>NZ_CANDNZ010000001.1 GCF_947387555.1 Thalassomonas sp. RHCl1
TTCATCAGGTTAAAGGGGGCACAGGTTTCGCTGATATCGCCGAGCTGCTTGTTAAAGAATTCCCGGGCGGCATCATCTTGCTGTTGCTCCTGGTGTTTGGCAAAAGCGACAAATTCCCGGTATTGTACCGGCTCAGGCAACAGTTCTTGCTGTCCGGTAAAGATAAGCGACAATTCTTGTTGGATGATATCAATGGTGACATGATCTGAGATCACATGGTGATCCAGCAGGCGGATTATATATTCATCACTGTTGCTATTATGGGCAACTGTCAGGCTAAGCAGTGGTCCCTGTTCGATATTAACCGCCAGCGTCTGATCCTTATCATAGGCCTTGAAGCGGCTGAGCAGGTCGTCATTGTCATCGCCCGGCAGGCTGACACGGTTAACCGGCAGCTCGGCGCTGCGGTAAACCACCTGCACCGGCTGTGGCATGTCGCGCCAGAGCACGGCAGTGCGCAGAGTGTCGTGACGGGCAATAACCTGGTTCAGTCCAAAAATAAAGCGGTTAAAACTATCTGTGCCGGTTATTTTCAGGTAGGTGGGCATTACATAAGGATCGTTTTTCGGGTCCATCATATGATGGAATAAGATCCCCTGTTGCAGCGGCGCCAGCGGATAGATATCCTGGATATTGGCAGTACCCCCGGGTACTTTAGCGATGATTTTTTCTATGTCTTCCTGGCTCAGGTCTATCAGCGGCAGCATATCCGGAGTGATCACAGAGGCATTATCCGGAATAATATTATCGGCTGCTTTAAAGGCTGGTACCTTCTCTTGTGCCCTGTTATCCAGTTCATATGCCAGCTCGGCCAGCGAAGGGGCACTGAATAACTGGCGGGCCTCCATTGCTAAGCCAGCTTTTTGCAATTGAGACATCACCTGCATCACCAGCAGGGAATGTCCGCCCAGTTCAAAGAAGTTATCCCGGACACCGACCCGGGGAACGCCCAGGACTTGCTGCCATACCTGGCACAAGAGTTTTTCGGTTGCCGTGCTGGGGGCAAGATACTGCTCCGGCGCCGATGACAGCTCGGGCTCGGGCAAGCCCTTGCGGTCAACTTTTCCGTTAGCAGTCAGCGGCAGCTTGTCCAGCAGCATAAAGGACGATGGCATCATGTAGTCGGGCAAATCCTGGGCAAGGGTTTGGCGCAGGGAGGTAATAAAATGGTGCTCCTCTGTGACGGGGCTGCTACTGACCACATAAGCCACCAGCTGTTTATCGCCGCTGTCGTTGGCTTTTGCGACAACAACCGCATCGTTAATATCAGCACATTTGCCTAATGCCTGTTCTATTTCCCCTAGCTCGACTCGAAAGCCACGGATTTTGAGTTGATCATCGATGCGACCGATAAATTCCAGTTGGTTATCGGTATTGCAACGTACCAGGTCGCCGCTGCGGTAGAGGCGATCTGCCGATAAAGGTGTCTGAATAAAGCGCTCCCTGGTCATTTCCTCCTGATTTAAATAACCGCGGGCAACACTTGCGCCGCCGATATAAAGTTCGCCGCAGCTTCCCGGCGCCACCGGCTGTAACTTGTCGTTTAAAATATAGAGGCGGGTATTGGCATTGGCCATGCCTATGGGTTGTTCGCTGCTATCAGCGTTCTTTGCGTTGATAACATAACCGCAAGCGGTAACAGTGGTTTCCGTCGGACCATAGGTATTGATGAGCTCCGCCTGCTGATAACGGTTAAACCAGCTTTTGACTCGTTCGCTTTGCAGGGCTTCGCCGCCGACGATAATAAGGCGCAGCGATGCGGGCAATTGCTCGATCGGGTAAACAGATAGCTGGTGCCAGAAGGCGGTAGGTAAACTGACTACGGAAATCTCGTGCTGCCCACAGAAACGATAAAAGTGACCGGGATCTGAGATGCAGCGTTCATCCCTGAGTACCAGGGCGGCGCCGAAACAGAGGGCGCCAAAACATTCTTCCACGGAGATATCGAAATTGATGGTGGAAAACTGCATTACCCTGTCTTGTGCCGAAATCCGGTAGCGCTCCCGGACATTGACCAGGAAGTGGCTCAGTTGTCCGTGCTCTACCATGACGCCTTTAGGCTTGCCCGTGGTGCCTGAAGTGTAAATGACATAAGCGAGATCCTGGGGACTGATGTCCAGGGGAAGCGGCGGCAGGTCCCGGTATTGTGCCAGCGTTTGCTCAAAAGCCTGTGTATCCAGGGCAATGCCGCTGTGATGTTCGAACAGGGCATGGCCGCTTAAATGCGCCTGGGTCAGCAGGATGTCAAGTCCGGCATCTTTGGCCATATAGTCCAGTCTGGTGACGGGAAAAGACGGATCCAACGGCACATAGGCGCCGCCGGCTTTAAGGATTGCCAGCATGGCCACCACCATGTCGATAGAGCGGTCGACAAAAAGCCCCACTAAGGTGTCGGCACCGACTTTATGCTCGGCTTTGAGGTAGTGGGCCAGGGCATTGCTGCGGTTGTCGAGCTGGGCATAACTGAGGCGGCCGTGTTCACAGATCACGGCATCGGCATCCGGTTGTTGTGTGGCCAGTTCGGCAAAGCGCTGGCAGGCGTTAAGCTTAGCCGGGATGTCCTTCCCGGCCAGGCATAAGGCGGCCGGTTCAGGTATCACAGCGGCCAGGTTTGCTTGTTTCGGCTGTTCCAGCGCTATGATATTGAGCAGTAAAGACTTGAAGTAAGCCAGCATTTTTTCGACATCGCCGGCAGCGAAATCGGCGGTGGCATAGGTCAGTTCCAGCTGTATCTCTTCTGCCGGTAGTACCGTTACCGTCAGCGGGTAATTGAGGTTGGAGCGGTTTTCGGCGCTTTCCACTTCAAATTCAAGAGCTTCCTGGCTCAGGGATTTGTACATATTGGCATTTTCATAGACAAAAATGCTCTCGAACAGATCCTGGCGCTTAACCTCGCTCCATTGCTGTATCTGGGAGAGAGGTACCTGTTCGTTTTCACGCATCAAGAGGTTGTCCTGCTGCAGTCCCTTAAGCCATTGTCCCAGGTTTTTCTCCGGATCAGGGTGGCAGCGCAGCGGCAGGGTATTGATAAACAGGCCGACGATGGACTCTATGCCCGGCAGCGCCAGTGAGCGTCCTGCGACCGTGACCCCGAAAACGACATCCTGCTGGTTGCTGTAATAAGCCAAGGTTTGTGCCCAGGCCGCCTGCAGTAAGGTATTAAGGGTGATCTCGAATTCACCGGCGATTTGCACCAGGGCGCTGCTTTGCGTTTTGTTCAACCGGGTAATGATATCCCGGCTCAGATCCGCTTGCGGGTCTTTAAACTTGCCTTTCTGGCTGATCCCCAAGGAAGTTGGGGCAGTGAATCCTGCCAGGTTTTTTTGCCAGAAATCTTGCTGCGCCAGCGGATCTTGCTGTTCCAGATAAGCAATATAGTCCTCATAAAGGGCGGGTTGTGTCAGTTCCAGCGTTGTGCCTTTGGTGTAGTGGCGGTAAAAGCTGAGGTAATCGGACATGACGATGCCGAAGCACCAGGCATCCATCAGGATATGGTGGTAGCTGCGGATAAAATGATAGCGATTGTCCGATAATTTGATCAGGCGTATCAGCATCATTGGCGCCCGGTTAAAGGGCAGGCCGCTTTGACGCTCATCGGCGAGCATGCGCTCGATTTTTTCTTTTTGCTCCGTTGCCTCTAAGTGGCCCAAATCCAGGTATTCAAACGGCAGCTTGGCGGATTTAAATACTACCTGCAACGGGCGTTCCTGGGTTTCGTGAACGAAAGCGGTACGCAGCAAAGGATGGCGGTCGACCACCGCTTGCCAGGCTTTTTCAAAGGCGGCAACGTCCAGGTCGTCCATGACCATAGTATGCTGATATTGCTGCAGGTACATACCTGTGCCCGGGTGCATCAGGGTATGGAATAACATGCCTTGCTGAACCGGAGCCAGGGGGTAAATACTTTCGATATTTTTCGATAATTGCTTTAGTTGCTTATCTGACGGCGTTGTCAGTTGTCTAGTCGATGGATTAGTCATGGGAATTCGGTTAACTCATTAGCTCAGATAAAAGATCGATGAACTGGTTGTCATTGATCCCGGCATTGGGGAAGTCGGCAGCCGTTGCCCGGCCAATTGCCGGCGTGGCGCAATGGCGGATAAGGTCGATCACTTGTTGCTTAAAGGCTTGTGCCAGCTGCGGGATGTCGGCAAATGCCGGATCGCTGCCCGGGTAACACCAGTCAAAGTGCAGCATGCCCTGGTTGATCACGGCGTTGATATCCAGCAGGTGCGGGCGCTGGTTTTCTGCGGCGCGCATGCCGGGGCAGAGCATCTGGTTTAAGCTAAAGCCCAGTTTATCTGATGTATTTTGCTGGCCTAAATAGTTGAAGGATACCAGCGATGACTGGCCCCAGCTTTTATCTGTTAACGGCTTGTTTGTCAGGTAACGCAGCAGGCCGTAGCTCAGTCCCTTGTCGGGAATATTGCGCAGCTGTTCTTTCACCTGGATGATGGCCTGCTCCGGCTCGTTTACCGCGGTAAATTTTTGCGGATAACGGCTGGTGAACCAACCGCTGGTGGCGGAAAGATCTAAGTCAGCATCTGCGCCGAGAATATCGCTCTCCCGGCCATGGCCTTCGAGCTCTATGGTGATCTTATCCTGCCCCAGGTAGGAGCTTAGTACCTGCACCAATGCGGTGAGCAGCAACTCCTGGATTTGGCTGTTATAACTGTGACAGGCGGTAGTTAATAAAGCCGAGGTCAGGGATTCGTCCAGGGATAAACTGCAATGGCGGCTGTTGCCATAGGTGTTATCACTGTGCTGCTCCCGCTGATAAGCTTGATCGCTGCTGAGCTGATCTTGCCAATAGCGCACTAAGGTGTCTTGCTGATAAATCTGGACCTGTTTTTCCAGTGCCTGTTGCCATAAAGAAAAATCACCGCTTTTACCCGAAATTTTAGCTGTTTTCCCCGCAATTAGCTGCTGATACAGGCTAAATAACTCTTCCAGTATGATTTGCCAGGAGACGGCATCGACAATCAGGTGATGGGCGCTGAGCAGCAGCTGTTTGCTGGTTGGGAAGTAAACGATACGCAGTAAGGGGGCAGAGTGCAGCTCAAATTCCCCCTGGTAGCGGTTTAATACTTCTGCTGAAGGGGCCTCGGATGCCTGTTTCACTACCTGTTCCGCCCAAGCTGGCTGATAGGCCTGATATTGTTGTTGCCAGCTGTCGCCTTCTTGTTTAAAAGCCAGGCTCAGGCTGGGATGGCGCTGTAATACCTGGGCAGTGGCCCGGCGTAAGGCATCAAGCTCCATGGCTTGTTGGCAGTCGAGCAATAACGCCTGGTTCCAGTGCTGGGGTTTTGCCAGTTGTTGCTCAAAGAACCAATGTTGGATCGGGGTTAAGGCAAAGGCCGTTTGCTGTCTTGCTGAAGCGGATGCCTGGTTGCTGCTTTGTTCCTGCTCCGGCAGCTGGGCGGCCAGGGCGGCAATGGTTTTATGCTTAAAAATATCTTTGGGCAGGATATTGATACCGGCCTTTCTGGCACCGGCTACCACTTGCAGGCTTAAGATTGAATCGCCGCCGCGGGCGAAGAAGTCGTCGTCAACGCTGAAGTCTTCTTTGCCCAGTATCTGCCTGACTATAGTCAGTAAGGCTTGTTCGCTTTGTTTAAGTCCTTGCTGCGCTTTGGCCCTTGGTGCCGTTATTTGTGCCAGTCTGGCAATGGTTTTATGCTGGAAGATTTGCTGCGGCGTCAGGGTAAGCCCCTGCTTGCGGGCTTTGGCTATCACCTGTAATCCCAGGATAGAGTCTCCCCCCAGGCTAAAGAAGTCATCGTTGATGCCTATCTGTTCTTGTCCCAGCAATTCCTGCCAGATGGCCAGCAAGGCTTGTTCTGTCTCGCTTTCTGCAGTACTTGTTTGCTTTTCTGCTTCGGCGTCTGCCTGCTTGTCTGCTGCTTCCGGCTCAGGCAACTGCTGGCGGTTAACCTTGCCGTTGGCCAGGCGCGGCAGCTCGGGCAGCGCCTGCCATAGGGCCGGCATCATATGGGGCGGCAACTCGCTGGCCATCTGTTCGCGCACGGCCGAGATTTGCTCCGGTGTCGCCACCACATAGGCCACTAAACGGTTTTTGCCGTTTGTTTCAGGTTTATTGACCACTACGGCGTTTTGGATATCTTGCTGCAGCCTGTGCTCTATTTCGCCCGGCTCAACCCTGTGGCCGCGGATTTTTACCTGGAAATCTGTCCGTCCCAGGTAATAAATGGCTTGCCCGCGCTGCACCACGGCATCGCCGGTGCGGTACCAGGTTTGTCCCTGTCCTTGATAAAAGCTGGCGGCGGTTTGCTCCGGGCGGTTGAGGTAACCCTGGCTTACCGTGGGACCGGCAATATGCAGCTCTCCCGGCAGGCCTTGGGCAACAAGATGGCCGCAGCTGTCGACCACTTTGGTTTGGACATTGGCCAAAGGCTGACCCAGGGCGATCGGCTGATCATTTTCCCGGCTGATTTTATTGACCAGCACACCGACCGTGGTTTCCGTCGGGCCGTAATGGTTGTATAGCGCCAGCTCGGGTTGCTGCTGGTGAATTTTCTCTACCAGCTGGGAGGGCAAGGCTTCGCCGCCGAAAATCAGCGCCTGGCGCGGCAGCAGGGCGTTATTTTCTGCAGCCAGCAGCAAGCCGTTGAGGTGGGACGGCACGATTTTTAAGCAATCCAGCGGCCGTACCGTCAGTTCCAATACCAGGGCCTGGGTATCCAGTGCCAGGGATTCCCCCAGCAGCCTTAAGGTGCGGCCGGTGAGCAAGGCACCGAACAGGGCGGTGTAACCGAGGTCGGCGCTGTGGGCGGATAGGCTGGCCATGCTGGCATCCGGGCTTAACTCCAGCTGCTGCATCAGGCCATGGACATAATACATCAGGTTTTGCTGGCTTACGGAAACGCCTTTGGGCTGGCCGGTAGAGCCCGAGGTGTAGATGACATAGGCTTCATCGTCTGCTTTAAGCGGGCAGGGTGAAAGGGTCTCATTCACCGGCTCGTTTATTCTGTCCAGATCTAAGGTGGCTGTGGCATCGGCTAAAGCTGTGGTTTGCTGTGCGATCACTAGCTTAAGGCGGGCGTCTGCGACTATGTAGCTTAGGCGTTTTTGTGGCCACTGGGGATCGAGGACGACAAAACTTGCGCCAAGGCGCCAGCAGGCAAACATTAGGCTGACCTGGCTGATGGAGCGCTCTAGGCACAGGCCAACACGGTCACCGGGGCGGATACCTTGCTGTTGCAGTACCTTGGCCTGCTGCTCTATGTCGCCGGCCATCTCATAATAACTTTGGCTGATAGGGCCGGATTGCAGCGCTTTGCCCTGCGGCTTTAAGGTCAGTTGCTGCTCAAAAGCCTGCCAGGCAGTGTCGGCGCCTGGCTGCTGGCTTTTTCCGCTCAGGGCAGAAGCCAGTGCCTGCGGGCTGATGTTGAAGTCTTTTAGTGGCTGATGCTTATGTTCAACCAGCCCGGCGGCAAAGTGTTCAAACATGGCCAGGATAGTTTCAACCGTTTCCCTGCGGTACAGGCTGTTGTTGTAACGCCATTTGCAGTTAAAGTTTGTTTTATCGTCGACCACCACCAGGTTAAGTTCATGGGCGGCACCCCTTTGTTCGGTGAGCAGTTCCTGCTCGATCACTTTCGCTGTTAATTCGTCCTGATGCAGCTGATTCAGGGTAAACATATGCTGGAATACCGGGCTGCGTCCTTCGCTGCGGGCAAAATCCAGTTTGTCTACCAGGTTGGCAAAAGGATAGGCCTGGTGCTTCATCGCCGCCTGCATTTGCGCTTTGACCTGCTCGAGCCATAACGGGAAGCTGGTGTTATTGTCTATCTGGCAGCGCAGTGCCAGCGGGTTGACCAGGTAACCTACCAGTTCGTTATGCTCAGGTTTTAAACGGCCGGCACTCGGGGTGCCGATAATAAAATCGTTCTGTCCCGATAACCGCGCCATAAACCACTGGAAAGAAGCCAGCCACCACAGGTAAGGGGTGACTTTTAATTCGCGGCAGGCCTGGCGGATTTTTCCGGCAAGGTCTTCCCCGATCCGGTGCTGTATTTCTTCACCGGCAGACTGGCGTTCGAGACCATGGGCAAAGTCTGTGGGCAGCTGGAGCTGGGGCACATCCGCCAATGACTCCAGCCAATAGGCTTCGTCCTCCGGCCGGTTTTTTTGTTCGTATAACCAGTCCTGGTAGTCATACTGCTCAAACTGGCGCCTGGCAACATCCTGCTTGTTGAGCAGGCGCAGCAGATCCCGGCGCAAGATCTCAAAGGAAATAAAGTCGGCGGCAATATGGTGTACCACTAAGATCAGGTAGTGATCTGTACCTTGTTGGTGATGGTTACACAGCAGGGCGCTGTGGCAGGTTTTACCCTGGTCCGGCGCCAGCGGTTCATCTGCCTGACGGCTCAGCCAGGCATCAATTTCTTCCTGTTCTCCCTGGTGCATTTCGCTGACGGATAGCGGCTTGATGCCTCCCGGGGTCAACCACTGCAGGGCAATACCGTCTCTCTCGCCATAATGGCAGCCGAGGATTGGGTGTGCCAGGATCAAGCTGTCCAGAGCCTGCTGGATGCCTTCGGCATCAAAACCCGGGCGCAATTTGACCGCATAGGCCATGTTGTAGGCAACACTGTCCGGCTGCATGCGGTACAGGAACCACAGCGAGCGCTCGTTGGCGCTTAGCGGCCTGGCATTGAAGTAATCCGGCGTCTGTTTAAGTTGCTTTATTAATGCGCCTTTGTTTGCTTTGATTTTCGCCATGATTTCTGGCGTCATGGCGCCGGGAGCGGCTTTAAAGCCGAGGTTTTCACCGTTCAAAGATAAGCGGATGCCTTGCTGCCAGCAGAGCTGTAATAACTGCTTTGACATTAGATCACTCCCTCTAACGGCTCTGAGTAGCCGGAGTTTTGGCTGTCATGATCTTTGTTGGCGAGGAAATCGGCCAGGGCTTCGATGCTGGGGTAAGTCCAGGATAAATCAGCGGTTAATGCTTTACCCAGGCGTACCGATAACTCATGGGTCAGGGTCATGGCGTCGATCGAGTCCAGTCCCAGCTGGCTTAATTCCTGTGTTTGCGTCACCTCTTCAGCAGGCAGGCCAAATCTCTGGGCGACCCAGGCACTGATCCAGGCGGCAATCGATTTGGCGCAACCGGCTTCTATTTCGGGTAATTGCTGTGAGCTGTGATTATCTGCTTTTGGCTGTTGCCAGCTGTCGACTATGGTCAGCTGGTTGTTTAAATAGGCCTCGCGGCAGCCGACTCGCTGAATTTTTCCCGAGGTGGTTTTGGGCAATGCCATCGGGCGCAGCAGCACGATATCGGTGAGCTTGACTTCGTGCACCTCAGCCACCTGGGATAAGATGTTTTTGAGCAATTCACTGTGATCTTTCAGGGCCAGGCCTTTACGGGAAAGCTCCTGTACCAGTACCAGGCGGTTTTCGCTCGGATCCTGGCCCGGGATTTCAAAAACGGCGCCGCCGTGGATCATCACCTCGGGACCTACCCGGGTGACGGTTTTTTCCAGATCCTGAGGATAAAAGTTGCGGCCGTTGATAATAAACATTTCTTTGCGCCGTCCGGTGACAAACAGCTGGTTGTTTTTGATAAAGCCGAGATCGCCGCTGCACATATAGCCGGTTTCGCCGTCGATCACCTGGTTGAAGGTTTTTTCGTTTAATTCCGGCTTCTGCCAGTAGCCCCGACAGACGCTGTCGCCGCGGAACATGATTTCACCGATATAGGTATCCGGTAGCGATACCCGGGTGTCCGGGTGAATAATTTTTACCTCGAGTCCCTCAATCATGCTGCCGGAAGCGGCAAGTTCCTGGGTATTTTGTGTTGCGCTGATGGCTTTATCCAGCTGCAGCTGGTCCTTATCCACAGACACGAGGTGATAGCTTTGCTCCTGGCCGGTGCAGGTGACCATAAGGCAGGCTTCTGCCATACCATAGCTAGGTTTGACCGCATTTGCTGCCAGGCCGGCATCGGCAAAGTAGTCGGTAAAAGACTTGATGGTTTGGGCATTGATGGGCTCGGCACCGTTGACAAAGGCCTTTAACGGGCTTAAGTCCAAGCGGGCTTTTTCTTCGGCTGAAATCCGGGCGCTAGCCAGATCGAAAATAAAGTTGGGTCCGGCGGTGATTGTGGCCTTATGTTGTGAAATAGCGGTTAATAATTTTAACGGCTGTTGTGCCACCGAGGCGGATTGCATCAGTAAAATTTCTGCTCCCGCCAGTACCGGTGAAAGTATGCAGCCCACGAGACCCATGTCATGGAACAGCGGCAGCCAGTTAATGAGCTTGTCATCCGCGGTCATGCCGTAGTGGCCGGCGATCAACCGGGTATTGCTGAGCAGGTTGGCATGGCTGAGCATCACTCCTTTCGGGCTGCCGGTAGAGCCTGAGCTGTATTGCAGATAGACCAGGTCGTTTTCGTCAATGTTTCCCTGACGCCATAACGCGGCATTGCGGATATCCTGCTCACCGACGATCATTTTTTTCATGGCGAAATCTGAGTTTTGCAGCCAGTTGTCTACCTGGGTGCTTTGCTGTTGTGAATACAGCACTATCGCGGGCTGGCAGTCGGCGGCAATGGCATTGAGGCGGTACCAGTCGCGCTTTTTCAGGTGCGGCGGATAGGCGGTAACCGCTATTACCCCGGCATAGACGCAGGCAAAAAAGCCCACGATATAATCGACGCTGCTGGGCATTACCAGCAGCACGCGGTCGCCAAAGCTGGTTTGCCGGGAGAGTTCAACGGCCAGGGCTTTGGCCTGCTGTGTCAGTTCCAGATAACTCAGTTGATTGCTTTGCTCCAGCTCTGAGGACAACTCACTGATAGCTTTATGGTTTGCCGCAGTACGGGCCTGATGTTCTAATACTTGAACCCAGTTGGTGGCTGAGGGTAAAACAGATGTATTATTCATGCGAAATTACCTATAGGTTTCGGTAATAGGAAAATAAGGAGGGGTGGCCCTCCTTAGCCTGATGTTTGTTTGCAATATTCGGCGGATTGCCGGGTTTCTTAATTAGCTATGGGGCTCGGCCATGGCGACGATGACTTTGCGCTCTCCCTTAAAGGGACTGCGGGCATGGGCGCTGAGCATGTTATCGAGCATCATGATATCGCCCACTTGCCAGGGAAAGCTGATCTGGCAGCGTTCGAGTACCTGGCGGATATGGTCAAGTTCATGGTCGGCTATGCGCTCGCCGTTGCCGTAATAAACATTTCGCGGCAGATCCTGTTCGCCGACAATGGACAGCAGGGTTTCACGGATGGCAGGGTCGAGGTTAGAGACATGGAACAAGTGCGCCTGGTTAAACCAGACCATCTCTTGGGTGAACGGATGCTGGGCTACCGCCTGGCAGATCTGCCGGGTTTGTAATTCACCGTCTTCTTTCCAGATAAAGTCAATGTTATTGCTGCGGCAGAAGGTTTCGACATCGCCTTTGTTCTCGGTGTTGAAGGCTTTTTGCCAGGGCAGATCCAGGCCGTTGCCGTAATTGCGGACATAGAGCAGGCCGTGCCTGATAAATTTGTCTTTGATAACGCTATCAAGTTCCTGATAGACAAGACGGCTGTCGGCAATCGGCGTTTCCCCGCCTTCTTCTGATGCAATGACGCAGTTAAACCAGATTTTCATCGGCCAGCTGGTGGTATAAGCCTGCTCATTATGTAAGGGAATACTTTGGTGGGCAGGATATTCGGTTGAAGTATATACGCCTTTATTGACCTGGCTGCGTGGAGTGGAGGCATAGTCATAGTTAAGTAAATCATAACCGAAAGACTGGCAAAAATGGGTAAACTCCATTTCTGCGTCCAGCTCAAAGCCGTGAAATAACAGGCCGCCGCTAAGATAAAGCTCCTTGCTTACCAATAGCTGGATGTCACTGAGACAGTGCTTTAAGGAAGCGTTACCGGCAGGGGTAACCAGTAAAGGTAAACGACTGCCTTCAAACAGTGGGCTGATGGCAATGGATGGGTAGAGTACTTCTGGATTTGCTGACACTGTATTCCCTTTTTAGGTTCATGACCGCAGGGATCTGCAGCAATGAACAAACGATAATTGTTAGTATTTATATATGTTAATAGGAATTATTATCATTTGCAATATTAATCACTAAGATAAATGCTTTGTATTTTTGTTTTTTTTCAATTTAAAGCTGAGGTTAGTTAAATTTGCTACGCTCTGGTGCTACAAGGGGACCGGTGAGTGAAGCTATTTATCTTTATTGGCAAAACCGGGCAGTGAAACTGCCCTGTTTCCCGGGCGATGGTTTAAAGGATTGACGGCGGCAGCTTGGTGAATATGAACTAAGCTTATATTAGCCTTAGTCATTGTTAATTTTGGCAATTTAACAGAGCTTGCCATGATTGCCCTTTTAGGGGGATTGTTGTTTTATTGTTGTTAACATTATGAATGGAAAAGCTTTTACCTTACAGCTTAGCTGAAACGCCTACGGAGGGATGCTTTGTCGACCATCAAAGTTAAAAAAGTGCCCAGCTTCAAGGCTTATGAGATCATTAGCCGCCTGAGCCTGTTTAGCGATCTGCTACCCGATGAAATCCGTATTTTGTCGGATAACCAGCAAATTTTTTATCAAATACCCGCCGGTGAGGTTTTTATTCGCCAGGGGGAGGTGGAAAATAATTTTTATCTTTTGCTCAGCGGCAGTGCGAAAGTGGTGCAGGACAGAAAAGAGTTTGATGTGTTATCTGCCGGTGATGTTATCGGGGTGTGCGGTTTGGTCAGGGATGCCCCGCGCACCGCGTCGGTGGTGGCAGAAAGCAATATTTTTGCCATGAGGATGTCGCGTAAGCAGTTTCGGCGGCTGCCGGGGAAAATGCGTGAGTTGATCAAAGATCATATGATGGAAGAGCTGGTCAGGCGTATCGACAGGTTAAACGAGCAGCTGTATTCTTGCCAGCAGCAATAACGGTTTAACAGGGGTATTGAAACACTTGTTGCAGTGCCGAGGTTAATATTTGCAGCTGGCTGCTGTCGGGGGGCCTGTCCGCCTTATCGTAGGGCTTTAATAACTGCTCGGCTTTTGCGGCGCAGGTACCCAGTTCAGGGTAACCGAATGAAGCGGCCGAGCCAGAGATGCGGTGAAGACAAGTACTGAGCGCCGTCAGGTTTTGCCCTGACCAGCGAATGGCTATTTTTTGCCATAAATCCTTTATTTCTGCCAACCTTTCCGGTAATTCCTGCTGATAACCGGCTTTTAACTCTTGCAGTTGCTGTTTCAGTAATTCTTCTTTATTGTCCATAGCGATCCCGAATGGCCATTATCGGATTAACCGTCTTTATATCGGGTGATAAATTCCGCCACCTGATCTTCGAACGTGACTTCAATAGGTTTAGGGATGAAATGATTGCAGCCGATGTTGATGGCTTTATTGGTTTCGTCTGACATTACCGATGCGGTAACCGCAATAATCAGTCCCTGATAACCCTGCTCCCGGAGGACTCTTGTGGCCTCATGGCCGTCCATTACCGGCATATGCATATCCATTAATATAGCATCATATAAACGGCCATTGGCTTTTTCTACTCCCTGCAGTCCGTTTACTGCGGTATCGACTTCGAATCCGTGAAGCTGCAGCCGCATGGTGATCATTTTCCTGATCACTTGGTCATCTTCAACCAGTAGAATTGAGCTCATGGTTTGCTTCCAGTATGTTGTTGATTGAGAAGGTGAATGTAGTACCTACACCTTTTTGGCTGGCGACACTGATTTTGCCGTCGTGCAATTCGATCAGGCGTTTGGTGATAGCCAGTCCTAAACCTGTGCCCCTGACTTTACGCTTGCTGCTGCTGTCGACTTGATAGAATTTGTCAAAAAGCAGGGGTAAGACGCTGTTATCTATGCCGCAGCCGGTATCCTCTACTTCAAAAATAATATTTTTTTCGCTTTGTTCGCCGCGCACGGTAATAGTGCCCTGATCGGTAAACTTGATGGCATTGCTAAGTAAATTGATGAAGATCTGTTTGATCCGGGTGGGATCCGAGAATATTCTTAAGTCAGGCACCTGGTTGATTAATTTAAGGTTTTTATTTTTTGCGCTTTTTTCCAGTGCCTGCAGGCATTCTTCCACCAGGCTATGGCTATTTTGCCATTGACGTTTTATTTCCAATTTGCCGGCTTCTATCTTGGATATATCTAAAATGTCATTGATAAGTACTAATAAATGTTCCCCCGAGTCTTTCATTTCATTGGCTATTTCTGCAATGACCTCGGGAAGCGGTAATTTATTTCTGTCGGTGAGCAGGGGCAGATAGCCGAGGATGACGGTTAAAGGTGTTCTCAGCTCATGGCTCATCATGCTGAGAAATTCACTTTTTGCCCGGGAGTGCATTTCTGCTTTCTCTTTGGCGTCCACTAATATTTTTTCGTTTTCCTTCTGCTGGGATAAATCGATAATAACGCCGACAAAAATAATGGTATCTTCCAGGCTTGCCTTGTCTACCGAGAGGAACATCGGGAAGGTCGACCCGTCTTTTTTCAACCCCGTGACTTCCCGGCCGCCGCCTATGATATGGCCGATATTGCTTGTCAGATAGTTATTCAGATATTTATCATGCTGCTGGGCATAAGGGGAAGGCATTAACATTTTGATATTATTGTTTAACAGTTCGGTCTCCCGGTAGCCGAATAATTTTTGCCCGGCGGGATTGCACGACTGGATAAGGCCAGCGCCATTGATGGTAATGATGGCGTTGAGAGTGGTATCGAGTATTACCTGGCTACGGCGCTGCTCCAGTTGCAATTGTCTGGTTCTGTGTTCGACCAGTAACCGGACTTTCCGTTCCCGGCCAATCAGCAGATAGAGGAATGAAATCACCAGTAAGGTAAAGGCCATGCCGGAAATAAAGACGATTTTCGCCCTGTTGCTTTGAAACTGCCTGATAAATTCCTGGCTTGGGTGCAGGGTCATCCGCCAGGTTCGTCCCAGGCGCTTGGTCGTGATGGTTTGCCGGTAGTGGACGGCTTCCTGATCCGGCTCTTTATTATAGGTTTTAAAAAGTGAGACCGGCGAGCCGGCTTCGCTGATATCTTCCATATGTACCAGGATTTCGCTGTTATATAAGCCGGTTGAATTTAAGGAAGATAAAAAAAGCGGTTGGATACGAAACACCCCTAAGGCAAAGCCCTGGAAGTTTTCCAGCCGGGCCTGGCGCAGTGTTCTGTCGCCGCGGTAAATCGGCTCCATAAACAGGTAGGCGGCTGCTTTTTGCTGATCCTGTACCAGTTGGATCGGCGATGTTGCCAGGGTTTCTCCCGAGTTCATACTGGCTATGATGGTTTTTTTCCGTGCCGGGCTGGAGGAAAGATCATAACCTAAGGCCTTTTCATTGCCTTTAAGAGGTTCGACATAAAAAACCGGATAATAAAAGGCTTTATTGCGCTCTACTACGACCATATTACCCCGGGGGTCGCTTTGGGTGATGTCGAAGTCGGTTAAGCCGTCATCCCGGGCTTTTTTAATATACTGGTCTATTTCGGTTAGCGGTACCCTAGGGATCCATTCGAGGGCTTTGATCGCCGGTATTTTTTCTATGGTTTCAACGGTAAATTGTTGGAATTCTTCCCGGGTAACCAGGTTGGAAGACTGATAGAACTTTCTGACGTCTTTTAATATTTCAATGTTTAATTCCAGCTCCCGGACAAAAGCTGTCTGATAGAGGAGTTTAATGGTATTTAATTCGTGGCTTATTTCCTTGTTTTCCTGATTTAAGGTGAACTGATGGCCGAGATAAGATAACAGCAGACCCAGTACAAAACTGGTGATAACGCTGGGCTTTAAGAGAAAACTGTCTGTTATTATCACGGGGGCTTATCCACAAATAATTGATAATTAGCTTAGTTCATCCCGATAACACACGCAAAAATATAAAATCACTTCCTGGCGGCGGGGAAAATGAAGTGGCTGCTGTTATTTTGCGCTATTTTGGGGGACGGAGCTGATTCAAGCCTGCTCCGGGGAAATTATGCACGGTATCAACTATCTTTTTTCGAAAATCCTTTCTATAACATTCTATAACGGTTTGCTGATTTTATAGTCAGCTAACTGATCTTGCTGATAATCAAAAGAATATCAGCTCATAACTAGCGTAAAGTTAATGTCCTGGGTTATGAAATCCAGTTTCAGCTTTTCATGATTTATTACCATTACTACCAGGGACAGGTGGTGTTATGTCACAAAACAACCAGGCGGTAAATGAAGTGCAGCATACAATTTTACTGGTCGATGATGATCCGCATATCCTCAATCTGTTGGATTTAATCCTGAGCCAGCATTATCAGGTCTTATGTGCCAATAACGGGCAAGAGGCCCTCAATATCGTGACAGAGCATAGCCAGGGACAGGGCATCCATCTGGTGTTAACAGATCAACGCATGCCGCAGATGTCGGGGACGGAGTTTTTGGCAAAAGTTCGCAGCCAGTTGCCTAAAGCAAAACGTATGTTAATGACGGCATATCAGGATATCTCCGTGGTGATGGCGGCGATCAATGAGCTTGATGTCTATCAGGTGATATTAAAGCCGTTCGAACAAAATGAATTACTGCTGAAAGTGCGGCGTGCGCTGGAATGTTTTGTCGCCGAACGTCAGCAGGAAAAACTGATAGACGATCTGTATGCGGCGAACCAGGCGCTGGCCCTGAGTCAGAGTAACCTGCATCAGATGCTGCAGCGCCAGAGCAATACCGATATGCTGGCGTCTTTAGGCACCCTGGTGGCGGATATGTCTTATGAAATCGATACGCCTTTGGGGCTGAGTATCACCACGGCATCGAGCCTGGAAGAAAAAACACAGGAATTGATGTCGCGGGCAAAGGAGATGAACCTATCAAAAGAATTTATGAGCAATTACCAGGCACTTGCTTATGAATCTTGCCGTCTTATTTCCCGAAACCTGGAAAAAGCGGTGGAGCTGCTGCACGCCTTTAAAGAGTTTTCCATTGACTTGACCGGTAATGAACGCCGTCATTTTAATTTGAAGCAATATATTGAGGATATTCTGCTGACGTTAATGCCGAGGTTAAGACACAGCAAACACAGTATCGAGATTCATTGTCCCGATAATATCGTGTTGGAGAGTTACCCGGGCGCGATCACAAAAATTATCACCAGTTTGATCAGCTATGCCCTTAATAACAGTTATGGCGAGAACAAGGTTGGCAACATGGTGCTGAATATTAAGCGCGAAGACCATGCTGTGTGCATGGTGTTTGAAGATAACGGCAAGTTTGTCAATAAAGAAACCTTAGAGTCATTGTTCCAGCCTTTATATGGCGCCGAGCATGATACTTCAGGTAAGTGGCTGGGGTTAAATGCCGTTAACCATATTGTACATGATACCCTCAAAGGTCGTTTGGACTGTGAAAGCAGCGAAGAGCATGGCACCAAGTTTATCATAACTTTACCCGCTCCTAACGCTCATTAAGCTGAGTGTTTGCTCCGGGTATTGTCACCGGCTTTTTGTACGGGGTATGATGTTTTATTGTGAATTGCCTGTGGCTCGCTTGATATTAAAATGAATGAATTGGAACTGCTTAAGCAAGAGATACGTCGCTGTACCTTGTGTGAGCCCGAGCTCCCCCTGGGGGCTAATCCTGTGATCCGGGGTAATAAAAGTGCAAAAATTCTGGTGGCGGGACAAGCGCCCGGCATTAAGGTGCATAAAACCTCGATCCCCTTTAACGATGCCAGCGGTGTTCGCTTGCGGCAATGGCTGGGGATAGATGAAACGGTTTTTTATGATGAAGACCAAATTGCCATAGTGCCTATGGGATTTTGTTATCCCGGCACGGGCAAAAGTGGCGATTTGCCGCCCAGGGCCGAGTGTGCAAAAACCTGGCACCGGCAGCTGTTTGCTTTGTTGCCGGATATTGAATTGATCCTGGTGATAGGCCAGTACGCACAAAAATATCATCTTAAAGATCGGCAAAAGAAGAACCTGACCGAAACCGTCAGGGCCTGGCAGGAATATGCCCCCGCTATCATACCTTTACCACACCCCAGTCCGCGCAATAACATCTGGTTGCGACGCAATCCCTGGTTTGAACAGCAAGTGCTGCCCTATATCAGGGGCAGGGTAAGTGAACTTGTCAGCCGTCCCTGAAGCCGGTGGGATTTGTATCCCGGTACTTGACGAACATATTTAGACGACACTTTTTCGCGGTAGTTTAGCTTATGATGAGGAGATGACCCATGGCGATGCCAATTCCTCAAGGGGTTACTGCCTTACCCCGCATATTATCTTATGCCGCCTGTCGATATGTTTTGGGGTGACAGGCATGCACAGATCCGGGAGCCATCCGGCCATATATGGTCCATTGCGACGCACCAGGAGAGCTGACGGATGATGAAATAACCCGAAGAAGTGAGCAATGGCTGGTGGATATCTTATCAGATAGCGGAAAGCAATAAAGCGGGGCCTGAACCGGTTTTCCCCGCTTAGTGGTTTAGTGGTAATAAAGCTTAGCTGACTTTAAATTTCAGGCTCAGTTGATTCAAGGTGGAGGAAATGGTGCTGATTTCTTCGCTGGCGGCAGAGACCTGGCCGGCACTGGCAACATTTTCATAAGCCACCTGGCTGATGGTGCTGATATTCTGGCTGATTTCGGTGGAGACGGAGGATTGCTGCTCAACGGCGCTGGCAATGGCTTCGGCCATTTCCGTGATGGTGCCCATTTCGTCATTCATTTTATCCACCGAGCGTGCGGCGATATCCGTGTTGCCTATGGTCTGCTCGGCAATGGCGTGACTGGTGGCAATGGCATCGACCGCTTCTGAAGCCGCACTTTGCAGCTTAGAGATCATCGACTCGATATTTTGTGTGGACTCCTGGGTTTTTGAGGCCAGGGTACGCACTTCATCGGCAACCACGGCAAAGCCGCGGCCCTGCTCCCCGGCCCTTGCCGCTTCGATGGCGGCATTAAGTGCCAGTAAATTGGTTTGTTCGGCAATGCCGCGGATCACTTCCAGTACTAAGCCTATTTCCACGGAATTATCCGCCAGTCCCTGAATGACGGTGCTGGTTTGAATGATTTCATTATCCAGGTGGTTTAAATCCCGGATGGCCTGGTTCAATTTTTCCGACGCTTCTCCCGACTGACTCCGGGCACTGGCGGTTGAAGCGGCGACCGATGAGGTATTGCTGGCAACATCATGAATACTCATCGCCATTTGCTCTATGGCGGTGGCGATTTGCTCTATACTGCTTTGCTGTTCCTGCAGGGATTCGGTTGACTGCAGGCTTGAGGCACTGGTTTGCTGCGACAGGCTGGCCAGGTTAATACTGTTATGGACAATTTCACCGACCATATGTTTTAACTCCAGGGTCATTTTTTTCATCGCGCCATAGACACTGGCGTTTTCCCTGTTTTGCTCAAATGCTATCGTTAAATCGCCCCCTGAGATGGTTTCTGCGATCTGCCGCATTTCCTTAGGTTCGGCCGCCAGCGGACGTAAAATGGATTTTGACATTACCAGAGCCAGGGCTATGATGGCGATAATGGCGCTCAGCACGACAAAAAACAGGGTCCAGTAAAGCCGGTAAACCGGGGCAAAGGCTTCGGCAACATCAATTTCTGATAAAATTGCCCAGCGGGCGCCATAAATGTCCAGCGGGCTGTATGCCGACAGTACGGGATTACCGTTATAGTCGGTAATGACTTTATTGCCGGTCTCACCCTTGATGGCCAGTTGTGCTGCCTGGGTGTCTACGCCGTTGTTTTGGATGTCACCGGCGAAAGAGGCGGAGACCGAGTGGCCGTCTGGATCCAGGTAGGAGTCAGAGCGCATCAATAAATCACTGCCCACTAAATAACTTTCCCCGGTTGCTCCCATGCCTTCGCGCTGCTGCATTACCTGGTTGATACTGTCAATGGATAACTGCAGCGCCGCCACCAGTGTTTGTCCCGAGGAAGTGGTAAAGGGTAAGGCGATAAAGCCTGCCGGTGCGTTATTGCTGGGGGCGTAGCGGCTAAAGTCGGCCATAGCAAATTGTTTTGTGCTGCTCACCTGTTTAAACAGGCGCCCGAGCCCTGAGTCTCTATAGGCTCCCGAAACCAGGTTGGTCTGGTAGTCGGCTTCCCGGGTCACGGTATAGAAAATCTCGCCGGTGTGATCGATTAAAAACAGATCATAATAGCCATAAGTGTTGATAAAGCTTTCGAAGTAACCGTGATGGGCATGTGCGGAGTCGATCAGGGTTGCAGGGGATGTGCTGTCCAGCATCTTGTTAATGGCGCCGGGCAGCATCTCAATATTATTTTTACGCTCGGTAAAGTAGCTGGATATTTGTGATTTTTTTATTTCCCGTACCGAAACTAGCTGGGAAAAGGCCTGATCCGTCAGGGCTGAGCTGGCGGTATAGCAACTGATGATGCCCAGGGCTAAGGTTGGAATTAAGGCGATTAATAAAAAGGTGCTGGTTAACTTCTTTTTTAATTTCATTCTCTGATTTTATCCTTGACCCCACAAGGTGCTGATTTATAAGCCAAAGCCGGTTTGTTTGTTATGTTTTTACCGGCAGTCGTTAATCGCCCCAGGACAAGCAGGCTTTTAGTGGCCGGGCTTATCGCTTATCTGGCGTTAACAGTGAGTTTGGCTTGTTACCTTAGGGGAGTGAGTGAGGTTTTATTTTAATTGTTGAACTTTATCTTAAACCTTCCCTGGTAAAGCAGCGCCGAATTCTATGTGCTGGCAGAGAAAAGTCAACTGTTTGTCGTATCCGGAGCATAAGCAAATGAAAAGAAATAATCTGGAACTGAGAAATAAACCGCTCGGGTAAGGGAGGATTTTACAAGATAATCTTATATTTTTCAGAGAGGTGGCTGAATTTTATCTGTTTATGCCTGTTGTTTGGGCTTGTATAAGTTAGAATGTTCCGGTCTAAGTGGTTATTGCTTTTTAGATATTATTTTACAATGACTTAACATGTATTGTGTTTGGCTGGTGTTTAGTTGTGTGACTTTGGCCCGCCATGCATTGGCTAAGTGCAGAAGTAACCGCATTTGTTGCGTATCCGGTGAAGTGTCGGGTTATTTCTGCAGCCTGAATTATTCGCCAACAGGGGATGATGGTTAATCGGCTTTGACGACGCTTAAGCTGTCAAATCTCTGGTGCTTGCCGCAATGATAAATGTCCCGGCCATGGGTTCCCTTATTACGCTCGATATAGGTGACCAGGTATTTTCTTTCCTTATTAATTGTCAGGGAATAGGGACTCATGGTTATCCTTGCATGATAAATATGATCTCCGATATTAATTGCATTCATTTCAGACTCCTTTTATTTTTCTCTGACGCAAATAATTGAAATAATATGATCATCACTAATCAGGCGCCGAGCATAACAGCAAGGTGGTCAACAGAACATTACCGGCGATTACAGCTGCAGGTTTTTTCTCCGGAGTAAGGAGAAAAAATACCCTCAGGGCCAGCGCCAGACCTATAATTAATACCGGGTGATTTACTCGTGAGGCTAAAACGATGAGACTTTTCCCTGTGTTAATCTTAAGCCTGATGTTGGGCTTCCCCCTTGCCGGCAAAGAGTTGCTGATCGGTGTTGAAAATATCAATTATTATCCCATTTCCGCGATGCGTCATGGCCAATATGCGGGGTTTTCCCGGGATGTGCTGGATGCCTTTGCCGAGCGTTATGGCCATAACATTAGCTATAAAGCGTATCCGGTAAAAAGCCTGTTTGGCGCTTATCTGGCAGGCCAGGTGGATTTTAAATTTCCCGATAACAGTGGCTGGGCCCAGGAAATTAAACACAAAAAGAGCATTACCTACAGCCAGGCGGTATTGGAGTCGATTGATGGCGTGATGGTGTATCCCCATGCCCAGGGCCGCGGTTTAGGGGCCCTGAAAAGATTGGGGACTATAGTCGGTTTTACCCGTTTTGCCTACCTGGATGCGATAGCGGCCGGCAAGGTGAAACGGCATGAACATGAAAGTTTGGATGGCTTGATGCAACTGGTGAAGTCTAATTATGTTGACGGGGTTTATAGCAATATTTTCGTGACCCGTTATTTCCTGAGAAACTCATCTTACGGCGGGCAGTATATCGTTTTTGACAATACCCTGCCTTATGAGGTGACCGGCTATGCGCTGTCCAGTTTTAAGCATCCGGAGATCATCAAGCAGTTTGATGAATTTGTAATGAATAATGCCGAGCTGATCGGCGCCCTTAAAGTCAAATATGAACTTGAATAAGGTGCGGGAGCACCTTATTTATTCAGTACCTGGTTGTATTCTATGATTGTCACCGGGATATCAAGCTGGCGTTTCTGGCGGTAGACCTTAAACAGCAAACTGGTATTGGGCTTGGTTTCCGCTACGATATCCAGGGCATGGGTGATACTGTTGATTTGCTGCTCCCCTATCTGGTAGACGATATCCCCCGGCTGTAAGCCTGCCTTATAGGCGGGACTGCCCGGGGTGACCTGGTCTATGATAAAGCCCTTAAATTCATTAATATAGCGATTGGCAACCACCCCTAACCAGCCTCGGGTTACCCGGCCGTGAGAAATAATTTTCTCCATCACTTTTTTGGCCAGCTGATAGGGTACGGCAAAAAAGATCCCCTGGATATTGAGCTGGGGGTTGGAGAACTGGCGGGAATTGATGCCTACCAGGTCGCCGTTGCTGTTGATTAACGCGCCGCCGGAGTTGCCTTCATTGATTGCAGCATCCATCTGTAAAAACTCCAGGTAACTGGTATTGCTCAGGCCGTTACGGCCGGTAGCGCTGATAATGCCCTGGGTTACCGTTTGACCTAAGTTTAAAGGGTTGCCTATGGCCAGGACGACATCGCCGGCAAGGGATTTTAAATCTGATTTTTGCGGGATCACCGGCAGGTTGACCGCTTCCACTTTTAATACCGCCAAATCGGTATAGATATCATACCCGATAAGTTCGGCAGCAAATTGCTGGCCGTTTTGCAGCCAGACGGAGATTAAATTGGCATTTTGTACTACATGGAAGTTGGTCAGGATATAACCCTGGCTGTCCATGATCACCCCGGAGCCCAAACGGACATTACTGGTGGGGTATTCGCCATAATTCGGGGCGCTCTGGATATCCCGGGTGTAAATGTTCACTACCGCCGGACCGGCCAGGCTAACGGCTTTTGCATAGGAAAGTGCCGCCGGCTGGTTGCTTTGCTCGGGGATGATTTTCCATAACGCCAGGGTATTGTTTCTAAGCTCAGGAATCAGCAGCAACAGGACTACGGCAAGCATGACACCATAACTTGCAGAGCGGATGACATATTGTAAAAAAGCGATGATTTGCAAAAGGGTTAGGTTATTTGGCTATTTTTCATTAGCCTACCACAGTTTAGTCTTGTCGATAAAGTTTACCGGGAGATTGCGGCTAATTATTATGCCGGCTGGAATGGGTTGGGGTCGGCTCGATCAGGGTAAAGGTTCTTTTGTTAAACTGTGTTTACTCAATACCTTCTTGATAATGCGGTCAATTTCGCCATTTTTCTTCATGTTCTCCAATATCCGGTTGAACTCCTTGAGGTGTTTTGTCAATCCGGATGTCTTGGATAAAGCGAAATAACCTAAGGTTCCCTCGAAGTAGAAGGGGGATTTTTTGATGTATTGGCTAAGGCTGTTTTGTAACAGGTAGTAGTCTGAATAGACATCGACACTTAGGAAAGCATCGATTCTTTTTTTCATCAGCAGCCCCGACAGCTGGGCGGTATTAACGGCTGCAAATTTTGAAATTTTCGTGTCCTGGTCAAACCTTGGGTTGTTCTTATGACCTAAGGTGACCCCTATGGTGTATTGCTGTAAATCCTGATATTGCTCGATGGTGGAGGGATTTGCCTTTAATGTGTAAAAGACTTTATTGGCGGCATAATAGCTGGGTTCTATGTAGTGCATATACAGTTGCCGGTCCCGGGTTTTTTGTAAAGAGCCGAGCATATCGAGTTCGCCGTTTTCCATCATGCGCAGGCAACGTTTAAAGGGGCAGGGGACGAACTTCAGCTCCAGCGCTAATGTGTCTGCCATCACACGGACCACTTCTATATCGATACCGCTGATGTTGCCTGTTTCCACTATGGTGAAGGGGGGCCAGGAGTCAATGCCGAAATGAATCGTTTTGTTCTCTGCTTTTGAGGCAAATGCACTTATGGCTAATGGCAGGGCAATGAGTAGTATGTTCCAGGGGGGAATGCTGAATATTCGGACAAGTAAAGAATACATCATACGACCTGCTAAAGCTTTTGTTGTTATCTATCGGCGGTGCCAAAGATTTACGGGGTACTGTTGATGGCATTAAAAGAAAGCCGTTTTTGAAAGTATAGACGGTTCAAGGCCGTTGCCTGTTTTGACGGGAGGAGTGAAATAGCGGAGAAGATAAGTTTGACTTTTTCTTGCCGTTAGCGCGCCATTTGTACTTGCTTGTGGACGGTTTTGTTAACGGGTGTTAAAAGAAAGGCCCTTTCGGGCCTTTCGTTGGTAAACAGGAAAGGTGAACTTTAGCGTATCATCAGATACAGCTGGCTGTTGCCGCGAATAACATTCAGCGCCATTACCCCTTTCGGTTTTTTCAGGTAATTGCGCAGTTCGGCAATATTCTTGATGCGCTTACGGTTAATGCCGTTAATGATATCGCCTGATTTTAACCCGATTATCTGGGCCGGGCTGTTGTCGGCGAGATCTTTTACCAGGACACCGTTACCTTCACTGTTGTTTTCCAGCTCGGCACCCTCCAGCATTCTGTGGATGCTGGCGGCTTCAACATTGGCGGTATCCGACTTTTTCAGTGTCACGGTAAAATCTTTTTCATCACCGTCACCGCGGATCACGGTAATTTCTACGTCTTTACCGGCGCCGATAGAGCCTATTTTTCCTTTTAATTCCTGGAAGGTTTTTACCGTCTTGCCGTTAACCTTAGTGATGACGTCACCCGCCCTGATGCCGGCTTCTTCGGCGGCAGAGCCGGCAACGACCTGCTCAACAAAGCCCCCCTGGTTGGTTTCCAGCTCCATCGCCTTGGCAATATCGCCGTTGACGCTGCGACCGGTTACCCCGAGAATGCCGCGGCGCACTTCGCCAAATTCAATGATCTGTTTGGCCAGGTTATTCATCATATTGCTGGGAATAGCGAAGCCGATGCCGACATTACCGCCGTTCGGGCCTATGATAGCGGTATTGATGCCGATCAGTTCACCCCTGAGGTTGACCAGGGCGCCGCCTGAGTTACCGCTGTTGATGGCAGCATCGGTCTGGATAAAGTCCTCGTAATTTTCGATATTCAAACCGCTGCGGCCCAGGGCACTGACGATACCCGAGGTCACGGTTTGTCCTAAGCCAAAGGGGTTACCGATAGCCACGGTAAAATCACCGATGCGCAGATTGTCGGAGTCTGCCAGTTTGATTTCGGTGAGATCTTCGGCCTCAATTTGTAAAATGGCAATATCGCTTGCCTTGTCTGAGCCTAGTTTTTTCGCTTCTATCTGGCGGCCGTCTTTTAGTGTCACGACGATTTCATCGGCTTCGTCCACCACATGGTTGTTGGTGACGACATAACCCTTATCTGAGTCAATAATAACCCCTGAGCCCAAAGCCCTGAACGGGCGTTCTTGCGGCTGGCTGCGGCGCGGATTGCCGAAGAAAAATTTAAAGGCGTCGGGTACTCTTTGCTCGATTTCATGGGTCCCTTTGACTGAAATGCTAACGACCGCGGGGGTTGCCTGCTCCAGCATCGGGGCGAGAGATGGCATGGTTTGACCGCCGACGGCTAAAGGTAAATTGGCATAAGCAGGTGCGCTTGAAAGGGCAAGGGTGCCTGAGAATAATGCTGCGCTGACTAAAATTGACAGTTTTTTCATACTTAAGATCTATCCTTCAAAGAATTTAACATTTTTAACTCATCAAATGAGTGACCCAATTATTGACCGAGCATAAAAGCGTTAGTTCGAAATTCCCTAGTCGGCATTTGTAACACTTTGTTTCTTGTCGTCAAAAAGACCGCTTGGGTTGCCGGAATAATCCAGGGGGGCTTCGGTAATAACTTCTTCGCTTTTCTCTTCCCGTTTTTGATGGCGCAGGTTTGCGGTTTGCGCCAGCTGCTCCTGGGTTTCTTTGGAGAAAAACGGCATAGCTTCTTTTTCCGTCGGGGTCGCCTGCCGCAGCAATTTGGTACTTTCTTCCATTTGCTTCATGGCCGTCTGGCAGGTGGCATGCATTTGTTCCAGCAATTTGCTGGAATTGTCGAGATGTTCGGCGACATCGTTTTTATATTGGGTTAGCGCTTCTTCATTTTGATTTACCTGCTCGGCAAGCTTTTGATTTTCTTTATTGGATTTTGAAAAAGTTTTACCGATAAAAAAACCGCCTAAAGCGCCGACCAAAAGTGAGATCAATCCTGTTATTAGAGTCATGCTGTGTTACCTTCGATTGTATTCGTGGAGAAAATTGGTGAAAATATAAGTTCAATATACCGCTTCTACGTTAGCTATAAAACTGAATATGCTCTTAAATTTTATTTTTTCAAGCCGATGCCGCCAAAGGGTGATGAAATGACCGGCCTTTCACCGTTAGAAAAGTATCAAAGGGATCTGCAGCGGGATGACTTTCAATACGACGCCGCCCAGGAAAATGCCGTCAAACATTTGCAGCGTTTATATGAAGATCTGCAAAACAGGCCCTTGCCGGTAAAAGGCTTTAAAAAGGTGCTTAACCGCTGGAAGAAAATCTACGGTAAACAGGATAATACCCAGATCAAAGGCCTGTATTTCTGGGGGGGCGTCGGCCGGGGGAAAACCTATCTGGTGGATACCTTTTATGACTGTTTGCCGTTTGAAAATAAAATGCGGGTGCATTTTCACCGTTTTATGCACAGGGTACATCAGGAATTAAAGCAGCACACAGGGCAGTCGGATCCGCTGAAAATCATTGCCGACCGCTTTGCCAGTGAGGTGTGCATTATCTGTTTTGATGAATTTTTTGTCTCCGATATTACCGATGCCATGATCCTCGGGGCGTTATTTGAAGAGCTGTTTGCCCGTAAGGTCACCCTGGTGGCGACCTCGAATATTATTCCGGATGAGCTTTATCGCAACGGCTTGCAGCGGGCGCGTTTCTTACCCGCCATTGCCCTGATCAACCAGCATACCGAAGTGGTGAATGTCGACAGCGGGGTGGATTACCGGTTAAGAACCCTGGAGCAGGCGGAAATCTACCATTTCCCGCTTGATGCTCAGGCCGAGGAAAACTTAAACCGCTACTTTGAGCAGCTCTCCTGCGAACCGGGGGAAAAAGGGGCGGCAATAGAAGTGAATAACCGCTTACTTGAGACAGTTCAGGCTTCTGATGGCGTGGTGCACTTTGAATTTTCTCAGTTATGTGAAACTGCCCGCAGTCAGACGGATTACATGGAAATCAGCCGCATGTACCATACCGTGCTGCTGGGCAATGTCACGCAAATGGGACCGGAACATGACGACAGCGCCCGGCGCTTTATTGCCCTGGTGGACGAGTTTTATGAGCGTAATGTTAAACTTATCATGTCGGGGGAAGTGGCGCTGGAAAACTTATATCGCGACGGGCGCCTCAGTTTTGAATTTAAACGCTGCTTAAGCCGTTTGCAGGAAATGCAGTCCCATGATTACCTGGCAAAAGAGCATTTGCCTTAAGGGCAAATAGCTCACCGCAGCGGTGCGATTTTTATCCAAAAATGGCATTTTTTAGTTATTTTATAAAAAATGCCATTTGAATGAAAATTATACGTGATCTTTTACCTCATCTCCTTTATAATCCTGCGCCTCCCTACGTTACAATTACCTGAAAAGGTAACAGACCGAGGCTACTCGAAGGGGTAACACCGGGTCTAACTGAACCGATGATCTATGGATTGTCATTGATGTAACATTTTAATATTGGGTTTTTTTAATGAAAACTTTTGTAGCAAAACCAGAAAGCGTACAACGCGAATGGTTTGTAGTGGACGCCGAAGGTAAAACTTTAGGTCGTATCGCTACTGAAATTGCAAGCCGTTTACGTGGTAAGCATAAGCCAGAATACACTCCTCATGTTGATACCGGCGACTACGTTGTTGTTGTTAATGCTGAGAAAGTAAAAGTAACTGGTAACAAAGCGAAAGGTAAAATTTACTACTCGCACACTGAATTCCCAGGTGGTCTTAAGCAAATCAGCTTTGAAAAGCTGATCGAAAAAGCCCCTGAGCGTGCTCTTGAGTTCGCTGTTAAAGGCATGTTACCTAAAGGTCCTTTAGGCCGTGACATGTACCGTAAACTAAAAGTGTATGCTGGTCCTGAGCACAAGCATGCTGCACAACAACCACAAGTTTGGGAGCTGTAAGCAATGGCTGATAATCAATATTACGGTACTGGTCGTCGCAAGAGCTCAACTGCTCGTGTGTTCATGAAAGCTGGTAACGGTACCATCACAATTAACAAGCGTGACATTTCTGAGTACTTCGGTCGTGAAACGGCTCGTATGGTTGTTCGTCAGCCATTAGAGTTAGTTGAAATGTTAGAGAAATTCAACTTCAACATCACAGTATCTGGTGGTGGTATTTCCGGTCAAGCCGGTGCTATCCGTCACGGTATCACTCGTGCATTGATGGAGTACGACGAGTCTTTCCGCAGTGATCTGCGTAAAGCCGGTTTCGTTACCCGTGATGCTCGTAAAGTTGAACGTAAGAAAGTTGGTTTACACAAAGCACGTAAACGTCCACAATTCTCAAAACGTTAATATTTACGTTATGTATTGCAAAAAGCCGGCTTATGCCGGCTTTTTTTATACATGGAAGTATTTATCCTGCGCCTGTGTGGATGCAGAAGAGCAGGGTTTATACATGGAAGTATTTCAGCTTATTTGTTCCAGACATAAGCTAAGTATCTGCATCCATGCAGGTAATCTTGCGCTCATATGGATATGAAGGAGTAAGGTTTATGCTCAGGAAAAACAGTATGACATAAGCGTATGATTGCAAAACAGTGGCTAAAAAATGTCTTGTTGGCTTATCTTTGTTATGGTGATTTTGCTTTGATCTATAGCAATAAAACAGGCATCTTGTGCAGATTTTTTTAGAAATTCGGCTAAATCCTTAAGCCGCTAAAAACATTAATCCATCGTGTTTTTCTTAATCAATCCCCCCTCAGTAACATTTCTACATAAATTTTCATATTAACGCCTTTCAGAGGCGGAATTACCTTGTAAAAAATGGGTCATTTCTTTATGATCGTAAAAATTTTTTTGTCGCGAGTTTTTCAGGCAATATCAAGGGGTTTCTGCTTAATAACTGAGCAATGATTCCCGGTGCTGTCTGGATATTATTTTAAGTGGAGATTTTGAATGAGCAATGCGCCTGTGAATAACGGCCGTCGACGCTTTTTAACCGCTGCTACTTCGGTAGTCGGTGGTGTCGGCGCTGTCGGTGTGGCTGTGCCTTTCATTGCTTCCTGGAACCCCAGTGCCAAGGCGAAAGCTGCCGGTGCTCCAGTAGAAGTGAATGTTGGTAAGATAGAACCCGGTCAGCTGATCCGTGCTGAGTGGCGTGGTAAGCCGGTTTATGTTGTCCGTCGTACCGAAAAGACTGTCAGCGAACTGAGCAATCACGAAGACCAATTACGTGATCCTTCCTCAGAAGAGCCGCAACAGCCTGCATATGCAACCAATACGCACCGTTCAATCAAGCCGGAATTTCTGGTGGCTTTAGGTGTTTGTACTCACTTAGGTTGTGCTCCAACTTACCACAAAGGCGACTTTGGCGAGCAGGTTGAAGGGGTTAGCGACGGTTTCTTCTGTCCTTGTCACGGTTCTAAATTTGATATGGCCGGCCGGGTTTTCCAGGGCGTTCCTGCACCGCTTAACTTAGTGGTTCCTGAGCACTCGTTTATTGATGACGATACCTTGCTAGTAGGTGTCGGACAAGGAGAAGCCTAATGTTTGCAAATTTCATGGCTTGGATTGACAAGCGTTTGCCTTTGACTGACGCAATGAACAAGCATGCGGCTCAGTATCCGGCGCCGAAAAACTTTAACTTCTGGTATGTATTCGGTATTTTAGCCAGTGTTGTTTTAGTAAACCAGTTGTTAACCGGTATCTGGTTAACCATGAACTACGAGCCGTCCGGCGACGGTGCTTTTGCTTCCATTGAATACATCATGCGTGATGTCGATTACGGCTGGTTGCTGCGTTATATGCACTCCACCGGGGCCTCTGCCTTCTTTGTTGTGGTTTATCTGCATATGTTCCGCGGTATGATGTACGGCTCTTACCAGAAGCCACGCGAATTGCTGTGGATCTTCGGTATGCTGATCTTCCTGGTACTGATGGCCGAAGCTTTCATGGGTTACCTGCTTCCTTGGGGTAACATGTCTTACTGGGGCGCACAGGTTATCATCTCGTTGTTTGGTGCCATTCCGGTGATTGGTGAAGATCTGACTATCTGGATCAAGGGTGACTATGTTATCTCCGGTGCTACCCTGAACCGTTTCTTCGCTTTACACGTTATTGCCTTACCTCTGGTACTGGTAGTACTGGTATTCTTACACATTCTTGCTTTGCATGAAGTGGGCTCTAACAACCCTGAAGGTACCGACATCAAGAAACCTAAAGGCAGCGTTAAGCCGGAAGATCAAAGCAAGTTCAAGTTCCACGAGCAATACACCAAGAAATACGACATCGTCGATGCGATTCCTTTCCACCCTTATTACACGGTGAAAGATTTAGTGGCGGTAGTGGTCTTTTTGATCCTCTTCTGCTGGGTGATGTTCTTTGCTCCGGAAGGCGGCGGTTACTTCATCGAAGCGCCAAACTTCGAACCGGCCAACGGTTTGAAAACGCCTGAGCATATTGCCCCGGTTTGGTACTTTGGTCCTTTCTACACCATCTTACGTGTGGTTCCGGATAAGTTATTCGGTATGATTGCCATGTTTGCCGCCATCTTCATGTTATTCATGTTGCCTTGGTTCGACCGCGGCACGGTGAAATCGATTAAATACCGTTGCACAGCCCACACCCTTAACCTGCTTCAGTTCGCTGTTTGCTTTATCGTACTGGGTATTTTGGGAACCATGCCGGCGTCTGAGACGGCAAACTTAATCGGCCGTATCGCCAGTTTAGGTTATTTTGGCTTCTTTATTGCCTTGTGGTTCTACAGCAATAACGAGAAAACTAAGCCGGTTCCAGAGAGGGTATCAGGATAATGAAAAAGTTTATTTTAGTACTATTGGCAGCTTTGCCTGGTCTGGCGCTAGCGGCAGGCCCGAGCATTCCATTAGACAAAGCCGGTAACGATTTAACCGATAAAGAGTCGCTTAAGCGTGGTTTTGAAACCTATGTTAACTACTGTTTAGGCTGTCACCAGCTGCAATACCAGCGTTATAACCGTACTTTCGCCGATCTGGGTATCGATGAAAAAGAAGGTATCGCCAAGTATATGTATACCGGTGAAAAGGTCGGTGACCATATTACCAATACCATGCCGGCTAAAGATGCCGCCAAATGGTTTGGTAGCGCGCCACCGGATCTGACTTTGGAAGCCCGTTTAAGAAGTCCTGACTGGATTTATACTTATTTACGTTCTTTCTACGCCGATCCGAATCGTCCGTTTGGCGTGAACAACACAGTATTTAAAGATGTCGGTATGCCGCATGTATTGCAGGGCTTACAAGGCGTAAGTACTTTAGATGAAAACGGTAATCTTTCTGAAGCAAGTGGTGGTTCTTTAACCGCTGAAGAATATGATACCTTGGTACGTGATTTGACCAACTTCCTGGAATATGTCGGCGAGCCGAATAAACTGGAACGTAAAAATCTCGGTTATTGGGTCATTGGCTTCTTATTCATTTTACTTATATTCTCTTATTTACTTAAGCGGGAATATTGGAAAGATGTGCACTAATTGTTAGTGTAAAAACAAGAATAACCTAGATCTTATCCTTGGGGGCTTAATGCCCCCATTGTTAGTTTTTAATTATAAAGAAAATTGGAGGCATTATATGGCCATAGCTGCGAACAAACGCTCTGTTATGACGTTATATTCACATGCAGATGATATGTACAGTCATCAATCACGTATTGTATTGGCAGAAAAAGGCGTAGGTGTCGATATTCATCTGGTGGAACCAGGCAACTTACCTGAAGATTTAATCGATTTAAATCCTTACGGTACCGTACCGACCCTAATCGATCGTGAGCTGGCTTTATACGAAGCGAAAATTATTATCGAATACCTGGATGAGCGCTTCCCGCATCCGCCATTAATGCCGGTTTATCCTGTATCTCGCGGCCGCAGCCGTTTAATGATGCACCGTATTGAAAGTGACTGGTACAGCCTGGCGAAAATTATCCTGAATGGTCCTGCCGATAAAGCGGCAAAAGCCCGTCAGGAGTTAAAAGAAAGCCTGTTAAGCATAGCGCCGGTATTAAATGAAACGCCGTATTTCATGAGCGAAGAATTCAGCCTGGTTGACTGTTACCTGGCACCGCTGTTGTGGCGTTTACCGGTATTCGGTATCGAGCTGGCCGGTCAGGGCGCTAAAGAGCTGAAAACCTACATGTTAAGATTATTTGAACGTGAATCGTTCCAGGCGTCGTTAACCGAAGCCGAGCGTGAATTACGTTTTGGTCACCCTGCATAATGCCTGCTTCAATGACTTCGAATAAGCCTTATATCGTTAAGGCTTTTTATGACTGGATTTCTGATAACCAGCTGACGCCCTACATCGTTGTCGATGTCAGTGTTTATGGCGTGCTGGTGCCTATGTCATATGTCAATGACGGCCAGATAGTACTCAATGTTTCCGGTTCGGCGGTTGGCTCTATTGCCCTGGGCAGTGAAGCGATCGAATTCAGTGCCCGCTTTGGCGGTAAACTGGAGCATCTGTGCGTGCCTTACGGCGCCATAGCGGCAATATATGCCAAAGAAAACGGCGCCGGTACCTCATTGCCTATTGAGCACCCTGAGGCGGTAGAAGAAAGCCCTGCAGCGGCAGATAAGCCTGTAGCAAGCCAGGGTAATGATGAACCCGGGCTCAGTGCGGTGAGCTCTGCTGACGAGCACCAGGTAGAGCAGAGTAAGCCTGCCTCTGCTGCCAAAGGCAAGCCCAGCCTGAAAGTTGTGAAGTAATTTCTAATTACCAGACATAAATCCTGCTCTTGTGCATCCTTGCACCCGCAGGATTGCCTGTATGGATATAGGTACTAAGCTTTTGTCTGGAACTAACAAGCTGATATACATCCGTGTACAAAAAAAGCAAGCCCGGCTTGCTTTTTTTATGTCTGGTTTTTAGGCGGCTATTGAGCTTTAAAGTATTCTACAGCCTTTATATCCCGGTCTGAATGACCTTACTGATATTCAAATGCCTTGAGCACCCGGTTAACGCCGCCTATGTTGCGGGCAATCTCTACCGCCATATTAGCCTGGGACTGGCTGACAAGTCCCATTAAGAAGACCTCGGCATTTTCCGTCACTACCTTGATATTACCGGACTTGATTTTTTCATCGGCAAAAAGTGCGGTTTTTACTTTAGAGGTCAGCCAGAGATCATTGGTGCGGGTGGTGATGGAAGTGACATTGCCGATACGGATCTGGTTATGCACTTTGACCACGCCCTCAATATTGTTTAAGGTCTTAATGGCTAAATCCCTGAGGTAGGTATTGGGACTTTGGCCGACGATCAATACCGAGCCGTTGACACTTACCACCTGCAGATTGGTGTTTTCGGTTAATCCTTGCTGCTTTTTAAAGCTGGCATAGGCATCAAGCTCGATCACCTGGTCATCAATCTGGTTGCCGATAGAGCGTTTATCATTGGCGACCTGGGCGGTGCCGGCAACACCGACCACGGCAGCGGCAACACAACCTTGCAGCAGGGCGGCAGCTAAAACAGTGAGGGCTAAACGTTTAAAGGCCATTTATAACTCCTATTGGGGAAATAAGGTGGTATCGATGATTTCACATAAACAGTGGATCACTAATAAGTGCACTTCCTGGATACGTGCGGTACGCGATGAAGGTACCCGGATTTCAACATCGTTTTCCCCCAACAAACCGGCGATATCGCCGCCGTCATTGCCGGTCAAGGCGATAATCGGCATATCCCGTTTTACCGCGGTTTCGATTGCCGTGATGACGTTACGTGAGTTGCCGCTGGTGGAAATGGCCAGCAGTACATCGCCGTTATTACCAAGGGCATTGATTTGCTTGGAAAAGACTTCGTCATAGCTGTAGTCGTTGGCAATAGAGGTTAAGGTGGAGCTGTCCGTGGTCAGGGCAATGGCCGGCAGGCTGGGGCGCTCGGTTTCATAGCGGTTAAGCAACTCTGAAGAAAAATGCTGGGCATCGCCGGCAGAGCCGCCGTTACCGCAGGATAATATTTTATTGCCGTTTAACAGGCACTGCACCATCACCATGCCTGCCTGCTCTATTGAAGCGGAAATGGCTTCACTGGCGGCGATTTTGGTTTGAATACTTTCGGTAAAATTACTTTTGATCCGTTCTAACATAGGAAAACGAGACTCCATTAAAAGGCATTTTTCAGCCAGGTTATTTGTGGTCGCTCTATACTGCCCTGCAAGGTCACCACATCAAATCGACATGGGGTATTATATGCATTTAACCCGGCTTGTTGCAGGTAAAATTCGGCGGTTTGTCTGATTTTTTTCTGTTTGCTTGCCGATACCGCCGCCAGTGCACCGCCAAAAGTGGGGTGTTTGCGGTATTTGACTTCGACAAACACCAGCACCTGTTGTTCCCGCATAAGCAAATCTATCTCGCCGGTTTTCGCCGAGAAGTTTTTCCCGATCAGGGTCAGTCCCTGTTCCAGCAGGTAGTTGGCGGCAAGCGTTTCCGTTTGCCGCCCTGTTTCTCGGGTGGTTGAGCCCCGGGTATTGAAGCCCGGGCTATTTGGCGGCTTAGTCCATGGCAATTTCCTGGACCTTATCTTTGCGGTAACGCCCCCAGATCAGGCTGCGGGTGAGGATATTGTTGGTATTAAGTTTTAGTACTCCGGTCTGGCCAAAATGCCTGACAAAGGGGTTTTCCTGCATCGCCGCGATTTTGGCGGCCAGGGCAAAACTGTCATAGCCCATGGCAAAGATACGTTGCAGGCCGTCGCTGCGCCGTGGCCATAATTGCTGGCTCATTTGCGCCAGCTGTTTATTTTGCTGCTTGGAGTCTAACAGCCAGGGCATTTCCGAGAAGGTCAAGCCGGTTAAATCCCGGGTATCGCTGCGGTCGTTTAACGCGCTGTGGCTGCGGGAGCTGGCATAGACAGGGATCACCTCGGCAAAGGGGCTGATATTGACATCGATATAGGGTTTTAACAGCTTAGTTTGCTTGGGGGAGCCCACCAGGTAAATCATATCGACATCGCGGCGGTTGCGGGTCTCAGTTTTCAGGGTTTGTTTGACCCGGCGTTTTAGATCTTTGATCCTGGCTTTGCTTAAACCGACATCCAGGCTGGCGGTCAGATCCGTCTGCATTTTTTTCCCTTGCTCAAACGGCACGACTTCCGGGCTGGTGCCGGTCATTTTTAGCCATTGATCGGCAAAGGCCTTGGCAATACGGCTGCTGACCTTATCCTGGTGGCTCAATACCACAGGATATTGATAGTTGCGGCGCGCCAGGCTGCTGGCGGCCTGTATCGCTTCGTCTTCCGGACGCATGGATAAGGCCACCTGATGAGGCTTAAGGGCCTGATCATCCGGGACGTTAAGCAGCAGGGTCGGCACCTGTAATTCTTCCTGCGCCAGGTAGGCCTGAACATTAGGTTTTAACAACGGGCCGATGACAAAATCTATCGCCTGTTCGTTAAAGGTTAACACCAGGGCAGACATATCCAGGGCATTGGTATCGATAAAATGCAGGGAAACGGCATCATGGTTTTGATAAGCAGATAACAAGCCTTGCTGGGCGGCATTGCCGGCTGCGGCCTGGTTGCCGGACAGGGGTAATAACACGGCAATATTTTCAATCGTTTTGTTGTCGCGCTCGGCGGTTTTCAGGCTATCGATAATGGCAACGGCGGGATGTTCGGAAAACTTGCGCTGCCACTGGCTTAAATAGCGGTTAAACTGCGCCGGGTTGTCGCCGAACTGGAAAGCGAACTTCAACAATTGTTGCCAGCCCTTGATATAGGGAGGATTGAGTTGAGCTAACTGATCAAGTTGCCATTGCGACAGGGCGCTTAAGCTTTGCCACAGGGCGAAAACATCGTCATTTGAGGCAAAGTCATCGATGACAAAGGCCCTTAGGGCTGCATCGGCAGCATCTACCGCCAGCTCACGGCTGTGTTGCACCTTGGCAAGTTGCTGATAATAAGCCAGCTGGTGGCTGAGCTGATGCTCCTTGCTCAGGGTATCGGCCAGGGTCAATTGCTCCAGCGCCAGTTGATGATATCCCAAAGCCTGTAAATTAGTGGCCTTGCTGACAAACAAGCGATACTGCTCATCAAGCTTGCCGATATTGGTAATGCCGCCCTCTGTGGTGACCAGTAAAGGGGTGATCTGGTTTGCCAGCCACAGTGCTTTGCGGTGCTTTCCTTCGCCGCTTAATAATTCTGCTGCCGTTACCATTAACGGGATGGCCTGTGCGGCATCAAGCCCTTTGGCCAGGTCAAGATAGTCCTGGGCGTTTTGCGGTGTTTTAGTTGTCTGGTTAACCGGAGTGACTGCTTTTGCCGGTTTTTTTGTCGGGCTAACCGTTTTCTGGGTGGCGCAATTACTGAGCAATAGGCTGATAATTACTGCGGCTAAAGCCGATTTACATTGTTGTTGGAATTTATATTGCTTCACCAGTGAGAAATCCGTGCGTTTTAGTATGGGTTTATAATAAACTTCATCTTCTTTTGTAACAACACAAGTAAGCTTTTATGACACAAACCCAAGTTGATGCCTCAACCTTGTATATCGTTGCTACCCCGATAGGTAATTTAGGTGATATCAGCCAGAGGGCTTTAGATATACTGACTCAGGTTGATGTCATTGCCTGCGAAGATACCCGCCATACCCAGAGATTGTTATCGGCATTTTCGATAAAAAATAACACCATGTCGATGCATGATCACAACGAAAGGCAGCGTCAGGAGCAAATAGCGGCGTTATTGCAGGAAGGGAAAAGCATTGCTTTGGTGTCCGATGCCGGTACGCCTTTAATCAGCGATCCCGGATTTCACCTGGTGCGTCACTGCCGTCAGCTGGGATTAAATGTCACCCCGGTGCCCGGCGCCTGTGCCGCCATCACCGCATTATCCTGTGCCGGATTGCCTACCGACCGTTTTACCTTCGAAGGGTTTTTACCGTCCAAGTCAGGCGCCCGGCAGGCAAAGCTGGCAGAGCTGCTTAACGAGCCAAGAACTATGGTGTTTTACGATGCGCCAAGAAGGGCGATTGATACCATAGCTGATGTGGCTTCAGTACTCGGTGGTGATCGTTATGTGGTGATTGCCAGGGAGCTGACCAAAACTTTTGAAACCATACATTCAGATACCGCAGAGCGTCTTTTGAACTGGCTGCAGGAAGATCCTAACCAGCTTAAGGGGGAAATGGTGCTGATTATCGAAGGACATAAGGTGGATCCCGAGGCCATATCCCCGCAAATCATCGAGACTTTAAAATTGCTGCTGGAAGAATTGCCGCCGAAAAAAGCTTGTGCGATAGCGGCAAAAATACACGGGGTGAAAAAAAATGCCCTTTATGATCTGGCTTTATCATTTAAAGCGGATTAACCACAGGGCATAAATCCCGGCAGTCCCTTGGCGAGGTGATTAAAAGCTATACTTGGATCACTTAACTGGGGGGCATTGTTTTGCTGGCTCGCATATATTTTCTATTATTCCCGTCCTCGGTGCTGACTCTCTCCCTGTTCATATGCTTACTTGTTAATGAAAGGGCTCTGGCGAAAAACTTTCCTGCCGGGCAAGAAAATGAGCTTACCAAGACCTTGTCTTTTTCTGCTCCCATGGAAGCCTTTGAGTTTACCGAGACCCTTAACCTGATTATGCAGGCATATAAGCAGGTCGGATACCGGGTGAAAATAGTTCCCATGCCGGCAAAGCGGGCAATGCACGAGGCCGTCCATAGCGACTGGGTAGATGGTGTTCTCGGCAGAGTTGAGTTGGCAGGTAAAGCACTGAGTAACTATACCCGTATATCCGTGCCGATCGGTAAGCTGGAGATTTTTGCCTATTACCGACAAGACTCATCTGCGAAACTGGCGGATATTGGCAGTTGGTCGGCATTATCCCCGCACAAGGTGGCCACTTTGCGCGGTTTTCTTATCGCTTCACATAATTTAACCAAGCATAAGGTTGACTTTCAGCAGGTGACTTACGCCAGGCAGGCGTTTGAAATGCTGATACGCCATCATGTCGACTTGGTTGTTTTGCCCCGGCAAATGGCGGAGCATGTGTTGAAAAGTGGCGAGTTTGGCGAGGTGAGACAATCGCCCACTTATCTGGAGCAGGAATTATTATATCACTACCTGCATCAAAAACATGACGCCCTGGTACCGGTGTTAACCCTTCATTTTTCAAGGTTATTTCCCCAATACGCCCCTTCTGTCAGCCGCTAGCAGCCGGTAAAAACAGATTTACATTTGGCTCGGAAGCGAACTTGAGGTAGAATGCGCCCCGAGTTGGCCAGACAATCGCTGCTTTATCCTCTGCTTTCGGGTAGGGAGATAAAGGGGAGGAAAGTCCGGGCTCCAACGAGCAGGGTGCCAGGTAACGCCTGGGGGGCGCAAGCCCACGACAAGTGCAGCAGAGAGAAGACCGCCGATGGCTGGCAACAGCACAGGTAAGGGTGAAAGGGTGCGGTAAGAGCGCACCGGGCGGCTGGTAACAGTTCGCAGCAGGGTAAACTCCACCCGGAGCAAGACCAAATAGGGTTTCATATGGCGTGGCTCGCGTTGAAACCGGGTAGGTTGCTTGAGCCTTAGAGCGATTTAAGGCCTAGACGAATGATTGTCCACGACAAAACCCGGCTTATCGGCCAACTCAATAGTTTTACAGAAAAGCCGCTACTGACGAGTAGCGGCTTTTTTGTGCCCGGTGAAAACTTATTCTTAATAAAAATCAGAAAGTCCCCTCCGCTCAAACCAGACCTGGCGGCTTATCGGCCAACTCAATAGTTTTACAGAAAAACCGCTACTGACGAGTAGTGGTTTTTTTGTGCCCGGTGAAAACTTATTCTCAATAAAAATCAGAAAGTCCCCTACTGACGAGTAGCGGCTTTTTTGTGACCGTTAGAAAAGAAACTTTTCTCATTTCAAACTTACTTCGGCTGCCTATAGGTCAATTTATACATTTAAGAATGTTTTTATCTTGTTGATATTGCTGCCTATATTATTAGTCACACTTCAGTCACAGTTTGTTCCTCAATATTCATCATAATTCACTTCTTTTTCATTCTTTTGCTCATCTTTTCCATTAAGTTTGAGCCATCAAACACAATAACTGACTTAAATGGAAAATAATCATGAATATAAAATCTATTGCATATCGTTTGATGCAGGTCCTCTATCTTGTGCCCCTTTTGCTGTTATCGGGAGCGGGTAATACTGCGGTTGCTGAGGAGGCTAATTTTGTTATCGGAAAAGGTAAGGGCAAAGTACTTGTTATTGTCTCAAGTGATCGCCATGGCTTTTGGCTGCCTGAGGTGTTGGAGCCTTATCAGTTATTGGCGCAGGCCGGGTATCAGATTGATGTAGCCAGTCCTGAAGGAGGCCAGGGCAAAGCCAGTGGTGAATTTCGGTTGTCGAATAAGCAAAAGCAATGGTTTGAGCAATCGAAATTGAAGTTACAGCTTAAGCATTCAATGCCGTTAGCTGAGATTAATCCGCAGTCTTATGTGGCCGTGTATTTTGCCGGTGGGGCCGGGCCTATGTTTGATTTGCCAGATAATGTACTTGCACAGCAGATCACCCGCGATATTTATGAAGCTGGCGGCATTGTTGCTGCCGATTGCCATGGCCCGGCAGCCTTGATTAACGTTATATTGTCAAATGGGAAGCGTTTGATCTCAGGAAAAAAAATAACAGCCAAGGCCAACATCGAGGAAGGGCGCTGGGCGCGGAATAACTATCCTTTCTTGCTGGAAGATAAAATTAAGGAGCTGGGAGGACACTACCTGGCATCAGGTAAAAATCAGCAGCATGTTGTTGTTGATGGCCGTTTAATTACCGGGCAAAACCCGGCATCAGCAATCCCTATGGCAGAAAGCTTGATTGAGCAATTGTCCAGCCAAGGCTTTTAAGCATTAGGGCATACGGCTGTTCCGTTTTAAAGAGCAACAGCCATTTTAAAGGTCCGGATTTTCCGTGCTAAGCCCGCTTTGCTCACATTAGTCGCTGGTACTTTTTCCTGATCTCCCGGGTTTGCGGGCAATCGGGGAAGTTGCGTAAAAACAGATTAAGCAGCCCGGTTTTATGGCCTTCTTTCACCGCTTCCAGGGTATTAACAAAGAATGCAAAGGTCGATGCCGTCATGCCATAACTGCGGGTATAAATTTCAATGCTGCGGTGGATGTCGCCAATACGCTCACTGATAGAATACTCCAGCATGGCCCGCTTCTGGGGCAGGTCGTTGTCCGAGTAACTGTCCAATATACTTTGCTGATCATGGTGCCAAAGGGTGCAATGCTCTGCCTGAGTATCCAGATAGCTGCGCATTTTCTCTATGGTGAAGGCATGGTAAGGGAAGTTTAAAAATAAAATCTTCATGACCTGGGCGCGGGCATCCGCCGACAGCTTACTGCCGGTGAGCTGCTCAAGAAACGGGAATAAGCCGCCTTTTTCTTTCCATTGGCAGGCAAGTGCTTCCAAAAGCTGCAATTGTACTGCTTGGTCTGTAGTTGCCCGGTAGTTTTTGATATACCAATAGAGGGTTTTATCGTTATGGTCTGTGTAGTTGTTAAGCGTTTGAAATTGTTTGGTACGTTTTAAAAGGTCGATGACGGCTTCATCCCACATCAGGCGCTCGGTCAAAATACGGGTTAAGATGTCGTAGAAAATTTCTTCCCTGCCGCAGGGACGGTCATCAGCATCATAGTCTTTAAAGCAATCGAGCAGCACTTGCATAATGTCGCCATGCACTGCTATCGACTCCAGATCTTCCAGTTGTTTGGCGGCAAAATAGCGGGCATCGATCGAGGGGCTTTTTTGAATGATCTCCAGCAACACCGGCTGGGCTTCGGTGGCAAGCCAGGGAGAAGTCAGCTGCTCAATGGCGAACTTGGAGATGTCGTCTACTTCCCGATAGAGCCAGTCTCTGGATTCCCAGTCATATTCATCAAAGCCGTGTTCTTCCAGTTCTTGATCGCTTACCGAGACTTCATCGCTAAGCGCTTGCCATAACCTGTTTTTAATTAAGGTTTTTATTTCATCTGCCTGTTTCTCTGAGCAAGTATCCAATAGTTGCTGAGCCAGTTTTATGGCACGCTCAATGCTGTCAATATCGGGCATTTCGCCATAGGACGGCATTTCCTCTTCCGAACCGTCGAGCAAATAAGCCTTGTGATTTAACAGTTGGGAAATTTCTTCAAACCTGGTCATAACCGCTCTTTTTATAATGAGAAGGATGTTTCTAACAGGCTATTATCAATAACAAAATTTATGGATCATGAAAAGCCTTTATCCGGCGGCTTCGGGCGGCAGTAGATGAAGGAGGTGTATACTTGCTGCTATACTGCACCATAAAATGAGTTGGCTTATTCGCCAACTCATTGGCTGATATTTGTGCTCTAAGGTGCAGCCGATAGCGCCGGAATGGGATTAAGTACGACTCAGCCAGGCGGCAAGCTCCCGGCCGATTTTATCCGGGTACTCTTCCTGCACAAAGTGCCCCCCGGCTCCCAGCGGGATAACCTCAAGGTTTTTGGCGTTTGTCTTCATGTAATTTACCGTTGTTTCATTTACCAATACCCCCGGCGTGACATAGAGCAGCAGTTTAGGGATCTCTGTGGTGATCAGCCATTGGTTGTTCTTAAGGCCGATGTGATGGACTTTGGCCGGTTCGCCATTGATCGGGATTTCCCTGAGCCATTGCAATACCGGGCGGCGGCTTTCAGCCGTGGGATAATAGCGGTTATATTCTGCCATGACTTGTTCATTTAACGGCGCTTTGGCGCTGCTGGTACGCAAGAACTGATCTATCAGCACATTTTGTTTCATGATCATTTCTTCGCCTATGCCCGGTCTGCGTACGTTTTTCAAAAACTCTGCCGAAGGGCCCATGGCGTCAAGCGACGGGATGGGATAAAACGGCGGCAGGGTTGCTTCCATAAAGGCAATGGCAGATATGCGCTCTGAGCGGGTGCGGGCATAATGAAATCCCAGGGCAGAGCCCCAGTCATGCACCACCAATACCGCATCCTTGAGGTCGAGCTTATCCAAAAAGGCGTGTAAATAATTCGCCTGCTCCTGGTAGCTGTATTTCAGCTTGGGTTTGGCGCTGTCTCCCATGCCGATCAGATCGGGGGCGATAGCCCGGTAGTCTTTGGCAACATACGGGATAATGTTACGCCACAGGTAAGAAGATGTCGGATTGCCGTGTAAAAAAACCACGGGGCGTCCTTTGCCTTCATCAATATAGGCCATTTCCTGACCCATAACTCGGGTGTATTTTTTCTCAAAAGTTTTTGTCGCTGCCGGGGCGGCATTTGCTGACAGGGTGAACAGGGCGGCAGCCGCCAGTAAACCCGTTAATAGTGCTTTAACGTTCAAGGTGTATTTCCTTTTGCTTGGGTGGTTGTTTGTCGGGAATGCCTGTCGAAGTTATTGCCGCTCAGCACAAAGGCGCAGCAGCAATTTTCCCCTGACATGTCCGGTTTCAAGTTTTTGATGTGCCTGGGCGACTTTATCCAGCGGGAAGACTTCGGCCGTGGGCGTTGTGATCTTGCCTGTATCGACAAGTTCAAGCAGCTGTGCCATTTCCTTGCCCAGGTTGGCGTCACTGACAAATGCGAGTATTTTGCTTACCCCGTGCTGTTGTGCCCTGGCCATGTCCGCTTCCACATCGCCGTCATCCGTTAAGGTGGCAATGCTGACCAGCTTGCCACCCGGCTTAAGCAGGAGGAAAGGGTCCTCGAGCGAACCTGCGCTGACGGCATCAAGGATCAAATCAACTCCCTGCGGCGCCCAGCGGCTTAATTCATAGGCAATATCCTGGGTTTTGTAGTCAATTAAGCAGTCTGCTCCCAAAGATTTGACGTAATCCAGGTTGGCGCTGCTGCAGCTGGTGGCTACTTCTGCACCGGCCCATTTGGCCAGCTGCACGGCAAAACTGCCTACGCCGCCGGAAGCGCCGTTGATGAATATCTTCACCTTTTGTCCCGGCTGAAGATTGCCCTTGTCGCTTGCGAACAAGGCCTGTTTGGCAGTAATGGCGGCAATCGGCATGGTCGCAGCCGCTTTTAAGCTGACAGTGCCGGGGAGGTGAGCGACTTTGTTTTTGCTGACCACCAGGTATTCGGCATAAGTGCCGGGAGCACCGGTGCTAAAGAGGTTGCTGGCGCAGACAACCCGGTCACCTTCAGCAAACTCGCTGACTTGCGCTCCGCTGGCTACCACGATCCCGGAAGCATCCAGGCCAAGCACTAACGGCGCGTCTGTGGCAGGCAATTGCGACTTGAGATGGCCTGCGCGCATTTTCCAGTCGGCAGGGTTGATCCCGGCATAGGCGACCTTGATTAATACTTCATCGGCTGCCGGCGCCGGTACCGGCAGTTGGCTCAGCTGGAAAACCCCGGCATCTCCCCATTGTGTAATGGCGGCTGCCTTCATTGATTTATGCATATTTACTCCAATAGATAATTTTTCGCATATTGCGGCAAGTGGATATCGGCCTTTTACAGCACTGATATAGCCAGTGTTCGCAATTGGTTTTTGGCGATATGTTTTGACTGGGCGGCTACTTCTTCTCCCAGCCCGATCCCCTGCACCGGGATCACCGAAATATCCTCGATACCGATAAAATTCAGCACATGCTTTAAGTAAGGGGTTTGAAAGTCTTTATGTTTTTCCGCTGGCAGCTGGAAATTACCGCCGGCGCTGCTGATGATCACCGCCTGTTTTCCTGTTACCAAGCCTTCCGGGCCGTGCTCATGGTATTGAAAGGTCAGTCCCATGCGGCAGATCTGATCGACATAAGCCTTCAATAAAGTGGTGATGCCGAAGTTATGCATGGGGGAAGCAAAAACGATGATATCTGCCCCCTTGAGCTCTTCGATGTAGGCTAAGGAGGGACTGACGATAATCTTTTGCTGTTCGCTTAATTGCTCGGCCGGGGTATAAAATGCCTGAAGCGTTTGCGTGTCGTAAACCGGGGCAGGATTTTTTGCCAGATCGCGGATGTTGATGTCATAGCTTTCGTCCTTCGCCTGCAACTGTGCTACTAAAAAGTCGGCTATTTCATTGGAAACCGAATGTTCGGCGGCGGGACTGGACTTGATGATCAATACTTTTTTACTTTGTGTATTCATGTTGTTACCTTGTTGGTGGCTATTGCTGACGGGCCGGGGCTGAAGCAGCCCGGTGCCAGGTTATATTTGCTTGCCCGGTGAAGCATCAGCGCTTGAATCTATTATCAGGCAAAGTTACATTAGTGATAATACGCAAAAAGAGAACTTCACTGTTTCCCAGGAGAAACGATGGACATACAGCTGATCCACTATTTTGTTAAGATTGTGCAGTGCGGAAGCTTCACCAAGGCGGGTGAATCCCTTAAGATCCCAAAATCAACCCTGAGCAAGGCAGTGGCCAAACTGGAGCGGGAAACCGGCACTAAGCTGTTGATACGTTCCACCCGAAAACAAACCCTGACATCTGCCGGGCGGGAGTTTTACCAGGCCTGTATGGGGCCGATGCAAACCATAGAAGATGCCCAGAAATCCCTGTATGGCCAGGATGACTTGATTTCCGGCACCATTAAAATCACTGTGCCGGAAGACTTTGAGATCTTTTTACTCTCTTCCTGCATCCAACAGCTTGGCGAGCAATACCCGGAGCTGAAGTTTATTATCAAAAGCACCAATGACGTGGTGGACCTGGTGGGGGAGGGTTTTGATTTTGCCGTGCGCATCGGGCCGCTGGAGGAAAGCAATTTAAAGGTCAGGACCATAGGTTATATCAAACTGGCCACTGTGGTTGCCAAAGACTATCTGGAGCAAATCACCCTGGAATGTCCGGGGGATCTGGCCCAAGTACGTACCGTCGGCCTGACCTCGGCCAAACCCTATCAGCTGTGGCATTTAACTAAGGATAACCACAACGAAGTGATTAAAACGCCGCTGACGATAGAGACCAATCAGATCACCAGCGTCTATAAGCTGACCCTGGCAGGGGCCGGTGTGTCTATTTTGCCGACTTTTTTATGCCAAAAGGATATCGACAGCGGTGAGTTGGTGCAGGTACTTGCAGACTGGCACTATATGGAGGTACCGGTATCCCTGATTTCGCCGTTATCCACGATCAACTCAGTGCGTCTGAAAGTGGTCAGTGATGAAATTATCAAGGCATTGAGGCAGTCATTGAGTTAAGGGCGGCTTCTGCTTTTGCTTTCCCCGAAAAGAGCACCCGGGACAGGAGATAACCCTGCTCCCGGGTCAAGTGTTAGTTCACCTCATATGCCAGGTCGGCCGCTTCATGTATCGCCTTGCGGATACGCACATAAGTGCCGCAGCGGCAGATGTTGGTCATGGCGTTATTGATATCTTCATCTGTGGGGTTGGGGTTTTGCTTGAGCAGGGCGGACGCCGCCATGATTTGTCCGCTCTGGCAGTAGCCACACTGGGGCACGTCGACATTTTTCCAGGCGTTTTGCACCGCCTGCTCTACTTTGTCCGACAAGCCTTCTATGGTTTTGATGCTCTTGCCGTCGAGCAGGTTTAAGGTGATAGAGCAGGAGCGTATCGCATGCCCGTCCAGGTGTACGGTGCAGGCGCCGCACTGCCCTATGCCGCAGCCGAACTTGGTGCCTTTAAGCTTGATATAGTCACGCAGATACCATAACAGGGGCATATCCAGCTGCTTGCTGACTTTGTGGGTTTCGCCGTTGACGGTAAAGGAAATAGCCATAATTAAGCCTCCATGGAAATCGGTAATTTACGTTGTCTTTTGCCGGTGGCGGCAAAAATGGCATTGGCCAGGGCCGCCGCTGCGGGGGCTGTCGGCGGCTCGCCTACACCCGTGGGCGGATAGTCGTTTTCGATAATGGCCACTTCCAGCAGCGCCGGGGTATCTGCCATGCGGATCCAGGGCTGCTGATCAAAGTTGCTGTTGACCACCCGGCCGCCGCTGACCTTGGCGTCGTTGTATATCGAGGCATTTAAGCCGTCGATAAAGCCGCCTTCCATCTGGTTGCGGATATGGTTGGGGTTGAGCGGCAGGCCGCAGTCGATGGCGCCCCAGATACCGGTGATCTTCATTCCTGCTTTTTCCCTGCTGTCCACTTCCACCACAAAAGCGGCGTAACTACCGAAGGTGAAATGGCTGGCGATACCCAGGCCGACGCCTTCGGGGCGCTTTTGCTGCCAGTTGGCTAAGTCGGCGGCTGCCTGGTAGCATTTTGCCATGCGGCCGCTGTCGATTTCACTCGCGCCGTAGCCGCGGTAGGGATAGGCTTTAGCTTTACCCATCAGGGCCAGACGGTAGGCCAGGGGATCCTGACTTAGGGCGTGGGCCACTTCGTCTATCATGCTCTCGGTGGCAAAGGCGAATTGGAAATGGCCGGGGCCGCGCCAGGCGCCTGTGGGGGTACCGGCTTTTTGCTGGTAACTGTCTACGCGAAAGTTGTCGATTAGCTGATAAGGGAAACACTGCTCGCGCATGCTGCCCTCTATTTGCCCCTGGCGGTGGTGCCAGGCGATCAGCTTGCCCTGCTTATCCACCCCGGCTTTGAGGCGGGAAAAGGTCGACTGGCCGAAATAATCCTGGGTCATTTCATCTTCCCGGGTCCATACCAGTTTTACCGGGCGGGGTGTTTCTTTGGCCAGCAGGGCGGCCTCGATCACAAAGTCGTTATAATAACGGCGGCCGAAACCGCCGCCCATGCGGGTAGGGATCACTTCGACATCTAAGGGGTCTATACCTGTGTATTGGGCCGCCGAGCTGGCGACCCGGGTCGGAAACTGGTGGCCGGTGATGATTTTTGCCTGTTTGCCGCCGCCCTTTTTGTCTGTGATATGGGCGATGGCATTAAAGGGCTCCATACAGGCGTGGGCCAGTAACGGCACCTGGTAGCACTGGTCAAAGACTTGTACCGAGTCGTTAAAGCCCTGTGTGAGGTCGCCGGTCTTGAGCAGGGTTTCACCGCCTTCCTCCGCCATGCAGAATTTTTCGAAATCCGCCATCAGGGACTCCGAGCTTTCCTCGCTCCAGGGACCTTGCTGCCACTGTATTTCCAGCGCTTTTCTGCCCTGGGTGGCGGCCCAGTAATTTTCCGCCAATACCGCGATGCCGGCGGCAATTTCCTTGATACCGTCTTCGCCTATGACCTTGTCGACTTTTACGGTTTTGATCACCCCGGGTACTGCCAGGGCTTTTTTGTCGTTATAAGATTTGATGTCGCCGTGAAAATACGGGCAGCGCTCGATCACTGCATAGACCATATCCGGCATTTCCATGTCCAGGCCAAATAACGGTTGGCCGGTAACGATTTCATCAATATCCACCGTGGTAATATTCTGTCCGAAAATGGTGTATTCGGACCTGTCTTTAAATTTCAGTGCTTTATTCGGCAGCTCCAGGGTGCCGGCTGTGGCCGCCAGTTTGCCGTAGGGGAGTTTCTGCCCGGTGCTTTTGCGGTAGACAAAACTCTTGCCTGTGGTCAGCTCTGACTCGGAGCAACGCCATTTTTTGGCTGCCGCCGAGATCAGCAGCTGCCTGGCACTGGCTCCCGCTTCCCTTAATACCTGCCAGTTGCGGCGTACTGCATGGCTGCCGCCGGTATTCATATCGGCATATCGGTAGCCTATGCCGTTTTCGGTTTTTTTCAGGTAGGTTTTGGCGGCTATACAGGACACCAGCGACCAGTCGGCATCGAGCTCTTCGGCGATCATCATGGCGCCTGTAGTTTTCATGTGCTGGCCCTGCTCCTGCACCGGGGATTCGATCACTATGGAGTTGTCCGGATTGATGTGCAGATAAACCGACCAGTTATTTTGCCCCTGGTCGGCATCTTTTTTAACTCTTCGGCCAAGCGACGGCATACTGATGGTCATCAGCATGGCACCGGCACTGGCCGAGAGGCTTAAAAATTGACGACGAGAAATTTCCATAGGTAACCCCCTTTGTTTTTTATTAGTCTAAGGGGGCGGGAGGCAAATAGCTTGACGCTTCATCGCGTTAAAAATGGCACTCGTCGAAAAAATAACCGAGTGTTGGTAAACCAGACCTTAGCAGCCAATATTGGCTGAAGTGCTGTTATCTCTTGTTTTATTTATTGCTTATCAGTTGGTTATGCATTACATCACAGAAATGGTTAACATATCGGTATTACCTTGCTGATCCTGCACCAAAATTTGCTGCTCACCCGGGGCGGATAACACATGTTCAATGCTTTGCCCCGGTTTTGTCTGATAGCCGGGCTTGCCATTGATATACCAATGTTTTAGCCCGGCCCCGCCCAGGCTTTTCAGCCAGATGCTCGGCGCTTTGCCGCTTGCTCCCGCTTTGCGGTAAACGCTGTTTGGCGTAATGCCGGTGATTTTTAAACTGGCCCCGGCAGGCGGGGAAGCGTTTTGGCAAGTAGGATCTAGGGGGGGAATAAGCGCATCCCGGCGGCGATTTTGCTGGAGCCAGGGTTCAAGCATTTTCGGCCACAGCGCCACTTGCTTGCTTTGTTTGTTTTCTGCCCGGCAACCCATGGCAAGGCGCAGGTTATTTTCCGGGTTGAACCAGTAGCTAAACAGGCTGGCCTGCCAGGTATCGCTGTCGGCGATATGCCAGGTGGGGGGCACGAGATCATCAAGGATCCAGGCCCGGTGTTTTTGCTGGCAGAATTGCGCTGCCTGTTCGTTTTCCCGGGTGCCCAGCGGCCAGCAGATGTTTTCCCGGGTCAGTTTGTCCGGTTGCTTGATGGCTTGCTTTGATAAGGCGGGTTTTAATACCTGGTCGGCAACCGAGAATAACAGCGGGCCTGCGGTTATCCGGCCATAATGTCCCGGCATGGCGGTGCCGTCGGGGCGTCCGAGCCAGACGCCGAAAGTATAATCCCGGGTAACGGCTATGGCCCAGGAGTCGCGAAAGCCGTAGCTAGTGCCGGTTTTCCAGGCGATTTTACTCTCGTTTACTCGGGAGATGGTTTTTGCCAGGCTGCCGGGGCGGCTGATGCCGGATAAAATATCCTGTACCACCCAGGCGCTTTGTGGCGATAGCAGGCGACGCTCGGTTTTCGGCTGGGATAACTGAGCTTGTAAGAACTTAAGCTGCGAGGTTTTGCCTTGATTGGCAAAGGCGCTGTAGGCTTGTACCAGTTGTTCCAGCGAAGTGCCAGCGCCCCCTAAGATCACTGCTAAATTGGGGCTGTCGCCGGGAATCGTTAAGGATAAACCGGCATTTTCCAGCCGGGCGCTAAAGCGTTTGACCCCGAAACGTTCAAACAAATCCACCGCCGGCATATTCAGCGAGCGCTGCAGCGCCTGTGTGGCAGAGACCGGCCCGTGAAACGCGCCGCTAAAGTTTTCCGGGCGGTAGTTGCCCCAGTTCCTGGGCACATCTGCCAGCAGCGAATGGGAATGGATCAGGCCTTCGTCCATGGCCAGGCCGTAAAGGAAAGGTTTTAAGGTGGACCCCGGTGAGCGCACCGCCTGCACCATATCCACATAACCATAGCGGCTGGTATTGGCAAAATCTGCGCTGCCGATATAGGCCTTAACCGCCGAGGTGTGGTTGTCTACCACTAAAATGGCCCCTGAGCTTTTCTTCGGTAATTTTTCTATGTAGGCGCCCAGGGTATCCTGCAGGCTTTGTTGCAGATCCCGGTTGATAGTGCTTTTGACCACTCCCTGGCCGTTGGAATGGCTGAGCAGTCTGCGCGAGAGCAGCGGCGCCAGTTGTTCCGGGCGAAAATTAAAACTGTAAACCTGCTCAAGTTTGGCATCCTCTACCAGGGTTTGCGGCCAGACGCCGAAATCTGCCAGGCGTTGCAATACCTTGTCCCGCGCTTTTTGTGCCGCCTGGTGATGCAGATCGGGACGGTAACGGGTAGGGGCCTGGGGCAAGACTGCCAGCAGGGCGGCTTCGCCATGGCTGAGGTCTTTCGCCGGTTTGTTCAGATAGGTGTAGCTGGCGGCGGCAACGCCTTCTATGGTGCCGCCGAACGGGGCGGTATTGAGGTACAGCTCCAGGATTGCTTTTTTGTCTAAATGCCACTCCAATTGCAGGGTGCGCAGCACTTGTTTTATTTTTCCCCAGAGGTTTCTGCCATGGGGATGTAAGATGCGCGCCACCTGCATCGACAGGGTTGAGCCGCCGGAGATCACACGGTTTTCACTGATGTTCTGCCCGGCGGCCCTGAGCAGAGACAAGGGGTTGATGCCCGGGTGGTGCCAGAACCAGCGGTCTTCGTAGTTTATCAGGGCGTCGATATAAAGCGGTGATACTTCTTCCAGCGTCACCGGATAACGCCAGATGCCGTTCTCATCGGCAAAGGTGCGCAGCGGACGGTTATTTTCATCCACCACCACGCGGGCGAACAGCTTGTTGTTTTGCGGCAGGTTTAGCGGGTATAAGCTGTCGAGTAAAGCAAGTGCCGCCACTACCATGGCAAATAAAAGCACGACGGGATGTGCTTTTATTTTGCCTGGCAGTTTAGCACTTAGCTTCTCGGTGAGCCTGGCCTGCTTTTTTTTCAGGGGCGTATTAGCGCTGGACAACGGCGATCTCTTTAATGGTGCGGCCGACGGCGCGAATTTGTGGGCGGTACATGTCTTCTGCCAGCGGCGGCGGTACCTGATATGTACCAGGCGTTACCGCGCGGGCCAGATAAAACAGGTGCACCGGCCTGGATTTATGCAGCTCCACTGCAGCCACATACCTGTCGTCCCTGAACTCCTGGTGTTTGACCGGGTTACGCTGTTGCCATTGGGCTATGGTTTTACCGTCGACTTTAATTTCATCCAGCTTCAGGGCGTGTTCCAGGTTTTGGTTTTCCAGCTCAAAACCGGCGGGTAACAAGTCGACCACCAGCACGTCCGGGCTGCGCTGCAAGGCGCCAAGTTGCAGGTGCATTAACATTAAGTCACCGACTTTAACTTTTTCTGGAGAAACTTCCTGCCCCTGAATATTGAGCCATTGCCTTTGTACCCTTAAGCCGTTGCTGCTGGCTTTTGGCGCCTGTTTGCCATAACCGCTGATATTGATATTGGCCAGTAACGGCTGCTGATGGGTTGAACCGACCACAACCCCTTGTTCAAGCTCGGCAACGGTTAACGGACTTTGGTAAACCGCTGTTTGTGATAACTTGGTTTTGGCCTGGCCGATAAGCACCTCTGCCGACCAGCTGTCGCCGTCGACGGCTTTTAATGCCATGCCCGCCAGGAACAGGGCATTGCGTTCCTGGGTGCTTAAGTACTGGCGCTGGTTAACCTGCTCTGCCAGGGTAAAGCTCAGGGCGATGGCCTGTGCCTGGTCAATATCATGTTTTAGCAGCAGGTGGATCATCAGTGCCAGATCCCTGAGCTGGCTGCCGTAGTCTGCCAGGTACTTGCGCCTTGGTTTCGGCAGGTTATTCAGCGCTTTGCTCACCAGGGCTTTGCTGGTTTTACGGTCGCCCATTTGCTTCATGGCGATGGCCAGCTGCAATTGGGGCAAACCGCTTTTGGCATTTTTGCTGTGGTTTTTTGCCAGGGTGCGCAAGGTGCCAAGCGGCGCCTGGTTGACCCGGGAGAGCACGTAGGCGGCATAGGCCTTGTAGGCAAGGTAGTAATGTCCGCTATCGTCACTCCAGGGTTCATCATAGAAATGACTGGTGCGTGCCAGGTAACGCTGCAGCCTTTTTAAGGTGCGGCTGAGCATTTCTTCCGGCACGCTAAAGCCCATGTCCCGGGCATTAAGCAGGAAGTCGCCGACATAGGCGGTGAGCCAATACTCTTCATTGGCATTGTTGTTCCACAAGCCGTAACCGCCATTGCTAAGTTGCAGGCTTGCCAGGCGCTCTAAGCCTTTGTTGACCATGGTCAGGCGCTTGTCTTCGCTAATGTTTTTGAGGCCAAAAGCCGTTTGCTGCGCGGGCGTGGCAAAGATCAGCGGATAAACGCGGCTGCTGGTTTGCTCCAAACAGCCGTAGGGATATTGCAGCAGCTGATCGAGCTGGTTTTGCAGGTTGATATCGGCTTTTGGTGAAATCGACAACGAAGCCTGTACCGTATTGCCGAGCAGATCTAAGATGGCCGACTTTTCTTGGCTCAGCATCTGCCCCTGGTGCAGTACTTTTTGCAAGCGCTTGATGGTGGCCGGGTAGGGAGGGCGCAAGCCCAGGGACCATTGCCGGGAGATATCTTCTTCCAGCGCCATGCCGGAAAGCTGTAAAGCAAACCTGGCCTGGCCGCGAATGTCGGTTGCCAGCACCTGATAGCTGAGGGTGGTTTTCTCGCCGTCTTTTAACAGGATTGCCTGGATTTGGCGTTTTTCTGCTGCTGTGTTGTCTGTTATAGCTTTACCTGTGAAGGTCACAGGGCCGGTTGCCGTTAAAGCCGCCGACAACTCCTGCAGCTCGCCGCTGAGGTTGGTGATATCCAGCGCGAGTGTGGTTTTATCGCCTTTGGCGAGAAAACGCGGCATGGCAAACTGGGTGATAACCGGGGCCGCAATTGTCACTTCCTGCTCGGCATGGCCGAATTGATCATTGGAGAACGCCAGCGCCATTAAGCGCAGGCGGCCGTTAAAGTCGGGGATATTCAGGGAAATATCTGCTTCGCCGTTATCGTTAAAGGGCACCAGGCCGCTGAATAAAGACACGATTTGCACATCAGACGGCGGCTGCTGGCCGCCACGGGTAAGATCGCTGTCACCGCCAAAGCGTAAGCGGGCTTTATCTGCCTGGCTCAGTTCGATGATCTTGTTGTAAACATCACGTGAGTCCACCGAATAACGGCGCTGGCCGAAAAAGGCATCGAAGGGATCCGGGGTGTCAAAATCACTGATGCTTAATACCCCGACATCGACGGCGGCCAGGGTGACAAAGATCTGGTTGCCTTTCGGCGTTGGGCTATCTTTTGCCCCGGCGCTATTGCCGCTTTGCTTATCAAGTTTCACGGTAACCGCCAGCGGTTTGTTGGGCAGGGCCTTGTCGGCAACCTCAAAGGTTAGCGGCAGTTTCCTCTGTTCACGCTGCAGCGGCAGGTGTACTAAACCGAAGCTGCGTTTTGGTGTCAGCGATTTTTCCATATTGCCCGGTTGTAGCACCAGGGCGCTGATATAAAGGTTATGCTGCTGCCAGTTTTTTGATACCGGGATCTCTACCGTGCTACCTTCTGCCGGGATAGCCAAGCGTTTTAACCACAAGGGGCTGTCGCCCTCTACCATGATAATGGCTTCACCGGCTTCGGGGGGAATGATATTGACCTTTACCGTATCTCCGCCCTGGTAGGCGGCTTTGTCTAACGCCATAGTCACTTTGTCGGGACGGGCGGCGCCGCTGCCGCTCTGGCTTTCCTGCCAGTCTTGATACCAGTTCCAGCCGGCGTAAAATTGCGTGCTGGTAATCAGCTTAGCCGAGGGATCCCTGACCTCCACCCGGTAGTTGCCCCAGGCCACGGGAAAACTTACCTGGCCGCTGTTGCCTGCCTTTATATTTAACGACTTGCTTAGTTCGACATACTCGTTGTCGTTCCACTCGTAATGCCAGCCTTCGTGCTCGGAATAGACCCAGAAATAACGGCGGTCTTCGCGGATAAGTTTAATGTCGAGATTGTTGGCGGCATGTTTGCTGCCGTCTAAGGAAGCTTTGACAATATCAAAGCTGACAGTGGAATTGGCTTCAGGATTTTTATCGCCAAAGCTGGAGCGAATACCAAGCAGCTGCTCACTCGGCCATACCAAACCGGAATAGCTACGCGATACTGGCCTGCCGCCGGACTCGAACAAACTGCTGATAAATTTCACCCTTAACGGGCTGTTCAGGGCAGGCCAGTTGACCGGGTAAGTCAGTTGGCCCAGGCCGTTATCGTCTAACTGAATATCTTTTAATTTGGATCTGGTATTGAACTGGCTCTGGCGGATATCGCCAAATTCGAACCCCGGCAGGCTTACCACCGGGTTACGCCACAAAGAGGTGCTGATTTCGCTAGACAGGCGGTTGCCGGAGGCCGGGGCGCCGAATAAATACTCCCCCTGAAGCGGCAGGGTAAATTTCCCTTGTTTGCTGACGACAATTCTTTCGTTGGCGGCCTTGGGATTGAAGGTGAGTTTTAAGCGCTCGGGTAAAAACTCTTCCACCTTAAAGTCGAAAGTGAAGGCTTCACTGGCGATATTTTTTACTTCAAGTTGCCACAACCCCAGCTGTGCATTGGCAGGGATTTGCCAGGGATAATGGTAGTAATTCTCTTTATTGCCCTGCCATTTAAAGGTTTTTATTTTGTTGCCGTCGGGGGAAATGATGGCGGCAGACAAGACACTGTTTGGCGTTAATCGGCCGTCTTGATCCCGCAATAGGGCATTAAAGTTTATCTGCTCGCCGGGACGATAGAGATCTCTCGGCGCATAGATAAATAACTCCTGGGGTTTGGCCGGGCGCTGGCCAAGGTCGAAGTCGGATAAGTCCAGCGCCGGTTTGTTCACTTCGATCAGAGAAAAATGCTGCTGGTTCTGCGCCAGGATCAGCGAGGCTTTTTTGAGGTTGCTGGCAAAGGAAGCTTGACCGTCGGGGGAGGTGAGGTTTTGTTGTAATATCTCCCCTTTGCGGTTGACCAAACTGACTTCAACCTTGGGCAGGGCTTTACCGGTTTTTAAAGAGGACGCATAAACGTCTAACTGATTATCGTAAAAGCGGGCATGCAAGCCGATATCGGTCACGGAAAACCACATCACCTGGTGTTTTTCATAGCCGCCGGCTTTGGCCATCACCGCCAGATACATGCCCGGCGCTGCCAGCTCGTCGATGCCTTCGATATCTATGCTGCGTTTTACCCGGGTATTCTTTGGTACGTCTAACTGGTATCTGCCGCTATACACCAGATCGCCCAAGCGGCTCAAGCGCTCGACCCCCCAGTAATAGTTGTGCTCGGCTATTTCCCGTAAAAATCTCTGCCGCTCTTTATCCTGAACCCGGAAGAAATTAATGTCTACCTGATTAACATTCACACTCACCACCGGCAGGCCGTTACCCAACCCCTGGGTAAGAAAAGCGCCTGTGGTATCAAAATTAATGCTCGGCTCCAAGCGGCTGGTTTTGACGCTGATATTTTTGCTGTTGCCCAGCGCTTGACCGTTGGCGGCGGTTAACCCCTGGTAAATGGTGATATCATAAGTTGTTTGCGGTTCAACATAAGGAAACCAAACTGTTTTGCCCGAGGCCGACACCACCCAGGCACCATCGCTGGCGCCGTGTTTTTTAGTGCTGATATTAAAATAGTCCTGATGATCTTCGGCGGGATCTAAGGGCACGGACAAGGTAACGGCAATGGCATTCTTACCGTCTTTATTGCGCTCAGAAACATCTAATACTTTAAGCTCTGTATGTTGATAATCCCGGAGAACCTGTTCGCTGTTAAAGGCTGGCTCGTTTGCTTTTTTTGCCGTTAAACCTTTGCTTATTATCGTATCCGGCGTTTTCTCCTGCCCGGTATCTGATACTTTTTCTTCACTACAGCCGCTAAGGCCGTAGCCAACAAACACCAATGCCCAGGCCAGCATCAGAGTTACTAATTTGTTTTTCATCAGGTTTTCCTATGGTTTAAATACCGCGTTAACTTGCCAATTATATTTATCAAGACTGCATTTTTACAGGCTTTGTTTGAAGTGACATTGTTTTAACCGGCATTAAAGAGGATAAAGGGGAATTGTGGCTAAATTCATTGGGAATTGTGATGAATTCTGGCAATTGAAAAAGAAGGTTTTGTTTTTTAACTTGTACTGCGAAAGCTTTATTTATTTGTTTTTTATCTAAAAAATAAATGAATAGGTTGATATAAAAGGGGGTGTCGTGATCTTATATTTGATTAAGTTAAATAAAGCCGACAAAATACTGAGCTAAATAAAGATTTTTGTTGGCCTCCTAATTACCAGAGTGATTCTGTTTCACTAAATATTTTGGGCATCTATAAAAATCTTGGAATTTATTGTAAATGGCTGATTTGATTAAGGGACTTGTTGTATATGGATAATGATCTAATAAATATTTGTTATGAAGGTTCATCCGGTGAATCAGATATACGAACATTGTATATCGAGAATATATTGTATTTTTCTCTAACAGATGTTTTTGTCGTTCTTAATAAAGAAAATAAGAGTATGGGAGAAAGCAACCCTACTAGATATATACCTAATTTGATAAAAAGTCAGATTAAAGATTTAGATTGTGATGAATATAAGCAATTACCTCATCCAGAACCTACACCTGGTTATACACATGAAATTTTTGTCACTCAGCCAGGCCTGAATAGAGTTATGGGTACTGATGACTCTCCAGCGGGGAGAAAATTTCAACGTTGGTTATATCATGATGTTGTTCCATCTTTAACTAAGCATGGAGTTTATCCGCCCCCATTAACACCTCAAGGTTCTGCATTATCGCAAATGGCAGAAATCATAGCCCAAAACTCTCGTGCTTTAGCTGATTCTATCGTTCGACAAGATAAATTAGAAAAAGAAGTAAATTCAGTTAAAGGTGAAATTTATAATGTTCAAGAGCGCGTAGGTAAGCTAGAGAACAATAACAGAGAAAATGAGTTTATTCTTACTGTTCGGAAGTGGTTTGATAAAGCTAACCTTGCCTTACCTACTTCAAAAGAGCTAGAAATCGTTAATTGGTGTGAGAATTTAAGTCTTCGACGGAATAAACCCAGAACGGCTTGCCCATCAGGTGAACGATTGAATGCCAAATTTTTCGAAGAAATAATACTTGAAGCCAAGTCATTAGTTGAAAGAGCTAGAAGTTAACAAGTTACTATAGTCATCAATTTGCTCACCTTACGCTGAACTACGAGCAGTAATTTATGGAAATGTTAGAACTCAAGGAGGCATATGAGTAATCTTCTTATTGGTAATGGATTATCGATATCTATTTCAAATAATTTTTCCTATTCATCTTTAAGAGGAAAAGTTGCAGGAGATTTATCTCCTGCGGTACAAAGATTATTTAACAAATTAGAAACTGATGACTTTGAGCATCTTTTAACAAAAATAAAAGATGCTCGAGAAATCATTGAGGCCATTACAGATGGGCAAGTATTAATAAGTCAATCTATTAGTGATGAAATTAAAGCAAAGTTAATTGAAGCTATCCAAACGATGAACCCTAGGGGTCCATCTGATCATGGACTTGATGTTAAATTGTTAAATGATGCTTTATGCCAATATAAGAATATATTCACAACTAATTATGATATTTATTTATATTGGGGTAGGCGTGATTCTAATAATAATTTCAATATTATTGATTACTTTTTCTCTAAGAATAAATTTGACCGTAACAATGTTGATAAAAGAGAGCGAAAAGCAATTCACTTTCTTCATGGGGCATTGTTTTTGTTTGAGCAAAATAATGAAGTTATAAAAATTAATAGAGGACCGTTTCCAACATTAGATCAAGCTATCCAACATAAAATTACTAATGAGAATAGTTACCCTTTGTTTATCTCCGAAGGTTCATCAGTAGAAAAGTTAGCTTCCATTCGGAAAAGCGAATATTTATCATTTTGCTATGATGGTTTACGGGCAATGGAAGGTTCACTTGATATTTATGGACATGGTTTAAATCCAGATGTTGATGGACATATTATTGATGCCATAAAAGATTCTAATATTACGCATGTAAGGTACTATCAGTATAATTTGGATCAAATGTCTTCAGGAGAAATTGAACATTTAACAGTAATTTTAAATAGGAAGCTGAATCGTAAGGTTGAAGTTATTGATACTAAAGATCATAGCTTATCTAAGTTAAGCATTCACAATGATTATTGAGCACGGCCAGTCTAGAACACCCATAAATTAGCGCTCTATTAGACATTGAGTAAAACAAATATTGAGAGGGCAGGTCTTGTTTCTTGTATACAGAAATTCTTCGTGCGCAACCCAAGACTTGGTCCTGCTTTGATTTAAAAGAATGATTAGGAAAGAACATGGATTTCTTCTCAGGTTTATTCAGTAAGAAAAATAAAAAACAAATAAAATTTTTAATTGAAAAGTTGACTCCATATTTATATCAGGAATGGCGCGAAATTGAGCCTAAGATAAAAGTGTTACTGAGAATAGCTCGTCCAAGTGCTGAAAAAAAACTAAAAGCTTTGAAGGTTGAAGTTAATAACGCAACTAAAAAAGTTGATCAGGATTTAAAAGACTCAGTAAATAGTTTTATTGTATTTATTGAAGAAGTCTTTGGTTGTGTTGGTTTTGTATTAGATAAAGTAGTTAATTCAAACAGTAAAGTACGTGATTTCATTCAAGGTGTTTCTAAGTCAGCAACAAGTTTTGAGAATGCTATTAATGATGAAATTAATAGCATTAAGTCTGAAAAAAGTATCCTATTTGATAAATTGTGCAAGTTTGAAAACTTATTAGAAAAAATTGATGCTAGTCCTGCCAATTATGATCCTGAAGTGATGAGCTACTCTAAGAGTGAACATTTTAGAGCTGAAATAATTAACAATTGTGCTAAGTCCAACTTTAGTGAAGAACGGCTATCTCGTATAGAAGAGATATTAGATTTACATTGTTTAGGATTTTATTATGGGAGTGTTGCGCTTCTATACTCACAAATTGAAGGGGTAATAACAGATACTTTGATTAGGACAGGGCATGCAAAAATAACACGAAATAATAAATTAACTCATATTGCTAGTAAGCAGACTTTTCCTGGTTTAAGTAAAAAGATGCAGTATACAGGTGATAATTTTGATTGTTTTGAAAAGATATTCAATAAGTTGACAGAAGTGAAGTTTTTAGATGGCAAGAAAGTCCGGTCAATTTCACAATCAAGAAATATTATTCTACACGGCAATTTTGTTAAGTTGCCTGATAAGCTTCATTCACTCTGTTTGCTATTAACTTTGTATGTGATTATTTTGAAAATAAGATTAATGCCTGATAATGAACTAATTGAGTCACAAACTGAAGGTAAAGAAGTAAAGAGAACAAGTTGATATAGCTGTTGAAATTACAGCGACAGGTACGCACACCCGTGGTTTAAAGACGCCAGCAGAGACTTCAACCGGTATAGCTCCTAAAATAATTGCTACAGGTTTGGCCCTGAGCGCAACCTTACTCATTGTTGCTACAATAGTGGAAGACTTCTTCACTGCGGGAGTTGGGGTTGCGGATGATCCCGTATCGTTTTCTGCCGCTGCTGCTTTGTATGCTCGCAGTGCCGCCTTATGGCAAGGAGCTGTGGTTACGGCTCAAAGGGCTTTATTACCGTCAATGACAACCATGAATGTATCTATTGTGCCTGCGGGAGCGAAGCTTTAGCTTTTTGAAAGCTAAAGCTTGCTTAAGAAACTTATGCCACTCATAAAGCTTAAAAGTAGTTGTTGGTTCTTTGTCGCTCTACTTCTTGCTGCATGCACGCCGCAAGAGGGGGTAGAAGAAATTCAAAGCCGGCTTACAGCAGAGCACGGTGTCATTATCAGGTCTGGTGAACCCGGCTCTTTTTATATCGCGCCTTACGGAGAAAAGGAGGCTAAATTACCCGTAGGTAAAATGTTTGCCGCCAACCCTTCTGCATTGCCTGAGTCATTAAGAGGTATTGAAGATGCACTAAGCCACTATCCAAAAGGTTTTGTTGCTTCTTTGATAAAGGCGATATTCATTTCCGGAGAACTCTGGTTTGATGGAAAACCGGCTGGCGGGACTTATCATCATTCGTGGATCATTGTTGCTTCAACAACCAACAAGAATAAAGAGTCAAATTACGAGGCGGCCTTATATGGCGTTCATCATGAGCTAAGTTCGTTTGTTCTGAACAAGCAACCAATAACGGGTATGGTCTGGGGAGAATTAATGCCGCAAGGTTGGAGTGCTGCTACCAGTTATGCCAAAGCGCTTGGAGTTAATTGGTCGGATGAACCTGATTACATCAACGGTTTTTTATCAAAGTACGCCGAAACCTCTGTTGAAAATGACTTTAATACTTACGCTGAATTTGCTTTTTCCAATCCCGGAGAGTTAGTGAAATTTGCCAATAGTTACCCTGTAGTTGCTAAAAAATTGCGTTTGTTTATTGATGCTTATAGCCGGATATCACCAGCGATGGCGGGAATTTTTGAACAAACATCTCTTATAGCGGCAGCCGCTGCGCCTGAGCCGTTTTCAAAAGTCGATTCAGTGCAAATAATGGCTATCCCTAAACCTACTGTGATTTATCAAGAAGATAAATCACAGTAGCACCAGTATTACGGTTAAATCCCAAAGTAAGGCAACTATAAATTAGCTTTTGGCTGTCCCGTGTGGTTTGTTATCTTGGGATTGTAAAGACTTACGGGTTTCGAGTGCTTCGGTGATTAGCCTCCGGGCAATCCAGGCGACACTTCTTTCATCCGCTAGGGCTAAAGCACGAAGCGCTTCACCCATCTCTGAATCCACCCTCACGGTTAGTACGTCAACTTTTTTCATGATGGGCGTTTATGTACGTTTTTAGCAAAGTCTATCGGCTCATCTTTGAGCCAATAGCTGTTGCGGTTAAAACCATAAACAGCGATGTTAACCAGGTCACTATCTCCTGCGAATGCAGCGGTGGTAGTTAATGGCGGTGGGTAGGGGAGCTTAAGGTACTCTTTTATAAAAAGGTTTGTTGAAAAAACTTTAGCTGAGTTTAACTCTGGCATATCATTATGTTTAGCCATGATGGATACTCCGAGTATCTATTTGGGTTAGCTATCTCTGGGTGTGTCCGCACTCAGGGGTAGCGCTAGTTGTTTATTCATTACTAAATTTTTGCTCTTGAAATACCTCCTTTGCTAGTAATTTCGCCACCATTTATATAGTAGAAAAAACTGGTTTAATCCATAGCTGAATAGGCTTTTTTTAGACTAATAATTACCTAGCGTGATGTACTGTAATAGTATGATTTTTATCATTAATGATAGTCCGTTATAGGGGCGGTTGAATATGGCTGGCTAAACTCTGTCGTTGCAGTGGCCGCTATATGGATTTTTTAATAAACGGGTGAATAAATTTGGCGGCAGTAATGATTTGATTATGGGAAAAATATTCTGTTATTAGGGTCTGAGCCATTTTTTACGTCTTTTCTTAAGGCGCCTTTATTTACAAGGGCTGTTTCCACCATTTAATTCTTTTTCTACAGCCTCTTTCGCTTCTTTTATATCAGTAAAAAAATCTTGTTGGTATTGAACAAATGCCAAATACTTCTTTCCCGAGATTAAATAAATTGCCGAAAATAAGAGCGATATATTGATAAAGCAAAATATTAAGGCTGCAGTAGAGTTTTGCAGAAATATGGCGGGCAAGCAGATAACGGTTAATGTTATCGAATAATATTTCAATACCTTAGCTCCAAGGAATGAACCTTTAATGACTCGAAAATTGGTAATACTGAAAAAAATCACCAAGGCGGCAAGCAAACTCAAACTCCACTGGGGAGATAATTTACAGTAAGAGTTGCTCATCACAGATACAGACATTCCGGTACCGATAATAAGCAGCATAGTAACTAACAGAAAAAGCCCTATATTTTTTCTCGGAGGCAGCAGGCTAACTATGTTATTGCTTTTATATTCTGTCATTATTGAGCTAACTCTTTGTAAATCCCTATGGCAAGTGAATTCATATTATCGGAAAAGGCACTAAGAACAGTGAGGGGCCGGTTGTGTTTCTTCTATGCCGAAGCAGCTAGTGCACAATTCAAGAGCTATTTTTGAGTCCTTATTCATTTTTAAAGGGAGCAATTAATAGCGTTGTTAATATTTGTTAACTTAATTATTAGCTTTACTCTTGGAAGAAGCCCATTGTATTTAGCAGCACCAATAATATTGTCGCAAGGCCTGTGAATACCCATAACCAGTAAAAAATTACGGCAAGTACTTGATCCAATTTTGTAGTATTTTTTAATAACAAAGTCGAATTAGCGTAAATTGAGGAAAGTGGACTCTTTTCCAGTTTCTTAGCCCAGCTTCTGGGCATTGCCAAGGCTTGTGCCGTATTCAGAATATCCCAGCCACTCATATATTCCAGTCCAAGGACATCTTTGGTTTTGGGATTTTTTCTGAGCTTTTTGACGGTTATCTGGCCAAAGAGCACGAAAAATATACCTGTGACTATTGCGAACAGGATCAATATGGCTACTATTATTGCTCTATCTGTCATATTGAAGTTACCCATTCCATTATTGTGTCGTATATGCTGCCGGCATCTTGCGTGACGATGTAATTAGCTCCCATTGATGCACCAGCAGCCGCACCGACAACTAAAGCGCCACCAATGACTAGCCCGACCCAGCCTATTGGCGTTGCCATCATTAATAAGCTTAGTGCCGATGAACCGCCATTAATTGCTAATGTGCCTGCAACTGCGCTAAGTGCAAATCCACTCGATTCAATAAACATCTGCCGGTGCCAGTTACCGCCAGTTTTATGTGTGTTGTGAATATTACCTACCCGGCTGGTAAAGTCGATCACAGCAAGACCGTTACCTAAAAATTTACTGTATTTGGCAAACTGAACTAACTCGCTGGCTTGTGCCTGGTTAGTAACATTAAGTTTGATGACATTGCGGCTGCTTCTGGCGATATTCTTTCCCCTGTCAAGGTTACTTAGCGCTGTACCTCGTCGTGATTTTACCTGGGCGGTGATGGAGTTCATTTCATGGTGAAACTTTGTTTGCATTTCTTTATAGGCGAAATCAACTTTTTGTTGGCTGGCCAGCCTATGGGGAGACTTGGCTTCCATGGCGTCTCGATACTGCATCAAGGCTTGTTGGTATTGTTCGACTGCTTTAAGAAAGCCATTCACGCGATTACCGTGCAAACTGGTGGCTGCCCCGACAGAGCCGACGCCAAACTCATGTAGTTTCTTTCTTAATTCAGTCAGGGCCAGTACATTGTCACTGCCCAGTGACAATGAAAGGTTGGCGAGATCCCTGGAAATATACATAGGGGCAAGTTGGTTCAGGGCGCTTAATCCGGCAGCTGGAGAACTTGGATTCCCGGAGGAAGCTGGCTCTAACAGGTAAGGGGTGTTGCTTATCGCATATTCCGGTGTATGGCCATGAATATCTCTGAGTTGATTAAGCTCGATACCGCATTGGTCTTTAAAATTGTGGCGGCTTAATAGTTGATTGGTGAGCACTATTTCACTCATTTAAAAATCCTTTTCAAGTTGAGTTGATATATAGGCGTTCGTTTTTTGTTCAGTATAGCCAAGGTCCGCTTTTGAACCTAGCCTTATTTTTTAATAGGTTTATATCAGCTAGCTTAAGTTTTGGCTGACGATTACCGGGTATTAATCTTCTATTACCAATAGATATTTCATCGGATAGATACAGCTATCATTTCTTATTGATAAGGCTTTCATTTTCTTTGATATTTATCTGCTTAGTATTTCTTGGGGCAGACTTGGTTTTTTAGCTGTTTAATACTTGTTCCTAACGGATGGTTTTCAACCAAAAACTGCGACCTAATGTCGCAATTATTAAGGTTTTCGAAATTTTCAGAAATTTCTGAAATAAAATGTATGCGTTCCCAAAACCTGGAGAAAAGTATGAAGTATTCTCAATTAGCGCATTCAATCTCAGTCGCCCTTATCTTATTAAGTACACAAGTTATTGCCGAAGATTCACCGTCGTGCGGTGAGGAAGTTTGCGATGAAATTATCGTTATCAGTGCCGAAGCCATGCAGTCACCTTTATCTACGGTTACCGACCCCAAGCAACCTCGTCAACCTTTACCTGCCTTTGACGGTTCCGGCTTTTTAAAAACCGTGCCGGGCTTTACCGTCACCCGTAAGGGCGGTTCCGGCGGCGATATCAGTTTACGCGGTTTGGGCGGTTCACGTATCAATATTGTCAATGACGGCAAACAAATGGGCGGTACTTGTGGTGGCCGTATGGATCCGCCAACCAACTATATTTCTCCTGAAACCTATGAAAAAGTCGTCATTATTAAAGGCCCGCAAACGGTAAAATACGGGCCGGTCGGCAGCGCCGGTACAGTGCTGTTTGAACGTGAACATTACGGACCGGAGAAAGGGGAAATTTCCGGTCGCGCCAGTCTGACTTTTGGTTCATTTGGCCGTAAAGATTACCTGATGGAATTAACTGCAGGCAGCACAGATTATTACTGGAGTCTGGATGCCAATGGCTCTAAAAGCGATGACTTTAAAGATGGCGAAGGCAGAAAAATGCAGTCGGAATATGACCGCCAGTCGGTCCATTCTGCCATCGGCTGGACACCGGATGAAGACAGCGTGATCGAGCTAAGTTACGGCTATTCAAGCGGTAGTGCCGAATATGCCGACCGCAGCAATAAGGCGAGAACCATAGATAATGAAAACGTTACCCTGCTCGCTAAAACCGCTGTTGATCATAACACCTTAAAAGCCGTCGAATTCCAGCTTTATGGCAATGAAAATGACCATATTATGGACAGCTTCGATCGTCCGGTAACCGATATTAATAACTTGCCAACCGGTGCTAATCCCCGCAGAACCAATGTCGGTGGCCACCTGTGGTTTGATATGGAACTTGCCGGTAACTGGTCGGCAATGGCAGGCATAGATTATTTAGACAGCGTGCAGGATATGCGTTTAGGTAAGAGCCTGGATGAGCTGAAGGCGTCTCAATATTCAGATATTTTCAGTAAGGAAAACCTGGGCATTTTTATGGAGTCCAATCATGACGTCGGCGACGGCACGCTATATTCAGGCCTGCGTTGGGATCAATGGCAAACCAAGCTACACAATGGCTGGGCAGCGCCCGATAAACAAAACGCCCGTGACCAAGACTTATTCAGTGCTTTTGCCCGCTATGAAGTAACTTATGGTGAGCATACCTGGATAGCCGGTCTTGGCCATGCAGAGCGCATTGCCGATTACTGGGAGGTGATGCGGGCAGCCAGAGTATTGTCGCTTGACCCTGAAATTACCGAGCAACTCGATCTCGGCTGGATGTATGAAGGGGATATTAAATTAACCGCGTCATTATTTTATGCCGATATCACAGATTATATTTTAATTGATATGCAAAGCATGCCTTATGCGCGCAATATCAACGCCACCTTATGGGGCGGAGAAGCAACGGCGGCGGTTGAATTACCATATGCGCTGCAATGGGTGACGACTCTTGCTTATAGCCGGGGTGAAAACGAAACCGATAATGTTGCCTTAGGGCAGGTATCGCCGTTGGAAGTCAAAATGGCCTTGAACTACGAAAGTGAAGACTGGATGCTGGGGGCTTTATGGCGTGTTGTTGATAAGCAAAGCAGGGTCGCAATTGGACAGGGCAATATTGTCAGCCAGGACCTGGGGGAAACGGCCGGTTTTGGCGTGGTTTCTGTCAATGGCGCCTGGCAGCTGAACAAAGAAATCAAAGCAAGCTTTGGCATAGATAACCTTTTTGATAAAAATTATGCCGAACATGTCAGTAAGTCCGGGGCCGGCAATGATTTACTGCTGCCACAAGAGCGCACCATGCAAGTGAATGAACCCGGCCGTAGTTTTTGGGTAAAACTTGATTATCAATTTTAGTCTTGGCTATTGGTTGTCAGATTAATGACGCAGGTGTTATGGTGCTGAACTTGCGACGTTAAGACAGCAGAAACTAATTTATCAACTTCAATAAAAATCTTGCGGAGGCAAGCTTTTTATTTTGCTACCTTTTTTGTTAACTTCCCGGAAAAGTTCTATTGTTAGCGGGCTTCTCATCAGTAAAACTCCTTCCATTGGCCTGCAATGTGCTTAATAAATCAACACGTCAAAATCATGGAAGTAGATTATGGACAATGTAGCCTTTTGCCTGCCCGCACAGAATATTTATCAGGATAATTACCAGCTTGCCATGGATCTGGGCATAGTGCCGGCAGCCGACAGTAAAACCAGTGTGACCCTTAAGGCGGCCAATTGTATGGACCTGCAGGTCATGAGCATAGATATGCCTGATACCGGGGTGCACCATAAGTCCGTCAGGGCTAGTTTAATGACACACTTGTTTGATATACAGGGGAATATTGCTAAAACTCCGGAAATGGTTGTCTTGATAGATGAAGTTAACGGTATTATTGAAGCCTACTCGTTAACACAGGGAGAGCAGGCTTTAACTGATGTGGTTTACGCTGAAAAATATCAGACACGGCTGAGTGAACTAAACCGGCAAAATAAGTTTTTAAACACCTGGCTGAAGAACCTGAAAGCCCAGGGGTATAGTGCCGGGCGCTTGAATGCTCATCGTTGGCGATGCGAACCTATGCCAATAGACTAGCGGGATAAAGCGGTCAATCGTTGGCGATGCGAACCTATGCCAATAGACTAGCGGGATAAAGCGGTCAATCGTTGCCGTTGCCGGGTAAATATATGCCGCTTAATCGCTAACCTTTTTCTGGCTTTTCCGGTTAAAAAGGTCAGCAATGGGTTGTTGTTAATAACCCATTGCTTGAGGGGGGCGTTATTGTCAGGGCGCTCATATGCCGCCCTGGTTATCTACAAAATCAGCCGTGATTTATTCTTATTCATACCTTAACGAATTGACCGGGTTTTTACGGGCAACCCTGGCAGCATTTCCTCCCACTGTGCTCCAGGCAATCAGCAGGGACAATATCCCGACCGCCAGGCAAATGGGCAATATCCACCAGCTGCTTATCCGGTAGGGGAAAGCTTCAAGCCAGGTGATCATGGCATAAGCGGCCAGCGGCCAGGCGATAAGGTTGGCCAGCAGTACCGGCTTGGAGAACTGCCAGATCAGCAAACGTACTATGTCGGCGACACTGGCCCCCATGACTTTCCTGATCCCTATTTCCCTTGTTCTGCGCTCTACCGTGAATGCCGACAAGCCATAAAGGCCCAGGCAGGCAACCGCGATGGCCAGGAAAGAGAATACCAGAAATAGCTGCGCCGTGGTGGCTTCATCCTGATACTGGGCGGCCATCATTTCACTTAAGAATTGCAGATTGATGGGCTGCATAGGGACGCTTTTTTTCCATACCTGTTCAATTTTAGTGATGAGGGCAGGCAGGTCGCGGGTGGTAAAAGACAGGTTGGCCACCCTGAAACGCGCCGGATTCATGGTATATACAGTAGCCCTGATCCCGAACTTGATCGATCGGAAGTAGAGATCCGGTACCACGCCGATAATGGTTAAATGTTGTGTGCCGCGGATCCGGCTTTCCAGGGTCTTGCCTATGGCCTGTTCCGGGCTGGTAAAGCCGAATTTTTTTAAGGCCGACATATTTAAAATAATGCTCCCCCTACCCGGGGTCGTTTCACCATGGGGTACCCGTTTGATGGTATCCGAGCCATAGGCCTGGTCAAACAGGCGTCCGGCAACGGGTGCCACCTGGTACGCTTCAAAAAAACCGTAATCCATATTATGGTAATTCAGCAGTACCTGTTCATTGGTGCCGCCATCGGGGGCTTGTTCCAACAGCCTGAAGTAATTGTTGTTTTCATCGTCCTGTGTCGGAGACTCGGAGGAATAGACCACAGAGGTAATTTCCGGCAGGTTCAGCAACTCCTGTTTTAAGCTGGCCAGGTTGTCACCGGCGTTGCTGGTATCGAGCACCAGCTTGTTGTGGCTTTGGTAACCAACATCGACATTGTTGGAAAAAACCGTTTGCCCGTACACCACCAGGGTAGCGACTACGAGTACGATCGAGGTGGCAAATTGAAACACCACCAGCAGGGTACGCAGTTTTACCGAGCTGGCGGGCTCTGCGCTTTTGCTGGATTTTAAAATATGGCCGGGCAGGAAGCGGGACAGGTACAGGGCTGGATAGATGCCTGCGCCCAGGCCAACGGCCAGGGCAATGGCCAGCAGGGATAACAACAGCTCGGGCTCTGCAAATAAGTTCAGGGCCAGGTCTTTGCCCAGGATCTGGTTATAAAACGGCAATACCAGTTCGACCGCGGCCACGGCAAAAATTAATGAGATAAACACCAGGGAAACGGCTTCGGCCAGAAATTGTATTGCCACTTGTTTTCGGCTTGCGCCGAGCACTTTTCTCATGGCGACTTCTTTGGCGCGTTTACCGGCTTTGGCGGTGGATAAGTTCATAAAGTTGATACAGGCAATCAGCAACACCAGGCCTGCCACCAGAATAAAGGTATTGATCATACCGGCATCCCCCATAGGGGTCAGGTCGGGCATGTTGCCGGCGTGGCGTTTGGCATGCAGGTGCAGATCGGCGACCGGCATGACCCGCTGGCGCACCAGGTCGGTGACTGTGCTGCCGCCGTTTTCCTCTCCCAGGCGGCTGGCAAACATGTCTTTTAACGGGCTTTCATTGTCCATCCAGTAGTTTATTCTTTGCTGCAACTGCTCTGGCTTAATCCCCGGCTTTAATTTGAAATAGGTATAGACATTTACGCTGGTCCAGGTGTGTAAGGTGCCGTCGTTTTCGGGGAATAAATTAGGCTGCAGATACACCAGCAACTCGGTATTGAGATGGGTATTATCGGGCAGGTCTTTTATTACCCCGGTGACCGGCAGGTTGATAGGGTTGCCGTTCATGCAGCAGATGGTTAAGGTTTCGCCGACGGCATCGGTTTTACCGAAGTACTTAATGGCCATGGCTTCTGTGATCACTAAATCCATGGGTTTGGCAAAAGACGAGTTTTTGTCGCCGTGGACAAAGGGCAGGTCAAACAGCTGGAAGAAGCTGCCGTCTACCATAGTGACTCGTTCGGGAAAACCGTCCTGGTTGTGGCGTATGGTCATGGGATACTGGATAAAGCGCACGCCGGTTTCTATTTCATTGCTGGCATAATCCCGGATCGCCGGCATCATGCTGCCGGCAGAGCGCACGGTTTCAAAGGGCTCCTGGCCGGGGATGGAATAGGCGGTGTGCATGCGCACCAGGCGATCATGATCGGTGAGCCAGGTATCAAAGCCGGTTTCCTGGCGTACGAACAATAAGATCAAAATACAGCTCATCAAGCCGGTGGCCAGGCCGAAAATATTGATCACGGAAAAGATGCCGTTGTTGATAATATTGCGCCAGGCGGTGATCAGGTAGTTATAAAACATAGCTGGGTCCTTGGAATAACTTTGTCGGTAAGCGCTTATGCCGCACGGACATTTTCGGTAACCACATGGCCGTCAAATAAGTTGATGGTGCGGCGGGCATAATCGGCATGGGCCGGGCTGTGGGTCACCATAACAATTGTGGTACCTTCGTTGTTCAGCGCCTGCAGCATTTCCATCACCTCCTGGCCGTGGGCGCTGTCGAGGTTACCTGTGGGCTCATCGGCCAGGATCATTGCCTGATCCCCCACCACGGCGCGGGCAACGGCTACCCGCTGCTGCTGACCGCCGGAGAGCTGGCTTGGCATATGTTTGGCGCGGTGGCCGATGCCAACCTTGTCCATCACTTTTTCTACTCGGGCTTTACGCTCCGCCGCCGGGATCTTGTGATAGAGCAGGGCCAGCTCGATGTTTTCCTGTACGCTGAGTTCGTCAATCAGGTTAAAGTTTTGAAAAATAAAACCGATATTTTTTTTGCGGATCTGTGACAGCTGGCTTTCGTTATAACCGGCAATATTTTCCCCGGCAAAGAAGTAGTCGCCGGAGGTCGGCGAGTCGAGCATGCCGATGGTATTGAGCAGGGTGGATTTGCCGCAGCCGGACGGCCCCATGATGGCGACAAATTCGCCTTTGGCGATTTCAATATTTACATTGTTCAGCGCCAGGGTTTCAACGTCATCGCTGCGGTAAATTCTTGATAAATTGTGTAGTTTTAACATGTTGTGTTCCTGTTGATTCTTTATTTGTCTGTTACGTTATTTTTTAATGTGTTTATGGCCGGTTGAGCTTAAGTCTTTGCATCTCCAGGTAGCTGGCATAGGAGCTGGTAACCACCTGCTCGCCGACATCCAGCCCTTCAATCACTTCGATAAAGCGGCTGTTGCGGCGGCCGAGACGGATATTGCGTTTAATGGCCTCGCTGCCGTCCGCTGTCAGTACGAAAATCCAGTTGCCGCCGGTATCCTGGAAGAAGGAGCCGTTGGGCACTAAGGTGGCCTTGCTGGCATCCCCCAGGGTCAGTTTAATTTGCACGTTTTGCCCGCGGCGGATATCGCCCGGCTGTTGCTCTACAAAGGTAAAGTCCACCTTGAACTGGCCGTTTTGCACCTGGGGGTAAATTTTCGCTATCACCAGGGCATAATCTTTAAAGCGGGCCTGCTGGCCGATGGCGACCCGGCCTAAGTAAAATTCGTCGATAAAGGCGGTGATCTTGTAATTATCCGGGGTATCGATTTGTCCCAGGCGTTCACCCCGGGCAATGCTCTGGCCCACCTGGATATTAAAGCCGGAAAGTTTACCGGCAACCGGGGCTTTGACTTTCATGTTTTCCAGGTTTTGCCGGGAAATGGCGAGGTTATGTTCGAGCCGGGCGCCGGTTTCTTTTAAAAACGCCAGTTGCTCCCCCTGCATTTTGGCGTCCGACTGCTGGCTTTCACGGGTTAAGGCCAGGCGGCTCTTGTACCAGTCAAGGGTGTCCGAGGTATCGTCGAATTGGGCCTGTTGTACTGCGCCGCTTTCGAGCAGGGCTTGCTCTTTTGCCTGCTGGCGGGTCAGCATTTTGATCTGGTAATTGATATCAAGCAGGTTGCTTTTGTGCTGCAGGCGGTTTTGCTCCAGATCTAATTCTATGGTGCGGATATTGTTCAGTTGCTCCGCCACTCTGGCTTCATTGCCGAGTACGTTTAATTGCAGTGAGGCGTTGGATAATTCAACGATTAATTCCCCTGCGTTTAAACGGGCGCCGTCTTCCACCAGGATACGCTCGACCCGGCCGCCTTCTATGGCATCTAAAAATACCGTTTGGGCTGGGGTTATCTGGCCCCTGACCGGAATAAAGTCTTCGAAAATGCCGGTGGTTACTTCGGAAATCACTATACGTTGGTTGTCGACCGCTAATGTTTTTCCCGGCGAGGGCATGATAAAAGTGTAAACCAGATAAAGCAGCACGAGCAGGCTGCCCGTGATGATGGCCCACTTTTTTAACGGGCGGGTTTGGGGTTGTACTTTTCGGTCCATGCCGCTCCCTGATACTGAAGCTGAAACCGGAGTTGATCCCGGCGTTGATAGGGCAACAGGGGCTTCCCTGTGGTTGGGATTAAATTGCTGGTTTGTCTTAGTCATAATAAAAAATGGCTGCTGTTATTTTTCACGATGCGTAATGTCTTGGCTACTTAAGTACAACATCTATACCAAGTTTTATCTTTATGTTTTTAAAGCGTTTTTAAATTTAACCAGCAAAAGGTTAATTTAAAACTGTACGTTTATGAACACTAGGTGTACGTTTATGAACACTAATACCTGTCTGGTAAAGCAAGTTAAGCGGAGAATTTGGGTGAAAAAAGAAGGCAAAATCCTGATTGTCGATGACGATGAAGATATTTTAACCGCGGGAAAATTATTACTGAAACGGTATTTTAGCCATGTCAGTACCTGTAATTTACCCGAGCATATTCCCGCCTTTATCAAAGATCAGCAGTTTGATGTTATTTTGCTGGATATGAATTTTGGTCCGGGGGAGAGTTCCGGCGCCCAGGGCTTCTACTGGCTTAAAAAAATATTAACCATCAACCCGCAAAGCATCATTATTATGATCACCGCCCATGGCGGCGTGGATGTGGCGGTTGAAGCGATGAAGTTAGGGGCCACCGACTTTATTGCCAAACCCTGGCAGAATGAAAAGGTGATTGCCACGGTATCAACCGCTGTATTGCTGGGCAGAAGCCGAAGTGAGGCGCAGCAATTACGCGAAGCCAACCAGGCGCTGGTGCAGGCAAGCAACCAGGCGGGGCAGCAAAATATCATCGGCCACTCCGGGGTTATGCAGCAGGTACATTCGCTGATAGAGCGCTGTGCGCCTACAGACGCCAATGTGCTGATATTGGGGGAAAACGGTACCGGCAAAGAGCTGGCGGCACGGGAAATTCATAACCGCAGCCTGCGCAGCAACCGCATCTTCATGTCGGTGGATCTCGGTGCTATTTCCGAAACCTTATTCGAGAGTGAATTGTTCGGCCATAAAAAAGGCGCCTTTACCGGCGCAGGCCATGACAGGGTCGGGCGATTAAAAGCAGCCGATGGCGGTACCTTGTTTCTCGATGAAATCGGCAATTTGCCGTTGCATTTACAGGCTAAACTGCTGACGGTTTTAGAGCAAAGGCAAGTGACGCCGATAGGTGCCAATGAGGCGGTTTCTTTTGATGTCAGAGTTGTTTCTGCTACTAATCTGGATAAAGCCATCTTGAAATCGCCGGAGCAGTTTCGCCAGGATCTCTTGTTCCGTTTAAACACCGTTGAAATAAACCTGCCGCCACTGAGAGAGCGCCCGGATGATATTGAGACGATAGCGCAATTTTATATCGATACCTATGGTAAAAAATATCATAAACCTCAGCAAAAGCTGAGCAACGATGCATTGCAGGCGATAAAAGCCTATGCCTGGCCCGGTAATATCCGTGAACTGCGTCATGCCATTGAGCGGGCGGTGATTTTAAGCCGGAGCGAGCTGTTGCAGGTGAGTGATTTTCAGCTTGAAGCCGTGCCTGCTCCGGCTGCCGCAGAAAAGGCGGTAGTGCAGGATAAGGCTGCCAGTGAAAGTTTTTCTGCTCCGCCTCAGGATGTGCCTGAAGAATTAAACCTGGAAGTGATAGAGAAACAGACCATTTCTCAGGCGCTGAAAAAGTACCGGTATAATATCAGCCACACGGCAAAAGCCCTGGGGTTAACCCGGGCTGCACTATATCGCAGGATGGAAAAGCATGATCTCTAAGACAACCCAGCGGCACCCCTTTGTTAACCGTGTATTGGCAGCAATAAAACCGGGCGATGCATGGCTCTTTATCACTCAAGGGATGGAAAAGCATGATCTCTAAGGCGAACCAGCTACACCCCTTTGTTAACCGTGTATTGGCAGCAATAAAGCCGGGCGATGCATGGCTCTTTATCACTCAAGGGATGGAAAAATATGGCTTTTAACAAGTTTCCCCTGTACGTCCTGAGCCGCATTCTGTTGATGATGCTGACCCTGGTGATGCTTACCCAAGTGCTCACAGCGCCGGGCTACCATGCCACCTGTGTATTACTGTCTGCACTGCTTATTGGCCAGCTTGTTGAGATGATCCGTTTTGTCTCCAAGACCAATACCGAGCTGGTGCGTTTTCTGGCCGCTGCCCGTAATGCAGATTTTTCCCAACGTTTTCAATTGTCAAAACAGGGCTGTGGTTTTGATGAGCTAGGTGAAACTTTTACCGGCATCTTGGACAAGTTACAGCTGGCGCGTGCCGGGCAGGAAGAAGAATTACGGCACATTAAAGCCGTGGTGGAGCATGTGCCTGTGCCGCTGATCAGCATCAAGGCCAATGAGCAGCTGACCCTGTGGAACAATAGCGCCCGGCGTTTATTCGGCGCCCATGCCATCACCCGGGTCAATGATTTGGCCCGCTTTGGCGGTGAATTCCCTGCAACGTTAATGTCAATGATCGCCGGGGAACGGCGGCTGGTTCATGTCACTATTGATGATATGGAACACAGGCTGAGCATAGTTGCCAGTGAAATTGTCACCGGTGGGCAGCGGGAAATTTTACTGAGTATGCAGGATATCCAAAGTGAATTGGATATCGCCCAGTTGCAGGCCTGGCAAGATCTGGTAAGGGTGTTGACCCATGAAATCATGAACAGCATCACCCCGGTGGCTTCGTTGGCGAAAACCGCGGTAGATTTGGCGGTGGATGTTAAAGCCAAGGTGCAGGGGGATAGTAGGGGCAGCAGGGGTGAGTCGGCTGAAGAAATCATCGAAGAAATTGATGATGTGCTGTCGGCGGTACAAACGGTTGCCCGGCGAAGTGAAGGTTTGATGCACTTTGTTTCCAGCTACCGGAAATTAACACGATTACCCGAGCCCAAGAAAAGCCATATCAAGCTGTTGACACTGTTTAGCCAGGTGCAGTTGCTGGCAAGTCGGGAGTGGCAGGACAAGGGCATTCTTTTAGCGACTAAGATCACACCTGCGGAACTGGACTTAGTGCTGGATGTTGATATGGCGGAGCAGATGCTGATCAACCTCTTGCAAAATGCCGAGCAGGCACTTGCAGGTGTTAATGAGCCGCAGGTGGCGCTGACGGCTTTCCTTAACGCCCGCGGCCATGTGGTGATTGAAGTCAGTGATAATGGCCCGGGAGTGGCCGATGACCTTGATGATAAGGTCTTTGTGCCTTTCTTTACCACCAAAAAAGAAGGCTCCGGCGTGGGGTTGGCGTTAACCAGGCAAATCATGATAGCGCATGGCGGTCATGTGGCCCTGCGCAGTAATGATCATGGTGGTGCGACTTTTACCCTGACGTTTTAATGTCCGTTTTTGACCGGGCCGGGTATTCGCTTGCGGCCCGGTTTAAAGCCTTAGCGGTTAATGGTGGGGACGGTTAACCCTTAGCCACCAGGTAAGATAGAGCAGAGCGGCTCCGAGCAGGGAGGCGCCCAAATCTATTTTACTCACTAGTATCTTGATGCCTGCCAGCTTAAAGCTGTCTCCCTGTTCCAGGTATTGCTCCAATAAACCGGTAGGCAGGGTGAGATAATCCGTCAGCAGTTGTGCGAAAAATGCCGATGACAAGCCAAAGTAGTTCACCACCAAAGCTTCAACCAACAAGATGATCACCAGGGGTAAAATCGCCCAGAGGAAAGGTGCTTTGTTGGCGACCATGGAAGCGAGCATCAACCAGGCATAAACCGGCAACAGCCATAAGGTGTAGGGCAGTAAACTCAGCCACAGGGAGCCCAGGTTGCTCAAGATGTCTGCATTGCCCCATAAATGCCACAGGGAAATATCGTAACCTACCGACATCACTACACTTGCCAGGGCAGCAATCAATAAAAATATCACCAGGGTAAGGCTTGCCGCCAGCATAAAAATGGCCGGTATCAGCAAGGCGCCGGTCATGAATTTAACCGCCACGGTTAAGCTGTCGGCTACCGGCAGGGAGCGCCAGAAATACACCGATAAGTCGCGGCGTTCATCGAAGAAACAGGTAATAAAGTAATAGATTTGTATCAGTGCGGCGGTGACGACAAAGGGGATAAACAAGGCTGTTATTATGCCAAAGAAAATTTTGTCCAGCTCGACATGGCTTGGTACCTGCTGTGCCTGTTGAAAGGTTTGTGCGATCCTGTTGAACTGATAATCTTCCAGCAGCAGAAATTGTATTGCCGGGGCAATGAATGCCAGCAGGGCAATAAATATCGGCAGGTACAGGAAGATCTTTTTAAATTCCCATATTTCTTTTTTAAAACAGGTTGTTATTTGTAAGGTGTTCATTAGCTGGCCTCCTTGCTCATGACGCCGACAAAAATATCTGCCAGGCTGGGAGTGGTGATATCGCCCAGGGGGGCTAACTCATTTTTTTTCTTGTGCTCGAATAACATAGAGGTCAATCCCATCAGCGGGTTGGCGAACAGGGGCTTTAAGGTTTTTGCCTGGTTCAGGTGTTCATCCGGCACCGCCAGTAATTGATAACGCCCGCGAATATCGTCTACGTCTGCCGACATGAGAATTTTTCCGTCCCGGATGAAGGCGACGTCGGTAAGAATATGTTCAACTTCCTCTATCTGGTGGGTGGTGACGATAATGCATTTATCTTCCTGATAGAAGTCTTCTAGCAAGTGGCGATAAAACTGGCGGCGGGTGAGCAGGTCCAGGCCCAGCGTCGGTTCATCAAGGATCAGCACCTTGGCATCTATTGCCAGTATCAGGGCAAGATGCAATTGGGTCACCATACCCTTGGATAAGGTTTTTATTTTTACCTTGTGCTCGATATTGGTTTTTGCCAAAAAGCTCTCGGCCTTTTTTCGGTTAAAGTTTTTATGGATACCTGCCATGTAAGTCAATGCCTGCTCTACCTTTAACCATTTAGGCAATACGGCGACATCAGCAATATAGGCGACATCTTCGAGCATTTTCCGGCGTTGTTTCTTCGGGTTATAACCGAGTACATCCAGCCGGCCGTCATAGTCGATTAAACCGAGTATGGCCTGCAGGCAAGTGGTTTTTCCTGCGCCGTTGGGGCCTACCAGGCCTAAAATCTGTCCGGCTTGCACGGTTAAATTGATATCCGAGAGGACTTGTTTGTTTTTATAGGATTTCGTTAATCCCGACAGGGAGATTAATTTAGTCATTGTTGTGCTCCGTGTTTTTTTCTGAACTTGGCGCCAGTAATTGTTCCGGGGATAATTTGAGGCGGCTGATTTGCTGTAAGATTTCCGGCCACTGCTGTGACAGGAAAGTTTCCCGTTCGCGCTTGAGCACAAACTCCAACACTCCCTGTTTCACAAACAGTCCCTTGCCCCGTTGTTTTTCAACGATCCCTTCGTCTTGCAACATTTGATACGCCTTAGAAATGGTCAGTGGATTTACCTGGTAGTCGGCGGCTACTTTCCTTACCGACGGCAGCGCCTCGCCTTCAAGAATATAACCGTCAAGGATACGGGTGATCACTTGTTGGTATAACTGGATGTAGATGGGCGTATCTGCATGCCATTGTGTCGTCATTGTTATCTTCCTAATATGAACAATAATTGAATGGTGTTATACATCACCAACACACCTGTTGTAAATAGCGAGTGCAATACGGAAACAGGGCAAATGTAAGAGAATATTGCTGAGAAAGCCTTTAACTGTGTTTGTTGATAGCAGCAAATGAAATGCTGTTTTGTAAGGGCTTTTATTGGTAAGTGCTGCCCGGAATAACTCCGCCTGAGGTTGCCGGTAATGATGTAGATTAAATAATCGCCAAGTTTTCTGTGCTTTTTAAGCAAAAATAAAACCTTAAGCATATTATATAGCTGATGGCAGCGATGTTTGTTTTTATGGCCCGGAAATATTGGGGAGGTAAGTTTGTCTGACAGTAAGACGACATTGAGGCGCGAACCGCAAGCAACGAGCTTTTTGATTGAGGAGCTTACCAAGGTATATCAGTCGGGGGATACCCAAATCCATGCCCTGCGCGGCGTGAACATGGCGATTCCTTCGGGGGAAGTCATTGTCTTGCTCGGCCCTTCCGGCAGCGGCAAGTCGACTTTTTTAAATATTATCGGCGGCCTGGATCAGCCCAGTGCCGGCCATGTCTATTTCCGCGGCCGCGATCTCGCCGCTTTTACGGAACAGGAGTTGACCTTTTATCGCCGGGAGAATATCGGTTTTGTCTTTCAGGCCTATAACCTGGTGCCGAGCCTGACCGCACTGGAGAATGTCGCCCTGGTCACGGAAATTACCGAAAATGCCATGGCGCCGCTTGATGCCCTTGATGCGGTTGCTTTAAAAGACAGGGCCAATCATTTTCCCGCCCAGTTGTCCGGCGGCGAGCAGCAAAGGGTCGCCATTGCCCGGGCGATTGCCAAACGCCCGGAAGTCTTGTTGTGTGATGAACCCACCGGGGCGTTGGACAGCGAAACCGGCATTATGGTGTTAAAAGCCCTGCTCGAGGTGAACCAGAAGTTTGGCACCACCTGCATCATCATTACCCATAATGCCTCAATTGCTGATCTTGCCCACCGGGTGGTGCATTTTTGTGACGGCAGTGTCAGCCATGTACAAACCAATGACGTCAGAAAAAGCGCGGAAGAAATGATTTGGTGACGATTTAACAAGCTCAATAACAGGCGAATAGCCGGAGTATGGGGAAGTTTGATGATAGGGGCTCTGAATCAAAAACTGATCAGGGATATCTGGAAGATAAAGGGACAGATGACGGCGATCATCCTGGTGATGGCGGCGGGGATTGCCGTTTATGTCATCATGTTCGGGGTGCTTGACAGCCTGCGCCTGACCCAGCAAACCTATTATGAGCGTTACCGTTTTGCCGATGTTTTTGCTTCCCTGAAACGCGCTCCCGAGGCGGTTAAACAACGCATCCAGGAAATTCCCGGGGTTTCGGTGAGCCAAAGCCGGGTCCGTTTTGGCGTGACCCTGCAGATGCCGGATATGTTAGAGCCCGCTACCGGCATGGTACTGTCACTGCCTGACGGCAAGCAGCCGCTGCTTAACCGCCTCTATCTGCGCACCGGACGCATGCTCTATGCCAATGAAGAGGATGCCATTCTCGTTGATGAAAGTTTTTTTATCGCCCACCGTTTAGCCCTGGGGGATAAGGTCACTATGGTGGTTTATGGCCACCGCCGCAGCTTTAACATTGTTGGTGTGGTGCTCTCGCCGGAATATGTGTACAGCATAGCGCCGGGGGCCTTGATGCCGGATAATAAAAGGTTTGGCATTTTCTGGATGGGACGGCGTGCGCTGGCAGCGGCGGTGAATATGAAAGGGGCGTTTAATGATTTGTCCCTGAGTTTAGAGCGTAACGCCAATACCGAACGGGTTAAAGAGCAGCTCGACCTGCTGTTAAAACCCTACGGCGGTTTGCTCGCCTTTGACAGGCGGGAGCAAATCTCCAATTTCTTTCTCGAAAATGAATTAAAGCAGCTGGAGGCGATGGGGCTGATGGCGCCGGTCATTTTTCTCAGCGTGGCGGCGTTTTTAATTTATGTGGTTATGTCGCGCCAGGTAACGACCCAGCGGGAGCAAATCGGCATGCTTAAGGCGGTGGGTTATAGCGACCGGGAGATCATTTTCCATTATCTAAAAATGGTGCTGGTGATCACCGGTTGTGGTGCTGTGATAGGTTTGGCGCTCGGTGCCTGGATGGGAGTGGGCATGACCAAGATGTATGCCGAGTTTTTCCGTTTCCCCATTCTTAAATACAGCTTTTCCTTTCAGGTGATGATTTTTGCGGTATTGCTGTGCACCCTGGCAGCCATTGCCGGCACCCTGATGGCGATTCGCAGTGCGGCACGTTTGCCGCCGGCGGAGGCGATGCGCGTGCAAAGCCCGGCGGAGTTTAAACAGACCCTGTTTGAGCGGCTGGGGCTGCACCGCCATTTGTCTTTTCTTAGCCGGATCGTTTTCAGACAATTGGAGCGGCGTCCCTGGCGGGCGCTGTTTTCCGCCCTGGGTATGGCGATGGCGATGGCTATCCTGGTGTTCAGTTTTTTTATGGAAGATTCCATGAGTTACCTGATGGATGTGCAATATGAGCTGATCCAGCGGGAAGATGTTAACCTGAGTTTTGTTGAAGCCGTGCCTTACCGGGCGCTGGAAGAAATCAAGGTCATTCCCGGGGTACTGCGCATTGAGCCTTTACGCAGTCTTGCGGTGAATTTGAAGTTTAAACATTATCAAAAACGCACAGCGATCATTGGTTTAACGGCAAAACCCGAGCTGTTTAGGGTGATCAGGGAGGATTTGCAGCGTTTTGAGTTGCCGCCGGCCGGCTTGGTCATGAATGAGAAGCTGGCGCAGATCCTCCAGGTTAAAAAGGGCGATATGGTGACGGTGGAGGTGCTGGAGGAAAAACGCCAGACCCTGCATATCCCGGTAAGCGGCATCATTAAAGAGTTTATCGGCCTCGGGGTGTATATGGAGATCAGCCGGTTGAATTCCTTGCTTGATAGCCAGGAAAAAATCACCGGCGCCTCGTTAATGACCGACAATAACAACAGCATGCTCTTGTATCAAAAAATTAAAGAGATCCCCAAGGTTGTCGGCCTGAATATTACCTCGGTGCTCAGGCGTATTTTTGAAGAGCTGATGGCGGAAAACCTGCTGAAAATGGTCAGCACCAATATGCTGTTTGCCTGTTTTATCAGTTTCGGGGTGATTTATAACACCGCCCGCATTACCTTGTCGGAAAGGGGGCGGGAGCTGGCCAGCTTGCGGGTGTTGGGGTTAACCCGGCGGGAAGTGGCCTATCTGCTCTTTGGTGAGCTTGGGGTGATCACTTTGTTTTCCCTGCCGCTGGGCATATGGATAGGGCAGGGCCTGGTGCAGGGCATGGTTTCGTCTATGGACAGTGAATTGTTTCGCATTCCTGTCTATCTGGAAAAGTCTACTTATGGTTATGCGGTAGCGATAGTGCTGGTGAGCACCCTGGTGTCATTTTACCTGGTATGGTATCAGCTGGATCGTCTGGATCTGGTGAGCGCACAAAAAGGGGTCGAATAATGGGGGAGAATAGCAGATGAAAGTCAAACAGGTGAAGTATCTGATTAAACTGCTGCTGGGGCTGGTGGCGGTGGCATTATTGGTCTTTGCTTTTATTCCCGAGCCGGTGAAGGTGGATATGTTTACTGTCGCCAAAGGTAACTTGCTGGTGACTTTAGAAGGCGAAGGTAAAACCCGTATCCATGATATTTATACCGTTTATGCCCCCATAGACGGCCGCATCACCCGGATTGAGAGCGAGCCGGGTGACAGGGTAACCGCCGCGGAAACCATTATTGCCAATATGTTCCCCGCCAATCCCCAGTTTTTGGACAAACGCCGGGAAACCCAGGCGAAAGCGGATATTGAAGGGGCCAGGGCGGCGCTGTCACTGGCTAAGGCCAGGGTGAAACAGGCGCAGGCAGAGCTGGAATTTGAACTTTCTGATTTTAAACGCACCGAATTGCTTTATCGCCAGCAAACGGTATCCAAAGCCCATTTAGAGCGGGCACAATTGCGCATTAAAACCCTTAAGGCAGAGCTGGAAACCGCGCTATCCAACCAGGAAGTGATGGAGTCACGCCTGGCGGCGGCCCGCGCCATGCTGGTACAGCCGGAAGAGCAGGAAGAGGCAGGCAACGGCGGCGATTGTCATATTTGCATTCATTCGCCGGTGGATGGCCGGGTGCTGAGGATATTGCATAAGAGCGAAAGTATTGTGGCGGTGGGGACACCGCTGGTGGAAATAGGCAATCCGGCGGATCTGGAAGTCAGTATCGAAATGCTGTCCACCAATGCGGTGAAAGTTAAACCCGGCGACGAGGCCCTGATCAAGCGCTGGGGAGGGGAGCAAGATATCAGGGCCAGGGTACGTTTAATAGAACCTTCCGGCTTCACCAAGATTTCCGCCCTCGGTGTCGAAGAGCAAAGGGTTAATGTTATTTTAGCTTTTACCGACCCGGCGGAAAAATGGCAAAGCCTGGGAGACGCCTTCAGGGTCGAAGCCGCCATTATCATCGACAAGGCGGAAAATGTGATTTCTGTGCCTTTATCTGCCTTGTTCAGGCAAGAGGAGCAGTGGTCGGTTTTTAAAGTGGAGGATGGTTATGTGGTGTTGCAGCAGGTGGAGGTCGGCAGGCGCAATGACAGGTTTGCGGAAATTACTTCCGGCTTGCAAGCGGGTGAGCAAGTGATCAGCTATCCGGGCAATAAAGTGTCTGCCGGTGTGCGGGTTGAAAAAAGGTAGCCGGATTGAACGTTTTTTAGCTAGTCGTTAACAAAAATAGGCGGTTTTATCGCAAAAAACGTTACGCTGGCGCAATAAAAAGCAGTTAATTACGCTACAGGGCACATTTTCATTGCGCTTGAAGAATTTCTTATCTAGTATGCCTTATCAATAATAAACAAATGAGAAGTTAATACCATGAACAAAAGTGAATTAGTAGAAAAAATGGCCGAAGGCGCTGATATCTCCAAAGCCGCTGCTGGACGTGCGTTAGACAGCTTTATAGGCGCCGTAACTGAAGAGTTAAAAAATGGCGGTGACGTAGCGCTTGTTGGTTTCGGTACTTTTAAAGTAACTGACCGTGCCGCCCGTACTGGCCGTAACCCGCAAACTGGCGCAGAAATTCAAATCGCTGCTGCTAAAATGCCTGGCTTCAAAGCTGGTAAAGGTTTAAAAGACACAGTAAACGCATAAGCTGTCAGCTTAAAGTTTCAGAAAAAAACCAGCTCAATGCTGGTTTTTTTATAGCTATAGCAATATCCCTTATCAGGTTTATCTGTTGCAAGGGGTAGGACTATTGCCCAAAGGCATAATAGCCTTATCAAATGCCGGTAATTTTTACCGGCATTTCTTTACCGGCAGTAAAGTGCTGATGGTTAACCGCACCTGCGGGTTACACATTGGCAAGTTTGCGCATCGATAGTGTTACAGAAGTTCGAGTAATCGTCACCTCGTCCGGCACCGCCCCCCGCAACTTGAGGGGTCATCTCTGCCGGCATGCCTTTATCATTTTTCGATAGGTTTTTAAGTTTATTTTTATTCAATTTAAGTTTCATTTATACGTCCATATTTAAGATGAGGGTTTTGTGCTGATTAGACAGCAGTTAACTAAGTTAATGGTTATCGAGTGTAAGTCAACGAAAAATAAGGGGTATTATTACATGAGACTTATCAGTGAATCGTAGTTTTGAGCGCTTGAGAAATTGAAAGTTGATGAATAAACAGCCCCAGAGCTTGCCAATACTGTTCACGCTTAAGTGAAGAATATTGGCGCAAAGCTCTGTTCTATTCAGGTGCGGATCATTTAACAGGCTTACTGGTAACCGCCAAAGGATCCGGCAGGGCCGGGAAAAACCACCGGGCTTTCAAAGCCCTCTTTGGAGACACTGCTGACACCAAAGAAATAGTTATCAATGACGATGTTCTTCAATTCAAATTCAGTCACATCACCGACATATTGGCTACGGGTCCAGGTAGGCTCAGTGGTTAAACGCCAATAAAGTCGATAGCCGGCCAAGTTTTCCGCCATTTTACCCTGCGGCCGCTGCCAGCTCAGTGTGGTTGAGGCTTTTACCGCACCGCTAATTTCCACTTCAGCCGGCGGTGGCGGCGCCCAGGCCATAGCAGCCAGGGTGACGGCATTTAAAGAGGTTAGCTTGGCGTTATAAGGGAAGTTGACTCCGGAAAGCACATCACCGAATTGACGGCCGTTCTCGTTGCGTAAGTTTTGATGTTGGCGATCATAATGTTCATTGGTTTCCATGATCCGTACCCCGGGAAACCCCACCTCATTAAACGGCCGGTGGTGACCGCCGCGGCCAAAGCGATCGAGCCGATAAACCATCATCACATCAAGATTGGGGATGTAATTATCGGCAATTTTGTCAATATAGCGGGCGACATTGCGGGAGGGGGAGTCGACTTCACCGCCGGTGAAACGACGTTTACGTGCTTCTTCAGCGGTTTCAACAAAGCGGGTGCCTTCTGAAAAGACCCGTGCCGTGGCATTATTGGTGACGCCATTGATACCGGAAATGTTGCCTATCATGTCGTTATTAATGACCGCTTCGACACGCCAGCCTTCTTTTTTCGCTATGCCGGCCATGATTTTGCCGCCAAACAAACCCTGCTCTTCTCCCGATAAGGCAGCATAAACAATAGTGCCGGCAAATTTATGCTGGGAAAGTACCCGGGCTGCTTCAAGTACACCGGCGATGCCTGAAGCATTATCATTGGCGCCGGGGGAGTCACTGGCGGCATCTAAGGGAGCGGTGACCCGTGAATCTATATCGCCGGTCATGATGATATAACGGTTAGGATCTAAAGTGCCCCGTTGGATAGCAACAATATTAACCACTTCCGTTGGCTCGGGAATACGCTTTTCACCGGAAAACGTTTGTTTTTGTTCAATCACATCTAAACAACCGCCGCATAAAGCCGAAATTTGTTCAAATTCGCTTTTTATCCAGCGCCTGGCTGCGCCGATCCCCCGGGTATCTGATTGTGTTTCTGACAAGGTATGCCGGGTGCCAAAAGACACGAGTTTAGTCACCGTTCTCTTCACCTGCTCGGCACTCACTTCTGCCTGGATTGTTCTCAATATGGGGTGCTCTGTCGGCGGTACCCGGGGCAAATCTTTTGCTGCCATTACGCTTTGGGGTAATAAAAGTGCGGAGATGGCCAGTGTGATAACGCCGGGTCGAAAGGCTTTTAACATCATAAGGTTCCGTAATCATTTAACGATTGACTGAGATTAGCACAAGCGAGTGATAACTGACCATAAATGTCTTAACTGCCATCGTCTCTCTTATTGGTGCAGGGAAATATAATGATGTCGGGATGAGCTTGATGGGGGGCTAACAGGGAGCTTAGCATTGTTTGCCTATCACCAAGGAGCCATTCAGGTTATTTTGAGCTTTAAGCCGTATTATCTACAGTTTAAAACTCAAAACCTTAGTAGCTCCCGGTGAAACTTATTGCTGCTTATTTCAAGTCAAAGCGATCTAACTGCATGACTTTGACCCAGGCGGCAACAAAGTCATTTACAAACTTCTTGCCGGCATCATCTGAAGCATAGACTTCGGTAATCGATCTTAATTCAGAATTAGAGCCAAAAATGAGATCGACGGGGGTCGCTTGCCATTTTAATTTGCCTGAGGCGCGGTCATGACCTTGATAAATGCCGGTATTACCTTTGGCTTTAGTCCATGTTGTAGACATGTCTAACAGGTTGACAAAGAAGTCATTGGTTAATGTGCCCGGCTGGTCGGTAAAAACACCTAAAGCGGAGCCGTCGTAATTGGCATTTAATGCGCGCATGCCGCCAACGAGTACCGTCATTTCAGGGACGTTCAAACCCAATAAGTTGGCTTTGTCGATGAGCATTTCTGCCGGTGACATATAGCTTGTTTTGCTGTAATAGTTGCGGAAACCGTCTGCTGTTGGCTGTAAATAATTGAATGATTCAATATCTGTTTGTGCTTGTGAGGCATCGGTACGCCCTGGCTTAAAGGGGACTTCAAGGTTGTGGCCTGCCTGCTTTGCCGCGCTTTCAATGGCGGCAGCACCGCCCAGGACAATTAAATCTGCCAGTGATACTTGCTTGTTAGCAGATTTGCGGTTGTATTTCGCCTGGATTGACTCAAGCTTTGGCAGTACTTTGTTTAGTTCAGCGGGGTTATTGACTTGCCAGCTTTTTTGCGGCTCAAGCCTGATGCGGGCGCCGTTAACACCGCCGCGCATATCGGTGACTCGATGGCTGGCAGCAGCAGCCCAGGCGGTTCTGATTAATTCAGCGTTGGTTAAGCCGGAATCAAGCAGTTGTTTTTTCAGTTTGGCGATATCTTTTGCGTTAATGAGCTGGTGTTTAACGCCGGGAAGCGGATCTTGCCATAACAGCACTTCACTTGGCACTTCTGCGCCAACATATCTTGCCCGGGGGCCCATATCGCGGTGAGTTAACTTGAACCAGGCCTTGGCAAAAGCGCGATCAAACTCGCTGGGATCTTTTTGAAAGCGCTCGACGATTTTTCTAAAGCCCGGATCTTCTTTTAATGCCAGGTCGGTGGTGAGCATGATAGGGGCATGACGTTTATTGGCTATATGTGCATCCGGTACCAGGTTTGCTGCTGCTTTATCGTCAGGAATCCACTGAATGGCACCGGCAGGGCTTTTACTTTGTACCCAGTTAAAGTTCATCAGGTTGTCTAAAAAGTTGGATGACCACTGGGTCGGGGTTATGGTCCAGGCACCCTCTAAACCACTGGTTGAGGTATCTGCGCCTTTACCTGTGCCACACTTGTTTTTCCACCCTAAACCTTGTGCTTCAACCTCTGCGGCGGCAGGTTCCACGCCGACACATTTATCCGGTTTTTTCGCGCCATGGGCCTTACCTAGAGTATGACCGCCGGCGATCAGGGCGACAATTTCTTCATCATTCATGGCCATGCGGCCAAACGACATTCTGATGTCTTTAGCCGCCAACAATGGGTCGGGGTTGCCGTGGGGTCCTACCGGATTAACATAAATTAAGCCCATTTCGACTGCCGCAAGCGGGCCTTTGAGTTTGCCTTTTTTGTCTCTGCGTTTGTCATCCAGAAAGGCGGTTTCCGGACCCCAGTACACTAAATCAGGCTCCCAGTCGTCGCTTCGGCCGCCGGCAAAACCAAAGGTTTTAAAACCCATGGATTCAAGGGCAACATTGCCGGAAAGCACCATTAAATCTGCCCAGGAAAGTTTGCGGCCGTATTTTTGTTTGACCGGCCATAGTAGCCGCCGTGCCTTGTCCAGGTTGGCATTGTCGGGCCAGCTGTTCAGCGGATCGAAGCGTTGCTGGCCGCCGGCAGCACCGCCGCGGCCGTCATGGACACGGTAAACCCCTGCGCTGTGCCAGGCCATGCGGATCATTAACGGGCCGTAATGTCCCCAGTCTGCGGGCCACCAGTCTTTAGAATCGGTGAGGGTCGTCTGAATGTCTTTTTTAAGCTGTTTTAAATCAAGGGTTGCAAATGCTTTGGCATAATTGAACTGTGCGCCGTAAGGGTTGGACTCTTCGCTGTGTTGCCTGAGCGGACTCAGGTTGAGTTGTTCCGGCCACCAAAATTGGTTGGTTTTTGCTTCACCACTTGCCAGCGCTGTAGTCGACAGCGCCAGAGAAGATAAAGCAACTGATATCGCTACTATAGGGAGTGTGCTTTTTAACATTGTAATGCCTCTTTCTTATCATAAGTTTGTCAATAAATCCCTTTAAGTAGGAAGAGAGTAGAATAGAAAAGGCTTGTTGAATAATTGATTGAACTGAAGATAATGTTTGATATTTTTAATTATAAAATGTTGCTGCTTTTAATAGAAAATACAAACTGTTATCAGGCTTTTGTCAGCGATGAACTGTGTTGTCAGGTTATATTGCCGTGATAAGCTATAGTCAAACTGATTAAAAAAAGCTTTATGTTCAATAAAAACTATCATCGGTAAATATGATTTCATTAAAACAACTCCATTATGCACTGGCAATAGAGAAGACATTGCATTTTAAAAAAGCTGCTGAAGCTTGTAATGTCTCGCAATCGACTTTAAGTATTGCCATCAATGAGCTTGAGAAGCATTTGGGGGTCACCATCTTTGAGCGGAATAACAAACAGGTGCTGATCACGGATAACGGCCGGTTGATCCTCAATAAAGCGAAAAAAATCAAACTGGAATTAGACGAACTTTTACAAGTCTCACAAATAAATAAGCAGCCTTTTTCTAGCCCGATGACGATAGGTGTGATCCCGACTATCGGCCCTTACCTGCTGCCAAAAGTGTTGCCTGAGATGCGAAGAAAATACCCGGATATCAGGTTGAAAATCGTTGAAGAACAATCTCATGTACTGGTAGATAAGGTGAGAAGCGGTGACATAGATGCGGCAGTGCTGGCCTTGCCTTTTCCCATTGAAGGGCTGATGCGTTTTGATTTTTGGCAGGAAGACTTTTACTGGGTGAGTCATAAAGATGAGTGCCCGAGCCAAATGCAGGAAATCACCAGTGAAGAGCTGGAAGTGGAAAAGCTGATGCTGCTTCGGGAGGGACATTGCTTAAAAGACCATGCCTTGGCCGCCTGCAGTTTGCAGAGCCAGCAACAGAACGCGGATTTTGATTCTTCAAGCTTGCATACTTTAGTACAGATGGTTGCCGGGAAACTTGGCAGCACCCTGGTGCCGCAGATGGCATTGGATCAATTGATCTATGATGAGTCGGAACTTAGGGCTGTTCATTTAAATGAACCCGGCCCGCACAGAACCATAGCTTTAGTGATCCGGCCAAATTATGTCAGGACCAATGAAATCATTTTGTTGCAGGGGATTTTTAATGGTCAGTTAACGGAGAAGTGTGAGTTAATTAAAGGGTGATGTTGCAATGGGGTGATCCCCCGGAAATATTGCCATTGAGCTCTGGCTGAGAACCTGGAAAATGGTGGCCCCTCCCTGACTTGAACAGGGGACCTGCCGATTATGAGTCGGATGCTCTAACCAACTGAGCTAAGGGGCCATTCATCTCGCTTTAAGAGATAACACAGACGCACCTCAACTAAAGCGGGTGGCAGTATAAGCATTTTTTATTTTGTTGTCACCTATTTCTAAAGTAAAAAATACGATATTTTCCAACTGCCTAAATAGTATTCAAGTATTGCTGTCAAGCTGGCCGTTTTAGTGGCCCGAACACTTGCAAGCGCTCGGGGGCATTGGTTATTTCTGCTTTGTAAGCCAGGTTTATAACCGACGGCGTCGCCAAATGAGCGGCAATAACAGCAGTAAATAACTTAAGTTAACAGCTCCGCCCCCGCCGCTGGAATTGCCTGTATTGGATGTAGAGCCGACGACGGTGACGTTGATACTGTCTGTGGTAGTCGCACCTTTGCTGTCGGTTACCGCTAAAGAAAAGCTTAGCAGGCTGGCATTGTCGGGGGCAATAAAGCTCATGTTGTTTTGCGTGGTATCAAATATGGTGACGGTAGGCCCCGAGCTCTGGCTCCACAGATAGCTCAGGGGATCGTTTTCCGGATCGCTGACGGTGGAGGTTAAGGTGTGCGATTGGCGGGTATTGACCTGTTTATCTTCCCCCAGATTTACCGAAGGGGCCTGGTTGCTTTCGTCATCTGAGATGGTAACCGACAGTTGATTAAAGTTACCCAGCCGGCTGTCATTTACCGAAGCCAGGTTCAGGGTGAAGGTTTCTTCTTCTTCCGCCAGGTCGTCATTGATCAGCGTCAGGATAATGGTTTTGTTGCTTTTATCGCCATCGCTCCAGGTGAGGGTACCGCTGGTGTTTTCTACGTCTTCATCTATTAATGCGCTGTTGTTTTCCAGCTGGTAGCTGACCGATACTTCTCCTTCTACATTGCCTTCGCGGGAAACTATGATGCTTGCCGGTCCCTGGTTTTCCGGCAGTATGACCTCTTCCCGGGTGAAACCTATAACGCCGGTATTGGCCTTGCCGGCGATATTAACCGTCAGGTAGTTGGGGGAAGAAATGGTTGCGCCGCCCGTAGGGTTATATAAGCGCAGGTAAAAACTTTCGCCGAATTCGCCATCGCCTTCGCTATCGACATCTGCAAGCACAGGAACCGAGATGGTTTTAGCCGCGTTGTCGTTGCCTGTCCAGGTCAGGGTGCCGCTTACCTGGGTGTAATCTTCATCGGGCAAGGCGCTGCCGGGTAGTATTTGATAGGAAATACTGGTATCGCTTGTCGGAGTTTCGGCATTGCGTTGTACGCTAATTTCGATACTTTCGCCTTCAACAGCGCTGATGGCTGACTGGCTGAAGCTGATATCCCCCTGTGCGGATGTCTGGCTGTTATCTTTTAAAATATACAGGCCGCTGTTGATATCACTGATCAGGATATTGCCGGAGGGCAGGAAGGGATATACCCCCCAGGCGCCGTTATAGGTGGCATTATTGGAGGAGGGAAAGGTATCAAAGTAAGCCACTTCCACCGGGGTTGCTGCCTGGCTGATATCCAGTACCGTTAAGCCCCGTTCATAGGTGGACATATAATAGCGGTTGCCGCGTACATAACCGTTATGATCCGCTGCCGCGGTATCGCCGGTCCAGGTACCGATTTGCACCGGGTTGTTTAAATCGGCAATGGAGAACATCCTTAAAGTGGTGTTCAACCCGCCAACTCTTTCATCGAATTCATCGTGTAAAAAAATGGTTTGTTGATCTTCACTGGCCCAGCCTGAGTGTACGTATCGAGCCTCCTGGGGGACATCATCATATTTTGCCGAGCCCAGCTGGCTGATATGGTCGGGATTTGAAATATTCCACAGTTTCATTTCATTTTCATTGAAATCAATGAATACCGTACAGTTGCCATTGCTCTGACAGTCACTGGCTGCCCTGTTATCGCTGATCACCACAGAGCTGCCGTCGTGGGTGTAGCCGCTGCCGACCGAGGCATTGTTTAATGCGGTGAGCGATGCCGGATTTTCCAGTGAGTAGTTGTGAAAGGCGCCGCTGAATTTATTGGCGCCGAGCAGTTGCAGGCTTGGGGTGAGTCCCTGCTTGGCAATGTTTAATGTTGGATCGGTATTGCTGATATAAATATTATGGGCGGTGGCCACAGCGGTATTTTTTTCCGCCAGGGTCACCGAGTGCGGCAGGTTATTTAAGTTGATGATGGTGACGTAATCAAGGGTGTTGTCCACTGTGGCATAGGCGTAGGCGCGCCATACTTTGAGGTTATGGTCATAGTACTGGTAGACCTTGATATCGCGCCAGTTTGAATTGGCGCCTGTTATGGTACCTACCTCAACCGGATTGGCACCGTCACTGATATCTACCACGGCAATGCCATTGGTCAGTCCCATAAGGGCGTACTCATTGCCGGTATTCAGGTCAACATGTCCCCAGATATCGCTGGCGGCGCCCGGGCTGGTGGAGAACTGGCTCAGCGGCATATGGGCCAGGAGATCGATATTATTGCAGGCAAAATTACCGGCCTGGCCGTTGCTACAGCTTTGTTGTGATTGTACCCGGCTTAAGCTGGCGTAGCTATCAAGCTGTTTTTTCAGTTTTTTTTCATCTATTTGAGATTTACCGTCTCCAACCAGGGTGAAGCCCTGTTGGCGCAAATTAGCGGCCATTTCTGCCGGCACTCCCTGCAGCAGGGTAGGGTTGCTATCCGGACTTTGGCTCTGATAATGGTCAAAACGGTTATAACCGCCATAAACCGGTACTAAGGCACTTTTTAAATAGAATAACTCTTCGGTGGAATTGATCGGATAGCTGCCGCCGGCCACTAATATCTTGTCGCCTTTATTGGCCTGGCTGACCGCGTAGGCGATGGTTTTACAGGGGCGCAAAGCCAGGTCGCATTTGCCCTTATCCTGCCCCTGGTTGGCAACAAAACGGGCTTTGTCGTGTTCTGAGTGGGCAAAGCTGGCGCTGGAAAAAAAGGTGGTCAACAATGAAAGATAGACTATTTTTATTATCATAATTTAAGCCTTTACCTTGATCCGATGAAATATCTATGGTGCTTAGATTAGTTTTTAGTATACGATAATCATTTGAGTTGTCAGCATGTTTTTATGGGGCTTAATGTCTGATATTAAATTGTTTTTCTTAACGCTGCTTAAAATAACAGCTTTTTTTTCTGTGCTCTTTTCCCTGGCGGCTTGCGATCGTAATCAAGCGGTCAACATCACAGTAACCCCGGTTTACCAGCAGCAGGTGTTAGCGTGCAACAAGCCTTTTTCTCATATGGATAAAAGTTGGCGTTATCAGCAGCTGCAGTTCTTTATCAGCGATCTTGAGGTTATTAGCCAAAGTGATGATTCAGCTTCTGTCCAGGCAAATAACTTATGGCAAACCTGGCCGATGCTGGAAACCGAGTTTCAGTCAGGTATGGTTGCCTTGCTGGGGCAGGTATGCTCGCCTGATGACAGGGATGCTACTTCGGGCAACTGGCAGTTAGCCTTAGCACCTTCCTTTGAGCTTTCGAGTATAAGCCGGATACGTTTTACTTTGGGGGTTCCTTTTAGTTTAAATCATCAAAATCCGCTGACTCAAAAAAGCCCGCTGAATGAGCCATCCATGTTTTGGGTCTGGCGCACCGGCCATAAGTTTTTACGGCTTGAGATGGTTTCAAAAGATGATACCTGGTTATTTCACTTAGGCTCTACCGGTTGTTCGGCTGTTAGTCCGGTAAGGCCCCCGGCAGAGGAGTGCCGCCAGCCAAACCGTTTTCAGTTTGAATTTGCCTTTGACAGCAATACCCCAGAACTGCATCTGGATTTATCTCGTTTATTAACTCAGGTAACGTTAACCCGGGAAAAGAGTTGCCAGTCTGCCCCGGAAAACCCCCATTGCCGACAGATACTGGCCAACCTCAGTGAGCCTGAGTCCCGCTTGTTCCGGGGCAGTGATGATTAATTTAAAAACAAACATTTCTTCCTCAAGGAGCCGGCTGTTTATATTGCCCCTGCTGATGAGCTTTTGCCTGACCGGCTGTGGTAAAAACCAGGAGGTCGAAGGTTATCAATGGCCGATAATCGACGGTTTTCCTAAGCCCCAGGTACCGGCAGATAATCCTATGTCCGCTGAAAAAGTGTCACTGGGGCGGATGCTGTTTTATGATAAAAACCTGTCTGCCAATCAAACCCAGTCTTGTGCCAGTTGCCATTTACAGGAATATGCCTTTGCCGAGCCTTTAACCACTTCGGTAGGCTCTACCGGTCAGAGACACAGACGTAATGCTCCGGCCCTGGTGAATATTGCCTATAACAAAACCCTGACCTGGGCTCACGACGGTTTAACCAGCATAGAGCTTCAGCTGTTATTGCCTATGTTTAGTGAATCGCCGGTAGAGTTGGGGATCACTAACCATGAACAGGAGGTGCTGGCCCGTTTCCAGACCCCGGCCTATCGTGCGCTTTTTCGTCAAGCATTTCCCGATAATTTTCCCGCTGTTTTTGGCAGCGGGGAGGTGAGCTTTGACTTGATCACTAAAGCGCTGGCAAGCTTTGTCCGCAGTTTAATTTCCTTTGACTCCCCCTTTGACCATTATGCTTACTGGCGAGACGATTCGGCGTTGCCGGAAGAAGCGATTCGCGGCATGAATTTGTTTTTTTCGGAAAGGCTCGAATGCCATCATTGTCATGGCGGCTTTAATTTTACCCAGTCAACCGGCCATGAGAAGCAGTTAATCGACCGGCGGCCGTTTCACAATATCGGCTTATATAATGTCGACGGAGCTTCGCGCTATCCGGCGGAGGACAACGGCCTGGCAGAAATCAGCACCCTGGCTGCCGATAACGGCCGTTTTCGTGCGCCTACCCTGAGAAATGTTGCCGTCACTGCTCCTTATATGCATGATGGCAGTATTAAGACGCTGGAGCAGGTGATTGACTTTTATGCCGACGGCGGCAGAAATATTATCCAGGGTCCCAACCGGGGAGACGGGCGTAAAAACACCCTGAAAAGTCCCTTTATGAAAGGTTTTACCTTAACGACCAGGGAAAGGCATGACTTACTGGCCTTTTTACATTCGTTAACCGATAAAGCGTTTTTAACGGCGCCTGAGCATGCTGCACCCTGATCAAGTTGTTTAAAAGCTAAAGCTCAGTCCGGCGGTGATTTCTCCCTGCAACCATAATTCACTGGATACGGAGGCAATACAGCCCTGGTTGCTGCAAAATATCTCGCCGTCGCTGTCGAAGAAAGTGGCAAATAGCCGGGCATCGACACGAAAAGCCAGCTGTTCATTGATGGGCAAACGAGCCTGTAAGCCGAGATTGACTGAAAACTGGCTTTCACTGTCAAAACGTGAGCTTTGCGGCGCCAGGTAGGTAAGTCCTAAACCACCGGAAAATTTTATCGGCACCGGGACATGAGTGAGCGGCACATTGCCGCCAATATGCAGATAAGTCACATCAATCTTGTTATGTGCCGAGAATAAACTTGCGTTATGGCTGGTAAAGTCTGTCTGATAATGGCTGATCAAAAACTCCCCCTGCCGCTGGTCTGAATAGGGCCAGGCGATACTAAAACCGTAACTGGCTTTATCTTCCAGTGAAAGTTCGGTTTCTATTCCTGTTGCCGGATCGGTTTGTTCAAAATCGCCGTCTAAGCGATAGCCGATAAAAGGGGTGAACTCTAATTTCTGGTTATCGTGAGCAAGGACGTCAAGGGGAGAAAAAACGACTACCGACAGGACAAGTGATAAGGGCAAGGCTTTACACATGGCGGTTCCATCTTGGTGTGGGGTAGGTTAAGTATTTATTGTGAAAGGAGAAAAATCCAGTTTTCAGGGCTGCCGCGGGCAGAGGGGAGGTATAAACGTTTTTATTGGCTAGCAAATTTCACACATAAAAAAAGCATGTTTATCTGAGATAAACATGCTTTTATATACAGGATGTATGGTATGTCACGGCCACACGGATGTGGATGAGTGACCTAAGTAAGAATGTACTTACGCTCCGTGTTTATTCACCGTCTAAGAAGCTTTTCAGCTGCTCTGAACGGGACGGGTGACGAAGCTTACGTAAGGCTTTCGCTTCAATCTGACGGATACGCTCACGGGTAACGTCAAACTGCTTACCCACTTCTTCCAAGGTGTGGTCGGTATTCATATCAATACCGAAACGCATTCTTAATACCTTGGCTTCACGGGCGGTTAAACCGGCAAGCACTTCGTGAGTGGCATTCTTCAGGTTTTCAGAAGTGGCTGAATCAACCGGCAATTCACCGCTGCCATCTTCAATAAAGTCACCTAAGTGCGAATCTTCATCATCACCGATCGGGGTTTCCATGGAAATAGGCTCTTTGGCAATTTTTAATACCTTACGGATTTTGTCTTCCGGCATTATCATGCGTTCGGCCAGTTCTTCCGGCGTCGGCTCGCGACCCATTTCCTGCAACATCTGGCGGGAAACACGGTTAAGTTTGTTGATGGTTTCGATCATATGTACCGGAATACGGATAGTTCTGGCCTGATCGGCAATTGAACGGGTGATCGCCTGACGGATCCACCAGGTTGCATAAGTCGAGAACTTGTAACCGCGACGGTATTCGAATTTATCCACCGCTTTCATCAGACCGATATTACCTTCCTGGATCAGATCCAGGAACTGCAAACCACGGTTGGTGTATTTCTTGGCGATGGAGATAACCAGACGTAAGTTGGCTTCAACCATTTCTTTCTTGGCGCGGCGGGCTTTGGCTTCACCGATTGACATACGACGGTTGATGTCTTTGATGCCGTGAACATTCAGGAAAGTTTCCTGTTCAAGCATGTTGAGTTTGTAGATACAACGTTCAACGTCCTGCTCGACATCCGCCAGTTTAGCTGAATAAGGTTCGCCGGCATTCTTTTGCGCTTCAAACCAGTCTTTTGAGGTTTCATTACCCGGGAAAATCTTGATGAAAGTCGCTTTTGGCATACCTGCGCCAACCACACAGTGTTTCATGATCAAACGCTCTTGAACACGTAAACGGTCCATCACGCTGCGCATGTTTTTCACCAGGCGGTCAAACACTTTAGGAATTAAGCGGAATTCTTTGAAGACATCGGCGATACCGTCGATGGCAACTTGAGAATCGGCGTGGCCGCGGCCTTTTTCGTCGATGATCTTATTGGCGTGCTCGTAAGCGGCGCGCAGCTGGGCGAACTTTTCTTTCGCCAACTCAGGATCAGGACCGGTTTCTTCATCGTCCTCATCGCTGTCGCTGTCTTCGTCATCGTCGAGATCGGCATCTTCATCTTTCAGATCTTCATCTGACAGCTCTGAGCCGATATGGGTGGCTGCAGCGGCGATATCGTCGTCTTCGGCATCCGGATCCAAAAAGCCGACTATGATGTCGCTTAAGCGAATTTCTTCGGCAACAAAGTTATCCCATTGCTCTAACAGGAAGTTGATGGCCGGCGGGTATTCGGCAACGCTGTGTTGTACTTCCTTGATACCTTCTTCGATGCGTTTGGCAATAACGATCTCACCCTTGCGGGTTAACAGCTCAACGGTACCCATTTCACGCATGTACATACGTACCGGGTCGGTTGTACGGCCGATTTCGCTTTCTACCGTTGCCAGCGCTGCTGCGGCAGCTTCTGCAGCATCTTCATCGGTATTGGCTTCACTCATCATCAACGTATCCGTATCCGGTGCGTTTTCAAACACCTGGATACCCATGTCGTTGATCATTCGAATGATGTCTTCAACCTGATCGGAATCGATAATATCCTGAGGAAGATGATCGTTAACCTCGGCAAAGGTTAAGTATCCTTGCTCTTTACCTTTGGTTATTAACTCTTTAAGTCTGGATTGTGGGGCTTGAACCATTGACGAGTGTCCACCTATGTAGGGCTATCAAAATAAGAAAAAATAAAGCAGGAAATTGTAGCAAGGCCACGGGTAAATTTCCAGCAATAAACGTTTTCGATACTAAATTAGCATTGATTTAATTATAGTCTTTGTTGCTATTGGTATCGTATTATGCGTTTAACAGCGCCTGAAGCTCCTGTTTTTCAACCTGGGTCATCTGGCCTGTACGCGCTTTTTGCAATAACACTTCTGTTCTTTGTTCGACAAAAGTGTTGAGTAATTTTTCAATACTGTCTAAAAAAACATCTTCGGCAGCTTCGGCTTCAACATGATGCTGCCAGCACATGAGTTTATTCAGTTGTGTTCCCTGCTCGGTATCGCGGAAATATTCCAGCAATTGTGCGCTGTTAATGTCCGGATTTTGCTGGCACAGGTTCACCAACTGGCATAATAGCGGGATCCCGGGTACGTTTAACTGCTGTAATATCGAGGGATCCGGCAGTGCCTTTACTATATGGGGATGCTCAAGCAATAATGCAATAGCCAGTCTGACCGGAGTGACTTTCGGCTGCTTTTGTTTTGGCGCCGGAGTGTTTTCCTGACCGAGGTTTTTATTGAGCTTGGCCTGGAGCTGTTCGCTGCCGGTGCCGAAATTATTGGCCAGCTCATTGATGATTGAGTCTTTTAATATACTGTCGGGCATTTTTTGTAAAAACGGCTGGAAAGAATCCACCAGGGCGGATTTGCCTTCCAGGGAATTCATATCGACCGAAGTCAGCAAATGCTCGAACAGGAATTTTGATAATGGCGTCGCGCTGTCGAGAATTTTTTCAAATGCTTCTTGTCCCTGCTCGCGTACCAGGGAGTCGGGATCTTCGCCGTCGGGTAAAAACACAAACTTGAGGGAGTAACCGTCGCGCACCAGCGGTAGGGCATTTTCCATCGCGCGCCAGGCGGCATCACGGCCGGCCCGGTCGCCGTCATAACAGCAAATAACTTCTTTGACGGTGCGAAACAGGGTTTGCAATTGTTCGCCGGTGGTGGAGGTGCCTAGTGATGCTACGGCATAATCCACGCCGTGCTGGGCCAGGGCCACGACATCCATATAACCTTCCACTACCACTAAGCGCTGTAATTGTTTATTGGCCTGTTTGGCTTCATACAGGCCGTATAATTCCTGGCCTTTATGGTAAACCCGGGTTTCCGGGGAGTTGAGGTATTTCGGGGTGCCGTCTGCCAGCACCCGGCCACCGAAACCTATGACCTTGCCGCGTTTATCGCGGATAGGAAACATGATGCGGCCACGGAACCTATCGTAGGGACGGTTTTTCTCCCCCTGAATGGCCATGCCCAAATCCACCAGCTGCTGGCTTGTCTGATGGTTGCCGCCAAAGACTTTCATCATACCGTCCCAGGCATCGCTGATATAACCTATGCCGAAACGTTGTACGATTTCGCCGCTCAAGCCCCGGCTTTTTAAATACTCGATTGCGGTGTCTTTATCGGCGGCGACTTTTAGCTGCTGGCGGTAAAATTTACTGATTTGCTCCAGCAGCTCATAGTCGCCCTGTTTTTGCTGATAGGCTTGCTGCTGTTTTAGTTGCTGGGCGGGACTTTGATTGGTTTGCTCCCGCACCACTTCCATATTATTGAGTGATGCCAGTTCTTCGATGGCATCAACAAATTCCAGCCGGTCGAATTCCATCAAAAAGGAAATGGCGTTGCCGTGTTCGCCGCAGCCGAAGCAATGGTAGAACTGTTTGTCTTGACTGACGGTAAAAGACGGCGATTTTTCGGTATGGAAAGGACAGCAGGCCTGGTAATTTTTTCCTGCTTTTTTTAACGGTACGCGCGCATCTATAAGTTCAACGATATCAGCCCGGGCCAATAAGTCATCGATAAACTGTCGGGAAATGAGTCCGGTTTTTGCCACGTGTTCAGGTACCTTTAGCAATCACAAAAATAAACGGCTGGAATGCTTGAAACAATTTTACATGTTTCAGAAAAAAATAAAACCGCGAGGCAGAAGCAATCGCGGTTTTTTTGTCGGGAGATTAAAGTGCCGGTTAAGCGTTTAGCTTGGCTCTGACCTGGCCGCTGACCGCGCCCAAATCGGCTTTACCTTGCATTGCCGGTTTTAATACTGCCATGACTTTACCCATGTCAGCCATTGAGGCCGCACCGGATTGTGAAATGGCATCGGAAATCATTTGGTCGATTTCCTCGGCTGTCAGCGGTGCCGGAAGGAATTCTTCCAATACCACGACTTCTGCAGCTTCGGCTGCGGCCATTTCATCTCGTCCACCGTCAGTGAACATTGCGATGGATTCTTTACGCTGCTTAACCATTTTGGTTAATACCGCGATAATACCATCGTCATTCAATTCAGTTTTCTCATCGATTTCGATCTGCTTAACGGCAGACAACGCCATACGAATAACGCCAAGACGTACTTTGTCTTTGGCACGCATCGCGTTTTTCATCTCATCTTTGAGTTGGGCAAGTAGACTCATGCTACAGTCTCAGTAAGTACTAAGGGATTCTTAGTACATGCGAACGCGACGTGCGTTCTCACGAGAAAGCTTTTTAGCAGCGCGCTTAACAGCAGCAGCTTTTTTACGCTTACGTTCCCAAGTCGGCTTTTCATAAGATTCGCGACGACGAACTTCTGAAAGGATACCTGCTTTTTCACATGAGCGCTTGAAACGACGTAATGCAACGTCAAATGGTTCGTTTTCTCTTACTTTAATTACTGGCATGTTGCCTATCTACCTTAAATGTATCTATATAAATGGGTGAATAACAAAACCTGCTTGGTTGAATTACCACCGCCTCTATTAAAAATGGGTGACATATTCTAATCCCGTGTTTGCCCGATGTAAAGTTATAAATCGCCTTAAAGCTGGTTAATTACTTCAAGAGAGAGTAAAATCCCGTCGTTAATTTTTTGGAGTCTTAGTCTATGCGAATTTTGGGGATAGAAACCTCTTGTGATGAAACCGGCATTGCCATTTATGATGATGAGCAGGGCATTATGGCGCATCGTTTATATAGTCAAATTGCCGTTCATGCCGATTACGGCGGAGTAGTCCCCGAGCTGGCATCAAGAGATCATGTGCGTAAAACCATTCCTTTAATTGAGGAAGTCATGGCTGAGGCTAACCTTAAACCAGAAGATTTAGACGGTGTTGCCTATACTGCCGGCCCCGGCCTGGTGGGGGCATTATTGGTGGGCTGCTCTATCGGACGCAGTCTGGCTTACGGCTGGGACTTACCCGCCGTACCTGTACACCATATGGAAGGGCATTTACTGGCGCCTATGCTTGAAGACGATGTTCCGGAATTCCCTTTTGTCGCTTTATTGATCTCCGGCGGCCATACCCAGCTGGTCAGGGTAGACGGTATCGGCCATTATGAGTTACTGGGGGAGTCTGTGGATGATGCTGCGGGTGAAGCCTTTGATAAAACGGCAAAATTACTGGGACTTGACTATCCGGGCGGACCGGTACTGTCAAAAATGGCGGAAGCGGGCACCCCGGGGCGTTTTAAATTTCCACGTCCTATGACCGACCGGCCCGGACTTGATTTTAGTTTCAGCGGTTTAAAAACCTCTGCCGCCAACTGTATTCATAAAGAAGTGATGGATGAACAAACCAAGGCAGATGTTGCCTGGGCTTTTCAGGATGCGGTAGTGGCAACCCTGGCGATTAAATGTCGCCGGGCACTGGAGCAATGTGGCTTAAACCGTTTGGTGGTGGCCGGAGGCGTCAGTGCCAATAAAGCCATTCGTGCGAAACTTGAAGAAGTCACCAAGAAATTGGGCGGCGGTGTTTACTATCCCAGACCGGAATTTTGTACCGATAACGGCGCAATGATCGCTTATGCCGGCATGCAAAGATTAAAGGCCGGGGTATCGGCGGATTTAACCTTCAAGGCTACGCCGCGCTGGCCGCTGGATACCTTAGATCCAATTTAAGCTAACTTATTTGGGGGGAGATTTGTTGAAGGAGATTTTGCTTTCTTCCCCTTTAAGTAAACGGACAATATTGTCTTTATGGCGAAAGATGATCAACAGGGAAAGCATGATCACCGGTGTGACATAAACAGGTTTTAATAACCAGGTATATACAGGCGCCAGCGATACCGTCACGATTGCCGCCAGGCTGGAATATCTGGTGGTTTTAGCCACCAGCAACCAGGTTAATACCAGCAAGCCTCCTAAATCCAGTCCTATCGGCAGCAATACCCCAAAGGCGGTAGCAACCGCTTTTCCTCCCTGAAACTGAAAAAATATCGGGTACATATGCCCTAAACAGGCGGCAACGGCGATGACTCCGAGAAATATCGGATCGATACCAAGAAAATAAGCGGCCCAAACGGGAATGGTGCCTTTGAGGATATCAAGCAGTAAAACAGTGGCGGCAGTGAGCTTATTGCTGATCCGCAATACATTGGTGGCGCCCGGATTATGTGAGCCCTGAGTGCGGGGATCCGGCAAACCCAGCAATTTGCAGATTAAGATGGCAGAAGAAATTGAACCAATTAAATAGGCAACAACTGTCATAGCCAAAGTTATCAAAAGAGGAGTGATAAGCTGATGTCCTTTTAAATGCCTAATAATCACACAATTATTAACTGATTTAGCATTGTATCGCTTACTAAGGTAGTTTTTCCAGACCTGCACAGGTAAACTCGCAAAATAATTTTTTTGCTGCTTTTCCCGGCGCTTTTTTCTGTTGGCTCTCTAAATAAAAGGAGAGCAAAAAAACGGCAAAAAACCGGGCGCTTTTTCACTGATATTTCAACTAGGGAACAATGTATGGATAAGGTATATATAGAAGGCTTAACTATTCAGACCACTATTGGTTTTTATCAGTGGGAAAAAGAGATCAAGCAGAAGCTGGTTATCGATCTGCAAATGGGCTGGAATACCGCTGCCGCCGCAGAAAATGACGAGCTGGCAAAAACCCTGGATTATGCGCAAATCTCTCAGGAGATAGAAACCTTTGCCAATAACAACCCGGTTGATCTGATTGAAACTTTGGCAGAGCGTATAGCCGAATATTTAATGACAAGTCATCATATTCCCTGGCTGAAGCTAAAAATCGGCAAACCGGGGGCGGTATTTAATGCCGCAACTGTTGGCGTAGAAATCGAAAGAGGCAGTCGCAGTTAATGGCACAGGTATATATTTCACTGGGCACCAATGTTGACCGTGAGTTTCATGTTAAACAGGGATTAACGGCATTGGCCGAGCGTTATGGCCAATTAACCCTGTCGTCCCTGTTTGAAAGTGAGGCAGTCGGTTTTGCCGGCAGCGCTTTCTATAATATGGTGATCGGCCTGCAAACCGATGAAAGTGTTGAATCTGTGGCCGCCTGCTTACGGGAAATCGAATATGCCAATGGCCGCACCCCGGATGCCAAGAAATATAGCCCGCGTACCTTAGATTTAGATTTGCTGCTTTTTGATGACTTTATTCTTGAACAGCCGGCACAAATCCCGCGTCATGAAATTTGTCATAATGCTTTTGTATTATGGCCGCTTGCGGAAATTGCCGGAGAGTCTATTCACCCTGTGGTAAAAAAAAGCTACCGGGAGTTATGGCACGCTTACGACAAATCCAGCCAGAAATTGCAGAAAGTGCCGCTTAACTGGTAAGGCGCTGAAAAAGCAAAGCTGAAGCGAATGCCATCAGCAAACCTTAAACGACTTTATTTACAATACAAGCTAATGACCATTAGCAATAACAATAGGTATTAATCGGAATATGAGTACCATAGAAATTTTCATTTTAGCCTTGATCCAGGGATTGACGGAATTTTTGCCTATCTCCAGCTCGGCGCATTTAATTTTACCCTCCCAGCTTTTGGGTTGGGCGGATCAGGGGCTGGCATATGATGTTGCGGTGCATGTCGGTACCTTATTGGCGGTTATGCTCTATTTTCGCAAAGAAGTCGGCAGCATGCTGGTTGCCTGGGTAGGGACGTTAGCCAGGGGGAAAGTCACGGTTGACGGCAATGATGGCAATTTTGATGGAAAACTGGCCTGGTGGATCCTGTTTGCCAGCATTCCTTTGGGCTTGACCGGCTATTTCGGTAAAGACTTTATTGAAGAGTATTCACGTTCGGCCTTAGTGATTGCCGCTACTACACTTTTATTCGGTGCCTTGCTTGGCTTTGCCGATATTAAGGCGAAACAAAATGTCAGTTTGGAAAAACTGGGTTTTAAAGGGGCAATGTTAATAGGTTTTTCTCAGGCGCTGGCCTTGATCCCCGGTACTTCCCGCTCTGGTATTACCATGACCATAGGCTTGATGCTGGGATTAAGCCGCACCAATGCCGCGCGCTTTTCTTTTTTATTATCTATTCCCGGGATTGCCATGGCGGGCGGTTATTTAACCATGAAACTGTTGACCTCAGGTGAAGGAGTAGACTGGCAGCCGATGATACTTGGCAGTGTGCTCTCGTTTATCAGCGCCTATGCCTGTATCCATTATTTTCTGATCCTGGTGGATAAATTGGGCATGATGCCGTTTGTTATCTATCGCTTATTATTGGGGGCAGGTTTGTTATGGTTTGTGCTTGCTTAATATTGAATAAGGATTAATAGCAGCAGTAGAAGATGCTGGTAACTGCTAAAAGTAAACATTGGTAAATTTCCGTACAGGATTAATAGTAAGTTAAATTATTAACACAAAACGCGCCCTGGCGCGTTTTGTTGTATCTGGCTTAAAATTGACGTTATTCGATTGAATGTTATAGAAAAATGAACAAACTATTAAGCTTTTTATAAGAAATAATGGTTGACGGCTTTGTTAAAGTCGTGTAAATATGGAGATGCTAAATGGACTTTTGTTGATCGACGTTAAGGAAAGCTCACTCTTATTTTTGCTTTGGCTTCTACTTTGCTTGAAGGCATTAAGTAAAATTTATTTGTTGCGGCAACTTGTCGACCTTTCTTTACCAAGCTCCTGTGTCGGGGTTTTTCGAAATACAAAATTCCACGTTTTATTTAGTCCTGATTAAATTAGCAAAACGAGTATGGCTATCAATCTCTAACGTTTTAATTTATTAATTGGATAAACAGGGAGTTCATCTATGAAAAAGAATAATAAGCTAGTAAATAAAACAGTTGAGTTGTCTTTGTTGAAATGTGTTTCTGCCGGTGCAAATGGAAATGGGAAGGTATATCTACCTCCCGAAGTACAAGCTTGCAGGCAAATCGCATCTCATTTAACACCAGGGGAGCCACTGGGTAAATAATAGCTATGTTGTATTCTCCAGAAAGTGCCTATTTATTTGGTTTTTTTGATTTTATTATACTGTCAATGTATTTTGCGGCATTTCTGTTGAGTGCAAAAAATTGGCGGGAGCAAAAATCAGTATTTATAGCTTCCGCCATACTGGCGCTAAATATATTAATAACTTCGGACTCTTTTCAGATATTTATCGATATGGACACTTATGCGGGAACCGATTTTTATCTTCGGTGGATCGAGTTTGAATCGTTAAGTATTATCGCGATTATAATCATACATTTACTTTTTCGTATTCCGCATAGTCGGGTAACGTCCTTTGTCATGTATCTATTAACGATAAATGTGTTTTTTCATTTGGCAATGCATATTGATATTATTGAAAATCGTAATCGGACTAGTTGGTGGTTATGGGATTTATATACGCCGACTATGAACATAGTGACGTTGAGTATTGCGGCACTTATGATTATTAGTGTGATTATTAACAGGAAAAACAAGCAAGATGTTGCTAGGCGTTTTGCCGAAAATGTCGCAATGAAATAAGCGTATCTGATGCGGTTAAGGAAGTTTAAGGAGAAAGTAAAATGGATTTCATATATTTATTGATGTTTATTGCCATTGTTTTGCTATTGATGCATCGCAGGCTGGAAAATCTCATTTTTAATTCTGAGCCTGTCAGGATTGGAAATAAACAACTTACAGAAGCTGAAAAAATTGTTTTGGCAATTGGTGATAGCCTGAGCAACAGTAACGGTATTGATCAATACCAGCAACTTAAGCCTCAGCTAGAAAAGGCTAAGGTTTATTATCAAAAGGTACAAAAAGAAGCCATAAGAGAAAGGTTTCAATACCAGAAACCTGAAGCTACTGCTGACTTTAATCCTCGCTCGTTTCGTTAGAGTTTTTTATCGGTAAGTAAATAATTATTGAGGGTAAGCGGCTGTTGCTTGCCTTTGATAGTGTTATATAATTTTTTTCTTTGATTACGAAGGGGCTTAAGTCGTTTCGTCCTCTTTGGTCTGGTAATGCAATTCAATTACTCCCTTTAAATCTTTTAACAATAGCCGGGCACAGTTATTAAAATTGGCGGTTTTGCTATTGGGAATAAACCAGTCCAGTTGGCAAAATAGCTGCAGGGCCTCTTCTGTCGTTTCAATAAACTGATAATCGAAACTGCTTTTTTGATTTGTCTGTTCGTTTAATTTTAGAGGCGAAGGGTCTCCCGGGGCTATTTGCCCGGCCAAGGCATTGGTTTGATCTGTCATTACCCACAAGGTGTAACGCAAGCAGTCCGGATGGGAGCAGATTGCTTTTAATTCCTCGGCGCAAACTTCCCTTTCCCCGCTTTCATAAGCCAGATATTGCTCTACGGGAATATCGAGTATATCGGCAAAAAACTGCTGATTTTTACCTATCGCAGTTCTGACCAGTTTGAGTTTATTGGCAAACGAAATAGACATTTTCCTACCCTGGTTATAGTCCTTTGCGTATTTAAGAAATTCGGTATCTGCTAACTTAAACACCTAGTTTGTCACTTTCTGTGTACAAAGTCATGCCCTAAGATTCATCCGATGTTTTCAGGAAGTAGCATAATCAGTGAAAAAGTGTATCTTATGCGTAATTTAAGAAGATGATAAGAATATACAGGGTTTAATTATGGATCTCTCCCTTAGTGAAGAACAAGTCATGATACAAGATATGGCGCGTAAGTTTGCTGACAGCGAACTGGCGCCGGTTGCTGCCGATCTGGATGCAGGTAATGACCAGCAGCTTTTTCAGGAAAACTTAGCCAAGTTAGCCGAATTGGGATTTATGGGATTAAACATCAGCAGTGAATACGGTGGTGTTGAAGCCGGTAGTGTTGCCTTTAGTTTAGCGATCACCGAACTTGCCCGGGCCTGTGCCTCCACAGCGGTAACCACTTCGGTCACCAATATGGTGGCGGAAGTGATTCAGGCGGTAGGCAATGAAGAGCAAAAGCAGCAATATTTGCCAAAAATTTGCTCGGGTGAATATAAGGCGGGTGGTTTCTGCTTAACGGAAGCGGTTGCCGGGTCAGATCCTGCCGGTATGAAAACCACGGCGGTCAAAGACGGTGATGACTATGTGATCAACGGCAGTAAAATTTTTATCACCAGCGGTACTTTTGCCGGGGTTTTTGTGGTGTGGGCAGTAACCGACCCTGATGCACGTAAGGGTAAAGGCATATCCTGTTTTATTGTTGAAGCCGGTACCGAGGGGATGGTGATCGGTAAAAGTGAAGATAAAATGGGACAAAAGGCTTCTCCTACCAATGAAGTCTATTTTGAAAATTGCCGCGTGCCGGCAAGCGCAATGTTAGGGCAAGAAAACAAAGGTTTTGCTATTGCGGTAGGCGAGCTGGCCGGTGGCAGAATAGGCATAGGTTCGTTGGCTTTAGGCGTAGGTCTGGCAGCAATGGATTATGCCCGTCAGTACCTGACCGAGCGTCAGCAATTCGGTCAGCCGCTGGCTAACTTCCAGGGGCTGCAATGGAAACTTGCCGACAGGTATACCGATCTGGAAGCGGCGCGTTTATTGTTGATGCAGGCGGCGTGTAATAAAGAGCAGGGACTGGAATTTTCCCAGGCCGCTTCTATGGCCAAGTTATTTGCCTCTGAAAAAGCAAACCAGGCCTGTTATGATGCCCTGCAAATGATGGGGGGCGCCGGTTATATTAAAGAGTATCCGCTGGAGCGTTATGCCCGTGATGTGCGTATAACTTCGATATATGAAGGCACCAGTGAAATCCAAAAAGTGATCATTGCCCGTGAATTGTTAAAAGCGGTGCAATAAGTTATCTTTTTGATAAGGCACAGAAGTTTTATCTTCTGTGCCGATTTTACCGGCTTTGGGGGATAAGTTGGTGATTGCACTTGTAAGTAGCGGTTTTGCCCCCAAATAACAAGTTAAGTTAACCGATATTGGAACCCTCTGTGATCTCAAACTCTTTGCCCCAAAATATGGTCGAAATGACCCTGGATAACTTTCAACAAGTCATCGTTGAAGAGTCTAAAAATAAATTGATCCTGGTGGCTTTCTGGGCCGAGCAAGTCCCGGAGAGTATCGAACTAAAAGATAAGCTTGCGGCCAAGCTCTCTGCTGCGGGCGAGCATGTGTTATTGGCGTCTGTTGATTGCCAGGCGCAGCAGCAGGTGGCGATGCAGTTTGGTATTCAGGGCTTACCCACGGCTGTGCTGGTTAAAGACGGTCAGCCAGTTGATGGCCTTAGCGGTCCGCAAGGCGATGAAGGCATAGATGAGTTTTTAGCGAAACACTTACCGAAAGAGCAAGACACCTTGCTGGCCCAGGCACGCCAGGCATTGGCAGATGGCAATCCCAGTGAAGCGTTTGCCGCCATAGCCAAAGCACATCAGCTCGATAGCGAAAGGGCGGATATCAAACTGACCCTGATTGATGTTTATATTCACACCGGAAAAACAACAGAAGCGGAGCAGTTGTTGGCGACCATTAAAATGGTGGATCAGGACAGCTATTACCAGTCGTTAAAAGCCAAGCTTGAACTGGCGGCACAGGCGGCCAACTCACCTGAATTACAGGCGCTGGAGCAGGAAGTTGCACAAGACCCCGGCAATGTAGAATTGCAGCATAAACTGGCGGCGCAATACAGCCAGGTAAACCGTCATGAAGATGCCCTGGCATTGTTGTTTTCACTGGCGCAAAAAGATCGCTCGGATGTTGCCAGCAAAGATTTATTGCTGGATGTGCTTAAGGCATTGCCGGATGGGGATCCTCTGGTGAGTACCTACCGCCGTAAGTTATATACCTTAATGTATTGAAGTCTTTTCAATAGCGTTAAGTCTAATAAAAAAACCAGCAGTGAATGCTGGTTTTTTATTTCTGGTTAAAAGTTTTCATTTGATAGTGGTTAATATCTAATGGATTATTTTTTTGGATAATGTGAAGATAAACAATCAAGATATTCAACTTCTTGCAATATCAGAAAGCATGGTAGTTAAGCAGTAGCAACTCATGGATAAACCCCAAGTCATCGTATTAAATCAATGGACTCTTGATCCGGTCAGCAACAGACTTTATGCCGAAGATCATTCCTTTGAAATACTGGAAGCCAGATACGTATTATTGATGACTTACCTTGCCAAAAACGCTACCGAGATCATCACCCGTGAACAGTTGATAAAAGCGGTATGGAATGATAGGTATGTTGAATATAGAACTGTTAATTCAGCTGTGTCCAGGTTACGAAAAATACTAGGCGGTGACATAGATGACTTTATTAAAACGCATCCTAAATTAGGTTATTCGTTGACTTGTGCTGTGCGATTTATGGACAGGGCTGCCTGGTTGGCAACTATAAATGGAGCTGATGATATCTCGGAATTCCAGTCGGAAGAAAAACCGGTTGTAATAACTGAAAAAACGCAGAAAATAAATTTAAATCCAATTGCTTATGGGTTAATTACCCTGTTAATTTTTTTTGTTATTTTTTGGCGGACTCTTAATAACTTAGAAACAACGGCACAAGAGTTAATCTTAGAAAATATTGAAATAGAACCGATAACTTATTTAAAAGGCTGGGAAAGCTCGCCAGTGATATCTCCGGATCAGTCGTTGCTTGCCTTTGATCATAAGGCCATCAATAACCCAGACTTAGTTTTTCAGGTAGTCATTCAGGATAGAAAAACTAAGCAAACAGTTTTTCTCGATCCGGAAACTCTCAGCCCTTTTTGGTCTCCTCTGGGGGATGAACTGTTTTATATTTCAATTGCTAATAATTCATGTGTGATCAATAAAGTGTCTGTTTCAGCAGAGTTAACTTTGTCCGTACCTGAATCTATTCTCACTTGCGGCATGGGAGATTTATTTAAAACTATTGCCATTAGTTCGGACATGACTTGGCTTTACTTTATTGTTAAAGAGAATAACTCGTCACCCAATACAATTAAACGTTATCACCTTAAAAATGAGAGAATTGAAGCGCTGACTGCGCCCCTGGGGAAATATCAAGGAGACATAGATATAAGCTTAAGTCCCAATAATAAATTACTGGCATTTATGCGTTGGAATGATGATAACACTCAAGATGTCATGTTATTAACGCTTGGTACTGGGGAGTTGAGGACTCTAGTTGAACACGTTGATATACAAGATATGATTTTTTGGTCGAAATCTAACTCTCATTTGCTATTTATTAATTCAAAAGAAAAAACGTTTAACATCATTAATGCAGAAACAGGGAAAATTACTCCTGTTTATCATTATACTGGTCGAATGGATCACCCAAGAATGCTCTCAGATAGTGAAATATTATTAACTGTTGGCGATCTTTATACTGTAGATGTCAAAGCTCTAGATTTAAGTGATGCCCAGCTAAGTTCATCGCCAGTAATATCTTCAAGCTTTAAAGAGCACTCAGCAACGATTTTTAATCGTGAGGGCAAAGAGCGTATGGCATTTGTTTCCAGTCGTTCAGGTAAAAACCAAATTTGGCTAAAAGAAAATAATAGATTAAAACAGTTAACCTTTTTTGGCGGCACTCCTTATCTTTTACAGTTAAGCTTTTCTAGCATGGGGACAAAAATCTTATTTGATATGGATAACAAGCTATATGTGTTGGATATCCATACTAAGGCCGTAATACCTTTATCGACGCCAACTGAAAAGGTAAAAAATTTTCTTTGGCAGTGCCATTCAGATGAAAATATTTTAATGAACGTTTTTGAAAAAGATGCCTGGCGTTTATATCAGTTTAATATTCAAACTCAGGAGTATAATCAACTGGCTGAGGATATTACCTCTATTCATGGCTATTGTGGTGATAGTGAAACTGATAGTCGTTACTACGGTTCTACTATTACAGGGGGAGGAATTTATCGCTTAACAGATAACTGGCAAGTAGATGAAGATGAGTATTACTTCACCGAAGTAGAATTTGGTGATAACCGGCAATGGGGAGTAACTGATAGAGCGCTTTACCGGATCACCTTAAAGAAAGAATTGTATAAACTTGACCTGGCTACTAAGCAAGAGACCACCATTGACCTTGGTGATATTAATGCTTATTTCCTGACGGTGGAGGATAATCGTATCTTGCTAAATGATCTTCAGTTTGCCGATACCTATATAGGAAAAATCACAATTCCAAACCTAAGCCAAATTCTGGCACAGCATTAAATCTTTAGCTGTAATTAGCTGAAGTTGTATGGATAGAGAGTTTGTTGCTGATTTTGTTTAAATGGTATTTCGATGTTCTAGATGCAACAGAGGGAGCATGTTCTTATGCAAAACAGCAAACACGATTAATTGTTGTTTAGATATCATGTAATAAATTACGTGGCTGGCATGGGAAAAGCTATATATATTAATGCCGACGTCAGGATGTTTTTTGCCTATGGTTGGAGTTTCAGATAATACTTGTATGGTTTGCCGCAATTCAAAGAGATATTTTTGTGATTGTTCTCTTCCCCACTGAGCTAGAGTATATCGACGGATTTCAATGAGATCCGTTTGAGCGTCCGGGGTAAGTTTGAAGGTTGGCATTTAATCGTGTTGCCCGGACTCCAGTTCATTAAAAAATTGCTCACCATCCGTTAAGTCGTCTTTATTTATGTCTTCTACTGCTTTTGCTGCCCTGGATTGCAACAAACGTAGTTTTAACGCTTCTGTGCTTTGGTATTCATCCATAGAAATTACTACGGCTACCGGTTTACCATTTTTATTGATTTGAATCGGTGTCCGCTGCACTTTCATTAGCATGTCACCAAATTTTGTTTTTGCATCATTCGCTGAGAGTGTTTCCATGAGAGTTCACCTTAATATCGCACGATTTAATCATTATAAACGATTTGACTGTTTCGTGCTAAATACTGGATCAGTAAATGTTGCTCTTTGCTGGTATCGGGGAAAGAGGTGTGGTGATAATTTCCTTCAGGCTGGAATTAGCGTAAGGGACAGCAGGTCCCTTACGGATAAGGTTACTTTAACTTCGCGGCAAAGGTTTGCTTAAACTTGGCCAGCTTCGGAGAAACCACCGCCTGGCAATACTGGTTTTCAGGGTTATTGCGAAAATAATCCTGATGATATGCTTCGCCGCTGTAAAAGGTGCTTAACGGCTCTAATTGGGTTACCACAGGGTCCGGCCAGACTTCATCATGTGTGATTTCCTTGATGATATCGCCAGCAATTTGCTTTTGTTCATCGTCGTGGAAAAAGATCGCCGAGCGGTACTGGCTGCCTATATCATTACCCTGGCGGTTGAGCTGAGTGGGATTGTGCAGGGCAAAGAAGATCTCCAAAATTTCCCGGTAGCTGATCAGGGTTGGATCAAAGGTCAGCTGCACCACCTCGGCATGCCCGGTGTCTCCCTTGCATACTTTTTCATAGGTGGGATCCTGAGTTTCGCCTCCCATATAGCCGGAAACGGCACTTTCTATACCGACAAGACTGTTATAAGCGGCTTCGATACACCAGAAACAGCCACCGGCTAATGTTGCTTGCTGTAATGCTTTAGTCAAAATAATTCCCTTGTTAATAAATTCTCTTGGCCTAACTGACCGGTTTTCGTATCAGTTTATTGCGCTAGTCTATGTTTATGGTGATTAATATAGTAAATAGACGTTTAGATGTCTATTTGTTTTTGGCTTTGAGATAAAAAAGCGTAAAATAGGGCAAGTTTATTTTCAGTGGCGATGACATTGCCGCTTTTGCCTGCAAGTTAAGGATTAACAGGGGATTTCAGTTGTTTTTAAAAAGAAAAAGTCAATTACATACCATTATTGAGCTGCGCGTTGCCGCCATAGTGATCCAGGTATTATTGATCTTATTTGTTTATTTTGGCTTGCATTATCAGCTGCAGCTCTTGCCCTTATTCAGCATTGTCGCACTTGAAGTTGTTTTTACCCTGGTCAGCTATTTTTGTTATCGCAAAGACAAAGTGGCGGGTCAGTATGCGGTGTTTGCGCAGATTTTTGCCGATATCCTGTTTTTATCTCTGCTGCTGTATTTCAGCGGCGGTGCTACCAATGCCTTTGTATCTTTGTTGTTGATCCCTATCGCCATCGCTGCGGTTACCTTAACGCCTGTGATGTTGGTGAGTACTACCTTGGCGGCCATTTTATCCTACAGCGTATTGCTGTGGTTGTTGCCGATGAATATGATGCACGGCAATATGCAGGGGCATTTTATTGCTATGTGGATCAACTTTTTATTTTCCAGCATAGTGGTGGCGTTTGTGGTCGGCAATATGGCGCGGGCCATCAATAAAAGAGAGCTGGCGATTGCGGCTTTTCGTGAAGAGCAGTTAAAGCAGGAAAAAATCATTTCTCTCGGGGTAGCCTCGGCGCAGGTGACCCATCAGCTGGCAACCCCCATTGCCACGGTGCAGTTGCTGGCAGATGAACTCAGCGAAGATTACCCCAAAGATAAAGCCGTGAGCGAGATGCAGCAGCAGTTAAAACGCTGCCAGCAGAACCTGCAGGAGTTTCGTCAGCTGGCACTGGATTTAAAAGAGCAAACCACCCAGCAGATGAGTTGTCAGGATATTATTAAAGAGATCCAGCAGCATATCGGCATCAACTACCCGGATATCCATTCTGTACTCATCAGTGAGGAAAGCGCGGGGGAAGTTGCCGGCAATGATCAGCCAAGTTCGGAGCAGGCGGCGGTGATTGCCGATGTCACCCTGTTGCCGGCGATCCTTAATTTAGTGAATAACGGCGTCAGGGCAACCAAGGCCAATAACAGTAATACTATCGAGCTGAAAAGCCTTTATGAAAAAGGGTTATGGCAGTTTTCTATCCGTGACTTTGGCGCCGGTTTTACCTTGTCGAAACTGGCAGAGCTGGGTGTCGAGCCGGTTTCCAGTGAGCAGGGACTGGGTATGGCGGTCTTTCTCAGTCATGCCAGCCTGGAAAGGCTGGGAGCCAAGCTGGAATTAACCAATCACATTGACGGCGGCGCCCTGGTCACCTTGAGTCTGCCGTTAGCGCGCCCCGGTGCTTATTCGTCATAAATAAGTAGATATAAGGAAGTGAGTAAAGGGATGAAATTATTAATAATTGAAGACGATGAAGTTTTCGCCAATACCGTTAAACGCCGGTTAGAGAAATATCACTTTAGCTGCTGGCATGCCAGCAATGCCAATGATGCCTTGCTTGCCTGTCACCGTTACCTACCGGATTATATTCTGCTGGATATGAAGCTCGAGCATGAAAGCGGTTTGCAGTTAATCAAGCCGCTGCGAAAAATACGTCCCAACAGCCGGATTATTCTGTTAACCGGTTTTGCCAGCATAGCCACTGCCGTGGATGCGATTAAACTGGGGGCGGATGATTACCTGACCAAGCCGGCGGATACTTCTACCTTGCTGGCGGCGCTCAATGATAAAAAAATCCCGGCTGAAATCCCACAAGCCGAAGATGTCTTATCGGCAGAACAGGCGGAGTGGCAGCATATTCAGCAAGCATTAAAGTTTAATAACGGCAATATTTCCGCCACTGCCAGACAGTTATCCATGCACCGCAGAACCCTGCAGCGTAAGTTACAAAAGCGCCCGGCGGCGCTGAAAAACGAATAGTCAGCCAAATTTACGGCGACCCGAAAGGCTGCCTTTACCGGGATATCCGGGCAGCCAACCGGGGCTGTTGCTCTGGCTGCTAGAGGTTATAGGCAATATGCTGGTGAAAGCGTACTATCACTTCATCTTTTTCCGGCGATAACGCCAGCTCGAACGCCATCAGCCGCACCGCCAGCTCTATCTGGTTGAGGAAGCGGCCATAGCCATAATCCCCCTGATCGTTTTTTGTGGCAATAAAGACCAGCTGGATATTGTCCACCAGCTCCCGCGCATCCCATTTGCACACTATGCCAAACGGCGGAGATTCCGGGTTTACCCCCAGCACCTGTAATTCGCCGCTACGTCTGAAGGCTTCCTCTTCACTTTGCCGCACTATGGGTACCAGGCCGTTGGCTATCAGGGCGCCGTTATTTAAATTATATTGCTTGGTTACCCGGGTAAAGGTATCGGCGATCAGCGTATATAAAGGATTGTAGGGATCCATGGAATGATGGTCTATTTCGGCCAGCTTAAGCAGGTTATTGCTGACCGGGATATTGACCACGGCATAGGTCATGGCGGAGATATTTTTATCGATGGCAACGTTTTGGCTGGCATAACGTTCGGGGATAGGCCGTAACTTGTGCGCCTGGCTGTTGATCACCGCTTTTTTCCTAGCATTGAGATCATAGGTTAAATGCTGATGATCCCTGAGGCGAAAGTTCAGGTTTTCTACGGCTAATTCCTGTTTTAACCTGTCGAGCAGCAGACAAATCCTGGCATGGAAGCGGGCGGCGTTGTAGCGGATATCTTCACCGGTTGACAGGAATAACAGGGTGACTTTTTTCGCCCGGACATGCGGGTCGAAAAATGACTTTTGTAATTCATGGTAGCTGGGGTTGTAATAAAACAATATCTGCTGGTTGGTTTGCCATTGATGCATTTCCTGGCTATAACGGACCCGGGCGAGTTTGTCGTTGGCAATAAATAAACTGTTGGTGATTTCAAATTCATCGCTGAGTTTAAAGAAGTGTTCGGATAGTGCCTGGTAGCAATGCAGATAGGGCGGTTGTTGCTCTGATCTCGACTGTGGGGAAAATTTGCCGATAAGTTCATCCGTTAACGGAAACTCGGCAATGATATACTGATTATCTCTGGCGTTGGCTGGGATATACGCTTTGTGGGATGCGCTGCGTTTGCGTATGATAGACATGTTTGGATTCCTGTTTTCCTGCCTGCTTGACGGCCCAGACCCAAAACCGGGCGCTGGCTAAGCTGATGGCTAAGCTATTTTTGAGGCTAGTGTATGCACAAGCTGTGACACTTTTATGTCAGCCGTTAAAAAACTGCAACAAAGCCGGTGCTTATGTTATCCGGGAAAGGGGTAAATAAATAATAATGCTATGAAAAGTTTAAGAAAATAATATGATAGAAAATGAGCGATTAATGGTCGAGGCCATTAACCAGGTGATGCCTTTTGGTAAATATGCAGGACGTAAATTATTACAATTGCCAGAGCCCTATCTGGTGTGGTTTAACGCCAATGGTTTTCCTGAAGGGAAATTAGGTCAGCAGCTGGCGCTGGTTTATGAAATCAAATTAAACGGCTTGGAGGGCATGTTACAGCCATTACTCAGGGGGTAACGGCTGTGGCTTGTGCAAGGTGCTTAGACGGCTTATTCGTCGTCGAGATCTACCGCTTCGCTTGCCATGCTATCGCTGGCAATTTTGGCTTTACCGAATAAGGTATGGAATTGCTTCGGGGTTAATACTTTATTCTGGTATTTCAGCCAGGTTTTTTCAATTTTGTGCTCCGGCTCTGCTTTACCTTCGCATACCTCAACAAAGTGTTGCTCCTGCTCGTTAATGGGAGATCTTTTACCTGAAGATAATTCGCTCAGGGCAACGCCATATTGTTCTAAGAGCTGTACCTCGGCTAAGGTATAGTCCCCCGAGCGGCTCATGCCCCTGGGATAATTTCTGTCGTCGTAAAATTTACGGTTGCTTTTGAAGCTGTCTTGATTAATTTCCGTCGTATTCATTAGGCTCAAACTCAAAAAAAATAAATTTATGGTTCCGCTCGAATATTTAGTTCATTTCTTTTGCTTTTTCAATCTCTTTTTGCATGATCAGATAAAAATTCGATGAATTTCTTTTGCCGTGTTTATTCTCTCGCCAGCCGAATACCCGGCTGCGGATTTTTTAAATTCTTTTGTTATAAACATTAGGTGCGGGATAACATCTTTTTATATGAGCTTTTTGCTAATAACTTGTTTTATCACATTAATGTCATATTAAGGTCATAAACAGGCTTTCTCTAATTACAAAATGCAACTTTTGTTGACATTTTCTCACGATTTTTCTGGTTGCATTGTCCGGGCAATTGTTCTTAAATAACTCGTCGGCTGAATTTCAGTATAGACCGCTAAGTATCTAATTAATAATATATTATCAATGAGTTATGGAGTGTTATCTATGAGAAGACAAAAAAGAGATCGTTTAGGCAGAGCATTTTCAAATGGTTACCAGGCAGGCCTCTTAGGTAGAAACAAAGAAAATTGTCCATATCAAAATACCAACGCCAAATCGGAGTGGCTTGGCGGCTGGCGAGAAGCCATGACGGATCGAAATACCGGTTTATTTAAATAACTTTTCCAGTACAACAAAAAATTTCCTCATTTGTTATAGCAAAAAAAGCCCTCTATCCGAGGGCTTAAACTTATCTGGCGTCCGCTATTTTTTTCTGGCTTTACTTTATGCCTGGCCGCAGGCGGGGCATGTCGCCTGTTTATTCAGGGTAAATTGCCGCCATTGGTTGGACAAACCGTCGAACAGGCTGAGTTGGTTTACCGCCACCTTATTGGCGGTGAGCAGCTTAATGGCGGTTAACGATTGCATACCGGCAATAATTGCCAGTACCGGGCCGAGAATACCTATGGTTTGGCAGTTGTTGACCGGGGCTTTTTCACTGGCGGGAAACAGGCACTGGTAACAGGCGCTGTCGGGGTTTCTTGGATCCACCAGCAGGTGTTGTCCGTCAAAGCCGGTGGCGGCGCCGACAATCAGAGGTACCTTGTGCTCCAGGCACAGCTGGTTCATTAAATATCGGGTGGCTATGTTGTCGGAGCAATCTATGACTAAATCCACCAGATCCAGGTAATAAGGCCCCAGTTCGGCATCGAGCATTTCATCAATGACTTCGATATTGATTTCCGGATTTTGCTGTTGCAGTTTTTCGCTGGCAACATCGGCTTTATTGTTTTGCAGATCGTCTTCGCTAAACAATATCTGCCTGGGCAGGTTGCTGATTTCGACGTTGTCGCCGTCGGCAAGGTAGAGGTTACCGACACCGGCCGAGGCCAGATAAAGGGCGGTGGGGTTGCCCAGGCCACCCATGCCGACAATCAGCACTTTGGCGTTGCGCAGCGCCTGTTGTCCAGCCTCGCCAATCTGATTTAACATGATCTGACGGCTGTATCTGAGTTGTTCGTTATTGCTTAACACGCTCATTGTAATGTTATTAGTCCCACTGCTGTGCTTTAGAAGTATCACTGTGGCGGGCGTCGAGCCATTTTTCACCTGCTTCAGTGAGCTCTTTTTTCCAGAACGGGGCTTGTACCTTGAGGTAGTCCATGATGAACTCGGCGGCGGCAAAGGCATCCTGGCGATGTTTGCTAGTGACGCCGACAAAGACGATTTGTTCGCCGAGGTTAAGCTGGCCTATTCTGTGGATCACCCGGACCCGGCCGATATCCCAGCGCGAGCGGGCGGTTTCCAGTATTTTTTCCAGCGATTTTTCTGTCATGCCCGGATAATGCTCCAGGTACAAGCCAGAGACTTTCAAGCCTAAGTTGTTATCCCGGACCCGGCCGGTAAAGGTAACCACGGCGCCGTCAGCGGCATTATCCTGTTCCAGGTAAGCCATCTCATCGGCGAGGTTAAAGTCTTGGGTTTGGATGCTGATACTCATCTTGTGATCCTGTTTCGAGCCTTTTGCGATCTGTTCGTTAGCCGCCGGTGACCGGCGGGAAAAAGGCGACTTCGTCCCCTGATTTTACCGGGTGTGAACCATCCACCATTTCATGATTGACGGCGCTTAATAACGAAGCATTGTTGAAGGTCTCCTGCCACTGGGGATTTTGCTCAACCAGCAGTTGTTTGATTTTGGCTATGCTGTCGGTGTTTTCGCCGGCGTTGACTTCAAGTTCGGCGCAATTGAGTTGCTCGCGCAGGGCGGCAAAAAAAACAACTTTGATCATATTTCACCTTTATGGGTTGTCATTACTCATGGTTGGGGCCTGCCATAAACCGGTTTTACCCCCTTCTTTGGATAATACCTTGATGCCGTGAATTTCCATGGCGGGATCGGCGGCCTTACACATATCAAACAGGGTTAAGCAGGCAACGGAAACCGCGGTCAGGGCTTCCATTTCTACCCCGGTTTGCCCGGTTAACCGGCATAATGCGGTGACTTTCACCTGGCTATTGTCACTATCGGCTTCAAAGTCTACCTGGACCTTACTCAGCATTAGCGGATGGCATAAAGGAATAAGGTCACTGCACTTTTTCGCCGCCTGGATACCGGCAATACGGGCAACGGCAAAGACATCGCCTTTTTTGTGCTCACCTGTGGTGATCAGCGCCAGGGTTTGTGGGGTCATGGAAATGTAGCCCTGGGCAACCGCGGTTCTGGACGTCATGGCTTTTTCGGTGACATCCACCATATTGGCTTCACCTTTTTGATTAACATGGCTCAGTTGTACGCTGTCCGGTGAATTACTCATATGTTAGCCCCGGGTCTCACATTGCTCAGCGTCGGTAAATTTCAGGTGCGGTACAAAGTTGCAGGGACGATGGCTGGCATCGAGCTGTTCTTTGATCACCTTGTCCCAGGCGGTTTTACAGGCATTGGTTGAACCCGGTACGCATAAAACCACAGTGCTGTTGGCGATGCCGCCAAAGGCGCGTGACTGTATGGTTGATGTGCCGATTTCTTCCAGGGAGACATGGCGGAACACTTCGCCAAAACCTTCTACCGCTTTGTCGAATAAAGGCATCAGCGCTTCCGGGGTATTATCCCTTGAGGTAAAGCCGGTACCGCCGGTGGAAATCACCACCTGGACATCATCGCTGGCGATCCATTTGGAGACGATCGCCCTGAGCTGATAGACATCGTCTTTGACGATTGCCTTTTCCGCCAGCTTGTGTCCGGCTGTGGTCAGCTTGTCCACCAGCGCCTGGCCGGAAGTATCGTTGGACTCGTCCCGGGTATCGGAAACGGTTAAAACTGCAATGTTTAAGGGAATAAAGGTTTTGCCACCATGACTAGACATAGAAACTCCGTAATTACTTGAACCTGGCTTTGGCTTGCTGCCATTGTTCTGGGGTATTAGTGTTAAATAAATGGGATGTTTTGTCAGGGACCACACTGGTGTGGGGAACCTGATTTAATAAGGCTTTAAACGAAGGACCGCTCTTTTTCCCCTGAGAATGTTCTTTGGGAATTGCCGCTGTGTTTTTCGCGAAAGCCTGAGACATAAACAGTTCGACATAACCGTTATTGGGCAGGTACAGCGGAATATTGTGTCCCTGGAAAAAACAGGCCTTTTGGCTGAGTTCTCCCTTGATTTTCAGCTGGCTTAATGCCGATGCTGTCATCAGGGGCAAGTCTACCGGCAGGGCTAAAATCGCCGCGGGGCGGTAATGTTGCAAGACGCTGTAAATCCCGGCAACCGGCCCGCCATTGGCTATGATATCCGGTACCTGGTAGTTATTGCCGCTGACGACGATGTCTTTAATACCTATATCGGTCAGTAACTGCTTACTAAAGCTGAGCATGTCGGTATTGCCGCGCATCAGCTTGGCTTTGTTTTCACCCATGCGGGAAGACAGGCCGCCGGCGAGCACTACGCCTAAACAGCCGCTGTTGGCTAAGCTTGCTTTCACGCCTTAACCTCCCAGCATGGCCAGATGCTTGGTGGCGCCGGTCAGTTTATCGTGCAGGAAATGGGAGGCTTTTTTATCATCGAGCAGGGACAGGATCCGTGCTTTTAACGGCGACAAATCGTCCTGCTGCAGTTGCTCTCTTAACGACAGGCCCTGATCGCCGAATAAACATAAATGCAGTTTGCCGCTGGAACTCACCCGCAGGCGGTTGCAGCTGTTACAAAAATCTTTGCTGTAGGGCATGATCAGGCCGATTTTTCCCTGGTAGTCCGGGTGGAAAAATTCCTGCGCCGGACCCGCTGATTTATCGCGGATCACCGGTTGCCAGCCGTCGAGGATCAGGTTTTGCTTGATACGTGAACCTTTAACATGCTGGGCATCAAAAAACTCCTGGTTATCGCCGGTTTGCATCAGCTCGATAAAACGCAGGGTTACCGGGGTATCTTTTAACCAGTCAAGGTAGGTTTGAATATCATAACCGTTATATTCGCGCATCAGCACGGTATTAACTTTGATATCCGGGCGGCCGTCTGCCAGCGCCATATCGATACCTTGCAAAATGGTTTTGAGTTTATCGTGTCCGGTAATGGCGTGAAACTGTCTCGGATCTAAACTGTCGATGCTGATGTTGATGCTGTCGATACCGGCATCGAGCCATTGGGGCAAGTGCTGGGGCAGCTTAAAACCATTGCTGGTGATGGCCACTTTTTTGATGCCCGGGGTTTGTTTGCAGGTTGCAATGATCTCAGGCAAGTCTTTGCGCAGCCCGGGCTCTCCGCCGGTAATGCGGATTTTTTCCGTGCCCAGTTGTGCAAAGGCATGGGTCAGGCGCTGTATTTCATCCAGGGATAAAAAGTCGCGATTGCCGTCGCACTGGTAACCGTCCGGCAGGCAGTAGTTGCAGCGAAAGTTGCAAACGTCGGTAATTGAGAGGCGCAGGTAATAAAACCGGCGGCCGAAATTGTCTGTTAACATGTCACCTTTCCAAATGTCGGGAGGCTAACGCGTTTCCTTGTTAACCCTGGTGGTTGCCAGACCCCTTGTTATGACATCAGGGGCAACATCGGCAACCACGGCTTAAAACAACATTTCAAAACAAAGCGTTAATCTTAGGTTTTGAATTAGCCGTTTCAGCTCGGCGATTAAAATATATGCTTTTCTATTACTAGCTTCTTTAGCTTAGTGCAATTATATAGCTTAGATATAGGACTATCTTACAATTAATTGCGACAATTGGCACTAGTGTTAGCAAACTCCGTTGGCTTTACAGGGAAAAGTTTGATCTGCGTCATTAGATGGCCGGTTACAAATTTGCTAATTTAGATGATATTATTCAGGCATAAAAAATTGATGAGTTAACTTAATGAGTGATTGTTGTTCAGCCCCCGGATTACTGCCGTTTGAAACCGCCCTGGAAAAGATGCTCAGCAGCATCACCCCGATAACTGAAACCAGGGAATTAGCGATTGGCGATGCCCTGCATTATGTTCTGGCACAAGATGTTTTAAGCCCGTTAAATGTGCCCCCCCACGATAATTCGGCGATGGACGGTTATGCCTTTGCCGCCGACAGTCTCAAAGACAGCCGGGTACTGACTCTGGCGGGAAAATCTTTTGCCGGTGCCCCCTTTGAAGGCAAATGTCTACCCGGGCAATGTATCCGTATTATGACCGGCGCTAAAATGCCGGCAGACTGCGATACCGTGGAAATGCAGGAAAATGTTGAAGTGACTGAGGCGGGCATTGAATTTCTCAAGCCGAGAAAGCCGGGTGATCACGTACGTAATGCCGGCGAAGACATTAAGGCCGGGCAGAAGGTGTTAAGTGCGGGCCACAGATTGACAGCAATCGATATCGGCGTGCTTGCTTCCCTCGGCCTTGGTACCGTGAAGGTTTACCGCCAGCTTAATATTGCCCTGATCGCCACCGGGGATGAATTAAAATCCCCGGGGCAAGAATTAACGCCGGGGGATATATATGAAAGTAACAGTTATGTGCTGGCTGCGATGCTGAAAAAGCTTCATGTCAATGTTATCGACTTTGGCATCATAGAAGATGATTACCAGTTGATCAAAGAGGCCTTCGTTAAAGCCGACCAGCAGGCGGATGCGGTGATCTCCTCCGGCGGCGTTTCTGTCGGAGAAGCGGATTACACCAAAGATGTACTGGATGAGCTGGGACAGATAGATTTTTGGAAAATCGCCATTAAACCGGGTAAACCTTTTGCCTTTGGCCAGTTAAGCAACAGCATCTTTTTCGGCTTGCCGGGCAACCCGGTATCGGCATTGGTGACGGCGCATCAACTGGCGATCCCCGGCTTGTTGAAGCTGCAAAATGCCGAAGTGGCCAAGCGCATTTCGGTAACGGCGACAACGGCAACCGATTTACGTAAATCCCCGGGGCGTATGGATTTGCAACGCGGGGTGTTATCGGTGAGTGAGACGGGAGAAAATATTGTTACTTCCACCGGGGCTCAGGGCTCAGGCATTTTATCCAGCCTGGCCCGCGCCAACTGTTATATTGTGCTGCCCCGGGAGCAAGGCCGGGTAGCTGCCGGTGAACAAGTTACGGTGCAACTGTTTGATCAGTATCTGCAATAACCAGCGCCACTGCTAAACCAGTCTAAGTAAAACGGCAGCCTGCTCAAGCGCTGCCGTCTTTGTTTTTAGGCTAGGGCAAAGATTACTGTATATTACTGTTGTTTTATACAGTAATGTTTTGTACAATAAATCTGTAGTTTGAGTTTTGAGCAAAGTTAGTGTGTTTTGTCGGCACATGGATAACAAATAATGTTAATATGTTTTATCAGCGCGCTGATAACCAACAATGGATTAATGAGGGGAAATCATGGCAGTTGAAAGCCGATTTGTCGTAATTCGACAGGGTGTGGAGGTAGAAACATTTATGGACAAAAAATCAGCAGATGAATATGACAAGATGCTGGATATGGCGGATAGCCTGGCGGAAATGTTATCTCATGCACCGGTTGAATTAACTGAGCAGGCAACCGAAGAATTAAGTATTTATTTTGCCAAGCACAGGGAAGATGTGTTAATTGCCCTGCAGGCGAAAAAAGCCAAACCTGAACCCGCTAAAGCGAAAGCTGAACCGGCGCTAAAAGCCGTGGAAAAAAAGGCTGAAAGTAAAGGGGAAAAGAAACCGGCTAAGGCAGCGAAAAGCACTAAGGCGAGTAAGGCTGAAAAGGAAGCCAAGCTCAGTGAAGCAAGTTAAGGCCGTATAAGTGTTATTGGCCGGTAGATTAATGTGGCAGTAGTCGTAATTTGACCATAGAGTATCAGCTGATCCGCAGCGATAAGCGTAAAACCTTAGGCTTACAGGTGAAAAAAGGGCAAGTTTTTGTGCGTGCCCCCCGGTTTGTAGGCGCAGAGCAAATAACCGCCCTGGTGCAGGCAAAATCTGCCTGGCTCAAAGCCAAGGTTGCCGAGCAGCAATTGCTGCTTGAAAATGAGGTCAGCCTGTTTTGCCAGGACAGTGAAATCTGGATCCGCGGTACCCTGAAAAGGCTGGATATTCGTGACCTGCCGGCGCTTGGCTCTGCTGTGGCCAGTAAAGCCCGGGTGCGGGAGTTCGAGCAGGTAATAGAGCTTGCTTTACCGGCAGCTAAACTTGCCTCTGGCCATGAGCAAGTATCTTTGAGCGTCAAAAAGCAGCTTGAACTTTGGTTTAAACAGCAGGCGCAGGATTATATCCCTGCCAGGCTTGAATACTGGTCCCAGGCAACCGGCCTGAGCTATAAGTCTTACAAGATCCGCCAATATAAGGCCCGCTGGGGCAGTTGCAACAGCCGGGCTGAGCTGAGTTTTAACAGCTTGTTGATGATGGCGCCCGACTGGGTCATAGATTATGTGATCGTACACGAACTTTGCCACTTGCAACATCTCAACCACTCTCCGGCTTTTTGGCAGCTAGTCGCCGGTTTTTATCCTCAATATGCGTTGGCCAAGCAATGGCTGAAAAGCAATCAAATGAAATTGAGCTGGAAATAATTGCTGTTGTTTAACCATTTGATTGTTAGCTTTATAACGGTTATTTACCGCTTATTTTCTTTTCCCCGGTTTGATTAATATCGCGCTATGCACTATTAATAAGATGCAAAGGGCTGACATTAAAATAAATAAAACCAAGCTTTAAAACTATCTGTTTATTTTTCATTTTTTAGCAGGGAAGTTGTCTGTTAAATAAGGGTTCCGGCTTGTGACTGAACATTACTCAGTGGCTGTCGGGACAACAAGAGGGATAGATTATGAAGATAACCGGTTATAACCTGAAACTGATCTGTTTATATTTAGCCTCCACTCTTTTCTCTGTCGGCGTATTCCATTTATTGACGGAAATCCCATACTGAGCAACCGGCTCCGGGGTTGCCGAGTTCACAAGCCCTAAATTCTAAGTCAAACAAGCTGTTAGGATCTCGCTTAACGGGGTCATGACAATGTTTACAGTTAATTTACAATTTATAGGTTTGGTGATTAACAAACGCCTCTTTTTAGGGTAAATTATCGCCATTAAAATAACAAAAGGTTCAAAATGTTATGACGTCATCTGTATTAATTTGCGATGATTCCAATATGGCGAGAAAGCAGGTGGTGCGCAGTTTGCCATCTCACTGGCCGGTAGAAGTGCAAACGGCTAAAAATGGTATTGAGGCGCTTGAAGTTTTGCGCAACCAGGCGGTTGATGTGTTATTTCTTGATTTAACCATGCCGGAGCTCGATGGCTTGGGAGTGTTGCAAAAAATCAAAGAAGAAGGCATAACTTGCTCGGTGTTTGTGATTTCTGCCGATGTTCAGCCGGCGATGCAGGCGAAAGTGCTTGAATTAGGTGCCACGGCATTTTTGCGTAAACCTGTTGAAGGCGAAGTCTTAATGGATGAATTGCAAGTACATGGGTTTCTATGACTGCATTTAATTTAAATGAAGATCAACAGGATTGCCTTCAGGAGCTGATCAATGTCGCCATGGGGCAGGCAAGCGATCAACTGGCCCGTTATCTGGATACTTTTGTGCATTTACGGGTGCCGAGTATTGAGCAGGTAAGCACCACCAGCCTGTCCAATAGCCTGAATAAGGAACAGCAATCTGTGGCTGTGGTCAGCCAGGGGTTTTTGGGTTATGAAGGTATCCGGGGCGAAGCTTTACTGGTTTATCAACATAAAGACTCCGACTGTATTGGCAATATCCTGGGTTATGAGCCGGATGAGCTATCGGTCGAAGAGCAGCTTATTGACCTAAGCTCCATTTTAACCACCACCTTTTTGAATGTCTTTGCCCTGCAAATTGATAATCAGATGTCTTATAATGCTCCGCGCTTACTTTCCAGTGGCCAGGATGCGCTTGCCGTCTATTTGCAGCAATTATCCTTTAATTGCGATATGGCGTTAAAGGTGAAAATTACCTATCAGGTAACGGACTATTCTTTTAACTGCGATATGATTTTACTCATCCCCGAGTCAGCCATCACCAACATTAAAGCGGTTATCGACAGGATATTGGCAGATTACTAAGGAAGGAAACTATGTCGATGGAAACCTTTCATTCGACCATTAATAATCAGTTAAATACCGGGGTCCTGATCCTGGATTTAGACTTGAATATTGTGTTTTGGAACCGCTTCCTGGAAGTGCATGCCAATCAAAGAGCCAGTGAGGTTGTCGGCCGCTCTGTTTTTGAGGTATTTAAAGAATTGCCGCGCCGTTGGTTTGAACGTAAAGTGACCGGCGTGGTGCAGTTAAACACTCCATCCTTTTGCTCATGGGAGCAAAGACATCATTTATTTGAATTGCCCCATACCCGGCCTATTACCACCGACAGTCATTTTATGGCGCAAAATTGTACCTTTTTGCCCCTGGCCCCCGACGGCGTGATCCAGCATATCTGTATTTTGGTTGAGGATGCCACCGATGTCTGTCACTACCAGAGCATGCTGCAAAAGACCCTGGCAGATCTGGAGCAGGCCAATCGCATTGATGGCCTGACCCAGGTATATAACCGTAAGCACTGGGAAGAATGCTTATCCAAGGAGTTTGATCGCGCGCGCCGTTATCAACATGACTTATCCCTAATAATGTTTGATTTAGATCATTTTAAGAAATTAAATGACATACACGGCCATCTTTGCGGCGATATGGTCTTGATTGAAGTGGCGAAAACCATCAGGCCACTACTGCGTAGTTGTGACTTTTTTGGCCGCTATGGCGGTGAAGAATTTGCCATTATTTTGCCGGAAACCAATATTACCGGTGCGGCAGATGTTGCCGAAAGAATTCGTCAGGCGATAAGACTTAATGTCATGGAATATCAAGGTGTTGAAATAAGTGCTTCGGTCAGTGTCGGTGTCGGCGAATTTGAACCGAGAACCCGGCGTTATGAGGATTTGATCGGTAATGCCGATGCTGCTTTATATGAGGCGAAATCAGGCGGGCGCAACCGAACCTGCTTATTTAAAGACTCTGTTGTCTGCTTGTAATTTTTATTCAAAATATGTAATTGGTTTTCAAAATAAACGGTTGACAGCTAAATATTAATCAGGCATGTTATTGAGTATGAAAATTCAACACAGCCAAATTACCACTATTATTACCACTACCACCCTCACCGGGATGGTGGTCATTGGCTGACGTGTAAAATAAACGATTTTATCAAAGCCCGTGACCGACAAGGTTCCGGGCTTTTTTGTTTTTAAGGGGATGTAAAAATGCGTGTACTCAAATTTGGTGGTTCGTCGCTCGCCACTGCTGAACGATTTAAGCAAGTGGCTCAAATCATCAAGGATAAAAGCCAGTCATCATCTGTGGCTGTGGTGGTCTCGGCGCCGCAGGGGGTGACCAACCACTTGGTGGCCATGGCGGAAAATATCAGCGATGAAGACAAACTCAGTACCGATTTACAGCTTTTTAAAACCGCGATAGACACCATTATCGATGATTTAAGCGCCAGTCTGGACGGCTTTAACCGCCAGCATGCGGAGCAGGCGCTGGCAAATTGCGAACACCAGCTGAGCCGTTATATGCAGGGGGCGACCATGCTGTCGTTTTGCCCTGAACATATCCGGGCACGCATTATCAGCACGGGTGAAAGGCTCAGTGTTGCCATACTTGAGTCGGCTTTTGCGGCGCTCGGCAGTGAAGTCTCCATCCTGGAGCCGGAAAAATTCCTCTTTACCAGCGACGAATCCCTTAATGCCGTGGCAGATCTGGTGCTAAGCAAGGAAAAGTTTGTCGAGTGTTACAGTGAGCGCAAACCAATTGCTATTATGCCGGGCTTTTTCGGCGTCAACAGCCAGGGAGAAGTGACCACCTTAGGCCGTAACGGCTCGGATTATTCGGCGGCGGTGCTGGCGGTATGTGCCGAAGCTGAATGCTGCGAGATCTGGACTGATGTTGACGGTGTTTTTAATGCCGATCCCCGCTTAATCAAAGATGCCAAATTGCTTGATTACCTCTCTTACCAGGAAGCGATGGAATTATCCTATTTCGGCGCCAGTGTCTTACATCCGAAAACCATAGGCCCGATTGCCCAGTACCACATTCCCTGTCTGATCAAAAATACCGGTAATCCCCAGGCGCCGGGTACCCTGATTGGCAATGAAAATGACCAGCAAAAGCGGGTTAAGGCAATCTCCAACCTCAATGATCTGACCATGGTCAATGTTTCCGGCCCGGGTATGAAAGGCATGGTGGGTATGGCCAGCCGGGTCTTTGCTACCATGAGCCGGGAAAATATTTCTTTGGTGCTGATCAGCCAGTCATCCAGCGAATACTGTATCAGTTTCTGTATTTATTCCAGTGATGCCCTGCGCGCCAAGCAAAGCCTGGCGGAAGAGTTTGAACTGGAATTGCTTAACGGCTTGCTTGAGCCGATCTCACTGACCGGCGACCTGTCCATTGTTTCCCTGGTGGGGGACGGCATGCATCACCAGCGCGGTGTGGCGGCGAAATTTTTCAGCTCGCTGGCACAGGCCCGGGTCAATGTGGTGGCCATTGCCCAGGACTCGTCCGAGCGCAGCATTTCCGTGGTAATTGAGCAAAGAAAATGTACCGATGCCTTAAAGGTCAGCCACCAGAATTTCTTCTCGTTTAAACCGACAATTGATGTCTTTATGATAGGTTGCGGCGTGGTCGGCAGCGAGTTGATCGCCCAGATCGCCCGACAGCAGCCAAGCCTTAAAGCCCAGAATATCGATCTAAAAGTGTACGGCCTGGCCAACAGCCAGGGTATGGTGTTTGATGAAAACGGTATTGATCTCGATAACTGGCAAGAGAGTATGGGTAAAGATGCGGTGCCGGTCACGGTGGAAAATATCAAGGCGTTTGTCCGTGACAACCATTTGATTAACCCGGTGCTGGTGGATTCTACCTCCAATGAAGAATTGGCCATGAGCTATGTCGGTTTCCTTGAAGAAGGTTTCCACGTGGTGACCCCGAATAAAAAATCCAATACCGACTCCTGGCAGTATTATCAAGAATTGCGGGAAGCGGCGCAAAAAACCAACCGCCGTTTCCTTTATGAAACAACGGTCGGCGCAGGATTACCGGTGATTGATACCCTGCAGAACCTGATCAAGGCCGGTGATCAGCTGGTGAAATTTGAAGGCGTGCTTTCGGGCTCTTTATCCTATATTTTCGGTAAACTGGAAGAAGGGATGCCGCTATCCCAGGCAACGGCAATTGCCAAGGAAAATGGTTTTACCGAACCGGATCCCAGAGACGATCTCAGCGGTATGGATGTTGCCCGCAAGCTGTTGATCATGGCGCGTGAATCGGGAATGCAACTGGAACTTTCCGATATCGAAATTGAGTCGGTATTGCCGGAGAGTTTTGACGCCGGTGGCGATGTCAGCCGCTTTATGGCCAACCTGGAAAAACTTGATGATGAATTCAGCCTGAAAGTGCAAGCCGCTAAAAACGAAGGCAAGGTGTTAAGGTATATCGGCAACATTGATGAAGGAAAGTGTAAGGTCACCATAGAAGCGGTCGACAGTAAACATCCTTTGTATAACATCAAAGACGGCGAAAATGCCCTGGCGATCCACAGCCGTTATTACCAGCCGCTGCCTTTTGTGTTGCGCGGTTATGGCGCAGGTGCTGCGGTCACCGCCGCCGGTGTTTTCGGTGACTTACTCAGAACCCTGGCATGGGAGCAGGAGCACTAATGGCAGTATCAGTATTTGCGCCGGCGTCGCTGGCGAACTTCAGTGTCGGCTTTGATGCCCTGGGACTGGCGGTAAAACCCGTTGACGGCACCTTGCTTGGCGACCTGGTTACCGTAGAACAGGCTGAGGGGGAAAATAATCTCAAGGTTGTGGGGCAGTTTGCCGACAAATTGCCTTTAGCACCGGAAGATAATATTGTCTGGTCTTGCCTGCATTTATTTAACGAAGCGATGGCGGATGCGGGCCGGGCCACAGAAAAAGTTACCATTACTTTAGATAAAAAAATGCCGGTCGGCAGCGGCCTGGGATCGAGTGCCTGCTCTGTGGTGGCGGCTTTGGCAGGGTTAAATGCCTTTTACCGGGATTGTTTTGACGAAAAAACTATGCTGAAAATGATGGGCCAGATGGAGGCGAAAATCAGCGGCAGTTTGCACTATGATAATGTCGCTCCCTGTTACCTTGGCGGCTTGCAACTGATGGTGGCGGATGAGCACATCATCAGCCGCACTTTGCCGGATTTCAAAGACTGTTTTTATGTGATGGCCTATCCCGGTATCGAAGTTTCTACCAAGGCGGCCCGTGAAGTGCTGCCGGAAAATTACAGCCGTAAAGATCTGCTGTGCTATGGCCAGAATCTGGCGTCTTTCGTCGATGCCTGCCACCGCCAGGATAAAGCGCAGGCTTTTGCGGTATTGCAGGATGTTGTAGCTGAGCCTTACCGCCAGTCATTATTGCCGGGGTACGAGCAGGCGCGCAATTATTTGCTGGCCCAGGGCAGCCTGGCGGTCGGTATTTCCGGCTCGGGTCCGACGCTGTTCTGCGTATGCGATCAACAGGAGCGGGCACAGGAGTTGGCCAGATGGCTGCAAGATAATTATTTACAAACTGAGTTGGGCTTTGTTCATGTTTGCCGGGTTGATGACCTTGGTGCCCGTACGCTAAAAGACTAAGGAATGAATAAGTGAAGTTTTATAATCTAAAAGAAAATGATGAAAAAGTAAGTTTTGCCGGTGCGGTCAGACAGGGACTCGGCAAAAACCAGGGGCTGTTTTTCCCCGAAGAAATTCCCGCCTTTGATAATATCCAGGAGCTGCTGGCCCTGCCTTTAGTGGAGCGCAGCGTTAAGGTTTTATATCCTTTTGTCAAAGACGACTTAAGTGAGGATGAATTAAAAGAAATCGTCACCGCCGCGTTTAATTTCCCGGCGTTATTGCAACCGATTTCCGAAGATCGGGCGATCCTGGAACTCTTCCACGGACCGACCTTGGCTTTTAAAGATTTTGGCGCCCGCTTTATGGCGCAATGCCTGCAAAAATTCAGCAAAGAAAAGAAAATTACCATCTTGACCGCCACATCCGGCGATACCGGTGCTGCTGTCGCCCATGCTTTTCACGGTCTGGATAATATCCGCGTGGTGATCATGTATCCTAAGGGCAAGATCAGCTTGCTGCAGGAAAAAATGTTTACCACCCTGGGCGGCAACATTGAAACCCTGGCGATAGACGGTGATTTCGATGACTGTCAGGCGCTGGTAAAGCAGGCCTTTGACGATAAAGCTCTGGCGGCAGCAATCGGCCTGAACTCAGCCAACTCCATTAATATCAGCCGTTTGTTGGCGCAAATTTGCTACTACTTTGAAGCCGTGGCCCAGCTGTCCCGTCAAAAAAGTAAGAGTGAGCTCGGCGATGTCGTTTTCTCTATTCCCAGCGGCAATTTCGGCAACCTGACTGCAGGTTTATTTGCCAAGGCGCTTGGTCTGCCGATCAAACGTTTTATTGCCGCCACCAATGAAAATGATACTGTGCCCCGTTACCTGGAAACCGGTCAGTGGTCGCCCAATGATACGGTTGCAACCATGTCCAATGCCATGGATGTCAGCAACCCCAATAACTGGCCGCGTGTGGAGCATATGCTTAAAGCCGGTATTATTGATAAAGAAGCCGTCAGCTCGGTTTCCGTGGGAGAAGAGCAGACGCAATCGACCATGTTGCAACTGAATAAGCTGGGTTATATTTGCGAGCCCCATGCGGCTGTGGCTTATAAGGCGATGCAATACGGTTTGACAGAGCAGGAGTTCGGGGTGTTTTTAGGTACCGCCCATCCGGCGAAATTTAAAGAAGTGGTGGAGAGCATCTTGGGTCAGCCGCTGGGCTTGCCGAAAGAGCTGGCAGATTGCGCCGGAGAGAAAATCCTTTCCAGTGATATGACGCCTGATTTTGCCTTGTTACGTGAATATCTGTTAAAGGGCAATTAATCCTTTTATCCGGTAAGGTTTTTATCTGTTAACGCCCCTTGTTTTTCGCTGGAAAAGCAAGGGGGGGTTTTTTATCGGCCCTGGCGGGATTGGGCTGTTACGGGTAAACTAGCCGCTTTAATTTCATTCATTATTATTTGCCTTTTCATGAAGACATCTGACAGCATCAGCCAGCCGACGTGGCAGCACATTATTAAGCAGCAACAGCAGCAGCAATATTTCCAAACCCTGACCGCAGAAATTGACCGGCAAAGACAAGCGGGGGAAGCAATTTACCCGCAGGAGGATGATGTTTTCAGCGCCTTTAATTATGTCGATTTAACTGAGGTAAAAGTGGTGATCCTCGGACAAGATCCTTACCACGGTGCGGGGCAGGCGCATGGCCTGGCATTTTCGGTGTTACCCGGGGTGAAAGTGCCGCCGTCCCTGGTGAACATTTACAAAGAACTGACCACGGATATTGAAGGCTTTACCACGCCGGAGCATGGCTATTTAACCCCTTGGGCAAAGCAGGGGGTATTGCTGCTTAATACCGTACTTACGGTACAGCAGGGCAAGGCCCACTCCCACGCAAAACTTGGTTGGGAGCAATTTACCGATGTTATTATTGACCAGATAAACCAAAACAATCCCGGCTGTGTCTTTATCCTTTGGGGCAGTCATGCCCAGAAAAAAGGTAAAAAAATAGATGGTGACAAACATTATGTTTTAGCCGGGCCGCATCCGTCGCCGTTATCGGCTTATCGTGGTTTTTTTGGTTGTAAGCATTTCTCAAAAACCAATGCCTGGCTGGAACAACAAGGTCAGACACCGATTAACTGGTGTCTGGATTGATAGGATTGACGCACCTTTAGTTAAGGTTTAGTCGGGCATTAATCGAAGTAGATGATCATTTCCGCGGCTTCGCAGTGACAGTTATAACCGCACAAAATGCAGTTGTAACCGTTTTTGCTGTCTTCATACCATTTGTCCGGGTGTGATTTCACCAGCTGGCCGCCGCACTTGGTAAAATATTTTACCGCACTGTTGCCGGGACTTTGTCTCCATAAATGGCTGACCCCTGCCAGTGAGCCTTGCTCTTTGGCGGCGGCAATGGAAAGTTTTAACAGCTGGCCGCCGATGCCGTGGCCGCGGTAGTTTTCATCGACGGTATTGCATTTAAAATAACAGCTTTTATCCACCGGCACTTTCCATAGCTGGGGGCTACACCATTTATCGACATGCCACTGGCCGGCGGCAAAGGTGATACGAAAACCGATAAGCTTGTTCTGATCGTAAACCACATAGCCGCTGTTGATGCCGTTTTTTATGCCTTTTTCATACCAGGCTCTGATGTTTTCGCTATTGAGGTAGCCGTCGCCGTGGACGAAGTTACCCAGGGTGATGATGTTGTCAAAATCATCCGGGGTTAAATTTTTATAAATGAACTGCTTAGTCATATAAGTGAACTGTAAATACTTGAGTTTGATAAGTGCAACTATTGGCAAATAATGGCATAGTTGGCGCGATAAAAAAATAGTGAAACAGGCGAAAGTTATCGGTGTTATTGTTAACTCTTGTTGCCGCAGTATCTATAACGATATGCTTATATTGATGTTTCCAATTAGTTCGTAGTTTGGAGTGAATGATGTACGACCCCTTGCATGATCTGTCCCCGGGGATAGGCGAAGATTACCCCGACAGTTATTGGGCTGATGTGTCCAAAGATGCCCCCGAAGATGACGGCATGTTGAAACAAGATCTGGATGTCGATGTGGCTATTATCGGCGCCGGTTATACCGGGTTATCGTGCGCCCTGCACCTGGCACGCGAACACGGCATTAAAGCCACCGTGTTGGAAGCGAATAAAACCGCCTGGGGCTGCAGCGGCCGTAATGCCGGGTTTATCCTGAAATCTTCCGGTCGCAAGGCCTACTCCACCATGGAAAAGCAGTGGGGAGAGGAAGTGATGCGCGGTATCTACGGGGAAATGTGTGCCGGGGTCGATACGGTAAACAGTTTAATTGCCGAGGGCATAGATTGCGACCGGCAGGATGCGGGGTATATCAAGGTTGCCCATAAGCCGAACAAACTCGATGAATTGATCTCACTGGCGAAGTTACAACAGAAAATGTTTGGCTATGATGTCCAGATATTGTCTCAGGATGAGGTACGCAGCCAGTACATGGATGATCGCAATGCTTACGGCGCTATCCGCTATCAGGATGGTTTTGGCTTAAACCCGCTGAAACTTGCCTGGGGTTACCAAAAACTGGCACGTAAGGCCGGAGCAAAAATATACTCATCTTCTCCGGTGACTGACTGGCAAACGACAAATAACAGACAACAATTGATCACCCCTCAGGGGATAGTGACCGCGAAAAAGGTGGTAATAGCCACTAACGGCTACACCCCGAAAAACCTCCATGGCCTGGTAAAAAACCGTACTTTGCCTGTACTTTCCCAGATCATCGTGACCCAGCTACTAACGCCGGCTCAGCTTGAAGCCTGTAATTTTCTCACCAGCAATGTGGTAATGGATACCCGGGCGCTGAAATATTACTATCGCAAATTACCGGATAACCGCATTTTATTTGGTGGCCGTGGAGCGATCACCGGCAAGGGTGCCGAAGATCCCTATTATGCCAACCGTTTATTGGAAGTATTAAAAACCAGCTTCCCGTCATTGGCACAAATTAAATACGATTATGCCTGGTCTGGCTGGATTTGTATGGCGCTGGATGATTTGCCCCATATTTACCAAAGTGAAAATAATGATGTTTTCTACAGCATGGGCTATTGCGGCAGCGGAGTGTCTTTTACTGTTCAGGCGGGCAAACGACTGGCGCAAAAAGTGGCCGGCGAGCAGCTACCTGACTTGCCGCTTTACCAGAAAGCTTTGCCAAAGTTTCCTTTTGCACCGCTTCGCCGGGTGGGGCAATGGGGTTACTTCCATTACGGTAAAATTAAAGATACCTGGTTTTAAGCGCTTATTTCACCTTATTTGCACCCCCTCCTTAAACCATTTTTAGTTTAAGGAGGGGCCATGGAAACCGACATTTTTTGATGAATTAAATTGGATATTATCTTTTTTCCGGTAATAGGAGCTTTTTAATCAGGTGTGGTTATTTTAATGTTTTGATCCTGATGGAAACAGAGGGTTATGCCGTTGTTTATTAATTGAGTTAGTTGTTACTCTCGTGTAAAATTCGTCCCCTTTTTTAGTGTGTATTCATATCCGAAGCGATCCGCTGTCAATATGGTTTAAGGATGTTGTTGAATGTTACAGGGTTTATGGCGAAAACTAGCCTGCGGTCTGTTTTGTGTTTTTGCTTTTTTAAGTTTTTCTGCTTCTGCCGCCGTCCCCGGTAGTGTCAGTTATTTTAAAGCCTCCAGTACCTCGGTTACCGACGGTACCACCATTACTTTAAGCTGGGGCAAGCCTTCGGGTTATTCCGACACGGTGAAATATAATTTTTATATTTTTAAACCGGGCGATAAGCTGTGGAAGTATAAATCCCTGACCAGCAGTACTTCTTTAAACCGCTACATGACCATATTAGGCACCCATAAGTTTTATGTGGAAGCCTGTAATACCGAGGGGGCTTGTGGCCCCCGATCTTCCCTCAGTGTTGTAGTAAAAGAGCCGGTGCCGGGGGCTGTTAGTTCGTTCAGGGCCTCGAGCACTCAAGTGGCAGACGGCACCACTATAAGTTTTAGCTGGGGGAAACCATCGGGCTTTTCCGGCGCGGTAAATTACAATTTTTATGTTTATAAACCGGGTGACAGGCTATGGAAATATAAGTCGGGGATCACCAGTACTTCTTTAAGCCGCTATATGACCATAGCGGGCACCCACAGGTTTTATGTGGAAGCCTGTAATTCAAGCGGTGCTTGCGGTTCCCGTTCATCCGTTAGTGTGGTGGTTAAACCGCCTGTACCGGGTAAGGTAAGCTCTTTTTCGGCCTCAAGCACTCAGGTGACAGACGGCAGCAGCATTAGTTTAAATTGGGGGGCGCCTTCGGGTTATGGTTATGCGCTGCGATATAATCTTTATGTGCAAAAGCCTGGAGCTTCGTTGGTTAAGTTCCAGTCAGCCGTAAGCACTACAGCTGTTAATTACACCACAAGCGGTGTGGGCAGTTATGCTTTTTATGTGGAAGCTTGTAATACCTATGGTGATTGCGGTTCCCGTACTTCCCTTAACGCGGTTTCAAAGCCGCCGGTGCCAGGAAATGTCGGCAGCTTTACCGCCAGCAGCAGTGCGGTCACCGATGGCGAAAGGGTGCTTCTTAACTGGAGTGCGCCATCGGGCTTTAACTACCCGGTGACTTATAATTTTTATATTCACAAACCCGGTGACGTGCTTTGGAAATATCATTCCCTTACTTCGGATACTTCCCTGGACCGGTACATGACGATTTCCGGCACCCATATGTTTTATGTGGAAGCCTGTAACAGTGATAGTGTTTGTGGCTCCCGTTCTTCGCTTAGCGTTGAAGTAAGTGCGCCGCTGCCCGGCCCTGTAGCTTCTTTTTCAGCAAGTAAAAGCCTAGTGAGAGACGGCACGACTATTTCCCTGAACTGGATCGCACCGGTAGATTTCACTCAAACGCTGACGTATAACGTATATGTGCATAAGCCCGGTGATAAGCTATGGCTGTATAAGCCTAACTATACCGAGATTTCTTTAAACCGTTATATGACCATAACCGGCGACCACGAGTTTCATGTTGAAGCCTGTAATGTCGATAATGTTTGCGGCCCGCGCTCTTCCCTGAAAGTGTCTGTGATTGAGCCGATTAGTGTCAGCCAGTTTACAGCATCGAGTTATGAAGTCGTCGATGGCGAAACCATTACCTTAAGCTGGCAGTTGCCGGAAGATATCACCGAAAATGTGACCTATAACGTGTATGTGTTTAAGCCGGGGGATCAACTCTGGCTGTATAAGCCTGACTATACCAGCATTTCTTTAGGTCGCCATATGACCATAGCCGGTACCCATGAATTTTATGTAGAAGCCTGTGATGCTGACAAGGTTTGCGGGCCGCGTGCTTCTTTAAGCGTTGTTGTCAAAGCACCAGAAGGCGCTATTGATATTGATACCGAATTACTGGGAACTCCGGTGATAGACGGGAGTAACTGACCTTGAATTTATTTGATAAAAAATATTTACACCTGGGGTGTACTTAATTGACGAGATTAAAAGTGAATACTGATATGAAAATATCCTGCAACAAGGACAAGCATTAACCATGAATAACAAAATAAAAAACACCTGGTTGAGTCCCTGTGTTGCGTTCTTTTTGGCTGCTTCCGGAGCTCCAGCCCTGGCGGCTGGAAAAATTACCGCATTAAATGTGAATAACGATATTGCCACTTTTACTACGGAAGAAGTGAAAACACATGCCCAGTTAGGATGTGTTACTGGTGATGCTACGGCATGGGCAGTATCGACTACTGCCAATGACGGGCTATATCCATTATTGGCTATAGCGCAACAAATGCAGCAACCCCTTGAAATGTTTCAGGGCAGTGTGTGTTTATCAGGCATTGAAAAGCCTGAAATGATTTTTATAAATTATCAGGCTGCAGATGCAAATAAGCCAGTGGTTTCTTCCCTGCTTAATTTTGTTGCCCGAAGCCAGATAACTATGGCTGAAGGTGTATCCGCAACGGTTAAATTCACGCTTAAAGACAGTTTTGGCGGGCTGATTGTCAAAGACGCAACTCTGTCGAATGAAAAGTACCTTGCTGACTTTGGCCTGTTAACTGCCGGTGACTATACCTTGACCACATCGGTGAGTACAGGTAGCGGCAGTGAAATTGAAATAGTAGAAGAGGTTATAGAATTTAATGTTATCAGTTTTGCTAACCGGGCTTTGCAGGATAGTGATGGTAATTTGTATATCCAACTACCGCAAAGTTATGGCAGTAAGCTGCTTAAACTTAGCCTGGTCAATGGCGCTTGGAGCATTAGTGAAATTACGCAAGAGGAATGGGATTCATTAGTACTGTCGGTAAGTACTTTTACCTTTGAACCCGGCGAGTTTTCTCAGGACGAGTTTGATGATATTCGACTGTTTAATACCGAAACTTCAGATGAAACTCTTATTGAATATGGTGCAACCCTTGCCTTAGGTGATGCGGAAATTATCTATATTTATGATGATTTTGGTCGCCTAAAACAGGTGATCACCAAATAGTTAAAAATAAACCTGGGTGGCTGCTTTGCCTGACTTGCGGCTAACCCTGAAGTAATTATTATCGTATTTCTATATAGGCTAAAGTTATGCATCAAAAAACAGAGTCTGACACTAAGGGGATACCTGCCAGGCATTCGCTTATCTGTTTGTCTGAGCCTTTTGTGATCCCGTGGCTAAAGCCGAAAGAACAAAAATTCAAGCCCGTTACTTTTTGTTTGCAGAGTTTTCTATATCGCTACCTGTGTGGTGGTGAGTCTATGCGTTCATTAAGACAGGTGTCACGTAAAAAGCTGGCGTTGACAGGTTCTGGTGCTAATTACTTCGATGCTGATGTGATTAAGCTAAGTGAAGAAATAGCTCAATTTAGTAAAGCGGTTGATATTTTTTCAAATAATGATTTTTCTGTTGAAGTACTGAGAAAGGCTCATGGCTGTTTTTCTATTGAGAATGCCAGCCATTTTAGAACAACAGCCGGTTGGATAGGAAAAAGTGCCGAAGAGTCTGAGTATATGCTTCCGGTACAGCCGGATGAAATTGCAGGCTATCTTGATAACTTAGTAGAGTTTTTACGGCTTGCGCATGTTGAGACTTATCAGAAAGCGATTATTGCTCATACTCAGCTATTAAAAATCCATCCGTTTGCAGATCTAAACGGCAGAACAGCTAGGGCACTAATGGTCAGTTTGCTTCGCCGGGAGCAAGTAGATGTTATTCCGCCTGTATTTTTTCGGTATTTATGCTCAAGAGAAAGTTATCTGCAAAGTGCTAATTCGGTTGGGTTGAATGACTTGCGACAAACAGAACATGACTTTTGGCGGCAGGCTTATTTATGGGCGGAGTCTATTGAAAACGAAATCAATTTATTGGTGGAGAAGGTACAAAATATTTTGGTATCAGCCACCGTATTAACCGGTATCAATGCTGATAGCCAAGCGTTACTTAAATACCTGTGGCAACAACCTCTTGTTACCACAAAGCTTATTTCGGCAAAGTTAAACATGACTACAGTCCGGGCCAACAGTGCCATCAATCAATTAATCAATTGCCAGGTATTAATACCAAGACAAATCAGCAGCACGAGTAGAGATGTTGTATTTGAATGTCACGAAGTGATGAAGCTTTATCAAGCTGTTGAAAGTAAATTATTTAAGGTAAAAGAATAAAATGAAATTCAATAAATTAAAAACCGCATTGTTTTGCGGCTTAATGACCGGGCAGATAACTTATCAGCCGGTAGATGAGCCTTTTCTTGATGATGAAGATGTTTCGACTGTTTCAACAGGCTGGGCTTGGGGAACAAACAACGCATTAGCTGCCAGTTCTCTGTGTGAGACCGGTGATGAAAGTGCCTGTCACGCAGAGGAGGAAGCAAGACAAGAGCAGCAAAGACAAAATGAAGACGAAAATAATATTGAGCGTATATTGATCACAGGGACTCCTATCAGCCCCCCTAAATATGATTATGAAGCTGCTATGAACGCGCATAACCTAGAAATATTAGCTCATGCTATGAGTCAGTCTTTTACTCTTTATGGTGAGCCGTCTGATAATGATAATCACGTGGGTGATGATAAGCTTTGTGGGAATCCAATCGATTATCGCAACGGTTTAAAAGTGGAAACGTTTACCGATTATGCTGCGTCAGGATTTAACCCGTTAAGTATCAAAAGAACTTATAACATAAAAAATAAAGATTTTAATGTCAGAAATAATGCTTTTGGCAGTGACTGGCGTTCGATTCATGACTTGGCGATGCATACGAATGCTACATTTGAAACCGGTGGTGAGTCGTCATTTGTGTATTTATACCGTATGGACGGCAGTTACCAAAAGTATAAGCGCTATACCACAGGTAACTTTTACCATGAAGACGATTATGATAAAGAGATAGTATTAGTCTTTGAAAACGGCTTTTTTACCTATGAAAACGCCAGAGGTTACCAAGAAATTTATTATGCGGATGGTCGTTTACATCAAATTGTTTATAAAGACGGCACTACCCATACCTATAGTTATAATGGTGATTCGTGGGAGTTTGATAAGGTTACTCACAGTTCTGGCCGTTTTCTGGCATTTACCTGGACTAATGGCCGGGTTTCACAGGTGCTTGATCAGGCCTCCAATGCATATAATTATAGTTATGATGACAAGGGTTTATTAACCAAGGTTACTTATCCTGATAATGATAGTGTCAGCTACCACTATAAAGATACTGGTAATGACAGTACCAACGGCGGTCGTTATCGTTATGTATTATCTGGGGTTAGCTATAACGACAAGCAATACGCTTGGTTTGAGTATAATGAAGGTACTAGTGCCGGTAAATATGCTATCGAATCTAGGCACGCCAATAATATTGATAAATATACCTTTGATTATGTGCCTACCAATAGTGCTTTAACTTCAAGCCCTAATATGGAAAAAACAACGATAACCAATCCATTGGGGCATCAAACCGTACATGAATTTGACTATTATACCGGGGCTGAAAAAGTCGTTACTAGCTTGGTAAGTGCTAATTGCCCTCAAATGAACAAACAAACATCTTATGATAATAATGGTTATGTAGAAGAGGAGATTGATGTAAACGGCAATATCACCCTCTTTGATTATAATAATGATGGGATGTTGATAGAAAAAACAGTAGCATCTGGCACTCCTGAAGAACAAACAATCACTTATGAGTGGGATAAAGATTCAGGAAAGATTCTTAAGGAAACCGGGCCAAACCTGATTAAAACCTTTGAGTATAACGACCGCAATATGACTACGCTTATCAGCCTGCAGTCAAATGGTAATGATGGCCAGCCGATATCAACAGTTACTCAGCTGAAATATGATTACGTTTTTTATGATAACGGCATGCCGAAAACTATTACCGGTACGAACTCTAAAGGTGAAGTTACCGTAAAAAGTTATAACAGTTATGGTGATTTGACTTCAGAAACGGATGGTTATGGCGGCACGGTTACCTATGAAAATTATGATGATCATGGCCGTCCCGGTAAAGTCACCACTGTTGATGGTTTGGTAACAACTTATACTTATACCTTACGTGGCCAAGTTCAATCACTAACCGAGTATGCAGTCGATGCGGGTATTACCCGTACTTTTAGCTATGAATATAATGTTAAAGGGCAAAAAACTAAAGAAACCATGCCTGATGGCAGTTATATTACCTATGCCTATGATGATGCCTATCGCCTAATCGGAAAGAGTCTGAGTAATGGCTATGAGGTTAGTTATTCCCTAGATAACATGGGGAATATCTTGTCTGAAAGCTTTATTGAGCCTATGTCTGAAGCTGAAATAGAAGCAGCTAGTGCTGGTGGTGAGCCTGCGACAACAAAAGTCGTTTTAACGACTACTAATACTTATGATGAGTTAGGCCGTAAATTAACGACAGCTGTTGATAATATAAAATACAGTAATAGCTATGATAATTTAGGTAATATTATTCGCCAGAGTACTCCATCAGGTGAGTATAAGTATACGTATGATGCCTTAAACAGGCCACTTAAGACGACTAATGTATTAGCGTTATCCACTGTAATGACTAATGTTTATAACGCCTTTGGTTTGTCTAGTGTTACAGGCAGTAGTAATCAGGTAACTGAATTTTCCATTGATGCCTTTGGAAATAACCTATCGGAAGATAGTCCGGATAGAGGGCTTATTGAATATAGCTATGATATGGATACATTGAGTATCAGTACTGAAACCACAGCAAATGGGGTTGTAATTACTTATACCGATAGCTTATCGGCCAATACTTTAATCAGAACAAAACAAGCAGGTAATAGTACGCAGGAAGTACATACTTCACAGCAAGGACTGATTAAGTATTTTAGTGATGGCACTGGTGAAACCAGTATCAGTTATAACTCGTTATTGATGCCAACTCAGCAAGTGAGCAAGATCGTCACAGGAGTGAATGAAACAAGTTATACCACTAGCTGGCAATACGACGCGTATGGCAGGGTAAAAGGGTTAACTTATAATGATGGCAGTTCGGTAAGTTATAGTTATGATGTGCATGGCCAGCCTAGTGCTATTACTGCAACTATCAATGGAGTGGAAATTCCGGTTTTCAGTGAGCTGAATTTAAATGCCTGGGGTGCCGTTAATAGCTTTAAGTATGGTAACGGCATTAACCGTACTTTAACATATAACAGTAATGGTATGGTAAAAACTATCGACTCAACAGGGGTGCAAAGTTTAACTTATATAGATACCTATGATCTTGGGCAAATCAATAAAATTCAAAACAATATTGATGGCAGAGTATCAACAAGTAACATGGTATATGGGAGTGGGCGACTGGGTTTTTATCACTATGGTTCAGAAACCAAACAGATCACTTATGATGGTTCAGGCAACCGGAAAACGTTAAAAACGATATCGAGCGAGAATCTTCCCGAAATTACTTACAATTATGAAACTGGCAGCAACCGTTTAATCAGTGAAGTCAGTACTGATGAGACCTTAACCTATAGTTATGATAATGCTGGTAATGTGGTTAAGCGCGCTAGTACAAAAAACCAGTCTGCGTCAGCAATGATAAAACATAATGCAAGCTATGAATATAACGCTTTAGGGCAGCGGGTGGTTAAGCGCATAAGCAATGAAAATAACATAGTAGAAACGCATTTTATTTATGACACTCAAGGTAAGTTATTATCAGAAGGGCATAATAAACATTATGTTTATAATGGTGATGATATCGTTGCTTTAATTCAGGATGGTGAGTTGTATTATGTCCATAATGACCATCTTGGCCGGCCGGAAGTTATCACTGATAGTAATAAAGAGATAGTATGGTTGGCAGATCTGGCACCCTTTGATCGTAAAGTGGTACATACCCAGATAGGGGAGTTTAATATTGGCTTCCCTGGCCAGTATTATGATAGTGAAAAGGATTCTTGGTATAACATGTTTCGGGATTATGATGCTAAAACAGGGAGATATTTGCAGTCTGACCCTATTGGATTGAGTGGGGGGATAAATACCTATGCTTATGTCGGAGGAAATCCTGTAAATGCGGTAGATCCTTTAGGGTTAATTCGAATGGATGATCCCAGGTGGGGGGTGCCTGACTGGGCTTATAACCCTCCGGTGCCTGATGAAGTGAGTTATGGTGGCACTCTCAAGGTAGGTGCTGGGCAGTTTTCTTACGATTCGAAGGCCGGACTTTCTTTCCAACCTATGGTGGGTTATAAGTTTGGTGCTACGGTTAACGCATGCTACAACATGAAAAAACAAGAAAGTGCCAATAGTGGCGGTAGTGGTAGCTGTGATCAGCATGAAAAGAAGTATAATACAGACATAGGTAAAGTATCGATGAATGCTGGAGTGGTTGGCGTAACATTGTCAAATGGTAAAGCTTGTGCAGAGGTTGGACCTGTAGTTGGTTCCCCTTGGTCTTATGTAACTCCAGTTAACATTAAAATCGGAGGTTAAATGATATATATAAGCTTGTTTATATTTCTTGTTGTTCTTCAGTTTATGGCTCCGATACTGGCTAAAAAGGTAAAAAATCGATTTTTACAACTTGGAATTACAATGAAGTCAGACCCGAGTACTTCTTGGTTGAATGTAACAACATTTTGGAAAGAGGCCCACTCATTGAATGTGTCAACTAAAGATTTCTTAATAACAAAATATCTTTGGATTTACAAAGGTTGGTGGTGCTTGATTATTGGAAGTGCGGTTGCTTTGTTTTTTGGTTTAGGTTTGAATTAAAAAAATGGGGACGATCTAGGCTTTATTTAAGGTGGAATTAACGCTGAGAATAAAGCCATCACCCGTGCCCGTAAAGAACAAGTACTCTTAGATGAAACGCCCTACTACCACTGCATTTGTCGCTGTGTTCTAGGGCGTATTTGTGTGGGGAAAATAATACTACCGGGCAGAGCTTTGGCCACAGAAAACAATGGTTGGTAGATAGAATTACCCGGTTGGCCTCAGTGTTTGCTATTGATATTTGTGCTTATGCCATCATGAGTAATCACTATCATTTGGTGCTCAGGGTAAACCAACACCAGGCTCAGCAATGGGATAGTCGAGAAGTAGCGCTACGTTGGATGCAGCTCTTTAAAGGGCATCCATTAGTAGACAGGTATTTATCAGATATTAAAACCACCCAAGCGGAAAAGGATAAGGCGCTTGAGCTGATTGAAAAGTGGCGTAATCGATTATTTGAACTGGGCTGGTTTATGCGTTGTGTGAATGAACATATTGCGGTGCAGGCCAATAAAAAAGATAACTGTAAAGGCCGCTTCTGGGAAGGACGTTTTAAGTCCCAAGCCTTGCATGATGATACTGCTTTGCTGGCCTGCATGGCTTATGTTGATTTAAATCCTGTGTGGGCGGCAATTGCAGATACCCCGGAGAACTCAGATTTCACCAGTATCCAACAGCGGATAAAAGCGCTAACCAGTGCTAAAAAAGCTCTGCTATTACAACCCGATAAAATACTCCCTTTTACCGGCTATAAACCTCATGGCAAACCAAGCCCTGGGTTACCCTTTAAACTCTTTGATTATTTAAACTTGGTGGAATGGATCGGGCGTTGTATCAGGGAAGATAAACGCGGTTTTATCCCGCCCGATATCAAGCCTATGTTTAAGCGGCTCAATATCAATGAAGATGGCTGGTTAATGGTAGTAAAAGACTTTAACCGCCACTTTATCAATGCTGCCGGCAGTCCGTCAAAAATGAAAGCCTGGGCGGGAAAAAATCGGCGCAAGTGGTGCTGTACGCATATGTCGCTACAGCTCTATGCCGGATAATTCTATGCTCATAGCAGTATTTCTTTAGCATGTTTTTCAAATGGTTGCTTTTCGTGTACAGCCTTCTATACAGTACTTACAAACACGCAAAATATTTAATACCAACCCCGCCGGATTTATGTCGTGTTTTGTACTATTAGTTAAAGATCCCGCAATAACCCGCCACACCCGAGGAGGTCATTTACCAGCTAAGAACTTAAGCAGATAAACCAGGCGCTATCCCCGAGTGCTAGTAACACCCGGAGACAGCTAACCAAAACGAACTTTAAAGGAGTCCGTCATGGCTGAATATCATCATACGCCAGAGCTCTGTCCGGCAAAAGTAAAATATCCCCGCTATCGCCAGTTCACCGTACTGGAAACTACCTGCGAATCGGCAGCAAAAACCCGCGGCCTGGGCATTAACTATGTCCCGGTAAACCTTGAACCTTGTATTGTACTGCGGGGAAAATGGCTCCGCCAGGCCGGTTTCCCTATCGGGCAAAAGGTGAGTATTGTGATAAATCCGGGAGAAATTCTTATTACGCTTAAACAGGTTTGCTAAAGGCGGTCGAATGTTGCCGCTTGCTGGCAATTGGCTGAAAAGGGAGGTCAGTGCTGATTTGTTGTTTTACAGCCGTCTGTTGTGAACCACTTGATGCTTGTGGAATTTATTTGGCCGGGTTGGGGTTAACATCAAGGGCTCAGGGCAGTCGTTAACCTCAACCAGGCCAGGTTACTGGTTACTTTTTCATTAACCGGCGGCTAAAACCACCACCTATCAAACCTAAGGCTAATAGCGCAATACTGGTGGGCTCAGGCACGGCGGCCGATGCTGCACGGCTAATTGCCAGGTGATCAAAGGTGAAACCGTCGGCATTGGCTCTGCTGCTTAAAATTGTTACCGAATGGATCAGTTCATTGCCTTCGGCGTTGATTTTTAAGTAGCCGTTGCGGCCGTTGCTGCTGGCGAAGTTAGCATGATCTTCGAGGTAACCGTAATCCTGACCGTTGATTTGCAGGGAGTGAAGGCCGCCATAGCCGGTTTCTACTTGAGCCATGCCGGTACCGAAACCGGTAATGCCGCCTTCAAAGAAAAAAGTGATGCCCTGCACCCAAGTACCACTCCAGCGGTTATTGCCGCCGTTGCCGTTTGACAATACATAACCATCATCCCAGCTTAGACCGGGGTAATTTAATACGTTGACCAGTTCGGTGCTTTGCTCTGTATCGGGGTTGATAAAGGAGTAGCTGAGGCCGTCAATCAGCTGGGTATCATCAAAGCTTTCTATTTCATAACCTGTGATCCCTAATGCGGCATCCATGGCAGAAACATCTGAAGAGTAAACCCCGGGGGCATAAAAGTTGATCAAGCTTGCCTGGCTGGCTGCACTGGCAAGTAAGAAAGAGCTGGTTAAGAGAAGTTGAGAGATTTTTTTCATAGAAGATACAACCTAATTATGTGGAATTATTATTTTGTTGCTTACCTTTTGTCATCCTGTTGATTTGGGTAAGTCCTGCCTGTTGCGCACTTGTTTGATGAGCATATATGGTGCCAAATGTAACCGAGCTGTAATCAAGATATAGATTTTTGTTGTAACTGTATGATTATAATAGCCTTGTTTGTTTTTTTTCTGTGTCTGTTTTTCAGATGAAGTGTTAGCGAGCTAAGGTTGAGGCGGCAAGAGTTGCCGCCCGAGCGGCTTATTGTTGCCATAATTTGATTGAATTGTGAACAGTTTGTGTATGCTGTTCATTAGCAACAGAAAGCGAGAGTGGATACAGAGCCGGAGCCGCCTACTGAGCAGTCGGCCCCTTTTAAAACTTTTGACAACTACAGCAAATTAAATGATTGCACAAAACTGGTAACTTTATTGTTTGGCGTGGTCACGGTAATGGTTAATACCCCGGTTTCGCTATCGCCACCTGAGGCATTAACAATGACAAAATCCAGGCTGCGGGGAATAGTTGTATTGGGCATGGTCAGGGAGGTTGTGCCTTCTATCTCCCCGGCGCTGCTGCTGACGCTAACGCTAGTGTTCATCGGCATGGCCTGTCCGGCAGAGTCGGTAAAGCTGAAGCGGAAACTCTGGCTGCTGCCGTCGTTAATGTCCGGCAGGCCGTCACCGTTGCCTGCCTGGTCGGCAAATAAGGTACCAGCACCGTCGGTGAGTTCATAGTCGGCATCCGAGCCTGACATAATAAGGACCATGGCTTTTCTCAGTCTGATTGACCTTTGCTCGGAGCAAGAGTTGCCTTCGCAGCGGGGACCGTTATACAGGCCGTCGGCATCGCTGAAGGCGTCACTGTTATCGTCATCATAATAGATTTCACCGTCATTATATTCACCGTCTTCATTATCGTCGCGCCAGGCTTCCGACATGTCGATAAAACCCAGGGCTTCGCTGCCATGGCTGCCAAAACCTGAATCAACCCCGGTATCGATAATGGCGCTGCCGTCATTGTCGTCGAAGGTATTGTTGCCATTGGTTTCATAAAAGGTTTCATGTCCCAGCGCGGTGGCCAAAATGGTGACCCTGTGATCGTCCACCCTGTCATTGGCACTGACCCAGGTAACAGAACAGCTGCCGTTGCTGGTGTTGCAGCTGCCCGGGATATGGCCGCCCTCGGCGGTGAAGGTGACAGTGGTGCCGTCGGGCACCGGGTTGTTGAAGTTGTCTGCCAGCCAGACAGAAATCTCCGAAGTTACGCCGTTGGTGGTATCGGCCTCAGGGTTAAGCACACTGGCGGCTATGGTAAAGGAGCTTTGCTCCGGCAGATCGGAAACTATGGATAATAAATCGGATTGGGTTTGTACCGGCGTGGCTTGCCCCTCAAAGTCCATGGTGGCTTTGGCGGTGACCCTGACCGAAGTCGGCACTGTACCGGCGTTTACCTGGGTGCTGATCTCTCCCTGGCTGTTGGTAAAGCCGCTTGTCGGGGTTAAGCTGATGTCGCCGACATCGGTATTGAGGCTAAAGTCGACTTCTTGCTGTGCCAGGGGGTTGCCCAGGTCACTGTTGACCCTGAAGGTCAGGGTGGAAAACTCCTGCTTGTCGACCCCGCCGGAGCCCTTGAGGGCGATAGTCGTTGGCTCGGCAGAAATAAAGGCGATAGAACCCAGTTGTTCGCCGCTGATATGTATACTTTGGGAAGCGGTATTGGTGGTACCGTTGCTGGTAATTGAGGCAATAAGCAAGTCGTCTGTGCCGGTCAGTCCGGCGCAGCTGACATCTTCGAAGGTAGCCTTTGCCCGGCCGTTGCTACTGACAACTTGACTCTCTATGGTTGCCTTGGCATTTTCGACACAGCTGGAGGTGAAGAGCACAGGCGTCGGCTCAGTGATCAAAACATCATTTTCATCAACCAGGTCGACACTTAGCCCCAGGGTGCCGCCGGCACTGACGGTATTGTCTGCAAGCGTTAATTTGATCTCACCTTCGATAAAGGTGTTGTTGTCATTGAAATAACCGATACGGACGGCGCCGTCGCTGATCACGCTGTCGGCGGCAATGATTTCATAGTTGAGGCTGTTGCTGTGGCTGCCGGTGCTGGTGTCGGTATAGGTGGCGGTGAGTACACCGGCGCCGAGCACGGCACTGCCTGCTAAGCTTACCGTGGCAATACCGTTGTCGTCGGTCAGCGCCGAAGCGGCCGCCAGGGTACCGACTTCTGCGCTATAGCTGATAATTTTTCGCACCAGTGGCTGGTTATCGCCGTCAAGCAGTTGGCTGGTAACTTGCACTGTTTCATCGGCTTTAAACTGGCTGACGGCAATACCGTTTAATAACAGCTCGCTGCTCAGGGAAGGGGAGGAAGTGTTTGTGCCGCTGCCGCTATCGTCATTGTCACCTGAGCTGCCGTTACAGCCAGTTAAGAAAATTAACCAGGAAAGCATCAGGGCGAGCGATATTTTTTTCATGCCTTTCTATCCTTAAAAATCTGAGAATTTAACAGCTAGAGGATAAAAGCCAGTCATTAAAAAGTCCATTTTAATTCAATAAATTATCATGAGCTGGAACAAGGTATTCCCGATTGCTATCCATGACGGGCCGGCTAAGCTTGCTGGCATTTTTTCATTTATTTATCCAGGCGATTAAGGGATTTGTGCTCATTATAAGCGCAAATGTTTGCCGCGATACCATCAAGCAGCCTTTGCTGGGCCTGCTCGCTGGCCCAGGCAATATGGCCGGTAATTTTTAGCTTGCCCGGATCGCTGTTTAGCCTGCTTATTAGTAATGGGTGGTCGGCCGGTGGCGGCTCCTGGTCCAGCACATCGAGTACCGCACAGGCGAGTTTCCCGTTTTGCAGGGCGGTTAATAGCGCCTGGTTGTCTACCAGGTCGCCGCGGGCAGTGTTAATCAACATGGCTGTTGGTTTCATGTGTTGCAAGCTTTGCTCATTCATCAAATGCCTGGTGTCGGCTGTTAACGGGCAATGCAGGCTGACAATATCTGAATGCTGCAGTAAAAAGTCAAAGGTGCAGCGACCGGGCCTTAAGCTTTTGGCACCGGGGCGTTCGCCGATCAATACCTTGATATCAAAGGCGGCGGCAATTTTGGCGACCGCCTGGCCCAAGCTGCCGTAACCGATAATGCCCAGGGTTTTATCGGCAAGTTCGGTTATGGCATTGCCGTGCAGGCAAAAGGTCGGATTTTGCTGCCACAGGCCGCGCTCGGTATTGCGGTTATGGTGACTGGTCTGGTGAAAATATTCCAAGATCTGGGCAAAGACATATTGCGCGACCGATGCGCTTGCATAACCGGTGACATTGGTGACGGCAATCCCCTGTGTGCGTGCGGCTTCCAGGTCAATATTATTGCTGCCGGTGGCGGCGATGCAAATCAGTTTTAATTTAGGCAATTGCGTCAATATCGTTTTATCGAGCACCACCTTGTTACTGATCACTATATCGGCCTCCCGGCAGCGCTCGACCATCTGTTCGGGTGTGGTGGTGTTATAACAGGTTAAGGTTGTCACTTGGCCGTGAATGTTTTTAAGGGCTGTACTTGTGGCGGCCGCCGGGCTGTCGGCATTGGCTATGCTGAAGGTTTGCAGATCGAGAAAAACCGCGTGCATCTGTTACGTCTCTGTTTCTAATAAAGCGGGGGAAGTGAAAGGCTCAGCTTACGGATTTCTCCCCGGCAGGACAAGCGCATTTTTTCTAAAAGACAGGAGAAAGGAGATCAGGGGAAGGCGTGATATTAGCCGCTGCGGGGCTGCAAATATCGCGATAAGATATTTGCAGCCTGCCGGCGCTAAGGTTGGGAATGGAATGAAATCAGTAATGGCCAGTTGTTAACCCGGACGGCCATCGGCGCGGGGGGCGGTCAGCATAGGGCCGTATTTGAAAATAAAGGCGCCATAGGCAATAAACCAGCACACGGCGCTTAGTTCAATAAAGTAAAGGGTATAGGTCGGGGCTCCCCAGGGACCGAACACCCGCAGCAGGGTGGAAATACTGATCAGGGCAAAACCATAGGATAACAGCTTAGGCGGCATTAACGGCCGGCCGGTATGGCCCAGGCTGACCCGGGCGATCATCGCCAGGATCAAGCCGCCCATGCCGCCTATGGTCAGTAGGTGCCAGATATGGTTGCTGGGGACTTCCGGGATAATGTAGCTCACGCCCAACAGGATTAAACCAAACCAGATAAATTTCAGCGCCGCATGTAATGACCATAATAGCGGTACGGCTAAGGTGATCCACGGACGCCAGCGCAGCCAGCGGATCCCCTGGAAGATACCGGAAAAAATCAATAAGCTGCCGAAAAATATCGGGCTAAAGCCGACCAGGGGCTGCAATAGTAGGGATAAGACGGCGATGGCCAGGGTGGCGGTGCAGGCTTTTTCCAGCCAGGGCAAGGGTTCGGCTTTTTTCGTGCCTGTGCCGTTGGCGGTAAACATGGGAGTAACCCGCCCTGCCATTACCGACATCAGCAGGGTTACCAGCAAGACCGCGGTATAACCGGTATAGCTGAGTACAAAGGTTTGCGGATAGACAGTGGCCAGATACATTTCCAGGTTGACCAGGGTCAGCACCACCAGCAGGGGAACAAAAAATAAGTTGCGGTATTGTTTGATCGCCAGGATAGGGCGGGCGAGTACTACGGCCACCGCAGGTAAAAAACTGAGATCAATAATGGCGCTTAAGGTATAACCGAGTACATCGGGAAATAACAACACCAGACGGCCGGCGAGCCAAAGGGAAAATAAGCCGGCGAGCAGTTTACCCTGCACCCCGCGGATACCGGTCCAGTTTTGTACCGCCGTTAACAGGAAACCGGCGATAATGGCACCGGCAAAGCCAAACACCATTTCATGAATATGCCACCAGTAGCCGCCGGCAAATGGGGTGAAGGTGGTGACTCCCCGGTAAATCAGCACCCAGATAATCACACTGATCACACTAAAAAGTGCGCCAAACAGAAAAAACGGCCGAAAACCAAGACGAAAAAGCGGCTGGATTTGCTGCTCTTTTTGCATATCGGTAATTTGCATCATAGATAAAACCTTGCTAACTCTCTTGTGAAAAACCTTTGTGAAAGCTTTTGCACTTAAGCCCCTGCTATTAATATCCGTAAGGGCAAGCTAAATAGTGGTCTTATTATACGCTTTCGCGATGTAGAAAAACTGATGTGAGATCAAGTTATTTTCATCTTAAGATGAAAAGTATTCATCGGGGAAAAGTCGGGAAAATAACCGCTATGGCTGATGGGGTAATTGACACCCGTGACGGATTATACTGGACATCTTTGCCAAGTGCTTTTATTCTGGCCAGCTTGATAACAGCATAATAAAGCGGATTACGAGTGAAAAAAGCAGTATTATCTCTGGGGATGGCCATCTCCACTTTATTTCAAGCCGGTGTGGCTCAGGCAGAAGAACTGAAATTTGCTTCATGGAATATCGCCTGGTTAGGCTCACATGAATACAATGAACGTAAAGCCAGTGACTATCAGCAGCTGGCGCATTATGCGAAAAAACTTAATGCCGATGTTATTGCCTTGCAGGAAGTTGAAGATGCAAGCTGGGCCCGCAAGGTATTCGGCGACGACTACGACTATTACTTTTCCACCAAAGACTGGGTGCAAAGGGTCGGGGTTGCGGTAAAAAAATCCTCCGGTTATGCCGTTAAAGCACAGGAATATAAAGCCCTGGATGTTGGCCGGGTACGTAACGGTATGGACGTTACCCTGTCCAAAGGCGATAAAAAAATACAGCTGCTGGCGGTACATTTAAAGTCCGGTTGTTTTGACTCGCCGCTGGATCAGGCAAGTGTCAGCGCGATGCCGAGCACGTCGAAAAAAGAAGCGAAACGCAAAGAAGCTTGTGAAAAGCTGAGCAAGCAGATTTCGCCGCTGGAAAACTGGATCGATCAAAGGGCATCAGAGCAGGTGCCTTTTATTGTCTTAGGTGATTTTAACCGTCGCTTCTCCCGTGACATCGCCCTTAACTACCCGGAAAACCAGGGCCTGTGGCAGGCACTGGATGATGAAGGTGCGGAAGATTTATGGACGCCGACTGCCACCGCCGATTCGGCGTGCTGGGGCGGTTACTATAAAGATTATATCGACCATATAATCTTTAACCCGGAAGCGAAAAAGCACTATGTCAAAGGGTCTTTCGACCAGCTGGTGTTTGATGAGAAATACAGCCGGGAACTATCGCAAACCTTAAGTGATCACTGTCCGGTTTCCGTGAAGATCAACTTATAGTTTATCTTAGGATAAAATCCGTTAATTAAAGAAAGGGGAATTAACCAAGCGTTAATTCCCCTTTTTCTATATAGGATGTATGGTATTTCGCGGTCACATGGATGTGAAAGAGCGAAGACATATAGGATGTATGGTATTTCGCGGTCACATGGATGTGACAGAGCGAAGATATACAGGATGTATGGTATTTCGCGCTCACATGGCTGTGAAAGCGTAATGTTTAGGATGTATGTTATATCGTGCTTATATGTGAATAACTGCCGATGAGCTGCCTTGCCGCGCTTGTTATTTGCTCAAATCCGTGGGTTTTTCAATTTCATCTAAAGCTTCTTCCATTTCCAGCGCCAGATCCGCCAGTTTGCCGGTGAGTACGTTTTGGGCGTCGTTTAGGCCGCGGTTATAGAAATATACGCCGATTTTCTCGGCGAAAAAATCCAGTAAAAATTCGGCATCGAATTGGCCGAGATCCTGATCAAGTTCTTTTTGAAAATACTTTTGTACCTGGTTGACGATGGTGCTTTTTTCTTCTTCGGAGAAGGTGATGATGGCCATTCAAATTTCCTGTTGTATAAATGGATTAGTAACTGGGTTTGGCGGCGGTTTTGCTCGCCTTTTTATTGGTGAAGTTATCGGGGGTAAATATTGCCACCTTTCCCTCTGCCCCGGCGGCCAGAATTGTTCGGCCGTTGCCGGCTAAGGTGTAAAAGCCTTGCCGGGAAAACTGCTGCCAGCTTTGACCGTGATCATAGGAAATATCTGTACTGAGTTTGCCCGTTGCCAGGCAGATATTTTTTATGCAGTTCATGGCGGTGCGTAAACCGTTTTGACCCGAGTCCAGGCTTTGCCATTGCCCCTGTTTTAAAGCGGCGATATTGCGGTAAGCGCCGCCGCGTTTCAGGTAATCTCCCCCCAGGGCAAACAGCTGATTTTTGTTATTAACGGCCAAGGCATAGGGCCCGGCGGTTTTTGTTGTCTGGTGCAGGGGCAGCGGCTGCTTTTGCCAACTGGCCCCCAAATCATTTGAGTGATAGGCAAAAGCGGATAACCCGCCAGTGGCAAACCAGATATCTTTTGTACCGGCTGCGATCAGGGTATTGCCGCTGGCGGCGAAAGCGATTTCGTTTTCCTGTATTGCCGGTAACCGGGTAGGGTCAATTCTTTGCCAACTCTTGCCCTGATCTCGGGTATGTTCGATAACAAAGTGACCACCTACCGGATCCCCGAGCAAGAAGCCTGTCTGTTCATCGATAAAAGCAATGGAGTCATAAAAGCCTTTTTCATGGCGGTTTTCCCTGAGCAGCTGCCAGCTTTTTCCCTGATCCCGGGTGATGAGCAGTTTGGATTGGCTGCCTTCCCCGGCCGACATAATAATGGCGGTGGTTTCATTGAGTACCGCTATATCCCTGAAGTCATGCTGCCTGGCTAACTTGGGAGAAATATCTGACCAGGTTTTGCCGTTATTTTTGCTGATATAGACCCGGTTTTTTGTACCCGCCACCCATAAGCTTTTTGCTGTGGCGGCACTGCTCCTGAGGGAGGCTTTTACCGGTAACTCCCTGATTTGCCAGTCGGCAACCTGCCCGGCAGATAAAGGGAAAATAAAACTGTTTAACAGCAACAACAAACCGGTGCAGTGGAGGGAGACAGAGCATTTCATGTTAGCGGACTTTCCTTGAGCCTAAGCTTTAGCGATATCGACTCCGCCACTATTCATAATAATTAAATAATAAACAAGTACTTTTATGATTTTACTTTTAATAAGGCTAAGCAGGGAGAAAATAACAGCCAAGTATAAGCAAGCCCGGCTGTGTTATTGGCGCTGGAAAACGGCCTTGCTCAACAGATAATCAATTATAGTTATAACCAGACCGCTTTTATCGCTTAAAAGTTTTAAATATAAATTAGATTCTTTTGTTATAAGCGGATAGAATGACCCGATATGTTCAAAGTTGAATTGTGTTTTCATTTAACCAATAAAAGTATTTCTTATGCTGACGCTCACTGATATCCAACCGCAAAAAGATGAGATTTATCTCGATAACAATGCCACCACGCCGGTATTACCCCAGGCCGCAGCGGCGGCCTCTCATGCCATGCAGCTTTGTTACGGTAATCCCAGCAGCAGTCATATTACCGGCATCAAAGCCAAGTATATTTTAGAAACCACGCGTAATTTAGTGCGTAAGGTTATCGGCGCCCCCAGCGGTGAAATTACTTTTACCAGCGGTGCTACCGAAGGCATACAAACAGCGATTATCTCGGCGCTTAATGCCAGCCGAGAATTGGCGACCAGGCTTGATAAACCTGTGCTCTTATATGGGGCTACCGAGCATAAGGCGGTGCCGGAAACGTTAAAGCACTGGAATCAGATGCTTAACATCGGCGCCGAAGTACTGGCGATCCCCGTTGATGAGCGCGGCATTTTAGACCTTGGCTTTATTGAGCAGCATGTCGCGAATGCCCTGATTGTCTGTACCATGGCCGCCAATAATGAAACCGGTGTTTTCCAGGATCTCAAGGCGCTTGAGTCGGTGATCCGCCGCGGTAACGATAACGTATTGTGGATGGTAGATTGTGTGCAGGCACTGGGGAAATTTTCCCTGGATATCGCCAATACCACCATAGATTATGCACCTTTTAGCGGCCATAAGTTATACGCCCCCAAGGGCATAGGCATTTTATATGTGCGCGAAGGCGCCCCTTATACCCCCTTTATTGCCGGTGGCGGCCAGGAAAGCGGTTTGCGCTCAGGTACCGAAAATTTACCCGGCATTGCCGCTATCCAGGCGATTTTATCCCTGTTGGACGATGACGAAGACGATACCTTTAAAAGCCATGAGGTTTTGCTCGGTTACCGCGAGCAGTTAACGCAGACCTTGCAGGAAGCTTTCCCGGAAATAGTCTTTAACCATGACTTTGCCTGTTCATTGCCGACCACGTTAAATTTCTCCGTCAAAGGCCTGTCCAGCAAAGACATTATGGATTTATTCGATGCCGCCCATATCCGGGTGAGTTCGGGCTCGGCCTGTTCATCGAAAGTCAGCGGCAGTTTTGTGCTTGAAGCCATGGGTAAACCCAAGTGGCAAAGTGACTCGGCTATCCGTATGTCTTTTGGTCCCGCGACTACCCAGCAGGAAATCGATGATGCCTGCCAGGGAATTAAGCAAGCGGTGAAGGCGCTGCATCACAGCTGTTTGATCCTCTCGGATACCGAAGATAACAGCGAATTTGCCGTCGATGGCCTGCAGCAATGGGTGTATGACCAGCAATGTACCTGGTGTTATGTCGACAAGGCGGCGGGTGAGTGTATTGTCCTGGATATGATCCCCGAGTTGGTGAATAAATTTGAAACCCTGGTGAAATGCCAGAATTACCAGGTAAACGGCGTACTGGAAACGCACCGCCATGACGGCCAGTTGCTCAGCAGTGAAATTGTCCGCGAGCTGATCACCGAGCAAATGTTGTCCAGTGATTATGATCACCTCGGCTGGAATAAAAACAGCGCTATGGTGACCCTGGATAACGGCCAGCAGGTAAGCGCCATAAAGGTTGGCGCTAAAGTACTGGCAAAACTGCCTTTGCCCGGCCATACCGACAACAGCGTTTGTTACCTGCTGGGTAGTGCCAAAGACAGTTGCCTGCAGGCGCAGGACATCGAATTTGCCTTTGTCGGTGATACCTTGCAAATCGGCGGCCTGGGCCGGGTGGATTTGCCGGAAAGCTCCGGTGAAAAGATGTATCAATCTTTACGTAATTTAGCCGCAGTGATCGCCGATGATACCTTGCTCTGTCCCAGCCACGATTACCAGCAGTTGTTCAGCACTTGCCTGGCGATGGAAAAGCGCACCAATAAGTTGCTCAGCGATGTGCTTGATGGTGATATCAGCGCACAGGAATTTGCCCGGCAAAAAGCAGAAATTGATGCCAAATTGCCGCCGGCGGATAATCACAGCTACTGCGGCAGTATCAGCACCAGTACCGCAAAAATCGGCGATATCACCCCGGATAAACTGAAACAGTTTATGGCGGACAACCCGGCGGCAACCATAGTGGATGTGCGCGAGCCCCACGAATTTGATGCCTATCCGGAAGAATGTATTTCCGGCAAACAGCTGGTGAATATTCCCCTGTCGCAGCTGACTAACTTTGTTAACCGCCACAGAAAAGAAAAAAACAGCAGTTCTTTTGTCTGTATCTGCCGTAGCGGCAACCGCAGTGATGCCGCCGCCAGAACCTTGAGCCGCTATGGTTTTAACAATGTTTATCATGTGCCCGGGGGCTTTGCCTTATTGTCTTAAGCCACTGCCTGAAAACAGCAGAGCTTTGATAAAGACTTCACCGGTAACGCTTTATTGGGTATATACTAGTAAACAGAAGTGATATCTGGGCAAGGGTTACCGGGAAAGGTGAAAAAATCAATTAAATCATGGTGGCATACCGACTGTAAGCTATGCCGCAAAACCCGGGTTATTTTCTTGTGGTTAATATTAATGCTGCTTGCCGACTTTTTATGGTTTCATCTGGTATTTAGGGGCTGATATGGCATTGTACTGGTCGGATTCACAAGAAATTGCCTTGGCGTTGATGGAGCGGCATCCGCATGTGGATCCGCTGACAATACATTTTACCGATTTAAGGGACTGGGTGCTGGCACTGGAAGATTTTGCCGATGACCCCAAGCATTGTGGCGAACGGGTTTTGGAAGGGATCCAAATGGCCTGGTTGAGCGAAGTTGATTAACTGCGTTAACGATGACCCGCCTAAAGCCGTTCCGCGGCGAACGGGTTTTGGCAGGGAGCCAAATGGCCTGGTTGAGTGAGGTGGACTGACCAGTTCGGCGTGTGTTCCCGGAAATCAAGGCCTGTAAGGCATTTTTTCGCCATTTGCTTTTCTTGACCGACTGGTTGGCTTTTTTGTCGGCAAAACTTCCTTTATACTGTGCCTGCTTCATTTTGCGTCCGGGTAAAACCCGTTATTAGCGTAAGAAAACGCATAAGAAAATGAACAATTTATAACGGCATCCGCTACAATTATCACTCTAATCTAAGTTATATCATCACCTATGAATCAAAGCAGCAAAAGCAAAAAACGTCCGCTCTATATTCCCTACGCCGGTCCCGCCTTATTGGAAACCCCCTTGTTAAATAAAGGCAGTGCCTTTAGCGCACAGGAGCGGGCCAGTTTTAACTTAACCGGTTTATTGCCGCCAAGTTATGAGACCATTGAAGAGCAGGTCGAGCGGGCGTATATGCAATACAGCAGCTTTAGCAATAATATCAATAAGCATATTTATTTGCGGGCGATTCAGGATAACAATGAAACCTTGTTTCATCGTCTGATCCAGGCGCACTTAGAGGAAATGATGCCGATCATCTACACCCCGACCGTAGGTGATGCCTGTGAGCAGTTTTCCGATATCTACCGCAGTTCCCGCGGTTTGTTTATTTCCTACGCCGAGCGCGACCATATTGATGATATCTTACGTAATGCTACCAAAAATAAGGTCAAAGTGATTGTAGTCACCGACGGCGAGCGTATCCTGGGGCTTGGCGATCAGGGGATCGGCGGCATGGGGATTCCTATCGGTAAGCTATCTTTATATACCGCCTGTGGCGGCATCAGCCCGGCCTATGCCTTGCCGGTGATGCTGGATGTCGGTACCAATAATGAAAAACTGTTTAACGATCCTATGTATATGGGCTGGCGTCATAAACGTATCGGCCAGCAAGAATATGATGAATTTGTTGATCTCTTTATCCAGGCGGTAAAACGGCGCTGGCCTCATGTGATGCTGCAATTTGAAGATTTTGCCCAGCCTAATGCCATGCCTTTATTAAACCGTTACCGCGATGAAATTTGCTGCTTTAACGATGATATTCAGGGCACGGCCTCGGTAACTGTCGGCTCTTTGCTGGCGGCTTGTCGCACTAAAGGGGTGGCTTTGTCGTCGCAAAAAGTTGCTTTTGTCGGTGCCGGCTCTGCCGGTTGCGGTATTGCCGAGCAGATCATCAGCCAGATGATCAGCGAAGGCGCCTCCCCTGAGCAGGCCCGCAGCCAGGTTTATATGATTGACCGTTATGGCCTGTTAACCCAGGGCATGGGCGAATTGCGGGATTTCCAGGCAAAACTGGTACAGGGTAAAGATGCCGTTGCCGCCTGGGAGATTGAAGGGGAATACGCGTCATTGCTGGAAGTGATGAATAACGCCAAGCCGGATATCCTCATTGGTGTTTCCGGGCAGGCGGGTTTATTTACCGAGCAAATTATCCGGGCGATGAAATCCCATTGCGAACTGCCGATCATCTTCCCGTTAAGTAACCCGTCCCGCCAGGTGGAAGCAACGCCTGAGCAGGTGATCCACTGGACCGAAGGGGAAGTGATCATTGCTACCGGCAGCCCGTTTGAGCCGGTCGACTATAAAGGTAAAACCTATCCTGTCGCCCAGTGCAACAACAGCTATATTTTCCCCGGCATCGGCCTGGGCATAGTTTCGGCTAATGTTAACCGCATTACCGATGAAATGCTGATGGTAGCCAGTGAAACCCTGGCAAACAATTCTCCGCTGGCCAACACCGGCGAAGGTGAGTTGTTGCCGCCGCTGACGGCGATTGCCGATTTAAGTAAGGCTATCGCCTTTAATATCGGGAAACTGGCCATGAAACAGGGACTGGCGCTGGAATTATCCGATGAAATGTTAACGGAAAAGATCGAGCGTAATTTCTGGAAGCCGGAATACCGGGAATACCGCAGGATCAGTATCTAACCTTTATTTATAAATCCCTTGCGGCGTAACTTTAGGTTTAATGCCCGGTTACGCCGCAGCTAAAACGGGATTAACTGCTTTTTGCCGGCATTTCTTCGTCGGCATCTATTTCTTTTTTTTGATCTTCTGGCGTTATCCCTGCTGTTTTTTCCTCATCGCCGCCCTCAGCTTTAAGTTTTTTGGCAAATTCCAGCTTAAGTAAATACAGGCTGAAGAACATTTGGATCACCAAGGCGGTGATCGAGATATACCAGATATATTCCAGCGGGTAGTTGGCTTGCTGGCTGAGCCAGAATACCGGCAGCGCGAAAATCACCAGGCGCAGCGACATGCTGATTAGGGAGGGCCAGGTATTGCCCATTCCCTGAAACATGCCCGAGCAGGTGAAAATCAGTCCGGCGGGGACAAAGTTAAAAGAAATTATCTGCAAAAAGCCGCTGGCGACCTTGATCACTTCGCCATCCTGGGTGAAAGGTTTTAGCATCAGTTCAGGTACCATCAGGCAAAATAAAGAAAAAGAAGCCATCATGGTACTGATCACCAAAGCGGCAACCTTAAAAGTCGATCTGACCCGGGTATAGTGCTTTGCCCCATAGTTTTGTCCCGCCAGGGCCGGCAGGGCAAAAGCAATGGCCATGGCCGGCATAAACACCGCCTGCATCAGGCGCGAGCCTAAACCGAATCCCGCCTGGGCAGCAGAGCCAAAATCTTTGATCGCCCAGTAAATAATCGCCATATAAAAGAACAGCATAAAAAATTCACCGCCGGAGGGAAAGCCGATGGCGAGGATGCGTTTGATTGGTTTACCGGCAGGCTTTAACAGGCTTTTATTAAAGGTGAAATATTGGCCGACTTTAAGGAAATAAATAAACATCATGATCACCGCTGCCGCCATGGCAATAGAGCTGGCCAGGCCGGCCCCGGCAACACCCATGGCATGCCCGGTAAACCAGCCGGCGACTAATATCGGGGTAAGGATGATATTGATAAAGACACTGACAAACTGGATCACCATGCCGGGTTTGACGATACCCGCGCCCCTTAAGGCGGACGACATCACCACCAGCATAAATTGCAGCGCCAGGTTGGGCAGATAGTAATGCAGGTATTGCTTGCCATCGCTAATCACCAGGGGATCCGATGACATTAACGTCAAATAATAATCGGCAAACAGGTAACCGGATAACAAGACCAGTACCGTTAACACGCCGGAAATGAACAGCGCCTGGTTGAAAATAACATCGACATCGGCTTTATCTTTTTTGCCTATGGCCTGGGCAACCAGGGAAACAGTGCCTACGGCAATGATTTGAGTCATGCCGAGGATCAATAAGGTCAGGTTGCCTGCGGCGCTGACCCCGGCAAGTGCCACCGGACCGAGCTGGCTGACAAAATAGAGATCGATAAGAAAATACAGGTTTTGGATCAAAATACTGATGCCGATAGGCAGGGAGAGATTGAGCAAATGTTTTAAAATGGAACCTTGAGTTAAATCTTTCATAGGGCTGCGGATTTATTTTTCTTGTTGGTAAATGTCATTGCTTATGGCCGTCCTTGGACTGTTAAGGCGGACAAAAAAGAGGGTTTTATTTTTTTAAAAGGAAAACTTAATAAGGTTAGGCTTTTAGTAGGGTAACGTCCACTTATTTTCTCTGCTCTGCCCCTTGAAAATGTAAGTAACTATATCTCTTGTTGTATGGCTTGTGCGCTAAAGCCAGTGCCAATAACAGGTATTAGACAAGCGGTCGGAGAACTGTAACTGTTTTGACATTTTTTAACCCTTGGTTAATACCGCTAATTGGTCTATAATCGCGCCAAAATTTTTACCAAGTTATTTAATTTTATATTTAAGAGGGCTGACAATGGCTATCGAACGTACTTTTTCTATCGTAAAACCTGATGCAGTAGCAAAAAATGTTATTGGTCAAATCTACAACCGTTTTGAAACTGCCGGTTTAAAAATCGTTGCTTCTAAAATGGTTCACCTGAGCAAAGAAAAAGCTGAAGGTTTCTACGCTGAGCACAGCGAGCGTCCTTTCTTTGGTGCTTTAGTTGAATTCATGACTTCTGGTCCAGTTATGGTTCAGGTTCTTGAAGGTGAGAACGCTGTTCTTAAAAACCGTGAAATCATGGGTGCTACTAACCCAGCTGAAGCTTTAGCCGGTACTTTACGTGCTGACTACGCTGATTCAATCGACGAAAACGCTTGTCACGGTTCTGATGCTTTAGAATCAGCTGCCCGTGAAATTGCTTACTTCTTCTCTGATGACGAAATCTGCCCACGCACTCGTTAATCAAAGCGTAAAAGCAGATAAGCCGATGCTTTAGCTTCGGCTTAATAAGCCTGAAAAAGGATTTTATCGATTCGTTGGTAAAATCCTTTTGCTTTCTTCTGAGCAGGCTGATTTTTGCCTTTAACCGTTAACGATAAATAATATTTTTGTCAGCGCAGTGCTTATTGAATAGAGAAAAAGTGCGTTAATAAAAGTGTTATTCGTTGATTAAAATTGTCACCTTTGTATGAAAAGTGTACAATCTTGCCCCTTTTAAATTTGCTGTTTTGAGATCCCGATATGAATGAAAATATAACCGAATCGACTGCCAAGGTTAATTTACTTAATTTTGACCATCAAATGATGCGTGAATATTTTGCTTCTATCGGTGAAAAACCTTTCCGTGCCGACCAGCTGATGAAGTGGATCTATCACTTTGGTTATGACGATTTTGAGAAAATGACCAATCTCAATAAAAAGCTCAGGGAAAAACTGCAAAGAAATTGTGAGATCAAGGCGCCGGAAATCTCGCAAAAGCAGGTATCAAACGACGGCACCATCAAATATGCCCTGATGCTTGAAGGCGGCCAGGAAGTGGAAACGGTATGGATCCCGGAAAATAACCGGGCAACCCTGTGTGTTTCTTCCCAGGTGGGTTGTGCCCTTGAATGTAGTTTCTGCTCGACCGCGCAGCAGGGATTCAACCGTAACCTCTCCATGTCGGAGATCATCGGCCAGGTATGGCGTGTTGCCAACGATATCGGTGCTACCCGTATTGCCGGCACCCGTCCCATCACCAATATCGTGATGATGGGCATGGGCGAGCCTTTGCTGAACATGAAAAACCTGATCCCGGCATTGGATACCATGTTAAACGACCTGGGCTATGGTTTGTCAAAACGCCGGGTAACCGTCAGTACTTCCGGCGTGGTGCCTGCGCTGGATATGTTAAAAGAGAAAATCGACTGCGCCCTGGCGATTTCCGTGCACGCGCCGAACAATGCCTTGCGTGACGAGTTGGTGCCGATCAATAAAAAATATCCGCTGGAAGACTTCCTGGCGGCATCGCGCCGTTATATTGAAGGCTCTAAAGCCAACAAGCAAGTTACGGTGGAATATGTGATGATAGATCATCTCAATGACAGCACAGATCAGGCCCATGAACTGGCTATCGCCTTAAAGGATACCCCGAGTAAGATTAACCTTATTCCTTTTAACCCCTACCCGGGGTCGCCTTATAAGCGCTCCAGTAATTCCCGTATCGATCGCTTCGATAAAGTGCTGCAATCCTACGGGTTGACGGTGATCACCCGCCGTACCCGAGGTGACGATATTGACGCCGCCTGTGGCCAGTTAGCCGGTGATGTTCTCGACAGAACCAAAAGAACTGGAAAAAAACAGGTGAAAGCTGATGAAATTTCAGTAAAAATGGTGTGATAACACATTCGGCCAATGGCATCAGTTCGTTATGGATAAATTTAAACCGGTTATTTTGAGCCTTGCGGCATTAACTATGCTCTCCGGGTGCGTGACCCGGGAATATGCCGGTGACAATACCCCTGTGGTACAAAATGATTCCAGTAACGACGATATTGCCCTGACCCGGATCTCCCTGGCGCTGGGGTATTTAAAAATGGGCAATACCACCCAGGCCAAGTCCAATCTGGAAAAAGCCAAGCGTTTTGCCCCTAAGCTGGTGCAGGTGCATACCGCTTTCGCCCATTATTATGAAACCGTAGGTGAAAACGAATTGGCGGTAGGGGCCTATGAGCAGGCCCTGTCCCTGGATGCGAATGATGCCGATACCCTGAATAACTACGGGGTGTTCTTATGCCGGGAAAACCGCCTTGAACAGGCCCAAAAGCAGTTTCTTAAAGCCATTGCCGTACCCAGTTACCTGCAGGTGGCGCAAAGTTATGAAAACCTGGCGTTATGCCATTTAAAAGCAGATAACTTCAAACAGGCCGAGCAGTTTCTAGAAAAAGCCATTAAACATAATCCCAGCCGGGCGGCAGTTGTGCTGCAAATGGTCAGGCTGCAATATGCCAAGCGGGATTATCGCCAGGCCCAGCTTTACCTGCAAAAATTTGAAAAGGCGGTACGCCGTTTTAGCGCTGAAGCCCTGGCATTGGCTTACAAACTGTATAAAAAGCAGGGCAAAACCAGTGTCGCCAACAATTATGGCGTGATGCTGGTGAAGGTGTTTCCCACTTCCTGGCAGGCGAAACAGTATTTAGTTAATGAACTGGCACAAATACCCGCCGATGAATTGGCGCTGCGTTATCAAAAAAGCCGGCAGGGGCAGGCGAGTGCGAAAAAGCGTGTCGTGGTGCTGTCGCCGGATAAAAACCAAACTGTGGTCAAAGCGGATAACAACAAGGCGGTTTTAGCCAAGACAGCAGAGAAGAAACCGAAACAGCAAAAGCAAGGGAAAAAGCGGTCAAGTGCCGATTCAAAGCCACAAACAACCATTACTATTCCGGTACATGTTGTAGAATACGGGGATAGTTTATTTTCCATTTCCAAGAAGTATAATATTTTTATGAGAAGCATTCAGCGCTGGAACAACCTTAAAGAGTCCAGCATCTTACGTGTAGGCGATGTTATTTATTTATCCAATCCGAACAAGGCGGCAAAATCCTGATGAGTGATGAAAACACCGCATCCGAATTATCCGAAGACATGGAAGTAATAGGCCCGGGACAGATGCTGGCGGAAGCCCGGATACAGATGGGACTTTCACAGGAGCAGGTTGCCGATAAGCTTAATTTCCGCCCAGGGCTGGTGCGGGATATCGAAGCGGAAATCTTTGATAAATCCCTGCCGACGACGTTTAATCGCGGTTATTTGCGCAACTACGCCAAGCTGGTGAATATTTCCGTAGAGCAGGTGCTGGCCAGCTATGAAATGCTGGGAGTGGCCGAAGCCCAGGGGGCTGAGCTGCAGAGCTTTTCTAAGATCACCAAGAAGCAGGCGGAAACCAACCTGGTGATGTGGATCAGCTATCTGGTGATTGCCCTGCTGATTGGCTCTACCGTGATGTGGTGGTTGCAGGATGTTAAAGACGAAGATAACAGCTTGAACTTGCCGGAGAAAGCGCCGATCGAGACGCCAAAAGCAGAGGTTGTCGCGCAGAGTGCAAGTGGTATCAGCCAGGCCAATGAATCAGAAACAGCAGCGAAGCCCTTGACTGCCTCAGCAGAGCCGGGCGAAGGCGCACAGCCGTTTGCTGGTGGACAGGAAATTGCCGGGCAGGAACCCTCAGCTGCCCAAGCCGAGCCTGCTGTTGGTGAGGTGAAGGAAGAGATACCGGCACAGGTGGCTGAGCAGGTAGAAAGTGCTGAGCGTGAAGTCGCGCAACTTGATGCCGGGGACAGTGCAGCAGCAAGTGTGGATGAAACACGGGAGCTAGCGGCCGAGCAAATACCAGAGCAGGCAAATCCCATGTCTACCGCGGTATTTACTTTTTCCGGCGACTGTTATGTTAATATCTTTGACGCCACCGGCGAGCGCATTGCCTACGGCCTGAAAAAATCCGGTTATGTGATGACCATTTCGGGGGTTGCCCCGTTAAATATCACCATAGGGCGCCCGGATCTGGTGGCCATTAATTTTGACGGCCAGGAAGTGGATATGTCCAACTATCCCGGCAGTAATATTGCTAAATTTAACTTACCCATGAACCCGCCGGGTCCGTAAAGCGTGTGTTGAGCGCTAAAGAATAAGTTGAATTAATTTGTTTTGCACTGGGTCGGGTTTTCCCGGCCATTGCCTTAAAGAAATGTTGAATTGTTATGTTTAAAGAATCTCCGATCATCCGCCGCAAGTCCCGTCAAATCATGGTGGGCAATGTCCCCGTAGGCGGCGATGCGCCGATCTCGGTGCAGTCCATGACCAATACCCTGACCACGGATGTGGCGGCCACGGTTGCCCAGATCAAATCACTGGAAGCCGTCGGCGCGGATATCGTCCGGGTCAGCATACCGACTATGGATGCGGCAGAAGCCTTTAAAGAAATCAAAAAACAGGTCAGGGTGCCGCTGGTTACCGATATTCATTTTGATTACCGTATCGCCCTGAAGGTGGCGGAATATGGCGCCGACTGTTTGCGCATCAACCCGGGTAATATCGGTAATGTCGACCGTATCCGTGCGGTAGTCGACTCGGCCCGGGACAAAAATATTCCCATCCGTATCGGGGTAAATGGCGGCTCGCTGGAAAAAGATATCCAGGCAAAATATACCGAACCTACGCCGGAAGCCCTGCTGGAATCTGCGATGCGCCATGTCGATATCCTCGACGGTCTTAACTTCCATGACTTTAAGGTCAGTGTCAAAGCCTCCGATGTCTTTTTGGCGGTCGGGGCCTATCGCTTATTGGCCAAGCAAATTGATAACCCGCTGCATTTAGGCATCACCGAAGCGGGCGGTCTGCGCTCCGGCTCGGTAAAATCTTCGGTTGGTTTAGGCCTGTTATTATCCGAAGGCATAGGCGATACCCTGCGGGTGTCGCTGGCGGCGGATCCGGTGGAAGAAATCAAGGTTGGGTTTGATATCTTAAAATCGCTGAAATTACGCAGCCGCGGCATTAACTTTATTGCCTGCCCGAGCTGCTCTCGCCAGGAATTTGATGTTATCTCCACCGTTAATGCCCTGGAAGAAAGGCTGGAAGATATTGTCACCCCTATGGATGTGTCTATCATCGGCTGTATCGTCAACGGCCCGGGGGAAGCCACGGTATCCGATCTGGGCTTGACCGGCAGCAGCAAAAAAAGCGGTTTCTATCTTGACGGCGTGCGCCAGAAAGAGCGTTTTGACAACGACAAGCTGGTCGAGCAGCTGGAAGAACGCATCCGCGCCAAGGCAGCGAAGCTTGATGAAAGCAATAAAATATCGGTCAAAGAAATCGATTAATCACGATCCGGCGCGCATTTTTCAGGATAAGTTAATTCCTCCGGCATTATTTACGTTTTGCCCTAATCTGCCTATAATGCGCGCAGTTATTTAATTCAAGATAAAGAGTACCCTATACGTGAGTAAAACTATTCAGGCAATTCGTGGCATGAACGATTGTTTGCCTTCAGAAACAAATATTTGGCAAATGGTGGAATCCGTATTAGCACGTGTTGCCAGTAATTATGGTTTTGCCGAAATACGTATGCCGATTGTTGAGTCTACTGCCCTGTTTAAACGCTCTATCGGTGAAGTTACCGACATCGTTGAAAAAGAAATGTATACCTTTGATGACCGCAACGGCGACAGTTTAACCTTACGTCCCGAAGGCACCGCAAGCTGCGTGCGCGCCGGTAATCAGCACGGTTTACTGTACAACCAGGAACAGCGTTTATGGTATATGGGGGCGATGTTTCGTCACGAACGTCCGCAAAAAGGACGTTATCGCCAGTTCCACCAGTTTGGTATCGAAGCCTTTGGTATTGCCACGCCGGATATCGATGCGGAAATTATTTTGCTCTCTGCCCGTTTATGGAAGGAACTTGGCATCAATGAATTTGTCACACTAGAGATTAATTCATTAGGCTCTAATGAAGAAAGGGCGAATTACCGTGATGCCCTGGTGGCATACCTGAAGGAAAAAGAGTCGTTATTGGACGAAGACAGCAAACGCCGTATGTTGACCAATCCGCTTAGGGTACTCGACAGCAAGAATCCGGATGTACAGGCCGCTTTAGTTGACGCGCCTAAGCTTTCCGATTATTTTGGTGACGAAACCAAGCAGCATTTTGCGCAGTTGTGCCAGCGTTTAGAAGCGGCGGGCATTAACTATGTATTAAATGAACGTCTGGTGCGGGGCTTAGATTACTACAACCGTACCGTGTTCGAATGGGTGACCGATAGTTTAGGCGCCCAGGGCACTATTTGTGCCGGCGGACGCTACGATGGTCTGGTGGAACAGCTTGGCGGTAAAGGTACGCCGGGATTCGGATTTGCGTTGGGGATTGAACGCTTAGTATTAATGTTAACCAGTTTGGATAAAGTTAATAATGTTCGCCCGCAAGTAGATGCCTATTTGATCACTTTAGGGGAAGGGGTTGATATCCGCGGTGCAGAGCTCGCCGAATTATGGCGGGATCAGGTACCGGATATTCGCCTGCAGTGCCACTGTGGTGGCGGCAATATGAAAAAACAAATGAAACGCGCGGACAAATCCGGCGCCCAGGTTGCCCTGATTTTAGGGGAAGACGAACTGGCGCAGCAGAAAGTCACGGTGAAATACCTGCGCGGGCAAAATGAGCAGCAAAGCTTGCCGTTGGATGAAGTAGCAAGCTTATTAACGAATTTAATTTAAGGGTTAGTTGTGGAAATTTATCAAACAGAAGAACAACAAGTTGATGCCATCAAAAAATTCTGGAGCGAAAACGGTAACGGTATTATCGCCGGTATCGTTTTAGGTTTAGGCGGATTTGTCGGCTTTAACTTGTACCAGGACAGTGTTTTAGAGCAGGAACTGGCGACCTCGGACGCCTATCAGACCCTGATCGAATCGGCAGAAAAAGAGCCGGAAGCCTTCTCTGCCAAGGGCGATAAGTTTATTCAGGATAATGCTGCAACCAGTTACGCCTCGTTAACTGCCCTGGCGCTGGCCAAAGAAATGGTCGATAAAAAAGACTGGGCGCAGGCAGAAAAATATCTGCAAACGGCAGTGGATAAGGCGCCAAGCGAAGGCATTAAGGCCATTGCCACCATACGTTTAGCCCGCATCCAGATTCAGCAGGAAAAGCTGAGCGAAGCATTAGCCAGCTTATCCGGCCAATTGCCTGAGTCTTTTACCGCTTCGGTACAAGAAATCAAGGGTGATGTTTACCTGCAGCAGGAGAAAAAGGATCTGGCCCGTAATGCCTACCAGGCAGCCATTGATGCCGACGGTTTAGCGTCAAGCCCGGGTCTGCAAATGAAATTGGATGATTTGGCCCAGGTCATTGATTTGGGTGCTGTGGCACTTAACGATTCTACTAGCGCTTCAGACAGCTCTTCAAATAAATAATGGGGCTTAATGTGGTATTAAAAACAACAGCCTTTAATAAAAAACTGTTGGCAGTATTACTGCTGTCGACGGGCCTGATGGCATGCTCTTCCACCGACGACGAAGATGAAGGTGAGAAAGTTGCCGAACTTGTCGAAATTCAGGAAAGATTTGAGCCGGAAGTGGTTTGGGATCGCAGCGTCGGCAATGGCGTAGAAGATTATTTCTCCCGTATCAAACCTGTTTCTGCCTACGGCAAAATATTCAGTGCCAGCCGTGAAGGTGAAGTGGTGGCGCTGGACAGTGCAACCGGTGACCAGGTCTGGGAAATTGATCTCAGCGACGTCAACCAGGAGCGTGGTTTTTTTGAAGGCAGCCGTTCGGCGTTGCTTGCCGGTGGTCCTGCCACAGGCATGAATAAAGTGTTTATCGGCAGTGAAAACGGCGAAGTCTTCGCGCTGGATGCCGAAACCGGGGAGCTTTCCTGGCAAGCGGCCATTAAAGGCGAAGTCATTGTAGCGCCTGCTTTTGACAGCAACACTTTAGTGGTGAACAGTGCTTCGGGCGTACTTAAGGCCTTTAATGCCACTACAGGCGAAGAGCTTTGGAAGATTGAACAGGAAGTACCGCCGCTGAGCCTGCGTGGCATCAGCGCACCTGCGGTCGCCTCGGGCGGGGTTGTGCTCGGCTCTGCCAGCGGTGAAGTCGGTGTTTTCCTGCTGGAACGAGGCCAGCAGGGCTGGGTAGCTGAAATCGGCGAGTCCAGCGGTTCAACCGAACTGGAACGCGTGGTGGATGTTGATTCAACGCCTTTGATCTTCGGCGATAAAATTTACTCGGTTTCCTCTAACGGTAACCTGGCGGCGATTGATTTACGCAGCGGCCGTATCTTATGGAAAAGGCAGTATTCTTCTTATCGCCAGTTGGCGATCAGCGGCAATACCCTGTTCTTGACCAATATCAGCGGCCATGTTTATGCCATCGACCGCATCAACGGCCTGGAGCGCTGGAGTAACCTGACCCTGACCAACCGGGGCGTTACCGGTCCTGCCGCCGTCGGCAATTATGTCGTGGTCGGGGACTTTGAAGGTTACCTGCATTGGTTAGATCAGGAGACCGGAGAAATTGTCGCCCGGCATCATGTTGACGGCAGCGGCATTCATGCCACGCCAACCGTCGCCGAGCAGATCTTGTTTAGCCAGGCCCGCGACGGTGAACTGCAGGCCATAAAAACCCCCTAGGGCGTTTTGAACTAAAATTATAGACGGCTCCGGAGTATTTGGCTCCGGGGCCGTTATTCGTTATTAACGTAAAGTTTTTAATCTACTGTTTATTAGAAATATTGAGGTGATCATGCTTCCTGTAGTAGCTCTTGTTGGGCGTCCCAATGTTGGCAAGTCAACGTTATTTAACCGGCTGACCCGCAGCCGGGATGCGTTAGTGGCCGATTACCCCGGCTTAACCCGTGATCGCCAGTACGGCCAGGCGGAAGTGGAAGAACATCCCTTTATTGTTATCGATACCGGCGGTATCCACGGCGATGAAGAAGGCATTGATGCCTTGATGGCAGAGCAGTCTCTGATGGCGATTGAAGAAGCCGATGCGGTGCTGTTTTTAGTCGATGCCCGCGCCGGATTAACGTCTGCCGATGAAGGCATTGCCTCTTATTTAAGAAAGCAAAATAAAACCGTGTTCCTGGTCGCCAATAAAGTGGACGGCATCGATGCCGACTCGGCGGTGGCTGAGTTTTATGCTTTATCTTTAGGGGAGACGGTACATCAAATTGCTGCTGCCCATGGCCGTGGGGTTACCCAGCTGCTCACCCTGGCCCTGACGCCACATATCGAAGCCCTGGGGCAGGAGAAAAGCGAAGAAGAGCAAGTCGAGGTCGCAGAAGGGGAAGAAGCAGATCTTGAAGATCAGCCGGATGAAAATGACGGCATTAAGCTGGCCATTATCGGTAAGCCTAATGTCGGTAAGTCGACACTTACCAACCGTATCTTGGGTGAAGATCGGGTGGTGGTTTATGATATGCCGGGCACAACCCGTGACAGTGTTTATATCCCGATGGAGCGTAACGGCCGGGACTATACCCTGATCGATACCGCGGGGATCCGCCGCCGTAAAAATGTCACCGATGTGGTTGAGAAATACTCTGTCATTAAAACGCTGCGGGCGATAGAAGATGCCAATGTCTGTTTACTGGTAGTTGATGCCCGGGAAGGGTTAAGCGATCAGGATTTAAGCCTGCTCGGCTTTATCCTTGAAGCCGGACGTTCATTGGTCCTGGCGGTGAACAAATGGGACGGACTGGATGAAAGCGTGAAAGACCGGATTAAGTCGGAATTAGACCGCCGTCTCGGTTTTATTGACTTTGCCCGTATTCATTTTATTTCCGCCTTACATGGTACCGGTGTTGGTCATTTGTTCGAGTCGGTTGAAGAAGCCTTTGTTTCCGCCACCAAGCGGATTTCCACTTCTATGGTCACTAAGATCCTGGATATGGCGGTATTTGATCACCAGCCGCCGATGCATAACGGCCGCCGTATCAAGCTAAAATACGCCCATGCCGGTGGTTATAACCCGCCGATCATCGTCATTCACGGTAACCAGGCGAAAAAACTGCCGCCTTCTTATAAGCGCTACTTGATGAATTATTACCGCAAGTCGCTGAAGATCATGGGGACACCGATCAAAATCGAGTTCAGGGAAACCTCGAACCCGTTTGCCGGTAAGAAAAAACTGACCTATACCGAGCAGAAGAAAATAGCCCGGGCGACTCAGGGTTATAAAAAGGATTGATGTTAACCGGGCTAAGGTGGTTTTGTTGAAAGCCACCTGAGCCGCGTTAATTTTCCCCGCCGCTTCCTTAAAAATGCTTCCCGTCAAATTGAGCTGAAGCTGGCTAAATAGGGTTGCTTTTAAGCGCTAATTTTACTACTGTAAAAAATTATTTTGCGTAAGTGATTTTTACTTATGGCAAGCCTTTTGTTTTTCACCATGTGTAAAGGAAGTTATGGTTAATAAGCCCACCCAGGTTGATATGGTAAGCCGCTTAAACCGTAATCTGGGCTTATTACAGGCCGGGGCCGTAGTTACCATAGACGTTACTACGCCCGCTGGCCAAAAAAGTAAATTCAGAACCACTTTTATCGGCTATCTGCCGAAACAGTATGTCTTAATCCAGATCCCCGATGCCAATAAACTGGGTAACTTCGGTAAGTATATCTACCAGGGGGCCAAGGTCACGGTACGCGGTTTAATCGAAGGCCGGGAAGGAGCCGTGGTAGCATTTGTCAGTGAAATACGCCAGACATTACAAATCCCTTCACGCCTGATGGTGCTTGATTTTCCCAAGCAGGTTACCTTGCAGAAATTACGCACCAGTATTCGCATTGATACCGAAATTATTGCCAAGGTCAAAGTCAAACAGGAATACTGGACCGGCATTATCACTGACTTGTCCATTAGCGGTTGCCAGCTGCAAATCGTCAATGGTGAAGAGTTGATGCTGCTCAATGAAGATGAGCTTGAGATCACCATAGAAGATGAACAGGCAGCAGCGAATGTTAAACTTGAAGCTAAGGTTTGCAACAGCAAGCAGCTGAGCAACGGCATTTCCTTCGGGGTGGAGTTTAACGACAGCAGCCGGGATTCGGTGACCAGCCTGCTTCATGATACCCTGGATGCTAAAGCGGAATAAATCTGTCCCCCTGTTTCTCTCAGGAAGGGTGCTGTTTACCGTTTTGTACTCTTATGAAGTCTTTCTAAGGAATTAATTGATAATTATACAAAAATTTTTCCTTATTTTACGCCTGGTTGTTATTTAACCGTTATACTGAAAATGCAGCGGAAAATTCCGTACGCTATTAATTGTATTTAATAAGCAGCATTCTGTTAACAGTAACTAACTTAGGTATCGAAAGAGCTCAAAATGAATAAAGGAACAGTGAAGTGGTTTAATGCGGAAAAAGGCTTTGGTTTTATCACCCCTGAGGGTGGCGGCAAAGATATCTTTGTCCATCATTCACAAATTCAGAATGGCGGCGGTTATGCCAGTCTGGATGACGGACAGGAAGTGAAATATGAAGTTGGCGAGGGGTTAAAAGGTCCTTGTGCCAATAATGTGATGCCTGCTTGAGTTGTTAAGCTTTAATATCAGCCAAGTACAGTACCGGGTTACGGATCACCAGGTGTTGGCAGTCCGTAACCTTGCTTTGAACCCCTTAGTGCTTTTATTCCTTATTCGCTAATACCCGGGCGTTAATTTGCCCTTTCGATAACTGGATCGCGATAGTATCCCCGCTCTCAACTTGCCCGCTGTCCCTGAGAATATTGCCCTTGTCATCCCTTACTATACTGTAACCCCGTGCCAGGGTCGCCAACGGGCTGACGATATGCAGCTGTTCAATAATTGAGGCAAACTGTTCGCCTTTTTGCCGGTAAATACGTTTGATGGCGTTAATTATCCGCTGCTCATTTTGCTGTGCGGCCTGCGACATCCCGGCGATGTCTTTTTGCGGCGATAAATGCATCAGGCGGGTTTTAAGCTGCTCGGGGGCTAAACGAAAACGTTGCTGTTCCCGCCCGATCGCCTGTTTAAGGCGTATCGCCAGTTCATCTGATTTTTGCTGCTGGCTTTGCAGTTGCTGCTGCGGATGCACCTGGTTTAACCTGTGCTGCAGGTTAATGCTGATTTTTTGCCGGTCGCTGAGCTCACGGCGGGCGGCGATGGTCAACCTGTGTTTCAAGCCGGCGAGTTTGTCCAGCAACTCGCTCTTATCCTGGGACACCAGTTCGGCGGCGGCGGAGGGAGTCGGGGCGCGAAAATCGGCGACGTAGTCGGATAAGGTAGTATCAATTTCATGGCCTACAGCGCTGATGGTGGGGATTTTACTTTGATGGATAGCCCTGACTACGGCTTCCTCGTTAAAGCTCCATAAATCTTCTAATGAGCCGCCACCACGGCCGACAATAAGTACATCACATTCATTTCTGGTATTGGCCTGATTGATGGCATGACAGATATCGTTGATAGCGTATTCTCCCTGTACCAGGGCCGGATAAATCACGGCGCTGATGGCGGGATTGCGACGCTTAAGCACGGTTAAGATATCTTTGACCGCAGCGCCCGTGGGTGAAGTAACTATGCCTACGCTTTTAATGTTATCCGGTAATACTTGCTTAGTTTGCTGGGCAAATAAACCTTCGGCATTTAAACGGTTTTTTAACTGTTCAAACTGCTGGCGTAATAAGCCGTCGCCGGCATCTTCCATCTGTTCGAGGATCAGCTGGAAGTCGCCCCTGGGCTCATATAAAGAAACCCGGGCCTTTACCAGTACCTGCTGGCCGTTTTTCGGTTGCAGGCGCACCCTTTGGTTATTGCCTTTAAACATGGCGCAGCGCACCTGGGATCTGGCGTCTTTGAGGGATAAGTACCAGTGTCCTGAGCCGGCGGCAACGAAATTGGATATTTCCCCTGTCAACCACACGGTATTAAGTTCGCTCTCCAGGATAAAGCGGACTTTTTTGGTGAGTTCGCTGACCTGTAGGATATTCTGCCTGCTCATAGGTGAAGGTGCTTTACTGTGTTTTCATTATTGTGGCGGGAGTATATCAAAGGAAGAAATGAAGTACACAATTAGCCGGTTTTTCGGCAGAAAAAATGCCAGTTTTCCCTTGGCAAGAGGTTGTTTGGCTAGGCATTATTTGTTCAGAGGGATGTTTTTTCAGCAGCAGCTGTCTTAGACGGAGCCACTGTTTTTCCTCGGTTTTTTAAGAATCAGTCAGGATATTTTAAGAATTCATCAGGGTTTTTTTAACATTCCGTAGGCTTTTATCAGACCGCCTTAATATAGTGATGGCGATAAAGAGAAAATAATAAAGACAAAAAATAAATACAACAGGCGAAGGAACGCTCAGGGAGATAGATATGCCATTGAGATCACATATGGGGTTTGCGGATCCGAAACAGAAAAAGCATTTGGTTGCCCGGGCCGTCATCGCGGCTTTAGCGTTGGGCACATTATCGGGAAATACGGCACTGGCCCAGGACGGGGAAAGTGAAAAAGATCTGGAAGTGATCACGGTAACGGCGCAAAAGCGGGTGCAGAATATTTTAAAGGTGCCGGTCACGGTAGGCACCATCAGTGAAGATTTACTGGAAGAAACCGGCGCCATCAACCTTGATGAGGTGGAAAAATTTATCCCGGGTTTTAACTTTGACGACGATACCATGACCCAGGCCGGGGTCGAGATGCGCGGTATCAAGAGTATCAACATCAGTGTCGGCGGCGATCCCTCCACCGCGACTTTCTATGATGATGTCTATATGCCCAGGGCTGCGCAAAACGTGATGTTTTCCGATATGGCGCGTATTGAAGTACTCAAAGGCCCCCAGGGCACGTTATTTGGCCGCAATGCCGCCATGGGGGTGGTAAATATGGTGCCTAAGTCGCCGTTTGCCGACTTTGACAGCTTTGTCAAAACCACCTTAGGCACAGATAACCTGCGCCGCTTTGAAGGCATGGTCAATATTCCCTTGAGTGAAAACGTTTATATGCGTGCCAATGCCTTAAGCAACTCACAGGACGGTTTTGTCGATAATCTTGCCCGTCCCGAGTGGAACCAGGATAATAAGGTTTGGGATCTGGGGGCGAAAAACCATGATGCCGCCCGTATCGCTTTTTTATGGCAAATTTCCGAAGTCACCGATTTTCAGCTGTCCTACGACTGGGATGATCTCAAGCAGGCCTCTTCCATGGCCATAGGCACCAGCGAGTATGCCTATAACGGTGGGGAGAACCCCTTTGCCTTCAAGGCGGAAAATGATGTCGAAGACGGCACCGAATCCCGGGATATGTACGGTATTACCGCCAAATTCAATCATGAATTTAACGATCAGCTGTCGATGAAATATGTGCTCAGTTACCGTGACTGGGAGACAGAAAACCGCGAGGATGAAGACGGTACCGCGGATATCACCCGCTACTTCGATACCAATAACCTTGAAGACTCAGATATCCTCTATACCGAACTGCAATTGAATTATGTTGACGATAGAATCAATGCCGTGGCAGGATTTTCTTATTCAAAAGAGAAGGTGAAGCAAACCACTCAGCTGCATATGACAGGCGATACCGCAGCCCGGTTGGTGACGGGGGATTTAAACAACTTTATCCGCCAGGGATTTGCCGAACAAATCGCCGGGGAGATCGGCGGCAGCAGCGATGCCCACGCCGAGGCGGCTTTTGGCCCCGGGGTGACCTTTGACGGTGCGGTAGAAGCTTTCTACCGTGCCAGCGACTTCCCGATGGATCACATGTGGCAGGCGGATGAATGGGCCAATGCCCTCAATACCTTGGGCTACGCCGATGCCATTATGGCCGGCATAGGTATGCCGGGCCAGGCACTGACCGCCGATGTCGTGACGGCCACCGGCGATGTGACCTATGATATCGTGGCCCAGCAGTTGGGCATTGCCGAGATCTTCGGTCCCAGTTATTCCGGCGCCTTCTGGCAGGAGAATATCCACAATACCGGTGATTTTACCAACTGGGGTATATTTGCCGATGTCGACTACAGCATCACCGATGACTGGAATGTGATTGCCGGCCTCAGGTACTCCAAAGATAAAAAAGATTTTACCTGGTTGATCCCGCAAAATTCCTATGCCGCCGATGGCTTGCGCCCCGGGGTCAGCAACCTGATCTTTATGCCGGTGGACATGCGCGCCGATGATGAATGGGACAAGATCACCGGCCGTTTGGTCACCAGTTACCAGCTCAGCGATGATCATATGGTGTTTGCTTCCTATTCTACCGGTTATAAATCCGGCGGCTTTGACTCCCTGACCCCGAGTGAAACCTCGTTTGAACCGGAAGACACCACTAACTATGAATTGGGTTATAAAGGCATTTTATTCAATGCCCTGGTGGCCAATGTCAGCGTTTATTACCTGGAGTTGGATAACCTGCAAAATACCGTCGACTCCAAACAGCCGGGCAGCCCGCAGGCGGTGCCGACCATTATCAATGAAGACAGGGAAATTACCGGGCTGGAATTGGACCTGCGCTGGAGTGTCAGCGACAGCCTGATTTTGGGCATGGTTTCTGAAGTTCGCAGCACGGAGAATATCACCCCGGAATTTTATAACGGCGAAGGGGATCTGATTGCCGCGCAGAAACGCTCCCACGACGCCAGCGCCAACTATACCCTGACCCTGGACTGGATGCCGGACTTTGGTATCGGCACCACCAATTTCCATGTCGATTATGTTTACCTGGAAAATATCAATGACCAGCAGGTGGGTCTGGAAGATTATAAAAAGGCGGTGCCAGAATACTTTAAAGACACCAAGAACTTAAATGCCCGCTTATCCTGGGCCAATGAAGATGATAATTTTGAGTTGGGCCTGTGGGGGAAAAACCTGCTGGATGAGCAGGTTATTACCGACATTGGCGGCCTGACCGCGGATGTGATCGGCACCCCCCATGGCCGTATCAACCGCGGTTTTGAGGCGGGTATCGACATGAAATACAGTTTTTAGCCCGGGAAGCGTCAGTAGCTGCTAAGGCTGATGTATCTTATTGGCGTCAACGGCCGGCATTTTGTCGGCCGTTTTTTTAAGTTTCCTTTCTTGAAATTAGTGTTTAGTATGTTGGAGGAAAATTATTCACCTTGAAGCGTTTTTATACGGCAAAAGCAGAATATTTTTCTCTGGAGTGAGCTGCGGCTTAAGTATTTTTACAAAAGTACTTAAGCCGCAGCTGTGATAGATAATAAAAACTAATCAGCAGAATGGAATTAAATGACTGTTTTTGGAATATTTTTTGCCAGTATCGCCTTTGCGCAACTTATGATGGGCAGTTTGTTACTGACGCCCTTGTGGAAAACCAACCAGTCTATCCGTCTTTATATGCTGCTGATGGTGTGCTGCTGCTGTTATCTGACTAAGGTTATTTTTGCCCCGGTTGCGTTTGGTTCTTTTTTCTGGTGGCTGGAACTTGTCGGCGGTAATGCCCTGCCCGGGGTGTTCTGGCTGGTCAGCCTGAGTGTCTTCGGCGACCATGTCATCTTAAAACGCTGGCAATATGCCTTGGCTTCCCTGACTTTGCTGATCCCTTTTGTCACCACCACCTCGCAAATGCTGTTTTCCTACGATATCAATGACTTTGCCACCCTTGCCGCGACCATTAAATATGGCGGTACCTTGCTGGAGCTGTTGTTTATCGGCCATGCCCTGCTGATTGCCGTCAGCCACTGGCGCGGCGATCTGGTGCAGGAGCGCCGCTATATCCGCGGCGGGGTGATCAGTGTCTCCGCCTTGTATATTATCCTGGTGATCATTAACGATGAAATTTTCAAGTTCCAGTGGCCGGGAGTGGAGCTGCTCAAAAGCGGGGTGATGGCGCTGCTGGTCACGGCCATCAACTTCTTTTTGTTTACCCTTAAAGGTTCAAGTTTATTTGAAACCGTCAAACAGCCGCAGCCCGATACCTGTGTGCCGGATGCAAGCGCGCATGAGTTGCCCCGTATTATCGACGCCATGGAGCAGGATAAACTCTACCGCCAGGAAGGCATGACCATTGCCGGCCTGGCCAAAGCCCTTTCCATTCATGAATACAAGCTGAGAAACTTGATCAACGGTGAAATGAATTACCGTAATTTTAATGACTTTCTCAACCATTACCGCATTCGAGAGGTGACCGAAAAGCTGGCCCAGCCGGCTTTTAGCCAGACGCCGGTATTAACCCTGGCATTGGAAAGCGGCTTTCGCAGTTTAAGCTCTTTTAATAAGGCGTTTAAAAATACCCACCAGCTGACCCCGACCGAATACCGGAAAAAAGTTCTGTCTTCCGCCCCGGTTTAACTTTGTTGCCCGGTGTTAGCCGAATTCGTCAGTATCGGGGGAATTCGTCAGTAAAACCGGCTGAATTTGCAGGAATACGTCAGCTTTTTTTGGAAAATACGTAGGTTTTCCACGCGCGGGAATTCTATATTTTTAGCTCTCAAGTTTTTTATACCAACAAGAGCAGCTAAGACCATGCCGATAATAATACGCCCGACCCGCCTTTTTTGGCTTTGTTCCCTTTTAGTTTTTTCTTTATTGCCGCCTAAACCTGCTGTTGCCAAGGGGACGCTGGCCCCCGGCGATATCAGCACGGCAAAAGCCTTATATCAAAGTTGTCAGGCTTGCCATGGGGAACAGGGACAGGGAAACCCGCTGTTGAAAAGCCCGGCACTGGCAGGTCAGTTCGCCTGGTATATCAAGCGGCAACTTCAGCATTTCCGAGCCGGGCTCAGGGGCAAAGACGGCGACAGCTTAGGCCAGCAAATGGCGGCTATAAGCCGTCAGTTGAAAAGCGAAAAGGATATTGAGCTGCTGGCAGCTTATATTGAAAGCTTGCCCGGCAGTGCCGGGGCCAAAGCGGCCCCGGACGTTAACAATAAAAACGGTTATCGTTATTACCAGGGAAAGTGCGGCGCCTGCCACGGCAGCGAAGGACAGGGTAATGCCGCCTTTAATGCCCCGAAACTGACCGGACAACAGGGGGAATATCTGTTGAGGCAGATGAAAAGTTTTACCCAGGGTAAACGCGGCGCGGATAAACAGGATAAGTTTGGCCGGCAAATGGCGATGATGGCGAAAAGCGTCTCAGCGCAGCAGCTCAGTGATATTGTCAATTACCTGGTAACCCGCTAGGTAAATGCCGGAGGTGCTCAGCTGATGAAAAAAATCACTAAGTCCAGCCTGGTTGTGTTAACTGCCGCACTGACCTTTAGCGGGTGGTTTACGGGAGTTTCGCATGCGGGGGTTTTTGTCTGGGGGGATTCCGGGATTGCAACCCTGGATATGGCATCCGCTGCTACAGCAGCGGCGCTGGATAATACCAGCAGTGAACTCTCCGGGAATGTTGCCGGGCAGAGGCCTTTTATTTTATCTTCAAGTTGCCCTGCCAGTTTCGAATTGACCGGGCGCGGCGATTGCAGCCTGGTGACCCGCTACCAGTTTTACGACTCGGTGCAGCAAAGGGGGGTAGGCGGCACCCAAACCGCTTTGCCAAAGCACAGGTCCGGTTTTACGGCGCAGCAAATTGACTTGGGCCGTTATCTGTTTTTTGATCCTTTACTGTCAAAAGACGGCAGCTTGTCCTGCGCCAGCTGCCATCATCCCGAGCTGGGCTTTAGCGACGGCCTCGGCCGCAGCATAGGCATCACCGAAAAGCCGACGGCCAGGGGAGCGCCGAGTTTATGGAATATGACCTTTTTATCCAGCTTTTTCTGGGATGCCAGGGCAAATACCCTTGAGCAGCAGGCACAAGGGCCTTTATACGATAAAAAGGAAATGGCCAATACCCCGGTGCAGCTGCTCGCCAGTATCCGCAGCAATGCCTATTATCCTGAGATGTTTGCCCAGGCGTTTCCCGGTCTTGACGGACCGACCCTGGAGCAGCTTTATAGCGCACTGGCCGCCTTTCAAAGTTCGCTGATTTCCCTCAACAGCCGTTACGATCAGTATGCCCATGGTTTTCACCAGGCATTAACCGATGATGAAATTGCCGGTTTGAATGTCTTTCGCTCTTTTGTCGCCCGCTGCGCCGAATGCCACCAGCCGCCTTTATTTACCAATAACCAGGTGGCGGTCATAGGCACCCCTGAGCCCGACGGCCTGCCTTTTGACAGCGGCGCCGAAAAAACCTTTAACAGCGCCAAACTCAGGGGCGGCTTTAAGGTGCCCAGCCTGAGAAATATCAGCAAAACTGCACCTTATATGCATTCCGGCAGGTTTGAGCGCTTACGCGATACGGTGGAGTTTTATAACAAGGGACGCGGCCATGCAGTGCCGAAAAACGAGCAATTGCAGCTGCACTGGCATATCTGGGAGCCGAAACTGACGGATGAAGAAATGGATCGCCTGGTGGATTTTCTCGGGGCGTTAACGGATGAAAGCCTGTTGCCGCAGATCCCCCAAGTGTTGCCGTCGGGGTTACAACCGGTTCAGTCGTTGTCCTTGGCGGAAACAACAAGAGAGAAAAAAGCGCTTGCAACAGAGACGGTTGCAACGATAACAACAAGTAATGTAACCATAAATCAGGGAAACTGATAACGGAGGGGATATGAAAATAAGGCGGACTTTCACCACGCTGTTAATCGCCCTGGCGTTTACCGCCGGGATCGTTTGTGCCAAATACCTTAACGGCAGCGGGCACAGTAATCTCCCGGCCACAAGCGGCAGTGAGGGGGCAAGTTATCTCGGTTACCAGCATGGGGGAGCCAAGGGGGATAAGGCAGAAAATAACAAGGCAAATAGCAACAAGGCAAAAAGCAGCAAGGCAAGCGCGGTGTCCCGCCGCAGCCGTGAGGGCAAAGTCCATGTGGTGGAAGACGGCGATTCGATCATGGCGGCGGTAAAGGCGGCGAGCCCCGGGGATACCATACAAATTTTCCCCGGCAATTATCACGAAACCATCTACATAGATAAAGACGATATCCGCTTGATTGGCGTGATAGAGGCAGGTGAACGTGCGACCCTGGACGGCAAAGACTTGCTCAACGATGCTATTTTATATTCAGGCAATAATATCGTGGTGGAGAACTTAAAAATCACCCGTTATAAAGGCAACGGCATTATGGGGCAGGCGGGCAATAATTTTGAGATCCGCAACAACATTATTGTCGATACCGGGGTGTACGGTATTTTCCCCCAGCTGGGCCAAAACGGCATCGTAGAATTTAATGTCATCTCGGGTATCGAAGATGCCGCCATTTATGTCGGCATGAGTGATAATATCCATGTTGCCCATAACGATGTTTTTGACAGCGTTGCCGGGATCGAAATCGAAAACTCCCGCCATGCGATCGTGGAAAACAATTATGTCCACAACAATACCGGCGGCATCCTCGCCTTTATCACCCCGGGGCTGCCGATTAAAACCACCTATGATGTCATCATCCGCAATAATTTTGTCATCGGCAATAACCATAAAAACTTCGGCGCCCCCGGCTCGACCGTTTCCGGGATCCCGGCAGGTACGGGGATTTTGATCATGGCGGCGGATGAAGTTATCGTCGAAGGCAATATTATTTCCGATAACAAAACCGCAGGCATTATCATTACCGACCACGACAATGCCGCCAATATCACCTTAGATCCCGAATCGGATCCCAGCCCGGATAAGGTGATGCTGCTGGACAATACCATGATCAATAACGGTTATGATACCTTGGATGAAGTCAAAGTACTGATGCTGACTGAGTTCAAAAGCGGCAATCCGGATATTGTCAGGGTAGGGCAGAGCCGTGACAGCTGTATCCTTAATCCGCAGCGTTATTTTACCCTGGGGCTGGGCAAGTGGAAAAAATGTGATTTCAGCCATACCGCGGCAATAGATACCTACCTTTTGGATGAGCCGGTACCGGCGCGGGAGATAGACCCGTCGGAGCGGGGCAAGGTGGTTTATCTCGGTATTTGCACCGGCTGCCATACCTACACCGGGCGCATGATAGGGCCGCCGGTGGAAATTATCCAGGCGCTGTATATGGATAATCCCGAGGGACTGGCCAACTGGATTGAACAACCCACCAAGAAACGTGAAGATTATCCGCCGATGCCGCCGCAAAACTACCTGGACAAGGAAACCCGGCTGGCGGTGGCCAGGTATATGTTGAGCGCTACAAATTAACCCGTTAGCCCTCCCCCTGAACAAACGGTTTCAGGGGGATAAAATCCGGATGGGGCTTATTAGCTTTTTGCTCCCATGCCCAACAGGTATTCGCGGATTGCCGGATCTTTTGCAGCGCTTAGCGGGCTCCTCAAGGTGGTGCCGTTTAAGGTCCTGGCCCTGACTGCCAGGTTAACATCGGCGCCGTTTTCCACTAAAAATTTGACCATCGCCAGGTGGCCGTTGCGGGAAGCGGTAATCAAGGCGGTTTCATCGTCGGGAGCCACGGCATTGATGTCGGCGCCGCGGTTATAGAGCAAGGCAGCTGCCGCCACTTGGTTTTCCATGGCGGCAGGGGTTAGTGCCGTACCATCGCTCTTGGTTATTTGATTCACATCCGCCCCCTGCCGTAACAAGGTATTGAGCATTTCCAGCTTGCCCTGCCTGGCGGCGATGATCAAGGCAGTGCCGTCGCCGGGAATCAGTTGGTTAACATCCAAGGTGGAATTAAGCAGTGTCGTTAATGCCTGTTGGTCATTGTTGCTAATGGCTGTTATCAGGCCATCCGCTACGCTGTCGCTGCTACGGACAGGCGATTGGCCTGAAATTGAGTGTGTTGGCTTATCGTGTGAAAAACTGGTGGTGGCAACCAAGGCTAAGCTTAAGGTGAACACGGTAGCCGGGAGTAATATTTTCATTGTTATTATCCTTTTATGTTGCTGGCAAAGCTGCTGTTATAGATAAAGTCGCCGTCAACGGGAATAAAGTTTGAAAATTTCTCTGTTATTTCTTTTTATTGTTTGCCGGTGGCACCGCCGGTAAAAAACATGAGCAAAAAGCAGTAATTCCTTGATTGTGTATAATTAACGCTAATTGGTATTGACTTTCTGTTATTACCTGCCTTAAATGGAACAAGATTAGGCAGGTACCATGGCTTACTTTTATTGAGGTCTATTGAGCTATTTTGATGAGTAAAGCACTGTTTTCCAATAACAAATTAAGTCAGCGGGTATTGGTTTATATTTTGCTTTGCAGCTCTGTGCTATCTTTATGTACTACCTCGGTACAACTTTATGCCGATTATAATGATGATTTATCCGCGTTAAAACAACGCTTTGTCAATATTGAAATCAGTTATATCCCCTCCATTGCCACCAGTCTCTGGGACTTTAACGAACCTTTAGTGCAGCAGCAAATTCAGGGCATAGTACAGCTGCCGGATATCCGTTACGCAAAAATCGTCACCGGCTTAGGTAATATTTATGAGTTCGGGGATCCGGATGTCGTGGCCGAGGACGACATGGAATACCCGGTTTTTTACGGGGATAATGATATCGGTACCTTGAAGGTGTTCGCCGATTACCAGGATATTTACCAGCGCTTGTGGCAAAGGGCCGGCTTTATTATAACCTCAGAATTTATCAAAATTTTTATTGTTGCCCTGTGTATTGTTTTTATCGTTCACTTGCTGATCACCCGCCACCTGTACCGTATCACCCATTATTCGCAGGAGTTAGGCAGCGATAACCTCAATACCGAATTAAGCCTGTCGAACCGCCCGGGTAAAAAAGATGAGTTAGATCTGCTGGTGGATGCCATTAATGATATGCGCCTGACGTTAAAAAGCGATATTCAAAAACGGGAAGTGGCGGAAAATGCCCTGATCCAGCTTAACGGTGAGCTGGAAGTAAAAGTGTTTGACCGCACCGCCAAGTTAGAGCACAGCAATAAACAATTGCAGCAATCGCTGGATGATCTGACCCTGGCAAAAGATCAGCTGGTGCAGTCGGAAAAAATGGCTTCCCTGGGGCAGCTGGTGGCGGGGGTTGCCCATGAAGTCAACACGCCTTTGGGGATTTGTGTCACCTCCATTACCGCCCTCAAAGAAAAAGTCGACGCATTAAAGCGGGCGGTGGACTCGCAGGAACTCACCAAGTCACATTTGTCCACGACCTTAAATGTGCTGACCGAATACCAGTTGATCATTGAGCGCAGTTTGAATAAATCGGTGGAGCTGATCCGCGGTTTTAAATCGGTGGCGGTTGAACAGCATACCGATCCCGAATTGAAGATTAATTTGTCCCGCCAGGTGCATGATATAGTGAACACGGTCAAAACCATGTTTAAGCATAAAAAATATCAAATTCACCTGGATATAGATCCCGAACTTTCCCTGGTGACCTACCCCAGTGCCTGGAACCAGATCTTAACCAACTTTTTAATGAATTCTCATGTCCACGGCTTTGAAGGGCGGGATACCGGCAATATTTCCATCTCTTTCACCGAAGAAGATGGTTACCTGACCTTGCTATATAAAGATGATGGTGTCGGCATCAATAAAGGTATTAAAAAGCAGGTTTTTGATCCCTTTGTGACCACCAAGCGCGGCCAGGGAGGATCCGGCCTCGGGCTTAATATTGTATTTAACCTGGTCGATGCCAAACTTGGCGGTGTTATCAAATGCCTGGATGTCGACAAAGGTTGCTGTTTCCAGGTCCGGGTGCCGATAGTGCATGCCGACTCTAAAAAGCTTGCCGACGCCTAAATTGCCAATCCGTTAGCGATTGCTTCATCCCGCTTTCAGCTGAGTGTTTTATTTTTCTTTCTTGCCACTGCCGTTGTAGTTCCACCTTTATTCTCTTTTGCCGTCAGCAATTGGTTCTTAATTTTTTATGATGAAAAATGTGACAGGTTGTCACTTTTTGGTTACTCTTAAGCTAATTGGACAAAAAGTAGTCAGGTGAGCGGACGTGTCAGCAAGCATAATAAGAATCAATCCAAAGCAGCAGCGCAGCCAAAGCCGGGTCAGCAAGATACTGGAAATCGCCGGTGAGTTATTCGAATGCCGCGGCCTGGATGCGGTGACATTATCGGATATTGCCACTAAGGCGGAGATCACCCGCAGCTCTTTATACCGTTATTTTCCCGACAAGAATGCGGTCATTAAGGCGCTGGCCCAGTTACATATGGATAGACTCAAACAGGAATTTGACCGCCTCTTTTTGCCGGAAAAGCCTGTGCAAGGGGGACTGGAAATAAGTCAGCTTCAGGCGGGCAGTGTTATAGCGAGCGGCGATCACAGTGAGCATCAGCTGGGCCGGCAACAACTGTTGGCAAGCGTTGATAAGATCATAGATGTTTATGCCAACTTTTATTGTCATCAGCCCGGGTTCAGTGCGGTATGGGGGGCCATGGCCAGCATTCCCGAACTGCAGGTGCTTGATGATCAGGAGTTGCATTATCACGGCCTGGTATTCTATCGGCAAACCCGGCAATTATTTCCCAAGGTCAGCGAAGCACAGTTAAGGATCATCAGCACTATGTTGCCCAGGGCGGTGGGGGCGGTGTTACGTCTGGCGATGTCGGCAACACCACAAGAGGCAAAGGCTTATATTGAAGAAGCCAAGCAAATGGCGAAGGCGTATTTATTGAGCATTTTCGAGCAACAGGGGTGATCAGAACCACAGGCGGATAAAACAGATAAAAATACCAGGGAAGAGCGGTAATAAGGGAAGTAAGAGGTACTTATTTTTTCTCTGAAGATTAGCACAGTCTTTCGGGCCGGGAGTCCACCTATAAGACATGCTCCCGACTCCCGTTAGCGGCCGGGAACATGACAAGCTAACAGGAAGAAAAAATGAAAATAATAAGGACGAGCATCAGGAGAATAGTACCTGCGGCATTACTTGCCTGCGTTGGTGTTACCCAGGCGGGGGACTTTCAAATAGGCCGGGGCATACATGATATTACCGGGCCGGCGGCAGAAGTCGGTATGTTGGGGTATGCCGACCTGGAGCAGATCAGCTCAGGTATCCATACCCGGTTGCATGCCCGCGCGTTTATCATTGCCGAGCATGACAATGTCAACCAGCGGGTGGTGATGGTCAGTGCCGATCTCGGTATGCTGACCCAGTCGGTGAAGCAAGGGGTGGTGGCCAAGCTCAGGCAAAAATACGGCGATCTCTATCTCGATGCCAATGTGATGTTATCCCCCACCCATACCCATTCGGGTCCCGGCGGCCTGTCTCATTATGCCCTTACCAACCTGACGTCTTTGGGTTATATCGAACAGAACTATCATGCGGTTGTTGACGGCATAGTCGCGGCGATAGATCAGGCGCACCAGGAGCTGAGCCCGGGGGAAATTAAAATCAACCAGGGCGAGTTGTACAATGTCAGCATAAACCGCAGCGATGAAGCTTACCAGGCCAATCCGGCGGCAGAAAAAAGCCGTTATGACGACAATGTCGAACATACCATGACCCTGCTGAAATTCACTAAAAATAACCAGGATTATGCCCAGTGGAACTGGTTCCCGGTGCACCCTGTGTCTATGAGCAGCAGCAATACCCTGATCTCTGCCGATAACAAGGGTTATGCCTCTTATCTTTTTGAGCGGGACATGGGCCTGGATTATCTGAGCAAGCAAGGTTTTGTCGCCGCTTTTGCCCAGGCCAATGCCGGGGATGTCAGCCCCAACTTAAACCTTGACGGCACCGGTCCCGGCAGCACTGAGCTGGAAAGCACACAAATTATCGGCCAGCGCCAATACGATAAAGCGAAAGCGCTTTATTTAAGCGCCAGCCAAAACCTGGGCGGCGATATCAGCTACCGCCATACCTTTGTTGATTTCTCCAAACTGGCGGTGGCTGCTGAATATTCAGGGGAAAGCGCCAGCAGCACCTGTGATGCCGCCTTAGGTTATGCCTTTGCCGCCGGCACCGAAGACGGTAAGGGGCCGGACTGGTTTCATGAAGGGGATAACAGTGCAAACCCGCTGTTTACTATGGTGACTTCCCTGATTGCCGTGGCCCCGGACTCGCTTCGGGAATGTCACGCGGAAAAAGAAATTCTGCTGGCAACGGGCTTGGTAGAGCCTGTGCCCTGGACCCCGGATGTGTTGCCGTTGCAGCTGCTGAAAATAGGCCGCTTGGCGGTGGTTGCCCTGCCGTCTGAAATCACGACCATGGCGGGACGCAGGTTAATGGCAACGGTAAAAGCCGAGCTGGCGGGCGAGGTTGATCATGTGGTCTTGTCCGGCCTGGCCAATACCTATGCCGGTTATGTCTCCACCCGGGAAGAATATGCCGCCCAGCATTACGAAGGCGGCCATACCATTTTCGGCCCCCATACTTTGGCGGGTTACCAGCAGGAATTTACCAAGCTGGCGCGGGCAATCAAGCAAAATACCCAGGTGGACGCCGGACCGGCGTTAAGGGAGTTGGCGGATCAGCAGCTGACCTTCCAAACCGGTGTGGTCTTGGATAATACCCCGATCTTTACTTCTTTTGGCGATGTTCATCAGCAGGTGAATTCCAATTACGGCAAAGGACAAACGGCTTTTGTCAGCTTCTGGACCGGGCATCCGAAAAATGATTTAAAAACCCAAAGCACTTATCTGGAGGTGCAAAGGAAAGTGGCGGGGAGCTGGCAAAAAGTCGCCGATGACAATGACTGGGAAACCTTTTACCGCTGGAAGCGTATCGATCCCGTGTGGGGCAGCTCGCGTGCGGAAATTTCCTGGAATATCCCTGCAGATGCCCCAAGCGGGGAATACCGCATCTTGCATTACGGCGCCTATAAAAACGGCTGGACCGGCAATATCCACCACTTTACCGGCAAATCCAAATCCTTTAACGTAAACTAGCCGCAAGCCGGCTCAGTAAGTCATATTAAAGCTAAGGTGAACATGCCTTAGCTTTAATTACAGGAAGTAATGTATGTCATGGGCTCAGGACGAGCAGGAATGACGATTTGTAGTATTACAAGTTTATTTCCCCGGCCATATAATCGACGGCGCCGCCGGTTAATAATACCCGATCGCCTTTGAGCTCGCAGGTGAGCTGGCCGGTGCGTTCGGATAACTGTTTAGCGGTTAACAGCTTGCGCTTTAACCGGGCCTGCCAGTAGGGAGCAAGCTGGCAGTGGGCGGAGCCGGTCACCGGATCTTCATTCACGCGATACTTAGGGTAAAAACAGCGGCTGACAAAATCGACATCATTTCCGGGCGCCGTCACTATCACCCCCCTTAAATCCAGGTTATACCAGGCGGCATAATCCGGGGTAAGGCTTTTGACTTCTTCTTCATCATTGAGGACAACCAGGTAATCGGTGCCCGCCAGTACGGCTGTCGGTGTTATTGTTAATCCGGCCAATAATGCCATCGGCGGAGCAACCTCCCTGGATGCAGAGGCGGGAAAGTCCAGGCAATAACCTCCGCTCGCCTTGGTTACCTTCAGCTCGCCGCTTCGGCTTTTAAAGCGGATTTCCGGCTCGTTAAAACCTAAATGTTGATATAACACATGGGCGCTGGCCAGGGTGGCATGACCGCACAGATCTACCTCACCCTTAGGCGTGAACCAGCGAAGCTCGATGCCTTGTTCACCGTTATTTTCACCCGGCACGATAAAAGCGGTTTCCGATAAATTATTGGCTGCGGCGATTTTTTGCAGCAGTTCGTCATCAAGCCAGTGGCCTAACGGACAGACCGCGGCGGGGTTACCTTCGAAGACTTTGGCGGCGAAAGTGTCTACCTGATATATGCTTATTTTCATTTTTTACCTGCTGTTAACTGAAGTGGTTATTCCCGGTACCAAACCGTCACCAGGCCATCTGAGTCGCTTACCGAATGGGAGATGTTGATCAGTTGCTCCGGCTTTAAAGTAGACGCAAATGCACTGGCACTGGTAAATAACTCGTCCCAGTTGGCAAAGGCACCGCGAAAAATTTTATAGGTGACCGAGTGGGGCTTTGAAATATAGAGCTGCGCATTTGGAAATGAATGGCTGGGGTTTTCTTTTGTGGTATTGCTCACACCCTTGGCACAATTGCATTTCCAGCAAACCTCGAAGCTGTCATCTTCGACATCGGTATTGCAGTTTTGACATATCCAGGTCATTTTTCTCTCCATTTAGCTTATGGGGCCGCTACTTTAAGAAAGCTTGAATAACTTGATAATACTTGGGATATTGAGAAATATCATTGTGATCGGCATTTTTTATTAATGCTACCTGAGGTTTCAGGGGGGTATAAGCGGTGACCAGCTTATCGCTGTGCACCCGGGCTATGACCCTGTCATGTTCGGCAATCACCAGCAAGACTTTAGCCTTGATGTCTTTACTTCTGGCGGCAGAATTATATTTGTCTTTTAGCAGATACTTCATCGGATAGATGGGAAACTGTGCCTGGGCGACAGCCTCTATGCTGGCAAAAGGGGTCACCAGCACCAGGTGGGAAATATCCCGCTCGGCTGCCAGGTAGCTGGCGATGCCGCTGCCTAAGCTGCGGCCGATCACGCCAATACTGGTATGTTGCCCGGTAAGCTGATCATAAATGGCCAGGGCATCGCTATAAAGCCCCTGTTCATTCGGGCTGCCGCTGCTGCCGCCGTAGCTGCGGTAATTTACCAGGTAAACACTGTAGTCCGGTAATGCCCGGGTAAAGTCAACGGCGTTAAAGGCTACAGCTTCGGCATTGCCGCCAAAATATAACAGTGCCTTTTTCTGGCCGCCGTTGACCAGGATGGTTTTAATGATCTGTCCCTGGTTGGCAAATTCAAGTTCCGGGTAGCCGTGATCGACGGCGCCGCGCGGGAAATAAATCAAGGTACGCTGCATCACAAACAGCAAGCTGCCCAGGGCGAAATAGATGATCAGTACAGAGCAGAGTAATTTCAGCATAAGTTTTACTATAGCTTATCGGGGATAGCAGCTTGCTGTTTGTCTGTTTGCTGAGGCTTTTGGGCGGCAGGTTTCGCCAAGTTAATTAGGTTGCCCGTTAGCATCAGAGCCGCGCCGACAAAAAGCGATAAACCGACCTCTTCCTGATAGAGCAGGCCGCCGATCAACGCGATTAACGGCAGGCGTAAAAAATCCAGGGTAACCACAGTGGTGACCTCGGTTGACAGCATCGCCCGGGTGATACAGTAATGGGCGCTTAAGGCGGCCAGCCCCATCAGGGCCAGCCACAGCCACTGTATGCCTTGGGGCCATTGCCATTGGGGCAGGGCAAAGCACAAGGCAATAGGCAACTGCAGCAAAGCCATATAAAACAGGATAGCGACCGGTTTTTCCGTGCTGGAAAGGGATTTTACCGCAGTATGGGCAAGGGCGTAACAGATGGCCGCCGCCAGGGCAATTAAGGCGCCGATCTCGAACATGGCAACCCCGGGCTGGACTATTATCAGCACACCTAAAATGCCTAAAGCGATAGCGGCTGATTTGCGTAAGGTGATTTTTTCCTTAAGTACCAGGGCGGCAATCAGGGCGGTCCACAGCGGTACGGTAAATTCCAGCGCAAACACCTCTGCCAGCGGCAGTAGGCCCATGGCTAAAAACCAAAAATATTGTCCGGCAAAGTGAACCAGGTTTCTAAAACCGTGCAGGGGCAGCCGGTTGACCCTGATAAGTGATTTTTCTTTGATAAAAAACAGCACCAGGGTGATAAAGATCAGACTCATCAGGCTGCGGAAAAACAGCATGGGCGTAATAGCCAAGCCATCGCTGAGTTCCCTGCCGCCTATTGCCAACAGGCAAAAGGAAGCGATTGCGCCCGACATCCATAAAAAGGCATGCATTTAATATTACTCCTGATGAAGAAAACTTAGTGGGTAAACGGCATTTAACAATGGCTGCGGCTTAGACAAACTTACACATGCCCAGGCCTAAGGTTTCTCCGCACCTGTCCCGGTAGCCGTAACGGCGGTAAAAGCCTTCCTTTCCTTTAGCGGCGAGCAACCCTATGGTGGCACCTGTTGCTGCTGCGGACAACAGGTAGTCTTCTATCTGTTGCATGACGATATGCCCCAGCCCGCGCTGCTGATAACCGGGGGCAACGATCACATCCTGGATATAGAAAAACATGGCGCCATCGCCGATTACCCGGCCCATGGCGATGAGCCTATCCTGCTCCCTGAGGGTCACATGAAAAAGGGAGTTGGCCAGGCTGATTTCGGCCATCTTTTCATCGGTTTTGCCCCAGCCGATTTTTTCTCTCAACGCGGCAAATTCAGCCACCGAAGGGCTTAAGTGGCTGATGGTGAAATTTTCTGTTTTGCTTTGTATTAAAGTATCGGTCAACGTTTTTCCGGATGCGCTTGCCAAGTCAATGAAAGAAAACTTTTATATCAGATAATATCTGCAGCTTCAATCCGGCTTTGCAGGGCAAAGCTTCACTTCTTGTTATGGCTTGAAGTCTGCCCGGTTTTTCCCGTCAAACCGTCGAGTTTGGCCAGTACGAATTTTTCCGAATAACCGGCAATAATGGACCAGGCGATCATTTTATAAAAATCACCATTTTCTGCCAGGGTGACGCCGCCCCGTAATACCGCCATACCGGATTCGAACTCTCCCTCGATATTGATAAATTTGGGAAAAAGATCGCCGCTGACCATGCCGGATAATAACAGCGACATCAGGATCAGCGCGATAAGGGCACCTACCACAGGTTTAAAGCAGACGATTATGGCGGCATCGCTCAAACGTTTGGTTTTTTCTTCGGGGGAGAGGCCGCGTATTTCGACATGCTCGCGCACCGTAGCCCCTAAGGCGCCAAAGGCCAGGATCAGTATCGGAATGGGGGCATCTTTATCATTATTCACCCAGGCCATGGCAAGGGTTAACAGCAGGATAACAACAATAGTAACATAATGAAGGGCTTTCATAGCGGGCTCCCTTTGCCGGTTATCGGGGGATCTTGGTGCTTTGCCTGAATAAAAGTTTAGTGCTTGTGATAAAGTTTATTGCTCAATCTATTAATTTGTTTACACTTTTGTTTTTTATTAACTTATCTGCGGGCTGTTTATCTTTGGCTGTGAAAGATAAACAGCTCCTAGCATCCGCCGGGTTTATATGGATCATTTTTCAATACGTGCTTACAGCAATGAAATGCGGGGCCATTACCATGAGCACCACCAGCTGGTATTGCCCCTGCATGGTTCCATTTATATTTCGGTAGCGGAGTTTTCCGGCCTGGTCAGCCCGGGAGATTGCGTGGTGATCAAAGCCGGACAAAGGCATGATTTCAGGGCCCCGGAGGAGGCGCGCTTCCTGGTGCTCGATACCGATCGCTTGCCCGCTAAGCTGATGTCATTTGGTGAGGCAAAATTTGCTGTTAATGGTCCGCTGATGTCCTTTATTCATTTTATCGAGCAGCAATTGCAGCACCAGGTGAACCAGGCATTGGAATCGTTAACATATGAACTGTTCCAGCAACTGCTGGCACAGCAAAGCTGCGTCCGGCGGATAGATAAAAGGCTTGAGCAGGTGCTGGATGTTATCAGCCAAGATCTTAGCCGGGCACATTCGTTAACGGCCCTGGCCCAAGTGGCCTGCTTAAGTGTGACTCAGTTTAAAAAGGTCTTTAAAGACAGTTTAGGGGTCAGTTTCCAGGTTTATCTCACCAGGCAACGTATGGAAAAGGCTAAGGCCCTGCTCACCCATACCGATATACCGATAAGCCTGATCGCCGAGCGGGTGGGCTACCAGAATGCCTCGGCGTTTAGCCGCAGGTTCAGGCAGTACTTCGGCAGCAGCCCGAAAACCTTTGCGCACTAGTTTGCTTTAAAGTGCACAGCTGCGTCTTTTGGGTTGGTAAAAGCGTCTTATCTGCACACACAAGTGGAGAAAATTTGTCAACAATATCGCCACGGTAACTTTTATAGAAATTTTATGATGGCGACAATTTATGGTGTCCTGGCAATTGTGATGTGGGGTGCGCTTGCCTTGCTAGGTGTTAATACTAAGGCTATTCCGGCATTTCAATTGCTGTTTCTGTGCTTTTTTATTTCTTCTTTACTGATGTTTGTCAGGCGTTTTTTAATCGGGCTGCCGCTGTTTTTAAAACCGGGGATGACCTTGGTGCAGTGGCTTTTCGGCACGGGGGCGTTATTCGGTTTTCACTTCTGCTATTTTATCGCCCTTAAACACGCTCCGGCGATAGAGGTCAGTTTGATTTGCTACCTGTGGCCGGTATTGCTGGCCATGCTGCTTGCCGGTAAAAACAGCCTGCTCAGGGCTCTAACCGGTGGTGCTTGCGGTTTTGTCGGTATCGCTTTTATTATCCTTGGTGATGCCGGTATGGCCTTTAACCCTGACTATATTTTCGGTTATTTACTGGCGGCAGCCTGTGCCCTGATATGGTCAAGCTATTCCTGGTATCTGTCTAAATCCAGCGGTGAGCTTGATGATATCGGCTGGTTATCCCTTGCTGTTGCCCTGTTGTCTTTGCTGGCCCATTTCTTTTTCGATACCGGGCAGCAGGCAAGCAGTCAGTGGCTGTTTGACCGGGAGCAATGGCTGGGCATTGTTTTATTGGGGCTGGGACCGGTAGGCGGGGCTTTTTATTTGTGGGATCTCGGGTTGAAAAAAGGCAATAAAAAATTATTGGCCTCCTTAAGTTTTGCCAGTCCTTTGCTCTCTTCTGTGCTGCTGGCGCTGGCGGGTTATAATGCCTGGTCTTTGAATATTTTAATTGCCTTAAGCCTGATCTTACTCGGTGCTTATATTTGTAATAAAAAACAGGCCAATCCCAGTCGGGTGGCGTGTCCGACAAACAAACAGGGGCTGTCGGCCGGGCAGGCTGATAGCAGTGGCTTTTGACTTTATTAAAATGGAGACTTGTTACATCAGGCTTGCCGGGATGGGAAGAAAATACAGATAACCGGCAGGAGAAAAACCGGTTATCTGTATTGTGCTTTTGCTGTGCGTTACGCCCGGATTAATTTTTGCTGAATTTAATCCAGTTCAGGTTCCATTCCTGGCCGTTGGAATTTAACCTTATGGTGTGCTCACCTTCAGGCAGGGTTACCGTGGAAGTGACCGTGATATAATCCTGCCAGCCGCCGGTGGCGGGTACGGTTACAGTATCCAGCACTTCATCGCCGATAAGCAGGCTGAACCCATCGCTGCCGGGCACAGTCGCCAAACGGTACTCCACGGTATATTCCCCGGCGCTGTCGATTTTCACGTCATAATCCACCCAGCGGTCTATCTCGAAATGACCGATATTGGAGCCGCCGCCGTTATCGCCGCTGCTTTCCGTCTGTACGCCGGGATGGGCGCTGGTATAGTTTTCCGCTTCGATTAGTCCCGGGATCGAGAAGAAGCTCGGGCCGCTGGCGGCTATTTCGCTGCCGTAACCTAAGTCGATATCATTGAAGGCGGCGACATAATAATAGTAAGTGGTATCGCCGCTGGTGATGGTATCGTTATAGCCGGTGCCTGTGGTTTCACCAATGACTTCAAAACCTGAGCGGGAGGCGGTGCTGCGGTAAACCTTATAACCGTCAACGCTTCCTTCGGATGCGCTCCAGCTTAAGCTGATGGCATCTTCACTTACCGTTAAGGCCAAGTCTGCCGGTTTGCCGGGAATGTTAGTGAAAATTTCCGGTGCCTGCTCGGCGGTCATGGCATCGACGACATAGTCGTTGATGATGTAATCCATAGTGCCGAAGGCGGCAAAATAGCTTTCAATCTCTTCCTTGCTGGAGCTGTTGACATCTATGCTGGCAAGGGAGCGTCCTTGTACGTCTACCCATTCCTGCGGCATATCCGGCACCAGGTATATTTCCGCCCACATATCATTGCCGCCGGCGCCGTTGTCTTTAAACTTGCCGCTCAGGGTATAGGACTGGCCGCCTTCTACCTGCACCGGCTGGTAGATCAGGCTATGGTTACCGGCGGCAGAGGTGATGCGCAGGGCTGCCCCGGTGTCACTGCCGGCAAATGCCCCGGCGTTATAGTTAAAGTCGTAACTGCGGGGATCCCCCCACAGGGATAACTCGGTCCAGCCGCTATTGCTGCCGAAATTCCCGTTGAGCAAGATATCTTCACCGCTGGCATCATGGGTGAGTTTGATATCGTCATAAATCACGTCCGAGCCGTTAAAGGCGCCGGTTTTGATCACCAGGTACATGGTTTTGCTGCCTTCGCCGGAATAAGGCGTGGTGCTTTTTGCCGGGCCGCTACAGGCCTCAGCGAAGGTGCTTTGCCAGTCGTTGCAGGACCAGGTTTCTGCCTTGGCCAGCAGCTGATCGCCGTTATTGGTCACCAGGCCCCATTGGCCGTTGCCTAAACCGCCGGCAGGGGAAGTGGTTTTATAGGACCAGGCGGTTGCCGCCCAGTTGAGATCGTTGAAGGTATCAAAAGTTGCCCGGGTGATGGGGCCGCCAAGCTCTCCCAGTCCGGTCCAGGGCTGTAATTCACCCACCAGCAACGGGGTGTAAACGTCCCGGGCCTGTTTGGCCCAGTCGCATACGCCGGTGGCGCCGTTTTCACCACAGGTAAGCCAGTCGCGGTGCACTTCATAACCGATTTCTCCCCAGCCGAAAATACCCGGGTATTGATGGATTTCAAAGGCGACATTGCTCATGCCTGAATCGAAGGGATCGCCGTAGGCTTCTATGCCGCCGGAGTTATGGCCGGGTAAAATCACGATATGGTTGTTATCTACTTCACGTACCGCCTGGTAGAGTTCAATACTGAAATCTTTTAGGGTTTCGGCATCTGTACCCCAAGGTTCGTTTAACAGGCCGTAACCGGCAATTGCCGCTTCATCTTGGTATTTGGCCGCGATTTGCTGCCATAACCAAACGGTGCGATCCCGGTATTCCTCATTTTCCCATAACTGGTTCTGCCCTTCGCGGCCGGTATGCTGTTCTAAGCCCTGGCGGCCTGCTGCGCCGTGCAGATCTAAAATCACATAAAGTTCGCGTTTTTTGGCTTCAGCAATGGCCCAGTCCAAATAGTACCAGGCATCGGCTTTTAAGGTTTTCGGGTTGTTGTCGTCTTCGAGCAGGCTATAGAGAAACGGGATACGCACCAGGTTAAAGCCGCTGTCCTTAATGACGTCCCAGTCGTTTTCGGTGATCCAGTTATCCCGAAATACCGTCATCAGGCGTTCTTTTTCTGTTTCGCCAAAACGTTCGCTGAGTTTTGCTTCCAAACTGTACTGGTCGGGAATATTTTCCCCCAGCGGGTTATCGCTCATTTCCAGCATCCACATTTCCATTGCCAGCCAGTTACCCAGGTTGATGCCGCGCAGGGAAACCTTTTGATCCTGCTGGTTCATCCAGATGGTGCCGTTTTGTTTTAGCAGGGAATAACTTTCCTGCTGGGCTTGCGGCTGCTCATAGGGGGAAGGGGTGGGGGTGATCGCCCCGGGGGCATCGCTGCCGCAGCCGGATAACGCCGTGATCAGCGTTAAAGCTATTGTTGATAGGGTCAGGTTTTCAGGTGTGATTTTTTTAATACTTTTATTCATCACGTTTTCCTTATATCTGTTTTCTTGTCTGATTTTGTCATAGGGCATAGCCAGGCTGTCGGAACATCTTTGTCCCGACAGCCTGCCAGAGGCTTAGAAAGAAGTGTTAAAGCGGATACCGAAGGTTCTTGGCGGCGCATAGCGGCCGGGGTTGCCGGCGGCAGTGCCGTTATCGAAGGACACGCTGGAGCGGGTCATCTTATCGGTGACATTATTGATATAAAGATCCAGTGACCAGTCGCCTTCGGCCGGGTAGAACTTCATGCCTAAGTTGGCCTTGGTATGGGCTTTTTGTCCGGCGGCATCGTTGCCATAGTAGGTACCGGTTTGCTCGACATCGTTGATCATATTGTTGATGGCGCTGGATACCTGGTTCTGGTCGGTAAAGTAGACATCATCGACATAACGGACATTTAACCTCGGGATATAGTCGCCGTGATCTGTGCTAAAGGCCCAGCTCAGGTTGGCGCTGAACTGCAGCTCGGGTGACTGGGGCAGGGTATTGCCGCTTAAGTCGTATAATCCCGCCTCTGGTCCTTCGGTGATAAGCGCGTTGCCCGGGTTATCGCCGCCGTTGTCGGAGACATAATCGGTATAGCTGGCATCCAAATAGGAGCCGGAAAAGTCCAGGCGCCCCGCTTCACCGAATAACCAGGTGACTTCCGCTTCAATACCCTTGATTTCGGCGGCGGCGACATTGGAGTTCACTATCTGGTTTTTGTCTTCGTCAAAACCTGAGCGGATCAGATCTTCATAGTCGATGAAAAACGCCGCCAGGTTGACCCGGACATCGCCGTATTTTGTGCTGATATCGGATTTGGAGCCGATTTCATAGCTGGTGCTGTTTTCCGGTTTGGTGGACTGACCGCCATCCTGGATCACCCCGGCGCGGTAGCCGGTGCCGACACTGGCATAGACTAAATGATCTTTCATTTGATAATCGGCGCGCAGCAAATAGGTGGTTTTGCTGGACTCATCTTCAATATCGTTGCGCAAGGTGGCGGCACACTGGTTGCGGGTACGCTCCAATCCGGTGTAGTCGTCTAAACCGTCGGCGCCTTCCATGCCTGTGGTATTGTTGAGAAAGTCTTCAAACACCGAAAGCTGGCTACCGCCTAAGGTCGGACGGATAAACTCATTGTTGCAATCCTGAATATTGCGGCCGCCGCGGTCATATTTTAAATCGTCGGTGTAGCGCACCCCACCGGTCAGGGTAAGCTCGTCGGTCAGGCGGTAACCCAGCTGCAGGAAAGCCGCTTTAGATTCTGCGCCGCGGGCGGGCTGGATAAAGGTATTGCCCCCCTGCAACCAGGAACCCTGGCCGTCAAAGTCGAAGCGGATATTGGTTTCTTCCTCAAAATAATATAACCCTGTGGTCCAGCTCAGCGGCCCGCCGTCGGTATTTTGAATTTTAATTTCATGGCTGCTGGCGTCCGAGTACTGGTATTCGGTGCGTCCTTCCTGGAAGCGGGAGGTCACCCCGGCATCCTGATCTACCACCTGATGGCGGTCCAGTTGGCTGAAGCCGGCGATATATTCGATATTGATGCCGTCGGTGATGTCATAGCTCAAAGTTGAACGCCAGACATCTGAGGTTAAATCCAGGGAAACCGGCGAGTCGATAAAGGCGTCGAAGTTATCCTGCTCCACCAGTACCGGGTTTAACAAGATGCCGTGGTTGCCCTGATCGGAAAAGGTCTCAAAGGAGGCGGTCCAGGTCAGATCATCGCTGATATTCCATAAACCGGTCAGGCGGGCGGAGCGGACATCGGTATTGTTAAGCTTGGTATTGGTATCCGCCACCCGGCCGATATCAAAGCCGCTGTAGTTGTGCTCGCTGCCCCTTGGATCTGTGTCTATGGCATTGACCCAGCCGTCATCCCTTTCGATATAACCTGCCAAACGAAATGAAAGGTTACCGCTGACAGGGATGGTGACGCCGCCGGACATTTGCTGGCGGTTGTAATTGCCATAGGTCATCTGAAAATCCCCTTCGAAATCTTCGCCGGGTTTTTTGGTATCGAGCAGCAGGGCGCCGCCGGTATTGTTGCGGCCGAACAGGGTGCCCTGGGGGCCACGCAAGACCTGGATACCTTCAAGATCATACATGAGTGCCAGCGCTCCCTGGGCACGGGCGGCATAGACGCCGTCGACATAAACGCCAACCCCCTGGTCGCCGGTTTCTGTCGGGTTATTGGTGCCGACGCCGCGGATATAGACTTTAATATCCGACTGATCTTCCTGGCCGGAAACCACCAGGCTGGGCACGAAACCTGTCAGGTCGGTGACATCGACAATACTATGCTCGGTTAAGGTTTCCTGGCTCATGGCGGTAACCGCTATCGGCGTGGTTTGCAAATTGCCCACCCGGCGTTCGGCGGTGACTTCAATTACTTCTATTTCACGGGTTTGGTCTGTCTCCGCTTCGGCGGCGTGGACAAGTGCCGGCGTTGCGCAAACACCTGTGATTAAGGCGCAGCGGATGGCTTTAGATAAAAAACTGATGTTATTTAAAGCCCGGCTTATTGAATGCTTACTCATACTACTCTCCCCAGTTAGGTCATTCTTATTGTGCTTACCCGCAATAAAGCCCTATGCCTTTTTCACTGGACATGTGATAAGCATATTGCATTGCGGGCGTTAAACCCAATCCCTGGCTGTTTACGGTGTATTCCAGCCTTAGAGAACACCGCTCAAACTCGTTGGTTTTGAACTTAGTTGTGAACTTCAATGTTCATCTTTTTACTGTTATGGTTTTACAGGTCATCTATTGCCTGTTCCGGCTCAGCTGCTTTTGGCTTTTGAGCCGAACAGGCCGTAGTAGCCGATATAGAGGTAACAAAGCAGCGGCAGGATAAAGGACAGCTGGATGCCGATGTTATCCGCCAGTATGCCTTGCAGCAGCGGCACTATAGCCCCGCCGACAATTGCCAGGCATAAGATGCCCGAGCCCTGGCTGGTGTGGTGTTTTAACCCCCTTAATGCCAGGCTGAAGATGGTGGGGAACATGACGGAGTTAAATAATCCCACCAGTAAAATGGCGTACATGGCGATATGGCCGGACAGGCTCATGGCGATAACCACCATGGCAGTTGCCAGCAGGGCGTTCACCGCCAGCAGCTTACCGGCAGGGACTTTTTGCATGATGATGGCGCCGATAAAACGTCCGACCATAGCGCCGCCCCAGTAATAGGCGATGAGGGCCGCCGCTTCGGCTTCAGCCATGCCGGCGATATTGTCTTCACCGAGGAAGTTGATCAAAAAGCTGCCGATGGAGACTTCCGCACCGACATAAACAAAGATGGCGATAGCTCCCAGCATCAAATGGCGGTGAGACCAGATGCCCGGCACGTTTTTCTGCTGTGTTGTTTGTTGCTGGTGGCTGGCGATCACCGGCAAGTTCAAGCGGGAAAAAATAAAAGCCAGCAGCATCAGGCTAAAAGCCAGCATCAGGTAAGGGCCTTGCACAGCTTGGGCTTCCTGTGCCTTAAACTGGGCTTCGCTAAGTTGTTCCAGCCCTGTGGTCGCAGCCGTTAAGATCAGTACCGCGCCGAACAACGGGGCAACTGTGGTACCCAGGGAGTTAAACGCCTGGGTCATGGTCAGCCGGCCTGAGGCGGTTTCACTGCTGCCCAGGGCAGTGACATACGGGTTGGCGGAAACCTGCAACAGGGTGATGCCCGAGGCCATAATAAACAAGGCGCCGAGAAATACCGGGTAGGCCTGTAAAGCGGCAGCCGGGTAAAACGCCAGGCAACCGACACCTGCGATAATCAAGCCGAACACTATGCCTTTTTGATAACCGATTTTACGCACCAGGCGCCCTGCCGGCAGTGAAACAATAAAATAGGCGCCGAAAAAACAAAACTGGATCAGCATCGCTTGGGTATAGGACAGGGAAAAAACGTTTTTTAAGTGGGGAATAAGGATATCGTTTAAGCTGGTTAAGAAACCCCAGATAAAAAATAAACTGGTTAATGACACCAGGGCAAAGGTATATCCCGTGTGCTGATCATCTTGCCCCTGGCTTGAGGTATTGCCGTCGAGTCTAGCCTCATCGGGTGAAAATGTGCCGGCCATAAGTGCTCCTGCTTGATGGTTGCGCCGCCTGAGCCTTGGCATCAGGCGGCATTGGTCGGCGCTTCCCTTAAGGGAAGCGCTGATTAAGGTTGCTATTAAAAAATCGTTAGTTAAGAAATGAAGACTTCAAGCATCAATTGGCGAACAGGTTGCAGTTTGCCGTTTGCCCGCCTTTGGCGATACGGACATTGGCAATACTGAATTTCACCGCCGTGCTGCTTTGAAAAATCAGCGGTTTAGTCACCTGCTCAGGCTTTAAACCTGTCTGGCTGAAACAGGACATGTCGACTGCCATTTGCTGCCATTGGGTGACCGGCAGTGCCTGTAATTGCTTGCTGATATCGACTTTGGCTGCGCAGTTTTCGCCGCAGGCCATGCCTAAAAATACCGCGGCACCCGGGGCTGAGCTGACTTTGATATCAAACACCAGCCGGCCGTTTGCCAAATCGAGTTGCGTCAAATCTATGTGCTGCTCGCCTTTCAGGTAAACAGAGGCGCTGGCATTGCCCGACCAGGTAAATTCCCGGGTATCTTCCTGTTTTTTCCAGTCGACGGAATCAAAAATCAGGTTATCCGAGCCCGGCGTGGTGGCGTAATTGCCGGTCACCAGCAGCTCAGGGTTGGCGGCATCTGCCAGGTAAAACTCCAGATTGTTTTCCGGGCGGCGGTTAAACAGGCCGTAGCTGTTTTCGCTGTCGGCACTGGCGGTTTGTAAACTGCTTTTTTCGTTAAGATCGTTGTTGACGGTTAACGTATCTTGATAGTTCAGGCCATAGCCGTAACTAAACAGCGGCTGGTAATTTGCCGTTTTACTGTTTACCCCGGAAAAGTTCAGACTGTTCTGGCCGTCAGATGCCGGCCAGGAAAACGGCAGCTTACCGACAAAGTCATAATTGATCTCGCCATTGGCCTTGCTAAAGAGTACCTCGCTTACTCCGCGCCCTTCAGATCCCGGCAACCAGGCGGCGACAAAGGCGTCTGACTGGTTCAGCTCGGCATTGACCCACAGCGGACGGCCGGAGATGAACACAGAGATCACTTTAATGCCCCGGGCTTTTAATGATTTCAACAGCGCCAGATCGGTTTTATTACCTGCCTGGTGTTCAATGGTGGTGATATCGCCGTCATATTCGGCATAGGGCTGCTCGCCAAAGACCACCACGGCGACATCGGGTTTTTGTTTGAAGCTGGCATCTGTGCTTAATTCAACATTGCCGCCGGCTTTGGTTACCTGGGCTTTTATACCGTCAAAGATAGAGCTGCCGCCGGGGAAGTCGCTGTTGCTATTGCCGGTGCCCTGCCAGGAAATGGTCCAGCCGCCGGACTGCATACCGATATTGTCGGCGCCGGAGCCTGTGACCAGGACGTTTTGTTTGGGGGGGAGCGGTAAAATGTTGTCATTGTTTTTCAGCAATACCAGGGACTCTCGTACCGCCTGGCGGGCAATATCCCTGTGAGCCTGTGAGCCGATAATATCATTGCCGTTATCGGCCAGTCGGGTGGCGGGCGATGGATTGTCGAATAAACCGGCGCGCAGTTTCACCCTTAAGATGCGGCGCACGGCGTCGTCTACCCGGGATTGCTGGATAGTGCCGTCGGCCAGCTGTTTCAAGGTATTGTGGTAAAAGGCCTTCCAGTCATCCGGCACCATAATGATATCGACCCCGGCATTGATGGCGAGGGCGCAGCTGTCGTTGCTGCATCCGGGGATCTTGCCGTGGCCGTTCCAGTCGCCGACCACTAAGCCGTCAAAACCCATGTGATCTTTTAATACCCCGGTCAGCAGGCTTTCGTTGCCGTGCATTTTACTGCCGTGCCAGCTGTTGTATGAGGCCATGACGGTTTGTACCCCGGCTTCAAGGGCTGAAAAATAGCCCTGGGCATGCAGGTCGATCAGCTCTTGCTCACTGCTGAGGTTGTTGCCCTGATCTTTACCGTTTTCTGTGCCGCCGTCGCCGAGGAAGTGTTTTACCGTACTGATGACATGTTCGCTGTCAAACTGGGTTTTGCCCTGCCCCTGTAAGCCGGAAACAATCTCTGCGGAGTAACGGCTGACGATATCCGGATATTCGGAATAACTTTCATAGGTACGGCCCCAGCGATCATCCCGGGCAACTGCCACTGTCGGCGCAAAGACCCAGTCGATACCGGTAGCGGCCACTTCGCTGGCGGTAGCGGTGGCGATCTGATGGATTAATCCCGGGTTATTCATGGCCCCCAGGCCGATATTATGGGGGAAGATAGTCGCGCCGATAACATTGTTATGGCCGTGTACGGCGTCTGTGCCCCACATGGTGGGAATGGTGGAGCCGTCCAGGCTGGCGTCGACGGAAGCCTGGTACATGTCTTCTGCCAGTTGTACCCAGTCGGATACTTTGGCGTGTTTGTCATTGCCCGGGAAAGCGCCGCCGCCGTTAAGGTAGGAGCCGAAACCATACTGGCGCATGTCGGCAACCGTCATCGAGCGGATTTCCGGCTGTACCATCTGGGCAATTTTTTGCTCGTTGGACATGGTGGCGATCAGGGTGTCGATGCGGGTTTCCAGCAGCTGACTTTTTTCAACCCGGTGAATATCTTTCGGCCATAATGCCTTGCTGGCGATGCCCTGGCTTTCAAGTGTCGAATCTGCGGCTTGTTGCTGACTGTTCTGCTGCTGGCTGCCGGGTTCTTGCTTAGCAGTTAAACAGGCGGTGACGGTTAATGTGCTCAGCGCAACCACAGTCAATTTGGTGCTGATATTCATGCTTTACTCGACTCCCTTTTTCTCTGTTAGAAATAGTTGTTGTTTTTGCACTTGCGGTTTTTCTATCAGGATTTGATCAACAGCTTTCGTTAAAAGGTTTCTGCTTTTTCAGAAAGCCGTGTATGAACCGGCAAGATAATTTGTTACTGCCAGCATTCTAGGTTTGGCGTGAACAACTTGTCGTTCCAAAAGGGGGAAATACCCTTAATCAGAACGTTCGGGTAAGGATTCGAACGTTTTTGCTTGTTTTATGTTGTTGATATTTAGCTGTTTATTTTTATTGGTAAGGTTGGGGGACTTTACCCCCTGTAAAGGGCTTTTGGCTTGGAAATCGTTTGAAAAAACCTTGCCCGCATGAATATTTTATCTCTTTCGGGTGATGTTTTTATTATTTCGTTAAGGGTTTTTAACCGTTCATCCTGTTCTCTGACCTTTCATCATGTTTCACCCTGAAATGAAAAAAACTCAATTATAGTGCCAGCCATCAAGCAGATATAATTACTTTAGGAACATTATGAAATCTATTCGTTTTACTCTACCACTTGCCGCGGCACTTTTTGCCTTAAACGTGAATGCTCAAGATGCCGCTATTGAACTTGCAAAGCCGGAAGCGGGGCAGTTTTCCCTGGGGGCCGGTGCCGTTAAATTTGATGGTTTTAGCGGCAGCGGCTACCAGTTATCCCTTAACAAAGAAATGTTTACTTTTGGTGATGATGAAGAGTATTTAAACAAGGGCAAGGCTTATCTCCAGGTAAATTATTTATCGACCCATGAAGAACATCGGGGAGGAGATGCTTTTTATAAGCAGACCGAGTTGCTGGTCGGCTTTAAAAAACCACTTAATAGCAGCCATCAGTTGTTTGTCGAGCTCGGGGATATCGAGCAGGATTTTGAGGTAAACCAGGGGGAGCAGTGGCAGCAAAGAGGCGACCTGTACCGGGTGGGGCTGCAAAGTGCGATTACCCCCAAAATCAATGTCCGGTATGCGCTTGAGCACAGAAGCCTGGATGATGAAGATACCGGCTTTAATCTGGAATTTACCGGACTTAACGATACGGTTGCCGTGTTTTACCACAAAGTGGCCGAGTTTGAATCTTACGGGGTTAATTTTAATATCCCTTTTTAATTCAGCAGCATTAATGATATAAAGCAAGCGAATTAACCCCGACCAGATGATGCCCTTGGCATTATCTGGCGCTAAGTTTGATGGATTAAAGGTCAATGAAATCCAGTTTTATATATTATCTGCTGCAACTTGTTACTTTTATACTGCTCATCGTGATGAGTGCCGGTATCATGAATCTGGTGGCACCCGATACCTTACTTGAGCGCAATAATCAGATAAAAATCGTGTTAGAGGCCTTGTTTGTCGTGGTGCTCAGTCATTTTGTTATCCGTTTGGGCTATAAAAAAATTAACTTATGGCTGGGACAAAAAAAGCATGCCTTGCTAACCCTGTTGTTATTGTCTTTTTTCGCCGCCTTGCTTAATTTCGGCGGTCAACGCATAACTTCACCTCTGTTCCCGACTTCCTTGTCGGAAGAGTCAATAAAAGTTGAACTGAAATCGGGGCAGCAAAGAGACTTTGTTGCTAAAAAAGATCAGTATTTGCTGGCTTTTGCCTCGGACTGGGTGGTGTTTATTTTCTGGAGTATCGCTTATTTGGCCTTAACCAATAGTCGCGACAAAAAGTTATTAGGGCAACAATTGCAGAATCAGCAATTGAAAAGCCTGATGAATCAGTTAAATCCCCATTTTTTGTTTAATGCCATGAATACCATACGCGGCATGATATATGAAGATCAGGACAAGGCGGCAGAGCTGTTAACCCAGTTGTCAGAATTATTCCGTTATAACCTCTCCAGCGGGGTCAAGGTTGCCGCCACCCTTAAAGACGAGCTGGAAATCTGTCAGAGTTACCTGGATATTGAGCAATTACGTTTAGGTGAACGGCTGCAAATCAAACAAGAGATAGCCACCAATACCCTGGATGCCCAACTGCCGGGCATGGGTTTGATCACCCTGGTGGAAAACGCGGTCAAACATGGTATTGCCCCTTTACCTGCAGGCGGGGTGCTGGCCATCTCTGCCAGCAAGGAGCAAGAACAAGTGGTGCTGACCATCACCAATCCTTACCAAGAAGATTATCAGGCCAGCGGCACAGGGACCGGGTTGCTCAACCTGACCCAGCGGCTGAACCTGATGTTTGGCCGCCAGGCCCAGCTGCTTAAAACTACTTCAGAAAATGTTTTCCAGGTTCAGTTAAGGTTTCCGGTATGACAATTAACGCAATAATCATTGACGATGAACGGCTGGCGCGCAGTGAACTTAAACGTTTGCTGACGCCCTATCCTCAGGTTGAGGTGATCGGTGAAGCAGAGAATATTATCTCGGGTTATGAGCTGGTAAAAAGTGCCAAGCCTGATGTGATCTTTTTAGATATAGAAATGCCCGGCGGTACCGGTTTGCAATTAGCACAGCAGCTTGACGGCGAATGCGCGATTGTTTTTTGTACCGCTTATGATGAATTTGCCGTCGATGCCTTCTCGTTAAATGCCATCGATTATTTAGTTAAACCCGTTAACCCCAAACGCCTGGTGAAAACCATGGATAAGCTGTCGCCTTCACAGGAGACACAAATCGCCTTATTGCCGGATGACTTTAAGCTCATGGTGAAGTTTAACGACACCATGAAAATTATCCGTTTAGCCGATATTTTTCGCTTCCAATCTATCGGCAACCATGCGGCGCTTTATACCCGCTTTGGTAAAGGTTATATCGAAAGTTCATTGAATAAAATTGAAGCCAGGTTATCGGAACAGGTGTATTTTCGGGTGAGCAGGGGGGAGATATTGCGTCTTGATGCTATTGAAGAGCTTGAACCCGGCATAGGTTATGGCTTAAATGCCCGCCTGGTCAACGGCGATGAAGTGGAGATCTCCCGGCGTCAGGCGAGCAAGCTCAAACAGCAAATGGCGTTTCCTGTTATTTAGTTTTATCTTTTGCCAGGAACTGTTTGCGGTACTGGCTGGGAGTGGTATTAAACTGTTTCTTGAACAGGGTATTGTAAACCGATTTACTGTTAAAGCCCGCCTCATAGAAAATATCGGTAATGCTGCGTTTACTGTCCGCTTCCTGCTCCAGGGTTTGTCTGGCTTCATTGATACGGTAGCCGTTGAGGTACTCGTAAAAATTGACCTGGAAATGCCGGTTGATGGTGCTGGATAAGTCTTTCACCGGGATGGATAATTGCTCCGCCAGCCGCTCCAGCGAGAGATTGGGATTGCGGTAAACATGCTGCTGCGTCATCGCTTTTTCTATGCTGTGTACATAGTCCATATTTACCGGCTCTTTCGGCTTAACTTCTGTTTTATTTTCTTGTGCCCGGGGTTGTGCCTGGCCGGCGGCAGTATTGCTTATGGCTGGTGCGCCAGCTTGTACACTGCCCAGGGTTATTTCCTTAAAGGTTAAGAAAATCAGCATATTGATCAGGGCGAACAAAAAGTAATAATCGGAGATACCGAGGATCTCGAATACCCGGACATTCACCGGTGAAAACAGGCCGTAAACCTTGATTAATGTCAGCAGTGCTTCCCAGGTGATGACCAGGAAAAAAGCGCCGAGCAGGTATTTTATCCAGCTTTTTTCCGGGGGCAACCGAGTCAGCTTTACCTCGTCTGATTTGGCTTTGAGGGCGGAAGATACCAGTTTAAAGGCCAACAGCAGGTAAATGACCCGGCTAAGTTTTGCTATGGTGTCGAACAACAGGTAATGCCAGCTATAGGTAAACTGATAGCTGGTGATTTGCTCGGCTTTCGCCGCCGGCTCCAGGGCATAATAAGCGCCGGAAATGTAAAACAAGAAAATGACCGCGGGCAAGAGGTGCAGCAGTTGTTTTTTCTGCACCGAGAAGTCGGCTTTTACCAGGCTGCAAATGAACAAATACAGCAGCGGGCCGTCAAGAAAATAGGCAAAGTTAACACTGAAGAAAATATTCGGCGACAAGGACAATACCCAGTGGCGGAAAGCGCTGCCCCATAAAATAAGTTCGTGCAGGGCTATCAGGCTATGGCTCAGCAAAAAAGCCGCCAGCAATAAATGCCCTAAGGGTTTGACGTTTTTACTTACCAGCAGAAAAGCGCTAAAGGCCAGACATTCAAACGCCAGCAGCAGTAACACCAGATCATGTAAGTTAAAGAGGGTTTTATCCATTAAGGCTTAATATTCCCGTCAGCAAAACATCTTGGTCGTTTTCAGCTGAATGTGAAAAACCGTGCTCGTAAATGCTGCAAAACTTGGTTGCTTAATCAAACTTGCGGGAAGAATACTATATTGGTTTGATATTATCCATAAAGGGATAAATTAGATAATAATAAAAGCCGGAAAGTGAATTACTTACCGGCTTTTGTCTTTTATTTTAAGCTTACGGCTTATGCCTTATTCGGGATGATTTGAATTTCAACCCGGCGGTTCAGGGCGCGGTTTTGCTCGGTGTCGTTGCTGGCGATGGCATGAGATTCGCCATAACCTGTGGTGTGCAATCTGTCACTGTGGATGCTTTGTTTAACCAGGTAGTATTTTACGCTTTCCGCTCTTTTTTCCGATAAGGTCTGGTTAAAGGCATCGCTGCCGGTGCTGTCGGTATGACCTTCGATGCTCAGCAGGGTTTTGTCATATTTAGTTAATACCTTGGCAATGTCGTTTAACGTGCTATGGAAACCGGCGGTAATATACGACTGCCCGGAAGCAAAGGTAATGTTTGAAGGCATGATCAAACGCAGGTTGTCGCCTTCGCGCACAACATCTATGCCTGAGCCTGCCAGCTCCTGGCGGAACTCCTGCTCCTGCTTGTCCATATAAGTGCCCACGGCGGCACCGGCAATGGCGCCAATGGCTGCGCCCCAAACGGCACGTTTGTTTTTATGGTTGCTGGTGGATTTCCCTAAAACCGCACCGGTAATGGCGCCGATAGCCGCGCCTTTTTCGGCATTGGTGGCTGCACAGCCGGAAAAAATCAAGGAAACAGCAATCACGGGGATAAGAGTTTTTTTTGCTAACATATTAAATTGCCCAAATAAAAGTGGAAAAACAAACTTGTACTACAGCTGGTTTGTATCAATGGAGCGAATGATATCAAAGTTAGCTGAACGAGAGATGAATCAAAGGTAAAAAATTATGAATTGCAGGTGAAAAAGTTTTATTTACCTGAAATTGTTGTGAAGTGCATTGCTAAGCATACCGGGAAACACTAGCTTAATATTGTCCGGGCAAAAAAGTAATCTTTTGTTCGTATGTCAATAATTAACAAGGAAAAATAATAATGAAAAGTAGTGTAATGTTAGGTATGGTTGCGGCCGGTATGATGTTAGGCGGTGCTATGACGAGTGCACCGGCGAATGCGGCAAAAGATCCGAATAGCGTTGTATATCATGTGGCGTGTTATAGTACGGCAGGATCTTTCCTATGGTATGAGTTGGCGGATTATTATGTTGAAGCCAGACAGTATGCCGTTAATTGCACCAGTCAGGGCGGCAAATACCAAATAACCACTTTGCTTTAATTTCTTACCTGAATTAAAGAGTTTTATAAACCTGAGGTGGCTGTTACCTCAGGTTCATCATTAAAGTGCAAGCGAATGAATGTTATTTACTTTCTGGTTAAAAGCTTTCAGAAATGATCACCGTTAAGAAGCCTTCTAATTGCGGGTCTTGATAATTAAACGGTTGTCTTGGTTTAAAGTAAATGCGTAATGAGTCACAACTGCCGGATGTGACCTCGCTTTGTGAAATAGCCAGAGTATCGTCAATATCAATTTCCCTGAACGTACCGCAACGGACACTGAACCAGACCACGGCATTATGGATTTGTCCAAGGACGTCAAAATTTAACAGCTGGCCGTTATCGCCGACAACCGGAACCTGGGCGCTGGCTTCATAAACGGCATTGATATCATATTGCCGCTTTAAATCTTCTAACCGGCAGTCATCATCGGTCCAGTCCCAGGAGTCTGCACAATAACCATCCGTGTTGTAATAGCCGTATCTCATCGGCTCCTCAAGCACATCCGCCAGGGCAGCGACTTCTAAGTCTTTGGCGAGATCAAAGGTAAATTTAGTCCCGACAATAATGGTGGGTAAACTGGTTTGAACCGAAAAGTTGTCATCATGAGTGTTATCAAGATTTTCGGCAGCCAATATGCTTTTACAATCTTGATACTGGGATTGATCGTCCAGATCCCGGGGACAATTTTGATAAAATGCCGTTAAATCTGAGCTCATGGCCTGGTAGCTAAACGCCGAACATAAGATCGTCAGTATGATAATGCTGGGGTATTGAATAATTGTTTTCACGTATTTTCCTTTACATGCTTGTGTTTAAATTCCCTGCAAAATTATTGCACATTAAAGTGTCTATTTGATTAAAAAAATGTAATTAAAATGTTTGTTTTTTTTGCGTTGTTTTGGGGGATTGTTTTTGCGGGAGAGGCAGAGCGGTTTGCTTTGCCGGGTACCAATAAAGGGAGATAAGGGCTATGGTTAAATATAGTGTTGTTTCAGATAGATAGAGCATAGTGTAAAGCTTGTTGGCAGGGGGATGCGGATGAGTCGGGGCAAAATCAGGTAGGATGTTATGAATAAAACATGGAATATTTCGATTGGTTTGCTTGGTGCGATACTGATATTAACTGTCACCTCTTGGCTTATCTTTTTCTCTGATGAGATAGAAACTCCTCGTCCCGGCGATGTTGACAGGGCCGAGCCGGCGCCATCAGTCTCGGTAAAGCGTATTCCAGGCGGAGTCGATCAGGCGCTAAAAGCTATGGTATCGGCCAATATTGCCTTTAATGCACCTTCAGCCCTCAACCTTAATGATGGCTCACAAGTTCATCTGATACTGAGCCTGACACGCACCATAGCTGAGCTAAAAGAAGCGATTGCGGCAGCGGGAGAAAAGCATGGCGCCAGTATTAAAGTGGCTAACCGTATGGAGGCCAAATTAAGCGGTTATCATTTTCAAATTACCCCAATCACTCCCGAGATCCAGGCGGTATCCAGAGAGTTGCCGACCGAGTGGCGCTGGGAAATTCATCCCAAGAAAACCGGTGTGCACAACCTGCATTTAACTTTGACGGCGCACCTGGAAATAGACGGGCAGGCGACCCCCAGGGCGATAACCACTTTTGATAAAAAGATTGCCGTGACAGTAACGGCAATGCAGCAACTTACCCTGTTTTTTACCAGCAACTGGCAGTGGCTGTGGGCGGCAATATTGCTGCCTTTAGTCACCTGGTACTGGCAAAAGAAGGGGCAGGGGAGAAAACAAAGTAAATGAAAATGCTGCTGGAGATATAGCGGAAAATAACGTGAAAGTGTTTTATAGCTCCTAAATTAATAATCAAGGGTTGGTATGTTTTATTTGACGTGGGGAGTCATACCAACGCCTGATTTATACGCATCCCGCAGAAGCCCGTTTTTTGGGCCGGAACGCACTACAGCAGCTTGTTATGTTTCAATAATAGATTCCAGATCTTTAGCACAACGCTCTACCATTTTATTAAATTGTCCTTCAGTAACAAATAGCCTGTGCACAGCAGGGTTAGTTTGACGACCCTTATCCAAATTTTCTTTTTGATCGTAGGCACACTTAGTCACTTTCAATGTGGCTAGGTTTATCTCAATAAAATATCGTGTGTCTTTATCCTGAATCTTACTCATTAAGCCTCCCTATACTTGAACTTTTGTTATGCAGCTCGAACTCATAAAGTAACTTAAAACATAGTGTTGTTGTTTTTAGATTTTTCTGGAACAGGCTGTCCGCCCCCAGTGCTCGACAACCATTCTATCTTTCATTCGAAAAATATGCATTTTATCCATACTTCTCGATACTAATTATGGGTAACTCTGACAGCTAACGCTTTGCTAAGGGACGGCTGCACAGCAGGCGTCCCGCGTAGGGTCGAAGGCCCGGGGTGAACTTAAGCAACTTTGTTATGTGCCCATTGACCTTTGATATTACTTGAAAATTAACGCTTAACCTATGCTGAGACTTTAACAAATTTAAGGGTCATACGATCAGATTCACCAATTTTAGCGTACTTTTCTTTGTCCTTTTCTTTTAGGGCAAAGCTTGGGGGCAATGTCCACACACCTTTTTCATAGTTTTTGGTGTCTTTCGGGTTTGAGTTCATTTCTGAACTAGCTACTAATTTAAACCCAAACGATTCAACTACCTTAATAAGGTCTGACTGCTTCCAGCGGCCGCGCTTAGAAGAGGCTTTTCGATCACCAGTAAAACTTTCATCTTCCCTGTGTTGTACAATCGCTAAAACACCATCGTTCTTCAATATCTGCCACGATTGCTTTAATCCATTTTCCAACCTCCCTTGGTTCTGCCAGTTATGCATCGTACGGGTAATAAAAACAAAATCTAACGAGTTCTCTTCTACAGGCAAACCTTTAATTGCAGGAAGCCAAGTTCCAATTGCGTTACTTCCGTATAGGTCCGGCGTGCTTTTTATCTTTTCAGGGTATGCTGAAAGTTTTTTCGCCCAATCAGGCCATTTTTCATAATAAGCAGGGTTGTGTTGCAAGCCAACATAACGCCCCTTCTCTTTAAGCAGAGGTGCAAGTATGTGGGTATACCAATTGCCTCCTGGCGCTACTTCGCCGACTGCTGAGGTTTCATTAATACCAAAAAAGCGAAGTACTTGCTCTGGGTTTCGATATTTATCCCGTTTAACTTCTTCAACTGTACGATATGGATTATTGTGAACTGCATGCCAAACAGCATCTTTATTAATTGTGTCTGCAAAAACACTTGTTATATTAAGGCTGAATAACACAAGTATTGTACTGACGATTATTCTGGATGTAGCCATTTCCTATTCCTTTATATTAAGTTTGAAATATAGATGTAAGCAGTTTGTGCATATAACGCCAAGTTAGCAGGCACAGCAACCGGGAACGTGGCGCTGTGCAATAATGAGCGAAGCGAATGCACAAAAGCGAAGTGGAGGTTATTGTGTCCTTCTTGAGTTTTTTGTTATGCAGTTCGAACTCATAAAGTAACTTAAAACATTGTATTGTTGTTTTTAGGTTTTTCTGGAACAGGCTGTCCGACCCCCCAGTGCTCGACAACCATTCCATCTTTCATTCGAAAAATATGCATAAGAGCAGCTCCACGAGAGTCCGGTGTGCGTTTTACATGAAGGTGTAACCAAACGAGATCACCTTCGGAAGCGCTGCGTTTAATAGACATTGAAAGCTCTGGGTATTCTTTATATCGACTTAAGAACAAGCGGAATAACCCTTCCCGGCCACCGCTTATATGAGGGGAATGCTCAACAAAGTTATCGGCATAACACTCATTTCTTAATATATTAATCCTTTGCGAAGGTTTAAGGTCGTTTCTATTTTCTAATATTTCCATACAGTATATGGCTTTATCTAGGTTTGACTGTTCTAAAGAGCTGTAGGATTTTTCATTTGCCCGACAAGCCAAAGAAAAGGATAAAACTATAAACCCCATAAAAATTAAATTAAGCACTTTTTGAGTATTCATTTACAACTCCTTTATAAATACATATTTTTTCAGTCAATAATGACAGGCATAACGCCCTGTTAACAGGCTAAATATAGTTGCTAGAATTAGTGACGAAGGAGCAAAAGTCAACTGTATTTGTCCTTGTTAAACAGCTTGTTACAAGTTAATTTTCACAAACCTGAAGACAGGAAAGTCTAGAAGAGGTGTACGGCTTGACAGAGATTGAAGCTGTAATATCAGTTTTAACTGGTTAGATCGCGGCATTAGGGAAAATCAATAATCCTGACCACGCCTGTTGTAAATTACCGGGCTGTATAGCTTTCCATTTTAGTAATTAAGAAATCCCAAAACGCCTTGATACGTGCTGTGTTTCTCAGGTCCTTATTAGCAATAATCCACACAGATGAGTTGTACTTAGCATCCAGTCGATACAGTTCGACAAGATCATATGAATCATCAGTTGGCAACAAAGCGATTCCTTGATCATTAAGGGCAGCGTTCAACGCGGTAGTGATAGCATTACAGTATATAGATTTGGCGTTGTGTTTAATCTGTTTCTGATACCAGTGCACTGCCGGGTTATCTAGATGGATGTAGTCAATTGCTCTCAGGCCTTTAATTTCTGACAACTGAACAGTAGGGCTGTATCCACTGGTCTTGAGAAAGTGCTCAGATGCATAGATACTCAAGCTTACTTCTCTTATTTTGCGTGCAATTAGATTTTCCGGCACGGTATGACTTGCCCTGATTGCAATATCCGCATCGCGATGTTCGATATCTAACGTCTGTTCACTTTCAAGGATCTCAAACTCAACATCGGGGAACTGTCTGCGAAATTCGCTTACCCATTCGGGCAAAGTAATAGTTGCCATTGTTGAGGGCGCGGTAATACGAATTAAACCTTGAACTTTTTCATGTTGCAGCGCACTGTTGATAAGGATGCCATCGGCCAGCGATTCCATTTGCTTAGCACTGTCTAAAACAGTTCGCCCCGCCTCAGTCAGTTGGTAGCCTTGACGATTAACAATAAATAGCTGGGTTGAAAGTTTGCTTTCAAGCTGCTGCACCCGCCTCCAAACAGTGGTTGCATTGACACTTAACTGCTCAGAAGCCGCCTTTAGCGTCCTTTTCTCCGCAAGCGCGATAACCACCTTCAAATCGTTCCAATCCATAATATTACCCCAGCGCTGCATTTATGCAGTGTAAGATTGCATTTTTGCCGATTTAATTGCAATTAAAGAATGCATAAACTGTGCTCGTCATTTAACGAAACAGGTTTACCTCCATGAAAAAAAGCACAATTATCTTTTACCTCGTCTCTTCTTTGTTCGCTTTATTAATGGCGGCTTCAGGCATGGCCAAATTGACGGGGCAGGAAGACTTAGTTCAGGCAACGGCTGAATTAGGCTATCCCGTTTATTTATTGAAAATTTTAGGGGTTGCCTATTTAATTGGCGCCATTTCTATCCTGCAACCCAAGTTTGAAGCGCTTAAACAGTGGGGGTATACAGGTTTTTCAATTGCGCTGATTGGCGCTGCGGCATCACACTTATTGGCGGGACAAGCATTTAGCACCGCTTTACCAGCTATTGTCTTGTTAAGCGTTTTAGCCGTTATTGTATTTTTGAATACAAAACTGGTTCAGCCGTAATTTTCCTTTTGAGGGAGAGCTTAAAAAGCCCTCCCTACTTTAAGGGACAATGTCAGTTATATCATTTGTATATTCAATTAACGCCCTGCGAATGGACTGACGCCGCACTGCAGAGGCTGTTCATGTCAAAGTACCTTGGCCGAGCATTGAGCAGTTAATTGTTTCTACTAATATACTTGAGAACCGATACTATAACTAAACATACAATCCCCACCAGATCGACAATCGCGATTTTAAATATTGATGCATTGTAATCACCGGCTGCCCAAACAAAAAATAGAAAACCCAGCATAGAAATTGCGGCCATGACCATAGCGGCCATTTGGTAAGCAGGCTTAAACACAGAGTAAAGTATAAACCCGCCAATAAGCCCAAAGAGTAAAGCTCGGTGGCGCATTAAGATAATGATATCGTTACCCATGAACTCTACTGAATATGCGCCTGATAATGTTTCTGCTGAAAGTACGCCAATGACAGGCAAAAAATTTATTACACCGACAATTAGCAGAAATATTGAGATTGTTAATTTCATATCCCGCTCCATGATAAAGCAGTTAACGCCTTAATAATTAATTTGTTAGCAGTACGATTTTAATTATCTTATTTTCCTTTCCCACAGGTAAGTAGCTAATTTCAAGACAAGTATCATTTTTCATAGCATTACCAGAGAACTCTTTTTCATAGAAAAATGGTGTATTAGTATAATTGTTGTAGGAAAACTCTATGTCTTCTACTTCAAATGTTGCTGTATGCCCTTTGACATTGTCTAACCTATAGTTTTTGATACAGCCAGATACAACGGCAAACTTTCCGACTTCGATTAGCGCTTTAATATCGCTGTCTCGTTGATATTCTGAGTATGTGACAAATAGTGATATGGCAAAGATCGCGCAATAAGCAGTCAAAAACCATTTTCGAGGGACTTTAATTAAACTAGACACCAAGTCAGTAGCAATCGGGAGCTTAACAAACGCAACAAATAAAAATGCAAATGGAAAAATCCACAAAAAGTAGTCAGCACTTGGCTCAATATTAATTTCGAAATAAGGACTCATACTCATCTAGTACAGCTAATGCCGCTATAAAAGAAGCGATGTCAGGAGCGTCCTTTTGATAGCTTTGTTAGGCAATAGTTGTATGCAAGAACACCAAAAATTGCACCTAAAATAATGAAAATAGGCCATTCAACCAAAACCACCATTGCCACTAATGTATTTTCGTCATCATGGTTATTCACAATAAAATGAGAGTATAAATTTGTGATTGGCAGCATGTTTCCAATTACAAACATCAATACAGCTCCAAGTATACCAGATAAGATCTTTTTCAAATTCATGAAACTCTCCAAAACGAGCATGACGTGCTAGCTTTTTGGCTGGTATTGGGGGATTTATAGAACTATAAACACCAAGAGAGTACCAAGCAAAGTGCCCATGGCAGGAGCTATGATTGCGGCATGTGTCTCTAACTCTAGTTTTTCGTCTTTAGATTTAGACTCCCACCATGAGAAAGCTCTACGCTCTATACTTTTATACCCTATTGTTTCCAACAGATTCATAATACTCTCCTTGAGTTAATACAAATATTGAAATGAGCAGCTTTAAAAATCATATTCTAATTTTTATGTAAGGCCATTCGGAGGAAACTTCAACCCTTACTCGAAAAGCTAGACATAATGACTCTCACGAGGTACGAGCGTTCGACAACGGAGGTGTGAATTGGTGAAATTTGTTATATTTCATATGTTAGCGTGCTACTTATTGCAATAGTGAATAACAATATTAAAGCAGCAATCCCTTTAATAACAGCCCTTATACGTTTGTACGTGAATTCATTATTTCTTTTATCGTAATGATCAATAATTTCAATTAAAAAATACAAAGCACCAAGTAAAAGAGAAGCAAAACCAAAATATACGGCATTACCTTGTAAAGTAACTTCGCCTCTTCCTAGAGGAAGGTAAAGGCTATCGTTATAGACACCATAACTGCCATAGAAAATTAAGAAAAGAATAACTAACTTATTGGTTATTCTCTGTGGGCGGGGAATCTCATTGGGGATATACTTTTCAATATTGTCTGATTTTTCTTTTCTATGACGCATACGATAGCCTTGAAATGAAATATAACGTGCTTGCTAAGCGACGTAAAAAATGTCCCTCTTGAGCAATTGTTAGGTTTAGTTCAACTAAGCCTTCAATACCATATTAAAACCACCGTATATTAGCCGCTTACCATCAAATGGCATTGGGTTATTTTCTGGAGACATTCTGGGATCTTCCATCATTGCTTCCCAACCTGCATCACGGATTTCTTTTGATGGCCAAACGACCCATGAAAATACAACTGTTTCATTCTCAGAGGCTTTTACCGCCATGGGCAGAGAGGTTATTTCACCATCAGGTACATCATCGCCCCAATTCTCTACGATTTCCAACGCTCCAGATTCTTTGAATAATTCTGCGGCGATACTAGCGTGTTCAATATATTTTTCTTTGTTTTCATTAGGTACTGCTGCAACAAAACAATCTACATATGACATGTTTATTTCCTTTTTTGTTGAATTTTACGTACTACGAAATCTTATTTTGATCTAACGCCAAGTTAAGCGGTGTCCGGTGAAAGGGCGTAGCCCTGAAACGAACTTGAACTTTTTGTTATGTGAATTTTGACTCGGAGCATAATAAAGCATACTGATATTCATCTCCCCAAGCGCCTTTAAAGTAAATGTTTTTCACGAAATGAGCTTCACGACGAAATCCTAACTTTTCCAAGAGCTTATATGATGCTACGTTTTCTACATCTGTTGTAGCTATCACACGATGTTTATTTAACACTGTAAAAAGGTAGTTCAGAAAAATTGAAACTGACTCTGTAGCAACTCCTTGGCCTTGATATTCAGGAGCTACAGTAAAACCCAATTCAACTTGGTTTTCATCAATAAAATGAATAGCTAAATCACCAACTAATTCATCGCTTTCAAGCATAGTGATTGCTAGCTGATACCATTCTCCTACCGCACCAAATTTTGAATAATCTGTGCTTTCAAATAAGTCAACGGCCTCTTGATAACTATAATCACTCCAACTCTGATACCTTGCTACACATTCTTGTGCCCTGTAATCCGAAAATCGGTGCAGGTCTTTTCTTCTAAAAGAACGAATTAAGTATTTTTCTGTTTTCAAAATAGGTGGATTCATCAATTACCTCTTCTGTTCACATAACGCCTCGCTCACCAGAATTTTAGGAGCACAGCGAGTAAAATTTTTGCGTGTAGCGATTTGTTAAATACTCTGCTTACGTTTGTAAACAATATAAAATAAGCCCCCGAAAACAAGCAATATTAAAGTTTCTATCACGATAAAGCTATTAAACCAAAGGGATGGATAGTCATCATGACTTATTTCCTTAAAGAGAAAATTTAGTAAACGGTCAAGAAACTTTATCGAAAAAAGCCATCCCCAAAATAAGCATATAAGTAATAAAACCGCTGAGCATAAGTATTTCATTTAACATTTCAAAACCAAATTTCTTTGGATTTTCCATAATTTCCACCAGTATTAAAGGTGGCTGAAATGATGAACCATGTACGCCAGTCAGTTAATCTCGAACCATTCCAGAGGTCAATATGATCACCAGATCTATTACGAAACGTTTCACCTGGTCGCTTCCAAAAGTTCTTACAAAATATAATACCTGTTTTTCCAGAAATTGTTTTTTGATAGGAAAGTGGGTCTACTGAAGCTTTCTTTTCCAGCCCTGATATTGGGTTGCGGTCAAGCCCTCTTGCAAGCTCTTCAGCAGAAAGTACGTGTCCTGATGAAATATTATGATGCCAACAATGTCGATCTTTTGAAACTAAATTTAAGGTGTCAACTCCATTTGAAGCAAGACATGCCCCCATCCTTATGGCACATTGATTTAAAAAATTTTTCTCTCCATTTGTCCTACATGGCGCGTCATCGCCCTGTATGGTAGGGTGCTTATTCCATAACTCCTTAAACTTTAACATAAACTACTCTCCTGTAGTTATTGAACATTTAACGCCTTAAGAATGGGAAAATGGGAGTGTAGCGAGTATTTTTCCCTTGGCTTAACTTGTTATAAGTTTTTATTCCAAGCCCAGAAATATCTTTCTTACTCCTGAAAGATGTTTCATGTAAATCCTCGTACCATCTTGATTCACATGCACTACACGACAAAGTCTTTTAGGTTCTGAGCCTACCCGATCAAAAGCAACATACCAAGAGCTAGGTTTTTGCTCACTCATCCGAACTCCTATTGCTTTAGGCTTTAATGAATTAAAGCGACTTTCCAGTAAAGCTGATCTTTCTGAACTCAACTCTATTGATTCGAGATTAAGTACAGCTTTTATCATACTGTTATCTGACGTATAACCATTTTCTAAGACAAAGTTCTCAGCTAATAAAACAGCTTCCTCTGTAGTCAATTCTTTGGACAAAGAAGAAAAACTGAGTAAAACAAAAAATATTATGAAACTTAAACTACGTATCATACTTTAGAAACTTATAACGCTTGCAGCAGGCGCGCTTTTTTACGTCGCTCTGGCTGCTCTTGTAAAATGGCTACTTACTATCCATCCAGCACTTTTTAAAAACAACATTATCTTGCTTACCGATCGTTAATCGGTGAACAAAATCTAATCCATGAACTGGCGCGGGGTCTTTCCCAATAGTGTACTTTCCATTAGTTTGAGAAACTAAGTTCCCATCAATCTCTACGGCGGCCGTTTTATTCAATAGAGTTCCTTCAAATATTCCTTGGTAGCCAGACATTACATGTATCCCTACATTCAATTCTTCGGGTCCTAGTCCCTCTAAAGAAATTAAAAGGCTTGAGTAATCAATAACTTTAGATTTGTCGACTCTTTTTAGAGAATCGATAATGTGGTACTTTGCTTTTTTCAAAAATGCCTTATGCTCAGACATATTATCTTTTATATACAGAATGGCATCTTTGACAGATACGATAACTCGAGAGTTATTGCTTTTATAAAAAATAGCTGGGGTCGAGTAAGAACTGGCATGATATAAAGTATCTTGCCACTTAATGGGAAAGTTACCTATGTCACATGAGTCGGCTTTAGCCGTAGTAGCAATTAGCCCGAACAAAAATATAATGAATTTACACATGATTCTTCTAGCCATTTAACGCTTGGCACGACAGAAAATTTGGCGCGCAGCGACTAATTTTTCTGGTGATGCCACTTGTTATACGAATTTACCACTTACCATTTTTACATGCATCAATTAGCTGCTTAACAGTAATAGGAATTTTATTTGATGCCAAATGCTCATCACGATATTTAATTTTACGATAAAGATAAACAGGACCTTTCAAGCAAGGCTCACACCTAAAGTATTTATTAAAATCAAAGTCGGATAAATCAAGTTTGAACGTATTGTAACATTGCTCAAATAGGCTCCAGGCATCATCTCCATCAATCTTTAAATCACCCAACAAAGTCGAGTTTTCAGTAATTTGATTTTGAGGTATACCTGTTTCAATTGAAATTATGTGCGTGACTTCATCATCCATAATCGAGATTCGTATAACGCCCGCAACACCGGGCAATTTGAAGCGCAGCGGAAAATTGCTCCGCGTGATTGCGCTTGTTACATGCTAGAGATTTCAGGTTCATACCATACATCCTCATAATCACCAGCAATTAAAAACTTATACCCTGTCGGAAGTGATAAATAAGGCTCAATTTCCGGCAGGTACTTTTGAATATGCCCGACATGCAGTGGTTTAAAGAAGTCAGGATCTTCTGAGAATTCCTCACCGCACCAAATATACCATCCACAAGTGCCATTCTCGGGTTTATGTCTTACCGCATTTATCGGGAGCTTCCCCAAGGTTTCGATCGCAATACCTACTTTGTCATCTTCGGCACATGGCAAAGGATTAGCATCAAATTTGAGGCAGATATCTTCTTGAGTTGGCACTAATGCTCCTTTGACATGTAACGCCGCCATAATTTGCTGCCTGAAGCGCAGCGTAAGGCGGTCAAATTGATGGCCTTGTTAGCCAATATTACCTTGATACGAAATAATATCCTTTAAAAACAGCCTTTCTCTCTGGATTATTTACGATCTGTCTAATTGGTGTGAAAGATATAATATCCTGGGTTGATGAGAAGCTTGATACCACTTTAACAAAGCCATAGTTATAGTTAAATTTCAGTTCTTCATCAGGTGTTAAATTAGTCGGGCCACCACAAAAAAAATTACTTTTATTTCCGTAATTCTTTTCAATGTATTCGTTAATTATATTAAAACTCTGATCCACTTCTTTAGTTTTAAAACTAACTTTTCTATTGAAAGCTTTCCCTAAATCTAATCCAGGTAAGGTTTGATTTATTTCATCTGCTGACACCCAGCAAGAGAATAAATAAAAACAGAGTAATAGGATAGTTTTCATGATATGCATCTTCATGGTTGGCTAACGCCTTACATAATAGGAAAATAATAACTGTTTAGGAGCGAAGCGACTAGTTATTATTTTTCCTTATTTATGAACTTGTTAGGATGATAGCCTCAATAGCTTTGCAAAGTGTTTAGCAACTTTCAATAAGACACTATCAGGGCATTTAGGATCATTAACAAAAAAGTAATAGTCACCAAATTGATCATTAATACTAAATTTGTAACCTTTATAGCTAAAGTCAATCCAGCTCTCAGATATGCTTGGCACAAATGCCGTTGGATATGCTCCGAATAGTGTGAATATGCGAAGGAGCAACCTAATAGATGAAATTTCTCCAGCGGGTAAAAGAATAAAGTTCCTCGAACCGTCGTGCATTTTTTCGGTTAAAAGCTCCACGCTAAATATTCATCCTAACGCCGCCAACACCTGAAAATTAGGAGCGTAGCGAATAATTTTTCAGAGTGCTTGGCCTTGTTATAGTGCTATATATAATCAATTGCCGCGCCATCCCTAATGTAACCATATACCTTAAAGCCATGCTCGGTTTCATGACCAGGTACATGAATTTTTTTTAACACTGACCTTACAATAGATCGTTGTTTATCATCTGTAGTCTGTATTTCTACCCATTCTATGGTTTCAAAACCACCAGCATAGAAATGATGGATCCAATCTCCATCCCAATTTGGCGTTTCATACCCATTATCTACACACCGAGTTCGCCAAAACGGTATGTTTGGTTTGAGTTCATACATGGCCGTTTGAAGTTCACGCCATTTTGTATCATTCATAACTGGATGCAACAGAGAACCTCTAGGTACTATAACGCCTGCATATGAGGCGCATTGTAGTTAGCGCGTAGCGCGTTAATGCGTCCTGTGGCGAAGCCACGAACATGATGCACTTGTTATGTTTTTTTACTAATTTCATTTAGGGATTCTTGCTGATTTTAACGAACTTAGCCGCATGTGACTTGTTAATGGTACTTTTTATTTCAAATACATTAGCCTCAGTCACTGTCTTAAACTCTGGAAAGAACAGAGCACAATTGAGGGTTTGGGCAGCTTTAACTACTTTGTTGATGATTTCATTTAGATTCTGATTCAGATCTAACCGAATGTGTATGCCATCAATTGTTTCATTCTCGTACCAAACCTGAATGTCATGCTCCTTTTCATTACCCCAAATCAGTAATTCTTCGTGCCACGGCTTTGACGAAGGGAGAATTTCACCAAGTACAGCCTTAAACCTAGATTCAGGCTGCCTATCTTTCCAAGCACACTCGGTATCGTAGTAGCCTTCCTCATCATAAAGTGATAATGAGCTATAGCTATTTTCCTCAGCCCAAGAGGCAGGAATGAATACTATTGAAAATTGCCAAGTAGCCATGACTCTCCTAAAACATAACGCCTGAAGCAGCGGTGAGTTTACGAATCCGCTGGCTTTACTTGTTATGTTTTTTTACTCTTATTTTAAACGCCTGCCAAAAAAAACCAACAGCACAAAGCAAAAACATTATTAACATAATATTGAAAAGAATAGGTCCATCAGCCAAAGAAAATTGCTTTATAAAAAAGAAAGATTCATCTTCATATCCCATATAGGCTTTATTTATAAAATGACATGAAAGGACAAAAAATATAATTCTGAATGGCCATAACCAGTTTTTACTAACTTCTATAGCCTTAGGCGTATGAAACAAAGGCCTTTTGTCCTTTGCTTTATGATCATCTTTCAAAAAATATCCTCAATTAAAAATGGTGTCCACTAATTGTGGGTAACTCTGAAACATAACGCTTTGCTAAGGGGCGGCTGCGTAGCAGGCGTCCCACGGAGGGCCGAAGGCCCGGAGTGAACTTGAGCAATTTGTTAGTTGTTGATAATACTTATGATTGTACCATAACCCATAATTTGATTTACTTCACAAATATGCCAAGTAAAACCCGTTACAAATTTACTCTGATCTTGCGCAGGTATTAAGAATCTAAACCTTGCCTTACAAGTTTCACCTGGATGTAACCAATCACGGTCTTCGAAATCTATTTGCCCCATAAATGTATATTCTCGTCCGGGAATCCAATGGTTAGGACGAATCCCAGTGCCATACCCTTTGCGATCTTTCATACATTCTTTATGTAGCCCAACTTTAATAATTGCTTCTAATTCGACAGTTTCCATAAGACTCTCAAAAACAACTAACGCCGCAATAACCGGCGCGAGGTAGGAGCGTCCGGCGCCGTAGGCGCGTAGTTAATTGCCTTGTTATGTGTTTTGCTAAACATTGCGTTGCCTTATTTCTTCAAAACAACCTTCGCATATAGTCATGACTTGAGCAAAAGCCTCTGATATATCATTCCAACCACCTTGCTCGATGGCAACAGCTTCGCATTCCGAACACCATGCATTTTTGAATGGCCAATCAGGTTCGGGAGCATCTTCAGGCTCAAAGAAGCCAACCTGTTCACCATGCTGGAGATGCTTGCAGATAAATGCAGGACTACGAAGGCCATGCCTGCTGCACTCCATTTTTGAATCTTTATTTAGAGGATTACTCATATGCCCTCATGACACATAACGCTCTAAACACCGGGCGATTTGTAGTTGCGAAGCAACGGAAAATTGCTCCGAGTGATTTTGCTTGTTAAATGCATATGTTTCCACAATTAAATAACCTCAAAGAGCATTTCATCGGGAGTTACAGCCAGTAGCCAGATAGTTATTCCATCCCCATCACTGCACTCTAAATCATAAGCAAGACAGGGATCACTATAAATTTCAACGATCGTAGCAATATCACCCACTTGTGGTGCTCTCTGATTAAAGCTATCCACCTTGAAAGTAGGAAGGCTAATAATTTCTTTGATTCTGACTACATCGTATTGATTCATGATTGCTATGACATTTAACGCTCCGCTAATTGGCGGAAAAACCCGGTACGCAGCGAAGCGAAGTACCGAGTTGTGGAGTCCGATTGAGCGGCTGGTTATGCGACTTTACTCCCAATCCCAATCAAACTCTACCACACTGTGCCCCTAACCTTCGTTTTTCAGGACTTTGAATTATGGGATGTCTTTGATACAGCATTCTATAATGCCACTTTTTCAGGTTCATAAAAGGCCAAATCATCAAAACCTTTACCAATAAGGTAGTTCTTAACTTGCTCATGAACAATGATTGCATTAGTTGATTCTGCAAGCCGAAAAAGCAATGCTCCATTTGTTTTAGTTTCATCAATTGTTAAGCCATCAAAATCAACATCTATTAACGGTGGTCCATTAGGATGGATGGTAGCATTTGATTTTTCCATGTCTGCTGCTGCAATTAAACCTATGATATTAACTGCTTTGTAGTTCTTATAGACATTTCCATTATCAGGATCAGCAATCTCGCATTCATGGGTATCTAGGTTATCTATGCCACACTCTTTTAAACTTTGAATCAGCGCATCAGAAAATAGTGGTATTGCTGCTTTTAAATAAGATGGCATATGAGGACCATGATCAGAAGCATGAGGGCTCTGAGGTTTTAAGGTGAATGTAACGGGGTTGGGTATCTGTATTGTCTTTGGGATAAATGCGCCTTTTCTCCATAGAGACCACTTTACCCGAGGGGTATTTGTACCTTGCCGTGTACCAATCCACCTTCCTGGTTTTGTGTTACGTGCGAGAAGATAATAGTTAGGCATGAATTATTCCTTAATTTGATGAATTCTATTTATCTGATTGGTGCTCTTTTTCAAGCATATAACTTTGAGCAAAAGCTGATGTCCAAACATTACTTTTCCAGGAAAAAGTTGGAAACGTAAGCATTTTTTTCATTCTTGCTGACACAGTATTTAAACGTCCAACAATTTGAAACATTTGGGTTGGCTCATCTTTATTTTTTTTCTTTTGTTCAGGGCACCATATATTTTTGTTGTTATCTAATTTGTCTGCTATTTTATCTAGCACATCTGCAACAAATGTACTGTAATCTTCATGTGCATCATGAAACTGGCACCCCCAAGCTTCCATTGCAGAAAATGCAAAATCTTTGGCTGTAATTGGCTCTCCAGTATATCCAGAGTCTTTACAATGCTTTGCACACTCGGCAACAAAAGCTGCTCCTTTTGTGCCCCAAGGACGTACGCCATAATTACCTGGCGACCAGACACCATTTGTTTTGGCATTGACGTTATATCCAATATTTCCAACAGCTTTACCATCTACATGAAGCCATTCCATGATTGCACTTTCTTTTAGTGATGCATTACCTGGAATCAGATGGTGAGCGGCTACGGCTGCGTCATAAGGCTTACCAGCTAAGATAACTTTTCTAGGTTCTGGTTTTCCACCCAAAGCCCTACCAAGTTTGCCTGATCTATTTTTAAACTTATATTCGCCTAGTGAATCTTCCATTTCGGCAGCATCTTCATCAGGCTCATCTATAAGATCATTGGTCTCTGTTGTTGGGCTTTCTTTTGCATTACAGAAATAACAATCCTTATCGTGGTTATCACTGGTAACAGCATCCGCACTTGCTTCATTTACCTCCATATATACCTCAATTCAAAATAAAAAAGACAGTATTCAATTATTGATTTTGATAATACCAGAATCAGAATAGATGCAGATGCAAAGGGTTTGCAACTTTCTAATGGTCTATTTTCAGCCTGCTAAAAGTGCATCATTGAAGGAGCAATTTCTAATACACCAACCCCTGCCCCCAAATAGCCCTATACATAACCCAAAAACTGTTCCATTTTCCATCTCAAGAAACAAAAACTCGAAAACACATTAATTTCCCCGATTATTGAGGCAATCTTAGTGAACCTACAACGTCGGAGGCTCTACAAAGGCGCATAACGCCGCGCTAAACGGCCGTAGTGGAGGGGCGAAGCTCCGGAACGGAGGTCCAAGCACAGCTTGCTGTGCTGATGTTTGAGCGCTTTGTTATGCTTATTTTATTAACCCTTTGCTAAGAACGTAATCTAAACCTTTGCTTTTCAGTGCGTAGCCTTCCACTTTTTTACCTTTATTTGAAACGTAGTAAAACAGAAGTTCGTTGGCTATTCCAGTTTCTAAACATGAACGTACTTTTGCGGGATGAATGCTGACTCTTTGAACAATATCTTTGAAACTAAATGCTGTCTTTGGCGCATTGGCTAAGACAACCAATACTTCGTCTAGTTCATCTAAACTAAAGTAACTTCCTGGAACCTCCACTTCGACTTTTTTTACTTCTTGTTCTGTACTTCCAGTGAAGTATATATTTAGAATTTTATCTATGTAGGGTTTCATACACTGCCTCATTTCTGAGGCTTGATTTGCACTATGCTTGTTTATTTCGTTTGTTAAGCCTTCAATTTTTTCACGACTGAACTCAACACTTACGCTAGCGCCGCTATTTTTTAGTTTTTTAATACTTAGAGAGCCGCCAGCTCCTGCATCTATACTAAGCTTCTCTCCGGAAAGTACGCATGCAGTTTTTAGAAAATCTATGGCTTTGTCCACATCTGTTTGAGGAGCACTCCATGAGGCCATTGGCAAGCTTAGTAAAATGTAAAAGATAATTGAACGTCTGATCACAAATATTATCCCTTGTACGTGATTTAAAAAATTAGTTATGTAATGCACAGCTACTTTTAAAGCATAACGCCTTACATAATAGGAAAATAATAACTGTTTAGGAGCGCAGCGACTAGTTATTATTTTTCCTTGTTTATGAAATTGTTAGGTGCTGATTCCTCCAGCTTGGCGCCACACTCTTTACAGTTTTTAGGGGGATCTATAAAACCGCCTTCTGGCTCTGAAGATAGGAATGGATTACTGCACTTAGGGCACTTATAAATATTTAGAGCACCTAGATTGAAAACTAAAAAGGCTAAAACTGAAAAGTAAAACCAAGCACTTTCCATTAACTCTAAAGCCTGAATAGCAAGGCCCAAAATAACCAAAGCTAAGCTGCATAATTTAATCAATAGATACTTACGCTTGACTACTTTGAACTGTGCGATTATTTGCTGATCATTCATAAACTTGCAATGGCACCTAACGCCTCAAACACAGGCCGGAGCACGCAGTGCGTAGGTCCAGCCAGCTTTGCTGGCGATTGTGGTTTGACTTGTTATACGCTTTTTGACCATTTTAGTATTTTATTACAAGCACTTACTACATCTGCTCTGTAGAACTCTCTGATTTCAGCTAACTCTTTATCCGATTTCATAAGGAATTCCGCGGAACAATTAACTCTCACATGTTTTAACGGTAAATGATCCGTATCTGATTCAATTACCCCAAATATATGAAAATCAGTGTCCCAACACTGGCCATAAAGCTTATTTCCAAGTTTCCATAACTTGATGACGTTATCTAGATAATCGTCATCGCTTTCCAGTAATTGATTTGCAATTTTAATTGCTTCATCAGACATTTAATTTACTCAAAACTCTAGAACGTATAACGGCTGGGCTCACGGGCACGCAGTGTCCCTTGGAGCCCTTTGTTAGCCACTAAATGTAACTGATTTAGGTTCCCGGTTCTTCTTCCTTACAACTACTGTCCCAGCAAGTTTATCATGCCAGCCTTGCTTACGTTCATCAAAAGCAATCCAAATGAATCCAAGACCAAGCGGTATCAATGATAAATAGTACGCAAAGTAACGCCCGATCAGCTGACCCGTGCTTGCAGCATTGCCTGTTTTTGCATCAACAATTTTTGCGGAAACGGCCATTTTCCCTGGAGTAGCTTGTTTTGCTACCCAAAACAGAATCACTGCAACGGCAGGAAATATCCAAGATAGCAAAAAATCCATTGGGCCCTGGACGAAGCTTCCACTTGTCCAATATGATTCACCATAAAATGCAGTCAAGATCGGCCATATTATAACTCCCAGCAAAATAGTGTCGATCAAAGAAGCACCAACACGTGGCCAAAATCCTACATATTCTAATTCATCAGATTGCATCTTCTTCTCCTATGTTTCTTGTGGCTAACGCTTTGCTCACCGGAAAATAAGGAGCGTAGCGAGTAATTTTCCGCGTGCAGCAACTTGTTATAAGGTTTATGCGCGGAACGGTATTACTGATTTTTTAACTGTAAGTTCATATTCGATATTTCCTGAGTCGACCTGCCAGATCCTTTCAATGCTATGTACAAATTCTGACATAGATGCGTACGACATCGCTTGATTCTGCACGGGACCTACTGTAATTGATTTTATGCAATCAAGTGTAATTGGCACTTCGATGTAAGGAATTAAAACATCCCCTCTTGGACGATATTTCACATTACTTGGGTATTCAGAATTATTCGATGGTAATACAATCCTTGACTCCTTTTCTTCAGAAAACCCACTGTGTTTAAATGTGGCAGCATCATAACTGAGAGATATTACAGCTTCTAACGCATCTACACCAAGACAACCATTATTTTTGGCCATGTCATTGCTGATGGCTGTTATTGCATCTCTGGCATGCAACCTAGCTTTTTCATTTTTTTGAGGATCGAGATATAGGCAATCGAGCAACTTGGATACTTCAGAAGTCAGGATCTCCTTATCGAATTCTATAGCATACGCTCCATAGGCTCTCCATTGGCTTAGGCAATCTGCTTCAGAACTTAGTGAAAATAAAAACAAAGGATCTTCTGAGACACCATATGTTTTTAAACCTGTAAGTGAGTCAATTATGTATTCCCTAGCCTTTTCATAATACTCAAAATTAGCAAAAACATCAGGTGATGGAGTTTTCATCCCTTCTATTAAAAAAGCTATACCGTCATGTAACTCTTGAGAGTCGTTCAAGTAACGAATGTCAGTCAACCAAAGCTTATTATTCTTAAGAATTGAATAGACAGCTTCTAAATCTGTGTAATGGTATAGCGACATATTCATCCTTTGCCTTATAACGCCCGCAACACCGGGCAGTTTGGAGCGCAGCGGAAAATTGCTCCGTTTGATTGCGCTTGTTAGCAGTTTTTACTCTGCTTTTGACAATGTTATTTCTCGATCTAGTACTGAGAAATCCCAAGAACCAAAGTTCTCTCGGAATTTGAACCCGTCTAAATCTTCTTCCCACACTACATTAGAATTCCTTTCAGACCAAGTAACACCATATTGCAAAGCATTACCTTCAGGTGTACAGATTAGTTTTTTTTCAGCTCCACTATTAAAAGTCTTTGAGGTTGTTATAGTACTGTTCGCCTTACAATCAACTATAAAATATGCATAAGCTCCAAGACTATAATCTTCATGTTTATATGCATAGATAACATATTTATCTTTTACATAAGTCTTGCGAAGATAGGTTTTATTAGTTTTTTCATCATATCTTATTTGAATACGATCATATTTGTCATACCACTCCCAATCAGCTGAAGTCCCATATTTCAGTTCTGCTTTTAATTTCTCTGCTCTTTCATATTGCTCATAACCTAAATACGAACCTGTTCCTACAATCATTAATAGAGCAAGCCACCCTATAAATTTTAATATTTTAATTAATACTGACTTCATGAACTCTGAGTACTCTGAAACTGCTAACAGCTTATTAAATGGCGATTAATCACCACCACCACCGCCATCTCCTCCACCGAAGCCACCACTGTCTCCACTTCCAAAACCACCAACAGATCCTGAAGCTGAGTTAGATGACTCAACTAAAAGTGTTGAGAATGAAAAGTCTGTGGCTCCGTTAAATAATGTATCGGAAATATCGCTACGCATTGCACCATAATCACAGTTTTCACCAGCACTATCGTGAATTCCCCTAAATTCTTCTGGGGAGCAATACATAGCATATGCGTAGCAATTGTCAGTTACGACAACGGCACCGCTGTTTCCTATTTTCTTACGTTTAATTGCGGCATCAACCTGCGCTTTGGAATAATATTGCTTATATCCATATTTAGCTTTCAAGTCCTGAGGCAACTTACTAGCATATTTTTTAATCTTTCGTTTTTTAAAGAAACTTTGGAACATATGCGAAACTCCTTGAGCCATTTAACGCTTTGCTCACCAGAATTTTGGGAGCGCAGCGAGTAAAATTTCTGTGTGTAGCGATTTGTTGTAAGTCTTACGATTGCTATGAACCAATCTTAAATCAAGTCGTTATGCTACTTTCCTCTTGGGAATAACTGTTCTTGTAACTTAGCAGGAGCAAAATATGTGTATTTATTTCCAACAGATTTATATTTGAGTAAAAGACCAAGCTTGTATAGTTTATCTAAATAGCCTCTTGCCGCAGTGGCACTTACATTATTATCTTGCTCTACTTCTTTCACCGAAAACTCCCTACCAGGATTTTTTAAAGCTTTTGAAATAATATCTATATGTTGACGCTGAAAATGTCCATATAAAGGGGATTCCGAAAGCTTTTCAACCATGTGTCTATTTTCATCTATTTTCTTTTGGATATAAGTAGAGAAATCACCCAATGCACCTATTATTATTTCTAGATTGAATTGAAGGAAGTATGTTAAATCCAGTTCATCTGTTTCTGTTTTTATATACGCACGTCCATAATCATTCGCTTTCTTTTTTATCAGTGCGGAAATAGATATATATTGAAAATTTTCATACCCATGTTTAATTGCATACCAATAAAATAATGCTCTTGCTGTTCTACCGTTCCCATCTAAAAAAGGGTGGATATAACCAATCATAAAATGTATAACTATGGCTTTAATTACAGGATGGATATAATTCATGTTCTCATGAATAGTATTTGCATACGAACACAAATCTTGAAGTAATTTCTCAACCATCTCTGCGTCAGGGGCGGTATGTGTAATTTCTCCTTCTGCATTATTTTTTGCAACTTCTATTTTTTTTTCCCTTAATACCCCTGGAACATGCTCATTCTCACAAACTTTCTCTGTGGCTATATGATTAAACTCTTGGATCAAGTCAATACTCAACTCTCTATCAAGATTATCAAGTGCAAACTGCATTAAATTCCAGTTACTCAAAATCATATTTTCGGAATCATCACTAGGAGCACGTCCAGACGAAAGCATTTCCTTTGCTACAGCTCTTGTAGTTGCCGCTCCTTCAAGCTGTGCACTAGTAATGGCCTCCTCCATAATTAGGCTCTTTACTAACATGTGCCTTTTCTGATCTCCAGTTAGCCCAGTATGTTCAAACCTATAAGCTTTCTCAATCATTGGGGGATAGTGATTCAGAGCTATAGGGCTCCAACAAAACTCAGAGTTATCCTCTGAAACCAAAGAATCATGTTGTTCCAACATTCTATTAAACTTTAAAGCCCACCAAGCCCATACTTTTTTACCTTTAAAGTCATTATCAAACCTGTGATGAAAATCATGCCAATGTAAGTACATTCCTTTACTACTAAAACCAAATTTCTTGGGATTAACTTTACGCATGAATTCAACTGGCATAGTTCCATAACTTTTAAACTCCTCATATGTAGGAGGAATTTGAATACCGTCTATTGTTCTTCTCCTAAACTTTGGAATTTGAAGTACATCAGAGGTTTTATTTTCATTTGAACCCATAGTAAACCAACTTTAACATAAACTTTGTATACCCATACTATATACTAATAATTGAAAGACTTTAATGTTATATAAAAACTTATTTAGAATATGTGTGTTTATAGAAAAGGGAGATTGTAGAAAGCACTAAAAGTGCATGGAGAACATTAGACTTATAACGCCTTGCTAAACGGCAGCCGAAACGCAGTGTAGGCTGTCCGGTGGAGGGCGCGTTTTTTTTGCGCCCGGAACGAATTTAAGCAACTTGTTATACGTTTTATACCGGATAGATTGACACTTTATATGCCCCACCCATTTTAGGAGACTTGCCGGTCACCTCTAACTCTTTAGAATTAGAGTTGTAGCTATATACCTGATAGTCAGTGGTAAAGTCCAAATGATAATTTTCTACAGTTAGTGAGCCACCTTCTGATAGGTTAATCTCTCCATCGTTGTAGCCATTGCGTATAATTTTCACTTCTGTCGTTGCTTTATCTGATGTCGCAGGGTTTTGATAATCAATTATTGCAGTAAAGGTGCAATTACCAAATTCATCACGATCAATATTGTTAGCTTCGATAAAATCGTGAATTGCTAAATGAGAGTCCATATTTTTCCCTTACGTATAACGCCCGCAACACCGGGCAATTTGGAGCGAAGTGGAGAATTGCTCCGCGTGATTGCGCTTGTTAGCAGTACATTGCTAGTTGTTAACTTTATAAATTCTTTCAATTTCTTCAAGATCAAATTTTTTAATAGAAGAAACTAACTCGTCAAAAGTAATCCCACTTTCAATTTCCATAGTAAAGTGACCTTTCTTCGGTTGATCATGGTAAATAAAACACTCAAAATCAAAGTCACAATCTTCGGTTAAGTAGTCATCCATTACATCGAATAACTCGTAATCATCAGTTGTAAAAGAAGGGAGATTTTCTTCGCTCATAAATATTGAAATATGAACTCCATGATTAATTATATTCACCTGATCTCCTTGTACTGCTAACGCTCGAAATGACGGCGCGCTTTTAGCGTCCGCTGGTTTTGTTTGTTAGGTATTTTTTATGCAAAAAAATACCAGCTATAAAACCTAATATGAAATAAATTGGTATATGAATAAAAATTAGCTTATCGAGCAATATAGTTTCGGTATCTGGCCCGGAACTAAGCTTATAAAATGTCATGTACATATCATTTGCATAAGGGGTAATGAAAACAGTTAATGTAATAACAAATATACAACCCATAATAAGTGCTGTGACATATTTCATTACATGATTCTCCAAAACCATATTTGCTTGGAGTCTTCATAGTCTGACCATTCATCAGATATAGAGTGGAGCCCAAACTCACCAAACCGTAAATATATTCTCGCCCATGATGAAATACTAGTTGTGCGCCGTCCATTCCATAAATCGATATGATCTCCACTTCTATTTCTAAAGCTCTCTTTACGATCATTACTCGTTCTTTGCCAATAATCTTTGAAAAAAATTACTCCCTTTTTTCCAAACAATTTATCCGAAAATTCATCAGGTTCTACTTTTATAACCTTCTGTACATCTGCAATAGGAAACTTATTAAGACCATTAGCCAACTCTTCAGCTCGTATCACATGACCTTGAGATGTATCATGTCCATGCCAGCAGTGTGTCGCTCCTGGTATATTTGAGGTTTTAATACCACACTTTGCCAATGCCACTCCAACTCTAATAGCGCACTGGTTAGCAAAGTTCTTTTCTTCGTTTGTTGTACAAGGGTTATCTCATTGGTAATAGTTGGATGGCATTCCCATAGCTTGTCGAATGTTAGCACAGCATATTCTCCATAATTTCTGTGTTTATGTTGCCTAACTATAGAAGGTGTCCACTAATTGTGGGTAACTCTGACATATAACGCCCCAATAAGCGGCGAATAATAGTTGGCTAAAATCGTGAACGAAGTGAACGTGCCCAACTGTTACGCGTCCTACTTGACTGGTTTGTTATAAATACTAGCCTTGCAACTGGGCCGTAATAGAGTCTTGAATTGCTTTCTCATATTCATCGTCGCTAACCAAATCTAGACAGACTTTTTTAGTACAATAAGAAACAAATTTTATAGGCTTATTGTCAGAATTTTTAGCTGTTAATTCGTAAAGAGTATAAGACTTAAAATGACTTTTATTGACTACAACATCAGTTGCATTTTTCTTAAAATCAGAAACCAAATCAATATTATTTAAGCGAAAATTGTAAAAATACATCGTATTTTGAGAGTCTATGCAAGAGTAAATAATTGAAAATTCCTTAGATTGTATATCTGCTCTAGCCACACAGCTTTTTGATAGAACCAGTTGATCAGGCAGTATGTGAACAACAACACCATCTTGGCTTTTTGCAAAGCTTTGAAAAGTAATGAGTAGTAATACCATGCTTAAAATTTTCATAGAGCCATTCCTTGTATTTATAACAATTAAGCAATTTATCTGTTGTCACTGCATGACAGATAAATAGCCTGTGGACTAAGCCGTCGCACCCAGCCTATATGGATTTTGTTTTTTGAGACAATATTGATACAAGGTGACTTTTACAACAGGGGCAGTCTTTACCGGTTTTTATTATCTTTATTGTTTCAACCTTTGCCAGCCAGTTTACCCCTTTATACGTCTTTTTCAAGACAAACTCAGCCCCTCCTGTCGCCTTTTTCTGTGCATAATGAAGACCCTAACGAACCAGACTAACTCGTTTGATATTGTCCTATAAGTGACCCCGGAGGGCTGATCCCTATGAATATCATCCCGCCATGATGGCAATGAGGACATTCTGGGCCGTTAGGTCCTTCGTCTTTTTCTGTCTTAACTTCGGTGCTCTCAGTGAGTACTTTCCCCAGGCTTTCCCGGATCAGGGTTAATGCCAACAATTGCCGGGGTAAGAAATTTCAGTTGTCTTTGTCCCTAAAGAAAGCGGCGAGTTTTGCGGTCAACACCAACCGGTTATTTTTTGCTTTAGCACTGTTGCAGTTCAAGTGCGTGTAGTTGATATTTCACCACTTCCAGCCATTTTTCCCTTAATACAAATATCCGGCGATCATCCGCCATCAACTGCTCGCGGCTGAACTTGGCCAGAAACTTATCTATGTACATTTGCTCTACCGCCAAATTCAGCTTTATGTCTTTAAGCGGCAGCCGGTTGACCCTGACTGTTGGATGAAATAACTCTTCGTTTGAGCGGATACGGCGGTATTTATTCCATTCCAGCAAAGCCAGGTCATGGCTTGGTTGGCTGCTTGTTTCAACCTGCTTTGGGCAGCGGCAATGCCTGCTTTGGCAAACCGGCAGATATTGTGCCCGGCCGAGCTTTTTTATTCGGGGAAAATAGCCGCGGCAGCAGGGGCGGGGTTTTATGGTGGAGAGCTTTTTACCTTTGAAGCTGTCGGGAACTATGGGGGCGGAAATGCCGGCAGTAATAAATTTAAGATGGTAGGGTTTTACCGATATTTCAGTGGGGGCGCTGCAGATAACCGGGTTATCAGTGCTTGTTTTAATCAACATGTGGTATGTCCTTATTCATGTTTAACAGGAGGTTATAGTGAAAAAGAGCCTTTAGCCGGTGTTAGAGCCTTCAGCCTATATAAGAGTCTTCGACCAATCCCTTGTTTAAATAGGTGTTTAATACTTGCTGCAAACGGCGGTTTAAGCCGTTGGCCATGGCTTCGCTGACCATGGCGCGGTAACTGTCATGATGGCCGCAGGGGTTGACCCAAAAATTTACTTCCAGGCTCTGTCTGCCGATGGGAATTTGCGTTTGCATCACCTCTCCGCGGGGAGCGTTGCAGCGGGGGCAATACCAGTTTACCTGCAGCGGCAGGGTGCATAATTCCAGGCTGGTTCGGGACAGGGCTACCGTGATCTGTTTTATGTCAGGCATATGTACCGCCTGGCTTTGTCTGGGTGGCATTGGTTGTCGGCAGAAGGGGTGTATAACTCTCTCTAAGAGGATATTTTGCAAAGCTGTTAAAAGGCAAGTGGGGCATAGTGATATCCTTGTGATCACGTTTAATCATCCTGATACGCGTTAGGGGTTTAGTTGAAGTAAATAAATGAAGTCGATGGTTTATGTCTAATGGTTGACGGAGTTATTGTTTTTTAAGAGTTAATCGTACTGGGCTGTTGAAGCATCCCAGTTTTCTATCGGGCCAAGGCCAAGTGCTTGCTCTTTTATTTCAAGCGACTGTTCTAGCAGTAGTTTTGCCATCTGAGAAGGTTTTCTTCTTTCCTGGCTGGCCAGGCGCATTACCCGTAACTTTAATCTGAGATTGTTAATGCCGAGCACCGGATTAATATCGTTTTTTTGTGCTTTCATATTCGCTATACTCTCTAAGTTGTTAATATTAACAATGTTAACCTCTCTTTTGAGAGGTGTTTGGCTTCGTGCGTATTATTGATCTCTCAAAAAGAGGTTGTCAATGAGGTTTTTCTCTTTATGAATGATTGTTTTTTAAAACGATTGGAAAATCATGTGCTTGCAAATAGAAAAATTTACACCTGGGGCAAGGCTTTAGGAGTAAGTTCTGGTGCGGTTGATAAGTTGTTAAAAGGTGCCGTGCCCGGTATCGACATTCAACTGTCTATGCAGCACAAAGAAAACTGCAATTTGACCTTCTTAAATACCGGCAAGGGCAAGCCTTTTAATGTTAACAATTTTCCCACCAGCCAGGGGATGATCGACTACGTGGCCGAGCTGTTAACAACGGCTCCCTGGAACATCTATATTGTCCGGGCCGACAGCCTGCTTACTTTGGTTTTTCAGCAGCCGGGGCAGTATGAATATAAAACCAAGCTGATAGATCATGACGTTTGCGAAGTACTTGTTGGCCAATATACCGAAGCCGTGTATAAATACTTATCGACCAAGCTCGAATACAACAAGGTATATTTCCCCAAGCTAAGCGAAGAAGTGGTTGAACAGATCACCTCGGGTGATATCGGCACCTTTGCCTTGTTTGGTGATAAAAAGACTTCCGGTATTTTAAATCATTTGAGTCAGGCAACTGCTGTGCTGGATGAACTCCCGCCTACGGTAGCCGGTGAACAAAATACTGCAGACAGCCATTTGATGCGGGCGGTGATCCGTTTAATTGAGCAGGCGCTTGTTGAAAACAGAATTGAATTGTCGGTAGAGACCCGGGCGAAGGTGATCACTGCCGGGTACAATTACGCGGTAAGAACCGGCAGCAGTGCTTCGGGTTTAGATCCTCACGGCATCTTAGCGATACTTGACACCATAGTTGAGTGACCAGCACTGCCTTGTTTGTGCTCCTGCTCTGATCTGCAGTAGGTTTCGGCATAATTCAAACAGTCTATTTTGATCTGGGTATTCACCATAATCCGCTGCTTGGCCGACATGTCGGTGTTAATAAAGTTGATCTGTTTCTGCAATATGCTGTGCGCCTGGGAAAACTGCTGATATTGCTGTGGTGACAGGCTCGCCTGTCCTTGTGTTCCCGGTGACACTTGATGAGGGCTATTAAAGTAGTTATTGATTTTCTGCGTGATAGCATCCAACTCGTCGATGCTTGCGCCGTTATTGATTGCCTGATGGTATTCTTGCAATAACAGATGTGCCTGGAAGAAAGGGGCATTTTTATATAAACGGGCGATCACCCGCTCTTTGAGGTTTTTCTCAAGCAGGCCAAAAGCAAGTACCATCACCACCATGACAGCTGCAAGTATCAAGGGTATATAACTAGCTAATTGAACGTCCATCTCTGCCTCTAACTCCTTTAATGCTGGCAAACAACAATATACCTGCAATGATATAATTAATTGGCACTACGGTCCAGCTATATAAGTCCCAAGTCCAATTAGGATCATTCCAGCCCATAATATTTCGCTGCCAGTGCATAAAGGCATAAAAGCAGACATTGATGGTCATCAGTACATAAATGAGTTTTATGGTTCTGCTTGTTGTCCATAATAACAAGGCGTGTATGGCAACAGACGCGATAAAGGCTCCGAAGTAAATGTATTCGAAGGTTTGATACCAAAGATATGTTTTTTCTTCTCTGGGGAGCCCTGAATATGCGCCTTGAAGAAAATGACGTGACGAGATCGCTATCAGAAATAGCAAACTGAAAGTGAATAACGGCCAGTTTTTATTTTTTAAGCAAATGAAGATTGGGATGATCGACATAATCATTAAGATTATGTCGCCATAATACAAAGTGTATTGAACTATATCGCTCATTATTTAGGGTGGATACCATCTCCAGAGCGGAGTCTAATTGGAGATGCATCTTTTTCTTCATCATCCCCTGGCGGGTTTTCCGGCTCGGTAGTGGTTGTAGTGTCATCAGCACCTCCAACGACGTGTGTTAACATGTCGTCATCAAGAGCTTTATTTACCAGCTGATCTTCGGATTGATTTGAAAGGGTTTCGCCTGATTGTGGCTGGCGCTTGCCAAAAAGCTTAAATAACTTTTCCATGAGGTTAAGAACTCTTTTGTTTCCATTAGTAGACTATTCTGGCAAAACCCGTGCGGGACTGTCAAATATATTAACCCCAGTTTCCATGCCTCTTACAGCAGGTCAGAGTAGTTTTTGACAGTTGCTAATATAAGCAGAATTGCTAGCGTTTCGTTGCTATTTGATATTTATCATTTTTTGTCGCTCAGGCAATTAAAGCCACCGGATAATGTACCCGTGCCGGTACGGAAAAGTTTTTAAGTTGAATGTTTTTAATCTGGTGGTTGTTTTTGAAAATTAATGGTCATACATAAGTGGCTATTTGGCAAAAAAAGCATAAAAAGTAAACAGGAAAAACCAGCCAAAATAAAGGCCCCATATTGCGCACCTGACAAGTGGAAATTATCATGAGATTTTTACGTTAAAGATAATGGATATTCTAGATGTATAAGAAAACCCTTTCCTTAGTTGCTGCCCTTGTTGTAACGCCGGTATTTGCTGATCAACCCTCAACAGGTTTTGATTGTCAAAGTGAAGTCAGTGCGCCAATTGCCGGGCAATCAACCTTTTTATCTTCCGGCAGATATTGCTTCACAGAAAGGCCGAAAAACGAGGATATTGATGTTAATCGGTTGCCCCATGCCGATAAGGTCGTGGCAGCTATAGCCAGCCGATATGGCGAGGCTTACGGCAAAATGAACACCGTTGAAAAGAAGGTACAGTTTGTTGACTTATTTTTACTCAGGTTTAGTCGTGAATATGTTGTTCATGCTAATCTTTTCAGCTCGATAACTAATGGTAAACCACTTTATGAAAGCGTGTCTCTTACCGGATACCGGCCGGAATATGAGTCTATTTTAGATCAGGCATGGCCAATATTTTCTGATGGAAATGGCGAGGTTGACCCTCAAAGAGAGCAGTTGTTATCGGTACTTATTTTAATGGCCCAAAATAACCCCTTAACGCCCGAATATGACAATTATATTGTTGATGTGGTCAACTGGGTGTTAGGCACGCCCGGAAAAAAGTCTTTTAGCCCAAGCCACTCTGTGCAAAATGACGGTGGCACTTGGGAAGCAGATTCTGAGTATGAGAATTGGGCTAAAGAACAGGCCGAAAACTGGTGCAATGATTGTTCATCCAGCTGGATTCGTAATTTTAACTCCGGACTGGCTTATTTACTTATTACCAGCAGAACAGAAATGTGGCCAGCTTATCATTACTACCGGAGCTGGACAGGTGGTGGCACTGGCGGAAATGATCCCTTTAAACCGATCCCACCTCGATAGTAATGGACGAATAAAAGTTGTATAAACAGTGAATTATTTTTAATTGCTCAACAAGGCGATTGCTTTTTTGAGCAGTCACTTTTTTACATCTTGATTTTTATAACACTGAAACGGACACATGGCTGTTAAGAGTAGCCAAGCTAACAACGGAAAAAGCACAAAGCAATTTCTCTCCTGTTTCACAGATATTTAATAACGCCTTGATAAATATCATGAGCTTGGTGCTATTGCTTCAGAGTAAATTTTCAAGCTTTGCAGTGTAGCCAATTTTAGAGGAAGCTAGGTTGATGTTAATGGTGACCATATGAAAAGCGCATATGCAGCAAACGGCTATTTTGTCGTTAAAGGTCTGTTTAATAAGGATGAGCTACAAAAACTGCGGACAGTCGTATTGGCTTTTCATGAGTCGTGGCAGCAAAAAAACGCCAGGTTTTATGCTGAAAAAGCCGTCAACTCGGCTTATCTCACCGGGCGTGAACACCTTGATGATGCCGGGAGAAAGCAGTTATTTCGCTTTATCGGCTCATCCCGGTTAATGGATATTGCCACTGCGGTTATGAACCGGCCGCCGGCTTTTATGAATACGCAGCTGTTTTTCGACCCGGTTAATAAGTTGCAAAAAAACTACTGGCACAGAGATCCGCAATATCACCTGTCTGTTGAAGAGCAGCAAGCAGCGCTGGCAGGCCCGGATGTGATTCATTTCAGGGTGCCTTTGGTTGATGAGCCGGGTATTGAGCTGATCCCCGGCAGCCATAAGTGCTGGGACACAAACGAAGAGCTTGAGGTGCGGTTGGAGCACAATGGCCGGAAAAATTATGATGACTTATCCCGTGGCGTAAAAGTAGCGCTGGCGGCGGGCGATTTATTGGTGTTTTCAGCCAATATGATTCACCGGGGGTTATACGGACAGGATCGGCTGTCGCTGGATATTTTGTTGTGTGAACCAGAGCCTGACTTGGTAAAATTTGCCGATGATGCTTGCCTGCCCAGCCGGGAAATCATGAAAACGCTTGAGCATTCAGCGGCCTTTGAAAGCACTATCCGTTTAAAGGCAATCGCAAAAATGCAGGGCTAGTGGCTGAGGGCGCGTTTGATGGTTAAGTGGTTTTGACATTGCAGGTTGCAATTTAAATTAAACATTTGTATTTTCTTTTTGTTAGGATTGAGCAGGGTGATCCTAAGTAATCACAAGACTTTTTCACCACTCACTACATGTGTTTGCATGTATGTGTAATAGATGCGCTTGCATGTAGTGTCAAGTGTTGTAAGAGAAACCAATTATCGTAAGTTAAACTGATGTCGAAAAAACCCGAAGAATATGTTGTTGATGCTTGGATTGCGTTGTTACGGGCGAAAGAGCATGCCCTCGATCATGTAGAAAAATCTTTTAAGGAAAATGGCTTACCACCATTTTTTTGGTACGATGTTTTATGGGAGTTAGATAAAGCTGGAGAAAAAGGCCTCAGACCCTATGAAATAGAGCAAGGCATGTTGCTACCTCAATATGGCCTTTCCAGACTTTTGGCAAGAATGGATAAGGCTGGTTATGTTGAAAGAACTCCCTCGCCTGTCGATGGGCGTGGCCAGCAAGTTACTATCACAGAACAAGGTAGAGAGACTCGCCAGAATATGTGGGAGGTCTATTCAAAAGGCATTCAGTCAACCGTTGGCGATACCTTTAACGAAGAAGAATGTCGAACGATTCAAAATCTCCTGACCAGGCTTCATCGTCAAAAAGTTTAAAGAGCATAAAACAGTATTTTATTGGGTCAATTAAATGACTCCCGAGCTGACAGTACCGTTTGAAAACGTGTAACTGTCAACTCTGGCCTGACTTACTACAGCTCAATCAATGGCTTACCAGTATCTAATCCTATGCATGAACTTATTAAGGCTCGCTGGTCAGATATCCACTTTATAGTACACAGAAAAAGTTAAGTTTATTGCCATCGAGATCACGAAAGTAGCCGCCATAAAATTTTTCCCCTCTTTTTCCCGGATTACCTTCGTTGGTAGCGCCAAGTGCTATAGCTTTTGCATGCAAAGCGTCGACTTGTTGGGGACTTTCTACAGCGAGCGCGATCATAACACCATTGCCTATTGTTGCAGAGTTACCGTTAAAAGGTTTAGTAATGGACAATTTTGGCTGATCTGGAGCAACCGCCCAGGAGATAAAGGTTTCGAATTCCATAAATCTTGTCGCGCCAATCTCTGACAGTAATTCGTCATAAAAATGGGCACCTTTTTGTAAATCGTTTGTACCTAACGTTACGTATCCAATCATTTTATAAGCCTCTATATGTGTTACCGTGTTTTAGTTATAACCAATTATTGGGAAAAACCAATGGTAAAATTAGGTTCAAGAATTGCTGTGCGCATTTCGATAATCTCTTGATACTCGTTGCAACGCCAAAAGTCTTCCAGGTGCTGGCGCGAAGGAAATTGGATCATGCTCAGTCCGGCATTTGCCGGCCATTCGCCCTCGAATGTTGACATGCTGGACGCTTTTGCACCCGCGATGAGCAACTCGCCTGCAAATTTTTCTAATATGATATTCGAGGCGCGGGCATATGCGCCAAAACCCTTCATATTATCTGTTTCGGTAAAGCTGAACAGCAGATAAGCTGCTTTATTATTGGTCATTTGGTTTTCCTTCTTTAGATTGCTAAAAAATACCTTTCCTCAATCTATTCAGAATGAGGGAGTTAAGTTGCCACAAAACCACAGGAACATTTGCTCCAATGACTGAACAGCAAACCTGCTGCGGCGGTGCAGGTATAAGTTCACGGCAAACAGGTCGAATAATTTCTATATAAGTGGCAGTACTTAAGGTGGTAAAAGCATGAGCCTAATTACGTACGTATATAAGCTCGTTAGTGTTTCGCCATTAATCGCTGATGCTTTTATCCACCATGGAAAATTGAATAAACCATGCGTTCAACGTGTGCAGCGAGGTCATTGTAGTTTCCCAGGGCTTTATACTTTGGCAGTTTCACTTGCTTTGGCAGCGTATTTACCACAGCCATGGTTGCAGCAAAACTTTCTTTCATGGCCTTTTGCAGAGCTGGCTCAACAGCAGTAAACAAGTCGTTATAGAAATCAGCCGCCAATTTAAGGTGTTCAGGATTGATGTCTTCTGAGTGTGTGGTAATGGCATATTTCGGTTTATATGCAACAAGTGCGTTAAGCAGTTTTCGGATACCTAAGTGGTTTGAATCGGCGATAAAAGCGCCTTGTGTGATCGAGCCGGCTTCATACAAGTCGGCCGAGTAAACCACGCTTTCTTTTGGCAGGTGCACTGCAACCATGCCGACACCATCGGCAGCACCATAGTGTAAAAGGTTGACCTTTGTCTTTCCGACCGCCAAGGTTGTTTTATCTCCTACATAATGATGAACGTTTTTTGGTGCTTGCCCTGTGACATCCAAGCGAAAAACCGGCTTGGTTGCCTGGTGTGCATAGATTTCGGCGTTTGGGAAAAGCTCTGTGCCGCCAACGTGATCATAGTGCTCATGTGACAGCACGATCTTTGTAACGGGAAGCGCTGTTAATTTTGCTATTTCTGACTTGAGCAAAGCAGCACGGCCTGCGTTCGCAGGATCTGTGATCAGAACCCCTTCATCACCAATGACAACCAGCGACTGATAGTGGTACAGAAAGATCGAATAAACATTATCCGATAGTTTTTGAATTCCCGTTCCTTGTGCCGATACCTGAGCCCCGAACGACAAAGTAAAAATAATTAAAATAATGTGTGTTATGTATTTCATGATTAATCCTCAAATTACCAGGTGATAGCAACCTGATTTGTAGATGCAAATGCATGTAGGTGTGTAATGTATATGCAATCGCATCTATATGCAAATAAATATGCATGTGCATTTACATTGTTTGCTTCACTACCTATATGGATTCTGAGCTTGAAGCTTATGTCCCGAAAGCCCGGAGTTCTTTAATAAGAGCCTAAGATCATGTCCTTAACTTTTTCGAAAACGCACTAAAAGAGAATGGTTTATCTCGATTTTCATGCTATGGCGTTTTATTGGAACTAGGGAAAGCCGGCGATAAAGATCTTTGTCGCGATGAGTTTGAGAAATGATGGGGCAAGAGGGGCACGCTGTGACAATATCCAGCAAAGGATGCTATTTTTCTTTTACAGCAGAAACCACAACCTTGTTATTTTCCCCGTCATGACTTTTCGAGCCTGGAAAAAACAAATCGAATTAAAGCAGCCAAACTTGATAATCAATATGTTTAGCTGCTCTTAATGACTGCTCCCTTTAATCAAGACATCAATTTTAAAATGCAGCCACCATAATTAAAATGTGTAGGAAAAGTTTGCAGTAATTTCGTGAGCGGTTATCTCTGGAAAAATAACCTGATCACCGAGAGGATCGACTGCCGTTTCGGCTGAGTTCATATCAATGTATTGATAATCTATCCCCAGAGCCATACTCTCCGTTAGCAGGTAACTTATCCCTGCACCAACAGACCACGCAAATTCATCTGATTTTTTATCGGGGTAGCAAAATAATGCCTCTCCAGGACATGCTGTAAGAGAGGAAAAGTCAAATGTCGCAAAAAATGGCTGAATATCAAGCTCTGCATGTACATCATGCCTGGCAAGACCAACTCCTGCTTTAATATAAGGCTTTAGCTTGCCTGACCCCGGGGTAAACTCATAAATTCCGTTAATCATCAGCGACTCGGTATCTGCTGTGGCAAGCGTTTGAAAAGTATTGCCTGCAAAGAGTCCGTCAGGATTAGCTGAGAGAGGCCGGTTGTCAGTTTCAAATTCGCGAGTTCGATATTCAATTTGAACAGCAAAGCCATTGCCAAATCGATAGCCAAGACCAAGTCCGAACACATTGCCATTATCAACAGCATACCCGTCGACAGGCGTGTTGGCTTGGTTTGTTCCTCGCTGAACAGCATTTTTTCCCTCAAATGATGAGTGGCCTAACGCCACGTTAATAAAAACTCCGGGTTCAGAGTTTGCAAAACTTGAAGCGCTAAAAAGTACGCCTGCTAAAAGAATGACTTTGTTCATGAATAAAAATACCTATTGAAAATTTTGATACAGCTATTACTTAGCTATGTTCATGCACTTGCATGTACATGATTAAAAAACTACATGCGAATGCATCTAAAGTCAAGGGAGTGTTTTGGAATGGAAGGCTGCGGCTTGGCAGTATTTATTAACCTCTTCTACTCGCCGTAAATACCTTATGTCGGCTGTTCTGCTACTGACTATTATGGTTCTTTGTTTTGCATTTATCCGTTTTATGCCTATATTTAGAAAATACCGGCGTTAGTTACTGATTTATATCGGGAATTGATTTCGTCAAGCAGCAGTTACCTACCTATAAGGGAATATATCAAACATGAAAAAGCTATTACTTACGCTGTTGGTTATTTGCATTATAAGCGCCATTTCATTAACTGTTGTTCATTTAACCGGTGGTTTACCGCCGGACGGACGGCCCGGATGCCTGAAACTTTTCGGCATACTGGCTTGTATTATTATTGCCGTGGTTTGTATGGTGCTTTTGGGCAGCTTGCTGCTCAACAAACGTCACGTTTATTACTTTGGCCTGGCCGTTGGCTTTGGTGTTTCTACCTGGTTCTCTTCACGAAACATGCTGGGTCTTGCCTCTTGTCCCGAAGTTTTTCATTTAAAATCCTGCTATGTGGTTTTTGTCAGTATGATAGCGTTTACCATACTCGGGGTTATGTATTTCAGGGAGAAAATGAAGGAGCAAATCGGCGAGCAGCAATAGTCTGATATGGCTAATACAAAAGTAAATATTTCAGTTATTATGCTTGCTGGCAGGTGAGTGAAAAAAGGAATGGATTAATACCTGGTTACTGTTGTTATTGCTCTGGACCATACCCTGATCATCATGCATTTGAGGTGGCTCAGTTTTGCTGAGCCACCTGGCTTAATAAAGCTGTAGCGCCTTATTTTTCTTTATAGGCTGCCAGTAACTGAGCGGCAATCTCCCTGAAGTTGTCGTCGGTAACATAGGGTTGATCCATCAGCAATTTCATCGCCTCTTTGGCCTGAATTTGTGCCGGATCATCACCCCGCATATTGAGTAAAGTGGCAGCGACAGTATATTCACTGTCATGGAACGGATCTTCAGAGCGGGATTTTAATATCTCCAGGCCCTTGATAACCGTGTCTGAACCGGCTTTGTTGGTGCTGGCTGCTTCTTTGAGTTCATTGGCGGTTCTGTCTATCATCAGCGCTAATTCACCTTTTGAGCTAACGTTCAGGTTCTCCAGCTTTGATTGATAAGCCGAGGCCAGTTCACTGGCTATCATTCTGAAACTGTTGTCGTTTACGCCAGGCTGCTCCAGCAGGGCTTTCATCGCTTCTTTGGCTCTAACCTCTGCCTCGTCTTTTTTACCTGTCATATGGAGTAAGGTGGCGTTGACGGTATAGTCGCGGTCGTGGAATGGATCTTCAGAGCGTGTTTTTAATACCTCCAGCCCTTTTATCACTGTGGCCATGCCGTCTTTATTAGTGCTTGCGGCCGCTATCAGCTGGGTAGCCGTCTGGTCTATCTGTACTTGCTCTTGTGGTGACGGGCCTTTTGTTGCTTCGATGATGTTAGTCAGGAAGAAATGTAATCCCTTGGTATTTTGGGCGGTAACTTCCCCTTGCAGTGACTCTGTCCATTTATTCGATTTAGAGAGAAATTGGCTTGAGTCTTCATCATATTGATCTGCCAGGCCGGCATGTTCATATAGCGCATACAAGGTTGCTCTTGAACCAAATTCCTGTTCGAGTTTTTTCGCCAGATCGGTTGCGTTTGAGTTGGTGAGCGGATTTTCAGCAAAAAAATCCCGCAGGTTAGCATGGTCCGGTTCTGTTCTGTGTGAAGCCGACAGATCACCGGCGCCTACTTTCAGATCAATGCCGTTTTCAATCGCCTCTATGGCTTTCATCACCACAGGTACGGTATTGGCCAGGTCTCCGTAGAGATAGTGAGAGCTTTCCAATGCCTGTTGGATCTCCTGTTTATCTTGCATGGATAAATCGCTTAAATCACCGTAGGCAAACTGGATGGGTTCGAGCAGGCGGTTTAGCCATTGATGAAACAGAATATCGTTTTTACGTAATCCTTTTACGTCGCCCATGTCGGCATCGGTTTCCATCAGGTCGACTTTACCGTCTTTATCCAGGCTTTCAAGCAGGCGGTTCATGCCCAGCGCCCAGTCATCCTTGGATGGACCCTTGAGGCTGTCGCGAAAATTAGTATCATCAAGCTTGATTTCCTTACCCGTGACATAGGAGTGGAACAAGGCTTGTTGGGTACTGTTAGTCGGATATCTGTCAACCAGTATTTCTTTCAGGCTGGCTTTGGGGGTGTCGAGTTGGTCCCACATTCTTTTCAGGGAGTTGATATTTTCTTTGGGCGATTTCACCTCCAGGTGGTCAACCAGCTCGGCAGCGTCATGGCCTTTAGAGAGTTTGTCGTTAATAAACTTGCTCATGCTAAAGACGGGATCGCCAACCAGGGTGTTACTCGACAGGGTCACCAGGCCGCTACCACTTTTGTCGGCCTCAAATGAATATTGCTGCATTAAAATGTCGTCCATCATGTGCAACAGTTGTCCTGTTTCTACACCAGACAAGCTATGTTTGCTGATGGCCCCTTGCACGTGTTCGCTGATTTCGTCTTTACACATTTCATAACGCGCATATCCCATGATCAGTGAGAGCGCGACATCGTTCTGTTTCGACTCGGCTTCTTTTACCAGGGCGAACAGGCCGCTGGTATCCGGATTTTTGCCGTTGGCGTTATCGCTTATCCAGCTGCGGACGGCATCTGTGTTATTTTCAGTTGCCATTTCATGAAGCGCCGTGAGGGCGGGGCTGAGTTTTCCCTGTAATTCGGTATCGCTTATGCCGTTAAGGAAAAAGAGCTGAGATACCGCGCTTTGAGGCTTCATGGTCGGGGTGAGCATGTGTTCTATTTCGCCGTCGCTTTTATTGAAAACCGAGGGCTGGCGCATCAGTCCGGAAAGTGCCGTTTCGATATCTGCAAATTTACTGTTAAAGGCATCTCGGGTGAAGAATTCAACTTCCTGGCTTTTTTCCTCTGTGGTCGGCTTACGTATGTCAATCTGATAATTATCCGGAAAGGCGTGCTGTTTTATGGCCGACTCAGCAGAAGTGACATTCTGAAAGCAAAATTGCATTTTTTCCTTGTTATCGTTATTGGTAACTTCAACAATACGGGTGAGGTATGAATGATCGAACGAATTTACGGTAGTGGTTTGCATTATTTATCTCCTGATGATTAAAGGTGGTTGTAAAGTGGCCTAGATCCTGACCATATGAAGCGGGTGTTGCTGCGCCTGGGCGGGAGTGCCTGACTCCTCAAGTAAGGTATTGATATGGTTTCGTAATGACAGGGCGGCGTGGGACAGGTTTTCCAGCATATTGCCAAATTCACGGGCCGTTATTCCCTGGTATTCGTGGCTGTAGCTGAGGATCAGGCTGTGATTGTCCTGGTCATAGCCAAGCGCGCCGCCATAGGTGTTGGCAGGCTTTAAATTAAGTGCCAGTAGTGTCTTGAATAATGCCGTATCCGCGGGCTCGGCTAAGTCGCAAATATGGAGTAACACGGTAAAATTTTCACTCAAAGGCTCGCCGCAAATCATCAGCTCTATGTTGTTGCTGGTGGTCATAAAGCATCTGTTGTCCTGATCAAGGGATAGCGGGGCTGCACTTGAGCTGTTTAATTCCTGTAACCACAGGTTGAGAGTGTCGGTTGTATTGTTCATGTGTCTTCCTTTGGCTGTCGGTTTTATTTGCTGGTATTGAGTAGGTAACCGGTTATCAGCCAAGGATTCACATTAGGTTGAAAAATATACAGTTCGATGTGTTGAGTTAGTTTTATCTGTGTTGTGGTGCCGGCGCTTTCTTTATCCGGGATGAAAAGCGCTGACTCAAATGATGCTGGAGTCGTTTTGATATTGCTGAATCAATATCGGGATTTTTTGAGTGTGACTAAGCTCTTGTATGACTGGTATTTCGCGATTGAGCCGGTTGCTTTATGGTTGTTCACTGGCCTGTTTTCGCCTGTCGGCAATGGCGGGGGGAAGCAAAATAAAAACGGCCCGGGATTGATTTGCGGTCAAATTCGCAGGCCGTTTAAAGGTTTTTATCGTGCAGGCATTAGACTTTGCCAGACAAAGTCAAAGCCCGCGGGGATTGAGTTAAAGCAGGGGTATTTATCCCCCTCTGATATCTATGCCTTGTGCTATTGCCTCAAGGGCTTTTAATACTACTGGTGCAGTATCCCCCATATTATTGGAAAATAATGAATGATCAGTGGTTAATGTCTGCCGGATCTCATCCTTTTGCGATGTTGTTAATGCCGATAAATCACCATAGGCAAATTCGATAGGGGTGAGGATACGGTCAAGCCATTGTTGGAATATATTGTCGTTTCTACTTAAGTTCTCTGCATTGATATCGCCAACTTCAGCCTCGGTAGCCATTCGCTCAACCGTGCTGGTTGTGTCGAGTCTTGCCAGCAGACGATTCATGCCCAAGGCCCAGTCATCCTGGCTTGCTCCCATGAGTCTGTCGCGCAATGTGCCATCACCGCCATCAAATTCACTATAATCAACATAGGAATGAAACATATTAGCCTGGGTACTATTCATCACATATTTAGTATCAAGCACGTCTTTGAGGGTTGCTGCAGGGGTATCCAGTTTATCCCATAGCCTGTTTAGTGAGTTGATATTTTCTTTCGGGGATTTTACTCCCAGGTGATCAACCAGTTCTGTTGCATCATGACCACTGGCTATTTTGCCATTGATATAACTACTGAAGTCAAAAACAGGGTCGCCACGTAAGCTTTCAGCGCTTGAAGTTGACAGGGTCACCAGGCCGCTACTGCTGGCGTCTGCTTCGAATGAATATTGCTGCATCAGGATATCATCCATCAAACGTAATAATTGCCCGGTTTCTGTTGCTGACAGGCTATCCTCTGAGATGGCGGAATCCACTATCGTGGTGATAGCTTCCTGGCATTTTTCATAACGTGCATACCCCATAATCAGTGACAGGGCTTTTTCATTTTGTGTTGATTCGGCACGTTCTACCATAGCTAATAAGCCCCGGGTATCCGGTGTTCCGCTGTCGTTGGCGTTGTCGACTATCCAGCTACGCACAGCTGCTGTATCGTTATCCGAGGCCATGGCATGCAAAGCCTCCAGTCCGGGGCTGAGTTTGGCTTGTACGCTGCTCTCGGTGATCCCATGTGTATGGAAAAGTTGTGCTGTCGCGCTCTGCGGCTGCATTTTCGGGGTGAGCATATGTGCTATTTCACCTGAGCTTTCATGGAAAACAGAAGGTTGTTTTATCAGTCCTGATTGAGAGACTTCAAACTCTTTAAACTTACTCTCAAAAGCCTCTTTAGTGAAAAATTGAACGCCTGTTTTTTCGCTGTCGTCCGGCCTGCGTATATCGGTGGTAAAGTTCTCCGGGAATAGGTGTTCGTCTATTGCATTTTGTGCCGCAGTTGAATTGAAAAAGCAAAATTTTTGCGTGTCTTGTGTCTCGGTGTTGGTTACTTCCAGAATACGAGTGAGTTGTGGATGCTGAAATGAGTCTACTGTAGTTTGCATGCTATATATTCTCTTTTATTACTTTTTGACGACAGGGGTTAAATTCTGAGCATCTGGAGTGGGTTTGGCGCAGTTTGCTCCTGTATTGATGTCGATGCATCATCAAACAAGGTATTGACATATTCCTGCAACGGCGGCACGGCCTGGGAGAGGTTTTCCAGCATATTGCCGAACTCCCGGGCCGTTAACCCCTGGTATTCGTGGCTGAATGTTAATATCAAACTTTGCTTGCCCTCGTCATAGGCGAGAGCGCCACCGCAGGTGTAGGCCGGCTTTAAGTTAAGTGCCAGTAATGCCTGAAATACTTCGATGTCCGTGATATCTTTCATATCGCAAATATGAAGAAAAACGCTAAAGTTCTCACAGAGGGGGGCGCCACAAACCATCAAATCTACATTGTTGTTGGTACCTATAAAGCAGCGGTGGCTCTGATCAAGGGACAATGGCGTGTCACTGGCGGAGCTTATTTCCTGTAACCACTGGTTGAGGGTATCTGTTGTATTGTTCATATCTGTCCTTGGAGGTCTGGTGTTGTTCAGTAAGTAACCCGATGGCGAAAATAGTTATAAAAAATTCGAAAAAAAATTTTCTTTTGTAAGCCTTGCGGTTTAAGTCACTGACAGAGCTAGTGCTTACAATGAACACTTTATCTAACGGTAGGGGGAAATCTTGGTATTAAGTCTGAAGTCTAAACTGTTAATAAGCGGCGGGGTAATAGCTTCTGCTGCCGCTATCTGGCATTTACTTTGTATTTGGGGTGGGCCTGCCTGGTTTGCTTTTGCCAGGGCGCCTGAGCCAATTATCGAATCGGCCCGGCAGGGAACTTTACTTGCACCTGTGGGAACCCTTGTGGTTGCCGGGCTAATGTTTGCCTGCACCCTGTTTGCCTTTTCTGCCACAGGGCTTATCCGTAAACTGCCTTTGCTGACACCTGCCTTGATCACTATTGCCCTGCTGTGCACGGTACGTGGCATCATTGCCGTGCCTTTCTTTTTAACCCCTGGCGGCTTTGATCTCTGGGAGGTTATTGCCAGCTCAGTTTGGTTATATGTTGGTATTTGTTTTATCGCAGGCAGTGTCGAGCATCTTAGTGCGGTTAAAGTAAAGGCATAACGGGACTTTTTTACTAAACCGCATCCGACTTGCTCAGCCGCTGTTTTCCCCCAAGGTATGCAGGAAGCTGGCAATGTCGGCTTTAGATCGTAAATGATAAACCGTTTTCGTTTTGGCGGCATTGGCGACATATTTGCGGTATGCCGGGGTCAGTTTTTTATGGCATAACCAAAGCACCCGGTAACTGTTGATGGTACCTTTAATAATTGAGCTGCGCTCCGGCCAGCCCTCCGGCGGCTGAAAAAGCCCTTTGAAAAAACGTTTGGTCACCCAGAAAAAATGTACCCGGACAGGCAGGTCGATATAAACCAGGGTGTCAGCCTGGTTAAGCCGGGTCCAGGTTGAGTCCAGGCAGCCGTAACCCTCTATCAGCCATTTATCTTCGGATAAAATGCGGCTGTGGGCGGCCAGGTATTGGTCGTGGGGAACTTCATCACCGCCGGGGAGAAATTTCACTTTATCCAGCGCGTATAGCTCAAGGCCGGTGATTGCTGCGATTTGTTTGCTGGTGGTTGACTTGCCGGCACCGGCATTGCCAAAAACGGCGACTTTTTTCATTTTTATTCCTTTTTTTGTCATTAAAAGCGGGAATAAAAAACCCGCCTTGATGGCGGGTTATGGATCAGCTAAACAGCATTATTCCCACCAGGCCCCTGAGCTGATGTTAATAATTCGGATTATCAAAGCAGATAATGTGCTGTTCACTGTTTTTCCTGATGGTAATTTGTTCAATATGGTTAAAGACTAGCATAGCCAGATGATAAAAATAACAAAATTTTTGCTCACAGGGTAAAGCTATGCTTGTAGCTGGCTTGGAGGGGGATTAATTGCGAAATGTATCTTGTGGCGCATGGCTGTTTTGAATCAGATAAAGGTAGGCTTTTGTGTTGGCAAAGTGTAGCCTTATTTTTTAGCCGCTTGAGGCGGTGTATTAGTTAACCTGAACTCGGGATAATCTAAACCAGCCAGCACCGCGCTTTTAACGCTTCTCGGTGTTAAACTTGCTTCTAATAGCCCGCTATTAGTACGCAAGTTTGCCTTGATAACCATTAAAAACGCGGCACTGGTTCAATAATAAAAAGTTATTAAGTGTGAAATGCAGTGCATAATGGCCAAGTTGTTGTAATTTAAATGGTCGCTGGCTCATCTTATCCCGAGTTCAGGTTAGTTATAGAGTTTTATGAAGAAAATACTGTTTGTCTGCAGTCAAAATAAATTACGCTCTCCTACCGGTGAAGCGGTATTTGGTAGTGAAGCTGGGGTTGAGGCGCGCTCTGCCGGTCTCAACAACAATGCCGAGATCCCTTTAGGTGCCGAGGACGTGGAATGGGCCGATATCATCTTTGTGATGGAGCCGGTTCATAAAAGAAAATTGAGCAAACGTTTTAAAGATAAGCTGAAAGGGCAAAGAGTGATTTGCCTGGGGATCCCGGATAATTATGACTATATGGATCCTGAACTGGTTGAAATATTTAAGCGGGATGTGCCGCAATTCATTTATTAGCCCAGGCTTTATCTGGAGATATAAATTAGCAACAGGATCTGGAAGTAAACACGCTGATGGAATTATTATTTTTAGGTACATCCTCGGGTACGCCTACTAAAGCCCGCAATGTATCGGCAACGGCGATAAAGGCGCCGAATGCCAAGCATTGGTGTCTGGTGGACTGCGGTGAGGGCACCCAGCACCAGATTTTAAGAACCAAGCTGTCTCTGAATACTCTGCAGGCCATTTTTATCACCCATGTGCACGGGGATCACTGCTACGGCTTGCCCGGGTTGCTGGCAAGCGCTGCCATGGCCGGGCGAACTGAAACCTTATACCTGGTCGGCCCGGCGGAGATCGAGGGCTTTGTCAGCGCCGTTTGCACCCTGACCGAGTTGTACCTGCCTTATGAGGTTGTTTTTATAGACTCCGGCAAACTTAATGAGCACAGGCCGGAGCTGGAATTGAGCGTGACCGCTATCAAGCTGTCGCACCGGGTACCGTCACATGCTTTTAGTTTTAGTTATCAAAGCGATGAACGAAAGCTCGATATTGAGAAATTAAAAGGTGCCAATATCAAACCGGGCCCCCATTGGGGAGAGCTGCAAAACGGCAAAGATATCATGCTAGACGGTGAACTGATTTTGGCCGACGACTATCTGCTGCCAAAAGCCAAAGCGCAAAAGATCATCATCTGCGGTGATAATGATATGCCGGACTTGCTAGCGGATGAAATCAATAGTGCCGATGTTTTAGTACATGAGGCAACCTACACCTACGACATAGCGCAGAAAGTAGGGCCCGGGCCCATGCACAGTAGTGCAAAAATTGTTGCCGAATTTGCCGGTAAACACCAGGTTGATAATCTGGTGTTAACGCATTTCAGTGCCCGCTATCAAAATGACACCAGCAGCAGTCCTTCAATCCTGGATGTTGAACTCGAAGCCAGAGAATATTATGAAGGTAATCTTATGCTTGCCAGTGATTTTGACCATTACCGGCTGGATAAAAATGGGCTGTTGAATAAGCTTTAATCGGCTATGACAGCTAAGCGGGCCGGTGTTAGTTTTTTGTAACAATGATATAGTAACTTTTATGAGAGGGTAATCATTACCCTTGCGCAAAAGCATGGCTGAGGCAAGTGAATGGTTAACCTGGGGATTTTTCGGGAGTACAAGTGACTAAGGCAAATTGTCAGGTGTCAAAGGCCGTAAAAAACAATAGTAATGCTTTGGTTTAAGTTGTTGATTTTTAAGTGTTGTCGTGTGACTGTCAGGTAGCTGGCGTGTTCTTTCATGTTATTTTGGGCTGATAATTCAAAACGAACAACAGAAAAGGATAAGAAATGATAGTTCGTAAATTAAGACTTCAACGTGGTTGGTCTCAAGAGCAATTGGCTCAGCTGAGTGGGTTAAGTACCAGAACCGTTCAGCGGATAGAAAGAGGGCAAAGTGCCGGGCTGGAGTCGATGAAATCCTTGGCTGCTGTTTTTGAAATTGAATTAACCCAGTTACAGCAGGAGAATCCCATGGACAGTCAAACACAAGCTTCAACGCAAGTCTCAACAGAAGAGCAGGCGGCGATTGAATATGTCAGAGGCATTAAAGATTTCTACACCCACCTGAGTACCTATGTCTTAGTGGTGTCAGCCTTGTTCGTTTTAAATTATTGGACCAATCCCGGTTATATTTGGGCCTGGTGGACGGCTTTGGGCTGGGGCATAGGGGTTGTTTCTCATGCCCTGGCGGTGTTCGAAGTGTTTAATCTTTTCGGCGCCGACTGGGAGAAAAAACAAATTGAAAAAAGGCTGGGAAGAAAGTTGTAATGCCCGCTATATCAATGGGGTGTTAATAGTGACTGCTCACTAAATTTTTATAAAAATAAGGAGTTAAAGTGGCCTGGATCGTCTTGGTTATTGCCGGAATCTTTGAAATCATGTGGGCGGTAGGTCTTAAACACACCGAAGGTTTTACCCGGCTTTGGCCTTCGGTATTTACCCTTGGAGCCATGTGGGCCAGTTTTGCCTGCCTTTCTTATTCCTTAAAAACCATTCCTATGGGCAATGCCTATGCCGTCTGGACCGGTATTGGCGCCGTAGGGGTAGCCATAGTCGGCATTGTCTGGTTTAACGAGCTTGCCGATATACGGCGTATCGCCTGCATTGGCTTGATTGTGATGGGCATTGTCGGATTAAAACTGTTGGACTCGGGTACACCTGCGGCATAACGGTTATTTCTATCTCGTTAAGCACAGTTGCCGCGGTAAAGAGTGCATCGTTTATATCCGGCCTTGGCCGTATCAGGAGCAAAAATGAAGAAAAGAGTGCTGGAAGTTGTCGACTATGATCCTGCCTGGCTTAAGTTGTTTGCCGATGAGCAAATATTGCTGGCGCAGTCCCTCGGGGATGTCGCCATAGATATCCATCATATCGGCAGTACTTCGGTGGCAGGGCTGGCGGCTAAACCTGTGATTGATATCTTGATGGAAGTTATAGATCTTGAGGCGTTAGATGGTAAAAATCAGCAGATGCAGTCTCTGGATTATGAGGTTAAAGGAGAGAACGGCATCGCGGGCAGGCGTTATTTTCAAAAAGGCGGCAATGCCAGGAGCCATCACCTGCATGCCTTTAAAAAAGGGGATGAGGCCCTGACGCGGCATCTGGCCTTTCGGGATTACCTGCGCGTCCATCCGCAGGTAGCGCAGCAATATGGCGAGCTTAAGCAAGGGCTGATACGGGCGGGCCATAACAGCAGCGAGCCTTATATGCAGGGAAAAAATGATTTTATTCAGCATCATGAAAAACTGGCGTTAAACTGGTACCTTAGCCGATAACCCTGTGATTTACCGCTTAGTCTAAGTAAGGAAATAAAGATGACTAAACACATTGGAATAGTGGGCTGCTCGGCAGAAGGGGCGGCGCTGTGTTATAAAACCATCTGCACCGAAAGCCCGGCATTATTAGGGCCACATGCCCATCCTGAAATTTCCATGCATACTTTTTCGCTGGCGGATTATGTTAAATGCCTGGATGAAAATAACCTGGCCGGTATTGGCGAGCTTATGCTTGCTTCGGCTGCTAAGCTGAAATTGCAGGGGGCCGATTTTGTTATTTGTCCCGATAACACCATTCATCAGGCGTTTGATTATGTGAAGCGTGAATCCCCTCTGCCCTGGCTGCATATTGCCGAAGTGGTGGTGGCCAGTGCTAAAGCCAGAGGTTTTCAGCGCCTGGGTATTTTAGGCACCCAATGGTTGGTGGAAAGTGATGTCTACCCGCAAAAAATTGAAGATGCAGGCCTGAGCTGGCAAAGACCGGCAACCGGGGAAATTGCCGAAATTGGCCGTATCATCATGCAAGAGTTGGTTTACGGTATTTTTAAGCCTGAGTCAGTCGCCTACTTTCAGCAGGTGATAGGCGGCTTGAAGGAAAAGGGCTGTGATGCGGTGATCCTCGGCTGTACCGAAATCCCCCTGATCATTGATGACAGCAATTCGCTGCTGCCAACCCTGAACTCTAACCGTTTATTGGCATTAGCGGCGATAGCGCAAGCGACAGCGTAAACTGAGCTTGCGTTTCATCAAGCGCAATTTGCAGATAATAATAATCATGCGGGCCATAGCTTTTAAAGCGGCCTGATAAGCGAAATAAGGATAAAGCGTGAAAATTCAACATCTTGATGGTTTTGAACTGGCGGGTTTTGTTACCCGCACCAAAAATGCCGATGAAATGGAGCCGGCAAAAGCAAAAATTGGCAATCTCTGGCAACGGTTTTACGGTGAAGCCGGTGCTCTGTTACCAGCTGAGTCGAAAGTTTACGGGGTGTATAGCAATTACGAATCGGATGCTTCAGGTGAGTTTGATGTGCTTGCCGGGGCTGATGTTTTAACCGGGCAGGCAATATCCGGAGTTGAGGCAATAACCGTGCAGCCGGGCCGTTATCTGGTTTTTTCCGGTGAAGGGGAAATGCCGGGAGTGGTGATCGCCCTGTGGGGACAGATCTGGCAGTATTTTAACGAAAGTGGTTGTCCCTACCAAAGAGCCTACCAAACCGACTTTGAATACTATAAGAGTGAGTCGCAGGTGGAGATCTATATCGGCATTCATTAGTACTGTTATTATACCCCGGCACAATCAAACATTGTGCCCGGGCGTGGTAAGCCTTTAGTAAGCAATACCGATACGCGTGTTGTGATGCTCTGCTTTTTCTGCCTGGTCCAGCAAGGCGACGGCATAATCCTGTACCGATATTTTACTTTTGCCTTCGCTGTCCATCAGCAGTTGATCGCCGCCGAGGCGGTATTTTCCGCTGCGCTCGCCGGGGAAAATTTCTGCGGCCGGGCTGACAAACAACCAGTCAAGGACGCTGTCGCTTTGCCGGAAAACGTCGAGGGCTTGCCCCTGGGCCAGGGCTTCGTCTTTATATTCCGCCGGGAACTCAGGTACTGTTACCAGCTTTACCCCGGGAGCAACTTCCAGGCTACCGGCGCCACCCACCCAAATCAGCCGTTTGATACCGGCTTGCGGTAATTCTGCCAGCAAGCGTTTGGCTGTATGACTTACCATATCATGGTTGCCTTTGGCGCGTCCGCCGACCGCGGCGATAACCACATCGGCGCCGGCTACGGCTTCATTAATCCCGCCCTGGGCCAATAGATCCAATGAATGTGTTTGCACCCCGTCTTGCTCGATATTGCCGGCGTCGCGACTGATGGCGATCACCTGATGCTGGCGGTGAAGTGCTTCGCTCATGATAGTGGATCCGATCCAGCCGGTGGCGCCTAAAATTGCGATTTTCATAATATTCTCCAATGGTTTGTTTAACTTGATTTAGCCTTGCCAGCTTGGCCTGGCGTTGATGGAGTTATTATCTTTTGGTTTTATCTTGTAATAAATATTGAAAATTGAGCATAATTATTTCGTAATTTGAAATAATGTTTAAAGGAAGCAGAGATGGATAAAGTTCAAGCCCTGACCAGCTTTGTTGAGGTGGCCAATACCGGTAGTTTTACCCGGGCGGCGGAGCAGCTGGAGTTAAGCCGGGTGAAGGTAACCCGGCATGTGCAGGAGCTGGAGAGCTGGCTTAATATCCGTTTATTTCACCGCACCACACGTAAGGTTACCCTGACGGCGCCGGGTCAGGATGTGCTCCTGCATTGCCAGCGTATCCTCAACGAGGTGGCGGGGCTGGAAAGTTTGGCCCGCAGCCATGATGAAGAGCTGACCGGGCAAGTGCGTATTGCCACCCCGATAGGCTTCGGGCAAAACCTCTTGTACGAACAGGTGGAAGCTTTTACCAGGCGTCACCCTAAGGTGGTGATCCAGTTGATGATGTCGGATCGCAATGCCCAACTGGTGGATGAACGTATCGATGTTGCCCTGCGTTTTACCGACCAGGTGGATGAAGGCCTTATTGCCCGCCGCCTGATGTCGATTGAAAGTGCCGTATGTTGCTCTACGCAATACTTAAGCGAGCACGGGCCGGTCAGCTCGCCCGAGCAGCTGGAGCAGCATAATTGCCTGATCCATCTCAGCCAGCGCTACTGGTCTTTTATGGCGGATCAGCAGCAGCTACGGGTGCCGGTTTCCGGCAGTATCTGCGCCAATGATCTCGGGGTGTTAGTGCGGGCGGCCCTTAATGGTGCAGGGATCGTTTATCTGCCTTGTGATCTTGCCAACCCTTATTTAAAGAGCGGGGCATTAATCCGGTTGCTGCCGGAGGTGCCTTTACCTGTGATGTCTTTGTGGGCGGTTTATCTGTCGCGCAGTTATCAGCGTCCGGTGGTGCGGGCATTTATCGATTTTCTGGCGGAACAATGGCAGGAGGATTTACGGGTATTTAAATACTGAAGCCGTATCTTTTTACCTGGCTTGCCTGGAGCAAGACGGGGTGTCTCAGGGACACCCCGTTCGGTTCAGGTTAAGCAATCAAGCTTATTCGCTGCCTAAATAGGTTTGTCTGCAAAGATGCCCCAATACTACGTACGGGACACTGTTGCCGCCGACACCCAGGTCAGCATTGCCGGGCACTTCTATGCGCCAGCCGCCATAGTTAAACTCCGTTTGCCACCAGTTTTTGGTGCCGAACTTGTATTCGTAATGGGGCTGTGAGGTGGATGAGCCTGAGCAGGTGCCTAAATCTACGCTGCCGGCCACCTGGCCGTTGCTGTTGGTTGTCAGCGGATAATTAACATAGTGCACCAGGCCGTCCGGGCTGGCGGCGAAATTTTTATCTACCCGCAGCACGACCTGGGCCCCTTCAATCGGCTGGCCGCTGGAGTCTTTTATCATCGCGCCCCAGGTTAATTTCTTATAGGCCTGGGTGGTGAGATAAGTACTGGTGGCACCGTATGTGACCCGGGTGACGCTTGATTCGCCGTCAACCGAATAGTTGCTAAATTGTGCGGGTTTGGAGCCGAAGGAAAGCTGGTAGTTATGGCTGGAATCGACCGTGACCGCAGGGTTTGGCGTAACCCGGACATTAACTACCTGTCCCGCCTGCAATCCGGACAGGTTATGGGTCAGGTTATTACCCAGTACCTGCCAGCCGCCGTTGTATAATTCCAGTTGCCATTCGTTATTGCCAAAGGTGTCGCTCAGGGAAATGCTGGTATCCTGGCCACGCACGGCGGTGAAATGGTAGTAATCGACATCGGCGCTGCTGTCCATGTTGCCTGAGATGTTGTTGAGCTTATCCCCTAACGGCGTCGATAAGGCGACGCTGTCGTTGAGTTCATAGCTGTCTGCCGAGGTATTGGCGACGGCGGCAAAATTAAAGGCGCCGCCATCGGCTGCCACTACGTCAATATACCAGTAATAATGGCCGGGTTCGGTCAGGGCCAGCACCACTTCATCGGCATTGCCGGCGTTGGCTGAGCTGCCGACTATCGTCAGGCTGTCGTCTGCTTCATGGCGAAAGAGCGTGAGGTTGGCGTTGGTCTGCGCGTTTTGTCCCGTGACGAATACCGTGGTTTTTGCCCGCTGGGTAATTTCAAAGTGAAAACAGGAGGCGCTGCCGGCGGTTGAGTCGGTCAGGGTGTATAAAGTGTCGATATTCAAGGTCGTACAAAGTGGGGTAATGGCCGTGGTTTCTGCGTTCAGGCTGACCCGCTCCTGCAGGGGTTTCTGCGCTACTTTTACACTTGCTTGAGGCGCTGTGATGACGGCAGGGACTAAGGGCTGAGAGTCAAGCACCAGGTGAGCGCTGTCGTCTAACGCCGGTGTCTGTTTTGTTTGAGCAACAAACTCTGCCGCGTTTAGGTTTTCTGCCGAGCGTTGTGCCAGCACTGCCGCGGCTTGTCCCGAGGCATCAACCACGCCACCTTGTTTTAAAGGAAGTTCGTTGGCATAAGTGAAGGCACTGGCGCTACAAGAGAGTGCCAATAAAGATATTTTAAAAAGACTTGGGGTATTAACCATATCAATAATCCTTATTAAGTGATGATCCGCAGGAATGAAAGTTTGCGGTACAACCAAGTTAATATGATATTAAATAAATGTAAATAAAAAAGTCGTTTGCTATATGCGCCGGATCAATTTTCCAGTCTGTTTTTGTCGGCCAGTGTTGTATGGTCAATTTAAAACAGGCACTTCCTGTCGGCGGGCTTTATCGATTTTATCCATTATTAAGTACAGATCCGACAAAGATGATACCTAAACCGACATAGGTGCAATTAACGCTTTCTAATGTGTCTTTTGTCTTGTACCTTGCTTTTGTCTCGACTGATAGCAAGGTAGCAAAATACCTTTCAATCAGTCTGTTTACGGACAAAATAGTTTAATTGATAACAAGGATTTTTTATGAAAGTACAACAATTACTTTATGGCTCGTTGCTTGGCGCTGGTTTATTTTTATCTGCCAATGCTTTGGCTGGAGAGATATATACGCCAATCTATAAGCAATCAGAAGCAATAAGCCAGGACAAAAGAATTGATGAACTCTATTACCTTCAGCCACACAACAGTTATGAGCGATTAAATAGCGGTGACATGCTCATCCATTGGCTTGATGAAGGATTTCGCTCACTGGAGCTGGATGTTTTAGATAAGGGGCCATGGCAATCGGATAACAATGGTCCATATGTTACCCACGATCAATCGGGGAAAAACAATAACTGTGACAGTAATGGCGGCTATGACAGACTCGGCCATTGTTTAGCCGATATCAAGCAGTGGCTGGATGCCCACCCCAACAATGAGGGGCAAGTCACCGCACCCATTATGCTGTATATCGATATGAAAACGGAAGCGATCAATCCGTTAGGCTCCTGGCATGCAAGTGAGATCAAGCTACTCGATGAATATGTCAGTCGTGAATTGTCCGGATATTTATACACATACCAGGATTTACTGGCACACCTTACCCCTGATACCAGCAATAACGATTACAGGAGCGCTTTAAAAAATAAAGGCTGGCCTAAACTGTCGGCATTAAACCCCAATAATCACCGCGTTATCGTGCTCTATACCGGCGGGCGGGTTGGTAATGTCAATGATCTGATGGAGCAGGCAAATTCTGATTATGTGCTCAATGGTTTTGTCTGCCCAGATATCGATACCGCCGATCCCGGGGAATTTAGCGGTGCTATCGACTCTATTTCTTCCGGCAACTCGAAAAAGATATTTTGCGGCAATGTAAAGGCCGGGGACCATTATCAGGTTACCGCCAATCGGGCAAACGAATATAAACAGCTGATGCACCTGTGGAACACATCGGGTGATTTTGAGAACAAGTACTACGCCTATAACTTTATTGCCGTTGCTCATGGTGTCTCTGCAATTGGCATTGACGTAGACCAGATAGCAGGCGGATCATCATATTTCAATGAATCTGAAATTCCATACGTGGGAGTGCGCAGAAGCCTGCCCGGTTACTTTCAGATAAAACCCAAATTGAATACTGATTTATGTCTTGAAGTAAAAGACGGTTATAAAAATGGCTCTGCGATCCGGTTGGATCAATGTGGCAATTATGGCAATCAAAAATTTGTCTATACGGCTGAAGGGCAGCTGCGGCCCAAATATGGCAATAAGTACTGTGTAGACTTCGACACAGGCAGTGCCGACAATGGCGATACTCTCCACCTTTGGGATTGTGACGGCGGTAATTCTGAAAAATGGCGCATTCAAAAAGATGGCACAATTAAAAACAGGGACAATGGCTGGAGTCATTGTATGGATATACAAGGGAGCGCGGCAACGGATGATGAAGAAGTCAGAATCTGGTCTTGTAATGGCAATGATGTGAGCCAGCAATTTATATTAGAATCCGTTTCCGATTGGCAGCAAACAGAATTCTAGTACAGCTTGTGTACAAATAACCTGGTGAAACAAGCGAGCCTCAAGCCGCTCTGTTAAAGGAGCGGGTTGAGGCTCGTTTAAGTCTAGCTAATACAGCTAGTTAAACCGGAAATTAATTCCAGATTTTGTTGACATATTCAGGATGGTCAACAAAAGGATTACGGTTACCCTGGTGAGTGTGGGCCGCGTCATTGCGGTCGATTTCTTTCTGGCTCACCGGATCGTTGGCATGCCAGCTCAGTAACATAGAGATCACCCAAGGTTCAAATACGGCTGTGGTGCTGCCGTCCAATACCGCATCGCCGTAGCTGCTGATGCTCTGCCAGCTGGCGATTTGATCCTGGTAGCGGGTGGCCATATAGAAATAAGCACGGGCCAGGTCGCCTTTAAACTCATCAATCGGCTCAAATACCGTACCGCTGTAACCTAAGCTGCTTGCGGCTGAACCTAACTTGCTGCCATTGGAAGAAGTATAGGTTGCAGAGGCCACTTCACCGTACGGGAAGCTGCTGCGCACTGAGTTTACTTTGCCGTCGGTGGCAAAAATATGGTGGATATCCGAGTTCATCGGCTCGTGATCGCCGCCGAACCAGCTGCGCGGGAAGGAGTGTTCACGGTTATAACAGTCCCCTTCGCCGGAGTAGCTGCCGCACTGGTTGCTGACTTTGGTGAAGTTGTAGGGATCTGAGCCGTTGGGGTTTTCCGAGTAGATGTCTAAGATAGTACCGTCGTTTTCATAGTAAGTATCTAAGGCATTGCTGCTGTAGAAGGTCCAGATGGCGGAATAGCCGCGGGTGGTGTGGTTGTTGATCAGGTTATGCAAGGCGGTTTTCAGGGTATAGCCGGTTTGCGTGGTGATGCTGTCGTAGTAGTTGCCAACACCTGTGCCGCCGCCGTTATCACCGCCGCCGGTACCGATAGTAAAGTTAGTGCTGTCGCTGCTGGTGAAAGTGCTGCCGGAGGCCAGGGTGCTGCCACCTGAGGTCAGGGCATAAGAGCCGTTGCCGAATTCACAGCAAATACCGTCGCCATAGCTGTCGCTGATGGTAAAGGTGTAGTCGCCGTCGGTTAAACAGAAGTTTTCGTTATAGGTGGTGTTGTTGGCCAGTGTCGAGCTGCTGGCAACCGTGGTGCCGCTGCTGGTTTTTAAGGTCCAGCTGGTTTCTGAGGCGTAACCGTCAGTGGTTAATGCCAGTGTTGCTTCGGTATTGGCACAGCTGCCGCCGTTGCCGCCGCCGTTATCGGCCGTGGTCGGCTCAAAGTCGTCAACATACACGGTTTCCGAACCGTCAAATCCTGTTACGTCGTAAAAACGCAGGCCAACCTCGACATTGCCGGTAGCACTCGCCGTATAGGTATAGCTGATTTGCTGCCACTGGTTGAGCAGGTTTTCGTTAGAGTAACCCTGGTAGCCGTTGACATAAAGCCGGGCCTTCATGCCGCCTTCGGTATGGTATACCCAGGTAGAGAAGTTATAGGTCTGGCCGGAGACCAGGGAGACGGATTGACGGAAGTCGGTGGAGGATTGGGTGCCGGTATTGACGGTGATCGCCGCGGCGCTGGAGCCTGATTTTACAATTGAACCTTCCTGGCTGACGCTGAGTCCGCTGTCGATTGTCGTCCATGAATCCGGGCTGCCGCTGGTCCAGTTTTCAAAGGAGCCGTTAGTCACTTCAGCCATGGCGCTGCCACTGAGTAGGGTAAGCAGGCACAAAGCATTTAAGCTATTGTTTTTCATAGTCTTCCTCATCTCTCTTATTTTTTGTAGTGCTATTTATAATTTTTTTTGCCGGGTGAGCATACCTGCCAAGCCGGAAAAGTAAACCATTATCGATCGGATTTAATACAAAAATGTTACAATTGAAACAATTTAACCTTGAGTTAACACCTAAGTCATAAACCTTAAGGTTTTAACCGTGTTATTGGCGATATCCGGTCATTTCCAAAAAACCTTTGCCTTTGTGGCTGCCGTGAAACGACACCATGCCTTCGAAATACTCGATACCAAATGAGAGGATTTGCTGCTTGTTGATGGCTTCTATACGGATATCTATGCCCTGGCTCGGGATGGTCAGGGTAAAGCTGTCCGGGTAAGCCTGCTCCCGGGGTTTTTCATTGCTCAGGCGGATCTCCGCCGCACTCAGGGGGTTGATCTCGCCGTTCCTGGACATCAGGCTGCCGGAGATAAAATCTTCTGTGCTTGAACGCAGCCGGTAAACCATCAACCGGCTATCATGGGTCAGTCTCAGGGAAAACCAGTCCCAGCCGAGCTGATCGTCACCGAGCATTTTTGAGCCCCATTCGCGGTCAAACCAGGCGTCGCCGCTGACCTGCTGCCAGCGTCCCTGCCACCAAACCTTGCCTGTGACCTGGATAAAGGGATGGGAGTAGTAATAGCTGGCGATATCTTCCCGGGCGTGTCTGGGGTTATAGCCTTGCTCACCCTGCAGGAAAAACGGATTGGCGCTGCTCAGGTTCAGTATCGCCTGCCACGCCTGTTCCCCTTGGTTGCCAAAAGTCAGGGTTGCCGGCAGCAGTTCACCGCTTGATTGCCAGGACCAGTCGTCGATCGCGGCACGGAAGGGGTAATGGTTGATGCTAACATTGTTAAATTCCCGGCGTCCCTGGCGAAAAGAGGCGCTGTGTTCCTGCTTGCTTGCCAGGGCGGCGTGGGCAAAATACCAGTGGTGTTTTTTATGGGCGGTCCTGAACAGGGTCCATTGTGCCGATAGCTGTTGGCCGTCATCTGTGGTTAACAGGGCATTGAGGTACCACCATTCGTGTTGAAATAACGGATGCGGCCAGTGATCCCGGGGCAGGTGTACTTTATGGTCGCGGCTAACCCCCTGGTATGCTTGACTGTGCCGGTTTAAATACTGTAAAGGATCGCTTGTTTGCTGTTCATGCTTATCACAGCCTGCATTCATCAGTAATACCAGGCTGGATAATAGCGGGGTTATGATTGTCCTGATCTTCATCGCTGAGCGGGCTCCAGTTTATAAAGCGGCAGGAGCAGGGCCGGTAATAAGCATAATAAACCGCCGAGACCGGTGCTGATAAACACATCCGCGCTCAGCTGCAATGGCATCGACCAGCCAAAAGAGGCGGGCAAGGCCTTGCTTACCAGGGTATCGGCGAGGATCACCGCCACCGGGGCACTGATGAGAATACATGCCAGTGCCATCAGCAGCCACTGGCCGAGCATAAAGCGGAACAGGGCGCTGCGGCTGTAACCCAGGGATCTTAAAATCAGCAGCTGTGACGCTCTGGCCAGCTCCAGGGTTTTGGCGGATAAGAACAGTCCCAGGCAGGCGATACAGATGAGCACCAGGGCGATGGCGCGGGTGATAATAAAGGTTTGCTCGAAGATTTTCAGTGCCAGGGCTTTGGTTTGCGCCGTGGCGATGATCTGCTCGGGGGGGATATTAAGGGCTTGGCTCAGTGCCTGGCGCAGCGGTTCCGGATCTGACTGCCCTTTGCCAAGATGCAGGGACAGGCCTTTTTCTACCAGGGAAAAATGGTGCTTTTGCGCCTGGGATAACGCCAGGGTAAGTTCAAACCTGGGGTTGCCGTAATCATAATAAATCCCCCGGATGCGGCAGCTGAGCCTTGCTTGCTGCTGGGATATCGTCAGCTGCTGACCCAGGGTCAGTTGCCGTTTGATGGCCAGGGGCTCATTGATAAAGCAGCCTGGTCCCTGACCGCCTTGGTCCTGGCCTTTTTCTTTAAAGACCAGGGATGCCAGCTGTTTGGCGGAACTATATATGCCTAAATCCAGCACTTCCCCGGCCAGGCTGGCACTGCCCCGGTAATAAAAGCGGTATTCCTCAATCCGGTATTGTGCTGAGTCCGTTTGTGCTTCTAGCCAGGCCAGCAAGGGGGTTTTTTGCTCCGGGGTAAAACGTATGTACAGATCCTGATCCAGGTTTTGATCCAGATAGTCAGTAAAAGCCGTTTCAAAACTGTTGATCATCAAGGCCGCGGCTATGCTGGTGGTCAGGGCCAGATAAAATGCTGCCAACGGCAGCTTGCGCCTGCTGACCTGGTTTCGGGCATCTTGCAGGAGAAAATTGAGCTTAAAACCCGGGCAGAGTGTCGTGAATGCTTTGATAAAGCTCTGCAGCAATAGCGGCAGCAGGGCAATCGTGGAAAGGAGCAACAGGCCGTATTTGCCCATGATCAGGTGCCAGGGGGAGAGCGGGCCTGTGTTTGTCAGCGTATCGGGGGCGATTTCCGGGATCAGAAAAAACAAGAATAACAGGGCAAGTCCCGGTATTGCCCGTTTCACGCTGCTTTTATTGTCTTGTTTGCCGCCGGGATAAATACTTTGCCGGGCAAAGCGGCTGATATATCTGCCGGCGATGCGGCGATATTGCCTGGCTAGGGTAGTGAATACCGCGACGGCCGCTATCAGCAGGGACCAGAGGGCATAGACAGGGTGCCAGCTGAGCTGACCGTTAACATTGAGGTTGTAGAGCTGCTCCAGGGTCAGTCCAAGCAAAGGCAATAACATAGCGAGCAGCAAAAGTGCGATTGCCGTACCGATAACAGCAGTGATCAGGATCAAGCCTATGGCCTCAAGCAGCAGCACATGAAAAAGTACCGGCAGGGAAACCCCGAGCAACCTCAGTTGGGCTGCGAGTTCGCTGCGCTTTCGCCAGGCCTGTTCTCCCGCCTGGAAGGCGATAAACAAGCTGACAATAAAAGCCAGTATGGCCAGCGCCGACAAGTTTAAATGTAAGGCATCGGCAAAACCGCTGCGTGTATCCAGCGACCAGGCCTCTTGTAATGTCAGTTGCGGCGGCAGGGTAACACTTAGCCGGGTCTGCTCCTTTTTTGTCATCGGGGGGGCGCTGAGGTAGCTAAAGCCGGTAAGTTCGGGGAAGAGTTGCCAGGCCAGGGAGATATCAAGTAAAACCTCGCTGCCCCAGTTGGCATCTTGATGATACCGGCTGTCCAGGCGCCGGTTGTCCGTTAAAATCACCGGTTCTTCAACAGAGAGATCAAGCCGTTTCAGGGCGGAGCGGCCGATATGGATTTTGTCCGGATCATAGTCCGGCCGGGTGATGGCCAGGGGCAGTAAATCTATTGCCTTAAAGCGGATGCTTTTACCCGAGGCGAGCTTTTTTTTAAAGGTTAATACCGGGCTCAGTTGATGAAAACCGGCCTGACGCAGCCGGGTAAAGTCGGCTTTGCTGATGTCATTACCCTGTTTGGGCAAAACATAGAAAGCGACTGGGGAGCTCAGGCTGAGATCTGCCCGGGCATACTGGCTTTTACTGGCATGGTTTAACATCAAAATTGTTAACAAGGTGCTGGTGGCGATAGCCAGGCTGAAGACAAAGCCGAGATTGAGCAGGCCCTGACGGCGATATTGGGCCAGTACTAGCTTGCCGATAAGCAAATGTTGGTGCAGAGCCTTTGTTATCTGTGTGCTTAAGGTCATGCCCGTCATTTCAACCGCCGCAGCTTTGTTGGCTGAGCAGGCCGTCTTTAAGCTGATAAACCTTATCCATTTTTCCGGCAACGCTGTTGCTGTGGGTCACCATCAATAACGCGCTATGGTGTGACTTGGCCAGGGAAAGCAGCTGTTCAATCACCTTGTCGCTGTTGCTGTTGTCCAGGTTGCCTGTGGGTTCATCCGCGAGCAAGAGTTTAGGCCGGGTGCCGAGTGCGCGGGCGATGGCAACCCGCTGCATTTCTCCGCCGGACAGGGTGTCGGGGTAATGATCCAGCAAATGATCTATGCCCAGGTTTCTGGCCAGGCTTAAACTGTGGTTTTCATCATACCTGCCGGCCAGGCGGGCGCTGAAGCCGATGTTATCCATGACATTCAGGCTGGACAGCAGGTTATAGTGCTGGAATATCATCGCCAGGGTTTGCCTGCGCAGCCGGCTCAGTGCTTTATCCCCGGCGTGTTGCAGCCCCTGCCCGGCAACACGGATCTCCCCCTGTTGCACCGGCTCCAACCCGGCAATCAGGTTGAGCAAAGTGGTTTTACCGCTGCCGCTGTCTCCGGTGAGGGCGACACATTCACCCGGGGCTATGCTTAAAGATACCCGGGTTAACAGCCAGCGCTCGGTATGCCCATCATGTATCTGGTGATTAAGGTTATTGATTGTTAATGGCATGGTTAATGCCGCCATTTTCGTTCCTGTTTTGCTGCTTGGTTAATATTGGCACTATTCATATTGACATTGGGGTGCAGGAAACTCGCTGTTTAAGTTATTAAGTAAAGTGTTTAAGTCCATGGCGCTGACCGAGATATGGGCCTCGGGGTGGAGCATGACACCGTGAAAACTTGCCGTCGGCTCCCGGTAGAGGCAGGGGCCGCTGTCGGTTTTTGAAGGTTGCTGCGCCGGGGCAAAGTCAAAGGTTTCTGCCGGACGGGAGCGAAACGGGGCCACGGCATTGCTGGAGAAAGCGGGTTCACCCCAGCCAAAAGCGGCGTGATTATAGAGGGCGGCATAACGCCAGGCATAGTTAAACTGTTGTTGGCTGAAGTTATAACCGCTGGTATTGGTGGTCACGGATAAGATCTGCACCGGCTTAGCGGCAGTGTAACTGCTCTGGTAAGCGATTAATTTACTTTGTTTGCTTGTCAGGGCATCTTGTCCGGCCCAGTCACTGTTTTGGATCACGAAACTTTCACTCAGGTAATAATCTATGCCGTCGGGGGGCGGGTTGCCATTCGGGTTCATCATGATGCCCATATAAGTGTTGGTATTAATGTCTGCACCGAACACATCATCCGGATCCCAGGCATTGACGATTATCTGTAAACCTAACGCCTTGGCATAATTTACCGCGTATGCCTGGCGCGCCCTGTCGGTGCCAAAATCATAACCGTAATCATCCAGGAAAATACCGGCATCGATATGATCATAGCCCTGGAATAATTGTAGCCATAAATCAATGCGCTGCCCGATTTCTGCCTGAGAAAAGTTGTTGGTGCTGCGCCCTAAATCCAGGTAGCCAAAAATACTGATCTTGCTTGTTGTTGATGCCCGCTGCTGGTTTATTTTCGATAAAATGGTGGCGGTATTGAGATGATCGCCATGGCTGGTTAACTCCAGTCCCGCACCGAGTACGAGCAAGTCATAGCGATTGAAATCGGTGGCGACCTTGCTGAGATCCCAAAAGTTTGTGCTGTAGTTAAAGGATGACGGCCAGCCATAATACACCAGCAGGGATTTCGGGGTTGAACCGCTATTGGAGATGCCCGGTTGCTGTTGGACAGCTAGCTGATTAAGGCTGGCTTGCTTTGATTGTGCCGAATTTTTCTCTTGGTAGCTTTTATTGACGGGGGCAGCTGTCAGCTGAGGATTAATAAGGTCGAAGCTGATATTTCTGCTGGCAAATGTCGGCGTCAAACAACTCAGGCCTAATAGGATAATGGCGGCTTTGTATAGTTTGCATAGCAAGCTGCCGAGCTGGGCTTTAACAGCTTCCCTGCTTTTTTTATCAGGTGTTTGACTCGATTTTTTATAAGACAATGCCTTCATGTGATAAGTCCTTTTTCACTGGCCACCGGCATAGACCAAGGCCTGCCGGAGATTTCTTTTCAAACAGTATAGAGAAATTCTGCCATATTGGAATATTTTAGTAGTAAATACCAACTAACAGGCAAGGCCTTGATTTTGGTTTTATGCTACCGGGATAAAATTTCGGCACACAAGGATAATTTTCGGCCAAAAAAGATGCCGGGGTTAAACCTGGCTACAGCCGGGAGCTGGCCTGTTATTTCACCATTTATTAAATAATAATTAACCGTTATCATGAGTCCCGGTGAAAATTTTGGCTGAAAATTGCCGCTTAAGTGTTCAGCTGCTATTCGTTAATATTCCCTGTCTTTGGTTTTTGTATATGGTATACAATATTTATTATTTCCAATAAAATCACCAGATTTAACCAGATATTATTGTATACAATTTTAAGTTATACCATTTTGATAGAATAAATATTTAAAAATAATGAATAAAGACTCGTTTTTGACGTTTTTTATGCTTGACGGATGTTTTTTTTTCTGAAACTGCGAATTCTTATTTGCTTTTTTGTGATTGGAGTGATTATTCTATTTCCTAATTTTTAATCAAAATGGATGGACAGATGGAGCAGCTATTTATAGAAGCAGGCACTCTGATGCTTGCCGGTATGGTGTTTGTTTTTGCTTTTTTAGGCATACTGGTGGTGATTATTTCAACGGTATTGGCCCCGCTGGCAAACAAATATCCGGATACCAAGCCTTCATCTGCGCCGGTAGCCGCCGCAAAAAACGACACTAAAGCCGAGCAGGGAATATCTCCGGCTATCGTTGCGGCAATCACCTCTGCAGTTGTTCGTTACCGCCAACAACACAAATAACGAAATAGGAACATGAAGAATGACTAAACCATTAGGTATTACCGAGGTTGTGTTAAGAGATGGTCACCAATCACTTTTAGCAACACGTTTACGACTTGAAGATATGTTGCCTATCGCATCTAAACTGGATGATATAGGTTACTGGTCAATCGAATCCTGGGGCGGCGCCACCTTTGATTCCTGTATCCGTTATTTGGGGGAAGATCCCTGGGAGCGTATCCGCGCCCTGAAAAAGGCGATGCCGAAAACCAAGCAGCAAATGCTGTTTCGCGGCCAGAATATTTTAGGCTACCGCCATTATGCCGATGATGTGGTGGAAAAGTTTGTTGAACGCGCCCATATCAACGGTATCGATGTCTTCCGTATTTTTGATGCCATGAACGATGTCCGCAACCTGCAGACGGCGGTGAAAGCGGCGGTAAAAGTCGGCGCGCATGCCCAGGGCACCTTAAGTTATACCGAAAGCCCGGTGCATACCCTGGAAGGCTGGCTCACCATGGCCAAACAGCTTGAAGATATGGGGGCGCACTCCTTATGTATTAAAGACATGGCCGGGTTATTAAAACCTTATGACGGCGCCGAGCTGATCAGCCGGTTAAAAGAAACCGTGTCTTTACCTATCGCCCTGCATTGCCATGCTACCACAGGTTTAAGCATCGCCACCCATATGAAGGCGATAGATGCCGATATCGATGTCATTGATACCTCGATTTCTTCCATGAGTATGACTTACGGCCACTCTCCCACGGAGACCTTGGTCTCTATTGTCGAAGGCACAGAGCGCGATACCGGGCTGGACATGGTGAAGCTGGCGGAAGTCGCCGCCTATTTCCGGGAAGTGCGGGAAAAATACGCCCAGTTTGAAGGCAGCCTGAAAGGGGTCGATGCCAGGATCTTACTGGCTCAGGTACCCGGCGGTATGTTAACCAATATGGAAAGCCAGCTGAAAGAGCAGGGGGCTGCGGATCGCCTCGATGAAGTATTAACTGAAATTCCCAAAGTCCGTAAAGACTTAGGTTATATTCCTTTAGTGACGCCAACCTCGCAAATTGTCGGTACCCAGGCGGTGCTGAATGTGCTGACCGGTGAGCGTTATAAGTCTATCACCAAGGAAACTTCCGGGGTGTTAAAAGGCGAATACGGTGCGACCGCAGATAAGGTCAATGCCGAACTCCAGGCCCGGGTGTTAAATGGCGAGCAGGCGATCACTTGCCGCCCCGCCGACTTGCTGTCGCCGGAAATGGATAAGCTGACGGTAGAGCTGGAACAGCTGGCGCAGGAAAAAGGCATTTCCCTGGCATCTGAGGCGGTTGATGACGTGTTAACCTATGCCCTGTTCCCGCAAATCGGACTGAAATTTCTGGAAAACCGCGATAATGCCGATGCCTTTGAGCCTAAACCGAGCATCATCGCCGCCCAGGAAAAAGAAGCGGCACAAAATACGCCAGCAGCCCCGGCAACGGCGGCGGCTGAAAGTTATGCGGTCAGTGTTGACGGTAAAGTGTATGATGTTGTGGTCGGGCCGGGAGGCGCGATCAAGGATATCAGCTATGCCGCCGTCGGTGATGAGGCCATTAAGCAGTCCACTTCGGTCAGCGCCGAAGAAACCTTGAATGCACCGCTGGCGGGCAACATTTTCAAGGTCTTGGTAAAACCGGGGGACAGGGTTGCTGCCAATGATGTCGTGATCATCATGGAAGCGATGAAAATGGAAACCGAGGTTCGTGCGGTGACCGATGGCGAAGTGACTACCCTGCATGCCAAAGAAGGTGATTCGGTTGCCGTTGGTGAAGCCTTACTCAGCCTGGTATAGGAAAAGCCGATGGACTCGTTAAATACTTTATGGTTATCCACCGGTCTGGCCAATTTCGAGCTGGGCCAGGTGATTATGATGCTGGTGGGCTGTGGTTTATTGTTCCTGGCGATAGTGAAAAACTTTGAGCCTTTGTTGCTGGTGCCTATGGGCTTTGGTGCGATTCTGACCAATATCCCGGTGGCGGGTTTTTCCGAAGTCGGCGGCTTGCTGCACTATATCTATTATGCCGGTATCGATACCGGTATCTTCCCGTTGCTCATTTTTATGGGCGTGGGGGCGATGACCGACTTTGGCGCCCTGATCGCTAACCCGAAAACCCTGTTTTTGGGGGCGGCGGCCCAGTTCGGCATCTTCGCGACCTTATTCGGTGCAATAGCCCTAAATGCCATTCCCGGCTTTGAGTTTAGCTTAAAAGATGCTTCGGCTATCGCCATTATCGGCGGCGCCGACGGCCCGACAGCCATCTTCCTGGCCTCGAAACTGGCGCCGGATTTATTGGGGGCGATTGCCGTTGCCGCCTATTCCTATATGGCGCTGGTGCCTATTATTCAGCCGCCGATCATGCGCGCCCTGACCACAGAGCAGGAACGTAAGATAGAAATGTCTCAGCTGCGTCATGTGAGCAAAGTCGAGAAAGTCATTTTCCCGCTGGCGGTGTTGCTGATGACTATTTTCTTTTTACCGGCAGCAACGCCTTTAGTGGGCATGTTCTGTTTAGGCAACCTGATGCGCGAATGTGGTGTGGTAGACAGGTTAAGCGCCACGGCGCAGAATGAACTGATTAACATTGTCACCATATTCTTGGGACTTGGGGTTGGCTCTAAGCTGAGCGCCGATAAGTTCCTCAATGTTGAAACCCTGGGCATCCTGGGCTTAGGGGCGGTTGCCTTTTCTATCGGTACCGCTTCCGGGGTGTTGATGGCCAAGGTGATGAATAAATTGTCCAAAGAGCAGGTTAACCCGTTAATCGGGGCGGCCGGGGTCTCTGCGGTGCCTATGGCGGCGCGGGTGGCCAATAAGGTCGGTTTGGAAGCCAATCCCCATAACTTCCTGCTGATGCATGCCATGGGGCCGAATGTGGCCGGTGTGCTTGGCTCTGCGGTAGCGGCGGGTATTTTACTGGCCTTAGTCGGCGGTTAAGCTGGTGATCGCTTAACGGTATCAGCTGCTCAGCCATGCGTTAAAAGCGGATATACAGGTTTGTATATCCGCTTTTTTATTTAAGAACCGCCGGGTTTTAGACCATGATTGCCGGTTTTTCTCTTTTTAGGGATGCAGTTTAAATTGCTGCCACTGGTCTTCGGCTTTTTCGAAACAAATTCTGTCATGCATGCGGCTGGCGCGCCCTTGCCAGAATTCAATGTATTTGGGTTTTACCCGCCATCCGCCCCAAAACTCAGGGTGAGGTACTTGCTGGCCGGCAAACTTGTCGTTGAAAAACTTAAAGCGGGATGCCAGTTCGTTTTCTTCGCTGATCTTTTTGCTTTGCTTTGAGGCCCAGGCGCCTACCTGGCTACCGCGGTCGCGGCTGTGAAAGTAGTTGGCAGACTCTTCTTGCGTGACTTTTTCCACTTCCCCCTCGATACGGATTTGCCTTTGCAGCACGTTCCAGTGAAACAGCAAGGCCACCTTGTTGTTTTCTTCCAGTACCTGGCTCTTGCGGCTGGCATAGTTGGTATAAAAGACAAAGCCTTTTTCATCAAAAGCTTTCAGCAGCACCATGCGGGAGCTGGGGTAGCCGTCTTTGCTGCAGCTGCTTACCGACATGGCTTCGGGCAGCAAAATACCGGATTTATTGGCATCTTTAAACCAGAGATCAAATAAGGTGATGGGATCGGTATCGGCTGAAATTTCCGGTAATGGCAAAGCAACACCCTGACCAAAGGTGAAAAGACAGCGTAGTTTTTCTAAAAAAGTCATGAATAGAGTCAGTTAACAGCTAAAACGAAAAAACAGGCGGGTATAGTAGCAGCTTTTAACGTAAACCGGAGGGGGGAAGGGGAATTATCTTGGCATATTTTAACAAAAGGCCGGCCCTTGCTTAGGGTAAGGGCTCAGGGCCGGCCTTGAAAGCTAAGTTATTTAGGATTGTGCATATAGTCCAGGGTCAGGTTGGACAGTAAGCGCACGCCGAGTTTCATACCACTTTCGTCGATACGAAATTCCGGGGTATGGTGGTCCGGGGCCTGGGATTTGGGCAGGTTCCTGTCTTTGCCGCCGACAAAGAGGTACAGGCCGGGTACTTCTTCCTGGAAGAAGGAGAAGTCTTCTGCGCCGGTAACGGCTCCGGTCACCTTGGCATTATCTTTTCCTGCGGTGGCTTGCAGCACCGGCAGCATTTTGCGCATTAACGAAGGTTCGTTATAGGTGATGGGGTAACTGTAATCCAGCGGCAGGGTTACTTCGGCGCTGGCATTCATGCTTTTGGCTATGCTGGTGACCTTGTTGTGCACCGCTTTATGGATATGTTGGCGGATATTGGGGTTCAGGGTACGTATGGTACCCACCAGCTCGACTTCACTGGGGATGATGTTGGAGCGGTTGCCGCCGTGGATCATGCCGATAGTGACCACTGCGGCGCTGTCGATCAGTTCGACTTCTCGGCTGACGATGGTTTGCAGTCCCATGATCACCTGGGCGGCGGTAACGATAGGGTCAACGCTGTTCCAGGGGTAGGCGCCGTGGGATTGTTTGCCTTTTATTACGACTTTGAACGGGTCAACTGCCGCCATGATCCCGCCTTCGCGGTAATAAACCGTGCCGACATCCTGATCTGAGCTGATATGCAAACCGAAGATAACATCAACATCAGGGGATTTTAACACCCCTTCCTTTACCATGACTTCAGCACCGCCGGTTTCACCCGCAGGCGCCCCTTCTTCAGCGGGCTGGAAGATGAATTTCACTTTGCCTTTTAACTGATCTTTCATGGTGGTGAGAATTTTTGCCGCCCCCATCAACATGGCGATATGGGTATCGTGGCCGCAGGCGTGCATCACACCAACGTCAAAACCTTCATGGGTGGTGCGTACTTTGGAGGCAAAAGGCAAGTCAACGGATTCCGTGACAGGCAGGGCGTCTATATCGGCGCGCAGGGCAACCACAGGGCCGGGCTTGCCGGAATCAAGCACTGCAACCACCCCGGTTTTAGCAATACCGGTTTGCACTTCCAGCCCGAGGGATTCAAGGTATTTGGCAATGGTTTTTGCGGTTTCAAATTCACGGTTGGATAATTCCGGGTATTGGTGAAAATGGCGGCGCCACTTGATCACATCGCCCTCAACCTGATCCGCCAAGCGATCAACCTGTGTGTTGCTTGCAGATACCGGGGCCGTCAGGCTGCAGCCAAACAATAGGGGTAGCAGGATTTTTTTCATAGCTCTCTTTCTTGTTGTTATCGATGAAAAACTAGCTTACTAAATTCAGCAGCTTTGTGCTAATCGAATAAAGGCGCGCAGGGGCTTTTTTAAGGGGACTTGCGTGGATGGGACTAGGGGCAATGACAGAGTTTTACCAGTCGTCGGTATCATCTAACAGCTCTCTGAGCCTTTGTTGCTCCTTCAGTTCGTCGATGCGCTTGCGTACTTCGCTGTTATGCGCCGCCTGCTCTCCCTGCGGCAGGTCTTTATCATAATCGATCACTTTATTTTTCGGCATAAGGTCTTCGGCTGAAAGATTGGCCATAATTACTCCCTCCCTGGGTCAACATATGTTAAGTAAGATTTTTGCAGAATTTGATTATTGACCCAACACAATTTGAACATAGGCAATATTTTTTGCTTTTTCAAATTTTACTCAAGGCGGACTTAATTATAGGCACTGTGCCGGTGGCAAACCTTTGCTCGTTATCGGTTGCCGGGTTAAGCCTTCTGTGGCAGTTTTTGCCCTGAAATCATGAATTTTAAGCTAAAATGTAGTGAGCGGTGAACCGCTTGTTTTCTGCTATGCAAGGAAATCTTTTAGCAGATAAATCAGAAGGAAGTGTCGTTAGCTGCAAACTTTATCTAAGAGTATTTGCTATGAATGACGTTGAAGGTAATGCCGAAGGTAAGAAAGAGCCCCTGAGCAAACGCATGGGCTTAATCGAAGAGAAACTGAAAAAATATACCCTGATTGGTACCCTGACCGGTGTCCTGCTTGGCGGTGGTGGGGTGTTGGGAGCGGTGCAATGGTTTTACCAGGCGCCGCTGGAGAAAAAAATTAAGACCTATGAGTCGGCTATTGACAGCCTCAAAGGCGTGATTGAGGCGTCCAATAAGGGCGGAGCCAGCAAAGAAGAAACCAGGGCCTTACGCTTGGAGCTGATCGCCTTAGATCGCGACTATCGCAATGCCCTCGGGCTGGTGGCTGAATGTATGGAAATATTGTCAACCAGGGGCATTGATAAGCAATGGCTGCAAAAGGCGGCAAAGCAGCTTAAACAACTTGAACAACAGCGAAAACCCGTGACTGAAGAAAACATATCCCCGGATAAATGATCCTTGAATTTATTGTATAGGCCTGTTTCTCCTTAACTTGTTAAGCTCTTATCTACCCGCTTTATTTTTGTCGGTTCATTTATTTGCTTAGCTTTCCTTTTTGCTGTTAACCTGCCTTTTTCATGGGGAAAATGCCAACAGAGAAGGGGGCAGGAGTAATGGTTATCAAGTTTAATGTTTTCGGCAAGCTGATGTCTGTTCATCGAATAGAACAGCAATGGCAGCTATTTAATGACTCCGATACCGGTATCTCATCACGTGTTTATGATGTTGTGATCCCGCCGGAGCTTACCCCGGATGAGCTCGCCGGGTACCTGGATGATATTTACCATGAATATGCCAATGATAAATCCACCGAAGTTATTCAGTTAACTTAGTCACTTTATTTTTTTTGCAGGTTATTGAATTTGAATATTTTAATCACAGGTAGTGCCGGCAGGGTGGGGCGGGCCATTTATATTCACCTGATGAAAAAGCACAAGGTAACAGGTTTGGATAAAACCCCCTGTTCAACTGCAGATATTGTTGGTGATATCCGTGATCACCAGGTTTTGGAAAAAGCGCTGCGGGGAGTGGATGTAATCGTCCATAGTGCGGCACTACACGCCCCCCATGTCGGCCTGGTGGCCGATGAAGAGTTTGAAACCATCAATGTTAAAGCCACGGAAAAACTGGCGTTATCAGGCTTGCAGGCCGGGGTTAAACATTTTGTTTTTACCAGTACCACCGCGCTTTACGGTAAAGCGTCAACCCCGAAAGACACGGCGGGCTGGATAGATGAAACGGTCACACCTGAGCCGAAAAGCATTTATCACAGATCTAAGCTTGAGGCGGAAAAACTGCTGGAAAATATTTCGCATTTATTTGCGCTGCCGGTAACTGTACTGCAAATGTCACGCTGTTTTCCTGAACCGGCAGATTTAATGGCGATGTACCGCCTAACCAGGGGCATAGATGCCAGGGATGTCGCCCGTGCCCATGGCTGTGCCATAGAAAAACGCCTGCCGGGTTTTAACCGCTTTATTGTCTCGGGTAAGACCCCTTTTAATCGAAACTTGTGTGAGCGCTTATTTACTGATGCCGCCGGGGTGATAGCTGAATATGCACCGGCACTGGCGGGGGATTTTTCCCGCCGGGGCTGGCCTTTGCCTTTAAGCCTTGACCGGGTCTATGATGCCGGTTTGGCGCAGCAAATGCTGGGTTGGCAGAGCGAGCATGGTTACTCAAGTGTGCTGGAGATGCTGGATAATGAAGTGGCGGAAGTGCTGCCGGTAGGCCATCGTTAATTATTTTTAAAGTGCTTCCTTGTCTGAAGTTTGCTGTTATGCCCCTTTGTTTAAAACAAAAAAAAGCACCTGATGGGAGACAGGTGCTTTTGGCTTCAGAAAACAGGTAATAGTGTTTACCAGCCTTCAACTCCTTTCATGTCAGGCAGGTGATGGGCAATGCCTTTATGACAGTCAATACAGGTTTTTTCACCGCTGGCGAGCGAGGTGGAATGCTGTTTTGCCGCCCGCTGGCTTTGACTGGTGAAATCCATGTAGTCAAAGTTGTGGCAGTTACGGCATTCCAGTGAGTCGTTGGCCTTGAGGCGTCGCCACTCATTTTCCGCTAAGCGTTTACGATGGGCGAGAAACTTCTCCCGGGTATTAATGGTACCGAAAATCTTGCCCCAGACTTCTTTTGAAGCCTGCATCTTACGGGCGATTTTATCGGTCCATTTATGGGGCACATGACAATCAGGACAGGTGGCCCGTACACCGGAGCGGTTGGTAAAATGTATCGTGGTTTTTAATTCCTCATAAACATTGTTTTCCATTTCATGACAGGAAATACAAAACTCTTCGGTATTGGTGAGTTCCAGGGCGGTGTTAAAGCCCCCCCAGAAGATCACACCGGCAATAAATCCCCCGATAACCAAAGCACCTAAGCTGTAATAACCACTGGGCTTTTTCAGGGTTTGCCAGCCAATTTTTATGATGTTTTTCATGGCAGCCTCTACTTCTGTGCTAGTGATTTTTGCTTCATGATAGCGTGCATATCCACGAACTCGTTTTCAACCACAGGTTTAGTATCGAGCTGGGTGACATGGCACTGGTTACAGAAATAGCGGCGTGGTGATATTTCCGCCAAAAAGTTACCGTCGCGATCCATAAAGTGGGTGACGCTGACCATAGGGGCCTGCGACTCTTCGGTGCGCTGGCGGCTATGGCAGGACATACACTTATTGGTATTGAGGTTAACCTCATAGTTACGGATTTTGTGCGGGATCACCGGCGGCTGCATCGGGTAATTACGCGCCTGTTTGATATCGCTGTTGATCACCTTAGGGATAATGCCGGGTTTCTTTTGCTGGTCTATGCTGGTTTTTTCCCGCAAAGTGGCGACTTCACCCGGCGCAGCCCAGCTTGCGGTTACGGGTAGCAAAACAGATAACAGCATGCCAATTTTTATCAAATTCTTCATGATAGCTCTCCTAAACCTTAACCACTTTAACGGCGCATTTTTTATAGTCGGTTTCTTTTGATAACGGATCTGTGGCGTCTAAGGTCAATTTATTCACCAGGCGTCCGGCATCAAAGAAAGCCATGTAGACCAAACCTTTAGGTGGCTTGTTACGGCCACGGGTTTCGACCCGGGTTTGTACTTCGCCGCGGCGTGAAACGATATTCACCAAATCTCCCCGGCGCATGTTGCGTTTTTTCGCATCATCCGGGTGCATATAAACCACGGCATCCGGCATGGATTTATACAGCTCCGGTACCCGCTGGGTCATAGAGCCGGTATGCCAGTGCTCCAGTACCCGGCCGGTGGACAGCCACAGGTCATATTCTTCATCCGGAGATTCGGCTGCCGGCTCGTAGGGCAGGGCGAAAATTACCGCTCTGCCGTCGGGCTTGCCGTAGAATTCGAAGTCTTTACCCGGTTTGACATAAGGATCTGAACCTTCTTTAAAGCGCCACAGGGTTTCCTTACCGTCCACTACCGGCCAGCGTAAGCCGCGAACCTGATGGTAAGTATCATACGGGGCAAGGTCATGGGCTTTGCCGCGACCGAAAGCGGCATATTCTTCAAACAAACCTTTTTGCAGGTAGAAACCGAAATCTCTTGATTCCTGGTTCAGGCGATCTTCGGGGATCTCGTTCAGAGGGTATTGATTGACCTTATCGTTTTTATACAGGATGTCGTATAAGGTTTTGCCCCGGTATTCTGGTTTCTTGGCTATTAACTCTTCCGGCCAGACTTCTTCGACTTTAAAGCGTTTGGAGAATTCCACCAATTGCCATAGATCAGACTTTGCTTCGCCCGGCGCCTGCACCATCTGGTACCAGGCCTGAGTCCGGCGTTCGGCATTGCCGTAAACCCCTTCTTTTTCCACCCACATGGCGGTAGGTAAGATCAGGTCGGCGGCCTGGGCGCTGACGGTCGGATAAGGGTCGGATACAACGATAAAGTTTTCCGGGTTACGGTAACCGGGGTAGATTTCTTCGTTGATATTGGCCCCTGCCTGCATATTGTTGGTACATTGGGTCCAGTAGAAGTTTAATTTACCGTCTTTAAGCATACGGTTTTGCAGTACCGCATGGTAACCGGGTTTCGGCGGAATGGTGCCGTCCGGCAATTGCCAGATTTTTTCCGCCATTTTGCGGTGTTTGGGGTTTTTAACCACCATGTCGGCAGGCAGGCGATGGGCAAAGGTGCCCACTTCGCGTGCGGTACCACAGGCCGAAGGCTGACCGGTTAAGGAGAACGGGCTGTTACCCGGGGTAGAGATCTTGCCGGTCAACAGGTGAATATTGTACACCAGATTGTTGGCCCAGACGCCGCGGGTATGCTGGTTAAAGCCCATGGTCCAGAACGAGCAGACCTTGGTTTTCGGATCGGCATATAACTCGGCCAGGGCTTTAAGTTTATGCTCGGGTACACCGGATAACTTGGAAGTATATTCCAGGGTGTAGGTGCTGACAAATTTGGCATATTCTTCAAAGTTAATGGCTTTGGAGCTGCCTTTGGTTTTGCCGTTGTTTTTCGCTTTCTGCTCCAGCGGGTGCTCCGGACGAAGGCCGTAGCCGATATCGGTTTCACCTAAACGGAAGTTAGTGTGTTTGTTGACAAAGTCATGGTTGACCCGGCCGGTTTCGATAATGTAGTGGGCGATGTAGTTCAGAATCGCCAGATCCGTTTGCGGCGTGAAGATCATGCCGTTGTCTGCCAGTTCAAAACTGCGGTGCTCGTAAGTGGACAGGACATGTACTTTAACGTGCGGCGCACTTAACCGGCGGTCGGTGATCCGGGTCCATAAAATGGGGTGCATTTCCGCCATATTCGAGCCCCACAGCACCATGGCATCTGTGGCTTCCATATCGTCGTAACAGCCCATGGGCTCGTCGATACCAAAAGTACGCATAAAGCCGCCCACAGCCGACGCCATACAGTGGCGGGCATTGGGATCTATGTTATTGCTGCGAAAACCGGCTTTCATCAGTTTTACCGCGGCATAACCTTCGGGTACCGTCCACTGGCCGGAGCCGAACATACCGATGGAGGTAGGACCTTTGGCCTTTAATGCAGCCTTGGTTTTTTCTTCCATGATGTCAAAGGCGCGCTTCCAGGAAATAGGGGCAAATTCACCATCTTTATGGAACTCGCCGTTTTTCATGCGCAGCAGCGGCGTGGTCAGACGGTCTTTACCGTACATGATCTTGGAAAGGAAATAACCTTTAACACAGTTAAGGCCTTTATTGACCGGTGATTTAATATCACCGTGGGTAGCAACCACTTTGCCGTCCATTACCCCGACATTGACACTACAGCCAGTGCCGCAAAAACGACACGGGGCCTTGTCCCATTTGAGTTTGGTAATATCACTGCTGGTGATTAAATTGGATGCGGCAGCGGGTACTGAAACCCCGGCTACGGCAGCGGCCGCAGCAACAGCATTTGCTTTGATAAATTCTCGGCGGTTAATCGTCATTGGCCTCACCTTATATCGCTTGGTTAGTTTCGGGCAAAAATTGATGATATACCGGCGCCAGGTTATAGAGGCCGGTATGGTATTTTAGGGTGTCGATCTTTTGTCCGATTCCTTTCTGACTAAAGTCCTCAATAGTAAACACTATTTTTCCTTCCGGACTTACGGCATGGATTTCGGCACCCTGGATTTGTTTTATTTGTTGTTTTACATCATCAAGCTGGGTCACTACGGCATGTGCGACAAAGCTGGCAACATGATATTCCCCACTTGGTTCGGGACTATCCGGTGCGTAGTGATTAACGCCACCTTTGTCGTTGATTAAGGTATTATCTGGCATTGGCTGCCTCGCTGATAAAAGTAAAAGAGAGTGAGTCTTGCGGGCACGTGGCAATACAGGCGCCACATTGCGTGCAGTCGTCAAGATTCAATTCCGGTTTGGCGATGCTGGTATCTTGATAGCGAAAGGTGATGGCCCGGGTCTCACAGACATCCTGGCAGCTGCGGCAATAAATCTCATTTTTGGCCAGGCATTTGTTGTTAATGCCAAGGGTTACCGGCCAGGGCGTTTCCAGCCCTGAGTCTATTTGTGCCTGCGGCTTAAATAACGGCTTTTCGCAGCTTTGGATACATTGCTGGCAAAAAGTGCATTCACCTTTGGAGAAATCTATCTTGGGAAAGCCTTGTTCATCCTGGACGATGATTTGTGTTTCACAGCTTTTGATGCAATCCTGGCATTGGTCGCAACCGCTGGTAAACACCGCTTCGCTAATAACCCAGGGCAACCTCTGCTCGGGTTTATGGCTCAGCTTTCCTCTAAATAACCGGCGCCTTGCCGGGTTTTCTAAACGGTCCATTTCGGTTGCCTTATGCTCCCGGCGGTCCGAATAATATTTGGCTGATCCAGACCATAAATCCGAAGCCGCCGACAATAATGACCGACAAGATTGGCGCTAAAAAGACCGCCAGAAAAACGAAGGTGTTTCGTTCATGATTCTTTTGTAATTCAGCAGAGTTAGGCTCATTCATGATGTGCTCGTATATTGATTTGTAGTCAAGGTTATTGTGCCAGTTCCTTGGGGGAAGGAATTGATCAGGATCAACGAATACTCAATAGCCACTAACATAATGGGGTTTTTATATTGAGTGGTTGTTTTTTGAACTGTGAAGCGATTTTTTGAGTTTATTTAACATAGTTAAGGCTGTAAGGCATAGTGAAATCACATTAAGCATAGATTAATTTTGTACTTTGGTTCAGCTTTTTGTGCCCGGTTGGTACACTTGCCTTTTCTTCCATGTTTCAAATAATGAGTAAGCTGTGCAGAGCAATAATCCCGAGGCCTTTATATCCTGGTTAAAACCTTATATGCAGCAGGCATTTAGAGCCGGACAACGACGCTTAGTAGTTTTGGCAGGGGAGAGTGATTGGGCGTTTTCTCTGTTAAAGAGCCTGCCTATTTTCCCTGTTAAAAAACCGGAAAAAGCTCTCGAGGAAAAACAGCTGCCAGCCAAGGCTGACTGGCTTATTTACAGTGATAATCCGGGTGGGATGTCATCGTTAGTTCCTCAAGGCGCAGCGAGCATCATATCCGTCGACCGTAAAAATTACCGCCACCATTTAGGCACGGAAAATACTTATTTGCTGTTTGATGGCAGTGAAAGTGATGATGATTTTAATATTGATGCGCTGGCTGCCTTATCCGGCACCCTGGTAGCCGGTGGGCTATTATTCCTGTTATGGCCGCAGGATAAGGAATTTTCTTCTGTGACCAAAAGCGTCTTTTTGCAAAGATTTTTCCGGGAATTGCTCGCTGATGAGTTGGCCTGTATCCTCGAACAGGGAAAAGCACTGCCACCAGTCCCTGAGCTTGATTTTGAGCGTCCGGTACTAGAGAACTTGCCTTTAGGCTGTAAAACATCTGAGCAGGTTACTGCGGTACAAAAGATCATCAAGGTGGTTAAGGGGCACAGGAACCGGCCTTTGGTATTAACAGCCGATCGGGGCAGGGGTAAATCGTCGGCACTGGCAATTGCCGCTGCCGAACTGTTAACAAATGCCGCTAACGGCGCCGAGAAAATACGTATAGGGATCACCGCTCCGCATTTACAGGCCTGTGAGATTTTTTTTCAGCAGTTAAAAGCCTCCTTGCCGGGGGCGGAATTCTCCCGCGGACGCTGCGTGCATCCTCATGGCGAGATTGAATTTTTACCTGTGGATGTGCTGTTGCACCACCATCCAGTTAAACTGGGCTTATTGCTGGTGGATGAAGCGGCGGCGATCCCGGTTTATCTGCTGCAAAAATTGCTGGCTTCATACCACCGCATGGTTTTTTCAACCACAGTACATGGCTATGAAGGGGCCGGACGGGGTTTTACTCTCAAGTTCCGAAAAACCTTAAAACAGCACACCCCCCAATATCAGGCTTTTCATATACATCAGCCTATTCGCTGGGCCGAAGATGATCCCCTCGAAGCCTTTATTTTCAAGGGTTGCTTATTAAAAGCGGCCTTAGCTGATATCGACAATAGTGCTCTGCCGTCCCCGGAAAATTTGCTTATACAGCAAGGGGAGAACAAGACGGAATTTCTTCAGTTAAAACCCGAGGACTTATTGGCTGATGAAGCCCTGCTGGAACAGGTCTTTGCCGTATTGGTGACGGCACATTATCAAACCAAACCCGGCGATTTGAAAATGTTATTGGATAATGCCCGGCTACGGATGTTTTGCCTGAAATGCCGGGGGCAGGTAATTGCCGTGTCCTTATTGATGCTCGAAGGCAAGGCCGGGCAGGAAGACATTGAGGCGGTGAAAAATTCACAGCGCAGGTTAAGGGATCAATTTATTCCGCAATCCCTGTTAAGCCATAATGGTGTCGATAACGCCTTTGATTACAGCTATTTAAGAATTATGCGTATTGCCGTGCATCCTATGTGCCAGCAACAGGGGTTAGGCAGCCATTTGCTAAGCTGTCTGGAGCAATACGGGCAAAGCCAACAGATAGATTTTATCGGCTCCAGTTTTGGTGCTAATAGCCGGTTATTGTCATTCTGGCTTGAAGGGGGTTATCAGCTGGCGAGGATGGGCTTTACCCCGGATGCCGCCAGCGGCGAGCATTCCGCCCTGGTGCTTAAAGCACTTAACCGTGACAGCAGGGCATTGCAGCAGGAGATTCACCAGCAGTTTTATCGCAGTTTTGAGCATTTACTGCTCGATGAATACCAGCACTTGCCGGTGAGTCTGATTTCCTTGATCTTGCAGCATTGTCCTCAGAGCTTTTTGCCTGAACTGAGCGATTTTGACCGGCGCACGGTGGCGGCTTTTGCCGCGAAACAAAGGTTATACAGCAGCTGTGTTTACAGCCTGCATTTATGGCTGAGAGCTGTTCTTGCCAAAGCCGCTGCAAAAAAAGCAGCAAACACAGACCTGGACCTTTACCCGTTAATCAGCCGTATCTTGTGTAAACACAGTATCAGCCAGGTGTGCCGTCAGTATGGTTTTACCGGGAAAAAAGCATTAAACCAGCACTTGGTTAGCCAGGTACAGCAAGTATTGAGTCAAAAGGGCTTATCAGGGGATTAAGGGTTTTGCTTTAGTTACTCGTGATAGTCGGTATTTTCTATCAGCCACAGCCAGTATTTGTGCATACAAAAGTAATCACAGCGTTTATCGGGAGCCTGAATGATATCTTCATGCTTCATCAAGCGGCTGACGTAATAGAGGATCACTTTTGCCAGCGAACGGCTCGGGTAGTCGCTATAGGTGGAAGTCAGTACCTTTAACCAGTCCTCCAGCCGGGTAAATTCGGCTGACATCAGGGGGGATTGAACCGGGTTGTTGTTGCTCTTGTTCATATACTTTTCCTTTTTATCCGTCGGCTTCCATTAAGCTGCAGTTGAGTAAAGATTGCCAGAGGACTTGCTTGGCGTTTTTATCCAGGCATTTGCATTCATCGCAGTGCAAAACCCCGCTGATGATTAACCGGGCAAGCAGGCAGCCGGATAATTCCACCTGTGCTTTTTCCGGGATAAATTCGTTGTATGCGAGTGATTCCATGATTACTTTTCCTCCGGGTCAATATGCTGATGTTGTAAAAATAGAATATCCTGCACATAAATGCAAATGATAATTGTTATCATTTGTTGGTTTTTATAAAAAAACTTGATAAAAAACAAGGTGAGCAGACTAGTATTTAAAGCATGGCAACTTGATGGATAAGTAAGGCTATGCAGGTGGTGATCAGTGTTGAGCAGCTGACAAAAAGCTACGGTGAAGTACTGGCCGTCGACAATATCAGTTTTGCTATCAGGCGCGGGCACTGTTTTGGATTGCTTGGCCCCAATGGTGCCGGGAAAACCACCACCATAGAAATCATGGAAGGTATTATCTCTCCTACCCGGGGGCAGGTGAACTACCAGGGGCTGCTTAACGGCTGTGATATCAGTCACCAAATCGGCATCCAGTTTCAGCATACCGCCTTACAGGATTATTTAACGGTGAAGGAGACCCTGGAACTATTTGCCGCTTTTTACCGCCAGACCTTGGCGCAGGATCATTTAATCGAACTGTGTGACTTAAAAGAATTTCTTCACCGGGATAACCGCTCCCTTTCCGGCGGGCAAAGGCAACGGCTGTTGCTGGCGCTGGCGCTGGTTAATGATCCCAGCATTGTTTTTCTGGATGAACCCACCACCGGGCTGGATCCCCAGGCACGGCGAAATTTCTGGCAACTGCTGAAAAATATCAAAGGGGAAAATAAAACCCTGGTGCTGACCACACATTATATGGATGAAGCCGAGCAGCTTTGCGATGAAATTGTGGTGATGGATCACGGACGTATCATCGAAAGCGGCACCCCGCAGTATTTGCTCGGCAAACACTTTGATGAAATTTTTATTTATTTGCCGCAACGGCAGGTCAGCCCTGATTTGATTGAGCAGCATCATTGGCGGTTACTTGGCGACAGGGTGGAAATTACCAGCAAAAATGTTGAGCAGACACTAGCCTTGTTAATAGCAAGCCGGGTTTCACTGGAAGGTTTACATGTTAAGTCGGCGAATTTAGATGATTTGTTTTTAAAGCTAACCGGGCATTCCCTGAGGGTGTGATATCCGGCTGAGGTAATCAATGGATATAAAGCGGTTTTATGCGGTATTTAAGGCACGTAACATAGAATTTTTCCGTGATAAATCTTCCCTGAGCTGGAATCTGATTTTTCCTGTGCTGCTGCTGGTGGGCTTGTCTTTTATTTTCTCCGGAGACGGGCGGGCGGTATATAAGGTGGGGGTGATGGATTTAGCGCAAGTGCAATCCCCCTTTGTCGAGACCCGCTATATCGATTTTATTAATTATCACCGGCTGGAAATGGCCAAAAAGAAGTTATCCCAGCATCATATCGATCTGCTTATCGACTTTGCCGGGAAAAGCTATTGGATCAACGAGCAGTCGCCGAAAAGTTATTTGGCGGAGAAAATTTTTCTGTCCTCGCAAAAACACTTCGCCCGGAGGCAGGCGAGCGGCAAACAGATACGTTATGTTGACTGGGTATTGCCGGGGATCCTGGGTATGAACATGATGTTCAGTTGTTTATTCGGGGTGGGTTATGTGATTGTGCGTTACCGGAAAAACCTGGTGTTAAAGCGCCTTAAAGCAACACCGCTTTCGGCCTTTGAGTTTGTTTGTGCCCAGTTGTTATCCCGGCTGTTTATCGTGATGCTGATGTCTGTGGTGATCTATGCCGGCTGTAATGTCTTTTTTGATTTTTACATGTCGGGCAGTTATTTCGATCTTTTGCTGATAGGTATCTTGGGGGGCTTTAGCCTGATCACTCTGGCTCTGCTGATGTCCAGTCGCAGTAGAAGTGAAGAGCTGGTGGGGGGCCTGCTGAACATGACCTCCTGGCCGATGATGTTATTATCCGGTGTCTGGTTCAGCCTGGAGGGAGCGCCTGAATTCCTGAAACGTTTTGCCGACTTTTTACCTTTGACCCACCTGGTTAAGGGGGCAAGGGAGGTGATCACCGAGGGCGCCTCGCTGGCGCAGATCAGTGATCACCTATTGGCGCTGGCGCTGATGAGCGCCGTTTTCTTATCCCTGGGAGCCTGGCTGTTTAGCTGGAATGGCGAGGGGTGAACGCTTTTATTGCCAGCCTTGAATAACCGACTCCACCAAGCGGGCGGTTTCTTCCGGCCGCTCCAGCGGAAACATATGCCCCGCCTTGCTGATGCGTTTGATTTGGATGTTATTGGTGCGGGCAAAACGTTTAAAGACAAAATGCGGATAAAGGTCGCTTTTTTCCCCGTAAATCAAGGCCGCCGGTACGGTCAATTTGTTTTTATAGCGCGACAAGTTGGTGGGCAGGTTGCGGAAAATGCCCGCTTCAATTTCCGGAGAAAAGTTCAATTCCAGGCGCTGGTTGCGCTCGGTAACACAGTGCCGGGCATAATCTTCCAGGCAGCGCTTGTCAAAGTGCCTGAATAGTTTTCGGTTGGCGAACTGGCTGGCCATATTGCTGCCGAGCGGCCAGTTATTCCTGCGTATTTCTGCCTTGCCTGCCGGGGTGACTTTATCGATAAAGCGGGTATTTTTCAGCAGTCCCATCAGGCTTGCCAGCGGCCCGGTCAGCACCGGGGGATCTAACATGATCAAACCCTTGAACAATTGCGGCTGCTGGCAGGCAGCCATATAAGAGAGCACACCGCCAAAAGAATGGCCGAGGCAGATCACCGGCTGTTTTTGGGCGCGGATATAGTCGAGTAATTCATCCACCAGGTTTTTCCAGTTGTTATCCAGCGGATATTTGGGGTTGTGCCCGTATTGCGGGTTTGCCACCAACTGATGGTCACTGGAGAAGCAATTAAAAAAAGTTTGATAGCTGGCGGCGGGAAAGCCGTTGGCGTGGACAAAATTGATAATGGTTGTGCTCATAAACAGATCTTTATTTTTTGCTAAAAGGCTTTTACTAAAGGTTATTATTAGCCGTTAATAACCGGTGCCGGAGATAATTAACCGCTGTCAAAGTATAGGTCAGGCTCCGGCGACTAAAAAGCTTTGACGGCGTACTGCTATTTTTCAGCATTTCCGTTAGCACTTAGGCTTTAAATCGCGCCGTAATGATGCTTTTATCCGGAAATAATTCAAACGTATGTTTGATTTATTATGAACCGCATCCGGAAGAAATGAAAGGGGGATTTACCGACTTTTCCCTGCAAAGTTTTCAATTAACCCTGCAAGTTGCACTATTTTTACGTTGGATAACTGACGGTAATCAAAATAGGGGCTGACGATGAGTCTTTTGCTCTCGTTGATGGCAAAGTCCTGGGATAGCCAATAGCAGTGCTCGGCGATGCCGATTTTAGCAGCATAGGTGCGTCCCATAATGATGCTGACATGCTCACTTTTATGACTGTTAAACTCAGGAGGGGAAAACAGCAGCGCCTGTTGGCTATGTGCCTGTAATAACTCTTCATCGCGAAATTGTTGCCAGCTGGCGGCACAGCCCGGATGTAATTGCTGCCATAACTTGGCATAGACATTAAAGATTTTTCGCCAATGGTTACCGGTTAAATCGGCAATGGTTTTGATCTCCCCCGGCTTCATCGCCGTAAGCGGGCTTAGCTCCCGGTATTGGGGCAGCGGGGGGATGTTTTCGATATAAACCTTAAGTACTGCATTGGCTGTGCCTAGACCTGTCATAAGGGGGGTTACCTGTTTGTTTATCTTGTGGGGCTTGCTACTTTATGGTGAAAATAAAGCCGTTGCAGCTATTATAAAGATTTTATTGCGTGCTTAGCCAGTGTTCGGGGACGTTGGGCTGAAGGGGGAGCAAAAACAGATTTTTTACTTCCCCTTGGCTTAGTTTGCCGTTTATCAAAAGTTACAGCTGAACCTTGCTGATCTGTATTTCCGGTTGGACATTGGTGTAGTTGGGGATATCGTTGAGGAGATCTTCTGCGTGAGGGGCAAACGCTTGCTGATACTTGGTCAGAGAGTCAAAATATAAGTGCCCCATCGCGATATATGGTGCTGATGCCTCCGGCTCTGCTCCACACAGACCGGATTCGACGGTGACTTTTTTACAGGCATTGCCGAGTTTTTCCTGCACCATAGGGATATGGCTGTTGCAATAATAATCGAGGTTGAATTCTGCCTGCTGGCTGTTGGGGTAGAGTACACTGACTTTGATCATCTTACTTCCTTATTCACTTTATTGATCCGTTGATGTTCAGCTAATTGTTTCCTGCACCGAGCTAAATCAGCTAAGGCGGTTAGGCTATACCCTTAGCGTATGAAAACCAAGTGTTTTCGGTTAATCGGGTAAGGTGTTTGCCTGCTTTTTATTGGCCAAATCTTCAATGATTAAAGCGATAATTACGACGGGAAGATATTAGCTAACCTGGCTGTATGGCTGAAATCAGGCAATAAAAAACCCGGTAGCTACCGGGTTTTTAAGTCAGGTTATTTGAGGTTAAAATTCATCTAGCATGTATTCTAGTGAATCCTCATATATCCTTAACTCTTTTTCTAAACGATATTTTTCTCTAAGTGTTTCGATTTCGCGCCACTTACGTTTTTTACCACTTGATTTGGCCTTAGGTTGTATATCTAATGAGTCCAAGACACTGTTACGTTTATCCATGAAAAGCTCCTCCTTCCAACAACTGCACCTTTTTAATATCACATCCAGATTGATATTAAAAACATTTTTTCAACAAAATTTGCTGAAAAAATGACTTTTTTAGCGGTGCAGATGCCGTAAACGCTTATCTGTCTTGGGCTTAGACCAAATTGAAAAAAATTACAGCAATTCGGCTAATTGTTGCTCAAGTTTATCCTGGTCAATGGCAAAGTTGCGGATCCCTTCGGATAATTTTTCCGTGGCCATGGCATCCTGGTTCATCATCCAGCGGAACTGATTTTCGGTTAATGCCGGCTCTGCTGCGGCTTTTTCCTGCTCAGGGTTAAGTTGCTGAACCACAGGCTCATTTGACTGGGCTAATTCATCCATCAATTGCGGGCTGATGGTTAAACGGTCACAACCGGCCAGGGCTAAAATTTCGCCGACGTTACGGAAGCTGGCGCCCATCACTACGGTGTTATAACCTTGAGCCTTGTAGTAGTTATAGATCTCGGTTACGGAAATGACGCCGGGATCTTCACTGGCGCTATAGTCGGTTTTACCTGTGCTGGCTTTATACCAGTCAAGGATACGGCCAACAAAAGGTGAGATCAGGTAAACACCGGCTTCGGCACAGGCACGGGCCTGGGCAAAGCTGAATAATAAGGTCAGGTTACAGTTAATGCCTTCTTTTTCCAGCTGTTCGGCGGCTTTAATGCCTTCCCAGGTCGAGGCGGCTTTGATCAGGATGCGGTCATTGCTGATGCCGGCTTCATTGTACATGGCCATCAGCTTTTTCGCTTTGGCTATAGTGCCTTGGGTATCAAAAGATAAGCGGGCATCCACTTCGGTAGAAATACGGCCCGGGACAATTTTTAAAATTTCGACACCAATCAATACCGATAATTTGTCGGCGGCATCCATGACTTGCTGTTTGGCATCATTTGATTGCTCTTTGGCCCAGTTAACCGCCTGCGTTAATAACTCCTGATAAGCCGGCAATGAAGCGGCTTTTAACAGCAGTGACGGATTGGTGGTAGCGTCTTGTGGTTGAAATTTGGCGATTGCTTCAATATCGCCGGTATCGGCCACTACTGTGGTCATTTGTTTTAACTGGGAAAGCTGGTTGCTCATGACATCTACCTTAAATTGGATCTTTTTTTAAAACGAAAGTTTAACCTGCTTATATTGAAAGAATATTACAACATATAAGCCAAGTCCGAGTGAAATTGTGACAGTATTTTGTTCAAATTACTATATGAAGCGGCCGATATCTGGCAAAATTTCACACTTTATTGTGTTAATTTACTCACTAATAGCCGACTAATATATATAAAGTTGACACCTGTGACAACTTTTATCCCTGTCTCTGCTATTTTCTTGATTTTATGCTGTGGTATAGTGGGCATAAATAACCTGATTAAAACTAAATATAGCTTATGTTACTTGTTGTCTCACCGGCCAAAAACCTGGACTTTGAATCCCCTTTACCGACAGATGTTTATACCCAGCCAGCTTTGCTGGAGTTTAGCCAGTCCCTGATTGATACCTGCGTTAAACTGACCCCGGCAGAAATTGCCTCCTTAATGAGTATCAGTGACAAGCTGGCGGGATTAAATGCCGCCCGTTTCAGCGAGTGGCAGCAGCCTTTTACCCCGGACAATGCCCGTCCCGCGGTACTGGCTTTTAACGGCGATGTTTACGGCGGTTTGGATGCAAATTCTTTCAGTCAGGAAGATTTTGATTTTGCCCAGCAGCATATGCGTATTTTGTCCGGTTTATACGGCTTGCTAAAACCGCTGGACCTGATGCAGGCCTACCGCCTGGAAATGGGTACCAAACTGGAAAACAGCAAAGGTAAAAATCTTTATCAGTTCTGGGATAATATTATCACCGAATCCTTAAATCAGGCGCTGGCGGCACAGGGGGATGATGTCTTGATCAACCTGGCTTCCAACGAATATTTTAAAGCGGTGAAAAAGAAAACATTGGCGGCGAAGGTGATCACTCCGGCTTTTAAAGACTGGAAAAACGGCCAGTATAAGATGATCAGTTTTTACGCCAAAAAAGCCCGTGGCCTGATGGCGCGTTATATTATTCAAAATCGGTTAACTGAAGTTGAACAGCTGAAAGGTTTTGATTTGGGCGGTTATCAATACAGTGAGGAATTCAGCAAAGGCAATGACTGGGTTTTTACTCGAAAAGAAGTTTAGTTATTCCCTCATGGCGGGCTGGTTGTTACCTGACTAACCAGCAAGCCTGCCGGAGAAAGCCCGGTAAGTCTTCTTTGCTACCTGGGATAAAGCCGTTAGTGCCAGCACTAACGGTTTTTTATTGTTTTCATTTCTTAGTTATTACCTGCGGTAATTGCTTGTCTATACTGAAAATACCGCCCCGCATTTTTGATAACATAATGAAATCATTAGTCCTTTATTTGTGCTTGTGCTTTGTTTTGTGCTTTTTTTATCCGGCTTATGGCGCATCCCAGACCTTTCGTGCCAGTGTTACTGCGGTGGATATACAAAAATATCCGCCAGAAATAACCTTGCTGGGAGCATATGATAAGTGTCGCTTGGTACGTGCTTTTAAAAAAGATCCTGAGCATTCTGCCTGTTATCTGTATCAAGATGAGCAACAACTTTGGGTGCTCAAGTCTTATGCCGCGATCTGTAAAACCCGGTGCGTGCATAAAGGGGCGGCAATTACAACGGACTAAGTTCCTGCTGCAATAGTGACCTTGCTCTCACCCTGGGTTTTTCCGGTGTTAGTGCGCTGTATTTTGCCAAAGTGCAGTTTTCACCATATTCATTATTGAAAGGGCCGGCAATAAAGCTGTAATAATTCTGTTCTTTTACCCGCCGTTTGGTGATGAGCAGTTGTTCCTGAAACAGTTTTTTGGGGTTGATTGAAGTAAAGGCGCGGTAAGAGGCCAGCTGGCAGAAATAACTTTTTTCAGTTGAATTTTTAATGATGTTATGGCTTTTTTTCAAGGCAATATCCAGATCCCGGAGGGTGTAAATATGATGCCAGTTGCTGCCTTGGTAGCGGTTGTCAGCCAAGAGCAAACTTTCTTTAAAAGGTGTCTGGGTGGCGACATCGGTTTTAACCGACTGGGCAAGCGATTTTGAAAGGTACGGGCCTGCGACTAAATAATAGCGCTGACGGTGTTGGTGATAATAAATCTGGACATCAAAATGCTCTGCCTGGAGCGGCATAACGGCACTGGCTATATCCCGGGCATTGGCGAACGCGCCGAGCTGAATATAAAATTCACCCTTATCATCATCGGTCAGCTGTGTGTTGTTTTGCCCGGTGATATATTGTTGATCGGCCAATAAAATGTCGTCAAGCACTATGGCATCTCCCATCTCTGGGGCGATGATTTTGTTGGGTAAATTCAGGATCTCAAGTTGTTGCTCGCTGATCAGCTCTGAATTGACCGACAAACGGTATTGGCCCGGGGGGATTTTAGAAAAGACGAAATAGCCGTCAACTTCCGTCAGGGTTTGGGCGACTTGCTCGCCGGCGCTGTCGATTAAAGTCACGCTTTGATTGGCACTGGCACGGGTTTTACCTTTAATGCTTTGATAGATAGTGCCTTCAATATCATTGACGGCAACAACCGCCATATTGATATGGTTAATGCCGCCGTTATGGGTGTGGATCAGCACCTGATCCAGTTGTGCCTGCAAAAAGGGATCCGGTAAGGTTTGCTCTGAAATAGATAACTTTTGTCCGCCAAATGTGCTGGGTAACAGTACTTTTCCCTTAAGGTTGGTTTTGCGTGAACTCCATTTATGATGGCCGTTAAAACCTATATCTTGGAGCGGCTGCTCACCGTGATCAAAGATATTGTTGCGATTGCTGTCAATAAAGGCTGTTGCTTCAATAACACCGGCGTTAAGGGCTTGTGGCTGCAACCAGAGTAATTCGTTATTGGTATGATCATAACCCAGGGTGCCGCTGATCCCGAGAGACAGTTGCCAGTCACCCTGTTCATTTAAGCCTGAGGATAATTGAAAGTTATACTGCTTATGGCGGTAGGTAAAATTGTGGCTTAAGTTGTACTTAGTTGCCTGGTTGGGGTTATAACGCAGCTGGGTTTGATTATAGGTTTTAAGTTGCTGTGGCCAGCGAATATCGGTGCGGATCTGCTTGATTTCCTGGTTGGAAAACGGATACCAGTCAAGGGTTGTCGACAGGCGCCATTGTTCGAGGTTATATCCGAGAAATATTTGATGGCTAGTGCTTTGACTGCTGCCATCATCAAAGGAAAGGCTATTAGAGAGTGTACCTCGAGATAAGCGCTTGCTGAAACTTAAATTGGCGAAATTACGTGCCTTTCCGGCATTATCGACCTGGTGGCTAAGGCGGCTATTCCAGCCCAGGCCACCTAAATAATCTGTGGTGCCGTTAAGTTTGATGCTGGATCTTGATGTCAGCGCGTTATCGGCGTGTAGGGCGCTGACAAAGCGGTCAAAGTAACTGTGGTCGATTTTCAAGCGGACTTTTTCACTGAGGTTACCGGAAAAACCGGCAAAAAGCGCCGTTCCCTGTTCCAGATCTTTCGCCAGTTCGATATTGTAATCGCCACCGGCGGCTAGACCATGAAAGTTGCTCGAGAGATAATAATGGTCCCGGTTGTTTTCCCTGACATAATGTCCGTTGACATCCAGGGTAAAGTTGTCGCTTAAACCGTAACTGACACCTGTTTTTGCCGAACGTTCAACCCCGGAAGTGATCGCCGGATCCGGGCCGATAAAGCGTTGGTTGGCATCAACATACTCAAGCAGATAATTCCAGTTTCCCTGTTTGAGCAGATTACTGCCGACATTGATGCTTTGGCTACGGGTCTTTTGCTGTCCCTGCGGACCATAGAGCTTTATTTCGAACAAGTTATTACCGTAAAAAGTATCGACCTCATCAAAGACAATACGGTTGTCATCCCCGGCCTGTGCGGTAGCGACAAATTGGCCATTTCGATACAGCTCGGCCTCCCACCCGGGTAAGGCGGGCTCTTCTAAAGTAATAGTACTGAAGGAGCTGTTATAGGCAGGATTAGTGTTAGACAAGTGCAAACCTGCGCCAGAGGTTGCGTTATGAATTAATTCATCCCTTTGCGACTGGATATCGCCAAACTGGTAGCTGATGCCATGATCGGGATCATTTTCAAGGGGCAGGTCGATTTGCCGGGAGAACCTGAGAAATTGATTCGTGGTATCATTGTTTTGGTTAATGCGCAGCTGGGTGCTGTGGGCGAATAAGTCGAAAAAGCTGTTTAATCTTAGTTGGTCCGATGATTTTTTTGTTGCCGAATTATAACTATGTTTGAGGTTATAGGTCGTCGTGGGGTGGCTATAAAGGTGATAATTGTCGGCAACAACCAGATCCGGCAACCGGACAGTGTGTACTTTCGGCGTACGAACTTCCTGCGATGCTTTTTTTAAAATCGCCAGCGGGATGTCGGTTTGAAAGGAAATCTGTTGCAGGGAATAATCAAAGTGATATTCGCTGTTTAGCAACAGGTTCAATAGTCCGGCATCAAAGTAATGATCGAAATCATCACTGGTCCAGAAAAAAAGCCCCTGTTTATCTGAGGATTTATCCGCGGGCGCTGCCGCTGAAAGCACCGGCAAAGCATAGGGGATGTTATCGTCCAAGCTGTTGCCGTTTAGCTGGTTTTCATCAAGTTTTAGCGGTAATTTGAGTATATCCTGTAATACCGACAGAGGTAATAATAACTTTTGCTGAACTTGGTATATCTCCATATCAGCAGCAACCGACTGGCCGTTAAGACGCAAATTGACGATCAGTAACTGGTCATCGGTGACCGGCATGAAATAAAACGGCTTGTTTTCGAGCACGCCGGCCATTCCTTTTGCAAAAAGAAGCGAAAAACTTAAGATCATAACCTGCAAAGTGATGATCGACCAAGCTCTCACCGGTAAAGCTTTTACCGGTGAGAGCTTGAGCCTAAAGAGGTGCGCTATTATCGAGCTAAAATAGCGAAACATCAGCATGGAGACAGGCTTTAGTTGATGGTCATGGTTTCCGTGATTTCGATATTTCCGCCGTACTTGGCCCGTTCCTGATATTCTATGGTAACTTTCCCGCGGCTATCCTGCGTCATGGGGATATAGACTTTTCGGCGGGCTAATGGCGGATATATGGCTATACCGTTAACACGACCTATTTCATCGTTATTTTCATCACGTAAGACAAAGTCACCGTAAAGAGAGCGTTCGCCGCTCAGTTGTTGCCACAATTGAATTGCCGGTCGGCTATTTTGCATGATCAGTTGCGGGCTCTCTATTGTGCTGCTAGCACTGAGTTTACCGTGGCGGACGATAACTGGAATATTGTAGGCCAGTTTTGAATTCATGCTTAATCCGTTTGCTCCGGCACTTTTGGCGGCAGAGCCGGTGATTTTCAGCACAGCCCGATATTCGCCTGGTGCTAAATTGGCGGGTTTTCTGATACTGAACCGTACTGCCTGACGGCTATTACCTTCGATAATACCGCGCCTGGGTGAATAACGAAGTAATTTTTTAGCCGAAAAAGGCACGGCCTGGCTGTTATCCACTTCCACCAGGGTGCCTTCTTCCGTCATATCCATATGGATCACTTGTATCGTATATTGCAAAGGGGTATTTTCGGTGTTGCGTATCACCAGGGAGTTGGTTTTGGTTTTATTATCAAAAAACAATCTGAATTCTGAAAGTGCCAGGCGGGCATGGGCATCCGGGCTGATAAAACTTATGCTTATCATCGCAAGGAAAAGAGAAATAAAAGATCTATACATCTGGGTAACCTAACTGGGCCAATGCACGGGGCAGAGCTGATCGCCATTGGCTGTGCTATATCTCATTCACTAAACAATTTATTATTAACGGTCGTTTTATAAAGCGTTAATGTTTAATATTACTGATGAATATGAAATTTGGTTGGTGGTAAAACTTCGTCAGCGAAGCTTTACCACTTCTATTTAATATCATTAATGCGATGCTTAATCGCTAAAAATTAATTAAAAGAAACGTTTACCGTATAGCCTACGGTATTGTCCGAACCGGCTACCAATTCTGTTGTTACCGCTAGTGCGCCGTATAACTTAACTGCAATATCGGTTGCCGAAGCATCTGTGGTGAATGCCGAGGCTACACCATCAGCAGTTGTTACTGTGGTAGTACCATCACTTGCTTCTGCAGCCGTAGTGTAAGTTAAGTTGGCGCCAACTTCACCGGTGACGGTGATATTATAGGCGGTGCTTTTTTCCAGGCCGGACACGGTGATCTCACCTTGAGTAATGGCTGCATCTGCGGCATCACAATCTCCGGTTACGGCACCCGCGGCATCCATAGTACAAACAGAGCCAACGATAACGTTCATTTTACCGAAATGCATGGCTGTCGCTTCAGCGAATGTTGGTTCCGTAAACGCTTTAACAGTGGCGAAATATGAACTTTCGGAGGCTAAAGCTGCTGTTGATGTGAGTGCCAGCAGAGATAACGGGAGTACTACTTTGTTGAGATTTTTCATTTATACACCTTAATATTTTATTTGTTATTGCTTAACGTGTTAATGCAACTCGATATTGAGTTGACACTGATTTAACACGTTATTTTCAAACTATCACAACTTCCTGTGATTAATGTTACAGTTTTATGACAATCGTTTAATTTATTGAAAAATAAACCTTTCTCTTAGTGTGGTTATTGTCTGTGCAGGCAGCAAATTTTTTATAGAGGACAGGTAGGGTCTATACTTAAAGGTGTCCTGTTTATCTGGAGTTGATGATGGATGTAACCTTATTAGTGACTAAGTCTGATTACTGTTTGCCTAATTTGCAGTGCGAGTTTCAAAATTTAGGCGTGCCCTATCATATCGAATATATTGAGAATAACCCTGAGCTGGTCAGTGCCCATCAAATTCGCCACTCACCGAATATCCTGGTGGATGGGAAACTGGTTTTTCGCCACCAACCTACCCCGGGGGAATTGAAAGAATTTTTTGCCAGTTAGAGGCTGGTCTGATCCCTCAAGGACATTTGCATAAGGTGTTAAATCTTCTTTAACACCTTCCCTTCGGTTTATCCGTCTTTTTTGGTTTTCCCTGCCTGACTACTTTTCAGTAAATTCTGGTGTCTTTATTGTTCAATAATAGGGATAATGCCAGTTTAATTCGCTCGTTGTTAGAAACATATTAGCGTTAACCATCTCTCCCCTGTGATAAAAGGATTTAAAATGAACAAAGTTTATCTGATGCCCTTCATTGTTATGCTCGTCGCCACGCCGGTTGATGCACAAGAGGAAAAAAAGTCCTGGGAAATTTCCAGTGAATTAGGGATTATCCTTACCAGCGGTAATACCGAAAGCAGTACCTTAAAAGGAGCCATCACCGCCAAGCAGGAGCTGGAGCGCTGGCGTAATGAATATAAGTTTGAAACCTTATATAAAAAAGATGAAGTCAGTCAGGATGACGGCAGCAAGGACAATGAACGCACCAGTGAAAGGTATTTTGCCTCTGTCCAGGGGAATTATAAGTTAAATGAAGAGCACAGTTATTTATTTGTCTACGGCTCGCACTTATCGGATTATTTCGGTGCTTACCGCAATGAAAGTGTGCTTTCCTTAGGTTATGGCCAACGTTTACTTAAAGGTAAAAACTATTACCTCGACGGGGAAATCGGTCCGGGTTATAAATATTTTGAATATGCCAAAGACAGTGCTGCCGTGGACAGTAAAGGTGATTTACTGGCGGGCAGCACAGACGGAGAGATGATCGCCCTGGGTAAGCTCAACTTTAACTGGGATATCAATGAATTTGTCGGTTTCCGCCAGAGCCTGGCAATGGAATACGGTAGCACCAATACCAAAAGCCGTTCGGAAACGGAGCTGGTCTCCAAACTCAGCGATGCCATGCAAATGAAGCTGGGCTTTTACATCACCCATAATTCCGATGTCGCCGACGATAAGGAAAATACCGATACCGAAACCTTAGTGACGCTGATCTATAATTTTTAAGCTGTGCTCTCTGGGGTTGAGGGTAGGTAGTCGAGAAGATAGCGGCTAAGCGGCATGAAGAGCCGCTTAGCGATTGCTTAACCCAATAACGGATTAAGCCGGGTTATTTCTTTTTATTACGCTTGGCCTGTTTTTTCGCCTTAGCTTTTTTCTGGGCGGTGGTTTTTTTCACTTTGGGCTTTTTCAAGCCGACCTTTGCTTCTTTGTTTTTCGGCCGCAGTTCTTCGATGACACGGCGGGGCAGGCGCTCTTGCAGGTAGCGCTCGATCTTACCGATCACCGGCATATCATGGGCTTCCACCAGGGAAATGGCGGTGCCTTTGTTACCGGCGCGGCCGGTACGGCCAATTCTGTGCAGGTAGATATCGGCCTTGCGCGGCATATCAAAGTTGATCACATGACTGATATCGTCGATATCCAGGCCGCGGGCGGCAACATCGGTGGCCACCAGGATATTCACTTTTTCATCCTTTAAGCGTTCGACCGAGCTGTTGCGTTTATCCTGAGGCATCTTGCCTTCGAGCCAGGCACAGGGCAGTTCTTCGCCGTATAACTTACCCGAGAGGTATTGCACGGTTTCCCGCTTATTGGCGAAGACCACGGCTTTTTTCACTTCTTCCTGTTTCAGGATGTTGGTGAGTAGCTTAAATTTGTGATCGACATTATCCGCCAGGTGCAGCCACTGATGGATCTTGGCTTTTTCCTTGCGGGAAGGATCTGATTCTAAATAAACCGGTTCGGTCAATACTTCTTTGGCAAAACGGATCACCGAGGAGCCTTCCAAAGTCGCCGAGAACAACATGGTTTGTTTGCGCCAGCGGGCTTCGGCAACGATGCGGTTGATGGTATCGGCAAAGCCCATGTCCAGCATGCGGTCGGCTTCATCCAAGATCAGGATTTCAATTTCCCTGGCATCAAACTGCTCATTTTCGATATATTCCATTAACCGCCCCGGGGTGGCGATCAGCATATCCGTGGTGGCGGTCAGAATATCTTTATGGCTGCCGTAGTTGACGCCGCCGGTGATCACGCCGGATTTTATTTTGGTTAAACTGGTCAGTTTTTCCGTTTGCTCATGAATTTGCAGGGCAAGTTCACGGGTCGGCGAGAGGATCAATACCCGGGGAAAACCCGGTTTGGTTCTCGGGTAGTCAAGCAGATGCTGGGCAGCAGGCAAGATAAAAGCCGCGGTTTTACCCGTACCCGTAGGGGCTGATGCCAGGACATCTTTTCCTGCCATGGCTTCAGGTAACACTAATTGTTGGATGGAAGTGGGCTTTTTAAAACCGGCGTTTTCGACACCGCCTAGTAATTCATTGTCTAAATCAAACTGCTCAAACATGCTTGTCTATTGTATTGGAAATCAGGATGTGCAGATTATAGTGGCAAAGTGCTTTTTTTCCTAAGCTTCTTATGAAATTTCACCCAAATCGTTATTTTTTGCTTATAAGTCGGCGAATTCTTCCAGTATTTGCTGGCACCAGCTGGCAATTCGTTCATCGGTGAGCTGGTATTGGTTTTCATCATCGATGGACAGGCCGACAAAATGGCTGTTATCCTGGGTAAGGGCCTTTGAAGCGGCAAATTCATAACCCTGGTTCGGCCAGTAGCCGATGATGGCTGCGCCCGAAGGCACTATGATGTCGTGTAACATGCCCAGGGCGTCCTGGAACCATTCGCTGTAGCCTATTTGATCCCCCATGCCGTATAAGGCGATCACCTTGCCGTTAAGATCTAAGCCGGCGGCTTCTTGCCAGTGTGATTCCCAGTCTTCCTGTAATTCACCGTAATCCCAGGTGGATATGCCAAAAATAAGAAAATCATAATCCTGGCAGGCGGACAAAGGCACATCTTTGATATTGTGAAGTTCAACCATTGATTCGCCAATGACGGATTGTATCTTTTCTGCTGCCATTTCGGTATAGCAGGTGGTGGAACCATAAAATAAGCCAATTTTCATTCGTAATACTCAAGAAATACCGGGGTTAAATTGCAGCGCGAGTTTAGCAGAAAGGCAGGCGTCTTTACCAGTTTACGATTATATTGGTGTCAAAGTGCAATAATCCCGGCCTTGTGATTGCATTTAAGGCCACTAAGCTGTAATTTTATGACATGGAGTAAGGTCATATTCATGGATCAGTTAAATTTAGGAATACATCTGCATGTTTAAAAAATTAATCTCGGGAGCTACGCTGGCTATTTTTGCTTATTCGGCGTCTGTGGCTGCCGAAAAAGGCCAGGATATTTTAACCACGGCTGTTCAGTCGTCTTCTGCCGTAGCTGCCAAGTCTGCCGCCTTGGATGCTAACGCCTTAAAAGCAAAATTAACCGCCAAACTTGGCCTTGAAGTAGAAGGGGTTGCGAGTACTCCCGTTGCCGGTATTGCCGAAGTGATCACCAATCAGGGCTTGTTTTATGCCAGTTACGACGGCGCCTATTTCTTCCATGGTAAGCTTTTCTCCATTGAAAAGGATGTCACTAACTTAACGGAAGAGAGCATGGCCAAGGTCAGGGTGAGCGGCATGGACAAATTTGCCAAGGATATGATCGTTTATCCGGCGAAAAATGAGAAACATGTGGTCACTGTGTTTACCGATATTACCTGCGGCTATTGCCGTAAGTTGCACGAGCAAATGGATGAATATAATGAGATGGGGATTACCGTGCGTTACCTGGCCTATCCGCGTGCCGGTATCACCGACCGCAACGGCAACCTGACCCAAGGTTTCCAAGATATGCGTTCGATATGGTGCCACGAAGACCCCAACACCGCCATGACCAAGGCGAAAGCCGGCTCTGCCGTTGCCCATCGTATTTGTGACAAGCCGGTTGAAGCGGAATTTGATTTTGGCCGTCGTGTCGGTGTTAACGGCACCCCGGCTATCATGTTGGCAAACGGCATGATGTTACCCGGCTATCGTGAACCAAGAGATCTGCTTCAGGTGCTTGAGAGCCTGTAATAGCTTTATCTGTATTAGCCGGTGCCACTAATCCCTTTGAGCTTCCAGCTCTGAGTAAGGCAACCGGTATCAGCGGAGCTTTAATGGTCACTTGCCGTTAAAGCTCCTGACTTTTTCTGCTGCTTTATCTTCACCTTTGTTATCGCCAAGGACTTTCCATGCTTAAACAAATCATCCGTCGTCCCTTAGTTGCGGATGAACATTTATCCGGTGATTTACATCCGCTGATCAAACAAATTTATGCCCGCCGTGGTGTCGCCAGTGCCCGGGAGCTGGACTTAAGTACCGCACAAATGGCGCCGGTTCAGTCATTAAAAGGCCTGGATGATGCGTGCCGTATTTTACACCTGGCGATGGCGCAGCAGCAGCGCATTATTGTCGTCGGGGATTTTGATGCCGACGGCGCCACCAGTACGGCGCTGATGATGGAAGCGTTAACTTTGCTCGGCAGCACTAACCATAATTTTTTGGTGCCGAACCGTTTTGAATATGGCTACGGCCTGACCCCGGAAATTGTCGATTTGGCCGCCGGGCAAGGGGCGCAGCTATTGGTAACGGTTGATAACGGTATCAGCTGTCTGGCGGGGGTAAAACGTGCAAAAGAGCTGGGCATTGCCGTGGTAGTGACAGATCATCATTTGCCCGGCAGCCAGTTACCGGATGCTGATGCCATAGTGAACCCGAATCAGCCCGGTTGTACCTTTCCCAGCAAAGCATTAGCCGGGGTCGGGGTTGCCTTTTACCTGATGCTGGCGCTGCGTAAATATTTACGGGATCTTAACTGGTTCAGTGAAAAAGGCATGGCTGAGCCCAATATCGCCCAACTGCTTGATTTGGTGGCTTTAGGCACGGTCGCCGATGTCGTGACCTTAGATAACAATAACCGTATTTTAGTGTCTCAGGGATTAAAACGGATCAGGGCGGGATTAACACGCCCGGGGATCCAGGCCTTGATTGAAATTGCCAATAAAAACCAGCAGGCGCTGGTGGCCAGCGATTTTGGTTTTGCTTTGGGACCGAGGATAAATGCCGCCGGTCGTCTCGATGATATGTCATTTGGTATCAACTGTTTATTGTCAAAAGATCTGATGTCTGCCCGGGCGGCGGCCGTTGAATTGGATGAATTAAATAAAGCCCGCCGTGAAATCGAGCAGGGCATGCAGGTAGAAGCGGAAAGCGTGCTCAAGCAGCTGAAATTTAACGAAGATAATCTGCCCTATGGTATTGCCCTGTTCCAGGAAGATTGGCACCAGGGGGTAATAGGCATAGTGTGCGGACGGTTAAAAGAGAAATATCACAGGCCCAGTATCGTTTTTGCCGCCGCCGGTGATGGCATAGAAGATAAGAGCAAAGATGAAATTAAAGGCTCGGCACGCTCAATTCCCGGTTTGCATATCCGGGATTTACTCGAACATATCGACAGCCAGAATCCCGGGCTGATCCTGAAATTTGGCGGTCATGCCATGGCCGCCGGCTTATCCATTAAAGCCGGTGATTTTGATAAGTTCAGGCAATTATTCGATACCTTTGTCGGTGACTGGCTCAGTGAAGATGACTTCCAGGGCAAACTGCTTTCCGACGGGGCTTTGCCGGTTACGGACATGACCTTAGGCTTTGCCGAAACCATCAGGGAAGCCGGTCCCTGGGGACAGAATTTTGTCGAGCCGGTGTTTGATGATGAGTTTACCCTGATACAGCAGCGCCTGGTGGGGGAAAAACATTTGAAAATGGTGGTGCAAAAAGGCAGCGAAGTCTTTGATGCCATCGCCTTTAACATTGATGTTAAAGCCTGGCCTAATATCCACGCCAAACAAGTGCATCTGGCTTACCGGTTAGATATCAATGAGTTTCGTGGTAAACAAAGCTTGCAGTTGATGGTGGAGCAGCTGAGTTTGCCGGAGGGCGTTTCTGAAGGTATTTAACATTTGCCGGAGAAAACAGACCGGCTATTGTGCTAAGGCCGCTGAGACCATGCTGTAGCTATCGGCCCTGACGGTGATGATAATAGTCCTTGTCTGTCTTACAGCGGATTAAAAAGCCAATATTTGCCGAGAATACATCGTTTATTTACTGGCCTTAATAGGTTACAATGCGCGACTATTTTTTTATTCTCATGGCAGCCGCCCTAAGCGCGTTAAATAGCATGTTTGAAGTTAATCCGATATTAAATAAATTAAAAGAAATTCGCGAACGCACAGATACCCTTAGGGGGTACCTTTGACTACGATCTCAAAGCAGAACGTTTAGTTGAAGTTTGCCGTGAATTGGAATTACCCGATGTCTGGAATGAGCCTGAACGGGCACAGGCGCTGGGAAAAGAAAGAGCTTCCCTCGAAGCCATAGTCGAGACCATAGACGAGCTGGACTCGGGCTGTGAAGATATTGAAGGTCTGATTGAGCTGGCGGTGGACGAGGAAGACCAAGAAACTTTCGAAGATGCTCTGGCGGAAGCCGACGGCCTGGATGAAAAGCTGCAGAAATTAGAGTTTCGCCGTATGTTCAGCGGTGAAAACGATCCGGCGGATTGTTATCTGGATATCCAGTCGGGCTCAGGCGGTACCGAAGCCCAGGATTGGGCCAGCATGTTGATGCGCATGTATCTGCGCTGGGGTGAAGCCCACGGCTTTAAAACCGAACTGATTGAAGTCACCGACGGCGATGTTGCCGGCATAAAAGGTTGTACCATCAAGTACAGCGGTGAATATGCCTATGGCTGGTTACGGACCGAAACCGGAGTACATCGTTTAGTACGTAAATCGCCGTTTGATTCCAACTCGCGCCGGCATACCTCGTTTGCTTCGGCGTTTATTTACCCGGAAGTGGACGATAATATCGAAATTGATATTAATCCGGCGGATTTACGGGTGGATACCTACCGGGCATCCGGTGCCGGTGGTCAGCACGTCAATAAAACTGACTCTGCGATTCGTTTGACCCATATTCCTACCGGGGCTGTGGTACAGTGCCAAAATGATCGCTCGCAGCATAAAAACCGCGCCACGGCGATGAAGCTGTTAAAAGCGAAATTGTACGAGTTGGAAATCCAGAAGCAAAACGAAGGCAAACAGGAACTCGAAGACGGTAAATCGGATATTGGCTGGGGCAGTCAGATCCGCTCTTATGTACTCGATGACAGCCGAATAAAAGATTTAAGAACCGGCGTTGAAAACCGCAATACCCAGGCGGTGCTTGACGGCGATTTAGACAGATTTATTGAAGCCAGCCTCAAATCTGGCCTTTAATGGTAAACCAGGGTAACCGTGGGCACAGGCCTGAGGTTGCATATTTTAAGTAATGAGAAACAACATGACTGAGCAAGTAAAAGCACCGCAAGACGAGAATAAATTGATTGCCGAGCGTCGCGGCAAGTTAGCGCAAATTCGTGAGAACTGTCCGGCCAATGGCCACCCGAACCAGTTTGAACGAAAACACTATGCCAACGATTTACAGTCTGCCCACGGTGAAAAAGATAAAGAAACCCTGGAAGCTGAATCTGAGGTGTACAGCATTGCCGGTCGTGTGATGGCTAAACGCGGGCCATTCTTAGTACTTCAGGATATGACCGGGCGTATCCAGGCTTATGCCGATAAAAATGTGCAAAAAGACATTAAAGCCCGTTGGGGTGTGTTGGATATCGGCGATATCGTTGGTGTCACCGGTACCTTGCACAAATCCGGTAAAGGGGATCTTTATGTCAATATGGACCAGTACCAGTTATTGACCAAGTCCTTACGTCCTTTGCCGGAGAAATATCACGGCTTATCGGATCAGGAAACCAAGTACCGTCAGCGTTATGTTGATCTGATGATCAATGAAGATACCCGCAATACCTTTAAAATGCGTACCAAAGTGGTTGAAGGTATCCGTAATTTCCTGGTCAAGCGTGACTATATGGAAGTGGAAACGCCTATGCTGCAGGTGATCCCTGGCGGTGCAACCGCTAAGCCGTTTATGACTTACCATAACTCGTTAGATATCGACATGTATCTGCGTATCGCGCCTGAGCTTTACCTTAAGCGCCTGGTGGTGGGCGGTTTTGAGCGGGTATTTGAAATTAACCGTAACTTCCGCAACGAAGGTTTGTCCACCCGTCATAACCCTGAATTTACCATGATAGAGTTCTATCAGGCTTATGCCGATTACAACGATATGATGAACTTGACGGAAGAAATGCTGCGCAGTGTGGCCCAGGACGTATTGGGTACGACTATGGTACGCAATACCGAAAAAGACGAAAACGGTGAAGTCACCAGCGAAATTTTTTATGATTTCGGCAAGCCGTTTGAGCGTTTGTCTATGGTGGATGCCATCTTAAAACATGCACCGGACCTGGATGAAAGCATTTTACGTAACCCGGAAGAAAACCTTGATGGTCTTAAAGCCATGGCGGTTAAAGTTGGCGTTAAGTTATCTGATGCTGCTAAAGTCTGGGGCCCTGGTAAATATATTTGTGAGATTTTTGAAGAAGTGGCCGAGCATAACCTGATGCAGCCGACTTTTATCACGGAATATCCGTGGGAAGTCTCGCCGCTGGCGCGCCGCAATGACGAAAATCCGTTTATCACCGATCGTTTTGAGTTCTTTGTTGGCGGTCGCGAGCTGGCCAATGGTTTCTCGGAGTTAAATGACGCCGAAGATCAGGCGGCACGTTTCCGTAAGCAGGTTGAAGAAAAAGATGCCGGTGACGATGAAGCCATGCACTTTGACGAAGATTATATCCGTGCACTGGAATTTGGCATGCCGCCAACGGCGGGTGAAGGCATAGGCATCGACCGTCTGGTGATGTTGTTTACCGACTCCCCGACCATCAAAGATGTGATCTTATTCCCGCATATGCGCCCGCAGGCGGATTAATTTCCCGGTTAAAGGCATAATGCTATAGAGAAAAACCAGCAGCGATCCTGCTGGTTTTTTTATACATGGATGTATTTCAGTTTATCTGCTCTAGCATAAGCTAAGTGCCTATATCCATATAGGCAATCCTGCGTTTTTATAAAAAGAGAGATGAAGGGCTGGGGGGTCTACAACTGAAGTTAATTAAAACTATCGCTATTTAACCTTTTAAAGGTAAGGCATCAATACAGCAATTTTTGCCGGCACTTTTGGCCTGATATAAGGCCTGATCCGCACGCTGAAAAAAGGATGGCCAGCTATTATCGTCTGCCAGTTCGGCGATGCCGACAGAAATCGTGATCGGCGGTAAAAAGGTGTTTGATTTCCTTTGGATCAGTTTAAGGTCGGCAACGGACAAGCGGATCTGCTCGGCGAGTGCTCTTGCCTGGGAGAGAGACTGGCCGGGGGCGACGATAAGAAATTCTTCTCCGCCGTAACGGGTGGCAAGATCGGTTTCCGATACCGAAGACTTGATGATTTTTGCCACCCGCTGGATGACCTTATCGCCGACCTGGTGGCCGAAGGTATCGTTAATCTTTTTAAAGTCATCGATATCGATCACCAGAGACGAGTGTCTGCCTTTAATATCCAGTGCCTGGAGTTTATCGTCGCAGCCCCTGCGGTTTAATAAACCGGTTAAGGCGTCATGCACTGCTTCTTCCCTGGATTCTTTCAGCTTGGTTTTTAACAGGGTGACTTCTTCACTGGTTTTCGCCAGTTCATCGGATAACTTCTGGTGCTGTTTTTGGGCGTTGCTTATGGTGCCGACAAGGAAGTTGACGATATTTTTCAGCGGTTTGTGTAAGTCATTATCACTCAGGGCGTGATCTGCTTTTGCCAGGTTGGCTAAAATCACTTCTTCGCTTTGTGCCTGATCATCGATTTTATCCAGTGTCTGGCTCAGGGTTTTTTCAAAGGGCTGTAATAAGTTATTTTCAATGTTATCGCTGTTAGATAAAAATTTAACAAACAGGTCATCCAGCAGCACACCGTCAAGGGCATTTTTTTGGGTCAGCTGGAAATCTATCTCTGCCGTCAACTCAGTATTTCTTTGGCTGAGATAGTGATAAATAACCGAATAATTAACCGGGCTGGGAGCTATGTTATGTTCAGTCAAAAAGGCGAGGGTTTGTTTACTTAACGCTGATGCCGACTGATAGTTGTCATAGTTATGCATGGTATTCCTTTAAGCGTCTCTGTGGTTAATCCATGTTGTATTTTTCATGCTGTATTTGTCAGGCCCAATAAATGATCCTTGAACAACAGATAATCAACCAAAGAGCCTAATATTTATTCTTATTATTTTTTGTTTATTATAGGCTAAATTTTACGCGCGCATATTCTAGCAACAAATTAACATTTTCTTCAATCATGATATTGGATCCCGGGTAATATTTTTAATCTGGATCAAAAACTTTTGATATTTACCGGGAGAGAGCGGCAAATGCGAGCAGTTAAGTTTGCCAATAAAGTGTTATGGATTTTAGCAAGATGACTAAGCCCCTTGCTTTGGCACGGCATAATGGTCACTTTCCAGCTCTATGGCGGCAAAGCGGTTACGGCCATTGGTTTTTGCCTGGTAAAGGGCTTTGTCCGCGACACTGAGCATGGCTTGTGCTGAGGTTTGTACTCTGGCTTTAGTTGTCGCTATGCCCAGACTGACGGTTAATACTTCTGAAGCATCAGAGCAGGGATGGGGGATTTTTAATCTGCGGATCCCCTTGCATAATAAGGTTGCGGTTTTATGGGCATGGCTTAAGTCGGTTTCCGGGAGGATAATGGCAAACTCTTCTCCGCTAAAACGGGCGACACTTTCCCCCGAGCGTTTCAGTAACTTTTCTATGCTGCGGGCAACTTTGATCAGGGCTTCGTCCCCGGCGATATGGCCGCAGCTGTCGTTATAACGGCTGAAGTAATCAATATCCAGCAAAATTATTGACAGATAGCGCTGGTTTCTTGCGGCGCGTGTTATTTCCAAAGCCAATTGCCGGTGGAAGAATACCCGGTTATGGAGCCCGGTAAGCTCATCCTGCTGGATATTCTGGTTTAGTTGATGTTCTGTTTTGAGCAATGCCGTTTGTGCCTGCTTGAGTTGTTGAGCCAGTGCGTTGTTTTCCAGGGCGCTGGCGAAGATGCCGGCGGCTGTTTTAAGTAAAGCAATTTCCGGATCCGTCCAGGCATGGCTGTTGGTAGTGCTGTCAAATGCGATAAAGCCCGGGTTTTTCACTTTATCCGATAAGCGGATGATGACCCCAGAGTTAAATTGATATTGGGCCAGGGCCTGATTGAAATCCGCTGCGCAGGCGGGGATTTCCGTTAGTGACCTAAAGCAAAAACAGTTTTTTTCCTCAAGTAACCGGATGAAATTTTTGTGCCTGGCGATATGGATATCAAGTGGTAGCCTGCCGGTTTTTAACTGCCAACAGTGGGCGATTTTCAGTATTTTACCTTTGTTAAGGTAGATGTAGATATGATCGAACTTGCAAAAACTGCCTAACACGGCGAGTGCCCTGGCAATTTCTTTGTCGCATTCATCTGGCGGCAAGCCGGTTAGCTGGCGTGATAATTCAGCCAACAGGGAAGCAAAGTCGGCTTTAAATTTTAATGCCTGGATTTGATTTGTTACCCTGGTTTCAAGCTCTTGATTCAGACGGGCATTTTCCAGCTGTATCGCCGAAAACCCCGCCACCAGTTTTAAGCTGGTCAGGTGCTTGCGAGTAAAAGCGTAGCTGGAGGCTTTATTTTCCAGGTATATCAGGCCGGTTACCTTTCCCTGGTTGAATAAAGCGCAGCAGAGAATTGAGCCGGGTTGATGTGCTTTTATATAGCTGTCTTGGCTAAATTGGCTTTGCTGGTGGGGATTGGCAAGCAAGAGATCTTTACCCAGGCGAAGATTATATTCGATTAGGGACAGCGGTATTTTATCCTTATCCGGGGAGGCATGTTGCAGTACCCGGATATCAGCTTGCGGCTCTTTAAGCTGATATTGTGCTTCGATAAACCAGTGTTCGCTGTTTTGCTCCAGTAATATCAAGATGGCCTTGTCGGCGCCGGCATTTTCGGCGGTCAGGCAAATTAATTGTTGTAGCTGTTTTTTCTGATTACTTTCTCCGGCAAGCACCTGGTGGAGTTTATCCAGGAGCTGGCTATCAAGCGGCACCTGGTTGTTGTCTTCGGGTATGGACAGCGGCGCTTGAGCCGGGAGCGGCATTAACCGGGTATAGTGCTCTTTAATTTGCCTGACGGGATTGGCAAAGCCCCAGCCTTGATAAAGGTAGAGGGCTTGTTGCAGGTACATGGCGGCAATTTTTATATGCCCCTTGTGTTGCAAATAGCCGGCATAACATTTATTTGCCAGTGCCAGGTAATGCTTATACCGGGTTTGCTCTAATGCCGAAATGGCGGCTTCATATTTTTGCATGACATGACTGTGGTTTTCTCCAGAAATCCGAGCAGATTCGGCCGACATCAGCAGGTATTTATGTAAATAATTAGCCGGAGTTAACTCACTCCAGTTTTTCATTTGCCTGAGTAGGCTGTTGATCTTATTCCGGGCCTTTTTCTTTTGTTCTTCATTGCTATACAGATTAAAGTTGCCGGTTAAAATCAGGCTGAGATGGAAGTTGTTAAAGGGGATCAGTATAGTGCCGGGATTAAAGCGATTGCCCTGTTCACACCAGGAAATGGCTTGCTCCGGTGTTTGTGTCTGCTCCAGCAGCAAAATCCGGTAAAGTCTGGCGCTATAATAAAAGCCCAAAGCGACCGGGTTATGCTGATGCTTAGTAAGAAAGATATCCTGATTGAATGCCGCACCTATCTTTAAATCAAAAGATGAAACCCCGGACAGGCTTGTCAGCAGCTGGCTGGCAAAGGGTAAAAATAACTCCTGCAAATGCCCGGATTCATGCTCGAGATAGAATTGGTAGAAATCGGCTGCTTCCCGGGCAAGCTGCTCGAAATGTTTGCCGCTGAAAAAACCGGTCACCAGCAGCCAGATGGCGCTATAACCTGCGGTAGTAAAATCACCGCACTCTAAGGAGTAATCAAAAGCACGTTGAAAGGTTGCTTCCTGTGCTTCAAGCGGACTATGCCAGTGTCCACTGGCGCCCGAGAGCATTAACACTTTCCCTTTAATTTCATTATTATCATATGTGGTTATAAGCTCTAACGCGCGTTGGGAAAATTGGTTTGCCAGTTGAGGGTCCTCCTGGAGGGAATAGAGCGTAAAGGCGTAGTTCATATAACCATAAGCCGAATATTCGTTATTACCCTGCGTCAGGCTTAACGCTGTCATTTTGGCGGAGAGCCAGCCCAGGGTGTTGACCCGCCCGAGAAAATAAACCGGCATCCAAAGGTAGCTCAGGAGTTTCATGGCATACTTTATTTCATCGTCCGAATCCCGGGGTGCAGTATCAGTGCTTGTGCTTAAGGCGGCTTGCTTTATTTCTTTCTCGGATAAGCTGCTGAGTTTTTTAATACCGTGGTGTTCATGTAAAAAGAGCTTCTCCGCCAATTTTTCATTTTCGGGAAATTCAATGCCAAGCAGGCCTAAGCCTCTTTGTCCCGAAGTAATTGCCTGGGTAAAATCACCGCTGAGGTTTGTCTGCATCATTTTGCTGGCATAAAGCTCCAGCAGATCCTTTTTTTCCTTGATCTGGTTAAGCACCACTGGGTATAAGCTATCGGCACGGTCAAAGTGCCCGGATAAGTACTCGGCTTGAATTAATGCCAGGTAGACGGTAAAGGTCAGATCAAAATGGGATGACCAGCTATTTTCCGACAGCAGCTTTCGGGCCTGTCGACACAGCTCGGCGGATGTCTGATAAGCGCCTGAAGCGCGTGCTATGGTGGCCGCTTTCATATTTAATTCGATCACTTCTATGATACCGAAGGGGTTGGTGATCAGTGCTGCCCCCAAGTTCAGGTGGGCTACTTCTTCAAATAGTTGTTCATTACTGGGGTTGCCGCGCTCGAACAGTAAGCAGCCGAGGTTATAATGTATCAGCTGTTTCTGCTGGGCCGTCAGCAGGGAGTAGGCCGCCTGCTGTATCTTGTCATGGAGAAATTTTAGTTTAAAAATCAACAGCCGGGCAGAGACCAGTGCCTGGCTTGATAATTCCGGTTCGGATAAGGGCTGAATCAGCCGGGCCTTAAGTGCCGGCAATAGATCTTGATAGCTCTGCTCCGGAGAGGTTTTGTTGATGGTTGCCAGGGTGTTAAGGTTAAACTTGCTGCCGGCACATGACGCCAGTTTTAATAATTCCAGGGTGTGCTCTGGCAGTTCCTTTAACTTCGCCACCATAAAGTTGATGACGTTACTTGTGATATTGGCGGAAGTGATCTTTTTGAGCTCCCATTGCCAGCTTTTTTGTTGCTCATCGAAATTGATGAAATTCTTCCGGTAAAGTTCAGTGATAAATTCCTTGATAAAAAAAGGATTACCTAAGGTTTTCTCCTTGGTTAACCGGGCCAGTTCTGTGATATTTTCTGTTTTGCTAACCAGGCTATCGGCCAGGAAATGTTTGATATCCTCCAGGGATAGGGGCGGAAGGGAGATGGTCGTTGACTCCGCCTTGTTGGTGTTAAGTTGACTCATCAGGGTGTCTAAAGCATGATTCTCACCAGGCTCAGTTTTTCGGTAGGCGCCGAGTAAGCAGAGATAACCCAGGTTTTTATCCAGCAACAGGGACTGGATTAATTGGCCTGATGCCATATCCAGCCATTGTAGGTCGTCGATAAAGATGAGCAGCGGATGCTCTGGTTGGCAAAGCACCCGGATAAATTTTTTTAATACCTGTTTGAAGCGGTTTTCATTCTCCCTGGGACCCAGCTCGGGTAGAGGGGGTGGCTCGCCTGTGATCAGTTTCAGTTCAGGTATTAAATTGGTTAATACCTGGCTATTACTGCCCAGGGCATTATTTATCCTGGTTTTCCACCCCAGCAGTTGCTGCCTGGAGCTGCTGAGTAGGATGGTGATCAATTGTTTAAAGGCATAAATAAAGGCGGAATAGGGAATATTTTTAGTGTATCGGCTGAATTTTCCCCGGATAAAATGTCCCTTAAAGGTGGTCAGGGAGGGACAGGCTTCCTGTATCAGGGTAGTTTTTCCGATGCCAGACTCTCCGCTGACCAACAAAATGGCAACCTGGCCCCGGTTGATGTCTTGCAGTTTCTGCTGCACTTGTTCAATTTGCCGGCTCCGGCCATATATTTTTTGCGAGATTTGCAGCTGGTGCGGATGATCTTCACCCGCCAGGGAAAAACGCTTAAGGGGTTGTCCTTTGTTAGCCTGTTCAAGGCATAGCTGCAGATCATGTATGATGCCGCTGGCGGACCGGTATCTTTGTTCTGCATCTTTCGCCAATAGTTTCAAACAGATATCTGAGATGACCTCAGGCACGTCTTTATTCACTGAGGTCGGGGGCGGTGGCGGTTTGGCCATATGGCTGTAGATTAACTCCAGCGGATCTTTATCCTCAAAAGGAAGGCGGCCGGTAAAAAGCAAATAGATGATTCCGCCCAAAGCATAATAATCGCCGCGATAGTCCAGTAAACGGTTCATACGCCCTGACTGTTCCGGTGCCAGATAAGCGAGATTGCCCGTTAACTGTTCACCGGCTTTTAATGCCGGGGCTTCACGGTTGAACTCAGATGCCATGGAGAAATCAATGATTTTGATTTGCCGTGTCGCGGGATTGATCACAACATGATCAGGGCAGAGGGCTTTATGGATAATATTTTGTTCGTGGATATCTGCTAATGCTTTACAGATCTCAAGACAATAGTAGAGCTTGTCCTGTGTTGAAAAGGAGCGCTGTGCTAACAGGGACTGTAATGAAAGGCCATGAAAGTCTTCTAATACCAGCACAGGTTTTTCCCCGCTGGTGACTAAATCATAAATAGCGATGACCCGGGAACTTGATAAGTGGCTTAAGGTTTTATATTCCTGCTTATAGCGGGTAAGTGCTTTGGCGCTCGGTAAGTCTTGGTTTAGGAATTTAAGGATAACCCCCTGGCGGTCTTTTTTTCTGATAGCGCGAAAGATGAGGGAGCTTGCACTTTGATATATTTGTTCCTGTAACTGATATCCGTTAATTTCCGCTTTCATCCTGGGATCCCTAAGCCGTCACTCATTGAGTATAGAATAGACATTTCTCCTGGATGGGAATATTTTTGATAAAGTCTTAAAAAATAAGTCACTTGTTGCTGGCAATGTCATAGAGACAAAGAAGAAAAAACAAAAATATTTCCAGTTCTTTAGTGCCGGATGGCCCTTGTTCTGATAGATTAAATGAGTAAGTGTCAATCATGAATAACAGCCAGGAGATAAACATGGCATTTGAAGTTAAATTCGAGTTGGAAGAGTCGGATCTGGAGTACTTTCGTGAAGTAATGAGAAAGGCACAGGCAGGCACTAAGGCCTTGGATGAAAGTCAGATTTTAAGCAATGCAAAAAACCTTAGTGGTGATGTTAAAGGCAATGTGCCGGAATTTGTCCGTTTGCGTCTGAAGAAGTTAGAAACCTTAGTGGCCATGATCGAAGACAGCGAATGGAAATTGCCGGAAGAAGAGCGCGCCGATGTGCTGAGTGCTTTGGCTTATTTCAGTGAGCCCGAAGATTTAGTACCGGATCATATCCCGGTGCTGGGCTTCCTTGATGACGCCATAATGATCGAGCTAGTCGCCGAAGAATTACAGGACGATATTGACGCCTTTGAAGAGTTTTGCGCTTACCGTGAGCGTGAAGAGGTCAGAGCCGGTGATAATCCGATTACCCGGGAAGAATGGTTGGACTCAAAACGACGCGAATTACACAGCCGTTTGCGCCACCGTCGCAGCACCAGGCGTTCGGGTCGTTCCTCGTTCCGCTCCATTTTTTAATGGATAAACGGGAATGATAAAAAAACGCTCAACAGAGCGTTTTTTTATGTTCAGGACGAACTGTATGCTGTGATGACATGGATGTCAAAGAACAGCAATGTTCAGGACGAACGGTCAACTTACATGTTCCTGACGTAAGTTAAGTACCTACAGTCCCTGTAGGCAATGCTGCGGTGACATGGATGTCAAAAAGCAGTGATGTTCAGGACGAAGGGTCAACTTACATGTTCCTGACGTAAGTTAAGTACCTAGAGTCCCTGTAGACAAAGCTGGGGAGACATGGATGCCAACAAGTAGCAAGCATTAATGGCTATGGCCGCAGCCGCCTTCACCGTGCACATGGCCGTGGCTTAATTCTTCTTCGGTAGCATCTCTGACTTCAAGAATTTCCACATCGAAATTGAGATCTATGCCGGCTAACGGGTGATTGCCGTCTACGGTGATTTCATCATCACTGATATCGATGACAATAACGGTTTGTTCGCCGTCATCTGTGGTTGCCCGCAGCTGAGTGCCGACATCCAGATCTTCTATGCCTTCAAACATAGCTTTAGGAACATTCTGGACAAAGTTATCGTTGCGCTCGCCATAAGCTTGCTCTGCTTTTACCGCCACTTCAAATTTATCGCCAACCTGGTGATCGAGCAGGGCATCTTCCAATCCAGGGATCAGGTAACCTGTGCCATGAATAACCGCCAAAGGCTGGTGGTCGTATGAGCTGTCTATTAAAGTGCCTTCACTGTCGGATACGGCATAATGCATGACAACGACTTTGTTGCTACTAATTTTCATGTGAATTCCTGGTTTGTTAAGTGGATTAAAATATTTGTGTTCTGTTTATTTGGCCAACGAATAGGGTAAGGCTGCAACAGACAATGAAGTCTGCGGCTGTTCTTTTATTCTCAGCGGCGTATCGGCGTCTATATCTGTTGCCAGCACCGCCTGGATATAGGTTTGTCCGCTATCTGCCCGGTAAGCTGTCAAAATATCACCCGCCTTGCGCCAGTTTTCACCCAGTTGCTGTTCGATAATGTTGCCGGATTGCGCCGAGCCCTGCTGTGTTGTCAGTGAGTATAAGGCGCGCTTATTTTTCCCCAGGTATTGCATTCTGGCAACGGTTTCTTGTCCCAGATAGCAGCCTTTGGTAAAGCTGATGCCGTTAATGGCTTGCAGGTTCAACATTTGCGGCACATATTCGAGTAGGGCGTGTTGCTCCAGTATAGGAAATCCTTCGGTTATTTCTATTAAATCCCATAAAGGGGAGGAGTAAAGGGGTAATGCCAGAGGCTCTGTGGCTTTAGTGAGCTGCTCCTGCGGGCCGATAAGCAAATAGCGTGTGATTTCTCCCGGCAGGTAAACCAAAGTAGTATCGCCGTTTTGTACCACAGGGGTCATGTTGTCCGGCACTTGCGGGTAGATTTTTTGGATCTCTGCTTCTGCTTTGTTGCCGGCCAAGGCATAAAAGCTAAGGTCATTACTCTCGTTAATTTCGACCTTGGCAAAAACACCAAATTTTTGTAATTCCGCCAGCGATGCCGCCAGGCTGCTTTTGGGTTGCAGCAACAGGTGTGCGCCTTTGTGGTTAAGGAGGCGGAACACCGAGAGCACTTTGCCCTTGGCATTGCAGTGGGCGCCGATTGTCAGGCTATGTTCATGGATTTCGTTGACATCACAGGTCACCTGGCCTTGCAGATATTTACTTTGCTCTTCCCCGGATAAGGAGATGGCACTGTAATCGGTTAATGCTATAAGAAAAGCGTCGGGAAGTTGCTCAATGGCCGGCAGGGAAGGATCAATAGTCATAGAGTTTTAAAAGCCTGGAAATTAATTACTATAGCAATGAGGGCAATTAAAAAAAAAACAAGGATCAGCCGCGTTTTTTCTTGGTGAAATTGATAGAATATGGCTAATGTTAAACTTTTATGGTGTTTTATGTCGTTGGTTAATAAAAAAGCCCGTTTGAAGTGGGCGTGTCGTCGTGGAATGTTAGAGCTGGATGTGCTGTTTATGCCTTTCGTGGATGAGGCTTATGATCAACTCTCTGAGCAGGAACAAGTCATTTTTGAGCGCTTGTTAACCTGTGAAGATCCTGAGCTTTTTGCCTGGTTTATGGGACATGAAAGTTGTGAAGATCCTGAGCTTAACAGCATGGTGCAGCTTATTCTGAACAGGGTAAAAGTTTAAGTTTTAACTTCGTTGATGGGGGCGGGACTGGCGATGAGTGACAGTTTTGGCCCCTGGAATTGCCTGGTTAATACTCGCTCCCCTTTTGTCATCTCTATTTTTTCTTCCGTTAATCACTACCGCCAATACGCCGTGATCAGCTTTGTTATTGTTATCCTGCTGTTGCCGGTATCGGCACAAGCCTTGATGTTCACTGCCTTTATTGTCTTTTGTCTGCTCTGCCTGTATGCGTGTTTTTTATCAGGAAATTTAAAAAAAGATAGCCGCAGGTTAACCTGTTCTTTGATGATATCCGCTGATGGCTATTGCCGTTTTGACCAGGGACCGGTGCTGAAATTAGCCACTAGCAGCCGGATAGGATTTGCCGGTTGCTGGCTGATTTTAACGGACGAGCTCTTTGAAATTCCCGTTGGGTCAAGCAGGAGAAAGACAGTGGCAGCTAAGCCTGTTATCAGCAGTTATTTTATCTTTAAAAACCGTGTATCAGCGCAAGACTTTGCCCGCTTAAGCCGCGTGGTCCTGTCATTAAAGCAGCATCAGGCAAGGGAAAAGGGCCTGGAACGTCAGACCCTGAATTAACGGTTTGCTGTGCTTTATTGCCTTAGCTGTCTGCTGAGCGATTGGCTTACTTGTTGGCAGACTCCGGGTTTAGTATGGTTGCTTTGGCCTCGGGGCTGAGCTCGGGATAATCTAAGGTATAATGTAAGCCCCGGCTTTCTTTTCGCTGCATCGCGCTGCGGATAATGAGTTCGGCAACCTGCACTAGGTTTCTTAATTCCAGCAAATTATTGCTGACTTTAAAGTGACGGTAATAGTCACTTATTTCCCTTTGTAATAACTCTACCCTGTGTAATGCCCGCTCTAAACGTTTTGTGGTCCGGACGATGCCGACATAATCCCACATAAATAACCTTAACTCATGCCAGTTATGCTGGATCACTACTTCTTCATCTGAGTCTGTGACCCGGCTTTCATCCCAGGGAGGCAGGCACTTGGTGCCATGGCAATGGGGTAAAGACTGGCTGATATCCAGTGCTGCTGCCCGGGCAAAGACCAGGCATTCAAGCAAAGAGTTGCTGGCCATGCGGTTGGCGCCATGCAGTCCGGTATAGGTGACTTCGCCGATACCGTAGAGGTTGGCGATATCGGTGCGGCCATGTTTATCCACCATCACACCGCCACAGGTATAGTGGGCCGCCGGTACGATCGGGATCGGTTGTTGGGTCATATCTATCCCCAGGGAAAGGGTTTTTTCATAGATGGTCGGGAAGTGTTGTTTGATAAAGTCGGCGGACTTATGGCTGATGTCCAGGTACATGCAGTCGGCGCCTAAACGTTTCATCTCATAATCAATTGCCCGGGCCACTATATCCCGCGGTGCCAGCTCGGCCCTTTCATCGAATTCTGGCATAAAGCGGCTACCGTCGGGACGCCTGAGGATAGCGCCTTCGCCCCTTAAGGCTTCGGTCAGCAGAAAAGTACCGGCATCCGGATGAAACAGGCAAGTGGGGTGGAATTGGTTAAATTCCATATTGGCCACCCGGCAGCCGGCGCGCCAGGCCATGGCGACCCCGTCGCCGCTGGCGACATCCGGGTTGGATGTGTATTGATAGACTTTACTGGCACCGCCTGTGGCAAGTATGGTTTTGTGGGCAAAAACGCTTTCTACCTTTTCACTGTTGCGGTTCCAGATATAGGCACCGATGCAGGATTTTTCTTTGCCTTCTTGGCCCTGATCTCTGATCAGATCAACGGCATTGTAACGTTCAAAAATGCGGATACGGTTATGCTGGCGCACTTTATCGACTAACGTGGTTTGCACCGCCTGTCCGGTGGCGTCTGCGGCGTGGAGAATGCGTCTGTGGCTGTGGCCGCCTTCGCGGGTCAGGTGATAACGTATATTACCGTCATGATTTTTTTCCTGATCAAAATCAACACCTTGCTCTATCAGCCATTCCAGGCAGGCTTTGGCATTTTCTGCGGTATATTTGACCGTGTCGGCTTCACATAAACCGGCGCCGGCGATCAGGGTGTCTGAAACATGGGAGTCGATGCTGTCATTTTTGTCAAAGACTGCGGCTATGCCTCCCTGGGCATAATAGGTGGAACCTTCATTGATGGGCCCCTTGCATAATACGATTACGTCGGCGGTTTTGGCCAGGTGTAATGCCAGGGTTAATCCCGCTGCGCCACTGCCGATAATTAAGACGTCACAATTGTGTTGTTTATTCATATATCTTTGATTTTCAGGTACCCTATACTTAGTTGGTGAATATTAACGCTTAATCGTCATGCAGAACAGTAATAAAGGGATGATATAAAATAAATTCAAATTATTTTTGATTTTATTAGAACTTTTTCGCACATGCACAGTCCTACTTGATGCGTTTGCCATGAGCCAGATGTTATTTATTTTATTGGTTATTAGGAGATATGGCTCGAATGAGCGAACAAAACGTCGACCAGGAACTGGTTGAGCGGGTGCAACGTGGTGATAAAAACGCTTACAACCTGCTAGTGAGAAAATATCAGCATAAAGTTGCCAATTTGGTTTCCCGTTATGTCAAAAATCATAGTGATGTAGCGGATATAGTCCAGGAAGCTTTTATTAAAGCGTATCGCGCCTTGCCTAATTTTAGAGGGGATAGTGCGTATTACACCTGGCTTTACCGGATTGCGGTAAATTGTGCGAAAAATCATATGGTCGCCAAAGGGCGTAAACCGCCGGGATCAGATGTCGAAATTGAAGATGCAGAATTTTATGATGGTGGTGAGGCCTTAAGAGAAAATGCTTCACCGGAGAAACTTTTACTAACGCAAGAAATCAAAAAAGTTATATTCGATACCATAGAGCAATTACCTGAAGATTTGCGCACCGCGATTAATCTCAGGGAACTTGAGGGATTAAGTTATGAAGAAATTGCCACTATTATGGAGTGTCCCGTCGGGACGGTAAGATCACGTATTTTCAGGGCGCGTGATGCAATAGATAAAAAAATCCGGCCGCTACTTTAAGGCTATATTAAAGGTGTAAATATGAGTGAAACTAAGTTCGAGTCAGTATCATCGCTTGTTGATAATTATCAGGTAAACGACACTGCACTTGATGATATAGTCAAGGATAAGGAGATGTCTGACGCCTGGCAGCGTTATCATTTGATCGGTGACATGATCCGTGACGATGTACCGCAAGCGCTGGAGTTGGATTTATCGGATGAGATAGCGGCGGCCATCGCGCAAGAGCCGACCGTGTTAGCCCCTAAAGAGTCAGGACAGGTTTTTGCGGCATTAAAAGCCAAAGTCGTGCAGTTTGCCAAGCCTGCCGGTCAAATGGCGATAGCGGCATCGGCTGCCGGTTTGATGATTTTCGGCGTCGGGCAGCAATCCAATACCGAAGAAGAGCTTATCCCCAGCCAGGTGATCCAGACCGCACCTTTTGGCGGTATTGCCAACCCGGTCAGTTATAATACCCACTCAAGCAGCCGTGAGGCCCAGAAGCAGGCTTATGTTGAGCAGCACAGACGTTTTCAGGCGTTATTGTCGGATCATCAGCAGCAAATTAAATTAAGTGCCACAGGTGTTGATTCAAGCGCTGCAGCACAGCAGGAAAAAAACAAGCAGGATATGGCTGAAGAAAAAAATAAATGAAATTAATCGGTTATTTTATACTTTTGGTGGCGGGCAGCTTGCCCGTGTTCGCCGCCGAAAATGAGCAGGCCATCTCCTGGCTTGAGCGACTCTCCCAGGCACTGCAACAACGTAACTTCAGCACTTCTTTTGTGGTGGTAAAGAATAATCAGGCAGAGCCCTATCACTGGTTTCATGGTGTCAGCAGTGAAGGGGTTGAGCTGGAAATCCTGGCGTTATTAAACGGCCCGCGGCGCGATAAATTACGTAAAGGTAATATCGTCAGCTATATTGAGCCCGAGTTGCCTCCTTATTCGGTGTTATCGACCCAGATAAGCGGCCCTATCCCGGCGATCCTCAGCGGAGATATCCATCAACTAAAAGGTCATTATGATTTTATCTCGGTAGGGCGAAGCCGGGTATTGGGACGTCCGGCGCAACTGGTGCGCATTGTGCCCAAAGATCAACAAACCTTCGGTCACTGGCTGTGGCTGGATCAGGAAAGTGGTTTATTGCTTAAGCTTGCCATCATCAGCCGCAAAGGCCAGTTACTGGAACAGGTACAGTTTACCCATCTGGATATCACAGAAAGCCCGTCGGAAAGTTTGCAGCAGTTGCAGGCGACCGAATTACCGAAAGTTTTAGACATCCCCAAGAGCTCGCAGGATGAAAAGTTTTCTTGGCGGGTCAACTGGTTACCGGCGGGATTTGAGCGGGTGAAGGCGAATCGCCACCGCATCCCCGTGACTAAGCAGCCGGTTGAGTTTATGCTGTTTAACGATGGCTTAGTGGATGTTTCTGTTTATGTCGGGACTAGCTCTGATAAACAAAGAGCGGTAGAATATGTGATGGACGGCGCTACCGTGATCCTCAATCAGGTGGTTTCGGGCTTTGAGATCAGTGTGGTGGGTAAAATACCGACCAGTACTGCCAAGGCTATTGCCGACTCCATTGTTTTTACTAACTGATCTTAGTCACTGCTTTCTTGTCGGGAGCGGTGAAGAGTAATCGAGAGCCGCATGATAGAAGAAATGGCAACTGTGGTTGCCATCAACCAAGATCAAGTCACCCTTGAAAGCCAGGTCAAATCAAGTTGCAGCAGTTGCCAGCAAGTGGATAACTGTGGCAGCGGCCAGGTGGCCAAAGCTATTCCCTTACAAAAACTCACCCTGGTTGTCTCTTGCAAGCTGCCCCTTAATGTCGGGGATACCGTAGTACTGGGCTTACCGGAAAAAGGGCTTTTGCAGGTTGCCGCTCAGGTCTATCTCTTGCCTTTGGCGGGGCTGATTGCTGCTTCTGCGCTGGGTCAGTTTCTGATGATGCAGGGCATTTTAACTCATGAAATATTTGCTATTTTACTTGGTATTGCCGGCGGCTATGCCGGATACCGGCTGGCAAAATATCGACAAAAAAATTCGAAAAATGCCAGGTTATTGCAACCGGAAATTCTGCGCCGTGCCGGGCAGACAATTGCTGTAACAGAAATCCTCCCGACAATTGTTAAGTAAAGATAGCCCCAGCGCGCTAAATTAGCTAAAATCTCGCCATTATTGTTATAACGACCCTATTTATTTGAATTTCAATTTATGAAAAATATCCGAAATTTTTCGATCATAGCGCATATTGATCATGGTAAATCAACTCTTTCCGACCGCTTAATTCAGTACTGTGGAGGCTTGCAAGATCGTGAAATGGAAGCTCAGGTATTGGACTCCATGGATATCGAACGTGAGCGTGGTATTACCATTAAGGCACAAAGTGTGACCTTAAACTATAAAGCCAAAGACGGCGAAACTTACCAGCTAAACTTTATCGACACCCCGGGCCATGTGGACTTCTCCTATGAAGTTTCCCGTTCTTTAGCTTCCTGTGAAGGGGCCCTGTTGGTGGTAGATGCCGGTCAGGGGGTGGAAGCGCAAACCGTGGCCAACTGTTATACCGCGATCGAAATGGATCTGGAAGTCTTGCCTATCCTCAATAAAATCGATTTGCCCCAGGCGGATCCTGATCGTGTTTGTGAAGAAATTGAAGATATAATCGGCATTGATGCCACCGAAGCCGTGCCGTGTTCGGCAAAAACCGGTATCGGCATCGAAGATGTGCTGGAAACCATAGTGGCCAATGTGCCGGCTCCTGAGGGAGATCCCGAGGCGAACTTACAGGCCCTGATTGTTGATTCCTGGTTTGATAACTACCAGGGGGTCGTCTCCCTGGTACGGGTGATGAACGGCGAAATTAAAGCCGGTGATAAAATGCTGGTGATGTCTACCGGGCAAACCCATATTATCGATAAAGTGGGGATTTTCACCCCGAAACAAACCGAAACCGGTATTTTGAAAACCGGTGAAGTTGGTTTTGTTATTGCCGGTATCAAAGAAATCCACGGCGCCCCGGTCGGGGATACCCTGACCATAGCCAAGCAGCAGGCACCTGAGCCTTTACCCGGCTTTAAGAAAGTGCAGCCCCAGGTCTATGCCGGTGTTTTCCCCATCAGCTCGGATGATTATGAAAACTTCCGCGATGCCCTGAACAAGTTAAGCCTCAATGATGCCTCGTTATTTTTTGAACCGGAAAACTCCTCAGCCCTTGGTTTTGGTTTCCGTATCGGCTTTTTGGGTATGCTGCATATGGAAATTATCCAGGAGCGGCTGGCGCGGGAATACGATCTGGATTTGATCACCACGGCGCCGACGGTAAATTATGAAGTGGCCTGCACCAATGGTAAGATCCTGTCCGTTGATAACCCGGCAGACTTGCCGCCGGTGAATGAAATTGATGAAATTCGCGAGCCGATTGTCCAGGCCAATATCCTGGTACCGCAGGAGCATCTGGGTAATGTGATTACCTTGTGTATCGAAAAACGCGGTGTGCAAAAAGATCTGATCTACCACGGCAACCAGGTGGCGGTAACCTATGAGTTACCTATGGCTGAGGTGGTGATGGACTTCTTTGATAAACTCAAATCCACCAGCCGCGGTTATGCCTCACTGGATTATCATTTTGTCCGTTTTGAAGCTTCCGACATGGTGCGCGCCGATGTGATGATCAATGGCGACCGGGTGGATGCCCTGGCGATGATCACCCACAGATCCAACTCGGTTGCCCGGGGACGTATGCTGGTTGAAAAGCTTAAAGAGCTGATCCACCGCCAGATGTTTGATATCGCGATACAGGCGGCAATAGGCAACAACATTATCGCCCGAACCACGGTAAAACAATTGCGTAAAAACGTAACCGCGAAATGTTACGGCGGTGATGTCAGCCGTAAGAAGAAATTATTACAGAAGCAAAAAGAAGGTAAAAAGCGCATGAAGCAGGTGGGGAATGTTGAAGTGCCCCAGGAAGCGTTTTTAGCCGTGTTGAAGTTAGATAAATAATAGGGAACTTATGGCTGTTTATTTTTCAATATTTTTAGTGATCGTTACCTTAGTCACCGGAATTGTCTGGGTAGCGGATAAATTTTACCTGGCGCCGCAGCGCAGGCTGAAACTCGCCACGGCGCAAAGCCAGTGTGACGACACCCTGTCCGAGGAAGCCATTGCCAGTATCACAGAGCCGTCGGCGCTGGTGGATACATCGGTACAAATTTTTCCGGTGATCGCTTTTGTGTTGGTTTTGCGTTCATTTTTGTATGAGCCTTTTCAAATTCCTTCCGGCTCTATGATGCCGACCTTGCTTGACGGTGATTTCATCCTGGTGAATAAATATACCTATGGCTTAAGGGATCCGGTGGCGCGCCAGAAGTTTTTTGAGGTCTCTGAGCCTGAGCGCGGCGATGTGATGGTGTTTAAATACCCGGTAGATCCGCAAATTGACTTTATCAAGCGCGTGATTGGCTTACCCGGCGACCGTATCATCTACCGCAATAAACAGCTATACATCAAACCTGCCTGCACTGAGGCCGCCAGCGAATGTCCGGAGTTTGAGCCTGTGGCACAAAACTTCCAGGCAAAAGGGGAGTATGATGACGGTATCTCAGATTTAAGCCGTTATAGCTCGCAAATGCCGGGTAGAACCCATGAAATCCTGGTTGACGGACAAACCCTGCCGAGAAAGGCCAATTATTTTAAACAGGCGGGGACTGCGGCGGATGAATTTGTCGTCCCCCAAGGCCAGTATTTTGTGATGGGTGATAACCGGGATAACAGCCTGGACAGCCGTTTTTGGGGCTTTGTGCCGGAAGAAAATATTGTCGGAGAAGCGGTGGCTATCTGGATGAGCTTTGATTTTGAACGCGGCCCGGACAGCTTCTTACCCAGCTGGATACCTACGGGTGTCCGTTTTGAGCGATTAGGCGGAATTAACTGATAGTGATGAAGAATGCCCTGGCCATGAACCGGCTGATGAAAAGGATCAGTTATCAATTTAAGCAACCTGAGTTGTTGACCCAGGCGCTGACGCACCGCAGCGCCAAAGGGGCCCACAATGAACGCCTGGAGTTCCTTGGCGACTCCATTCTCGGTTTTGTGATAGCTGAAGCCTTATATGATAAATTTCCGAAAAACAATGAAGGCGATCTCACCCGGATGCGCTCTAGCCTGGTAAAGGGAGTGACACTGGCGGAAATTGCCAAAGATTTTCAGCTTGGCGATCACCTGATTTTAGGGCCGGGTGAGTTAAAAAGCGGCGGCCATCGCCGGGAATCTATTCTCGAAGATGCGGTGGAGGCCATTATCGGCGCCGTCTATCTGGACTCGGATATCGGCACCTGCCGTACCCTGATTTTGACCTGGTTCGCCAAACGCCTGGCGCAAATCAAACCCGGCCATGAACAAAAAGATCCTAAAACCCGTTTACAGGAATTTTTACAGGGACGAAAAATCGAATTGCCTTTGTATGAAGTGATCCATACCAGCGGTCAGTCCCATAACCAGGAATTTACCGTGCGCTGTACCACCAGTGTCCTGGAAAATGAAGTTATTACCAAAGGTACCAGCCGCCGCAAAGCGGAGCAAGCGGCTGCTCAGCAAGTGTTGGAGTTGATCGCACATGACAAATGATGAAACAAATTGCGGCCTGATTGCTATTGTCGGCCGCCCCAATGTCGGTAAGTCTACCTTGCTTAACAGTTTGCTCGGCCAGAAAGTCAGCATTACTTCCCGCAAACCGCAAACCACCCGGCACCGCATCTTAGGTATTTTAACCGAAGAAAACCAACAAGCCATTTTAGTGGATACTCCCGGTTTGCATACCGAAGAGAAGCGGGCGATTAACCGTTTGATGAACCGTGCCGCCAGCAGCTCGATTGCCGAGGTGGAACTGGTGGTGTTCCTGGTAGAAGGCACCCACTGGACCACGGATGACGAATTGGTGCTGAATAAAATCAAGCAAACCAAGGTACCTTGTATCCTGGTGGTCAATAAAATTGACAATGTCCAGGATAAGGAAGCCCTGTTGCCCCATTTGCAAAAATTAGGGGCCCTGTATGATTTTCAGGAAATCGTGCCGATCTCCGCTTCTAAAGGGGATAATGTCGACAAGATAAAGTCCCTGTGCCTGGACGCTTTGCCTGAGGGGGAGTTCTGGTTCCCGGAAGATTATATTACCGATCGTTCCAGCCGTTTTATGGCATCGGAAATTATCCGGGAAAAGCTGATCCGCTTTACCGGGGATGAGCTGCCTTATTCTACCACGGTAGAAATTGAGCAGTTTAAAGTCGATAACAAAGGGGTATTACATATCAATGCCCTGGTGCTGGTGGAGCGTAACAGCCAGAAGCGCATGATTATCGGCAATAAAGGAGAAAAGTTGAAAGTCATAGGCCAGGAATCCCGCCGGGATATGGAAGCCTTGTTTGACCGGCAGGTGTTTCTTGAAACCTGGGTCAAGGTAAAATCCGGTTGGGCCGATGACGAACGTGCCCTGCGTAGCCTGGGATACGGTGACGATTATTCGGGTTAACCGCCAACTATGATAGCGCAAGAGCAGCGGGCTTTTTTACTGCACAGCCGTCCTTTTAAGGACAGTCAGCACCTGGTGGAGTTGCTGACGGAAAACGACGGTAAAGTCGCTGCACTTGTCTATATGAACAAATCTTCAAAAGCCAGTAAAAGTGGCTTATTACAGCCTTTTACTCCGATAAGGGTTGTGCTTAAAGGGCGCAGCAGCCTGAAAAGACTCAGCCGGGTTGAGGCCTCAGCCAAATCTTATCCTTTAAGCGGTGATAACCTCTACAGCGCCATGTATTTAAATGAACTGCTGGTCCGTTTGCTGGCCGAGCATGTGCCCTGCGAAGAATTATACCTGAACTATCACGCCAGTCTCGAGGCGTTAACTACAGCTTCTCCCATTGAGCTTATCTTAAGAAAGTTTGAACTGGCTCTCCTGGAGGAACTGGGGATTCCGCTGGATTTTACCCCTGTGATGGAAGTTGCCAGCGGCTATTTTTATTATCAACCTGAGCTGGGTTTTGTTCCCTCACAAGATCAGAAGCTTTACCCTAATTATCACCAGGGGGCGTTACAGGCGATAGCCAGGCAGGACTTTACTGCTAAAGAAACCTTACTTTGTTTTAAACGCTTAATGCGCCAGGTGTTGTCTGAGTTACTCGGCGCTAAACCTTTACATAGCCGGAAACTGTTTATAAAAAGAGAAACCATGTCATGAATGAAATTTTACTCGGTGTTAATGTTGATCATATCGCTACCTTACGTGAGGCCCGGGGCACGAACTACCCGGATCCCGTTTATGCCGCCTCTGTAGCCGAACATGCCGGCGCCGACGGTATCACGGTGCATTTACGTGAAGACAGACGCCATATACAAGATCGGGATATTTATGTGCTGAAACAAACCCTGCACACCCGGATGAACCTGGAAATGGCCGTGACCGAGGAAATGCTGGCGATTGCCTGTGAGGTTAAACCGGTATTCTGTTGCCTGGTGCCGGAAAAGCGCGAAGAATTAACCACCGAAGGTGGCCTGGATGTTGCGGGACAAGTGGATAAGATCAGCGATGCCGTCGCCAGGTTAACGGCGACGGGTATCCAGACCAGTTTGTTCATCGATGCCGACATGAAACAAATAGATGCTGCAGTGGCAAGCAAGGCCCCTTATATTGAAATTCATACCGGGCATTATGCCGATGCTACTACCGAGCAGGAGCAAATGGCGGAATTAGAACGTTTAAAACAAGGGATCAAATATGCCCACGAGCAGGGGCTTAAAGTTAATGCCGGGCACGGATTGAATTACTTTAATGTAAAGCCTGTCGCTGCAATCGAAGAAATTATTGAATTGAATATTGGCCATGCCATCATAGCAAGAGCGGCTATCGACGGCCTGGATAAAGCTGTGCGCGACATGAAGCGGTTGATGCTGGAAGCAAGAAACCAGGCCTAAGTCATAGCGTTTTCGGGGAGTGTTGGGCTCGATACCGGCCATGCATTCCCCATATTACAGCGCAAGAGCGGCTATCGACGGCCTGGATAAAGCTGTGCGCGACATGAAGCGGTTGATGCTGGAAGCAAGAAACCGGGCCTAAGTCATAGCGTTTTCGGGGAGTGTTGGGCTCGATACCGGCCATGCATTCCCCATATTACAGCGCAAGAGCGGCTATCGACGGCCTGGATAAAGCTGTGCGCGACATGAAGCGGTTGATGCTGGAAGCAAGAAACCGGGCCTAAGTCATAGCGTTTTCGGGGAGTGTTGGGCTCGATACCGGCCATGCATTCCCCATATTACAGCGCAAGAGCGGCTATCGACAGCCTGGACAAGGCGGTGCGCGACATGAGGCGGTTGATGCTGGAAGCAAGAAACCGGGCCTGGGGTTGTTTGTCTATGCGATAGACTATTTCGGGCGTTGCGGATGTTCTATCTGCTCCCGTCCTCACCATGACATGCTTTAAAATTCGCCTCCACGGCCATTTAAGTATGCTCTTGCCTTTATAATTAGCTAGTTTAATTTGCGTTATTGTTCGACTATAGTTAAAGATGAAGGTGTCTGAATTCTTCAGTCGGAGTATGTTATGCCCTCGCAAAAGCAACATGAACTTGAAAGGAGAAAAGAGCCGCCGGAGCAGTCGATTTGGTGGTCAAAGTTGTCTCTAGCCCAGAAATTCTCGGCCAGCAGCCTGGGAAAGTTTGGTTATGAGCTGCTTTTTATTCGCAACGAAGAGGGGCGCAGTATTGCCGTGCTGCAGTGTAATGCCGGTATAGCCGCTATCACAGAAGATGGAGAAATTAATACTTCCCCGGAGATTGAGTTAAGAGCTCTGGGTTAGATTCTTTCATAAATCTTCCACTTTGATCCGGCTTTTTAGCCGGATTTTAATTTCTAATCCCACATTTTATTTTCGGTTATAGATTCCGAGCATTAAGATTCACTGAGTATTTTCAAGGTTTGCGGTGCCTGGTGCAAAACCTTATCCAGATGTTCGAAAAACTCAAAAAATTCCGGTTCCAGCGCTTCCGCGCTTTCCCCGTTCTTCAATGCCGTCTCAATTTGATGGGTTATTTTCCCCAGGTTGGGTACCCCGGTATAACAGCAGGCACCGTTTAATTTGTGGATCAGGGTTTTTAAACGCTCGGTATCCTGGTTATTGAGGGCATATTCAATATTGACCTTAGTTTCCGGTAAACTCTGCAGTAAGCCATCAAGCATTTCTTTGGCTAATTCGCTGTTATTGCCGGTGCGTTGCAGGGCCAGTGACCAGTTGATCACTTCTATTGAGCCAAAATCATAAGGGTTTGCTTCTGCCTGCATTGGCTCGGGGGTGATCACATCAATCACTTCCGGGGGCGTTTCTGCCCTTAGCTGGATGTCACTGCTTTGTGAAAGCTTATCATCTGATGATGCTTCATCGGGGCGAAGAGCAAAAAGTTCCAGGTTGCCGTACTCGTATAAGGTATGGCGCAACATGGTTTCATCCAGGGGTTTAGTGATGTAGGAGTCAAAGCCTTCCACCAGCAATTTTTCTTTTTCACTGCTTAAGGCATGGGCGGTGACGGCGATAATGGCGGTATCTTCATTAAAAGTATTGCTTCTGATGGCCTTTAATGCGGTAACCCCGTCCATGACCGGCATTTGGATATCCATAAAGATCAAGGCAAACTTTTCATTCTGACATAAAGTGACTGCCTCCTGGCCGTTGCTGGCGGTGATAACCTCGCTAACCTGCTCAAGCAGCAGCGCCTTGATCAGTTTTAAGTTGGCGTCATTATCATCTACCGCCAATACCTTGATAGGGATTTTTTTACTTGCTACTTCTGGCAGCAGTTTAACGCCGTGAGCCGGTTGTGGCAGCAGGACTTTGCATAATCGGCTGGGGGTAATAGGTTTGCTTAAACAGCTGACGGCGCCATTGGCAATCAGGGCTTCCTGCAAATTAGGGGAGTTGCTGTTGATGGCTAAATGTATTGCCGAAATCTGCGGCTTCACGGATGCAATCAATTTTTTCAGATCCGTTAATGCGCTCGGGGTGACATCATGGCCGATCAGGGCAAAGTCATAACAGTTGTTCTGCGCCAAAGCATTGCTGAACTGCTCAAGGCTGGTCACAGGTGTGACCTTCATTTTCCAGCCGGCCAATATTTCACTGGTGGCCATACGGCTGTGGGTGATGGGCTCGTAATAGAGGATATTCTTGTCTACCAGGGCCTTGGTATCGAGCATGGAAGTCATCGGCAGGGGGTTGACCTCACACTGGAAGGAGAACCAGAAGGTGGAGCCACGGTTTTCTTCGGTGATAAAGCCGATATCGCCGTGCATTTCCCGGGCAAGGCGTTGCGAGATCACTAAGCCTAAGCCAGTGCCGCCGTATAGGCGGGTGATGCTCTTATCTGCCTGGCCGAAGGCTTCAAAAATACTCTTTTGCTGCTCGCTGTTCATGCCGATGCCGGTATCTGTGACCGTGATTTTAAAAACCGCTAATTTTTCATCGATATGCTCGCTGTCGATATCGATGGAGACCAGGCCTTTTTCGGTAAACTTAATCGCGTTATTGGCCAGGTTAATGATGACCTGTTTGATCCTCATGGCATCGCCGATCAGGAAATCAGGCAGCTGCTGGGCAATACGCAGTGACAGTTCCAGGTTTTTCTGGTGGGCAATAGGCGCCAGCAAGGTCAGGGTCTCTTCCACGCTGTCCCTTAAGGAAAACGGGATATTTTCAATGATCATTTTATCGGCATCGAGTTTGGAAAAATCGAGAATGTCATTGATGATGGCCAGTAAGCTGTTGGCGGATCTTTCTATGGTTTGCAGATAATCCCGCTGGGTTTCGCTTAACGGGGTTTTCAGCACCTGACGGGTAAAACCGATCACGCCATTTAGGGGAGTGCGTAATTCATGACTCATATTGGCCAAAAACTCGGATTTTACCCGGTTGGCGTCTTGTGCCTTACGTTTGGAAATATCCAGTTCAACGTTTTGGATTTCAAATTGCTCCAGGCTTTCCCGTAAATCTATGGTGGCCTGATCTATGCTCCTTTGCATTTCGTCATGGTAATCCCCTAAGGATTGGGCCATGGCGTTGATGCCGTTTTTTAAAAAGTTGAGCTCGCCGATCAACTGGCCGCTGACCCGGCTTTCCAGTTTTCCTTCCCGGATGCGGTCAACGGCGTTGACCATGGAAGTGACCGGGCGGGTCACATTTTTGATCAGCTGAAAAGCAAAGATCGCACTGAGCAGGGAGCCGAAAATCACGATGGAAAAAGCGATTAAAAACTGGCTTTGTTGCCTGTATTTGATTTTATCCCGGTCGATTTGCATGGCAATATAACCGACAACTGTCGGGTTGCCCTTTAATTCTTCAAGGTTTTTTACCTGATGGGTTTCATCTATGATCGGGGTGCGGAAAATCAGGTAATTATCCAGTTTTTCCAAATGGGTATTTTGCGGGATATTTTTCCCGGCTTTAATGCGCATGACATTGGTATCACCATGATAGGCGCTGGTGACAAATATCTGGTTGTCTTTGGTGAAAACGGCGATGCTTTTTACTATATTGGCATGGCTTCTGTGGGCAAAGCCTATCAGGTGGCGTAATTTTTCCCTGTCTTTATTGATAATAGGATCGGCACTGGCAATGGCGATAGGTTCAATAATGCTTTGTGAGCGTAAGGTGAGAAACTCTTCCAGTTCAACATAACGGCTATATGAAAAGTAACCGGCTATTCCTAAGCCAATTAATGTCGTCGGTATTATTGTAAGCAGAACTACCCAGTCCTTTAGACTTATTTTATGCATATTTCCGTTTTTACTTAGTGTAAAATCCGATTCTAATTACGCTTATGATGGCATATAGCGGCGAAAATATATAGCGTTCGGATTTTGGTTACCTCAAATCATGGCAAATTTCTTTAAAGCAAGTACAAAAAAACATGCTCTCGGGCAAAAAATCACGGTGCAGATAGAGCGTCTGGATTTAAATGGTTGCGGGGTGGGGCATTATCAAAAGAAACCGGTTTTTGTCGCCGGTGCCCTGGTGGGGGAAAAGGCCCGGGTGCGGGTAGTTGAGCAAAAAAGTAAATATCTGCGCGGACAATTATTGGCGCTGGAGAACGAAAGTGAGCACAGGGTAGCGCCCTTTTGCCGCCATTATCAAAAATGCGGCGGCTGCGACCTCCAGCATCTGGCTTATCCGCAGCAGCTTAGCTTTAAGCAGGAAAAAGTGATGCAGCTTTTCGCCCGCAACCAGATCAACACCCCTTTACCCTGGCAGCCGCCGCTATTGGCGGGAGAAAAACATTATCGCCGAAAAGCACGTATCGGGGTGCAATATGCCAAAGACGGCAGCGCCACCATAGGTTTTCGCCAAAAAGCGACCAACGATCTGGTTGCCCTTGATGCCTGCCCTGTGCTGGTAGAGCCGGCTACCGGTATTTTTGCCTTGCTAAAACCCTTGCTGGCGGGTTTATCGGTAAAGCGGGCAATAGGGCATATCGAAGTCTTGGTGACCGGTCATACCACCCTGATTGTTCGCCAGTTAAAACCTTTAACCGATGAAGATAAGGCCTTGTGGTTGCAGGCGGCAAAAGACCATGGTTGGCAAATCCTGCTGGATAACGGCAAGGACCTGCTGCCCCTGACTCAGGTGGAGCCCCTCAGTTATGCCCTCTCGGACGCACTGACCATCAGCTTCACCGGCAAGGACTTTATCCAGGTCAATCACGAGATGAATGTGCAGATGGTTGACCAGGCGCTGGACTGGCTGGCGCTTGAGCCCGGCGATAAAGTATTGGATTTATTTTGCGGCCTGGGCAACTTCAGTCTGCCGGTGGCGGCCCGGGTGCAGCAGCTGACAGGTGTGGAAGGGGTACAGGACATGGTCGAGCGGGCACAAAAAAATGCCCGGGATAACGGCCTGGAAAATTGTGCTTTTTATCAGGCGGATTTAAACAGTTCCTGGCAGGATTTGCCGTGGGCGCAGGAACGTTTTGATAAAGCTCTGCTCGATCCGGCAAGGGCCGGCGCCTTAGAAGCAATAGAGCAGCTGCTGAAGTTCAAAATCGCGACCTTGCTTTATGTCAGCTGCGATCCGGCCACCCTGGCCAGGGACAGCAAAGTTTTATTGGCCGCCGGCTATAAAATTGAAAAAATCGCGATAATGGATATGTTTTCCCAGACCAAGCATGTTGAAACTATGGTATTGTTTAGTTACCCATAGCCGGAGCGTTGGCGCCGGATCGGCTGGTCGGTTTATCTACTTTTTCATTTATTTAACTGTAAGGAAACTATGATGGTTTCAGTGCGTAAGTCTCATCACATGACAGAGACAAATTTTGAGTTATGGTTGGCTTCGCTGGAATTAACGCCAGCGAAAAACCAGGCTTTAGAAGCCCTTTGGCATCAGGTAAAAGAGTATTTTACCGATCAGGGGGAATGTGAAAGTAAATCATTTGAGATGGTGGAAATCCTGGCGGCGTTAAACCTGGATAAAGACTCCCTGGTGGCGGCCTTTTTATGCCCCCTTTATGAATACAACTGCCTGAGCATGGAGTACATAGAAGAGCACTTCAACCGGCAGGTTTTCCTGTTATGTAAAGGGGTCTGCCAGATGGAGGCGATCAAGGCGCTGCAGCAAACCCAGTCCAATCCGCTGGCGGTCAACCAGATTGACAATATCCGGCGCATGTTGCTGGCCATGGTGGAAGATGTCAGGGCGGTGGTGATCAAACTGGCCGAGCGCTTATGTTATTTACGTATCGTGAAAAACGCCGATGAAGAGTTGCGGGTGCTGGCAGCCAAGGAAACTGCCAACATCTATGCGCCGCTGGCCAACCGTTTAGGCATAGGCCAGTTGAAGTGGGAGCTTGAAGACATTGCCTTTCGTTATCTGCACCCGGATGTCTACAGCAAGATCGCCAAGTTGCTGGATGAAAAACGTCTCGATCGTGAACGTTACATGGTGGAATTTGTCGGCGATCTTAACCAGAAAATTAAGGATGCCGGCATCAGCGGCACGGTTTACGGCCGTCCCAAGCATATCTACAGCATCTGGAAAAAAATGCAGCAAAAGGAGCTGGATTTCGATCAGTTATTTGATGTCCGTGCGGTGCGGGTGATCGTCGATCAGCTGCAGGATTGTTACGGTGCCCTGGGGATCGTGCATACCAACTGGAAGCATTTGGCCAATGAATTTGACGATTATGTTGCCACGCCGAAACCTAACGGCTACCAGTCTATCCATACCGTGGTCCTGGGGCCGGAAGGAAAATCGATAGAAGTGCAGATCCGCACCCAGCAAATGCATGATGATGCCGAACTTGGGGTGGCGGCCCACTGGCGTTATAAAGAAGGCAGCGCCGGCGGTAAAGGCGGCGGTTTTGATGAGAAAATCGGTTGGCTGAGAAAGATCCTGCAATGGCAGGAAGACATCAGTGAAAGCGGCGAACTTATCGAAGAGCTGCGCAGCCAGGTATTTGAAGACCGTATTTATGTCTTTACCCCGAACGGCGATGTTATCGACCTGCCGGCGGGGGCGACGCCGCTGGATTTTGCCTATTATATCCATTCCAATGTCGGCCATTGCTGCATCGGCGCCAAGGTCTTTGGCCGTATTGTACCCTTTACCCATAAGCTGCAAACCGGGGACCAGGTAGAAGTGCTGACCAGCAAAAAACCGAATCCCAGCCGGGACTGGTTAAACCCGAGTTTAAATTACATTCATAGTGCCCGGGCGCGGGCCAAAGTGCAGCATTTCTTTAAATCCCAGGACAGGGACAAGCATGTGCTGCAGGGTAAAGAGCTGCTCGATAGCGAGCTGGCGAAACTCCAGCTGAGTAAAGTAGATCTTAAAGAGGCGGCGAAACGTTTTAATGTCACCCATGTGGAAGACTTATATGCGGCCTTAGGTTCAGGCAATGCCAGGTTGCAGCAGGTGATTAATTACCTTACCCAGCAGGATGAAAAAAATCAGCCCCTCGCCGATATCGATCCCCAGAGCCTGGTTAAGCCGGAAAGTACCGCAAAACCCGCGGTAGACAGCAATGGTATTACCGTGTCCGGGGTGGGTAATTTATTGACCCATATCGCCAAGTGCTGCCATCCGGTGCCGGGGGATGAAATTTCCGGCTTTATCACCCAGGGACGCGGAATTTCCGTGCACAGGGCGGATTGCGAGCAATTAAAAAATGCCTTTAAGCAGCAGCCTGAACGTGAAGTTGAAGTGCAGTGGGGAGATCAAAGCAAGCAAAGTTATCAAGTGGGGGTACAGGTAGTCGCCAGTGACCGCCAGGGGCTGGTGCGGGATATTTCCACCATTATTGCCAATGAAAGGGTGAGTATTGTCGGTTTGGAAAGCCACTCCGACAGCCGTCAGCAAACTACCAGTATGTCGATAAAAATGGAGATCGGCAATAGCGAAGTGTTGACCCGGTTAATGAGTAAGTTGTTGCAGCTGGATGACGTCCATGACGTTAAACGTCTTTAGCCGACAAGGTCTTAGCTGCCAGAGCCCTTGGCTGTAAAAACAAAGATAAACTGTTGAAAATAAAGAATACCATAAAGAAGTAGATAAAATTATGTTAGCGATGAAACCTTCGATGGAGAAGCTGCGCTGGATCATGGAGCAGCTCAGGGATCCTGTGACCGGCTGCCCCTGGGATATCAAACAAGACTTTGCCTCTATCGTGCCCCATACCCTGGAAGAAGCCTATGAAGTAGCGGACGCGATAGAGCAGGGGGATTTTCGCGAGCTGGAAAAAGAGCTCGGTGATCTGCTGTTTCAGGTGGTGTTTTACAGCCAGCTGGGTAAAGAAGAAAAGCTTTTTGATTTTGACTCTGTGGTAGCCGCCATTTGTGAAAAACTGATCCGTCGTCATCCCCATGTTTTCGCCAAAACTGAATTTTCTTCTGAGGCGCAAATAAAAGCTAATTGGGAAAATGAGAAAATAAAGGAGCGGCAGGAAAAAAATGACCGTCAGTCGTTGAGTATTTTGGCGGATATCCCTAAGTCTTTACCTGCCTTATCCCAGGCGGCAAAAATCCAGAAACGCTGTGCCCACGTTGGTTTCGACTGGCATCAGATCGATGATGTTTTTGCCAAGGTCGCCGAAGAGGTAGAGGAAGTGCGGGAGCATTTACATGGCGACAGCCAGGAATTAACGGCTGAGCTGGGAGATCTGATGTTTGCCGTGGTGAATTTATGTCGTCACGCCAAACAAGATCCCGAAGCGGTCTTGCGCCAGGCGAACCAGAAATTTACCAAACGTTTTCATGGGGTTGAATCGAAAGTAGCGTCCTCGGGACAAGGCTTTGAACAGCACAGCCTGGAGCAGTTGGAAGATTACTGGCAAGAGATCAAGGCGGATGAACAGCCCTGAGCCAATAAAAGCCCTGAGCCAAAGAAAACCTTGAGCCAAAGAAAGCCCAAAGCCCGCTTATTTTCACCTAAAGGCATAACTTGCCCAGGATAACTCCCATTAACTTGGTAATTAATTGAAATGAATGATGTAAAAGCTGCTAAAAAGCAGAGCCCCAAAGTGAGCATAGGTTTAACGGACCCGAAAAGTCCGTCCAATGTCGGTGCCGTGATGCGCGCCGCCGGTTGTTATCAGGTGGATGCGGTATATTATACCGGACAGCGTTATGCCCGCGCCGCGAAATTTAATACTGATACCAAAAATGTCGCCGCCAATATTCCGTTAACCCAGTGTGATTCTTTAGTGGAGCAGGCAGGGCAAGGGGTGAAACTTGTCTGTGTTGAGCTGGTGGAAGGGGCAACCCCGTTGCCGGCTTTTAACCACCCGGAGCGGGCCTGTTATATTTTTGGTCCCGAAGACGGCACCTTGTCCCAGCAAGTGATCGACCAGTCAGATGCGGTGGTTTATGTGCCCACCACTGGCTGCATGAATCTTGCTGCCACCGTCAATGTCCTGCTTTATGATCGCCTGGCTAAATCCGAAGATATGGCGGCCGGTGATGAGCTGATCCGGCAAAGCCGTGATACTAACAATAAAGTGAAAGTAAAATCCGGGGAAGCGGCTCTGCTTGAGGGCTAAAAGCTTATTATAAAGGGCTGGGCACAGGACCTTATTCGCTTTGTGCCTGCGCTTTTGTTGCTTGTTTTACTTGTTCCTCTTTTGTTTCTGCCGTTTGCATTTCGCCTTGCTCGGCAGCCAAAGCTAACTTCTCCCGCTCGGCTTTGCTGATATATCTGGGTTTATTGCTTTTATGCAGTTTGGCATTTGCCTTTTTGGCTTTTTTCTTCAGGGTTTCTTTGATTTTTTTCTTTCGATTCATCATTACTTTCTGCGAAATGCGATTGATAGCCGGCTATTGTAAACGTTAACAGGCGCTCTATAAATAAGGAAAGCCAAGTGCCGGTGGGTTTAAGTTCACCACATAAAGACTATACTGGGGGAAGTACCGGTGAACGCATTTGGGGTTAACCAATAAACTATGATAGAATCAGATACTTAAATCTTAATCTTCGGGTAAAGTTCCAGCCTGGGCGGCTGTGACTGCTAAGGTTTAGCTAAAGTTAGCGAATGAAAACTTTTAACAAACATTTTACTATTTATAATAGTGAAGATAAACTTTTCTCATTGAACTGTTAAATAACTATATTCAGGTGAGTTGTCCGAATGCTTAATATCTTTTTTACAGGGATGTCATGAAAGTGAAAATCAAACAGTGGCTGCGGTTAGCGCCATTTTGTTGTTTTTTATATTTTCCTTACTTTGAAGCGCATTCGGTTCAAGTGATCGTCAACTCCTCTGTCCCGCAAAAGCAGTTATCGGCTTCCCATCTAAGACGAATTTTCACCGTGCGCCACAGGCAGTGGGCAAATGATTTACCTATTAAAGTCTTTGTTTTAGCAAAAAATAATGTCACTCATAAGAATTTCTGCCTGCAAAAGCTTGAGGTTTTTCCCTACCAGCTGGAAAAAATCTGGGGCAAATTGCTGTTTTCCGGTTTAGGGGAGCCGCCTCTGGTATTAACCGATGAAAAGCAAATGATTGAAATGGTCAGGAAAACACCGGGCGCGATAGGTTACGTGGATAGCCTGCCACAAGATAGCGGAGTAGAAATAATGACAATGGAAAGCAGTGATGACTAAGCTGATAAATGTTTCTTTGAAGACGGGCTTGTTGACATGTCTTGCTCTTTTTCAGCTGACAGCTTTTGCCAGCCAGGACTGGGCCATTCATGGTTTTGCTTCCCAGGGCATTATTCAGGCGGAAGATAATAATTTTGTCAGTCGCGATGCCGACGATGATATCTCTTTTGATTTAACAGAAATCGGCATCAATGCTTCATATCAGTGGCAGCCGGATATCCGCTTTGCCGGGCAACTGGTGTATATTAACGGCGGCAACCGCTATGAAGAAGGGGCGCGGGTCGATTATTTATTGATGGACTGGACGCTGGCCAGTGATATCGATTGGCAGTTAAACCTTTATCTGGGGCGTTATAAAAACCAGCACTGGTTATACTCCAGCACCCGGGATGTGCCCCATACCCGGCCGTCGGCCATACTTCCCCAGTCTGTGTATTATGATATCTTCCGGGATGTTGCCCTGGGCAGTGACGGTGCGAGCTTATCCTATACCCGGTTAACGGATATCGGTGAGTTTGATCTCTTGTGGAGTTACGGCACCTCCCCGATCAGCGACAGTGCCACCACCTTATTGCTCAGCACCACAGCTGGCGGTGATATAGATCAGGACTTTACCCATCAGGCCAGTATTTTCTACCGTCCCGAGGGGACTTCCTGGCAATACGGCATCAGCTTGCTCGACTCGGATTTTAAATACAGTGCCGACGCCAATGAAGGCTACTTTGATGCCGATGCCACCTCGCAGCGGGTGATGTTGAATCTGTTGTATAATAGTCAGCAGTGGGAATTTGCCGCCGAGCTGTTTCAAGAGCGTTTTTTCTTTGACGGCTTTTTCACCCCTGACTGGAGCCATGATCAGAAGGCCCAGGGCTTCTATGCCCAGGGGCGCTACTTTTTCGATGAGCAGCTGACCTTCATGTTGCGTTATGACAGGTTTGATGCCAACAAGGATGACCGTAAAGGGACTGAGCTTGAAAGAAATACCCGTATACCGGCGTATTTTGGTTATATGTACGACACCACGGTAGGCTTGACCTACAGGTTTGAGTCGAACTGGCAAATTCAGGCGGAATATCACTGGCTGGAAGGCACGGCACGGTTAGCACCGGCGGTGGTGCCCGATGTATGGACCAATGACAGCAAAAACTGGCAGTTGTGGGCACTTCAATTAATGTACTGGTTTTAATGCTTTGCGTAAGTTTATAAGTTTACCCTGGAAGGCGATAACGCTGACACTAGGTGCCATGCTGGTTATTACCCTGACCTTGACGATTTTTTCGGTGCTCCAGCTGCAGGAGGAGTTCGACCAGCGTCAGCAGGAAAAAAAGTCCGCCGCTAAGCTGATTTACAGTTATCTGCAAAAAATTTCCAATGACAAACGTATCTTATGGCTGACCACGTTAAGCTCCCAACACCTGGTGAAAAATAATGATTACCGGGCGTTTGATCAGGCGGTGCAGCATCAGTTTGATTTAGACGAGTTGCGTATTGACTCCGTTTGGGTCTTAGATGAGCAGGGGCAGCAAGTATATGCCAGCAGCGCAGAAGCCAACGGCGAGGTCAGGCAAGTGGCCAGGCAGGTGTTTGAGCAGCAGTCGGTGGCTGAACTGATTTATTGCGAGCAGGAAAAAAGCAATTGTTACCATATCGTTGCTATGCCGGTGATGACCTCTGCCAATGAAATGACGGCCTTGATCAGCCGGGCCAATCTCAGCGATCTCCTGTTTACTTTTTTAGCGCTAAATGAAAATACCCGCCTGGCGATTGTCAATGTGCCCCTGGTTAACAGCGAGCAGCACACCAACTTAAAGGCGATGTCGATTTTAACCCGCTCAAACGATGATAAAATCGTGCCGATAATCGAGTCACTGGCGCAGGAACTGACTTTAAGTGCATTGAAAAAGAGCGTCAGTACAGAGTTTGGTGAGGAGCATTTCTCCATCAGCCTGTTTGAACTCCAACCCGGCAGCAAAGACGGCAACTATGTGATGCTGATTGATGATATCACCCAGTACCGGCAAACAAACGAAGCGTTTCAGCGGGCGATTGTGATAATTGCCACCATCATTTTTGTGTTGATTGCGGTCGTGGTTTTTGTACTGACCCGGCGCTCGAGCCAACGTTTGCTTAAACTGGCGGCGGATTTACCGTTACTGGCGGAAAAGCGCTTTGATGAATTTCGCCGGCGTAAATTTTCCGGGTTCAGGTTAACCAGCGATGAACTGGATATTTTACACAGCTCCGCCTCGGATCTGGCGGATCAACTTGAAGAATTGCATTTTAAAATTGAGCAAAATACCCGGGAGCTGGAAAATATCGCCATGTATGATCTGCTTACCGGTTTACCCAACCGTAATATGCTCAATTTCCAGCTGAAAAAGAATCTGGCCACCTTATCCCGCAGCCAGGATTATGTCGCGTTATTATTCCTTGACCTCGATGACTTTAAAAAAGTGAATGACAGTCATGGCCATAATATGGGGGACTTTTTGCTGGAAGAGGCCGCCCGCCGTTTGCGTATGTCTATCCGCGATACCGATATAGCTTGTCGTTTTGGTGGCGATGAATTTGTTATCGTGCTGCCCCAGGTACAAAAGTGGGAAGATGTTGAGCGGGTTGCGGACAAGTTGCTGCAGGCCTTTAAACAGCCGATCCAAATTGAAGACCACCGCTTTTATGTGTCTACCAGTATCGGCGGTGCGCTGGCCAAAGACAACAGCATCACGGCGGAAGACTTGATCCGTAACGCCGACATGGCCATGTATGAAGCCAAAGATAACGGCGGTAACTGTTACCAGATTTATGATGCCGGCATGTACCAGCGGGTTGCCCATAAGGTATTGCTGGAAACCGAGGTCAGGGAGGCTATTGTCCAGGGGCAGTTCAGTTTGAGCCTGCAGCCCCAGGTAGAGATCAATAGTGGACGTTTATTTGGTTTTGAAGCCCTGCTGCGCTGGAATCACCCCAAGCGCGGCCTGGTATCTCCGGATGAATTTATTCCGGTACTGGAAAATTCCAAGCATATGATCGAGCTGGGGTACTGGGTAATACGTCACAGCATTGAATTATTAAAACAGCTTAATGAAGCCGGTTATACCGGGATCAGTATCGCGATTAACCTTTCTGCCGGACAATTTGTCGACCCCGGCCTTTACCGCTTTTTAGTGGAACAGGCGGAAGCTTTTGGTGTTGACGCCGGCGCGATAGAGCTGGAACTCACCGAACGCACTTTAGTAGAAGACATAGATAAAACGCTGGAAACCATGCATAAATTGCGTGACCGAGGTTTTTCATTTTCTATCGACGATTTCGGCACCGGTTATTCATCGTTAAGCTACCTGAAAAAAATGCCGGTGGATTGCATAAAAATTGATAAGTGTTTTGTTTCCGGCATGCTTGATAACCAGGCAGATATGCAAATTGTGATGTCGACCATCGCCATGGTGCGTAACTTAGGAATGAAGGTGATTGCCGAAGGGGTGGAAAACCGGGCGCAGCTAAGGTTCTTAAAAAGCGAACAATGTGATCTGGTGCAGGGGTATTTATTCAGCCGCCCCATCTGTGAAACGGTGTTGATGGAAGAGTTAAAAACCAAGGTTAGCCGCGGGGTTTGGCTCGAAGCGGCGGAGATGAGTAAACAGCACCTGTTAGAGTCCGGCCATAACTAACCGGACTTATATATACAGGATGTATGGTATTTAGCGGGTTCATGGACGAACAGGAGCTTATATACAGGATGCATGGTCAGCTTGCCGGCTCCCGGAGCAAGCTAAGTACTTGCATCCTGGCAAACAATGTAGCGGATTCATGGACGGGCAAGAGCAAGGATATAACGGCAGAAAAAACGGTCCGCTTTCTGCCGCTATTTGTTCTCACCCGGTTTTAATCAGGGGCCAGGGCTTTTTCTACCAGGGTAGCCAAGTGCTCGGGTAAGCTTAGGGTCAGGGCGATATCTTGCGCCTTACCCGACATCTTTTTCCAGGTTTTCTGTAAAATGCGGACGATTTTTTCTTCGCTGTGCTTGGCGGCAAAATCATCAAAATAATATTGCAGAAATACCAGGCAGGCAACGTCTTCCAGGGCCTGGCTATCGCTATTGCTTCTGAGCTTTTCTTTGCGGATAATCGCGGCGGTTTGTGTCGCTTCTTCGTCGTTATAACCGTTAGCCAGCATAAGCTCAGAGGTTAGCCGGGCGTGATATTTTCCCTGCTCTTTACGCCAGGCCAGGTAACCGGCTTTTCCCGCTTCAAACTCGGTGCGCTTTAAAAACCAACGTTTGATATGTTGGGCGCGGACGGCAATTTGTAAATATTCACTCGCCTCTGGCCAATATTGCTGTTGGCATTCGCTCATTTGCCGGCCGTAAATCAATTCTTTCGGCTGTGTCTGCCCGTCAAAGCTGATGTTATTGGGATCCTGGCTGTTGATATCGTCGATGGCGGATAATACTGAATCTAAACGTGACAAGGTGATAGGGTCCAAAGATATAAAGGGTAACCCATCTTAACGGCTTTGAGATTATTTACAATTTTTCTGAAAAAGCGCAGTCAAGCGCAGAAATGCGAAAATTAGTTTATTTTATAAACATGCGCTTATTGTTGTTATTGTCGCCTTTGGGTATAATACTTTCCCGTCCTGCTTCATTCGACTATAAACTTCACATAGACGAATAAAGCACAAAATTTCTCTCAATTTCCTGACTTCTGGGTTTTACATGACAACTAGATATATTTTTGTAACTGGCGGCGTGGTTTCGTCTCTTGGTAAAGGTATTGCGGCAGCATCATTAGCGGCGATTCTTGAAGCACGTGGTCTGAAAGTGACTATGTTAAAGCTTGATCCCTATATTAATGTCGATCCCGGTACCATGAGCCCGATCCAGCACGGTGAAGTTTTTGTTACCGATGACGGCGCGGAAACGGATCTGGATTTAGGCCACTATGAGCGCTTTATCCGTACCAAGATGACCAAGCGTAACAACTTTACCACCGGCCGTATTTATCAGGATATCTTGTCACGTGAACGTAAAGGTGAATTCCTGGGGGCGACCATTCAAGTCATCCCACATATTACTAATGATATCAAACGTCGGGTGATTGAAGGGGCTGAAGGTTATGATGTTGCCATGGTCGAAATTGGCGGCACGGTAGGGGATATCGAATCCCAGCCGTTTTTGGAAGCCATCCGTCAGCTCGGCACTGAGCTTGGCCGCGAGCGCGCCATGTATATGCACTTAACTTTAGTGCCTTACCTGGCGGCATCGGGTGAAATTAAAACCAAACCAACCCAGCACTCGGTAAAAGAGTTGCGCTCTATCGGTATTTTCCCTGATATCCTGGTGTGCCGCTCTGAAGGCATTATTCCTGCCAATGAAAGGGCGAAAATTGCCCTGTTTACCAATGTTGAAGAAAGAGCCGTGGTCTCGATGCGTGATGTCGACAGCATCTATAAGATCCCGGCGTTGCTCAAATCCCAGGGTACGGATGAGTTAGTAGTTAAGCGTTTTGGCCTGGATGTTCCTGAAGCTGACTTAAGCGAATGGGAAAAAGTATTGTATCAGGAAGCAAACCCGGTAGGTGAAGTCACTATCGGTATGGTGGGCAAATATATCGAACTGGCAGATGCCTACAAATCGGTCAATGAAGCCTTAAAGCATGCCGGCTTGAAAAACCAGGTGACGGTAAATATTAAATACGTTGATTCCCAGGACGTGGAAGTTAAAGGGGTCGAAACCCTGCAAGACTTAGACGCTATTTTGGTACCGGGCGGCTTTGGTGAGCGCGGTGTGGAAGGAAAAATCCTGGCGGCCCAGTATGCCCGTGAAAACAAAGTGCCTTATTTAGGTATTTGTCTGGGCATGCAGGTAGCCTTGATTGAATATGCCCGTAATGTTGCCGGTTTAGCCGGCGCCCACAGTACCGAATTTGATCCACAGTCGCAGCACCCTGTGATTGGTTTGATCAGCGAATGGTTAGACGAAGAAGGCAATGTTGAATACCGCAATGAAAATTCCGACTTAGGCGGTACCATGCGTTTAGGCTCGCAATTGTGTCACCTGCTGAAAGGTACCAAGGCCTGTGACGTATATGGCAGTGAAACCATTTATGAGAGACACCGTCATCGTTTTGAGGTAAATAATAACTACCGGGAGCAATTAAGCCAGGCGGGCTTAGTCTTCTCCGGTTTATCTTCGGATAAAAATTTGGTGGAGGTGATTGAAAACCCTGATCACCCCTGGTTTATTGCCGGACAGTTCCATCCCGAGTTTAATTCTACGCCTCGTGATGGACATCCTTTGTTTGAGAGCTTTATTGCCGCTTCTTTTGAATACCATAAGCAGCAAACAAACTAAGGGATAACGACAAGAAACCGTAGCGATTTGCTGCGGTTTTTTATTTCTGAAATAAAACCAAGCCAAGGTGTTGTAGTAAGTCTGATTGCAGCTAGGCAGGCTGTTGATACAACTGCTTCACCTCGGTAACTGTCTGCTTCAGCAGGCCAATAAGATTAATAAAATTCATTGCTTTACCCTTGTTTTTGCGATGAAGACCCTAACAATAGTATTTTAGTTTTCACCCACCCCTAAGGGTGAATGTTACAGAGGATAAAAAATGTCAAATATTAGTAAGATTATCGCACGTGAGATCATGGATTCGCGTGGTAATCCAACCGTTGAAGCCGATGTTTATCTTGAATCCGGTGCTTGGGGCAGGGCATGTGCGCCATCCGGTGCTTCTACCGGCTCACGTGAAGCGTTGGAATTACGTGACGGTGATAAGTCACGTTATTTAGGTAAAGGTGTGCTTAAAGCGGTTGCTGCTATCAATGACAAAATTAGCCCGGCACTGTTGGGTAAAGATGCTTTAGCCCAGGCCGATATCGATAAAGTGATGATCGACCTTGACGGCACCGAAAACAAAGAAGTATTAGGCGCCAATGCTATCCTGGCAGTTTCCCTGGCAAATGCCAAAGCGGCGGCTATGGCTAAAGGCGTGCAATTGTTCGAACACATTGCCGACTTGAACGGCACTTCGGGTCAGTACTCTTTACCTCTGCCGATGATGAATATCTTAAACGGTGGTGAGCACGCCGATAACAACGTTGATATTCAAGAATTTATGGTTCAGCCTGTTGGCGCTGTCAGTTTCAGTGAAGCTTTGCGTATGGGCGCTGAAATCTTCCACCAGCTGAAAAAAGAACTTTCTGCCCAAGGCCTTAACACGGCGGTAGGTGATGAAGGCGGTTTTGCTCCTAACCTGGCTTCCAATGAAGATGCCTTAAAAGTTATCGAGCAGGCGGTTGCTGCTGCCGGTTACGAAATGAATAAAGACGTGACTCTGGCGCTTGATTGTGCTGCTTCTGAATTCTACAAAGAAGGCGTTTACGATTTAAGCGGCGAAGGCAAGCAATTTGATTCCGAAGGTTTTGCCGGTTACCTGGCTGAGCTCAGCGAGCGTTACCCTATAGTTTCCATTGAAGACGGTTTAGACGAAAGTGATTGGAACGGTTGGAAAATTCTTACCGATAAAGTCGGCGAAAAAGTACAGCTGGTAGGAGATGATTTATTTGTTACCAACACCAAGATCTTAAAGCGTGGTATCGATGAAGGCATAGGTAACTCTATCCTGATCAAATTCAACCAAATCGGCTCGCTGACCGAAACCCTGGCGGCGATCAAAATGGCCAAAGATGCCGGCTTTACCGCGGTTATTTCTCACCGCAGTGGTGAAACCGAAGATGCTACCATTGCCGATCTGGCGGTAGGTACCGCGGCGGGCCAAATTAAAACTGGCTCTTTATGCCGCTCTGATCGTATTTCAAAATATAACCAGTTATTACGCATCGAAGAGTTCTTAGGTGACAAAGCTGTCTTCAATGGCCGCTCTGAAATCAAAGGACAATAACAAACCTGATGCTTGCAGCAGCTTATTCGCTGCTGTGGGCGGCTTTGTTAATTGCTTTACGACAAGCAAAAAAACCAGCGAACCCTCGCTGGTTTTTACTTTTTAAGGAGCCAGAATCCTGTCTCTTTAGCTCCCGGTAATAAGAGCCGGTTATGTTTGTTAACTTATCGTTAGTTAATATCCAGCCACTTGCTGCTTTATCTCGCCTTTTTTTATCTTAATGTTAACGAAATGTTTAATTTTTATTCGTAAAGTTGAAATTTTCCACTAGGCTTAATCTGGCATCCGGCTAATGTGTCTTGGCCTGGTTGCCGACAATAATACGAAATTAAAGGACTAAACAATGAGAAAAGTATCAAAACTATCAAGCCTGGTAGCCTTGGCGCTTGGCGGTGTACTGCCGGCATCCCAGGCGGGTAACCATCAGTTGGAGCAAACCCTGGACGGCATCACGCAGGAAATGGCGGTGACCAATATTTACCGGGCGTATTTTCCCAATGAAGAGATTGCCCGCAAAACGGCGATCAGCTTTCACAGCAATTTGCTTGAATCCCACCTCAGTGAAGGTTATTTAATCCTTGAGCTGAGCGAAGAGGAAATGGCGAAACTGAAACCTTTCGGCTATAAATTCGAGCAGGCGCAAGCCTTTATCAAACAAAGAGATCAGCGTCTGTTACGTCTTGAGCAGCAAATGCTGGAAAAAAAGCGAACATTGACTGATACCCCTCAAGCATTGCAGGCACTGCCGGAAATTCAGTCGATCCCCGGCTATAGCTGTTACCAGACGGTGGAAGAAACCTTTACCCAGGCGGAAGCCATGGTTGCAAACAATACCAACCTGGCAGAGCTTATCGATGTCGGTGACTCCTGGATGAAAACCCAGAACCAGGGGGGATACGATATCCGGGTACTCAAACTTACCAATAAGAATACCAGCGGTGATAAACCTATCTTATTTATCAACACCGCCATCCATGCCCGGGAATATACTACCGCGCCGCTGATCATGGAATTTGCCAACTGGTTGCTTAATGGCTACGGCACCGATGCAGATGCCACCTGGCTGCTCGATGCCCATGAGATTCACTGGATGATGCAAACGAATCCCGACGGCCGCAAGCAAGCGGAAACCGGGTTATCTTGGCGTAAAAACACCAATGAGAATTACTGCGGTACGACTTCCAGCAGTCGTGGCGCGGACTTAAACCGTAACTTCACCTTCAGCTGGAACTCCACCAACGGCCAGGGCTCGAGCGGCAACCAGTGCAGCAGTACCTACCGCGGACCGACGGCCGGTTCTGAACCGGAAATCCAGGCGCTGGAAAATTATGTCCGCTCTATCTTCCCCGACCGGCGCGGCACCGGCAGCAATGATGCCGCCCCTGCAGATACCCAGGGCATACATCTGGATATCCACAGTTACAGTGAGCTGATTTTATGGCCCTGGGGGGATACCAGCCAGGCGGCGCCTAACGGCACCGCTTTGCAGACGCTGGGCAGGAAGCTGGCGGATTTTAACGGGTATATGCCGCAGCAATCGGTTGGTTTATATCCCACCGACGGCACCAGTGACAATGTCAGTTATGGCGAATTAGGGGTGGCGGCTTTTACCTTTGAGCTCGGCACCAGCTTTTTCCAAAGCTGCTCTGTCTTTGAAAATACCATAGTGCCGGATAACCTGCCGGCGCTGGTGTATGCGGCGAAAGTGGTCGGTGCCCCCTATATTACCCCGGGTGGACCGGATATTACCGCCCTGACCATTAACGGCAGCAGCAACAGCGGTACTATCCCGCCAAACAGCAGCGGTACTTTGGCGGCTACCGCCAGCGATGATCGTTTCAGCTCCCGTAACGGCACCGAATCAACCCAGAATATCAGTGCGATAGAATATTACCTGGATACCCCGCCCTGGGAAAACGGCGCGGTGGCCATCAGCTTGTCCGCCAGCGACGGCAGCTTTAACAGTAAAACCGAAAGCGGTGATGTCACTATCGATACTACCGGCTTAGCGGCCGGCCAGCACACGGTTTACTTAAGGGCACAGGATGCTGGCGGTACCTGGGGGGCGGTTTCGGCGATGTTCCTGCAGGTCTCCGACGATGTGGTGATCCCCGATCCCGATAACCAGCTGGAAAACGGCGTCGCGAAAACCGGATTGAGTGGCGCAAGAGGAGAGGATAGTTACTTCACCATGGAAGTGCCGGCGGATGCCAACTCATTGAGTTTTGTCATGACCGGCGGCAGCGGTGATGCCGATCTTTATGTCAAATTTAATGCCGATCCGGCCAATGGCTATGATTGTCGTCCCTATAAAAACGGCAATGAGGAAACCTGTACCATCACTAATATCCAGGCAGGCACCTACCAGGTGATGCTCAGGGGATATAGTGCCTATAGCGGCGTGAGCCTGACCGGTACTTATACCACGGGCACGGTATCCGGCTATGAAAATACCACGGATGTGGCAATTCCGGATAACAGCACTGTCGGTGCCAGCAGTACCATCAATGTTGACCGCAGCGGTGCGTCCGGCACTGTCAGTGTTGAGGTCGATATTATCCATACCTATATCGGTGACTTGACTGTGGATGTTATTGCCCCCGATGGCAGCAGCTTTAACCTCCATAATCGCACCGGTAATGGTAGCAATAACATCAGCCAGACCTACAGCGTGGATGTCGGTGCTATCAATTCCCAGGGCACCTGGACCCTCAAGGTGGTAGATAATGCCAATATTGATACCGGCAATATCGATCGCTGGAAAATCAGCTTTTAATCTTGCCTGAGTCGCCTGGCCCCTTAAGTTAATACGTTATGTTAGTGCTTAAGGGGCCTTATCAATCTTTCCAACCCTTGCTTGCCTGTTAGTAAAAACGGCGGATAAAACCATCATTGTAAGTCTCTAACCCTGCTCTCTTTTTTTAACTCATTGCAATTATTGAGTAAAACCAAGTATGCTAAGTTAGGGGAGGCAGTCCAGGCACTGGCCTGATGCTGATATTGCAAGGAATTGTCCTGAGAAAGTACGCACGCTTATGACTCAAACATCAATTTGGCAAGATGACCAGCACACGGCACAATATGCCGAATTGTGTAATGCCCTTTATGAGCGGGAGTTAGCCATTTTGGCCCAGGCCGAGTTAACTAGTGCCGCTGCTATCCAGCACAGGATCAAAAGCCTGCCGTATTATATCAAGCGCACCGCCCATGCCATGATCCAAAGCCAGTGCCCGCTGGACTTAGATACGGTTAACGGCAGCTGGTCTGCCAAGCAGGGGACAAAAATGCCGTTATCCGGACAGGATGAATCGGCTATCTGGCAATGGTACCAAACGAGCAAGCCGCGCCCTGGCCTGGTGGTGCCGGTTGCTTTGGCCGATCGTATTATTCTTGACTGTATCGATCGCCTCGATAAACAGGGACAGGGTTTTCGCACCAATGTCTGTGGCTGGTTCAGGGAAGAAAGCAAGGCTCAGGCGCAAACTTTCCAATTGTTAAAACCGAATAAAAAAGTAATGATGGCCGCCTGCTGCGGACACAGCTGGCAAAACAATAAAAAAGTCCAGCCTGTGATGCCAACTTTGCGGGAACTTTTGCTGTCATGTGCGATAAACTGGCAAAACTTCAAGCAATCCCTGTTTATTTAGCCTGACCCCCTTATTTAATCGTCAATTTTATTTACAGCAGCAGGCACGCAATTATAATGGGTGCTTTATTTCTTTATGCTTTTTTTGGCTTTCTTTAGGCTTAGGTTGAGGCTTTTACGCTATGCGGGTGATCACTGCTGTTTTACTGGTGTTTTTGCTGTTATTGCAATACCGCCTTTGGTTCGGGAAAAACAGTGTGCCCGACTACCTGGCGCTGGAAGAGGAAGTGGTCCGGCAAAAGCTCGACAACGACAAGCTTACCCAAAGAAATAAATTATTATATGCCGACACCGATGATCTCAAATCCGGGGTCGAAGCCATTGAAGAGCGTGCCCGCAACGAATTGGGCATGATCAAAAGCGGTGAAACCTTTTTCCGCATTATTCCCAAAGATAAAAACGCCACGCAGGAAAGCCGTTAATGACGTTAAACACAGCTGCCACAGATAAAGCTTTAGTGGCAATAGTCCCGGCTGCCGGGGTCGGTAAGCGGATGTTATCGGCTTGTCCGAAACAATATCTGCAACTTGATGGCCTGACTATTTTAGAGCATACCGTAAACCGTTTGTTGTCGGTGGCAGATATAAAACATGTGGTGATCGCCATCAGCCCACAAGACGGTTATTTTCATGAGACCGGCCTGGCGGGGCATCCGGATGTGACTACCGTTTTTGGCGGCAAGGAGCGGGTAGATTCGGTGCTGGCAGGATTAAAAGCCATCGACAGCTCTTGTTATCCCTGGGTGCTGGTGCACGATGCCGCCCGCCCCTGTGTGCCGGGACAAGATATTGATGCCCTGATCAAGCGTTGCCGGGAAAGTGGCGAAGGCGGCTTATTGGCTTATCCGGTCAGGGATACCATGAAACGCAGTGATGCTTCGGACCAGGTGCTGGAAACCGTAGAGCGTGAAGCCTTATGGCATGCGCTGACACCGCAGATGTATCCGGCTGCCAAGCTGAAAGCGGCAATAGAAAAGGCCCTTGAAGATAACATCCAGATCACCGATGAATCTTCGGCGATGGAGTATGTTAACCACACCAGTGTTTTGGTGGCGGGCAGCAGTGAGAACCTGAAAATTACCCGCCCCGACGACTTGGCGATGGCGGAGTTTATTCTTCTTCGGCAGCAAGCAAACGACTAAGCCAAAAGGCGGTCACCAATAATAAAACAGGAAAAAACAGGAAAAGATATGCGCATAGGTCATGGTTATGACGTACATAAATTTGGCGGTCCGGGCCCCCTGGTTTTGGCCGGGGTGGAAGTGGAGTATGAGCAAGGTTTTATTGCCCACTCAGACGGTGACGTTGCCATTCATGCCTTATGTGATGCTATCTTAGGCGCGCTGGCTCTCGGGGATATCGGTAACCATTTTCCCGATACCGAGGCGCAATATGAAAATATTTCCAGCCGTATTTTATTGCGTCATGTGGTCGGCCTGATGGTGGCAAAAGGCTATCAAATCGGTAATGCCGATGTCACTATAGTCGCGCAGGCCCCTAAAATGGCGCCGCATCTGTTGGCAATGCGCCAATGCCTGGCACAGGATTTAAACTGCGATGTCGACCAGGTGAATGTCAAAGCCACCACCACAGAAAAATTGGGTTTTGCCGGGCGCAAGGAAGGCATCGAAGTCCATGCGGTTACCCTGCTGGAAAAAGTTTAACCCGGCATCTGGCACCATTTTTAAAGAAGAGACCTGCTGATCTGCCCTTAGGGTAAAGAACAGCTAAACCGATAGATATAAGGCAACTGAGCAATAATGACAACCGATGTAGTTTCCCAACTCGCTTATTTCCATGGCAAACCTCAATCCAGGGGTGAGCTGAGAGCACAAATGAGCGACTTTAAAGTATTTGAACAGCTGCCTTTTTCTCCCTGCGGAGAAGGTGAGCACCTGCTTATCCATATCCGTAAAACCGGCGCCAATACCGTTTATGTCGCCAGGCAGTTGGCCAAATACTTTAAGGTCAAAGAAGCCCTGGTTTCTTATGCCGGGTTAAAAGACAGGTTTGCGGTGACCGAGCAGTGGTTCGGGGTACATGTGCCCGGAAAACAGGTTTATGATCTCAGCGATCTGGTTATTGACGGGGTCGAAGTGCTCTCATATGCCCGCCACAATAAAAAACTCAAGACCGGTGCCTTAACCGGTAACCGCTTTGAAATTACCTTGCGCAATGTCACCAATATTGAGAGCTTAAAGCAAAAGTGGCAGCAAATTGTTGCCCACGGTGTGCCCAATTATTTTGGCGAACAGCGTTTTGGCATCGACGGCGGCAATATTGCCAGGGCCGAAGAGCTCTTTGCCGGTACTAAGGTGAAAGACAAGAAAAAGCGCGGTATCTATTTATCGGCGGCACGCTCTTATTTGTTTAATAAGGTGGTCAGCCAAAGGATTGAGGATAACACCTTTGATGTCCTGGCGCCGGGCGATGTTTGTATGCTGGCAGGCACGCAATCGGTATTTTTAGCCGAGGAAATCGACGAGGTGTTAACAGGGCGCTTGAGTGACAAGGATATCGATATTACCGCGCCCATGTGGGGAGCGGGAGAGCTGAAAACCACCGGCTCGGTGTTGGCTTTTGAGCAAGCGCTGATGGCGCAGCACCCGGACTTTTGTCAGGGGTTGCCCAAGTTTGGTTTAAAACAGGAAAGGCGACGTATTCGTTTAAATGTTGCCGGCACAAATATCAGCACAGCACAAGACAGCGTGACCTTAACTTTCTCCCTGCCGTCGGGCTGTTATGCCACGACCATTTTAAGGGAATTAGTTGATTATACCGATCTCACCGAGCGGGCCGTCGGGCGCAACCAAGCCAGCGCGGATGAAACAAAACCTGCGGCCGGTTAACCCCAAAGCGGTCTTTTTAAATGGATAACAAGATGAATATTTTATTAAGCAATGATGATGGTGTGCATGCCTTAGGTATCAAGGTACTGCACCAGGAGCTGGTGAAATTTGCCGGGGTAAAGGTTATTGCCCCCGACAGAAATTGCAGCGGCGCCAGTAACTCCCTGACCTTATTAAATCCTTTGCGGGCGCAAACGCTGGATAACGGCTTTATTTCCGTTAACGGTACGCCGACCGACTCGGTGCATCTTGGTATCAGCCAGTTGATGGATCCTCTGCCGGATCTGGTGGTGGCGGGGATCAATAACGGCGCCAACTTAGGCGATGATGTGCTTTACTCCGGTACGGTGGCCGCCGCCACCGAAGGCCGTCATATGGGGATGCCGGCGATTGCCGTTTCCCTGGTGGGCAAACATGAGCAACATTACCAAACGGCAGCCATAGTGGCTGCCCAGCTGATTAAGCGTTTACAGCAGCATCCGCTGCCGGCGGATCAAATCATCAATTTAAATGTTCCCGATGTTGCCATTGAAGACTTAAAAGGCATTAAGGTGACCCGCTTGGGCAACCGCCATAAAGCGGAAACCATGGAAAAAACACAAGATCCCTGGCGCCGCGATATTTACTGGTATGGCTCGTTAGGCCGGGAGCAGGATGCCGGCGAAGGCACTGATTTTCACGCGGTCGCCAATGGTTATGCCTCGGTTACGCCGTTAACCGTGGATATGACCGCCTATAAAAGCATGGAGCAAATGACCGAGTGGATGAGTGAATTGACGCTATGACTTTAAACAAGAGCAGAGTACACAGCAATATCGGCGGCAAGTCCGGGCGCAGCGGAGAAATTCTTGCGCAAAAACTCTTTGCTGAAGGTATTCAAAACCAGCAGGTATTACAAGCCATTGCCCGCAGCCCGCGCCATATTTTCGTGCCGGAAATACTGGCCCATAAGGCCTATGACAATACCGCGCTGCCGATAGGCCAGGGACAAACCATCTCTCAGCCTTATATTGTCGCCAAAATGTCTGAGTTATTGCTGGCCGGGGGAACGCCCGGCAGCATTTTGGAAATCGGCACCGGCTCCGGCTATCAGACCTCGATCCTGGCGCAGTTAACCAACCGGGTATTTTCGGTGGAGCGCATTAAATCGCTGCAATGGCAGGCGAAAAGACGATTGCAGGCCATGGATCTGCACAATGTGTCGATGAAACACGGCGATGGCTGGCAGGGCTGGGCCAGTAAGGCGCCGTTTGAAGCCATAATCGTTACCGCCGCTCCCAACCAGGTACCGCAGGCCCTGCTTGAACAACTGAGCGACAACGGCCGTTTGGTGATCCCGGTGGGGGAGCAGCAGCAGGTATTAAAAATCATCACCCGCAAGGGTGATCAGTTTCACGAACAACAGGTAGAGGCGGTGCGTTTTGTTCCCCTGGTACCGGGAACCCTATTATGAGAATTTTTTCCGCCCTATATGAGTGGACCATGCGCTGGGCCGAGCATAAGCTGGCGCCGAAAGCCCTGGCAGTATTAACCTTTGCCGAGTCGGTATTTTTTCCTATTCCCCCGGATGTCTTGCTTGCCCCTATGGTGCTGGCGAAGCCGAAAAAAGCCTGGTCGCTGGCAGCGTTGACCACAGTCTCGTCTGTGATCGGTGGTATTGTCGGTTATGTATTGGGTTATCTGATGTTTGAACCCTGGATTCAGCCGGTGATCACTGAGCTGGGTTATCAGGCGCGTTTTGATCAAGTCACCGACTGGTTTACCCGCTGGGGCTTTTGGGTGGTGTTTTTAGCGGGCTTTACCCCGATCCCCTATAAGTTATTCACCGTCAGCGCCGGTTTCCTGCAAATGGCCTTTTTGCCGTTTTTATTTGCCTCGGCGGTGGGGCGCGGCATGCGCTTTTTCCTGGTAGCGGGCCTTATTCAGTGGGGCGGCGAAAAAATGGAGCAAAAACTGAGGCAATGGGTGGATGCCCTGGGCTGGGGTGTAGTGATATTGGCGATCATGGCATACTTCCTCAGCCGCTGATGTTTTTTGAAAGTTTGTCTTACAGATTTAATCTTGATAAGCATTTTTAACGGCGTTATCTTTGAACCGGGTTTTTAAGTGTTTTTTATCGTGGCAAATAATGGCAATAAGATGACTGATATTATTAAGGAAATATTAAATTTTAACCGTGGCAGTGCCGCGGTTTTCTTTTGTTGTTTGCTGTTATCCGCCTGTAGCAGCCGGCAGACCCCGGCGCCGGTTGGCGATGTCCACGGCAGCGTGCCTTTGAAAAAGCGGGTCAAAAACAGTATCAGCGCCACCGAATATACGGTGAAGAAAGGCGAAACCTTATATTCTATTGCCTGGCGTGCCAATCTTGATGTCAGGAAGCTGGCGAAAATAAACAGCATAAATGCCCCCTATCGGATCTTCCCCGGTCAAAAATTAACCTTGACGCCAAAAGTGGCGAAAGCGAGTAAAGTCGCTGCCTCCGCTAAAAAATCGACTAAAAACTCTGGTAAGACCATTGCTAAAGTAGTGAAGAAACCAGTTGCACCGATTAAAAAGCAAGCGTATGGTAAGAGTGCAAGTGAACAAAAATTAAGCAAAAAATCAACTTTACCCCAGGACAACTATTCACAAAAAATTCGTGAATGGCAGTGGCCGGCGGCGGGAAAGGTAATTGCGAAATTTTCAACTGCACCCCAAGGCAACAAAGGAATAGATATTGCCGGTCGTCGGGGCAACGCGGTTAAAGCCGCCGCAGCGGGTAAAGTCGTGTATGCGGGCAACGCGTTAAGGGGATATGGAAATTTAATTATCGTCAAACATAACGATGATTATTTAAGTGCCTACGCCCACAATGACCAGATTAAAGTGAAAGAGCAGCAACTTGTTAAAGCAGGTGATGTTATCGCCAACATGGGAGATACCGAATCCGAAAGAGTCATGCTTCATTTTGAAGTTCGCTTTCGGGGCAAGTCGGTCAATCCACTGAAGTACTTACCAAAAAAATAATAATATCTATAAACGGATTATTGGAGCCAACGTGAATATTTAATCAGTATTTTTAAGCTTTGCTAAATTATGGGAGATATAGCATGGGCAAACAAAAAGAACTAAATGAAGTTGTTATTGATGATAAGAGCAGCGAACAGGAGGTCTCATTAAAGGCTCAGGATGAGGTTTCGGCGAACTTGGATGCAACCCAGTTGTATTTGAGTGAAATTGGTTTTTCCCCGTTACTGACCGCAGAAGAGGAAGTTTATTTTTCTCGTCTGGCACTTAAAGGTGACGAACCATCCCGTAAACGCATGATCGAAAGCAATCTAAGGTTAGTGGTTAAAATAGCGCGGCGCTATAACAACCGAGGTTTGCCGTTACTGGATTTAGTCGAAGAAGGAAATTTAGGACTGATCCGCGCCGTAGAAAAATTTGATCCCGAACGGGGCTTCCGCTTTTCCACCTACGCCACCTGGTGGATACGACAGACGATCGAACGGGCGATCATGAACCAGACCCGTACCATACGTTTACCTATCCATGTTGTCAAAGAGCTTAATATCTACTTACGTGCCGCCCGAGAGCTGGTGCAAAAACTTGACCATGAACCGACAGCCGAAGAAATAGCAGCAGCGCTTGATAAGCCGGTGGCGGATGTCAGCAAAATGCTCAGGCTCAACGAGCGTATTACCTCCGTCGACTCTCCCTTTAGCGGCGATACCGAAAAAGCCCTGCTGGATGTGATCCCCGATGAAAAAAGCGGTGGCCCGGAAGGGGACCTGCAGTCGGAAGATATGAACAATAATATTATCCACTGGCTGAATGAGCTTAACTCCAAGCAGCGGGAAGTACTGGCGCGCCGTTTTGGTTTAATGGGATATGAAGCGGCCACCTTGGAAGATGTTGGCGTGGAAATTGGGCTGACTCGGGAGCGGGTAAGACAAATTCAGGTAGAAGCATTGAAACGCCTGCGCGATATTTTAAGTCAGCAAAACTTGTCGATAGAAGCAATTTTCCAAAACTAACGATAGATACCTTAGCGGTAAGTATCAGTACACTCTGTAGTTTTTAAGCCTTGTCGCCTTTGGCGGTGAGGCTTTTTTATGTATGAAGGCTTGGTATTAAGTGGCTTTATGGATACCGAGAAACTTCGCCCTGAAAATACGAATGCAGGGAACATGTTTATTAAATGCAGCGTCAGTAGTTTATACCCGATAGAGAATAAGGGAGGGTTTTAAGCCGGGTGGGCCATCAACATAGCTGGCGATTGCCTGTGTTAGCTCACCTAAATCTTTTCCTCATCACCAAACCGATAGTTAAACCGGTTGTTCAGGCTTTAGATCGCGCAATCCCTGGAGGATCTTATTCATTTTATCCCGGTAGTCCCTGATCTGCATTTTCAAACGATAGCATACATACCAGATACCTTCACTAGTTGGCGGGGTGATGCATTCGGGCTCGCGGGCCACTGCGGCGAAGGCATCACAGAGAAAGGAGCATTCATCGCTAAACCTGCTAAAGTCGTCACAAAGCTCAAGACACTCACTTGATAGCTGTTTTCGCTTAGCTTCGTAATTAGTATTTGGGCTAGTTGATTCAGACATGATACTGCCCTCCTATGATGCTTGGTTGTACACAGTAACGGGCAAGCTTGCTACAGGTTATTGGCAGTTGCCTGGGGTGAGGTATAAGGTTAGGTATATCTTCTGTTAAAGAAACTTTAACCGCGTGAAACTCTGGCATATCATTAGAGTTAGCCATGATGGATACCTTCTTTATCTGTTGTGGTTAGCTTCCTCTGAGTGTTGCTATCACTTAGGGGGAGCGCTTGGTTTATCTGTTAGTTCTCTTTGTTAAGCACCTCCGCTGGTGAATTATTCACCTATTAGTCATAGTACAAAAGGCTGTAAAAATCAACAGTGATGGCTGGTTCTTGGTTATAAAGTGAAATAGCTTTTTAGTTTTTTCAGCAGCAGTGAGTGAGGTTTTTTTGGGGAGATTTAGAAAATCACTTGTCATCAATTATATTTCGAAACACTTTCCCGCATTTTGCCTCGACTACAACATAAATTCATTAAGCACTAAGGGGGTGAAGTGTGCAAATCGGATAAAAGTCACTAATTTTTATTTGAGCCCGTTTTCTTCCCCAAGCCGCTAATTTACTGCAGAAACCCGTCTATACTTAGCTGCGAAGTACCCACTCATAAAAACCGAGGACATATTCATGGACAGGAAAATAAGTTGCTCGTTAGTAGTCGGATTCGCCGTTTTAATCTCTCCCGTAAGCAATGCAGAAAACCTCCCCAGTGCGGAGGAAATGTGGCAGGCAATACAAGATTTACAAGCAGAAAACAAACGATTGCGTAAGGTACTAAGTTCATCCCCCGGCAATAAGGTTCAAGCATCTGGGCATGATAAAAATACTGAGACTCAGGTAAAGGAGGATAGTGGATTTAGCTTTAAATTTGGCCGGTTTATCCGTGCCGATGCCGGGCATGGTGATCGTTACGGCGATGGCCATGGTGATGATCGGCTAGGCATCACTAAGGCGGCACTTGCCATCACCAGTGAATATGAGAATATCACTGGCGTGTTTGTGGTCGGTACCGAAATAACCAGTCTTGACGATCCCAATGAAGATGGCGATGTTGATATTAAAGATGCCTTCATTGTCATTAAAGATTTTGGCTGGCAAGGCTTTGATGTCACTATGGGGGCGCAACCCCTGTTGATAGGTTTAAAGCCTGAAGGCTATCCGGGAGACCATAGTATTCAAGGCAGTATCGAGTATGGCGCCGGTGATGCTTTTGCTTTTTCCAATCAGGCCGGTCCGGCATTAACCGCCGATTGGCGCTATAGTGATACCCAGCGCATCAGAGTGGGGGTCTTTGATCAAAAAGACTATTTCAACTCGGGCTCTGTCGATGTCACCCTTGCCGAAGAGGGCTCTGATATCTCAGATAATTATTATTTGCAGTGGACCGGGAGCAGCCTGTTTGGCTCCGGCTTTTATGCCAACCTGGTTTATGAGTCACGCTATCTGGGGGGCATGATAAATAATAATGAAGATATATGGGCAGCCGGTTTGGGCTGGCAACAAGGAGCGGTTGATTTATCTTTGGAATATGTTTCTTTGGATAAAGCCTTTAATGCTACCTTAAAGGATGAGAGCTACCTTATTGCCGAGTCTTCTTATGCTGTGAGTGAAAAAACCGGTATCTACTTTGATTATTCGGCGGCCGATGAACTTGATTTGAAAACCTACCGTCTCGGTTTGAATTATTTTTATAATCCACACACCACCTTTTCCGTTGAATATAGTGAAGATGACTTACCCGGTGAGGATCTGGAGAGTTTAGATTTACGGGTTAGTTTGCATTATTAACCTGCATTATCGGTTTATACAAGGGCTGGTTAAAGATTGAATATTCGCCCTTGTTTTCCGTGTTTTAAAAAATAGAAATCCCGCCGCAGAAGTTTTATTATCTGTGACGGGGTTTCATGTTTACAAGTCAGTCATCTGCTGGTGTTACAGCTGTTCCTTGAGGTTAAAGAGTAAATCCAGTGCCTGTCTGGGGCTTAAGTCATTAATATCTGTGGCGGCTAAAGTATCGATCACCGGGTGGTTATTATCCATCAGCGGCAGCTGCTCGAAGCTGGCCTCGGTTGCGGGCAATATCGAGGGCGCCTGCTGATTTTCCAGTTCGCTCAATCTTTGTTTCGCCCTGTGGATCACGGTTTTCGGCACCCCGGCAAGCTGAGCTACCTGCAAGCCGAAACTCTTGCTGGCGGCCCCTTCCTGCACTGCATGCATAAAAATAATATTGTCGTTATGTTCAACCGCATCCAGGTGCACATTGGCCAGGCTGGGGATTTGTTCGGCCAGCAGGGTCAGTTCGAAATAATGGCTGGCAAACAGGGTAAAGGCGCGGGTTTTATTGGCGAGCATTTCGGCGCAGGCCCAGGCCAGGGATAAACCGTCATAGGTACTGGTGCCGCGGCCGATTTCATCGAGCAAGACCAGGCTTTTATCTGTGGCATTATGGAGAATATTGGCGGTTTCCGTCATTTCTACCATAAAGGTCGAGCGGCCGCTGGCGAGATCGTCGGAGGCGCCGATACGGGTGAAAATGCGATCCACCATGCCGATTTTGGCCGTGCTGGCCGGTACATAACAGCCGATATGGGCCAAGAGTACGATTAAGGCGGTTTGGCGCATATAGGTTGATTTACCGCCCATGTTCGGGCCGGTAATGATCAGCATTTTCCTGTCCTGGTTTAAGGCAACCGGGTTGGCGATAAAGGCATCTTCCGTCATTTGCTCTACTACCGGGTGGCGGCCGGCTTCTATTTCGACCCCGGGTTTGTCGCTTAAGACAGGTTTGACATAATTTAAGGTTTCCGCTCTTTCGGCGAAGGTATTAAGGACGTCCAGCTCTGCCAGGCCCTGGGCCAGCTGTTGTAATTGCGCCAGTTCCGGCAAGACTTTGTCGAAAAGCTCGTCGTATAAGCGTTTTTCCAGCGCCAGGAATTTACTCTGGGCGCTGAGTACGGTTTCTTCGTGCTGCTTCAGCTCTTCGGTAATATAACGTTCGTTGTTTTTCAGGGTCTGGCGGCGGATATATTCCGGCGGCACATCGCCGGAGGAGGCGCGGCCCACTTCGATAAAGAAGCCGTGCACCTTGTTATAGCCGACTTTCAGGCTGTGGATGCCGGTGCGGGCTTTTTCCCTTTCCTCTATTTGGGCGAGGAAGTCGGTGGCGCCGTCGCTTAAATCCCTTAACCTGTCCAGCTCCTGGTGATAACCGGGAGCAATTACGCCGCCGTCGCGGATCAGTACCGGCGGATTGTCGACTATCGCCTGTTCCAGCAAGTGCTGGATTTGCGGCATAGGCTTAGTATCCCGTGCCAGTTGCAATAAATAATCTTTCGGGCTGACCGCCAATACCTGTTGTATTTCATCCAGTTGCTGCAGGGCATTACGCAAGCGGGCGAAATCCCGCGGCCGGGCGGATCTTAACGCAATACGGGAGACGATACGCTCAACATCCCCTAAAGGTTTGAGCAAGTCGAAAAGCTCTTCCTGCAGGTCTTGCGCTAAGATATCGCTGATGGCATTTTGCCTGTTAGTCAGGGTACGCAGCTCCCTCAGCGGGAAGTGCAACCAGCGTTTTAACAGCCGTGATCCCATGGGGGTGGCGCTTTTATCCAAAATGGCTGCCAGGGTATTTTCCTGGCCGCCGGAGAGATTGATGGTTAATTCCAGGTTACGCCGGGTGGCGGCATCGAGCACTACCCCGGTGGCGGAAGACTCGCTGATAATGGCGCGGATATGGGGCAGGGCGGTGCGCTGGCTGTCTTTGACATATTGGAACAGGCAGCCGGCGGCGGCCAGGCCACGGGTTTGCTCGCTCACGCCAAAACCCGATAGTTCCTTGGTGCCAAATTGTTTGTTGAGTAATTTTACCGCGGTATCGAGATCGTATTCCCAGTCGGGGCGACGGCGCAGGCCCTTTCTGTGGTCGATTAACGCCATTTCGGAGAAAGACTCGGGATAAAGCAATTCTGCCGGCGATAAACGTTGTAATTCTGCCTGTAACTGTTCGCTGCTTCTGGGCTCGGTTAAGACAAAGCGACCGCTGGTCATGTCGAGATAAGCTAAACCAAAGCCCTGAGCCGTTTCGGCGATGGCGACAATCAGGTTATCCTGCCGGTCCGATAATAATGCCTCGTCGCTGACGGTACCCGGGGTGACGACTTTTACTACTTTACGCTCTACCGGGCCTTTGCTGGTAGCGGGATCGCCAATTTGCTCACAAAGGGCCACCGACTCACCCAGCTGGACTAATTTTGCCAGATAAGTTTCCACCGCATGATAAGGTACCCCCGCCATAGGGATGGCATTGCCGCCGGATTTGCCCCGGGCGGTGAGGGAGATATCTAATAAATCCGAGGCTTTTTTGGCATCGTCGAAAAACAACTCATAAAAATCTCCCATGCGGTAGAACACCAATATATGGGGAAACTCAGCTTTAATGGTCAGATACTGGCGCATCATCGGGGTATGGGAGGAAAAATCTGTCGTCGTCATTGCTCTTGGATTATTTGTTAACTGGCATTAAATATGCGGGAAATTATTTGCCGGGAATTATGCCACAGCCTCAGGGGAGAATCTTTAGTTATTACCAGGCAGATTGCCTTAAATTATTTATCCAGTAAAAACACCTGTATAAAAACACTGTGGCTGTGTTATCAACAAGAGGGGAGTCATTAAAAGATGAAAATAATTTTACTTTATTAACAGCGCGTTAGTTCGGTTTTGCCCACTAAGGATGAATTTAAATCACGAAAGGACTTGATACTGTACGACTATACAGTATACTGGCGTCATTGAAACAGATTAAACCTATCGTAATTGTGGAGCGATAAATGGACGATAACAAAGAAAAAGCACTTTCAGCAGCGTTAAGCCAGATTGAACGTCAGTTTGGTAAAGGCTCAATCATGAAACTGGGTGAAAACCGCAGCATGGAAGTCGAAACTATTTCTACCGGATCCCTGGGTCTGGATGTCGCCTTAGGTGCCGGTGGCTTGCCTTTAGGACGTGTTGTTGAAATTTACGGTCCGGAATCAAGTGGTAAAACCACGTTAACCCTGGAAGTGATTGCCGAAGCCCAGCGTAACGGTAAAATTTGTGCTTTCGTTGATGCCGAACACGCCCTTGACCCGATTTATGCTGAAAAACTCGGTGTTAACATCAATGATCTTTTAGTGTCTCAGCCGGATACCGGTGAGCAGGCTCTAGAGATTTGTGACATGTTAACCCGCTCCGGTGCTATCGATGTTATCGTGGTCGACTCGGTGGCGGCTTTAACGCCGAAAGCGGAAATCGAAGGAGACATGGGTGACTCTCACATGGGTTTACAGGCCCGTATGTTATCCCAGGCGATGCGTAAGTTAACCGGTAACCTGAAGCAGTCAAATACTATGCTGATCTTCATCAACCAAATCCGGATGAAAATTGGTGTGATGTTCGGTAGCCCGGAAACCACCACAGGTGGTAATGCCTTGAAATTCTATGCTTCGGTTCGTTTAGATATCCGTCGTATCGGTGCGGTGAAAAGCGGCGATGAAATTGTCGGTAACGAAACCCGGGTTAAGGTGGTTAAAAACAAAATTGCGCCGCCGTTTAAACAAGTGGAATTCCAAATCCTTTACGGTGAAGGCATCAACAACCTGGGCGAATTAATCGACCTGGGCGTACAGCACAAAATGGTAGAAAAAGCCGGTGCCTGGTACAGCTATAACGGTGAGCGTATTGGTCAGGGTAAAGCAAATGCCACTAAATATTTGGATCAGCACCCGGAAATGGCCCAGGAAATTGACGGCCGCCTGCGCGAGTTGTTGTTAACCAGACCTGTTGACAGCGAAGCTCAGGAAGAAAACGCTACTGAGTAATCTAGTTGGCTGTTAAGTCAGGTAGACTAAAGCTTAATATTAAACCACTGCCCCGGCAGTGGTTTTTTATATACAGGATGTATGGTATGCAGTGGCTTCATGGATGAAGAAGAACTGCTATACAGGATGTATGGTATGCAGTGGCTTCATGGATGAAGAAGAACTGCTATACAGGATGTATGGCATGCAGTGGCTTCATGGATGAAGAAGAACTGCTATACAGGATGTATGGTATGCAGTGGCTTTAAGGATGCAGAAGCATTTTGATGGCCTGAATTTACCGGTCCTGACCCGCGACATTTAATCCTCCATTTCCTATGCTGATTTATAATTTATCTAACAGTAAGAGAATAAAATAACTTATTTGGACGTCTAAACGTTTAGATGTTGACATTTCTAGAGTTCCAAGTCACATTAGACACTTTATATCTTAGTGTTCTTGTTTAGGTTGATAGTTATGCCCATTAAAATTCCGGATCAGTTACCTGCTTTGTCCATTCTTGATAATGAGAATATCTTTGTGATGTCAGAGCACAGGGCGGTAAACCAGGATATCCGTCCGATGGAAGTGGCGATACTCAACCTGATGCCGAATAAAATCGCCACCGAAGTACAAATTCTGCGTATGCTGGCCAATACCCCGTTGCAGATCAATGTTGAATTTGTCCGCATCCATGCCGACGAGTCCAGACATACCCCTAAGGAACATCTGGATAATTTCTACCGCCTGTTTGATGATATCAAGGACAAGCAATACGATGGCCTGATCATCACCGGGGCGCCGCTGGCGCTGCTGGATTATCAGCAAGTAACTTTCTGGGACAAGATTTGCGAGGTTTTTGACTGGGCGGAGAAAAATGTTACTTCCACCATGTTTTCCTGCTGGGCCGCCCATGCCGCCCTGTATCACCATTACGGCATTAATCGCCACCTGCGTGAGCATAAGCTTTCCGGGGTTTATAACCATAGTCCGCTGGATGCCAGGGAGCAGTTGACCCGGGGGTTTGATGAAAGTTTCAAAGTGCCGCATTCCCGCTATGGTTATATCAGCAAAGAAGACTATCTTTCCATTCCGGGGTTGAAAATCCTGGCAGAATCAGATGCTGCCGGCGTCTACCTGGCGGCCAGTGAAAACAAGCAGCAGGTTTATCTGACCGGGCACCCGGAATATGATGCCAGCACTTTGGCTGAGGAATATCAAAGGGATCTGCAGGCGGATTTAGCGCCAACAATACCTGAGTTTTATTTCCCGGAAAATGATCCCGGCAAGTCGCCGCAGAGCACCTGGCGCAGTCACGGCAGTTTACTGTTTACCAACTGGCTCAATTACTACGTTTATCAAATTACACCTTATAAATTGGATGCCGATAATATCCAGGCCATCCACCCGGGAGTTTAATATGAAGCAGTCTGACTCTTTTGATTTATTTTCACAGCAACTAAGCAGCAGGATTTTAATTCTCGATGGCGCCATGGGCACTATGATCCAGGCGTATAAGCTCGAAGAGCAGGATTACCGCGGCCAGCGCTTTGCCGACTGGCACTGTGACGTTAAGGGCAATAATGATCTGCTGGTACTCACCCAGCCGGACATTATCCGGGATATTCACCGCGAATACCTGGAAGCCGGGGCGGATATCCTGGAAACCAATACCTTTAATGCCACCACAATCGCCATGGATGATTATGAGATGGCGGATATCAGCGCAGAAATCAATAAGGTGGCGGCGCAGCTGGCGCGAGAGGTGGCGGATGAGTATAACCGCAAGACTCCGGATAAGCCCAGGTTTGTCGCCGGGGTGCTCGGGCCGACCAACCGTACCTGCTCAATATCGCCGGATGTTAACGATCCCGCTTTTCGTAATGTCACCTTTGAGCAGTTAAAAGCCGCTTATATAGAATCTACCCTGGCCCTGATTGAAGGGGGCAGTGATATTATTCTTATCGAAACCATCTTCGATACTCTTAATGCCAAGGCGGCTATTTTTGCGGTGGAAGAAGCCTTTGAGCAGCTGAACCTGCGCCTGCCGGTGATGATTTCCGGCACTATTACCGATGCATCCGGCCGGACCCTGTCCGGGCAAACCACGGAAGCTTTTTATAACTCCCTGCGCCATGCCAAGCCGATTTCTTTTGGCCTGAACTGTGCCTTGGGGCCGGTGGAATTACGTCAGTATGTTGAAGAGCTCAGCCGCATCAGCGATGTTGCGGTTTCTGCCCACCCCAATGCCGGTTTGCCCAATGCCTTTGGCGAATATGATTTCTCGGTTGAGGACATGAACAATCATGTCAAAGAATGGGCGCAGTCGGGGTTTTTAAACATTATCGGCGGCTGCTGCGGCACCACACCCGAGCATATTAAAGGCATGCTGGAATCGGTAGAGGGCATGAAACCCAGAGAAATCAAAGCCCGTGATATTAGCTGTCGCCTTTCCGGTCTGGAAGCCTTAAACATTGCCGGCGACAGCTTATTCGTCAATGTCGGCGAGCGTACCAATGTTACCGGCTCGGCGATTTTTAAACGTTTGATCACCGAAGAAAATTATGACCAGGCCATAGCCGTGGCGCTGCAGCAGGTGGAAAACGGCGCCCAGATCATAGATATCAATATGGATGAAGGCATGCTGGACTCAAAAGCGGCCATGGTGCGTTTCTTGAACTTGATCGCCGGTGAGCCGGATATCGCCAAGGTGCCGATCATGATCGACTCTTCCAAATGGGATATCCTCGAAGCGGGGCTGCAATGCATTCAGGGTAAGGGCATAGTGAACTCCATCAGCCTAAAAGAAGGTGAAGAAATCTTCCGCAGGCAGGCGAAACTATTACGCCGTTACGGTGCTGCCGTGATTGTGATGGCTTTTGATGAAGTCGGCCAGGCGGATACCCGGGTGCGTAAGTTTGAAATTTGCCAGCGCGCCTATCATATCCTGGTGGATGAGATTGGTTTCCCGCCGGAAGATATTATTTTCGACCCCAACATTTTTGCCGTGGCCACAGGCATCGAAGAGCATAATAACTATGCCCTCGACTTTATCGAAGCGGTGGCAGATATTAAAGAAAACCTGCCTCATGCCATGATCTCCGGCGGTGTTTCCAATGTCTCTTTCTCTTTTCGGGGCAATAACCCGGTACGTGAAGCCATACATGCGGTATTTTTATATCATGCCATTAAAAACGGCATGGATATGGGCATAGTTAATGCCGGCCAGCTCGCCATCTATTCTGATATTCCGGATAACCTGCGCCTGGCGGTAGAAGATGTTATTCAAAACAGCGATGACGGTGCAACCGAACGCCTGTTGGAAGTAGCGGAAGCTTTCCGCGGTCAGGGGGGCAGTAAAAGCTCGGCGGTGGATTTAAGCTGGCGGGAATTGCCGGTTAATAAGCGTTTGGAACATGCCCTGGTTAAAGGCATCAATGAATTCATCGTGGAAGATACCGAAGCGGCCCGCCTTGAAGCCGACCGGCCTTTGGATGTAATTGAAGGGCCGCTGATGGATGGTATGAATATCGTCGGCGACCTGTTTGGTGCCGGGGAAATGTTTTTGCCCCAGGTGGTGAAATCCGCCCGGGTGATGAAGCAGGCGGTGGCTTATCTTAATCCCTTTATTGAGGCGGAGAAAACCGAAGTCAGCTCCAACGGTAAAGTACTGCTGGCCACGGTGAAAGGGGATGTGCACGATATCGGTAAGAATATTGTCGGCGTGGTGCTGCAGTGTAATAACTATGACATTATCGATCTCGGGGTGATGGTCTCCTGTGAAGAGATTTTACGGGTGGCCCGTGAGGAGAAGGTTGATATCATCGGCCTGTCCGGCTTGATCACCCCGTCACTGGATGAAATGGTGCATGTTGCCAAAGAGATGAAGCGCCAGGACTTTAACCTGCCGCTGTTAATTGGCGGGGCCACCACCTCAAAGGCCCATACCGCGGTGAAAATTGAGCCCCAATACCAGCACCCTGTGGTGTATGTGCCGAATGCCTCGCGCTCGGTTTCCGTGGTTACCAGCTTATTGTCGGATGAATTACGGCCGGCATTTATGGCGCGCCAGACGGATGAATATCAGCGGGTGCGTGAGCGCCATTATAAAAAAGGCCCGCGCTCGAGTTTAGTGTCGCTGGAACAGGCGCGGGAGAATGCGACGCCGCTCAGCTTTGAGCAGTATCAGCCGAAAACCCCGAATAAGCTTGGCGTTACCGTACTCGATGAACTGGACTTAACCGAGATCCGAAATTTTATCGACTGGACGCCGTTTTTTATGACCTGGCAGCTCTCAGGTAAATATCCGAAAATTCTTGAGCATGAGCTTATCGGTGAAGAAGCCAGGAAACTCTTTAACGATGCCAATGCCATGCTTGATGATTTGATCAATAACAGCAAGGTTAAAGCCAAAGCGGTTTTTGGTTTATTCCCGGCGTTACGGGAGCAAGATGATTTAATTCTGTATCAGGATGATAGCCGCTCAGAGCAGCTGATGAGATTACATCAATTGCGCCAGCAAAGTAAGAAACCGGCCGGCCAATACAATCGCTGCTTATCGGATTATGTGGCCGATAAAACCTCAGGTATTAACGATTATGTCGGCGCTTTTGCGGTTTCTGCCGGTTTTGGTGTCGATGAACTGGTGAAGGTCTATGATGAGAACCATGATGCCTATAACAGTATTTTGCTAAAAGCGGTAGCGGATCGCCTGGCTGAAGCCAGTGCCGAATATCTGCATATGAAGATACGCACCGAGTACTGGGGTTATGCGCCGGATGAAGCTTTGGATAATGAAGCGCTTATTCGTGAGCAATACCAGGGCATACGCCCGGCGCCGGGTTATCCTGCCTGCCCCGAGCATACCGAAAAAGGCCTGTTATGGGAGCTGCTCAATGTCGAAGAAAATATCGGCATGCAACTTACCTCAAGTTATGCCATGTGGCCGGGGGCTGCAGTGAGCGGCTGGTACTTTGCCCATCCGGATGCCAAATACTTTGCGGTGGCCAAAGTGGCCAAAGACCAGGTACTCGATTATGCGGCGCGTAAAGAGATGACCTTGCCGCAAGCCGAGCGCTGGCTGGCGGCGAATCTGGATTATGAACCTGAGTAGCTGCTTTGAATAAGCCTGGCTTGAGCATAACAGGCAAATAACTTGAGATAAAAAATAACCCGGTGACTTGATAAGTGACCGGGTTATTTATTGCTTATTTATTTTGGCAGTTTAACGGCCTGTACTTGCACTGGCTTCACTGCTACTGGCAGCATTTTTACTTTCATCTTTGCTGTCCGTTTCTGCGATCGCCGGAGTGACATTAAAGTGGCGGTTAAAGAAGCCCATAATGGTATTGTTTAAATGTACTTTGACTTTTTTACCGCGCATACTGTGTTTGCTGCCGGGATAGGTCATGAGTTCAAACACCTTGTTTTCATCCTGTAAGCTCTTGATAAGCTTAGTGGTGTTGGTAAAGAGTACGTTGTCGTCCGCCATGCCGTGGTACACCATCAGCGGTCCCTGCAGGCCGCCAACATAAGGGAATACGCTGCTTTGCTGGTAACCGAAAGCATTGCTTTGCGGGTGGCTCAGGTAACGTTCGGTATAGTGGGTGTCATACAATAACCAGTCGGTGACCGGCGCACCGGAAACCCCGGCTTTAAAGTATTCGCCCGCTTTAAACATGGTCATCAACGCCATATAACCGCCGTAGGAATGGCCAAAAATTCCGATGCGCTCTTTATCGACATAAGGTAAGGTATGCAGGAATTTGACCCCGGTGATCTGATCGGCAACCTCTACCACCCCTAAGTTTTCATAGATGGGGAATTCAAATGCCGTACCCCGGTAGTTTGAGCCGCGGTTATCCAGCTGATAAACAATATAACCCTGCTGCACCATATACTGGCTCATGGCAGCCCCTTGCCATTTGTTGGTTACCCTTTGTGCGTGCGGGCCGCCGTAGACATTGACAATGACCGGGTATTTCTTCCCCGGCACCATGTTTTTAGGTTTGAATAATTTGTAATACAGGGTGGCCTTGTCGTCGTCGGATTTTAGCGAGCCAAATTCCGGCATCACAATATCGTCGTAATAAGGTTTGATCGGGTGGCTGTCTGTTACCTGGTTTTGCTCTAGCCAGGTAATGTGCTCACCGTTGACCTGGTGTAAACTCACCTGCTGTGGTGTCTGGATATTGGAAAACTTGTCGATATAACTGCGGTTATCCCGTGAAAATACTATGCTGTGGAAACCATTGCGTTTGGTGACCCGTACCACGTGTTCAGGGGCTTTGCCGTCCAGCGGCACCTTATATAAATGTCTTTCCAGCGGGGTATCCGCGCGACCGGTAAAATATACCCAGCCATTTTCTTCATCGACACTTTTTAGGGAATCCACTACCCAGTCGCCTTTGCTGAGCTGGGCGATAAGCTCCCCTTTGATATTGAAGTGATAAAGGTGTTTAAAACCGTCACGCTCCGAGGCCCAGATAAAAGATTTGGCATCTTTTAAAAATTTCAGGTCGTGGTGCAGGTTTATCCAGTGATCTGAGGTTTCCGTTAACAAGGTTTTTTGTTTGCGGCTTTTCAGATTATAGAGGTTAAGCTTAAGGGTCTTCTGATCCCGGCTTTGCCACTGGTAGGACAGGCTTTTACTGTTAGGCAGCCACTTTACCCGCGGCAGGTAAATGTTTTGTTCTTTACCTGTGTCGATAAAGCGGATGTCCTGATCTTCCAAGTCTACCGTTGCCAGTTGGATCTTGACATTGTTGCTGCCGGTGGCGGGATATCTTTGTTCGATCAGTTTAATTTCTTCGGCATAAATCTCATTGCGGATCACGGTTTGTACCGGAGATTCGTCTACCCGTAAAAAAGCGATATGCTTTTCATTCGGTGACCACCAGTAGCCGGTCATACGGTCCATTTCTTCCTGGGCAACAAATTCTGCCATGCCGTTTTTAATGGTGTCTTTGCCGTCTTTGGTCAGGCGGATTTCTTTGCCGCTTTTGATATTGATGGCATAAATATTCTGCTCGCGGATAAAAGAGACGTAATTGCCCTTGGGAGAGAATTTGACATCGGTTTCAAATGCCGCGGTTTTGGTCAGCCGTTTTGAGGTTTTGCTGGCCAGATCGTAATGATAAATATCACCGTTAAGGGGGAACAATAAGGCAGTGCCGTCTTTTGAGAAAGTATACTCCATGATCCCCTGACCATAGATGCGCTGGCGCTCACGCCGGGCTTTTTCTTCATCGGAAAGCACTTCCTCACCGCTGAATAATTCCTGGGAATCCACCAGTAATTTATTTTCCTTACTGGTCAGGTTATATTCCCAGAGATCATAACGGTTTAAATCTTCGGTTTTTCCCTGAAGGTAAGTGACCCGGTTGCCGTCGGGAGAAAAACTTAATGATTTCGGGCTTGGACCGTCTAATGACGGTGAGCTGTAGATCCTTTCTATGCTTAACTGTTCCGCATGCAGACTTTGCATACCGGCGAGGGATAAAGTCGACGCGATTAAAGCCGTTTTTAGTATATTTTTCATGTATAAACCGTAATTGGGGTTCTGATTTGCCAGCGGCTTGCCTGTGTCGGGAACAGGCAGGGCAAAAATTATTTTTTAAATTCCTTAAATAGTAACAAAAACTGCCGCCAATAGCAGTGATCAAGAATGTAAATTTGTTGCAAGATATAACTTTTTACGGCAAAGGCCTTTTGCGAATGATGAAGATATAAATGTCTCCCGGTTGTTGTCGTGACAGCGTCAAGAATTTGAACCTTATGCTGTTGGCTCATATTAAACGAAAGAAAACAGGAGAAAGTGATTGTTTTTTATGGCTGTTTTGCTGAAGGGCAAAGCGCTCAGGCTTGCTGGCCAAGGCTGCTGCGAGGGGGGCTGTATAGTGAAATAACCTTTGCTATTATTTAACTAAAAGGGCGTAAAAATTGCTTAGCTTTATTTTGCTTACTTTTTAACGAATCAAATTATAATTAGTTTATGGTGTTAACCTGAATAAGCATTTGTTCCATTATGATGATATATAAGCGTAAATGACTAAAGATTTCTCTCAGTATCAAAATATAATTAGCCAGTTTCGCGGCCGGGTGGCAAATGCCAGCTTTGAGGCAGAGTTTAATGCGGCCACCGAGCACCTGGCAAAGACTGAAAAGTTTCTGCTGAAAATGGAATTAAAGCGCCTGGCAACCCCCTGTACCCGTTTGATTGACTTGCGCGGCCATGTTGACGGCGATTGCCGTCCTTATGAACATGATGGCAGTGTCCATTTTTTAGATGCCATCGCAATTAAGGTGTTTGAAGAGAACCTGGGCTTTTACGGCGCTTATACCCTGGCGGTTTATGAAGCGGTGAATAATACCGAAAACAATTTTCGGGTGATCTACCAAAAAGAAAAAGCGCAGTTGCAGTTGGCGAAGAGCCAGGGGGAAACTAAGGGGCTTGAAAAAAATCAATATCCGGCAACCTTATACCGTTTAGGGGAATACCATAACCGGCGCGAAGAGAGAATGAACTTTGCGGTGCCGTTGCTGGTGATCTTAGACGATGATACTGAGCTTGAGTCTACCAGCTCGGATATCAGTGTGCATGGCTGTAAATTTCGTTTACCTGCGGTGTGTGTGCTTAATGTCGGCCAGGTGGTTGGCATACGTTTTGTCGGCCTGGAGCAAGAGTTCCAGTTTGGCTTTGAAAACAGCTTTAACTATGAAATCCTGCAGGTTCAGGAAGAGAATAATCAGCTGCTGGTGTCCGTGAAAAGGGTTGATGCTCCTGCCGATGACAGCTTTATCAAGTTCCTGCGCGGCTTTATTCAGGGCAATAAAAGACGCTATAAAATCAATCTGGATAATACCATTAACGCGCTCCAGGCGCGCAGCATGGAGCAGTTTGTTTTACCTAAATCCAATGAATTGCCGGTTTTTGTCGAAGAAAACCAGGGGCAGCTGGTACCGCGTTATGTGCTGACTTCCGGTAATAATCGGCCCTGTTATCAGTATTGGCAGGATGAAAAACACCAGGTGACCTTACATTGTTTGATCAACAAAGACAGGATCGAGCGATTACAGAAAAAACGCCTGCTGGAAAATTCTTTACTGGTTTATAGCTTTATTCATTACAACCAGGGCAAGTCCTATTTTTATAGCGCAGACGAAGAGCAGTTAAAAGACGATAAAGACTTTATGAAGCGTTTTTTGGGGTTTGCCGCCGCAAGAGATTCTTTTGCCATCACAGAGTTAAGCTTTTTTGAGCTCGATGCCAGCCGGGCGTATTCTCCCTTTACCCTGTCCGACTCCCTGACCAAAAAAGATGAATATTTAAACTTGCCGCCTTCTCAGGAAGTGTTCGGCATTTTAGGGAAGTTACCCTATATTGTGGTGGCGAATAATATTACCGATGAGCGTTTGGTAGAAGACTATCGCTTGATTTCCTATGAAGGCATAGACATCAACCAGCTGAAAAACTTCGGCCATAAGCGTTTGAGCAAGCCTTATCCGGTGGATGAACTGGGGATCAATTACCGCAACCAGCGCCAGGAGCCGAGATTTAATTATAAAACGCCGGTGATCATTGAAAGCGAAGGCGTGAGCTGGCAAGGGGTTTCCCATGACTTTTCCGTGTCGGGGTTAATGATAGAGCTGGATAAACCGGCGGTGCTAAAAAAAGGCGATATCGTTCATCTTAGTTTTCCCAAATTACAGAAAATCACCTCTACTTTTGATCTGAAGTCGCTGCCTTATGAAACCGTGTGTATCAATAAAAAGAAGACCATCATTAACCTGCGGGTCTATGTTGAGCAGCACCAGCATATCGGCCGCAGCTTTTTTAAATTGTTGATCGAAAAAAACCGCGATAAGTTAACGGCGGATGAATATGCCATGATAGTGCCGGGATTAAGCAAAGCGCTGCGAAATGTCTACAGCCATAGCCTGAATATTTCCTCTTTGGTGGTACAAACCAGCGGCAGCCGTTATAAGATAGAGGCAATTGCCTGCAGCGCAGAAAACAACGAATTACTGTCTTTGATGCGCAGGTTAAGCGACCGCCAGCAGTATTATAATTTATATCCGCTGCTGAGTAATTTGCAGGCGACTAACATCATGAATAACAGTTTGAAAAAAATGCAAACCGGCGATGAACCGATCACTGAAATTTTATATGTTGCCATAAACCATGATGTTGAAATGGTCGAAAAAGCGGTGATGACTAAGCTTGCCAGCGAATTAAAATCCACCGACGATAGAAAAAACTTTATCCGCGATGCGTTAAAAGCCGGCAGCTTTTATTGTGTCCAGGTGAAGTTGTCACGGGCGGATGAGCCGGATATGGATTACTTAAATCCCGAGCTCAGTTATATCGGCTCTTATGCCATCCACAGGGGCAAGCAAATTGAACAGGAAATCTGGAGTGTTGCCGGCATCATCCAGTTGCTCGATATTACCCACGAGGCGATGATCCGCTATAACTTTGTGCCTGAAGGGGTGCATTCCTCTACCCTTTTATAACAGGTGTATTGCCGGCTGCCTCAGCGGCTTTTGCCTGGCTAAGGGAGCATTGACCTTTTCTCTGATAAAAGGTGACACTTTTGGTTTTTCATGCCGATAAGCGGCTTGCCCGGTCGCTTAAACCCTGTTATTTCACCGCCTGCGCGCTTTTATTTGCATAAATAAAGAAGTTGACTAACGTTAGATGTGATATCAGCAACTTGAGAATCACAATGAAAAAAATTCTTTTTATATTGTATTTATTGCTAATGAGTTTTCCTTCACTGGCGGAAGTTTCTATAAATGGATTTGGTTCAATAGTGGCAGCGAAGCTGACTTCAGGTGATGGTTATATTGCCGAATATCCCAACGTGGCAATTTATGAAGGGAGCTCGGTAGATTTTTCCAAAGAAACCCGTTTAGGCATACAGATCAGTGCCGATATAAACGAAAAAACCAGTGTAACTTCACAGCTTATTATGCGTTCGGCCAATGATTATGATGTTGAGCTCTCCTGGTTATTTCTGTCTTATCAAATTGATAATGATAAAAAAGTACAACTTGGCAGGTTAAGGCTTCCCGTGTATCACTTTTCAGAATACATGGATGTCGGTTATGCCTACCCCTGGTTGCGTATTCCTTCTGATACTTACTCGCTCGATGTGACCAACTACAATGGCGTTCGCTATAAGCAATCCTTTCAAATCTCCGATTATGTTTTAGAAGCTACCGCCTTATTCGGACGGGAGAAAGATGAGGATTCAGAACTGATCAGCTATTTATTTCCTAAACAAATCGATCGGGAATTTAAAAACCTCTATGGCGCTGTGCTTAATTTTGATATGGATACGTTTGTGATAAGAAGCTCATATGTCGAGGGAAACCTTGAAGAAACCCGGCACCTGCAGGGCTGGTTAGCTACAGCGTTAGGGTTTGAGAATACTTATATCAGTGATTTAGGTAAGGTTGATGAAAATGGCGACCCTTTAGTGGCTGCCGATACCGAGTACGATATTTCGTTTTTTGATGTGTCCGTGCAGTGGCATCTTGATAATTTTCATTTTTTTGCCGAATACAATAAATTCAAGCCTTTTTATAAATCCTATTTTGGCAGTATCAGTTATTCTTTTGATGAGTTTGAACCTTACCTGCTATGGTCTAAGTTTGATCTGGAAGAGGCTTGGGAATCTCACGACACCACCGCAATTGGCGTGCGTTATAACTTTATGCCCGGCATGGCGTTAAAATTTGATGTCAGCCGCTTTGATGATACCGGCTATAACCCTTTTACCCGCGAGCCTAACCCTGTCTATAAAGCGGATGATGATGGTGACGGGGATGTAACCATAGTGTCGATGGCGATAGACTTTGTTTTCTAGGGGATTGACGATGAAAAGATCATTTTTTGCACCGGTTTTACTGGCTTTGGCCATGTTAACCAATAGTTGGAGTGTTATGGCTGAAGTTGCTGTTATCGCTCATCCTTCCAATGAAAACTCCCCGAATAAAGCTCAGCTTATTAAAATTTTTCTTAAAAAGAATAAAGCGTTTGGCGACGGCTCTCCGGCGAAACCGATTTACCAGAAGAGCGGACAGGACATCAGTAAGGAATTTTACACTAAGGTGCTGCATAAGTCGGCGTCACAATTAAAATCCTACTGGACTAAGCTGATGTTTACCGGCAACGGTTCGGCGCCAAAAGAAGTCAAGGGAGCCGATGAAGTGATTGAACTGATCGCTAATAACCCGAGTTTTATCGGTTATATTGATGCAAGCAAGGTGACCGGCGAGGTAAAAGTGATTGCCAAGTTTTAAGTGCTGAGCTTGTATCTGTTTTAGCAATTGCTGCTGGTTTTCTGGTGAGTTCTTTCCGGGGCCAGCGCAAGACCTGAAGTGACAGCTATGCATCCTCTCTTGCAATAAATACACAGGGGAGAGGATGACTTTGGCCATTGCCGGTTTATTTCAGGCTGTTTATTCCAGGCTTTTATTTAAGGCTTTTTATTTAAGGTAATGTAATAAACAGTCCAGGCCGCTGTGGTTAATGCTGACATCGGCCTGTTCCAATACCAGGGGTTTAGCTTTAAAGGCCACCCCCAGGGCGGCACTGTTCATCATCATCAGATCATTGGCGCCATCTCCCATGGCCACGGTTTGCCTGTGGTCGAGCTCAAACTTATCACTGAGTACTTTCAGGGTCTGGGCCTTAACTTTAGCATCGACGATGTCACCGGTGACTTTGCCGGTGAGCTTGCCGTTTATGATTTCCAGTTCATTGGCAAAGGCGCCGTCGAGTTCCAGCAGCTGACACAGGTGATCGGCAAAATAAGTAAAGCCGCCGGAGGCGATGGCGACCCGCCATTGATGCTGTTTCAGGACGCTCACCAGGGTTTTCAGCCCGGGCATTAAAGGGATATCCCGGGCTACTTCTGCCAGGATGGATTCCGGGGCGCCGCTTAGCCGGGCAACTCTTTGTACTAAGCTCTGGACAAAATCGAGCTTGCCCTGCATTGCCAGTTCGGTCACTTCCGCTACCTGCTGGCCGACACCGGCAAGGGCGGCGATTTCATCAATGCACTCGATTTCTATGGTGGTGGAGTCCATATCCATCACCAGCAACCCCGGCTCACTTAAGCTGGGGGCATCTTTGATGAGGGCAGCTTCGATTTTATGTTTTAATGAAAACTGCGCCAATAACTGCCGGGATTTCCCGGGGTTCTGACAGCTGACCTGAAAGCGGTAGCTTGATTGTTGGTTACGGTTATTTATCCGGCTCAGACCGTCAATCTTGATGTCGCTGTCGGTGACTAGGCCATGAAGTTGTCCGATATTGGTTTGCCCTAAGACGACCAGCTCCAGAGCCCCTTGCGGGTCGACGTTTGTTTGGGGAATACTTTCCTTGTGTTGTTGCAAGGGGAAATCGGCGGCACAAAGGTCGGCTTCGAGTTTGAGATCTGTATGAGTGAGTTGAAAAAAACTGGGGTTCTTGTTTATGGTTGCCGACGGCGAAATGCACTGTTCCAGCGTCAGGTGGGTGATACTATCTAATGGTATTGAATATGTGGCAATTGACACTATAAGCCCCTGTTTAGCTAACAAAATAATACAAATATGTTCACGCCGGCATTTAAAATGAAGGGAGAACCCTCTATAGTGTAAGAAAACCTTCACTTCACTATAAAGTTTTTATGAAGCAATCCGAACAGCCTTTATACCCTAAAATTTCATCGATTTATAATAAAATTCTGCAATTAGCTATCGCGATTGTGTTTATTATTGTTTTGATGAATTTATGGCTGGCGGTTAACAATCGCGGACAGGCAACCATCGAGCAGCATTTTGATCATTTGGGTGATGTTTATCTGGAACAGGTTGCTGTGGCGGTGCTGACGTTAATGGAAAAAAGTCAGCAGCAAGAAAATAACAGGAAAGGCTTGCAGCTTTATCTTGACCAGCTGGGACAGACGCCTATGGTGAAGGATGTTTCCTTGTATGATCCCCAGGGACGCTTGCTGGCGCAATCAAGCGCGGCAGAAACTGTGAAGGGGCTGTTTGGTTTATCTCCGGCAACTGAGGACCGCAGCCGGCTTTACGTGCCATTTGTGCAGGAGCTGCGTAATGACAAGTTACGGGGTTATCTGCGCCTCTCTATTGAAAAATCCGTTTTTACTTCCGATCTTAATGCCACTAACTATGACGGTCAGCGCTTGCTCGGGATCATGTTGCTTATGGCGGGGCTTACGGGGTTCTTATTGACCCGGGGATTTAGCCGTTTTAGCCGCCAGGGCTACCGGCTGGCAAAGCCCAATAATCGTCGTTAATTTCAGCGTATTTTGTTGAGCGGCCATTTATGGCAGCTGAAACAATGCATTGATATTGCTTTCTATCTCCTTTGCGATAACCTCTGCCGGCTCCTGGCGTATTTGTGTTAAACAGTTGAAGACATTCACCAGTTTAAGGGGGCTGTTACTTTGCCCCTGAAATCCCGCTAACGGCATTGAAGGAGCGTCGGTTTCCAGCACCATTGCCGATAAAGGCAGGCGTTTAACCGTGTTGATGGTTTTTACGGCCCTGTCATAGCTGATAGTGCCGCCAATCCCTAATTTAAAGCCGAGATCTATATAGGTTTTTGCTTCCTGGTAGCTGCCGGAAAAGGCATGGATAATACCGCCATAAGGAGATTTGTTTTGTTTTAGTAAGGGAATGATCTCGTGGTGTGAGCGCCTGTGGTGTACGATCACAGGTAAATGGCAGTCTTTGGCCAGTTGCAGCTGGTACTCGAAGAAGCTTCTTTGCTGAGCCAGATTATCTTCTTTTTCGGCGATAACTTTGTCTATGCCGGTTTCCCCTATGGCGACGATATCCTTGCTATGCTGCTGGCTTAAGGTAGTGAGTTGTTCAAGGTGCTGTTGTGTTAACCCGGATAAAAACCAGGGGTGGATACCCAGGCAGGCTAATAACCGGGGAGCCTGGTTTTCCCCGCTGCAGTGTTGTCTGCATAATCTGATGACTTTAGACCAGTTATCCGGCGCCGTTGACGGTACTATGATGCGATGGATACCTGACGTTACGCAGTTAAACAGTAATTCTGGCAAATGTCCGGAAAACTCATCAAAGTCCAGATGGCAATGGCTGTCGGTAAATATCATGCTGTTAAGGTTTTGTTCGGCTTAGCTTCTTATGCCAGTGTATTCATTTTTATGCCTTGCTGCGAGCGAAAGTGAAGTTTAGAGGCGGGGCAATTACCGCGGGGAGTGAAAGTACTTGTTATGCAGCAAGGAGTATTTTTCATTACTGATGACTTTGAACAAGGCTTGCTGGAATTCTTGTACTAGTTTGTCATCGACGGCCTTATTAAAAGCAAAGCAAGCGGTGGTAGTTTTTAGCGGGTAAACGATTTGGTAATTCTCGGGGTCATAGCCGTATTGTTTGAGCATATTAGGCAGGGCATAACTGTCATAGGTAAATAGCTGGATTCTGTTTTTTTCCAGCAACACCAGGTTGGACTGTATCGAGACATTGCTGCTGATATTATCGCCCAGCGCCAATTCATGTCTTAAGATGTGCTCACCGGCGTCAAAACGCACGGTACCTATGTGATAGTTTTTCAATTCACTGAGATCTTTGATCGTGATATTGCTTGATTTCAGGGCCACCAGTACCACTTGTACCGTGCTGATCGGGCAGGCCCATTTAAACATCTGCTCTCTTTTTTCCGTTTTGCTGACTGCAAACAAGACATGATGGCTGTTTTGCTGCAGCTCCTTAAATGCCCGGGCCCAGGGCATTACATCCACTTTTTGCGGGGCAACGCCCAGTTCCAGCCAGACTTGATTTAATACCTCGATAGAGATGCCGGTGAGCTTACCTTGTTCCAGGTAATTAAACGGCGGGTAATCTTCCGTGGTGTAGTAGAGGTTTTCGAACGGACCCGTAAAGGACACAGGTGTGAAAAGCAGGCAGGCGAGTAAAAGTATTCGGGTAATATCATTAACCATACTGGGGCATCAGCCATCTTGAGGCATTTATCACAGGTTGCTGACATCAGTATAATGAAAAAAGCCGGCTTTGGCGCCGGCTTTATATACAAGAAGTATGTATGACGTGATCGCAAGGATGCGAAAGAGCGTCGATGTCAGGTGCAACGGCTGCTACACCTTACTAAAATTACATCCGTTCCATCACTTCTATGCCTAAGATGTCCAGACCTTGTTTTAAGGTGGCGGCGATTTGCTTACATAACAGTAAACGGGACACTTTCACCTGGCTGTCGATACCTTCTTTTAAGATCGGGCAGGCTTCATAAAAGCTCATATAGAGACTTGCCAGCTCATAAAGGTAATTACACAGCAGGTTAGGGGTACCTTCACTGATCACGGCATCGAGGACATCTTCAAGCTGTAATAACTTCAAGGCCAGGGCTTTTTCCTGGGGCTCGGCTATGGTGATGTTACCGCTCAGGTCATTGCTGTCGATACCGGCTTTAGTGAAAATACTCTGGATACGGGCATAACCATATTGCAGGTAAGGGGCGGTCGCGCCTTCAAAGCTGAGCATGGTTTTCCAGTTAAAGATGTAATCACTGGTGCGGTTTTTCGATAAGTCGGCAAACTTGACCGCACCGATCCCTACTTTCTGGGCGATTTCTTTGAGCTGCTCGTCGCTGTAATCCGGGTTTTTCTCCCGGATCAACTCGCCGGCGCGGCTGACGGCTTCATCAAGTAATTCCGCCAGTTTAATGGTGCCGCCGGTGCGGGTTTTAAACGGTTTGCCGTCATCTCCCATCATCATGCCAAACGGGCAATGGTGATATTCAACATGCTCGGGTAAGAAACCGGCTTTACGGGCGACGATCTCCACCTGTTTAAAGTGCAAGGCCTGGCGGGCATCGGTGAAAATCATAATGCGATCGGCATTAAGTTCGCCGCTGCGGTAGCGACAGGCGGATAAATCCGTGGTGGCATATAAATAGCCGCCACCTGATTTTTGCACGATAAAGACCGAAGGTTCACCGTCTTTATTGGCCATTTCGTCAATAAAGACCACCTTGGCGCCCTGATCTTCCACGGCGATTTCTTTGGCGGTCAGTTCATTAATGACATTGGCCAGATCGTGGTTGTAGCTGCTTTCTCCCATGATATCGGCACGGGTTAAGGTAACATTTAACAGCTGATAAATTTCTTCGCTGTGGGTGATGGAAATATCGATAAATTGCTGCCATAAGGCGGCACATTCGCTATCGCCGCTTTGCAGTTTCACCACATATTCGCGGGCGCGATCGGCAAACCCCTCTTCTTCGTCGAAACGTACCTTGGCTTCGCGGTAGAAGTTTTCCAGATCCGATAAGGCGGTTTCGGCCACTTCATTGGCGGCCAGCTTGTCATTTAGATGGGCCAGCAACATACCAAACTGTGTGCCCCAGTCACCCATATGGTTTTGACGGATGACCTTGTCGCCGCGAAACTCCAGTGCGCGTACTACGGCATCACCGATAATGGTGGAGCGTAAATGGCCGACATGCATTTCTTTGGCCAGGTTAGGGGCGGAATAATCGACGACTACGGTTTGCGGTTTTTCCCGCTCCCTGACGCCGAGTTTTTCGTCTGCGCCTGTTTGTGCCAGCTGCTCGGCAAGCCAGCTATCGGCCAGTTTAATATTGATAAAGCCAGGGCCGGCTAATTCGATATTGTCGACAATACCGGATAAATCCAGTTGCTCGACAACTTTAGTGGCCAGCTCCCTGGGGTTGGTTTTCAGTTTTTTCGCCGCGCCCATGACGCCGTTAGCCTGGTAGTCACCGAACTCAGGGCGGTTGGACAGGCTGATCGCTGGATTAGTATCTTGGGGTAAGCCGGCGGCAATCATGGCCGCTTTTACTTTTTCACTTAATAATTGACGAATATTCATCTTGTTTGTCTCTTACGGGTTGCCGGGGCCGTTGTTCAAGTAAACGGCCCAAGTAACAAATGTTATTGCTGTACTAATCCAATCGATTAATGTTCACGGGTTTTGTGGAACTCTACGTCCGGGTGGCGCTCCTGTGCCAGGCTTAAGTTCACCATGGTCGGGGCGATATAGGTCAGGTTGTCGCCGCCGTCCAGGGCCAGGTTATCATAGGCCTTTTTCTGGAACTGTTCTAAGGTTTTGCCATCTTCACAGCTTACCCAGCGGGCGGTGGCTACGCTGATGGGTTCATAGAGGGCATCAACATTGTATTCGGTTTTCAATCGGTGCACGACCACTTCAAACTGCAATACCCCAACCGCGCCGACTATCATGTCGTTAGAGTTTAACGGGCGGAATACCTGTACCGCACCTTCTTCCGATAATTGGATCAGGCCTTTTTGCAGTTGCTTGGCTTTTAACGGATCTCGTAAACGGATGCGGCGGAACATTTCCGGAGCAAAGTTTGGAATACCGCTGAACTTCATCATTTCCCCGGCGGTAAAGGTATCCCCGATCTGGATACTGCCGTGGTTATGCAGGCCGATAATGTCGCCGGCATAGGCCTGTTCGACGTTAGATCTGTCACCGGCCATAAAGGTGACGGCATCGGCAATTTTGACATCTTTACCGATACGTACCTGTTTCATCTTCATGCCCTTCTCGTATTTGCCGGAGCAGATACGCATAAAGGCGATGCGGTCCCTGTGTTTGGGATCCATATTGGCCTGGATTTTAAAGACAAAACCGGAGAACTTTTCTTCTTCGGCGTTAACAACCCGGGTATCTGTGGTTCTGGGCAGAGGCTTGGGCGCCCACTTGGTCAGGCCGTCGAGCATATGGTCAACGCCAAAGTTGCCTAAGGCGGTGCCGAAAAATACCGGGGTCAGTTCGCCTTTAAGGAACTCGTCCAGATCAAACTCATGGGAAGCCCCCAGGACCAGTTCCAGTTCTTCACGCAGGTCGTCGGCGTAATGGCCGATGGCTTGATCAAGTTCCGGATTATCCAGGCCTTTAATCACCCGCTTTTCCTGTATGGTATGGCCCTGACCCGACTGATAAAGTATGGTTTCGTCGTCTAACAGGTTGTATACCCCTTTAAACTCTTTACCCATGCCGATGGGCCAGGTGACCGGCGAGCATTTTATTTTTAAAATGTCTTCGACTTCGTCCATCACTTCAATCGGGTCACGGACATCGCGGTCCATTTTATTCATAAAGGTAATGATAGGGGTATCCCGCAAACGGGTGACTTCCATCAGTTTAATGGTCCTGTCTTCGACACCTTTGGCGGTGTCTATGACCATTAAACAGGAGTCGACCGCGGTCAGGGTCCGGTAGGTATCTTCGGAGAAGTCTTCGTGACCCGGGGTGTCAAGCAGGTTTACCAGGCAATCGTTATAAGGGAACTGCATCACCGAGGTGGTAATCGAGATCCCCCGGTCTTTTTCCATTTCCATCCAGTCGGACTTGGCGTGTTGCCCCGACTTTTTACCTTTTACCGTACCGGCCTTTTGTAAAGCCTGGCCGAACAGCAAGACTTTTTCGGTGATGGTGGTTTTACCCGCATCGGGATGCGAGATGATAGCGAAAGTGCGACGTAGGTCGACTTCTTGCTGTTGTACAGACATGCGAGTTACCTGATAAAATAAAGACGAGAATAAATTTTTAAGCGCAGTAGTATAGCGAAAAGACGGCGGCGGAGCAGCAATTAATCGCCAACTTTCGCCGAAAATTTTGTTGGCAGGATAGTGGGTGGCTGCGTAGCGGATGCCCGGGCGGGCTTTTGCCAAAAAAGCGATATCCCTTATCCGGAAAAATAAAGCTATTCGGCCGGATTATAACGATCGGGCCATGACTATGGCATCTTCATAACCTATAGTGCTGGGGTAATAACCGGTGCGGCGGCCAATTTCATTAAAGCCGTTATTGATATACATCATTTGTGCGCTGATATTGCGGGCCCGCACTTCCAGCAGGGCTTTTTCCGCTCCCAGGTTTTTAGCCTGTTCGATATAATGTTGCAGCAGCTGTTTGCCAAAGCCTTGTCCCTGTTGGTCCGGATGTATACAAATATCCATCAGGGTGCTTTCCCCGGCGATATAATCACCGATATAAAAGCCGAGGATTTCCGCGGTTTGCTTGCTGTTTTCCCGGATAAGACTTTTTTCTTGAATAAGATAATGACCGAAATAACGTCCGCCGATGCAGGAGCTAAAGACCTGCCGGTTCCAGGGGTGGCTGTGGCAGGCATTTTCAATCGGCATTAAGCGATCGACATCATCCGGGGTTACCGGGAAAAAACTTAAGGTCATAAGCTGTGTTCTTGCAGTAATTGCCAAAGCTGGCGTTTTAGTGTGCCGCTGGCGGCTAATACCTGGATGGGCGGGGTAATTAATACCTTGTCTGCTAAGTCGAGCCGCTGTTCGGGGTTAAATTGCCAGTGCAGCAACCCCAGATCCAGGTGCTCCTCAGTCGCAGTGACTTCCCCGATAGAGAGCCCGAGACTCAGGAGAATATCATGAAACAAAGGCTGGGCCTTGAGAGCGTCAAAGTCGGGGGGCGTGATCTTTTGCTGATTTTTTTCAGCTGCAACCACAACTTTACCGGCAAACTGGTTACCGGGCTTTTCTTCAGATGCTTTTTCTGGCAAGGCCCCGGCAGCAGTTTCGGCGGTTCTCGGTTGCCATAATTCGATGCCCATCTCACTGAGCAATTGAAACTGATGTTTACTTACGGCCATTTTTTATCGAATAAATTTTCATGTTAGCCAAGATGATATAACAGATAAAAGATAAAAACAGTATTATTCAACCGCGCTGATTATTGCTTTAGGATTGAGTAAGAGTCGAGAAATAAAAAGAAAAGAAAAAATGGCAGGGGTAGAGAGATTCGAACTCCCAACCGTCGGTTTTGGAGACCGCTGTTCTACCAATTGGAACTATACCCCTGCTGAGGGCTTCGCATTATACGCAAGCCGAACTAAAGGTAAAGGGGTAAATTAAAAAAATTTATCGTTCGCTTAAATGTTGAACAAATCAGGCGTTATTTGGGGATTAAGCCGTTTTTGTTGTTGTCTTTTTGTACGCCATCCTTGGTTAAATTGCAAAAACGTATTTTATCCGGGTAGGGAAAGACATCTTCAAAGATGCCGTTGGCAATATTTTGCTGGCACTGCTGCCAGAAGGCGGCATCGAGCAACTCCGGATGATGCTCCATAAAAGCATTGCGGTAGCGGTGATTGGCCAGGGCAAAGGTGGCCAGCTCTTCGGGAAAAACATCGCCCGGGTCTACCGAGTACCAGGGTTCGGAGGCATAAATCTGCTCTTCGGTTTTCGGCTCGGGTTTTACCCGGAAGTTGACTTCATTCATATAACTGATTTCATCGTAATCATAAAAAATGACCCTGCCGTGGCGGGTGACGCCGAAATTTTTCAGCAGCATATCGCCGGGAAAGATATCGGCGGCGATCAGCTGTTTTATCGCCTTGCCATAGCCGTACATGGCATCGCTGATCTGCTGGTCATCGGCATCTGCCAGATAAAGGTTAAGCGGATTCATCCTGCGTTCGATGTACAGGTGCTCGATGATCACCAGATCATCTTCCAGGCGGATAATGGAGTCGGCGACCTTGGTCAGCTCTTCCAGTAGTTCAGGGGAGAAGCGCGCTTTGGGAAAGGCAACTTCTGAATATTCCATGGTATCTGCCATACGGCCGACCCTGTCGTGCAGTTTTACCAGGCGATATTTTGCCTTGACGTCTTTTTTGGTGATGTTTTTACTGGGGGAGAATTTATCCTTGATGATTTTAAAGACATAGGGATAGGAGGGCAGGGTAAATACCGACATCACCATGCCTTTAATGCCCGCCGCCAGTTCAAATTTATCTTCACTGTTGTCCAGGTGATTGAGGAAGTCCCGGTAAAACTGGGTTTTTCCCTGTTTATGAAAGCCTATTGCCGCATATAAATCCGCCCGGGTTTTATGGGGAATAAGGCGATGGAGGAATTCCACCAGGGCATGGGGGTGCTGGCAATCGACAAAGAAATAAGCCCGAGCAAAACCAAAGACTACCGCCATGCTTTCCCCTTCGGTGAGCAGGGCGTCGATATAAAGACCGCCTTTTTCATCATTGAGTACGGCAACGATAAAAGGGGTTTGTCCGGCGGGAGAGAGTACCCGGCCGATAATATAGGCGCCTTTATTGCGGTAAAAGATGAAATCCAGGATATCAAACTGCAATTCTTCCAGACGGAACATGGTTTTTCTCGCCTGGTGGCGAAAAGCTTTGATCAAGGTATCTATATCCCGGTGTAGATCTTCGTAGGCAATATCAAACTGATGAAAGGTAAAAATATCTTCTATGGTTTGCGCCAGGCCTTTTTCTGCCGGCAAATAGCTGCGGTATATCGGCGGTGGCGGCCTGTTGTCGAGGCGGGTAACCGTACTTTCGACGAAAATATAGGCATTATGATAATATTTTCGTTCAAACAGGTGACAAAATACCGAGTTATAGAAACTTTCCGCCAGTTCCGGCTGGTTATGCTGGCTGAGCAGCTCTATATACAGATTTTTGATGTTTTGCCATAAGGTATCGTCAAGGGAGGTAATATTAAAGTCCTGGCGTATGGTGACTAAGGTTTCGGCCACCCGCTTGTCATAATAATCGGTTCTGTCCCTGGCGGCTTTTTGTACCTGGGCCCATTGGCATAATTCAAATCTTTGCTTGGCGGAGCGGGTGATTTCACTGAAAAGATGAATATGGCGTTCAAAACCGTTCAAAATAGTTTTGGCGATGGCAAAAGCGTGATCTTTCATATCCGTATTAAGTCTTGATAAGCATAAAGGGGCTTTAGCCCAGCATACCTTATAGTGATTAACTAGGGGGATAATTCTTTGATGAATGGCGGTAATAATCTCCCTGAATCTGTTTTAAATCAAGTCCATATCAGGTTCTTAAAAGCGGTATTACATGCCTGTGCGCCCGGTCGGTAAAATAAGGCGCGAATAGCGGCTCTGATGGCCCTGTTGCCTTCAGTTTTCCCGGCAGGAGCCAAGGCAAGTGCTTGCTTGTTATTTTTGTGTAATTAGACTAAAATACTGCGCCTTTAAACTTGCCTATTTCTTGTTGTAAATTCATGCGCGTAGCAGACTTCTCATTTGATTTACCCGAAGAGCTTATTGCTCGTTACCCTAAAACCGACCGCAGTGCGAGCCGCCTGATGGCTTTGGATGGCGCCAGTGGCAATATCCAGGATCTCGTTTTTACCGATCTGGTGGATAAGCTTGAACCCGGCGATTTACTGGTATTTAACAATACCCGGGTGATCCCGGCCCGTATGTTTGGCCAAAAGGCCAGCGGCGGTAAGGTGGAAGTTTTGGTCGAGCGTTTGTTGGATGAGCGCAGGGTGCTGGCGCATATCCGTGCCAGTAAATCGCCAAAAGTCGGCACGGAATTACTGTTGGAAAACCAGGTGAATGCTACTATGGTGGCCCGTCATGATACCTTGTTTGAGCTTGAGTTTCATGGCGATAAATCGGTGCTGACCGTGCTCGATGAAATCGGCCATATGCCTTTGCCGCCTTATATCGACAGGCCGGATGAAGACAGCGATCGCGAGCGTTACCAGACGGTTTACAATGAAAAACCCGGCGCCGTGGCGGCACCGACCGCAGGGCTGCATTTTGACGAAGCCCTGATGGAAAAGATCCGCGCCAAAGGGGTAAATTTTGCTTTTGTGACCTTACACGTTGGCGCCGGTACTTTTCAGCCGGTGCGGGTGGAAGAGATCAGTGAACATGTTATGCATGCCGAATATGTGGAAGTGCCGCCGGAGGTGGTGCAGCAGATTAGCGAGACGAAAAAGGCCGGCGGCCGGGTCGTTGCCGTGGGCACGACTTCGGTACGTTCACTGGAAAGCGCGGCACGCGATGCCCTTGATAAGGGCACTGAGTTGAAGGCTTTTTACGGGGACACCGATATCTTTATCACCCCGGGGTTTGAGTTCCAGTTGGTGGATGCCCTGGTGACCAACTTCCATTTATCTGAGTCGACCTTGCTTATGCTGGTCAGTGCCTTTGCCGGTTATGAGCATATTATGCAGGCCTACCGGCAGGCGGTGGAAAAAGAGTATCGCTTTTTCAGTTATGGTGATGCCATGTTTTTAACCCGAAAAGATTAGTCTTTTCAAAAAAGCACGCAAAAAGAAGAAAAATGCAACCTTTGTCCTGTTAACGCTCTAGGGCTTAAAGCAACAGGGAGTAAGGGGATAAAGCGAATGCCGTTCTGCGGCAACCATGTTAATTAAACAGCTGCCGGCCTGTTTCGCTGGTGGGCGAAGGATATTTATGAATAACAAAGCAATGCAATATGAACTGGTCACCACTGACGGTAAAGCCCGTCGCGGCCGTTTGATTTTTGACCGTGGCGTGGTGGAAACCCCGGCCTTTATGCCGGTAGGCACTTATGGCACGGTAAAGGGCATGACCACAGCCGAAGTTGAAGCCACAGGTGCCCATATACTATTAGGTAATACCTTTCACCTGATGTTACGTCCGGGGACGGAAATCATCGAACAGCACGGTGATTTGCATGACTTTATGAACTGGCATAAGCCGATTTTAACAGACTCCGGTGGTTTTCAGGTCTTCAGCCTGGGGGCTATGCGGAAAATTACCGAAAAAGGGGTGGAGTTCCGCTCTCCGGTAAACGGCGAAAAAATCATGTTAACCCCGGAACGTTCGATGGAAGTTCAGCGCAGCCTGGGGTCGGATATTGTGATGATTTTTGATGAATGTACCCCGTACCCCGCCAGCCATAAAGAAGCGAAAACCTCGATGGAGCTTTCCCTGCGTTGGGCGCAGCGTTCGAAAGACGCCCATGGCGATAACCCGTCGGCGCTGTTTGGCATCGTCCAGGGCGGCATGTATGAAGATTTACGCGAGGTGTCGGTTAACGGCCTTAAAGCGATAGATTTTGACGGTTTTGCCATCGGCGGTTTGTCCGTGGGCGAGCCCAAAGAAGATATGATCCGCATATTAGATCATACCACCCCCTTGATCCCCGAGAATAAGCCCCGATATTTGATGGGGGTAGGTAAACCGGAAGACCTGGTGGAAGGGGTACGCCGCGGTATCGATATGTTTGATTGCGTGATGCCGACCCGTAATGCCCGTAACGGCCATTTATTTGTCACCAATGGCGTGATCAAGATCCGTAACTCGCGCCATAAAACGGATACCGGGCCACTGGATCCACAATGTGATTGTTATACCTGTAAAAATTACTCGCGCGCCTATTTACATCATTTAGATAAATGTAATGAGATCTTAGGAGCGCAATTAAATACCCAGCATAACCTGCGTTTTTATCAGCGGGTGATGCAAGGTTTGCGCGATGCCATTGAGCAGGGTAAATTAGACGAGTTTGTCGAAGAATTTTATGCCTTACGGGATATGCCGGTACCGCCATTAAAAGGTGTAGATAAAACAGAAGATTAAAACATACTTTACCGGAATGGCGCTTTCGACTTAAGCCAAATTCCGGTATGGTCTCCAAATTAGCTATTGATAAAAAAAATTAAGAGGAAGTTATGAGTTTATTTATAAGTCAGGCGCATGCCGCCGCGGCACCAGCACCACAAAGTGGCGGTATGGAAATGGTGATCATGTTATTGGTCTTTGGTCTGGTGTTTTATTTTATGATCTACCGTCCGCAGGCCAAGCGGGTAAAAGAGCATAAGAACCTGATGTCAGAATTATCAAAAGGTGATGAGGTACTGACCCAAGGTGGCGTGGTCGGTAAGATCGTTAAGGTTTCCGACGAGAAAGACTTTATTGTCGTCAGCATCGCCGAAGGCACCGAAGTGACAGTGCAAAAAGGTGCGGTCACCGCGGTATTGCCTAAAGGCACAATGAAGTCGCTATAACCGCTAAAATAAGGACAAACTTGTGTTAAATAAGTCTCCACTATGGAAGTCACTGCTGGTACTCTTTGTAGTCGCCTTTGGTGCATTATACGCTTCGCCGAACTTGTACGGTGAAGATCCTGCAGTGCAGGTTTCCGGTTTGCGCGGCGTTGAAGCCGATGCCGCGACATTAGACAATGTCCGGACTCAGCTGGAACAGGATAAAATCGAGTTTGCCAGTATCGGTCTTGAGAAAGGCCAGGTATTGGTGCGTTTTCATGATACCGAGTCTCAGCTTAAGGGCCGGGATTTACTGGACGAGAAACTGGGCAACCAATTTTCTGTGGCACTAAACCTGACACCGGCAACCCCCGAGTGGTTGGCGGGCATAGGCGGTACGCCGATGAAATTGGGCCTGGACTTAAGCGGCGGCGTCAGCTTCCTGATGGAAGTGAACATGAATGAAGCCATCATCAAGGCAAAAGAAGCCATGGTGGGTGACTTCAGGAATGACCTGCGTAGCGAAAAGATACGTTATCGCAGCGTGAAAGAAGGCGCCAAAGGTATCAATATCCAGTTTCGTAATGTTGAAGATCTGGCGAAAGCCAAGTCATTATTAAAGAAACGTTATCGTGACTTATTGTTAGTGGATAATGAAGATACTTTGATGTTAACCGCTTCGATGACAGAGCAGAAGCTTAAAGAAACCCGCGAATATGCCCTGCAGCAAAACATCACCATTATCCGTAACCGGGTCAATGAACTGGGTGTGGCCGAGCCGCTGGTACAGCGTCAGGGACAAAAACATATCGTCATAGAATTACCCGGTGTTCAGGATACCGCCCGGGCCAAAGAAATTCTTAATGCCACCGCCACCATAGAGTTCCGTATGGTGGATACCGAAGGCGACCTGGCTAATGCCCTCAACGGCCGTGTGCCGGGCAGCTCTGAGCTGTTATATGACAGGGACGGTAAACCGACCTTGTTGAAAAAGCGGGTCATGCTAACCGGGGATCATATTGTCGATGCCGGCTCCAGCTTTGATGAATACAGCCGTCCACAAGTTAATATTACCCTGGACTCTCCCGGCGGCAGCAAGTTTTCCAATGCCACGAAAAATAATATCGGCAAGCCTATGGCCACGGTATTTATTGAATATAAGGCAACGGACAAGCTTGATCCTCAGGGCAATACCGTTTTTGAAAAAATTGAAGAAGTGATCAGTGTTGCCACTATCCAGGCGCGTTTAGGTAAAAGTTTCCGTATAACCGGTGCCGGCTCCCAGGCAGAAGCTCATAACCTGGCACTGTTACTACGTGCCGGTGCCCTGATTGCTCCAATTCAGATTGTTGAAGAGCGTACCGTCGGCCCGACTTTAGGAGCTGAAAACGTCCAGTTGGGTTTCCAGGCGATCATGATGGGCTTTGGTCTGGTCTTTATCTTTATGATGATTTACTACCGTGCCTTTGGTGTGGTGGCCAACCTGGCGCTTGGCGCTAACCTGGTATTAATTGTCGGTGTCATGTCGATGATCCCGGGAGCTACCCTGACCTTGCCGGGTATGGCGGGGATAGTGTTAACCGTAGGTATGGCGGTAGATGCCAATGTACTGATTTTTGAACGTATCCGTGAAGAAATACGACAAGGGAAATCGGTTCAGCAGGCGATCCATCAGGGTTATGATGCGGCATTTTCCACCATTTTGGATGCCAACATCACCACCTTGATTGCCGCCTTGATCCTCTTTGCCGTGGGTACCGGGCCTATCAAAGGTTTTGCGGTTACCTTATCCATCGGTATCGTCACTTCCATGTTTACCGCCGTTGTCGGTACCCGCACCGTGGTCAATGCGGTCTGGGGTGGTAAACGCCTTGAAAAACTGTCGATATAGGTTGGAATTAACATGCAAATTTTAAGATTAAAAGAAACCGTTAACTTCATGGCCTTTCGTAAGGTGGCCATGGTCTTCAGCATAGTGCTGATGATATCGGCCATTAGCCTGTTAACGGTCAAAAAGCTGAACTTTGGTTTGGACTTTACCGGCGGTACCTTGATTGAAGTCGGTTTTGAGGAAGCGGCGGATTTAACGAAAATTCGCCAGGTACTCGACAGTAATGGCTTTGAAGATGGCGTAGTACAATTATACGGCAGCAGCCGGGATATCGTGATACGTCTGGCCCAGCGTGAAGATGTTAAGGCGGAAATGCTGGGCAACCAGATCCTGTCGATATTACAGCAAAGTACCGATAAAAATATCGATATGCGCCGTATTGAATTTGTCGGTGCCAGTGTCGGTGAAGAGTTGACGGAGCAAGGTGGTCTGGCGATGTTAACCGCCCTGATTTGTATCCTGGTTTATGTTGCTTTTCGTTTTGAATGGCGTTTTGCCCTGGGCTCTGTGGTGGCCTTGTTCCACGATGTACTGCTGACCTTAGGTTTGTTTGCCTTGCTTGGCCTGGAATTTGACTTGACGGTATTGGCGGCCATCCTGGCGGTTATCGGCTACTCCCTTAACGATACTATTGTTGTTTCTGACCGTATCCGTGAGAACTTCAGGAAAATCCGTGAAGGGGGCCCGGCGGAAGTGATTAATATTTCCCTGACGCAAACCCTGAGCCGTACCTTTATTACCTCGATCACTACCTTGCTGGTATTGGCGGCCCTGTTTTTTAAAGGCGGCGCTTTGATCCACGGTTTTGCTACGGCATTATTATTTGGTGTTTTTGTCGGTACTTACTCTTCAATTTATGTGGCCAGTGCGGTTGCCCTTGCCCTCGGGATTTCCAAAGAAGATTTGATCCCGGAAGTGATTGAAAAAGAAGGTGCGGAACAAGAACAAATGATGCCTTAAGCGTTAATTGCTGATACTGGCGGGTTTACCCCGCACCATAAAACCGGGCACTTTGCCCGGTTTTATTATATTTGTCGTGTAATATTTCTACTCTTTTTGCTTATGCTTATGCTTCCCGCCCTAAAGCTATGATGAGGCCGGTTATGCAGGACTTGATAAGCTTTTAAACCTTTCCCTGATGATTGCGGCGCCCCCGGCACTATGCTGTATCAGGACGGGGGCGGCTCTTCCCGGAGCTGTTTGTTAATTGCTGCCAGTACATGTTGTAGCTGGCTCGCCATGTTATCAAGCTGGTCCTTGTCCGTATTGCTAGGGGAGACGGTTAACTGGTGATATAAATCGGCAGCTTGCTGGGCAAGGGTTAACGCCCCTATGTTGCCGGCAATACCCTTAAGGTTATGTAGCAGGGCGCAGGCCTGCTTGATGTCGCCGTTTTCCAGCAAACCTTTGAGCCGCTCAATGCTGTCCCCGTGTTTATCCGAAAACTGCTGCCATAAACTATTGAGTAAGTGCTGCTTACCGGCGCAAACCTTCAATCCGGCTTCAATATCCAGGATCTGACGATTAAATTCAGCGGGAGTTGCTGCAACCGGCTCCGGCGCTTCCCGGTGTTTTGCCGGTGAACTATCGGCAGCGGCACTGTCAAAACTGCCGGGCACTTCAGGGCTGTCAGCCGTTGATATTTTTGCCTGTGTGGGATAATCACCGCACCAGCGTATCAGGCTCTGATATAACTTATCGGAAAAGACAGGTTTGGTAAGGTAATCGCTCATGCCTATCGCCAGGCCTCTTTCTTTGTCGCCCCGCATGGCACTGGCGGTCAGGGCAATAATGGGGATGGCCCGCCACTGAGTTTGCCGGCGGATCTGTTTGGTGGCTTCTATGCCGTCCATGACCGGCATCTGAATATCCATCAGTATGGCGTCAACCTTGTGCTCCGACAGTAATTCTATCGCCTGCTGGCCATTTTCCGCCAAAATGACATTGATGCCGACATCAGATAATAATTCCACCACTATTTGCCGGTTCATGGCGTTATCTTCTGCCAGTAGGACACGTTTCCCCCTGAGGTTATCTTCCAGGCTGACGATTTTGTCCTGTTGCTGGGCTTGCTCTGCCTTGAGCTGCTGAGCAATCATGCCTATGTCGGCCGCCAGGCAAAAACTGCTTAGGTGTACGGCTTTTGATAATATTGCCAGTTTTTCCTGTGCTAACGCCCCGGGCAATTCCGCTTGGTTGGTTAACAGGATATTGGTGGTGCCAAGATGTTTTTGTCTGAGCAGGCAGAGAAAGTCACAGATGTCCTGTGCTTTGAAATGGTCGTTAATCAGCAGGGTTTTGCCGTCTCTGATATGAGGCAGAGCGGATGTAAAGCTGTTATAACGTTCGATATTAGCGCCATAACTGGCCAGGGTATGGGTGATGGCCAGGGCTAACTTGTCATCGCCGGCTATGATGATGATTTGCTTGCCGGCCAGGACATCACAGGCTTCACGGCTAGATCGCTTGCTTTTTTCGAAGGTCAATGCGACGGTTATTTTCGTGCCTTTGCCCAATTCACTGGTGAGGCTGATTTCCCCGCCCATCAATAAGATCAATTGCCGGGAAATGCTCAGCCCGAGGCCGGTGCCGCCATAACGGCGTGTGGTTGAGGGATCTGCCTGGATAAATTCATCAAAAATATGCTCGGCGCTTTCTTCGGACATGCCGATGCCGGTGTCTTCTACGATGAAAATTAAGCTTACCTGCTGCTGTGTTTGTTCAGCCAACCTGACCGTGACATAAATCGCGCCGCGCTCGGTGAACTTTAATGAGTTCTGTACCAGGTTTAAGGTGACTTGCCCTAAACGCAGCAGATCGCCTTTAAGCATAAAAGGCAGTTTGGCCTGTATGTCAAAAATGAGCGGTACCCCTTTTTCCCTGACGCTTTCAAAGGTGAGGCGATCGAGGTAGCTCAGGCAATCATCCAGCATAAAATCTGTTATTTCCAATTCCATTTTGCCGGCGTCAATTTTAGAGAAGTCCAAGATGCTGTTAAGCAGGCCAAGCAGGGAGCTGGCGGTGTGATGAATATTGTTAATGTAGCGGGCCTGTTTCGCTGAAAGTTCGGTGCGCTGGCATAAATAGGACATGCCGAGGATGGCATTCATCGGGGTTCGGATCTCATGGCTCATATTGGCGAGAAAATCTCCCCGGGCACGGTTTGCTTTTATTGCCTGCTCATTGGAGAGTTCGGCTTCATCTTTGGCCTGCTCGGCATCGTCTTTGGCAAGCCTGAGTTGAAAGGTACGGTAATCGACTTCTTTTTTAATTTCCTGATTTATTTTTTTTATTTTGGCGTTGTAAACACAGAACAGGGTCAATAAGGTGGTGCCGAGTAATAGCAGGCTGAGTAAGATGGTGAGCGAGGTCAGGGCACTGGCGTCTATGCCGCGCATGGTGATATCCCGGGGGATATTGGCGTGTATTTTCAAAGCCGGCCGGTTGAAGATGTCCCTGAGTAAGCCGTGGACGGTAAGTACATGTTTATTGGTGGTGATCAGCTCTTTTCCTATTTCCTGTTCCGGGGCAAGCTCTGTGGGGGGGGGTATTCTGCTTTTTTTTACCGGTTTAACAAAGAAATTAATCTTAGTTTGTTTTGATAATCTTCTGATGGTGTCCTGACTGATAAAACGGCCCATGATTAATGTACCGTTCACCGGACCGGAACCATCATCTTTGAGTATGGGTAAGGCACTGATTAGCAGGGGGCCATATTCGCTCATGACTATGCCCTGAAGCAGGTCTTCGGCCTGGTGTTGAAATAAACTATGTTGTTGCGGCAGCATCTGGCGGTCAAACAGGCTTAAGGTGATATTTTTCAGGTAAAGGGGATCAAAAATGTCTTCTTTGATCTTTTTTCCTGTCCGGTCATAAATTTGGAAAAGGTGTATCTGGGTGATTTGCATCACCTCCATACCGAAGTTGTTCTCGATATAGGTTTGATTACCGTCTTTGGCAAATTGATAGGTATCTATCCAGGAAGAAAAAGTATTGGCGACATTGGTTAAGTGGTTTGTTTCCTGCTCTATGGCATCAAGCACCCGGTTCAGGTCCTTAATGGCCAGCTCCCGCTCCAGCTGATAAAAACTTGGCAGGATAATCCATTGCTGAACGCCGTAGCTTAATCCCGCCAGAAAAAAAGCGAAAAAAATGATGATCAGAACTATTTTTTTTGCCAAGGCAGATGACTCCAGCCAATAGCCGAGCTGTCAGCAGGGACAGTTTGGCTCAGTGAACAAATTTTTGCAGCTTGGTGATAATGATATTAAACGCCTTAGTGATCATGCTGGTTTTATCTATGGCTTCAAAAGCCCGCTCGGTATGGCTGTGAATAATTTCATTGAGCTGATCTTCCTGCTCTTCGGTTAAAGCCAGGAACTGCAGGCTTTTTTCCATGTCTTTGGTCATATCAAACATGGCAGCCTCGAAAACACTGTGATTGACCTTTAACTCCCGCTCAATAATGACAAATTGTTCGCTGACTTCCTGGACGGTTTCCCGCAGCAGTTTCTCCTGCTTACTTAATTGAAAGCCGATATCCAGATTTTTTAAATAACCGTCGGTCAGCCTGAGCATAAAAGGTAAATGGTCTTTTAAACGGCCATATTCTTCCGGATCTTCCGGCATGTTGTTTACCAATACGCTCACCCGTTTTTCATTGATTTGTGAGCGTTGTTCGAAATCATAGATGCGGCCCCTGTCCTTTAATAAAATCAGGATTTCCTGTTCCATCGGCGAGCACTGGCCGCGGTTGGAGTAAAACGCTTCACCGTAATCTGCCCTGATATGCACCGCAGCATCGACATTAAATAAACCTAAGGTGCGCAGCATGGTTTCCGCTACCTGGGTGTAGCTTTTGGCGTTATAGATCTCCAGGGCAAAATCCACGACATAGCCAAATTCACTGCTAAAACTCAGGGCATTCATAAAGGCGCTGGTGGTTTCCTGAGCGGTTTGCTCCAGGGCTTTTTTCTCGGCCTGATGTTCCAGGATAAGTTTGATTTTTGCCAGTAACTCATAGCCGTCCACGGGCTTGACAATATAATCATAACCGCCGGCGGCATAGCCGGCTAAGCGCTCTTCAAGGCTGCCTTTGGCTGACACGAATACTATGGGGGACTGGGCGATGATTTGCAGTTCGCGCGAAACTTGTAAGCCGTCCATAACCGGCATTTCGACATCAAGCAGTACGATATCCGGGTCAATGGACAAGAACTGTTCCAGGCATTGTTCACCGCTGGTTAATGCGATGACTTCATAATCATCTTCTAGGATACCGGTTATCAACGACAGGTTAAGCTCTTCATCGTCGACGACTAAAATGCGTTTTTTTTCGGTCATCAGAACTTCTCATATCTTGAACTAAAGTTGACCCGGTTTCTTTATTCCTCCGTGAAAATGTTTCCCTGTTAACTTGCCAGGGCCGTATTTTGCCTTTTCAGTATAGTAAAAATATTATTTTTGCTGCTCTCGTAGGCAAAAACTCTGCTGATTCGTACTCAAGCCGGGGGTTAAGGGAGATGTCTTGCTTCGTTTTTTTATAAACAGTAAAAAGCTTATGTTGTCATTACCTCTTAAGTTGCTGATTACGATGTCTTTTGAGCTCAAGTTTAAGGTCACTACCGGATGGCTTATGACAATTTAAGGAAAAATATCCACTTATATCTATAATTGAACAAGCAAACTTATGATTCATTGACGAATACCTCATTCATAAAAGGAATTCTTAGTGGAAAATAGGTGTACAGGTGATTGATAAAAGCAAGAGTAAGTGGTTAAACGCTTCACCTATAATGATTTCTGTACTGGCTGCCGCTGTTGTTCTCTTTAATGACCTTTCCTTGTTTTCCTGGCTCAGCATGGCTGTTTTACTTCTGTTGGGGATATTTTTTAGCCTGCAGCTGGAGAACAGCTTTAAACTGGCCTGGGATAATGTCCAAAAGCCGGAAGAGCAAAGACAAACCGAGAAAGAAAAACAAGCCTATCAACATTTGAATCAAGCCATCTGTACCCTGATGCCGATATGGTCCCGGCAGATCATTCATTCCAGAGATATTACCGGCGATGCCATTACCCAGTTAAGTCAGGAATTTACCAATATTGTTAACCGTTTAACGCAAACCATAGATACGACAAACACTATCAGCGCTGAAGGGGAGCAAGGGGTTTGCGGCCATATCAAACACAGCAATGAGGAGTTGAACCTGAGCCTGGATACCCTGGTGAAAGCGTTTGCCAGTCAGGAACGGGCACTGGAGGAAATGAATGTTTTGGTTAATTTAACCGAGGAGCTCAAAACCATGGCGGTAGAGGTTTCCGGTATCGCCGAACAAACCAATATGCTGGCGCTGAATGCCGCCATAGAAGCAGCCCGGGCGGGAGATAGCGGCCGGGGATTTGCCGTGGTTGCCGATGAAGTACGTAACTTGTCTATCCGTTCATCAGAAACCGGCACTAACATGTCGCAAAAAGTCGATGATATCAATAGCGCCATGGACTCGGCACTGACAACGGTAAAAGCCGGGGCAAACACGGCAGAAACGGTATTGGGGGACAGCCGGGATAAGATAGGTAAAGTGATCTCAGACTTTAAGCAGATAGCCGGTAAAATGTCCGAGTCCACTAAAATTATGCAGCATGATAATGCTGAGCTGCTCAAAGATATTTCTAATGTTCTGGTATCGCTGCAATTTCAGGACAGGGTTAGTCAGATGTTAACCCACACCAGTGATTTTATGAATCAGATTGAGCTGGAGCTGCCCGGCTACCATGCCGGCTTGTTTGATGACGACATTATTGAAAAGTGGCTGGCGGAAAGTGAAGCCGCTTACACTATGGTCGAGCAAAAACAGCTCCATCATAACAGCGCACCGGAGCAAACGAAACCTTCCGGAAATACTGATGAAGTTGAGTTCTTTTAACGGGGAATATTATGGCGAAAACTATTCTTATTGTGGATGATTCGGCGTCACTTCGCCAGATCATAAAAATCACCCTAACGGGAGCCGGTTATCAGGTGATAGAGGGAGAAAATGGTCAGGATGCGCTGGATAAGCTGGCGGGGCAGAAAGTTAATCTGGTGGTCAGTGATGTTAATATGCCGGTGATGGACGGCATTACCTTTGTTACTGAGCTGAAAAAACTGCCCTTGTATAAATTTACCCCGGTGATCATGCTGACGACAGAGTCTGAGCAGGAAATAAAAGAAGCGGGTAAAGCGGCCGGGGTCAGGGCATGGATGGTGAAACCTTTTAAACCGGCGCAAATGCTTACTGCTGTGCAAAAACTGATCATGTGAGTAACCCGGGATGCTGACGGTAATAACCTCACAGGACAAAAAAGAAGTTGTCTTTGAAAGTGATATGACCATTTATGAAGCGGCAGCCCTATATCAGGAAATAACTGAAAAACTTACTTTTGATGCGAATTTCACGGTAAATTTAACTCAGGTGGGGGAAATCGATATTTCGGGTATTCAGCTTATTTTTCAGCTGTATTTTCTTGCGCAAAGCCACGATTTTACTTTGACCCATATCAGCCATAGCGAAGCCAGTTCGCAGGCATTTGAGCTGTTACAACTCGATGTTAAGAGCTTTGATCAATACCTTGACACTAAGGTTTAGCCATGGATTTAGATCCGGTAATACAGACATTTCTGATTGAAGCGAAAGAACAGCTGGAAGAGATGGAAGAAAAGCTACTATCGCTGGAGCAAGATCCCGGGGATATTGAAGCGGTAAATGCGGTGTTTCGCGCCGCCCATACCATAAAAGGCAGCGGCGGTATGTTTGGTTTTGAGCACCTGGTTGCCTTTACCCATGAGGTTGAGTCTGTCTTGATGCGCATGCGTAAAGAGGAGCTGGCGATAGATCAGCTGTTGATTTCTGTGTTGCTCAGTTGCAGTGATCATATCCGGGTGCTGGTGGATTGTACCGGCGCTGACGGCGAAAAGATCTCTGAGCAAACCGCCCAGGTCAGCCAGGCCTTAGTGGATAAACTCAGCCCTTATAGCGCTAAAGGCGGACAAGCGCATGAGCAGAGCGGCCAAATATCGCAGCAGGGGGGGAGTGGCACGCCGGATAAAAGTGAGCCGGGGTCGGAGCAGGGGCAGCCGGGAACGGTTTCTGATAACTGGCATATTTCCCTCAGGTTTAATGCCTCGGTATTAAAAAATGGCATGGATCCTTTGTCCTTTATCCGTTTTCTTGCCACCGTCGGGGATATTAAATCGGTACACACTTTGGCTGATAAGCTGGCTGCTGCCGGTGAAGCCTTCGATCCCGAAGACTGTTATCTTGGCTTTGAGGTGCAGTTATATTCCCGGGCGGAAAGAAAAGATATCGAAGAAGTGTTTGAGTTTGTCCGGGACGACTGCACCCTGACTATTATTGCCCCCCACAGCAAGACCGAGGAGTATATTGCCCTGATCAATTCCCTGGCGGATGATGACGCTAAGTTGGGGCAGATTTTATTACAGGTCGGGGCGCTGACGCCGAAAGAGTTGGAAAGTGTTTTACAAACGCAAATGGCCGTGCCAGAGGAAGAAGAGCCGGTAAAAGTCGGTGAGCTGCTCCCCGCTCAAGGGGTCGATAAACAGGTGGTTGATAGCGCCCTGAACAAACAAAAGCAGTCCCGGGAGCGGCAGGCAAAAGCCAAAGCGAGTGAGAGCACCAGCATGCGTATCGATGCCGAAAAACTCGACAGCCTGATCAATCTGGTGGGGGAGCTGGTGATCGCCCAGGCCAATAGCGCTTTGTTAGCCAAACAGAGTCATATCAGCAACTTAATTGATGCCATGGCATCAACTTCAAACTTGATTGAAAGTATACGGGATAACTGCCTGAAATTGCGCATGGTGCCGATAGGTCAAACCTTTTCACGCTTTCAGCGTGTGGTCCGGGATATCAGCCTGGAGCTGGATAAGGATATTCGCTTAACCACTTCCGGTGAAGATACCGAGCTGGATAAAAGCATGGTGGAAAAGTTGGTGGACCCCCTGATGCATTTAGTGAGAAATTCCATGGATCACGGCATAGAAAATTCAGCGCAAAGGGTCGCCGCCGGTAAACCTGAATACGGGCAGCTGGCCCTGCGTGCCTATCATGATTCCGGGAACATAGTGATTGAAGTCAGTGACGACGGTCAGGGGATCACAAAAGAGAAAGTCATTAAAAAGGCGATAGAAAATGGCCTGATTAAAAGCAGCAAAGGCATGGCGGATTATGATATTTATCGCTTGATTTTTGAACCCGGATTTTCCACTGCCGAAACCATCAGCAATATTTCCGGACGCGGTGTCGGCATGGATGTGGTTAAGCAAAATATCGAGCAGCTTAAAGGGTCGATTGAAATTGATTCCCGCCCAGGATTGGGATTGACCATGCGTATCCGGGTGCCGTTAACCTTAGCGATAATCGATGGCTTTTTGATGGAAATCAGCGGGAGTCAGTATGTGCTGCCGTTAAACAGTGTGATCGAGTGCCTGGAGCTGTCCGAGTCGAGTGATATTAAGGAAATCACCAATAATTTGATTAATTTGCGTGGAGAGGTGTTGCCGATTATCCGTTTGCGGGAATTATTTGCCTGCCGGGACAGGGCGCCGCAGCGGCAAAATATTATCGTGGTGCGTTATGGCAACCGCAAGGGCGGGGTGGTGATCGACCGTTCCCTCGGTGAATATCAAACCGTGATCAAACCCCTGTCCAATATTTTTAAAGGGTTAGAGTGGCTGGCGGGCTCTACAATCCTGGGCAGTGGTGAGGTTGCCATGATCCTTGATGTCGCCGGCTTATTTAAAAATGCCGACTTGCAGGCGAGTGGCAAAAATACCGGCCTGTATTAGTTTGAAATACAGCTATAGGTTTGTGGAGAGCAGCTATGAAAATGTCGTTACATTTGAAATTGGGCAATAAGGTGATCCTCGCTTTTGTTATTGTGACGCTGATCACTATTATTTCTACTGCTATCCTCAGTTATAACGCCGCCCATGATGCCTTGGTTTCCAGCGCCTTTTCACGGCTGACATCGGTAAGGGAAATTCAAAAGTCCCGGATTGAAGATTATTTTAAAAAGATCCGGGCTCAAATTGTTACCTATTCAGAAGATCGTATGATAGTGGATGCCATGAAAGCCTTTAAAAAAGACTTTAATGGCATAGAGGAAGAGTTGGCTCTGGACGATAAAGCTCTTGCAAGCCTGGATAGTAAACTGCGTGCCGAATATAACAATGAATTTTTAAAGCGGCTGAATAAAAATCTCAATACTAAGGTCGAGCTCAATCAATACTTGCCAAAAAACAGCATCACCAGGTTGCTGCAGCATTTATATATTGTGGAAAACCCGGAGGCAACCGGGGATAAACATAATCTGGATGCCGCCCCGGATGGCAGCAACTATAGTAAAACTCATGCCCGTTACCATCCAATCATACATAATTTTCTGAAGCAGTTCGGTTATCACGATATTTTCCTGGTGGACAATAAAACCGGTGATATTGTTTATTCTGTGTACAAGGAGATGGATTATGCCACCTCATTATTAACCGGGCCTTATAAGAAGAGCAATATCGCGGATGTTTTTCGCAGTACCCGGGACTCTGTTGCAGCAGATGAAATCAAGATTGTTGATTTTAAACCTTATATTCCGACATTTAATGCCCCCGCCTCTTTTATTGCCTCACCTATTTTTGATGAAAATGAGCAGATTGGGGTACTTATTTTTGAGATGCCGGTGGATCGCATTAATAACATAATGACAAATAATAGCCGTTGGCTAGAGGCGGGGTTTGGCGAATCGGGAGAAACTTATCTGGTCGGGGAAGATCGGACCCTGCGCAATCAGACCCGTTTTTTAATTGAAGATCAAAATGCATACATCAAAGTGCTCAGACAGTCGGGTATGGATAGCCAACTTGTTGATAAAATCAACAACATCAGCAGTGCTATCGGTTTGCAACCGGTCAATAGCCAAGGAGTCGAAGCGGCTCAGCAGGGGATAACAGGGCAGGGTATCTTTAATGATTATCGTAACGTCCCTGTGCTGTCTGCCTATGCGCCGCTTGATATTATCGGGGTTAATTGGGTTATTTTAAACGAAGTGGATGAAAGTGAAGCCCTGGCACCTGCTTACGAGCTGAGAAATACGATTCTAATGTCGGCTTTGTTTTTGTTGTTGATTGCCACCACCATTGCCTTGTGGTTTTCCCGTACCATCATTATCCGCCCCATTAATGCCATGTTAACCGCCGCCGAAGACTTACGTTCCGGTGAAGGGGATTTGACCGCCAGGATCCCCGACTTTGGAAGGGATGAGCTGGGGCAAACGGCGCGCTCTTTAAATGGTTTTCTGGAAAAATTGCATGATGTTATTTATGAAATCCGCGATTCTATCCAGGTGCTGACGGTTGCGTCGACGGAAGTAAAAACCACGGCCCATGCGGTAAGTAACGGGGCCTCCCAACAGGCGAGCAGCGTGGAAGAAACCAGTGCCGCCCTGGAGCAGATGACGGCATCAATCGCTCAGAATGCGGAAAGCTCTAAAATTACCGATAATATCGCTTCCAAGGCTGCTACCGACGCCCGCGGGGGCGGCAAGGCGGTGGAGCAAACTGTGTCTGCCATGAAAGAAATTGTTGAGAAAATCAGTATTATTGATGATATTGCTTATAAGACCAATTTATTATCGTTAAATGCCGCCATTGAAGCGGCACGTGCCGGGGAGCATGGTAAAGGTTTTGCGGTGGTTGCCGCTGAGGTCAGTAAACTGGCGGAGCGCAGTCAGATTGCCGCCAAAGAAATCGGCGAGCTGGCGAAAAAAAGTACCGCGACGGCGGAAGGTGCGGGAGAGCTGCTCGATGCCATAGTACCGGGCATAGAACAAACCGCCGATCTGGTGCAGGAAATTGCCAATGCTTCTGACGAACAGGCTGGCGGAGTCAGTCAGATCAGTGAAGCCATGAACCTGGTGGATCAAACCACGCAAAAAAATGCCGCTGCCGCCGAAGAGCTGGCCGCGACCTCGGAAGAAATGAGTAATCGTATTATCCAGGTTAGCCGCTTGGCCTCCTATTTCAAAGTCAGTGAACAGGGACAATCTCCTGCTCCGTCCGTATCTGCTGAAAATGTGTTTAGTCCAGTATCGGGGGATATCGGCAAAGAGGTGTCAAAAGCCCCTCAGGCGAACATCAATAAGCAAGACTTTGAACCCTTTGAATAAGGAGTAAACCTATGTCTGAGCATGAAAGTCATCAAGGAGAAGAAGCTGTGGTCAGTTGCGATCAGTTTCTTACTTTTACCCTGGGAGATGATGAATATGGACTGGATATACTCTCCATCAAAGAAATCATTGAATATGTTGACTTGACCAAGATCCCCCTGATGCCTGACTTTATTCGCGGCGTGCTTAATTTGCGTGGTTTGGTGGTGCCTATTATTGATTTGCTGGCCAGGTTCGGCCATGAACCGGCACAAATTACCCGGCGTTCCTGTTTTGTTATTGTGGAACTGGAAACCGAGGAGGGGCCGCTGGAAGTTGGTATGCTGGTAGACGGGGTTAATGATGTGGTAGAGATCAGCGGTGATAATATCGAGCCGCCGCCTTCATTTGGCAATCAGATCCGGGCCGACTTTATTTTTGGTATGGGAAAAATAGCCGGGCATTTCATTGTATTACTGCAAATAGGTAAAGTATTGTCTATTGATGAGCTTTCGATGCTGAGTGAGATAAACGAGAGCGTTGATCAAGCCTGTAAAGCCAGTCTGAGTGAGCAGGTACAGCAGCAAGACAGTGAAAATGAGTAACATGCTTGATACCAATAAGCTCACCTTAAGCGAACATGTCTTTAATCAATTTAAAAGCCTGATGTTTAAAGAGTCCGGGGTGACGCTTAGCGATGAAAAGCAAGTCATGGTGAAAGCAAGGTTAGCGAAACGTTTGCGTCAATTGCAGCTGAGTAGCTTTGAACAATATTTAAAATTGGTGAAATCCCCGGATAACCGCCAGGAAATACAGCATTTAATTGATGCCCTTACCACCAATGAGACCAGTTTTTTCAGGGAAGCGCAGCACTTTGAATTTTTAGACCACCAGCTGACATCCTTTTCTGTTACTGTGCCGCTTAGGATCTGGAGTGCCGCCTGCTCTACCGGTGAAGAAGCGTATAGCCTGGCGATGACGGTTGCCGAAAACCGCTGCCATCCTGACTGGCAAATACTGGCGAGTGATATCAATACCCAGGTTTTGGCCAGCGCCGGGCTGGGCATGTATGACATGAGCCGGGCTTCCTCCATTCCCCGCAACTATCTGATCAAATATTGCCTTAAAGGCGTACGCAGCCAGGCCGGGCAATTATTGCTCAGTGAGCAGTTAAAACAGCATATACGTTTTATTTTATTGAATTTAGACGGTGAACTGCCGGAAATCGGCCAGTTCCATTTTATTTTTCTGCGTAATGTTTTGATTTATTTCAACGAAACCAAGAGAAAACAAATTATTGACAAAATTGTCGCTAAGTTAAGGCCGGGAGGGTATTTGTTTATCGGGCATTCGGAAAGCCTCAGGGGGATCACCGACCTTTTACGGCCGGTACAGGCAACCATTTATCAAAAATGTTAATGATGCTTTACTTCGGTAATAAAGTGGTGCTCTTACCCGGTGATTTTTATTTTGGCGCACCGGATGAATATCAATATATACAAACCTTGCTTGGCAGTTGCGTTGCCTTAACTTTTTGGCATCCGGTAAAAAAAAACGGCGGTATGTGTCATTTTGTTATTCCAACGGATGTGAACCGGGAGCAGCAGGGAAAGGGGGCTTTGTTAAACGGACGTTATGGCGATCAGGCGATTAAGTTGTTTCAGCAGCATATTGCCTATGAGCAAGGTGACATACAGGAATACCGCCTGGGATTATACGGAGGCATGCAGGCGATAAAGGTGACTGAGGAAAGGGGCATGCAACAAATTGGGAAAATGAACCTGGATTTTGCCCTGGCGCAGATACGGGCGAATAACTGGTTGATTGCCCACAGCTATACCGCAGGTAAGGGAGCTTTAAAAATTCGGATGGATTTGGCGGATGGCCGGGTAGAGGTTGCGACGGTGGCACAACCAGAGGACCCGGCATAAAGCCGGTATAGTTCAAGGGGAGCAAAAGCTGGCAAATGGGTTAGCTGCCTGGCCGGAGCCTGGGCTTCCGGGAAAAATAAAGTGCCTGTTGATATTAGCGGAAAAGGTGATTAGGGGTTATATGAGGTCAAAGTGTCGAAAATTAAGGTACTAATCGTTGATGATTCGGCCACGGTGAGAACTGTGATTGCCAATATTTTGTCTCAGGACCCTGACATCGAAATCCTGGGGGCGGCAGCGAATCCTATTTTTGCCCAGCGTAAAATGGAAAAAAGCTGGCCCGATGTGATTATTCTCGATCTTGAAATGCCGGAAATGGATGGTTTAACGTTTTTAAAACACATCATGTCTACCCGGCCTACCCCGGTGATTATTTGCTCGGCCCATGTGGAGTCAGGCGCCCGGGATGCTATCAAGGCCTTGTCTTTAGGTGCGGTGGAAGTGATCACTAAACCGGCGCTGGGAATCCAATCTTTTTTAACCGAAAATGCCCGGGGTTTTATCCGTTCGGTGAAAGCGGCCGCCTGTGCCAATACCAGCAAGTTAACCGCCAGTGTTGCCGTGGCCGGTGAGCAGGCGGCGGTCAAAAAACAGAGCGTCGGGGCCATTTTACCTTTAGCTAAACCATCGACAAAAGATATCGCCGGTTCCGGTATTAAACTGGTTGCCATTGGCAGTTCAACCGGCGGCACCATAGCTATTGAAAATATACTCAGTCAGCTAAACGATAATATCCCGGCAATACTGATTGTCCAGCATATGCCGGGGAAATTTACCCAGGCCTTTGCCAACCGGTTAAACAATATCTGCCGGCTGACGATCAAAGAAGCGCAAGACGGAGACAGGCTTAATAGCGGTTGTGTTTATATCTCTCCCGGTGACAGGCATATGTTATTAAAATATAAAGATAATCAGTATTATATTCAGTTAAAGGACGGTCCTTTGGTCAGCCGCCACAAGCCGTCTGTGGATGTGTTATTTCGCTCGGTTGCTTCTTGTGCCGGGAAAAATGCCCTGGGGATCATCCTCACGGGCATGGGCAATGACGGCGCACAAGGCATGCTGGAAATGCGCAGGGCCGGGGCCTCGACTCTGGCACAGGATGAAGGTAGCAGTATTATTTTTGGCATGCCAAAAGTCGCGTTGAAAAATGGCGGTGCGATGCGCGCCGTGAGCCTAGCGGATATTCCCGGTGTGATAAGTCAGTTTAAATAATCGGCGTCTCCAACTTCGGCCTTAGACCTTAAACTGGCTTACCAGCTGTTCCAGCTGCCGGGATAATTGCAGTAAGTTTTCCCCGCATTTTACCGTGGCTTTTACCGCTTCCGTGGTGGTGGTGGAGGTATCGCTGATATCCACGACATTCTGGTTGATCTCATCGGCGACTATGCGTTGCTGCTCTGCGGAGGTGGCGATGATGTTGTTTAAATCGTTGATCTCTCCGACCTGGTGGGCGATTTGCTGCAAGGAGCTTTCGGCATTTTCTGCCTGGTTGGCGACACTTTTTACCTCTTCATTGCCTTTACCCATTAAGTTCACTGCCTGGGCGGTACGGGCCTGAAGGCTGGAGATCATAGTATCTATTTCTTCCGTCGATTCCTGGGTTCTTTGCGCCAGGGTCCTGACTTCATCGGCGACCACTGCAAATCCCCGTCCTGCTTCACCGGCCCGGGCGGCCTCAATGGCGGCGTTTAATGCCAGCAGGTTGGTTTGCTCGGAAATACCGCGGATCACGTCTAATACCCCGCCGATTTCCTTGCTGTATTTTTCCACCAGGGTGATGGAGTCGTTGGTATCATTAAACAGCGTGGCTAACCCTTGGGTGGCGGCCACTGAGCTTTGTACCACTTCACGGCTTTCTTCGGCGGTGAGTTTGGCTGAGGCGGTGGACTTGCTGGCGGTTTCGGTATGTCCGGCCACTTCCTGCACCGTAGTCGCCATCTGGTTGATCGCTGCGGCAACCTGGTCGGTGGCTCTTTCCTGGGAGACCACGCCTTCCTGGGTTTCCTGCATTAAATCAACCAGGTAGTTGGTGGCATTTTCCATTTCATCACAGGCGGTTTTCACCTGCAAAATGATATCGGAAAACTGGGTCATCATTTCATTAAACGAACTGCCGGTGACCCCTATTTCATCCATGCTGACGATTTTAAACCTTTCCCTGAGATCTGAATTCAGCTGGATCCGCTCTACCGTGGTACGTAATCTCTGGATGGGATTACAGATCTCCCGCCTCAGTACGATACTAAAGGCGATACTGAGCAGGGTCGATAATATCAGGATCACTATGGTGATGTCCCACATGCTGGTATTTTCCGAGACTATGATATCGGAGGCCAGTTTGACCTTGTTGGCGGAATCGGCAACGGACTGCCCCGCCAGGGTGACTTGCTGGTTGGCTCTACTTAAAGTTTCATCAACATTGGCGGTAAACTCCCGGACCAGGTAATCGACTTCCGAGGCGATAAGACGGGCGTCAGCCGTTAATGAATTACCCCGTACCCGGTTTTCATCAACATAGGCATCAACGGCGTCGAGCATGGTTTGATAAAATAGCTCGGATTTTTCTTTGATTGTCTGGCTAAGGTTTTGGTCTATGCCTGCGAGTTTTTCTAACTGGTTGTTGAGTTTTTGCTGGGAGAGCTCGGCATTTTCTTCCGCTTCATTTAGCCAGCTGACGGTCAGATCTAGCAGCCATACCCGCATATCGGTAAAATGGCGGTCTACGGCAAGAATGACCATTTGTTCATTGACTGCCTGGCGCTGGTTTTGCAGTTGATTGCCCTGGTTGGTGACCGCCGTTATTTGCTGGCTCACTAATCCCTGTTGCTCTTCTATGATGCCCGAAGTTGAATTGACAGTGATCAGGATATAGACAAAAGCTATGGTCACTAAAGCCGAAAAACCGCCACTGGAAAGATTGAGTTTAGTGGCGATAGTCATGTACTTAAACATTTGAGCTCTCCGTTAATCCGTTAATGAAATATGGTCAGACTAATGGCTCCGCCCAATTCATTTAATACCCCGCCTTCTTTTTTGCCGCCGGTGATATCCCGCTCCCCTTTAGGGGTGCCGTGACAGCCCAGGCAGGAAGGCCCGTAATATTCGGGTAAAATAAAACGGAAAGCACTTTTTCCTTTTACCTTAGTATCTTCAAAAAAGGACTTGCCTTTTTCATAATCCGGACTTTTAAAAATGGTTTCTACAACATTATGCTCCCATTTATCCGGGCGGTTGGCCCGGTTTCTGACGTATTTTTTCGGGGCGGTGAGCTTGATGTTCATTTTACCTTTCATGTCCAGACTAAACGTTGTGGCGACCTGGCGGGCAAAGATGGCGGGCAAGAAGCCTTTTAAGCCGGTGCCTTTTTCATTGATCAGATCCTGATTGTCATCCATCACTTTTTTCACGGCATTAAGCATTGCCGCCTGTGCCTGGGTCATTTTGGCTTTAGTGATGGTTTTTCCGGTCGCCTTTTGATAATTTTCCAGGGTTTTATCTGCTACTACCTCTCCGGATAAACCTTTATCACCGATGGCGGCATTGTTGATATGACCCTGATTATCGGAGATCACCTTTCTGGCAGCCCGATATAGTGTGGTCAGTTCTTCACTTATTTCGACATTGGTGGCGGCATATAGCGGCCCGGGGGTAACAAAGATTAGCAGGGGTAGACATAGCAGGATCCTGGCAATAAGGGCATTCATCATCTCTCTCCATAAGATAAGTTAAAGAGTAAAAGCTATTATAAAATGAGTGGTTTTTGTTACTTAGGCATCCGAATTTTTCTGTACTCATAAATGTGGTAAACAATGCACTTTCTGTCAAATTTTGCATGAAAAAATAAATGGCTTGTGCCTGTCTTTTAAAACGCAGGCGGCTAATATTAATGCCAGATGTATCAGTGCTGGATGGTGAGAAAAATACCCTGCTTGCTTCCATTGCCCTGACCGGTTAAATCCGGTATGCTGCACCGCCGCTGATCCGGCACTAATAACAGAGCCAACGCAACAAGAGACATATCTATGAGTTTTTCCTCACTGGGCTTATCAGACCCTATCCTTAAAGCAGTCACGGAACAAGGTTATGAGACGCCGTCTCCGATACAGCAACAGGCGATCCCTGCGGTTATCCAGGGCAAGGATGTTATGGCCGCAGCACAAACCGGTACCGGCAAAACGGCGGGGTTCACCTTGCCTTTGCTGCAAAGATTAGCTCAAGGGCAGCAAGTTAAGGCCAATAATGTCCGTGCCCTGGTGTTAACCCCGACCCGGGAGTTGGCGGCCCAGGTCAGTGACAGCATCAGTACTTATGGCAAATACCTGCCGCTGCGCTCAACCGTGGTTTTTGGCGGGGTGAAAATCAACCCGCAAATGATGCGCCTGCGCCAGGGGGTTGATATCCTGGTGGCCACCCCGGGGCGCTTACTGGATTTGTATAACCAAAATGCCGTCCGTTTCAGCCAGCTTGAAGTGTTGATTTTAGACGAAGCCGACCGCATGCTGGATATGGGCTTTATCCGCGATATTAAAAAAATACTGGCCCTGTTACCCAAACAAAGACAGAACCTGCTGTTTTCTGCGACTTTTTCCGATGAAATTCGTGAGCTGGCCAAGGGGTTGGTGCATAGCCCGGTAGAAATTTCCGTTACCCCGCGCAATACCACGGCAGAAAAAATTACCCAGTGGATCTCTGCGGTAGATAAAAAGCGCAAGCCGGCCCTGCTGACCCATTTAATTAAAGAAAATCAATGGCAACAGGTACTGGTATTTACCAAAACCAAACACGGCGCCAATAAGTTAACCCGACATTTGGAAGCCGAAGGCATTAAGGCGGCGGCGATCCATGGTAACAAGAGCCAGGGCGCGAGAACAAAGGCCTTGGCGGCTTTTAAGGATAAGAGTATTGAGGTGCTGGTAGCAACAGATATTGCCGCCCGTGGCATAGATATCGATTTACTGCCCCAGGTGGTTAATTTTGAGTTACCCAATGTGCCTGAAGATTATGTTCACCGCATTGGCCGCACCGGGCGGGCGGGCGGCAGCGGGCAGGCGGTTTCCCTGGTGTGCGCCGACGAGCATAAGTTATTATGCGATATCGAACGTTTGATCCAGCAAATCATTCCCCGTAAGGAAATTGACGGTTATGTGCCGGTTAATGAACTGCCGGAGTCCCGGCCGCTGCGTCCCAATAAACCGAAAAAGCCGAAAAAACCGAAAAAACCTAAGGTTGAACATAAAGACGGGCAAAGATCCGGTGAAAATGCCCGGGGGCATAAACCTGCAGGCAGGCATGGCGATAAAAACTCTGCGAATCGCAGGTCTTCCACTAACCGGAACAGGCGCCCGGCAAATAGTGGCAATGGCAATAAGTCGGGTGGTAACCAGCGCAAACCGGCTTAACGGCTGATAAACAGGCGTTAAGCGCAGGCAGTGCCGGTCCGGCGGGGATGGCTATACCAGCTTGTCTGGCTGTTGCTGCCTGATGTCGCTGATTAAGGCAAGTTTGCTTTAACTTGCCGATAAATAACCTAAATTTTTCAGGTAATCTTCATTAAAAGTATCAACAACATCCCCGATCACGATTAAGGTCGGGGGCTTGATGTTATGGGCGGCAACCAGCTTGCTCAATTGGCTGAGCTGCCCCCGGATCACTTGTTGATCCGCCTGGGTGCCTTTTCTGATCAGGGCGGCTGGGGTTGATGGCACCCGGCCGGCATCAATCAGCTTATCGGCAATAATATCCAGGCTTTTTACTCCCATATAAAATACCAGGGTTTGTTTGGCATCATTAAGGATCTGCCAGGGCAGGTCGAGTTCGCCGCTTTGTTGTAAATGCCCGGTAATAAAGGTACAGCTTTGGGCAACCTGGCGATGGGTGAGGGGAATGCCGACATAGCTGGTACAGGCTGAAGCCGCCGTGAGCCCGGGAACGACATGAACCGCGACCTGGTGTTCAAGCAGGTATAGGGCTTCTTCGCCGCCACGGCCAAAGACAAAGGGATCGCCTCCTTTGAGGCGGACAACTTTTTTCCCCCGGCGGGCATGTTGCACCAGCAAATCATTGATGCCTTCCTGCGGTACCCTGTGGTCCGCCTGCTTTTTACCGACATAGACCTTCTCGCATTGGCGGGGCAGCAGGGCCATAATCGCTTCGCTGACCAGGCGATCATAAATAACCACTTCCGCCTGCTGGATAAAACGGTAAGCCTGCAGGGTAAGCAGATCCGGATCTCCCGGACCAGCGCCCACTAAGGCAACTTCACCGGCTAAAAAGGGCTGTTTATCGGGATTTAAGCTGTTGATCATGAGTGCTCCAGCGCAGGTCATGCATTTTTAAGGGGGAAAAATGCTACTTCAGCGGCTATTTTAGCGTGTTTTATGTATAACATACTAGTTCACTATTTTGATTTGTTATTCTAAATGGTTATATGTGGTGATGGCTATAGTGCGTTAGCTGCTATTGGGCGAAAGTCCGCTCTGGCGGATGAACAGGGGAAGTAAATCGTTTTTTACCGGCGAGCCGTGCAGTTTCTTAATCCGGCTTATTGCCAGGCGGCAGGGAGGCTGTAGCTATGCTAGCGGCCGGCTATGCCTGCCCAATTGCAATAAACTGGGCAAAAACAGCAGGGTAAACAGGGTACTGATACTCATACCGCCGACGATAACGGCGGCAATACCGCGATAAAGCTCTGCGCCGGCGCCGGGGATCAATAATAACGGCAGCATGCCGCAAATACTGGTTAAGGTACTCATTAATATCGGGCGCAGCCGCAAACGCACCGCCTGCTCTACCGCCTTGCGGCGGCTCAGGCCCTCTTCTTCGCCGCTGCGGGTCTGATAGACCAGTAAAATGGCATTATTGACCACCAGGCCCAGCAAGATCACGAAACCTATCATGGTTAATAAATCCAGTGGCTGAAAGATCACCAGATTCGTTAGCTGTAACAACCCCAGGCCGCCGACGGTGGCCAGCGGTATGGTCAGCACCACTAGCAAGCTGTCTTTGAAGGATTTAAATAATGCGGACATTAACAAATAAAGAATAAGTAATGCCAGGAGAAAACTCTGGCTCATATTCGCCAGGGCCTCGGTGAGGGCTTCGGCGCTGCCGCGAAAAGCGATAGCGCCATTGTTACTCAGGCGGGCCAGTATTGTCGGCTCTGCCCGGCTTTTGAGTTTGGCAATGGTTTCTTCCAGGCTTAAATTAGCCGGGGGGGTAACCTGCAGGGTAATGGTGCGCTTGCGGTCGATACGGCGGATAGAGCTCGGGCCGGCGGTACGCTCGAGTTCAACCAGTTCCGCCACAGGTTGTATGCCTGCCTCTGGTGTAAATAAAGGGAGCGCGGCCAATTCTTCCGGTGTTTGCCATTGCTCTGCGCGTAAAAAGACATTTAAGCGTTTTTGACCGTTAAAAAAGTCCCCGACATACAGGCCTGTGCCCAGGGCACGTGAAATTGCCGATACCTGTTGTCGGGTCCAGCCGGCTTCTGCCACCCTGCGTTCATCGGGGATCAGGCGAAGTTCAGGCTCCGCCAGGGTTAACCCCGGCACCGGCCTGATTTGCGCCCCGGGTAAAGTTTCATTAATAACGCGATAACCAATACGTGCCGCCTGTAATAATTCATCCACCTGGTTGCCCTGAATATCGATATCTATGCGCCGGCCACCGCCGAGATTGCGAAATAACTGGGCTTGCGTGGCAAAAGCCAGGGTATCGGGAAAACCGGCGAGCAATTCGCTATTGACGATTTGTACGATTTTCTGAATGTCGTCGGCATTTTCCCCACGCCCGCCCATAAAGCCGAAGCTGCCGAAAAAACCCATCCAGGTATGGGCAATTTTTGGCTGCTTCTCTCCTTTAAGGTAGGGCATCAGCCTCTGGTTTACTTTATCGCTAAGCTCGATACGGGCTGCCGGGTAACTCAGACCCGGCGGTGGCATGATAAAGGCCTGAAACTGGTTTTGGTTGCCTTTGGGCAGGTAATCAACTTTCGGGAAGATCAGGTAGCTGCCGGCGACGGAAAAAAGTAATAACCCGAAAATCCAGCCATAACGCCTGGCCGGGGTGGCGGTGAGTAACATTATGCTCTGGGTGATATGATGCCACCAGTGACTATGGGGATCTGATGTTGATACCCGGGTCAGTAATTTTCGTGCGGCGCTCGGTAAAACCGTGACGGCAATTATCAGGGAAGCAGAGATAGCCACGGCTATGGTAATGGCCAGATCGGCAAACAGCTGGCCCGAGACTTCCTCGAGAAAGGCGATTGGCAGGAAAATGGCTATTGTGGTTGCAGTGGAGGCAAGCAAGGCGCCCCAGACCTGGCTAGCCCCTTGCAATGAGGCTTTTTCAGGGGGCAGTCCCTGCTCCCGTAAACGCACGATATTTTCCAGCACCACGATGGCGGCATCGAGGACCATGCCGACGGCAAAAGCCAGCCCCGCCATGGAAATAATATTCAGGCTGCGGCCGCTGGCATACATGACGATAACCGTAATGATGATGGAGATGGGAATTGCGACAGCGACGATCAAGGTGGCGCGAAATTTACGCAAAAACCACCACAGGACGCTGATGGCGAGCAGGATCCCCAGCAGCAGGTTATTCTGTACTAAGGTCATAGAGCGGCCGATATAGATACTTTCATCATACATCTGAATAAGTTCCAGGCCTGCTTGTTTCAGGGGCCCCCGGTTGAGCTCCGTTTTTGCCGCTTTAAGGCCATGCATGACTTTAATGACATTAACCCCTTGTTCCACCTGGGCATTCATGGCTATTGCCGGTTCGCCGTTCAGGGTCAATATCCCGGTCCTGTCGGCGAAAGTCATCTCAACCCTGGCGACATCCCTGAGCAGCACCGGGCGGCCGTCACGCCATTCCAGTACCATTTCTTCCAGCTGTTTAATGCCGTACTTTCCGGAAAACCTCAGGGTGTATTTTCGCCTGCCGACGTCATTAAAGCCGCCTGAGCTGTCGGTATTACCGGCTAACTTTTGTGCCAGCTCTGGTATGTTTAACCCTAAAGCCGCTGTTTTATAGGGATTAAAAGAGATTCTTAATTCGCTGGACAGGCCGCCGAAGGCATTGGTTTGCGAAATGCCGGCAACCCGCTCCAGTCGTGTCTGGATCACTTCTTCGACATAATCCTGGTAAAAAGAGATATCCCGGTTATTGCCGGGCAGGGGCTTGAGGGCAAACCAGGCAATAGCGGTAAAAGTACTGCTGCCGCCGACGGCAATGATAGGCTCATCGGCATCCGGGGGATAGCTGGGGACCTGGTTTAAGGCATTCATCACATCGATTAATGCCCGCTCCAGGTTGACGCCGGTACGATAGCGCAAGGTGATACTGCCCCGGCCCTGGCCGGAGTCGGATTCAAGGGAAACCAGGCTTTGCAGGCCTTTTAATACATCTTCCTGGCGCTCGATGATCTCTGCTTCCATTTCTTCCGGCGCGGCGCTGCGCCAGTTGGTGGAGATGGTGATCATGGGCTGGCTGATATCCGGGGTCAGCTGTACCGGCAGCTTGAACAGGCTGATCCCGCCGAATAAGGCGGCGAGCAGGATGCCGACCACGACTGCGGTGGGATTTTTCAGGGAGAGGGCGGTTAGTTTCATGACACTAAGTCCTACTGTCCCGAAATTAACTCTTGATTGTTTTGCTTTATTTGTACTGCCTGTCCGGGTTTGAGGCGTTCGGCCCCGCGGATCACTATATTATCTCCTTCCTTGACATCTCCTGTCACTTGCACCAAATTACCGGCCCCGATGCCGACCTCTATCGGGATTTGTTCTGCCTGGTTTTCCCGGTTGATCCTGAAGATGCTCGCCCCCTCGCGCCTGAGCACCAGGGCATCCCGGGGCACGGCAAGTACCGCTTTGCTCTCGCCATAGGCAATGGCGACTTTTATATCCAGGCCAATCGGCCAGTCAAAGCCGGACATATCCAGGCGGACTTCCATTAAGTGGGAACGCTGATCTGCTACCGGGATCAGGTTTTTTATGCCGGCTATGCCCCTGCCGAGCGGCGATTCAACGGCCAGATCTTCGGCTTTTTGTAAATAACGGTAGGCGGTGAGGGGAGCAAATACCGAGGCTTCGATGTTTTCGGTTTCAACCAGGCGGATAATGGCGGTGCCATCTTTGACATATTCCCCCAGGTTGCTGAGCCGCTCTACTACTAAACCGTTAAAGGGGGCTTTTAAGCGGGTAAATGCCAGGTTTTGTTGGGTTTGGGCGAGCTTGGACTCGGCAATGGTCAGTTCACCCCGGGCAATGTCTCGCTGGGAAATATTTTCGTCCAGATCTGTGATCGCCGACAGGTTAATTTTTGCCAGGGTTTGCTTGCGTTTGACTTCCGATTGTAAAAAGGCCAGTTTGGCTTTGGCATTTTCTATGATGGCAAAATCCTGCTGCTGTTGAATGAGCAATTGGCTATCGTCTATCTTGGCCAAAATATCCCCTTTCCGTACCCGAGTGCCGGGCTGGGCCAGGGTCACCAGGCGGCCGGAGACTTCGGCGGCTATTTGTGAATTGTTCGGGCTGACAACAGTACCGGATACCCAGGAAACCGGAGATAAAGAAGTTATTTTTGCCGGTACGACATTGACGCTGGCGGGAGGAAATCCCTGAGGGGATGCCGCTAATGGCATAAGCAGCATAGCAGCAAAAGCGAGTGTGTTTACATACGAGGTTTTTCCCATATCTGCTTCCGCCAGCCTTATGCCATAAACCCTGAGCGTGATTGCTTTCCCGTAAACTTTTTATGCCAGAACCTTTATTGATAAAAATAATTGACGGTAGCTGCTGTCGCGGGCTTGTGATTTATTGATATTTACAGCCAAGGAAAGCTCTTGTTGAAGAACTGACAACTGCAAGCTGCTGGTTATATTAAACTTGTTTTTGCTTCTTTATCGATTTTATTTCCTCTGCCTTTATCATAATGAGACACATTCGTAAAAACTTCAAATTTAAGGACTTTTTTCTTGATTACTGCCTTCCCTTGCCTGAAAAATACCGGGTTATCATCTAGGATTACTAGTGACGTAAACTGAACAGGAGATAACAAATGAAAGGTAATGATAAAGTAATCGCCAGCCTCAACGGTTTATTGCATAACGAACTGGCTGCCATCGATCAGTATTTCACCCATTCAAGAATGTACGATGATTGGGGGCTAAAAAGGTTGTACCACCAGTTGGATCATGAAATGCAGGAGGAGATCACCCATGCGGATGCCCTAATCAAACGGATTTTATTTTTAGAAGGTACGCCTAACTTAAAGGATCGCCGGGATTTGCTGATCGGCAATGATGTGCCCAGCATGCTGAAAAATGATCTGGTGCTGGAAATGGAAGTCGTGGCGGCATTAAAAGCCAGCATTGAACTATGCGAGCAGGAAAGTGACTTTCAAAGCCGGGAAATGTTAGAGAAACTGCTCGAGGATACCGAAGAAGATCATGTCTATTGGCTGGAAAAACAGCTGGGGTTAATCGATAAAGTCGGATTGCAGAATTACATTCAATCCCAAATGTCAGGCGAAAGTGAATAAGGCGAAATTATGAAAGGTGATAGCAAGGCAATAGCCTTATTGAATAAAGCGTTAGGTATTAAATTGGTAGCGATTAACCAATACTTTCTTCATGCCCGTATGTATAAAAACTGGGGTATAGATGAATTGAATGAGGCGGATTACGATCAATCTATTTTAAAAATGAAACATGCCGATAAACTTATCGAGCGGATTTTATTTTTGGAAGGTTTACCTAATTTACAGGATCTGGGGCGGTTATTTATCGGTGAGAATACCCCGGAAATGTTAAAGTCTAATCTTGAGCTGGAGCATAACTGCCGGGAAATTCTTCAGGAATTGATCCGTGAATGTGAGTTGATGAAGGATTATATCAGCCGGGATTTAGGGGAAGATCTGCTTGAAGATGTCGAAGAGCAAATTGACTGGCTTGAAAGTCAAGAGTACCTGATTGCTCATGCCGGGCTGGAAAATTATATCCAGTCAAAAATGGGAGATGATTAACGATTTGTTTTAATTTTTCACCTAAAAACGGCTGAATAAAAGGCGCCGGAATTAAGACTGTTGGCTGCCAAGCATAACAACCGGGCATTTGCTTAAGCGTGTCAGGCTACGTCTGCCTGCGCTTCTGCTATTTGCATCAGTTTAGTGTTGAGGATCTTTTTCGTGCACTGGCAGCACTTTCCGCATTGTGAGCCGACTTTAAGCTCAGCAGTAAGCTCTTTCATGGTATGTGCACCATCGTCTATGGTCTCTGCTATTTTACTGTCGGTTACACCGTGACAAATACATACGTACATAAATTTTCTTTGTCAGTTTAATTAATCTTGAACACATCATAATCTAAGTGAGAATGATTATCAACTTTGTTAACCTGATTTAAAACAAAGTTTTTGTTTCTTTATTACTCACGGGTCCAGCTGTCGGGGATATTTTCTTTGACCAGCTGGGTGATACTGACATTGGTAATATTATGCTCCTTGCCCACTTCTTGTGCGAATTCAGAGGGTTGATGGCTTCGGGCAATGATCAGTGCCTTGGGATACTTGCCCCTGAGCCATAAGGCGGTACGCAAATTATCTTCTGCCGATCCCGTGCCTAAAATAATGACCGGCTCCACCTGGGTTAAATCGACTTGAGTACTGAGCTTTTGCCAGACTTCCGGATGGGAGATATTGCCTTCAAAGACTTCGCGCCGTTCAAAATTAGACAGGTGTAACTGTTCATCCACCACCAGCACCCGACGGTTGGCATCGACATCGATAATGGCCAAAGTATCAATTTCCTGTTTCGCATGTTGCTGCAACTCTTCCAATACGGTCTGGCCGAATAAGCCGAACCCGGCAAGCACCACCACATCTTTGGGTTTGGTTTGCTGGAAGTGCTGGATTAATTTGTGTTTGACCAGGCCGGCGGCGGCAAGCTGGTAGGAGTTAAAATTGATGCATTGCTGGGCGACATGGGAATTGGCCATGGAACGCATAAAGCGGATACTGGAGCAGTGAATAACGATTTTTTGTGCCAGTTTGGGCTCGAGCTTGAGAATTTTATTGGCTGTTTCATAGCTTTGAAAGTTATCTGCCCCCAGCAGCAAGACCCTGGCGGCCTGGTTTAAGCGCAGGCGTTTGAGAAAAAAGCTGTGGTTGATATCGCCTAAAATCACTTTAGCATTAAATTGCTGGCGCAGTTCATCCCTTCTCAGGGGCTCCATGGCACTGTCTATGATCAGCACAGGGACTTTAGGGGAGTGTTCGCGCAGGGCTTTGAGGTAACTGATAGTCAGATCATCTGAGCCGATAATCACCAGATGATTTTTAATACGTTTAAGGCGCCACCTGTGGGGCTCCAGGGTTTTGATCAGGGCCTCAATCAAGGTCGAAGCGGTTAAGATCGGTGCGCCGAAATAGCCTACCCAAAGCAGAAAACGGCCGACCACATGTCCCCCTTGAGGTAAGCCGACATCCAGTCCTCCCATCACAAAAAAGCCCAGGCTGTAATAAGCCTTGGTCAGTATATCGGCATCCACCGCACCGGGGCGCTCGCTCAAGGAAACCCCGAGATGTAAACCCACTAAAGGACACAGGAAAAAAAACAGTGCCGCCGGCCAGCGCCAGCCGATAGTTAACGGGGAAAAACCTGTGAAATGCTGCAAAAATTCACTCCAGTAATATTAATAACCACTTGCCGCCAGTTTTTGAAAAAGCAGGGAAGCAGCAGAATAAAGGGGATTTACCGCAGCTGTTAATCCTGCAGCCTGATATCCGGGCTTGGTGTTGGCGTCGCTTGCTGAATTTGCTTGTTGGTGCCGTATACCTGGTTGTAATAGCGGGCCATATCCTGCCTGGCGGATTCACTGACCCAGTTGATATGGCTGTTAAAATAATCATCTCCCCGGCTGATTTTTTCAATGATTTTATCTATTTTATTTACCAGAATAAGCCCCTGTGGTGTTTTTGAGCAAAGAATATATCCGAGCACATAGGGTGGGGACTCTGCGATGGCGAAACTGGTGATTAAGGGGTTTTTGCCGCCATCCGGGCGGTAGCGGTCGAAGATGCTCGGATATTCAAAAATAAAGTCTACCCGATCGGCAAACAACATATCTATGATACCACTTGCCATGTCTTCACCGGCGCGGCTCCAAAAGTGTTTCTTCCAGGCAGGAGCTGAGATTAAATTATCCAGTTGCCCGGTATAAGACCTGCCGTTGACGACCCCGAATTTGGCCGCTTTGATTTGTGTTAATATCTGCTCCACCGATATTGCCTGGCGCTCATCCAGCAGCTCTTTTATTTCATTGAAGTAAATGGAGTTCTTTTTCAGATAAAGGCGCAAGCCGGGATAAATGGACTGGGGATATTTGCTGGCGTAGCTGAAATTGAGCCTTTGCTCGGAAACGGTTTTATTGCCGGTACAGGCATGGTTTTTACTCTTAAGCAGGTTAAAAGCGCTGTTGGTGTTGGCGTAGAGCACCCGGGTTTGGTATTCCTCCAGGCCGTCTAATATCATGGTCATGGTTTCCCCCATGATATCCATGTTTTGTGAGTGTTTCTCTGTCGGGTTAAAAAAACTGGAATGGGTCAGCCAAAGCAGCTCCTGGGCACCGGCATTAAAGCTGACACCGGAAAATAGCGCGAGCACCAGCGAGCAGAAAATACCTTTTGGCATTAATGAAGTGAAAAAAGACATAAAAAATGGTTATCCCGGATCACGGCTTTAATCGGCCTGGCATGCCAGGGCACAGCTAAAATACTTATCGGCGGATAAGTTTATCATTATCCTGCCCTAACTAAAAAGTTATAAAAAGCAGGATAATGACATCAAGATCATAACAGCGCAAGACGCTATTTAAAGGTGGTACTTAAGGCATCTATTTCTGCGGCGCTATGATGAACCCCTAAGCCATGCTCATTGACTTGTTGTGCCCTCTGGGTGTTCTCGCGTGAGATATCGTCAATGGTATGGATACTTTGGGTGATCTGGGCGGCAACCAGGTTTTGTTGCTCGGTGGCGGTGGCAATTTGTGCGGTAATATCGCCAACACCATTCATCATTTCGGTGATATCCGCCATGGTTTGCTTGATTTGGGTAGATTCCTGGCTACATTCCTCGGCATTGTCTTTGCTGCTCAGCATGGCGACACTCCACTGTTTTAAAGTGCTCTGCAGCTCAACCACGGAATCCTGAATTTGTACCGCGGCATCCTGGGTTCTGCTGGCTAAGGTTCTGACTTCATCGGCGACCACAGCAAAACCGCGTCCCTGCTCCCCGGCTCGGGCAGCTTCAATGGCGGCATTAAGGGCCAGCAGGTTGGTTTGATCGGCAATCCCCTGGATTTCCGCCATCAGGGTGGAAATTTTATCTGCGTCCGCCACTAAGCCATTGGCGCTTACCGAGGCATTGCCAACCTCAGAGCTTAACGTGGAAATTTTATCCTGGCTGGCATTGATCACTGCAATGGCCTGCTGACATTCCGTTTGTACTTCCTGGACCTTGTCATGGGCATAAGTGGTATTTTTACTGACATCTTCGATAGTGGCGCTCATTTCTGTGATAGCGGTGGCCAGCTGCTCCAAATGATTATTCTCATCAAGCAAACCTTCGAGGGACTTGGAGGAGTTTTGGGTTAATGTGGTTGATAAATCGAATATTTTCTTTCCGGTATCATGGCTGCGTCCTAAGATGGTCCTGACCTTGGCCTGCATTAATTTCAGGGAGTAATCGGCAATGCCGCTGGCCCCTTTCCCCGAATAGATATAGCGGGACGGGCTGTCAAAAGAATCTTGTAATTCTTTGATATATTTGGGCAGTCGAAACAGCTCATCAAAGTAGATGGCAAACAGGCCGGCAATCAATACCAGTTGCAGTAATGCTGTGGTTGTATTTTCCCCATATAACCAGGTCAGTAAAAAGGTGAATAAAAACAACAGAATTGCCAAGGTTCTTTTTAAAGAAAAATTGGCGCCAAAATCAGAAACCTGTTTGCCCTGATTGATTTGGCTATAAAGTTCTTGCGCCTTATTTTTTTGCTCTTGCGTCGGGCAACAGCGTACCGACTGATAACCTATGATTTTATTATTTTCATATAAAGGCGTGACATAGGCATCAACCCAGTAATAGCTGCCGTTTTTACAACGGTTTTTTACCATGCCGCGCCAGGAATCTCCGCGCTTGAGTTTTTGCCATAAATCATAAAAGGCGGCCTTGGGCATATCCGGGTGGCGTACTATATTATGGTCCTGGCCGAGCAATTCCTGATAGCTGTAGCCGGCAACCCGGCAGAAGCTTTCATTGGCGTAGGTGATTTTTCCTTGGGTATCTGTGGTAGAAACGAGCTGTTCGGATTCTGGAAAGGTGACTTCACTGTCAACGGATTGATTCATAATGTGTTAAATAGCAAAGAGCGGAATAATAAAGATAGCGCATTTTTACTATTTTTGATTTAAATACAAGAAGTTTAAATTAATTATGCAGCCTTATTGATTTAGATCAAGGTTTTTATTTTTAGTTGTGGCATGGGGATGAGCAATTAGTAAATACCACTTAGTTTTTTTGTTAATTTCATCAAATATGCGGAGTATTTAATATAATAGTCCTTTTTCTGTATTTCACTGTATGATAAGCGATTATTTTAAAATGAATAACATGGAGGGTCTATGGAGCTGTTAAAGGATACTGCCTTATTTAAGCAGGCTTCTTTTGTAAATGGTGCCTGGTTAAGTGCAGAAAGTTTTTTTTCCGTGACCAACCCGGCAACCGGTAAGGTGATCGCTGAGATCGCGGATGCAGGAGTTGTTGAAGCCGAACTGGCGATACAGGCGGCAAAAAATGCTTTTAATACCTGGTCGTCGTTATCGGCGAATGAAAGGGGAAGTATCCTGCGTCGCTGGTTTGAGCTGATTATCCTGCACCAGGAAGATTTGGCGCGGCTCCTGACCCTGGAGCAGGGGAAACCCCTGGCCGAAGCGAAAGGAGAGATAAGTTACGGCGCCTCCTTTATTGACTGGTTTGCCGAGGAAGGTAAGCGGGCTTACGGGGATGTTATTCCGATGCCGTCCGCCGATAAGCGCCTGGTGACCATTAAGCAGGCGGTGGGCGTGGTGGCTGCTATTACGCCGTGGAACTTTCCCCATGCCATGATTGCCCGTAAGGCGGCTGCAGCGTTGGCAGCCGGCTGTACCTTTGTGGTTCGGCCCGCCAGCCAGACCCCGTTATCGGCACTGGCCATGGCTGAACTGGCCCAAAGAGCGGGGGTACCTGACGGGGTTTTTAATGTCGTAGTGGGAACTGCTGCCCGGGCGATCGGCAAGGTACTGACCGAGCACCCGGATGTGGCCAAATTTACCTTTACCGGCTCGACCGCGGTGGGGAAAGCGCTTATCAGTCAATGTGCGGGTACGGTCAAAAAAGTCTCAATGGAATTAGGGGGCAATGCGCCTTTTATCATCTTTGATGATGCCGATCTCGATGCCGCAGTGCAGGGAGCGATTGTCTCCAAATACCGTAATGCCGGGCAAACTTGTGTCTGTGCTAACCGTATTTTTGTCCAGGAAAAAGTTGCCCGGGCTTTTACCGATAAGTTCGTTAAAGCGGTGGCTGCGCTTAAAGTCGGGGATGGCCTGGCGCAGGATACACAAATAGGTCCTTTGATTTCCCCGCAAGCAGTGACTGACGTTGATAGCCTGGTAAATAGCAGTTTGCAAGGGGGAGCTGAACTCTTGCTTGGCGGAGAGCGCCACGCGGCAGGAGAGTATTTTTATCAGCCAACGGTTGTTGCTAAGGTGACCCAGGACATGCCATTGGCACAAGAAGAGATTTTTGGCCCTGTCTCGCCTGTGATCACCTTTAAAGACGAAGCCGAGGTACTGGCTATGGCTAACGATACCGACTACGGGCTGGCGGCTTATTTTTATGCCCGGGATATCGGCCGTATCTGGCGTGTGGCAGAAGGGCTGGAATTTGGCATGGTGGGGATCAACGAAGGTATCATCTCTAATGCGGCGGCGCCTTTTGGCGGCATTAAGCAATCGGGCAACGGCCGGGAAGGTTCGCGTTATGGCCTGGAAGATTATATGGAAATAAAATATTTATGTTTTGGCGGGCTGGATAAATAACTGTTGCAGTTTAGGTATTGATTGTTGCTAATGCTTTTGTGCTGACGAGTGATGTTTGTATAAGCAAATCACAGTAACAAGACAACGGACGTTCAGATGTTAACCCTATGAAGAGTGAATTTAGGGGGGTAAAGCAGTGCAGGGGAATAAAGGGTATAACCTCCCTGTGAAGCTGGTTGATTTTTGCCTATGCTAATGAGTACACACGAGCAAGTAAGGAGTCAGCCTCCTTTGTTACGCATCACTTTATTTCTGTTAGCTTTTGTTTTCACTGCTTTTTCTTCGTTGGCGCAGAAGCATATTATTGCCGGCGCCGAGCTTACCTCTTTATTTGAGAAAAATGGCGTTGAAGATGTCGATGGCAGTATCAATCATGGCGTTTATTACGACATTATTAATCTGCTCTTGCGCGCTACCGGGCTGGATAAAGACTACCAGCTGATGGTTTTCCCCATGGCAAGGGCGAAAAGGGGTTTTGTTAATGAGAAGTTTGCCTGCTATAGCCCGGGGATCGAAACTTTTGATAACCCGCAAAACGAATTATCCGGGTTAAGAATTTTAAGCGGTGAACCGATAAACCAGGCCATTGTCCGTGTGGTTTCCCGTTTTAATGAGCCACTTGTTGATAGCGTTAATGATATTGATGAAAAGGATGCCCTTAGCCTGGTCAGGGGGGTACCGATCAGCGGTAAAATGGAAGTGATGCTAAACCGGGCCGGGAAAGTGTACGAGGTGGCCACCGAGTATGAAAATATCATGATGCTTAAATTGAACCGGGTGTCCAGAATTATACTTTTTTATCCCGATGCCATAGATGCCTATGAAAAACTTAATTTAAAACAGCACTACCCTTACCAACTGGCATTTACCCCGCTGATTCTCAATGACAATATTATTTGTCATCAAGAACATGAACAAGCTTTTCGCTTGATGGAAGCTGAGTTGAAGACGTTAAAGTCGTCAGGCAAGCTGAAGGCGATGATGGGGAACAAGTATATGATTGGCTCTGAATATGTTCAGCTGGAGCCAGGCCAGGAATACTAGGTGCCGCAATCATGTGGTGCCGGGGACTGTTGCCAGACCGTAAAGTGTTCAAATGACATTATGGTAACCATGCAAAATGTCATGTCGGGCAAATCAGTTTTGTGTTTGCCCGGCGGCGAGCATGAGCATAAAGGGGGTGACAGGCATCATTTACTCTTTAACCTTTGTCGCCAGCAAGGTGAGCCAGACTAATAAACAGACTTTAGTCAGTTCGGCGCCCAGATAAAGCCAGTGATGGTTGCCGCCCAGATGTATGCCCTGTTCAATATAAATGGCGGCCTGGTGGTTTAGCTGGGGCAGCAGGTAGTATGACTGGTAACTGAATAATACCAGCAGGGACAGGGAGAGTATCCATAAGTCCCTGGTTTTGCAGTACAGGACTGTGATTAACAGCGCCAGCATCAACAGCCACTGGAAGGTATCAAAGGCGTTAAATACGGTGCGGCCAACATCCAGGCCGATCCGCAGATCCACCAGGGAAGCATTGAATTTAACCTTGGCTTCCATGGTGATGGCGCAAATGGCGCCAAGCCAGAAGCAGCTGAGTAAAGCAAGAAGTCTTTTTGACATTAAAACGGTTCCGATTTAAGCTAGATATTCCCTATACAGCAAGTAGCAGGCCATCGCGGTCAGACGCTGATCAGAAGTATTCTATGAGCAAAAAATTATCCCTGGAAATTAACACCGAACGCTTATGTATGGATCTGCTTGCGGTGCTGGAGCTGGAAGACAGCCTCAACGCCCTGGCCAAGGTCATCGCCAAATATTTTCATGCCGATGCGGTGTCTATTTTGGAATTTAATGAGCCGTTATTGCACCCGGTGGCCTTATACGGGTTTTCCAAAGATACTTATGGCCGGCGTTTTGATCTCGCCAATAACCCGAGACTGATGAAAATTGTCAGTGATGAACAGCCGACGATTTTTGCCGACGATATCGGTTTGCCGGATCCTTTTGACGGTTTGATCCTGGATAAACAGGAGCGCCTGGAAGTACATTCCTGCAGCGGTTTGCCTATCCGGCAAAATGGCAACCTGCGCGGTATTATTACCCTGGACTCCCTGGACTTGCAGGTGTTTAACCGCTTCCCGTCAGAAAATTTCCAGACGGCGGCGTTGCTTGCCACAAAAATCGTGTTAACGGCGATCGATAATCAAAACCTGAAAGAGCAGCTTTCCAAGAAAACCATTTTAAATCAGACCCTGATTGAAGCCTCCATCGGGGTGAAAACCGAGCTGGTGGGCAAGTCGGAGCAAATTGAGCATTTACGACGGGAGATCAATATTGTTGCCCCTTCGGATCTGTCGGTGTTGGTGACCGGGGAAACCGGGGTCGGTAAGGAGATCGTCGCCAAGTCTATCCATGGCCAGTCCAAGCGCTTTGATAAACCGCTGATTTATGTCAACTGTGCGGCTTTGCCCGAGTCTATCGCCGAGTCTGAACTGTTCGGCCATGTCAAAGGCGCCTTTACCGGCGCCACCACTAACCGCAGCGGCAAGTTTGAGCTGGCCAACGGCGGCACCTTGTTTTTAGATGAGGTCGGCGAGTTGCCGCTGGCGATACAGGCCAAGATATTGCGCGCTATCCAATATGGTGATGTCCAGCGTGTCGGCAGCGACCGCCATGTTAATGTTGATGTCCGCCTGGTGGCGGCCACTAACCGTAATTTAATGGATGAAGTCAAAGAGGGCAATTTCCGTGAAGACTTGTACCACAGGTTAAGTGTCTACCCGATACATATTCCGCCGCTGAGAGATCGTTTGACGGATATTGAATTGCTGGTGGGCTTTTTTATGGAAAAAAACCGCATCAAGTTGGGCCTGCAAAGTGTGCGTCTGGATAAACAGGTGTTGCCTGAACTGCTCAGTTATAACTGGCCAGGCAATGTCCGTGAGCTTGAGCATGTGATGAGCCGGGCCATGCTCAGGGCCGCTTCAGCCCGACATGGCAAAATAGTTACCTTATTACCCGATGATATCGACAGCTCGGTCAGATCAAGTGGCGCAGTGAAAGCACCTGCTGCCATGACGATGGCAACGCTTAGCGAAGATAACCAGGAGGTGGGTAATGAAACGCCGGCTGTTTTGTCTGCCCCTGAGGCGCCTGAATTAAATCAAAGCCTCAATACCATGATGGATAACTACCAGCGGACGTTATTGCAGCAAGCCTTAAAACAGTCCGGCGGTAAATGGAACAAAGCGGCGGAACTGTTGGCCATAGATAAGGGAAATATTCACCGTCTGGGAAAACGCCTGGGGTTAAAATAGCGCACTCGCTTCGGGATGAACCTGGTATAAGTAAGTTTGGTAATAGCCGACAGGGCGGCAAAAGAAATGGTCAAATAACTGCTTGCGGCTAATTCATAACATTAGCCGTAACCCAAATCACGGCAGGCGGGCGCCGTGAAGTTTTGCAGCCGGCAAACTTATAGTGCCAGCTCTATTACCATTTCTTTTAATTCTTCTTTTGAGATCGAATTACTATGGTTGGTATCGAAGCGGTTGAAAATGGTTTCACACATGCGAATACCTTTGTCTTGCAATAAGACATCGATTAATTCAACAAACTCGCTGCGGTTGATCACACCATCTTTATCTTCATCGAATACTTCAAATAATTCGTCTACCCACTGATTAAGTTCCATTAGACTTCCTTTGATGCCAGGTAAAAACTATACCTAAACTTTATCTGTTATTTTGATGATTTGGAATGACTATTTTCGATAATTCTTTCGTTAATTGATATTTTTCAGCTTATTGCTGAATATTAGCGCAAATTGATTTGTTTTGCTCCGGGCTAAGTGTCGGGAAATCCTTCTGCGGCGTGATAACCGTTTAAATTTCTTCGTTATAAAAGTGCTCTGACCTTCTTTATTTATTCCGGGATGATAATCATTAGTTTTACGAGTGAATATGCAAGCAAGCATCAAGATAAAGAGAGTATCGCTGTAAGCGCTTTCATTTTGTGTGTTGTTTTTATAAGATGGTTTGTATATAAAAAGCACTCTATGGTGCCTTGAAGTTAAATGACTGGAGTGGAAAAAGTTATGGCGAGAAGTATTATGCCAGATTGGCGGCAAGTTAAATCTTTTGGTATTGGCGGTTTATTGCTGGCTATTGGCTTAGCCGCGAATAGCTCAGCTTTTGCCCTGGAAAAAACTGCAGGAACTAGGGCTGCTGACGGTTTTCAGGCGTTATTTACCCCGGAAAAGCCGGAAATAGACGGCAACTTAAATGAAGCGCTCTGGCAACAAGCCACCTGGTACCCGATAGATTTTTTGATGCTGGGAAAAACACCCGACAGCCGTGATTTTCAAGGCAGCTTTGCCCTGGCCTGGGATAAAAACCGCCTTTATCTGAGCGCGAAAATTACCGACGATGTCCTGATCGACCAATATGCCGATCCCCTGGTGTCTTATTGGGATGACGATACCCTGGAAATTTTTATCGACGAAGACTTTTCCGGCGGGGATCATCAATATAACCACAATGCCTTTGCCTATCATGTCGCCCTGGACAACCAGGTGGTGGACATCGGTAGCAACCGTCAAGCCCGGCTTTATAATGACCATATCACCAGTCGCTGGCGCCGGCAGGGAGAGCAGATTATCTGGGAAGCAGAGATCGCCATTTACAGCGATAGCTATCGGGATGATAAAGGGGATAACCTGCCGGTGAAGCTGAAAAAGAATAAGCAACTGGGCTTTATGCTGGCCTATTGTGACAATGACGGCAGCATTGAGCGTGAACATTTTATCGGCTCACACCCGATCTCCGGGCAGGATAAAAACCTCGGCTGGAAAACCGCCGATGTCTTTGCGCCCTTGTTATTGGTGCGCTAACGAAGGATTAAAGCAATCAGTTTTGGGCTAAGTAAAGCTGCCGGATAAACTTTTGGTAAAATAAAATTTAATTTTTTGTAATAAATATCGATTTAAACAGACTAGTGTCTACAGGTATTAAAAACAAAGGATAAATAAATGTTTTACAGAGGTTTATTTGCAACGCTTTTTTTCGGGCTTTGCTGTTGTGCGGTGGCCAGTGCTGCCCCGCTTGAGCTTAAAGATTGCCACCTCGACGGCATCAAGGAAAAAGTCAAATGCGGCCAACTGCAGGTGCCGGAAAATTATGCCGAGCCCGAAGGCAAAAGCATCAGTCTTAATTTTGCCGTCTTGCCTGCGATAGATCAGAGCCAGCAAAAAACACCGCTGATGTTTCTGGCGGGTGGTCCGGGACAGGCGGCGGTTGAATTGGCTGCAGGTTTAAGAAAGGTCTTTAACGAGAGCCGCAAAACCCGGGATTTGATTTTGGTGGACCAGCGCGGTACCGGCGAGTCGAAACCTTTCCAGTGTGATTTGGATGAACAAAGCAATATTTACCAATTGTTGCCGGAAGAGTTTTCCGCCAAGGATGTCAGGGAATGCCTGTCGGGATTTGACGGCGAGCTGAGCCAATACAGCTCAGAAAATGCCATCCGTGATTTTGAGGCGCTGCGTAAGGCGTTAGGTTATCAGCAGCTAAACCTTTACGGCGGCTCCTACGGCACCCGGGCGGCGCTGGTGTATATGCGCTTATTCCCCGAAGCTATCCGCAGTGTGGTCCTCGACAGTGTCGGCCCGGTAGAAGTGCCTATCGGTTTGTTTGGTCAAAGCACGGCCCATTCTTTTGATTTGTTGCTGGCTAACTGTCACCAGGATAAAAGCTGCCGGCAGGCGTACCCTGATCTGAAAGCCGAATTTCACCAGGTGTTAGCAGCGCTGGAGCAAAAACCTGTCTCGGTGACTATTCCCCATCCCCGGCTGGGAGAGGCAACCACTTTTGTTATCAGTAAAAGCAAGTTTATCAGCACGCTAACGCACCAGCTCTATAGTACCGACAGCCGGGCATTTGTGCCTTTAGTGATCCATCAGGCGGCCAAAGGCAATTATTTACCTTTAGCCGGGCTTATCGCCCCAAGTGATGGTAAGCAGGCACTATACCTGGGCTTGCATCTTAATATTATCTGTAATGAAGACTTCCCGAAGATCACATCTGAGGCATTAACGGCTGATGCCGATAATAACTTCGGCGGCGATATTACTCATCATGCGATGTTAACGGCGTGCCCGTTATGGCCGCAATATCGGCCAGAACAAGCATTCTACCAGCCGGTCACCGCCGATATTCCGACCTTAATTTTATCCGGTGAGCTTGATCCGGTAACACCGCCAAGCAATGGTGAATTTTCAGATCAAACCCTGGCCAACAGCCATCATATCGTGGTTAAGCACACCGGGCATACCGTGGCCATGTCCACCTGTGCCTCCGATATTATCAATGAATTTATGAATGTATTAACCCCGGCGAAACTTGATGAATCCTGTCTTGAGGATATCCCGGGCGAGTCTTTTATGACCGGTTTGAACGGCAGCTTTTAAGGGCTTTCTGGTAAAGAATTTTTAGGAAAAAAAATGATCGAAGTAAATAATTTGCATAAGAATTTCGGGCAAGTCAAAGCCCTGGACGGTTTATCTTTTAGTGCCCGGGACGGAGAAATTACCGGTATTTTAGGCCCGAACGGCGCCGGAAAAACTACCTGTTTGCGCACCCTTTACGGCTTATTAAAAGCCGATCAGGGCAGCGCGAAAATAGACGATATCGATGTCAGCCAGCAGCCGCTGTTGGCGCGCGGGCGTTTAGGCATCTTCCCGGATAAGTTTGGTCTTTATGAGCGTTTAACTGCTTATGAGCAAATTGACTATTTTGCCAGTATCCATGGTTTGCAGGGACAGGCAAAAAAACAGGCGATTGAAGAAGTGATCGCCGATCTGGATATGCAGGATCTGGCCTACCGCAAAACCGCGGGTTTCTCCCAGGGGCAAAGGATGAAAGTCACTCTGGCCCAAGCCCTGGTGCATAAGCCGAAAAACTTTGTCCTGGATGAACCCACCCGGGGACTGGATGTGATGAGTACCCGGATCTTACGCAATTACCTGGCCCGCTTTAAGGCCAAGGGGCATTGTATTTTATTTTCTTCCCATGTGATGCAGGAAGTCGCCGCCTTGTGCGATCGGGTGATCATCGTTGCCAACGGCAAACTTGCCGCCGTCGGCACCCCGGATGAACTATGTACCCTGGCGGATAAAACCAATTTGGAAGAAGCGTTTGTGAAAATTATCGGCAGTGACGAGGGCATAGCGGCATGATCCAGTTTAATGCATTATTGAAAAAAGAGCTTAAAGAAGCCTTTCGGGATAAGCGGGCGCTGATGTATGCCCTGATGATGGCTTTTATGGCGCCGGTGATGATTTATGCGGTGTCGAATTCTATGATCAAAGATCTGACCGATACCCCGGCGATCTATGTCAATATTCAGGGAGGGGAAGCGGCGCCGAAGTTAATGGCTTTGCTTGAGGATGAAAAAATCCTGCCGTTGGCCGAGGTAACTGCTGATGAGAAACGTCTGTGGCAAGAGCGCAATATTGAATTGATATTACCGGAAAGTTTTGCCGAAGATATGCGCGAAGGCAGAATGGTTGATGTGATTTTACGTGCCGATTATCAGGATAAATCGCTGTTTTCACCCTTAAGACGTATCAAAGAAGTGATCCGCAGCTACTCTGCCACTATCGGCAGCCAGCGTTTGTTAGTGCGGGGCATCGATGTTCGCTTGATGCAGCCGGTAAAACTGCAGGAGCAGGATACCGCCGAGCCGACCAGTGGTCCTATGCTGATTATTCTGAGTTTGGGCATGTATTTAATGATGGCGGCCTTTGTTTCCGGTTTGTCTGTGGCGATAGACTCCAGCGCCGGCGAGCGTGAGCGCAATGTCCTGGAAATGCTGTTATGCCAGCCGGTGGACACCATGAAAATTGTGTTGGCAAAACTGTCCTGTGCCAGCTTTATTGCCGTGATCGGCGTCATTTTAACCCTGGTATTAACTTACTTTGCCATAGGTTTTGTTGATTTAAGCAAGATAGGGGCAACCTTCAATCTCGATTTTATCAGCGTCAGTGCTTTATTATTGCTGCTGTTGCCGTTATGCTTTTTCGCCTCGGCGCTGCAGTTGTTTTTCGCCTTCGGGGCGAAAAGCTTTAAAGAAGCCCAGTCTACCGTGACTATGGTGGTGATGCTGCCGGCGTTTGTGCCTTTTGTTTTATCCTTTATTAACAACAAGCCTCAGTGGCTGGACTGGGCGCCGATTTCGGGGCAATCCATGCTGATTGAAGATATCTTCAAAGGCTTGCCGGTTAACTGGTCTCAGGTGGGCTTTACCACTTTAGTGACCGTGGTGCTCACGGTTGTGCTGGTAAAAGTGATGGCAGAAAAACTTAAGTCAGAGAAAGTCGTCCTTGCATTAAGTTAACAGAGTTCAGGTAATGTTAAAGAAATGCAGCTAATAGAGAATAATAAAAACAGGCGTAGTTATTAGATGTTTACTTCTTTAAAACTCAGGTCCAAATCACCGGCGGCAGTTGCTGCCGGTGATTCAAAAACCAGAGAAGGCCAGGGTGTCAGTCAGGCCTTATTCAAACAATGGATGGCGGAGCATGAAAAAATGCTGCGCCACCTTATTTGCGGTTTTGAAGCCAAACCTGCGTTGCAGGAAGAGTTGTTTCAGGATATCGCCCTCAATATCTGGCAGGCGATGCCTAAGTTTCGACAAGATGCCGGTGTGAAAACCTTTGTCGCCCGTATTGCCCACAACATTTTGGTGACCCATGTCGCCAAATCGGTGCGCACGGTGAAAACCGAGCAGGGCGAGCAAGCTTATCATCAGCAGGCAGCAACCGATGTCACCCCTTATCAGGCGTTAGATCAAAAACAGCGCCAGCAGCGCTTGTCTTGTGCCATCCGGCAATTAAAGCTGGAGCAAAGGCAAGTGATCACTTTGGCGCTTGAAGGCATGAGTTACCAGGAAATGGCCGATATTCTCTGCCTTTCCGTCAATCTGGTCGGGGTGCGCCTGCAACGCGCCAAAACCGCGTTAAATCAATTACTAAAAGTACAGGAGGGCTGAAGATGACACAGCAATCTCCCTTAAACGAACAATCTCCCCTAGACGATAGCTGGCTGGCAATTAGTCAGGACTGGCAAGAGCAGCCCTATGAAAAAGCCAACCTCGATACCCTGCTCAGGAAAACTCGGCGGCGTACCTGGTGGGCCAAGGTCTCTCTGGTGGCAAATATTCTGGCGACTGCCGGGATGTTGCTGGCCTTGCTGGTCGGCTTATACCGGGGGGACAGGGAAATGCCGCACCTGGTCGCTTTGGCTGTGCTGTTTGTCGCTTCCGTGGTGTATGTCTATATAGAAGTTAAAATTCGTCGAACCGCCTGGCAGCTGAACGATGCCGGTCCGGATCATGCCCTTAAGGCGGCGATCAGCGGCGGCGAATCTTCCCTGCAATATGCCCGCTTGATGAAATGGAGTAGTTATTTTTTGGTGATCCCGCTGAACTGGTATGGCTATGCCATGATGGAGTACAGGGAAAATATCACCTGGAAAACCTTCGTCTTTATCAATGGCATGTTGCTGGTGATGTATGTCGGCACCCATATCTATCAGAAAAAGCGCGAGCGGGAGCTAAGCTCGCTCCGTCAGTTTTCTGAAAATAATTAAAGCTCCTCTGTTATTTTTGAAATAAAATTCAGGTATTTTATATATATCTGAATTTTATTTGTTGTTTTCTGGTTTTTAGTTATTTATAGTGTTTAGCCATCAGCGTCAGAACTGTGCTCGTTTTCTGTGTCATTTTTTCTGATGGCGGCGCTAAAAACTTTTACCGAATAAAACATTGCCAATAGTGCTAAAACTAAGCGTTTTAATCATGTACAACCCGGCCCGGTTCAGGCAGAATATGCCGCATTTCTACACCGGGTTTAAAACCTCTGGTTTGAAGGGGCGTGATCTAAACCTGCTGCTGTAGCTACCGGCTTACTAATTGAGGAGAAAACATGCTTACTCGTGATATGAATATTGCTGATTTTGATGCTGAACTTCATCAGGCGATAACCGATGAGGTTGTACGTCAGGAAGAACACATAGAGTTAATTGCTTCTGAAAATTACTGTAGTCCCCGTGTGCTTGAAGCACAAGGCTCTCAGCTGACCAACAAATACGCCGAAGGTTACCCGGGCAAGCGTTACTACGGTGGTTGTGAGTATGTCGATAAAGCCGAGCACTTAGCGATTGAGCGTGCTAAAGAACTCTTTGGCGCCACTTATGCCAATGTTCAGCCTCACGCCGGTTCCCAGGCCAATGCCGCAGTATTTCAGGCGCTGGTAACACCGGGCGCTAAAGTCTTAGGTATGAGCCTGGCCCATGGCGGTCACTTAACGCACGGCTCTCACGTGAATTTCTCCGGTAAGCTATATGACGCCATTCAATACGGTTTAGACCCTGAAACCGGCGAAATCGATTACGCCGAAGTTGAGCGTTTAGCCTTAGAGCACAAGCCGGAAATGATCATCGGCGGTTTCTCTGCCTATTCCGGTATCGTTGACTGGGCCCGCATGCGTGAAATCGCTGATAAAATCGGTGCTTACTTCATGGTTGATATGGCTCACGTTGCCGGTTTAGTGGCGGCTGGTTTATATCCGAACCCGGTTCCTCATGCCCATGTTGTGACAACCACTACCCATAAGACCTTAGCCGGTCCTCGCGGCGGTTTGATCATTTCAGGTTGTGATGACGAAGACATCTATAAAAAGCTTAACAGTGCTGTATTCCCTGGTGGCCAGGGCGGTCCTTTGATGCACGTGATTGCTGCTAAAGCGGTTGCCTTTAAAGAAGCGTTAGCGCCTGAATTTAAAGAGTACCAGCAAAAGGTATTGGATAATGCCAAAGCCATGGTGGCGGTATTACAGGAGCGTGGTTACAAGGTTGTTTCTAACGGTACAGAAAACCACTTATTGCTACTTGATCTGATCGACAAAGACATCACAGGTAAAGATGCCGATGCCGCTTTAGGCCGTGCCCATATCACGGTAAACAAAAACTCGGTACCTAACGATCCGCGTTCACCGTTTGTGACTTCTGGTTTACGTTTAGGTACGCCGGCGATTACCCGTCGTGGTTTCGGCATTGAAGAAACCAAAGCGCTGACCGGCTGGATTTGCGATATCTTAGACGATATCAGCAACGAAGACACTATTAACCGCGTGAAAGAGCAGGTTAAAGAGATTTGTGCCAAGTACCCTGTTTATGCATAACTTAGCTATAAGTAACTAACGCGCAAGCAAGTACAATGGATACCTGAGTAAAGGCCGCATCATCATGCGGCCTTTTCTTTATCGCTTTTGCTTTCTCGTAAACTGGGCTGGTTTTATGAATCTGTGCCCCCATATAGTGATAGTGTTCACGGCTCTTGATATAATAGCCGGGATTAATAACCGGGTTTGTGAGAATTGGGATACAAACTTAAAAAATGAACCTTATCCCAATGAGTTTTTGGAGTATATAAATGCATTGTCCATTCTGTTCGGCAAATGATACCAAGGTGATCGATTCCCGCCTGGTTTCCGATGGTCACCAGGTGCGCAGGCGCCGGGAATGCCTGGCTTGCCATGAAAGATTTACCACCTTTGAATCAGCAGAACTGGTGATGCCGCGTATTATCAAACGCGACGGCTCCCGCGAACCCTTTAATGAAGATAAACTGCGCAACGGTCTGTTAAGATCGTTGGAGAAAAGACCGGTCAGCGTCGAGCAGATGGAGCTGGCGATCAATAAACTTAAATCCCAGCTGCGGGCGACCGGCGAACGTGAACTGTCCAGTGAAATGCTTGGCAATATTATTATGGAGCAGCTTAAGCAACTGGATAAGGTGGCTTATGTGCGTTTTGCTTCCGTGTACCGCTCTTTTGAAGATATCCGCGAATTCGGTGAAGAAATTGCGAAATTAGGTGATGAGTAACTCATGTCTGCCTCCACGTTAAAAAAGGCCGGATTAAAAGCTGAAACTACCGGGAAACCCAGGCCGCTAGCGGCAAAGCAGGTTAAAGCCGTGAGTCCGATTGATAATGCCGGGGATAGCTTTTCCGCGGATGATTATACCTATATGCAACGGGCTATTACTCTGGCGAAAAAAGGTCATTACACCACCTCACCCAACCCCAGGGTCGGTTGTGTCATTGTTAAAGACCGGAAAATAGTCGGTGAAGGCTATCATATTAAAGCCGGTACCGGCCACGCCGAAGTGCATGCCCTGGCTATGGCCAAAGAGCAGGCCAAAGGCGCCATCGCTTATGTGACCTTAGAGCCGTGCAGTCATTTTGGCCGCACCCCTCCCTGCGCCCAGGCTTTAATCAACTCTGGTGTTGAACAGGTAGTGGTTGCCATGGTCGATCCCAATCCCCAGGTATCTGGCAGCGGTATCAGTTTGCTGGAACAGGCGGGCATAAAAACCAAAGTGGGTTTGCTGACAGAGCAGGCGCAGGCGTTGAATCCGGGATTTATCAAAATGATGTCTACCGGTTTGCCCTATGTCAGGTGTAAGCTGGCATCGAGTTTAGACGGCAAAACCGCCATGGCCAACGGTGAAAGTAAATGGATCACCTCTCCCCAGGCCCGCTCTGATGTGCAGCGCTTAAGGGCGCAAAGCTGCGCCATTATCACCGGCGCCGATTCGGTATTGATGGATCAGGCGAAAATGACGGTGCGCTGGCAAGAGCTGGGGCAGCTAAAAGAAAATTATCCGCAAAATGACATCCGCCAGCCGCTGCGGGTGATCATCGACTCGCAAAACCGCATCACACCTGACTTGCCCTTATTTGATACCCCAAGTGAAGTGCTGCTGGTACGCGCTGCTATCGAAAATAACCATCAATGGCCTTCTTTTGTGCAGCAGATACAGTTACCATTAGCCGCCACGGTTTCGGGCAGCGAAAAAATAGATCTGAAACATTTGTTGCACGCCCTGGCGCAGCGCGGCCTGAACGATGTCTTACTCGAATCCGGCGCCCGCCTTGCCGGTGCTTTTATCGAGCAGGACTTGGTAGACGAGCTGGTATTGTATCAGGCGCCTAAATTAATGGGCGGCGATGGCAAAAGCCTGGTGGCCATGCCTGGGATAGAAAATTTATCTGCGGCCAAGACATTAGCGATTAAAGACATAGCTATGGTGGGACCGGATATCCGCATCACCGCCAAATTAGAAGAGAATAAAACATGTTTACCGGAATAATTGAAGCGACCGGCCGACTGTCGGCAATAAACGTCAATAGCCAGGGCGCCCGTGTGGTTGTACAAAGCGGCGATTTGGATATGAGCGATGTCCGCCTGGGCGATTCAATTGCCACCAATGGCGTGTGTTTAACGGTTGTTGCCTTTGACAGCAGCAGCTTTAGCGCCGATGTTTCAACCGAAACCCTAAAACGTACCGGTTTTGTTGATTACAAAGTAGGCACTGAAGTGAACCTGGAAAAAGCCATGCTCGCCAGCACCCGTTTTGGCGGCCATATGGTGTCTGGGCATGTTGATGCCCTGAGCCAGGTAATATCGATAGAGCACAAGGGCAACAGCATAGATTACTGGCTGGCGATGCCGGCGGACTTAGCTCCTTATATTGCCGAGAAAGGCTCGGTAACCATTGATGGCGTCAGCCTGACGGTAAACGGCTTAACGGCGGACAGTTTCCGCATTACCATAGTGCCCCATACCCAGCAGGAAACCATTATCAAATCTTATCAGGCCGGCACCCGGGTGAACCTGGAAGTAGACTTGATCGCCCGTTACCTTGAACGTTTATTGCTGGCCAGAAGCGGTGAATTAACCCCTGAAGCGACAAGCAAACCGTCCGGGGTGACCGAAGAATTACTAAAAAAATCCGGGTTTCTTTCTTAACCAGGAAAGCAATACCGGGAAAATAGAATATAGCAAAACAACAACAAGCACTTAAATTATCTTATAGCTTAAAAATTAAGAGGTTGGCATGCAATTAAATACCCCGCAGGAGATTATCGACGATATTGCTCAGGGTAAAATGGTTATTTTAATGGATGATGAAGATCGCGAAAATGAAGGCGATTTCATCATGGCCGCAGAAAAAGTCACCCCGGAAGCCATTAACTTTATGGCAACCCATGGCCGTGGTTTGATTTGCATGCCGATGACACTGGAAAAATGCCGCAAGTTGAAATTGCCCCTGATGGTAGACAACAACAACGCCCAGTTCAGCACCAACTTTACCGTGTCGATTGAAGCGGCGGAAGGGGTGACCACAGGAATTTCTGCCTCAGACCGGGCGAAAACGGTACTGGCGGCCGCGGCTAAAGATGCCGATCATATGTCGATAGTGCAGCCGGGGCATATCTTCCCGCTGATGGCACAAGACGGCGGCGTACTTAACCGCGCCGGTCATACCGAAGCAGGTGTTGATCTGGCTCGTATGGCAGGGCTTGAGCCAAGTGCGGTAATTGTTGAGATCTTAAATGAAGACGGCACCATGGCCCGTCGTCCCGATCTGGAACTGATTGCCCAGAAACACGGTTTAAAAATGGGCACCATTGCCGATTTGATCGAACACCGTAATGCCACCGAAACCACAATAGAAAAAGTTTCAACCTGTAAATTGCCAACGGCTTACGGTGACTTTGACTTGACCGTTTTTCAGGACACCATAGACGGCCAGGCCCATTTTGCCCTGACCAAAGGAGAAATTAAGGCGGATGAGCCGACCTTGGTACGTGTTCACCTGGAAAATACCTTCCGCGATTTGCTCTTTAGCCAGCGCGAAAGCGTTGCCAAGTGGCCTATCGCTCATGCCATGGAAAAAATTGGTAAAGAGGGCGGGGTGCTGGTGCTGTTAGGCAAGCATGAATCGCCGCTGGAGCTGATTGCCCAGACCCAGAAATATGCCAAGCAGGATGCCGGAGAGGTGGTTAAAGAAGTACAGCGCCATGTTGGCTCCCGTAATGTCGGGGTTGGCTCGCAAATTCTCTCTAGCTTAGGGGTCAGTAAAATGCGCCTGCTGAGCTCGCAAACCAAATATCACTCCCTGTCTGGTTTTGGCCTGGAAGTGGTGGAATATATTCCGGAATAAACTTATCTGTCACGCATAGTTTATTCGATATTACGTCGTTTATACGCTCTTAAAGAAGAGTCTGTAAACGACGTTTTTATTTCTTTGCTGCAAACCTCTTGCTGATTACATTTTACTTTTACCTTCCTTTTGACCCTCAGATAATGGAAAAATTAATGAAACAGATCCTATCTATATTGGTAATACTTGTGCTTTCCGGCTGTGTTTCTACCGCTGAAAAGATGGAGAGCATAGTTGAAAATATTCCGGAACAAGAACGAGCCTATGTTTTAGGTAAATTTAGTATTCAATGCAGGCCGTCGGGGAATGACTGTGACCAGGTCTTCAATTCATTGTCTTTATTTTATCGGGACACTAAGGGGAAGGACTTCCCCGGCACACTAAACTCAACATCCGGTGCTATGTTTGGCAAAGACACCACCTTTGATTTTATCAGCCCTGAAAATCAGGAAAAGGGCTTTTATTTTTGTCAGGCTGTACCGGCAAGTGAATACGCTTTTTATACTTACCGCTATTATAACTTTGCCAATGGTGGAAGTGGTTATTCGTTAAATAAAGAAGGTTTTTTTGATTTGCCTTTTACTGCAAACTCAAAACAGCTAACGCTGCTCGGCGAACTTAAATTAACAACCAATAAGGGAGAAAACTTATTCGGGATGGATATTTACGGGCCGGGGCAAGTCATAATGAAAAAAATCTCGGATAAGGAAATTGCATTGGCTGTTAAAAAGTGCCCTTCATCTGTAAGGGATTTCAAGCTGATTGTTACTGATTTTAAAGCTAATGATCACCCACTTATTACCAGGCATACCGATTAAGCGGCATATATTGCCACAATTTACCTGGATACAGCGCTATTAGCTGCCGGATTGTAAATAAAGCGTCGTTAATATACTCTCATGCCGGGAGTTTGTTGCGGCGTTTTTCTTTTTCTGCGCTTAAAACTTACCTTTGAAAATCTGTTCTTTTTGTGGGCAACAACACCATAAATCCTGCCTTAATTTAATGGCAAAAAAGTCTGTTCTACTGTCGATTTAACCAGCTTTTTAAGCTTTAATTAAAGGTGCAACCCACCCCAAAAGGAGGTCGCCTATCTCAGTATTTCTCATGTCTTTATGGTTATAAACCAGCTGTAATTTAAGTCGCAACCCCTGAGTGCAAGCACACCCAGAGGTCGCTAACCACAACGAACTTAGCGGAGTACGTCATGGCTGAATATCATCATACGTCAGAGTTTTGCCTGGCAAAAGTAAAATATCCCATTTATCGACAACTTACCGTGCTGGAAACTGTTTGTGAAACGGCAGTGAAAGTACGCGGTATCGGTATTAACTATCAACCTGTTAATCTTGAACCTTGCCTTGTGCTTCGGGGAAAGTGGCTACGGGTGGCTGGTTTTCAAGTGGGGCAAAAGGTACAGCTTGTGGTCAACCCGGGGGAGGTGTTCATCACCCCTAAACATATCACTTCTGAACAAGTCATTGCTAAGCAAACTGACTTGACACCGTCTGATGAAAGGGATGAAGCAGGACAGGCGAAAGGCTAGTTTTTAAGGCAATTAAAAGCTTTGAAACAAGGGGATTAAGCTACTGTCTCTAAAGCAGATGCAGTAGCTTTTTTATGTTTTCACGATATGCCCGGGGTGTCAAAAATAGTGATGACATATTATCGTTTTATCTTTAAAGAGGGGTTGTCTTTTTATACCGGCTGTTCGGGAGTTCAAAAAACTTTGTTTGACGTCATTGCTGGATATTGTCATGAATATAAAGTTTATTGGCAGAACATTTCCATTCTAAGTTTACTTGATGTTTGTTTGATTATTGTTTGTTTTTTGTTTAAAGTATGTTGTTTTAATGTTTAGGGTTACTGTATGATATTTGAACTTGCCTATATTGGTGCAAGTCATTATTAGAACTTAAACTACTGAATAAAAGGAACTTTATATGAGCTTAAAAGTAAAAGCATTCTTAACCGTATCTTTAATTTCTCTTTTAAATATTTCTCTGCCTGCGTCTGCTGAAACTATTAGCTGTACATTCGATGACGGCAGTGGCCACTTTGAGGCGGTTACTGATGACTATGATCAAGGAACTCGACTAGCAGAACTTTGTATAGGTCTTGGGGGAACTCCAACCTTTAGCTAGTGTATTTATTAAGCTGCTACAGTTATTGCAATCTTATTTTGTTGCGAGATAAATTCAGGTAGCTGCTCTGTCATCAGCAGGTTCATGGCTTTTAATGCATGTATTCCCTGCTGTATGGCTGTTTTAATGTCGCAGTGTACACGGCGGACACCTGTAAACTTCCTTCACCGTCAGAAGTACCCCTATATTTTTTGATTCATCTTAATCATGCAAAGTGAATGCAAGATACCCCAAAATTAAATAATTGATTTTTACCTGAGCTTAATAAGTTCTTGGTTGTCCAATGTTATCGAGGAAAATAATAGCTAGCCGCTATGCGTCTAAAAAGCTATTATTCACCTATTATCAAAGTGTTAGGTGTTTAGACGTAAATGGATATTCACGAGAATAAAATAGAAAGTGTTTCTCAGTACATTGCAATGATGGAGAGAGGTCCTTCAGAATTTTATAGAGGGCAATCCCAAGATTGGCCTTTACTTCCTTCCCTATCTCGAATTTCGCATGGTCATATCCCTGATTTATCAGTTTTGGAACTTGATATTTTAAGGGAATTCAAAAGGCTTTCGCTGCCATATTTTGAAAATGTACCTAAAGGAAATGCGGAATGGGTGATACATGCACAACATTATGGATTACCAACCAGGTTATTAGACTGGACATCAAACCCTTTAAAGGCCTTATACTTTGCCGTGGAGAACTTAGATGAAGATAATGATGGTGTCGTATGGAGTATTGATCCATTTAACATTGAGTACGAAATAAATGAGCCTAACTTGAGTACATCGCAGCATTATTTTTTTCGCCCCTCGCATTTGAATTTAAGAATAACTTCGCAAGAGAGTTATTTCTTAGTATTTCCTCTAGAAGAGGGAGAAACTATGTTAAAGCCTTTAAATGAGTTGTTTTTGGAGCAATCTCAGAGGGGAGAATATGGGATGGTTGAAAAAATGACTATACCCAAGGAGCTAAAATCTGATTTCAAAGCAACTCTCGATGGCCTGGGTATAAATAAGTTGAGCATATATCCTGGTTTAGAGGGGGTTGTTGAGTCTGTGAAAGACTATTTCGCAATTAAAAATGCCTGACAAAACCATCAACGAACGCACACTTTGTGTGCTGGACCTCACTACGCTCGGCCCATTATGGCAGCGTTATACATCAAGGAGAGGATAGTGAATAAATCTGAAATTAAGGAGTTTTTGAATGATTTAAACCAACAATTTGAAGCTGCGTTTAAGTTATTTGATGAACCTATGGAAGGCTTGTCACCGAAGGAGAATCTAAAATTAATTTCAGATAAATATTCTATTTTGAAAGAACAAGTTGGAACATACAACCTTAAACTTCAAAAACTTCACCGTAATCAGAAGCTAAGTAATGATGAAGTTCACTTTTTATTGCCAGCTATCAATACTATAGCACTGCACTGTACTGCCAGAAAAGGGGCTATGGATAAAGTTGCGTTGAGCTCTTCACTCTATGATGCCCAAGATTATTGCACTTACTACATAGGTGAAATTGATGTATAACAAGCACAATCACGCGGAGCAATTTTCCGCTATAGCTCCAAGCTGCCCGGTGTTGCGGGCGTTATATGTAATGCTTAATGAATGAGAAGGATTCTATGTTTCATAAAATGATTATAGCCATCGCATTATTCGGTAGTGCTCAGGCTCTATCTCAGCCGACATCTCCGCAATATCTTCAATTAAAAGACCGCTTGGATCGCCCTAGTGATGGTTACTGTTTAGATGTGGTAGGCAGTGGAAAACATATCCGACTGGATATGCCGCTTACTGCACACAATTGCAAAGGGCCTCAAGTGTACGCAGACGAAGTTGTCCAACACAGAAGTGATCAAAGCTTGTATTTCCCTGCCTATGATGGCTGTGTCACGGCTATGGGAATAAACGATAAGGCTTTATCCGGTAGCGCACTGATGCTTAAGCCTTGTGGTGTCGAACAACCGTTTTTGAATGCAAAGAAATTTCAAAAATTTGAATTTAATACTAAGGGACAAGTTAAGCTTGTTGGCAGTCAACTTTGTTTAGTGTCAGGAGCTGAATCACACACAACATATAGCCTTGCTCATAGGTGGAGAAGTCTATTTTTACTACCTTGTGCAGAGGCTAAAATTGAACATAGTGTCTGGAGTCTTGTGCCTGCTGGGTATAACAAGTAATACATATGCTCACTATAGATGGAGCATATAACAAGGCGCTGTAATCGACTGCCAAAAGTGGCTGAGCGCGGGGTTAGGGGGCAGAGTTACCCATATTTAGTGGACACCTTCTCTATAGGGTTAAGTTTGGAGGGGAAATATCGTGGCAAAAGTTAAACACCAGGTAGGCATCGACGGCACTATCGAGCAGGTTTTTTCAACGCTAACAACGAATGAAGGCTTTGCTGGTTGGTGGGCATCTTCTGCAACAATTAGCCCAGAGATTGGCGGGAAGATAGCTTTAACATTCGACAACTTAACGACCTTGTACTTCGAATATCAAGATATTCTAGAAAATGAAAAAGTAGCCATTCTCTGTACAGGCGGGACTGGTGCCTGGCAAGATTCTGAACTTCTATTTGAATTGGTTCAAGCCAGCGATCAAGTATATCTGACATTAACACATACGAATGAAGCATCTAGTGAAGATGAATTTTTGTACTTTAGTACAAAGTGGACTTGCTACTTACTTAGCCTTAGAGACTTTGTGGAAACAGGCAGAGGCAGGCCCTATCCCAATGATATTAAGATCCATGTCGGGGATTAGCGCGCAGAATAACAAGAGAACATAGCTGAATACCCATAAACTGGTGATAGCAAAAACTTGCTAGCTTGAATGAGTTTATGAATGTTCAAGTCTGGCGTCTATGAAGGCACTTTTGTTGCTGATAATACGCTTTTGGTGAATAGGTTTACAGCCTGATTTTTCTCCAATATAAAGCAGTAGCTGCAGCCAGATCGAACTTGCTTTTTTCGATACTTGAACCACACTTGTGCGATAAATGTGCATAGATGAGAATAATAATGAGTCAAACTGCTCCTGTAACGGTTCCCATTCCAGGACTTGATGTTGTTGGCCGTGGTATTTTCCTTAAATCCCGCCAGCCTTATGAGTTGAAAAAGCGCCTGTTTAGCTATCAACAGCAAACCGAGTATTATGCCTGCGAAACCGGGCAAAGTTATTTATTGCCGCACGGGTATCATGTTAACGATTCACCGCCTATGCCCAGCGGGATAGCGTTAAACCGGGTGGTGATAGAAGAGTCGATGGAGCGGCTGGATAAAAAACTCAATGTCGACAGTCAAGTCAGCTGCTCATACACTGTCTTTAGTGTGGATGCCAGTGCAGGGCATAACTCTATGATGCAATGTAATGATAATGCTTATTATGCCAGCCGCACCTCTTTTATCCCCTTTTGGACCCTGTATGTGGGGGACAGCAAAGATCTGCCTGGGGATGTGTTTGATCTTGAGGTTCCGGTGCCGTTTAAACATGAGCACCGCCGGCAATACGAGCAGTTTTTTAACCGCTTCGGCAGCCATTATGTTAAACGGGCATGGGTTGGTGGCCGGGCCAATTTAACCTTCAGCGTGCTCAAGTCAACCAATATCAGTGAGCAGCAAATACGTTCAGGCATTAAGGCCAGTTTTGGCGGTATGGGCAGTACGGGGCACAACAGCGAAATGATGGCTGATAAGGAAAATTTGCTCAATAATTCAGAATGTTCGGTGTCGGGTAAAGGCGGTGATACCATCAAGCTGGCCGAGCTTAATACCCTTGATGAAAGTGTTTACAACCAGTGGATGTCCACCGTTAAAGACAACCCCCAAGCCATTGAGTTGGAGGTGGCGGGTATTTGGACATTGCTGGCAGACCAGGCCCAAGCCACGGCACTCCAGGCGGCCTACCAGGAAGCCACTGCCTTTGCAGCGATATCATCAATGTTCTGTATCGACAACGAGGTTTATTTCATCCGTGACCGTGATTACTTTACTTATAACTGCCAAAGCCGCAAAAGCCATAAGCCCCGACCGCTTGAGCAAAATTGGCCGCAATTGGGTCAGATGGGTTTTCATCGAATCAATGCTGCGCTAAGCAGCGACTATGTTGGTTTTAAACAACAAAGCCGGTTCACCAACAAGGTCTTTTTATTCTATCGCAGCCATTATGTTACCTTAAACCTGGCGGACAATAGTTTTAGTGAGCCGCTTGATATCAAACGCGGCTGGCCCGGGGTGCCTTTTGAGCACATAGATGCGGCACTGCATTTTGAACCGGATTACGTCTATTTTTTCAATGGTCAGCATTATGTGCGTTTTAATATCAATGAAAATAAGGTGGATGACGATTACCCGGCGCTTATTAGTGAACGTTGGGTTGGGGTAAACTTTGATTATATTGATGCTGCGATCTACTGGGGGAATGGCAAAGTGTACTTTTTCCGTGAAGACCAGTATATCCGGTATGACGTGGTTAACTACTGCGCTGATCCCGGTTATCCCAAGTTTATTTTGGGCAATTATGTCGAAGACTGGCAACTTTTTGTTTAACAGGAACCAAGCAATGTCACAACAGTCTCAACAAGCACAGCAAATTGTCAACGGTTACACCAAAGGCGCGGCTGCAGTAGGGTTAGTGCCGGTGCCGGTTGCCGATGCCCTGCTGATCTCTGGCATACAATTAAAAATGCTGCAACAAATTGCCCACCTCTACGGCGAAAAGCTGGCTGACAGCAAACGCAAAGCGGTGTTTGGCTCTATATTGGCAGCCTTAGCGCCCTTAACCTTACGCAATCAACTGGTGAGTTGGTTAAAAGTGGTGCCTGTCGCCGGTCAAGTGGTTGGCCTGTTGGGGATGTCTACCTTTTCAGCGGCATCTACCTGGGCAATTGGCCGGGTATTTATTCAACATTATGAAGCGGGGGGAACCTTACTGGATTTTGACCCGGATAAAATGAAAAATCATTATCTTGAGCAATTTGAACTGGGCCAAAAGGTGGCTAAAAGCCAAACCACCCATTCAGCTGATTATGTGGGGGTAAAACCTTAGCGTGCCGGTGAGCTTTTGGCTGAATCATCTCGCTTTGTGGTCCATACGGATAAAAATGGATTGATGGACAACAACAGCAAGCCAATATATTTCACTAAAGTTTAATCCTTACTTATCGCTGCTCACTGTTTATCGGTGGTGCTATTCTTTGTCTTAATTTCACTGATTTTTATTATGTTTTACCCAAATAGGGCAATTCAGTCATAAATTAATTTTTTATCGTTGTTTTTTATAAACTGTGTGATATTTTTCGTGGCATGAAAACCTTTGGCTCCACAAGTCTGGCGCCGATAAAACCTGCAAATTAAGGCGTTAGCCATATAAAAGGGGTATGCAGTTGCTTCAAGCCGTATTTATAAGTTTAGTTTTATTCTTGATATCCAAATCAGCACTTTCATGTGAAAACCAAGAACCATGCAAAATGAATTCGATGGAGATTTTTTTACCTGACTCTAAGAGATATCCGGCACCAAATGTGCGATTAGAAAGGTTTAATTTCATGTCTGAATCAGGAGACGTCAATACTAAAGTCGCGCTTGAAGAGCTTAATAGCATACAGGAGTCATTAGATAAAATAAGCGCGCGGATATTTAAAACAAGTGAGACAAGTTTTGAAGTATTGGCTCAATTTAAACTGACATCAGAGTCTGTTGTAGAGTTCAGAATGCAAACTACCGCAGGTGAAAGAGAAAATGAACTTCTAACTTCATTTTATGATGCTGCCTCAAAGCTAACTGAGTACAAATCAATAAAAGATGAAGTTTATGTTGTTTTCCATTATACAATATCCCCCTCGGTTAATAAGTAAGGCTAAGTGGCATCACTCATCAAAATGAGTCGCTATGCGGCAAACTTTCTGGCGTGCTAAGCGTTATGTGTCACGGTGAATCAGGAGAATATTTATCAACTCTATAGTAAAAATAGTTGCAGTAGCTTGTATAGCAACTTGGTTAACTGGCTGTAGTAATGAAAATATAGAACTAACAGAAGCAAGTAAAAATAAAATAACACAAGAGGTTCAAGAATCATTCGACCTGCTGGTTAATGCTGCAAATGCTTTGGACACTGAGAAATACTTCAGTTACATCGATTCGGATAAGTTTGTAGGCCTGGGGGCTGATGGCTCAAACTGGAATTCTGTTGAAGAATTGAGAGCCATGATAGTTCCGGGCTTTAACATGGTGAAAGAAATAAAATCATTGGAATTTACCAATGTTAAGATTTCAGTCATTGATAAAAATACAGCTGTTTTGGTAAATGAGTATCAGCAAAGTATGATACTTGCCAATGGCGAATTAGCTGAAGGTGCCGGAGGCGGTACTCAGGTTTGGTCTAAAGCAAGCGGAAACTGGTTGCTTGTTAGCATTTCTGCAAGTGCAAAGCGCTAAATAAACAAATCATTGAATATGGAAAAAGCTAAAGAGTATTGCAAATTTTCGGCTAAATTTGCTTGGTTTTTTACCAAAGTCATTGTTATTTTAATTACTATCGGTGCATTTACAAAAGCTGGCTCCGCTACTGCGGATGTGGCAACAGAAGTCTTGCTAGAGCGGGCTTTGGTTTTTTATTCAATATTAATTCCCGGTACATATATAGTTTTCTTTTTCATCGGCTTAGTTAAATTTCACTTGGAATACGATTTTAAAAATAAAACCTGGGATGATGGCTTTTAAGTTAGTTAAGGTTTACGTCACTTCAATCGGTTAGTATAACATGATGAAGGTAATGTCAGTGAAGGCGCTGGATACGGTAAGAGGTTTTATTAATGGGTGTTGATGTAGTCCCAACAGTTATTTATTCCAGCATGATGGGTATGACAGTTTTTGCCTTGGTTGATGTGGCGAGCAGGCCCAGGCAGAGGCAGTCTGTCTACCTTGGCGGATTACTGGCTCTGCTACTGGTTCACATTCTCGGTGAATTGTTTATCTATTCCGGCGCCTATCAATATGCGCCTGCTTTAGCCGGGGCACAGTTTCCAATTCGCATGTTGCTAGGACCCGCATTGTACTTTTATGCCTTCGCAACTATGTCTTGCGAGAAAACCTTGCCGAAGAAAGCTTATCTCCTTGCCCTGCTTGGCCCTGTCATTGTTATTTTAGGCATGCTGCCCTTCATTTTTGGCATCAGTGCCGAAGAAAAGCTGGCACTGGCCGACCCTGCCACCCGGGATGCGGGCTTGTTTCAAATAGCGCTGTTTACCTGTTTATTTTCCTTGTTGGCTTTTATTTTTGTTACCGGCGCGTATTTGGCTGCCACGTTCAGGCTGCAAAGCCAGCATCGTTTGCAATTAATGGAGCGGTTTTCCTCCATTGAAAAGCGCTCCATGGACTGGTTGAAAGTGATCTTGGTGCTTTGGGGTTGTGTCTGGCTTTTGTTTGCCCTGGAGTATGCTATTGGCTTTTTAGGCTGGCGCTGGTTTGGAGCAGGCAGTGTTTTACCGGTATTAGAAGCCTTGGTTTTAATGATCTTTGCACATTTTGCCCTTAAACAGCCGGTGCTTGAGGAGGCTGACAAAGGAGAGCCACAAACCAGGCAGGTGCGAACCACGACCTTAGCGTTGACTCAAATGGAGCAGATAGCCGACAAGCTAAAAACTGTGATGAGTAAAGAGGCGCTTTTTCTGGAGGATGAATTATCGCTAAAACGACTTTCAGAGGCCGTTTCGGTTAGCGAAAACTATATTTCAGAAACCTTATCTCAATTTTTAAATACTAACTTTTTCCAATTTGTGAACAGCTATCGGATTGAGCAGGCAAAGTCTTTGCTCGTTAGCACAGACAAAACCGTCTCTACTATTGTCTTTGAAGTAGGCTTTAATTCCAAATCTACTTTTAATGCTGCGTTTAAAAAAGCAGCAGGTGTAACCCCCTCGGCTTACAGAAAACAAGAAAAATTGTTAGTTATTGAAAAAACAGTGAATTAAAGTGTACGAATAGGCCCATTCGGACGACACAAACGGGTCAATTCCTCAAACTTAAGCGGTATTTCCGTAGGTATGAGGATTTGATAATGGAAAAAACATCAGTCGCTGTTGCTGACTTGGCAGTAACAAAATATGACCAAACAAAACCACAGTCACAAACAACTTCATCTGCTAAGTTCGCTGACCGATCATTAAAATATTCGGCGACGTTCTGGTTTGTCTCGGTTATGGCCGGTCAGTGGTTTTTCTTTTATTACATCATGGCATTTTATGGCTTTTCTGTGATTAACGATAATATGGAGATCTGGAATCGCTGGGAAGCCATGGGGTCTAAGCCTTATCATGCCGGTGACTTTGCCGGTAATTTCGCTTTTGCAGCACATGCCATTGGTGCCGGTATTGTGGCATTTGGCGGAGCACTGCAATTAATACCACAGGTACGTAGTTATTTTCCGAAATTCCATAAAATAAATGGTTATGTTTACCTGAGCACCGTATTTTGTCTGGCAATCTCAGGCTTTTATTTAGTGTGGGTCAGAGATCCCGAGCCGATCACTCTTTCGGGCATAGGCACCAGTATCAACGGTCTTCTGATCTTTGCTTTTGCTTATCTTGCCTTGCGCCGTGCTGTAAACAGAGACATCGTCAGCCACAAAAAATGGGCGTTACGGTTATTTCTGGTATCAAATGCGCAATGGACTTTAAGAGTTGGTGTATTCAGCTATCTGGTAACGGGATCTATGCTTGGGCTTAAGCCCAGTTTCAGTGATGTGTTTTTTCCGATGTGGACCTTTGGTTGTTTTGTTCTGCCGCTTGCTACGCTGCAGTTATATTTTTATGCCAAAGAAAAAGGGGGAAACAGGGTTAAATATATAACGAGCGGTGCTTTGTGTGTACTGACGGTGCTGATGTTGATAGGAGCAGTGGGTTTTACACCTTTTCTACTGACAGTGATGTCTGGGGGAGAGATTGCTTTGTAATTTTAGTTCACGGTAAATAGCTCATCAATTGATAGTACGGTGAGTACGCCGTGCTATTTTATATGAGAAGCGTTTGTGAGTTTTGCTTTGATATTTACTTTATTATTTTTTAAATGCTTTATTAGGCGGCATACTCTCCTTTTTTAATATTTAGCACATGAGCAAATAAGTTGATTTAATAGGGGAACCGGTTTAGTTGACCATCATCACAATAATACCTTACACGCTGCCTTGCTACTTTATCGGTTGCCAAGGCAGCTATAAGGATAATCTAATGCAATACCTAATGACGCTTATCGAGATTACATCAGATAAAATGCATCGAAATATTGGTAAAATACACGCCAAGATGAACGAACTAAACTTGGCTATTTTTCACCAAACTATTAATTGAGCTGGTTAATTTTGTTGACCTTCGAGCTTAGCCGTAATGGTTGAGCAGAGCTCAGCAGTTGATGATAATTTAAACTCTCACCCATTTTTAGTGCTTTAACAACAAAGTTTGGCTGTGATTGTCTAATGGCCAAGTCTAATCGCCTTAATGGTTCGTGAACATGCTCACAGCCTAAGGTCCAGGTGCCATAACCCCAAGGGACGAAAACTTTACACCCTAAATCATTCGCGGCTTGCAGAGCATCTTCCGGTGACATGTGTACAGCTCGCATGCTAGCATGATAAGCAACGATAGGCATCAAACACACATCCATCGCACCCACTTTTTTGCGTATGTCTTTAAATACATCGCTATAACCTGTGTCTCCGGCAAAATATACCTTGTATTGGCCGTCGTCTATCATCCAGCCGCCCCATAAACTTTTTTTGCTATCAAATATTCCCCTTGCCGAGGTATGGTTCGCAGGTAAAAAATGGACTTTTGTGTTGTTATGCTGGCTTTGGGTATACCAGTCCATTTCTGTAATTGGCCCTGATGAGTAATCGACGTCACTACCGCTGTCTAGTGGTAAATACAATTGAGTATTTGGGTTAAAATTATTTAGCGTTTTGCTGTTCAGGTGATCAAAGTGGTCATGAGATATGAGCACCCCTGAGACAAAGGGTAATTGCTTAGCTTTAATTGGCGCTTCTCCCAGACGAATCCAGGAAGGACTAAGTTGTTGTCCTAACCAGCCAGCCATGCCATCAAACTCATCAAATACAGGGTCAGTGACAAAAGCGTCGTGATTCATCTGTTGGATCAAAAAGCTTGCATGGCCGAGCCAGGTTATTTGCCCGCGCTTATGCTCATTAATATTGATCTCTTGATGTACTAAATCATTGTATGAATAACCATGGGCTTTATCGTATTTATGTGCAGGTACCGGATCTAAAAACGAGGCTTCATGTGATTTCTTTTCTTCCGGCTTAAGCAGATCTAATTCATCATTAATATGATGTGGCCCTTCACCGACGAAGTGACTGTCAAATAAGTTTTGGTATTTACCTTCATTCCCTACTCGCTCTGGGTTTTCCACACGAGTAATTTGTGCACCACAGCCAGTTAACAAAATGATTGAGATGAGTTGCGAACATAGGTTAAGTTTCATTAAAAATATACTCCAATAGTTTTTTAAAGAAATTAACAAGGACAAAGTAATTAAGTCTTATTGAAAACTTATTTTCATAGCGATAGAAAATGGATAGGATTATTGGTGTTAAAAAACAAATGGTTATGTTGTGGTGGTGTTGGGCCTCATAAATTAACGAAAGCAAAAAATTGACCGCGTTCAGTCTGGTTTATTTGGATGTTCAAGCCGGATTATAAGCTAGACCAACATGAAGGATAGTATTGATGACCAAGTATGATATTAAAAGCTCTATTCAAAAGCACAGTGTTAAACCCGTTATTGCTATAGCTGTATTGCTGATCTTTATAAAAGTGTTAAATACCTATGTCTTTGCAAATGACCCACTTTCACCGGTTCTGTTAATCATAGCTAGTTTATGGGCCAGCATTCATATCTTTAAAAATGTGCTTTGTGATTTGTTTGTGGCAAAAGAGAATACAGTTAACGGCAGCTAGCTTATAACAAGGCAAAATACCGGATGCATTAGCTGCTCTGGTATTTGCAGCGCTACACTAACGCTATAAGCCAATATCACTTATTTTTATCACTCCAGATCAAAAACGCCGAGACTGCTTTAAGACAATCCCGGCGTTTTCAGTTAATAAAGTTAACGTATAAAAAAGTTTAATTTAAGAAGGCATTAACCTTGTCAATGATGCCTTCGCAGTCCAGGCCTAGCTCTTCATGAATTTCTGCCTGGGTGCCGTGTTTGACAAAGATATCCGGCAGACCGATATTCAGCACTTTTACGGCTAAGCCCTGACTTAGGATATATTCGTTTACGCCAGAGCCTGCGCCACCGGCAATCACGTTGTCTTCTAATGTCACTAGAGTGTGGTGGCTTTGTGCCAGTTCGGTGATTAAGGCTTCGTCTAAAGGTTTAACGAAACGCATATCCACTAAGGTGGCATTAAGGGCTTTAGCGGCTTTCTCCGCTTCACCAAGCAGGGTACCAAAACTTAACAGGGCAATTTTCTCACCTGACTGGATCACCCGTCCTTTACCGACTTCAATGATTTCATCCATGCCTGGCAAGGTTTCGCCGGTACCTGTGCCTCTGGGGTAGCGCACGGCTGCCGGTTTATCGAGTTTATGGCCGGTAGTGAGCATTAACTGACATTCGCGTTCGTTGGCAGGCGCCATAATCACCATGTTGGGGATACAGCGCAGGAAGCTTAAATCAAAGGCGCCCTGGTGGGTAGGACCGTCGGCGCCGACAATACCGGCCCGGTCGATGGCAAACAGCACCGGCAGGTTCTGGATGGCAACATCGTGAATCAGTTGATCATAGCCGCGCTGTAAAAAGCTTGAGTAAATGGCGACAATGGCATTTTGTCCGCCGATGGCTAAACCTGCGGCATAGGTGACTGCGTGCTGCTCGGCGATAGCGACATCATAATATTGATCCGGGAAACGCTGGCTGAATTCCACCATGCCCGAACCTTCACGCATGGCCGGGGTAATTGCTGCCAGCTTAGGATCGAGCTCTGCGGTTTTGCATAACCAGTCGCCGAAAACCTGCGAATAAGTTGGCAGGCTGGGTTTGCTTGCCGGTAAGCTGGTATCGTCCGGGTTGAATTTAGGTACCGCATGGTATTTGATCGGATCCTGCTCGGCGGCGTGGTAACCTTTACCCTTGGTGGTGGCAATATGTAAGATCTGCGGCCCCTTGAGGTTGCGCATATTGCGGATGGTATCCACCAGGCCGTTGACATCATGGCCGTCGATGGGGCCTATGTAGTTGAAACCAAGCTCTTCGAAGAAGGTGCTGGGTACTACCATGCCTTTTAAATGTTCTTCGGCGCGACTTGCCAGTTCCTTGATCGGCGGAATGTTTTTCAGGATACGTTTACTGCCTTCGCGCAAGCCGGTGTAGAGGCTGCCGGAAAGCATTTTTGCCAGGTGATTGTTTAACGCGCCGACATTCTCTGAAATCGACATTTCATTATCGTTGAGGATCACCAGCATATCTTTGTGGATATCGCCGCCGTGGTTCAGCGCTTCAAAGGCCATACCTGCGGTCATGGCGCCGTCACCGATCACCGCGACGACTTTACGGCCTATGCCTTCTTTTTCGGCGGCCACGGCTAAACCTAAGGCGGCTGAAATAGAGGTGCTGGAGTGGCCGACACTAAGTACGTCATATTCACTCTCTTCCCGCCAGGGGAAAGGGTGCAAACCGTCTTTTTGCCTAATGGTGTGCAACTGATCGCGGCGGCCGGTCAGAATTTTATGGGGGTAGGCCTGGTGGCCGACATCCCAGATCAGGTGATCTAACGGGGTATCGTAAACATAATGCAAGGCAACCGTTAACTCTATGGTACCCAGGCCTGAGGCGAAGTGGCCGCTGCTTTTACTGACCGAATTAAGCAGGTAGCTGCGCAATTCGTTGCTGACGGCGGTTAACTGGTCTTGGCTGAGCTGACGCAGTTGCGCGGGCGCATCGATTTGTGACAATAAAGGATAGTCGGCTAGGTTTGTAGTCATAGTGTAATAGATCGGTTGTTAATTCGTGCGTTTTACGATAAAAGTCGCAAATTCAGATAAATTCTGCGTATTGTAGGGCAAAGTGGCCAAAGCTTGAAGTGCTTGTTGATATAAGTGGTCAGCTTTTTCCTGCGCCCCTTGTAAACCCAGCAGTGCCGGGTAGGTACTTTTGTTGGCTGCAAGGTCGGATCCCGCCGGTTTGCCCAGCTCTTCCGCCGAGGAGGTGATGTCGATAATGTCATCACGTACCTGATAGGCCAGGCCAACGTGCTTGGCATAATCGGCCAATGCCTGCTTTTCTTCATCGGTGATACTGGGCGCGCAATTGGCGGCCATTAATACCGAGGCCTGTAACAGGGCGCCGGTTTTTAATTTATGGATTTGCTCCAGTTGCGCCAAGTCGGCGCTTTTGCCCGTGGCCGCCAGATCCAATGCCTGGCCGCCGCACATGCCCTGGTAGCCGCTGGCGTTGACCAGCTGGCGGATCAGGGTCAGGCGCATCGGCTCAACCGCTTGGGAAAAATCATGATTGGCCAGAATATCAAAGGCCAAAGTTTGCAAGCTGTCACCGGCCAGAATGGCGGTGGCTTCATCAAAAGCCTTGTGGCAGGTGGGTTGGCCGCGGCGTAAATCGTCGTCGTCCATGGCGGGCAGGTCGTCGTGTACCAGGGAATAGGCATGGATGCATTCCAGGGCGCTGGCGATACCGTCGATGTCCTCTTCGCTGGCGCCTAAGGCTTCGCCGGTAATATAAGCGAGATAAGGGCGCATGCGTTTGCCCCCCAGCAACAGGCTATAGCGCATGGCTTCGAGCAATTTCTCATCATTTACGGCCAAGTCGGCCAGTTTTTGCGATAAAAAGTTGTTAATGCGGGTTTGGTAATGCGCTAGACGGGCGAGTTTCTCTGGTGTGTTCACGAATTTTCCTGGTCTTGGAGCACAAACGGCTCTAATTGCTGCTCACCGTTTTTTTCCAGTAAGATTTTTATTTTTTGCTCTGCATCCTGCAGTTTTACCTGACTTTGCCGGCTTAAGCCCAGGCCGCGTTCAAACAGGGCCATGGAGGCTTCTAAACTCTGGTCTCCCTGCTCAAGACTTTGTACGATATTTTCTAATTCTGTCAGTGATTCTTCGAAGCTTAAATTCTCGATTTTTTTCTTGGCCATCGTCTTGTTTTAAGTCAGTTCGGATTTCTAGCGGCAAAGGTACCTCAGCTGGGCCTTGGGGTCAATCTAAGCGGGTAAAATAACCCCACTCCCGGGAGAAAAACTTTCGATTAAGTGTCTGACAAAATAGGCGATAACACGGGGATTACTATTAGCGTATAACGTATAGTTAAGGTATTATCATGGACATATGCCCAATAAATAAGTGCTTGATTAGGAGGCTTTTGTGGATTTAGCAACGCTACTTGGAATTTTAGGTGCCATAGGCTTTATTGTGATGGCTATGATATTAGGTGGCGATATCGGTATGTTTGTTGACACCCAGTCAATTCTTATTGTTTTTTGTGGTTCCTTCTTTATCGTCTTGTCAAATTACAACCTGGGACAGTTTTTTACTATCGGTAAGATTGCTGCCAAGGCCTTTTTATTTAAGCTGGAAAAGCCGGACGAGCTGATTGAAAAGTCGGTGGAAATGGCTGATGCGGCGCGCAAAGGGGGCTTTCTGGCGCTGGAAGAAGCCGAAATTTCCAATTCTTTTATGCAAAAGGGCGTTGATATGCTGGTAGACGGCCACGACGCCGATGTGGTGCGCGGCACCTTGCAAAAAGATATCAGCCTGACCAGTGAGCGCCATGAAACCGGTATCGGCATGATGCAGTCACTGGCTGACATTGCCCCGGCCATGGGTATGATAGGTACTCTTATCGGCCTGGTGGCCATGCTCTCCAATATGGATGACCCTAAAGCGATAGGACCGGCGATGGCGGTGGCGCTGTTAACTACTTTGTACGGCGCTTTTTTGGCGAACGTTATTGCCCTGCCCATTGCCAATAAATTAAAACTGCGCCTGGCGGAAGAAAAAATGAACCAGCAGCTGATCCTCGATGCCGTATTGGGCATACAAGACGGTCAGAACCCGCGGGTGATTGAAGGTTTGCTGAAAAACTACCTGGCGGAAGGTAAACGTACCATAAGTACCACCGACGAGTAGTCTGGCAGAATTAAGCGGGAATAAATTATGAGTGATGAAGAAGAGTGCAAATGCCCGCCCCCCGGCTTGCCGGCCTGGATGGGGACGTTTGCCGATTTGATGTCGCTGCTGATGTGCTTTTTTGTACTGCTGTTGTCTTTTTCCGAAATGGATGTACTGAAATTTAAGCAAATTGCCGGTTCGATGAAATTTGCTTTCGGGGTACAAAATAAAATCGAGGTAAAAGATATTCCTAAAGGCACCAGTATTATTGCCCAGGAGTTTCGCCCCGGTAAGCCCGAACCGACGCCGATTGAAGTGATCCAGCAGCAAACCATGGAAATGACCCAGCAGATGCTGGAATTCCAGGCGGGTGATGAAACCTCTGCCGGTGGCCGTCAGGAGCAGCGCGGCACCGAACGTGGCGGTCAGTCGCAAAGTACCGCCGATGAGCTCTCGGCCCAGGCGCGGCAGTTAGCCAAAGAAGAGCTGGAGCAGGCCTCGCAAGAGCAGGCCTCGCAAGAGCAGGTTAACGAGCTGGTGAAAAAAATTGCCGAGCAGTTAGAGCAGCAAATTCAGGACGGCGCCATTGAGCTTGAATCTTTGGGCCAGCAGGTGGTGATCCGCATCCGGGAAAATGGCTCCTTTCCTTCCGGTTCGGCGTTTTTACAGCCTAAGTTTAAACCGATCATCCAGGAAATAGGCGCTTTGCTGAATACAATTCCCGGTGAAATTTCGGTGTCCGGTAATACCGATAATCAGGGGGTGAGTTCTGAACTGTTCAGCTCCAACTGGGATCTTTCCAGCAAACGTGCGGTGGCGATAGCCCATGAGTTGATCAAGGTACCTGGGTTTGATGCCACCCGTTTACTGGTGGTGGGCCATGCCGATACCCGGCCGCTGGTGCCCAATACCAATGCCCTGAACCGGCGTCGTAACCGCCGGGTGGAAATTGCTATTAACCAGGGTAAGGCCAAAGAAACCGATCCCGTGTCCTTGTATAAGGAGTAGTTAATAAGTAAGTTCTTACTTAAGCTTTACGGCTTGTCTTTTGGCAAGCCGTTTGTTTCGCTGACTGTTTGTCTATATCTTCTTTAAAGCCTCTGCCTGGTTTTCACACCGCCGTTAGATAGTGTATAATGCGCGCCACTTTGAATACATGTGGTTTTGTTGATGAAATTTATTGTTAAGTTACAAGCTGAAATTACCATTAAAAGTCGCCCTGTGCGCAAGCGTTTTAGTAAAATATTAGAGTCGAACGTTAAGAATGTACTGCGTCGTGTTGACGAGCAGGTAACGACACGCTTGAACTGGGACAATATTGAAGTTAACAGTAAAAATGAATCGCCTGAAAACCGCCAGTTGTTGGTTGATACCCTAAAATGTATCCCGGGGATCCCTACCTTTATCGAAGTGCAAAAAAGCACCTTTACCGATGTGCATGATATTTTTGAACAAACTTTAAAAGTGCATGCCAAAACCATTGAAAACAAGAGTTTTTGTGTACGGGTTAAGCGCAGCGGCAACCATGACTTCAACTCGTTAAAAGTTGAACAATATGTTGGCGGCGGTTTAAACCAGAAGGTTGACAGTGCCAGTGTTAAATTAAAAAATCCTGATGTCACCATACGCCTGGAAATTAAAAACAATGACCTGTTTATTGTTACCGAAACCCATAAGGGCATGGGCGGCTTCCCTATTGCCACCCAGGAAGATGTCTTATCCCTGATGTCCGGCGGTTTTGACTCGGGTGTAGCCAGCTACCAGATGATTAAAAAAGGCGCCCGTACCCATTTTTGTTTCTTCAATCTGGGGGGCTCGGCCCATGAAGTTGGTGTGAAGCAGGTCAGTTATTACTTGTGGAACAAGTTTGGCGCCTCTCACCGTATTAAGTTTTTTGCTGTAGATTTTGAGCCTGTGGTAGCCGAGATCCTGGAAAAAGTGGAAAACGGCCAGATGGGCGTAGTGCTTAAGCGTATGATGATGCGTGCTGCCAGTAAAATTGCCGAGCAAAAGGGCATTATGTCGCTGGTTACCGGTGAAAGCCTAGGGCAGGTGTCCAGCCAGACCCTGACCAACTTAAATGTGATTGACCGGGTAACCGATACCCTGATCTTAAGGCCGCTGGCGGCTTATGATAAGCAGGAAATTATCGATATTGCCCGTAATATTGGTACTGAAGATTTCGCTAAAACCATTCCCGAGTATTGCGGCGTGATCTCGAAAAAGCCGACAGTAAAAGCGGTTTTATCAAAAGTAGAAGCAGAAGAAGACAATTTTGACTTTGATATTCTAGATAAAGTTGTCGAAGAAACCCGGGTATTTGATATCCGTGATATCGGCCAGGAAACTGAAGCGGAAATTCAGGCGGTGGACATGGTGGCTGATATTGATGCCGGTGCTATCGTCCTTGATATCCGTAGCCCGGAAGAGGAAGAGGAAAAGCCGCTGGAGCTTGATAACGTTGAAGTTAAACACCTGCCTTTCTATAAGCTGGCAACTCAGTTCGGCGATTTAGATCAAAGCAAGCAATACCTGCTTTACTGCGATCACGGGGTGATGAGTAAGTTACAGGCCCTGTACCTGATAGATAACGGCTTTGGCAACGTTAAGGTTTACCGGCCGTAAGCTGAGTTTTTTGTATCAAGCCCCGCAACAGCGGGGCTTTTTATTTACTGGAGCTTATGTATGCCGTGGTTTATGGGCGTTCGGGAAGCGCGGTTTTTTACAACGTCGAAACCTGCTGCCATAAACGGGTATTTTCCGGGGTTGCAATGTGCTGTTCTTCCCCGAGTCGATGAATATAACCGCTGATATAATCAATTTCGGTTTTTTTACCACCGAGCACATCGCAACGCATTGAAGAAATATTATTGCTGGTTGCCTGTGCCACGCCTGTTACTACTTGCTCTAATTCCCTGAGATCTAGCTCAACCCCCTGGCTTTTTGCTACTTGGGTAACTTCAGTTAATATCGCGGTTATTTGCGTCGTAAACTTATCTGCCAGTATTTGGCCATTTTTCAACTGGTGCAGGGCGGTTAACGGGTTAATGACACTATTAACCGCCAGTTTGCGCCACTGTTTTTCTACAATATTGTTTGTCCATTCTACCCGGGGCAGGGCAAGGTTTAACAAATTTGTTAGCTCTGTTTGTTGTTTTACGGTCAGCTGGCCTGATACTAAACCTATATCGCTGAAGCCATGTCCAGTATGGCGGATATGCTTGGGTTTGACACGCAAGCAGCCATGGGTGGTTAACAGGGTTAATATTGCGTGCTTATCAATTATCTGTTCCGGCAGTTCAGCTAAGGTGCCCATGCCGTTATGGCTTAAAATGATGCTGCTACCGGTATTTAGATTAGGAAGTACCGGTACCAGTGCCTGCTTGACCTGATAGGATTTTACACAGACCAGTAAGTGATCACATCCGCTCAGGGCCGTTTTATCGGCAGTTATCAGCGGTCTTTGTTCACTTAAGCCTGAAAGTTCGGTGAAGGTAAATGTCTGGCTGGCGGTTGGGACTGTAGAGGAAGGGAATATTTTGACATTAACTTTATCACCGCCCAAGCGCTGTAGGGCGCGATACCAGAGCAGGCCTATTGCCCCCTGCCCGAGGATAACGATATTCATATTGCCGTTCTTCTTTGATAAAGGAAAATACACCATTTAAGCAGTGCAAAGGCCAATACTCCGATGGCATCGGCATAAAAGTCCCTGAATTCGGCGTTACGAAAGCCGAGGTAATATTGCCCGAGTTCGCTCAGGGCACCATAAAAGATTAAACAGGAGCAGCTGACAAACAGGGAGATTTTGATCACATAATGCAGCAGGACGCCGAGCAGGAAAAAGCTGATAAAGTGCCCTGTGGTATCAAGTCGGGTGTGTTTATAAAGCAGGTTACCGGCCTCGGTCAAAAAAATGACTCCTGTCAGGCTACAGATAACGAATAAAAACAAATACAGCTGTTGACGAACACTCACAAAGACAGGTTTCCATTAATAACGAAGGCGATAAAAAAAGCTATGATATCATGATGGCAATTAAGTTCGCTAACCCAGATGTTACTAAAGTTAACTTTGCGCCAGATCTAAACTATCCAGACCCGCGCCGCACAGCGCTAGCCCTTGACTATTTGCTTTGTTATCATTGCCTTCATATATTTATCCATTAATTTATTTAGACATTTTTGAGAGCAAGTTATGCCATCGTTAGATATCGTCTCTGAGATCAATTTAGAAGAAGTTCGCAACGCCACCGAAAACTCGGTACGTGAATTAAGCACCCGTTTTGACTTTCGCGGCGTTGAAGCCAGCATAGAATGGGATTCGCCGGTCATTACCTTAAAAGCCGAGCAGGATTTCCAGGTTAACCAATTACAGGATATCGTCCGTGGCAACCTGGCCAAGCGCCAGATTGACGCTAAAGCGATGACGGTTTCCGAGCCGGTGCATTCAGGTAAAACTTTCAGCCGTAAGGTGACTTTTAAAGAAGGCATTGAACAGCCGGTAGCGAAAAAAGTAGTTAAGCTGATTAAAGATAGCAAACTTAAAGTACAGGCTGCTATCCAGGGCGATCAGGTGCGGGTGACCGGTAAGAAGCGTGATGACTTGCAAGCGGTCATGCAGCTGGTGCGTGAAGCGGATATGGAGCAATCTTTTCAGTTTAAGAACTTTAAAGATTAATTATTGTTTGTGACTCTTTATCTTGAAGATAAGTACAGGGTTTTGCTCTGAGCAAGTATCAATAAGAAATGATGGCTGCCTCCGTTGCGGCCATTATCATATTCAACATTTTTCAATACATCATTCCTTGGTTTTCAAGAGACTTTTCATCTGACTTTTTGTTCATTGGCAAAGGCATTTTCATTACTTAAACTTTTTGTTGTTCTTAAATAAACAAACTTTTCATTTTTTATACAAAATCTGTCGGAATTTTTTACACTTGATAATGGGGGGAAGCCACAGATATTGTAAACTGGTACTGGCTTGATTTTTGCTTTGTGGCGATAACTTAAAATTTTCGTTGTATGGGACTAAAAAACCAATGAAAAAAATACTTGCCGGGATGTTATCCGTATTACTTACCACAAATGTAAATGCTGCCTTAATTTCATTTGAGATCTATGACTCCGAACTCTATGATAATTTGGGGTGGGCAGCTCATTTTGATGGAACTGAAAAAGGGTTAGTTGCTCAATCTAACGATATAGTCGAACTTTCACTTGCTGTTAATAATATTGGTTCTTTTCGCACACGTAACTTTGTTCATGATGAAATATCAGGAAGTCAGGGGCAGATAATCGGTTATTCTGATGTTGATGTTGCTTGGGCTGCTATTAATCCTTTTTTATTGGATCACCCATATTTGGCTGAGATGGCAGAACTAAACAGCAAGTATATTAAAGAAGCTACAGACAGTACAACGGAATACTTTTCTGAAGCGGCGACGCTGAGTGCGTTTCATCGCTTCGTTAGTTTTTTTGAAGAGCAAAGTGCAGATCCTAATTATTTTGGAGATGTTGGCAATGTTGAGATATCAGCTAACTCTCATAATGAAAGATATTGGCTCAATAATGAAAATGGAACTATCGCCGGTCAGGCCATGATGACCAGGTACGACATTATACTTGACGGTGATACAGAGTTGCCATTTACTAGTTTTGATGACCAAGATGAGCTTTTTAGTGCCATTGAAGATGCGATAACAAAAGGTAGCGAGTTTACTATAAGCCAACATATCAACCTGATTAGTTTCGAATTAACTGATCCGTTTGGTGACCCTTTGTGCACAGATGGAATCTTCAATTATTGTGAAGAAGTTGAAGGAGTTAAAATACTAAAGGAAGAGAGTTTGACGTACAAAGGTAAGGCAAGGGCAACTGCTATTGATTATGTCGATGTTCCAGAGCCTACTACGAATATATTGCTGGCAATAGGGCTTATAGGTTTAGTGCGTTTAAAACAGCGTACTGAGGCTTAATTTGTTTTTGTAAAAAAGAGTATCTTTTGATTTAGATGGCTGTGAACTGGCGTCCATTCTCTCTCATACCTTCATACTTGATTTTCAGTTGATGAGCTAGCTGGCCATAATTTTTATATCCTCTTGCTTATTTTTTTATATCAAAAGTGTCAGTTATTTTTACATCTCTCTTAGCTGGTTTAACCTCAGATCAGCTAAGGGTTGTGGCTTGATTGTTGCCTATGGCCGGCACTTGATGAGGTTTTTCTTAAACAGGATCAAACCCAATGAATAAATTACTTATCGGAATTATATCCATTCTATTTAGTAGCAATGTCACAGCGGCTTTCATTTCTTTGGATGTCGAGCAATCAGAGCTGTATAAAGTGACTCTTCAAAGGCATGATTTGATAGCATCTAATAGTGAACAATATGACATTGCTATTAATTTTGAATTTTCCGGTAGTTCCTCTCCAGGGAGTATCGAGTCATTTGATCTCGATGGCAGCCAAGGGCAAGTCATCGGGCAGGCTCAAATGACAAATCAATATCACTTTATGTCTCTTTTTAATTATGAGCATGTTTATCAGGAAAATTTAACCTCATTTAAAGCTCAATTTGATGCGACAGATTTAGAGCCTACCCTTGAATATTCATATTCTTTTTTACAGGCACTAAATTTTCAATATGATTATTTTGATGAGCACAGTGCTGATTCTTTTTATGGCATGCATACAGACATAATGGACATTGCTCTGCATACATCAAACTATCAATATAAAACGAAAGAGGAAGATGGCCTTATTTCCGGACAGCGGATGATAGAGTTTTATAATATTTCATTTTCAGAAGAAGCAGAGCTGGATTTTGTCAACTTTGATGAAGTAGAGGAATTGTATCTTGCTTTTGAACAAGCCATGGTAAATGGCCTTGAGATTCGCCTGACTCACTCTGTTTCAATAATATCTTTTGAACAGACGGATTCATCTGTAAATCCTCTTGATTGCATTTACTGTGAAGGGGTTAGTGTAACAAAAGATGAATCTTTGCAATTTTCTACATTGGGGCGCATAAGTGCAACTAATTTTGCCGATGTTCCTGAACCATCAGCGAATATCTTGTTGCTTTTGGGCTTAATGGGGTTAGTGCGCTTGAAAAAGCGTGTTTAAGTAATTAAGTGGCTTGAATAGTCAAAACCTTTAAGCGCGATGTACTCTTTGCCGGGATATCGCGTTTATAGAGCATCATTCCTTCTTTGGTAAGGCTTTGAGTAATCAGCTTTGTTTTAGTCGGTGATTATTACAAATGAATAGACATCAATAAAAGCCAGTGTAATCTTTATAGTAAGTTATTCTTTACAGCTCCTATTACCTTTAAAAACCACTAAAAATAAGAAAAATCTCGTATAAGCCTATTTTTTTACCGTCACATTAAGTAAATTAACCCCGCTTTTAAATAATAATAAAGATGAAAATGTCATGAGTGTGTCTAGAGGCGGGTTCAGCTCGCGTATTGGTTTTATTATGGCGGCGGCAGGCTCTGCCGTAGGTTTAGGAAATATCTGGGGCTTTCCCACCCAAACAGCAGGAAATGGAGGTGCTGCTTTTGTTTTAGTTTATCTGGTGCTGGCGTTCTGTCTGGCCTATCCCGCTTTTATGGCGGAGTTATTAATTGGCCGTTACGGACAGGCAAATGCGGTGACTTCCCTGCAAAAAATGTCTAAACGTCCCTGGCAGAAACACTTTGCCTTTGTCGTTGGTTTTGGCGGTATTATCTGTGCCTCCCTGATTTTAAGTTTTTACGGCATTATTGCTGGCTGGATGATGTCTTATGCGGTAGAGCCTGTGTTTACCGTTGTTGGTCTAAGCTCGGTTGCCGAGTGGGTGATCAGCCAAGATCTTGTTCGTAACCTGCTCTTTACCGTGCTCTTTATGTTTATGACCGTTTATATTATCCGCCGCGGGGTCGAGCAGGGGATAGAGAAGTGGTCGAAACGCCTGATGCCTATGATGCTGGCGCTGTTGGTGTTATTGATCATTTATGTGGTTAACCAAGAAGGTGCCAGTGAAGGTCTGCAGGCCTACCTTAATCCGGATATTTCCCGGGTGTTGGAGCCCGACTTACTGGTCAGTGCTTTAGGGCAGGCGTTTTTCTCCCTGTCGCTGGGTACCAGTGTGATGGTGATCTACGGCTCGTATATTTCTAAAAAAGAGAACCTGGTGACCTTAGGGGCGCAGGTAACCTTAATTGATGTCAGCATCGCTTTCTTAGCCGGTTTGTTGATTATCCCTGCCATGTACGTGGCCCAGGCGCAGGGCGTGGCGATTTTTGCAGAAGACGGTAGTTTGATCTCAGGTTCCAGCCTGGTCTTTACCGTATTGCCGACCCTGTTTGATTCTATGGGACAAATGGGCTTGTTTATCGGTTTTGCCTTTTTTGTCCTGATGAGCATTGCGGCGCTGACTTCTTCAATTTCTATGCTTGAAGGGCCGGTATCTTATGCGGTAGAGCGTCATAATATGGCCCGGGAAAAAGCAACCACTTTCATCGGTCTGGTGATTTTACTGATCAGTATTGTTATCGTGGTCAACATTTCTTTTATGCTGGATCTGGTGGCTATGATCGCCACGCAATACGGTCAGCCTATTATTGCCATGTTGTGTTGTGTTTTTGTCGGTTGGATTTGGCAGCGTAATGAGTTGTTAAACGAAATTAAACTGGGCAATGAAACCGTTGAAAACAGCTTGTTCTGGAAGATTTGGCCTGTGTATACCAAGTTTGTTTGTCCTGTGGCGATTGCTATGGTGTTTATCCACTCGCTGTAAGGTGGATAACTTAGTAAAAAGTTAAGCAAAAACTAAAAAATAGCCGCTGTTAACTTTAACGTTAACAGCGGCTTCATTTTATTTATGGTCTTGTAGTCATTACCTTTTATTCACCGACAAAGGTACGAACCTGGGATACCGAGGCGGCACCTACCTGGGTATTAACCACTTCACCGTTTTCAATCAATAATAAAGTCGGGATGCCGCGGATACCAAATTTGGCCATTAATTCCTGGGCATTGTCGGCATCTACCTTAACCACCTTTAACTGAGGCTGTTCTTCGGCTATTTGCTCGACTACCGGGGCGATCATTTTGCAGGGTTGGCACCAGGGGGCATAAAAATCGACCAGCACTTTACCGCCGTGCTGATTCACTTCCTGTTCAAAGCTCTCTGCGGTAACTTCTTTTACAATATGCTCTTTTACTGCTGCTGTTGTCATCTTCTTTTACTCACTTCTGTTGTCTGTTGATGGCGGCCAGTGTAAACAAGTTGTGCTTTTTTGATTAGTGGGGTTTAATGAAAAAGATTGTTCTATTTTTAGGACAAAATATAAAAGCGAACGATACAGGATGGAAACATGCAGCAGGCAAGCCTGGATGATTATTTATACTTTGCCACTTTGGTTGAATCCGGTTCTTTTACCAAGGCGGCGGCTGAACTGGGCATGCCTAAATCTAAGCTCAGCCGTCATATTGCCCAGCTGGAACAACAACTTGGCAGTCAGCTGCTGGTGCGCAGCACCCGCCGCCAGGCCCTGACAGAAGCGGGGCAGGTGTTATACCGCTTGTGTAAGCCCCATACCGAAGAATTATCCAAGGTGGAAGAAGAGCTGGGGGCGTTGATCAGTCAGCCTAAAGGAAAACTCAACCTGTTATTGCCGTTGGAATTCTTTAATCAGGTGATGAGCGCTTTATTGGCAGAGTTTGCGGTGTTATATCCGCAGATCAGTATTTTTTGTCACCAGTATTCAGGGGCAATGCCGCAAACGGATTTGAAATATGATTTGATTTTTGCCCTGCATGAAGATGAGCTGCCGGCATCCGATTGGGTCGCCAGGACCTTGCTCAGTTTTCCACAATCTATTTACGCCTCCAGCGATTATGATGCCAGCCATTTGTCAGCGCCGGAAGATTTGCAAAATGAGATGGCTATTCTGGCAGCTGCCAGCCAGCCCTGGTTGTTTCGGGGGCAGGATACCACGCAAAGTGTGCCGGTACATGGCCGGATAGTGCTGGCCAGCCCTGAAATGCAACTGGGGGCAGCCATGCGTAATTTAGGCCTGGCAAAACTGCCGGATTATGTGGTGCAGCTCGCGGGGGAAAAACAGAGCCTGCAGCGCATTTCCCTTAGCAAGCAACCCGTGGCCCAGCAGTTGACGGTAATGTACCAAAGCCGCAGCATCCCGGCGAAAACCCGGGCTTTTCTTGATTATTTTCAGAGTAAGATAGGTTGCTTGTCTTAGCCTTTACCTGAAACACGGTTGCTAAAGCTTAGGCCAGCTCAGTAACCAGGGAGGGCCGATATCGAGCAGCTTATTGCTGAAATCGGCCTGCACAAATTCCTGGCCGCTACTGGGGGGACAAATGAAACTGAATTCCTCGTTATTCAAGCTAAAACGCAGGGCGTAGGCATGCAAATAGCCGCGATCGCTGTTGGGCTGTGGGTAATAATGGCTATCGCCCAAAATCGGGGCGCTGATACTGCTCAGTGCCACCCGTATCTGGTGGGTTTTGCCGGAATGAGGTTTGACAACATATAAACGTTTACCGCCTCCCAGGGCATAAGAGAAAAACTGGCTGATAGCCGGGTTCTCTGTGGTGCGCAGCAGCTTCCAGCTACCGCGGCGGCTTTTTGCCATATCGCCTTTGATCAAGCCCTGTTTCTTATTGGGTTTTTTATCGCTCAGTGCCAGGTAATACTTTTCCACCTGATGGGCGGCAAACATTTGCTGGAAAGCCTGCGCACTGCTCAGGCTCTTGGCAAAGATCACTAAACCCGAAGTCATCTTATCCAATCGGTGTACCGGATAGAGCTCACTTTGCTTAAGCTGTGCCTTAACCAGGTTAAACAGTCCCTGGCCTAAATTGTCTTCGTCATGGAAGTTAACCCCGGCGGCTTTATCCACCACTAAAAAGTCGGGGTAGTCGGCAACTAAGGTAAATTCATGACTCATGTCAGAAGCTCAGGCCGACTAAGGTATAAAGTATCAGGGTGGCAGCTCCTGCTGCCAGGGCATAGGGGAGCTGGGTTTTTACATGCTCGAAATGATCACAGCCGCTGGCAATGGAAGCGACGACTGTGGTATCAGAAATCGGCGAGGCGTGATCGCCGAAGATGCCGCCCCCTAAAACCGCTGCCACCAGAAAATGCACCGGCAAACCGGTTTGTGCAGCCACAGGTACCGCAATCGGGATCAATATCGCAAAAGTTGCCCAGGAGGTGCCGGTAGCAAAGGCCATAATAGCGGCGGCGATAAAAATGATCGGCGCCATTAAAAACAGCGGCACTTCGACATGCATCAGCTGGCTGACATAAATGCCGGTACCCAGGGCCTTTATGGCATCGCCAAAGGCAAAAGACAACACCAGAATAGCCACAGGCAATAGCATGTAGCGTATCCCTTCAATTGAGATTTTAATAACTTCTTTCATGGTCAACAGATGGTAAAGCTTGATCAGGGCAATGAGTAACACCAGGGCGCTGATAATGGCCCAGAAAACGGAGAAAGAGCCTGAGCCGCGGCGGATATCGCCATCGCCGGTAACCCACAGCAAGGCCAGGGTGATGCCGAGTAAAGCAATAAACGGCAACCACATTACCCGTGCCGGGGCGACCCGGGAGCTAAATTCCGGCTGGGTTAAGCCGTTGCCCACGGCGGCACTTTTCATCGGGCCGTAGACTTTACCGGAAAATGCGGTGTAATAAGCCAGCGCTACGGCGATAATGGCATAAAAATTAAAGCCTATGGTGCCGATCAATATGCCCACGGGATCTTCGAAAGAATAGCCGTCCAATAAGCCCAGCACGTAGGCACCCCAACCGTTTACCAGGATCAGTATGCTGATGGGGGCACAGGTGGAGTCGAGTAAATAGGCCAGGCGTGCCCGACTCATTTTGTGTTGGTCAAACAGTTGTTGGCTGGCCATGCCGCCGGTAAACATGCTTAAATTGGTATCGGTAAAGATGCTGGTGCCGATGATGGTGGGCAGCAGGCTTGCCTGGCGGGAATTTCTCACCAGTTTCAGGGCCGAGAGATGGTTGATGAAACCGTTGACGGCGCCTGAGGCATTCATGAGTTTTACCAGGGCGCCGATCAGCAGGCTGAAAGTGATGATATAAACATTGCCCAGGGAGGAAAAAACCGCTGCAAGCCCTTCAACACTGCCGACAACGCCGGTTACCGGCTGCCACTTGGCCACCATTATCTGGCAAAGCACCAAAGCGCACAGTAAAGCCAGCAGGGCACTCTTGCGCCAGATGGCGATAGCAATGGCAACAACCGGCGGTAGTAAACTTAAGACACTATCTTGCATTGTTTTTCTTCTTATTAAATGGACCAGCGAACTAAGTTGTTTTTCACACTCGGTTATTTCTGCCGGGTTATTGATTTGACTAGGGATTTTCACCCGTCTTCAGCCTTTATTTGCATTATTCTCTCATTGAACGCAAGAAATGGCTATCAAGAATGTTGATGGCGAGGGATAATAGCAGGGCAGTTGTCTGTATTTACGAAGATATTTGTAATTATTTTATCGTCTCCACGGTCAGGTACTGCTTAGGATAGCAATGTTTTGTTACTTTACTTAGGTTAAATAAATGTCGGCTATCATTGAAAAGCTTAACGCTATCCCTTAAATAGGGGATATCTTTTGCAAAACTATTTGCTCCGGGAGTGATTTTGTCATCTTTTAACGATTATATTGTGGCCTTTAATCAGGAGGCTTATTTACCGTCTCTAACCGGCATTGGCCGGGGGATTGAGCGGGAAGCGCTAAGGGTGCTGCCTGAAGGTAAATTATCTGAAAAGCCACATGCTTATGATATCGGCTCGGCACTGACACACCCGAATATCACCACGGATTATTCGGAAACCTTACTGGAATTTATTACCCCGGTAAGTTTTGAGCCGGAAACGGCGATTGCACAATTGCAGGATATCCAAAAGTTCACCTTAAAGCAGATTGACGGTGAGTTGCTATGGCCCTTGAGCATGCCCTGTTTTGTTAATGACGCCGATAAAATTCCGCTGGCGCAATACGGCACGTCTAATATCGGCCGGATGAAAAACACTTACCGCCAGGGCCTGAAAAACCGCTATGGCAGCATGATGCAGGTGATCGCCGGGATACATTTTAATTTTTCATTTTCCAGGGATTTCTGGAAAAACCTGCAAAAAATCGACAATAACAGCGATAACTTGGATGATTTTATCTCAGACCGCTATTTTGCCCTGATCCGCAACTATAAGCGTTTTTGCTGGTTGATCCCCTATTTATACGGCAGCTCTCCGGTGATCTGCTCTTCGTTTTTACAGAACAAACCCCAACAGCTGCCTTTTAAAAAATCCGGCAGCGGTTATTTATATTTAGAGCATGCCACTTCGTTGCGCATGAGTGACTTGGGTTATACCAACAGCGCCCAGTCGGCTTTGCATATTTGTTATAATAGCCTGGACGGTTATGTGGCCGGGGTGCAGGAAGCTATCGGCCTGAGTTCAGATGAATTTTCAGAAATCGGCGTCAAGGTCAACGGTGAATACCGCCAACTTAACGGCAATATCCTGCAGATTGAAAATGAGCTTTATGCCCCAATCCGCCCCAAGCGGGTGGCTAAATCCGGTGAAAAGCCGTCTGAAGCACTGCAGCGCCGGGGCGTGGAATACATAGAAGTCAGGGCGCTGGATATCAATCCTTTTGTCGATACCGGTATCAGTCTTGAGCAGGTTTATTTTTTAGATATCTTCCTCACCTATTGCGCCTTGCTGCCTAATCCGGGATTAGATGCCGCGACCCAAAAGGTTTTTGAAGGCAATATGGATGAAGTGGTGCTGCGCGGACGTGATCCGGCCTTGTTGTTACATGACGGCGAGCAGGAAAAATCCCTGGTGCAGTGGGGCAATGAAATCTTTAAGGATTTAACGCAAGTGGCTTGCTTGCTGGATAAGGCCAACAACAGTAACAGTTATCAGCAGTCGGTTACCGAGGAGCTGGCGAAAATTAACAACCCAGATCTGACCCCTTCGGCCCGTTTAGTTGATTTAGTGGTTAACCAGGGGAAAAGCCTGACCAAGTTTGCCCTGTCATCTGCCGCCAGCTACCGGGAGTCGCAGCTGGAGAACGGCTATCAGTTTTATAATGAGAGCGGTTTTGTTGCCAGCGTCGCTAAATCGCATCAGGATCAGGCGGAAATCGAAGCCAGTGACGTGTTAAGTTACGATGACTTTCTAAAAGATTATTTCGCCTGATAACGGACAGATAGTAGATGTGAATAAATACTTTGCATTTAATATCTTCGCTTTGCCAACCAATATCATTTAAGCCGGGCCGGGGCCAGGGAGATTGTGATTTCGCAATTGCTTTGTCCATGGTCGCGGCTTTTGTCTTTATATCCCATAAGCCGGGTTTTCGGCACTTATTGAGCCGGAAGATAAAAATCGGGCAAAAAAAAGCGCGTTATAAAAACGCGCGCTTTGTTTATCAAACATAAATCACTAAGGGAAATAGAAGTCTCTCAATCTTCATACCGTTAGTAAGAGTCGGTGAAAACCGATAAGTTCATTTCTATTTCACTTTTTTATTTTTTCTGCACCGGGTGAAAAAGTATCAGGCAAAAAAAAGCGCGTTATAAAAACGCGCACTCTGTTTATAAAACATAAATCACTAAGGGAAATAGAAGTCTCTCAATCTTCATACCTTAATAAGAGTCGGTGAATACCGATAAGTTCATTCCCGGTAAAACTTTTTTCATTTTATTTTTTCCTGCCGCCGGGGAAAAAACTATCAGGCAAAAAAAAAGCGCGTTATAAAAACGCGCGTCATATGTAATAAACATAAATCACTAAGGGAAATAAAAGTCTCTCGTAAGGTAGGAGTAACCCCGGGGAATAAAGTTCATTTTAAATTGCCAACCGGGGGGAATTTCTTTTATGTATGGCGAGAATTACCTGCAATCATGTGAAAGTTGCGCTTTGAGCATTGACCTTGCAAATGCTTACCGCAAGTTAATTGATTTTCCACCTGTATTTTTATTTTTAATCTGGCATCATGCGGGTATATCAAACGAGGGTGACTATTTATGGGTGTTTCAAAATCAGCAATACTTGCTGCTGTCCTGACTGTTAGCTTGGCGGGTTGCGCAACTGCTCCACCAAAAAATCCCGAAAATCTTTGTGAGATATTCAGGGAGCACAGGGACTGGTATTTTGCCGCTAAAGAAGTAAGGGAAAGGTGGGGAGTGCCGATACATGTGCCTATGAGTATGATGTATCAGGAAAGCTCGTTTAAGGCGGATGCTTTGCCTCCCAGGGACTACCTGCTTGGCTTTATTCCCTGGGGAAGGGTGAGCAGCGCTTACGGTTATTCACAGGCGAAAACCATGACCTGGGATGACTATGTCCGTGAAACCGATAACTCGGGCGCCGACCGGGATGATTTTGACGATGCCATCGACTTTATGGGCTGGTTTATTTTTAAAACCCAGAAGCTGAACAAGGTATCCAAATGGGATGCTTATGGCCAATATTTGAATTATCACGAAGGCTGGGGCGGCTATAAGCGTAAAAGCTACAAGAAGAAGGGCTGGCTGGTTAAGGTGGCGAGAAAAGTTGATAACCGGGCCAAACGTTACAGCAGTCAGTTAAAGAGCTGTGAAGCCGATCTGGATAAGAGCTGGTTATGGCGTTTGCTGTTCGGTTAATACCCGGTTGAACGGCTTATTTTAAGAACCCCGCCAGGCGAAAGCGCTTTGCGGGGTTTTTTGTTATCGGCGCCGCTATTGCCATGTCTTGCCAGCAGGCGGCCTTTTATCCTGATGCTGGCGTTAATTAATACGATCTGCGATCGTTTATTGTCCGAACAGGATCTTAGACGGGAAATAATCGCGGAAAACAGTCCTTATTCAGAGAAAGTTTCTTGATTTTTTACTGTTTTTATATGCGAAAAGTGAACAAAGATCCTGCAAATTCTAAAGAATAGATCTAGGTAAAAAGCAAGGTTTTTATGGAAAAAAATAGCTTATTTTCCGGAGTAAAACTTTGCCTGATTTCAAGAAAAATATTATTTTTTTTTGTTAAAAACATATTGCAAATTCCAAAGCCTCTATTTGATTGGTCTGGCATTTGTTATCCACAGAATTTGTGGAAAGTTAATTTTTGATGTCTATGTTGTGGATAACTATGTTGGTAAGTTTTGTTTGTGCTTTTATTATCCACAAAATGCTTTTCAGTGCTTGAGACTTTGTCCGGGATTTATGAAGGAGATTTGATATTTCGAATCATAGAAATGGAAAATAAACAGTGTGATATTATTAGTTTACACTGTTTATTAACCGTGGCTTATTTGAGAATTTTATCGGGTTAAAGACCGGGGATTATTACTCGTCGGTTTTGTCTTCAATATAATATTCCGGCATGATGCGCACGGATTTGATCATATTGTCGCTGACATCGACGATCTCCACCGGGTAGCCGGCGATCCTGACGCTGAGTTTTGCCTGGGGGATATCTTCCAAATATTCGATAATCAAGCCGTTGAGGGTTTTAGGGCCGTCAGTGGGTAACTTCCACGACATCGCCTTATTAATGTCCCGGATGTTGGCACTGCCGTCGACCAGATAACTGCCGTCCGGCTGCAGATGCACCTCATCACTGGCGGTAGGCGTCATGGTGGTGGTGAAATCACCGACGATCTCTTCCAGGATATCCTCTAATGTGACTAAACCCTGGATATCTCCGTATTCATCCACTACTAAGCCCAGACGCTCTTTTGCATGCTGAAACTTTAGTAGCTGGACATTTAACGGTGTGCCTTCGGGAATAAAATAAAGTTCGCGCACTGCGCGCAGCAGGGTGGCTTTGGTAAACTGGTTTTTTGACAGCAGTTTGAGCGCATCCCTGACATGCACATAACCAACGACATCGTCAATGTTGTCACGGTAAAGCAATACCCGGGTATGGTTTGACTGGGTTAATTGCTTTTGGATCCTTTTCCAGTCGTCATTGACATCGATACCGATCAGTTCGTTACGGGGGATCATAATGTCTTCTACATGGACTTTTTCCAGATCTAAGATACTGACCAGCATATCCTGGTTACGCTCCGGGATCAGGGCGCCGGACTCGTTGACCACAGTACGCAGCTCTTCCGTACTCAGACTGTGCTGTTCCCTTTGCTCTGAACTGATCCCTAACAACATCAAGAAACCGTTGGTGATCGAGTTGACGACAATAACCAAAGGATAAAGCAACTTAAGTAATAAAGTAAGGAACAGTGAGCTGGGAAAGGCGATCTTTTCAGGATATAGGGCCGCAAGCGTTTTTGGTGTTACTTCTGCAAATATAAGGATCACCAGGGTTAAGATTACGGTGGCAGCCAAGACCCCGACATCCCCCAGCAAGCGTAAGCCGATAATGGTAGCGATAGCAGAAGCGGCTATATTAACCAGGTTATTGCCGATTAATATTAACCCGATCAAACGATCGGGACGAGCCAAGAGGTTACTGACCCGCTTGGCGCCTTTGTGATTTTGTTTTTCAAGATGCCTTAACCGGTAACGGTTCAGGGCCATCATGCCGGTTTCTGAGCTCGAAAAATACGCTGAAAATACGATCAATAAGCCAAGAATGGCAAAGAGTATTTCTGTAGATATGTTGTCCAAAAAGGGGTTCCTAGGTTGTTACACAATAGTTTTAGCCTAATTCACTAAAACTATTGTACTTTATACCTTAAAAATTATGACAAGAGAAACTCTTTCACGAATCGGCTGCCAAAATATGACAATGTCAGTAAAGATGTCGCACAAATGGTTAAGATCAGCACCTTGTGTCCGCGCCAGCCGCGTTTAAAGTGACCGAACAGGGTGATCGTATAGATTGCCAGGGCTACTAAAGAAAGTACGGTTTTATGCAGTTTGTCTTTGGCCAGGAAATTCTCGAGAAAAATAAAGCCGCTCACTTCGCTGATAAATAAGCACATGGTGCCTATGGCTAAAATAAGAAAAAGCTGGTTTTCCACCTGCATCAGCGGCGGCAACTGGTTGACGGCGGCTAAATTCTTGCTTTTAAGTTTAAAATTAATATAAGCCACCTGGAAGGCGTATAAGGTGGCAATGACCAGCACGCAATAGGCTATGAGGGCCAGAGTGATATGGCTGATCAGTAAGGCTTTCTCCGCCGTTAACGGTATTTCACCGCCGCCGGGCATAAGCACCAGCAACAATTGCCAGATACCGGCAAAGCCGTAAATCACCGGCAGCAGCAAATTGACTTTAAAGCGGGTGGCCACCACAGAAATGCTCATGGTGATAATGAGCGATACCAGGGAGATCACATAAGGCAGGCTGAAGTTAACCTCGCCGTTGAGGAACATCTGCTGGCTGATCCCCAGAGTGTGGGCAATAATCGCGAAACAGCCGATCAGGAGCACCAGCAGTTGATTAGGTCCCTCGGGATGAAACAACCGGGTGATAATGGCCAGCGATGCCCCAAGATAAGCGACAAATGCGATAATAGAATAAGTTGCAAACAAATCCACAAAGTGCTCCCACACAATATAGTTATCAAAAAAATGAATAAACGGGCTACCAAATAAGATAACGATCCGCGGTGATTTTATCAGTTTGTTGCCAAAGCACCATGATCATAAACAAAAAGTTACCAACAAAATGTTAGCAAGTGTTTTTTTATGTTTTTATAGCCACTTTCTTCTTAACGGTTTTATTGCCAGCAGCGCCAGTAAAATAGCGCAGCTGAGGCTAAACCAGTAAGGCAGCAGCTCATGGCTGTGCTGCATTTGTTGGTTAATATCGATATTAAACTTCAACAGTCCCCAATCGAGCAGATAACCAAAAGCCAGGGCGCATAAGCCGATCCCGCCGAGATAACGTATCAGTACCCCTGAGCCCATTTCGTTTTTAATCACCCCTAAGGTTGAAATGTTCGTTGCCGGCCCGGCCATCATAAAGACCAGTGCGGTGCCGGGGGAAATGCCCGCGAGAATAAAGCCTGCGGCAATCGGGGTTGAAGCTGTCGCGCAAATATACATAGGGATAGAGATGGCGATCATGATCAACATGGCTTGCAGTCCGCTGCCGTAACTGGTTAACAGTGACGGCGGCAACAAGGTTCTGACCAGGGTGGCGAAAACCAGGCCGATAAAGAGCCAGATGATGATGTCATCAACTAACTGAGTGGCGGCGTATTTGATGCCCTGCAAGGTTTTGCGGGAAAAAGTTTCCTTATCCGCTGTTTTATCTGTTGTAGAAGAGCAGCATTTTGTGGCTGTTGTCGCTTCGGGAACTTGTGGGGGGCAACAGCTGCTATTGGCGCTGGCAGATGTCTGGGAAGGTGAAGCACAACACTTGCTTGCTGTCTCTTTTGGCGCAGGAATACTGCAACAACTGCCGCTGGCAGCAGTGGCCATCTCGGCGGCCGGGGAAGCACAGCAGCTGCTTGCCTTTGCCATCTTGATATCAGCTTCACCAGTTGTGGATGAACAGCATGTGTTTTGTGTGCTGGCATTGGTTTTAGCGTCATGTTTTGTTGCTGGTAATATTTTCCCGGCGGATTTATCGGTGGCCACCAGCAATCCTGTGATGATGGCGGAAGCTATCGCCGTTACCGGCCGGTAAATCGCAAATACCGGTCCTAAAATGGCGTAAGAGACAGATACCGAGTCGACCCCGGTTTCCGGTGTCGCGACTAAAAAGGAAGCGGTGGCGGGATCGGAGGCGCCGCCGCGTTTTAATTCGGTGGCTACCGGGATCACGCCACACGAGCACAGGGGTAAAGGTGCGCCAACCAGGGCGGCCTTAACGATGCCTGATTTACCTTTGCCCAGGTGCTTATTGAGCAATTGCTTGGGCAACCAGGCTTTCATTAACCCTGCGATGAGCAGGCCAAGCAATAACCAGGGACTGGCCTCTGCTGCTAAATCAATGAAATTATTCAATAAGGCTGTGAGCTGTTCCACCGGGCCTTCCTTGTGTCTGATAAAATAAACTGGCGCTAGAATACCATAAAAAAACACCGGGCAGATATCCCTATCTTATGCTCTGGCAGGAGTTTTTAATGATGCTGACAACCGTTTGCGGTAAATTTTCCGCTTATTTTACCATTTATTCGGTCTTTGCCGGAATTTTATGCTTTCTCTTCTTTATGCTGCGGTTATAATGTGCCGATAAAGTTTGGCTTTTAGAGTAATCCATGTTTGAGAATCTTTCCGATCGTTTAACGAAAACGTTAAAAAATATCAGCGGCCGTGGCCGGTTAACAGAAGACAATATTAAAGACACGCTGCGTGAAGTACGTATGGCCCTGCTTGAAGCGGATGTAGCCCTGCCGGTTATCCGTGAGTTTGTCAGTAAAGTGAAAGAGCGTGCGGTTGGTCAGGAAGTTACAAAAAGCCTGAGCCCGGGACAGGTTTTTGTCAAAATCGTCCGCGGTGAACTCGAAGCGGCCATGGGTGAAGTCAACGAAGCCCTGGACTTAAAGGCGGCGCCGCCGGCAGTGATCATGATGGCGGGTTTACAAGGGGCGGGTAAAACCACCTCGGTTGCTAAGCTGGCAAAATTCCTGACCGAACGTGAAAAGAAAAAAGTCTTGGTGGTCAGTGCCGATGTTTATCGCCCGGCGGCGATCAAACAGCTGGAAACCCTGGCGCAGGAAATCAAGGTTGAATTTTTCCCCAGTGATATCAAACAAAAACCTGTGGCCATCGCCGAAGCGGCCATCAACCATGCCAAGTTAAACTTTTTTGACGTTTTGATCGTCGATACCGCCGGTCGCTTGCATGTCGACGAAGATATGATGGCAGAAATCCAGCAGCTGCACGGTGCCATCAACCCGGTAGAAACCCTGTTTACCGTTGATGCCATGACAGGTCAGGATGCTGCCAATACCGCCAAAGCCTTTAACGATGCTTTGCCTTTAACCGGGATTATCCTCACCAAAACCGACGGTGATGCCCGTGGCGGTGCGGCGCTGTCGATTCGCCATATCACCGGCAAGCCGATCAAATTTATGGGGGTGGGTGAAAAAACCGATGCCCTGGAGCCTTTCCATCCGGACCGTATCGCTTCCCGTATTCTCGGCATGGGGGATGTGTTATCCCTGATCGAAGAAGTTGAGCAGAAAGTCGATAAGAAAAAGGCGGAAAAACTGGCCCGTAAGGTGAAAACCGGTAAAGGTTTTGATCTGGAAGACTTCCGGGAGCAGCTCCAGCAAATGAAAAATATGGGCGGCATGATGGGGCTGATGGACAAATTACCCGGCATGGGCAATATGTCTGAGCAAATTAAAGGACAGATGGACGATAAGGTTACGGTACGTATGGAAGCCATCATCAACTCCATGACCCCGGCAGAGCGTGCCCGTCCGGAAATCATCAAAGGTTCGCGTAAGCGCCGGATAGCCAACGGTTCAGGCACCCAGATCCAGGATGTGAACAAATTAATCAAGCAATTCACGCAAATGCAGAAAATGATGAAGAAGATGTCGGGTAAAGGCGGCATGCAGAAAATGATGCGCAGCATGAAGGGCATGATGCCGCCGGGCGGCATGGGCGGTATGCTCGGCCGTAAGTAACTCTTGCTTATCAGGATAAAAACTCAATCTAAAAAGGTAGCTAAGGCTGCCTTTTTTGTTATTGGCACTATGATTAGTTTGGGCTGCAAAATACCTTCAGGTTCATAGGATTATATGGTTATTTTAAACTCTGTAAAAATGCTTATCGTACTGGTGCTGTTATCCGCTTTTAGCCAGTTTGCCCATAGTTTTAGTTCACCCGAGGTGATAGAAATTAAGGTGGGTACTATTCCCCGGCCACCTTTTATGGCGACTAACGATATGAGCGGGGCGGCAGCAGAAGTTTTGGCGGCAATGAACCGGGTGCAAAATCAATTTGAATTTATTCTGGTTTCTGTGCCGACCAAACGCCGTATTCAGTCGCTCACCGATGGTTGGGTGGATGTCTTTATGTGGGATAATCCCGCCTGGGGCTGGAAGAAAGACAGCCTGTTGCTGAGTTTGCCGCTGGTTGCAAACAAAGATATTTTCCTGGCATTAAAACAGGAGCAACGAGACCAGACGTTTTTTGCCGATTTAACCGACAAGCGCCTGGTGGCTGTTCATGGCTATTATTATCGTTTTGCCGATTTCATCACCGACGAATCCCGGTTGAGCAAAATGTTCGATATTTCTTTGGTGAGCAATGAAGAGCTTACCATTAAGATGCTACTGGCTAAAAGAGCCGACATCGCTGTGGTCAGCACCATTACCTTAAATTGGTTTCTGCTGCGTTATCCTCAATACCGGGATAAAGTTATCATTTCTGAACGCATTGATAGCAGTCATGAGCGATTTTTCCTGGTGCCTAAAAGTGCGCCGATCCAGGCAAGGGAAATTGATGAAATTTTGGCTGCAGCCGATCAGCAAGGTTTATTGTCGGTTATTTATCAGCGTTACGGACTGGAAAAAGCCGACTTTGCCGGATTAAAGCGGAAGGTTGTGCCTTAACCGCTGCCGGTTGGCTGGTGATAAGAAAAGTGCCAACAGCCTTATCCCTGCGCTTTAGATAAATTTTACTAAAAGGGCGGTTTTGGCTGCCTTTGCTATTTCTCAGGCTATTATTAATTTTATGCGGAGAAATATATGCTATTTTTTCAGATAAAAGGCCGCGCCATTAAGTCAGCATTATTGCTGGTGCTGCTTTGTGGCTTTTACCATCAGGTCTATGGCGCATCCCTGCCGGCAGCAATTGAAATAAAAGTCGGCTCCAGTGCCCGTCCGCCATTTCTTTTCGGAGAAGGTCTCTCGGGCGCCGCACCGGAAGTGATTGCGGCGATGAACAGCGTACAGAATCAATTTGAGTTCGTCCTGGTGCCGGTACCGATCAAGCGACGCACCCAATCCCTGGCTGATGGCTGGGTCGATGTGGTGATGTGGGATAATCCCGCCTGGGGGTGGCAGGAAGATGATCTGTCTTTAACTATGGCGCTGGTTGCTTCAAAAGATATCTTTCTCGCGCTAAAGAAAAAAAACAGAGATCAGGGCTTTTTTGCTAACTTTACCGATAAGAACCTGGTTGCAGTTCATGGCTATCATTATAAATTTGCCAATTATGTCACTGAGCTGTCCCAGCTGAACAAGCGCTTTAATATTACTTTAGTGCGCTCGGAAGAAGTCACCATTAATATGGTGTTGGCAAACCGGGCGGAAATTGCCGTGGTCAGCACCATAGCACTGAACTGGTTTTTACTGCGCCATCCTGAATTTAAGGATAAGTTTATTGTCTCCGAGCGCTATGATACCGCTTATGAGCGTTTTTTCCTGGTGCCGAAAACGTCTCCTATTCAGCCGGGGGAGATTAATAAAATTCTGGCAAAAGCCGATCAACGCGGGTTGTTGGCAGAAATCTATCGCCGTTATGGCCTGGTAAAGCCTGATTTTGCCGGATTATACTTACAGTCAGTGCGTTGAATGCGCTCTTTATTCAATGTATTGATTTTTATGCTTTTTTGACCTGGTGAGTGGCTCGGTAAAGCACTAATTCTGTTCACATTTTGTATATCTCTTGCAATCTTGGCGGGAAAGCGTAAAATACGCGAGCTTTTCTGTCACTTGGTGTCAGAAAGTGTCTGGAAATTCGTTTTAACACTTAATATATATAGAGGACGATATGGTTACCATTCGTTTAGCTCGTGGTGGCGCTAAGAAGCGTCCATTCTATCAGGTTGTTGTTGCAGATAGCCGTAACTCTCGCGATGGTCGTTTCATCGAGAAAGTAGGTTTCTTCAACCCAACAGCACAAGGTCAAGCGGAAAAATTACGTTTAGACCTGGACCGCATCAACCACTGGGTTGGTCAAGGTGCTGGTGTATCTGATCGTGTGGCCAAGCTGGTTAAAGACGCTCAAGCAGCTGCTTAATTAGTTGGTAAGTTGTAGGAATTGTTGTGAGTAGTATGAAAGATAAAATCACGCTGGGTAAATTAGGTGCCGTTTACGGGATCAAGGGCTGGTTGAAGATTCATTCATTCACGGATGATCCCGAAGCTATTTTAGACTATATGCCTTGGTCTTTAAAATTAGGCGATAAAGTACAAGCAGTAGAAGTTACTGATTGGCGTAAACATAACAATGGTCTTATTGCCAAGATTGCCAACTATGATGACAGAGATCAGGCGCAAACCCTGGTCGGCTCGGAAATATTGGCTAATCCTGAAGCCTTGCCGGAATTGCCCGAAGGGGAATTTTACTGGCGGGATTTGATCGGCATGACAGTTGTTACTACCCAAGGTTACGACCTGGGGACGGTTTCTGACATGATGGAAACCGGCGCAAATGACGTACTGGTTGTAAAAGCTAACCGCAACGACGCCTTTGGCAAAAAAGAAAGGTTAATTCCTTACTTGTTTGAGCAAGTGGTGGTATCGGTTAGTGTTGAAAATAAACAAATTAGTGTTGACTGGGACCCAGGTTTCTAACTCGTGAGCAGCAGCAACGGCTCTGACAAGAGCAAGTGGATTGGGGTGATTAGCCTTTTTCCCGAAATGTTTGATGCAATCACTGAGTATGGGGTGACTGGCCGAGCGATCCGTAATGGTCTGATTGAGTTCCACAAGTGGAACCCGAGAGACTTTACCCATGATCGACATCGCACCGTAGATGATCGTCCTTATGGCGGTGGTCCGGGTATGTTGATGATGGTGCAACCGTTACGTGATGCCATTAATGCAGCAAAAGATGCGGCATTAGCCAATGGCGGCAAGGCAAAAGTGATTTATTTGTCACCTCAGGGACGTAAATTGGACCAGGCCGGTGTGCGTGAGTTATCGCAACATGATCATCTGGTATTTATTGCCGGACGATATGAAGGCATAGACGAACGGATCATTGAATCAGATGTTGATGAAGAATGGTCTGTTGGTGATTACGTATTAAGTGGCGGTGAATTACCTGCCATGAACGTGATCGATGCCGTAGCACGTTTTGTGCCCGGTGTATTGGGACATGAGTTGTCAGCCGAGCAGGATTCATTTTCTGACGGTTTACTCGATTGTCCGCATTATACCCGGCCGGAAGTACTGGAAACCTCTGATGAAGAGGCGAAGTCGGTACCGAAAGTGTTGCTAAGTGGTAATCATGAACATATCAGGCTTTGGCGCCAGCAGAAATCCCTGGAAAGAACATGGACCAGAAGACCCGAACTATTAACTGACCTAGCTCTGACTGCGGAGCAGGAGAAAATGCTTGAGAAAATCAAGCAAGCTGCTGCTGATGACAGTGAACTCTAGGAAGAAGGTATTATGAGTAAGATTATTGATCAGCTCGAACAAGAGCAAATGAAAACTGACGTTCCAGCGTACGCCCCAGGCGACACTGTCGTTGTTCAAGTTAAAGTTACCGAAGGTGACAAATCACGTCTTCAGGCATTTGAAGGTGTTGTGATTGCTGTTAAAAACCGTGGCCTACATTCTGCTTTCACCGTTCGTAAAATTTCTAACGGTGTTGGTGTTGAGCGTGTATTCCAGACACATAGCCCTCTAGTTGACTCAATTGAAGTCAAACGTCGCGGTGATGTTCGTCAAGCTAAGCTTTACTATCTTCGTGAGCGTTCAGGTCGTTCTGCACGTATCAAAGAGAAGTTGGCTAAGAAGTAATCATAGATTATTCATTAGTTTGAATAAAAAGCCATGTGGGCAACCACATGGCTTTTTTTATGTGCAGGAGGAAAGATCAACTCACTGGTTCCAGGCGTAAGTTAAGAACCTGCATTTCCTATGGCAACTTTGCGGTTACAGGATGTAACAAGGTAAAGATGTTCATGCCGCTATACTGCTCATGCTTTTCCCCATAGCTTGTTGTGACTCCTCATATTACCTTGAGTCATTCTCCTTACAGCTGATTTTCATTTATCCGTTTCAGGTGAGAAGTTTTGCGCTTATAGGCAGTAATCAAGAATCGCACACCTAACCGAAATTATATGATTTTGTCCGGTAAAGCCGCTGAGATCAACACTTCCACCAGTTTGCTCCTGTGGTGGACCTATACAGGGAATGTTAAAGCCTTACCGGGCAAATGCCGTCAGGCTGGTGTTCGGCACCCGGGAGTGCGGCATTAATATTTACCGTCCAGGGAAAAAATTAAATTTTACCGCGTATACTTAACGAAGATGTCAATATCAGCAGGAGGAATATACACAGCTATGCCCCGTTACTGTTAGCGGTGAAAAGTGGTGATAGCCAAAGCGCTAAATACCTGCTTGGAGTTGGTGCAATGCCAACAGCAAAAATGCTCATGGACAAAATGCATTTTCAATGGCGAAGTTCAAGCCTGAAATTTTGAAATTATTAACAAACCCCTAGCTTGTGGTGTTTGTTGGCGAATAATTTACGGGAGTAGTCCATGAAAAAGTTTATTTATATCAGTTACCTGTCGGTTGCTTGCTTCTTGAGTTTTTTCTTCCTTAATGAGCCGGTTTCTCATCTTGCTCTTGTTGGCAATGATCCTCTACAGTCACCAAAATTTGCTTCGGTAGTGAGCTCAAATGCCAGCTGGTGGCAAAAAAACGACGGGGCACTGCCGGTGAAAAAGCACTTGAAAGTGACTGTAAGCCACCATGAAAAGCTCAGTGATTTTCTTGAGCTTTCTCCATCAAGTGAGTGGCAGCCTGTGCCTGCTGCCAATGGTGTGGCAATTGCCAGTTACCGCCTTAACAGTGGTAAAAACAATTATCAGCTGGCGATTATCCGTATGAAAAAAGGTATGCCGCTGTCGGCGATTATGAACATCTGGCAACAAAAAGCCGGCTTACCGGCAACGGATAACTTTAAGGCGGTTAGAACCATCAAATCTCAGAATAATCAGCTTTTTGACTTGTACCAGCTCAGCGGCAGCAAACAGTCTATCGCCCTGGCGGTGCATGCTGGGGAAAAATATACCTTCTTTCGCTTATCCGGAACTGAACAAATTGATGAACCGGTACTTACCAAGTTTACCGATTTGATTGCATCGTCTTCGATTATTTGAGGTTGAAGTAAGAAGCAGCGGCTGTATGCGAGGGAAATAAATAATACGCCGCTGTATCTTTGCTTGTGTCAGAGAAGAAGTAACTGTTATGTTTAAAGCTAGGCTTCAGGGGAGCTGAAGGCGAGGCGGAAAATAGCGACAAAATAAACCTGCTGCCCGTTTGAATTTCTCTTGTCGGTGAGTAATGATAAATATCAGCCAGTTTCCTTTGTTTAAAAAAACTTCGTGGTTTCTTAAATTCATTAAGGGTAAACTGATTAACTCATTGTTATATGCCGCAATATGCAAAGAATAATAAACAAAGTAATTATAACTAGAATCCATTACATCAGAGAGTAGCTATGAAGGAATTACAATCTCGCTATCCAGTATCCCAACGCGCAAAGGCAAACACCCATATTGATGCCGCCACTTATGAAACCATGTACCGCCAGTCCATTGAGCAGCCTGATGTGTTCTGGGCGCAGCAGGCGGAAAAGTTTATCGACTGGTATCAGCCCTGGGAGCAGGTCAGCAGCGTTAACTTTAAAGAATCACAGGTCAGCTGGTTTGCCGGCGGCAAATTGAACGTCAGCTACAATTGCATTGACCGCCATTTAGCTAATAAAGCAAATGACATCGCTGTCATTTTTGAAGGAGATGAGCCCGGCGATGACGCTAAGGTGACCTATCAAGAGCTGCATGATCATGTCTGCCGCTTTGCTAATTTGTTAAAGCAGCGGGGAGTGAAAAAAGGCGACCGGGTTTGTATTTATATGCCAATGATCCCCGAAGTGGGCTACGCCATGCTCGCCTGTGCCCGTATCGGCGCGGTACATTCTGTGGTATTCGGCGGCTTTTCTACTGAGTCGATTAAAGCCCGGGTACTCGATGCAGATTGCCGGGTGGTGATCACCGCAGATGAAAGTGTCCGCGGAGGCAAGCGTATTCCCCTTAAAGCCAATGTCGATGAGGCGCTCAAAGACTGTCCTGATGTCCATTCTGTGATAGTGGTTGAACGTACCGGGGCCGATGTTCACTGGAACTCCGAGCTTGATGTCAAATACGCTGAGGAGGTTGCTGACTTGCCTGCGGTTTGTGAACCGGAGCAAATGGATGCCGAAGACCCGTTATTTGTACTTTATACTTCTGGTTCAACCGGCAAACCTAAAGGAGTTTTGCATACCTGCGGCGGTTATCTGCTTTATGCGGCCATGACCCATAAATATGTCTTTGATTACCAGGACGGTGAAATCTACTGGTGTACGGCGGATGCCGGCTGGGTTACCGGGCATTCTTATATTTTTTACGGCCCCCTGGCCAACGGTGCCACCACCCTGGTATTTGAAGGTGTGCCTACCTACCCCGATGCCGGGCGTTTTTGGCAGGTGTGTGAAAAGCACAAGGTTAATATCTTCTATACCGCACCGACCGCACTGAGGGCGTTAATGGGCTTGGGAGATGCCCTGGTGGAGCAGGCAGACTTATCTTCAATCCGCTTGCTGGGCACGGTAGGCGAGCCGATTAACCCCGAAGCCTGGCATTGGTATTATGAAATTGTCGGTAAAGAAAATTGCCCTATCGTCGATACCTGGTGGCAAACCGAAACCGGCGGTATTTTGCTGACTTCCTTGCCCGGCGCCGTGGATATGAAACCGGGCGCGACAGGCAAGCCATTTTTTGGCGTTGAGCCGGCGATATTTGATAAAGAAGGCAATGAACTTGAAGGGGAAGCCGAAGGTTTGCTGATGATGAAAGGCAGCTGGCCGGGGCAAATGCGCACGGTTTACGGCGATCACCAGAGGTTTTATGATACCTATTTAAGCCAGTATCCGGGCAATTACTTTACCGGTGACGGCGCCAAACGCGATGCCGACGGCTTTTACTGGATCACCGGGCGGGTGGATGATGTCCTCAATGTTTCCGGGCACAGGTTGGGTACCGCGGAAATCGAAAGCGCCCTGGTATTGCACCCGGCAGTGGCCGAAGCGGCGGTGGTGGGCTACCCCCATGATATTAAAGGGCAGGGCATTTATGCCTATGTGACCTTAATGGGGTCGGCCAGTGAATCTGATGCCCTGCAGGGGGAATTGACGGAATTTGTCGCCAAAGAACTCGGCCGTTTTGCCAAGCCTGACTATATTCAATGGGCGCCGGGCTTGCCCAAGACTCGCTCGGGGAAAATTATGCGCCGCATCCTGCGTAAAATCGCCGAAAATGAAATGGAAAGCCTTGGAGATACTTCGACCCTGGCAGATCCGAGCGTGGTGGATCACCTGGTCACTAACCGTATTGTTAAGTGATAAAGGCTTACGGCGAATATTCCATTAATAATGGCTGAGAACCCAAAAGACCGGCAAATATGCCGGTCTTTTTATGTGCAGGAAGTATGGTATTGCGCGGTGACAGTAAGTCAAAGAGCGCTTATATACAGGGGAGGCGATGACAGGAGAGCAGAGAATGTAAATATCAAGGTTTCTGTTTTTTCATTTTCGGGGCTTTAAACTTGATCTTAACAAAACCGGTCGGTGCTATGCCGGTACGGATCCCCAGATAAAGACTGGTTGTCACCGAGATGCTCAGCATCACAAAAATTGCTGCTAAGATCACCAGCTGGTATTTAATGGCCGTGATCGGATCGACACCTCCCAAAATTTGCCCCGTCATCATACCGGGTAGGGTCACTAAGCCTGTGGTGGCCATAGAAGCCAGGATGGGCGCAAAGGCCTGTTGCATTGCCAACTGGACAAAAGGCAGGCTTGCCTGGGGGGGCCTGGCCCCTAATGCCAGCGCTCCCTCATATTCATCATTTTTATCCTTAAAGGCAGTAAACAACCTTTGCAGGGCGACAATATTGCCGCTGAGACTGTTGCCCAGCAGCATACCCGCCAGTGGTATCAGATATTGGGCGTTATAAACAGGTACAGGTTGCAGCAAGGCCAGCAACAGCAAAAGCAGCAAGGGCACTAATCCCAGCAATAAGCCGCAGAGTACCGGCAGGTAGAGGTATTTTGCCTCCAGTGCGGTACTGGAAATGATGGCGCTGGTGCCAACCAGCAACATTACCATCAGCCACATCAGGTTCAGCAGCGGATTATTGAGTTCAAATAAAAACTGCAGGTATAGGCCCACCAGCACCAGTTGTAAACTCATACGCACGACCGCCAGGGTCATTTCCCGGGTGAGCCCCAGGGAAAACCTGAAGTTAACCGCTAAAGGGACCAGCAGCACTAACATAAAAATGGCCAGTTGCCACCAGTTGATATCAAGACTTGATTGCATACTCAGTCATCAGGCTCTGGGCGTATTCATTTGACAGATATTTTTATTTTACCCTGTTTTAAGGCCGGTTAGCTTTATTTGGATAAAAATAATTGATTTTTTAATGGTTTATTAGCTTATACCTGGGCCTGAACGGTGAGCCCGATGATAATAGTTGTCCAAGCCCGGTTTGTTCTTGGTTTTTGTTCATCAAGGTGCTGGGTTGCCCGGGGGGATAAATAACAGTTTGGTTATGCTCACTATAAAGCGAATAAATAATCATCTGGGGGCGTTTGAGGTTTGTTGCTTTTTTGAATAAAGGCAAGCCAATATGGTTTTACTTTTTGCGGTTTTCAGGCATTGGACCATTTTTCTGAGCGCTCAAAAAATACAGTGCTTATTTGCGATAAACGCACCGTAGCTTCTTGTCCGTTAATTGTGATTGTTTTTGTCAGTTATCGGGGTCTTTTATCCGGTGATTTATCCATGAAGCCTTGAGTTAAATAGCCGGGCTTAATTGCTTTGCTTTTTGGCCATTAGTTGGCTGTACTGAGCTACTTAGCGGGTAACACGCTTATTTTTAATGGATTATTTAGAGGTAACAATGTAAGGGGCCGGAGGTGTCAGTTAAGCCCTGACAGTCAAGGTGGTTGTTTTTTTGTGCCTGTGTACTAGGTTAGGGGTATGAATAAACAGGATGTTACTTTAACGACCAGGAAGGTTTTTATGGATACCATTGCATCATTTTTTCAGGGGCTGAGCCAACTATCCATGATGGAAAGCGTCATGGTGATCTTACCTTTGATCGGTACTTTTATTGCCGGTCTCGCACTCACTTTTATGAGTAAGCACTTATACGCCCGGGCGGCTTTTGCTTTACTGACTTTAGGGGTTTTATTTGCTGCCCCCTTTAGCGCCAATCTGCAAGTCGGTACTTTAGTGCAAACAGAGCAAACCCGCCAGGATGCCCTTAAATATCAGGATTCTCTTGAACGGCACTTTAATTTGCTGACCGGGGATGCAAAATCCAAACATGAAACCGTTAACTCCCAACTGATGGCAAAATTTAACCGTCTCGATATCCGGCAAAAAGAGGTCGTTGACTTGCTTGCCGAGGTGGTAGCAGATGCCAATAAACGCCTGGTAAGCCAGATGGAGCAACAAACCCATAAGATCGATGACCTTATCAGCGATAGTGAAGGTTATTTATCGGATAAAGTCAGCTCGGCCAGTGTTGATGTTATCGGGCATATGGTTCCCCAGCAAGGGCTCCCGGACGAGGTTATCCGGGAGAACAAGGAAATGGCGGCTTTGCTCAGTAAGCAAACAAGGGTATTGAACCAGTCGATTGCTAGCTTAAGCGGTATGTTTAAAGCTGAACTTAGCAAGGAAATGGCAAGGCAGGATGAGCATTATCAGCAGGTCAGTCGCGATTTGATCCGGGTTTCAACACAAATACAGCAAATTAACCGTATGCTGGCTGCCTCCCAGGCACCACAGGCGATATCCCGGGTGAAAGACAAGTCTGGTTCGATTGATATGATGGGCGGTCAGTCAGGTCAGTGAAGGGAACAAGCAGCATTATCCCGGTAGCGGGATTATGCTGTAGCCGTTAAGCGCCTATGTACTAAGTTGCAGTGTATATCTTAGCGGCTTACATCTTAAAGTTGGTTTTTTCTACCTGGTGAAACTGGTAACTGTTGCCACCATAGTTTTTGACTTTATACATGGCCATATCGGCATGCGGCATTAAGGTTTCATAGCTGTCGCCGTCTTCCGGAAAGGTGCTGATACCGATACTGGCAGAAATCGACAGTTGCTGGTTGGAGAGGTTTATCGGCTGTTGAATGCAGCGAAGGACTTTTTCGGCGACAACCGCGGCATTATTCCGTTTGGCTATGCTGGGCAGTAAAATGATAAATTCATCTCCCCCGAAGCGGCAGGTTAAATCTTCCTTGCGCAGCGTGTTTTGGATGGTGGCGGAAACCTGTTGCAGTAACGTGTCTCCCATGGCATGGCCATAGGTATCGTTAATGGGTTTGAAATTATCTAAGTCGATAAAGAGTAATGCCAGGCCGTGGCGGCGCCGTCTGGCCTGGGTCAGTGCATGTTTAACCGAGTCGGTGAAGTGGCTGCGGTTTGGCAGGTTAGTGAGCAGATCATAGTTGGCCTGATGGTAGAGTTCTTCTTCACTGTGTTTGCGTTCGGTTATATCCTGGGTAATGCCGATAATATGATGGACTTGATCTTTATTTTCTTCTATCGGAATAAAGCAGGAGGAAAAAACCCTGAGCTCGCCGTTGCATCTTAACTGAAATTCAAATTCAGAAGAGTAACCGTTAAATGCCCTTAACATTAAATATTCGATGCGCGGTTTATCGTCATCGGTCACCAGGGATAAATAACGGCAGCCAAGGATCTGGCTGACATCGTTCAGGCGCAACATTTTTAAACCGGTATCATTCATGGCGGTTAAGCGGCCATCCTGATCTATTTCATGAATACAAACCGGGGCATTGTGAAGGAAGGTTTGATAAATATCCTGCTCCGGGAATAATAATTGCGATACTTTTTTTCTGTGTGCCAGGCTGGTGACGGAAATGAGCATCCGGGTATGGTCGGTGACATGTTCCGGAATAATGGCTTTCATGACCACTTTAAATTGATGGCCGTTGCGGTGGCTGGCGGTGGCTTCGGTTTCAAAATAATGGCGCTGCTCCAGCAAGGCAACCACCAGCTTCTTCAATACCTCCAATTGATCTTTATTATGTTTATTGGCGATCTGTTTTAAGAAAGTGCCTTTGTCCTTGCCACCATACAAGGCCAGGGTTGGCATATTGACGTCAACGACCTTTAGTTGCCTGGCAAGGGTCAGCAATTCAAAGATATGATGGGCAAAATAGTGATTATAATCGCGAATATCCTGGGCGCTGTACTTTTCCAATTTGCCCGGCAGGGTACCCAGGTCCACCAGCCATAATGAAATATTGCTCTGCTGGAAAGCGGTGCGGTACCAGTCAGCAATTTTACGTTGCTCTATGGTGAGATAGTCTTTTTCGGGGATAGGTAAATGTGAACCGGCTTTCATCATCACAGACCCAAAAACAAGCGAATGGCTATTGCTAGCCCGTTAATGTCAACACTAATAATAGCAAAATAAGCGGCTTTGCTCGTTAAATTTGCATATAGGGCTTATTTGTACATGTACCCTTAACTATAGTTCATTAAAGGATATCCTTTGTTAATCCCGGCTATTGGCGACTAAAGGGCAATTTTTCAGCAAAAAGCCTATACCGGACAAGATAAAGGGTGTACTATATATCTTACAATTTGTGTAACGCTATCTTTACAAGGTTTGATGTTTTGTTTTTTGGTATAAAAAACACGAAAATTAATCACGTATTTTTTCGATATTATCACTGAATCTCTATTGGCCCGGAATTACTGCTTAGCCTTTCACTTTATTCTATTTAATCTATTTTTTACCGGAAGTTACCATGGCTGAATCTACCCATATAACCCATTTAAATGACGTGCATGTCAATGCTGAAGATGTCTTAATTACGCCTGAGGCGTTAAGAGCAGAGTTGCCGCTTGATAATGAAGGGCGCGAGTATGTCATGGCTGCACGAGAAGTTATTTCTAACATCATTCATAAACGCGACCCCCGGCTGCTGGTGATCAGCGGCCCGTGTTCGGTACATGATGTTGAAGCGGCAAAAGAATATGCCCGCCATTTAAAGGCCCTGCATGACAAGTATCAGGATTCTTTGTATATCGTGATGCGGGTATATTTCGAAAAGCCAAGAACCACGGTTGGCTGGAAAGGCTTGATCAATGATCCCCATATGGATGGCTCTTTCGATGTTGAAAGCGGTTTGAGAAAAGCGCGTGAATTATTAATCTACCTCACTAAATTAGGGCTGCCGCTGGCAACCGAAGCCTTAGATCCCATCAGTCCGCAATACCTGGCTGAATTGTTCAGCTGGTCGGCAATTGGTGCCCGGACCACGGAATCCCAGACCCACAGGGAAATGGCCAGTGGTTTGTCTATGCCGATCGGCTTTAAAAACGGCACCAACGGCAGTTTAGATGTGGCGATTAATGCCTTGCAGTCAGCAGCTTCTTCCCACCGCTTTATGGGAATTAACCGCCAGGGACAGGTAGCCTTGATCAAAACTTCCGGCAACCCGGACGGCCATGTGATTTTACGTGGCGGAAAACAGCCTAACTATGACTCGGTTAATGTTGCCATTTGCGAACAGGAATTATCTTCCCATGGCCTGGAGCTGGGGATCGTGGTTGACTGCAGCCACGGCAATTCCAATAAAGACTACCGCCGTCAGCCTTTAGTGGCCGATAATGTGTTCAACCAGATCCTCGAAGGCAATAAATCGATAATCGGGCTGATGCTCGAAAGTAACCTTAAAGCCGGTAACCAAAGTGCAAACTTACCCAGGGAACAGCTGGAATACGGGGTTTCGGTAACCGATGCCTGTATCGACCTTAAAGAAACAGAAAAGCTTATGGTACTGGCCGAGACTAAGTTGGCGGAAGTGCTCAAAGCACGGATCAAGGCTTAATATTATTTTAATAAGGCTATTAGCAAGGTTATTGCATTAACAATGGAAAATTTTCAAGAACAACTGAAGACGTTACGTGACGATATCGATGATATCGACAGCCAGATTGTCGCTCTGCTGGTTAAGCGCCGTGGTATCACCACTAAAGTTGGCCAGCTGAAAAGTCAGGTGGGCATGCCCATCTATGCCCCGGATCGGGAAGCTAGTTTATTAGAAGAGCGCCGTAATCAGGCGCAAGATCAGGGGCTGTGCCCGGATCTGATTGAAGACGTATTACGCCGCTTGATGCGGGACTCTTATAACAGCCAGGATGCCAGCGGCTATAAATGCGTGAACCCGGACTGTAAAAAGGTGGTGGTGATCGGCGGTAAAGGGCAGTTAGGCAGTATTTTTGTCGATCTCTTTACCCGCTCAGAATACCAGGTGACGGTGATGGAACAGGAAGACTGGGGGCGCAGCGAAGAAATTTTTGCCGGTGCCGGCGTGGTTCTGGTTGCTGTGCCTATCCGTTTGACCACTACAGTGATCCAGCAGCTGGGGGCCTTACCTGAGTCCTGCATTTTAGCGGATGTGACCAGTGTCAAAGAATCGCCGCTTTATGAAATGTTAAAAGTGCACAGCGGACCTGTGGTCGGGCTACATCCTATGTTCGGCCCGGATGTTACTGCCCTGGTAAAGCAAACCATTATCAGCTGTGAAGGGCGAGCCCCGGAGCAATATCAGTGGTTGCTGGATCAATTTGCCGTTTGGGGCGCGAAAATTTATCCGGTATCCGCCAGTGCCCATGATCAGGCGATGTCTATGGTACAGGTGATGCGACACTTTTCTACCATAGCCTACGGTTATCATTTAATGACTGAAGGCTCGGATATTGCCCAGTTGGTGGAAATGAGCTCACCTATCTACCGCCTGGAGCTGATCATGGTTGGCCGCTTGTTCGCCCAGGACCCTGTGCTTTACAGCGATATCATTTTTGCCAACCCGGATAATGTTTCCATGATGAAGCGGTTTGCCTACCGTTTCCTGGAGTTGCTTGAAGACATAGAAATGGGGGATAAAGATGCCTTTGTCACTATGTTTAACCAGGTGGCGGATTGGTTTGGCGATTATGCACAAGTCTTTTTACAGGAAAGTAAATCTATGTTATTAAAGGCTAACGAATTAAAAAAAGACTAGGCAGGCGGCGTTATCAAAACGGATAGCAAAGCAAGTAGCCCGGTCAAGCACCGGGTTATTTACACAGGAAGTCCGCTATGAAAACTTTTCGCGCCATTATCTCATCGGCATTATTACTTTTTACCCTGACGGCTTGTGCCCATGACGACAAGGTTGCTGTCGGGATTATCAGTACCGATGAACTATTGGCTCAATATGCTGACTTTAGTCAGGTATTTCAGCAGGTTGATTTGACAGAGCAAGAACTGGCACAGGTCAGGAGCTGGCCGGATAAACTTCAGATAACCACTTATTTTGGTACCTGGTGCCATGACAGTCAGCGTGAAGTCCCGAAAATGCTGAAAATTCTGGCGCTGCGTCCGGAGCTTAGTTCGCAACTGATCGCTTTAGATCTCAACAAGTCGGAACCACAGGGCAAGGCCAGCGATGCCGGTATCGCTTTTACCCCGACTTTTGTCATTACCCTTGACGGTCAGGAGCTTGGCCGTATTGTCGAGCGCCCCGAAACCAGCCTGGTGGCAGATATCAGCGCTTTTATCGCCGGTTAACTGTGCTGTTATAAGCGCCTATACGGTGAAAATTTTCCGGAATCAAAGCCATGTTTTTGTGCCAGCTTTTAGCCGTGGCCTTATCGGTGCGCTTTTTGGCGGCAGCGGAAAGTTCCTGGCGGATAAGAGTTTACCCTCAAGTTTATGCTAACTAATCACAACTGAGATCATCACGCATTGCCCGTTCCTTGCTTTAAGACAAATTAAACAGGAACGGGTTTTTTGGCTCAGGAAAATTGAAAAAATCCGATCAAAAACAATTTTTATTGATTAATTGTTAACTTTTGTTGAACTTTTTATTTACTTTTTTACAATACGGCTTCCGGTTAAGGTGGGTAAATTAACGGTTTGTTTAGTTTTAATGTTACTGAACCAGTAATGATTGCTGCACACCTTAACCAGCTGTATTTAACTCATTTAATTAAATGTTTTAACAGTCGTAGTGAATTTAGCCAAGCAAAAGGAATTAATTATGAGGTCACGACTTCACCTGGCATTACCCTTACTTTGTGCGGGTATGATGTCAGCAGCACAAGGGAGTAATCTAACTTCCCTTGATAAGCTTTCACAAAATATCACTTCCCAAAAACAGGATACGATATCCACCACAGTCAATGACAGCGAGAGCGGAGCGGATTATTTCCTAACCCTGGCATCGCGCACTGATTTTGAAGCCCTGGCGGCGCGTAGCGATCAGCCCGGGGCACAAAGTATCCGCGAAGTGAAATATCTGATCATGGATGTCAATACCGACAATCCTAAGTTGTATTTTTTCAATACCGAGCGCTACCCCTATCATTATGCCTTTGCCTCCGAGGGCTTAGGTTATAGCGGCACTTTGTCGGAATTTAATTCAACCACCTATTTCCATGATGATCGGGCGCATCTGGCGGGATCGATTCTCGCTCATGATCATTACAGCTCAGAAGCCGGGGTTGATGGCCTGTACACGGTGCAATTCTGGCCGGTGGATCCGGTAACTCCTGAGTTAACGGATAAAGCCTATAAGATGATCGCCGAGCAAATGACCTTTGCCCGGGATCAGATCCGCTATTATCCCGCCAGCGATGTCCAGCTGGACATCTATGACAATAACCTGGCCTTTTTTGAATCGGCCGAGGTACCGGTGATCAAAAGCGAACAGCTGTTTGCTAATATTGATTTTTCTATCCTCAACCAGGGCCAAGGTTATGGCCGCTTGCGTGTGATTAATCCCGGGGATCCGGTACCTTCTGTCAGTGACGTGGTGATTTATACCTATATCCCCAATGACCTGGCCCATGTTGCCGGGATCATCACCGACTCCCCGCAAACGCCTTTGTCTCATATCAACCTTAAAGCCAAGCAAAACAATACCCCGAATGCCTATATGCGCGATGCGGTCAACGACCCTCAAGTAGCACCGTTAATTGGCGAGCTGGTGAAATATGAAGTGACCGGGGACGGTATAGTGTTAACCGCCGCGACCCAGGATGAGGTAGACACCTGGCTAGAATCGGTGCGCCCGGATCCGCAAACGCCGTTATCTGATCTGACGGTAACCGAACCGGCTTTATTAAGTGAGCTTGGCAACGGCGACTGGGTCCGCTTTGGCGCAAAAGCAGCGAATGTTGCCGAGCTGGCCAACGCCCTGAAGGACCTGGAAAGTGAATACGGCCATCAAATGGTGCCTCGCGGTTATGCGGTGCCGTTTTCCATGTATAACGAGTATATGAGCCTGCCCCGCTGTCAGGAGCTGGAAGAAGACGACTTTGGCAACCTGGTGCCCGACGGTAAGTATCGCGCCCTGTGTGATGAAGACCGTGCCACTACGGTGAGAAACACCGACAGCAGTGCCTTATCGGTTTCCCTGCTTGATCAGGCAGAGCCAATTACCCTGGCCGCCGGCAGTCAGGATATGGAGCTGGTGCTGGATAATGCCAATGGCCTGGTATTGTTTATGCGCGATGTCACCAATGACCGTTGGTTGCTTAACCCCCTGCCGTTTACGGATGCGGTCTTAAGTGCTTCCGGCAGCAGCGAATATCGTGAGCTGGCAGTTAATTATCTGCGGGAAAATGATAAGAAAACCGTTACTTTTTCCGGCAATACCGATTTCGAACTGGAAATTTTTGTCCTGGCCTTATGGCAGGTAGAAGCTAATCTTGCCATTACGCAAACCAAGGATTTACCAGAAGATTATTTTGTTGAGCGCTCTTATTATCAGCAAATTGCAGACATCATGGCAGATGAAAACTTCCAGGCGAGCCCGGATGTACGCGATGCCAAGTTAGATGACTTCCGCAAAGAAGTTAAAAAAGGTGAAGTGACGGCGCAAATGCATGAAAAGCTTGAAGCTATGCGTTTATTCTGGGATCCACAGGGAGCCCCGTTCAGCAAAAATATCCGCCTGCGTTCCAGTACCAATAATGAAGATTTGGCTGGCTTTAACGGCGCCGGTTTATACGAGTCCAATACCCATAAACCCGATGAAGGGGATATTGCCGATTCGGTGAAAAAGGTTTGGGCCAGTTTATGGACCCACAGGGCGTTTGAAGAGCGTCGTTTCTACCGTATCGACCACTTTAAAACCTACATGGGAGTACTGGTACACGAGAGTTACGGCGATGAGCAGGCCAACGGCGTTGCCGTGACCAAAAATATCTATGATGCCAACTGGGAAGGGTATTACGTCAATGTCCAGTACGGTGAGATTTCGGTTACCAACCCTGAGCCTATTATTACCTCCGAAGGGGAAGTGAGCTCGGTACCGGATGAGTTTTTACTGGCGCACCTGTTAGCCGGCGACGATCCTTATAATCCGGATCACTGGTGGTGGGCGCAGCAATATATCCGCCACTCCAATGTCGAAACCGTGTACGACCAGCCGGTGATGACAGAAAATGTACTTACCGAAGCAGAAACGGTGCAGTTAAGACGTGCGATGCAGGCGATACAGGGTCATTTCAAGCCTGTTTATGACGGGGATCGCAGTTTTGCCATGGATATCGAATTTAAGATCACCGCCACCGATGACGGTTCCCGCGGTCATTTGGAAGTCAAACAGGCAAGACCTTGGATTGATTAGCCTTTCTTCAAGGAAGAGTTGAAGGAAAGTGTAATAGTTTGTTGAATTGCCGCTAAGTGATTTGCAGGCAATTGGCTTTCTTGATAACTTTCTGACTATTGAAAAGGGGTTCTGACTCAGTGCAGGACCCCTTTATTTATAAAGAGCTATTAAGCGTTGTAAAAACATTAATTCTTGTCATGGCGGTGCACGTCCGGGCGGGAAAAATATCAAAAGGACCATATTGATGAAGACATTCAAGCAAAGCCTGTTAACGGCTTGTTTATTTCTCGGCGCAGCACAAACGGCGATGGCGTCTTGCCTGCCGGAGAAAATTTATCTGACCCGGCATGCGGAAAAACTGATCGAGAAAGGCAACCGGGATCCCGATTTGTCGGCTAAAGGCCAGGCCCGCGCCAAGCGCATTGCCGAGATGTTCGAAAATATTAAGGTGGACCACCTGCTGGCGACGCCTTATAAGCGCACGCAGCAAACCCTGATGCCGTTAGGCAAGGCGAAAAAGTTGGAGATCACCGAATATGATCCGCGCAAGGGCCGGGAGTTTGTCGAGCAGCTAAAAAATGATTACTGCAAACAAACCCTGGTGGTTTCCGGGCACTCCAATACCGTGCCCAATATGTTGCAGGCGCTTGGCATTATGTTTGAAGTAAAAGTCGGCGGTTATACCTTTAAGCACCAGCCGAGCATTATTTTATCGGAAGAGGAATTTGGCCAGTTGTTTGCCGTGAGCTTTAATCAGGGCAAACCTGTGCTGGAAGTATTAAGCAGCAATGGTTAGTAGCTGTTTTTAAAGGACTAACAGAGTAAGGTTATGAATAACCTTACTTGTGACTATGTTTGTTTTCGGGTTATATTGGCAGTTAGTGGTTGCCGGTGCTTTCATTAAGTGACTGACAGGCCGTGATACCTTGAGCTGTGGGATAACGGCGAGTCCGGTACCAATAAAAATAATTTTGGCGAAGGAGTGTATGTTATGGCAAGACAATTACATGGAACCGTGGCTGAATACAGCCATGAAACTGAATGTACCTGGGTGACGGCAACGAATCTCGGTACCTTATCTTCGGGCTCTTTTGGCTCTTGTGCGGGCTTAGTGTTATGGGAGCCTAAACACTCCACAGGCATGGTGGCGCACTTTTCCGGCTCGATGCGCCCGGCGCAGGTGCGTGAGGATACCCTTGAAATCATGAGAACCATTTGCCCGATAGGTCCCGGTTATTTTAAAGCCTGGGTTTTTGGCGGGGTATCTCTTCAGTCTAAAAGTGAACATGGGGCAATGACCATGGCCCATACCAAAAAGATGATAGATGCCATCAAGGGAGCATTAAATGATAACCCCTGGTTTGATGTTAACGATAATTACCCGAAAACAGATAAATTCGAAATGATGATGACGCAGGAAATGCAGCTCCATAAAAAGGTCTATGTCGGCCATTCGGGAGTTTCTCTTGACGTCCAAACCGGCCAGGTGAGCTGGGAAGATTCTGTTCAGAAAAAACGAAGAGGCAGTCTTGTGTCGATGCGCGGCTAGCTTTCTTTTAGTCTTAATTTGTAGGTATAAAAGGGGATAAATAAATATCCCCTTCAGGGTTTACTTTCACTTACTTGTTCGGCACAAAGGTATTGGCCAGGTTGGCTATCTCATCCACACTGCTTTGCAGCGCCGACATTTGCTCCGTTACTACATCCGTCTGGGCCCAGGTTTTATCTGTGGAGGCGTGGATCTCCTCGATATGGGTATTGATTTCAACCGAAACCTGGGACTGCTGCTCGGCAGCGGTGGCTATCTGGGTCGCCAGTTGGGAAATGTTTTCGACTTTTTCCACCACCAGTTCTATTTTTTGGTTGGACAGCTCGGCGGTTTCCACACAGTGCTCGGCTTCTTCCTTGTTCTTGTTCATCAGCTCTACCCATTGCGCTATGATGTCCAGCATAGCGGTTAACCGCTGGTGTATTTCTTTGGCGGAGTCCTGGGTGCGGGATGACAAACTTCTGACTTCGTCGGCAACCACGGCAAAACCGCGGCCATGTTCGCCGGCACGCGCCGCTTCGATGGCGGCATTAAGCGCCAGTAAATTGGTTTGATCGGCGATAGACTGGATATCATCCATCAGTGCGCCGACATTATTGGCTGACTCGGTTAAGGTATCGGCAGAGGCGGAAGCATTCTCGACCTCTTTGGCCAAGTGTTTAATTTTATCCGTGGTGTTATTGATGCCGTCCTGGGCTTCCTGACACTGGTTAAAGGTATTGTCGAGATCGGCGGCTGCGGTCACGGTATTGCCGGCAATCTCATTGGTGGAGGCCTGCATCTGGTTCATGGCAACGCCCAGGTGCTGGATTTCCGCCTTTTGCTGTTCCAGGTTTTCCCGGGTGAGTTCTACCCCGTTGATAACATTGCTCATCACCTGTTTGATCGGTTTGGCGGTATCTAGCATACGCTCTAAAATCGCCTTTAATTTTGCTTTGATCATCGAGAAGTTAAAATCAAAAACGCTGGCGGTGCCCCGGCCGAAGTAGATTTTTCGCGAGATGGAATCATACATATTCTGCATGTTCTGGGCGCGTTTTGCGGTGGGGATAATGTCGTGCCAAAAAATGACAATCGGCGCCATGGCACTGAAAGCGGCGATAAAAGCGGTTAACCAGCCGATTTGGGTGACGATATAAAGCTGTGCCAGCAGGGTCAGCAGTACTAAAAAGCTGAACTTGTGGTTTTTTGTCAGCTCGAAGGTTGCCCAAAACTGTTCTTTGTTGATGCCTTTATAAATTTTCGCGGTCTTTTTGATCAAGCGCTCGTTGGCCTGGTGACTAACCGACTGGTAGCCGGTGATCTGCCCCCCTTCGTACTGTGGGGTAATAAAGGTGTCGAGCCAGAGATCGTCACCTTGTTTACTTTGTACTCTTAGCACCCCCCGCCAGGAAAAACCGCGGGCCAGGGTAGATTTTAAATCATCCAATACCTGTTTCGGCATACGGGGATGGGTCATGCTGTGGCTGTCCATTTCCAGTAATTCATCCTGAGAATAACCACTGAGGCGACAATAATCTTCATTGGCATACCGGTATTTATTATTGGTGTCGGTCACAGATATCAGCTGTTGGTTACTTGTTTTCGGCATAGTTCATTTCATATCGCTGGAGGAAAAAATCTATAACATTATATTTTATAGGGTTATGTGATGTCTTGATCTTGTTCTAATAATGGTCAGACAAAATGATAATAAATGAAAACCGGTAGCTGACCAAGACAAAACTCGCTTAAATTGTCATCAGTTCAAGCCTTTAGTGGTTTTTCACTTTAGGGCTTTGTTTGCTTTCCCTGTCTTGGCCGGGCATTAAAAGCGATAGGCGATACCGAACGATATGGCACTGTCGAGCCATAAGGCGCCGTCAAAACTGGCGATACAGGTATCTGACTTACAAAGAATATCATCATCTTCATCGGTTAAACTGGCATAGAGACGCAATTCGGTTACCAGGGCTAAGTTTTTGGATATTTCATAACGGGTGCCGATGGCCGTAGTAATGGAAGGGTAGAGGCTGCTGCCGTTGTCGGCATCGAAATAAGCGCCGCCGACGCCTAAGGAAACGCTGGTGCTGTAACTTTGCTGTTTAAACTGGGCAACGCCGCTGAAATGGGCGTAGATAATATCTATGCTGTATTTTTGCTGATCGATATCACTGGTAAAGTCATGATTGACGGCATTAATGAGCACTTGCCCCTGCCCCTGGTTGCTGGCCTGCCAGGCGATGGCAAAACCCAGGTGGGGATCGTCGGATACGGAAAGCTCTGTGGAGCCGTCACTGCCGTGGATATCTGTGCTGTACATCTGGCCGATATAAGGAGTGATCTCAAAACCATTAGCCATAGCGGTGTTGAGCGGCAGCAAAGTACACATAAGCATGGTTATGCTATAAATCATGCCATAAAAAGAGAAGCTGGAGTTCATTGCCGATCACCCTGATTTATTATTAGTATGGTTATTAAGATTACTACCGATATTTAACAATACAAGTGATAAAGGCGGGATAGGAAGAATTGTCTTTAAATTGTGCTTTTAATTTGCTTAACCTGACTTAGTTAGCGGCAAAAAAAAGCTCCCGTTTTAGAGGAGCCTTAAAGTATGAATGAAAGAGAGATTGCTATAGCTTTGTTTCTGGTTTACAGCTGACCGGCGATCAACTGCGGCTGATAAAACTTGTGTCCCAGGGTTTGTCTAAATACCCGGGTATAACGTTTTACTTGAGTGTTTTGCGCCAGGTACTGGGCCGGAACCCGGGTGACTGTTGCGCTATAACCATAATTGCTGGCAAGACGGGTTCTTAACTGACCGGGTGTGCGTCTTTTATAGGTGTGGCCTAAGGTTCTGACATAAGTTGACTTGCCTTCATAGGCAGGGGCGAAAGTATCTGTGGCGTTGGCCCAGCCTGGCTGTCTTCTGGGTAATGGCGTTAACTGGATCACGCCGGGAATTCTTTCTACGCTTGGTTCAGCGGTTTTTGCTACTGCAAAAGTGATGGCATTTGCCGATGTAGTTTGTGCCCACTGAGGTGCTTTAGCATAACTTAAATGACTCAGGCTGGTTAAGGCTATTAATAACAGCAATGAAGTTAAGTTTTTCATAATCAATATCTCTTTCGTTATGCCAGCAATGAAGGCTAAAGCTTGTTAATTTTCGGGTTGCCAAACTTTTGACTTAAACCCTGTTTGATACTGATTGTGCATAAGTGATGCCAATAGTTTTCCTGGTTGATAAGCTTAATTTAAACAATGAGTTATACAGCTGGTTTATTGGCGCTTCGGTAGTTTTTCCCTCTGGCGAAGGGGATGGAAACCGGGAGGTTTTATTAAAAAATACTTGTTTGTATGAAGCTAAAAGAGGGTTTTTTAAACTTTCATTTAATATGGTAAGCTCAAAGCAGATTTATGTAGTTAAAGGGATGTTTTTATCTGTCTGTGTCGCAATAAAGGTATGAAAAAATTCATATACGGAATTAAAAAAGCAGTATTTTTTTTGTTATTGCTCCCCGGGCTGGTACAGGCAGATACCATTTATCTCGCGTCTTTGTCCTGGCCTCCCTATGCAGGAGAGCAGTTAAAGCAGCAGGGAGCATCGGTTGCTGTTGCCCGTGCCGCTTTTAAAGTCATGGGACATGAACTGGTGGTGGACTTTTACCCCTGGAGCCGGGCGGTAAAGCTCGCATCATATGCAAATTCTAAATATGCCGGTTATTTCCCTGAATATCGTTATACGACCAAGTTGTTTGAGTTTTCCGAGGCTATGGGCCAAGGGCCCTTAGGTTTAATGGAAAAAAGCCGGGCTCCTCTTAACTGGTCAACAGTAGAGGACTTGAAACAATATCAGCTCGGGGTGGTACAGGATTACGTTAATACCACAGAGGTAGACTTGTTGATAGCCAAGGGGGTTTTAGCAGTACAGCCGGCGGTCTCAGATGAACTTAATTTCAAAAAAGTTAATGCCGGTCGCGTCGACGGTGCAATTATTGACGTTAATGTATTTCATTATTTACTCAGGCAGCAAGAGCAAAGTAAAACCCTTGAACAGCGACTGCAAATGAATAAAAAACTTCTGGCACATAGAAAGTTATATGTGGCTTTTAATAAACATGGCCGCTCTCTCCGATGGTTAAGTATTTATAACCAGGGATTGGCTAAGATAGATGTGGAAAAAATCATGAATGGTTATTTTCAGTCGGTGAAAATTAAGGCTAATTAAAGTCCGGTGATTGCTGTCAATTATCTGTTACCAGGTGTTGTTATATTCAAATTGGCGCTAATTAAACATGCTTGCTTAATTGTTGTGAGCATCATTTCTTTTTGACTGTGGCGGCAGCAGGAGCAGCACTCGTCTAAATCTACTGTCAGCTTTGTAAAAAAATTGTTTAATTAATGTGCCTGTTACGCTACTATGCGCCGTTGAAAATTGCTATGGGTTGATAACAGATTATTTTTCATCTGCTTAACAAGAAAAACTCTTAGTTCAAATCATTTATTGTAAATCGTTGTTTGTTAAATGAGCAAAACTGCTACTTAGTTTGATATAGATTTATTCACTCCTGCATAAGGGGATAAATCGGCGTCTTTAACCCCTCGATTTGTTGTCAATCCATCACAATATTTTGTCTGTTTTAAAGGGAATCTATGAATTCTGGTTTTGCTTGCTTTATCAGGTTTGCTGTTAGTCTTTTACTTTTAAATAGCTTTGTTGCCCATGCCGCAGTGGGAACTCCCAGCATAAGTGCGCCAACCCGCAGTACAAGCGGCAGTTATAGCGTGAGCTGGAGTGCCGGCTCGGGCGATAAGCCAACACGTTATGAACTTATCGGTGAAGGGGTTTCCGGCACCCTTTATAGCGGTTCGGCAACTTATTCCCGTCGCGGTCCGTTAGCAGACGGCACTTATTATTATCGGGTGCGTGCCTGTAATGCTTCTGGTTGTAGTGGTTATTCTTCCGTAGATTCGACCCGGGTGATATTGCCTAAACCTCCCGGCACCCCTAGTATCAGCGCACCGACCAGCAGCAGTACCGGCAGTTACAGTGTTAGCTGGAGTGCCGGCTCTGGTGAAAAACCAACGAGTTATCAACTTATCGGTGAAGGTGTTTCCGGCACGCTTTATAGCGGCTCGTCCACCTACTCCCGCCGGGGACCTTTACCGGACGGCACTTATTATTACCGGGTGAAAGCATGTAATTCAGCGGGTTGTAGTGGTTATTCATCAGTAGATTCGACCCGGGTAACCCTGCCTAAACCTCCGGGAACCCCTACTATCAGTGCGCCTACCCTGAGTACGACCGGCAGTTATACCGTAAGCTGGCAGGCCGGAAGCGGCGCCACGCCGACACGTTATGAAGTGGCGGGAGAAAATATTTCCGGGCATTTTTATACCGGTACGGCAACTTCTTCAGCACGTGGCCCTTTGCCTATGGCAACTTATTATTATAAGGTCCGGGCCTGTAATGCTGCCGGTTGTAGCGGATATTCAGCCGTAGACTCTACCCGGGTTGCCTTTCCCAAGCCCGGAGTGCCGAGCATAGTGAACACTCCCGGCTCAACCAATAACGGCTACTTTACCCTTAACTGGCAAGCGGGCAGCGGTGAAACCCCAACCCGTTTTGAAGTGGCTGGCGAATATATCTCAGGTGATTTTTATTCAGGTCCGGCAACATCTTCTTATCGCGGGCCATTGGCAGACGGCTCATATTATTACAAGGTCAGGGCTTGCAGTGCCGGTGGCTGTAGTGATTACTCGTCTCCCGTGCATCAGGTTGTTGTGAAAAATACTCCGAAAAAGCCTCAGCCGCCGCAGGCTGTGCTTAACGGTACCACGATTAACCTGAGCTGGCAGCAAGAGGCCCATGCCGATAATTATAAGGTGGAAGTGAAGTTTAATGATCGTGACTGGCAGGCTGCGGATATCGGCGACTCTGCCACTTTGTTGTCCCATGCATTTACCGATATGAATCCGGGGACCCGGTTATTTCGGATTGTTGCCTGCAACGGGACTTTATGTTCAACCCCTTCGAGCGAATCAAACCGGATCAAGATATTTGAAATTCCCGGCATCCCCAGCATAGCGGATACCCCGACTATCACTCATGACGGATATTTCACCCTTAACTGGCAACCGGGCACGGGAGGCGATGCTGCTACCCGTTATGAAGTGGCCGGGGAGTATATCTCTGGCAATTTCTATTCAGGTTTAGAGACGTCTTCTCGCCGGGGACCGTTAGCCGACGGTAGTTATTATTATAAAGTCAGAGCCTGTAATGAAGGGGGTTGTAGCGAGTACTCATCTCCCGTTACTCAGGTAAAGGTATTGCATTCCCCCGGCGTGCCTGCAGCGCCGCTTGCTGAACTCGATGGCAGTAATCTTCGGCTTAGCTGGCAGCAGGTTGACCATGCCGATAACTATAAAGTGGAAGTGAAGTTTAATGATCGTGACTGGCAGTTGGTAGAGATAGGCAGTTCGGCTGCGGATCTTTCAAACCCTACTATGTCGCACCTATTTACTGATGTTAACCCGGGAACGCGATTGTTTAGGGTAACTGCCTGTAACGGGGCTTTGTGTTCATTGCCATCCCCTGAGTCGAACCGCACAAAAATTGATGAGCAGGGCAATAATATCGAGAAAGTGGTGACGGAATTGCTCGGTACACCTGTTGTTTCGGGGGGGAATTGATGCCTGTTCATTTTTACGAAGTTAATGGAAAGATAATTTTAGAGAAGCCGCTACAAAACTGGCGGCAAGATAATAAAGAATTTACAGCTAAAGCGTCGCTGGTATATAGCGGCTTCGAGGACTTTTTCAAGTATGAAAAATAAAATTAAAAACACCTGGTTAAGTCCGGGGATCGGATTGTTATTAGCTGTTACTGGTGCTCCAGTATTAGCTGCGGGTAAACTTATAACATTAGAGGTGAATAACGATGTTGCCACTTTTGCTATTGATGAACCCAAAAAACAGGCACCACTGGGGTGTGTAACAGGTGATGCCGCAGCATGGGCTGTTTCTACGACTGCTAAGGATGGAATATATCCATTATTATCCATAGCGCAGCAAATGGAACAACCTATTGAAGTAACCCAAGGTAGTGAGTGCTTATCTGGCGTAGAAAAACCGGAAATGGTTAATATCCTTTATCAAGCGGCCGGAGAAAACAAGCCGGTGGTTTCTTCAGGGCTTAAGTTTATTGCTCGTAGCCAAGTGATAGTAGCAGAAGGCGTAATGGCATCGGTTAAGTTTAGTCTTAAAGATAGTTCTGGCGGAGTTATTGTTAAAGGTGCAAGTCAGTCAGAAGGGTATTATCTTGCTGATTTTGAACAATTAACTGTCGGAGATTATAGTCTGACCACCATTGTTACCACGGGTGATAATGGTGAAGTGGCTGAAGATACCGTTGATTTTCATGTTATCGGCTATGCCGACCGGGCTTATCAGGATAGTGATGGCAATTTATATCTCCGTTTGCCTGAAAGTTATGGCAGTAAGTTACTGAAACTGAGTTTGGTAAACGGCTCTTGGGCAATTAGTGAAATTACTCAAGACGAATGGAGTTTATTAGCACTGTCAATAAGTGCTTTTTCTTTCGAGACGGGTGAGTTTTCTATGGATGAATTTGATGATGTTCGTTTGCTCAACACCGCCACTTCAGATGAAACCTTAATTGAATACGGGGCAACTCTTGCTTTAGGAGATGCGGAAATTATCTATATTTATGATGACTTTGGCCGCTTAAAGCAAGTGATCACCAAATAGTAAAAATAAACCGGGGATAACCGCTTGCTCTACTGGCTGAGATCCCTATAAGTAATTTTTATTGTCTCGTTTGCATAGGCTAACCAACTATGAGTCAAAAACTAGAAACTGACACTAATAAAGATATACCTGACAGGCAATCGCTTATTTGCCTGTCAGAGCCTTTTGTTATTCCCTGGTTAAAACCGCAACAACAGGGTATCCAGCTTAATGCATTCAGTTTACAGCATTTTCTTTACCGCTATCTTTGTGGTGGTGAGTCTATGCGTTCATTTAGGAAGCTCTCTCGTAAACAACTGGCGTTAGTGACTTCTGGAGCTAATTACTTTAATGCGGATGTGCTTAGCTTAAATAAGGAAATAACTCAATTTAGTAAAGCAGTTGATATTTTTTCAAAGAATTCCTTTTCTATTGAGACTCTGAAGCAAGCCCATTCTTGCTTTTCTGTTAAGAATGCCGGTTGTTTTAGAACAACAGCTGGCTGGATAGGAAAAAGTGCTGATGAATCTGATTATATGCTTCCGGTACAGCCGGATGAAATGGTCAAATATCTTGATAACTTAGCTCAGTGTTTGCAATTAGAGCATATTGAAAGTTATCAAAAAGCCGTGATTGCTTATGTGCAGCTATTAAAGATACACCCCTTTGCCGATGTTAACGGCAGGACTGCTCGGGCGTTAATGTTCAGCTTACTTAAACGTGATGCTATTCCGCCGGTGTTTTTTAGATATTTAAGCTCAAGAGACTGCTATCTCCATAGCGCCAATACGCTAGGCCTGAATGACTTGTCACAGCCTGAACATAGCTTTTGGCAGCAGGCTTACCTGTTGGGGGGGGCAATAGAAGAAGAAGTTTGCTCATTAGTGGAAAAAGTACAAAGTTCTTTGGTATCAGCCACAGCTTTGACCGGTATTAATGCCGATAGCCAGGCACTGCTTAACTACTTGTGGCAACAACCTCTTGTTACCGAAAAAGTCATCTCAGCAAAATTAAATATGACAACTGCCTCGGCCACCAGTGCCATCAAACAATTAATCAATTGCCGGGTATTAATCCCAAGACAAATCAGCAGCATCAGTACAGAAGTTGTTTTTGAATGTCATGCCGTGATGAAACTCTATCAGGCGATTGAAAGTAAATTATTTAAGGTAAAAAAATAAAATGAAGTTTAGTAAATTAAAAACCGCATTGTTTTGCGGCTTAATGACAGGGCAGGTGACTTACCAGCCGGTAGATGAACCGTTTCTTGATGATGAAGAAACGTCTGCTGTATCAGCTGGTTGGGGCTGGGGGATCGTTACTGTTTCTGCTAATTCCTTTACCTGTCCTGAAGGTGCTGATGAAAGTGCTTGCCATGCCGCAGAAGAGAGGTGGATTGCGACACAAAGGGCAGAAGAAGAAAATAGCACTGAGCTCATTACAGTTGTAGGACAGAGAATAAATGGCCCTGATTTTTCTGAATATAATGAATTCACTCGGTCAGCATTAGGGGTACTTCTTGCTAGTTTGTCTTATGATCTATACGGTGAACCTGAAGAAAGTGACAACCATGAAAGTGATCAAAAATTATGTGGCAACCCAGTTGATTATCGCACTGGGTTAAAGGTTGAAACATTTACCGATTATATGGCTGCCGGGTTTAACCCTTTGGGAGTAAAAAGAACTTATAGCACTGAAAATTCAAGATGGCACACCGAGCCACAATTCGTATTCGGAAAAGATTGGAAGTCGTCATATGATTTAGCGATGAAAGTCTCCTCTCATAGTACCACGCTTGGGCAGCCTGCAATTTTCCTTTATAGAAGCGATGCAGATGATATTACGCTTGTATCTGGCGATGGAGTTAATTATTACGATACCAGGGATGATTTGAGAGAAACCGTCTTAGTTGTCCAGGGTAATAAATATATATATGAAAATGCTATAGGTAATAGAGAAACTTATTTGGAAGATGGGCGGTTAATTCAGCTCGAATATAAAGATGGCACCACCCATACTTACCATTATCCAGATGATTCCCGACAGTTTGATAAAGTATCCCATAGCTCAGGTCGTTATCTTAGTTTTTATTGGGCTGAGGGACGTGTTTCACGGGTGCTTGATCAAGCTTTAAATGAATATAGCTATAGTTATAATGAAGATGGTCGGTTAAGTAAGGTAACTTATCCTGATGGCGATAGTGTAAGTTATCATTACACTGTTTCAGAACCTAATGGTATTACTAATATTGTTTTATCTGGAGTTAGTTATAACGACAAGCAATATTCCTGGTTTGAATATAATCACCCTAACTATGCAAAATATGTCACCAGCTCAAAGCATGCAAATGATATTGATAAGTATACTTTTGAATATGTAAGGTGGAATTCAGACCGGAGAATAATCCAAACGACTATCACGAATCCTTTAGGTCATAAATCCGTACATGATTTTGATGAAGAATATGGCGGGGAAGAGTTAGTCACGAACCTGGCAAGTGCTAACTGCCCTGCGATGACAACGACAAAAACCTTTGATCGTTATGGTTATATTAAGAAGGAAGTAGATGTTAATGGTAATATCACCCTTTTTGATTACGATAATGAAGGGACTTTAAACGGAAAAACAATTGCATCTGGTACCCCGGAAGAGTATACACTCACTTATGAATGGGATGCCGACTCAGGTCAAATCCTTAAAGAAACTGGCCCAAATACGGTTAAAACCTATCAGTATAACGATCGAAATATGACAACCCTCATGACCTTGGCGTCAAATGGTAATGATGGGCAGCCGATTAAAACGATCACTCAGCTGAAATATGATTATGAATTTCATGATAATGGGTTGCCTAAAAAAATAACCACTACTAATGCTAAAGGTGAAATCACCCTAAGAAACTATAACTCTTTTGGTGATTTAACCTCGCAAACCGACGGTTACGGCGGCACGGTTACTTTTGAAAATTATGATGCCCATGGCCGGGTTGGAAAGGTTACTACGGTAGAAGGTCTGGTGAAAACGTATACTTATACGTTAAGAGGCCAAGTTGCATCTATGAAGGAGCATGCTGTTGATGCTGGTATTACCCGTTCTTTTAGCTATGAATATAATGTTAAGGGACAAATAACCAAAGAAACTATGCCTGATGGTAGTTATACCACCTATACCTATGACGATGCTTATCGCCTAATCAAAAAAAGCCAGAGTAATGGCTATGGGGCCAGCTACACTTTAGATAACATGGGTAATATCTTGTCTGAAAGCTTGATAGAACCGATGACACAAGCTGAAATCGAGGCTGTTGCCGATAGCGGAGAAGCTGCTACGACAAAAGTGGTGTTAACCACTACCAATACTTATGATGAATTAGGTCGTAAATTAACGGCAGCTGTTGATAATATTAAATACGGCTATAGCTATGATAACTTAGGCAATATTGTCAAGCAGACTACGCCAACAGGTGAGTATTCATATACTTATGATGCTTTAAGTAGGCCTCTAGAAACGACTGATGCAGTAAATTCTGAGATGACTAAAGTTTATAACGCTTTTGGTTTGTCTAGTGTTACAGGCAGTAGCAATCAGGTAACTGACTTTTCGCTTGATGCTTTTGGTAATAAGTTATCTGAAAACAGTCCGGATAGAGGTCTTACCGAATATACCTATGATATGGATACGTTAAGTATCAGTACTGAAACCACTGCAAATGGTGCAGTCATTACTTATACCGATAGTTTATCGGCAAACACGTTAATCAGAACAAAGCAGGTAGGCAATAGAAAGCAAGAAATACACACCTCTGCGCAAGGTTTGATTAAATATTTTAGTGATGATAGCGGTGAAACGAATATTAGTTATAACTCATTGCTAATGCCGACACGACAGGTGAGTAAGATTTTATCGGAAGGCACAGAAACAAGTTATACCACTCACTGGGAATATGATTCTTTTGGCCGCATAAAAGGGCTTACTTACAGTGACGGTAGTTCATTAAGTTATAGTTACGATGCTCATGGTCAACCTAGTGCTATTACCGCAACTATTAATGCTGTGGAAATACCTGTTCTTAGCGAGTTGAGTGTAAATGTTTGGGGTGCAGTTAATAGTTTCAAGTATGGCAATGGCATTAACCGTACTCTGACATATAACAGTAATGGTCTGGTGCACACCATTGACTCAACTGGGGTGCAAAGTTTAACTTACACAGATACTTATGACCTTGGGCAAATCAATAAAATCACAAATAATATTGATGGCAGGATATCAACAAGCAATATGTCATATATCAATGGGCGACTAGGCTTTTATCAAAACGGCTCAGAAAGCAAACAAATTAGTCATGATGGTTCTGGTAACCGGAAAACGTTAAAAACGATATCGAGCGAGAACCTTCCCGAAATTACTTACAATTATGAAACTGGCAGTAACCGTTTAATCAGTGAAGTGAGTAGTGGTGAGACCTTAACTTATAGTTATGATAATGCAGGTAATGTGGTTAAACGTGCTAGTACAAATAATCAGTCAGCGGCAAAAATGATAAAATATAATGCAAGCTATGAATATAATGCCATAGGGCAGCGGGTGATTAAGCGCGTAGGCAATGAAGATAGCATGACAGAAACGCATTTTATTTATGATCTTCAAGGTAAGTTATTATCAGAAGGGCATAATAAACATTACATTTATAATGGTAATGATATCGTTGCTTTAATCCAGGATGGACAGTTGTATTATGTTCATAATGACCATCTTGGCCGGCCGGAAGTAATTACTGATAGTAATAAAGAAATAGTATGGTTGGCAGATCTGGCACCTTTTGATAGCAGGGTAGTACACAGTCAGATTGGAGAGTTTAATATTGGTTTCCCGGGGCAGTATTATGATAGTGAAAAGGATTCTTGGTATAACATGTTTCGGGATTATGATGCTAAGACGGGAAGGTATCTACAGTCGGATCCTTTGGGGTTGGGAGGTGGAATAAATACTTATGCCTATGTGGGGGGGAATCCTGTAAATGCATATGACCCGTTTGGCTTGGAAATTCAGTTTGCTATTGGTGTAGGGTACGGCAGTCACTATGCTCTCGCTGGTGTTGAACAAACATTCACGATAGGTGTTTCACTCGATTGGAATCCAGGTAACTGGCAGGTCTTTGCGCAGCAGACAAATGCTGCAGGTATTGGTCCTGGGTTTTATATTGGAGCTGATTTCATTGGTGCTGGTAGCGTTAGTGATGGTCCTTTAACTCCCGGTTATTCAAATGATACTATGGCAACGTTTGCGCTTGATGGTGGAGAGGTACTGGCATGCGGGGTGGCAGTTGATTTTGACACAAATGGAGTTGGCGGTCTGGGAGGAATGGTAAAAGGTGGCCCGGGAGTCGGTGCTCGAGCGCTTTTTGGAGTTAGGCAAATTAATACATGGGCATCTCCGACTTTCAAAGATTACTTACGAGAGGTTATTTTTAACTAACTTTTTATATATTTGATAGGAATAGAGTTTTGAGTAATTTTTTTAATATTAAATTTATTTTATATATTACAGGGCTTGTTTGTTATTTTTTTACTTATTATAACTACATCAATGAAATGGGAGCTTATACATATACTTTAATTGTTTTTTTCTTATCATTGCCTGTTATGTATTCAGGTCTTATTAAAGCAGAAATGAAGGTTGATGGTATTTGGGTTTTAAAAAAAGTAGGAGTTTTTTTGTTTGCTTTTTTAATTGTATTTAGTAAGCAAAGAGAAGACATTATTAGGGCAATATTAGATTCAATTTTAATTGCATTTTTCTTTTTGGCTTTTTTGAAATTAAAAAAAATATAGGTAAAAGTAATAGTTAAAACAAAACAAAAAGGGACCCCTCTAAATTGGATTAACTGAAAATCGCGGTCTAGGCTTTAATTTAAGAGTTTATTTACTCGGAGGTTAAAGGCTAGACCCGTGCCCGTAAACATCAAGTTTGTTTAGAAGAAACGCCTTACTATCACTGCATTTGCCGCTGTGTTCGTAGGGCGTTTTTGTGTGGGGAGGATAACAGTACCGGGCAGAATTTTGACCATCGAAAGCAATGGTTGGTAGATAAAATAACCCAGTTGGCCTCAGTCTTTGCTATTGATATTTGCGCCTACGCCATCATGGGTAATCACTATTATTTGGTGCTCAGGGTAAATAAACACCAAGCTCAGCAGTGGGATAGTCGAGAAGTGGCGTTACGCTGGATGCAGCTGTTTAAAGGGCACCCGCTGGTAGACCGATATTTGTCAGATGTTAAAACTACTCAGGCGGAAAAAGATAAGGCGCTTGAGCTGATTGAAAAATGGCGTAATCGTTTATTTGAACTGGGCTGGTTTATGCGTTGTTTAAATGAACATGTCGCGGTGCAGGCGAATAAGGAAGATAACTGCAAAGGCCGCTTCTATTCGTTACCATCCCTGGAACTCCCCCTTCGGGCCAGCTAAAGCTGTTCTAATTTTTTCCTGAAAAATTAGTGGGAAGGATGTTTTAAGTCCCAGGCTCTGCTTGATGATACCGCTTTGCTGGCCTGTATGGCCTATGTTGATTTGAATCCTGTACGGGCGGCGATAGCACAGACCCCGGAGGAGTCGGATTTCACCAGTATTCAGCAGCGGATAAAAGCGCTGGCTGGTGCAAAAAAAGCTCAACAGTTACAGCCCGCTAAAATATTACCCTTTACCGGTTATAAACCCCATGGCAAACCGGGTTCGGGTTTGCCATTTAAATTATTCGATTATTTAAATCTGGTGGAATATACCGGGCGCTGTGTCAGAGAAGATAAACGCGGTTTTATCCCGCCAGATATCAAGCCCTTATTTACCCGTTTAAACATTAATGAACAAGACTGGCTGGACGTCGTTAAAGATTTTAACCGCCACTTCATTAGCGCCGCCGGTAGCCCTGAAAAACTAAGCCGGTGGGCGGAGAAAACCGGTAGAAAATGGTGCGCTACCCATCAATCGCTACATCTCTATAGCAACCTTTATACTGAATAGCTATATAGGCTGATAACGCATCCAGTGTTGTTGATTTATCCAGCATTTTAGTCTATGAATTAACAGGTGATCTCTTACCAAAGGAGGTACTTAAAAGCCGTTATGAATTGAAAATCAGGCGCTATCCCCGAGTGCTGGAACACCCGGAGACAGCTAACCAAAACGAACTTATACAGGAGTCCGTCATGGCTGAATATAATCATACGCCAGAGCATTGTTTTGCAAAAGTAAAATATCCTGCCTATCGGCAGCTTACCGTACTGGAAACCACCTGCGAGTCGTCATTGAAAACCCGCGGTATAGGCATTAATTATGTGCCGGTTAACCTTGAGCCTTGCATTGTGCTCAGGGGAAAATGGCTGGGACAAGCCGGGTTTGCTATTGGGCAAAAGGTGAGTGTCGTGATTAATCAGGATGAAATTACCCTCTGTCCTCAACAGGCTGATATCGGCCGGTCACGCGAGAAATAACCTAACGTAAGGCATCAGAGCCAAGCCACTGCAGTTGAGCTAAGTCGTAGTGGCTTTCTTTGCGGGGTTGAGTTCAGAAGGAATAGTTCTTCTGCTGAACCTGGGCAGATAAACGTGGCTTTGCTAAGCCTGTTTCCCTTACTGAAAGTAGCGGATTAAGCAAGGGTTATGACAACCGCTATCTTAGCGCTACGTATAGATAGCGGTTGCGCTTCACTTTAATACCTGAATCGTCTTATTTCTTCAGCATAGATTTTAAATCGGCAAAAGGATTAAACGTTGCCGCTTCGTGGTTATTTTCTCCTGCGACCACTTCGGTTTTGTACTGGGCATGATCGGTATATTTGGCGTGTTCGTTGTCGTGACAATAAATACACAATAATTCCCAGTTACTGCCATCGTTGGGGTTATTGGTATGATCATGGTCGATATGGTGAACGGTTAACTCTTTGAGGTTGGAATATACGAATTCACGGGCACAACGGCCGCAAACCCAAGGGTACAATTTAAGTGCCCTGTCCCGGTATCCCTGCTCTTTGCGTTTGTAATCCGGGCTGGTGCCAAACTTATCTGATGACATGGTAGTTGCTTATGCTATGGTTGATTGCCCCATTGTAGAGGCAAGTGTATTTGATGGCAAATACTTGCCCCGGCCTCTGCTTTTATTGGCTTTCCTTTGCTAGCCTTTACCGGGATCTGTCCTGGTAAATTCTTCTATACACTCGCCGGCACTTGATTGCTGGTATTGCTCCAGTAATTGGTTAAACTCCTTCATTTCTTCTATGCTGGCATCTTGCTGATAAATCCTTTCTGACAACAGTTTGATCCGGCTAATCTCATCAGAAACCATAATAAATACCCAAGTTATTATTTTGATATAACTGAGTTAAGTATTGTGGAATATTTTCATAAGGCCAAAAGTTATGTGATTTTCCCGGCCTTTATCAACGCTATTTTTATTTTATATGAATCTAAGGCATGATAATGGGGTATAGTGCTGCTCTATAACAGCTGCCGGGTGCAGTTAGCCGTTGAACTTACCCGATGAGGTTAATCGTGGGAAATTTATGAAAAGTTGTCTTATCTTCCCTGTAAAATCAGGCGTATTCCTGTTGTTGTTCTGCTTTTTTTCTTTACACGCACAAAATTTGCGTTTCGTCGCCGAAGAATTGCCGCCGTTTCATTTTACCAATGAGCATAACCGGCCTGATGGTGCTCTGGTTGAACTTACCCGGGCACTGTTATCTCAGGCTGGCTTGAAAGGGGATATTGAGCTGGTGCCGTTTGCCCGCGCCTATAAGGTCACTAAAAATACAGAGAATACCTTTTTACTGTCCTTGCTGAAAACCCCGGTCAGGGAGGAAAGCTTCAAATGGGTAGGGCAAAGTTATAAAACCCGGGCTTTTCTGGTAGGACTGAAAAGCCGTGGGGATATTAAGCTCAATACCCTTGATAATGCCAAAGCCTATAATGTCGGCACCATACGGGGCTATTATTCAGAAACTTTTCTTAAACAGGCGGGGTTTAAGGAAAAGCAAAACCTGTCATTAAGTGTCAAATACGAGCATATGTGGCAGATGTTGTTTAAGGGGCGTATTGATTTGGTACTGACCAACTTTATTGCCCTGGAGCAGGAAATTGCCAGTATAGGTTTAAATGCCGGGGATATCGGTCAATATATCCAGGTAAAGGACTTCCCCGATGAACTCTATTTTGCCACCGGGCTGAAAACCCGGAATGAACTGGTGGAGCAGTTAAGGGCGGCGCTAATAACCCTTAAAAGTAATGGCCGCTACCAGAAAATCCTGGAGAAATGGCAATTGTAAGCCGTAAGACTCCGGCTGCCCTGAATTGTTATCAGTCGCTCACCGGAGTTTTTATCTTAGTGTATTGTTAAACCGGGGTTAGCTTAAGCTGTTTTTTCTGTGGCCAAAAGAGAGCAGGCTAAGTGCTAGCCCCAGCATGCCCAAACTTGTCGGTTCAGGCACATCAACCGGGGTGCTGGCGGCAGAGGCGGCAACCAATTTGCTATCATCTTCAAAGTTTAAGCTCAGGGTATTCCAGGCGTCGGCATAGCCGTTTCTGGACTTGGCTTTCATTGAGGCTACCACAAAGAAGTTTTCTCCCGGTTGCAGATCAAAGCTCAGGCTGTCGAGGTTGTTAACATCGATGCCGCTGTTGATATATAAAGTGGTTTTGTCTTTTTCCATATCAGAGGCCAGCTCATAATACAGGGTGGCTATATCTGTGCTCCACTCCAGCGAGTCACCGATGAAAATTGCAACATCAGCTCTTAGGCTGTTATTGCTGTAACCGTCGTTGTTATTGCTCCCGACCGAGCCGTGTAAATTTATATCCAGATCTATAGTGGTGGCTTCGGTGCCTGTGTAGGTATAGCGCTGCATGGCAAAGGCTTCTGCGTTGCCGCCTTTTTGCTCATCGGAAGAGGCCTGAACTTTGAGTGCCGGCAGGTACGAACTGCCGTCAAGTGCGGCATAGGCCTGGGAGTAGCCATAACTGATTTCGCTGGCATAAGCGCTGTCATTTGATAGTCCGCCATCATGGGTATTAATAATATCGCCGCCGTTGGCTGTGGTGCAAGCGCTGGAGCAGTTACTGGCGGTGTAGCCGCCGGCGTAGGCGCCGTAATCAGTTATCAGGCTGGCCTGGGCGGTAAATGAGATAGCACCGGATAAGATTAGGATTGCAGAGGCTTTTTTGATAAAAGGTAATGATTTGATTTGATTGGTCATTTTTTCTAGTCCATTGTTGAAAAATTAAAATCGCCGCGTTTGAGCAATAAACGGGCCTAAAAAACAAATCAGATATAAAACAGGCGTTTAAATTTCTTGTTTGATCCAGATCAAATGGCAAAAAATGATACCTGTAAAATTAATGGACACTAAGTTGTTGATTTTATAAGCGATAAAGATAAACCGGTGAGCGGTAAAAATCATTCAATTGCAGGGTTGTTGTTGGCGTCAGCGTCGGGCAGGCAAAATTATTGCTGATGATATAGTGTAAATGGTGTTGCTCGGCTGCCAGTTTGCCGGCTATCGCCTTCATCGCGCCGGGATATAAATAACACACCAGTACCGAGGCCGAGTTCAGCTTTGCCGTTAAAAAGTCCGCCCGCTTCAGGGTTAAGTTGTCCAGTCTGAAGATAAGTTTCAGCGCATATGCCGTCAGGTACGGGACCCAAGATAATTCATAGCCGGTAATTTTCCGGTCGGGAAAGGTTTTTGCGGCGGCAACCACAAAATGCCCCCAGCCACTGCCAAAGTCGACAATTTCACCTTTGCCGGTGTCTTTGCACAGTTCAAGCATCGCTTCTCGGGCTTTCCCTGAGCTGGGCATGGGAGAGATCCCTACGGCAAGCGTGCTGTAGATAATGGACAAGGCCATCAGGATAAAAAAGCTCAGCAGTAAAATTTCAAACAGCGACATAACAGGCATTAAAACGTTTTTCCTTAGGATATCAGATGCTCGGGGGATTTAATAATGTGTATAATATCCGCCAACAAACGGGCCTGTTGATTTTTGTTTAACCATCAAGCCAAACCAGATCAGGAAAAGGAAAAAAGCCATGGCTCCAAAAGCCTCTGCCGAAGTGCAACAGGAAGCGATGCGTATCGCCAAAGCGACACAGAAACCCGGGCAAACCAAAGAGCAGACCAAACTTATCAGCCAGGGGATCGAGAAAGGCATTGCCGAGTATAAAAAGCAGCAAAAAGCCAAAGGCAGGGCCCGGGATAAACAAAAAAAGCAGGAAATAAAGGCGAAGCACAAAGCGGCGGCCGATCAGGCGGCGCAGGTGACTGTTGAAGATAAAGCGGTAACTCCGGTATTGCCCTGGCTGTTATTGGGGCTTAGCTGGGCCGGTTTTGCCGGTTATTTATTGCTTGGTTAAATCCCGGCCGGCTATGGTTTTAAGCCAAAGTGCCGAGCTTTAATGATATTACTGGCAATATCTTACGAAAAATAGCGATTTTTTCTTGCTTATCCTGGACTAAGGCATATAAATGCCGGGATATGGTCTAGACTGGGTTATAGGCACTCAGGCAAGGACGCATGAAATGAAGAAAATTTCCGAGGCACTGGTTAAAACCTGGTTATTCCTGCTCAAAACCGACGACCCCGAATTAAAAAAATCCAAATATTACGCCAATAAACGCATACTGAGAACCTTTGGTAGCGTTGAGGTGGCTGAGATCTACCTGGAACAATTACGCGAAGAAGAAATCGACATTGTTTAGCTGAGCCGGTGCCGCGCCCAGGTTTTCCCGGGCGAGAGCTGGCTCGGGCTTGCTGTTACCCGGGAGTGCTTGCTCCCGGTTATTGCTGTCAAGAGGATAAGGCGGCCGTTATGGCTTAGCCTATATCTGCGGCTTGTTGCTGTATTAGTTTAGCGGCCTGTTGTCCCCACCAGGCATAATACTTCTCTCCCGGGTGAAAGCCGTCTTCGGCAATCAACTCCGGGTTTATCTCCACCCGGGCTTTTAATAAAAAGCAATCTTTTTGCCTGGCCAGCCATTGGCTGAGTTTATCGTTAAGGCGTTTGGCCCGGGCGCCGAGATACCAGCGCAGCGGTTGCGGCAGGGCCGGAAACAGGTGCATAGGGGGCACGGCGGAAAAAATTATCGATTTTGCCGAAAACTTTTCTTTGAGCAGCGCCACTAATGTTCTGTGGGCCTGCTGGCAACGTCTCATTGAGGTATTGGCGGTGACATCATTGACCCCGAGAGAAATCATAACGACATCGAATTCTTTTGCCGGCAGCTCGGTTAAGGTGGAGATGGTAGAGTCGGTTGAAGCGCCGCTGGTGGCGATTAACTGCCAGTGGGTATTAAATTCCGGGGTCAGGTGCTGTAATATTTGCCCGGTTAATGCCTGAGACTGGGTGGCCACCCCGACACCGGCGGCAGCAGAATCTCCTAAGATCATCAAGCGTAATTTTTTCTTGCCATCACCGACAGTGCCGGTGCGTTCACCTTCTGCTTCCGGCAGCTCCAGGGTGTTCTTTCTGACAAAGTAGCCCTGGGTAAAAAGCAGCGGCGCCATGGCAAAAGAGATGATTTTATATGCCATGTATACACTCCCTGTTGTTATTCTTTAAAGATGTTTATTGATTATAGAGCCCAATGATCAGAGTTGTTAAAGCGATAGCGATTAAAGGCAGTGACTTAGTCCATCTATCTTTCTTAATCTTGTATATAGAGAGTTAACTATCCTTATCTGCAGCGTTTTAGTATATCTAACTCTCTATAAAACAAAATAAAAATTTATAGATTAACTCAATTAACCGGAAAAGCTTTCTCCGGGGAGCTTATGACCAGTGCTGAATACGTTGCAGCGCCAGCTGCTGGCGTTTGCTGACATCTCCCGAGCACCAGTCAAAGTTAATTTCGGCCCAGTTTGGATCCCGGCTATCCAACCCCAGCAGCTCAAGGTAGTGATGTTCCACGACCAGATACTGGTTTTTATAGGGTAAGATAAAACCACCCTGTGCTTTTTGCTGTAAACCGGCTTCTTTATAGCTGGCGCACCAGAGGTTTAACAAGGTGGAGCACTGGGGTTTATACCAGAAGGTGCCATAATCCCGGCAAGATGAACCTTCGAGAACTTCACGGGCATGGTCCCAGTGGCGAAAACCGTATTTGCGGGCGATCACTAACTGGCTGTCTTTGAGGCGGGGAGGGCGACCATTGCTCAGGGCAGCATCAGCCTTGCCGGCGTGCGCTTTATGGTATTTTTTCGCCTGGATTTTCAGTTCTTCAATGGGTGATAACATATATCTTTCCTAAAGTATTTATTGTTTCCCGCCGAACAAATATTCAGGTTTGATTATGTCTTTATCTTATTGCTTAAGCGATATCAGGGTGAGATCCTCTTGGCGGGTCAGGCGTCCCTACAGCCTGTAGCGTGATTATGGCGCATGACCGGCTTGAATACAATAGTGTTTTTTGTTTCCCTCTGCCTGGCATCGCGGGCTTATTCTCAACAGCATAAGAAAAGACGTATAAGCACTGGTATAAACACTAAGATAAGAACTAAGGGTAAGAAAAGGTTAACCTTTTGTTCATGGTTACGTCATCCGCTGTTCATTTATTAACGGGTAAAATCTCTTCTCTGATTCACTTCAACAGCAAAGTTAAGGCACATAACTTTATGAGCTAAGAATTCGTGAGCTATCGGCGATACTTCGCCGTAAGAAAAAGTTAATGTATCCTTCATGGGCAAGTCATCCCTTGTTCATTTATTCCTTTATTTCATTAAGTTGCAATATTAGTGCAACTTAAGTGTCACAATTGCTGTTTACCATAGCTGGCAATTTCATAACCGAATATCAATTTTTTAGTATTAACTTTTATAAGGTTTTTATATGAACTTGTCCAAACTGGCGAAGGCTTGCGTATGCACCACACTTGCAACGCTGGCGTTGTCTACTCAGGCGCAGTCGGAAAATAACCAGCTTGATAATGTGGTTGCCCAGGGGCAGAAAATTAATCAATCCGCGAGTAAGTCCCAGCTGCGTGTTGATGCCCTTAACGACAAAACTCAGTCAAAATTACAACAATTTAAAACCGTTAATAAAGAAATCGATGGTTTGCAGGTTTATAACCAGCAAATGCAAACCCAGCTGGATAACCAGCTGGCGGAACTGGCGCAAATCAAAGAGTCGATGACCCAGGTCAGCATTATCGAGCGCCAGGTTTCTCCTTTGATGTCACGCATGATCACTACCCTGGAAAGTTTTGTTGAACTTGATGTGCCTTTTTTGCCCCAGGAGCGGGCACAAAGGCTTGCCGGTTTGAAGAAGATGATGGAGCGTGCCGATATCGCGGTAGCAGAAAAGTTTCGCCGGGTACTGGAAGCCTATCAGGTCGAGGTGGACTATGGCCGAACTATTGAAACCTACAGCGGTTTACTTGAGGTGGCGGGCAGCGAGCGTGATGTCGACTTTTTACGTATCGGCCGGGTGAGTTTTGTCTATCAAACCCGTGACGGCAATCACCTTGGCCTTTGGGATCAACAAAGCAAAAGCTGGCAGGAGTTGCCGGCAAAATACCGCACCGATATCAATAAAGCACTGCGTATTGCCCGTAAACAGCTGGCCCCTGATTTAATCATGGTGCCGCTGGATCTGGCTGAATAAGGGTAAACGGGAGTATCAACGATGAAAAAAATAATCAACACAGTATCCGGTTTATTACTGACCGTAACAACAAGCCTGAGTTATGCCCAGCAGGCGGCCAATTTAGACGAGCTGCTTAATCAGCTGGAACAGGGCAAGATTGCCCAGAGCGAACAAAATCAGCGAAGGGAAGCAGAGTTTAAAGCCAAACTCTCCCAACAGGATCAATTGTTAACCTCGGCGAAAAATACCCGGGATCAGCAAATCGCCCTGAGTAGCCGCCTGGAGCAGGATTTCCAGAACAATGAAATCAAACTGGCCAACCAAAGCGATGCCTTGAATAAACGCATGGGGGAGCTTAAGGAGCTGTTTGGTGTACTGCAGCAGGTCGCCGGTGATACCAAGAGCAAATTTCAAACTTCGGTAGTTTCTGCGCAAATTCCCGGACGTGATGTGTTTATGGATGAGTTGGCGAAAAGCATGGGCTCAAGCTCCAAGCTGGCGTCTATCGAAGAAATTGAACGTTTATGGTTTGAATTACAACGTGAAATGACCGAAAGCGGCAAAGTCGCCAAGTTTACCACCGAGATTGTATTGGCCAACGGCGAGCGCAAGCAAAGCGAAGTGACCCGGGTCGGCGGCTTTAACCTGCTAAGCCAGGGAAAATACCTGGAATATATCAATGAAACCGGCTCTATTGCCGAGCTTATCCGCCAACCTTCCGACCGTTACCTGGCTACTGCCGAGCAGGTCACTTTAGCGCCTGCTGCTATCACGCCTTTTGCCCTGGACCCTACCGGCGGCTCTATTCTAGGTCTGTTGGTACAGGCACCCGATACTCAGGAGCGCGTTGAGCAGGGCGGCCCGGTCGGTTATGTGATTTTAGCTATCGGCCTGGTGGGTTTGCTGATTGCGCTTGAACGTTTTATTACCTTGTTTATTGTCGGCTCTAAAGTCAGTCGCCAGTTAAAAGAAAAAACCGCATCCGACAACAATCCGCTTGGCCGGGTGATGTTGGTGAAAACGCAAAACCCGGACATAGACACGGAAACCCTGGAGTTAAAACTGTCTGAGTCAATCTTAAGAGAAGTACCGAAACTCTCCAGCCGGTTGACCCTGATTAAGATCATCTCGGTAGTGGCGCCGCTGATCGGTTTATTAGGTACGGTTACCGGTATGATCAATACCTTCCAGGCCATTACCCTGTTCGGCACCGGCGACCCTAAGCTGATGGCGGGCGGTATTTCCCAGGCGCTGGTCACTACGGTATTGGGTCTGGTGGTGGCCATTCCTATGGTGTTCCTATTTACCCTGCTACATACCCGCAGCCGTAACATCATCAATATCTTGCAGCAACAAAGCGCCGGCATTATTGCCGAGCGGGCAGAAGCGGAAAAAGGAGCATAAACCATGATCATGTTCATCGACATGATGAATGCCATCCGTGAGTTTATGGATACCGGCGGTCAGGTACTGACAGTGATCGCCATGGTTATTTTTGTGATGTGGTTGTTGATTTTTGAACGCCTGATGTTTGTGTTTTACGGCTACCGCAAGGTGAAAAAACAGCTGCAGCAAACCTGGTTTTCACGCAGTGAGCAGCATTCCTGGTATGCCGAGCAAATACGCACCGCCCTGGTGGCCCGGGGCAGTGCCAAGCTTAATCAAAACCTGCCGCTGATCCAGACCCTGGTGGTGTTGTGTCCCTTACTGGGATTGATGGGCACGGTAACCGGCATGATTGAAGTCTTTGATGTGATGGCGATTTCCGGTAGCGGTAATGCCCGTTCCATGGCGTCCGGGGTTTCCCGGGCGACGATCCCGACGATGGCAGGCATGGTGGCGTCATTATCCGGTGTATTTGCTTCAACCTGGTTACAGCGCACGGCAAAGCGGGAAACAGAACTGTTAGAGGATAGTATGCCGGTGGCTCACTAAGCCCTTAAGGGGGTGAGTAAGCACAGGTGATAAGTGAGATAAGGTGTAAAGATTATGCGTTCACAATTAAATAAAATGCTGCAGGAGCAGGAAGAAAACGAAGAAATCAACATGACCCCTATGTTGGATGTTGTATTTATCTTATTGATTTTCTTTATTGTTACCGCTTCTTTTGTCAAAGAAGCCGGTATTGAGGTGAATCGTCCGGAAGCGGCGACCGCAGTGAAAAAAGAGCGGGCCAATATCCTGGTGGCCATCAGTGATAAAGGCGAGATTTGGATCAACAAGCGCCGCATCGATATCCGTGCGGTCCAGGCCAATATCGAGCGCTTAAAGGCAGAAAACCCCCAGGGTACGGTTGTCATTCAGGCGGATAAAAAAGCCACCACAGATGTGTTGATCAAAGTAATGGACTCGGCCCGGGCTGCCGGGGTGTTTGATGTTTCCATTGCAGCGCAAGAGGCTTAATTCATGCGTTATATCACGGCAATCCTGCTGGCTTTAGGGGTAACTTTTTTGTTGCTGTGGGGAATGCAAACCCTGATCACCGGCGGCAATAACGCCCTGACCGAGCCGCCAAAAGGTAATGTGCTTGACTTTATCCGCCTGAAAAAAGAGCCCGATATCGTCAAGAAAGAGCGTAAACCGCAAAAGCCGCCCAAGCCGAAAGAGCCACCACCACCGATGGCACCGCCGCAGATGCAGCAGGCCAACCCTAATGCCTCGGCGGTAAGCAACAGCTTTAGCGCCGATATCCAGGCGGATATGAGCCTGGCGAAAGGGCTGAGTCTTGAAAGCGGCGACGGCGATTACCTGCCGATAGTCAAAGTCGCGCCGGTTTATCCGCGCCGTGCCCAGGCACGGGGGATCGAAGGTTTTGTGATTGTCGAGTTTACCGTCAGTAAAAACGGCTCGGTGATCAATCCTGTGGTGGTCCAGGCCCAGCCTGAGCATATTTTTGACCGGGCGGCGCTGGATGCGGCGGCTAAATTCAAATACAAACCCCGGGTAGTCGACGGAGTGGCGATGGAAGTTGCCGGGGTACAAAATAAAATCACGTTCCAGATAGACGGGTAGGAGATGGTAATGAACGTAAAAAATCATTTATTGATGCTGTTAACCGCCGGGGTTATGTTTACCGCGCCTGCGATCTCCGGTATTGCCGGGCAGGTACAGGCCGCTGAGCCGGTAGCTGCCAAGCAGAAAAAATCGGTGAAGGTGCCGGCGATGCGCGATAGGGTATACAGTCAACTGGCCCGGGCGCAAAAACTGGCGGATGAAGGCGACCGCGTATCGGGTTTTGCCGTGCTGGACAAGGTTAAAGATCGCCTCGACAGTTTAAACAGTTATGAAAAGGCGATGCTGTTTAATTTTTACGGTTTTATGCATTACGCCGGTGATGATATCCAGGCTGCCATTGCCAGTTTTGAGCAGGTGGTAAAAGAGCAGCAGATCCCCGAGTCTTTATTGCTCTCCACCAGTTACTCCCTGGCACAGCTCAATATGCAGCAAGAGAACTATGCCGGAGCCCTGGCCTGGCTGGAAAAATGGCAGGCAGCCAACAGCAAGCCGCTAACGGCAAACCAGCAAATTTTGCTGGCCCAGGTACATTTCCAGCTTAAGCAGTATCAAGGCGCCCTTGGTTATATCGAGCTGGCTATTGCCGGGACGGAAAATGCAGGCGATATTCCGAAAGAAAACTGGCTGGTATTACAAAGGGCGGCTTATTATGAGCTGGGCCAAAGCGATAAAGTCACCTTAGTCATGGAAGCCCTGGTGCGCTATTACGATAAGGCCGAATACTGGCTGCAACTTGGCGGCATGTACGGTGAAACCGGGCAGGAAAAGAAACAACTGGCGGTGATGGAAGCCGCCTGGCAAGCCGGTTACGTGGCTAAATCCAGCGATATTATCTCCCTGGCACAACTTTACCTTTATCATGGCGTGCCTTATAAAGCAGCGAAATTGCTTGATGAGGCAATTGAAAAAGGCGATGTCATTGCCCAAACCCAATACCTGGATTTGTTGGCACAAGCCTATATGCAGGCTAAAGAAGATAAAAAAGCCATTCCTGTGCTGAAAAAAGCGGCGGAGATTGCCGATAACGGCAAGTTTGATGAAAAGCTGGCCCAGACTTATTTGAACCTGGAGTTATGGCCACAAGCGATAACCAGTGCGGAAAAAGCCCTTGAACGGGGCCAGTTAAGCCAGGAAAGTAATATGTACCTGGTATTGGGCATGGCGCAGTTTAATCAGCAAAATTATGACCAGGCGATCCTGGCACTGCAAAGTGCGCAGAATGTTGCTGAAAAATCCGGGCAAAGCCAGAAAATGGCGAAACAATGGCTGGCCTATGTTAAGCGGGAAAAAGGCCAGCAAATGAAGCTGGCAAAACTTTAATCCTGTCTGCCGGGCTGTGTTAATCAAGCTTAAAGCGGGTTACCGAATCGCTTAAGGTGGTGGCGAGCTGCATAGTGCTGCTCGCCATTTCGCCGTTTTCCTGGGCGCATTCATGGTTGCCCCGGGTATGATCCGATAAAATGGTCAGGTTTTTACTGACATCTTCGGTAACCTGGCTTTGCTGCTCGGTTGCCGAGGCGGTTTGCGCGGCGACATCGGCCACCCGCATGGCAGCGGCACTGATGTCGTCTAAAGCGGTTAACGTTTTTTGTGACAGCTCCACGGTCGACTGGGTGGCGGCATTGCCGGTATTAATGGACTGGACGGCTTCATTGACCCCGTTTTGTAAGGCTTCTATCATTTTTTGAATATCTTCGGTACTTTGCTGGGTTTTACTGGCAAGATTGCGTACTTCGTCCGCTACCACGGCAAAACCCCGGCCCTGCTCTCCGGCACGGGCTGCTTCAATGGCGGCATTTAAGGCTAATAAATTGGTTTGCTCTGCGATGCCGCGGATCACCCCAAGCACAGAAGCAATATCGGTGGAATTTTCCGAGAGTTTTAATATTACCTGGGTGGCATTGGCGACGGTCTCAGATAAAGCGGTGATCTCTGCTACTGTGGTTTGTGTGACCTGTTTGCCTTCATGGGTCAGATCATTGACTTGTTGGATTTCCCCGGCGGTTTTCTGGGCATTTTCGGCAACCTCCTTGATGGCGTATGACATCTGGTTAACGGCGGTGACTATCATTTCCACCGACTCTAGCTGGTGCAAACTTGTTTCTTTGATATTGCCGGCGCCCTTATCCAGCTGATCGACTCCCGTGATCACCTGGGAAGACTGTCCGACGATAGACTTTATCAGCTGTGCCAGGCCATTGATTAGTTCGTCAAAGTCATCGGCCACCAGGCCTATTTCATCTTTTCGGTCGCTGTTGATGCGTTTGGTCAGGTCGCCGTCCCCCTGATTCAGTCCCTTAAGCTCAGAGGACAAATGCTCCAGGGCGTCTGCCATGGCTTTGGGGGCAATAATACCGGCGGTTAAAGTAAAGATAATGACGATCGAGCTGATGATCAGCAGGGCATTTTGCTGGCTGTCTACGGATGTGATGGTGTCTTCACTTAAGGTCAGGCTTTTCTCATCGGCAAGTTCCCCGGCAATGTTGTAAAAGTCCCTGAGGCTATCAAAGGCCTGCTTCGAGCCAGTTTCACTTTGTTTTCTTGCCGCATCGCTCTGGCCCTGGTTGACTAAAGTGAATACCTTGCCCGACTCCTGCTTCCATTGGCGGTAAGTGGCATCAAAGCGGCTGAGTTTAGCCAGTATATCCGGATACATAGATAGCAGCTGCTTGTATTTTGCCATGCGGTCACCGGCTTGTTTGGCATTTTCCTGATAGGATTCGAACTGCTTGCCTGCCAAGTCACTGCCGGGTGTTGTCACCAGTATTTGCAGCTCGGCGACACGGGCCTGATAAAGGTCCCGGTCGGCGTTGATAACGGCAGAAATGGCGGGATTAAAATTCTGCCCCAACAACACCATGACTTTTTCGGTTTTTGCCACCAGTAAAAAATTCATGGTGACCAGGATGATAAAAAATGCGGCGATACTGCAGAAAGTGGCGGTATAACGTACCCGGATACTACTAAAATTCATGTGACAACCTAAAATGCGGCCGTTGATTGATCAACTATAGCTCAGGAGCCGTGTTTTCGAAAATCTGGGCCGGGTACTGTCAAATTTTTGCAAGGGAGAAACCGGAACGTCTAAAACACTAAGATGTTATTGATCACTTCACTGGGGATATTTTGTTTGCTGCGCAGGCGGGTTTGCCACTTTAGGGCGATTGCTTTGAGTTCGCCGCTTTGCTGCAGCCGTGAAAATGCCTGTTGCCACCTGTGCAGCAAATCAGGGGAAGTTCCCGTTTTTGACATCAGAATATAAACATCCGATTGATTGGCGACGTATACCGACTCAAATACTTGCCGGTCCAGTTTGAGGCTGGTGGTTAAATGCAACAATCCCTGCAGTTCATATAATATCGAACTAACCCTGCCGGTTAATAACCGCCTGATATTTTGTTCATGGCTTGCAACTGCCGAGAGATTGTTAAATCCCTGCTCGGCCAGCCATTCTTCCCTGACATCGCCGCGCACGACGCCAATGGAAGGCAAGGCTTTAAGCTGATCCAGGCTCTCTATTTTCAGCTGATTTTTCTTTAAAGAAATGACATGCCACTTTTTGGTTTGCACTTGCCCAATCCAGTGAAATAAGTGCTCTCTTTTCGGGGTTCTTGAAAAACTAAACAATAAAATGTTGGCTTTTTGCCTGGCAAGGCGTAAGGCACGCACTTCGGGGATAAACTCTATTTGGGTGCTGTCATCGAGTTTCTTTTGCATGGCTTGGATGATGTTTGTGGCAAATCCGTCGGGCTCGTCCCAGGGGGTGAGATAATTAGCCGGTGGTTCGATCACTGATATGATCCTGAGGTTTTCGGCAGTTATTTTGCCTGAAAAAAATAGCATTAAAAGGACAAGTACCAGTTTCATCTTTACTGACGGGATGTTATTAGGCTCTTTATCTAGCATAGCAGGGAAGCAGTTGCTTCACCCGCTGTGCAGAGGATGCCCGGAGCCTTCCTGACTGAGTTAAGCTAATCTGTTGCCGGCCAGATTTGTTCGACTAAACTTGTCGGCGGCTGCCAGTCGCCTGAGGCAATCCAGCTGGCCAGGGCCTTGGCAACATCGGGTAAATGGCGGGGCTGGCAAGGTTTCAGCCGGGTTAACCAGTGCTCGATAGTGTCACCGTCCAAAGTGTGCATGACTCGGGCATACCCGAGTTTTTCCAGGCTCATGGCATTGGATAATTGCTCCATCTGTCCCTGGATGGGTTTTGTCAGTATCGGTAAGCCCAGGTGCAGGCATTCGCTGATCAGTTCAAAACCTGAGTTGCAGATCACGCCGCGGGCCTTGGTGAGATCATGTTTGAAACCGGCATAGCAGGTTTTCCTTTGTTTGACATTGGCCAGGGTTTTATCCTCAAGCTCGGGGGAGTAGAGGATAAATTCCTGGCCGCTAAATTGGCTCAGTAACCGGGTGACATCTTGCTGATCTTCAAAGGGCAGGTAAACCAGGATGCTGCCGTCTTGCTCGCCCGGGAGCAGTGTGGTGTCTATGATGGGGGGAAAAATGGTGTCATCAAAGGGATACCAGTGCAGGCCGGCGCTGATGCTGGCGGGGGCAAAGTATTTCATGACCATTTTGGCGATCGGGTTGGCTCCGGCCACCGGGGTCTTGTCGCCAAAGGCATACTGGTGGCCTATGCCGATCACGGTTTTATTCCTGAGTTTGCCGGCCCAGGCGGTGACAGGTTCGAAATCCGTGATAATGACATCATAAGGTTCCAGATCTAAGGCATAGATATCCCGGATAAAACGCGCCAGGTTATTATTCACCGCGGTTGCGGCATAATTTACCTTGCCGCGGTTGGTGACAAAGGTTAAGCCCTGACGGTGCTGAAAATCGCCGAACACTTCCATATCGAACAAATCTTCTTTTGCCCTGCCGGAAACCAAATAGGTGACATCAATATTTTGTTGTTTCAGGTATTTTGCCATGATGCGGCAGCGGGAAATATGTCCGTTGCCGGTTGCCTGTATGCCATAAAGTACTTTCATGCTTTGCCTTGGCTAATGGTTAAAGTTAAGGATCAGAATAACTGGCTTACCCCAAGCGCCAGAGTGCTGCCTAAGCAGGCGCCGGCGAGTATATCCGAAGGAAAATGCACCCCTAAGATCACACGTGAGCAGCCGACGGCAAAAGCCCACAGATATAGGGGCAGGGCGATCATCCCCAGGTAACCCAGGGCAATGCCGGCCAGTAAAAAAGCTGCCATGGTATGGCCGGACGGAAAGCTGAACTGGTCGGCCGGGGCGACAACACTGGTGAAATGGGCCACCACCTGTGGCGGGCGCCGGCGTTTCAGGGTGTTTTTTAGTATCAGGTATAACGGTCTTTCGATGCTAAAAGCAATTAAAATCAGGGACATAAATTGCCAGCCATCGTCGGGATATAACAGAGAGTAAACCAGGGGCAGGCTTAATTGCAAATAGCCGTCGCCGCTGCGGGAGACACCGCGGACGAAAGTGATGAATTGCGGATAAAACCGGGATTTCTGACACCATAATAACATGCGTAAATCATATTGATACAAGTCACTTAACATAGCCCTGCCTCCAATGCAGTCTCATTATTGACGAGCATAGAAGCAGCAGTTGACAGTTAAGTGACAGTGAGGTGTCTCTTTAATGACAATTAAGGATAAGTGCCGGTGCCATTATCGGCCGGGGAGGGAGCACTGTGGATATTTTACTGCAAAGGCTTGCGGATCGTCTTGATAGGCGCGAATACAGCTAGGGCAGATACAGCTCTTATCAGTTTGCTGCGGCAACAATCGCAGTAAGCCTTCAGGGATTTCGGCGCTGAAACACCAGCAATGATGGTCTGTCTGTGCCTGGCAAAAATTGTTGTTAAGGCAAAAGGGGCACTGCCTGGTATTTGCTGTTTGCATCATAGAATAAATTTTGTAGTTGCCTGTTTGATGTTATAAAATTCAACGCTATATTTTATATTGTAAATCAAGTGGCTATAAAGTTCTCTTTAGTGAAAATTTCAAATCAGGGCTATTGCTGATCTGCGGTTGCTATCCTGGGTAAGATATGTTGAGCGCAGCGTAAATGAAAGTTCCATTTACGCTGTCAGGATATGAGCAGGGAAAAATAACTCAGGTTGTTCTGAAATGGAGCTGCTGTTAAGGGGCCTGGCGGCGTAAGTGCCACTTTTTTAACGTTAATTCTTAATAATCATTATATTGTGAGTAATAAATATGTTTGAGTTACCTGAAATGGATACCCTGATGGACAGTTATGTCTTGCCCTGGGGTATCAATATTGTGATGGCCCTGGTGATTTTTATTCTTGGTCGTCTGCTGGTGAAATTTATCGTCAGTCTGACCGGTAAGGTTTTTGCCCGGTCGAAAATGGATGACATGCTGAGTAATTTTCTGCTGGTGATCCTCAACACCGTGTTATTGCTCTTTGTGGTGGTGGCCGCCCTGGATCAGTTAGGAGTAGATACCACTTCTCTGGTAGCCCTGGTGGGTGCCGCAGGTCTTGCCATCGGCTTGTCTTTGCAGGGCTCGCTGCAAAATTTTGCTGCCGGGGTCATGTTGCTGGTGTTTAAACCTTTCAGGGCCGGGGATTTTGTTGAAACCGCAGGTATCTCAGGCATAGTGGAAGAAATTCATATCTTTACCACGACCATTTGCACCACGGACAATAAAGAAGTGATAGTGCCTAACGGCGATATCTACGGCGGCAATATTGTGAACTACTCCGCCAAAGAAACCCGCAGGGTGGATATGGTCTTTGGCATAGGTTACGGCGATGATTTGAAAAAAGCCAAAGCGGTCCTTAACGATATTGTTAACAGCCACCCCCTGGTTTTGGCAGAGCCCGCGCCGACGGTTGCCCTGTCTGAGTTAGCCGACAGCAGCGTAAACTTTGTGGTGCGTCCCTGGGTGAAAACCGCAGATTACTGGACCGTGATGTTTGAAATCACGGAAACGGTGAAATTGCGCTTTGATCAGGAAGCCATTTCTATTCCTTTCCCGCAAATGGATCTCCATATGCCGAAAAGTGCTTAATACCTGTGCTAAGCTCAGCTGGCCAGACGGCCGGGCAGATGCTCGACAATAAAATCAATCAACAATCTCAGCAGCGGATTCGGATATTTACTGCCCTTATACAGGGCATAGATATCCCCGCAGTGCTGGTCATCAACAACCGTTTGCCACTCTGGCAGGCAGAGCTGCAATTGTTGTTCGGCCAGGACGTCAAACAACATCCAGTTTGCCAGCTGCACTATGCCTAAACCTTGCAGGGCCGCCTGTAATAAAGGGCTGCCGCCTTTAGTGCTGAAATTGCCGTTAACAGCAACCTTAGTGAGCTGTTTGTCCTTACAAAACTGCCAGTAGTTTTTTTGCCTGTGTCTGTCCAGCAGCAGGCAGTTGTGGCGGCTTAAGTCCTCGGGTACTTGCGGCTGGCCATATTGTTTAAGATATTGAGGGGCAGCGCATAGCTGCATCTTAGTTTTCAGCAATAATCTGCCTTTGAGGCCGGAGTCGACTGGATTGCCTATCCTGATGGCCAAATCAACATTTTCGCTTAGCAGGTCCACCGGTTTGTTGTCCAGATCCAGGATGATGTTTACTTTAGGATAAGTTTTCAGGAAGTCCGCCAATATCGGGGTCAAGTGCAGGCGGCCAAAACTCTCGAATACCGAAATTTTCAGCTCCCCCTTGGCTTCAACAAGTTCCGGTTTTAAAGCCGCCGTCAGGGCATCGGCATCCTGAATTAATTTTTCGGCTCCTTCAATAAACTGCAGACCTTCGGCCGTGAGGCTCAGTTGCCGGGTACTGCGGTTAAGCAAGTTGACCCCGAGCAGCAATTCCAGCTTATCTATCTTGCGGCTGATGGAGGAAGGGGCCATATTCAGCAGCAAACTGGCTTTGGAAAAGCTGCCAGCTTCGATCACTTTAATAAAAATTCGGCTTAACTCCAGCATAAGCATCCTCGCCTTTGTGATGAAATAGTTGCCGCCGGAGGCGGTTGAGTGCTTTCTTGTGTTTGTTTTAAATTATTTTTGCAAAATATGCAAAGCTGTTTTGGTTTTGAAGGGGATTCTAGCGAATGTCGCAATGGGTAACAATGCGCTTGATTGTTATCGCTTGTCAGTAAAAGGAAATAAAATGGAAGAAAGAATCTCTTATCAGCAAGTGCCCGGTGAGCTTATCGGCGCTATGATGCAAATTGAAAGCTATTTAAAGCAAAGCGGCCTTGATGAAAAGTTGCTGAATTTAATGCGTTATTACGTTTCGCAATTAAACGGCTGCGCCTATTGTCTTGATATGCACTTTAAAGAAGCCTTTGCCGGGGGAGAAGAGGATGTGCGCCTGCATTCGGTGGCCGCCTGGCGCGAGACCGACTATTACAGTGACCGGGAGCAGGCAGTGCTGGCCTGGGCGGAAACCGTGACCAAACTCGATAAAAATCCCGGGCAGCAAACGCTGGAGTTTGATGAGCTCAGGCAATATTTTTCACTCGAGCAAATTGCCCAGCTGACTTTGGCCATCACCCAGATAAATTCCTGGAACCGTTTGGTGAAAGCGTTTCACTTCAGGCCCGGGCGGTATCAGGCGGCTCGGGACAAGCTAGAGCATTGAGCATCCCTGGCGGGCTGTTTCACAGCCTGGAGTTGCCGGCGGGTATAGGGGCTTGCCGGCTACCTTTGGTATAACTCCAGCGGCAGGTCATCCGGATCGCTGAAAAAAGTGTATTTTTTGCCGGTATACTCATCCACCCTGACCGGCTCGGTTTCGATGCCGTATTTTGCCAGATGCTGAATAAAGGCCTGGATATCATCCAGGGCAAAGGCTAAGTGCCTTAATCCCCGGGCTTCCGGGTAGCTGGGCCTTACCGGTGCATTTTTAAAAGAGAACAATTCTATCTGGCTGCCGTCGGGTAATTGCAGGTCCAGCTTATAGGAATCCCGCTGCTGGCGGTAATTTTCGGCGAGAACTTTTAACCCTAAAATCTCAGTATAAAAATGTTTGGATTTTTCATAATCGCTGCAGATGATGGCAACATGATGCAGGCCGGTCAGCATAGGCAAGCTCCTGGGTTTTTCGGGTAAAAGTGTAAGTGAAAATACAGTGGAGGTACGTGTGTTTTTTCATTTTTATCATAGGCTTTTTTTGTCCGGCAGAAAACCGGTTTTTGGTTTTTATGACGGCGTTTTATGATGTTTTTATGAATTGAGGGTTTATTGTTTTTTTCCTGTTGACTCGACTCAAGCTTAAGGGCAAGATGTTGGGGTAAAATAAACAAGATTATTAATTAAAATACTGCGCCAACTAGTTACCATGAACTTTATGCTCTTATCGTCACAACCGAACCAGGTCTGCCTGAATATTACCAATAATGGTAATGTCCAATGGCAGAATTGCTCTGTGGCGGGAAGAAAGTGCTAATCTAGTTAGCCAACCCCAAGCCGCAGCAAGTAAAACTGCGGTGTTTGTCCTTTCTCTTTAAATTCCGCAACTTTTCTTACTGCACCTTTACCGTGTCTTAATGTGTTCAACTAAGGAAAAGGAAAAATAACATGTCAGTACCAGCCGCATATTTTGCCGTTGTATTAATCTGGTCTACAACACCTTTGGGAATCGTCTGGAGCAGCGAAACTGTCAGTCCCACCATAGCGGTACTGATGCGCATGGTGATTGCCGCGGTTTTAGGACTCGCCTTGCTCAAATTTAAAGGGATGTCGGTACCGGGTAATAAGCAGGCGATGAAGGTTTATTGGTTTTCGGCGCTCGGTATTTTTGGCGGTATGCTGTTTTCTTATATGGCGGCGGCTTATATCAGCTCGGGTATGATGTCGCTTATTTTTGGCTTATCACCGGTTTTTTCCGGTTTGCTGGCGCAAAAAATCCTTAACGAAGCAAAGTTCAGCCGTACGCGTAAATTGGCTATGCTGGTTTCTTTATCCGGCCTGGCCCTGGTGTGCTCGGATAACCTGTCGATGACGGAGCAAAATCCGTTGGGATTGATCTTTATCTTGTTGGCGGTATTTTTCTTTAGCCTGAGTGCGGTGCTGGTAAAAAGCGTGAAAGTGGCGATTCACCCGATGGCGACTACCGTGGGGGCTTTGCTGGTTTCGATTCCTTTGTTTTTGCTTGCCTGGCTGGTGCTGGACGGTACTATGCCGGTGCACGAATGGCAGGCGAGATCTTTGTGGGCGATCCTTTATCTGGGCGTGTTTGGCTCCCTGATAGGTTTTGTCGCTTATTATTATGTGTTGCAAAAATTAAGCGCCAGTACCGTTACCTTGATTACCATGATAACGCCGGTGATCGCTTTATCCATAGGGGCTTATCTCAATAATGAAACCGTGAGTACCAACCTGATCATCGGGGCGGTATTTGTGATGTCGGGTTTGGCAATATATAACTGGGGAGAAAAGCTGCTTCCGGGTAAGCGCCTGCCCGGCACGGCGCAAGAATAAAAAGTTCGGAGAAAAACAAACTTTTTTCCCCGGCTTACGACTTAGTAGTTATCAGTTAATTTATTAGCGGATAAAACTAGCAACCAAGTCGGGGAAGAGACATGAAACGATTAAATAAAAAAGTACCGGTGATCTTGTTATTAACGTTAGGGCTCACTGCGGCCTTAACCGGTTATAGCCAGGCGGGGCAGGAAACAGATACGGGTTATAGCCTTAATTTATTAAAAGATTGCCAGCTGGTAAAAACCTTGCCGATGACTCCTGAGTTGATAACGCTTCATCAGGAGTTACAGCAGCAAGAAACCCTGATGACTTCCCTGGAATTACCGATAAATGCTATTTCAGCAAAAATTGATGATTATTCTCAACAAATTGAACAGCTGAGCGTGCTGGCGGTACAAGAGGATGAAAATAACCTGCATATAGATAAGAGTTATCTAGCGCAGCAGCAAGTTGCTGTTGATGCCTTAAATCAATTAATTGCCGAGCATCAGCAGGATTTTGATGCCCTGGAACAGCAAGGCCATCAAATCAGCAAAATTGCCCATGATTTTGAAAGGGAAATGAAAACCGTCACTCAAGGTTTTGATTATGATCATATCCGGATCAGCTCTCCAGGCAATGATCATAGTGCAACCGGCTGTGAGCAAAGCGCTAATTTTTTATAAACGAATACTTTTCTTGCCGGAGTAAGCAAAATCTCGCTTGCTCCGTTTTCAACACCGGGGATCTTTTCGCGGATCCTTTCATTATTTTTCTTCGCTGTTTTTCTTTTTTGTAAGCCTTTGAAAATTAATTTTTTATTACCGGAAGGTTTCATTACGTCGTATTAATACGAAAAAATGTCGCCATTCTATTAGCTAAATATACAATATACATTATTCTTTATGTCGTGATTGCGTTCATACTTGGCTGCTGTTTATATACCTGTTCAGGGTTATTGCTATGCTTGCTCAGGTTTAAATGCCCGTCTGTCGCTGATATCACATTAAATAGAAGGAAGTTAACAACTAAAACTAAAACAGCTGCCGCCAAACGGCAGCAATAAAGGAAAATAACAATGAAAATGAAAAGGACGGTTACCCTGATTTCGATGGCGATGCTATCGGCGAGTTATTCGGTTTCGGCAAATGCTGCACATAACGAACATGCGGCGGTTGAGGCACACATCAAAGGCGGACATTCAAGCCATATTCACCATGGGAAAATCCCCCAACATTTACTTGAGCAGGCTCCCGGAACCGGGTTGAGTGCTGAGACTAAGGTTTCAAGATCTGATTTGCGACAAAGGAAAAGGCCGGTATTGTCAAAGCAAAGCAGCATCAGCAATAAATCACTTAACAGCGTTAGTCTGCAAGCGGATGAGCCGGCCATTGCCGCTTGTGATGTCACCGCACAAGGCTTGGCTGCGGTATCGGGTAAAGCCAGGAATGATCTGTTAAAAAGCAGCACCGACTTTGACTGTCTGGAAGACGAGTTATGGGGCGTGCAGCAAGACGTTTTACATTCCCTGTTTAATGAAGCGGCGATGATCGAAATTGCCCGGGAAGCGCAGGCGTTGACGGCGAGCTATCAGGGAGATAACAGCAATAAAATTGCCAACTTTGTGCTTTTCCTGCGGGTCGGTACCTGGGCGCAATGGGGCAATGCCGATGTCATCGGTGAATACACCAGTGCCTTTAACAATGCCGCCTTCGGCTTTTTAGATGCTTTTGCTGCCAACAGCCATTTTTATCAAACCAGTGAAGCCCATGGCGAGATTTTACGGGAAGTGATCACCCTGATGGGAGGCACGGACTTTAGTATCCGTTATCTGCCCCAGGCGATCAGCTGGTTAGGCCGTTACAGCAAAGACTGGGGTTATTATATGCAGGGCAGTTTCACCAGCGTGCTGACCTTGATTTATCGCGGTAATTTTGATGTCAATTTCAGGGATGCGGTTGAAGCAGATCCTACTGTGGTTAATGAGTTGGATGATTTCCTGAAAACGCATACCGACCTTATCGGTCATGACAAGGAATACCAGTTTAATGATGCCGCCATGGAGTTATCGCGCTTTTTAACTTATGGCGGGCAAACCTATGAGTCTGTCAAGGTATTGGTTAAGGCTTTTCTTGATAAGTACAGCGTAACCGGCACTGGTTCGGCTGCCTGGTTAAGAATGGCAAACATGGTAGATTATGCCGATGCGGATAACTGCAACTATTACGGCATTTGTAATTTTAAAGAAGATCTGATGGCTCAGGTATTACCTATTACCCATAATTGCAGCAGCAGTTTACGTGTCAGGGCGCAGGACTTGACCAATGGCCAGTTGCAGGAAATTTGTAGCGACCTGAGTGCCCAGGAAACTTATTTCCACCAGAAGTTAAAGACCAACAATACCCCGGTACCCGATGATAACAACAGCACCTTGGAACTGGTGATTTACGACAGCAGCAGTGACTATAAGCAGTATTCCGGTGTCTTGTTCGGCCACAGTACCGATAACGGCGGGATTTACCTGGAAGGGGATCCGTCCCAGGTCGGTAATATTCCGCGCTTTTTTGCCTATGAAGCGGAATGGATGCTGCCGGAATTTTCCGTGTGGAACCTGACCCATGAATATGTCCATTACCTGGACGGGCGCTTTGATCTTTACGGCGATTTCGCCACCGGCAATGCCCACGATACCGTATGGTGGTCGGAAGGTCTGGCGGAATATATTTCGAAAAAAGACCGCAATGACGATGCCGTGGCCCAGGCCCGGGATAAAACCCACAGCCTAAGCCAGCTATTGCGCACGGATTATAATGACAGCTCAAGTCAAATATATGACTGGGGTTACCTGGCGGTACGCTTTATGTTCGAGGAGAAAGCTGCGGATGTCGATACTATGCTCACTCATGTCAGAAGCGGTGACTATGCCAGCTATGATACCTGGTTAGACAATATCAACAGCCGTTACGACAGCCAATTCTCCAGCTGGCTGGAAACGGTACAAAGCACAGACGGTGAAGAGCCTCCTACGGGAGGGGATGTGCTCAATAACGGTGACCGCCGCACCATCAGTTCAGATGGCAGTGAGCAGCCGGCGTTTAGTTTTGAGCTGGACTCTGGCGCCAGCAATGTTGAAATCAGCATCAGCGGCGGCACCGGCGATGCGGATTTATATGTCAGACACGGTAGTGCGCCGACTCTTGACGATTATGACTATCGTCCGTGGGAAAACGGCAACAATGAAACCGTTAATATTGCCACTCCTGCGTCCGGCCAGTGGTTTATTATGGTGAATCCGTACAACCCTTTCAGTGGTGTTGAGTTGAGTGTCAACTGGCAGCAAAGTGCCCCCGGTGTTCCGGATGCCTGTTTAAGCCAGTCGCCGGTAAGTAGCGGTGAATTGTTTGATGCCACCCCTGTGTGTCTGGAGCAGGGTACCCGGTATGTCTATTTCTGGGCCGACGGCAGTGAAAGTTCGGTGACCATCGGCTCGGCCCATGGTGCAGGCGATATCAGCCTCTATCACAGCAGCGGTAACTGGCCAAGTGAACAGGATCACCACAATGCTTCTGCCACTGCCGGCAGCAATGAAGAGCAAATTGTTGTCAACGCTCCCGCGCGTGGCTGGCACTATATCAAGGCCACAGGGCAAGGCAGTGGTGTTAGCTTACAGCTCAGTATGAACTAGTTATCTTAAGTGTTAACTTGTGCTAATCAACTCAGCCTGCCGCCGTTATGGGGCAGGCTGAGTTTTATTTTATTGCTTGTTGTTAATTGTGCTAAGCAGATCAGGCCGCCGTCAGGGTAAATTCTCCCGCGGCTAATTCCTGGCCGTTGATAATGACCGCCATACCATGTACCCCGGGGTAATGTTTCCTGGTGGATATCGCTTTAAAGGACTGCTCCCGGGTGATGTCTTTTTGCCGGGCATTGTAATCGGCTTCGGCAATTTTAAAGATCTTTCTCGCCTGTTTGCCGTTGCTTTTCATATAATCTATCGCATATTCGATGCGTAACTTGCCCAGGGCCTGCGCCTTTGTCGCCAGGGTAAAGGAAAAGCTTAGCCGCTCTCCCATGGCCACCTGCTTTTGTACCTTAAGGGAGGTGACTTGTATTGCTTTGGGTGGTGCAAAACCAAACAAGGTTAAAATCTCCGGCTCGGCCTTTTTCAGCAGGGTGCGGCAGGCATGTTTGACTAAGCGGTCGGTATTTTCCGTTTGCCCGAACCAGTTTTTGGCTATTCCGGTTACCAGCTTTGGGTGATCTTTGGCAACATCATTGAGGTTATTGGCAACACTGCGCCTGACATATTCACTGGGATCGTCTTTCAGCACTTCCAGTATCGGCAACAGCGGCGAGGGATCTTGTTTAAAGTCCGGCAAGGCCATGGCCCAGGGCAGGCGCGGGCGACAGCCTTCGCTGGCCAGGCGCCTGAGGTGTTCATTGTCCATTCTCGCCCACAGCGCCATTTGCGCCATCATCTGGCGCGGATATTTGATGATAAAAGGTCGCACCGCAAACTCGCTGCTGGCAAATTCGGTAAAATGCGCCAGTGCCGGAATCGAAGCGACATAATCTTCCTGGCCGTACAGCTCAACATAAGCCGGTAAAAACATATACTCAAAGCCGCTGCGCTCGACCTTGATTTGCTTGAGCAATACCAGGTTATGATGATAAGGCCCGGGCAACAGCTGATGCAGGCTGTGGGCAATATGGTTCATGCGCGCTTTTAATTCTTTTTGCTGCCAGGCGGCATCAAAAATCAGCTGCTGGAATTTTTCGCTATCAAAGTCCGGGTAGATTGCCGTCAGTTGCTGTGTTAAAGCAGCGATAAATTCCTGTGTATATACGTTTTTCAGTAGTTCGGCCATAGTGATGATAAGTTTGCTGCAAAGAGAAGGGGCATGTTAGCAAAGGCTACTGACAGCATGTGTCAGTAGCCTTTGCTAAAAATGCTTTTTGTTTTCGCTTTTGTGCTTTACCCCGGAATCAGGGCGTTGTTAACAACTCAGGATGTTTTAAAAATACCTTAAGCCGTTTCAACTCGTTGTCGCTAAAATGCTGCAAGCGGTAGCTTTCAAGCTCTAGGTTATAGCTTTCCTTATCGAGATGGCCGATGGCGGCGATTTTTTGCTGGTAGCTCCTGACTTTTTGCTGCCATAAGCGGTTTTTTTCCCGGGCCACGCGGATCTTTGCTGAGACTTCGGGAGCTAAGGTTAGATTCTGCTCTTTTTCCCCGGTTAACAGCCGGGTAATTTTTCTGGCCGTCAGGGTTGGCTGCAGTGGCGCCAGCTCTTCGGGGTCAAGCTGGCTGAGTTGGTGCTCAATCAGCATTTGCCGCTGCTCTTTATCCAAACTGGTATCCTGGCGGATAGCAACACGCTCCAGGGTTTGCCGGTTATAGTTTTTTTCATGGGCGAAAAATGCCCTGATCTCCGGTTCAGAAAAATACTGGCTTTGCAGATCGTAGACTTGCTGTAAAAACATCCTGCTTTCAATGAGATCTATTTCCCTGTCCACCGCAGGTACATTTTCTTTTAGGGCAAACATGGCGCTAAGGTATTGGCGGTAGCGGTGAAACAGGGCCTGCAGGTTTTCACCGGCATCCGGGGTTAAGTTAAGCCTGTTGGTTAATGCTTGTAGCAAGCTCTCCAGGTTTTTTCCCGACATCTGATGCTGGTGGATAATATCGTCAAATTGGTAACGTAAGGCTAAGTTTAAGGTTAACTGTGCCTTGAGGAAGGTATCCGGCTCGCTGGTTTCACTTGGCAATACATTATTTTCCGGTTTATCTTTGAAGGTTTTTTCCTCCTCTGCCGGAGGCAAAAGCGTTTCTGCGTCCTGCTCTGATGTTAAAGCAGGGAAGTTGCTTACCTGCTGCAGCTTGAGCAAGCTCAGGCCAAACAGCAGCAGGGAAATCGCGGCCAAAGCCGCGAGTATTTTTTTCATGCTTATAAACCCGCTTGTTTTAAACGGTTAGCATGCTGGCGGTATAAGGTTACCGGGTCGGTTTCAAACCAGCTGGTTAAGCCAAAGGCCTGGTTCACTTCATCCAGGTGATTCATATAATAATCATCCTTGATCACTTTCCCCAGGTGAGAGCTGCATGAAGACACCAGGCCGTCATTTTTCTCATCAAAAACCAGGCTGGTAAGTTGCAGGGCGTAATCCAGCGGATCCACCAGGTGAGTGAAAGGCTGGGCGCCTGACCAGGAATAGTAATGAACGCCGTTGCCGGCAACTTTCTCTCCGTCTCCGCAATAGCTGCTTGGCATGCCTTCGGGATACTGGCTGTTAAACGCGATTGAGCCCGGAGTGGTTAACGATTCTGTCATTGCCAGGCTGTCTTCCGGTAATACTTCCCCTTCGCTCAGGCCGGTGATCACATGGGCGAGGGCGTTAAGTCCCTGGCGAATCAGATCTTCGGTAACAGAGTCTTCCTCAACCAGACCCCGCATGACATCGGCGAAGCGGCTGCCCCAGTTGACGCCGCCCACTGAAGTTACCGAAGCGACCAGTTCAGGGCTGACACTGGCGACATATCTTGCGGTAGGACCGCCATGGCTATGGCCTATGATATTGACTTTTTCCGCGCCGCTGTCGAGCAATACCGCCTGGATATAAGTGCGTAATTGCTCTCCCCTGAACTCGGTAGAGTTGGCGGGGGAAACCTGCGCCAGGTAAACCCGGCCTCCTTCTTCCCTTAAGGCCTGGGGGATGCCGTAGAAATAATCTATGCCCCAGATATCATCAAAGCCAAAAATACCGTGAACAAAAACAAATGGATACTTAGTGGCAGCGCTATTGCCCGCCTGAGCGTTTCCTATAACAGACAGCAAAGACATCATAAGAATTATTATACTTTTTTTCATATCTTCTCCCTGGATACCGGTTGATTGTTTTATGGTCGAATTGTTTAAAATTCGATCTATTAGTAATCTGGTCTAACCATTTAGGCAAGAAGTTTTTGCTTTTTTGTCTTGTATTTAGCTTTTTTCGTGAATTTTAACGACAGATGTGACCAGCTGTCATCAAAGGAGAGTTGTATTATTTTGTGTCTTTGGGGGCGCCGATAAGGCACTTTTTACAGTGCAAAGCGTAACCTAACATTTTTTTCCGTCCCTGTTCGGTGGTGACCCAAGGACGGCTCTGCCAGGGGGGCTGGTGGCGCACATGCTGGAAGTGGCCGCAGCTTAACTGCGCCACCCAGTGCTGTTCGTTATCGAGATGGTAACCGGTAATTTCCTGTTCCATAAATTACCGCTTGTAAGGTTTTATGATCACAGCGCCAATAAATAACCGACATTGCGCACGGTTTTGATAATTTTCGGCTCTTTGGGGTCGTCGTTGAGTTTTTTACGGATACGGGAAATACGCAAATCTATCGATCTGTCTATGCCGTCATAGGGCAAGCGGAAGATTTGCTGGTGTAATTCTTCCCGTTTGATGATAGTGCCGACGTTTTTTGCCAGCAGCCACAACAGATCGAATTCGGCGCTGGATAACAGTACCTGTTCGTTATTGTTGGTTACCGTGCGTTTGGTGGCGTCAAGTTTGATTTGCTGGCCATAGCAAAAGATGCCGTTTTCCTGGGATGTTTGCTGGATCGTACTCTGGCGGCGTAATTGCGAGCGGATATGGGCAAGCAATACCCTGGGTTTTACCGGCTTGGCCAGGTAATCATCGGCGCCGACTTCAAGTCCGGTGACTTCATCGATATCATCCCCCAGGGCGGTCAACATAATGATGGCGCCGTTAAAATCAGGACGGATATTTTTGCATATGGTCAGGCCGTCTATGCCCGGCAGCATCAGATCCAGGATAATGACATCGGGACGAAATTCTTCAATGGCTTCAAGGACATTTTCGCCATGATGTAAACATTTGACGGTAAAACCATTGGAGCTGAGGTAGGCGCTGATCAGCTCGGTTAATTCAATATCGTCGTCGATTAAAAGTACGTTGTAATTGCCTGCCATGGTAAAGCTTATATTCCTTAAAAATTGCAAAGGTGGAGTAAAAGGGGGCATTTAAGTGGCAATATTAGCAAATAATGCCCCTAAGATGCGAGTTTATTAATTACGGTAACGGAGGAAAATGCCTGTGGCAGATCAAAATCCAGCCATTTTTTATGGGGGCGGCGTCGGCAGAAATCTTCTTTGATGCGCTCCAGTTTCAGTTGGTTGTTGTACCAAACCTGTTTGAAATATTTTTCTGTGGTGCAGCCATTGGACATCAGCTGGATACTCAGGGTATTTCCCTGGTAATTAATGCCGTAAATAGTTTCTTGTTTTGTCAGCGCTTTTTTCTGTGGTTCGTTGTCAGTATTTTGGTCCTGAATAACCGCTTGCTGCTCGTTAGCACTGTTTTTAGTGCCGGCGTTGCCGGTTAGGCTACAGCTCAGCAGGGCTGTGGAAAGAAAAAACAGGGCAAAGATATTTTTTTTCATGATGATTTCACCTGATAACTATATATTCATATTTAACTGCGATAACGGCATTTTTGCCAGCGATGCTTTGTGTGAATTATGTAGCGCTATGTATCGGCTTGTAGCCTGTTGTCCCCGGCCGTTTTTACGCTTTGTTTCAGTTTCTGCTCCGGGTTTGCTTAAAACTGGTAGCTGAGAAACGCTTCTATCCGCTGCCAGTCATCCTTGCCTGACTGCCGGTTTTTATTGTTGCGGCTTATATGGCCGTTAATACCCAGGGCCAGGTTTTCTGTTAACGGGTATTGCAGGGTAGCGGCAATAGATTGTTTATATTCACGGCCCCAGTTAACCAGGGAAGGATCGTCGATCTCGTACATTAATCTATGGTAATTCACCGTGATAAAGCCGGTTAAGCCAAAAAGTGGTCCCGGGGGCAAGGCATAATTTAAACGGGCGTAAAAAGTTTGTTCATCATAGTTGTTATAAACATCCCGGGCATTATTTTGCAGATAGCGGCTGCCAAGATGAAGTTTCAGCATAGGGTTGAAGTTCAGAGAATATTCCAGGGCGACACTTGCCAGTTGGCTATCGTGAAAATCATATAAACCTTGGTAGCTTTTTTTCCCTTTTGTTACCGCCAGGGTCAGGCGGTTTTTATTTATCGGCATAGAGGCGGATAACATCAGCTTATCTTCATCAAGCAGCTGTTTGTTATCATAATAATGGCCGCGATGGCTGAAGTTGAAGTTAAATAACCATAAGCTGTCACTGAGCAAATTGAAGCCGGTATCGAGCTTTAGCTGGCGGTAACTAAGCTTTTTGTTTTGATCTATCACTTGATTATCCAGGCCTTTTTTTTGCCCTTGTTTTTGGTAATAAGAAAACTGATTACGCCAGCTAAATAATAATGGCGTGGCAAACAGCCGTAGCTTTTTGTCATGGCGGTAATAGTGTTTAAATTTTACTTTTTGGGCGTGATATCTGCTTTGCTTTTTCTCCCGGGCGGTGCTCGTTTCGATAATGTAATTGCTGTCTTCTACCGGGAAGGATTTTTCAGGGTAAACAGCATCATAATAGCTGCTGCTGTCGTAAGCTGTGTTTAGTTCGGGTTGATTACCCGGACTAAACCCTGAAGGGTCAACAACCTCTATGTAATAATCTACCGGGAAACGGGAGCTAAAGGCTTCAATACCGGCATAAGTGCTGAGCTGGGTAGTAAAAAGATGTGAAGCCCTTTGTTTTTTCTCTTTTTTCTTAATAAGTTGTTTTAACGCTGCTAATGTTTTTCTCTCGTTTGTGCTTAAATTCAGTGTTGCTATATGGGCGGCGATATCGCTTGCCAGGTGAAAGTCATTTAAGTTTATGTAATTAAAGGCTAATTCTATATTGATGCGCTTATGGTTTCCGTGCTGTTTTTTAAGCGGGGTCAGCAGCTCAAGCGCCTGGTGATATTGATTGTTTTTCCGCAAAGAAATTGCCTGTTTAAGTAACTCTGCGCTGGAGTTTTCCTTTGCCAGAAGCTGGGGAGGTGTCAGTAAAAACACGGTTAAAGGCAATAGTAATGCCGGGGTTTGCTTTTTCGGCTGGCAAAAGACCGGAAATATATCAGTAATAGTTGTCAGTATCGCTTGCTTGATCTTCAACAAGGTCGTCACTCCACACATCAAGGTTATCTTCAAAATCCATTAAGTCGCTGTTATCTAAGCTGTTAATTAAATTCTCCTGTTCACCGGCGATACCTGCACCAAATGCTTCGGCTGACTTGCCCTGTACTTCTGCGGGCTCTGCTGCCTCCAGCCATTCACCTGTCGGCTCTTCTGTCATTAAAGGGGGGAATTGCACTTGCTCAAAATTGTCCAGGGCAGACATTTGTTCGAGATCGGAAAGTTCCTGCTCCCAGTCATCGATTGGCTCAGGAGCTAAGGCTTCATTGTTTGTCCCCTGTTCGACTTCAAATAATTCGTTTTCCAGATCCAGGGCTAAGTTATCCAGGCTGGTTAATATTTCACTGTCTGTTTTTTCATCGCCTTGCTGGTATGAGTGTGGGGCGCTAATATCATCACTTGCCTGATGTTCAGCTGTTTCCCGGCCGGCCAGGGTAAAACTGGCCAGGAGTAACAAGCATGAAAATGTCGCAAGTGTTTTATATATCATGGCTAATACGGTTATCCGCTACAGGTCGGTAAAAATAATGGCACGGGCCATTGGCGGCTATTCATTGGCGCTGAGCTTTCTGGGCCAGCTAAAGAGCAACTTGGCGCCGCCGCTGCTGCTGTTGGCTACACTGATTTCGCCGGTATGCCAATGGGCGATTTGTTTTACGATTGCCAGGCCTAAACCATAACCGCCGGATTGCCGGTCGCGACTGGCGTCGAGCCGTTTAAAAGGTTCAAATACCGAGTTACGGTCTTTTTCCGGAATGCCGGGGCCGTTATCCGCTACCCAGATTTTTTGTTGCTGATCGCAAAAGTCATAGCCGATTTCTACTTTGTCGGTGGCATATTTAAGGGCATTGATGATCAGGTTTTCTATCGCCCGGTGCAGGTATCGCCGGTCAGCAAAAAAGGTTTCGCAGCTATTGGCCGGGTAGGTAATAGTGACGGCTGGGTTATTTATTTTCAGTTTATGGTTGAGCTGGCTGAAGAACTCACCCACCGAAATCGGTTCCAGATCCAGGGCCGGCAGATCCTGCTTTAATTTTGAAAAGGTCAGTACTTCATCGATCAGGCTTTCAAGTTCGTCGAGATCTTTTTCAATGCCGGAGGCCTGTTTGCTTAGCAGCGGATTTTGATAATCTTCGATTGCCGCAGTGCGAAAACGGATGCGGGTGACCGGGCTCCTGAGTTCATGGGAGATGGCGCCGATCATTTCGGTTTGGGCATCGATAAGTTTATGTATGCGTTGCGCCATGGTATTGACCGTGTTGGATAATTTCCCGATAGCATCTGAGCCCAAAGGGGCCGGCATGGATAAGTCTTTGTCATGGCCGATAAGTTCTATCTGTTTATCTATACTGGCCAGGCGTTTTTCCAGCGGGCTGACCAAGAGATAACTGGAGATGGCCATTAACACTAAAATGGCCAATACACCCAGTAGAATAAGGGATGCCGGGAACCATTCGAAAAAAGGAATATCCCCCAGGACCAGTACATAAGGGCTGTTACCCAGGGGAGCATAGGCCTGCAGTGCCGGTACGCTGGTGGTGGAGTTTTTTAATACCACGGAAATATCCCGTTTTTCTATGGTGCGGATATTGGTTGTCGGCAAATGCAATTTTTTTAAGGTTTTTAATTGAATAGGGTAGTTGAACATAGATCTGATATTGTCCAGTGCCTGCAGCCTTTGCTCGTTTTTATGGCGCCCGAGCTCATTAAGTATCAGAAACGCGCTGGTGCGTACCAGGGAGCTGCCAAAGTCTGCCAGCTTAACCTCTAAATACTGTTCTTTATCGGCGAGTTTGATCAGTACCTGCCCGCCGGATAACAGCGGATTGATATTAAAAACATATGTATCCCGTTGCAGTTGTTGATAGCGCTTAGTTGTCAGTGCTTTGCTGCTGATGTGCCTTTGTTCAAAAGTCAGATCACTGATTTTCTCAATTGCCGATAACCATAACCTTTGCTTTTCACCCTGGTGACGGGCTGCACCTTCGCTGATCAATCGAAAAGTACCGCCATAATTTTCCTGTACATGGGTAGAAATCCGGTGTTTGCTGACGTAATAACTGCACACGGCAATTACCAGCATTATGGCTATCATGGCCAGGAACATTCCCATGTAAATTCTTACAAAAATACTGCGCATTAACTGCTCACCCGGTTGTACTTGGTTCTTTTTATCTGCTTAGGTTTGCCGGGGGAATAAATAAGGTTAGTAAGTTTGCTAACAGGGCCGGTCAAAACTGAGATAGTGATTATGTAGAGTTAGTAAACCGTATTGGCTTGGGGATTAGTAGCAAGCCATTGTAGGCTTTTGTATCGGTTTGTACGGCCTGATTGTACATGCTGGCCTGTTGCCTGGTTTTCGCTGCTAAGCCATAGATTTTCTGGGTTCAGTGCCACTCCCCCTGTCTTGATAATCTCCGGATAATAATCTTTGAAAATATATTTAACTCTTAAAAATCATGTGGTTGATGGTTTTGTATGCGAGTAAGGGAGTTTTGGGCCTTGTTGATACATTTGGATACATTCCGCTAATTTTTGTCACTACAGCGGCGGTGGCCTTGGGGCAATAATCAACTGGCGACATCGGCAATAGCTAGTTGAATTTAATACAGCGGGTGTCGGTTAAGGAATACAACTAAAACTTCAGAGGTTAGAACTATGTTGAAAAAATCGTTAATAGCTTTAGCAGTATTAGCCAGTACATCGGCTTTTGCCGGAACCACCATTAAATCTAATAGTGGCTTGCCTTCTATCCGCATTGTCGGCGGGGAAGAATCAGTTCCTCATTCCCGTCCTTATCAGGTGTCTTTACAATCAACTGACGGCAGCCATTTTTGTGGCGGTTCGCTTATTGGTGACGACCTGGTATTAACGGCTGCCCATTGTATGGAAGGGGTTGATGGTAATAATCCTGAACTTCAGGTACGTGTCGGTGCTCACAGTTTAACTGACGGCTCAGGCCAGGTTATCCAGGTGGCAACTACCTATACCAATCAGGAATATCCGGATTTGTCAAAAGATGTCGCGGTACTGAAATTGGCTGAAAAGGTCACCGACAGCAATGCCGCAGCGCTAACTTTAGCTGATGATGCTTTCTTTACTGCCAACATGGCTGCCGGTAAAGACATGCTGGTTTCCGGCTGGGGGACGTTAAGCTCAGGCGGTGAAATGCCTGATAAACTGATGGAAGTCACCGTACCTTATGTCACCAATGAAATTTGTAACCAGGCATCGGCTTATGACGGTGAGGTTCAGGATACAGAAATGTGTGCCGGTTTAGCCGAAGGCGGTAAAGACTCGTGCCAGGGCGACAGTGGCGGACCTTTGGTGGTAGATACCGGCAATGGCATGGTACAAGTGGGTGTTGTCAGCTGGGGTGAAGGTTGTGCGGCCGAAGGTAAATATGGCGTATATGCCAATGTTGCCAGCCTTAAAACCTGGATAGACAGCGCCGCTGCCGGTAACGAAGAGCCGTCAGGCCTTGTTGGCGGTGATGATGACTGGGAAGGCGATGACTGGGAAGGAGATGATTATGAAGAAACCAGCTATATGGCCTTCCAGGAAAGCTTCAGCTACAGCCCGGATGAAGAAGCGTTAGAGTTTGTTTTAGATGTGCCTGAAGGTATCAATGTACTCTACATTGCCACTGCCGGCGGTGAAGGTGAACTTGATATCGTTGCCGAGAGAATTGGTGACAGCACAGGTGAAGGCGACTGGGGCGACGACGACTTCGGTGATGACGACTTTGGCGATGATGACTTTGGTGATGACGACTGGGGCGATGACGACCAGGGCGATGACGACTTTGGCGATGATGACTTTGGCGATGATGACTGGGGTGATGATGACTGGGGCGATGATGACTGGGGCGATGACGACCAGGGCGATGACGACTGGGGCGACGATGACTGGGGCGACGATGACTGGGGCGATGACGACCAGGGTGATGACTCTGGTGATGACGAATCCGGTGACGACGGCCGTGACTGGTTCTGGAAAAAAGACGGCAATAAAAAAGCCCTGAAAACAGCTAAAGCCACCAGAGAAGGTGATGACGAAGCTGCTGAAGAAGAAACTGAAAGCATTATCGTGGAAGCCGTTGGTGAAGGTACTAATAAAGTACTGTTACTTGAGCGTCCGGTATCGGGTGAGTGGAAGATCACTTTCTCTTCAGCCTCTGAGCTTGAAGATGTTGAATTGACAGTGTTCTCTCACTAAAGCGATAGATACTTTTGTGAATTTTAGTGGAGAAATTCTCTTGAACAGCTTGGTTGATGGACGCATTGATTAACTTGGTTTTTAGAGGAGAAAAGCAGACCTTAAAAGGTTGATGGCAAAAAGCTTCGTGGTAAAACACGAAGCTTTTTTATTTATTACCGGTTTTTAGCTGTGGTTATTTGCAGCTGAAAAGGTAATATCGAGATTTATTTGTAACTTTTAGCAAATGGTTGTCATGGACGAAAAAATTAAATCAGGATACAGCTTTGAAGAGAAAAGGATATTCTCTGAAAGTGACTTGCAAAAATTGGCTTTAGCATGCGGTGATATGAATTTTATTCATCATGATATCAACAAAGCCAAAGACAGCCGCTTTGGTGAGATTATTGCCAGTGGCAGTGCAATTTCAGCGCATTTTTCTGCGATGATTCCCACCCATATATCCAAAATGAGTCCTATGTTAGGTTTGGAAATGTCATTTAAGTTTCCGGCACCCATACGGGCAAATACCGAGATTACGATGAAGTGGCAGGTGAGTGAGACCCAGGAAAAACCAGATGCAGGCACTATAGTTAGACTAACAGGAAAAATCTTTGATGAGGAGAATACTGTTTTAGTCATAGGGACTGCCGCAATAATGTTATTGCCAAACTTATAAGGTCTTTCAGGTTTTTACTTGTCCTGATCCGGCGCCGGTGTTTTTTGGCAAATGGATAAAATACCTGATACCGGCAGTAACCGGCACAAGTTATGGTTCGTGATGTTCCTTTATATTAAGGCTCGAAACAAAAGCCTTTGAAATGCCAGCCCTCAAGTGTCTTTAGTTAAGCCTCTAATCACCGGAAGATATCTCAGCATGCCGGTTCCGGCGAAACCGGGAGATCTTAATGTCAGTTAGCAAGGGGATGCTTCAAAGCCGCAACCTTGCTGCTTTGAAGTACATTTTCTTCATTTTTTCTTCACGCTTATTTAACGAAAAATTCAATGAGTTGAAAAAATAACCTGCAAAAGGTGATTAATTCCTCTATACTCAAAATCCAGCAAATCATTGTATACAATATAATGTATATGTGTTGCTGGTATAACTTATTCCCGAAAATAATAAAAACTCTGATAAAAACAATGCCTTCAGCTGTAACTGGTATGTGGGCGCATAAGCTAAGAGAGGAAATATGAAAACTAAAGGCTTTGAATCTAATTTTAAAAAATCTCTGGTTGCCCTTGCTCTGGGGTCGTTATTGTCAACCGCACCGGGCGTGGTACTTGCTGAAGAAGTCGTGGTCGATGCGGCTGCGCAGCAGGTTGAACGTATTGAAATTACCGGTTCCCGTATTAAGCGGGTGGATACCGTCGGGGCTTCGCCGGTCACGGTTTTTGATTCGGTACATATTGAAAAGCTTGGCTTTTCTACCGTGGCGGAAGTGTTGCAGTTCAGTACTTTTAATGCCGAAGGCAGCGGCGGTAACCGCGCCAATAATACCTGGTCGTCACAGCAAACTATAGAGTTACGAGGCCAGAGCCTGTTTCATACCCTGGTATTATTAGACGGCCAGCCCATGGCTAAATCGCCGATTCTTGATGGCGGTGCGTCCAGTATCAATGACTTGCCCCTGGCGGCGGTTGAGCGTATTGAAGTGCTCACCGATGGTGCCTCGGCTGTTTATGGCTCAGATGCTATTGCCGGTGTGGTAAATATTATCCTGAAGAAAGACTTTGACGGTATTCAGGTAAAAGGCACCACAGAGCGGGCAGAAATCAGCGGCGGTGATCGCAATACCTTTAGCCTGGTTACCGGCACCCGGGGTGAGAGAAGTTCATCCATTTTTGTTTACGAGCATGACGAACGCAGCGCTATCGGCCTTGCGGATATTGATTATGCCAAAGCCCGGGTGGTAGATGGCGATCCCGGCGATATTAACAGCTGGTTTGGTTTGTCGACCTCGTCCCGTGTCATTGTAGACGGCAGTAATTATGACTGGAAATCCCCGCAACGGGATGGTCAGTGTGATAGTTTCGGCAAGCAATATGTCGGCCCTTTAGGTGATTCCGCCTACCCCAATGATGTGATTTGTGCCTATGACTACACCCAGGATGCCGAATATCGCCCTCATACGGTGCGCGATAACATTATGGCCAGCTTCCAGTATGAACTGACCGATGAACTTGAATTTTATGTGCGTGGTTACTGGGCCCATATGAACTCCACCGATGTCTCGGCTGCCGCCAGTGTTCGTGGTGTGACCTTTGAAAATGACCTGCCTGAAACCGATACTCTGATCGCTGTTAATGCTGGAGACAGCCTGCGCTACCGTTTTACCGAGTTTGGCCCGCGCACCGCAGAATATAATAATGATGTCCAGGATTTAAGCTTAAGTTTGACCGGCGACTATGAAGATTTTGACTGGGATTTCAACTATAACTTTAACCGTTATACCATGCGCTCGTTTGGCAGCAACTATGTCCAGGAAGGTTTGGTTGCCGGGGCTATCGGGGTTTATAACGAAGAGTTGGATCAAATTATCGACCCTAACTTATCTAATGTCAGCCAGGGAGAAATTGTTGCCGGTTGGGATCCACGCGATGCCAACTCTGCTGCGCCGGATTATATCAAGGCCAACTTTGACCGCGACCTGGAAATGAAACAGGAGAGTATCAGCGGCGGGGTCGGTTTTGAAACCTTTGAGTTACCAGGCGGCTCTATCGGGGTTTATCTTGGCGCTTCATATCGGGAAGTGCGACTGAAAAATCTGGTAGATGCCCAGTCGGATGCCGGTAATGTTGTTGGTGGCTCCGGTGGTTCTGCCGGCATTTCCGAGCGTGATATCGTTGCCGCCTTTGCTGAAGTTGGCATGCCGATCACCGATGAACTCGAGCTTAATATTGCTGCCCGCTATGATGACTACAGTGACTTTGGCGATACCTTTAACCCTCAGTTATCTGCCCGCTACCAGGTGATGGATGATTTGGTGGTACGCGCTTCCTGGGGTACGGGGTTCAGGGCGCCAACCCTGGTTGATATCAACCAGTTGTCGGCGGTAGGTTATGTTGACGTTAAAGATTATGTCGCCTGTTATAATGATGGCCTGGACTTGCTTGGCGGTGACGAATGTAACATTAGCCGTAATGTCGCCGTGGACACCTCAGGCAACAAAGAATTGACCCCGGAAGAGTCCACCACCTGGAATGTCGGTTTTGCCTATAACATTACCGATGATGCCTATATTAAAGCGGATTACTGGAGTATCGAACTTGAAGAGCTGATCACTGAATTTGATGAGCATGATGTCATGTGGCACTCCGCCCGTTTACTGGCCCAGGGCAGCAGTTCAACCGTAGCGGATGCCTTTCCCGGCACAGGTTTTGAGCGCGATGCCCAGGGTCGCCTGATCGGGGTTAACAGTACTAAGGTTAACCTCGGGGACTCTAAACGCCGCGGGATGGACATCGAGCTGGGCTGGAAGGCTACAACTGAACTCGGTGATTTTTCGGCCGTGGTTAACTGGGCCCATACCTTTGAAACGGTTTTTTCTGAAATCAACGATCAGGGGGTGTTAGAAGAGGGCACGGATGAAGCCGGTGATATTGGTTCGCCGGATGATATCGTCAACTTAAGCCTGAGCTGGAACATGGGGGATCATACCCTAAGTTCTTACACGGTTTTTTACGATAAGCAGGTTGATGCTTTTGATTCCGGGGATAACCCCAACAGCCTGCCTTCCTGGGCTATGACTAACTTTACCTACAGGTTAGATCTTGCCTGGAATGCCGATATTTCCGTCAAAGTGCTTAATGCCTTTGACCGTGAAGTGCCGTTGCAAAAATGGGAAGGTGATGTTACCGACTCTGATTACCGCCTGTACCCGGTGCGTGGTCGGGCATTATCGTTAAGTTACAGCCAAAGCTTTTAAGCTTATCAAATGATAGCTTCCGGGGGCGACCCGGTAGCTTTTAAATAAACGGCTCCGGATGTGAGCCGTTTTTTATACACGGATGTATTTATCCAGCGGATTCATGGACGAGCTGCTATCAGCAATTATGCTGTGAACTCATGTTTTTATAGGGCTCTGAACGACGGCCGTGATTGGCAGGGCATTAAACCTCATTGCCCTGTTTGTTTTGCTTTAAAACAGTCTCTCCTTCTTTGGCGTTAATGCGTGACGGCCTGCTCCAAATATAAGCCAGGGCAATGATCACGGTGAGCACTACCAAGAGCTTGGTCCACCAGGCAAGGCCAAGAAAAAATATCGGGTAGGAAATCATAACCAGCATCATAGTTGTAGACAGGCATTTTACTTTAAACGGAATAATACCGTAGCTTTCCCAGTCGCGCAGCATGCCGCCGAATAGGCGATGATTAAGCAGGTAAAGGTGAAATTTTTTCGAGCTTTTGGAAAAACAATAGGCGGCCAGGATAATAAAAGGGGTGGTGGGTAACAGCGGTAATATGACTCCGATGGCGCCGATCAATAAAAAGGTAAAACCCAGAAAAAGGTGAATAAGTCGGTACATGGAGATTATCCTGTGCTGTAATTAGCGCTATTATACCTGAAAATAAACAGGTCAAAAACCGCCTTAAAGTGAAGTATTTAGATCTCTTTAAGATGTTTGTAGTGCGCTAAAGGCACAGGAAAAGGAGAATATCAGTGAAGCTGATAATGAAAACTGAATTTGATAACCTGAGATTAAACGACGATCACGGTTATGAAACCGACAGTAACGGCGATAAGCAGGTGGTTAAAATCTACTGCGGAGAGCAATTGATAGCCAAAAAAATCAAGCATAAAAAGTCGCTGCGTTATTTTGCTATCGACGGCTATGAAAAATTTTTGACTGCGGAGTAATTTGCCTGCCGTTGCCGGAAAAAGGCAATGGAATTTTCTCCTATATCCGGCTGCGGCACGGGGAAGTTTATCAGGCGGTATTTATCGGTGACATTTTGGCTCCGCCATACATACGTATGCATAGCCGCTAAGCCCCCGGGAATGGCTGCATACGTATGCAGACTTATTGCACAAGGCCTGCCGGGTATTTATGCTGAATCCTCTTTCTCCTTCGTTGTGATCTTATTCACCAAAATGAAAAATAATCACCGTAATGACAATTTGGATTGCCAATGAAACAACAACCCTGGTGGCGTGGCGCCGTTATTTATCAAATTTATCCCCGCAGCTTTATGGATGCGAATCAGGACGGAATAGGAGATCTGGCCGGTATTGTTGATAAATTCCCGTATATCAAAAGCTTGGGCGTGGATGCGATTTGGGTGTCGCCCTTTTTTAAATCGCCGATGAAAGATTTTGGCTATGATATCAGTGACTATCGTGAAATTGACCCCATGTTCGGCTCTATGGCAGATTTTGACCGCTTGATTACCGTGGCCAAAGAGGCTGGGGTGAAAGTGATCATCGACCAGGTGCTCAGCCATACTTCAGATCAGCATGCCTGGTTCCAGCAAAGCCGCCAGGATAAAAGCAATGACAAGGCCGACTGGTACGTCTGGGCAGACGCCAAGCCCGACGGTACGCCGCCAAATAACTGGTTATCTATTTTCGGCGGCAGTGCCTGGCAGTGGGAACCGCGCAGAGAGCAGTATTACCTGCATAACTTTTTAACCGAACAGCCGGATTTGAATTTCCATAACCCTGAGGTACGTCGTCATGTGCTCGATAATGTCGAGTTTTGGCTTAAGCGCGGGGTAGACGGTTTCCGTCTTGATGCCATCAACTTCTGTTTCCATGATCAGCAATTACGGGATAACCCGGCCAAGGCCAGTGAAGACAGAAAAGGGCGGGGCTTTAGCGAAGATAATCCTTACGCCTATCAATATCACCATTATGATAATACCCGGCCGGAAAACCTTGGTTTTATGGAAGACATCCGTGCGTTAATGGATAAATATCCCGGGGTGGTATCGCTCGGGGAAATCTCCTGTGAAGACTCCCTCAAAGCCATGTCCGACTATACCCTGGGCAATAAACGCTTGCATATGGCCTACAGCTTTGAGCTGTTAACCAAAGATTTCAGTCCGGCCTATATCCGGAGCACAGTAGAAACCCTGGAAGCAAACTTAACCGACGGCTGGCCTTGCTGGGCGATAGGCAACCATGACGTTACCCGGGTGCTTAGCCGCTGGGGTAAAGGCAATACCAGCCCTCAATTGGCGAAAATGCTTAATGCCATGTTGTTATCCCTGCGCGGCAGTGTCTGCACCTACCAGGGGGAAGAGCTGGGCCTGACGGAAGCGGAAATTGCCTTTGAGCAGTTACAGGATCCTTACGGCATTACCTTCTGGCCAAACTTTAAAGGGCGTGACGGTTGCCGTACCCCTATGCCCTGGTTTGAACACCAGGTAAATGGCGGCTTTTCGTCGGGGGAGCAAACCTGGTTGCCTGTACCACAAGAGCACAGGGCCAGCGCCGTTGATCGTCAGCAGCAAGCGCAAGACTCGTTATTATCGGCTTACCGGCAATTTGTCCGCTGGCGTAAATCGTATCCTGAGCTGTTATACGGCGATATTGAATTTATTGATACGCCGGATGATATCTTAGCTTTTATCCGTCGCGATCAGGACAGGGCCCTGCTTTGCTGTTTTAACTTTGCTGATAGCACCAGCTTGATGCCATTAATGTCCGGGATGAAGTTGTCTGCGCTTGAAGGGCATGGATTTCAGTCGCTGAGCCAGGATAATGATGCTCTGGTGTTAGCCCCGCATCAGGCGGTATTTGCCCGGCTGGTCTAACCGGGCTTAGCCTGTTATAGATTTGTTTTTCCATCAGGCCGGCGGTAATTATTGCTTAATTACCGCCGGCTTTTTTTATTCTTCATTGTTTTCCCCGGGTATGCCTTGGCCGGATCTTTTAAGTTAACAGTCGTCTGTTAATGGCCGCCATTATCTGGTGTGTCAGGAATAGTTATTTAAAATTTTTAGCTAATTATTTGTTCTGGTTTGGCCTGGAATTGACGGATTAAGCAACAGCAGTTACCCGGGCGGTGACCGTCAATAAAAGTTGGCTGATTTTTGCTGTTGTATTCTTGTAAATTTATTGTACTTTATTTGTTTGATTTTTTTACGGATAAAAAAAATTTTTATTTTTATTTATTTTTTTTTGAACTTTTTCATTTTCGATGAAATACGAATAATTTCGCAGGTGTGTTTTTTTTGAAATGGCTATAAGTATCGCCAATTATGGGGCTGCGGGCTTTGATCATAATCAAGGTGTTTAAGGTTAAAGGTTAACTTACCTTGAATAATTGATGGTTATTTAACCGAATAAAGTTCGGTTTGAGTTCCAAGCCTCTTGTAATGCGGTTTTAGCTGTTTTATAAATAATTGCAGCTAGTGAATTTTTGAGCAATAACAAAAATCACTCAGTGAATAAAAATAGATAATTATAAAAACTTAATTACCATTATTGGGAAGGAAATAACATGTCTACTAAATTTCGTACCGCTACGTTAGCCCTAGCCGTGGGCTTTGCGTTAGGTACAGTGCCAGCCTACGCTGCCGAATCTGATGCCGCAGCAAAAGAAAAAGACGTTGAGAAAATAGTGGTTGTTGGTTCTAGGGCCGCGCCACGTTCTGTTGCCGATTCTCCGGTTCCTGTTGATCTGATCGGCGGTGACGAATTGGCTAAATCCGGCTCTACCGATATGCTCGATATGCTGGTGGGAGCGATTCCTTCTTTTAACGTTCGCGCTCAGCCTATCAGTGATGCTGCTACCTTGATTCGTCCGGTAAACCTGCGCGGTTTATCTTCAGACAGTACCTTAATTTTATTAAACGGCAAACGCCGTCACCGTGCCTCGGTTATTGCTTTCCAGGGAGGCGGGGTTAACGATGGTGCCCAGGGTCCTGATATTTCCGTTATTCCAAGTGTTGCATTAAAACAGGTGGAAGTATTACGTGACGGTGCTGCGGCCCAGTACGGTTCAGATGCCATTGCCGGTGTCATGAACTTTGTCTTAAAAGATGATGCCGACGGCGGTTCTATCTCGGTAAAACGTGGTGAATATTACGAAGGCGACGGCGCCGCAACAATTGTTGACGGTAACCTGGGTTTGCCTTTCACCGATGATGGTTTTGTCAATTTAAGTTTTCAGTTGAAAAACGCCGATGCGACCAGCCGCAGCGTACAAAGACCTGATGCCCAGGGATTGAGCGACTCAGGTAACACTTCGATAAATGATCCGGCGCAAGTCTGGGGTAACCCGGAAATTGAAGATGATATTACCCTTTTTGCTAATGTCGGCCTGGATTTAGGCAATGATAATGAGTTTTACATGTTTGGTAACTACTCCGAACGTGATGCTACCGGTGGTTTCTACTACCGTAACCCGCATAACCGCGGTAACGTTTACTCGGTTGATGACGGTGAAACCTTATTGGTGGGAGATTTGGACGGGGTAGGCACGGGTATTGAGTGTGAAACTATTCCTATTTTGGTTGACCCTGATACCGGTAACAGTAACGTCCTGGGGCAGGATGACTATGCCTTAATTGCCGATAACAGCACCGCATATGGACAGAACTGTTTTGCTGTGAATGAGATGTATCCGGGCGGTTATACCCCTTCATTTGCCGGTAATATTGTTGATACTGCGTTAACAATTGGAACTAAAGGGGAAATCAGTGGTGGTTTCCTTGATGAAGCCTACTATGATTTGAGCGGCTCGGTTGGCCGAAATGCTTCTACCTTCTTCCTGAACAATACCATTAACCCGTCATTAGGGCCGGAAAGTCCGATGTCATTTGAAACGGGTAAATATATCCAGTTAGAGAAAACCTTTAACTTTGATATTTCTAAAGGGGTTGAAGTTGGTCTGGAAGAGCCGATGAATGTTGCTGCCGGTCTGGAATGGCGTGAAGAAAGCTTTGAAATCGTGGCCGGTGAAGAAGCCTCCTGGAAAGCGGGTGACTTGGCGGATCAGGGCTTTAGCATAGGTTCACATGGTTTTAAAGGTTTTGGTCCTGAATCAGCCGGTGAAAATGTTCGCCGCAATGTTGCCGCTTATGTGGATGTAGAAACCTACTTTACCGATGCCTTTATGATGGGGGCCGCGGTACGTTATGAGGACTTCACCTCTTTCGGCGATACCCTTAACTATAAGCTAACGGGGCAATTCTCTGTTAACGATGAATTCTCTTTACGTGCTTCACACAGTACCGGTTTCAGGGCGCCGACCGTAGGTCAGGCCAATGTGGTTAACACCCAAACCTCTATTGTTGAAGGTGATTTAATTCAGACCTTCCTGGCGCCACCGACTGATCCGTTATCTTCTTTCTATGGCGGTAAAGAGCTGGATCCGGAAGAGTCAGTCAGCTACGCCTTTGGTGGGGTTTATTCTGACGGTGCTCTATTTGTAACTTTGGATTATTACAACATTGAAGTAACCGACCGTATTGCCCAGTCGAGCCAGATAGACGTAGATCCTAATGATTACGATGCTCTTAGGGCGGCAGGTGTACAAAATCCTGAATTGATTTCAGCGGTAACTTACTTTGCCAATGATTTTGATACCACTACTCAAGGTGTTGATTTAGTTGCTAACTATGGTATGGAGTTATTTAACGGTGATACTCAGCTTAGCCTGGCGTATAACTGGAATAAAACCGACGTAGATAAATTTAACCCTGAAACCACAAACGAAGGTAAAGTACGTCGCCTGGAAGAAGGTATGCCAGAGCACAGAGCCACCTTTACCATAGCCCAGAGCTGGGATTCGGTCAGTATGTTTGTACGTACCAACTATTTTGGTGAGTATTATGCTACCCATGCCGATGATACTTCTGAATGGGGTTCTGAAACTGCATCATCGGCTGTAACCGTTGATGCCGAAGTCAGCTACTTCTACAGCGACAGCATTACCTTATCAGCAGGTGCCAATAACCTGTTCGACCAGGAAGCTGAAGAATTAAAACGTGGTGATGACCCTGCTTACGGTGTTTTAGGCGCTAAGTTTTACGAAAGTGGTCCGTTTGATTACAACGGCGGTTACTACTACGTGAAAGCTACTTATAACTTTTAATCTTTTGAGGTTAATAAGTTAATAAAAAGCCACATCGACGGATGTGGCTTTTTTATACACGGATGTATTTATCCGGCTGTGTTTTCGTTGACTGTTGCAGCCCTGTAACAAGTCATCAACCCCTGTTTTTATTCATATTTTTCATGTGGTTGATGTTTTCGTACTGCTATCAATACAGTGCAGGCAATTAACATAAATATTAAATGCCAACCCAGCCTGATTTTTCCGGTATTTTGTACTATCACTAACAGGTGAATTCCCCGTCAACGGAGGTGTTTAAAGAAGAGAACCAGCAGATAAACCAAGCGCTGCCCCCAAGTGCGACCACACTCAGAGACAGCTAACCACAACAGATAAAGTGAGTATCCATCATGGCTAAACCTAATGATATGCCAGAGTTTCACTCGGTTAAAGTTTCTTTAACAGAAAATATACCAGCCCCCATCGCCAGGCAGCCGCCGGCAGGTTATACCAACAGCTATATGCCGTTAACCTGCAAGGGAGGCAGAACTCATGTCTGAATCAAACTTACCGCTTACAGAAGATGAAATCAGAAGAGAGCAGCTGTCGAGCGATTTTGTCAATCTTAGTGATGACTTTAGTAAATTCAGTGAAGAATGTGCCTTTTTGTTTGATGCTTTTGCTGCGGTTGGCCGCGAGCCTGAATGCATCACCCCACATACCAGCGAAGGTATCAGGCACCTATGTTATTGGCTCAAATATCAGGTTATCGGTTACCGGGAGAAAATAGATGGGATGCAAGATAGCTGGAGAGTGCTTAGCCGCAAGAAGTAATGTTAACTACATAAGATTGACTATGGCGTAAACGGAGCAAAAGCCGGGCGAGTTAACGATAATAAGAGTTTCAGCTATGTCAGTGACCCGCCCGGTACTAAATGCAATCCAGGCCCCCTGAGGGGAATCGCCTTCCTGTTAGCGCATTTTAACTTAAGCGTTCGTGTTTACCTGTCTGTCTCTAGCAATTTATACCTTTTATCGCTATTGGCTACTAATCCTTATGTCGTGATAATCCCCCGTATAACTGAACTTTTCATACCGCAGTCTATACCGTGGTAAATAATTAACAGCAACACTAAATGTAAACAAAGCCATTTATCCAGTGCTTTACTTGTATAAAAAAGGATGAATAGGAGCTGGTTTTATATATGGCTCTGTCCCGTCCTGAGCTGGCTTGAGTAAATGCTTTATTTAGGGATGAGCAGGTGCTGTATGCGCGAGTTTTACTTTTACTTCGCCGATTGCCGCCAACCTGGCTGCATCTATCGCTTTTTTAATTTCCAAGCCCTTAAGCCCCTGCTCAACAAAGGCTTTGGCATTGATGGCGCTGGCTGCTTTTGCCGCAGCTCTTAAGTAGGCGGCCTGGGGGTAGGTTTTGTCTTCAAAACCTAAACGTCCTTTATAGTCGGCTTCACAACTCAGGAGAAAGTCTTCAAATTCTTCTGCTTTGCGCCAGGCATCTAACTGGTTAAACAGTTTTAATATCCTATGCTCATCAAGCTGAAAAGCCTTGTGGCACATCAGGTGAAATTCGCACACTTTCAATGCCAGGCGTTTGCAGTCGTTGGGAATTTTAAAGCGTTGGCATACCGCCTCCACCAGGGGCAAGCCGCTGGTTTCATGGCCGGGGTGGCTGGGTAAGGTTTCTTCTTCCGTCAGCCCTTTGCCTAAATCATGGCACAGGGAGGCAAAGCGGACACTGGTTTTATTTGACAGCTTAACCGACTGGGCCAACACCATCATGGTATGTAGCCCGCTGCATATTTCCGGGTGCCAGCGCTCAGGGTTGGGAATACCCCAGAGAATATCCAGTTCGGGAAAGAGCTCTTTAAGGGCACCGCACTGGCGTAGTACCAAAAAGAAAACTTCGGGGTTTTCTTCATCCAGACTACGCTGCATTTCTTTCCAGACTCTTTCTGCCGTTAATTGCTGCAATTCGCCGCTGGCGGAAATTTCTGCCATTAACGCGAGTGTCTCCGGGGCGACACTAAAGCCATATTGGTAATAACGGGCGGCAAAGCGGGCAACCCGCAAGACCCGCAACGGATCTTCAACAAAGGCATCAGACACATGTCGTAACACTTTGTTATTAAGATCTTGCTGGCCGTTATAGGGGTCTATGATCTCGCCGCTGTCTGACATTGCCATGGCATTAACCGTTAGATCCCGGCGCTTAAGATCTTCTTCTATGGTAACGTCGCTATCGGCGTAACAGACAAAGCCGGTGTAGCCCTGTCCCTGTTTACGCTCGGTTCTGGCCAGGGCATATTCTTCCTTGGTTTTTGGATGCAGAAATACCGGAAAGTCTTTGCCTACGGGCATAAAGCCGAGATCAAGCATTTGTTCCGGCGTTGCCCCGACCACTAAATAATCCCGCTCGGTGACCTCCCGGCCCAGTAGCTGATCCCTGACGGCGCCCCCCACCAGATAGGTATCAAGCGTGGAAGAGATATTATTGTCAGCAGGTTTATCGGCAACAGACACAGACATAAAAAAGACCAAAAGTTAACGCACAAAAGAAGCAGTTTACCATAAATCTGCCTTTATCTGGGTGACAAATTGATGATAGCCGTCGATGTTAATGGCCAACTGGCCTTTCGGCCTTTGACTTATCACAGGCAAAGGGGTAGTTTTACACGGTAATTTTATTCACCGTTTTCAGCTTATGTACACAGGATATTTTGGTTTAAAGGAAATCCCCTTTTCAATAGCGCCCAACCCTCATTATTTATTTATGAGTGTCCGTCACCGTGAAGCCCTGGCCCATTTAACTTACGGTTTAGGTGAAACCGGCGGTTTTGTGCTGCTCACCGGGGAAGTGGGCACAGGGAAAACCACCGTCAGCCGTTGTTTGCTGGATCAGTTGCCGGAAAATACCCAGGCAGCCTTTATTTTAAACCCGACCTTATCAAGCCAGGAGTTGCTGGCTACCATCTGTGATGAGCTGAAAATTCGCTACCGAAAAACCGGGGCGACCCTGAAAACCCTGACCGATAAAATTCAGGAAAAATTGCTGAAAAATCATCAGGCGGGGTTAAATACCATTTTGATCATAGATGAAGCCCAGCACCTGCAGGCGGAAGTCTTAGAGCAGTTAAGGCTGTTAACCAACCTGGAAACCCACACCAAAAAGCTGTTGCAGGTGATCCTCATCGGCCAGCCGGAATTGCAGCAATTATTACAAAGGCGTGATTTAAGACAGCTGGCACAGCGCATCACCGCACGATACCATTTGCTGCCCCTTAACCGGGAAGAAGTGGCGCAATATATCCAGCACCGCCTGGCAATTGCTGAATGTCAGCAGCCCTTGTTTAACCGCCGGGCGATCACCACCATACACCAGCTGTCCAAGGGTATTCCCAGGCTGATTAACCTGTTATGTGACCGTGCGTTGCTCGGCGCCTACGGCGAAAACAAACAGGTTGTGGATAAAAAGCTGGTGTTGGGGGCTTCGGTTGAAGCACTCGGGGCTGAGCTTAGCAGGCAGCCCTGGTGGCAAAAAAGCGGCGGTAAATTAGCCCTGGCAGCGGGGCTGTTGGCACTGACCCTGACATTGGGCTTTGTTGCCGGAAATTATCAAGACAATGCTCTGGCTCAGCAACAAGAATCGTCCCTGCTGGCCGATGAAGCCAATAAGGCGCTGCAAACGACAGAAGCTGCTGAGCAAACACGGACTTCTCCTGAAACAAACTGGCCTTTAGTGATAGATTCCAGCCGCAGTTTACCCCTTGCTGTTAGGCATTTGTTTAGCCTGTGGCGTCTGCAGGTGGAAGATGAACTGAGTGAGCCGTGTCAGGTGGCAAGCAGTTATGAGTTAAGCTGTTATTGGTTTAAAGGTACTTTGCCGGCATTATTGAAGCTGAATTATCCGGCGGTCTTTAAGTTTATCGACACTAACGGCGTTGCCTTTTATGGTACCTTACTCGGGATCTCCCAATCAGGGGCATCAACCGATGGGGAAAGAGAGAGTTACCGTTTCCAGTTTAATCACCAGCAGCTGGAGATTGATAAAGCCTGGTTAGATCGCTATTGGCAGGGCGGGGCGGTGATATTCTGGCAGCCGCCTAAAAATGCCTTTTTTGAGGCCGTGACCAGCATAGGCGAGCAAAGCCCGGTTGAACTAATTCAGTGGCTGGAAAACAAGTTAAGCGAAAAGCAGCAACGACCGGCAAGAGAGGTTCAGGCCCTGGATGCGATGTTGAAAAACCAGCTGCGCCAGTTCCAGCGACAATACGGCATCGACAGCAGCGAAGCCAGGGAGCAAACCCTGATGTTATTGACCAATACCGTGGACCTGGGCCAGCCCATTTTTAAATAATTGAAGATTTTATGTCATATATATTAGAAGCACTTAAAAAAGAACAAACCAGTCAGGGACAGACGCCGACCTTACAGTCCGCTCCTGTGCCTGTGGCCATCGAAACCCGCTCAGCCTCAATAGGTTGGGGCGTATTGCTGACCCTGGCTATTTTTGCCGCTTTGCTGGCCGGTTACTGGTTGGGACAAAACAATCAGCAAGCGCAGGTTTTACCCGCTAATCACCAGCCGTTAAGTCAGGCTCCCGGGCAAGTTGATATTATTAGTGACAATAAGGGGCAAACGGCTCAGGCCTTAACACCCGTACCAAGTGAGCCTGTGGCTGAAGCTGCGACAGTTCCGGCAATAAATTCAGCGCCGCCTGTTAACAACAGCAATGAAAAAATTGCCGCCGAAAGCTACTTTGAACATCCCCCCGTTAAGCAGAAAGTGGAAAAACCTAGCGAGCCACAAATGGTGGTCAGTGCAGAAAAACCAAAGCAGCTGCCCCTTGATTTTAAAGTGGCACCACAAGCGGGAGTTTCCGATGATATGCTGGCCAGGTTCCAGTCTGCCATTGATGAAACCGGCAATAACGGTTTTGACGAAAACAGTGATGCTCAAGAGGGTGATGCTGATGATATGTCAAGTGCCGCCGCCTCAGGGGTAACGCCTTTAGGCAATATGCCGCTTTGGGTACAGCAAGGGATCCCGGATTTGCAATTTGAATTGCATATATTTGCCACTGATGGTGAAGGCTGGATCCGGGTCAACGGTGAAGATAAGTATCAGGGAGATCGTATTGCTGAAGACTTGACCCTGACGCAAATCTTGCCGCAGCAGGTGATTTTAAATTATCGCGGTGAAGACTTCAGTTTACCTGCCTTATCCAATTGGTCTTCGGCCGGAAATTAATTTTTCTTTTCTCACTCTTTCACATCCGTGTGATCGGGACAGTACATAAAAAAGGGCCGGATTTTATACCGGCCCCTTATTCTTAGTTCTTAGATATCAGCTATGCCGACCTATTGCCAGGCGGGCATTTTATCTTCGAATGCTTCAATTTTTTCCAGCTTGTTTAAGGTCCAGCCGACACTGTCGATGCCCTGCTCCAGGCAGTATTGCTGGAAGCTGTCCAGAGTAAAATCAAAGCGGCTGTCGCCAAAGCTGATATGATTGTTTGCCAGGTCGACATTTAACTCAATTTCCGTTTTTGCTGTGGCAGCAAACAACTGGTTAATTTCCTCATCGCTGAGCTTGATCGGCAAGATACCGATGTTAATGCAGTTGGCGTAAAAGATATCGGCAAAGCTCGGCGCAATAATCACCTTAAAGCCGTATTCCTGCAAGGCCCAGGGGGCATGCTCCCGGCTGGAGCCGCAACCGAAGTTCTCCCGCGCCAGCAAAATTGAGGCACCTTTATACCTGGCTTCATTTAAAATAAAATCAGGGTTATTTCGGGTGCCTGCGCCGTCGAGGTAGCGCCAGTCGTGGAATAAATGCTGGCCAAAACCAACACGTTCGGTTTTCTGTAAAAACTGTTTGGGAATGATTTGGTCGGTGTCGACATTGGCAATATCCAAAGGCACAACCAAACCTTGATGTCGGGTAAATTTTTCCATGATCTTTCCTGTATTAGCTGTTTAAGTCGACAAAGTGTCCGGCAATGGCCGCGGCGGCGGCAACTTCCGGGCTCACCAGGTGGGTGCGGCTGCCGCGCCCCTGGCGACCTTCAAAGTTTCGGTTACTGGTGGAAGCACATCTGTCGCCTTCCGCCAGTTTATCGTCGTTCATGCCCAAACACATGGAGCAGCCGGGCAGGCGCCATTCAAAACCGGCGTCGATAAAGATTTGCGCCAGGCCCTCTGCTTCCGCCTGCTCTTTTACCCGGTAGGAGCCAGGAACCACGATAGCATCTACCTTGGAAGAAACTTTTTTACCTTTAGCCACGGCGGCAGCGGCGCGTAAATCTTCGATGCGCGAGTTGGTACAGGAGCCGATAAAAACCTTATTGATATCGATATCGGTGATCTTGGTGCCTGCGGTTAAGCCCATATAGGCCAGGGCTTTAACGCAGGACTCTTTTTCAACCGGATCTGCAAAATCATCGGGGGAAGGCACCGCGCTGTCAATTGCCGTCACCTGGCCCGGCGTAGTGCCCCAGGTTACCTGGGCCTTGATGTCTTTGGCTTCTAAAGTGACCACGGCATCATATTGGGCATCGCTATCGGATTTCAGGGTTTGCCAGTCATTGACCGCTTGTTGCCAAAGTTCACCTTGAGGGGCATATTCCCTGTCTTTCAGGTAGGCAAAGGTGGTTTCATCCGGGGCAATTAAACCTGCCTTGGCGCCAAATTCTATGCTCATATTACAGACCGTCATGCGCTCTTCCATGCTCAGCGCTGTGATGGCCTCGCCGCAATATTCCACCACGTAACCTGTGGCTCCGGCGCTGCCGGTTTTACCGATAATCGCCAGGATAATATCTTTGGCGCTGATACCGACACCCACCTGGCCCTTAACCTCGATTTTCATGGTTTTGGCCTTGGTCTGGCGCAAGGTTTGCGTGGCCAGCACATGCTCGACTTCCGAGGTGCCGATACCAAAGGCCAGAGCGCCGAAGGCGCCATGGGTAGCGGTATGGGAGTCGCCGCATACGATAATGGTGCCCGGCAGGGTCAGGCCCAGCTCAGGTCCCATGACATGCACTATGCCCTGGTTTTTATGGCCCATGCCAAATAACTGGATACCGAATTCTTTACAGTTTTTCTCCAGGGTGCGCAGCTGATTGGCGGCCCCTTCTCCCGCGGCATCGATGGCGACAGAGCGGGTGGAAATATTGTGATCCATAGTGGCGATGGTGCGCTGGGGTTTACGCACCGGGCGGTTATGGAATTTTAAATTTGCAAATGCTTGCGGCGAGGTCACTTCGTGAATAAGGTGACGGTCAACATATAATAACGGCGTTTCACCGGCTTTTTCTTCAACCAGGTGCCGTTGCCATAATTTCTCGTATAAGGTGGTTGCCATGTTATAAGTCCTTACTGCTGATATATGGAAAATGAGCCTTGGTGTTGCAACTATCTATTGTCGGATATAAGGTGGTTGCCATGTTTATAAATCCTTAATGATATTGCAAATATAATCGCCCATCTCGCTGGTGGACTTGGCCTGGGAAGCGGTTTCCTGCGTTAACAGGTCCCGGGTAAATACCTGGTCAGCCAGGGTTTTTGCGACCGCCTGTTCTATAGCTGTTGCCGCCTGGTTTTGATTTAAGCTGTAACGCAGCAACAATGCCGCCGATAAAATCTGGGCGATGGGATTGGCGATGCCTTTACCTGCAATATCCGGCGCTGTGCCGCCGGCGGGTTCATACATGCCAAAGCCTTGCTCGTTTAAGCTGGCGGAGGGCAATAAACCCATGGAGCCGGTGATCATGGCGCAGATATCCGATAAAATATCGCCGAATAAATTCGAGCATAACATGACATCAAACTGGTCCGGATAACGCACCAACTGCATTGCGGCATTGTCGACATACATATGTTCAAGTTCAACATCCGGGTAGTCTTTTGCTACTTCATTAACCACTTCACGCCATAATTGCGAACTGGCCAGGACATTGGCCTTATCCACCGAAATGACCTTGTTGTTGCGCTTTTGCGCCGCTTCAAATGCCAGTTTGGCAATACGGGTGATTTCTTTGCGGCTGTAGACCATGGTGTCAAACCCGGTTTCATCCGGCGTGCCCTGGTTTTGGCGTCCCTTGGGTTCACCAAAATAGATGCCGCCGGTAAGCTCGCGCATCACCAGGATATCAAAACCCTGGCCTGAAATATCGGCCCTTAGCGGTGATAAATGGGACATGGCACTTTGCAATTGCGCCGGGCGCATATTGCAGAACAAACCAAAATGGCCGCGCAGCCCTAATAAAGAGGCGCGCTCCGGCTGCTCCGTTGGCGGCAGGTTTGCCCATTTGGGACCGCCGACCGAGCCGAAAAGAATCGCATCTGCCTGCTCACAGCCCTTGATGGTGGACTCGGGCAGGGCGGTGCCGTGATTGTCTATGGCGCAGCCGCCGACATCATAATGATGAAAATTCAGGGGAAAGCTGTATTTATCGGCAACGGTCTTCAGGACTTTTTCTGCCTGCGCCATAACTTCAGGGCCTATGCCATCACCGGCTAAAATTGCAATATTGGACATTTGGATTAAACACCTTGTGGTTTAGAGATTGAAGAGGATGGCGACTGCTTGGCACCGGCTTCTTTTTTTAACGCGCTGATGGTTTTCGCGCGATGAATACTGTTTAAGGTATGGATCAGCGCCTGCCCCGAGGCTTCGATGACGTCTGTTGCCAAGCCAAAACCGTGGAAGTTGCGCCCCTGCCAGGTGACCACTATATCTGCCTGGCCCAGACCGTCTTCCCCGGCACCTTTATTGGAAATCTTATAATCGGTGACTTCAAATTCGATATCCACCGCCTGTTTGATGGCGCGATATAACGCATCCACAGGTCCGTTGCCGGTGGCGGATTTGATTTGTCGCTCTTCACCCGAGGCCAGTTTGATACTGGCGGTGGCAAATTCGCCGCTGCCCGATTGCACCGTTAAATAATCGATATGATAAAAGTCCTGCATCTCCTGTTGCTGGATATTAAACAATAACGCCTCCAGGTCATCATCAAAGACCTGGCCTTTTTTATCCGCCAGCGCCAGGAAGTCGGCATATAACTGCTCCAGGTCATAATCGCTGTCCTGATAACCCAGGCTGGCCATGCGGTGTTTGATGACGTGGCGGCCGCTGCGGGAGGTTAAATTCAATTTGGTTTTGCTGATGCCGACACTTTCCGGGGTCATGATCTCATAGGTATTGCTGGCTTTTAACATACCGTCCTGGTGAATACCCGAGGAGTGGCTAAAGGCATTACCGCCGACGATAGCTTTATTTAATTGCACCGGCATATTGCATAAATGGCTGACCAGTTTGGAGGTACGGGCAATTTCCTGATGCTGGATGCCGGTGTGTAAACCCAACAGGCTTTCGCGGGTTTTTAAGATCATCGCCACTTCTTCCAGTGAGCAATTACCGGCACGCTCGCCGATGCCGTTGACGGTGCATTCGATTTGTCGGACCCCTGCCTGCACCGCGGCAATGGAGTTGGCTACCGCCAGGCCCAGGTCGTTATGGCAATGCACGGAAATAACCGCCTGGTCGATATTGGGCACCCGGTTGAATAACTGAGTGATGATGCCGCCGAATTCCGTCGGCACGGTATAACCTACGGTATCGGGAATATTGACGGTAGTGGCGCCGGCTTTAATTGCCTGTTCGACCATGCGGCATAAGTTGTCGATGGGCGTGCGCCCGGCATCTTCACAGGAGAATTCAACATCATCGGTGAAACGGCGGGCATATTTGACCGCATGTACTGCCATGGCTTCGATATCGGAAAACTCTTTGCGCAATTTTTGCTGAACATGCACGTCTGAGGTGGAAATAAAAGTATGGATGCGAAACGCTTCGGCGGGTTTTAACGCGTCGGCGCAGGCTTTGATATCGGCTTCCACCGCGCGGGCCAAGGCACATACCCGGGAGTTTTTGACGGTTTTGGCAATCTGTTGTACGGATTCAAAGTCACCGGGAGAGGACACCGGGAAACCCACTTCCATGATATCCACCCCCAAGCGTTCAATCGCCTGGGCAATTTGAAGTTTTTCATGCACAGACAAGCTGGCATTTAAGGCTTGTTCACCGTCCCGTAAGGTGGTGTCAAATATGATGACTTTGTTATCCATTGGTTATCCTTTGTTCTCTCTGTATGTTAAGTAAACCAGCGTCTAAAAACTCAGGCATAAAAAAACCCGCGTTACTGACGCGGGTTTTATATTTTTCATTATTAATTAAGCAATAAAAAACTATCCGCGTACCTTAAGTACGAGGAGGAGGTTAATTCGAATTGTCTTAATTAATTGTGTCATATGGTTTAACGTAAATTTGTTCGTTATTTGTAAGTTTAAACTAGCTTAAACGCGCCTGGGCTGTCAATGAAAAATTGTAATAAATTTACAGAAAAATGTTGTTAAAGGTCGGGCAGCTTTTTAAAGGCAATCACGAAAAAGAGAGCTAAGGTGATAGTCAGCAGACAACTAAGCTGAAAATAAAGGGCAGGTAAAGGCTTGAAGTACACTTTAGCAAAGAGAAGTGTACTTCAAACGCAGATGTGAGTTTTGAAATTTGGCTTAGAACTTATATTCCCAGCTCAGAGAAGCTTCAAAATCATTCTCGGTTTTGTTGTTGATTTCAGTTTTACGCGCCTGGGCGCCCACTTCCCAGCGGCTTTTCGCCCAGGTAAAGCGGTAACTGCCGCGCAGTTCCAGAATTTCCTGGTGGCTGAGGCTCTCGTCTGCAATGATTTTGTCTTCATTGTTTTTATTCAGCTCTATCATCGCCACACTGGCTTGCCAGTAGTTGTCGTTTTCCGGCTGGGCGATCACCCCTAAGGTGATGCTGCTGGCATTGCTGCCGTAGGTGCTGCCGATACCTTTGCCGCGGTAGCGGTAGCCTGTGCGGTAAATGTCGTGTTCATAGACACAAGCACATTCGGCATGATAGGTGTCCGAAGCTTCGAAATAGACGCTGTAGAGGTTGTCACCTAAAAAGAAGTCGGCGTCAATCCCACCAAGGTGGCTGCGCTTGGACGGTGCTACCGAGCTGATACCATAGTCTTCAAAACCCATCTCGTAATAAACGCCGACGTTTTGCCCCAGGACGCTGGTACTCCACCTTAAATCGACCGAACCCAGATCGTTAACATCGGTTTCGTTATTGACCTTATTATCCGATTCATTCGGTATTACGATATCCCAGAAATCCGAAAAGCCATTGCCCCGGCCATCTCCCCCCCACATGGTGGAGCGGGAAAGTCCCAATTCCAGCGAAGAAAAAGGCTTAAGGCTTAACCGGCTGCTCCAGAGCCGGGTGTTAGGGATTGCACGGCCGCGATCTTCCATTTTCCCGATAAAGGTGGTGAAGCTCCAGGGGCCGAGCCAGCTTAACCAGGGAGTATCAAATGGCACTGCCTGTTGGCGGTTAAGGCTGATGCCGGGGATTGGGCGGGCATTGGTCGACATTAACAAAGCCGTGTCCCAGCCCGGGCCCCACCACATAGGGACGGCGCCGCCGATAACATTCCAGTTGCCCAGTTTATAAGCGAGATAGGAGCCGTCGAGCCGGAAGTTTTTATCGTCTATGGCGTCGCTTACCTTGTGTATTTCCAGATGGGCGGCAAAGTTACTGCCGACAAAGGTTTTTTTGCTGGTTATTTCGGTTTTTTCACTCTGCGTGTCGCCAAAGTGTTTGAATTTAGGTCTGTCAGTGGCAGCGGCCACTTTAATCGAAGCCGGTTGGCTGGATTTCTTTGCCTGGTTTAAATGGAAGACCACACGCTGATAACTGCGCTCTAAATTTTTATCTAAGATGTTGAAGTCGACCTTATCCAGATCGGCGGCAATATCGGCCCACATCAGGGGGTAACGGTTGATGGGCGCTTTGATCACATCGTGATCGGATAACAGTTGGATATCGGCGCGCAGGTAAATATTATCGGCTTCAACCCAGGGGGCGGCCTGAACAAAAGAGCTAAGGGAAGCGCATGTTAAAAGGGCGCAAAAGAGTTTCATGGACATCCTAAATTAGTTGTTGGTCTGGTTCAGTTGGGGAAACAGCTCTTTTAAATAATTGGCGGCTCTAAGGCCTGCTTGACCGTCGAGCTGGTCGAACATAATTTTATTGGCTTTAGCCCTGGCCTGTGCCAGGTGCTGTGGTTTGGTCAGGGCTTGTTTAATTGCCCCTTGTAGCTGGTCAAATTGATCGATTTGAATGCTGAATTCTTTGATCAGCTGTTTAACTTCCTGTACCGTGCGTTTGCCGTCATCTACGGTGAAGGTCACCATATCTTTTTCCAGGGCGCAGCATTCCGCCAATACCGAGCTGGTATCGCCGATACAGACATCTGCCAGTTGGATATAAGGCACGATATCTGCGGTATCGATAAAAAACACCTGCTTGGTATTTTTTATCTTCTGTTTGATTTCGTCTTTGGTCCAGGGGTGTACCGTGACCAGGATGTTGTAATCGGCGGTTAAGCTGTCTAATTTATCATACCAGTGGCTGATGGCAGATACGCCGGAATCATTCCAGGTGGCGGTAAACAGCACCGTTGGCTTGCCTTCGTCCAGTCCTGCGCCTTTGGCCAGGGCAGCCAGCTGCTCGGTATCGACGCTGCCGTCAAACATGGGGTCGAGTTTTGGAAAACCTACCGCTTTGGCGCAGGTAATTCCTACCGCTTGTGCCCGCTCTACTTCCCGGGAGCTGGTCATATAGAAATGATCTAATAAATTATAACCTTTGCTATTGGCAAAAGGTTTAAAGGTATAGGCGCCGTGGCGCATGCCGACTTTTTTCATGCGTGAGGCCGGGAATTTATAACCCGCCTGGCGGCACATGATTACCCCTTTGGGGAATACCGGGTAAACTTTTGACGGCACGCCAATCGCCGCCAGCTCTTGCTGGGTTTTTTTGTCTTTGGCGATAATTTTTAACGGCGGCAAATGTTTTTGCACCGAGGCGAATATCTGGTAGTCGAGGGCGTTGGCGCAATAAAGCATGACATCTTTATTGAGGTTAAATAACTCGCGCACTTCCCAGATCACCGTATAGGGGATCTTTAACAGGTAATAAGATAAAACCACTTTGTGTTATTTCCGGTTAGGTCCAGCGATCCATCTTGTTGCTGCGGCCACCGATAAGTTTAGGAATGAGCAAGCCAAACAGCAGGCCAAGGGCAAGCACTATGGCGCCATTTTTAAACCATTCTATTTTGATGTCCTGATCCTGGCTTTTTAGCTGTTCTTTAACGACAGCAAGTTGCTGTTGCAACTGGGCGGTTTCGTCTTCAATGGCTTTGCTTTTGCCGTTTAAGCTCTCAATGGTTTTTTGCGCTTCATTCAGTTGTTGTTTTAACTGGCTGTTTTCATCGGCGGCGCTGGTAAGTTGCTCGTTAAGCTCGGCGATAACAAAGCGCAGTCCGGGTTTTTGAGAGATATATTTGCTCTCTACCCAGGCGGTTCTGTTGCGGCTGTCGATAATTTGTGTGTAATTGTTTTCTTCTTTGCCGGTCAGGGTGATTTGTGCACCGGCGGTGACGCTGCCTAATATTCTGAAGTTATTACCGGCGCCGGCATGCATATAGATGATAAGCTCATCGGCAATATAACCCGGAGTCTCTTCTGAAGATGGTGCCTGTGAAGCGGTTTCTTCTTGGGCTAACACGGGGAATGACAAGCCAAACAGGACACTGATAAGTAAACAACTCACTCTTTTCATTGAACAACCAAACGCAATTAAACCTTCTGGGACAAGATATTAGGTCTTTGGCTCTTTTTTGGCAAGCTAAGATTAAGGATCTTGTGCTAAAAATAGGCTTAACCGCCAGATAGAGACTCTAATTGCTGTTTTATTGCTATACCGGGTAAAAGACTATCGGGTATTATGGCGCTAAACAGTTATTGCCCTTCCTTAATTCCCTGTGGTTGCGGTAGCGGACAAAGAGTAGATAGACAACTTCCATGGCTATGAATAAAGCAGATGAAACCGAAATTGAGCTTAAATTTTTGCTTGGGCAAGTTATTGATGCAAAAGCGGTAACTGAGCTTTTACAGCAGCAAAACTTCAGTTTTGAGCAAAGCGCCGGCAAGCTTAAAAATAGTTATTTTGATACCCCGGCCCTTGATTTGGCACGAAATGATATCGGGCTTAGGATCCGTAGCGGTGAAAACCTGTACGAACAAACGGTGAAGACCGCCGGGCGGGTGTTGTCCGGACTGCATCAAAGGCCCGAGTATAATCTTGCTTTGGACAACAGGGAAACCTTGCCGAAATTGCAGCTGTTTCCCTCAGCTATCTGGCCGGATGGTGTAGACATAGCACAGATACAGCAAGCGCTGACGGCTATTTTTACTACTGACTTTTATCGCACCACCTGGAAAATAGCGGGTAAGCACGGCGTCGTTATCGAACTGGTTTTAGATTCGGGCACCATAGAAAGTCAAGGCAGGCAAGCAGCTATCGCCGAGTTTGAGCTGGAATTGTTTTCGGGTAAAGGTGCACCGGCTATGGAGATGCTTTTTGAGCTTGCCAACTTACTGCTGGGCTCCTTTAAACTACGTCCCGGGGTAAAAAGCAAAGCGGCGCGGGGATATGCTTTATGGCGGGGAGCGCCAAAGAGCAAGCCGGAAGCTTTTTCCCGTCAAGGTTTGTTAGTTTCGGCTTTAGCAGACAGGGAAAGTTTTTATGCCCATCTGGACTTTGCCCTGGGGCAATTACAGCTCGGGGTTGAGTATTGCTTTTTATCGAGCAGTCCGAAAAGGCTGAGTGCTGTCAGTGAACCCTTACTTTTTCTTGAGCGGCTTTTCAGTTTGGCCCCGGAAAGTCTTGTTGTTGCTAAGGAGGAGTTGGCAATGCAGTTTAAACAGGTTGTCGGTTTATATTCGGCGCTTGAGTTGCAGTTTGACCGGGCCGGTTGTGATGGCAAAAACGGCGTTGGTGATGACTGCCTGTTGTTGGAATTTTGCTATGAACAGACTTTTAACCGCTTACAGCTAGCTTTACTGAAGCTCTTGATAGACAGGGAGTTTCTGCCTGACGGGATTTGATTGGCAAATTTTCCTGGGATGTTGGGAGCTGTAGCGCAACAGCTCCGCTAAAGGTTACTTGGATTGCTTTGTTACCAAGAGCTCTATTTTGTCTGCCAGGAGATCTATTTTTTTCTCAAGTTGCTGGTTATGTTCCAATATCTCGGTATTTTGCTTACGTAATTCCCGGTTTTTGACATTGGTATCGGAAAAGCCGACAAAGCGGTCGATAAATTGTGCACCAATAAAACCCACCATACCGACACCGATATAAAACATGGCACCGACCACGATCCTTCCCCCCAGGGTGACAGGGAAATGATCACCAAAACCTATGGTACTGGCACTCATTTGCAAGGTCCAGAAGGCATCTTTATAGGTCATGATATTGCTGTCCGGGGCTGAAGCTTCAAACTGCAGCAGTAAAAAAGACAGCGCGGCTATGATGACATACAGGGCGACTAAAGTGATGAGCAGCAGATAACCCGAGTGATAATTTTTTACACCGAATTCATCTACGCTATAGGGAGTAAGTTTTGTATTCATGGTCCGCGTTCTTATTCACTTTTATTGGCGACATGATTGATGAGTTCATCCATCAGTTTTCTTTTTATTTCCAGCTGCTGTTGTGGCTCAAGCTGGTATTTTTCTGCCAACACCTGGTAATCTTCCGGCCCGAGCGACACGGTTAATCTTGGCCTTTTCGGACGTTTGTTGGTGGACAAGCCTAAAATAGAACGGATTTGATCCGAAGGGCTGAGGCCAGCCTGCAGTGCTTCCGTTCTGATCGCCAGCTGAATTTTTTCATCCATATCAAAGGCAACCTGTACCGCCTTAACGGCTTTGACAGAAGACTGCCATTTTTCGGGGACTTTTCTTGCCACAGTTTAACTCCCGGGGTACATATCTATGATATCGGTGACAGGGCGATATAAGGTTAAAAACACATCGGTGTCCCCGTCTGACCATACCTCTACTTCAATGCCAAAATCTTGCTCGGCGTCATGTAACACATATTGCTCGAATTGTTCGCCGCTGTCACTACCCTGATAAGCACTGAGGCTTTCACTGCGGTGATCTTTTCGGTGAAAATAGCCGACCACGGCAAAGGCATTTTGCTGATACTGTTCGCTGGTCCAGCCGCTGGTTTTGGCGGTATCGCTTTGACGCTCAAGAAACGCCTGGCCGGGTTCGTCGAAAATGGTGGCAAAGCTGTCGAGATCAAACAGGCTTTCCACATCCTGGTGTGCTATTTTCAGGGAAAATTTTAAATAGATCTTATCGTCAACATCAAGGGATAAATAAATCTCGTTGTCGTTATTGCCCGTCAATACCCATTCGGTCTGGGTATGGTGTTCAAATTCATAGCTGTTGACGTCGCTGACCTGAAACTGCTGCTGCCTGAGGGACTCGGGTAAGGCAAAACTGTCGGTGAGAACAATAATATCGTCTTTTTTGAGATCTTTTACCGAAGTTAAACTGCGCTGTGGTGTTTGCTCTTTGCCAAAAACACGCTTGAAAAAACTCATTATTGTGTCCTGCATTAAATGTTGGATTGAACTGCGTTGGGAGGAATGATTTTAGTTCCGATAGCAGTTTAGCCGGTTACCCCAAATGTTAATAATAACGGGGTAACCGGCTGGTCTTTTTAGCTTTATTAGCTTTGCCTACAGGGCAAAGTTAACAATAACAGGGGCTTTGCCCTTAGCCTTTGTTTTGTTTCGCTTTGATGCGATTCAATACCGAGTTGGCGCTATTGTCCGCAGCGCCGATGCCGGCTTCTTTCAGCTGGGCGGCTAACGAGCTGTCGCTGTTTTCTGACTCAAGTACTTCGGCGGCTTTCATTTGATCATCAAACTTTTGCTGCTTCGCCTTGATACGCTCCAACGAGTCTTTGGCATTTAACAGCTTAGAGTTGCTCGAAGAGAAGTTGTCGGTGATTGCAGACGTCGCTTTTTGCACGCTTTCCGTGGTTTTAACCATAGACAGCTGACGTTTGTATTCTGCCATCTGGCGCTCGCTTTTCTTCACCAGCTCTTTTAAGCGGCTGGCATTGGCATCAAAGCTGTCTAATGCCTGTTGCTGATTGGCCAGCTCAGACTCTAAAGTAGAGATCTTTTCGGCAACCGCCAGGGCAAGCTTTTCATCGCCTTTTTCCAGGGCCTGTCCGGCATAACCTTCGTGCTCAGTGATCTCGCGCTTAAGGCGGTCAACTTCACGGCTTGCTGCCATTTGCTGGGCCATGACGCCGGTTAAGTCACGCTTGGCCTTGGTCAGGTGATGCTCGGCATCGCGAATTTCCTGTTCAAAAATGCGGGTGGAATTCGAGTCGACGATAGCTTCACCAACTTCTGTCGCGCCACCTCGAATAGCTGTCATTATCTTTTTAAAAATACTCATATTATCACTCCTCAAAGAATGGTCGCTTAAATTAAATATTCACTCATGTCATCGATAACTTCGATGGCATTGTTACTCAGTACCGCCAGTTCGTGCTCTATATCTTCAAAGGTTGAATTAATAGACAAGGCACCGAAAGTTACGTATTTATCGCCGATTTTAGAAAAGGCGGATAACGGCATCGGGATGTTCATTTCCAGCATGCTTTCATGCATATCATGCAGGGCATCCGGTTTTACTTCTTCAACTCCCCATAAATAGGTGATACATAATATTTGATCGTCGGTAACGGAAACAAAAATTGGCAGCTCTTCACGGCCTGTTACTGTGATCTGTAAAACATCGACTTCACCGGATATCGGCTGACAGTCAAAAACCATACCTGTGTCTGAGTCATCAGCTAAGGTGTTCAGGTAGTCGGCTATTTTATGAATGTTCATTGGATCCCTTATTTGTTATCTAGGCCAAAAGCTTGCGCTTTCAGCGGGTTTTTACTGATCGACATATTATGTCAATGAGCTTAAGTTAAACATTAAGACATAATATGTCAAGCGACTATGGATTATTTTTTCACTATTGCTTGTTATTGCTATTTCGATACGGCTTACTTTTGCAAATGGGCCTCGTTTAATCCTTGCTGGTCGCGCCAGGCATTTTGATGCAACTGATACAAGGTATGGCTACCGAGATAGTTTACGTCAACCTGTTCACTTTCCAAGTAAAAATCTTTGGGGAAAACAAAAGCGCTTTTAATCATAGCAAGGCTTAACCAGTGGTGGGGCACGGTGAGCTTATTAAGCTGCTCCAGCCTGGACAGAGGACTTGCCCCCATTTTAGCGGCTATGGTCCAGCCCCACTCGCCGAAGCTGGGAACATTGTCATGGTACTGCTGTACCCGGGGAAAGTCTGCCGCCGCCAGGGTTTTGCCGATAGAAATAAAGGATTTCTTGGCATGGTAGGGACTGGTTGACTGTATGCCGATAATACCGTCACCGGCGAGCAGTTGTTTTAACCGGGCATAAAAATTCACCGAATAGAGCTTGTTTAAATCCGGATGGCTGGGGTCGGGTAAATCGACGATGATGGCATCATAAACCTTGCCCTGCGACAATAAGTTATCTATTGCGATAAAGGCATCGCTTTGGATGATTTCCACCCTGGGATCTTGCAGGCTTAGTTCATTTAAGTTGGCGATTTTTTGCGCCAAGGCTTTTGGTAAACGCTGCTGTGGCTGCTTAAAGAGTTCGAGCAACTGGCTGTCTAAGTCAAGCAGGGTGACATGTTCGGGGGACCACTTCAGAATATCGCGCAGGGCCAAACCGTCACCACCGCCGATGATCAGGATATTCTCCTGGCGGGCAGAAGCGGCCAATACCGGGGTCACCAGGTAACCGTGGTAAATAAATTCATCTGACGAGGAAAACTGTAAACGGCCGTTGAGGTAAAAATTGATGATATCTCCCTGCTCCAGCCCCATATGGCGTTGGGTAAAAGTCAGCTGCTGGTAGCGGGTTTTTTCACTGTACACCACCTGATCAAGATAAAGCAGGTTATTCATCTGGTTAAGCCAACTGTTTCCGTGCTGGTAAATCACCGCGAGCATCACCGCTAACGCCAGGTGTAAAGCCACCAGGGTTTTACGCCAGTTGAGTTTTTGCCAGTAGCGCAAGATAAAAAAGCTGCCGGCCAGCAGGTTTAACGCGGCGGTTAACGCGGCCGCCTCGCTGATATCTATCGACAGTAAAAAGATGACCCAAATGGCGGCGCCTATGCCGGCACCGATATAATCGGCACCATAGATGGTACCGAGGTTATTTTTCAGGTGTTTCTGGTGGATTTCTTCCCGGATGCGGGCGATTAACGGGATTTCCATGCCGATAAAAAAGCCGAGTAAGACGCCGAAAAAATAGGGGCTGTTAAAGGCGATAAAACTTAAGTCTTTAAAAAAGCCGCCTCGGGGCAGAGCATCCGGGGGCAGGGCAAAGGTATCGCTAAGCAGTTGCGGCAGTATCTGGGTGGCGCCGATAAAAGCGCTGATGATAATAATGGCGGAGCTGCCAAGCAGGGCGATAGTGATCTCAAGCCAGACAAAACCTTTAAAGGCGCAGGCAATTTTACGGGCGGCAAAAGCTCCCAGACCCATAGAAACTATCATCAGGCCTATCATGGTATAGATGGCGCTTTCCATGATGCCCAGCACCCGGCCGGCATAATGGGATAACAGGTACTCGTAGATTAAACCACATCCGGCGAGTACCGCCATGGTGAGGATCAGCAGCACATCATCAAGATAATGGCTGCCGGTTTTGCTGTGGTTTGCTTGTGCTGAACTCAGGCTGTTTACTTCATTCATGCCCGCAGTTAAGCCATCAGGGCGGTCAGGATCAGGGCAATGGAGATACTGATCGCCATTTCTATGCTGGCGACACCGATATTATGCTGCTGGTCGACTTCTTCCACCAGATTGATACCCCAGAGAATAATGCGTTTCGCTAACGAGGTTAAGATTGCCACCAATACCGTCATCACCAAGCCGAAAATTAACCAGCCCAATAAGTTAACCACTAAGGTTTCCGGGCTGTAGCTGAAGAAATAGCTGGCTGCGGTGACCGCCAATGCCGTACTGATCATTTGCCCGGCATAACGTATGGCAATGGCTAACTGCCCCTGGCTTAACGCTTCCTGCAGGCTGTCGTCCTGGTTGTTTTTGGCATATTGGCGTTCTTTTAACCGGGTGACGATCACCAGGATGGCTTGTGAGACAACAAAACCGCTGGTAATGGCGATAAAGGTGCTAAGGTCGAGTCCGTCTACCCATAATAATACCGCGCGGATAATAATGGCGGTGGCAATAGCGCCGGCGGCATCGACCACGCCGATACTGAGGTTTCTCTCTTTGATCAGGGCATTTTTATCCAGCTGGTTCAGGGCCAGCTTGTCGTGGAAGATGCGGCCGATTTTGATCAGGATTAAACCAAAAACGCCGTATGCCAGCATACCCACGGCTTCAACCAAATAGCTGGTGGCGGTTTCCCCGGTTATGGCGCCGGTTAAGACTATACCTAAGGCGGCGACACTGCCGGCGACACTGATGCCAAAGGCAAAGTTATCTTCTTTGGCGAGTTCTTCGGTGGTATTTACCTTGGCGGATAAACCGGAAACAAAACGCATGGTACCGAGCAAGATAATGGCAATCAGGAGATCGATGGCCAAATAAGTCAGTAAATCCTGATTTAGCGCGGTGATTTCAATTAATGTATTCATTATTATTCCTATTTTCTAATTGCTATTTACCGCGGGAAAAACCACGAGAAGTTTTACTGCTGCTGTTTCTGAAACTGGCATTTCTCGAACTGGCTGATTTTCTTGCGTAGCTGCTTTTACTGCTGCTTTGGGAGCGAAAGCGGTTGGCACTGCTTTGTGCGGTTTTGCTCTGGCTCGATAAACTGGAAGCGCCGGTGCGGTTTTTACCATAGGCGCTGGTAAATTTTTGCCCGCGCTTGGCAAAAGATTTCTTGGTGCGGGCATCTAACCGGGTTTGTTTTTTCAGCTGGCTCGGGGAGCTGTAGCGGGTGCGGCCGTAATCGTTATAATAACTGTAATTGCGGTGTCTGCCCCAGTCGCCGTAAGAGACGCGGCGGGAGCCGAAGATATCCCCTATCATGGAATACATGCCGTACCAGGCCCAAAAAGACATGCCGTTGCTGCCCGTGGTCCAGCTGCCGTAGTTGGGGTTGCCGATCAATTGTTCGCCGGTGCCGAAATCCTGGGCATTGTTTGCCTGCTGGCTTTGGGCTTTTGACAATGCGTTGATACGGGGCAACATGCCGTCAGACATGTCTGCCAGGACGTTAAGGGGGTCGCTTAACGCATCGGAATAAAGCACGGGATCGGCGGCCTGATAGATATTGAGCAATTCGTCATAGATTGCCTGATTATCGGCAAACATTTCCGGTTGGTTTTTAACCGTGTTCAGGCGGTCGAGAAGGGCCAGATACATAGGTCCCTGCGTGGTGGCATCTTGTTTAAAGACGTTTACCAGCTCAGCCAATTCCGGTTTGCTTCGGGCGATCTTATCGCCGTACTGGCGGATGAGCTCGGCATTTCTCACCTGGCCGTTTTCCAGGGCATCGGCAAGTTGTTGCACCCTGAGTTCAGTGACCGGCAGTTGCCTGGTGACTTGTTCTTTGATGGGGTCACCACAGGCCGTCAGTAACAGGGTCAGGGCGAAAAAAATGAAGCGAAATTTATGCATTCCTGCCATGTTTTCCTCAAAAATGCTATGGTTATCGGTAATTAGTACCATTTACGACATAATATGTCCACTGTTTAATCGCTATCACCCTAATTTACCAATAATTAATGTTAACCGGAGTTCAGGTGACCACGAGAATTTTACCTTCGCTTTCGTCAGATTTACAGCAATTACAGGAAAAATACTGGCAAACTTGTAGTGAGCAACAGCCGCAGCAACTGGATTTGCTGACAGAGAAGCAGCAGGAGGATTTTAAACTTGCTGTTACCTTAAGTGAATTTATTCAAAGAAGTTTTCTGCAGGCTCCTGAGCTGGTGACGACACTTTTTACCAGCGGCAACATTTATGATGAGCAGACGCCGGATTATCCTGCCCTGATTGACGCGCACTTAAGTGATTGTGACAGTGAAGAGAGCTTACATCGTTTGCTAAGACAAATCCGCCTGCAGCAAATGGTGAAAATTGCCTTTGCCGATCTGGTATTGGATCTCCCGCTTGAATTGTCATTGAAACGTTTATCCGCCCTGGCCGATGCCCTGATATTAGGCGCCCTTAACTGGCTAACCGACTTTTGCCAGAACAAATGGGGCACGCCGCAAAACAGCCGGGGACAGGATTTGCCTTTACTGGTTTTTGGTATGGGCAAGCTCGGCGGCGAGGAGCTGAACTTTTCTTCCGATATCGATTTGATTTTTGCTTATCCCGAGTCGGGACAAACTTCAGGTTCGGGGCGCAGTATCGATAATCAGCAGTTTTTTACCCGCCTCGGGCAGAAACTCATTACCGCTTTGCATCAGCAAACCGCCGATGGTTTTGTCTACCGGGTCGATATGCGCCTGAGGCCATTTGGTGAAAGCGGGCCGCTGGTGATGACGTTTGATGCTATGGAGCATTATTACCAGGAACAGGGACGGGACTGGGAGCGCTATGCCATGCTGAAAGCCCGCTTGATCGGCTGCAGCGATTATCATGATGCCTTGACGGAATTGTTGCGGCCTTTTGTTTATCGCAGATATATAGACTTCAGTGTCTTTGACAGCCTGCGGCGCATGAAAATGATGATAGTACAGGAAGTACGGCGCAAGAACCTGGTAAACAATATCAAGCTTGGCGCCGGCGGTATCCGGGAAATTGAATTTATCGTCCAGGTTTTCCAGTTGATCCGCGGCGGCAGGGAAAAGGAGTTGCAGCAGCGTCGCTTGCTGGTGGTTTTACCCGAGCTTGTTAAAGCGGGGGTATTGAAAGCGACCAGCAAAAAAGTACTCGAAGATGCCTATTTGTTTTTACGGCGCCTGGAGAATATTATCCAGGCGTTAGACGATAAGCAGACCCAAACCTTGCCTGACACATCGCTTGACCAGCAAAGGCTATTAACGGTACTTAAGCTCGGTAGCTGGCAGCAATTGCTGGATACTTTGCAGCGTCATATGGAAGCCGTACATCTGGAGTTTAATGATCTGATAGGTAAAGAAACCCCCAATCATCAAACCATAGACGAGCATTGGGTGACCTTGTGGCACAGCCAGTGGGAAGATGATGAAGCTATTGCCTGGATAAACCAGCTGGTGTCCGACTGGCCGGCAGAAAAGGTCTGGCAGACCTTAGCGCATTTTCGCCGGGATGTTTCCCGCCGCTCTTTGGGCAACCGCGGCCGCCAGGTGCTGGATAAGCTGGTGCCGTTATTATTGTGTCACCTGGAACGTCAGCACTGTGAAGATTATACCTTGGCCAGGGTGTTGCAGGTTTTTGAAAAAATCATGACCCGCACCGCCTACCTGGAATTACTCTATGAAAATGAAGGCGCCTTTAAGCACCTGATCCGTTTGTGCACCGCCAGTTTATGGGTGACGGAATATATTGCCAAATACCCGCTGTTGCTCGATGAATTGATCGATCCCGAGTCTTTGCATAACCCGTTGCCGCTATCGGGTTACGCCCTTGAGCTTAGGGAGGTGATGCTGCGTATCCCTGAAGAAGACCTCGAAGCCCAGATGGAAATGTTGCGCCAGTTTAAACAGGCGCAGCAATTACGCATTGCCGCCGCCGATATTGTCGGTATTTTACCTGTGACTAAGGTCAGCGATCACTTAACGGCACTGGCTGAAGCCATAATCGGCGAAGTGATCAACCTCGCCTGGCAGCAGGTATCTGTGCGTTTTGGTGTACCTGAGTCCTGCCTGGTTACCGGTGAAAAAGGTTTTGCGGTGATAGGTTATGGTAAGGCCGGCGGTATTGAACTTGGTTATGGCTCAGATCTGGATCTGGTGTTTATTCACGACAGTCAGGCGGATGAGCAAACCACCGGCGCGCGCCAGGTACCGGCTAATCAGTTTTATATGAAACTCGCCCAGCGCATTATGCATATTTTTAATTCCAGGATGAGCAGCGGCATTTTATATGAATTGGATATGCGCTTGCGTCCGTCGGGCAATTCCGGGGTCTTGGTGGTGCATATCGATACCTTTGAGCATTACCTTAAAAACGATGCCTGGATCTGGGAGCACCAGGCACTGGTGCGCTCCCGTGCCGTATATGGCCATGATGGTATCCGCCGCCAGTTTGACGATATTAAACGTCAGGTATTGGCGGTTACCCGCTCGGATAAGCAGTTATCCGGTGAAGTCATCAGTATGCGCAATAAGATGCGCAATCATCTGGATAAATCTACCGCGGAGAAAATCGATATTAAGCAGGCCCCAGGCGGTCTGGTGGATATTGAATTTTTGGCCCAGTATCTGGTGCTGCTATTTAGCCATGATTATCCGAAAATTGCCGATTATTCGGATAATATCCGGATTTTCGAACAGTTGCATAAGGCGGGGATTTTGGATCAAAGTCAGTCGCAACTGTTAATTAAAACCTATTGCCGGTTGAGGGACTTAGGACACAGGGCGGTGCTGCAAAACGAAGCTCAGCTGATCGGCAGGCAAGAGTTTGATATTTATGCGCCGGATATTATTAAGCTCTGGCAGCGTTTCTTTGTCGAATAAAGAGTACTGGGATAGGTTATCAAAAACCGGTTAATTGTAGCCGGTTTTTGATTTTAGCAAAGTACACTGCTTCTTAATGTAATCGGTTGGCAGGTCGATGAGCACCAGGGTACGGTGACGGTAACAGAAAAAGGTGGAAACGCCGTTTTCAAAGTGTCCTTCCACGCCTTTGCCCAGTTGGTAGGCGGTATCGATAATGTTTTTATTGATGCGGAAGGGGTCTTTTACCAAGAAGTCGCGGTTAAGCCACCAGATCACTTGCAGGCCGTTATCTTCGGCATATTCGGATAATTTCTGAAACACAGTTTGTCCTACCCGAAACGGGCGGGATTCCTTGTCTCCCTGCCAGTTGGCCCTTAGCGGTCGGGTAACCAGGCGTCTGGCCTCAAGCAGTTTGTCGATATCTCCCTTGGGCTCAGGCAAAAAAACCACGTGATTTTTTATTCTCGGTCCTTTTTTGCCTAAGTCTGAATTGATGCTGGCATAAAAGCGGGACAGGCCCTCGGCGGCGGCATTGGTGGATTCTTTATTCACCGCCCGGGCTGTAGGTTTGATTGTGGTGTCCTTTAGCCCGGTGGTTTTTTTGGGTTGAACCGGCAGTTCTATTTCTGCAACTTCGCCGCCTTTATTTGAGGGGGAGAATACAAGCTCTTGATTTTTAAGCAAAAATGTGGCGAGCGAGATTAATATCAAGCCAAAAATAATTTTAGGAAGCCAGAATTTCATTGCTTAATTGATTCCCACAGATAACAAAATTGTTAACGATACTTATACCATACTTAAAGTTTACTATTTATACAATGATGGATCGTCAGTATTTGGCCGGGTTTTAAAGCGGCGATGCAGCCACATATACTGTTCCGGCTTGCGGGAGATGGCTTTTTCCAGCTCCTGATTGACCCGGATCAGATCCTGCTCGTCATTCTGGCTCGGGAAGTTCTCCAGCGGCGGCATAACTTCTATGGTGTAACCGCTGCCGTCGTCATTTCGGGTCGGGATGATCATCATAGACTTGGTATTTTTCTTTCTGGCAAAAATTAACGTGCCTGTGGTGGTGGCGGCATCTTTAACGCCAAAAAAGGGCACAAACAGGCTGCGGTTGCGGCCGTAGTCCTGATCCGGTAAATATACGCATGCTTCGCCATCGCCAAGGGCTTTAAGCAGGCCTTTGACGTCTTTTTTGCCCAACATATATTTGTTGGAGCGTCCGCGGCCGCGAAATTGGAAGTATTCCATTAGCTGGTTATTGTGGGGACGGTAAAAGACCACCATAGGGTTAGTGTAGCCGATGCCGCGGCAGTTGATTTCGGCGCTCAGGTAATGCATGGCAAGCAGTAATACCCCGTTTCCATTTTCCTGGGCTGTTTTGATGTGCTCCAGGCCTTTGACTTTTACTTTGCGTTTTACCCGCCAATCCGGCCACCACCAGCCCATGCCGGTTTCAAGCAGGGCGATGCCGGTATTTTCAAAGTTTTTCTTGAGCATGGTTAATTGTTCGGCTTCAGGCATCTCGGGAAAACATAACTGGATGTTTCTCAGTGCCACTTTTTTTCGGCTTGAGCCGACTTTATAGAGCAGCCTGCCGATCATTTTGCCCAGCCCTAATTGCCATTTATAGGGCAACCAGGAGATGCTGTATAAAATAAAAACCCCTAACCAGGTGAGCCAGTATTTGGGTAACAGGAAGGATAATTTAAAATTTGGCTGTAAAACTTTATTTTTGCTCACTAGATGGTATCAACTCATTGAATTTCATATGCTACACTAGTCGCCATTATATCTGTTAAGAGACTCAGGATGAAAGTAGATATTCCCGCTTTTAATCAGGCCAGCGTTTTAGTCGTTGGCGATATTATGCTTGATCGTTATTGGTACGGCCCGACACAGCGTATTTCTCCGGAAGCGCCTGTACCTGTGGTTAAGATAAATAACAATGATGAAAGACCCGGCGGCGCCGGTAATGTTGCCCTTAACCTTGCCTCACTCGGCGGCAAAGTCACGCTGGCTGGCATTACCGGAGAAGATGAAGCCGCACAGACATTAAAGACCCATTTGCAGGCCATGGATATTCAGTGCAGTTTTAGCCAGCACCAGCAGGTGCCGACCATTACTAAACTCAGGGTATTGAGCCGGAATCAGCAGCTGATCCGCCTTGATTTTGAAGAGTCCCTGGACAAGATAGATAAAAGCAGTTTGCGGGCGGAAGTGGCTAAGCAGCTGCCTCAGCACGATTTATTATTGTTATCCGACTATAACAAGGGCACCTTGTCCGATGTCCAGGCGCTGATCCGCCAGGCGAAGGAGCATAAGGTGCCGGTACTGGTGGATCCTAAAGGGGAAGATTTTTCCCGTTACCGCGGTGCGACTATGCTGACCCCGAATATGTCGGAGTTTGAAGCCGTTGTCGGCCCCTGTGACAGCGAAGCTGAGCTGGTGGCTAAAGGGCAGAAGTTACTGACCGAACTTGATCTTCAGGCCCTGCTGGTGACCCGCAGTGAGCACGGTATGACCTTGCTAAGAAAAGATCAGCAGGAGTTTCATTTACCGACCCAGGCAAAAGAGGTTTTTGACGTTACCGGTGCCGGGGATACGGTTATTGCCACGCTGGCATTGGCGGTTGCCGCCGGCGCTACCTTTACCCAGGCGAGTGCGCTGGCAAATACCGCCGCCGGTATTGTTGTCGGCAAGCTGGGCACATCGACCGTCAGCGAAGCGGAATTATTAACCGAGCTTGATCATGTTCAGGAAAGCGGTTTTGGCGTGCTGAGCGAAGAACAGCTGAAGATTGCCGTGGAGGCGGCCAACGGACGCGGTGAAAAAATAGTGATGACCAATGGCTGTTTCGATATTTTACATGCCGGTCACGTCTCCTACCTGGAAAATGCCCGAAAACTGGGAGACAGGTTAATTGTCGCCGTTAATGATGATGCTTCGGTCACCCGTTTGAAAGGTCCGGGTCGCCCGGTCAATGTTGCCGACAGGAGAATGGCGGTGCTGGCAGGTTTGGCTGCGGTAGACTGGGTGGTGAGCTTTAGCGAAGATACGCCGCAACGCCTTATCGGCAATATATTACCGGACTTGCTGGTTAAAGGCGGTGATTACCAGGTAGAAGATATTGCCGGTGGCCAGGAAGTCATCGCTGCCGGAGGAGAGGTGAAAGTACTGAACTTTGAGGCGGGTATATCTACCACGGAAATTATCAATACCATACGTTTGGAAGATTAACGTTCCCGGGCTTTTGGCAAGGCAAAAGCTTGCTTTGTCATTAACTTTCGAACATAAAAAAACCGACTGGCGTCGGTTTTTTTATGTTCAGGAATTATGGTATGTCACGCTTACATGGATGTGAAAGAGTGACGATACCCAGGTGTCCGGCGATTATTTAGCCGCCATCAAACCTTTGTTGATATCATTGATATCCTGCTCGGTAATGGTGCCGCCGGCGCGTTTGAGGTTTAATACGCTTTGGATATAGTTGTAACGTGTCGTAGACAGGTTACGCTTGGCATCATAAAGGTTACGGGTACTGTTAAGTACGTCAACTATGGTCCGGGTACCCACTTCAAAACCGGCTTCGGTTGCTTCCAAGGCTTTTTGCGCACTGACAAGAGCCTGTTCAAGCGACTTAATCGCAGAAATCGCCGCGATCACTGTGTTATAGGCATTACGGGTATCCTGTACTACGCCGCGATGAACCGAGGCCAGATCCTGGCTGGCAGCAACGTAGCTGTGTTGCGCCCTGCGGACACTGCTGGAAGTTGCACCACCGGAATAAATAGGTACCGACAGGGTAATGCCGACAGAATGACTGTCGATATACGGTCCGCTGATATCATTGACTTCGGATTTGGCATTTGAATAGTTGCCGTTAAAGTCTAACGTTGGCAAGTGACCGGCATTGGCGATACTGATATCTTCTTTGGCAATATCTACCGCGATTTTCTGGGCGATTAAATCCAGGCTTTTTGCTTCTGCGGTTTGCTGCCATGCATTGGCGCTATCCGGCAGCGGACGGCTGGTGCTGAAACGTTCGGTGTTCAATACGCTGATGTTTTTCGGGTAAACATTAGTGATCACCCTAAGGGCTTCTTCAGCGGTATAGATATTGTTTTCGGCGCGAATTTCACTGGTTACCGCGTTATCATATTGTGCCTGGGCTTCGTGTACATCGGTGATCGCGGTTAAACCCACGGAAAACCTTTGCTTGGTTTGCTCTAACTGGCGCTCAATGGCGATTTTTTCCGCGGTGGCAAATTCCAAATCGTCCTTGGCACTGAGCAGGTTAAAATAGGCCTGGGTAACACGGACAATCAAATCTTGCTTGGCTACCTGATAGTTTAAATCGCTGCGGTGTGCAGATTTTTTCGAGCTGTCTAAACGTAACCAGGAATCGTGGTGATAAAGTTCCATGCTCAGTGTGGCGCCGTAGCTGGTGCTTTCACTTTGGCTGTGGGTGGTTTCGTCATCGGACTCTGTTTGCCCGTCGGTAAAGCTGCCGCTGGCAGATAATTTAGGCAATAAGGTGGCGCGGGCCAGTTCGATATCTTCTTTGGCGATGTTATATTGTGCCGCCGCCTTCAATACTACCGGATCATTCTCCAAAGCTTGCTGATAGACAGTTAACAGGTCATCAGCTAATACATTGGTGCTGCTTGCCGCACAAGCTAAGCCAATAAGTAAGGAGGTAATTGTTTTTTTCATGCGCAAGCAATTCCTTTAGTGAAAATTTTTTCTATTATTTTATGGCGCACTATCCTACTAGGCTTTTCAAATTAGCCAAATAAAATAAGTGTTTACCTGTGTATACTAGTGTAACAAAATATTATCGCGAATTCTTTCCCTTTGTGAGCATGAAAATGAAAACAAATATTAGCCCAGAAAAAAGAGAACAGTTTAGCTCAGAAGACGTTATTGAACATGCAAAAGAAACCAAATACCAGGGTTTTTTCAAGATAAATGAATATCATGTCAGTCACAGGTTGTTCAACGGCGGTTTTAGCAAGACTTTAACCCGGGAGGTTTTTGAACGTGGCGATGCCGTTGTTCTACTGCCCTATGATCCCGTCAATGATAGCGTGGTGTTGCTGGAGCAATTTCGGCCAGGGGTTTTGCGCAGCGGCGAATCCCCCTGGTTGCTGGAATTTGTTGCCGGGATGTTTGGTGAAGGAGAAAGTGCCGCAGAGGTTGCCGTTCGTGAAGCAAAAGAAGAAGCTGATCTGGACATTAAAGCGGCCGAGCTGGTTCCTGTACTGAAATACTTCTCCAGTCCCGGCGGTATGAGTGAGTATATCCACCTTTATGCCGCCAGGGTAAACAGCGCCAATGTCGGCGGTGTATATGGCCTGGAGGAGGAAGGGGAAGATATCCGGGTGCATGTTTTTCCCCGGGCTCAGGCGTTGCAGTTGCTGGAAAACGGCAAAATTAGCAACGCTGCGACTATAATTGGGTTACAATGGCTAGCGCTTAACTACCAAAAACTTCAAACTTCGTGGCAAACCTGATGACAAGAGCATTTGAAAGCAGTAACGACAATCACATCAGCGGCCGGGCCAGGTACCAACCTCGCTTGTCGGTGTTGATGAACTTGTGTGAAACCAACTATATGATGTTGTTGAAACTGCTGGCGGATAAAGAGCAGGCGGGAGAGCAAAGGTGCTTTTTTATCTCAGATTTTATCTCTTATTCGGTGACTGTCGATGAGGTGACCCGTTATACCAGTTTGATCACTATTGCCCAGGATGCCCATATTACCGGCTGTGATCTGGCCAAGTTATTGCGCCCGAGTATGTCGATACGTTTATACCATGATGCCCGCATGGCGGAAGTAATTTCCAGCCAGGATGTTTATCAGGTGAAACCCAGGTATGACTACCCCAATGAAAATATGCACCAGCCGGATGAGAAGCAGCAAATTAATTTGTTTTTAAACGAATGGCTGCAACTGTGCCTGCAATTGGGGCAGGTTAATGTACCGCTGTTTACTTAGCTCTTGCTTGTTGTCAGGTGAGTAAACGTTCACCTTCTGTTTCCTGAATTCTTTCAATTGACCCGGAGTTTAAAGACTTGTCCTCTTCTGTCATCACCTTGGCGCAAATCAGTGATTGCCATTTATTTGCCGATAAAAGCGCCCTGCATTGCGGGGTAAATGTTTATGAGAACCTGCAGCGGGTATTGAGTGAACTCAGTAATAATCACCCCCTGGATTACCTGGTTTTTACCGGGGATTTGAGCCAGGATCACAGTGAACTTTCTTACCGGCATTTTGCCGAACTGGTACGTCAGGCAAATTTAAAAATACCGGTTTATTTTTTGCCGGGTAATCATGATGATGAGGAGCTGTTAAACAGGTTTTTAATCCCTCCTTATTTTCATCCGGCCAAGGTAATTGAACATTCAAACTGGCAGGTATGCTTATTAAGCAGCAAAGGGGATACCCCGGCAGGTTACCTTTCCGAGCAAAGCCTGCAGCAGTTCAAGCAAGCGGTTAACCCGGATAAGTCACAGCTGATTTTTATGCATCATCATCCGGTTGCTGTCGGCTATTTCATTGACCGCCATGGTTTAACCAATGCGGAAGAATTCTGGCAGCTAACGGAAAATTTCCCTTCGATGAAAGCCGTTGCCTGCGGCCATGTGCACAGAGGTTTGACACTTTCACCTGAAAACAGCGGTTATCCGCTTGTTGTCCATACTTGTCCGGCGACCTCAATACAGTTTGATCCCGATTGTGAAACCGTGAGCGCCCTGGCACAAGGTCCGGGCTACAGGCTTTTTACCCTGAACGAAGATACAAGTATAAATACCCAAGTGAATTATCTGGAACTCCCTTGAATAAGCAAAATAACATCCTTTATATCCATGGCTTTAACTCTTCTCCGTTATCGGTTAAAGCGGTGCAGACCCGGGATTATCTGGCGGCTAACCACCCTGAGGTTGGCTTTTATTGTCCGCAATTAAAGACCAACAGCCGGGGGGCGATTGACCAGCTGGAAAACCTGATGGCTGAGCATTGTGGGCGGGAAAACAGCCCTGAGCAGGAAAATAGCCTTGAGCTGGAAAAAAGCCCTGAGCAGGAAAACAGCCCCGAGCCAATTAACAGCCGCTGGTTTTTAATCGGCTCCTCGCTGGGAGGTTATTTTGCCCATTACCTGGCAGAAAAATATGCCTTGCCGGCCGTGCTTATTAATCCGGCGGTAAAACCCTATCAGCTGTTAAGGGATTATCCCAGTGAGCAAACCAACCCTTATACCGGTGAGGTTTACCAGATAGGCACAGGGGAAATTGATGCCCTTAAATCCTTGGAATCTAACATAAGTTTAAAAAATAATTACCTGGTTATGTTACAAACCGGCGATGAAGTGTTAAATTACCGGCAGGCGGCAGCAAAATATCAGGATTGCCACCTCCATATCCACCATGGAGGCGACCATAGTTTTGTTGGCTATCAAGATACCTTGCCTGATATTATGCAGTTTTTTCAGTTGCCCCTGGCTGTCAGATAGCGGCAAGATTAGCTGAAACTGTGAAATGAGCCGGCACAAAGCCGTTAGCTGCGTTAATAATCACCTTAACTACGATTAGAAGTTTACATGAGCGAACAATATAATTCCGAATCCATTGAAGTCCTCAGCGGCTTAGATCCTGTACGCCGTCGCCCGGGCATGTATACCGATACCACCCGGCCAAACCATCTGGCCCAGGAGGTTATTGATAACTCTGTCGATGAAGCGTTGGCGGGACATGCGCAAAATATTAGCGTGATCCTGGATAAAGATCAGTCCATTGAAGTGATCGATGACGGCCGGGGCATGCCGACAGATATCCATCCCGAAGAAGGGGTCTCCGGGGTGGAGCTGATTTTCAGTAAGTTGCATGCCGGCGGTAAATTTTCCAATAAGAACTATCAGTTCTCCGGTGGTTTGCACGGGGTGGGGATTTCCGTGGTTAATGCCTTGTCCACCCGGGTGGATGTCACGGTAAAACGCGATAGCAAAGTCTTTGAAATGGCGTTTGAGAACGGGGAAAAGGTACAGGCTCTTACCGAAACCGGCACCGTCGGTCGCCGTAATACCGGCAGCCGGGTAAAATTCTGGCCGGATGCCAACTATTTTGACTCGCCGAAGTTTTCAGCGTTGCGCCTGACGCATCTGTTAAAAGCGAAAGCCGTGTTATGTCCCGGCTTGACGATAAAGTTTCATGATAAAAATGAAGACAAGAAGTACCAGTGGTGTTACGAAGACGGCTTAAAGGACTATTTAAAAGAGTCGGTTAAAAGTTATGTCAGCCTGCCGGAAGAGCCTTTTATCGGTTCTTTTTCTTCCCAGCATGAAGCGGCGGACTGGGCGGTGACCTGGCTACCGGAAGGGGGCGAGTCTATCGGTGAAAGCTATGTTAACCTGATCCCTACTATTCAGGGGGGCACCCATGTTAACGGTTTACGCCAGGGCCTGTTGGAGTCGATGCGTGAGTTTTGTGAATTTCGTAATCTGATCCCCCGCGGCCTTAAACTGACCCCGGACGATATCTGGGATAAATGTAGCTTTATCCTGTCGATTAAAATGCAGGATCCGCAATTTGCCGGGCAAACCAAAGAGCGGTTATCGTCAAGGCAATGTTCGGCCTTTGTTACCGGTGTGGTAAAAGATGCTTTTAGTTTATGGCTGAACGAACACACCGAAATAGCCGAAGCACTGGCAGAGTTTTGTATCTCCAACGCCCAGCGCCGTTTGCGTGCCAGTAAAAAAGTAGTACGTAAGAAAATTACCCAGGGCCCTGCGTTGCCGGGTAAATTAACCGACTGCGGCAGTCAGGACCTTTCCAGGACCGAACTTTTCCTGGTGGAAGGGGACTCGGCCGGTGGTAGCGCCAAACAGGCCCGCGACAGGGAAACCCAGGCGATCATGCCGCTTAGGGGGAAAATATTAAATACCTGGGAAGTAGAGTCCGGACAAATCCTGGCCTCTCAGGAGGTCCATGATATTTCCGTGGCTTTGGGCATAGATCCCGATAGTGAAAACTTAGATGAACTTAGGTACGGAAAAATCTGTATTCTGGCGGATGCCGACTCCGATGGCTTACACATTGCCACCTTGTTATGTGCGCTCTTTACCCAGCATTTCTTACCTTTGGTACGGGCCGGTCATGTTTATGTGGCTATGCCGCCGCTATACCGCATCGATGTCGGCAAAGAAGTATTTTACGCCCTGGATGAAGCGGAAAAAGACGGCGTGCTCGACCGGATAGAAGCGGAGAAAAAACGCGGCAAGGTTAACGTCCAGCGCTTTAAAGGTCTGGGGGAAATGAACCCGTTACAGCTTAGAGAAACCACCATGGATCCCAATACCCGCCGCCTGGTGCAGTTAACGGTAGATGAACATTCGGAAACCATGGAAGTGATGGATATGTTGTTGTCGAAAAAACGTTCCGGCGACCGTAAGGAATGGCTGCAAACCAAAGGGGATATGGCCCAGGTTTAGTATCGACCTGTTTGTTAAGGGGAAACTTCCCTTAGCTATATTGCTTGTCAGAAATTAACGGGTGAGTATTACTTGCTCGCCCGTTACTTTTAATTTGTTAATTTATCCTTCCTTTACAAAAATCCTGTCTTGACCTTTAAATTCGGGTGTCTGCACCGAAAATACCTTCATTGGCTGCTTTGATGTAACCTCAACGGCATGCACTGTACCTTGGGGGATACGGATATAATCACCTTTTTTCACGCGTTTTTTACTGTCACCCAAGCGCATCAGTCCTTCTCCCTCCAGGATATAAACGATTTCGGTATGCTCGGCATGGTAATGGGCGGCGACTTTCTTTTTTACGAAAATCAGGTATTCGGAAGCATGCTTATCGCTGCCAAGCGCCATCAAGTGAACGTTGTCAAAATCAGCCGGGGGAGCTATCTCCTCCAGACTGGCTATATTGCCCTGGTCTTGAGCAGCATTCCCGGCGCAAGCACTAACAGATAACAATAATACAGGGAAAAACAGGGCTTGAAGCTTAGTGGCTTTTTGTATGACGCTTAACATATGGGGTCCATCATTTGATTGTTATTCATTCCTGAAAAATACTCTAAAGACTAAATTAGCGCTTGTAAATAAAATGAACACATATGATAATCCGTATATATGATTTTCCATATGTGTTTGCTTAGACCTATCTGGAAAAAGTGATATCAGGTAATTGCATGCAAAGTTTACAATTTTTTAAAGCCCTGGCGGATGATACCCGGCTACAGCTGATCTTACTCATTTTTGCCGAGCAGGAATTATGTGTCTGTGAGCTGACCCAGGCGCTGGATTTATCCCAGCCGAAAATTTCCCGTCATATCGCCATTTTACGGGAGCAAGGGTTATTAGCAGACCGGCGGGCGGGTAAATGGGTGTTTTATAGCTTGTCAGCCAAATTGGCAAGCTGGCAGCTAACGGCTATCTCAGATTGCTTTGAAAATTCTCAGCACTATTTAGCGCCAAGCCGGCAACGGCTATTGGAGATGGGCAACCGCCCCGACAGACAAGTGCTGTGCTGTCCTTGAGCTGATGTTGGAAAATGGCTAAGGGCAAGAAAGCAATCGCAAATTAACTAACAAAATTATTCATTTAAAAGGTAACGGTAATGACAGTAAAAGTTGGCATTAATGGTTTCGGCCGCATGGGACGGCTGGTATTAAGGGCGGCCTGGTCTTGGCCTGAAATTGAATTTGTCCATATCAATGATCCGGCAGGTGATGCCGCCACTTTGGCGCATTTGCTCAATTTTGATTCCGTGCACGGCAAGTGGCAATACGCCGCTTCGGGCCAGGAAGAGCAGATCTCAATTGATGACAGGCAGCTCACCACCAGCCGCAATACCAGTATTAATGATACCGACTGGTCCGGGTGTGATATTGTTATTGAAGCCTCGGGGAAAATGAAAACCAAGGCCAAGTTGCAGGCTTATCTTGAGCAGGGCGTGAAAAAGGTACTGGTGACGGCGCCGGTAAAAGAAGAAGGGGTGTTAAACCTGGTAATGGGCGTTAATGATGATTTATATGATGCTAATGTCCATGATCTAGTCACTGCTGCTTCCTGTACCACTAACTGCCTGGCTCCGGTGGTGAAAGTCTTGCAGGATAACATCGGTATTAAACACGGCAGCATGACCACGATTCACGATATTACCAATACCCAAACCATACTGGACGCCCCCCACAAAGATCTGCGCCGGGCCCGTGCCTGCGGCCAGAGTTTAATTCCTACCACCACAGGTTCGGCAACGGCCATTACCCATATTTTCCCCGAGCTTAAGGGCAAGTTAAACGGTCATGCCATCCGGGTACCTTTGGCGAATGCCTCTATTACCGATTGTGTGTTTGAGTTAACGCGTGATGTCACCGAAGATGAAATTAATGCCCTGATGGCTGATGCCGCCAAAGGTGAGCTTAAAGGTATTTTAGGTTATGAAGAACGGCCGCTGGTGAGTGTCGATTATAAGACAGATCCGAGATCTGCTATTGTCGATGCCTTATCTACTATGGTGGTGAATAACAGCCAACTGAAAATGTATCTCTGGTACGACAATGAATGGGGTTATGCCAACCGCAGCGCAGAATTAATGCGCAAGCTGGCATTGTCTCTTTAAAAGCCAAGGGCAGCTTTGCTGCCTTTCCTAAGGGGATCTTGGAGATAAATAATAGATGTGGTCAAAAATTTCTAGCTTGCCACCGGCAGTAAAACAGTACCTGGTTATCACGGGCAACTATTGGGGTTTTACCCTGACCGACGGCGCTTTGCGTATGCTGGTGGTGTTGTATTTCCACCAGCTCGGTTATGCGCCGCTGGCCATCGCCATGCTGTTTTTATTTTATGAGTTTTTTGGCGTGGTTACCAACCTGGTCGGCGGCTGGCTCGGGGCGCGGATTGGTTTGAATAAAACCATGAATATCGGCCTGGTGATGCAGGTCTGTGCTTTGCTGATGTTAACCGTGCCGGTGGAGTATTTATCGGTTTTTTGGGTGATGCTGGCGCAGGCGATATCGGGTATCGCCAAAGATCTCAATAAAATGAGTGCGAAAAGCGGCGTTAAAACCTTGATCCCCGAAGATATGTCTGGGAAATTGTTCCGCTGGGTGGCGCTGTTAACCGGCTCTAAAAATGCCTTAAAAGGCCTGGGATTTTTTCTCGGCGGTTTGCTCCTGGCGCTGCTTGGTTTCCGTGGTGCCTTATTGCTGATGGCACTGATGTTATCCCTGGTGGCCATTTTCAGTATCCGGGTATTAACCGGGGAAATCGGTAAAGCCAAGAATAAACCTAAATTTCGGCAGATTTTTTCCAAGAGTGCTGCGCTTAACTATTTATCGGCCGCTAGGTTGTGCCTGTTTGCCGCCCGGGATGTCTGGTTTGTGGTGGCCTTGCCGGTTTACCTGGTGAGCCAGTTAGGCTGGCAGCATGGATATGTCGGCACTTTTATGGCGGTGTGGGTTATCGCCTATGGCCTGGTACAGGTATATACTCCGAAAATTACCGGTAGCAGTAAGGGGAAGCCGGTGGCGGCGAAGCTGGTTTCTTTCTGGGGCCTGGTATTGGCCGCCGTTACCGCGTTGCTGGTGGTCGCCTTATATTTCCAGCAAGTTCCCCAAGATACCGGTGTGGTGCTGGTAACGGGTTTGATTGTTTTCGGCCTGGTTTTTGCCGTCAATTCCTCCCTGCACAGTTACCTAATCCTGGCATTGTCGAATCAGGATGAAGTCTCTATGGATGTCGGCTTTTATTATATGGCCAATGCCCTGGGGCGTTTGCTGGGCACTGTGCTGTCCGGTTATTTATTTCAGGCTTATGGCCTGGTGGTATGTTTAGTTGCCGCAAGCATTTTAGCCTTGCTGGCGGCATTATTTATTCGCAAAGTTAACCCGCATAAAAGTTAAGCCGGGTAAAAGGAAAGCAAACAATGAAAGCGAACCATGAACGCACGATTTGCCATGCCTCAATAGGTACCAATGATCTTAGCCGGGCAAAAGCCTTTTACTGCCCGGTATTAAAAACCTTGGGCATAGAGCTGGTGTCTGAGTATGAGCATGCACTGGCTTTTGGTAAGGGCTATCCCGAGTTCTGGGTACAGATCCCTTTTGATAAAAAGGCGATGACGGTCGGTAACGGTACCCACTTTGGTTTTATGGCCAAGAGTAAATTACAGGTTGATAACTTTTATCAGCAGGCGCTTTTATCCGGCGCTGTATGTAACGGTAAACCCGGGCCAAGACCCGACTATGGCGAACCTTATTATGGCTGTTTTGTTATCGATCCCGAAGGCCATAAAATCGAAGCCAGTTTTTGGGATTTTGAACTGACACGAAAAAGTCAAGATCAGAAATAAGACATTATTTTTTATTATCGGAAAAATTATCATTGTCGGTGGCTGATTTTCATTTTATAGTGAGCTAGTTTTATTAAGAATTTTCGGTGTTTCTAGCTTAAATGGGATGTTGGCATTTGTTCAAACGGTGTAATACATTAACGTTATGTTTCAAATGCTTATATTTATATCTGTTTTTGTTAATATCTTGTGATGTTGCGGCTTTTCAAAGCGCACTCAGCCTGAATTTTTCCCTGGTGGTGGAGCAGGTTGAAACCCTGGAAAAAGACACCCCTGCCCAGGCGCTGGAAAGGTTAAACAGTGTCGAAGATCAGCTCTCCAAACTCAGCCTCAATGAAAGGGTAAAATTCTATACCTTACAGTCGTCCCTGTATGCCAATTTGGCGGAATTTCAGCTGAGCCTGAATGCCGCCACTAAAGGTTTAAAGCTCTCCTCCCAGCTAAGCAGTCCGAGTATTCATATCGCCGAGTTATCCTACAGCAAAGGTTTTGCCACCGAGAGCCTGGGCAACCTGGAACTTGCCCTGCAGGACTATAAAAATGGCCTGGAAGTAGCGCGCTCCCTCGATGATAAAAACATGATCGCCGAAGGCCTGGCAAACCTGGGGGCCATCTATTATTTAACCGAGCGTTATGATCTCTCTATTGTGGTGTTAAACGATGCCCTGATGATAGCCAATAAGCTTGGCAATGAAGAATTGCAGGGGGGGATTAATTCCGAGCTGGGCAACCTGTATTCCACTATTGGCCAGAATGATAAATCCATGCAGTTTTTACAGCGCTCCTACCAGCATTATAAGAACTCATCGCTCACCTTTTCTGCGGTCTGGGTGTTATCCAATATCGCCACCTCCCATTACAATAATGAAGAATATGCCAGCGCCATTCGTATCTATAACAAGGTGATTGCCGAAGCCGGGGATGTTGTCAATGATCCGTTTTTTTATGGTGTTTATATCGGTTTAGCCTTGTCATACATTTATAAAGAAGAGAAAGAGCCGGAGGTAGCCTACCGCTACTTTAAGATGGCAGAGCAGTATGTCGACTATAACGGCAATAAAGATATGCCGGTGACCTACCTGCTCGATAAGGCGATTATATTTAAAAACCTGCAACGTTATGATGAAGCGCTTGAGTCGATTTTTACCGCCGAGAAACTGATGTCGGAACAGGAGCAGCCCAAGGACAACAACTATTATCTGATGATCCGGTTAAAGGCAGATATTTATTATGTGCTCGGGCAATATGAAAAAGCCTATCGTTTTAAATCCGAATCGGTTGATTACCGGGTTGAAAAGCTTAATGCCGCCGATATTGAAGCGGTTGAAGAATTACGTTTGCGTTATGAAAGCAAACAGGCGGATTTGCATAAAAAAATTCTTGAGCAAAAACGCTCCCTGAATAATGCCGAGTTAGCCGAAGCCAATAAACAGGCAAAAGCACAGCAGTTTTATTTGATGATGAGTGGTGTGGTTGCCCTGATTTTTGTCTGGTTGTTATCAACTTTAGTGCGCGGACAGAAAAAGCTGCGCCGGGTGACCCATCTCGATGACCTGACCGGTTTGGTGAACCGTCACCGGTTATTGAAGCAGGGGCAACGTTATTTTTCCCGGGCAAAACAGCAGCATTCGCCCCTGGTTGCCCTGATGATAGACATAGATAATTTTAAAGAAATCAATGATCAGTTAGGTCACCAGATTGGCGATGAAATTTTAAAGAAAATCGCCATGTTGGGGAAAAAGTTACTGAAACGCATCGATATTTTTGGCCGCTTTAGCGCGGAAGAGTTTATTATTTTCTTACCGGAAAGCGATAAAAAACAAGCCATGGATATTGCGGTGGAATTAAAGGAAAAAATTGAACGTTACCAGTGGCAACTCTCTTCTGAGGATAATGTTTCTATCAGCATAGGTTTTGCCAGCTTTGATGAAAAGCAGCATTTGGATCTGGAATCCTTGATCAAGAATGCGGAGAAAATGCTTTACCGGGCAAAAAACCAGGGGGGTAACTGTATATGTGGCTAATCCCTGGAAAATCTCCCCGCTCGTTTTTCTGTCTGGCGGCACTTTTTATCGGCTTTTTTATCCCTGTGCTTGCCCAGGAAAAGATCAAGGGGGCCGAGCAAAGCCGAAAAGTTTCATCGATTGTCAAAGATAAGCAAAATACCAGCGTTAATGCGAAAATTCTCGCCTTGTTCGAACCGGCGCAAACATCTCCGCAAGCGGTAGAGAAACAGCTGGAAAAACTTAATGAAAATAGTGCCTTGTATAACAGCGCCGAAAGCTATCTGCTGTTACTTGTTAAAGCCAGGGTATTGCTTGAAAGCGGCAAAATAGAACAGGCGTTTTCGGCGCTGGAATCGGCAAAAAAACTGACCACAGATCTGCCCGAGCATGTGTTAAACCAGCCGAATTTTTTACAGTATCATTTATTGATGGCGGATATCTATGCCGTTAAAAAACAGTTTGACTTGGCTTTTGCGGAAAAGAAAGAGTACCTCAAGCGTTATGAGGCTTATTCGGATAAGAAAAATGCCGATACTGTCAGCATGCTCAATAAAAAGTATGAAACCGACCGTAAGCTTAAAGAAAATGAATTAATCAATAACCAAAATATTTTAAAGCAGTTTCAGATCCGTGATGCGGAAAATCAGAAAAATGCCCAGCAGAAGAATTTCATTTTGCTTATTGTGACTACCCTGGTCTTTTTTGTTTTATCTTTGCGGCAATTCAAGGTGCGGCGGGTGCTGCAGAAAATGGCACAAACCGACAGTTTAACTAGGCTGCTTAACCGTAAGGCGTTATTTGCCCAGGGGCAGTTGCAGACCTCAAAAGCGGTGGAGGAGCAAAGTGAGTTTAGCGCTATAGTGCTCGATATCGACTTTTTCAAAAGAATCAATGACGATTACAGTCATGATATTGCCGATAAAGTGCTGCAGCAGGTGGCCAAACTGGGCAATGAAACCATGCGTTCAAGAGATGTCTTTGCCCGCATCGGCGGTGAAGAATTTGCCGCTATTTTACCGGAAGCCAACCTCGATGAAGCCAAGGCGATAGCCGAGCGCTTGCGAGAGAAGATTTTTGAATATAACTTCAGCCATTTGGGGATCGAATGCCCGGTCAGTGCCAGCTTCGGCGTTGCCAGTTTGCACCAGGTGATCCCCCAGTTTGAGCTCTTGTTGCATGCTGCCGACAAAGCCATGTCGGTGGCAAAGAAAAAAGGCTGTAACCAGGTGGTAAGCTTTTCTCCGCATCAGCAAATGTAACTGCTGTTTTTTCTTGAAATATCAGTCGATTTGCTGTTCAAACAGCATTTTTATATGATAGTTGCAAGCCTGGATAGCGAAAAAAAATACTTTCAATTGACTTAGCTGTTTTTTCCAGCGCGATATCCGTATAATAGCGCTATTGCTGCCGGCCCGGGAACCTTTGTTCGGCCTTATCTGTAGGCGCAGGCGAGCAAAATAATAATTAAGTAGTAACAGCAATAAGCTGCATTGCCCATTAGGAAAACCATTTCATGTCTGATGCACTCGAATATAGCCTTGAAGGCGTAGAGCAAGTCCCTTTACGGCGTTTTACCGAAGAAGCTTATCTCAATTATTCCATGTATGTCATCATGGACCGGGCCTTGCCCCATATCGGTGACGGTTTAAAGCCGGTACAAAGGCGTATTGTTTATGCCATGTCTGAGCTTGGACTGTCGGCGGTTGCCAAATATAAAAAATCTGCCCGTACCGTCGGGGATGTTTTGGGTAAATTCCACCCCCATGGCGACTCAGCCTGTTATGAAGCCATGGTATTGATGGCGCAGCCGTTTTCCTATCGCTATCCCCTGGTTGACGGTCAGGGTAACTGGGGGGCACCGGATGATCCCAAATCCTTTGCCGCGATGCGTTATACCGAGGCGAGATTATCCCGCTTCAGTGAATTGTTGTTATCCGAATTAGGGCAGGGCACGGTAGACTGGATCCCTAACTTTGACGGCACCATGAAAGAGCCGAAAACCTTACCCGCCCGTCTGCCCCATATTTTACTGAACGGTATTACCGGTATTGCCGTGGGCATGGCCACAGATATTCCTCCCCATAATGTCCGGGAAGTTGCCAATGCCTGTGTGCATTTAATTGAGCAACCTAAAGCTGAAGTGGCGGATTTATTGGAGCATATCCAGGGGCCGGATTATCCTACCGATGCCGAGATCATTACCCCGAAAGCGGAAATTGAAAAAATCTACCAAACCGGCCGCGGCAGCATCAAGATGCGCGCCGTCTATGAGATTGAGCAGGGTGACATAGTGATCACTGCGCTGCCGCACCAGGCTTCCGGCGGTAAGGTGCTGGAGCAGATAGCGGCCCAGATGCAGGCGAAGAAACTGCCTATGGTAGTGGATTTACGTGATGAGTCGGATCATGAAAATCCGACCCGCTTAGTAATCGTTCCGCGCTCGAACCGGGTGGACACAGAGCAGCTGATGCAGCATTTATTTGCCACCACGGACCTGGAGAAAAACTACCGGGCTAACTTGAATATGATCGGCCTGGATAACCGTCCTGCGGTGAAAAATTTGCGGGATATCCTGGCGGAATGGCTGGAGTTTCGCCGTGAAACCATACGCCGCCGCCTGCAATATCGTTTGGACAAGGTACTGGCGCGGTTACATATCCTTGAAGGTTTGCTGATTGCCTACCTTAATATCGATGAAGTGATCGAAATCATACGTAATTATGATGAACCAAAAGCCGAGTTGATTGCCCGTTTTGGCCTGTCTGAGCGCCAAGCCGAATCTATCCTGGAAATTAAATTACGCCAGCTGGCCAAGCTGGAAGAAATCAAGATCCGCGCCGAGCAGGACGAGCTCAATAAAGAGCGGGATTATCTGGAAAAAGTGCTCAATTCCAAGGCGCGCATGAATACCTTAATGAAAAAGGAATTGATGGAAGCGGCGGAAAAATATGGCGATGAACGCCGCTCACAAATTATTGTCCGGGGTGAAGCCAAGGCATTATCGGAAAAAGATCTGGTGCCGAGCGAACCTGTGACCGTAGTGATTTCTGACAAGGGCTGGGCGCGTTGTGCCAAGGGACATGATATAGATCCTAAAGCGTTAAACTATAAAGCCGGTGACGAATATTTATGCTCTGCCAGGGGGCGAAGTAACTCTCCCGTTGTGGTCATAGATTCCTCCGGCCGGGCTTATGCTACCGATGCTCATACCTTGCCTACCGCCAGGAGTCAGGGGGAGCCCTTGACTGGCCGCTTTAACCTGGCCGCCGGGGAAACCTTTACCCAGGCGGTGATGGCAGAAGATGAGCATCAGTTCCTGCTCAGCACCGATGCCGGTTATGGTTTTATCGGTAGCTTTGCCGATATGGTTAGCCGTAATAAAAACGGCAAAGCCTTATTAAGCCTGCCGGCGGGAGCTAAAGTTATGCCGCCAAGGGCGATTACCAAGATTGACAGCCAGTTGTGTTTATCTGTTACCAACGAAGGGCGTATGCTGGTCTTTCCGTTGAAAGACTTGCCTGTGCTCAGCAAAGGTAAAGGGAATAAGATCATTAATATTCCATCGGCCCGGGTCAAATCCCGTGACGAATATGTCACACTTATTCATGTCATCAGTCCTGAGAGCTCCGTTACCCTGCATGCGGGTAAAAGAAAGCTGACCCTTAAACCCGGTGATATCGAACATTATCGCGGTGAACGCGGACGACGTGGTAATAAGTTGCCCCGTGGTTTGCAGCGGGTAGACAGAGTTGAGGTGGAAATGAGCGAACCGCTAGCAGAAGAGCAGGAAAGTCAGGAATAACACCGGCTTTAATTTTTAAATAAAAACCAGCGCATGTCCGCTGGTTTTTTTATATCCATGGAAGGATGGTATGACGCGTTCACACGGATGTGTCAGAGCGACTATATCCATGGAAGGATGGTATGACGCGTTCACACGGATGCGTCAGAGCGGCTATATCCATGGAAGGATGGTATGACGCGTTCACACGGATGTGTAAGAGCGGCTATATCCAGGGAAGGATGGTCAGCTTATATGTTCCTGACATAAGCTAAGTACCTGCATCCATGCAGGCAATGGCGCGCTTTTCATTAGTAAAGACGGATGTGAAAGAGCGGCGAGTTTGCTTATCTCTAACTGCCGCAGGACTTTCTTACGATTAAACTTGTTGGCATTAAGGTGGTGTCGACGGCTTCCCCGTTGATCAGTTTCAACAGCTTTTCTACCAATAATTCTCCGGCAAGCTTAGTATTTTGCCTTGCCGTGGTCAGCGGCGGAAAGGTAAAGCTGGCAATGGGAATGTCATCAAAACCGACTACGGCAACATCATCGGGGATGTTAACCTTCTGCTCCTGTAAGGCCCGCATTGCACCTATGGCGATCAGATCGCTGGCCCCGAAAATAGCATCGAAGGGCAAACCACTTTCGAGCAGTTTGCGGGCGGCGTCATAACCGGACTCTTCTGTGCTGATGGCGTCAAACTGGTACGCCTGGTCAACATTGAGGTTATTATCCGTCAATGCCTTGCAGTGCCCTAAATAGCGGTCTAAAAACTCGGGGGAGTGGCTGGAAGCGCCGCCTAAAAAGGCAAATTGGCGGCGGCCATTTTTTAATACATGTTCGGTGAGCTGGTAGCCGCCGTGAAAATTATCGCAACCGACCGAGACTATAGGCAAGCCTTTGGCTTCGGCGCCCCAGCGGACAAAGCGGGTATTTTGCTCGATTAACTGCTGCAGCTTTTGTTCATAATCGACAAAGTCGCCATAGCCGAGCAAAATAATACCGTCGGCCTTATTGGTATCTTCAAAGTCGGCATGCCAGTCATTATTCATTTGCTGGAAAGAAACCAGTAAATCATAGCCTTTATCGGAGCAGGCGCGGGTAATGCTGCCTAACATCGACAGGAAAAAGGGGTTGATCATGGAATCGTCGCTGGTGGGATCTTCAAACAGCAGCAGGGCAATGGTGGCGCTTTGCTGGGTGCGCAGGTTGCTGGCGTTTTTATCTACCTTGTAATTTAATTCCCTGGCAATGGCCTGGACTTTTAGCCGGGTTTCTTCATTTACTAAAGGACTGTTCCTCAGGGCTCTTGATACCGTGGACTGGGAAACACCGGCCCTGTAGGCAATGTCAAAGGAGGTCGCTTTTGATTTCACTACTTATATCCGTCACTAAAAGTTAATTTTATCCGAGAGCTTAGCTTAATATCCATTTAACTTAAAGCATTAGCGCCCGGGCAGGCATTTTTGCTGTTAATATTGATCAGACTGGTGTTCGTCCTGATTTACGGCCAAACTGAAAGAAGTGATGCCGCCATATTTTTGATATGAAACCTCTGCTGCTGCTATTTTTGCTTAGTTTGTTTATGTCCGGTTTACGCCCGGTCATGGCTGCGCCTGAAGATAAGGGGGCCCTTCCTGTAGTGATCGCCCTTAATAACTGGACCAGTCAGCGGGTATTGTCACGAGTGATTGGCTCCGTTATTGAAAAACAGGGAATCGATATCGGCTATCAGGAGGTTTCAGTTGCGGATCAGTGGGGAGCATTAAGTCAGAATATCATAGATCTGCAGTTGGAAGTTTGGCAGGAAACCATGTCAGAAGAGTTCGCATCTTTTGTTAACCGGGGGCTAATCCTGGATTTGGGGCCGCATCAGGCACAAGGCAGGGAAGAGTGGTGGTATCCGGATTATGTAGAAAAGCTATGTCCAGGGTTGCCGGCCTGGCAGGCATTGCGGGATTGTTTTCCCCTTTTTAGCCATCAGGGCTCACAAGGTAAAGGGGTGCTGTATGCCGGTCCCTGGGACAGATATATAGGTCCGAGGATCCGGGCGCTTAAGCTTAATTTTATCATCAAGAGGTTTGATGATGACCATGCTATATGGCGTATGTTAAGAGGGGCAATGAAGCAGCAGCATCCTATTGTTATATATAACTGGACACCGAATTGGACCGATAGCCGGTTAAGTGGCAAGTTCATTGATTTTCCCCCTTTTCATCGTGACTGCCACACCGAGGAAAGCTGGGGGAGAAACCCCGGTATGCTGATGGATTGTGGTGCCCCGGCGGCTGGCTGGATCAAAAAGGTGACTTCAAGGCGGTTAAAACAGCTTTATCCTTGTCTTTACCGAGCCTTAGCTGAAGTGAGTTTTACCACTGAAATGATATCGGAAGCCTCGGCTCTGGTTGTTGTTGATAATTTGTCTGAACATGAGGCGGCCAGCCGGTGGAAGGTTTTGTATGCCAGGCAATGGCAAACCTGGTTTGATTTGGCTTGTTTTAAAGGGGAAGCAGGGATTGTAAAAACAACAAAGGGCTGATCATCAGCCCTTTGTTTAGACTGGTATTATTGCTTACTCGGCAATTTCAGCATTGTGATAAACTTCCTGGACGTCTTCACAGTCTTCAAGCATATGCAGGAATTTCTCAAACATTTCAACGTCGTCACCGGAAATTTCTGTGTAGGTTTGCGGTACGAAAGTGATTTCTTCTACCTCAAGCTCATACTCAGGCATATCGTTGGCGAAAGCGGTTTTGATCTTGAAAAACTCGGTATGCGGTGCATAAACGGTAATAATGCCGTCTTCCAACTCAACGTCGGTGACGTCGATGTCTGCCATCATCAGGTTTTCCAGAACCGCTTCATCGTCATCCCCTTTAAAAGAGAATACCGCCTGGTGGTTAAACATATGAGAAACCGTGCCCGAGGAACCGATTTTTGAATGGGTCTTGGTGAAACACTGGCGTACATCTTTGATGGTACGATTGCCGTTGTCGGTTAAGCAATCGATGATCACCATGCAGTTACCCGGGCCAAAACCTTCGTAGCGCGCCGGTACATAATCTTCGCCGCCGGTACCTTTGGCTTTTTCAATCGCCTTTTCGATAACGTGGGCAGGTACTTGAGCTTTTTTCGCTTTTTCAATCGTGCTGCGCAGGGCCAGGTTGCCGTCGGGATCGGTACCGCCATTTTTGGCGATCACATAAATTTCTTTTCCGAATTTGGAATAAACTTTGGTTTTTTGGCCTGCCGTTTTGGCCATGGATAATTTACGGTTTTGGTAAGCTCTGCCCATCTGAATTGCTTCTCATGCTAATGATAACCAGGGATCAATTCGCCATTGGGAATTGTTAATCACTTGGTATGGAAAATTTAATTGCTTTGGATTTTAACAGCCTCCGGCGGTTATTTTCCAGTGCCTGGCGGCAGTTTGCGTGATTTTTCTTTGATATGCCTTAAGCCGGGGGAATTTAGCTTTGGATAATCCGGCGATCCCGGTCGAGGGTGAGCAGGTGATCGACCTTGCCGGGCAGAGTGTTCAGGCTGTGCTGGCTCAAACGTTGAAAATGCTGGACAAAGTTGGCTATCTCGGTATCTGTCATGATGTTATTGCTGCCTGATGCGTCGGCAAGCTTTTGCCTGAGCTTTTGTTCCTGCTCCAGGCGCCAGCGGTAAACACAGTCAAATGACGGCGCTTTTAGCATCAGCCATAAGTCCATGTAGCGGTATAGCGGCTGGTAAAACTGTGCCAGCTGGTGATTGACAAATTTTCGCCATATGCCCTGGCGATCCTGCTCTTGTTCAAGGCGGTTTACCGGAAACCAAAGTTCATTTTCCTGCTGCGGCGGGGTTCCCCAGCACCAGCCTTCAAAAAGCACGATATCTGTTTTTGCACTTACTGTTGGCCAAAGCCTGTGGGGGACAGGGTTATCGCTTGCTTTATCAAATTTCGCCAGGGAAAAGCCGGTATCCGCGTTTGCCAGTTTTTTCAGGGTGTCGCTGAGCAGAAGCATATCATGGGTGCCGGGAACACCGCGGCTGGCTAATAACGGGTGTACCGATTTTGCCAGTTGCTGCCTTTGCAGCTGATCCAGGTAAAAGTCATCGAGGGAGCAGCTGATGGTATTTAGCTGGTGTTCGTTAATCAATACCCGGGTCATATAATCGCACAGGGTAGATTTACCACTGCCCTGACAGCCGTTAATACCGACAAAAACCGCTGGCTTGTTACTGGCTTGACGTGTTTGTACGATTGCCTTTACCAAAGGGGTAAAATGCTGCTTTGCCGTGAGCAGGTAATCTGGGGATAGCTGATTCTTTTGGAGAAAATCTGCAAGATATGTCTGCAACTCAAGTTCCTTTTGCCCGTAAAACAATCACTAAAATAAAAGCTTTCAAAGTGAAATGTTAAAGCCACTTTATTGAGTTATAACCCAAATTTTGTGTCGGTGACAATTTATTCTTTAATTAACTGCGAGGAAGAGTGAATTGACAGGGCTTAGCGGCACAGGGCCTGTATCGGCATTGATATTCAGGCCCTCATTGGATAAGTGTTATCATCAAAAGCATAACCTGCCTTTTAAGTTAATGAATTTGTTGTCGTAACCTGGTCCTGGCTAAGTTGATTTCTTTTGTTTCCACGTCCCACTGGCTGATCGCCAGGTGTTTTAGTTGCCGGTAAAAATCTATCATATCCGAGAGCCTGGTTGTTTTCATGCTGTTAAATACGGTGATTGCTTTAAGGAATGTGAGTTTAAATATCATAATGTTCTCCTTGTGCTGCTAAGGATGAATAAAGTACTGCCGTTACTCTGCGCGGCTTTTGTCATAAGCCGTTGCCGTAAAAGTATCCACAGCTGTTTTGCTGCGAGCTATGGTTAAGCTGTTGGTAAGCTGCGCCAGGTTTTGTTCAACCAGGGAATTTCTGTTGATAGCCATCGCCGCATTAAAGTCGGTTAACGCTCCGGAAAAGTCGGCTGAAATATAGCGTACTATGCCTCTGTTGCTTAAGGCGATTGAGTGCAGGTATCTGCCTTTTCTGCTGCGCTTCATGTGTCTGGGCATAGTTGTGATTGCCCTGCTACAAGCTGTTTCTGCTGCTGATAACCGCTGCATTTTTAAATTGGCCACGCATAAGCCCAGCTCATATTCCCAGGCATAGCTGTTATTGGTATCTTGGTGATAATCTTCGGTGATTTCTTCAAGCCCTTTTTGATAGTCACCGGCTAAAATCTTGGCTGAGCCGCTGCTGCCGTCGATGACGGCTATTTTAAATCCGGCAAGTGCGGTGGCCGCCTGTATATTGGCAAATGCCGATGTTGCCAAAAGCACAGTGAGCAGGGCGGTTGCCGTTGTTACTTTAATGAATCTTGATTTGGTAAAAGCTGCTTTGTTATCTGTTGTCTCTGTTTTCATGGTCTCTTCCTTTTGTGAGCAATATCGCTAAGACAAATCTCTTGTGTTATGTCATTTAACTGCTGACATCTTTACTCTAAGACAAAGGACAAACTCTCGACAAACGATAAAAAAACAGCCGTCAGATGAATTAATTTCAGCTATAGCAATCGCCGGCAATTACTGGGGGAAATACGGCTGGTGCTTATGTACTAAAGGCTGTTTTGATCCAGTCGGTAAAGGAGTCCAGGTCGGGGGCCGGAGCCAGGTTATGCTGGCGGATCAGGTAATAGCGGTCTTTGGTAAGCAGCTCGTGTTCGAATAATTTGACCAGCAGTTGTTCATTAAACCAGGCCTGGCTGATAGGCAAAGGTACCAGGGCGATGCCGACTCCCTGCTGGGCGGCGCGGGCAACGCCGAACATACTGTCAAACTGGATGATTTGCTTAGGGTTAAAGTCATCCAGTTGACAGCGTTCGGCCCATTGGTGCCAGGACCAGGGCCTGGAGCTGTGCAGGATCAGGGGAACCGAGGTTAATGCCTGATATCCTGTTTGTGACAGCTGCCGATATAACTTGGTATTGCATGCCGGTACATAAGAGACGGGGAAAAGATCATCGACCTGGCTGCCTTTGGGTTTGCTGGCGGCTAAAACAATCGACAAATCGCTGGCTTTGAGGGGGTCGCTGGATGATTTTACCGTTTCCAATTGTAAATTTATTTGCGGGTGTTGTTTCGCCCAGTCATTTAATTTAGGCACAAAAAGTTCACTGGCAAAAAACTCCGGCAAGCTGATGGTGATAGTGCTGTTTTGTTTGTTGTTGCTGAACTGGGCTATGGTGGTTTCGAGTTCGGCGATCAAAGGTTCAATGGCCTGATAAAACTGTCTGCCGGCGTTGGTTAATTCTATAGCGCGGGTTTGTCGCTGGAACAACTGAATGCCGACTTGTTGTTCTAACTGTTTTATCTGGTGGCTTACCGCAGAAGGGGTTAAAAAAAGCTGGGCGGCGGCATGTTTAAAGCTGAGGCATTTTGCGGCAATACAAAAAGAGCGTAAACCGCGTATAGGTGTTTGAATGGCCATAAGTTTATGATTATTAGTAAGTTAATTAAGCTAACATCAAAAAGCAAATCAAAGGCCATTTCTTATGTTGTTGTTTTTTAAGTTATTAGTTGTTTTTTGTTTTAATCCGGGTGCTCAGGGAGTACATAAAAAATGATTTTTGCACCATGGTGGTGCATTTTGTTTAGTCTGAGGTTAATGCTGTTTCTCTTGGCTTAGAGATAAGGCAACTGAGAATATGATCTGTAGATAAGAGAAGGCATAAAAAAAGGGCATAGAAACTATGCCCGCAATGAAACAACGATTTTTGAAATCGGGGGAAATCAAAATCAAACTCAGCTTATGACAAGGTGCACTTAAGTACAAACGAGTAAAATTCACCACCGGGATTAATTTTTTTCATCTGTTGCAAGGGGCTTTCAGGGCTTTATGCTTGAGTTATCCTGTTTTGATACGATAGGCAATATAGCTTTCTCGCCGTGTATAGCCAAGCTTTTGCGCTAACCTTAATGAGGCTTCATTACCTGCATCCCAATGAGGAATGACCTTGGCGGTTAAGCATGTTTTTACTAAGGTAGCGCCAAGGGAGGTTGCTATACCTTTACCCCGGTGTTTTTCATCTACCATGATATTGATCTCAATGCCTTTATTACATACTAAAGCGGAAGAGGCGACCGCAACAATTTGCTTGTTTATACAAGCAACAAAACCTATTCCCCGGGCGAGAAAATTTTCTGCAGAGGAAAAGTTTTGTAAGTGGTAGCCGAACTGTTCGCTTTTACTGATCGCTCTGGCATAGCTTTCATCTATGGCGAAAATCGTAGTATTAGCCCCGGACTTGGCAATCCATTGATTTAGCTCCTCGATACAAAGGCTTTGATGAGACATCGAATAACGCGTAAGGCTTTCCAGTTCAATGTGCCGGCTGGCCTGTAGTTTATCAAGCCACTGCTGCGGGCCGGGTAGTAATATTGAATTAGTTGATAACACCTTAATTATGCGCCCGGCATCTTGATGGGCGCTATTGCCGCCTAAAAGACAAAAAATGCCATTTTTAATCACGAAAACATCGGGACTAAGGGCATTGTTTGCATATATCTGGCACATGCCTGAATCAAGAATACTGTCAAAGGTAAGGTCGACACGCTTATATAAGCCGTAGATTTTATCAATTAATGTTTTGCTAGCCTGCTTATTTAATAGTTGCATGGGAATACTTTTAAAAAAGGTGGAATAACCGGATATCAGCTATTCCACCTTGTGGGCCTAGGCTACATCGGATTTTTCATCAAGCAGCACCTCAGCGATATCCTCTATGGTCAGCAAGACCAGCTGATGATTTAAGGCATACTCCACCAGGTCTTGTCCTTTCATCATAGTGCCGTCTTTATGCATTAATTCACATAAAACGGCGCTTGGTGATAACCCGGCAAGTTGGCATAAGTCTACGCCTCCTTCGGTATGGCCCCGACGGGAAAGCACACCTCCGGGCTCAGCCTTAAGGGGAAACACATGGCCGGGATGTGCCAAGTCATCCGGGTGGGCACTTGCCGCTATTGCTGTTTTTATGGTTTGCACACGATCCGCCGCACTAACTCCTGTGGTCACCCCTTGCTTTGCTTCGATGGAAACCGTGAAGGCGGTGTTATTTTTGCTGGAGTTATTGGTTACCATCTGAGGTAACTGCAATTGTTTTAACTTTTCTTCGGTTAACGCCAGGCAAACGATGCCTGAGCAGTCGGTGATTAATTGCGCCATGCTATTTGGGTTAATAAGCTCGGCGGCAACAATCAAGTCACCTTCGTTTTCACGATTCGGATCGTCCATAAGCACTACGGCTTTGCCAAGACCAAGGTCTCGACAGGCATTATTGATGCGTTCTCGTGGGGTTAAGCCAAACTGGCTAAGGTTGATATTCATGTTAATCTCCTGATTTTGATGTTCAAAATTCAGGGGAACGAGGAAAGTTAATGGCAGCACAAAAAGCACCACCCGGTAAACCGGATAGTGGATTTGTGTTGTCATTTTTTCTTCTCCCATCCGGACTTTACGGGACTATCGCTGAGATAACGATTTTACCCTGAACCGTCGGCTCCGGATTTACACCGGATCTGCTGGACCTTTACCACATGTTTGCAACTCACGGTAAAGCGCTCGCGGGCTGATAATTTTTACAAATTAATCACCGCCGGTGGGGAATTCCACCCCGCCCTGAAGAATTATGCCATTTAAGGCACCGGGGATTTTATCGGCAATTAAATAGCTGTTAAAGTTATTTAGTAAAATTTTTCTTTTTTCAAGTAATGGCTGTAGGTATCAAGAAAAAATGAAGTCACTGGCAGAAGTTATAAGGTTAAATAAGCAGTTACGTACCATAGGCTTTGATGATGCTCCCTTTAACCGTCAAGCGGGCAGCAAAGTCAATATTTCCGGGATTGTTTGTACCAATACCCGCTTTGAAGGCATGTTATGGGGAGAGGCCAGTAAAGACGGGGTCGATGCTACAGATGTGCTGATTAATATGCTTAAACCCAGCAAGTTTTATCAGCAGGTGCATGCGGTACTGCTCGACGGTATCGCCATTGGTGGTTTTAACCTGATCAACCTGGAAGAATTAAATGAAGCTCTGCAGTTACCTTGTATTGCGGTTATGCGTAAACAGCCGGATGTTACAGCGGTGAAACAAGTACTGAGTCGTTTTGATGATGCCGAGTTTCGTTTAGCGACTTTGGCTGCTGCCGGCGATATTTTTACTTACACCACAACCGCTGCTGATGAAAAGCAACGCACCTTTGTCTATCAGGTAAAGGGCTGCGGGGCTGAAACGGCGGGTTTATTACTGGAAAAAGTCACCGACAACGGTAATGTGCCGGAAACCTTGCGCCTGGCCCATTTAATCGGTGCCGCGGTTAAAACGGGGCAAAGCAGTAATAGTGCTTAAAATCCAGCTTCATTGATATTTTTAACCCGGGTACTGACTTTATAGCGCAAGCTGATTTTTATTCCAGAATATTTTTCTTTGGTTCGATTCTTGCTGTATTATTGTGCAACTGAAAGGGGCTAAAATCTCTCAGTTGAACGTCAATCTTTCATCTTTTTTCATGAAAAAGTGTAGTAGGAAAAATAAATGAAATTAAAATTTTTAAAATTGCCCTTGGCGGGACTGATTTTGTGTGTCAGTGGCTTGTTTAATGTCGCCAATGCCGGCTTGATCACTATCGGCGCCTTAACCAGTAACGATGACGGCTCAACCAATGTTATCACCGATACCTTAAATGACCGTGAGTGGTTAAGATGGGATCTGTTAGCAGATCTTACCCATGCCCAGACATTAGCTGAGATAGCTTCAGGTGCGTATGCCGGTTGGACTATTGCCGGGGCCGATGATGCTAATTTGTTCCTTGATGCCTTATATGGCGGGGCTGATCACGGCTGTAGCGATAATGTTACTATAATCCTCAATTGTGCCGACACCGGTTCGTATACTAGTCCACAATATAAAGCTCTTTTTGGGGATTCCGGCAGCAGCGGAACAGAAACGGCGTGGTTTTATGATGATACCTTAACGGATAACCAGGCCGGAATGTTATATCTACATAACGGTGAGGATAACCGGAAAATCAACACTTATAGCACCATTGCCGTGAGCGATAATTTTTCCAAGTATGGTTTGTGGTCAAGCTCAGGCACCATAGGTTGGCTAATGTATCGTTCAACCGCTCAGGTACCGGAGCCACCGGCCTTGGCTATTTTTGCATTAGCGCTGGCAGGTTTTGGGCTGCGTCGGTTTACCAAGCAATAATTAAAATTACTTTGATTAATTAAAGCACCGTGTTTTCGGTGCTTTTTTGTGTTTTTCTTTGATGAGCTATCAGATGTGCTTTCCCCTGCTCCAGCTTGAGTTTGCAAGCAAACGTTCACCGGCATCTACCGCGCCTGCTTCCATGGTCGTGCCCATAGAGTCATTCCAGCGGTTTAAATAGCCGAATAATGCAATCACCCCTAAAATTTCAACGACTTCACCGTCATCCCAATATTCATGCATTTTTGCGGTGATCTCATCTGTTACCGCATTAGGCACGCTTGAGGCAGCTAAAGCCAGTTCAAAAGCGGCTTTCTCTGCCTCGCTATAGAGGTCGCTTTCCCGAAATGACCAGATGTTTTCCAGGCGCTCTTCGCTGCCACCATAGCGCTCTGCTGCCAGGATAGTATGGGCTTCACAGTAGCGGCAGCCGGTATTGGCACTGGTGATATAACCGATTAAACGTTTTTGCTCGGCAGTAACCCTGCCTTTATTTTCCATTACCGCCATATTCAGGTTAATAAAGGCTTTGGCAATGGCTGGCCGGCGTTGCATGGTTAATACGCTGTTGGGACAAAAGCCTAAGGTTTCATTAAAAAACTTTGCCAGTTCGGCAACGTCTTCATTTGCGTCAGGCGCTAGCGGGGTTACTAAGGGCATATCTGTTCTCCGTTTATCAAATGATGCTAATTTAAACTACTATATGATCTGTATGTTGCATATGCAACAATAATGTTGTTGCAAGTGCAATATAATGAAGGTTTTTATTTAGATGAGGAAAATGATAGAGTTACAGTAATTTTTGCTCAATAAGGTTAAGCCCATCACTAAGTCAGCTCGCAGTCAGGCATTTACTTTGACAGACAAAGTAGAGAATCCGTTAGATTTAATCTCCCACCTGCCGTTTAGACTGGCAGTGGTCAGTAATCTATTGGCATTGGACAGGGATTGGAAAATCAGGAACCTAACCGAACTGGAGCCAAGAGAAATGCGGGTACTGCTCAACATTGGCTCTTATATGCCGATTAAATCAGCTGATATTGCTTACCAGTCAAGATTAGATTCTTATACTGTCAGCCGGGCGGTTAAAAAGTTGTTGGTGTTAAACTTGATCGAATCCCGTCAAGATGAAAGCAAAAAGAATGTGAAAAACTTATACCTGAATGATGAAGGTAAGGCGCTATATCAAAAACTGACACAAGCCATGGATGAAAGGGCTAACTTGTTGGAAGAAGTATTGACGGATAGCGAAAAATCACTATTTTTTAATATGCTTGAACGTATTGAAAACAAAGCGGAAGCTATTTTAGCAACTCAGGCAGCAGAGTTAATTGAAAATGGTTTAGAAGCACCAGCGGATCAGAAAGAGCTTATTCGCTGGCATAAAAAAACCAACAGCCAATAGGCACTTATCTAATATGTGCTCCTCCCCCCGCTAGAGTATAAGGGGGCACCTTCTAACTTAACCAAGTCCTTAACTATGCGGCGTCCGGAACGGCAAGCCTGGTATCTGGCTAACGGGCTGCCTCCAGCTTGTTGGCATCATAATATTGAACCTCTTCACTTATCTCAGATCGGCAGGTTATTCGCCGTGCGCTTAATCATGCTTGTTATCCTGCCCGACGTTTTTTAAAAATTATTTGCTAAAAATGAACCTGCTTGCCTTTTGCTGCGTATTAACCCAATAAACCTGGAACAATTGCCATTATGCTGATTAATGCGCTTATTTTTAACCTGATGTGGTTTGGCTGTATCTATTGGGGTAATAGCTTTGCTTTGCTGGTGCCTGTGTGGGCGGTTTTGCATTTGCATTTTAGCCGTAATAGCAAAAGGGAGGCCTGCTATGTGCTGTTGGTGACCTTGCTCGGTACTGTTACCGATAGTTTACTGATGCATGCCGGGGTCTTTGAGTTTGTGCAAAGTGATTTCATTGTGCCGTTTTGGCTGATCATGATATGGCTGAGTTTTTCCTTAACCTTAAATGCCAGCCTGAAATTCTTGCAAGGTCGTACCGCCCTGCAATTTTTGGCCGGCGCTGTTTTCCCGCCACTGAGTTATTTGGCGGGAAAAACCCTGGCAGCTGTCAGCTTTGGTTACTCTACGCTGTTGACCTTAGTCTTGCTCAGCCTTATCTGGAGCCAGTTAATGATGCTCTTTTTTCGTTTAAGTATCTGGACAGGAGTGAACCAGGCCCATGAAGATAATATTCATTACGCTTAGTCTTTTTGCTTGTTCATTTTCAGTTTTGCCGGCGAGAATTTTGTCTCACGGCAATGGCCCTGATGCTGTGGTTTTAGATAGGAGCCGGTTGCAACTGGTGGGGCAGGCGCAACTTTCGGTATTGTTCTGGGATATTTATCAAAGCCGTTTATATACGTCTTCAGGACGGTTTAGCCGGGATGAACAGCAGCTGTTATTTGAAATCAACTATCAAAGAGATATTTCTCGCAAGGAACTAGTCTCGGCAACCCTGGAGCAATGGCAGCACCTGGATATAGCGGAAAGTGATTATCAGCAATATTTACCCTACCTCAAAGCCCTGTGGCCGGATGTCAGTGCCGGGGATACCTTAACTTTGTTTTCAGATGGCAGCGGCAGTGCTTTTTATTTTAATGGCCGCTATCTGGGCAAGATAAGGGATGAAAAGTTCGCCGGGATGTTTTTGGATATCTGGTTATCCCCGAGAACGAGCCGGCCAGGGATCAGAAAAGCGCTGTTGGGGATATCACCATGAAGCCTTTATTGTTGTTACTCAAGACAAAGTTTTTGCTGGTTTTGCTTTTAGGGCTTTTCAGTTGCTCCAATGATATTAACCACTATCAGGACAGTACACCTGTGCTGGATATTCAAAGCTACTTTACCGGGCCGGTGATCGCCTGGGGTATAGTGCAGGATTATAACCTCAAGGTGACGCGGCGTTTTTGTGTTGAACTTGAAGGAAGCTGGCAGCAGGAGCAAGGCTTGCTAAAAGAAGTGTTTTATTTTAAAGACGGCGAAGTCTCCCGCAGAAACTGGCGTTTAACCCGTCAGGGGGGCGGTAAATACCTGGGGCAGGCTGAGGATGTTATAGGTATTGCCGGCGGGCAGCAACTGGGTTATGCCTTCAGGTGGCAATACCGCCTGGCACTTGATATAGACGGTGAGTCTTATCAGTTTGATCTCGATGACTGGATGTACCGCATTGATGATTACCGGGTGTTTAACAAAACACAAATGAAAAAGTTCGGTATTACCCTGGCGGAAATCACGCTGTTTTTCGATAAAGAGCAGCCCTTACGTCACTGTTGATTTAACCGTTATTGTTATCTCGCTATGGTTCAATCCCGGATTTGGCCGGGGTTGATGGACATGTGTTTGCAGGGGGCTGGCATGAAGCTACCAATTTTTCCATTACCTGTGTTTATGTTGCCCCAGGGCATGACCCGGTTAAAAATCTTTGAACCGCGCTATCTGAAAATGGTAAAAATCGCCTCAAAAGAAAATGGTTTTGCTATTTTACTCGACCCCTGGCATGGCGACAGTATGCCGGTGGCCAGTTGGGTCGAGATCACCAACTTTGGCACCGGTGATGACGGCTTCTTGCTGCTTGATGTCAGATGCAAAGGGCTTGTTGCCATCAGCGCAGCCTACCGGGACCAGGATAACCTGATGTGGGGAAGTATCGCTCCTCTTGAGCATTGGCCCGAGCACCGGCATGACCAACTGACCAGGGTCTTTAGTCGGTTACTGCAAGCCTTTTTCATGCAAAGTGAAGGCTTATCAGGCCTTTATAGCGGCGATTTTATCGATCAGCCGAATTGGGTGCTGGCCCGCTGGCTCGAGTTATTGCCCATTGCCAACCAGCATAAAGTACATTTTCTTAAGGCGTCATCCTATGACAGCGCTTTGCTGCTGCTTTCGATGATCTTGTCGGAAAATAATCTCAGGTTAAGTGATCTAAAGTGACTCCTGCACCGTATTAGGTTAACAAAGGGGTTAGCGGCTATTGAGTTATGCAAGTTATCAGCGGCGCGTTGCAAAAAAATCAGGAAGGTATTAAACCTATAGCTATGCCTGCCGACTTTGATAATAAAACGCTAACCCGGTTCGTTATTGCCATAGCCTTAAAAAGGGACAAGCAAGCTTTCACCAGCTTGTTTAAATTTTTTGCCCCTAAGATAAAGCGTGTAGCCGCCACCCGGTTTAATAATAGCGAGCAGGTCAATGAAGTGCTTCAGGAAACCATGGCCATTGTCTGGCGCAAAGCGCATTTGTTTAATATCGATAAGGGGGCCGTGACCACTTGGGTGTACACCATCATGCGTAATGTCAGTTTTGACATGCTCAGAAAAGTACAGGCCAACAAAGAAGATAATCTCAGTGATGATATCTGGCCTCTGGCAGAGCGCAATATCGGAGAAGGGGAAATTTTTGCCGACCACCTGGCGAAAAAACATATGTTAACCTGTTTGGAGCAATTGCCGCAAAACCAGCAAATGGTGGTAAAAGGCTTCTATTTCCTGGAAATGTCGCAAGAGCAGCTTGCCCGGCAGTTGGACTTGCCGCTTGGCACCATTAAATCAAGGTTACGTTTGGCGCTGTCGAAATTAAAGCTGCAATTAGGAGACGATAATGATCAGGCATCATCCTAAAGAGACCTTACTTAAGGCTTTTGCCGGCGGCGAGCTGGCCGCATCCCTGTCTGCTGCAATTGCCATACATGTTGATATGTGCCCCCTTTGCCAGGAAAAAACGGCTGCTATCACCAGGGAGCAGGCGATGAAAAGCTTTGGCCGAGAGGCATTATCGGCTGATATAAACAGCAGTGGCGTTGATAGCTGTCAGCAGGCCGAGACGGATTATGATGATATGATCCAGGTGATTGTTGCCGATGAGCAAATTGCGCCTGTTCCGCTACGCATACCGAAAAAAATTACTCTTCACGGACAGGAGTTTACCCTGCCACAGGCGATAGCAAACCTGCAGCTGGGCAAGTTTCGCCATTTGGGCAAGCTCTCCCGTGCACGTTTGTTGCTCGGGGAAGGGCCGATACATACCAGTTTGTTGCACTTGCAGCCCGGGGGCTCGGTGCCAGAGCATACCCATAAAGGATATGAATTAACCCTGCTGTTGGCGGGAGAGTTTCACGATGAGCAGGGCAGTTATGTTCCCGGGGATTTTATGATGCTTGATGGCCGCCATACCCATACCCCAGTGTCCGAGCAAGGTTGCTTATGTTATACCGTGGTAAGTGATGCCCTGCACTTCACCCAGGGAATAAACAAATTACTCAATCCTATTGCCGCCTTGATCTATTAGCGCTTTCGCGCCGCTAAACACAGTGAGTAGCATCAGAGCCTGATAAAGCGGGTAAATTTCAATTGCAGATCCCGAACAGGTGATCCAAAACCTGCTTTCATTCGTAAGTATTTACCGGACAAAGGTAAAACGTCAGCAAAATAAATAGTAAAAATATTAATTATCAACTATTTATTTGTTAGCGAAGCAAGATAAGGAAGCTCATTGTGTTAAGCAGCTACAAAGCAGTGTCTGTGGAAATTATTGAAGAGGATAAGTTAATGCCGGTCTGGCTGGATAAGTTTATCACCATCTATCAGTCCCTGTGTGCGGATAACCTGGAAATCCTGGCTGAGCTGTACCATCAGGATATTATTTTCCAGGATCCGGTACATGCCATCAAGGGAATACAGGAGTTATCCGCCTACTTTGACCGCCTCTATCAAAATATTTTTTACTGCCGCTTTCGTATCACCCAAATTGTGCAAGACGGCAATCAGGCGGCCGTTTATTGGCAGATGGAATTTGCCCACAAGCGTTTAAATCAAGGCAGACAAATTCAGGTTGAAGGCCACACCCTGCTGATGGGTAAGGAAGATAAGGTGATTTATCACCGGGATTACCTCGACCTCGGGCAAATGATTTACGAGCATATTCCGTTGTTGGGACGCCTTATTCTTTGGTTGAAAGCGCGGGCAGGGCAATGAAAACCGTACTGATTACCGGGGCGACTTCAGGGATAGGAGAAGCTTTGCTGGCCAAATACCACCAGCAAGGCTTTTATGTCATTGCCTGCGGCCGTAATCGTGAAAGACTTGCCGGTTATCTTAAGCTTTATAAGAACATCCGGGTGTTGGCCTTTGATGTTACCAGAGACACTGAAATACAGGAGGCCGCCAAAGAGGTAGAGCAATTGGACATCCTGATCTTAAATGCCGGGGACTGTGCCTATATCGACCAGGTTAAAACCTTTGATGGCGAGTGCTTTGCCAGTATTATCACCACTAACCTGATTTCCCAGGGGTTTTTATTGCAATATCTGTTGCCCAAGTTAAGTAGCGGCGGTCAGCTTGTTTTTATCAGCTCCAGCGCCACGCTGGTGCCTTTTCCAAGAGCCGAAGCCTATGGCGCTTCAAAAGCCGGGGTGGATTATCTCGCCAACAGTTTGCGTATCGACCTTGTCCCGGAAAATATCGCCGTCACCCTGGTGCATCCCGGTTTTATTAAAACACCGCTTACCGATAAAAATACCTTTGCCATGCCCTTTATACAAAGCAGTGAACAGGCGGCGAGGCAGATATTTACCGCCGTGAGCAAGCGTAAGCAATATTTGCATTTTCCCTGGCGCTTAACCCTGGTATTGAAATTACTGGCGCTGTTGCCGGATAAGCTCTGGCAAAAGCTCATCACAAGGAAGGGGGCGTCATGAAAGATATTGCCATTATCGGCAGCGGTATTTCAGGCTTGACCTGTGCCTACCTGTTATCGAAAAAGCATCAGGTCAGTGTTTTTGAAAAAGCGGCAGTTATCGGCGGACACACGGCAACGGTGGATATTTCCCTGGCCGGCAGGGATTATGCCATAGACACAGGTTTTATTGTTTTTAACAACAAAACCTACCCTAATTTTCTGGCATTACTGGATGAAATCGGGGTGGAAAAACAGGAAACTGAGATGAGCTTTTCGGTGAAAAATCCCGAGTCCGGGCTGGAATATAACGGCCACAACCTCGATACCCTGTTCGCACAACGACGTAACCTTGTCAGGCCGGTTTTCTGGCAGCTGATACGGGAAATTTTACGTTTTAATAAACTTTGCAAAGCGCATTATCAGGCACAAAACTTTAACCAGAAGGATACCCTGGGACTGTTTTTAAAAGCCTATGGTTTTAGCCGCTTTTTTACCGAACATTATATTTTACCTATGGGAGCGGCGATATGGTCAAGTTCGCTGGAAAAGATGGAAGAATTCCCGTTGTTGTTTTTTGTGCGCTTTTTTTACCACCATGGCTTGCTTAACATCAGCGACCGGCCGCAATGGTATGTGATCCCCAAAGGTTCACGCAGTTATCTGGCGCCTTTATGTCGGCCGTTTGCCGATAACATATATGTCAATGCCGGGATCTGCGGCATTACCCGGCAGCATGGGCGGGTACAAGTAAATTTTGCCGACGGCCGCCAGCAGGAGTTTGATGATGTGGTGCTTGCCTGTCACTCAGATCAGGCGATGGCCTTGTTAAGCGATGCCAGCGACGCAGAAAAAGCCGTGCTTGGCGCCATTGCTTATAGCGCCAATCAGGTGGTATTGCACACGGATATTTCCCTGCTGCCTAAAAGGAAAAAAGCCTGGGCCAGCTGGAATTACCAATTAACCGGGGATCTCAGTCAACCGGCCTGTGTTACATATAATATGAATATCCTGCAGGGCATAACGAGTGAGCAAACTTTTTGCGTGACCTTAAATCAAAGCCAGCTGATTGATAAGTCTAAAATTTTAAAAGAGTTTGTTTACCATCATCCCGTTTTTACTTTAGCTGCCCTTAAGGCGCAGCAGCAAAGGTTGTCTATCTGCGGCAAGGGTCAAAGCCATTTCGCCGGCGCCTATTGGTACAATGGCTTCCATGAAGATGGCGTAAGGAGTGCGCTGGATGTGGCCGCACGCTTTGGCTGTTTTCTTAACGGACGGCAAGCGTGATGGCAGACAATAACTTAAACAGTTGCATTTATCGCGGCCAGGTCAGGCATCGCCGCTTTAAACCGGCTAAAAACCAGTTCAGCTATGCTCTCTACATGCTGGCTGTTGATGTCGATGAGCTCAATGGCCGGCTTAAACCACAGGGGCCTTTTGGTTACTCCTGGTTTTATCCGATGCGATTTTGTCAAAAAGATTATTTAAGGGGTGATCCCGGATCGTTAAAAGCACGTATTAAAAATAAAGTCAGGGAGTTAGGGGCAAGCCAGGCAATAGACAGAGTGATGATGCTGGTTCAGCTAAGGTGTTTCGGCATTTATTTTAGCCCGGCAAATTTTTACTTTTGTTATGACCACAAAGGCAAATGCCAATATGTGTTGGTAGAAGTGAGTAATACGCCCTGGAACCAGCGACATTATTATCTAGTGGCTATGGCGGCGCAGGATAGCAAGGTGACGAAAAAGAACTTTCATGTTTCACCTTTTATGGATTTGGCCATGGCATATCACTGGCGAATCAGGCCGCCGGGGAAAAGCAGCTCCGGGCTGGCGATCCATATTGAGAATAAAGTCGAGCAAAGCAGGGAAGCGAGTAACGAAAAGTTATTTGATGTCAGTTTAGCCCTTAAAAAGCAGTCATTGAGCTCGAACAGTTTATTCCGGTTATGGCTGAGTATGCCGGCCATGACCTTTAAGATCCTTGTCGGTATTTATTGGCAGGCACTTAAGTTATTTATCAAACGGGTGCCGTTTATTTCGTATCAGGCATCAAAGGAAACATCATAATGTTTTGGCGTAGGGGTTGATTGTGGAAAATCTTGTAGAAATTGCCATCAAGGGTAAATCCGGCTGGTTCGAGCAGCGCTGCAGAAATTTAGTGTTTAAGGTGCTAAAGCAAATCAATGACGGCTCACTGGAAGTTATCGAAGGCCATAATAAAACACAGTTTGGTCAGTCAGCCGGGCAAATAGCGCCAGGTGACAATGGCCAGGAGCTTAGCGCTAAACTTGTGGTGCATGATCCCAGTACCTACCGTGATTTGGTGCTAAAAGGCAGTATCGGCGCCGGTGAAGCCTATATAGCGGGCAAGTGGTCTTCGCCGGATCTTACCGCCGTGATCCGTATTTTTGCCCGGGCGCAGCAAATGACAGATCAGCTGGAAAGTGGTAAAAACTGGTTTAAAGGTATTCAGCAGGCCTTATTGCACTGGGCCAACCGCAATAGCAAAGCCGGCGCTCAAAAAAACATCGCTGCCCATTATGATCTCGGCAATGAACTCTACAGCCGCTTTTTAGATCCGCAAATGATTTATTCCTCGGCCATATATCCCAAGCCACAGGCAAGTCTGTCCCAGGCCCAGTACCATAAACTTGAAACCATTTGTCAGCGGCTCGAACTTAAAGAAGACGATCATTTATTGGAAATCGGTAGCGGCTGGGGAGGGCTGGCTATATATGCGGCGCTCTATTACGGCTGTAAGGTAACCACCACCACGATTTCCCGGGAGCAATATCAATATGCCCGTAAGCAGATCGACAAGTTAGGCTTAGGCGGGCAAATTACCTTGCTGCAAAAAGACTACCGGGAGTTGAGCGGGCAATATGACAAGCTGGTGTCGATAGAAATGATCGAAGCGGTTGGTTATGACTATCTGGAAAGTTTTTTCCGCCAGTGCAACCTAAGGTTAAAAAGCGGCGGTAAAATGCTGTTGCAGTCGATCACCATAGCGGATCAGCGTTTTGATTATTACCGCAATAATGTCGATTTTATTCAGTGTTATATTTTTCCCGGCGGCTTTTTACCTTCTATTACCGAAATCGCCCGCCGCACCCAAATACACACCGATATGGTCATCGAGAAAATAGATGATATCGGCCTGCATTATGCGAAAACACTGGCTCATTGGCGCGAACAATTTCTCGACTCCTGGCGGGAATTAACCGAGCTTGGTTATGATGAAAGCTTTAAACGCCTGTGGCTGTATTATTTCGGCTATTGCGAAGGGGCCTTTTTAGAGCGTGCCATCAGTACGGTACAGGTGGTTTTTCGAAAATAATTGTTGCTCTTTTCAATAGCGAAAACATACAGTGCTGCCTAAGAGGTAAACTGCAGTCAAAAAAAAACCTTAACATTGCTGTTAAGGTTTTCTCTTCTTAAGAAGATGGTGCCTTGACCCGGAATCGAACCAGGGACACGAGGATTTTCAATCCTCTGCTCTACCGACTGAGCTATCAAGGCGTTGCTCTTTATCAGAGCGAAAAAATGGTGCCGACTGCCGGAGTCGAACTGGCGACCTACTGATTACAAGTCAGTTGCTCTACCAACTGAGCTAAGTCGGCACACAAAACTGTGTGCGATATTTACTTTCTTAAAAGCTAAATATCTTGGCACCGAATCAATAACATCAATGATGTCACTAATTCTTGGAAGAAAAAAAGCTCTAACCTCAGGCTAGAGCTTACTCTTTATCAGAGATAAAAATGGTGCCGACTGCCGGAGTCGAACTGGCGACCTACTGATTACAAGTCAGTTGCTCTACCAACTGAGCTAAGTCGGCACACAAAACTGTGTGCAAATATCAAGTTTTTTATTTAAAAATAAGCTACCTGATATTTTGGCACCGAGTTAACGATTCTTTTTATTACTTGTCCAAGTAAAATCATCACCTCAAAATATGGTGCCCAGACCCGGAATCGAACCAGGGACACGAGGATTTTCAATCCTCTGCTCTACCGACTGAGCTATCTGGGCATTGTCTTTTTGGCTTTGCCTTGAAGACGGGCGCTATTAAACTGTTTTTCCTTTTTTCCGTCAACTGTTTTTTTTCAAAAAATGTTTGTTCGCTGTTTTTTTCAGCGCTTCGCTGCTTTTAAAGGCAGAAACACGGACACAAGGAGATCAGGCGCTATATATGGTATAGAGGCCAATCACAATAAAACTGGCTCCTGCGATATAGGCGAGTATTTTTTCATTGATATAACCGGATAAAAAAGTCCCTGCCAAGACGCCAAAGGCACTTGCCACCACTAAAGCGCAGGAGGCGGAGGCAAATACCATCCATTTGCTGACATCTTTATCGGTGGCAAACAGCATAGTCGCCAGCTGGGTTTTATCCCCCAATTCGGCAATAAACACCGAGGCGAAAATGGTCAGGAAGACTTTCCAGTCGAATGCAAGTACGTATGCCATTTATTTTACAGCCTATTTTTCGGGTGGGGTATAGCCTTCAATTTCCGGCTCTTTACCTTCAAATAAATATTCAACCATGGCTTTTTCTAAAAAGGCGCGATCATCCGGGTTCATCATGTTCATTTTCTTTTCATTGATCAGCATGGTTTGCTTTTTCTGCCAGTTTCCCCAGGCTTCTTTACCTATGTTGTCAAAAATACGTTTGCCGATCTCACCCGGGTAAAGTTGAAAGTCCAGGCCCTGATCTTCTTTTTGGAGGTTTTGGCAAAAAACTGTGCGGCTCATAATAATGTCTCTTCTGTTTGTACTAAATGTCGTTTTGTTATTGTGCTGCTTTTTGAGCGCAGCCTTTTAAGGCTCCAGCAGGGTAATTAACTTTTGCGTTGAGGCGGCAAAACCAACCGACGCCTGAGCGTGTAGATCATACCATTGTTGCTGGCTATTTTCGTTGATTTCTTGTGTCAAAAGCTGATGGCAATCCACCACCAGCGGCTGAATATCTAAATGAAAATGGCTGAAGGTATGGCGAAACGGGGTTAATTCCTGGCTGGTTGTAATTTCCAGGTTTAACGATTGCATTAATTGCGGCAACTCATCCTTATGGGAAATCTCAAGAAAACACCAGAGTCCGCCCCAGATCCCCGCCGGGGGGCGTTTTTCCATTAACACCCTGTGCTCTATCCTGGGGATCACCATAATGGTGGACTTTTCCGGGATTTTTTTCTTGGGTTTCTTTTGTGGGTAGTTGGCCTGCTCATTGCCGGCATAGGCCAGACAGCCGGATACCAGCGGGCAATTTTCACAATCTGGTTTGGAGCGGGTGCAAATAAGCGAGCCGATATCCATCATCGCCTGGTTAAATTGCGCTACCCCCTCTTTTGGCGTTAGCGCTTCGCTGATTGGCCAGAGTTTTTTCTCATAACTTGCCTGGCCATTGTAGCCGTCTAAGGTATAACAGCGGGCTAAAACCCGTTTTACATTGCCGTCTAATATCGCATGGTGCTTGTTCAGCGCCAGTGAGAGAATGGCGCCGGCGGTGGAAAGGCCGATGCCGGGCAGGGCGACGACTTCTTCTATGGTTTCGGGAAACTTTCCCTGGTATTGCTCGGCAATTATTTTGGCGGCTTTATGCAGGTTACGGGCGCGGGCGTAATAGCCCAGGCCGGTCCAGTGGTGTAATACCGTATCTTCATCGGCCTGGGCCAATGCTGTGATGGTCGGAAAACTCTCCATAAACCTCTGGTAGTAAGGGATAACCGTGGTTACCTGGGTTTGCTGCAGCATAACCTCAGATATCCATACGCGGTACGGGGTTTTATTTTGTTGCCAGGGCAGGTGTTTTCTGCCCCGGCGCTGGTACCAGTCAAGTACTTGCCGGCTAAATAACTGGGCCGATTTGGCCGATAGGGTAATTTCATTTGTCATAACGGGGGCAGTGTAACCAAATTAAAACCCGCTCACAATCTTAGTCGCCGCTATTGCCTGATTTTCCTTGGCAAAGTGGTATTTTCCCTCTATGCTCTCGTTTTGAAAAAATGAATACCCTTTGGAGAAACAGCATGAAGGTCAATGCAAAGAACCGTAACCGCCGCCTGCGTAAAAAGTTACATGTCGATGAATTTCAGGAATTAGGTTTTGATGTTGCCTGGAAATTAAAAGAAGGCACGGATGGCGAAGCCATCGACAGTTTTATTGATAAATTCTTTGCCGAGGTTATCGAGCCTAATGGTTTAGGTTATGGCGGTGAGGGAGACTTGATCTGGCATGGGCTAATTTGCACGCAAAAATTAGGCAAGTGTACCGAAGAACACAGAGTAGCTGTTGAAAACTGGTTAAATAACAATGGTGTTGAATCAGTTTCCGTCAGTGAGCTTTATGATGTTTGGTGGGCCGAGTAACCCTATAGCATTTTTTATGTCCGGATCATTTGAGTTTCGCCCAAGAAACCCGGATAATACCGCCCCCAAAATTTATCATTCATGAAGCGTTATGACGGAAAAAGCACAACAACCTGAAAGCAAAAACAGGCATAAAACAGTAGAACAGGCCGAGCAGGAAGGTAAGTATATTCGTAAGGTTCGCAGCTTTGTTAAGCGCGAAGGCCGGTTAACAAATGCTCAGGGCAGGGCATTGGAATTACACTGGGACACTATGGGACTTAATCATAGCGATGGCATGATAGATCCCAAGGCTTTGTTTGCGAATGATAACCCTGTTGTGCTGGAAATCGGTTTCGGCATGGGTAAGTCTTTGGTGGAAATGGCCAAAAATGCCCCTGAATTAAATTTTATCGGTATAGAAGTGCATCGCCCTGGGGTTGGCGCTTGTATTGCGCTGGCACAGGAGCAAGAAGTAACCAACCTGAAAGTTTATGAGCACGATGCCATTGAAATCCTTGCCGATTGTATTCCCAATAATGTGTTAACCACAGTACAGTTGTTTTTCCCGGATCCCTGGCATAAGAAAAAACACCATAAGCGCCGTATCGTTCAGCCTGAATTTGTTGAAACCATACGCCAGAAGTTAAAAATTGGTGGTGTTTTCCATATGGCGACCGATTGGGAAAATTATGCCGAGTGTATGCTTGAAGACATGAGCAGCGCCCCGGGTTATGAGAACCTTTCTGAAACGAAAGATTATGTGCCCCGTCCGGATTCAAGGCCTTTAACCAAGTTTGAGAACCGCGGTCAGCGCTTAGGACATGGTGTCTGGGACCTTCAGTTTAAAAAAATTGATTAATAGCTTTTCAGGCAGACAAAAAAACGCATGCTTTGGCATGCGTTTTTTGATCCGCCATTTTTTGGAATAATCGTGAGTTCTGGTGCAGAACGGCCGGAGAGAGCGTAAAGGTTATGTACTGTGATATGAGTTATTTGTTGCTAGAGTCTTGCATCTCTTGGTAGCGTTTGAGGGGGCTTGGGCAGGTGTTTTCTGCTCCTGGCCGTATTATTCCTTTATTGGGGCGTTTTTCCCGTAAATAACACATGGGCTTCTACATGAAACAAATGTTGGCTGTTACGCCAGTTGCCGGTTTGTTTTAACCAGTTTTCATCAATAATTTCACGGTTAAGGGCCGCCTGTAAAATTCTGCTTTTATACTGGCACCAGTAATAGATAGTTGCCTGCTGGTGGGCTTCATTATTGGGAAAAAGCTCGCTTCTGGTTTCATTTAATTCATTTATGATGTGCCGGACCACCTTAGGCTTGATTTCCTGTTCTAAGGTTTGCTTAAACCGGGTGAATTTTTTCGCTCTCAACAGTTGATATATAAGCCAGGCCAATGCCCCAAGGGCAATAACTGCCAATATTAGGATAACTTCCACAGTAAAACTTCCAAATTGATATGCTTTGCTATACCCATGCATAATAACAGCAGGCGGCTGATTGCGCTAACACAGAGTAAATGAGAAAGAGCATTAACTTGTCCAATAAAGGTTAATTGTGCAATGTCTGGCTGCATTTTGCACTTGCTTGGGTATATAATGCCCTCAGCAATTTTAGGAAAGTAATTATGACCATAGTATATAAAACAAGAACACAGCTGGTGGTTGAAACCCTCAGAGAAAAAATACTCAGTGGTGAAATTAAAGCCGGGCAGCCATTACGTCAGGCGGCCTTAGCTGAGGAATTAAATGTTAGCCGTATTCCTGTGCGCGAAGCATTATTGCAATTGGAAGGGGAAGGCTTAGTTGTTTTTGAGCCCCATAAGGGCGCCACGGCTACCGAGCTTAATGTCGAGCAGGTAGATGAGCTGTTTGAGCTCAGGGCAATGTTAGAGTCTGATTTACTGGCGGCTTCTATTCCTAATTTAACTGAAGAAACACTGGAGCAGGCCGGGGTCTTATTGCAACAGCTGGGACAGGCGTTGGGTAAGGAAAATGCGGTTAATACCTGGAGCGAGCTGAATTCCAATTATCATAATTGCTTGTATTCCGGTGCTAAACGCCCGCAAACTCAAGATCTGGTTAATACCTTAAATAAAAATGCCGACCGCTATATCCGCATGCACTTGTTATGGGCCGGTGGTATTTCAAAGGCAGAATCAGAACACAATGAGCTTTATATGCTTTGTAAAGAAAAACAAACGGAAAAAGCCATTGCCGTACTGAAACAGCATATTTTAGGCTCCCGTGACGAAATCAAAGAGTTTTTATTAAGTAGAGAGACTGCAAACTCTTAAGTATCAATATCTTATGTGATTTTTGCTGTTGTTGTATTATTAAGCTGTTATTGACTTTACTCATGACAGCCTATAGTATTCCCGCCCTCTAAAAACCCGAAAACAAGCCTTTAATACCTCTATTTACTTTACTAGCCTATTCTTAAGGTTATTAAAAAATAGAGGCGAGGCTGTCTGTTATCCTGTTGCCAGGTTTAATCGCTGCTCAGCCGGATAATCAGTCGTTTTTCACCTATAGTACCTTGTACTTTTAAATTACATGAGATAGTGATGTTTGAATTACATGCAAGTAAAGTATCTAACCTGAAGAACGATGTTCTCTCGGGCCTTACCGTTGCCCTTGCTTTGGTTCCCGAAGCGGTAGCCTTTGCCTTTGTTGCCGGTGTTGAGCCCCTGGTGGGTTTATATGCCGCCTTTATGGTGGGTCTGATCACCGCCGCTATCGGTGGTCGCCCGGGAATGATCTCCGGTGCTACCGGTGCCATGGCGGTTGTGATGGTGAGCCTGGTTGCGATACACGGGGTTGAATATCTGTTTGCCACTGTGGTGCTGACCGGGGTAATTCAAATATTGGCGGGGGTCTTTAAACTCGGTAAGTTTATTCGCCTGGTACCGCATCCGGTGATGCTCGGCTTTGTTAATGGCCTGGCAATTGTTATTTTCCTGGCTCAGCTGGGACAGTTTAAAGTCACCAATGATGCCGGTGAGCTGGTATGGATGCAAGGCAACCAGTTATTTACCATGGCCGGTTTGATTGTCTTGACCATGGCAATTATTCACTTTTTGCCGAAATTAACCAAGGCTGTGCCTTCCTCGCTGGTGGCCATTGTTGTGGTAACGGTATTGGTACAAAGTTTAGGTTTAGATGCTCGCACTGTCGTTGATTTTGTCCGTGATATGACTAATGATCCGGCAGCTTCAATAGCCGGCGGCTTCCCTGAGTTTGCTATTCCCCAGGTGCCGTTTAATCTGGAAACTTTTAAAATTATCTTACCTTTTGCTTTGGTACTTGCCGCTATCGGTTTGATTGAATCGTTATTAACCCTGACCCTGATTGATGAATTAACCGGAACCCGCGGACGTGGTAACAAAGAATGTATTGCCCAGGGTGTTGCCAATACCACTACCGGATTTTTTGGCGGTATGGGCGGTTGTGCCATGATCGGCCAGTCGATGATCAATGTTAATTCCGGTGGTCGTGGCCGGGCATCCGGTATCACAGCGGCATTGGCTTTACTTTGCTTTATTTTGTTTGCTTCCGGCTTGATTGAACAAATACCGCTGGCAGCCCTTGTTGGTGTTATGTTTATTGTCGTGATCGGTACCTTTGAATGGTCAAGCTTCCGTATCCTTAACAAGGTGCCAAAAGCCGATGCTTTCGTGATCATCCTGGTATCAGGTGTTACCGTGGCTACCGACTTGGCCATAGCCGTTGTGGTCGGGGTTATCGTTTCCGCGCTGGTATTTGCCTGGGAGCATGCCAAACATATTGTTGTTAACCGCACGGTTGATGACAAAGGTTCAACGGTATACGAGGTTAACGGTCCGTTATTTTTCGGCTCTATCAGCAACTTTTTAGAGCAGTTTGAAATGGATCAGGACAGCGATGATGTGATTGTCGAATTTAAAAATGCCCGTGTTGCCGATCATTCTGCGATTGAAGCCATAGATACTTTGGCGGAAAGATATTTGTCACGGAATAAAACTATGCATTTAAGACACTTAAGCCCTGAGTGTCGCCAGCTGCTGAAAAAAGCAGGCAACCTGGTGGAAGTGAATGTTATTGAAGATCCTGATTATCACATTGCCACTGATAAGTTAGCTTAATAGCCAAAGCTTTATTCCGGGGGAATAAATCCCCGGATGGGCTGAGGTTAAGCATCTTTAAATAAAACGTCGATAAGGTATACTTTTCTTATCGGCGTTTTTTTATTCTTGAACAGCACTATAAATATGCAACTCGAGTTTTTTGATGTTCCCAGCCCCTGTATCGGCGTTTGTCAGACAGATGATAAAGGTTATTGTCTGGGCTGTATGCGCACCCGTGAAGAGCGTCTGAGCTGGTTAAATTTAAGTTGCGGTGACCGGCAAAAGGTGATCAAAAGGTGCCGGCAAAGAAAAAGGCGCCGGGATAATGCCAATAAACCTAAAGTGCCTGCTGAAGAAGTGGTTATCGTACAGCATTCCTTACTCGATCCCCCGGATAACGCTGGTTTTGAGAGTTCAGGCCTTAATTGCAATAAGCCTGAGCAAGAGATGGATAACAGCGAAAATAAAGCTGATGAGAAAAGCGGGGAAAAGCAAACGGCTCAGGACAATCAACTGGCAATTGAAAATGATATGGACTTTAGTGATTTCGAGTTGTAATTTATCGGCTCTGTGTCCTTCAACCATCCTTTACTAAGTTACCTCTTTATTCAAGCTTATCTGCCTGAACAGGCTTTTCCTGAGGCATAAAAAAAACCAGCTAGGTCAAATCGACGTAGCTGGCGGAAAAAGAGATGAATAGCGAGCGAGTTTTACTGGCGAATGCCTTCAACGTGAAGGTCTAATAAAACATCACCGAAGTCCATTTTAAAGCCAAAATCTTTCATGGCGATTTTAGTTGTACCGCTGAAACCTGCGCGGTAGCCGCCCCAAGGATCATCACCGGCGCCGATTTTTTCAGCATCGATCACGATTGATTTAGTCACACCGTGCATGGTGAAGTCACCGGTAATAGCCAGTTTGCCATTGCCTTTATCGACAATTTTGGTGCTTTCAAATTTTGCCGTTTTGAACTTGCTGACATCTAAGAAGTCACCTGAGCGCAGGTGCTTGTCACGCTCTGCGTGGTTTGAATCGATGCTGTTAGGATCGATGTTGATAGAAATTTTTGATGCTTCGATATTTTTTTCATCGTATGAAAACTTGCCGTCGAAAACATTGAAACGGCCGGTTAACCAGCTGTAGCCTAAGTGTTTTACTTTGAAGTTGATTGCCGCATGTGCGCCTTTATCGTCAACAACATAATCAGCAGCGTTGGCTGAAGTTACCAGGCTGGCAGCTAAAATAGCAGCCGAGATTAAACGTTTTTTCATTGAATATTCTCCAAAAAGTAAAATTATTTAAACATGCGCGTTAACGTCGCATCTTTGTCAATTACATGATGTTTAATTGCTGCAAGTGCATGTAATACAGCTGTTGATATTAAGATGTAAGCCACATATTCATGGACAAGACCTGAAATATCTTCCTGATTACTAAACAATTCTCCTAAAGCAGGCACATCAATCCAGTTAAATACGCTAATGGCTCTGCCATCGGCGGTAGAAATTAGATAACCGCTGCACATCAACACCAGGAGCAAACCATAAAGCATAAAATGGGCAATATGGGCGCTTTTACGTACTACAGCCGAATGGGTGTCTATGGCATCGGGTTTTACATTGAATTTCCGCCATACCAGTCGTAAAACGGTGGCGACAAACAATAAAATCCCAACACTTTTATGCCAGTGGGGGGCAGTTCTGTACCACTCACTGTAATAAGTTAAGTCAACCATCCAGAAACCCAGGCCAAATAATGCAAAAATCACGATAGCCGAGAGCCAGTGAAAAAGTTTTGTTATTCGGCCGTAACCTTGAGTTGTATTCTTGTACATGACTTTTCATTCGTCTTGAAATATCTGCTGGTTATAATACTGATAACAAAATCGAATAAAAGCATAATAATTCATACAAAACGTTCTAAATAATTGAATGATTGTTTGGGCTGGTTATTAATTTATCTCGCTTTGTTTAAAAGTTAAACGTCTTTTGTCAGGGAAAAATAGTAAAAATCAAATCGTAAAAAAATAATAAAAATGGCTTGCGGGAGGAAAAGAATACCTATATCATACGCGCACTTTCAACGACTTAAGGCTTAGGCCTCAAGTATTAAAGTTGTTGGATTTGTGCCCAGATAGCTCAGTCGGTAGAGCAGAGGATTGAAAATCCTCGTGTCCCTGGTTCGATTCCGGGTCTGGGCACCATATTTAAGAAAACAAAAAAGCCTGCAAGAAATTGCAGGCTTTTTTGTTTCTATTCTTTGAAAGTTTGGGACTTATAGTCAGGTAATAATCACTGATTTTTACTTAACAATTGAGAAGCGGTTTTTTTTACTTGGGTTGAATAAGCCTCTGAATCGATAACAGGCGCTCATTCATTATGCTTAAATGATTCATGTTTTTTATAATGCCGTAGGCATAAAAGCCATTAAACCTAAGGCAAACATCCCCAGCGTAGCTGGTGTTGGTACTTGGCTCATCTCCCTGACATACCAGGCGCCGATATAAGAATAACTCCCCGGGGGACCCCATGCGTCGCTGCTGCTGTTGATCAGTGTTTGTTGTTTATCCGCACTTAATGATGCTAAATTCATTTTTCCATCGTTATCATCATAGGCTAGTACGCCATTGATAAAAGTGTCGCCGTTGCCTCCAAAGTTCTCCGGCCCGCCGCTTAATTTCTCATAAAGATCTCTAAGGGCTACTCTACTTTCATAAACTTCGCCATCAGCTGTTTCTCCATGATCCAGGTTACCAGTGCGGTCAAAAATATAGCCGATGCCGGCATTGAGAAATAATTCAAATACTTCATCATAGGTTGCCAAGTGAAAGCCATCCCGGGTATAAATGTTGGAAGAAGTGACAGAGCTTAAATTCCAATTTGTGAATACGGAAACGTCTAACCATTCCATACCGCTAATGGTATCTTGGGTTAATAAAGTGTCCCCGGCATTAATGTAATCCTGGCTGATGATTGCTGCTGAACATACTACAGGCGGATATCGCTGTTGTTGTGAGGGCGGCTTTTGCCAGCCCTAAAACAGACCTGTTAATGTTCTTCATAAATAACTCCTTTAAAGGAGATTTAAAATAATTGATGATAACTAAATATTGGAGAGAACGAAGACCAAAGCAGTAAAGGAACCACTGCTTTGATTCTTAGTTTTGATAAAAGAAAGGTTATTGGCGGGTTAGTTTTTCTTAAATCGACGTAAGCCTAATCCCATAACTCCCAGCGCGAAAATTGCAAGGGTTGAAGGTTCCGGTACTTCTGATGCCCCACGAACCAGCATAGTGCTAAGATCGTTACCACCTAAGGTTCTATGCTTGTCTGTGCTGGTTCCCCATCCCCATGAAAGAGTCGCGTAGTCGACATTTTCTGTTGTTTTATAATCTAAAAACTGAAAATAACCGAGGTTGCCGGAAATATCTTCGTACAGGGCTTGGGTTACATTTTTTTCAGTACCTTCATTAATTTCCGATAGCCCCATAGCGGCAAATACTTGCTGGAAATTGGATTCGGCTAACAAGCCGTCAATATTTTGATTGTTTATTGCCTTTCCCTGTATGCTGGACACTGTACTGCTTGGTCTTTCTTTCCAGCTATCGGCAATATCCAAAAAAGCATTATGAAATAAGCTGGTGACCTCTTCGGTAGTGGGCAATCGCCAGCCTTCATAAATGCCACCACTGTTTAGGTTTTCAAGCACCTCGTTGTATGATTGGCTGGTCGTTATATTAAAATCCAGCCATTCTAAATTTGTGCTTTCATCAATGAAGCTATCGTTGTTGGTATTGATGATACCTGCCTGTGCCAGGTTAACCATACTACACATGGATAAAACTGTTGCTGCTACTGCTGTTTTTGCCGCTGTGGCAAAAGGTAAACATTTTATTTTCATGAATTGGTCCTTACTTTTACAATTGATAAACAGTTAGCTTGTTAAGCAATACTCATACCGACAAGTCGAATTTGCTCTAGGCTTCGGTCTTAAAGCTTATATAGAGAATAAGTTGGAGGGTTACCGCTAATGAAGAAATTAGATGTTAATGGTAAGTCAAATTTTTGTCGGTTGATTTCTGCTCTGATTTCGGTGGTTATTCTACCACTTTGAGAGTTAGATTATCTGTTTTCGATCAAAAAAACTTCAGTTTTACCGGTGTGTTTAGCAGAGTCTTTTTAAAAACAATGGCTACCGTTGCTAATGATACGGCTGGTTTCACCTGATTGTTCAAATGCTGTTATCCCCAGATTTAAGTCAACCAGGAGTTGTTGCCAGTTTTCTGCTTTTTTACTGACGGCAAAATAAAGGTGGTTGTATTGCAGTGAAGGTAAGACATTGGTGGTTTTCTGTAAAATCAGCTCTTTGTCCTGTTGGGATAAGCTTGAGTGTTTTATCGTGTGACGCAAGACTAAAGGGTCGCCTATGATCAGGTTCACCCGTTTGGCGGCCAGCATTTTCATTAACTGCAAATCATCGACGGTTTCAATAATATCGAATAAGCCGGCATCCATCATGGCGTCGAATTCAGGGGTATTTTGATAACCCCTTACTACGCCTATTTTTTCGCCGATCAGGTTTTTTAATTTACCCTGGAACTTGTCTTGTTCAGCCTTACGTTTTAAAAAGCTGATTTCGCCGCCCGGATATGGTTTGCTGAGCTCAAGCAGATCTCGCCTGCTTGTGCCTTTGATATTGTCTGAGGGTGCGTTGTTTTCAATAAAATATTCGGGAAATAAAATATCCATGGCGCCAAGCTCAACCAGCCTGACCGCCCGCGCCCAGGGATAAAAGTGGACATTGACCTGATAACCTTTTTGCACCAGTAAAGCCACGGCGTACTGAAATACCCAGCCTTTGTTGCACAGGTTCTCCCCTATATAGGGGGGCCATTGTAAAGTGGCTAAATGAACCGTTTTCTTTGACCGGGCGTTAAAGCGGTAACCGTCGGTTGTTATTTCTCCCGTGATATTGACCACTGCGCCGTCTTCAACATAGCTGACAAGTGGCGGAGGGAGGTTTTCCTCTGCCAAAACTGCAAATTGAGATGTGCCAAGCACTAGGGTAATAATCAATAACAGAGGAATTAATGACAAATAGAGAACCTGCTTAGCTAAGTTATCTTGATATCATAGTAAAGAAAAAGGACAAAGAATTAAAATAAATAATCTACACCAGCCGTTTTCCGGCATTGCGGTTATTTACCCTGTATCGTTTTTGCAGGGGGAAAGTGGATAAGTTAAGATGCAGGATATCTTTATTACTCTGGTGCAAAGCCTTGAATAACTACAAATTATTACCGGCATTAATTTCTTTGTTGCAAACCCGGAACCTGACCGAGTCGGCAAAAGCCTTACATGTGACTCAGTCGGCCATGAGTAAAACCTTAAGTCAGATCCGCTTGGCTTTTCATGACAATATCCTGATCCGGGAAGCAAATCAGTTTGTGCTGACCAGGCGGGGGGAAGAGCTTAAGCAGCAATTACCGTTATTACTGCAACAACTCGATGAACTTTATCGGCCGGCAGTGATGGACTTTGCCCAATGCCAGCGTAATTTCTCACTGGCTTCCAGTGATTATGTCGCCCAGTTTATCCTGCCCGGTATTTTTAAAACCCTGGCATCACAGGCTCCTAATGCTTCGGTTGAATACCAGTTATGGCAAAAGGACTGGTTAAGCCAGTTATCGCAGCGTCCGCTTGATTTGGTTTCCACCATTACCGAAACCATTCCGGAAAATCTATACGGGAAAAAAATGGCGGAAGACAGCCTGGTGATGTTGATGAGCCGAAGTTATGCCGGTAAAAATAAATTAACCACGCTTGATGATTATGTGGCTGCCAGGCATATCATCATCACCGGGGGAGGGGATAAGGATAGTCCGGTTGATTTGGCGTTACTTGCCCTGGGCAAACAAAGAAAAATATATGCCAAGGTGCCTTTCTTTCAGTCGGCGATTGAATTGCTGCTTACCACAGATACTGTGTTGACTATACCTTTGCATATTGCCGCCGATTTCGTCGGCCTTTACGATTTACAGCTGGCGGCTTTGCCGTTTGAAAGTAAAGCTCACCAGTATTATTTGTTATGGCATGCCAGGCATCATCAGGATCCCGAGCATAAGTGGTTTCGGGAATTATGTTATCCGCTGTTGAAAAACCATCTGTTAAAAACCAAAGCACAGGGTATGAAATTACTTCATGGTAACTAGGATAAACTTTGATTTTATTTCATGGCTTGGGCGGATTACACTAGTGATTAATTATCAGGTGTAACACTTATACGCCGCCAACAGCATCAACAAGGGGATTTTAATGGAGTTTACTGCCTGGCTTTCTTTAGCCGCAATTTGTTTAATGGGGGCCATGTCTCCCGGGCCTAGCCTGGCGATGGTATTAAAGCATACCGTATCTGGTGGCCGGGTAAACGGCATGATCACGGCAGTCGCACACGGTGTCGGCGTGGCTTTATATGCGGTATTTACTGTGATGGGGCTGGCGCTTATTATCAAACAGACCCCCTGGTTATTTGAATTGATCCGTTATGCCGGCGCTGCTTATCTGGTATGGCAGGCCATTAAAGCGTTAACGGCTAATTCATCATCCGCCAAGCTTGATTATCAGCAAACTCGGGTGACAAAAATGCAAAGCGCCAATGAAGGCTTTATGATCGCTTTTTTAAACCCTAAGCTGGCAATATTCTTTCTTGCTTTATTCAGCCAGTTTATTGATGTTAATGCCAACCTGGTGCAGAAGATCATCATGGTGGCTACCGTCGGCGGCATAGACGGCCTGTGGTATGTGCTTATTGCCCTGATCCTGTCCCAGTCGGCGCTGCTGACTAAGCTGAAAAATAACGTTAATGTTGTTGAGAAAATTACCGGGGTTGCCTTTTTACTGGTGGCGGCACGGATTGTTTTATAAGGTATTGCAGTAAGGAGCTGTTATAAGAGAGTGTAACAAGGAAGTGTAAAAGAGGAGTTGTCGCGGTTAAGCAGCTAACCGCGACATTATATCAGTGAAGCTTATTTGCTTAAGCTTTCCCCAAGGTGAGGTCTGATATCTTTTAAAATTTCTTTTAATAATCGGGTGCTACTGGCAACGATATTGCCTGACTGCATATGGTTGTGGCCACCGGTAAAATCAGTCACCAGGCCGCCGGCTTCAATCACCAATAATTCACCTGCTGCGGTATCCCAAGGTTTTAAACCGATCTCAAAGAAACCGTCAACCCGGCCGGAAGCAACATAAGCCAAATCTAATGCGGCTGAACCTGCGCGGCGCATATCCGAGGTTTTAACGAATAAGGTCTTAACGATATTAAAGTAAGCATCGATATGTTGCTTCTTCTTGAACGGGAAACCTGTGGCTAAAATAGCACCGGTTAATTCTTTCGGTTGTTTTACCCGGATACGGAAGCCGTTTAACTGGGCGCCTTTACCACGGCTGGCAGTAAATAAGTCGCCGCGGATAGGATCAAAAACAACCGCCTGATCCAGTTTACCTTTTACTTTTAAGGCAATAGAGACGGCAAAATGAGGAATGCCTTTTACAAAGTTGGTGGTACCATCAAGCGGGTCGATGATCCACTGGTAGTCATCATCTTCACCTTTTAACACGCCAGCTTCTTCACTGATAATCGTGTGTTTCGGATAAGACTTACGAATTGTCTCGATGATCGCCTGTTCTGCAGCAACATCAACATTTGTTACTACATCGTTTGTGCCTTTTAATTCGACTTCAACTTTATCGTGTTGTTCAAACGCACGAGAAATTACCTTGCCAGCGGCACGTGAAGCGCGCACAGCAATATTAAGCATTGGATGCATATTTTGACTACCCTAATTTTGTAAAAGAACGTGCTTGAAAACCATCGCTGAAAATCAAGCGGCGCGCAGTATAACAAAGATACAGTGACAGATCGAGTTATTTACCTTTTTTAGCCGGTTTAAGTTGTTGCTTTGTCCGCCAGCATTAACTTAGCTCTCTGAATATAAGAGAATTAATGGTTAAATATTTTCAGGTTTTGCCTGCTTATAAATAATTAAACTATTAAAGATTGAATAACCATAGCCTAAATGATGCAAAGATGTGTTTTTTTAACAGCATTGCCGGCAACTTTTGTGGTAGAATTACCGCCATTTTTTTAGTTAGACGTCCAGAATAGCAATCATGTCAGGTACCCAAGAAACTTCTTTATCAGGCTCTTTATCAGGTTCTTTATTAGATAAGGTCCGCATTGTTTTAGTTAATACATCAGATTGCCGGAATATCGGCTCTGCCGCCCGGGCAATGAAAACCATGGGATTATCCCAGTTGATCCTGGTGGATCCTCTGGAAATGCCCAATGGTCAGGCCCAGGCGCTGGCGGCTGGTGCGACCGATGTCTTGGCCAATGCCAAAGTTGTCAGTACTTTGGAAGAAGCCATCAATGATTGCGGCCTGGTAGTCGGTACCAGTGCCCGTTCACGTACTTTGCCCTGGCCTATGCTGGATCCTCGCGGTTGTGGTGAAAAACTTATCAGTGAAGCGAATGAATATCCGGTGGCTTTGGTTTTTGGTCGCGAGAGCAGCGGTTTAACCAATGACGAATTGCAATTGTGTCATTTCCATGTGCAAATTCCGGCAAACCCAGAGTACAGCTCGTTGAACCTGGCGATGGCAGTACAAACGTTAAGTTATGAAGTACGCATGAGTTTCCTGGCGCAAGAGCAGCAAGCTTATGCCGGTGCTAGCAGCGAAGATGATGAAGTTTACCCTGTGGTGGAAGAAACCGAGCGTTTATACCAGCACTTTGAACAGGCACTGACGGCCACCGGTTTTATTGTACCCAGTCACCCGGGACTGGTAATGACCAAGCTGCGCCGGTTATTTAACCGGGCGCGTCCGGATATGAAAGAAGTAAAAATGTTACGGGGCATGTTGGCATCGGTTGAACGTGCCGCCAAAGAAAATAAGTAAGGAATTATTATGTTTAGCCGTATCAAAGAAGATATTAATAGTGTCTTTGATCGTGATCCTGCAGCGCGTACTGTATTTGAGGTACTGACTAATTACCCGGGCATGCATGCTATCTGGGGCCACCGTTTGGCAAAATTTTTCTGGAAGAAAAATTTCAAATGGCTCGCCAGAAGTATTTCTACCTTTGTCCGCTGGTTAACCGGGGTGGAAATACATCCGGGGGCGACCTTGGGAAAACGATTTTTTATTGATCACGGCATGGGCATAGTTATTGGTGAAACCGCTGAAATTGGCGACGACTGCACTCTGTATCATGGCGTGACCTTAGGGGGCACCAGCTGGAAAGCGGGTAAACGTCACCCGACCTTAGGTAATAATGTGGTTATCGGTGCCGGTGCCAAGGTATTGGGGCCGCTGAATATCGGTGAAAATGCCCGTATCGGCTCAAATGCCGTGGTGGTTAAAGATGTTCCTGAAGGGGCTACTGTGGTCGGTATACCGGGGCGCGTGGTTAAAGATACCAATGGCAACGCCGATCCCAGTGAAGAAAAACGTGCCGAAGTGGCGAAAAAATATGGTTTTGATGCTTATGCGGTATCAACCAATAATCCGGATCCAGTGGCAAAAGCCATAGGCAGAATGCTTGATCATATGCACCTGATGGACAATAAAGTTATTTCTTTATGTAAAGAAGTTAATGACTTGGGTGGTAATGTTTGCGGCGAAGCCCTGCCTGAACTTAGGGTGGGCGAGTTCGATGAAGACGAGAAAGCCGCCGCCAAACGGCGTGAACAAGCGGTAGAGTCATTTGATCCCGGGATTTAACTGAAATTGCTGTTATTCTCTTCTATAATACCTGAGTATTTTACTCGGGTATTGTTTGACACTTAGCTGGCCTCATGTAAAATACTTGAGTAAAAGAGTCAGGTATTTATTTGACTAATTTACTGGGTTATGTAAAATTGCGCGGCTATTTATCCTTAGCCTTAATAAAAGCAGTATTAAAGGGCAGACAATGAAACTGACTTCAAAAGGGCGTTATGCCGTAACAGCAATGCTTGACGTGGCTATTCATGCGGTTTCAGGTCCGGTGCCTTTAGCTGATATTTCCGAGCGGCAAGGGATCTCCCTGTCGTATCTGGAGCAATTATTCTCCCGCTTACGTAAAAGTGGTTTAGTTACCAGCGTAAGAGGTCCCGGCGGCGGATACCGTCTGGGAAAATGTTCGGCGCAAATTGCCGTAGCGCACATTATCAGTGCTGTCGATGAAAGTGTTGATGCCACTAAATGTTTGGGACAGGGAAATTGCCAGGGCGGCAGCCAGTGTTTAACCCATAGTTTATGGGCTGACTTGAGTCAGCGCATAGAAGATTTTTTACAAAGCATTTCTTTAGCCGAACTTATCGAGCAAAGAGATGTGAAATCAGTGTCGAAACGACAAGACAGTGAGCATAAAAAAACTGCTGCTAACTCTTCGTTAGAAACATTGATCACAACCAGAAATATTATTCACGACTGGCAATAGCCAGGGTGCCTATTAAAAGTTGGAGTACGTTAGCCCATGAAGCTTCCTATTTATTTTGATTACTCAGCCACTACTCCGGTAGATAAGCGTGTTGCAGAAAAAATGATGCAATATCTGACCACAGACGGGATTTATGGTAATCCGGCGTCACGCTCGCATAAGTTTGGCTGGCAGGCGGAAGAAGCGGTAGATATTGCCCGCAATCAGGTTGCTGATTTGATCAATGCCGATCCGCGTGAAATTGTTTTTACTTCCGGGGCAACCGAATCCAATAACCTGGCGATTAAAGGGGCGGCTAACTTCTACGGTAAAAAAGGTAAGCATATCATTACCTGTAAAACCGAGCATAAAGCCGTGTTAGATACCTGTCGTGAAATGGAGCGTCAGGGATTTGAAGTCACTTACCTGGATCCGGAAAGCAATGGCTTGCTTGATTTAAACAAGCTTAGTGAAGCCATGCGTGACGACACGGTTTTAGTGAGCATTATGCATGTAAACAATGAAATTGGTGTGATCCAGGATATTGCCGAGATCGGTGAGATGTGCCGTGCCCGTAAAATCGTGTTCCATGTCGATGCCGCGCAAAGTGCCGGTAAACTGCCGATTGATCTGCAGCACCTGAAAGTGGATTTAATGTCCTTTTCCGCCCATAAAATTTATGGTCCTAAAGGCATGGGCGCCTTATATGTTCGCCGTAAGCCGCGTATCCGCTTAGAAGCGCAAATGCACGGCGGCGGACACGAGCGCGGTATGCGTTCAGGCACCTTGCCAACCCATCAGATTGTCGGTATGGGTGAAGCGTTCAGAATCGCCAAGGAAGAAATGGAGCAAGACTTTGCCCATGTTACCGCGATGCGTGACCGTTTATGGAAAGGCATCAGCTCTATGGAGCAGGTCTTTATTAACGGCGACCCAGACAAACGTTATACTGGTAATTTAAATGTCAGCTTCAACTTTGTTGAAGGTGAGTCATTAATTATGGCGTTAAAAGATTTAGCGGTTTCTTCAGGCTCAGCTTGTACCTCGGCCAGTTTAGAGCCTTCTTATGTGTTACGTGCACTGGGCTTAAACGATGAAATGGCGCATAGCTCTATTCGCTTTAGTTTTGGCCGTTTCACCACGGAAGAAGAAGTCGATTATGCCATCGAGTTGATTCAAAAATCGATTGGCCACCTGCGTGATATGTCACCGCTTTGGGAAATGTTCAAAGACGGTATTGATTTAGATTCTATTGAATGGGCGGCTCACTAGAGTACTCAGGAGAAATATTATGGCTTATAGCGAAAAAGTAATTGATCATTATGAAAATCCACGCAACGTAGGTTCGATGGATAAAAGCGACCCTCAGGTAGCTACCGGTATGGTGGGTGCGCCTGCTTGTGGTGACGTGATGAAATTACAGTTAAAAATATCTGACAGCGGCATTATCGAAGATGCCAAGTTTAAAACTTACGGTTGTGGCTCTGCCATCGCCTCTAGCTCTTTGGTTACCGAATGGGTAAAAGGTAAATCTGTCGACGAAGCCGCGGAAATTAAAAATACCGCCATCGCCGAAGAGTTAGCTTTACCTCCGGTAAAAATTCATTGCTCTATCCTGGCGGAAGATGCGATCAAAGCGGCTCTGGAAGATTATCGTAGCAAGCACGGCGAATAAGGCGGAAGTTAACCATGTCAGTTACCATGACGCCAGCGGCGTCCGAACGGGTAAAAAGCTTTCTGGCAAACCGGGGCAAAGGCCTGGGTCTGCGTTTGGGCATTAAAACCACCGGCTGTTCGGGCCTGGCTTATGTGCTCGAATTTGTCGATGATCTTAATGAAGATGATCAGATGTTTACCATAGATGATGTCAATGTCATTATCGACGGTAAAAGCCTGGTTTATCTTGACGGTATTGAGCTGGATTTTGTTAAAGAAGGCTTAAACGAAGGCTTTAAATTCACCAACCCGAATGCCAAAGGCGAATGTGGTTGCGGTGAAAGCTTTAATGTTTAGCTAATACCTGGTTCTGCCGGCTGTGCTGTCTTTTTGAGACGGCGCAGCTTTGTTTTATATTTGTTGTATAAAGGCGGCTTTAAGCCGTTTTTATATGAATTCACGGGGTTGTTTTGAATTACTTTCAGCTTTTTGGCCTGGATAGCGGTTTTGAGGTCGATACTCTTAAACTCAGCGAATTATATCAGGCACTACAAAAGTCGGTTCACCCGGATCGTTTCGCCCATGCCTCCACTCAGGAGCAGGCCATGGCGGTACAAAAGTCAGCCATGATCAATGATGCCTATCAGATCTTAAAAAATCCCCTGCAACGCGCTGAATATCTGCTGAAAATACGCGGTACTGAAATGCCTTCGGAGCAGAGTTCATTTCGCGATACCGGCTTTTTAATGCAGCAAATGGAACTGAGGGAACTGATCGCCGAGGTGAAATTCTCCGATGATCCCGAAAGCGCCTATAGCGATGCCGAGCAGACGCTTAATAGCCAATATCAGCAGTTGTTTGACCAGTTGAAACAGCAGCTGGCACAAGATAACAGCGAGTCTGATACACTCGCCTGTGATAACCTGCGCAAATTAAAATTTTATCAGAAACTTCATCTGGAGCTCGATCGTCTCGAAGAGCAGATATTTGAAGATTAAACTTTTCTTTTTCTTATAAAGGAAATCGTTCCAACCATGGCCTTATTACAAATTGCTGAGCCCGGACAGAGCACAGTACCTCACGAGCACAGACTCGCTGCCGGCATTGACTTAGGGACAACTAACTCTTTAGTTGCCAGCGTCAAAAGCGGTTTAACCGAAACCTTAGCCGATGAAAATGGCGATGATATCCTGCCATCAGTGGTCAGCTACCAGGCTCAGGAAATCCTGGTGGGCAAGGCGGCAGAAGCTTTTGCCGTCAGTGATGCCGAAAATACTATTGTTTCGGCCAAACGCCTGATCGGCCGTTCTTTAGAGGATATACGGGGCAAATATCCGTCCCTGCCTTATAGTTTTAGCGGTGATGAAAATCATCCCGATATCCAGACTCGCCAAGGCACGGTAAACCCGGTGCAGGTATCGTCAGAAATATTAAAAAACTTGTCGCAGCGTGCCGAAAAAGCCCTCGGCGGGGAGTTAACCGGTGTGGTGATCACAGTACCCGCCTACTTTGACGATGCCCAAAGACAAAGCACTAAAGACGCCGCTAAGCTTGCCGGATTAAATGTCTTACGTCTGCTAAACGAGCCGACGGCCGCTGCCGTGGCCTACGGTCTTGATAGCGGCCAGGAAGGGGTGATAGCGGTTTACGACCTTGGCGGCGGTACCTTTGATATTTCCATTTTAAGGTTAAACAAAGGGGTGTTTGAAGTTCTGGCTACCGGCGGGGATTCGGCCCTGGGCGGTGATGACTTTGATGTCAGCCTGGTTGATCACCTTATTGCAGAGGCTGGACTGGCACGTCCGCTGTCTGCTTCCATGGAGCGCCAGCTATTGCAACAGGCGCGCTTTGCCAAAGAGCAGTTAAGCGCACAGGATACGGTGGAAATCAGTCTTTCACTTGATGATGAAAACACCTGGAATACCCAGCTGAGCAAAGCGACGTTTGAACAGCTTATTTCATCTTTGGTGGCAAAAACCTTAAGGGCTTGTAAGCGCAGCTTAAAAGATGCCGGTATCAGCGTGGATGAGGTTCATGAAGTGGTCATGGTTGGCGGCTCTACCCGGGTGCCTCTGGTCCGCAGTGAAGTGGAAAAATATTTCCAGCGCACGCCGCTGACCTCGATAGACCCCGATAAGGTGGTTGCCATGGGCGCAGCCATTCAGGCAGACGTATTGGCGGGCAACAAACCCGACAGCGATATGTTATTGCTTGATGTTATTCCTTTGTCGCTGGGACTGGAAACCATGGGCGGCCTGGTGGAAAAAGTGATCCCGAGAAATACCACTATCCCTGTGGCCAAAGCACAGGAGTTCACCACCTTTAAAGACGGACAGACGGCGATGGCCATCCATGTCTTGCAGGGGGAGCGTGAACTGGTGGATGCCTGTCGCTCGCTGGCGCGTTTCGAATTAAGAGGCATCCCGGCGATGACCGCGGGCGCCGCCCATATCCGGGTCACCTTTAGAGTTGATGCCGATGGCCTGTTACATGTTTCGGCGATGGAGAAATCCACCGGGGTTGAAGCCAGTATCGAAGTCAAACCTTCATTTGGTCTGGACGACAGCCAAATTGCCAATATGATCAAAGATTCCATGAGTCATGCCAAGGAAGACATAGAGGCGCGGATGCTCAAAGAGCAGCAGGTTGAAGCCAAGCGGGTGATAGAGTCGGTACAGTCGGCCCTGCTGGAAGACGGCAAATTGCTTAGCGATGAAGAGCGCCAGCTGATTGATGCCAATATTAAAGATTTACATGAAATCAGCCAAAAAACAGATGTTGCCGATATTGAAGCGGCAATTGAGAAATTAAATCAGAGTACCGCGACTTTTGCAGAACGCCGCATGGATGCTTCCATACGCACTGCATTAGCCGGTCATTCGGTAGACGAGGTTTAAATTATGCCTAAGATTATTTTTCTTCCACATGAAGAATTATGCCCTGACGGGGCCGTGGTTGAAGCTAAGACGGGTGACAGCGTGTTAAACACCGCCCTGGAAAACGATATCGGTATTGAGCACGCCTGTGAGAAGGTCTGCGCCTGTACTACTTGCCATGTCATTATCCGTGAAGGTTTTGACTCTTTAGAAGAAAGCGATGAACTTGAAGATGACTTGCTGGATAAAGCCTGGGGCTTGGAGCCTGAATCCCGTTTAGGCTGCCAGGCAATCGTCGCCGATGAAGACTTAGTGGTGGAAATTCCCAAATATACCATCAATATGGTGTCTGAAAACCATTAAAATGAGTTAGGCGACAATTTAGAAAGGGTGATAATACTTGATGTTATTACCCTTTTTTAATGTCTGTAGTTTTTAAAGTCAAAACAGTTAAATCGTTTGTAGAGGTTAAGTGAATATTTTTCAAAGTAGACACTATACAAAAGACACTAATCAAGAAAGTTCACTTGACAATGGCAACTAACAAGAAAGAACTAGTATGGATTTATAACATTATGTCTTCGGCTTTTTCACCATTTTTAAATGGAAGTATTGTTTAAAAAACGGTTTTAAGTTGAGTCGTGGTGTAGTTAACTTTTTCACAAAGTTTAACATTGAAAGAGCAGAATGTCCTAAGAGCTTGACAGCATATAAACCCATTATATAATTGTATAAAAAACAACCGCTCTAAACATTTTGGGGTATTGACCAATAGGCGAGTAAAGTGTTGCTACCAATGGAGTGAGCAATGACTGAAGAATCGACCCTAACTTCTGAAACAACCAAACCCAATAATACAAAAAATAGCGCCAGTAAAAAGCAAGCCGTAGTCGTAATTCATGGCATGGGTGAGCAACGCCCTATGGCAACAATACGTGAATTTGTACACCATGTATGGAAAATAGATCCAGCTATTGAGAAGCAACACTTTTGGAATAAACCAAGTTCTGTGAGTGAATCGTTTGAACAACGCAGGCTTACCACCAACAGTCCGAAGATAAAAACTAAGAATAAAAAAGTACAACGAGTAGATTTTTATGAATATTATTGGGCTCATCACACCGTTAATACCAAATGGGAACATTTTATCGGCTGGTTTACTACTCTTCTTTGGTGCCCTCGCAGTAAATATGAGCGGCACGAAAATACACTTCGCCGCTTATGGCTTGTATTATGGGGGGGAGTTTTAGCAGCATTATTAAGTGTAGTTATCTGGAGTTGCGGCGTTGAATATATAGCTACAAATTGTGAAGGATTGACGGCCACTTTGTTAAAAGCACTCATTTCAGGAGTCGAATTAGCTGTTCTGTTTGGTCTAAATAAACTCAAGTGTTTTGCCACAAAATATTTTGGTGATGTTGCCCGTTACGTTAAGGCTCAACCCGCTAATATCCATATTAGACAGCAAATTCGTCAAGGCGGCATAGAATTACTCGAAAGAATTCATCAAACAGGGGATTATGAACGCATAGTTTTAGTAGGACATAGTTTGGGCTCGATCATAGCTTACGACATAATCAACCATTTATGGGCGCGGCACAACAAGTTTAAATACACCAAAGGCAGTAAAACACATACCTCTCCTTTATCTCAGAAATCACAGGAATTAATTGAGGCACTTGAAGGCTTATCCAAAGACTGTGGTACTGATGAGTTTGATAAAGAAAGCTATAGAGAAAAACAGTTTGCTTTGTTTAACTCTCTCAAAGAATCAGGTAAAAACAATTGGCTGATTTCTGACTTTATTACATTAGGCAGTCCGCTTACTTATGCAGACATTCTGCTATTTGATAGCAATAAAGAATTTATCAAGCGTAAGCTAGATAGAGAATACCCGACTTCTCCCCCCATACCAGAGAACAAGTACTGGACTTATCAGGTAAATGATCAGAAATACTTACACCATGGCGCCGTTTTTGCGCCAGTCAGGTGGACTAATATTTATATGACCTATGAATGTTTGATCAAAGGCGACCTAATATCAGGTCCCGTCAGCAGTAATTTTAGCTATTCAGAACTAAATATTGATAAGTCCACCCTAAGTCCACCTAAAAATAACGAACACACACCCATTAAAGAAATTAAAATTTCTTATGAATATGTTAAGGACGGGTTTACCCATACTGAATACTGGAAGTCGACTATAGCTGACGATAAGCATTTAAAAGCATTACGTAGCGCCTTACAACTCTATTAGTTAGTGTACTAAATAACAGGAAGATAGTAATGACAATAGTAAAAACAAAAATTAAGCCCCGCCTATTATTGACCAGTATAGCAAGTGTTGTTTTTCTTGTAAGTTGCTCAGTTGCTCCTGAACATCACGTAAGAACAGGTGAAGATCCAAGATATCAAGATACCGATGTTGCATTTCGAACTACTTATTACTTTAGAGTCTTTGACTATTGCCAGTCATCAAATGAACCTACTGCGCAGCACTACCCTAAAACAAGCGGCTTATATCGATTTAAAATGACAGGTAAATCCAGTACATTTAAAAATAAAGTAAAATTTGAATCAGGTATATTAAAGAGTTGGGAACTAGATCCTCTTGGCGCATCAGTTCTTTATGACAAGGAGATAGGTAGGCACAGGTTTGTCTCAGAAAATGAAACTCAAAATGAAGCTAAACAAAAGAAGGCATGGCAAGATTATAAAGAACTTCAAAAAGAGTATCTTGCGTTATCGGGCGACAATAAGAATTCACAAGAACTTGACCTTAATAACAACTTAACCGCTGCACTGAATGCTACAATAAATCCCACTTCTGCCATCGATAATGGTAGTTTAACCTCTAATATGGATATGGCTTTTGCAAAAAATAAAACTGAAGTACTGGATAAACTAAATGAAAATTTAATAACTACAATCAAAACTGCAATTACGCAAAAGCAAACAGAGCTGCTTAGCGAAAATTCACAAAAAGCACAGGATACATTAAATTCCGTAAGCAGGTTATGGCTTTTAAATAGCATCAAAACCAAATTAAAACACAATATTAATACAAAGGTAAACAGCACCAGCCTACCAGAAAACATCTTTGACAATAAAGATAATGCTAAAGAAGCTTGGGATAATATGATTAAAAGCTTAACCACTAAGGTTAAGTTTGGAGATGCAGAAAAACACCTGCATACCGCAGAGCTTATAGAAAAATATAAAGCAATAAATAGCCTGGGTAATATTCAAACAGAAACTGTCACTATCGACAATAAAGATAAACTAATTGCTCAACTACTTGCAGAAGGCTATTACTCACAACTTAACAACATGGCTCTTAAGCACTTGACAGGTGAGTTCGAAAGTTTATTTATCGAGCTAAACAATCAATTTAAACTAAAAGAAATCAATGGTGAAGAAAAAACAACGCCTATCAATGATGAGATTAGAACAAAAATAAAAGAACAACTCACACTAGAAATTGAATCACTGTTTGCATTTAGCAGTATGCTTGCTACTAGAGCCGAAAATACTCCTCTAGACGTAAACTTTGAAGCATTGCCTGAAGCTACTGGCGTTTACGCCAAAATAAATAAAAAAAATATTGCTAAACAATTAGAAGAATCTACAAAAATATTAATAGCTAGTGCAGTTCAACATGTGCACTATCCTGAGTCTGGGCCATTATCGGCGACACTAACGTCACTTAAAAATGCCATGAATAACAAACTTGCCATTGCTACGGGCACATCAGTAATGAGCAATGCATCTGGTGACACCAAAATACTATCACAGAATGAAGAAATCAGATGTGGTAAAGCAAATAAAAGAAAAGGCTTTCAAATACTTGGTCCTGAAGGATGGCGTACCTTTAATCAAGACGAACGCCTTGTTATGGCAATGTATTCCGATAACTCTCCTATTACCAATGTTTTAAAAGAGTTATCACAACAAGTACTCAATGCACACCAATCAAATGAACCGAATCTATTGCCTATCGTTAAAGCGGAGTTACGACTGAGTAAGGCACAGCAGCAACTCACTACTGAAAAAAATAATTTACTTACCGCCAAACCTGAGGAAAAACTCAACGCATTATGCGAACTTGTAGACAAAGTTACAGAAAAACTACAAACAGAAAACGAAAGCACGCCAATTAAGCTGTCAAATTGCAAGGGAGATTAAGGATGAAAAAGTTATATCAAATTATTTTATTAAGTCTTCTCTTCATTACTAAAGTCAGTGCTGATGGCTCTATGCGTATCGAAGTTGAAGTATACAATGGCCCTTTAAGTAAAAGCATAGAAGTACAAAAAACAGAATTAGTTAGCACAGTAAATATAACCTCACATGTATTGGGCAACTTAACCAGAGCCATACATATCAGCCAATGCCGATTAGGCTGCTTCGGCTCTAAGGTAGAGTTAGACGATGATAAAAGTACGGGAGATACATTTGAGCGTTGCTCAAAAGATACGGTAAACTCAAATTTCCCCTATAGCAGTAGAACAGATATTGATGAAAAGTTAAAAAATCTGGCTGTGTCGGATATGTTTCCAAGCGAAACAAGAAAACTCCTACCTGAAATTTTTCCAATAAAAAACTACAAGCAGCTATCGCCTCACAGAAGTGGAACTAAGTACGCAGAGTTAAACCGAGATTATTACGAAAAAAATGGCATGACCCAGTTTTACTGGACGAAAGACATGGCCGCTATCCCAACAAAAAATAATGATGCCAAACACCAAGTATGCCCTCTGCTTAGCGATGTAAAGTTTAATACCTTACACGTCTTAAACTATATTAAACGGACTGGTATCGTGGGTTGCCGTGAGGATTTAGTCGAAAACGTATCGAATAATGGTCAAATGAATAAAGAGTCAATGGAATGTTTAACGCAAATAGCCAATGTCGGCAAGCTGCTCTCTGAGGGGGCTGAACATTGGGCGGCAACGCAAGTTGCTGTTATGCCTACCTCTAAACGAACCCGCATTTCTATTGCAAGAGCAGCCGTTACAGCAGCTGAACTTGGCAACGAATTAACCGCAAGAGCTGACGCTATAATCAAACAAGAGAAAGGAGCGGACTTAGCCGAGCTTTTACCTACAAGTGTTTTTTTACGCGATTCAGAAGGAACAGATTACCTAAACATGTTCGAGTGGTTAAATGCAACACCAAGAAAAAACAGGCAATGGTCAACTCAAAGCCGAACTCGTATGATTGAACGACTCATTAATGATAACAATTGGTCAAAAATAAATACCGCATTTGCTCAAGGGAAAGGCAAAGTCAATATGGTCTTCGCAAAAGATGATATAGGTAACTGGAATCTTAAAAATTACGACAACGATCCATCAGAAATGCTTGACGCTTATAAAATTATCGGCACTAATTTGTTTACCAGTGCAGCAAAATTAGCAAAAAAAATGACTTCTGTTGACAACGTTATTGACAATATTGCTGGCGTACAACAGTCAGTACAACAAGGCCAAAACCTAGTCTTTGGAGCTAATGCAAATATTGATGACAATATTGCTAACACCATGGAGTCACGTATAAAGCAGCGCATAGAATCAACGTATAGAGAATATGAAGGTCAAATAAAGCTGCTTAATACAAAAATTACAGAGCTAGAAGATTTACTCAAAACAAAGCAAAAACAAATAGATAATACTGATAAAAAGTTCAGCGATATAGATAAAGAATTTACTGCTAAGAAAAGCAAAATAACTAAATTAGAAATTAAATTAGAAGAGTCGCAGGAAAAATATAAAACGGCAAACGAACAAGTTAATACTCAACAACCTACAAATGAGCAATATGATACATTTGTCACTGCCAGTAATGACTTGGCAAATATTCAAGCCGAGTTAAGCATTGCAAAAACAGAGCTTGCAAACTTTGAAGAACAAAACAAAGCCAGTATCGAAGAACAGCAAAAATTAATTGCTGAAGTCACAACTATAAAAACTGAATTAACAGCCAAACAAGACAAGCTTGTACAGTTACCGAATCAAGCCGTTTTAGTTATCGAAGAAATACTCAATAACTATCATTCAAGTTTAACCGCGCTGCAAGAGAGTATGGTGGAGAATTTAGCTCCAAATAAAAGTTAGCATATCACCAATATGGTGTCTGAAAACGATTAACAAGTAGTTAGGCTATAATTTAAAGAGAAAGGGTAATAATATTTGATGTTATTACCCTTTTTTTTAAAAGCAGCGATATGGATGAAATCGAAACCTTAGTAAATAAGTTATATAAAACTCAGTCATCCAGGCTGCTTGCGGTACTGACACGTATTTTTGGTCCCCATAACTTATCTTTGGCTGAAGACGTGCTTCAGGAAGCTTTCAGTAAGGCTTTAATCCATTGGCGGAAGAAGTCATTACCGGATAATCCGCAAGCCTGGCTGATGCGCACGGCAAAAAACCAGGCACTCGATGTTATCAGGTCAAACAAAACTCGGTTGAAGTTTTCTGAAGAGTTATCGTTTTATCTGTCCAGTGAATGGACCTTGGACAATACCCTGGAGCAGGAATTTCAGGAAGAGAAAATAAAAGATGATCAGTTGCGTATGATTTTTATGTGCTGTCATGAAGATATCAAGCCGGAAAACCGCCTGCCTTTTATTTTAAAAACCTTATGTGGCTTCAGTATTCCTGCCGTCGCCAGGGCGTTAGTTTTGCCGGTAGCGACCGTGAAAAAGCGTTTATTGCGCACCCGTGAAAAATTAAAGAGCCATAGCTTTACCTTTCCCGAGCCGGAAAAATTAGCCCAGGCCATGGATACTGTGCATACCGTTTTATATTTATTTTTTAATGAAGGCTTTCACAGCTCTGACGGCAAACAAGCGATCAATATTGACTTTTGTCATGAAGCTATCGCTTTAGTCAATTTACTGGCTGACGAAGCTGATATGGTTAATCAGGATACCTTAGGTTTGCTGGCTCTGATGCATTTCCATCTTGCCCGGGCCGAATCTCGTCTGGATGTCGATGGAAATAATATTTCTATTGATTTACAAGACAGGAGCCTGTGGGAGCAAAAACGCATTGCCCTTGCCAGTGGAATTTTATCTGCGGCATCTGCTGTCAGGGGCGGTGCTTCAGGCCGCTTTCTTATCGAAGCTCAAATTGCCCGTGAGCATTGCCTGTGCACTGACTTTAGTGAGACTGACTGGCCGGTGATTATTCGTTATTATCAGCAACTGATTGACATCACAGCTTCTCCTGTCGCCGAACTTAATCAGGCGGTTGCTATCGGTTATGCGGGCGACCTTAGTCAGGCGATAGAAAAGGTAGAAAAGCTGCAGCAGAACAAAATATTAAAACATTCGCACCTGCCGCCGGCGATACTGGCACATTTTAATGCCAAGGCGGGGAATGCCCAACAAGCCTATATCTTTGCTGAGCAGTCGATAAGTTTAGGCGGCACGCCACATGAGCAGCAACTAATGATGGCTCAGGTGGAGCGCCTGTTAAATGAAAGTAGCCAGTAAACGCTACTCGCCGATTTCCATCACTTCCCTGATTTCTATCGTGATATCCGGATAGTTGAAAATCGGGCATTCTTTGGCAAGGGCGATGGCTTCGGTTATATCCCCGGCTTTAACTATGGAGTAACCTGAAACCAGTTCTTTGATTTCGGCAGTGGAAAGGTCGGTGACAACGCCGTCTTTGGTTAATGTCTTGCCACAGTAGTGCAGCGGCGAACCTCCGGAAACTAACTGGTCTTTTTGTTGCAGCATGCCCATCCAGGCACCCCAGCGCTCCATAGAAGCGGCCATTTCTTCCTGACTGGTGTTTTCCAGCCACTTAGGATCACCGCCTTTGTATATCAGCATAAAATCTTTCATTCTTTATCTCCTTTGTAAGTTTAATTATCGATAAATTGCTACCGATACCCTGATGACGGATGAAGAAGAAAAAAGGAGACAATTATTACAATAAATTTTTTATTGGCTAAAAATGGCTGGGGTAGCAAAGTCTTTTTACACAGGAGTTATTGTTCTGTTGAAGGTATTAATGCCCTGTGTTGCCTATAGGAACCGGCTACTGCTCAGGTCCGGGGCGCAATAGCCGGTTTTATTCGTTAAGAAGTAGTTGCCTGACTGGGAGAGGCCAGGCTTGGCGTTATCCTTAGTCCGTCTTGATTAACAGTCACAGTGAGCTTTTGTCCTACGGTGAAACCGGCCTGAGTGAGCCACTTGCCTCTTAAGACGATATAAGGTTCAAGCACTACAGGCACATAGTTAAGGCCAACTCCGCGGGTTTTAGCGGCGGTCTCACAGATGGTTTCCAATACCGTAAGTTGGCGTGAGGCGGGATATTTTACTTTTGCCGAGCCTGGCTCTGGCGTATGATTAAAATCAGCCATGATGAACTCCTTTAAAGTTCTTTATGGTTAGCAATCTCTGGGTGTGTTGTCACTCAGGGATTGCGGCTATTGTTACGGCGCTTTACGGGCGCGAATGGATAAAAATACTGGTGAAGGGGCCCTCCTTTGTTGCTCAGAGGCACCTTTAATGAAAGACCAACTTACTGGATAAAGCAACAGTAAGTTGGTTGTTTTTTAGATTAATACCTGCAATAAACGAGGCTGGATATGTTATTTGTGAGTAATGGCAGGCCAGCACTGATAGCGGCCTGATTTCTGTGTTTAACTTCGGTTAAAAATGGGAGGGTTACCACCTGATAAAAGTGAGATTTTTTGTTTAAGGAAACGGGTAAGCGCTGAAGTATGGCAGTGGCGGGTGAAATCCCCGGCTTATGTAAAAACCGTGTTGGTTCTTGTTTAATTAAATCATCGGTTATCTCTTGTGGTTATAAGCTTTACTCTTCGTGTAAAGGGCTCTTATTTTGGGCCTTAGTCATCTTGATATCGACATCATGTAAGGCATAGAGCCTGTTTTTGATATTTACTTGTACATCATTGGCTTACATTTTTATGCTGCTATGGTCCCAACTCAACTGGTGGCCAATTCATGGGTTTTTTTCTAATTCTTTAACATTCAATACGATCAAGCGCTTTAATGGCATGCAGCTCATTCGCCATAGCAGTTAATTACACGGCATATCTGTTAAATGATGTGGTATATAACAGCGATTGCTACAGGCAGTATTTCAGGTTTGGTGAAAGATTTATTTGCCCGTCTTTATATTAGCGAAAAACAAAAAAGCAACAGGGCTTTATTACCAGCAATAAAGCTCAGAAGTTTAGTCAATTTTTATGCCAATAAGACACCCGCAGCTACCCCGGATGGGGAGGTCTTAATTCCGGAAAATTATAGTATAAAGGATGAGTTAATGATGGCGACAGACCTGAATCAAAGCGGTGAAAGTCAATATTAATACCGGATTTAAGAACATAACGATAATTTACGTCACACAAGGGGAAATAATGAAATTCAAATACGTAAAATCAACTGCTGCGGCATTAGCATTGATACTGAGCAATATTGCCAATGCCGGTATTATTGTGCATACAGATGATTATATTGATGACACCAGCAGAGCTCACTTTAACGGATTTGAGTCAATGGTGATTGATAGTAGTGGACTTTTTACCGGGATCAATGGCCCTTATGTAGAAGATTTAATTCAGGTGGAGCAAATCAATGGCGAAAGTGGAGCTTATGGCGGGATTTGGGCAAACCATGACTGGGCCGGAGCGCAGGGGGATAGCAGCTGGTACCCTAGTGGTGGAGACTACGGTTATACCTCAATAACCTTAAGCGATAGCTCTGATTTTGGCAGTGTCGGTTTCAATTTTGGTACCGGTGGTGTTTCCACCACGGAAATATTATTTGAGATCTATAATGACGGGTTATTAATCTTAAAAGGCAGCTCTGCCTTGTTCAAAGATTCGATAAATTACCTGGGTTTTAGTGGCGACAGCTTCGATGAAATCAGGGTAAAAGATAATTTTGGCGGTGCAAACTTTTATTCCGGCCGGCAAACCTTAGCTATTGATAATATTGAAATTGCCGGGAACCTGGCTGATGTACCTGAACCTTCTTCCCTTGCTATATTTGCATTAGGCGTTATGGGGTTATTGTCACGCAGAGCCATAAAACAATAAAATTGCAGTACAGCGTTCCACAGGGCTGATTTTTCTCGTTTAAATTGAGCATTTTTTGCCTTCCGTTGTTGTTTAACATAACAGGTGGTGTCTGCTAATCATAGTTTTCATTTAACCATCGATTGTTGGAAAAGGGGATAGCCTTTGATGTGAGTGCCCCTTTTTATCTCCCTGGCGCGATATTATTTCCACGACATTTATTGTCATGCTGTTTTATTTCGCAATAGCGTTGCTTTCTCAGGGGGAACGAAGCGGATTCCAAGGGTGAAAAATAGCTTAAAGTCAATAAGATAAGCTGGTGTCATGGAGTAATTCATGACGGATATGGTATAGGGGCTGAATTGTGCTAATTTTAGGTTAAGTCAGTGCGTATGTTATCGGGCAGCAATGAGAAACAAGGGCTTCACCTTTATATTGAGCGTTGCCGGTATGTGCTGTTCTATGCTTGTTGCCGGGCAGCAAAACACCGTTGATTTGGATAATAAATCCCTTTATTCATTATCGCTGGCACAGTTAATGGACATTAAGGTGACCACGGCCTCGAAGTTTGAAGAATCATTACACGACGCCCATGCCAGCGTATCCATTATCACCAGTGCGCAAATCGAGCAGTTTGGCGGACAAAATTTATATGAAATCCTTGAAAGGATTGTCTCCGTTAACAGTAACTTTGGCGTCTTGACCAGTATCAGTACCAGGGGCAGCAGACCCTGGATTTCCCTTTCTCAGCATTTAGGCCTGATTAACGGCCGCCCGTTTGGCAACATGAGCGGCGCCCATAGTTTATATACTTCCATGCCCCTTAGTGCTGTCGAGCGGATTGAATATATCAGGGGACCGGGCTCGGTACTTTATGGCAGTAATGCCTACCAGGGGGTGTTTAATATTATTACTAAAAAAGCCAGGCGGGATGGCTGGCAGGCCTTGCAGAAATTAACCCTCGGCAGTTTTGATACTAAATTACTCGACGGCAGTTACCAGTACCGGCAGGATAACTTTGAGTTTGCTTTGAATATCTTATTCAATGATACCGGGGGCTGGTATGCAAAAATGTTTGATCCGGTTCAGTTGCAGACATATAGCCGAAAAGCCTTCCAGGAAGAGCAAACCTTTCATGTGCAGTTGGCGTATAAAGACCTGTCCTTCAGTTACTACGATAGCCGGCAAGAGCGCTTTGGCAATTACTGGGACGCGCCTGAGGAAAATTATATTCCCTGGTCAAAAGTGCATCCGGCACAATTTTTTAACCTGAGCTATCACCATGAATTTAATAAACACTGGCGCCTGGAAAGCCATATCACTCATATCGAAAAAACCATGGAGTGGAGCAGCGACGGCGTAGCCGATGAGTTCGTCAGGATCAAATCCCCGTTTAGCCTGAGTTTGTATGAAGTTAATGTCTTTGCCGAGCTGGCAAACAGTGCCAGCCTTATATCGGGGTTAAGCTATGAAAAGCGGAAGATCTTTGATGCAGCGACCATTCCCGACAGCAGCGAGGATTATGCCAGCCTCTATTTTCAATTTCAGCAACCATTTTACCATGCTTTTTCCTACAGCATTGCCGGTCAATATGTGACCTCACTTGATCTGCTGGGAGGGGCAGGCAATAAGTCAGATTTTGTGCCCAGGTTTGGTTTATTGTATGACTTTGATGATAAGTGGGCGGTGAAATTCTTATATGGCCAGGCTTATCGTCAGCCGACTGCCGGGGAGCGCTCTATTGAAACCCCGGGGATACAAATGGGCAGCCCGGATCTCGACTCGGAGACAATTACCACCAAAGAAGTACAGCTATTTTACCGCGGGATAGACAGGTTGTTTACCCTGACTTACTACCACAGTGAAGAAAAGGATCTGATTTCACTGGTGCCGACCGGCGATCCTGCCTTTCCCCTGGCAAATAAAAATCAGGGACGCATGACTTCCCGGGGAGTCGAGCTGGAATTTAAATATGAAATCGATAATAACTGGTATCTGGAGTTTGCCGGGGCATGGCAAACAAATAAAGACGGCAACGGCGTTAACAATACCAACCTTGCCCCAAACTATTCATGGAAGCTGGGTTTAGGTTATAACCTCAATACCTGGTCTTTCGGTTTGTACAACCTGCATTATTCCAATTACCACGATTCGATTCTCTTTGATGCTAACCGCGAACTGGTCAACCCGCCTGCCGAAGGTTTTGACTGGCTTACCTTAAAGGCGAGCAAGGAGCTGGCGCTATTTAACAACGGCTCCGCTTTGCGCTTGTCTTTGGAGCTGAAAAATATCCTGGATCAAGAGGTTTACCAGCCTAACGATACCCCGGTTTTTTACCCTATCAATACCTTGCCCGGCCGTGAGAGCAGCAGCGCATTTTTGAGCCTGAGTTATCAATATTAACCCGGTATAAATACCGGGCGTAGAAAGTAACTCAATAGCAGATGCTTGTGCTGATAAGGTTATCTTCTTTGGTAGCCTTATACGTAATCCGGTGCATCTAAAGTTTTGCCGTGCATGCTGCCGGTAATTGCGGCAACATAGGCTTTGGCGGTATCTTGTGCCGACAGGCCGCCGTCGGTATCCATGCCCATCATCGCCATGGTCTCTTTGACAAATATCGGGGCAACGACATTAAAACGTATATTATCAAGCTCCAGTGCCGCCGCTTTTACATAGCTTTCCAGTGCGCCGTTCGCCATGCTGATAACAGCGCTGCCCGGCATAGGCTCGCGTGATAATACCCCGGAAGTCAAAGTGACTGAGCCGCCTTCGTTAAGATATTCTTTGCCTAAACGTATCAGGTTGATTTGCCCCATTAGTTTATTGTTAAGGGCAAGTTCATAGTCGGCATTGGTTAACTCGGTCAGCGGGGCAAAGTTTGCTAAACCTGCGCTGGAGACAATGGCGTCAACTTTGCCAACCTGTTCAAGCAGGGCGCTGATAGATGCCTGATTGCCGATATCGACAGTAAAACCTTCGCCGGAATAATTGGCGGCGATAACTTCATGCTCCGAGCTAAGGGCTTTGCTGATTGCCTGGCCGATAGTACCGCTGGCGCCGATTAATAAAATTTTCATATTTTTCTCCAAGTAAGAGGATTGTTTAACTTGAAATCAGTTTATTTAATCACTCTAATAAGAAAAATAACCTAAATGTGAAATGATTATTCTCATGAAGAGAAAGATAGATCTGTTAAAGGCGATGAAAACCTTTGTGCTGGTATTAGAAAAAGGCAGTTTCAGTGCGGCGTCACGCGAGTTAAATATAGTGGCCTCGGCAATCAGCAGGCAGGTTTCTGATTTGGAAGAGCATTTTTCCTGTCAGCTGTTATATCGCACCACCCGGGCAATGCAGTTAACGGCCGAGGGGCGCTACTACCTGGAACAGTTTAAAGATGTGCTCGCCCGTATGGAGAATCTTGAAGATCTTAGCCACCAGAGGCAGCAAAAAGTGGCGGGCAATATCAGGATTTCTGCTCCCCGTGGCTCAGCGGGTTTAGGTTTTTTAAAAGCCGCCAGTGACTTTATGAAGTTACATCCACAAGTAAAAATCTCCTGGTTGTTTGTCAATCGCTTCGTCAATATGGTGGAAGAAGGCGTAGATCTTGCCATCCGGGTAGGGGAGTTGGCTGATTCGAGCTTTATTGCCCGGCGCTATGGCCAGGTGAAGGTGAATTTTGTCGCCAGTGAGCAGTATTTAAAAAATCGGGGCAGCCCGGGGTATCCGAAAGAGCTGCAACAGCATCAATGCATTGTTGACAGTTCCAACCGCCTGCCCGGGCGCTGGCGCTACCGGGAAGGCGGTAAAGAAGAGCTGGTTGCGGTCCACGCCTTTGTCGAGGCTAATGACGGCGATATCGTTGCCCGCCTGGCGGCAGACGGGCATGGTATTGCCTATCTGCCGAGCTTTTTAACCCAAGACTACCTGGATGCGGGCCAGCTGGTGCCCGTACTGCAAGACTATGCATTTGATGCTGCGCCTGTTTCCCTGGTATATCCGGCGAACCGCCTGATGAACCCCGCCTTAAATGCCCTGGTCAGTTATTTGCTCGAACATAAACCGGTTTAACCGCTTGCGGCAATTTATCTGTGTTGCTGTCTGCTTTATCAGCCCTTTTTACGCCGATATCGCTAAAGATGCTCAACACCACAGGTACGGCTATCAGGGTTATCGCAGTAGCAAATAACTCGCCATAGGCCAGAGAAACCGCAGCAGGGATCAGGTATTGCGCCTGCTCTGAGGTTTCAAACAGCAGCGGCATTAATCCGGCGACCGTGGTGACTGTGGTCAGGAAAATGGCGCGAAAACGGCTGGATCCTGCGGCAATCAGTGCCTCTCTGGCAGGCATGCCCTGCTCAAGCATCTGGTTATAGCGGGTCAGCATCACCAGGGAGTCATTAACCACTATCCCTGCCAGGGCGAGCATACCGAAAAATGACAACAGACTGATTTCGATCCCTGCGATCAGGTGCCCTATGGCGGCACCGGCGAAACCAAAGGGGATCACGCTCATGATCACCAGGGGTTGCCAGTAGCTTTTTAGCGGTACCGCCAATAAGGCGTATATCAATACCAGGGTGAGGATGAGCGCTTTTACCAGGCCCGAGCGGATTTCGCCTTCTTCTTCCAATTCCCCGGCACCGGCTATTTCAATACCGGCAAATTGTTGCTCCAGTTGCTGCTGTACCCCGGATTTAATATGGTTCAACACTTCCATGGCATTGACCTGGCTTTTATCTATATTGGCAGAGATCAGGGTCGAACGTTTGCCGTTACGGCGCCATAGTACTGCCGGGGTATATTTAGACTCCAGCTCTGCCACGGCAATCAGCGGCACCCAGTTCCCATTTGCACTCTGGATACGGCTGAATCTTAAGGCATCGACGGAATTGCGTGCCTGGTCGTCAAATTTAACCTTAACCTTGACTTCATTGCTGCCGCGCTGCAGCCTTTGTACTTCCAGGCCGCCATAGCCGTCGCCTATCTGGCTGGCAACCATAGCTGTGGTGAGGCCAAGCGCCCTGGCGCCGGGTTTTAGCCTGATAAAGATTTCGGCTGCACCGCCTTTTAGATCATCGCGCACGTCATTGACGCCGTTAATGCTCCTTAATGACTGGCTGATTTGCGCCACCGCCTGCTCAAGTTCATCCTGGTAGGGGGAGGAAACACGAATGGCAAAACCGCCGCCGGTTGACTCCGAGCCGGTGAAATTAAGCAGATCTGTGCCTTCGAGCTGGCCGGTTAACGCCCGCCAGCGGTTGACTATTTCCACCGTACCGGCTCCCCGCTGTGCCTCGGGCAGTAGCTCGGCATATATTTCCATCGAGCTGCTGTCGTTAATCGCCGTCATCACCCGGGCGATGGGGGGGAGGGCTAAATCATATTCCGCCATTAATTGCTGGTTAAGCACATCCGCCTGTTGCTCGATAATAGCGGCATTTTTTACCGTCAAGCGATAGGGGCTGCGTTGATCCATTTCCATGGAGACAGTGATCAGGCTGCCGGGAATATCCGGGAAAAATGCGGTTTTAATGCTGCCGTTGCTGATCATGCCGATAGCAAACAGCGCAAAGGTGAAAAAGCCGATCAAAGTGGCATAACGGTAATGCAACAGCTTGGCCAGCAGCGGTTTATATAAGCTGAGGTTGACATAATCCAGCCCTTGGTTGAACCGGTTTTGCAGGCGGTGCCATAACCGGGCAATGATATGTTCGCCACCGTTTTGTACCGACACCTGGGCTAAATGGGCGGGCAGGATAAGTTTGCTTTCCACCAGGGAAAACAGCAGGGCGATAATCACAACACCGGCGAAACTTGCCAGTACCTTGCCCAGGGCATTGTCAATCAGCAGCATGGGATAAAAAGCGGCGATTGTGGTCATCACCCCGAATACCGTGGCGGTAGAGACTTTGGCAACCCCTTGTTGGGTGCCGCGAATGGCGGCCTGGCGGGAGCTGTCTTTGATTTTTTCCCGTTCGCTGTAGACGCTTTCGCCGACGACCACGGCATCGTCTACCAAAATACCCAGTACGATGATCATACCGAAGGTAGTAATATCATTGACTGAATAATCTATAGCATCCAGCCCCATCAGGGCAAAGGTGCCGGCCACGGCCACCGGGATGCCGGCAGCGACCCAGAAGGCGAGTTTGACGTTTAAAAATAACGCCAACAGGATAAAGACCAGCATCAGCCCCTGGATGGCATTGGTTTTTAGCAGGCTTAACCTGTCTGAAATATAGTTGCTCTGGTTGGCCCAGATATCAAGTTTGACATTGGCAGGCAATTCCCGCCTGATTTGGGCAACGACCTTTTTTGCCACTTTGCTTACCGTCAACAAATTGCCTTTACGGTCGATAATCAGCTCCATGCCGATAGCGGGCTGTCCCTGGTAACGTACCTGGCCGTCGCCTTCAACAAAACCGTCTTCTATGGTGGCGATATCTTTTAACAGCAAACGTGAGCCGTCGGGTAAATCTTTGAGCGGCAGCTGGGCATAATCCTGGAAATTAACCGCCAGTTGATCTCCCCTGACGCGGATATTACCTCCCTGGGTACGCAATATCCCGCCGGGATAGAGCAGGGAGTGCTGGTTGATTTTTTCGCCAACCTGGCTCAGGGATAAGCCGAAACGCTGCAACTGGGCGGGAGAGATCTTGATACTGATTTCCCGGTTGCGTTGCCCCCATTGCCTGAGCTTAGTGATCTCGGGCTGGGCCAGCAGTTCGTCTTTTACCCTGCGGCTGATTTTTTGCAGTACATCAATATCTGTCTCGCCGTATACCTGGACAATCAAGGCGGGAAAATCAAATTCGTCCCGGGAGATCAAAGGTTTTTCGGCGAGCTTTGGCAGTGAATGTATGGTGTCTATCCGGGTTTTAATGTCTTCGACAAAACGGTTAAAGTCATAGCCGGACTCTTTTTGTACCTGGACAAAGCCGTATGAGTCACTGGAAAAACTGGCGCTGCGCTTGATGCCGGGCAAACCTTCCAGCGCCTGTTCTATTTTTCTGGAAACCCCGATATCAAACTGTTCCGGGCTTGCCCCCGGATAGGCGACGGAAATTGTCACCGAATTGGGCGCGATTTTCGGAAAGCCTTCGATGCGCAGACCTGAGAAGCTCAGGTAACCGGCAATTAAAATTAATGCCATCAGCAAGTTGGCGGCTACCGGGTTCTTAGTGAACCAGTTGGTTAAAAAATGCATGCCCTACCTCTTGGCCGTTAAAGTGTGATCTTTCTGCTGCACCGGGCTGATATGGCTACCCGGCAGAAAACTCAACAATGGCATCACTGCCACCTGATATAAAACCTGCCCCTTAAGGGTTTCTGCAGCAAAGCGGCTATCGGGTTTACGGATAAAATTAAAACCATCCTTAGTGAAGAGCTGGTTTGCCCGGATGCGCTGCAGCCGGTTGCTTTTGTCCACCAGCCAGAGATAGCCGTCACGGGTGATGGCGCTTTGCGGTACCTTAAGCAGTTGCTCGAAGGTTTTTCCCGGCAACTGCGCTTCCACCATACGCCCGGACACCAGCTCATGGTCTGCCGATGCGGTTAAGATGATGGTGCGCTGGCGGTTTTGCGGATCGATAACCCCGGTGCTGCGGGACAGGGTTGCCTGCCAGCTTAAATCAGATGCCAGAGAATTAAGGCTGGCACTAAGGCCCTGCCAGTTTTCAGGCAAGAGCTGCCATTGCTGCTGGGTTAACGGCACGGGAATATCTAGGATGTCGCTGCGGATCAATTCCGCCAGCGTCTGGCCAACTTCCAGGGTTTCATTGGGGTTGACCGAGCGGCTGATAATGGTGGCGTCAAAAGGGGCGACCACCTGGGTATAGCTGAACTGTTTTTCGGCGGCGGCGACCGCGGCCTGTGCCGCCTGCCATTCATCCTTGGCCACTTTTAACTGCGGCTGGTGTAAGATCAGCTCTGAATCCGGCTTGGTCTTAACCCCGGATAATCTCCAGTTGCTCTTGGCCTGCTTCATCTGCCTTTGGGCTTCGAGCAGGTTAACCCGGGCGTTGGACAACCGGCTTTTGGCCTCGGCCAGTTGTACCCGGTAACTGCTGTTTTCTATGCTCAGCAATAGCTGGCCTTTTTTAACCCGGTTACCGGCTAAAAATTCCGGACTAAGCTCAATCACCTCACCACGGACAAAAGATCGTAGCTGGCTTTGCCACCTGGCCCGGACTTCTCCCAGGGCCGTGATTGTTGCCTGATACGATTGTGGGTTGACACTTATGGTTGAAACTAGCGGTGGTTTTAATGTATCAGGATCTCTGGCGACAGCGCTTTGCTGAGGTTCAAACAGAAACAGCACAGCAAAAACCAGGACCACAAGTGCTACACCCGCCGTCAGCCATTGCCGCCTTTTATTTGCTTTTAACTTTGCGGTACTCATTAATTCATCTCTATCAAGGTTAGGGTTTTGCTTTGCTCTTTTTCGCTGACAATAAAGCTGGCTTCGATAAATTTAAGTTCCTGGTCGAGGGAGGACATACCGGAAAAAGCAAAGGCTTCTTCGGGAATGCCGAGCCAGTCTTCGTCGAGTTGCTGATTATTGTTGGCATCGAAAAAGGCAAACAGGGCATAGCGGCCTGCAGGCAAGCGGGTGAAGGTATGGTTAAGTTCAATGCTGTTCGCGGGCAGCCGGATGACTTTAAAAGGGGGCTGATCTAATTGCCACTGTGCGGCATTTGCCAGCAGGGAGATTTCAACTTCAGCAGTGTTTTTATTGTCTTTAAGCTGGGGAATATTTTTTATGCTAATGCTCAGGTTTACCAATTCTTCTTGCTGAAAAGGTTTGGCAAAGGCGGCAGATGACAATAAAGCGGATAAAGTAATAATACAATAAAGAGAGGTTTTCACGGCAAGCTCCTACCTGGTTTGAGTTGCCGTCATTATCCGGGAAAAAGCCGGGGGGATCGTTAGCAGTTGTGTCTGAGTTTTGTCAGCGATTGTCAGCTAAATAATATAATCCTTTGTTTTTTAATTGTTACCTTCTTCTGAAGAATAAGGAAAGCTCAGCACGAAGCGTGCACCGCCAAGCGCACTGGACTCTACCGCTACTTTGCCGCCGTGGCGCAGCACAATGCTCTCGACTATCGCCAGCCCCAGGCCGTAACCTTTGCCGGTGATATCCGTCTGCTGCTCCTTACCGCTTTCCAGGCGTTTAAAGGGCATGAAGATGTCTTGCCTGTCTTTTGGGGCTATGCCTTTGCCGTCATCATCTATGGCAATGTGACACCAGGGGGGAGCAAGTGTTAATTCCATGTAGATGTGTTTTTGGGCATAACGCTGGGCATTGGTCAACACATTGGTGAGTGCCCGGGTGATATCGCTTTTTGAGCCCGTTAACGGTCTGTTTTGCTTAACCGGGGTTTTCTCAAGCAGTTCGATATGAATGCCGGGGAGTAATTTATTGCGTTTATCCTGTAGGTTCTTTAATAGCACAGAGATATCAATGTCTTCGCTTATAACCGGCTGCGGGGAGCTGTTTAACCTGGCATAAGTGAGCAGTTCATCAATTAACTGCCCCATATCATCTATGTCCTGATCCATGTCAGTTAAATGCTGTTGCAGTGCCTTGATGTCTTTGAGGGAATGGGTCATGTCCAGGGCAAAACGCAGGTTGGCCAGGGGAGCACGTAATTCATGGGCAACGGCGCCGGTCATAATTTCCTGTTGCTTCAGTAATTGTTCTATTTTCCTGGCCATGTTGTTCATGGTGGCGGCAAGTTCATTTAAGGGGTAGGGGGCCCGGGTATCGGCGCGTACCTGCAACTGGCCTTCGCCGATTTTTTGGCTGACAGATACAAGCTGGTTGATATGGCGTGAAACCGGTTTTGCCAGCCAATAAACGGCAAAGGCCAGCATTAACATCAACAGCAGCATAGAAGCGACAAACAGCCAGTCATATTCCGGATTGGTAGCATTTTTGGCGACATAACGCAGCACCTGGTCAGTGCCCGCTACCGGGTAATATAAGGTGGCGTCATCGCTTACTATGCCGGTGCTGATAGTAATGGCAATGCCTTTGCTTTGCAGCTGGGCTTTTTGCTCTGCCGTTAACTTATCCCGGGGGATAAAGGTTAATTGATAGGGATATTTTTGCTGCAAAAGATTAAGCTGGGTTTGCCACTGCTCAACCGGGTATTGCTTTAAGGTGATATTGACCAGGTCATTGACGGCGCGTGAATGCATCCGGTGATCCTGGGCCAAGGTTTGCTGATATTGGCTGTCAAGGAAGATGGAACCTGCCGTTAATGCGGCGACAACTGCCAGTGTTATGCCGATATAAAAGCGGATAAAAAGTTTGATCACGTCAGCTGTTCCGGTTTTGGGTAATAAACAGATAACCTTTGCCGCGCACCGATTTTATATATTTATGGGGAGCTTTAAGGTCATTTAATTGCTTACGCAAACTTGATATCCGCATATCCAGCGACCTGTCCAGGCCGTCATATTCAATGCCGCGCACCGCATAAAATAATTGCGAGCGGCTTAATATCTGCCCGGCGTTTTCCATTAAAACCGCCAGTACGTCGAATTCGGCATCACTGAGGGTAACGGCTTGCTGCCCCTGCATGACTTGCCGGTTTTGTTTATCCAGCATGATATCTTGCACCTTGAGTTGATGCTCAGGCTCCGCTGTAATGTTTTGCTGGCTGCGCCTGAACAGGGCATTGATGCGTGCGAGCAGGACATGGGGGCGGATAGGTTTGGCAATAAAGTCGTCGACGCCAAAATTTAATGCCGAGACTTCCGTTAATTCATCGTCGTTGGCGGTAACCATGATCACTGCACCCCGGTAGCTACGGCGGATCTCTTTGCACACTTCCAGGCCGTTTAACCCCGGAAGATTCATGTCCAAAATCACTAAATCAGGTTTGCTGTCAGTGATCAGAGCGACGGCATTATCTCCCCGGACTTCGTGGCTGACAGCGAAACCTTCACTGGTCAGGAAAGTGCAGATCAGGTTTGCCAGTCTCAGGTCATCTTCAACGAGAATGATATTGGTCTGTGTCATTTCTTGTTTTTAAAAGTTTCTAAAGGCTTAACCATACCGCCCGGAGAGGTGAGAGACAAGTCGCTCCATAACAAAGCTGAGCTTAAATTATCGCCTGTCTATTAGAAATATCTTCGGCGAAAGGGTAGAATTGCCCATCTCAATATTGATGCTTTGCTTTTTGCGGCAGTTTTTCATAACACTATACCTTATGCAGTCCCCCGAATCTTGTTTTACCCCATTTAACCAACCGATAGATGACATTGCTTTACCGCAGCGTTTTACCTTTCCCTTTTATTATGAGCCTCACCCCTTGTGTTTGCTTGCGGCGAAAGAGCTGCAACAGCACCTGGCAACACAAAAGCTGTGGCAGCATAACTTTGGCCTCAATGGCGATCCCGAGATGGTGATCGGCAAAATGTTCGGGGTCTTAGTAGTGGAAAATGCCGATGGGAAGCTGGGCTATTTATCGGCTTTTTCCGGTAAGCTGGCCAATCAAAATTTGTTGCCGGGTTTTGTGCCGCCGGTGTTTGATATGTTGGCTGAAGATAGTTTTTTCCATCAGGGACAGCTAGTGATCAATGATATTAATGATCAGCTGGAACTGCTGGAAGCCAATCCGGCAATTGCCGAACTAAATCTTGCCCTATCCGGTGAGTTACAAGCGGAAAATGATGCCATTGAGCTTTACCGGCAAGAAATGATCGCCGGGCGTAAAAGCAGGAAAGCGCAAAGGACTGAGGCAGCAAATAATCTGAATGAGGCTGACTTTAGCATTTTGCAGGAAAAGCTTAGCCGTGAAAGTGTCAGGGATAAAAACCGTTTAAGAGATTTAAAATTTTATTGGCAAGAAAGAGTCAATCTTATCCGGCAGCAGTTAGCTGTGCTGACGGATGAAATCGGGCAATTAAAAGATAAACGCAAAGTGTTATCTGCGCAGCTGCAGCAAAAATTATTTCAACAGTATCGTTTTTTAAATAAAGACGGGGCTGAGAAAAATCTGGCCGATATGTTCCGTGATACCGCCTACCAGACTCCCCCGGCAGGGGCCGGAGAATGTGCTGCTCCCAAGCTGTTGCAGTATTGCTTTAAATGGCAAATGAAACCTGTAGCCATGGCGGAGTTTTGGTGGGGACAGTCGCCAAAATCAGAGATCAGAAAACATAAAAACTTCTACGGCGCCTGTTTGGGGAAATGCCAGCCGATCCTCGGCCATATGCTGGAAGGTATCGAGATGGATGAAAATCCGCTGCTGAACAATCCTGCGATAGATAAAGCCATAGATATCCTGTTTCAGGATGACGATATGCTGGTGATCAATAAGCCGGCAGACTTGTTGTCGGTACCGGGTAAGAGCATAACCGATTCTGTTTATAGCCGGATGAAACAGCTGTTTCCCGCTGCTACCGGCCCCTTGATTGTTCATCGCCTGGACATGTCTACTTCCGGGCTTATGGTGATTGCCTTAAATAAGCGCGCCCATAAAAACCTGCAAAAACAATTTATTGAGCGCAGTGTGAAAAAGCGTTATCAAGCCCTGTTACAAGGAGAATTAGCACAAGGGGAGCTGCAACAGGAAAGCGGCACCATTAGCTTGCCGCTGCGCACCGATTTTGATGACAGGCCAAGGCAGCTGGTTTGCCAGCAATACGGTAAACCGGCAGAGACTTTCTGGGAGGTGAAAGAGCGGGCGAATAACAGGACCAAGGTTTATCTTTATCCGAAAACCGGTCGTACTCACCAACTGCGGGTACATTGTGCCCACCCTCTGGGATTAAACCTGCCGATTTTAGGGGATGATCTTTATGGCGATAAAGGTGAGCGCTTGCACCTGCATGCGCAGTTGCTGGAGTTGCAGCATCCGAGAAGCAAACAAGTGATGTCTTTTACTGCTGAAGCACAATTCTAATTCCGTTTTTATTTCCCATTCCTGAATTTTTCCATAACACAGGCAGCCGATTTACTGGCTGCCTGATGATGACTTTTTCAATACCTGTTTAACGTTATATTGTTTAGTAAAGCTTTCACCGGCAGGTAACTCCCTGTGCTTGCTCAAAAATTATCCGTACTGACATTAATATGATCTAAGTAAATAAAACTACGAAAAAGATCGTAAAAAATAAAAATAATAATTGATAATCTTATTGAGAATTATTATCATTCGCGCCAATTGAATGGCTAACCCAGAAGTATCAATCAAATCATGTTATTAAAACCCGCTTTTACCGTTAAAATGCTTTCCTTGTCTTTATCGCTGGCCATTGCCGGTGGTTTTTCCGGCGCTGTATCAGCACAGCAAAATATCAACTTTCAGCCCAAGTCGGTCGCTGGCGGTTTATTACAGCTTGCTAAAGAAACCGGCGTGCAGATCTATGTAGCTAAAGATATCCTGGCAAAGACAAAACAGGCGGCAAGTGTCATTAATGCAGCCTCGCCGGTTCTGGCTCTTGAGCAGTTACTGGCTGACAGTGAATTACAGGCACATTGGCTCGACAAGAACCAGCTGGTGATTAAACATAAAGGTGATACGACTCCTGTGGCGAGCCTGGTTAACCCTGAAAATAATATATTGGCAACTGGTCAATTTGAAAGGATCAGCGTTTATGGGCGACATAACCAGTTGATCCTGGATTCGGGCACTGCCACCAAATCGGATATGTCGTTATTGGAAACTCCGGCTGCCATTGTTGTGGTCGATAAACTCTTGCTTGATGAACAGGCAATTTCTACCTTGCAGGAAAGTATCCGTAATATCAGCGGCGTGACGCAAGCGGGTAATAACTATGGTATAGGGGATAATTTAGTTATCCGCGGCTTAGGGGCCAACTACACCTTTGACGGTATGTATGCCGGCGCCAGCTTAGGTAACTCATACAATCCCACCCGCTCTTTAACCAATATTGAAAGTGTTGAGGTACTGAAAGGGCCGGCAACCGGTTTATATGGCATGGGGGCCGCCGGTGGTGTGATCAATATGATAGAGAAAAAACCCAAGGATAAGGAAAGCTATCAGATCGAAACAAGTCTGGGCCAGTGGGACAGCCATGCCTTGATGTTTGATGCCACAGCGCCTATCACCGACAAAACCGCCTATCGCCTGGTGACAAATTATGAGTCCAGCGATGGTTACAGAGGATTAAGCTCTGAGCGAAGTGAAGTTTATGCCACCTTGCGTCATTACTTAAATGAAAATAATGAATTTATTTTTTCATCAGCTTATATCGACGATGAAATTCAGGTGGACTCTGTTGGTCATCCGGTGCGGGTTTTTAATCCCGAGACTACCAATGCAAGCTCAGACACTATTGGTTGGCAGGATTTGGCTAATGACACTGACGCCGACGGTGACGGTATTTTCGGCATTGCCTTAACGCCGGAGCAGCGTCAGCAGCTGGCGGACTCGCTTGTTTCTACTGATGGCCTAGAGCCTTATGATCTGGGTGAGCAAGGTCTGATCTCACCTTTGTCTAAGCCCAATGAGGGAAAAGAACTGCGCTTTAAGTTACAGCATAAGATGGAGATCAATGATGATCTGTCTTTGCACCAGCAATTACTCTACCGTGATTATTCATCGGATTTCGCTCGCCAGACCGGTGCCTATAACTATGTTTACTGGAACCGCAATGGTGAAATCAATGCCGATCCCAGGGCGCCGCTGGTCATAGATGATGTGTTATATCCGTATGCGGCCCGTCGCCAGGAATACCGCCGCACTAAATCCAATGAAAAAACCTGGCAGTATTTTGCAGACCTGACCCATACCTGGTCTTTGGGGGCCATTGACGGCGAGCAGCTGCTAACGGTTAACTATGAAAACCGTGATATGACACTAAAATCCTGGTCGATATACGATGCTGACGGCACCAGCAGTGAAAACGCGCTGCCCTACATTCTTGATATCCGTAACCCTAACTGGGGCACAGGGTCTTTTGAGGACTATGATCCGGTACTTAAGAGTAATTATGATAAGTCGGTTTCCGCCTGGGGCATCAGCTTACAGGAAGTGCTTTATTTTGATGACATGCTGACCGGACGTTTTGGTGTGGCTTATAGCGGCACCGAGCAAAGCTATCAGCATAAAGGCACGGCTCGTACCCCGGAAAAAAGCCAGGAAGCCGATACCGATGATGCCGGCGCCACCTATAACCTGGGGCTGAATTACCGTCTAAATGACCAGGTGGCGACCTTTGTTAACTACTCCAAGGGACGTATGACCTACAGTATCTTAGGCTCGGTTACCGGCGAAGACGATCGCCCCGATTCTGAGTCGACTTCTTTTGATCTTGGTATCCGTTTTACCGCTTTTGACGAAGACTTGCTGGCCTCCCTGGTCTGGTTTCAAACCAAGCGTACTAACCTCAGATATAACAATGAGCAGTATGACGACAACCCTGAAAGCGACAGCTTTAATATCAGTGTGCCGCAATATTTTTACGACAATAACGATACCACCAGCGGCGTTGAGTTTGACCTTAACCTGGCCTTAAATGAGTTATGGTCAATGAACTTTAATGCTACTTATCAGGACGCCTACAGCATTATTAAGCACGAGCGAACCGAACAAACCAAAGGGGTGCCGAAAAGGTATGCCAGCTTATGGACCAGCTATAACCACCAGTTCCCGGTTTTATCTGAGCCGGTGAAATTCAGCCTGGGGGTGACTTATGAAGATGAACGCTCCATCAGTACCGGCTGGTCAGGGTTGCCACATTCAGTGGTTCCCTCTTATGTGTTATGGGATGCGGCGATGAGCTATCAGCTGGAAAAATGGAACATCCAGCTTAATCTGCGCAACCTGGCGGATACCACTTATTACAATAAAGCGTTATTTAACGGTGGCTTACCCGGCGACAGCCGTAATGTAAAATTAAGCGTCAGCTATAACTTCGATTAATTTTTACCAACCATCGCTAGCCAAATGCAGCCAGGCTGCATTTGGCTTTTTGCCGTTAACTTAAGCTTTGTCCCTAAAAACCATGAATCCAGCCTTAAGCCTCAGTGCCCGTTGTTTAGCCGCGATTGTCGGCGGCTATATCGTTGCCGCTTTATCCAGCCTGGCCTTAGTGCCGGTGCAAATGTCTTTATTTGATAACCGACTCGAAGATGCGATTTTAATTGCCACCATGTTCAGTTACCTGGTTTATATTGCCGTGATTATTGACTGCTTTTGTCGCAGCAGCGCATCAAGGGCCTGGCGCAATGTCCTGGTTTACAGCGGTATTTTCCTGACGGTTTGTTACTACGGTGGGGGACTGATATGAAACCGGATTTCAGACGTACTATGATCTGGCTGCATACCTATACCGGCTTGCTGCTGGGCTGGCTTTTGTTTGCCATTTTTTTAACCGGCACCCTGAGTTATTTTAATGATGAAATCAGTCAGTGGATGCAGCCGGAACTTAGTGCGCACCAGCAGCATGAAAACATGATCAATATCTCCCTTGCCCGGTTAAAAGCCCAAGGCACAGACGTTGATAAGTGGCGGATCGATTTACCGGGGCAACGCAATAATCAATGGCGCCTGCAATGGCAAAAAGGCAAAGAACGGCAATCCCTGTACCTGCAGGGGGAAAGCGGCGAGCAAGTCACGCCCAGAGCAACGCAGGGGGGCAACTTTTTCAGGACCTTTCATTATACCCTGGAGCTGAGAAACTACGGCGGGCGTTATATCGCCGGAATAGCCGCCATGTTTATGCTGTTGGCACTCTTTAGCGGTATTTTTACCCACAGGCGTTTTTTCCGTGACTTTTTTACCTTGCGTAAAAAGGCTGTGCTTAAAACCCTGACCGACTTTCATGCCCTGGCAGGCATAGTGACCATACCTTTTTGCCTGATGATTTGTGCCAGTGCCTTAATTATCTACATCGGCCTTTATATGCCCTGGAGCGCACAACATTATCTTGACGGCGGCACGCGTGAGCTTAATCAAAAAGTGACAACATACTTACCTAAGCTGGAGCCGGGCAGCGCTTACCGGGAGCCTATCTCCGATTTTAGCGTGATCGCCGGGCAAGTTGCCAAACTCTGGCCCGAAAATCCGAATATCAACCGTATCACGGTTGAGCAGCCCTTTGCCGCCAATGGCCGTATTATTGTTGAGCGCACCCGTAAATTATCCTTATCGAATAAGTCCGAGGTGCTGGTGTTCTCATCCCATAGCGGCGAGCCGTTAGCGGGTATGCCGCCAGAGCGTATTGCGAGAAAGATCAGGCGGATATTTTATGGCTTGCATGAAGGCCATTTTGCCCAGCCGGGGCTGCGCTGGTTGTTTTTTATCAGCGGATTGCTCTCCAGCGCCCTCATTGCCAGCGGACTGGTGATCTGGCTTTATAAAAGACTGGAAAAAGTAAAACAACGCCATGCCGGCCATTTTATTGTCGAACGCTTGAATATTGCCGGTATCGCCGGACTGCTACTGGCCATTATCGGGTATTTCTATGCCAACCGCTTATTGCCGGTTGATATTGATGAACGTGCGCGTCTGGAGATAGGGGCTTTCTTGTTTATCTGGCTGGTAAGCCTGCAACACAGTCTTTTTCGCCCGGCCAATAAAGCCTGGTTTGAACAGTTATCCCTGGCTTCGCTGGCATGCCTGTTATTGCCGGTGATTGATATAATCCAGGAGCCTTCCAGGCTAATGCGGGCGATTGAACAGCACAACCTTATCTATCTTGGCTTTGAGCTTGCTTTGCTGGTCACAGGTTTATTGTTGTATAAAACCGTTAAAGCCTTACTTGTTAAGCCAAAGCAGGTTAAACAAAAGCAGGTTAAACAAAAGCAGGTTAAACAAAAGCAGGTTAAACAAAAGCAGGGAAAAGAAGATAAGAAGGTAACATTAAAGCATAAGTTAAAGCGTATTAATGCCGGGAGTAAAGCAGATGTTGTTTAGCTTTTTGATACAAGTTATCGCAATCGCCATGCTTGCCCTGGGCATGAACAAGCACTTTAAAAATGTTTTTAATCGCCCTGTTAAACCGCTGCACTCAAAGGGGTTAAAGCTAACGGGCTGGTTGTTGTTGGTTTTTTCATATTATCTGGCGGTTTCAGTACTTGGGGCACCTATGGCGACCGTTTATTGGTTGCTATTGTTGCCGCTCAGTATTTTTTATATGGCGCTGTTGGCGAACTGAGAGTCGGGTGAAAGAATTAGTTCAATATAAAAAGGGCAATAACATACTGCTGTTATTGCCCTTTACCTTCAAGGGAAAACTAATTTAAATTTAAGAGCCGCTTATAAATTACCGGCATCAAGGAAGTCTTCGGTGTGCGGGTCGCCTGAAGTATTGCTGAAGCTGGAAGTATCTTCAGCTGACTGCAATAAGGCTGCGCGGGTATTTAAAAAGGCATCGCCATTGGCTTGCTGCGGATGGCTGGCAAGGTAAAGAGCCGCTGCACCTGCTACGTGAGGAGAAGCCATGGAAGTACCGCTCATGGTGGTGGTACCGCCGCCGACTCTCAGTGACAATACGCTGCCGCCCGGCGCCGCGATAGCTACAGGCGCTGAGTTATTATTGGTCCAGCTGGCGCTTTGGTTGCCCCAGTTAGAGAAGCTGTTCCAGTCATCGCCTTCTTTGGCTGAGCTCACGGTAATAACAGTATCTGAATATCCGGCAGGAGTGTAGTTGGCAGCATTATCGCTGTCGTTACCGGCAGCTACTACCACAACGATACCGGCGTTGCGGGCATTACACAGGGCTTCATGGTAGGCATCATTACCGGTAAAACCGCTATTGGTACAAGAGCCGGTAACGCTGCCGCCACCGCCGATAGACATGTTAATGACTGCAGCTTCTCCGCGGGCCTGCACCTCTGAAGTGACCCAGTCAACGGCGGCAATTGTGCTGGAATTTGGGCATGAACCGCGGCTGGTACAAATTTTTGCGCCATGCAGGGTTACCTCGGTAGCCATACCGACAACATCAATACCGTTATCAATGGCTGCAATGGTACCGCCAACATGGGTGCCGTGACCGTGATCATCGTCCCAGTCGTAAGTGCAGCTTCTGCCTTTACAGTTTTCAAAAGCCATGCTGTTGCCGATATTAGCGGCAAGGTCGGCATGATCCGAGTCCAGTCCGGTATCTAAGACATAAACATGGACCCCTGCACCTTCATTGCTGTTGCTGTCGGCGCCTGTGCGGGCAATGCCCCAGGGCATTACTTGCGGTGATGAGCTGCCGCCGGAGCCCGGTTTAGCATTGATATATTTTTCACCGTCAAATTCTACCGATTCAACATTGGGGTTATTACGTAATGCTTCTAAACGTCCTTCACTTACCGAGGCGGCAAAGCCGAAAAATGCCGAGCCATAGGCGTACTTAACGGCGCCTACTCCCATACCGGCCGCCAGATTTTTTGCCTTGCCTTTATTGTTTTCATGGCCTGCTACCGCATGCTCTGCTTTTAATTTAACAATAACATCGAATTTTGCATCAGGATTACCGGCATAAGCGGCTGTTGTTGTTAATGCCAATAAGGTTGCTGCTGTAATTGATTTTATTCTGAATTGCATGTCCTTTCCTTTTATAGTTCTTATAATTTTTATCGTTTTTATTAGTGAAAGTTTTCTACATCTATTCGTCGTAAAAGACCTATCTACCATGGTGGAAAATAAGAAGGTGGACTAGTAAATAAACGACAATTATTAGACGAAAAACGACAGTTTTTTGAACTTGCTGGATGTGTTTTCTCATTCAGTATCAAGGGGGGAATCATAGGGTTGGTGTTTAATTTTCTTTAATAACAATGGTTTGTGTTTCTTTGTTTTTTGTGTTTTTTCTCTGTGGAAGAAAAATATCAATCATAAAGTGCTTGGGTTGTTTTTACTATTGACTTATCGGTTTGTTGTTTTATTTGTTGGTTTTTGGTTAATGGAATGTGTTGTTTATGGAGTGATTTTCCACAAGATCCTAAGCTCATGCAACATTGCCTTGATCACAGGTTCGTTTATCCGTGCTTTAGCTACGGAAAAATGCAGATCAAGGGTAAAATCCAGTTGCGGTAATAACGTTATTTCCCTTTTTTGTGCATGCAACTGTGCCTGTTCTTTTTCTAAAAAGCTTAAGCCGTGTCCCATTTTGACCAGCTCCAGGCGGGAGCCGTCGTCGCTGCTTTTGACATTGGCGATAACATCTGAGCTTAGCTTTTGTTGCAGGAAGTGATCAAACGGGCAGTTATTACCCATAGTGATCCAGGGTTGTGAGCACAAGGCTGTGACCGGGGCGCTGGCATTTAGTGTTGAGTTTGCTGGGGCTATGGTGGTGATTTGTTGCTGTTTGACTGTAATTGCCGATAAATCTTTCGGTATTTCGCCATAGAGATAGCCGCCATCAAGTGTACCTGCCGATAAGGCGCTGGTGATTTCTCCGCTGCTTTTGCTCTGGATATCTAGCGAGATGCCGGGACAATTCTCCTCCAGGTTGTCCAACAGTTGGTTTATCTGTAAAGGTCCCGGGGGCTGGTTAATGCCTAAACGAAAATTGGCGATTATTTCATTTTGATGTTCGGCCGCCAAATTTACCATTTCCAGGGCGCTATCCAGGGTTTTTTCGGCTTTAGTTAACAGCAGCCGGCCTTTTTCCGTCAGTTGCATGCCTTTACTGGTGCGGGTAAATAGCGCTGTTTTTAACTCCTGCTCCAGAGCCTTGATATGGGCGCTGACTGCCGGCGGTGTCGTGTACAAGTGTTTTGCCGCCAGGGTTAAGTTCCCTGTTTTGGCAACCAGGACAAAAGATCTCAGGTGGTAAAATTCCATGGTGCTTCAAGCCTTATGGCAATGTTATCTGTTTAAGTTAAACTCCCGGGGTATTTTATGGGCTTTATTGAAAAAAGCGTATTCATAATTTCTGAACAGGGCCTTCAGAAAAGATGAATTTATTCTCCTGTTTGCCGTGCCTATAGTACAAGTCGAACTTGTCTTGGGCTGTCATTTGCAGCCTGTACTGAAAACTCACCCAGGAGATAAATTATGACAGCATCCTCAAAGGTACTTGCTTTTGCCCCGGCAGATAGTGATTCCGCTCACCGTTTTTTTAGTCGTAAACTGGCATTGGAGACCGATTGTTCAGATGTTTATGCCGATATCCAGGCGGGTAACCAGGCTTTTGTCTTACTTGATGTCCGCTCTGGGCAAGCTTTCGAAAAAAGTCATGCCATTACCGCTGTGAGTATGCCACATGCCGACATCAACCGTCAGTGCTTGTCAAAGTATGCTGATGATACCGTTTTTGTGGTTTATTGCTGGGGGCCGGGCTGTAATGGCGCCACGAAAGCCGCCGCTAAAATCTCAGCTTTGGGGTATGGCGTAAAAGAAATGATCGGCGGTATCCATTATTGGGAAGACTTTGAACGTTATCCGGTTAACCGGCGCTTAGCTCAGGCACAGGTTTAAAAGACCGGAAGAATATCTGCAATTGCTAAAGCCATAGGTGTTGATAAGGTGGTGCCGAAATAGAGCATCACAGGTAAACGTAAGGTTTCTACGGCCAGGTAGCCGAGTTTGTTTTCCAATAGTGCGTTAGCGCTTACCAACCCTGTAACGATAAGAACGGTCGCGAGTAATATTGATAGCGCGGGTAACGTTGGCGATAACAAGATAAAGCTACAAGATAAATAAAAAATCATCAGCATGGAAAGCGCAACGTAGCATTTGATCGGCAATGAGGTTTGCGGATCATATTTCTCACGCCGGGCGCAGCCTGTTTTTTGTAAGGGCACCGGGTTTGTTGTTTCTTTATTTCTGCAATCTTTTGGCCGCCAGCCGGTTGGTTTAAACCAGAGCCTGAGTTTATCCCGCCAGGATTGGGTGGTGGCGGTGTCTTTTGCCAGCATCCACCAGTGTTGCAGATTCGCCTTGATCGGGTTTAAAGTCTTTAACGGGTGGCTGGTGCCGTAATGACATGGCTCGGAGGTTAACTCTGCCTGCCAGCTGCCAAACATCCTGTCCCAGATCACTAGGGTACCGCCGTAATTTTTGTCGATATAAAGCGGGTTTTTGGCATGATGGACCCTGTGGCTTGACGGGGTCGATAAAATACCTTCGATATAGGGAATTTTGTTTATCAGTTGGTTGTGCAGCCAGAATTGGTAAAGTTTTAACAAGATAAATAACACCAGGAATACCTGCGGCGGGCAACCTAGCAGGGCTAACGGTAAATAAAAGACCCAGGAAAAGGCATATTGGAAGGCGCTTTGCCTCAATGCCGTGGTGAGATTATATTCTTCACTTTGATGATGACCGACATGGGCGCCCCAGAGAAAATTAAACTGGTGGGCGCAGCGGTGAAACCAGTAATAACAAAAATCAACGGCGAAGAAGAAAATCAGCCAGGTGGCTGCACCGGCGGGGGAAAATTCAAATAACCTGTGTTGGTCGAACAGGTAAATATATACGGCAAAGGTATAGGCCTTGAGCAGGGCATCTGAAATGAGCAACAGCATGCCCATAGACAAGCTGGCGACACTGTCGTTGAACCTGTGCAGCTTTTGTCCTTTGAGCCGCAGCAGTACATATTCAAGGAGCATAAACATTAGGAATAACGGAATAGCCAGTCCGTTGATATTGTAATCCTGCATGCAATGCCTCCTTTTTCGGGTGTTTTTCAACCATGATAAACCTCAATCCTGTTCAGGGAAAGTGGTTTTACGGCTGATAGAGTCCAATCGATATCTTCAGTCGTTTAAAAGGTTTGATTTGATCCAGCACAGCGACAACTTGTTCGTAGCTGGTGTCTTTATGGGGCCTTAGCAGGATATGCTCTGTCGGGTTGTTGGCAATAAAATATTCTATCCGGGCGGGCAGGCGGATGATGTCGACCGCTTTGTTGTTGAAATAGACGATGCCATGCTGGTCTATATGGACCATGATAGTAGTGGCTTTTTTATTGCTGGGTTTATCTGTGGTGGATTTTTTTACTAAAAAACCGCTTTCCTTGACGAATGAGGTGGTGACAATAAAAAAGATCAACATGATAAAGATGATGTCCAGCAAGGAAGTGACATCTACCTTGGCTTCTTCTTCCTGCTGTGCTCTTTTTTTTCTGCGGCGCATAATCTTTCCCTTGAGGAGACTTTCTCGGGAAACAGATGAAATGGCTTGATAAAGTCAGCCATACCTTTGTTAAGTATAGGATAGTTAGCAGCCAAACCATAAAGCTTGCCTTGTAGCTTTCAGGAGGCGCAGGTATTTTTCAATCTTGTCCGGCCTTTGAGTCAATTGGTGAAGGTTAAGCGTTTTTCTTGTTGCTCCCAACAAGGTATATCTTGTTCCCTGGCATGGCTACAGGCTGTTATTTGTCTTTAACTTGTCCTTGTTTTTTGGGTTTTTGACCTGGCGGGTAATATTGCTGGTAAATATTCTCCGGGCAAAAGTGAAAAAACGGGAAATTTAGCTAGGCTTATATAATCACCGACTTAGGTTGACTGATATCCTGCCGCCGGGAAGAGTCGCAGTTATCATTTTCTGATATGCACTCATAAAAGTGATTGAATTTCCTGTCTTTTATAAAGGATTAAACACAAGTTTAATAGCAACTAGGGAAAGAGCTAAAATGAAGACAAAAACTACCCGTGATAAACTGCCCCTCAGTCTGCAAGGGGCATTAGAACAGTTAACCAGTCCGGTTATACTGATTGATAGTGAACTTAGTATCAGTTATCTCAACCAGGCGGCAATAGCCTTATTCAAATCCCATGAAAGCATTTTGCAAAAGAAATGGCCGCGTTTTCAGGCAAATAAAAAATTAATCTTAGGGACAGACATAGGCGGCCTTTATCAGGAGTTTATTCCCGAAGGCCAGGATTTTAATCTCACTGAACCAACATCCCGCTCTGTAGAAGTGAATCTGGAACAGTTATTTTTCAAAGTGACGGCTAACCCCCTTTATGATCCTGAAAAGGAATATCTGGGGCATTGCCTGGAAATCCAGGATATTACCCTGCAGCGGGAGCAGGAATTGCAGCTGTTGGATACATCGGCACAAATTGCCGCCATCAGTAAAGCCCAGGCGGTGATCGAATTTAATATGGACGGTACCATCATTACCGCCAATGAGAACTTTTTACAGACGTTAGGTTATCGCCTGGAGGAAATACAGGGTAAGCATCACAGCATGTTTGTCGAGCCTGGGGTTGAAAGCAGCGCCGAATACCTGGAGTTCTGGGAAAAGCTCAATGCCGGGGAATTTGAGTCCAGGGAGTATAAGCGCCTGGGCAAAGGGGGCAAGGAGATATGGATTCAGGCTTCTTATAATCCTGTTTTTGATTTAGCCGGCAAGCCGGTGAAAGTGGTCAAGTTTGCCACCGATGTCACTGAGCAGAAACAGCGTAATGCCGATTTCTGCGGGCAGATTGCCGCGATAAGCAAGTCTCAGGCGGTGATCGAATTTAACATGGACGGTATTATCCTCAATGCCAACGAAAACTTCCTGCAAACGGTCGGCTATTCCCTGGAAGAAATCCAGGGGCGACATCACAGCATGTTTGTCGAACCCGGTTTTGAAAGCAGCATCGAATATAAGGAATTCTGGGCCAAACTCAAGCGCGGCGAATATGAGTCAAAAGAATATAAACGTATCGGCAAGGCAGGGCGGGAAATATGGATACAGGCCTCTTATAATCCTATTTTTGATCTCAACGGCAACCCTTTCAAGGTGGTGAAATTTGCCACCGATGTCACCCAGCAAAAACTCAACAATGCCGACTTTTCCGGGCAAATTGCGGCCATCAGTAAAGCCCAGGCGGTGATCGAATTTAATATGGACGGCACCATTATTACTGCCAATGATAATTTCCTGCAAACGGTAGGTTACAGCCTGGAAGAGATCCAGGGCAAACACCACAGCATGTTTGTCGAGTCCGGCTATAAAACCAGCAACGAATATAAGGAATTCTGGGCCAAGCTTAACCGCGGTGAGTATGAGGCCAGTGAATATAAACGCCTGGGTAAGGGAGGCAAGGAGATCTGGATCCAGGCTTCCTATAACCCGATTTTTGACCTTAACGGCAAAGCATTTAAAGTGGTGAAATTTGCCAGCGATGTAACCGGGCAAAAACTGGCCAATGCCGATGTTTCCGGGCAAATTTCCGCGATAAGCAAGGCGCAGGCAGTGATCGAATTTAATATGGACGGCACTATCATCACAGCTAACGATAACTTCCTCAATGCTATGGGTTATGAACTGGCTGAGATAAAAGGCCAGCATCACAGTATGTTTGTTGACCCCATGTACAAAACCAGCGAAGAGTACCGGTTGTTTTGGCACAAGCTTAATCTGGGGGAATATGACGCCAATGAATATATGCGTTTAGGCAAAGGCGGCAAAGAGGTTTGGATTCAGGCCTCTTATAATCCGGTGCTTGATCTAAACGGCAAGCCATTTAAGGTGGTGAAGTATGCTACGGATATTACGGCGCGCAAAAAGGCCATCGCGCAAATTAAAAAAGTGCTCCTGTCCATGTCCCGGGGTAACCTGACCGACTTTATCGAAGGTGAGTTGGTGGGAGAGTTTGGCGTGATCGGCGAGGCCATGAATGAACTGATCACTATCCTCAATAAAATGGTCGGCGATATCCACAATACTTCAACCAGGGTTTATGAGGCTGTTACCGACATAGCCAAAGGCAATGACGAACTGAGCCACCGCACGGAAACACAGGCCTCCAGCCTGGAAGAAACTGCTTCTGCTATGGAAGAACTGGCCAGTACCGTGCAACAAAATGCGGAAAACTCAACCGAAGCCAGTAAGTTATCCAAATCTGTAATGGTCAAAGCCAATAATGGCGGTGAAGTAGTAAGAAATGCCATCACTGCCATGAGTGATATTAACAAGTCCAGTAAGAAAATTGCCGATATCATCAGTGTTATCGATGAAATTGCCTTTCAAACCAATTTACTGGCATTAAATGCTGCGGTCGAAGCTGCACGTGCCGGTGAGCAGGGACGTGGTTTTGCCGTGGTGGCCGCCGAAGTGCGTAATCTGGCGCAACGCTCTGCCGGGGCTGCCAAGGAAATCAAGGGCTTGATTAATGACAGCGTAGAAGCCGTCGGTCAGGGTACGAAATTAGTGGATGAAACCGGGCAAACTTTTGATGAACTGGTTAAGGCCATAGGTGAAGTGGGCAAAATGATCGATGATATTGACGGTGCCGGTAAAGAGCAGAACGCCGGTATCGGCGAGGTCAGTGCCGCGGTAACTCAGATGGATGAAATGACCCAGCAAAACGCCGCCCTGGTGGAAGAGTCGGCTGCCGGCAGCAAGGCCATGGAAACACTCGTGCAATCCTTGCTGGAGCAGGTAGACTTCTTCAATAATGAAAGCAGTGAAGGGGCATAAAAGAGCAAGAGCCTGGGAGCTGAATAGTTGGCTTGTGTGTTTGTAGGCTAATTTTCTAGTACAGTTGCTTTTATTAAAAAGGCCAGCATTTGCTGGCCTTTTAAGGTAATGGCAATCAGCAGGAGTTAGAAAATAAAATCTATGCCCATGGTCAGGGTGCGGGAGTCGCCGTGGTAGGCCCAACCTGTTGCTTTATTCCCCTGTTCTTCAAACTTATCATATTGTATTTTGAATGAGGCGCTGGGATGGAAGTTATAGCGTACCCCGTAGCCCAAAATATAATGCTCTTCTAAATCCTTGGTAGCCGCTTCGGTTTTGGTGTTTTCATGATCGGCTTTTGAATAGGCGATATAAGGCTGGAAGTCGCCAATATTGTATACCAGGGATACCAGATAAGTGGGGTATTCTGTGCCGACCACATCATCATATTCAACGTGGTTCCAGTCAAACAAAAAGGTGAACTGGTTAAAATTGTAATAACCACCAAAACCTAAAAACTGCTGATCGAAGGGAACACTATCTGTTTCAGTACCGTCCTGGGCGGTTGTGGTACGGTCTCTGTCATTTTGGAAATAGACAAATCTGACTTCAAAATCATCCCCGGCAATATTCCAGTTAAAGCCTAGAATATCGCTCCAGAATTCATCGACAGAGCGTGCGTTACCGCCAAAGAGTTCGTCATAAAACAGCATTTCTTTGTTGTCGTAGGAATTCTCATTACCGTAAAAGAAGGTTAAATTGTTGGAGTAATCTCCCCATTCAAAATCATAGCTGGCCTGGAAACTGTTGAATTGAGTGATTTGCCACCAGTAAAGGTTGGATGGCGGCCGCATCCAGGGGTAGGCATAACCGACTTCTGAAAATTCGGAGTAATAATACATGGGGATATTACGCCGTCCGGCCATCACCGACCAGCTGTCATTGACTTGATAGGTCAGATAATACCAGTCAAATTCCGGCTCAAAATCATCTGTACCTTTGGCTACCAGCTGGGCGGTAAATTTCAGGTCGTCGCCTAAATCGACCAAAGCCTGCAGGGCAAAGACACTTTCCGGGGTGAATTTAATATCATTATCATACTGACCGACATCGTAGAAATCTGCGGTCAGGATCTCATCCCGTGTTTCTCCGGGGTTTAGCGGGTCATCGACACTGCCGAAGGTTTTCCCCGCAACAATTGAACCGTAGCCACTAAATGCCACATCCGCGAGGGCTGAATGGGGCAAAATGATAGTAGCAATCAACATAGTTAAGACTTTAAATAGCTTCATGTTAAATACTTCCTAATAGGTGGCGATAACTTTAACGGCATCGGTAACGGCAGAGGCATCAACATAGCTGATGGCGTCTTTGTTGGCCGATACTGTGGCAATAATTTCAGCATCTGACGATAACTCTCTGGGCATGGTTCCTTTGCCGGTAAAAACGAGTTTTGACCAGTAGGCATTAACCTGGGTAGTGGTGCGGCCGATCACCAGCTTGTTGAAATTATCCCGTGAAGCCGCGCCTTTGCTGGCATTCATAGGCAAGATAACATTGCCGTTATCGAACTTTTTAACCTTGCCCATAAATATTTTCTTGATGGTTTTTTTATCCAGTGACGCACTGTTATCCGGGTGAACGATCACGGCTATTTCAGCAAAGGCGATATTGCTGATAAAGATGAATAAACTGGCAAAAATTAATCCTATTAATTTTTCTGGTTTATTTCTTTTAGGTTGGAGTTTCTCCATGAAAGAATACCTCTTAGTGATTAATGGTTGTAAGTCATTTGCTTGTTATGGTTTTCCTGCGCTTTAGCGCAGCGGGTTGTCATAGAATATTGATTGCGGTTTGCACTAGTAACAGCTTGAGTTGCTGTCTGGGATAGCAAGAGGGTGGCGTAATGAATGTTATTGTCTGAAAAGGCATGCGCTACTGCCCGGGGAGTTTGGTCACTGAGCCCTTGATATTTTTTATTAACGCAGGCCAGGCATATTAAGCTTAACCGTTGGCGAAGAGCCTTAGTCATAGAGAATACCTCTTGATAAATGCCGGTTATCCTGTGATCTGTGGGTAACGCGTTTATTTACTTCGGGGCATCCCTGCGGGCTACTAAATATTTAGACCAGTTTTCGTAGAAAAGCCAATAAGGCGTTAATAATCCTCTATCTCTTGTGCCGTATAGCGGAGATTTTAAGCGGCTTTTTTCAGTTTTGGGAGGCGGAAGTTGAGCAGGCATGTTCGGCAGGCATCAGCTTGGGCCATTGTGCCAACTGACAGATAAGTTGTTGTTGCCAATACTTATCTTGCCAGATAGCCCCGTGCTGTAAGTCTTGTGCTATCCATAAACGTTTTACGCCTCCTGCCTGAGCATAAAGGCTTTCACTGTGTTTTTTATTGATCACTGTGTCGGCATCGCTGTGTACGATCAATAGCGGAGTATGGCTTAAGGCAGCGATAAAGTTTTGCGGGGCGTAATCATCGGAAATGCTCCAGCTCAAAGGTATTTGCAAGCCCCAGAAAAGCCAGGATTTTCCGAGAATATCCCTGAAAATTTCCCGGTGGGAGGCAAAGGTGCTGTCAAGAATAAGGCCGGAAACCCGGATGTCTTGATTCAGACCTAACATGCCTGTGGCTATGGCGCCGCCCAGACTTTGCCCTATGACGATGATATTTTCCTCTCCCCGGTCACGGAGCCATTGATAACCCGAACTGGCATCCTGGATCACCGATTGAAAGTCAGGCTCCCCTTCAGAGCGGCCATAACCCCGGTAGTCGATAATAAAAACATTCCAGCCATATTCAGTTAACCAGTACAAATTGGCGATATGATAACTGAGGTTAGTGGCATTGCCATGGAGAAAATAAACGGTGCCCCGGCTGTTTTCTCCGCTTAATGTTGAGGATAGATACCAGCCGTGTAACCGGGTTTGATCGCTGGATTGAAACTCGACATTTTCATAGCTAAAGCCAAAGCGCTTGGGTGAATCGACCAGCTCAGGTGTCGGCCAGAAAAACAGGCTTTGGCACCCTGACAGGTTCAGCATCAGGGCAAAAAAGCATATCAGCCGTGTGAGTATAGAAAACCTTATCAAAATGAAGCTGTCCTTATAAAACTTTAAAGCTATTAAAACCTTAGTTAACAGTTTAAAAAAATGACAGGCGTGGCAGGGGAGAAAACTTGTTGAAATAAAGTTAAATGAATAGTAATTAGCCGTTACAGGGGTTATAGTAGCGCCCGACAAATCTGTCTACAGTTAAATTTTATGTTCGAGGAAGTAACGAAGTATGAACAAAACTATTCTATCAGCCCTTATGGTTGGAACTCTTGCTGCCAGTGCAGCTATGCCAGCAGCAGCCGCTAACGACAAATCTTTAAACGCATGGCAAGATTGTGGTATCGGCGCAATCATTTTCCCTGCTAACGGTACTGCGGCCGCGATTTCCAACATTATCTGGGATTTAGGTACTACGGCTGTTACTTCTAATGCTTCTTCACAGAATTCATGTTCTGGCGAGAAAGCAAAAACTGCTATGTTCATCCAGGCAACTATGCCGGTACTTGAGCAGGAAGTTGCTGTTGGTGAAGGTGAATATGTAACAGCTATGCTTGAATTGCGTGGTTGTGAAGCCGCCAGCCATTCAGCTATTATCAATGCTGTGCGCGAAGACTTCGCTCAAAAAGAAAATGATAATGCACAAGCCTTATATGAGACTTTAGAAGAGCGTGTTGAAACAAGCTTTTCTGCTTCTTGTGCAAGCGTTTAAACGGCATTTTTTAAATACCGTTAAAAATGGACCTTCAGGGTCCATTTTTACTTTTAGCGGCTGGAAAACTTCTTTTTTATAAAGTATTGGCTTATTTTGAGATGAGTTGAGTGAAACAAATTTTTTCGTATCTAATATCTTTGCTGTTCTTTTTTGTGCTTTTTGCTACTCCAGTTCTGGCCGGCGCTCAATCACCTCAAAGCTTTGCCGAAAATAAGCAGTGGCGAAAATTACTCCATTACCCGGCAGATGCCGCCAAGCCCGGTTATATTACCAGCGAAAGCTTTTATTTAAGTGCAAACGGCCGCCGGGATCCCCTGGCAGAACTAAGGGCCACCATTAAGGCATTTTACCAGGAAAAAGATCCTGTCAATCCCCGGGAGCAGCATGGCCAATGTCGTTTCCCCGCCCGGTTTAAGCTCATTACCGAGCATGTAGACCTCAGTCCTTTTGGCAAGTTACCCGCGGTAAATTGCCAGGATTATCAGCATTGGCGTCAACAGGCCGATATTCACTCCCTCAGTGTGGTTTTTGCTTCCGGTTATATGGGCAATCCCGCTTCCATGTATGGGCATCTGTTTCTAAAGTTGAATCGCGGTGGTTCAGGGAAAAGCGATTTGCTCAATACCAGCCTCAATTATGGCGCGATAGTACCGGAGCAGGAAAACCCTGTGGTTTATGTGTTGCGCGGGATTTTTGGCGGTTATGACGCCGGATATTCAGATCAGCAATTTTACCGCCATCACCACAATTATGGCGATGTTGAATTGCGGGATATGTGGGAGTATAAACTGAACCTGAGCAGCGACGATGTTGATCTGCTTACCGCACATATCTGGGAAGTGCTGGGCAATAAGTTTGACTATTATTTTATCGATGAAAACTGTGCCTTTCATATAGCCAAATTGCTTGAGCTGGTATTAACCGAGCCGCTTATCGCTAACGACAGCTTATGGGTGATCCCCTCGGCGGTGGCGAAAGGGCTGGAGCAGGCCAGCTACCGGGATAAACCTTTACTGGAAAAGATCAGCTTTATCCCGTCCCGGGAATCTGTATTGCATGATTATTACCGCCAGCTTACCCCTAAGCAAAAGGCGATCGCCGGTGAGCTGATCAACAACGAGTTTAACTTTGCCAATGAAGACTACCGGCAGTTGGCGGTCAACGAGCAAAAAATCATCGTTGAAACCCTGTTTCAGTATCAGAATGTGATCAAGCAAAAACAGACCGATGCCAGCCTTTTAAAAGCTAACACCCGAAAATTGATGCGTGAACGGCTAAAACTGCCGCCTGGTCGGGCAATTGCCAAAGGAGAGCATAGCGAGAAGAAAGCCCCGCACCTGGGCATGAAACCGTCAAAATATTCATTTGGCCTGGCAGACATAGGCAGATCAAAACAGTATCTGACAGCGGGTTTTAGAATGACCTATTTTGATGACTTGTCTTCTTCGGTAGCCCGAAACCCGTTTGCCAACCTGGAAATGCTTGATGTTGAATTTATTACAGATGATAACAAAACCCGTTTGCTTAAGCTGGACTTGCTCGATCTCGATTCCTTGCATACCCCGGGCGTGCCCTGGCGCGATGAAAATCCCTATGCCTGGTCGGTTCGGGCAGGGTATGAAGCATTAAATTATGCCTGCCTTGATTGTGGTATTTACTTTATTGAAGGGGATATTGGAAAGTCGTATCGTTTTGGCAAAAATACTCTGGGCTATGGCATGCTCGGCGGCAAGGCATTTGCCGGTGATCAGGATGATGTTTTGGTTTCAGCCAAACTCGGGCTGTTAACGTCCTTAGGCAGCAAGGCAAAAATGAAACTTGAACTGCAGCAAGCGGCGCGCCTTAACTTGAGTCAATCATACCGTCACCGCTTTTATACAGAAATTAACTATCAGCTTGCTCCCGACTGGGAACTGAGGTTTTTATTGGAGAGAAGCGCAAGTACCCTGGTCGGATTGAAAATGAATTATTATTGGGGCTTCTAAAGGGGTGATCGGCAACAGCTCCCCGTACGGCTGGAAAAAGCTGTGTGCAGGAAAAGAAACGGGCAATGACAGCATTTGTCATTGCCCGCGAGCTTTGCTGAATTTAGCTATTATCAGACTATTCAAGCAAGATTTTATTTAAACAAATCTGTAATTTTGTCTTTTATCTTATCTGTGATTTTATCTTTAATTTTTTGTTTTTGCTCTTCTTTTGCTGCCTTGCTGATTTTTTTCAATACCTGCTTGATAATTTCACCGCCTAACTGGCTTGCTGGTAAACCCTGCTCGCCGCCAACCTTGGTCAGGCTGATTTCCGGTAAGGTGACCTGGTGAGCTTTATTGCCAAGCTGGCTCAGGTCTAAGGTCAGGGCAACCCCGGCAACCGTGATTTTTTCTACCCTGACTTTTGGCTCCGGCTGTTTTGCTTGTGTCGGCTCTTCGCTGGCAGGTTGCGAAGACTTATCTGATTTAGACAGGTTACGCTCCAGCGCATCTAAAATTTCGTTAAAGTTGGAAGTGCCGGCTTTTGATATCTCGACAAAGGCCTGGGGGGCAATAATACGGATTTCATCAATGACAATCGGCTCTTCGGTCAGGCTTTTGACATTAATATCTAAAGTAACATCTTCCATGGAGAAGGCATTTTTTTGCTGGTAGCTCGCAGGGTTGGCTAAGGTCAGCCCCTTAATGCTGCCGGCCCCCTGGGTCAGCTTAATATCCACCTCACCGACCGTGACTTGTTGCTCGGTATAGGCTTTGCCCTGCTGCTCTATCTGCTCTTTGATAAAGAGGTTGAGGGAGCCGCTGGCAAAAAACCAGAGGGCGCCGCCACAAAGTAATAATATGATAATTGCTATGCTTGCTAATTTGTTCACTGTCACCGCCTGTTTAAATGTATTAATGAAATGATTATATCTTAATTATCACCGGGTTATATTTATTTTGTCTCATTAGCGGCAATTTCTGTGTTTTTTGCCCGTTCCCGTATTTTTTGATGTACAAACTCTTGCGTAAATTTCGGTAAATTGCCATTTTTTTGGGTTAACTTGCCTCGAAGCATGGCTTTATCTAAGGTATAGTTGTTCAGTTAACAACCTGACTATAAAGAGATTATGTCCAATTCCATTACCAGGCGCCTGCCGTTATTGCTACTTTTATCCCTGTTAATTGCTTTGGTGGCCTACTTAAGCTGGCCATCGGTAAAAGCAAATAAACAACAAAAACCCCGGGTGATTGCCGTGAAAACCGCCGTTATCGCCCAGTCGGAATTTAAAGATGTGGTAGAGGCGCTGGGGACTGCCCGGGCCAACGAGCAGGTATTGATCACCTCTAAATATTCTGACTTGGTGGATGAAATCTCTTTTGATGACGGTCAGCAGGTGAAAAAAGGCGAGGTCCTGGTCAGGTTAAACCGTCAGGAAGAAGTGGCAAAAGTACGGGAGCTGGAAGCCAACCTGGCTGAATCCGTGGCCCAGCTTAACCGCTTCCAGGATTTGTTAAAGAAAAAAGCCACCTCAAAATCCGAACTGGATCAACAGGACGCCCAAACCAAGGCAATATCGGCGCAGCTGATGAGTGCCCGTACCAAGCTCAGTGATCTCACCATTAAAGCGCCTTTTGACGGTGTGCTCGGTTTTAGAGAGATCAGTGTCGGCGCCTATATCGACTCGGGTGATGTGATCACCAGTTTGGATGACTTAAGTGTGATCAAGGTAGATTTTACCGTGCCGGAGCGTTTTTTACCCACAGTAGCCGTAGGGCAGAAGATCACCGCCACTAACGTTGCCTACCAGGAGCAGGTGTTTACCGGGGAAATTGCCACTATAGACAGCCGCATCGACCCGCAAACCCGTACCTTAAAAATACGTGGAAAAATCCCCAACCCCGGCCTGAAACTGCGTCCCGGCATGTTGCTCAATATCACCATAGAGCGCCATACCGATATGGTATTGCAGGTGCCGGAAAGTGCGGTTATCCCGATTGAAGACAAACATTTTGTTTTTGTGGTCAGCGACAACAAAGCATTAAGAAAAGCTATCCGCATCGGCCGCCGTCAGCCGGGCAAAGTGGAGGTGCTGTCAGGGCTTGAGGAGCAGGATGCCGTGGTGATAGAAGGGGCGCTGAAACTCAGGGAAGGCACGCAGGTATCCGTGCTGGAGGATAAGGAGTGATCTTATCTGATATCTCGGTTAAACGTCCGGTTTTTGCTACCGTTATCAACCTACTTTTTGTGACTTTCGGCGTGGTCGCCTTTATGCTGCTGCCGCTGAGAGAATATCCGGATATAGACCCGCCTGTGGTCAGTATCAATACCAACTATACCGGCGCTTCGGCGGCGATTGTCGAAACCAAGATCACCCAGGTACTTGAAGACAGGATCTCCGGGGTGGAAGGGATCAAGAATATCACCTCCAGCAGCCGGGTGGGGCGCTCGAGTATCTCCATCGAATTTGAACTGGACCGGGATATAGACTCTGCCACCAATGACGTCAGGGACCGTATTTCCAGGGCGCTGAACAACCTGCCGGAGCAGGCGGATCCGCCGGAAGTGTTTAAAGCCAATGACGATGAAAATGTTATCGCCTGGTTTGTGCTGCAAAGTGAAACCATGTCTACCCTGCAGCTCACCGATTACGCCGAGCGATATATTGTTGACCGCTTTGCCGTGGTTGACGGTGTCGCCCGGGTCAGGGTCGGCGGCGGCCGTACCTATGCCATGAAAATCTTTTTAGACCGTATCGAAATGGCGGCGCGCAAGATCACGGTAAGTGATATCGAGTCGACCTTGCGGGCGGAAAACATTGAATTACCGGCGGGGGAAATTGAATCGATTGAGCGCGACTTTTCTATCCGGGTTGAACGCAGTTACCTGACGGAGCAAGACTTTGCCGCCATGGTGATCTCCCGCGGAGAAGACAATGCCCTGGTACGCCTGGGGGATGTTGCCCGGGTGGAAATAGCCGCTGAAGACGATGAAAACATGTTCCGCGGCAACGGCAAAAACATGGTGGGGCTTGGCATTATCAAGCAGTCTACCGCCAATACCCTGGATGTGGTTAAAGCCGGCCGCGAGGAAATGGTTGCGGTACGCGATACCTTGCCTCAGGGCACGACTATCACCAACAGTTACGACAGCTCGGTCTTTATCCAGGGCTCTATAGATGAAGTGTATAATACCCTGTTTATCGCCATGATGCTGGTGATCCTGGTTATTTTCCTGTTCCTGGGTAATATCCGCGTCACCCTGATCCCGGCGGTGACTGTGCCGGTGGCGCTTATCGGCTCTATGATGGTGTTATCCTGGTTGGGCTTTTCCATTAACCTGTTAACTTTGCTGGCCCTGGTGCTGGCAATCGGCCTGGTGGTGGACGATGCCATCGTGGTGCTGGAAAACATCTACCGCCGTATCGAAAACGGCCAGACCCCTTTAATGGCCGCTTATGAAGGCGGCCGCGAAGTTGCCTTTGCCGTTATTGCCACTACTTTAGTGCTGGTGGCGGTTTTTGTGCCCCTGGTGTTTTTATCCGGCAATATCGGCCGGCTGTTTACCGAGTTTGCCCTGGCCATAGCCGCAGCCGTGGTGTTCTCCAGTATTACCGCTTTGTCGCTTACCCCTATGATGTGCTCGAAAATGCTTAAGCACAGGGAGCGCAGTTCTTCGTTTGGCCAGATTTTGGATAAAGGTTTTGCGAAAATAGAAGCCGCTTATGGCCGGGCGTTAAGCCAAAGTATCCACCAGCCGCTGATATTGCTGTCTGTGGTTGGCCTTTCCCTGTTTGCCACTTATTTGCTGTTTGGACAATTGCCCCAGGAATATACCCCGAAAGAAGACCGGGGAGATCTCTTTATCCGCATGCAGGGGGTAGAAGGGGCCAGCTACGAAAGCAATGTGAAAAACATGCAGCAGATTGAAGAAAAGCTGCTGGTCTATAAGCAAAGAGATGAACTGGACCGGGTGATCGTCCGGGTACCGGGCTTTGGCGGCACCGGCGGTGTGGCTATAGTCGGTTTGCCGAAATGGGATCAGCGCAGCTTCTCTACCTTTGAATTTGCCGACCGCTTTAATAAAGAGCTTAAAGATATCACCGATGTTCGCGCCTTTACCATTATCCGCCGCGGCATAGGCGGTGGCGGCTCCAGCCGTCCGGTAGAGTTTGTGCTGCAGGGCAATACCTATGAAGAGCTGGCGAAATGGCGCGACATAGTGATCGCCAAAGCCCAGGAAAACCCTAACCTGACCGCCATAGACAGTGATTATAAGGAAACCTATCCTCAGCTTCTGGTGGAAATTGCCCATGAGCGGGCTTACGACCTCGGTGTGCCGGTTGGGGATATTGCCAAAACCATGGAAACCATGCTTGGTCAGCGCCGGGTGACGACTTTTGTCGACCGCGGGGAAGAATATGATGTGATTGTCGAAGGGGATGAAACCGACTTTAGCAGCCCCGGTGATATCGACAATATTTATGTACGCTCGCGTACCACCAACGAACTGGTGCCGTTATCGAACCTGATCACTATTGCTGAAAATGCCACCTCGTCGCGGTTAAACCGTTATAACCGCCTGCGTAGCGTGACCATTACCGCCAATTTAAGCCAGGGATATGCTTTGGGGGATGCCCTGGATTTTCTCAACCAGATAGTGGATGAACAATTGCCGGATGAAGCCCTGGTGGACTACAAGGGTCAGTCGCTGCTATTAAAAGACTCGGGCCAGTCTATCCTGTTTATTTTTGTCCTGGCGCTGCTGATCACTTACCTGGTGCTTTCGGCTCAGTTTGAAAGCTTTATCCATCCCTTTGTCATCCTGCTCACCGTGCCGCTGGCACTGGTTGGAGCCTTGGCGGGCTTACAGCTGATGAGCATGAGTTTAAACATCTACAGCCAGATAGGTATTGTGATGCTGATTGGCCTGGCGGCGAAAAACGGTATTTTGATTGTCGAGTTCGCCAACCAGTTAAGGGATCGCGGCGAAGCGTTTGAGCAGGCGCTGATCAAAGGGGCGCAGCAGCGCTTGCGCCCTATTATCATGACCACCTTTACGACAGTCACCAGTGCCATTCCTTTGGTATTGGCTTCGGGTCCCGGGGCTGAAAGCCGTATGGTGATAGGTGTGGTGATTTTTGCCGGTGTTTCCCTGGCCAGTATCTTTACCTTGTTTGTGGTGCCCGGCGCCTACTACTGGTTATGCCGCCATACCGGCTCGCCTCAGGCGATAACACAGCAAATCGAAAAGCTGCAGCTTGAGCAGGCAACTGTATCCGACGTGGAAAGTGCCCGAGTGAAAGAAAGTGCTTCTTAGTTTTTCAAATGATAAGGGAGTCGCCACGGCTCCTTTTATGTACCGAGAAAGCTACTGCATCTGTTGTAGAGGCAGTAGCTTAGTGCACTAGGCTTCAAAGCTATTAATCAAACATCTTCTGCTTTGAGGGCTAGCCTTTCGCTTGTCCCTCTTTGTGTCCTTCACTGTTTGGTGTTGAGTCAGTTTGTTTAGAGCTAACTTGCTTGGGGGTGATGAATACCTCCCCCGGATTGACCACTAGCTGTACCTTTTGTCCCACATGAAAACCTGCCCCCCGCAGCCACTTTCCCCGAAGCACAAGGCAGGGTTCAAGGTTTACAGGTTGGTAGTTAATACCGATGCCGCGCACTTTCACTGCCGTTTCGCAAACAGTTTCCAGTACGGTAAGTTGCCGATAAATGGGATATTTTACTTTTGCCAGGCAAAACTCTGACGTATGATGATATTCAGCCATGACGTACTCCGTATAAGTTCGTTGTGGTTAGCGACCTCTGGGTGTGACAGCACTCAGGGGTTGCGACTTAAATTACAACTGGTTTATAACCGTAAATAGATGAGAAATACTGAGATAGACGACCTCCTTTTGGGGTGGGTTGCACCTTTAATTAAAGCTTAAAAGGCTGGTTAAATCGACAGTGAAACAGACTTTTTGGGGAATTTATTTGCGGCAGCTGGAAGTTGGTTTGAAGAACGTTTGCTCTGAGGTTACGGCTGAGTTTCTGGCGCCTTTTAGTCCTAATGTCGGATAGAACCTAACTTACAAAATCAACTTTGGTCATATCTAAATGCTTTTAACGTTTGTCTCTAGAGGAGTTTGTTAGTAGTCCGTCAGGGTCAGGTCTTGAATTGTGCATAAAAGTATTTGCTAATGCAAAAACAAGACCTGACCCCTATGTTTCACTTGTCATGTTTTATCAAATATTTCTAAGGCATTCGGAAATTTGTTCATCAAACTTGTTAAAGCGATTTATATAGCTTGGGTTAGCGTTTTCTGGTGCTACGTTTTCCTTAACAATTTTTTTGTATCTAAAATCACGAATTAATTGGGTTACTTCTTCACGTTTAAAGTAAACTTGTCCATCGACTTCAAAACCTTTAGAGAAAACCTGATCAGAGCAAGTCTTCATTTCTTTAGGCGAACCAATTAACATTCTAGCTATCTGCATACTGTTTTCAGATATAGCTTCTTGAAAATATGATTTTAAGCTTAACTTAGTTTTTATAGTGTTCTTTTCAAATGGTTGTAGCCAAGGAAATGGACTTTCTTCTTCTTTTTTCAAGATAAAAGAGTTTGATACTTCTTTTTTGGTTTTCACATCAATTAACTGGAATTTAAGAAAAATAAAAGCTCCGATATCATCCTTAAATACGTGCTTCCTTAGGCCTATGCCATTTATTTTTACAGGAACTTCATCAAATTGAATAAAGTCTCGGCTTATAACTAAAATGTGAGATAAATCATTGCCTTTTGTTTTTTCAGTCATATTGTTCACAAAGCGCTTTAAATCAAAACCCGATAAGTTTTCGGGATTCCTATATGAACTAGCCAATAATGAACGTTCGACAGGGATGGGGACTATTTCAACCTTATTATTAGCCGATGGTAATTCAGTTTTCATTTCATTAATAATATGATTATCAATATCTAATTCTGGAAAATTAAAAAGTTTATTTTCATTATTAAATACAGTTACACCAACGTAACTATATGAAATATCACTACCAACAAGAGAAACAATTCCAAGTTTTTTAACGCTTTTTAGTTGTTCATCAGTAATTTGGACATTGTAAGTTGCACAACCTGCTAATCCCCATATTAATATCGCTATAATAACCTTATTCATTTTATACCTGAGTTGATTTGAAATTAAAAACATAACGCCTGTGTAATTTGCGTATTGAAGCGCAGCGTAAATGCGTCAAATTGACATTTGTTAGCTGCATTTCTACCAGATTTTCCACCAGGATTTTTTAACCCCCGGGTGGGAAATTACAAGGTATTGTGGCTCACTTTGCTCCCCTGAAGTTGAAATACCTGTAATTTTCACTTTAATCTTAAAAGCTTCTTGCTCTTCACTGCTGCCATCCAACCAGATAAAGGTAAATTCACGCTTATCTTGCACATATTCAGTTGGAGTTACAGGTGTATCAGTGAACAGTTTGTCCTCAAAATTACCTTCCACTATTTCGAAGGTATAGCCCTGAAGTTGCTCAGGTAAACTAGTCAATTTAAGAGTTACTATACCGGCATCTGAAGTCGAAGCGTAATTGCCATCATCAGTACCTCTTCTGATCGATTGAACTATAAAATCTGGCTTTACAGCACTTAATGATTTTTCGGAGGAAAGTTTGAAGTCTTTCAGCATTGGAGCAAAAGATCCCGCAAAGGATAAGCAAGGAATTAAGGTGAATAAGATAAATAGTTTTTTCATTCGGTATCTCAAGTTTTGTACGATTAATGCCGCTATCACCGGACAGCTGGCTGTAGTTGTAATTTATGTAAAGTCAACTCTGGAAGACTATATCAGTCCTAAGTAAATATTTACTACCGGACTCTAATTTGGTGCCTTGATGCCAAAGGTGATGCTCAAATAAGAGTGCTTGACCCGTTACAGCATGAATCTCTATATCATCCTGCCGGAATTTAGTACTCCCGCCCTCATAGCCTTCATTCAAATAAACCAAAAAAGTCATCATCGTAATGTTACCCGAAACTTCCTGTCTGCCATCTTTATGCATATTAAATTTCTGGCCGGGTGTATAACGATAAAATCGAAATCGAGGCGAAAGCCCAATGGCCTTTTTACCATTTATTTCTGGAAGAAGTTCATTAAGAAGTTTATTCCACCAAGTTTTGGCTAGGTCTTCCGAAACCCAGTCTACCCGATCATTATTTCTAATATGGGTGAGATGAGAGCGCCCTTTACCTGTGTTTACATCTGCCGAACGAAAACCTTCGCTTTCTGCGTGCTCAATAAACTTTTGGCATTGCTTTTCCGTAAGGAATGAATCAAGAGTAAATATATTTTTGCTGACAGAGTGTAGATTCATGATTAGGAGTTAACGTTTGGTACGCCAGAAAATCTGGCGCGCAGTGATTAATTTTTTTGAGTGATGTCGCTTATCAGCAGCTTTATTGTTTAGCATTTTTAAAGTTCTTATAAAGACCCGTAGCTCCTTGATAAAAAGAATAGGCACATAAAGGAAATGAAATAATTAATACAGTGGCAAAGACAACAAAACTGTCCTCTACATAAAGAAAACCATTTCTAGAAGGTATATATAGAACCCCATTAAATAGGGCTAATACCAATATGGGGAAAATAATAATTGATCCAATTAATTTCCACCATAACATATATAAAGGTTCAAGCTTTTGATTTGATTTCATATTAACTACTAACAGCTTACTGTCAGAAGCCTTCCGACTAAGTTATCATTGAATGTTTCAATTTTACCTTTCTATTATCCTGCCATCAATTAGTTATAAATTTGTGGTTTTTCAGCTATTGGTTGAAAGACTGTGTTTTCCCGCTTAGCGCACTATTCAGGCTTCGAGGTGATATTGAGACTTAGCTATAACACTGTTAGGCTTCGTTCGAAAGGTTTGACTTTAATAATTAAAAAAGGAAAAAGTATGAGTAGTACTGTTGCAAATGATGAGATAGAAAGCACTGCTAAAACTGAAAATAAACCGAAGCATAATATTATAAATAGAGCGCTTTTAAAAGTTTTAGGCTGGTTTGGTATTACATCAGGAATCGGCTTTATTTGGATCGGTTTGCTTTGGTTTTTCAGCTCGTTTATTGAGTATTTGTTCACCAGAGAAAATGATGTTATGCAACAGACCCTGTCAGCTATGTATTTTGCAGAAAGTCAAATGAGTCTATTAGTTATAGCTTTTGGGGTTTTGATAATGGAAGTGAAAAAATTTCGTTCAAAATAGTTAAGTTTGACAAGTGCAGCCAGCGGACTCGTTATGCTTGCCGCTGCTGCAATCATTAGAAGAAGTTTGCACTAAAACAGATTAATTTTCTAATCCCCATCTTACAATTAATTACATTTTGTAGACATGTCTTGACCCTTTCGCACCTTGTTATTTGGTAATATACGCACCCTGTCTTGCCGGTATTTTCCCTGTTTTAGACGTTTTTCCTTGTGTTGTTGATTTTATTGCCGAGAAGTTAATGGTTAAAAATAAAAAGCAGTTGCTGGTGTGTGTGTTTTTGTTTTTCAGCCTCAGTGCCTGTACCAGTGTCAGATTTAAAGACTTTTTTGTCGGTTATGCCGAGCAAATGAAGCCGGTGCGCCTGTCCCTGTCGCAGGGAGATGTGATGCAGGCAAATAAAGCCCTGGGGGGGCGAAATGCCGTCGATGATATTTTATATCAGTTAGAGCAGGGGCGGTTGAGTTATCTGGCCAATGACTGGCAAAACAGCAAGGCGGCTTTTGATGCCGTTTACCGTCAGGTGGAGTTGGATGCAGGCAAGGCCAAGTACCGGGCCAGCAGAGGTTTACAGCAGCTGGGGGCAGTTGTCGGTAATGACAATGTTATTGCCTATCAGCTGCCTGCTTATGAACAAACCATGATGCACAGCTACCAGGCGATGAATTACCTTTATCAGCATAACCTTGAAGGGGCGCTGGTGGAAATTCGCCGGGCAAACCAGGTGCAGGAAAAAGCCCTGAAACAGCACAGAAAAGAATTATTGGACGCCGAGCAGGCCTTGGCATCCGGCAGTGACGATGACGAAGTAAACCCTGACTGGCACAGGATCAATCAGGCTTATGCGGGCATGGATGCGGTTATCGGCGAAGTGAAAAACGGTTTTCAAAATGCCTATACCTTTTATTTGTCCGGCCTCTTATATGAAGCGGCGGGGCAGGAGAATGATGCCTATATCGATTATAAGCGCGCGCTGGAAATCTCCCCCGACAATGGCTTTCTCCAGCAGGACGTGTTGCGTCTGGCCAGTGCTTTGGGCATGCAGGACGATTTAGTGAGATTCGAGCAAAAATACGGCGCCTGGCAGCAAAAGCATAAAGCATCAGATGGGCAGGTTGTGGTGATATACGAGCAGGGACTGATTAATGAAAAGAAAGAGCTGGCACTGCATTTACCGGTATCGACTTCTGATAATGATCTGCGCTTTTATAACCTGGCCTTGCCGGTATATGAAAAAAGTCCCGGTATCTCCCATGGGCTGCAACTCAAAGTTGATAACCGCACCCTAAACAGTATGGAGCTGGTGCGTTTGCAGGGGCTTGCGGCGAAACAACTGCAGGAGCAGTTGCCCGGTTTAATTATCCGGCAACTGTCGCGATTAATCGCCAAGGAAAAATTCCGCTCTACCCTTGAGCGTAAAGGGGATGATGTCGGTAATATCCTGGCAAATCTTTATAATCTGGTATCGGAAAAAGCCGATACCCGCAGCTGGGTGACCCTGCCGAAAAACAGCCAGTTGGTAAAAGCCCAATTGCCGGCGGGGAAACAACAACTTGAATTGGTGGTTGACGGCAGAAAAACCCAGATAGAGCTTGAGGTCAAAGCCAACCGCACCACCTTAGTGAACCTGACGAAAATAGATAATTTTATGAATTATCAAACGGTGAATTTATAACGGCCAATTTTTGGCAAAACAGAAATATTCGTATTATTCAATTTATATTATGAGATTAAACAAGGTTAAACATATGAAGCATTTATTACCGATAGTATCTTTGTCCCTGGTGGCATTATTGGCCGGCGGCTGTTCTTCGAAAAGTGTTATCAGCTACGGCGATGCCCGGGCGGTTGAAACCACAGACATTAATTTTGGTTCTACCGACCTGCAAAAGGTGGCGGATGAAATGACAGATTCGTTGTTATTATCTCCCGTGGTCGGTACCCTGACCGCCAATAACCGCCCGGTGGTTTTTGTTGAGCGTATTAAAAATAAAACCAGCGAGCATATAGATACCGAGTCCATTACCGACTCTATCTCTACTAAGCTTTTGAGATCGGGTAAATTCCGTTTTGTCGATATGACCCGGGTGGAAGCGGTGCGTAAGCAAATCAATTTCCAGCAAAATGACGGTCTGGTAGATCCGGGTAAAGCCATTCAGTTCGGCCAGCACCTGGGAGCGCAATATATGCTTTACGGCAACCTGTCGAGCATAGTGAAAAATACCGAAGATGCGTCCGATGTGTATTACAAGTTCACTATCCGTTTGATGGACCTCAAAAGCGGCATAGTAGAATGGGCAGATGAAACCGAAATCCGTAAAACCCGTACTGTGGCGACCCTTGGCTGGTAACAGGCGGCTAATAACCGAATATCGGGGCTGAGGTGGTTTTATCCCGGCCCCGGCATATCATCAGGAGGTGACTATGAAAAAGTTTTTACTGTGTTTTACCTTGTTTTTCACCCTGGTTTCCGGCGCACAGGCGCAATACGAGCGCAATAAAGCGGTGCCGGTAGAGAAGGTATTGTTCGGCCAGGTATTGTCGGTCAGGGATATCAGCGAGCAGGAGCTGATAGAAGATAAAAACCACGGCTGGAAAGTGTTTGGCGGCGCCCTTATCGGCGGCGTGCTCGGTAACCAGTTTGGCAGCGGCAGCGGACGTACCGCCGCCACTATCCTGGGGGCCTTGCTTGGCGGCAGTGTTGCCGGTAACAATAACCCCGAATACCACAGCCGCACTTTAGAGCTGGTGGAGCTGATGATCCGTACCGAAGACAACAAGGAATATATGGTGGTGCAGGACTATGACAGCCGCATGGTGTTTTCAACGGGCAATGAAGTACGTATGGTTTACCTGGCCAATGGCCTGGTGCGCATCGATAAACAAATGTAGCTTTCCTCAAAGGCTGGCTGGGTTGTGTTTTCCCAGCTAGCCTGTCACCTTGTAATAACTAGCCGTAATAACCTTTCTTCAGGCGCTCAACCACTTTTTATGTACATCGGGGTTTGAGACTTGTTTTAGCCCCGGGTTTCTCATGTGCGCGGTAAGGATCTCGCTGGCATTGGAGGCCATAGGATCAAAAGGCTGAAACTGGTTGCGGGAGGTATGAATCACCTTGTTGCCAATTTTTTCTTCTAAAGCCCCGCCTTTACCTGTATTTGCTGCCGTATATAACGGGTGTTTTCCCGGTTTTTCCCTGCCGACATTTTCGGGAATTTTATGCTCCTGGGTAATGTGACCAAAGGTGCCGCTGTTGCTGCGGTAATACACGGTAGGTTTTTGCCCTATGGCCGAGGTGGTGCCGATAATATTGTGCGGTTGATATAAGCTGCTTGCCGCTTCCGCCTTTAAGATCGCGGCTTTGCGCTGTGCGGTCAGGTTGTTGGGATCTTTTGCTGCCTTTTTTCTTCCCCACCAGCCGAGTTCGCGTCCCATAATGGTATCGACATCGGCTTTATGAAGATCATAACGGGCTTTCCAGTTGCTCATGATGTGGTTCCTGATGAAGTGAGTCTCTATCAACAGCAACACCAATGCCAGGCTATACTTTCTATTCAATGTTATTGAAAAAAAAGATTATTTTCCTTGAATGTTTTTATTGCGGGTAAAAGTCGACCCGGTAGCTTGTCATTTACCGGTAAACTTTTCCCGGTGCGGGGCCTAAATATCCCGAAGCTTGACCCGGGCTGCCTTTGGTATAAGGCAACAAAGCGGATATACTTTTTTTATCAATAGTCTTGTGGAGGGAGTCGGATGAGCGGTACCAGCATGGTGGTGTTAATTGTATTGATTTCGGTGGGCTTTGGCGTACTTTACGACATGTATAAAAAACACCTGGAATTTAAAGAAAAAACCTTGAACCATAACCAGGATAGCGACAAACAGAATCAGTTGCTGAAGCAGCAGGTTTCAGCCCTGGAAGAGCGGGTGCAGGTGCTTGAAAAAATCGTGACCGATGAAGGTTATAACGTACAAAAAGAGATCAATAAGCTATGATCGCTTAGCATGCCCGGCCCGGATAATCTCTGCTCCTGCTCACCATCAATGAGGTGCCGGCAACAGGGGCGTGGTGCCTTTTCAAAAGATTACAAAACAATACAAAAATAGTATGTTCCCGAAAACAGCCAACTCTTATTATTATCACCAGATGTAAATAATTTTCGACAGTATTTGGGCTAAGTACAGCCCGGGGTGATAAGCGTGCCGAAGAAAGATGATAATTGTTACTGTATCAACCATCCGGATGAGGTCATGATCAAAAATGACGGCTTTTCGGCGATCACCTCCCTGAAAAAAGAAGCGGGAGAAGTTATTTTCGACCCGGGTTCAGGTGTGCCGATCATCACTTATATGTGTTTGAAATGCGGTTATATTGAAAATTATACCGCCCAGTTTGATGAAAGCTGGAACAGCTGAGTCTGTAAGTACGGCAGCGAATATAGCCGGAGCATCTGGCTAAGGGGCGGCTGATCAAGAAATACCTGTGTGCTTAGCATTTATTGGCCGAGTTTAGCAGGACAAGCACCACTTGCCCTGCCAAGTTTTTTTCCTGCATTGACAGGAACCATTCTCGGCTTCGCTTACTGTTAAGCCGTCTTTTTCTCCGGGCTTTGCTGTGTTAAAAGTAAGTAAAACAAGATCAGGTTGGCGATAAACCATAAATCCTTGATCAGGAAATGTCCCGTGCTGGTTAGCACAGTCTCTGCCGATATCGAGGCATCAAAGGAAATTAAAAAAGTTTGTGTCACCACAAAGACCATGCCGGACATAACAATAGCGGGTAAAAGCAGTTTGTAATAATAAATGGCGGCGATAAGTAAAACCACGGCAACCAGGTCATAGATACCTATGATATTGGAAGTGGTTTGCACATCCCACAGCTGATACATCCAGGACATCAAAGGTGAGCTCAGTACCAGGTCTTCTATGCCTTTGGCTTCGATGGCGGTGAATTTCATGCCGCCTATCCATAATAACACTAACATTACCGGCGCTATGCTGATCCATATTGCCTGTTTATGGGGTAATTGCGGCTTGATGAATAATATGGCAATCGAGAGCAGGGCAAAATATTTGATCACCCCCTGGCCCGAGCCTATTACCGGGAAGCCACCCATAGAGGCAATCCATCTGGTTTCAGCAAACAGGGAAACAAGCGGTACCAGGCTGATCGTTACCAACAGATAACCTAATAGCGGCTTTAAAGAGGGGGTCTGTATCGACAGCAATGCCAGGATAGCACTGGCAATAAAAGCTAAAGCCGCCATGGCATTGAAAACAGAGGCGGGCAACAGCTCACTGACTGAATAAAAATCGGTTGCCAGCGCAATGTGTTTATGGGGCCCCATCAGTAACATACTTAACCCCAGAAGGGCGGCAGAAAGGGCGACTAATATTAAGACTAAGTTGTTATATTTTGCTTGCACGGTTAACTCTTGAACACGGAATTTGTTTTGCTAAAAGACCTTGCAGCTGATTTTTTATTTCATTTTTTGTTATTTTTTTATTTTAGCTAAGCCTCAGGTTGTTTGTCCTGCAGGCTAAAGCCCTTTATTTATCCGGTTGGTGACTTGTGCGACCGGCGTGGTAATTTTTCTTCCCAGGTTCACTTTATTGCTTACCGTTCTGGCCAGTTTAGCGCCGGTAGCTAAATTGGGGTGGCCGCTAAGGGTTGCGCCGATTTGTAACGCGGTTGAGGCATGCTCGACCCGTTTTAATTGTCTTTCTCCCGTGGTTTCGTGCGGGTTATCGGGGCGGGTTAATCCCTTGTATAAAGACAGCCCGGCGTGTGCCACCACGGCGGTGGTGCCTAAAGTGCCGCCAATACCGGCAGTCATGCCTATTTGTCCTAATCCGCCGGCGGTTCTCAGCACCCCTTCACCCAAGCCGCCCCAACTGCCCTCTGGCTGCATATGGGTATGTATGCCTTTTACGCCCTGATAGACATCGTGTGCGCCTGAGGCCAGTCCGTAGAGGGGCAGGGCATTTTTGGCAAATTGATATCCTCCGCTGACCATGCTGGTTGCGCCGCTGACGGCGCCGCTGATATTGCCGGAAACCGAAGAGAAGGCGTTATAGGCTCCGCTCCCCGCGGTTGAAAAAGCGCTATAGGCACCACTCCCGGCACTTGAAAATGCGTTATATGCGCCGCTGCTGACACTGGAGAAGGTGCTGGATAAGCTTGTTGATGCTGCACTTGCCGTCGATGAAAATGCATTGTAAATGTTCATATCTGCTCGCCTGAAAAGAATAGATTGCATTGCCGGTTGCTAACCGCCGAGCTTGTTTTTTAGTTAGGGCAAACACGATGCCAGTTCAGCACGATAAAAGTTGAAAATATGAAGGAGCCGTTTTATAAGCTGTCAGTTTCAGCCCTGTCAGGCGGACAGGTTTATTTTTGTTTGTTTCATAGAGCATTTATTAACTTTGCTGCTCCCTTTACCGGCATCTTTTCTTGTTTTTTATTGCTATATCCGGGGAAGTATTTACCCGGTGGCGGGTAAATACTTCCCCGAGTAAGCGGGTTAAAGGTTTGTTGATTGATAGAGGATAATAAGGCTGCTACCGGCCTGTCCCTGAAGTTCATTTTGAGCCTTATATCAGTAACTATGCTTTTGGCATTAAATATGCCTGAACAAATTCGCAACTTAGCGCATAACCTGGGCTTATTTAGGGATATTTTATGTTGGGAAAACGAACGGCGCAGCAAGCCGGGTTATCAGATTTTACCTCAGTCAAAAAGATGCGCGGCCAGCACGGTCAGGCGATTATTACCCGGCCGATGTTTGAGCTGAAACCCACTTCATTTGCCGGTAGCGGATTTGTCACAGCATCGCCTGAGGTACTGGCCAAACGCCGGATTGTTAAAGCGCGGCGTACACAAAAGATGTCCCCGAGTCCCTTTACTCATGTAAGTCAGGGAGGCTCGCAGTCGTTCCCGCTTTTTCAAACACCTCAGCTTTCATTGCCGCAACAAACTCCGCCCGTCGACTACAGCGCTTTTAATTTACGGGACAGTGTGAATGAAACCGGGTTATGGCAAATGAATCAGTCCCGTAAAGAGCAATTGTCGAAACAATTACCGACCTTTCTTGGCACCAGCAGCCCGAAATCTTCAAATATCAGGATCACTGCGGAAACCGGCGACAGTGAAAACTGGGGGGTAAGTGCCGATGAGAATGTGCGCACACAAATTCAGCGGGATAAAAAGTCAAAAATGACGCCGATGGAGGCGGAAATGGCGTACAACCAGCGTAGCCATCAGGGCACGCTTATCTGGAAAACCGGCTCAAGTACCCTGTCCCAATACGGTGACAAAACCGATACCTCTGAAGCTTTGTCCGGCCATACCCCGGGTTATAAATCAAAAAATGTCAAAGGCACCACGGGGGCCAAGACCAAGGAGCATGGTACCCGGGATAAAAGGCGGGAACAAATTGTGACCACTACCTTGAGCGATCCCAAACGTGGCGAGGGAGATATCGCCATGATGGGAAAACTGGCCACGATACAGCTGTTTCAGTCACCCAAGGAAGAGCTTGAAACCGTCAAACCTGAACTGCAAAAGCTGAAGGAGCCGAGGTTTTCGGTGTTTTCTGATATCGGCGATGTTTCCGGCGCCAACAGTGCGAACTTTGACAAGTTGAGTCAGCGCCAGCAGGTGGTGCGGGAAACCGACAAAATGTATAGCGCAAAAAACCTGATGATTGCCGGTTATGGCAACCTGGTACCTGACTCCCATAAACGGCTGCTAAACCAGTCTCAGGGCAAGGTTGATAAGGCGATGGAGTTGCTGCACAAAGAAAGCAGCTTGGATAAAAGCGATATCTTTAACACTGCCACCAGTTCACAAACCACACTGCTTAACCAGGCAAGCCTTAGAGAGATGTCGGAGCAAAACCAGAAAACCCCTAAGCTGCACCGGCCCTTGAGCCCGGTGAGGAAGGTGAATGCGCCGAGTTTTACTTTTGGCGATTAATAACAGGGAGTTTGTCTTTCGGGATTAAATGGCGGCGTTTTACCATGAAACGACCTTAACCATTAGCAGTTATTTCAAGTGATGGACATGAAAAACAGGGGGAGTAGACCCCCCTTGATGCCTGGTTTTAGGCGTCTGAAAGGGCACTGCTTGGCACTTTAGTCGGGCTGATATGTTCAATGGGATAGCAGCCGAGCACCTTGATAAAGTTGGTGATCACGGTTAACTGACTGATGGTATCCTGCAATGCCAGGCTCTTTAAGTTGGCTTCTACATCCAGGTAAAACATTTCCTCCCACGGGCGTCCCTGGATTGGCCGGGATTCGAGCTTGCACATGTTAATGCCGTTATTTTTCAGTACCAGCAAACATTCTACCAGGGCGCCGGGATTTTGCCCCGTGGCTAAGATCAAAGTGGTTTTTGCCGGGATTTGCTCGGCGACATCCACCGGCTTTCGCGATACTAAAATAAAGCGGGTGTGGTTTTCAGCCTGGTTGGCAATGGCTCTTTCCAGGGCATGTAATTTATAGAGCTGGCCGCCTTCTTCGCTGCCGATCACGGCAACGGTTTCATCCTGCAACTCATAAACCCTGGCCATGGCATCAGCGGTGCTTTCACAGTATTCGATGCGGATCCCTTGCTGCTTATCCAGGAAATTGCTGCACTGGCTAAACGGCTGACCGTGGGCATAGATGGTTTTGATCTTATCCAAACTGGTATTGACCGAGGTTAGCAGGCAATGCTCAATCGGGCGGGTAATTTCCCCCACTATGGATAAATTGGTGTGCTGGAGGATATCGTAAACTTCATTGATACTGCCGGAGCTGGTATTTTCTATCGGCAGCATGCCGTAATCGACATGACCGGCTTCAACCAGCTGCATGATCTCACCAAAGCTCTGGCAGCCGGTTTCGATAATTTTCTCTGCCCGGCGGGAGAAATACTTGTGGCTGGCAAGGTAGCTGTATGAACCTTTGTCGCCGAGGAAGGCAACACTGACCGTCGGCACCTGGATATTGGGATTGGCCAGCTGCTGCAGGTAGGCCTGCTGGTTTAATACCGAGTCTTCGATGATGGTCTGGAAAATACTGGTGACATAATGGGCATCGAGGCCGAGGGCTTTGCCTTGGGTGATCAGGCGAACCAGCAACTCCTGCTCCCTTTGCTGATCCCTGACCGGGCGGATTTGCTGGGCTTTGCTCTTGGCAACGCTCAGGGTTAAGGCGCGGCGCTGGGCAAACAATTCGAGCAGCTTTTGATCCAGTACCGTTATTTTTTCTCTTATCTTGTTTAAGTCTAACTCTTCGCTCACACCCGTATCCTCTTTATCCAGTCAGTAAAATATTTTGGCAAAAAAAAACCTCCCGTAGAGGAGGTTTTCATCGTCTTTAGTTCTTCTTCGCGACGTTAACCCCTCCGACCAGGCAGAGTAAAAAAGAAGCTAAAGAGGATGTTGCTGTTGATAGTATTCATACCCTTACTCTATCGGGGCGAGGGCAAGAGTGTCAACAGTTTCCTTAGATCTATTTTTATTCATTTTTGGCCCCGGGCTGCTAACAGCCCCTTATGGTTCGGTTAATAGTTGGATAAGGTTAAAGTGTACTCGGTTTCACCGGGTAAAAACGGCGAGACCTTGCCTTTGACCCAGTCGTCGTGGCCTTTGCCATAATAAGGGCTCCAGGGATGTCCCGACTGGCTGGTGGGCATATGTAGAATCCCCTGATGTTCAAATCCCGGGGCGACCACCATGCGCTCGGAAGCGCCAAAGGTATTGTTTTGCACATGGGGCATGTATTTATCGCCCGCCAGTTCGGTGGCCGGCATATCAAGCAAGTAGCCGATAAAAGGCACGGCCCGGCTCAGGGGATGGCGTATTTGCGCAGTATTTTGTTGGCCCCAGGTGGCATCTTCCAATGCCTGATCTGCTGTCATGTCCTCGACGGTTTTCGCCAGGGCTTGTTCAAACAGGTCTTGCCAGCTTGATGTTGACGGCGGTAAATAGGCTAAAGGTTGCTTGGTGATCAACTGCCATAAAGGTATTTCCAGCTGGTGGCGGATAACATAAGTATCATAAGTGTTGCCGTTATCAACCGTAGCCAGCTGGTTATTAACCCCTTTAAACAGCTGGTTTTTGACATTGAGGCGGAAATTGCGCACCAGGCGGTAGGCGACTGAGTCTGTTGTCGCCTTTAATTCCTTATTATCCAGCAGGGTTTTCACTTGCTGCCATTGATCGTGTTTTGCCAGGGCCGTGGGGGTGAGTACCTTAGTGAGTAAAAAATCTTGCCAGCGCTCAAGGAATTTTGCCCGGTGATCTAAGGCGATATCCAGCAGGTCCTGTTCGTTAAAGCGGCTTTTTTCCCGTAAATTATCCCGTATCTGGCTGGCGCGGGCGCCGAGGGCATAACCGCCGTTGCCAATTTTATCCAGCATCTCTCCGCCGACGACGCGGGAGTTGGCGGTCCACAGGCGGTTGCTTTCAGGGTTTTTTATCTTAGGGTATAAATCCGGCGAGAGATAACCGGACCAGGAGTTTTCTCCTGTGGCCCAGCTGGCGGGTACATCGCCGATATCGCCGAGTTTGACCGGGATCGGCCCCATGATGGTCCAGCCGATATTGCCCGCTTTGTCTGCCACTACCATGTTTTGCGCCGGTATCCCGGAAGTTGCTGCGATGGCAAAGGCCTGGTCGGTATTTTTCGCCTGTTCCAGCTCGGTCAAGTTGAGGTTGACGGCATTGAGATCGTGGGCGACCCAGCGGTAGGCGATCATTTGACCCTGGTAGTTTTCACCGATCACCGGTCCCCAGATGGTATCCCTGACCGAGATTTCCACCGATTGTTGATCTTTTACCGCGATCACCTGCTTATAGGTGGTAAAAGGCAGATAACCGTCCGGCGTCAGGTACTGGCTGTTGTCTTCATTGGTTTCTAACAGAATAACGTCGCTCCAGTCGCCGTAGCTGTTGGTGAACCCCCAGGCAATATCGCCATTGCTGCCGGCGATAATGCTCGGCGCGCCGGGCAGGCTGACCCCGGTTACCTTGACCGCCTGGTTTTCGTGGTTGCGGTATTCGAGGGAGGCGCGATACCAGGTATTGGGCACCCTAAGGTTGAGGTGCATATCATTGGCAAGTATCGCGCTGCCGTTTTCACTGAGTTTGCCCGAAACCGCCCAGTTATTGGAGCCGGGCAGGGCCAGGTCCTGGTAATGTGACGGGCTTGCCTGAGTTTTGCCGCTGTGGCTTGCTGCGCTGTTTGCCTGCCAGCCTTGAACCGGTATTGGCGACTGTGGGTAACGGCTGTTATCTATGGCGGCATCCCAGCGGCTGCCTTTGGGGTTTAAAAACTGATACATGTCATCCCCGAGGGTGTTTTTTATCATGCCCAGGGTCAGCTCGCGCTCGCCGTATTCAAACTGCAAATCGATATACATGCTGAAGATGGTCAGTACTGTGTCTTCTTCCTGCCAAAAGACCGGCTCTTGCTGTAATAGCAGGTATTCGAACGGGGCAGCTTTGAGCAGTTCCAGACCCTGGTTGACACCCCGGGTGTATGCCTTTAGCAAGGCCAGCTGCTGCGGCGGCAGGTGCTTGATGATTTCCCTCGCCCTTTCCCTGAACCTGTGGCGGCGGATCTTTTTATCGTGTTTCAGGGCCGCGGGGCCGAATAAACTGGACAATTCACCGGCGGAATTACGCCGTAATAAATCCATCTGGAAAAAACGCTCCTGGGCATGGACAAAACCTAAGGCGACGGCAACATCATTGCGCTGTTCGCCTTTGATGGTGGCAATACCGTTCCCGTCCCGCTCTATCACTGTGGTACCGGATAAACCGAAGATATCGGCCTTGCCGTCGAGCATCGGCAGGGCACTGTTTATCTGGCTGTATAACCAGGTAAAGGTGGTGGCAAAAACAAAGAAGAGTACCAGGGTGCAGCCCAGCAGGATATTTTTATATTTTTTCATGTCTGGTATCGGCAAATACTTGATTTAGTGATTAAAGCCAGATTACCTTAAAACTTGCCACAGCTACAGGAAATTTTGCTGCGATACCCGGCAGTCAAACCTGGTTTTGGCATAAGATATGCGAGATATAAAATGGATTTACTGGCTGGTAACTGGCAAATCTGTTATCATCTTTCGCTTATTTTTTAGCCTTAGTATTTAATGATAATGTTGCTGTTTATCATCAAAAGTAAGTATTCTTTACTATTCAAATTATTAGCTGCGGTTTTTTTCGCCGGCGCTTTGATTTTTGCCTGGGTAACCTATGGCGAGATCTGGCCCTTGCTGATCCCCTTTTTATTAGTGGGCGGTTTGCTGTTTTCTGCACGCCGGGCAATCAATGTCGAAACCGACAGGTTAATAACAGCTCTGATTGAAAAACTATCATTAAAACCGGCAAAAGAAACGGCTTTTCACTTTTTCCCCCTGCAGCGTATTTATCTTGCCGTTAACAAGATTATTGCCGCCTTGTTGCTGAAAGTAGAGACCCATAACAATACCCTGAATGCCATCAGCGACATAGTGATCCGTACCGATAAAAATGGTTATATCTCAGATGCCAACCAGGCAGGGTTGAAGTTTTTTTCCTGTGATTTTGATGAGCTTAAAAAACATTGTTTTGCCGAGCTGATGTCCAAGAAAGCCGGGGAAGATACCCGGGACGGTTTTAAAGATATTCTGGAAAATATCAGCTCAGACAAGTCGCCGGATCGGGTCTATAAAAATACTTATACGGTGAAACCGGGCAAACAAAGCTTGAGCATAGAGCAGGATGTCAGCGGCATTTTTGACGATAACGGCGAATTAACCGGGACTGTTATCGTGTTAAGGGATGTGACCCGCGCCGAACAGCTGCGCGCCCGGTTACGTTATCAGGCCAATTATGACAGCGTCACTAAGCTGTTTAACCGCTATAAGTTCGAACAAAAACTGATGGATGCCTGGCATGATGCCCAGGAAAACAAACAGCAACATGCCTTGCTGCAGCTTGATATGGACAGGTTTAAGCTGATCAACGACAATGCCGGTCATGCCGCCGGTGATCAGTTACTGCGGGAAGTCGGCCAGTTGCTGAAATCCGCGGTACGCCAAAGTGATATTTGCGCCCGTATCGGCGGCGATGAATTCTCTATCCTGTTACTTGGCACCACTAAAGAAAGTACTTTGACGGTGATGGAAAAACTTAACGCTGCTTTTAAGCAGTTGCCTTTCAGTTACCATGGCCAGGTATTTGAAGTGGGGGCCAGTATCGGCGGCACCCTGATTAACCATACTTCGCCGCCTTTGGTGGAAATCAAACGCCAGGCGGATGCCGCCTGTTTTATGGCTAAAAACAAGGGGATTAACAGGTGCCAGCTCTTTGATGATAACGATGAAAGCCTGGTGATCCATCAGCAGGAGCCGCGCTGGGCGGCGCGCATCCATCAGGCGCTGGAAAATGACGAGTTTGAACTTTTCTTTCAGCCTATCAAGGCGTTAAATTCCCGGGCCAATAATAAGCAGCATCTGGAAATATTATTGCGCCTTAAAAGTGACAACCAATACTTGAGCCCGAGTGTGTTTTTACCTGCGGTAGAGCGTTTTCGCCTGACCGACAAGGTCGATGCCTGGGTGGTCAATAAAGCGTTTTCCTGGTTAAGCCAGCACCCTGAGTTATGGGGGGAAATCGTGATTTCCATTAACCTTTCCGGCGAGTCCGTTACCAATACCGCCTTGATCGATCATATTTTAACCCTGCATCAGGACTTGCCTTTTCCTTCCGGTGCGGTATGTTTTGAAATTACCGAAACCGCCGCCATTGCCAATATGTCCAAGGCGACCACTATGGTGGAGAAGTTACGTTTTGCCGGTTTTGCCATTGCCCTGGATGATTTTGGCAAAGGGTTTTCCACTTTCAGTTATTTAAAAAACCTGCCGGCAAAATATATCAAGATCGACGGCAGTTATGTCCAGGATGTCCTCAATAATCAGTCGGATTTGGCGATAGTCAAGGCGATCAACTCTTTGGCAAAAACCTTGGATATGTATACCATAGCCGAGTTTGTCCAGTGTGAGCAGGCAATGTCCCTGCTTGATGATATCGGGGTCGATTTTGTCCAGGGTTATGGCATCGCCAGGCCCAGGCCTTTGGCACAATATCACACCCTGTCAAACGTTTATGAAGCCGGTGACGGTTTGATCGGCGACAGTTTTAGTGGTGATGGCGCCTCTGCCACTTGCCGCTAAGTATCTTTGTCCGGGTTCGCGGGCCTTTTTTGTTGAGAATAGTTACAATTGTTCCTTTGCTAATGCCGTAATCGGCTGTTAGCGTAAGGTATTCTCTTGCTAAATTACGATATTGATGTACGACCAAAGCCCCTATAAATCTGACTTTGCTGTTTTTTCACACCCGGATAACGCCGAGCTTTGTTATCTGGACAGCGCCGCGACCTGTTTAACCCCCAAAGTGGTGGTCGAGGCCATGTATCAATATCAAAGCTTTTCCCATGCCAACAGTCATAAAGGCCTGTACCGGTTAAGTGCCAGTGCCACCGAACTGGTGGAACAGGCCAGGGCCTCAGTGGCTGAATTTATCGGTGCAGGCGTTGATGAGCTGGTTTTTACTCCCGGCACCACAGAGGCGATTAACCTGGTGGCAAACAGTTTTGTCCGCCCCAGGCTGTCAACGGATAAGAATATCGTTATCAGCTGCGCCGAGCATCACGCCAATTTATTGCCCTGGCAGCGTTTATGCCAGCAAAGCGGCGCAGAGTTGAGGGTGGTTTCACTGACCCCGCAAGGTCTGCTCGATGTTGCTGAGCTTAGCGATTTACTTGATGACAATACCTGTTTTCTCGCGATTTCCCATATCTCCAATGTGCTTGGCGGCCTTAACCCGGTAGAAGAGGTATGCCGCCTGGCCAGGCAAAAATCCATACCTGTGCTGATCGACGGTGCCCAGGCGGTAAGCCATGGTCCGGTGGATGTTAAAGACATAGATTGTGATTTTTACGCCTTTTCCGGCCATAAACTTTATGGTCCTGTCGGCTGTGGTGTCTTGTTTGCCCGGGCGGATTGTATTGAGGTGATGGAGCCGGATACTCTTGGCGGCGGCATAGTCGAGCAGGTCTCTTTGACCGGGACTAGGTTTATCAGCGGGCCGATGAAGTTTGAGCCCGGCTCCCATAATGTTGCCGCCATTTGCGGCCTGGTCGCGGCCATAGATTATATCCGGGGCATAGGCTGGTCAGATCTGGTCGCCTATATGAATGAGCTGAGTACTTACTTACATCGGCAGTTAGGGGACTTGCCCTTTATCAAGCCATTGACACCGGGGACTTCCGGGGCCTGGTTGTGCAGTTTTCAATGCCAGGGGGTACACAGCCATGATGTTGCCGGTATGTTAGACGGTGACGATATTGCCGTGCGCGCCGGTCATCATTGCGCCCAGCCCCTACATCATTATCTGGGGCTTAAGTCCAGCGTCCGGGTCTCACTCGGGCTTTATAACGGACGTGAAGATATAGACCGTTTGGTGGCAAGTTTAAAAAATACTTATCAGCTGCTGGCTGCCGATTAGTGTCGGGCGACAGAGAAACATGATTTTCACCAGTGAAATGTACTTAACAAGGCTATTTAATAAGACTTTTAATAAGGTAAAACGTGGTAACGGATAAAAAAAAGGCCATGCTCTATCAGCAGGCGTTATTACAACATCATAAAAATCCGGTGGGTTTTAATGAGGCCATCAGTTTCAGCCATCAGGCCCGGGGCAGCAATGCCGCCTGTGGCGATGAAATTACGCTGCAGCTTGCCTACGCCGATCATACCATTAAGGCGGTTGCCTTTAACGGCGAGAGCTGCGCCATTTGCCGGGCATCGGCTTCTATTTTATGCCAGCAGTTGCCCGGGGCTACCGCCAAGCAGGCAGGTGAGCACATTAGTGATATCCTGGCAGGGCTGGATGGACAGCAGGCTTTTCCCCAAGAAGCCGAGGCGTTAATGGCCGTCAGCCAGTACCCGGTGCGTAAACAATGCGCCTTATTGCCCTGGACGGCCTTAAAAGAAATCATCCCTCAGCTATTGGCAGATGCTAATGTCGAAAGTCATGCCGAAGAGAATAGCGAAAACCCCCAGGAGAAAAACTGATGCAGGAAAACTGGTTACAACTTGCCGAAACCTTTGATGCGCACAAGCAATATGTCTTAGCCACCATAGTTGCCACCCGGGGCTCTACCTACCGGAAAATGGGCACTATGATGCTGATAGACGGGGACGGGGTGTGTACTGGGCTGCTTAGCGGCGGTTGCCTGGAAGCCGATATCAGTTTACATGCCGGGGAAGTGCTGGCGGAGAAAAAGTCCCGTCTGCTTAATTATGATCTGTTGGCGGATGCCGAGTTATTGTGGGGCTTAGGCCTGGGTTGTGACGGTGAAATCGATATTTTACTCCAGCCGCTGCTGCAGGAAAATGATCACTTGGGTTTTGCCGACTTGCTTGATGATATCAGGCAGCAAAAAACCGGGCATTACTGGATCCGGGTGAATGATAACCTGGCGGCGCAGGGACAGTATATTTCCGGGGACTTGCAGCAGGAGCCGTCACAGGTGCCGGCATTTGTTAACCGGGCGGGCGACGATGAGGCAAAAACCATAGTGATCCCTGTACTTGCCCCGGTTTCGCTGCTGGTGTGCGGCGCCGGGCCCGATGCCGCCCCCGTGGTCAACATGGCGCTGGAGCTGGGCTGGCAGGTCACGGTATGGGATCACCGGGAAAACTACCTTAATCAGGACGCTTTTACCCGGGCGACTGCGACACGCCTGACCCGGCCGGTGAAAACGGCGACAGAAGATTACCTGGCATTTGACGCCGCGGTAGTGATGACCCATAACCTGACATCCGACGGTGAATACCTGGCCCATTTACTGGCGGCCAATACCCCTTATATTGGTTTGCTCGGTCCCGGCGGCAGACGGGATAAATTGCTAAAGCCGCTGGAGCTGACGCCGTCGGATGTCAAAGGTCAGGTCTTTGGTCCCGTGGGCTTAGATCTTGGCGGGCGAAGTCCCCAGGCCATTGCCTTGTCGATCACCGCGCAAATTCAGCAGCAAATGAGTTTACGTTATGCCGGTAAGCACTACCGGGCTTGGACTTATCTTCATAAAGAGCTTGATAAAGAGCAAGGTAAATAAGCAGGTATGGCTCAGGCGAATCATCAAACTGCTGAGAAGACTGGCAAACTGGCGGTTATCGTCTTGGCAGCCGGTGGCTCTACCCGTTTGGGCCAGCCTAAACAGCTGGTGGAGCTGGCGGGAGAATCCCTGATTGTCAGGCAGTGCCGCCGTGCGCTGGCACTGACCGAACAGGTCTTTTGCGTGCTTGGCTGTCAGGCCCCCTTGATGGCGAAACAGCTTAGTGGCTTGCCGGTTTGTCAGGTGAACAATGAAAACTGGCAGCAGGGCATGTCGTCCTCTATTGCCGCCGGGGTAGCGGCTTTGCCCGATGATATTGATGCGGTCATGATACTGCTGGTGGATCAATGGCAGCTGGCACCAATCGAGCTGCAACGGCTACAGCAAAGCTGGCAAAAACACCCTGAAACCATAGTCCTGGCGGGGGCAAGTGCCGGGTCTGATGCAAAAGACTGTGAAGTGAAAGGAAAAAAAGGGCCGCCGGTTATTTTTCCTAAGTGTTACTTTCCGGAATTATTGGCATTAACCGGGGAGCAGGGAGCCAAGCCGCTACTGCAGAAATATCACCAACAGCTTAATGTGTTGGAATTACCCCGGGCCTTTATCGACCTGGATACGCCGCAGCAACTGCAACAGCTGATGGCAAGCCAGGAAAATAACCAGCGTTAAAGGGTTAACCCGGCTGATTGTGGTTTGCTTTATTTCCTGAAAATCCCTTTAAGCAGGTGCTTGAGCCGGTTTACTCCGGCAGTTTTAAACTGCTAAAATATGGCATAATTTATTTATGGACGGGCAGGATTATGGCGTCATTACAAGATCAATTACTCAAAGCAGGACTGACGACTAAGCAGAAAGCGCGTCAGGCAAATACAGACAAACGTAAGAAAAATAAACAAAAACGCAGCGGCGTAAATCATGATGCGAGCTTGCAGGAGCAAGTGCGTCAGGATTTGGAAAAAAGCAAAGCAGAAAAGCTTGCCAAAGATAATGCTTTAAACGAGCAAAAGAAACAGGCGTTGGCGGAAAAAGAGCAGCAGCAACGCATTCTACAGGTATTGGAGCATCACCAGCTTAAAGGTATCGACGGTGAGCATGTTTATAACTATACCTTCGGTACAAAAATCAAAAAACTACCTCTTGATGAAACGACCTATAACGCCCTGGTAAATGGCCGTTTGGCCTTGTGCGGTTTAAATGAAGTCACCTATCTGGTGACCAGTGAAACAGCTGATAAAGTGGCGGCTTTAGATGCTACTGTGGTATTGGTGAAAAATGATCAGGTCGAAGAGGATACCCCACAAGAAGATGATCCTTATGCCGATTACCAGATCCCCGATGATCTTATGTGGTAATTTGGCTAAACTCATCGGCTGTTGCTATTTGCCGGCGCAGCCGAATACAGCTAATACCTGCCGGTGATAACCGTACTTTTAGCGAGCTAAGCTGCTGAAATTGTTGGTTAAGTCATTATTCATTCATTCCTTTGGGGTAATCTTTTCCGGATAAAATTTAAGCAGTAACATCCTTGATTATGCTAGAGGCATGTTATATCTTGATTTAATGAGCGTTGATATTGATGGAAAGCAACAACAGCTGGAAGCTAAACGCCTTCATTGGTTTAGTGGCCTGTTTGTGGTGTTGTCGATTACAGGCTTTGTCAATTGGCTATTTTTCCCCTTACCTCCCTTTCTTGAACAGCTGCTTTCCCTAATCCATACCCTGGCGGGTTTTCTTTTTTCTTTGCTCTTTTGCTTTTATATCCTGAGTCATTTTCGCCGGACAGTAGGTTATCGCCGCCCGGTGATCCTGGCGATAGGACTGCTCTTATCCCTGGTCATATTTTATCTAGTGGTAAGCGGTTACCTACTTGTTTTTTTCGGCGTATTGGAGCGCCTTATCTGGCTGAAAGATTCCCATTTGTGGTTGTCGCTGGTAACGGTATTTTTGCTGTTTGCTCATGTATTGTCTCATTACGTCACTTTCCCCGAGCGAAGAAAGCTGGTGGTGCCGTCGAGGTTTGTCACCCTTAGCCCGGCCATTAACAGTACTATTTTTAAAACTCTTACCCTGACAACGGTAACGGCCCTATTGGTGTTGATGTTGGATAATATTGCTAAACCGCCGGTAGAAGGTGTCTATATCGAAGACTATCAATATAATTACGGCGCCAGCCCTTTTGCCCCCAGCCTGGCGCAAACGAAAAATAATGAATTTATTCGCAAACGGGATATTGCCGGATCTATGGCATGTATCAGCTGTCACCAGGCTTCGGGTGAGCAGTGGCTGGCATCCGCGCACCGCCATGCTGCCGATGATCCTGCCTATGTCAGAAACATTAATCTGCTGCAAAAATCCAGGGGCACCAGCGCCACCCGTTATTGTGAAGGGTGTCATGCCCCGGTGGCGTTATTAACAGGCCAGCTCACCGCAGGTGGCCAGCATGCCGGCATGCCGGGTACCGCCGCCAATTTTGAAGGGGTGGGGTGTATGTCCTGTCATGGCATTCGCTCAATCACCGGCGCCGAAGGGGTTGGCAGCTATTATTTCAGCCCGCGCAGCGATTATTTGTTTGAGCATAGCAGCAATCCTGTGTTGTCCTTTGTTAACGAGCAGTTGATCAAACTCAGGCCGGCGCTGCATAAACAAGAGCTGTTGCCGGGTGTGCAAAAAACCTCCCAATATTGCGGCTCCTGCCATAGCCAGTTTATGGATAAATCCATGAATAATTGGGGCTGGGTCAAAATGCAGGATGAATATCAGGCCTGGGCCGCCAGTAAGTTTAATCGGGGCAAAGAGGCGCGCCTTACCCATCCGGAAAATAAGCAATGCCAGGACTGCCATATGCCGAAGGTTACCGGGCAGGATATGGCCGCTGACAGTGAAGGTAAAATTAATTCCCATTATTTTGTCGGCGCCAATGTTATGCTGGCGCGCCAGTTTGGTAATGAAGAGCTTTATCAGCTGACGGTAGATTTTCTCCAGCAGGATAAGGTTAACCTGACGATAGCGCCGCCTAAAGACAAGCTTTCCCGGCAAAGTTTTTTTTATGCCGGCTCGGAGCAAAGCACAGGAGCAAATTATCCCGTGGCTTTCTACCGGGGGGAGCAGGCTCAAATTACCCTCTTGGTGAGCAACCATGGGGTCGGGCATAATTTCCCCGGCGGAGCGATTGCTTTAAAGGAGGCCTGGATAGACCTTGATATTTATGATGGCGCAGGGCTGCTGGTTTACAGCCGGGGAGATTTGCTCGCCAACGGTGAAATTGAACCTTTGGCCACTGTCTATAAGGAAGTAGCCATAGACAGGTTTGGCAAAGAGGTATGGCGACACGATTTATTTGATATAGTCGGGCGCAGTTACCTCAATGTGATCCCGTCCGGCAGTACCGATATCGTTAAGTTTGAATTTGATATACCGGACTGGGCAACCTCGCCGCTGAGCATTTCGGCAACGTTAAAATTAAGGAAACTCAATCAGAAATATCATGACTGGGTCAATGAGCAGGAAGAAGTTAAAGGCAACCCCATTGTTGATATCGCCCGGGATGCCATCAAGGTGCCGCTGTCTCAGGCGCCAGTGGTGATAGCAAAAGAGAAGCGGCATTTACCAATGCAATAAAAGTGAATGCACCCGGCTTTTTTCTTAGCGCTGTAAATTTGACCTGCCATGTTTGTCATATGGCGTATCAAAATTTCCCAGGTTAACATTTAAACGTTTTTTGCCGCCGTGGAAAAATATGTTAAACTCGCGCCGTTTTTAAGTCGTTAAAAGTGAGTGCTATGTTTATTATTCGTTGGCTTCTGGGCCGGATAATCCTGTTTTTTGATTTTATTTTTACACCCCGCGGTCCGAAAAGAGCTGCCGCCGAGCAGCAGGAAATCAATCAGCGTATTGCCAACATGAGTTTGTACCAATTGCCGGCATGTCCGTTTTGCGTCAAAGTTCGCCGCGCCATGAAGCGTAACGGCCTGCCGGTTGAGCTGCGTAATATTAACCGCAATGAAGACTATAAGCAGGAATTGATCGCCGAAGGCGGTAAGCGTACTGTGCCTTGTCTGCGTATCGTCAATAAGGATGACTCCGTAGATTGGTTATATGAGTCCAAAGAAATTGTCACTTACCTGGAAAAAATTGCCAGCTAGCACCCCAAGTATTGCGAAAAGCTAACAGCGACTTTCACTGGCCTGTTAGCTTTTTCTTTATTTCCCCGTTAGGTTTCCTCTTTTTTAGATTTATCTTTGTTTTCTCCTGTTTTTGTCAGTCAAGGCTATCTTTTGCCCGGGTAATGACGCTATTTGCGGTCATTTGTGATTAATGACGAGTAAAGTTAACAAAAGTATCACAGATGAAATATTATCAATATCAGGCCTATCTATAGCTTTATCAGGACAAGATAAGCAGCGTTAGTGCAGAATTATTTTAGCGGGACGAGAATATGTTGATAAAAATACCGAAAAAGTCAGAGTTATCAGAGAACCAGGTAACACAGGAAAGTGTTTATCTGCAAAGAAGGCAGTTGCTTAAAGGCATGGGCTTTATCGGCGCCGGTACTCTGCTTTCTTCTGCATTGTCATCAAAAGCCCATGGCGGGGTGTTTGATCTTTTTAAGGAAAAAGAAAAGCCGGTATTTACCCGCAAAGACTTAAGTTATTCGGGCCAGGCGGGCGCTGAAAACTTTCCCGAGAAGTTGACTCCCGAAGGCAAGGTGATCAGCCATAATAATTTTTATGAATTTGGCGCACAAAAACATCAGCCGGCAGAGCTTGCCCAGGGCTTTAAGGTTAACCCCTGGCAGTTAAAGATATCGGGGGAAGTTGATAAACCCATCACCCTGGATTATGACCAGTTATTTTCCACTTTTTCCCTGGAAGAGCGTATCTACAGGTTACGCTGTGTAGAAGCCTGGTCCATGGTGATCCCCTGGGTCGGCTTTCCCTTAGCGAAATTGCTGAAAATGGCGCAGCCTAATTCCCGGGCCAAATATGTTGCCTTTGAAACCCTGCATGATCCGGAGCAGATGCCGGGGCAAAGCAGCCGACGTTTGGGGGGCGGCATAGCCTATCCATATGTGGAAGGTTTACGTATAGATGAGGCGATGAATCCGCTTACCCTGATGAGTGTCGGTCTTTACGGCAAAACCCTGCCGCCGCAAAACGGTGCGCCGATTCGTTTGGTGGTGCCCTGGAAATATGGTTTTAAAAGTATTAAATCTATCGTTGGCATCAAATTGCTGGAAAAAGAGCCGCCGACCACCTGGAATTTGCTGGCGCCGCATGAATATGGCTTTTACGCCAATGTGAATCCCGGGGTTGCCCACCCCAGGTGGAGCCAGGCCAGTGAAAGGCGCATCACCACAGGAGGCCTGCTGGCCAGAAATCGTATCGAAACCCTGATGTTTAACGGTTATGGTGAGGAAGTGGCCGACTTGTATAAGGGCATGGACTTGAGGAAGTTTTATTAATGGTAAGCAAGGTAAAAGCCGGGACGGCATTTGATAGCCCTTTTAAGTTAAGGTTAAATAAGGTGTTAACAACAAAAGTCTTTTGGCTCAAGGTGCTGATCCATCTGGGGGCGCTGCTGCCATTGGTGAACCTGTATTATCTGGCGCTGAGCGATCAATTGACGGCGGATCCGGTAGAAGCCGTGATCCACTTTACCGGCATCGGGGCATTAAATTTATTTTTGCTCACCTTGCTGGTTTCCCCGTTGTCGAAATACAGCCGCCAGGCATTTTTAATGAAAACCAGGCGCTTATTGGGCTTGTATACCTTTGCCTATGCCTTGCTGCACCTGCTTAATTTTCTGTTTTTCGAGGTACAGTTTGATCTCGCCCTGTTTGTCGGTGAAATCGTTAAACGTCCCTATATGACCGTAGGTATGGCTGCTTTTGTTATTTTGCTGTTACTGGCATTGACCTCTTTTGACAAGGTTAAACGCCGTATGGGCAAAAGCTGGCAGAAGCTGCACAACTATAGCTATCTTGCGGTTGTGCTGGCGGGGGTACATTTTTACTGGTCGGTGAAATCTGAAATTATTGAACCCGGGGTTTATCTGGCTTTAATACTGGCGCTGTTATTTTTACGTCGTGATAAATTTCGCCGCTGGTTTAAGGGCAAACGCTAGTTCCCTGCTTGAGCGGGAAGTCGCCGGCCTGGTTATTAATCGTGTTTATCTGTGTGCTGAACGCATTCCCGGTGAAGTTTTGTCCTATAGGCTTGTTGTTAATGCTTATTCATAATAATGTATCAGCAGCGCCGCTTTGTCTGGCCTTTTTTAGCAAAACTTTTTAATACTTAAAATAAAGCAAAATAAATTAAAATGGGAAATAACATGCGCAAAATAACCCTGCCTTTGCTGGCGGCTGGTGTGTCTGTGACCTTAACCGCTTGTCTGGATACCCAGCAGCAGGATGCCAGGGTCACCATTAACAAAAATCCATACCCAAGCTCTTACCAACCTTTGGCACAACAGCAAATCTTAATTAAAAATGCCACGGTTTTAACCGGTACCGGTGAGAAACTCGATAATACCGATGTTTTACTGCAAGACGGTAAAATTGCCCAGCTGGGCAAAAGCATCAGTGCATCGGGTGCGATGGAAATTGACGGCGCCGGCAAGTGGCTGACGCCGGGCATTATCGATGTGCATTCACATCTGGGGGTTTATCCCAGTCCTTCGGTAGGTTCGCACCAGGACGGCAATGAAATGACCTCGCCAAATACCTCCGAGGTATGGGCCGAACACAGTGTCTGGCCACAGGATCCGGGTTTTGAAGCGGCGCGTGCCGGCGGTGTGACTACCTTGCAAATTTTGCCCGGCTCCGCCAATTTATTCGGCGGCCGGGGCGTGACCCTGCGCAATGTGCCGAGCGTGACCATGCAGGGCATGAAATTTCCCGATGCCCCTTATGGTTTGAAAATGGCCTGTGGTGAAAATCCGAAACGGGTTTATGGCGAACGTAAAGAGTTGCCTTCTACCCGTATGGGGAACATGGCGGGCTATAGGGCTGCCTGGGCAAAAGCCACCGAATATAAGCGCGCCTGGGATAAATATGAGCGCGACTATGCCGCGGGCAAAAATCCTGTGGCGCCGGAGCGTGATTTAACCCTGGATACCCTGAAAGGGGTGCTTGATGGTGAAATTCTTATTCACAACCATTGTTATAAAGCCGAAGAAATGGCGATGATGATAGACTTGGGTAAAGAATTTAATTACCACTCAGGTACTTTCCACCACGCTATTGAAGCCTATAAAATTGCCCAGCCGCTGGCTGAAAACGGCAACTGTGCCGCCATGTGGCCGGACTGGTGGGGCTTTAAAATGGAAGCCTATGATATGGTTCAGGAAAATGTTGCCATTGTTGATGCAGCCAAAAATTCCTGTGCGATAGTGCATTCCGACTCCGACAGTACCATCCAAAGATTAAACCAGGAAGCCGGTAAAATCTTATACCGGGCCAAAGAAAGCGGTTTTGCCTTAACCGAAGCGGATGCCGTTGGCTGGATCACCTTAAATCCGGCGAAATCTCTGGGCATTAGCGATAAAACAGGCTCGGTAGAAATTGGCAAAAATGCCGATGTGGTGTTGTGGAACGGCAATCCTTTCAGTGTTTATGCCCAGGCAGAGCAGGTTTTTGTTGATGGCGCAAAAGTTTATGATCGTGTTGATGAAAAATATCAGGCGAAAAGCGACTTTTTACTGGGACAGAAATAAGGAAAGCAAACATGAGATTATTAAAAACACCATTAAGCCGTGTCGCCTTATTTCTTAGTGCCGGTATCGGCGCCGCGACTTTGGCGATCGGCTCAGTATCGGCCGCGCCACTGGCGATCACCCATGCCAAGGTACATACCGTGACCGGGCAGGGAGTATTAACAGATGCCACCGTGATCATCGAAGACGGAAAAATTCTTGCTATCAATCCGCAGGCACTGCCGGCAGACCTTGCTGCCGACAGCATCATAGATGCCCGGGGGAAAACACTGACTCCTGGCTTTATCAACAGTTTTAACCAACTGGGCTTGGTAGAAGTTTCTGCCGTCGGGGAAAGCCAGGATAGCCGGGAGAAAAAAGCCGATATCATCTTTGATCCCAGCCTGGCCTTTAATCCCAGATCCAGCCTGATCCCTTATAGCCGTAAAGGCGGCATTACCCGCAACCTGGTGGCTCCTGGCGGCGGTGAGAGTATTTTTAAAGGGCAGGCATTTGCCGTTGATTTGTCGGGGGAATTTGACAGCGTGCTCAAAAGCGGCCTCGGGGTTTATGTTGTCTTAGGGGGGAAATCCAAGGGCTCAAGAGCATTTGATTTGCAAACCTTATGGCACAAGCTTGAAGACAGGCAAAAAGCCCTTGCAAAGCAAGAAGCTAAGAAAGATGATAAATCGAAAAAAGATGATAATGGCGATAAAGAGCCAAAACGTGATGAACTCATCCTTGACGCCTTATTATCTGGTGAGCAACCCCTGTTCGTTAAGGCTGACCGCGCCAGTGATCTGCTGCAGTTAATCAAGTTAAAGCAGGCCTTTAAGCTTGATCTGGTACTGGTCGGCGCCGCCGATGCGGCGCTGGTGGCCAAGCAGTTGGCGGATGCTAAAGTGCCCGTGGTGATTAATGCCTTGCGTAATTTGCCGGAAAGTTTTGATGCCATGCATACTTCCCTGACCAGCCCGGCAAGGTTAGTGGCGGCAGGCGTTAAAGTGGTGTTAAATACTGGCGGCGATACCCATAACCTTTACCAGCTAAGGTTTACCGCCGGTAATGCCGTGGCGAATGGTTTATCACCGGAGCAGGCACTGGCCAGTATTACTGCCAATGCTGCCGATGTTTTCCACCTTGATGCCGGGCGTATTGCCGTAGGGCAGGCGGCAGATCTCGTGCTTTGGAGCGGAGACCCGTTAGAGCTTAGCACCCGGGTAGAAAAAATGTGGATAGCGGGTGAGGAAGTTGACACCAACAGCCGTCAGGATGCGCTAAGAGAGCGTTATCTGAGTAAAAGTACAGCGCCAAAGGCTTATGTGAAATAAGTTTTTGTTCAAGGAGGATTGCGGCGGGTAAAGGCATTTTCCGCCTCAGCTCCTCTTTAGCCTTTTCGTTAGTTCTTTGTTAGCTCTTTGTTGGTAAGGGCAATAATAAGCCACGGATAAACGTGGCTTTTTTTTACTAATTAAGTGCATAATGCCAGAACAGGAATATAATTTGATGTTGTTAGGCATAGCCGTCACGTTAATGCCTGACAACCCCGCTTGCATATTAATGTAGAACTTAGAAAATCATCTTATTTATACTAGCTGTATTGCTTGTTGTAATAGCATTATTTGAAATACGGAGTACAAAATGTCCAGCTCTATCCTGTTTGCCAACCAATTTGGCCAGGTTGATAAAACCACTTTCGGTGAGGCGATACGTGGTTTGTTGATAAAACATCAGTATTGTCATGCCCGGATCAGCCTGTATGGCGGACAGGTATTGACCTGGAAACCCGAGGAGCATCAGGCGGTTTTATGGTTAAGCGAAGAGAGTGCGTTTTCTCCCGGCAAGGCGATCCGCGGCGGCATTCCTTTGTGCTGGCCCTGGTTTGGCCCTTATAAAGATGGCGGTAATCATGGCTTTGCCAGGCAGCAGATATGGCAGCTGGACAGTATCGATGTCAATAAAGATGCGGTGACGGTTGTTCTCAGCTGGCATGGTGAAAAGGTACATCCCCTATGGCCGGCGGCATGTGAACTTCGCCAGGAGCTGGTATTAGGCAAAGAGTTTAAGCAAACCTTATATATGAAAAATGCCGGGGATGCCGAGCTTGAATATAGCGGCGCCCTGCATAGCTACTTTTGTGTCAGCGCTCCGGAAAATGTCGATATCAAAGCATTAAACTCGGCTAAGTTCGATGATAAGTTAACCGGGGAAAAGGGACAAACGGCAATACTGGCGCATTGTCGGGGACCGCTGGACAGGGTGTATCATTATGACAAAGCGGTGCAGCTTGTTGATCATCACTGGCAACGCACCATAGAGATCTTGCCGGAAAATACCCGGCAATGGGTCGTCTGGAATCCGGGCACCGCCACGGCGGAAAAAATGCCGGATGTTCATCAAGGCGGTGAACATGAGTTTGTTTGCCTTGAAGCGGCCAACAGCCAATGGCAAAAGCTGCCGCCGGGACGTTGGGTGACTATGGGGCAAACCATCAGGGTTACCGGGCACTAAGCCTGATTGGGCTCAGTGTATACCTGTACCTGGTTTCTGCCATTGAGTTTAGCCTGGTACAGGGCTTTATCGGCTTTGTCTATTTGCGCCTGTAAATTACTTTTTGTTAACGGGCCTTGAACCAGGCCAAAACTGACACTGGTAAAAAAGCCGCTTGTTTCTCCCGGCGGATGAAATTCGTGCTTGGCGATATCCTCCCGGATGCGCTCGATGATCCTTTTGGCCAGGTCGGCGTCGGCCTCCGGCAGGATAATAATAAATTCTTCACCGCCCCAGCGACCGCTTAAATCGATTTTACGCAGGCTGGAGGTCAATTTTTTGCCGATAATCTTCAATACCTCGTCACCGGCATTGTGGCCGTATTTATCGTTAACTTCTTTGAAAAGGTCAACATCTGCGATTATGATGCTGGCATTATCGTGTGCCCTGGCAAGTTGCTGGTACTGCCTGTGGATATAGCTGCGGTTGGGGAGCTGGGTTAAAAAATCGATTTGTGAGTCTTTCACTAAACTGGATTTGAAATAACTGATGGCGGCAGTAAAGGCAAAATAGAGCACACCGGATACCAGCACAAAGACGATCAACTTGCTGAAAAAGAGTTGCCAGTATTCCGTTTGTTTCGATGCCGGCGGTGCGACAATAAACAAACGCCAGTTAAGCTCCCTGATCGGCATTTGTGAAACGATCAGTTCATTGTTGCCCGTGGTCACAACCGGCGTGTTTTTTCCTTGTGCCCTGTTGTCGATAAAGCTTTGGTACCAGGGGAAAGCATTGATATTAACCAGTTCATTTTTTCTGTGGTGGCTTTCTGTTTTCATGATGCGGTTAGAGGACAGGGTAATAATATCCTGGGCATCGACAAAAAATAATTCAAAACCAAACCTTTGCTGAAATTGACGAAACTTTTTGGCAAAGTAATTCAGATCGATGGCCACGCCGATAAAGCCGAGAAATTCTTGTTTATTATTGAATATTTTAACGTCGAAGTATAAATGGGGATCGGCGGCATTGCCGATATCGGTATATTGATCCTGATCGAGTTTTTTCAGGCGATGGAACCATTCGGCTTTCTCGCTGTTAAGCTCGGTACGTTTATTGTTAGAGTCTATCATCAGGTTGTGTTTTTCGATGGCAATAAAACTGACCATTTGATATTGCTTAGCCACTTCCTGCAAATATGTGAGTATGGTTTGCGGGTTGATCTTTTCCTGTTCAATGTAATTGATGACAAAGGGGTCTTTGGCCATATATTGCGAGATAGACAGCGGGCTGATCACTTCACTGGTGATCAGGGAAAACAAGGGGATAATGGCTTCTTGCTGGCGTTTATTGTGGATGGCAAAGAATTCTTTGAAGGTAAAATATGAGGTGGCCACGACCGTGATGATGATAAAAAAGAACAGTGCGGTAATAACATGATCAAACTTATGGATTAGATTCATCGCAGTAATATACTTCTTACAACATCTTAACTTTAATCTGCTTTATGAGCGTCCTTTTTCAATAGCGGCCAATAACTCTCTGTTCGTTCAGTGTACAACATTTTTGCCGTTAACATTAAAAGTCATCAGGAAAAGCCCTGTTGCAGGCTTTTTAACCGACACGCAAATGTTTGTGTAATAACATTTGGGTAAAGGCAATTTTCAGGTAGAAACCCCGGGGCAAGGTTTTAAAAGGTTTGCCATTTTTGTCAAATGCCTGGGTTCTGGCCCTGCTGTTGGCGGCTTTGGGCCTAAGCTGTAATACCTGCCCGTGTTTGCCGCTGATTTGCTCGACCCGGCCCAGCACTATCATGTCGGTCAGCTCCTGCCAGTCCATGGCCATTAAGTTTTCTTCTTCAGGAGAAGGGGACCAGATAAAGGGAGTGCCGACGATGCGATCGACAATGGCGATGCTTCTTTCGGAGACCACAGGCACCCATAATACCCGGGACATTTTTTTTCTGACATGGCTGTTTTCCCAGGTCGCCCCCACCAGGCCGGTTAACGGTGCGACACAAACAAAGGTGGTTTCCAGCGGTTTGCCGTTTCTGTCAATCGGCAGGGATTTTAATTCTATGCCCAGCCCGGGAAAGTCTGGCTCAGGGCGGGAGCCGGCACTGGCGCCTAAGACATGTTCGAGCAACAGACCTATCCAGCCTTTTTCTTTATTAAGACTCGTGGGTACGGCAATATTGGCCTGGCGGGCGATTTCGGCTAAACTAAGACCTGCCAACATTTGTGCCCGTTGCAGTAATTCAGTTTCTGATGAGGGAATGTTAATATTGATAATGAAAAATTATATCGGAATTTTGTAATATTATTGCCATCAGAGAGTTAACAGGCAAGAGAAATAATAAAAGTATTTATTTGCTAGCTAAGCAAGATTATGGAAGAATCAGTTCATCTAAATAAAAAGTTGTCAGGAGTTCCTGTGATAGATGCCGAAGGCTATCGCGCCAATGTCGGCATAGTAATAATAAATGACAGGGGACAGGTATTTTGGGCAAGACGTTTTGGACAACATTCATGGCAATTTCCGCAGGGCGGGGTTGATGAAGGTGAAACCGCAGAACAAACACTTTTTCGTGAGTTACATGAAGAAGTCGGGTTAAAACCGGAACATGTCAAGATAGTTGCATCAAGCAAGCATTGGCTAAGATATAAATTACCGAAACGTTTCATCAGACATGATAGTAAACCTGTTTGTATCGGACAAAAGCAGAAGTGGTTTTTACTCAAGCTAACCAGTGAAGAATCCGCTGTTGATCTGTTGCACTCGGCCCATCCCGAATTTGACGACTGGCGATGGGTGAGTTACTGGTATCCGGTACGCCAGGTGGTGTCATTTAAGCGAGATGTTTACCGGAAAGTGATGAAAGAGTTTGCACCCGTAGGTCTACCGTTTAACCGCCAGGAGCGGCGCAAACGCAGGGCCTGATTGTTACTATGCAGTTTATGTTAATGAATTAATAAGATAAGCATTAGCAGCTCTGCCATAGAGGTCTACCGTTTAGCCGCCAGGAGCGGCGCAAACGCAGGGCCTGATTGTTACTATGCAGTTTATGCTAATGAGCTAATAAGATAAGCATTAGCAGCTCTGCCATAGAGGTCTGCCGTTTAACCGCCTGAAGAGGCGAAAGCGTAGGGCCTGATTATTACTATGCTTCTTTAGTTGATTTATCCGTATTATGGCTTGCTTTCGGGCAAGCTGTTTATTAAGGCATCAGGGAGAGATGTTACTCGAATTTTAGCTTTGACTATTAAAATAATTCATCTTTGATAGTTCCTGTTTATCAATATTTTTTATAGTTAGTTTTGTAATAGGAAATTGCATGTTAACAACACTACGTCGTATTGTGCTGGAATTTAGTCAGGATCCTAAGCTGCAAAGTGCGCTCTTGCGTATGGTAAGCCAGGTTAAAAAAGCCATGAACACGGATTGTTGTTCGGTTTATCTGGCCGACTATGAAAAACAAAACTTTATTCTGATGGCGTCTGACGGTCTGGCCGAAGACTCTTTAGGCCACACCACCATAGGGTTTTCCGAAGGCCTGGTCGGCCTGGTCGGTCAGCGGGAAGAGCCGCTTAATATCGCCAACGCCAAATATCACCCCCACTTTAAACATATCCCGGAAGTGCGCGAAGAGGAATTAAATGCCTTTCTCGGTACGCCGATCATTCACCGCCGCAAGGTGCTGGGGATTTTGATCATCCAGCAAAAAGAGTCGCGTAACTTTACCGAGAATGAAGAAGCCTTTTTAGTGACGCTATCCGCCCAGCTTGCCATGGTGCTGGTGAATGCCGAAGCCCGGGGTATCCTGGGCCAGAATCAGGATAACGGCAAATGGCTCAAGCAGCTCACCGGGGTACCGGGAGCGCCCGGGGTTGCCATGGGCAATATTATCGTCAGTCAGCCTAAGGCGGATCTCGATTCGGTGTCGCTGCAGAAAGTTTATGCCAGCGCCGAGCAGTTAAAACGTTATAACGAGGCGGTTGCCAGAACCCGTATTGATTTTGCCGATATGAGTGTCAAACTCGGTGATGTGATCACCGATGCCAGTTTAGATATTTTTGAGGTTTATAAGCAATTACTCGATACCGCCAACTTAGGTAAAGATGTTACCTCTAAAATCAACAGTGGCTGGAGTGCTGAAAGTGCCCTCAAGTTGGTGATTGACAGCTACATCGTCAAATTTGAAAGTATTGAAGATGCCTATCTGAGGGAGCGGGCCAGCGATATCCGTGATTTAGGCAACCGGGTGTTGTTTAATTTACAACAGCAGACCGGGGTGGATGAATCTCTGCCGGATGAGTTTATCCTGGCCGCCCAGGATGTCACCGCTTCTATGCTGGCGGAATACCAGCACCTGGGTCTTAAGGGCATTATTTCCCTGTCCGGCTCCAATAACTCTCATGCCGCGATACTTTCCCGGGCGCTGGGACTGCCGGCGATTATGGGGGTTGAGTCGGTCCCGTTAGCGCAATTGCATCAGCAACTGGCAATTGTTGATGGCTACAGCGGTGATTTATTTATCGCCCCGGATGAGACCTTAAAGCGGGAATACCAGCACCTGATCGCCGAAGAAGATGCGTTAACGGTGAAGGTGCAGCAAGTGGTCGATTTGCCGGCCATCACCCAAGACGGCAAGGCGATTGAATTATTGCTTAATGCCGGGCTGAGCACGGGATTTGAGCACTCCCTGCATTCGGGGGCGGTGGGCATAGGGTTATACCGCACCGAAATTCCTTTTATGAACCGCAGTTGTTTTCCTTCGGAGCAGGAACAAACCTTGTGGTACAAGCATGTGTTGTCGGCTTTTCCCAAGCAAACCGTGACCATGAGAACGTTGGATGTCGGCGGCGATAAATCTTTACCTTATTTCCCGATTGTTGAAGAAAACCCGTTTTTAGGCTGGCGCGGCATACGTATCACCCTGGATCACCCGGAAATCTTTTTGCTGCAGGTGCGGGCGATGATTAAGGCGAATCACGGGCAAAATAACCTGGAAATTATGCTGCCGATGATTTCCAGCGTTTCTGAGGTTGATGATGCCATTCGTTTGATTAACCAGGCCTATTATGAGTTATCGTCTGAACTGCCTGAGCATGAGGGCAAATTGCCGCGTCCGAGGATCGGCATTATGCTGGAAGTTCCCGGGGTGCTTTTCCAGCTCAAAGAGCTGGCCCGCAGGGTGGACTTCTTTTCCGTCGGCAGTAATGATCTGACCCAGTATTTACTGGCGGTAGACAGGAACAATGCCCGAGTGGCCAGTTTATATGACGGCTATCATCCTGCGGTGCTGCGGGCATTAAAAACCATTGCCGATGAATCCGGCAAATACATGGTTCCCCTGAGTTTATGTGGTGAATTAGCCAGTGATCCGGCGGGGGCTATCTTGTTGCTGGCCATGGGTTATGACAAGTTAAGTATGAACCCCCATAATGTTGCCCGCATTAAATGGGTGATCCGCCATATCGATTTTCAGCGGGCCAAGGTGATACTGGCCCATGCCCTGTCTTTAGAGACGGCGAAACAAGTCCACGGCTATTTAAATGAACAGCTGGAGCAAGTCGGGCTTGGCGGCTTTGTCCGGGCCGGTATGTGATTGCTGGTTTTACCTGTTTTTATTTTCTTTTTTCCTAATTAAGTTAAGTGCTTACTGATGTTTGTGACGGTTTTTTTAAGCTGCTTGTGTATCGGCGCCTTTGTCGGCTTTTTATCCGGTTTATTGGGCATAGGCGGCGGCCTGATCATAGTGCCTGCCCTGGTGTATTTGTTGCCTCAATTGGGGATTTCACCGGCTGTGGTGATGCCGGTAGCCCTGGCGACGTCACTGGCATCGATAGTTGTGACTTCCTCCATGGCGATGCTGGTCCATCATAAAAATCACAATATTCCCTGGCCCCTGACCCGGCCCTTAATGGTGATGATGGCGCTGGGGGCGTTATCCGGGGCTTTTATTGCCGATATTTTGTCGGCGAAAACTTTGACGCAAATATTCGCCCTGGCGGTGATTTCTCTGGCCTGTTATATGCTGTTTTCCCTCAAGTCCCCTAAAGTGACTTCAATGCCGGATATTAAGCTGGTGCAGTTGATAGGTTTAGCTACCGGTATACTGTCCAGTTTAATGGGCATTGCCGGTGGGGCTATTTTAGTGCCGGTACTCAGCTATTTTGGCGTACACTTGCGCCATAGTATCGGCATAGCGACTGCTTGCGGTGTTATGGTGGCGGTATTTGGCTCATTCGGTTATGTGGTTACCGGGCTGGACCGGCTTGATTTGCCCCCCTGGAGTTTAGGTTATATTTACCTGCCTGCACTGTTAGGCTTAGTGGCCACCTCATCTGTTTTTGCCCCTATGGGAGTCAAATATGCCGCTGGCTTGCCGCTGGCGACCCTGAAAAAATCTTTTGCCTTGTTTCTTATGTTGGTGGCGGTAAAAATGCTCTGGCCCTAGCTTAGTGTTGGCTTGATATTACCCCGGCATGAGCCCTTGATATTCAATTAGTAATTTAACTGGAAATTAGGCATAATTTGCCGGCAATTATGTTTTGCTGTTTGCACCTGAATGAAGGTTAGGTTGACAGGCAAAATAATTTTAAAAAGGCCTGATGGCTAACACCTCTATGGAAAAGACATGACCGAGAACTTTCTACAATTTCCCCAGATAGATCCCATTATTTTCAGTATCGGGCCCATAGCGCTACGCTGGTACGGAATGATGTATCTGATCGGCTTTCTTGCCGCTATTTTTATTGCCAATAAAGCCGCTGACAAGAGCAACGGTTTATGGACCCGGGAGCAGGTCAGCGATTTGCTGTTTTACGGCTTTCTGGGGGTGATTTTAGGAGGGCGCTTAGGTTATGTACTCTTTTACCAGTTCGACTATTTCCTGGCAGACCCTTTATACCTGGTAAAAATATGGCAGGGGGGCATGTCATTCCACGGCGGCTTGCTTGGGGTGATCGCAGCCATTTATCTTTTTGCCCGTAAAACCAATAAATCCTTTTTATCCGTCGGCGATTTTGTCGCTCCCCTGGTGCCGATTGGCTTAGGTATGGGGCGCATAGGCAACTTTATCAATGCTGAGTTATGGGGACGGCAAACGGATGTTCCCTGGGCCATGGTATTTCCCACCGATGATTTGAAATTACCCCGTCATCCTTCCCAGCTTTATGAGTTTGCCCTTGAAGGGGTTGTGCTGTTCATTATTTTATATGTTATCACCCGCAAGCCCAGAACTGCGGGCCTTGCCTCGGGCGCTTTCCTGATAGGGTACGGGGTGTTTAGAATGATAGTGGAATTATTCCGTGAGCCGGATGCCCATTTAGGTTTTTACTTCTCGTTTATTTCCATGGGACAAATATTAAGTTTACCTATGGTGATCGCCGGTATTGCCCTGATTTACTGGGGCTGGGTTCAACAGGCGAAATTAGCCATTAAGGGGCAAAAATCATGAAAGCTTATTTAGACTTATGCCAGCGTCTTGTTGATCAAGGTACCTGGGTTGAGAATGAAAGAACGGGCAAGCGTTGTTTAACCGTTATTAACGCCGATTTGGAATACGATGTCGGCGGCAATGCTTTTCCCTTGATCACCACCAGAAAAAGTTACTGGAAAGCGGCGATTGCCGAGTTGTTGGGATATTTGCGCGGTTACAGCAGTGCCGCCGAGTTCCGCGCTATCGGCTGCAACACCTGGAACGCCAATGCCAATGACAATCAGGCCTGGCTGGCTAATCCCGCCCGTAAAGGGGAAGATGATATGGGACGTGTTTACGGGGTACAAGGCCGTGCATGGCAAAGTCCCGACGGCACCAGTTTGGACCAGCTGCGTAAGATTGTTGATAACCTCAGCCGGGGGCTTGATGACCGCGGTGAGATCATGACTTTTTATAATCCGGGTGAATTTCATCTGGGCTGCCTGCGCCCCTGTATGCACACCCATACTTTTTCCCTGTTGGGGGATAGCTTGCACCTGACTTCATATCAGCGCTCGTGCGATGTGCCTTTGGGGTTGAACTTTAATCAAATCCAGGTATTTACCCTGTTGGCGTTAGTTGCCCAGGTGACAGGGCACAAAGCCGGTAAAGCTTATCATAAGATAGTAAATGCTCACATCTATGAGGATCAGCTGGAGTTGATGAAGGAAGTGCAACTTAAACGCGAGCCTTATCCGTCACCTAAGCTGATCATTAATCCGGATATTAAAAGCCTGGAAGATCTGGAAACCTGGGTGACTCTGGATGACTTTAAAGTAGAGGGCTATCGTCACCACGAAGCCATTGCCTATCCTTTCTCTGTGTAATAGTTAGGGCTGATTAAAAGCCTTTCATTAAAAAAGGAGCCGTCAGCGGCTCCTTTTTTAATGGCTAAGTTCAAATAACACTCAGCTCAGCTGGTATATGCGGTTGAACTTCTCCTGTAGCGTCTGCTTATCTTCGACCAACTCGGGATCCGGCTCTATGCAGTCAATCGGGCAAACCAGAGTGCATTGCGGCTCGTCATAATGGCCGACACATTCGGTACATTTATCCGATGCGATTTCATAGATTTCAGCACCGAAAGTGATGGCTTCATTCGGGCATTCCGGCTCACACATATCGCAATTGATACAGGTTTCATCGATTTTCAGCGCCATAATAGTACTAAGCTCCCTGATTTTGGCTAAATGAGTTAGTGCCGAAAGTGGCGGTTTTAGCGATTTTGAGCGGCATGATCATATAATTATCAAGCTCCCTGGTTTTGGCTAAACGGCTGACGCGTGGTTTCATCCTGCTCCAGGATACGCATGATGATGCCAAAAGATAAATCAAGTTCGGTTTCCAGGGAAATAGCGACTTTATGGCCTGATCCTTTGGCATCGAGGATCACCTCACCGTTGAGGCTTTCCATATGCATCAGGGTAAATTTCTGGTTACCCGACGGCGTCATCAGTTCAAAATCATCCCCCACCAGGAATTTATTTTTCACGTCAATTTCAATCAGGCCGTTGGTGTCGTTGCGGCCGATCACTTCACCGACAAACTGCTGGGTATCGCTTTTCGAATAGCCGTAATCGTAATTCTGGGTATCCCCGGGTTTATGGCGCTGCAGGAAGCCTGAGGTATAACCCCTGTGGGCCAGATGCTCAAGATCTGTGTTCAGCTTAGGGTTAAAGGGCTGATGATTGACCGCATCCAGGATCGCCTGATGATAGATCTGCGCGGTGCGGGCACAATAATAATAGGACTTGGTACGTCCTTCTATTTTTAACGAATGTACGCCCATTTTTACCAGGCGCTCGATATGCTCAACCGCGCGCAAATCTTTGGAGTTCATGATATAGGTACCATGTTCATCCTCAAAAGCCGGCATGTATTCGCCGGGACGCCCCTGCTCCTGCAACAAGAAGATCTCGTCGGTGGGTTTTTGCTCCGGTGTGATAATATTGACCGGATTGCTGGCGATAACATCACCGCTTTCGGTTTCCTCTGCCGGATGGGCGTCATATTTCCAGCGGCAGGAGTTGGTGCAGGTGCCCTGGTTCGGGTCCCTTTTATTGATATAACCGGATAACAGGCAGCGACCGGAATAGGCCATGCACAGTGCCCCGTGAACAAAAACTTCCAGTTCGATATCCGGACAATGGAAGCGGATGTCTTCGATCTCATCCAGGGACAGTTCCCGCGATAAAATGACCCGGGAAATCCCCTGTTTTTGCCAGAACTGGACACTGGCCCAGTTGACGGCATTGGCCTGTACCGAGAGGTGGATGGGCATATCGGGGAAGTTTTCCCTGACCATCATGATCAGTCCGGGATCGGACATGATCAGGGCATCCGGTTTCATGGCGATCACCGGGGCAATATCCCTGAGGAAAGTTTTTAATTTACCGTTATGGGGGGCAATATTATTGACCAGATAGAATTTCTTCCCCAGGTGATGAGCTTCCGTGATGCCTTGTTGTATGGTCTCGAGAGAGAATTCGTTATTGCGTACCCTTAAGGAATATCTGGGTTGTCCCGCATAAACGGCATCGGCGCCGTAGGCAAAGGCATAACGCATATTTTTTAGGCTACCTGCCGGAGATAGCAGCTCAGGTTTAAACATTTTAGGGGGAGTACTCATTTTGAAAAATTACTACTATTGTAAAAACGCCCGTAGGGGCAGGCAATATATACAGTTTCAGGGGGCGGCTTTTCTCCGGTTTTGTTGATGTACGTCAATAAACTTGAGTGGTTATCGGGAGGGAAGCAGCTTTTTTGCGCTATAGAGGGAATTGTTCCTTTAAAAGTAAAATAATGTGCTAATTTTTAAAGAGAGTTTAATAATATTTAAGGGTTCAAATGGCAACAGAAAATGCGTTATACACCATTTTGTTGGAAAAAATAAAGCATGAGGAGTTGGTATTACCGACTTTGCCGGAAATTGCTTTAAGGGTACGCAAGGCTGCGGATGATCCGGATGTTAATTTAGCACAAATGAGTGAAATCATCAGCCATGACCCTGCCTTGGCCTTAGGTATTGTAAAAGTGGCCAACAGCGCCATACTCGGGCGTAAAGTCAAGGTGGAAACCGTTTCCCAGGCGGTAACGCGTATCGGCTTAAGGCAAATAAAAAGCATAGCCACGGCGATGGCAATAGAGCAGATTTTTATTTCAGATAACGATATTGTTGCCATGTATATGAAAAAATCCTGGCAATCTACCGTCGGGGTCGCATCCGTTGCCATCTCCTTGATGACGTTTTATATCCAGCAGCATAAACATAGCCCGCTAACCTTAGACACTATTACCCTGGCGGCCCTGGTTCATAATTTGGGGGTATTGCCGATATTAACGGAAGCCGAGCATCATCCGGATATCTTCGCTAATCCGACCTTTTTACAGCAGGCCATCAGCAAGCTTTCCAGCCGTATCGGCGCTGAGATCACCCGGGCCTGGGGCTTGTCTGAGGAATTTACTTTACTGGTTGAACGTTGGAGTGATTTAACCCTGTTGCCGGATGATCCCCATTATCTTGATTTTATCCGGGCGGGGGCGGTATACCATAACCTTTTTAAAGTGGAGTCAACCAAGGAAGCTTTGTTGAGCAGCTATGTCCGTAAAGGAGTGCTTCCGGATATTGATTTTATGATAACGGAGGAGTTTAAGGAAATGTACGACAACGTTAAGGCCATGTTTAGCTAATCGTGCCGGCTAATTGCAGGAGCCTGCCAGGAGCACATTGAGGTCTCCCGGGGCTCCCGGCTGGATTAGCTAAAGCATATACTGAATAAGCTTTAGCTTAATCCTGATTCTCTTCTAACGGATCTGTGGTTTTCATTGAAAACTCGGCTAATAAGTCGCTGATAAAGCGGTTGATTTCTCCTGCCATCAGGGCGAAATCGGCATCCAGCCGGGCAATAACATCATCACTGTCAATATCGTCATTTTGCTCCTGCAGCACATCAAAGAACTTCAGGCGTTTGATCGCCAGGTCATCACATAAGATAAATGACAGCGATTCATCCCATTCCAGGGCGATTTTAACGGCATATTTTTCCGCATCGAGGTGCATTTTAATTTCTTCGCTGGTCAGATCCTGGTTTTTTACCCGAACCACAGCTCCGTCGTCACCCAGGGCGTGCAACTCAGCTTCCATGCCGAGGTTAAACTGGCTGCCAAGATTATGTTCGGTGAGCCAGTCAGTCATGATCTCATCCGGGGCGGTTTCCGGCGAGAAACCGGTCACAGGCAAGGTACCCAGGACTTTACGCAGCAGGGCGAGGAAGTCTTCTGCTTTGCCGCGGCTGCTGGTATTGATCACTATCAGGTTGCTGGCCGGGCTGATATAGGCATGGGTATCCGTGACCCGGGAAAATGCCCTGGGCAATAATTCAAAAATGATATCTTCTTTAAATTGCTCTTTTTCTTTTTTGGTTGCCTTGCGGCTTTGCTCGTTTTCCAGTTGGGCGATTTTTTCTTCGAGCATGTCTTTAACTACAGGCGCCGGCAATATCTTTTCTTCTTTACGGGCGCATAGCAAATGGTTGCCGTTAGCCGTGTGTACTACGGAGTTGCCATGTTTGCCAAGGGCATTTACCCAGCCAAAATGCGAGACTTCTGTGGAGGCACAGGGAGTAAATAAATGTTCCGATAAGTGTTTTTCCAGATCCTCTTCTGACCATTGAAAAGGGCGGGTGAAGGCAAAAAAGTAAAGGTTTTTAAACCACATTGGCATGATTCCTGGGCCCGAATAGTAAGGGGCGGTTTACTGAAAATACGAATAGCGCATGATAGCGCAAATCAGCGGACTAAGCATCTGCTTCTTGTAATTGCTTTGCCGGAGGCTTATTAGCGCTCTTGTTGTTAAACAGGCTAGCGCATGTCGGCAAATTCGATATCAAAGTGTAAGCCCCGGCTTTGCCCGTTATGGGCATTGATGGTGCCGTTTAAGGTATCTGTGACCAGGTTGTAGATAATATGGGTGCCCAGGCCGGATCCTCCCTGGGTAGCTTTGGTGGTATAAAACATGTTAAAGAGTTTCGGCAGGTCTTCTTCTTCTATGCCTTTACCGTTATCGGCGTAATGTATACGCAGTACCTGCTCATGCTTGCTGATATCTATAATGATGTTTCCCTGCTGGATATCTTCAAAGCCATGGACGATGGAATTCATGATCAAATTGGTAAATATTTGGGCGATAGCACCGGCATGGCTGTAAATATTAATGTCTTCGGAACAATTAATTTCGATATTGTGACGGGTTTTTTTCAGTTTGGGATCCAGGGACTGAATGATCTCGTGCAGATATTTGGCCATATTGATGGAGCGGATTTTATCGCTGATCTGATCGACTGCTACCTGCTTATAACTGGTATTGAGTTCAGAAGCCCGGGTCAGGTTATTCATCAGCAATTCAATGCTTTGTTTGGCATTGCGGATAAAGTCATCCAGGGTGCGCTTGGTCAGTTTTTGATTTTGGATATCTTCGTCTATCTGGGCGATCAAATCCGATAAATAACTGGTGGAGGTAATACTCACCCCTATCGGGGTATTGATTTCATGAGAGACTTCTGCCGAGAGGTTGCCCAGCGTCGCCATTTTTTCCGCTTCAAGCAAGCGCTCCTGGGCTTTTTTTAATTCAATGATTGAACTTTTCAAATCATTGTTGGTGTTGGTGAGGGTCAGTTCGGTTTTTCTGCGGCGGTTATTTTCTTCCTGCAATTGTGTTTGTTGCTGTAACATTTCCCTTTGCTGAATTTCCATTTTCAGCATAGTGGTACTTAAAGAAGAAGTTTTACGCGCCACTTCCTGCTCCAGCTGCAGGTTTTGTTCGTCGAGCTTGTGGTTGGCGGAGATCAGTTCGTTTTGCACTTCTGCCAGGCGCTCCTTAAAGAGTACCAGTTCATCAATCAGGTTGTTATAGGCGTCTTCGAGGATATTGAGTTCATTATGCTCATAACTCATGGAATGCAGTTTTGATGCTTCGGGGTCGTCCAAATCCAGTTGTTTGATCTGCTCGGTTAGCTCATTGAGGGGGTTGGTCAGTAACTGGGAGAAAGCCAGGGAAAACAGAAACACCAGGGCGGCGGTTTTGACTATGGCGTTGCCGATCAAAAAATAAATGCCGACCTCTATGCGGTTGAAAATGACTTCGTTGCTTGATAACAGGGTGACGGTACCGACCCGGGTGGTGCGCCCGGAAAATTCAAAGATTAACGGGAAGGTATGGCCAAACAGACCCTCCGACAAGGAATTGAGGTTGCGGTATTCGCTTTGTCCGTCTTCTGCTGAGTCGAAATTAAAACTGGCATTATGGGCGGTTTCCCCGAGCTGGGCAATGATCTGGTTATTTTCATCGGTGACTGTGATCCCCTTGATCATGGGAATGGCCACCAGGCCGTCGGAAATATCTATCGCTTGCTGGGTATTAAGCTCCCATACCGCCCTGGTCAAACTGCCGCTGAAGGTTTTTTCCAGGGTCAGCAGTTCGCTGTTGATATGGCTTTTGGTATTGAAATATTCTGCGACGATTTGACCACAGGTAACAATAAAGGTTAATACAAAATAAAATGATAAAACCCGTGCAAGCAACTTGCGTGAAATACTGGTTACTTTCATCTACTCACTCTATTGTTATCTTAATAGTAAATTCTAGCTATTTTACTCACCGATAACAGTTTTTAATTCGCTAATGTTTAGTGTTTTAACATAATCTTGGACTATTGTTAATTTTACTCAGTTGTTTTTTTTAATTTGGCAGTTTTATGACGCAAGTCACAAATATTTAAAATAAAAGTCATATTGTCACAAAAGTGTCATAACTTGGTGGCACTATGTGCGCAATTTAATTTAGCTACTAACTGATTAAGGGTTACCATGAAACTTTCAAACCGTGTTCTCACTCTGGCTATTTGTTCTGCATTCACTTTACCGGCTGTGGCAGCCAATGTAGATATTTATGGTAAGGCGAACCTGTCTTTACAATCTTCTGATGAAGGTGATGGTCAGTTTACTGAAATTAAAAGTAATGCTTCGCGTATCGGTTTAAAAGGTACTCATGCCTTAAGCGATGGCCTATCCGTAGTATATAAAGCTGAATTTCAGGTGGATATGGATGGCGACAGCGATGATAACATCACGGATCGTAACCAGTATGTCGGCTTAAAAGGCAACTTTGGTGAAGTATTGCTGGGTAAAAACGATACTATCTTGAAGCAATCCCAGGGTAAAATCGATCAGTTCAATGATTTAAACGCCGATATTAAAAACTTATTCAAAGGGGAGAACCGTATGAGTGATACCCTTACCTATAAATCACCGAAAGTAAACGGCTTTCAGTTTGCCGCTACCTATATTGCCGAAGATGAAGCCGATGCCGAGGACGGCTATTCTGTCGGGCTTTTCTATGGTGATAAAGGCCTGAAAAAATCTAAAGTTTTTGCCTCTATTGCTGTAGACACAGATGTCAAAGGGTATGACATTACCCGGGCCACGGTACAGGGTAAGGTTGCCGGTTTTGTCTTAGGCGCCATGTACCAGAATCAGGAAAGCGATGACGGCAGTGCCGAAATGGACGGTTTTGTACTGTCGGCTAAATACGCCCTTGATAAAGTTGTCCTTAAAGCTCAATACCAGGATGCGGATCACGACGGCAATGACGATAAAACCGCTGCCAGTGTAGGATTGGATTACCGTTTGGCGAAGAGCACTAAATTATATGCTTTTTACAGCGCATTCGACATCGACAAAGGTGAAGACGAAGATTATTTAGGCGTAGGTATCGAGTACAAGTTCTAAGCCATATATAAGCAAAAACAGAACTTTCACTGATATCTGCTTCATAGGGGCATGTTGTCTGAATAGCATGCCCTGTAAATCTTTTCACTGTGATATTTTTCCGTTTTAGTATTCCTTCCCCTAAGCGGGAAATTATTATTTAGTAGTTTCTTTGATTATTTTTTGATAGCGTATTAGCAGGATTACCGCTTTTTTTAACTTAAAAATGTAACCGGTAACCTTTTTGATGGATCTTAAGCTTAATTAAAACTACAAGAGGCTAAAAATGTTTTCATCTGATACAAAAAACAAAAAAAAGGACAGGCCGGTACTGCCGGCAGCGTTAAATAGACTATCTGCCCGGTTAGGGCGCTTTGCCCGGGTTATGGGGATAATGTTCGCCGGGTTCAGTCTGACTGCCTGTGATCTCGATAATCTGCTCGACATTACCGCCATCAGTGACGATTCGGGGGTTGAAGGCGACTTCATCACCAATGATACCCGTTTAATCATTGAAGGTACCTGGTTGGGCATGGGATATCTTAGTGTTGAATTCCAGGGTAAAATTTATGATATCGACAATTCGCCGCAACTAACTACCCAGGGCTACCGCTGGCAGCTGGATTTGCGGGATTCGGTGCAGCAGGACGGGCGGTACCTGGTCACGGCTAAGCTGGCGGTTAAGAAAGGCAGCAAGCGCTTTATCACCTCAGCGCAGGGGATTGAAATCAATACCCGTATGCCGGATTCGGGCCTCAGTATCGATAGTATATCTGAGGATACTGATATTAACGGTGATTTCACCACAAGCGATAATACCTTATTGATCCAGGGCAGCTGGAAGGCGGGCAGTGGTGACCTGTCGGTGACTTTCAATGGCCGGGAATACCTTGGCGGGCAGTCAGATGCTCTAAGCACGGGAGAAAATTTTTGGACTTTAGATGTAACCGGTTACCCTCTGGTTTTTGGGGAATACCTGGTCGAGGCGAGTGTTGCTAATCTTGCCGGTAATATTGAAACTACCAGTCAACTGATCAAGGTGGCGCCGGCGCCTGTGAAGGTTGATTTTGTCGATGAACTTATCGACTTCGGACAAACCTTTCAGGCTTCCTATGGCATGGCCAGGGAAAGCGGCGATAGCTACGGGCGCTTTAACGGCGACATTAACCGCTTAAAACGGGTGGAAAACACCCGGGAATATGTGGAATATTTATTTGCCGGGGATGTCAAATCCATCAGTGTCAATACATTTTACTGGACCGGGGAAGCTGCTACCGCCCCGTTTGAGGTGCTGGTTTCAACCACGGGCAATGATTATAAACCCCTGACACTGACGGCTGAAAACCTGGCAACATCAGATGGCTGGGAGCAGGTAACTTATTCGGTGACGGGGCTGGAAGACGGCTATGACTTTGTTACCGTGGTTTTTCCGAAAAATACCAGCGATGCCAACCCCTGGCACCCCCAGCTGGGAAGGGTAGCTGTCAGCTACCATGAAAACCCTGGGGCCAATGACAATAACGAAAGGGGGCAAAGCCAGCCCCACAGCCCGGTAGCCGGCGGACAGGCGCCGTTAGCGGTACCGGAAGCTATTAAGGAAAGAACCTATGGCCGCTTTGACTATTATATCACCCGGGGAGAAGGGGATAAGGGCAATAAACTCTATAACGGTGAGCAGGAATTCCGCTTTATTTCTTATAACGTGCCCGAGTTGCATATGCAGGAAAGCCCCTATTGGGATGCTATCGATGCCTTTGAAAGTGAGGATGCGCTAAAAACCATAGCGGCGATGGGAGGCCAGGTGACCCGAAGTTATGTGTTATCTGTGTATAACTGGAAAATTCCTTCACGCAAGCTGGTGCATATTGATATCGAAAAAGATGCCGGCGGCGAGCCGGTCAGGGACGGTGCCCTGGTGTTCAATGAGGATCTCCTGGTGAGCCTGGATAAGGTACTCGATTATGCCAATAAGCACGGGGTGAGGATTATTTTCCCTTTTATCGACCGCAATTCCTGGTGGGGGGGCATAGAAAGCCTGGCAGCGTTACGTGATTTATCCGCCGATGATTATTATACCCATGCCACTTTAATCAATGATTATAAAACCATAGTGAAAACCATTCTTGAGCGCACCAATACCATTTCCGGTGTCCGCTACCTGGAGGATCCGGCTATTTTTGCCTGGGAAACCGGTAATGAATTAAGGCGGGCGCCGGATGAGTGGACCGCAGAAATGGCGGCTTATATCAAGAGCCTGGATCCTAACCACCTGGTTATCGACGGCAAGGAAGTGGATCTCTCGGAAGCAGCCATGGACAACCCGGATGTGGATATCATAAGCAACCATTATTATGGCGGCGACTACAAACTCAGGTTCTTACGCGACTGGCAAAGGGTGGATAACCGCAAGCCGTTTATTGTCGGGGAAACCGGGGTCGAAAGTTTCAGTGAAATTCACGATATTGTCACTGCGGTGGCGGATGAAACCCAGGCTTCCGGGTTATTGCTCTGGAGCCTGCGCAGCCAGGATGCCAATGGCGGCTTTATGGATCACAAAGAAGACGGCACCGGGATTCATGCCTACCACTGGCCGGGCTTTAGTGAAAATGAAGGCCGCTACCAGGAGCAAAGTGTGATCGATCTGTTGTGGGAGAAAGCCTATAGCATCCGGGGGCTGCAAAAGCCTGCGTTGCCGGCTCCCGATGGCGTACCTGTGATGTTACCGATAGAAGACGCATTAGATATTCGCTGGCAGGGGGTGACCAATGCCCAATATTATGATGTCGAGCGCAGCCAGACCCCGGAAGATGAAAACAGCTGGCAGGTCATCGGCAATAATCTTGTTGTCGGAGGCACTTCTGCCGGGCAATATCAGACCCGTTATCTGCAAAACTCTCTGGGGCAAGTGCAGGCGGCCAAGGTCCAGCATTTGTTCAGTGATACCACAGCACAAACCAAGCAGCGTTATTATTACCGGGTAAAAGCGTTTAACAGCAGCGGTGAAAGTGCTTATTCGAATGTGGTCCGTTATGATGCCCTCTTTAATGATCCCCTGGAAAGCTTACCTTCAGGACTTTCTGATGCCGGAAAATTCAAGCTTGATAGCAGTAATAGCACTAACTTTGCCTCTGACAGCAGTCGTTTGATGCGCACCGTTAATGAAGCGCAATATGTTAAATATAGCTTTGGCGAAACGATCAGTGCTTTTGAGCTGGAAAGCTATTTATGGCGCGGAGGGCTTGAAGGCGATACCGACAGCTTTAAGGTGCAGTTAAGCAGCGACGGCAGCAACTGGTTTGATTATCAGGTGATTGCGCAAGATAAAGGTACCATAAATGACTGGCAGCACCTGAAACTTTCCGGACTCAATATTTCCGGGGGCTACTATCACCTGCGTATTGTTTTCCCGCTGGCCAGGGAGCAGGATAAGGTCTGGGCAAGCCAGTTGGGGGCGGTTAAAATTGCCACCGGTGATCAGACATTGGCAGCCACAGGCAACTGGTTACAGGATGAGCTGGTCGATCTGTCACTGGCAAGTAGTTATTCTGCCGGCATGGTGATAGACAGTGGCAATGCCGCAAGTTTTGGCTGGGACAGCAACCGGGTAAAACGCAGCAGTAATGCCTATGATGCCATTATTTATTCCTTTGACAGCGATATTCGCGGCTATTATATCGATAGCTTTTTGTGGCAGGGTCTGAGTACGCACTGGGGAAATTTTAAAGTCCAGTTATCCAAGGATGGCCAGATCTGGCAAGATGCTGTCAGAGCCGGTGCTCATACAGGTGAAAGTGGGGAAGCCGCCGCGACCTATAAACGGGGAGACTGGCAGCAATACAGTTTGGCAGACTTTGATGTGGCAACAGGTTACCGGCATTTAAAAGTGCTTTATCCTAATGCCAAAGATGCTAATAACAGCTGGGCAGCCCAGGTGGCCCAGGTCAGCATCGCGGTCGCGGGGACCGCCATCAGCCAATAATTGGGGGAAGCAGTAAAAGCTGGCGATGCCTGAAGTAACCGCCAACAGTTGGACTATCCAATTGTTGGCGGTCTTGTTATGTATCGGAGATCGGGGATAACGGAGTTATGGATGAAGATGAGCGTCGGTATAGCTTAGTGCTTAGGAGTAAGGGGAAAGTGCTATTTAATAACGGCTATTAAGCGGCCATTAAATAGGACTCTCGTCCTTTATGTTTTTCTCTGCGCTGGTAGGCCCCTTTGCCTTTTTTAGCTTTTACTACCTGCTGGCGATAAACTTTGGAAGTTACCAGGGCGGCAAGAAAATTATCCCGGATCACGCCTCTGCCGGTCTCAACGGCCACTGCTTGCACCTTGTTGGGCTGTTTTATCGTTTTTTGCTTTGTTTTCATTCGTTAGCTCTTTTTTAAATGACAGGATTAAAATCATCAGCCAAAGCCAAGATTATGCTTTGGCTGATTGGATAACGGTGGCAGTGTAATCCTCCTTAAGCCGTCAATCAAGGGGGGCAGGGTTAGCGGTTTTTTTCCTGTACCCGCACCATCCCCATAAAGGTCGCTGTGACGATATCGCTGTCTTCCCCTACCTGGGTTGCGGCATAGGTGCTGTTAAATCGGGTGCCTTGCCCCAGTAGCTGATGAAATACCGGTTTCCCCGTGTGCCAATCCATGGCTTCGAGTGTCCAGGTATTGTCCCGGGAGCCGATACAGTAGGCCAGGTTGCTGGCACTGCTCATGGTGGGAATGCCGTTGGGACAGCTGATGTCGTTAGACCAGGTGCTTTTGAGCGACCTGCTTGTACTGTCCCACTGGAATTTTTCGACGCCAAACGGCTGGTTGTAGTGTTGCCCCGATAATAATATGGTCCAGAAATCCCCGAGCAGCGGCCATTTTTGTGTGTTCAGCTTATAATCGTTGTTGACCACCATAGCGTCATAACCGCGCACTAACACCGACTGCTCGGAAATACTGCGGCTGGCATTGGTATTGCCGAAAGTTACCGGGAGCTCGGCGGCGATGCGGATGTCCTTTCCCGGGGCGAGGGGCGTCCAGTTGGCGGGAATTTCATCCCGCCACATCAATACTAAATGAGTCAGCTCCTGGCCGTCGGTAAAGACCACAAACTTGTCTTTATCTTTGCCCGTGCCCATCAGGGTCGGGGTGGAACCTGAGCCTGTGCCTAACCGTCCGGGCCAGGGTGTTTCCGGGCCGTGCTGATAGTCGGCGCGCCATACCGAAGCAATATTGTTGCCGTCAAAGGCCAATCTGTGCATGTATTTACTGGTAACAATATAGATACCGCCTTCTTCGTCAACGGCGAGTGAGTTTGATATGGTTTCCTCTTCACCCAGGCGGTAGGAATACAGGCGGGTAAAATCCCGGGAAAGCAGGGTGACAAGTCCTAAGTTGGTTGCCATGACCAGATAGCCATCATAGGTGAGGTTAATGCCTATGATGTATTCGTCCGGGCTTTTCAGGATATTTTCCGGCAGGGTAAATTCACCGGCTTTTTCCAGGGCACCGTGTTGTGGCGCTGCGCCAGCTGTGTCTTTATCCCGGTATTTCTCCAAGGTGCGGCCTTTAGGCACATAAAGATAATTATCAAGATCGGCAACCACATAAGCGCCGGTTTCACCATTGGCGGTGACATCTGATTTTCTTAGTTGGTGCACGCTTTTTATACCGGGTTCATTCAGGTCCAGTTTATACATAGTGGTCGCGGTTGAGCCGTATACCGCGCGTTGGCCATTGGCATAGCTGTTACCGTAGGCCAGGGTGATGGAAGGAAACTCTTGCTCCTGAAAAGCAACCTCAAGTGTTTGACCCGGCTCAGGCCCCGGCAGCGGGGAGGAGGCCTGGTTGTAGGAGTTGCGGTGAGACATGGGCCAGGGAGAGTCGGCGAGATAAGGATTTATCGGTGGTTCAAATCCGTCTGCTTCCGTTTCTGTGGCCAAAGTAGCGGTTGTTAATAGCAATAGAGTGAGCACAGAGCAGGTTAGCATGCTTATACGCCATACAGATGTTATCGGGGTTGTGTTCATAGTTACATTCCTTGTATTCATTTATTGAAGTACAGTGCCATATTCAGACGCTGTACAGGGGGCGATACACAGGAAAAGCCAGGTTAATTCATAAATCAAGTCATCAGTGGCGGGGTTTTCAATAGATTACATTTTTCTTTAGTTCTGGTCACCCGGATTACAAATCATTACGGTTTGGCGGGTAAAGAGGAAAATTTTCTAGGGCGGCTTTTGCTTATCGGCAAGAGCTTGCCGGTAAGCTTCACCAGGGAGGTGGCAACGGCTAATATGTAACTTGCAGGTGATATCCTAGTGTGTTTGTGGTTAACTGAGCATATAGTGTTAGGATGATGCGAATTCTTAAAGGTCTATGATATTGCCATTTAGGTTGTTGTTGCTTTTTTGCTGTTTGTTTAATACCCGCTTACCGGCTGCCGAACTTTTGGTGCTGCGTCATATTGCCCCCGAAAGCCGGCAAGATACCCGCAATTATTATTTTATCGATTTACTTAACCTGGCATTAAAGAAAACTGAAGCAAGCGCAGGCCCCTTTGAGCTGCTCAGTTATGCTGCCCCCATGAATCAAAGCCGTGCCTTGAGTTCGTTAAATCAAGACTATGGGGTGGACATTGTCTGGACCATGACTTCAAATGAACGGGAGTTAAATTATTTACCGATACGCGTTCCTTTGTTAAAGGGTCTGCTGGGACACAGGGTTTTTTTGATCCATAAAAAAAATCGGCAAAAGTTTGCCAATATTTCCACTCTGGAACAATTGCAGGCATTATCTGCCGGGCAGGAGAACGGCTGGCCGGATACTGAGATTTTAAAAAGCAACGGCTTTAACGTGGTTACCGGTTACCAATATGCCGGCTTGTTTAAAATGTTGGCGGATCACAGGTTTGATTATTTTCCCCGGGGTATGAATGAGATCTGGCAGGAAGCGCCGATTTATACCGGTTTAGATCTGATGGTGGAGCCCGGTATTGTGGTGTATTACCCGGCGCCTATCTACTTCTTTGTGGCGAAAAATAATCCGGCGCTGGCCAAACGCATCGAAACCGGGTTAATGCTGGCTATCCGTGACGGCTCTTTTGAGCAGTTATTTCTTAGTCATCCATCGAACCAGGAAATGTTTACTAAAACCCGGCTGGAGCAAAGAAAGATTTTTCGTCTGGAAAACCCCTTGTTACCTGAAAAGACCCCGCTGGAAAATCCCGAGCTCTGGTATCAGATCCCCCGGGAGCCAAGTAAAGATTGAGCTGGTGAATCCTCTTTGTGGTGGTTCTTCCTGGAGCCATTTATCGCTTAGTCCAGGGCATAGTGCTCCCGTAAATCGCCTGGTATCAACGAGCTTAGCTTGCCTTATTTAAGGCTACTGTGGCTAAAGTGGGTGCCGAGTAAGGATAACAGGCAATAACCGGTAAAATAATAAAAGCCCAGACCGGCGGCGGAGAGAGTTTCGCTGCTGATCAATAAATCGACTTTAAAGCCCAGGATGGAAAATTGCTGGTTATTGGCGGTTTCTGCATGGTTAGTGGATAAAATCGCTAAAAACACCGCGACAACAAAGACATCTGCCATCGACCATTTTCCGATACTGGCAACAAAATTTAAAATTTTTGCCTCTATATCGGTATTTTTTTTGAAGTAGGCCAGGCTGACCAGGGCGGTTTTTAACAGCGGGATACAAATGGAAAACAAAAAGATCAACGCCGCGACCAGTAAACGCTGGTCTTGCCATAACTCTTCTATGGTCGCCAGTAAAGACAGTTCTTTGTTCAATAAATCTGAGGACAGGGTTGAGGCGCTTACCTGGGCGGTCATCTCCATCGACATGGAAAACATCGGCAAAATGATACCGGGAATAAAGAGGGCAAGGGCAGCAATATTAAGGACAAAACCTAAGTGTTTTTTTATCATGGGGGACGATTTAGCATCAGCGGTTCAGAATGTGGGCAATTATGTTACATCTTCCGGCGTGAGTTCAAGTTTAAGCGCTAGCTGCGCCGGGTTTTATTGTTACCGTTTTTTTCTGTTTGCCCGGCGGGGAAACAGAAAATTTATTGGCGTATTGTTTCAGAATAAGAGATCATAAAGAAAACCCCTTATAAAACGAAAGCTTGACCATGAAAGAACTCAAGAATTATTTTGCCTTACTGATTTTATTTGCCTTTTTATCCGGTTGCTCCAGCGCCTACTATTCGGCGATGGAAAAAGTCGGTATCCATAAGCGGGATATTATGGTGGATCGGGTGGAAGAAGCGAAAGATTCGCAGCAGGAGGCCCAACAGCAGTTTGCCAGCGCCCTGGAGCAGCTGTCGGCGTTGATCGCCTTTGATGGTGGTGACCTGCAAACCCAGTATGAATTGACCAGCGAGCAATATGAAAACAGCAAAAGTGCTGCCGAGGAAGTGGGGGCGCGTATTGCCGCGGTGGAAAATGTCGCCGATGCCTTGTTTGACGAATGGCATGAAGAGTTAAGCCTGTACTCCAGCGTTAAATTAAGACAGCAAAGCGAGCAAAAATACAAGGAAACCCAAAGACGTTATAACAGCCTGATCAAGGCGATGCATAAGGCTGAAGACCGCATGCAGCCGGTTTTGGTGGCCTTGAAAGATAATACCTTGTATTTAAAACATAACCTTAATGCCAAAGCCATCGGCGCACTGCAGGGGGAATATCAGAGTATTAAGGAAGATGTTGAAGTGCTGATCAAGGAAATGAACCAGGCGATACAGCAGTCGCAACAGTTTATTGATTTACTCAAGAGTTAAGATCCATTTATCCTGTTTTTTATCTTAAATTGGCTATACCAATAAGGAGCTTTAGCCCGATGTAGAGATAAGCATGAATAAATTAAGTTCACTCTTGCGGTCTTTCGTTGCGCCGGTTACTGCTATTTCACTGTTGACCGGCTCTGTATGCTCACAAACTAGTGACGGGAGCAAACCAAAATTTTCTACTAAAATGGCTGCTTATCCACCGCGGACTTGGCCGGTGGCGGCAAGCAGCAAACTACAGTGATCACCTTGCAACACGGCAGCGGCTGGGCATATGGCGACAATTTTTTCTTTATCGGCCATTTGAATGGTATTGATGAAGACAGTTTTAACTATAATGCGCTTTATGGTGAGCTTTATTTAAATTTCAGCTTGGAGAAAATGGGGCTTCATGTTTAAAGTAAAGCCAAACAGGGAGCAAAGCCTGAATTTAGTAAAGTGTGCAATCGCTAAAAGGTGGCGAGTTTACCCGGAAATAAATCTCAGGAAAAAGTTAATTTTTTATTTATTCCCGGTTACAAATTGTTTATCATTTTGCGCGGCTGAAAATTGACTTGGTTTTGTTTAGTTAATCAGCAGTGTTAGTAGGCAAGGAGGCTTAAACCATGTGGAATGTTTGCACTTGCCTTTGAACCGTTAAGTTAAGCCGTTTATTTAATTTTATTGCGCTTTTTTTATTTTAGTTTCTCTCGTCATCTTATTTTGACCTGGCACTTTTCTCCTAATGTAAACCTTTCATTGAAATTATTTTTAAATTAATTAAATGGGTGAAGTTTAAGTGAAATTTTTTACCGCCGGGCTGTTCTTGTTAGCCCTTAGCCAAAGTTTTAATGCCGCTGCTGCCGCTAAGGTTAATTATCTTAATGTTGACGGCGATAGTGTCCATTTTTCCACAGCTGAAGCCAAAAGCGCTGTCAGTCCTTCATGCGTGGTTGCTGATACCGATGACCGTTTTGCGGTATCCCTTAGAACCGAAGCTGGCCGGGCCATGTATTCGCTGTTAATTACTGCTATGAGCAGCGATGTGCCCGTTACTGTCACCAGTGCTGCGGATTGCGGTGATGTTTTTGGTTTGGAGCGAGCGCAAAGCGTGAGTATTGCTCCTCCACAGACGGGACAGTGTAATGCTTTTTTAACCAGGAAGTCCGAGCCGAAAACAGTTACTTTTAATGCGTTAAGCGAAAATAATGTTTGGTATACCGTGGTAGATGTCCAATCTGAACTATTAGCTTACGAAATAAATTTTGTTGCAGGTCAATTTTCTAAGGGAGGTAAACAATTACGGGTGACGGTTGATGGCGAAGTTTTACCTGTAATGTCAAAAAATTATTCTACTAGTACTGTTTATATGCGCTATGCCAGTGAAGTCAATGGTATCCCTGCTATTCATGCAAAAAAATCGTTAAAGGTTGAAATCCTGCGTTCGGATGTTTCCGATGGTAACAGGGTCACGACCACGGTTGGTTATGCCTTGGTGGACTCTGGGTGTAGTTAATTGATTTTATAAAACCAATAAAAGTTAAATAAGGTGCTCTTGTGTCATTACTTGTTAAGAGAACCCCGTTAAAATCTATCAATTGAAGTAAATAATTTTATGAAGATACAAAGCATAATTATCTCATTTCTAGCGTTAATCAGTCAGTTATTTTCTGCTAATGCCATGGCTGCCGCTAAGGTCAGCTATCTTAATGTTGACGGCGATAATGTCCATTTTTCCACAGCTGAGGCAAAAAGCGCTGCCAGCCCTGCCTGTGTTGTGGCTGAGACCAATGAGCGTTTTGCGGTATCGCTTAGGACCGAAGCGGGACGGGCCATGTATTCGCTGCTTATTACCGCCATGTCCAGCGATCAACCCGTAACCGTTGTCAGCGGCTCAGACTGCGGTGATGTGTTCGGGCTGGAGCGGGCGCAAAGTGTTAGTATTTCGCCGGATGTTACCAACGAAGCAGGTGGTGCTAAATCTCTGTACTTATATAAAGGGGATGGTGTGACTAAATTAGGGCGCATTATCAATATGGGAACAACTGAAAATAAGTTTTATTATCAACCGGTCGACAGTGAGGTTGAAGTAAGGCAATACACTAATTCACAACTGATTTCCAATATCGGTAGTATTTATTATCAAACCAATGACTGTACCGGTACTGCCTATATCGCCGACAACAAATATATAGGTTCACATGGTACCTATAATGATGGCAAGTTATTGACGAGAATCGGTGGCAGATTATCAGTTATTACTTCATCATATTTAACGAATAGCGGTCAATGCGGGACTATTACCCCAAAATATATGAATTTATATGGAGTTAGTCCATATATAGATTCATTATGTGGTGACGCTGCCTGTATTATCAGGGAAGAGTAACTTATGAATAAATATCTGTTATTTGTTTCAAGCTTTCTTGTAACGCTTATTTCTATCAGTCCTGCACGGGCAGCTGCTCAGGTCAGTTATCTCAATGTTGATGGCACAACTTTAGTCTTCTCCACCGATGAAATTAAAACCTTTGTCAGTCCAGGCTGCGTTTTAAGTGATTATGCCGAAAATTGGGCTCTGGATTTAACCACCCAGGCAGGGATCAGCAGCTACAACATTTTGTTAACTGCTGTGGCCAATAACTTGAAGGTTGCTGTGGAAACAGCCGGTGATTGCGGTGCCAGCGATGGGATAGAAAGGCCAAAGTCTGTGGCACTGTCATCGTAATTAGTGAAACTGTTTCCGCGAGGGCTTTGCTATCTCAGCCTAAAGCGTTTTAGTTGTATTTAAGTAAAAAATAATAATGCAGTTTTGTTGCTATCCCGGTTAACTCGCTGATCTTGATTTGCTCGTTAGTTGTTACCGACAAAACTGATATTGAGGAAAAGATGTTCCGATTGATACACAAGCTAAAATTACCTTTAGCTTTGTTGTTTACTTTATTAACGTCATTGCCCGTCGCCTCCGCTGGTTGGGTGCCAAATGTTATTCATTTTATTAACCATTCTCCGGCGATAGAGCCGCGTGAGCCCGTGATTCAAGTGCCGGAGTCTGTGGTTGACTCCAGTTTTACTATTAACTGGGCCATGTATGACGGCCAGCAATATGACTTCCTGCTGGAATACCAGTTAGCGGGTGAAAGCGACTGGCATATTTTATACCAGGGCACGGACACCAGTTTTAATACCTCATCGGTTGCACTTGCTGGCGGCGATTATCAGATCCGCTTAAGTTGCAGTGAAGCTAGTTGTCCTGTTAGTGGTTATATATCGGATAATATTACCCTGATTGCTAAGCCTGCGATGCCCGTGGTAACCTTATCGACAGCGGTTGTAACAATTAATACCAGTTTTTCCCTTAACTTTAACCAAGTGCCCCAGGCAGAATATTACCAGTTGTTTGAAAATGAACTGTTAATTGACACTATTACCGGTGATTCGCTTCCTGCGGATGGTTCATCTGTGACCTTGGATAAACAGCTACTAGTTGCAGGTGATTATCAATATAGCCTAAAAGGGTGTAACCAAGCCGGTTGCGGTGATTTATCCATCAGCGCAGCTATTTTGGCTTATGTACCGGCAACGACACCTGAGGCACCTTTAACAACAGAAAAAGCCTATCCAATTAATAGCCCTCTTGAAATATCCTGGCCGCAAGTGGCTGAGGGCTTAACACTGCAGTATTTTTATTCTGATGGTTTAAGCCCGGATGCGACCATGGTAGATATCCACCAAGTGGGTAAGGAAATAACGGCAGAAACCGTATTGAGCTTTGCACAAACCGGTTATGCCTGGCTGTTTGTTAAAGTCTGTGATGTGTTAAATCAGTGCAGTGATTACAGTGAGGCTACCCGGGTGCAGATTTTTACCACTCCTGTATCAGCACCGGAAAACTTCTCGGTTTCCCTTTATGGCCAGCCGGTGAATAATGAGTCCAAAGTACTCAGTGTGCCCCTTGCCGGCAGCAGTTCGCCGCTGGAGGAGAAGTTTGTTTTGCACTGGCAACCGTCTGCCGAAGTGGCACCGTCAACCATAGGTTACTATAAGCTTGAGCTTGACGGGGTCTCGGCAGCTACTATCTTTGGTACCTCCGGTTATTTAAAAACGATTTATCCCGATGGCTGGTTCCACCGGGAAATGTATCTGGATAGCCAGGGCAGTTATACCTATACCGTTCAGGCATGTAACCGCAACGATACTGCCGAGGATTGTGGTCCTAAAGCCAGCGTAAAAATTTATGCTGATTTGCCTGTCCCGTTAACGCCACCCCCTGAGCAGGCGCTGACGAATGTCTCGGTCTCTTTGTATCAGGCGCCGGTAGATGCTGCTGCCGATACCATTTCGGTGGAAATTGGTGAACAGTTTGTTTTACATTGGGGGCAATCTGATGAAGTAGAACCTTCCCCGACAGGTTCATACCGTATCAGTAGAAACGGCGAGTCTTTTGGCACTATTTGGGGGGTATCGGGCTATTTAAGAAATTTCTATCCGGATGAGTTATTCCACCGGGAGTTGAGCCTTGATACTCCGGGTATCTATGAATTTACCATCGCCGGCTGTAATAACACCGGATACGGTATCGACTGTGGACCTCAAAGCAAAAAGATAACCGTAGCGGTTAACAATACTGTGGTACCGACACAGGCGGTGGAAAGCTTTTCTGCTTCTTTATATGGTGAGGTAGTTAATATTGATAGCCAGTCTATCCTGGTAGCAAAAGATGCTAAATATGTCTTGCACTTTCAGCCATCTGAGCAGGTCTCTCCGCCGAATGTGGGTTCATATCAACTAAACCAAAATGATAGCAGTGGTGTATTATTTTCCGTGGCTCCATATTTGCAGCTTCTCTATCCGGACGGCTGGTTTCACTATGATTCCAGTAAAAGTGTTGTTGGTAACTATCGTTATAGTATCCAGGGCTGTAATCTTATCGGTACCGAGCGGGAGTGCGGCCCGGTTAGTCGTGAGGTTATTGTGGGAGTCTATGATGACTTGAGTGTTTTTAGCGATACCGCTGGCAACCTGTACTTGTTTTCTCCGCAAAGTCAGGGGCAGAAGCTGTTAAAGTTAAGTTTGCTTGATGGTGTTTGGTCGCTAACTGAGTTGGCGGCGACTCAGTGGGACTCATTAGTATCCGGTTTTAGCTTAAGTGATTACCGTCTTGAAATCGGCTTGTTTTCAGGCGATGCCGTAGAAGATATTAAACTTGATCACAGCGACAGTACTAAGATTTTATTCCTGGTGAAAAACGGTGACGGTTATGAGCTCAAGTTGAATTTGGCCCCAGAGGCTCCGGCGATCTTTGAAGCGGATAGAAGTGAAATTCGGGTAGGTGAAACCGTTAAACTGAGTTGGCAAATGCCTGCCGACGATCAGCAAGCCGTCAGTTATAATTTATTCGTAGAAAAGCCGGACGGTTCAGCCCGGTATCTTTTTGCCGAGAATATCAGTGAGCAGAGTCATGACTACCTGACTACTATGGCAGGGGAGCATAGTTTCTTTGTCCAGGCTTGTGATCAGGATAATGTCTGCGGTGAAACTAACTCGTTTAAGGTGACGGTTATCCAAGGGGTAGTGATTAAGACCGAATTACTGGGTTTTCCGGTTGTAAACCAGACGAACTAATCCTGGCTTTTGTTATTGATAACCATTCCCGGAGGTTCATTACCTCCGGGAATTATTTGCAGGGGCCATTTAAGAGAAAGAAACCAGGCCCTGCCGGATCCCCAGGGAATGGAGGATACCCGAAAAGGCACGCCGTTTTGGCCGCCGGTACTATGGTCCGGGTGGTAAATGTCTTCATCAAAGATATTGGTTACTGAAAGGGTCATTAAAGCACTGTCAACCCGGTGCTGGTAGCTGATATTGGTGATGGCTTGTGCAGACAGGGTGAAGTTTTCAGGGGCGGTGCCGCTGCCGACGTTATTTCTTCAATAAGCTGCGGCAGTTATCTCCCCCCCGCTCGCTCCAGTAACGCAGTGATAACCCCACGCTGCCTTGCTCGTTCAATTGCCAGTTCAGCCCCAGGTTCAAGGTATATCTGGGCACGCCGTTGGCCAGTAAGTCGTTTTTATCCGTGGTGTTGCCTTCGCGGTTATAGGCCATGTTGGCGAGCAGGGTCAGAGGATCCCACACTTGTTGATAGTCAATTTCCAGTCCGGTCCGGGAAAAGCTGTCGGTATTGGATGATTGAATATCCGGGCCGTCCTTTAATCCTGGTACCAGATTTTTAAAAAACCGGGCAATAAAATTATTGGTATGGATATGATAGGCATTGACCGTGATGATTTGCCTGGGATTTGCCCGGGTATAGGCGATATCCAGGGTTTCCAAGGTTTCTGCCTTGAGGTTTATATTGCCAAAAATAAAATTGTTGATGTTAAGGTTAACCTGCGACAATGTCGGGGAGTTGTAGCCTTCGGAATACAAAACTTTGACTGAATTTTGCTGGCCCAGGTTATAGATGGCGGACAGTCTCGGGGAAATGGCGCTGCCGGTGAGTTCATTATCGACAAAGCGCCCACCGAGCACCAGGCGGTAATTGCCAAAGGTCCAGTCGAGCTGGGCAAAGGCGGACTTTTCCGTTATTTTCGTGGCCTGAACCTGTAGTGCGTCAAAGTTGCCTTTGATATCGGTTCGCTGGTATTCTCCGACACTGCGGCTTTCATATTCGGCCCCGGCAAATAATAACATATCGCCGGTGAGCTGATAGGAAACATTACCGCTCCAGGTACTGCGGTAATTGTTTTGATAGGGGTCCTGATAGCTCTGCTTGCCGGTGGCCATTTCCTGGAGGATAAAAGGGCTGCCCTGCTCGCTGATGCGCAGGTTTTGATCAATAAAGACCTGGCGTTGCTGTATGTCCAGAAAATTAGTGATGGTAAAGTCCAGAAACATGATATTATGGCGCCAGTAGGCTTCATTGCTGAAATTGTCGTTGGTCGGCTCTGTCAGTTTTAATTCCAGTAAATAACCTTCTTTATCGTATTGGTTTTTTTCCCAGACGGTTACCAGCCCCCCAGTCCCTGCTCCAGGCTCTGAAAAAAGTGCAGCGCGGCGCTAAAGCGATTATACCTGGCGGCAGTGATAACATTGACATATTCTTCCTTGTGATGCTGAGAGCCTGCTAAAGGCCAGTAACTGACGGTTTCAACTCCGGTTTATTTATCACGTGTGCTGATAAAGCCGTCGGCATTGTTTCTTTCCCCCAGTAATAAATTGTCCTGCCAGTGCATGGGGTAACCACTGTTCATTTCTTGCAAAGAGCCGTCGAGGCTGATATAGCCGTTATCGAAGGTTTTAATCCTAAAGCCCCCAGGCCTGCGGTGGCAAAACTCCCGGCAAAAGCGGTGATCCCACTTTCATCAGTTTTTTTTAAGGATGACATTGATAACCCCGGCGGAGGCGTTGGTACCGTATATCACGGCCCCCGGATCACTTCCACCGTTTCTATCATAGATAAAGGCATGCCCAACAAGGGAATGTCCGCATGTGATGACATCCAATAAGGGGCGCCGTTGAGTAAAAACAAGACTTTTTGGTTAAAGGTTTCCGACAAGTCCCGGATCATTGCCTGGTTTTGGCCGGGGTGGCTTTTGTTGATCAATACCTCGGGTAACATAGATAAAACGTCTTTTAAGGTATGTATGCCCATGCTGTGCATCAAAGGCATATTAATCGATGAGATGATACCGGGGGAGTTGCTGATGTTTCCTGATTTTTTTGAAATGGTGGTGACTTCGAGATTCAGCAGGGCTTCAAGTGAAATATCCTGCCACTCCTCATCAGCGGTAACGGCCTGATAAGAGAATATACTCAAAGCTAATATTTTGGAAAATAAATAAAGAATAAAACACTTTCTTTCATCAATTATTTTCGCTGCTGCTATCATGTCAGCTCATGATGTGGTCTGTATTGTTTAAGGGTAGTTCAGTTAAAAAGATACTCAAGCAGCGGGGAAGTAAGTATTCTGTGAGCCCTTGACTTTGCACAAAGGGCGAAGCCTTGGCCCCGCCAGGTGACTGTTGCTAAAGGTTTATTGATAGAGATCCGGGTGAAGAAACGGCGCCATGGCCAGGATCAATGCCTGGTGGTATACGCTTTGCCGGGTTTGCTGGTGATTGGTGAGCAAGCCGATGGCGCCGCCCTGTTGCTTGATGTTCTGGGTATTAAACAGGTTATCCATCACATCCCCTAACTCTTCCCCTTGCTCCAGGGCCTGGTAAACACTTTTGGGCAGGGGTAATATCGAGGTCCTGCCAACGCTTTGTCTTTCGCCGTTATCGATAACAACATAAGCAAAAGTGGACGGGCCGTATTCAAAGTTATCTACACCGCCTTCGATAGCGATATAGAAATCCGCCGCCTCGTGGGATTCTGTTTGTTGCTGGCAGTAGAGCACCCGGTTAATGGCCCCTTCCCGGGTTTCATCAGCGCTCATGGGTTGATCCGCCACCAGGGAGGGGGCATCTTGTCCGTGGCACTGGACCTGGTGCTCGGGAAATAAGCTGCTTAATGCCGTTTGCACCGCATTAATTTTTACCGGGTTAAGCGAGCCGACCACGACATTAAGAATTTCTTGCTTCATTGCTTAAAGCTCCTGTTTCTTTTTTATATTTGTTATTTTAATCATAAAAGGCACTAAGGCGGTCAGTTTATCGTAAATTTATTTGTGAATGCGCAATCATCAGCGGTTCGCTTTTTTGTTCGCTTTATTGTTCGGTAATGGGTATGGCGGTACCAAAGGCGAACAGCCAGACTTGGCTGTAGTGAAAGGGTTTCTTGTAAGTTATTGTTTTTAAGGTGATGTTCTTGTTGGCACGATACTTCCAATATCGAGATTCTCAGCAGCGATTTACCCATGACTTTATCGGGAAAATCACTCGGGACAGATAAAGAGATATGGAGTTTGCCATGAAAATAGAACTGACGACAAACCGTTATAAAAGACGAAAATGGTTAATTGCCGCGGCATTGGCTACCGGGGTTGCCTGTGCCGCCTATGGTCTAACCGGTAGCGCTATTCCCGATATCGATATTGATAACTTAACTTTTGCCAAGGTGCAGCAGGGAGAGTTAAACCTTTATGCTGAAGCTTACGGTGAGTTTTATTCTGCCAAAGAGCGGTTATTAACGGCGCCGGCACAAGGCAAGGTCGCCGAGGTGTTGATTCGCCCGGGAGCCAAAGTGACACAGGATACGGTTATTTTACGCCTGTCGAACCCTAAGCTTGAGCAGGAATTAAATCAGGCGAAAGGCCTGCTGGCACAGCAGCAAGCGCAAAAAGCGGCTTTTGAGTTTGAACAACAAAACCAGCGCCTGAATTACCGGGGCAGCATTGCCGATATTGAAGCGGCCATTGAAGAGGCTGAGCTGGAGCTGAGTGTCAATCAGGATTTAATGTCGCGGGGCGTGGCCGCTAAAATTGAGTTGCAACGGGCAAAATTAGCGGTTAAGCAACAAAAGAAGCGTTTAGTGTTTGAGCAGGAAAAATATCAACAGTTGCAGGAGATGCAGCTATTCCAGCTTAAGCAGCGGGATATTGAAATAGCCCAGCAGCAGGCGAATATTGAAGTGCTGACAGCGCAATATGAGAACATGCAGGTCAGGGCTGGGATTAGCGGTAGTGTACAGGCTTTGGAAGTTGAATTGGGACAAAGTGTACAGCTGGGGCAGTCGCTGGCCAAAGTGGGCAGCGATCAGGAGTTGATTGCCCGTTTGCGTATCCCGCAGCGGCTGGCGGATCAAATCGATCTCAATGCACCTGTCAGCATAGACACGCAAAAAGGCCTGGTTAGCGGCCATATTACCCGCATTGAAACTTTAGTCTCTAATGGTGTGGTGCTGGCGGAGGCGGTACTTGACTCGGCGCTGACCAGTAATGCCCGTCCGGCGCTGCCGGTTACCGCCAGCATTTTTATGAAAACCGCCCCGGATGCCCTTTATATCAAGCAGTTTTCAGGAATGCGCCCCCACAGTACGCAGCAAGTTTTCGTACGGGATGAGGCCGGACTGGCCAGGCAAAAAGAAGTCACATTCGGTGAACTCTCCCAGGGCAAACTCATGGTGAAAAGCGGCCTTGAAAACAAGGATGAAATTATTACCAGTAACCTGGAAGGGTTTACCCAATACGCACAGATTTCACTTGTGCATTAATGAATAACAAGCAGATAACAAGATATCGATAGTAAAGAATTAAAGGAAAAAGCATGAAAGCAGCCAATACAGCAAGTAATTTATCAGAACAACAAAAAGCCGTTGTGACCATGAACAATATCCATAAGTCTTATACCGGCCAGCAAATTCAAACCCATGCCTTACAGGGTATTTCCCTGGATATTTACCAGGGGGAGTTTGTTGCCATTACCGGCCCTTCTGGTTGCGGCAAGTCTACCCTGTTGTCCATTATGGGCTTGATGGACAGTGCCAGTGAAGGGGATTACCAGCTTAGCGATATCCAGACCTCGGGTTTAACCGTAGATCAGCGCAGCCAGATACGTAACCGCCATATCGGTTATGTGTTCCAGTCGTTTAACCTGATCGATACCTTGTCTGTGTTTGAGAATGTCGCCTTAGTATTAGAACACAGGAATTGCCGTAAAGATGAAGTTAAAACCCGGGTGGAAGCCAGCCTGGAGCAAGTGGGCATGAGCCATAGAAAACACTACAAGCCTAACCAGTTATCCGGGGGGCAACAGCAACGTATCGCCATCGCCCGGGCTTTGGTGGGGGAGCCGGATTTATTATTGGTGGATGAGCCTACAGGCAACCTGGATACCAAAAACGGCGATCAGGTGATGAATCTATTGGCCGAGCTCAATAAGCAGGGGGCAACCATAGTCATGGTAACCCATGACAGCCGCTATACCCGCTGCGCCAACCGGCAAATTCAGCTGCTTGACGGTCAGATAGTTACCGAGCAAAAGGTTAAGGGGGCGGCATGAGTATTTATAAACGTTCATTTTTACATGGTATCGGCCGGGTTTTTTCGCTGCCGCGCTTGAGCCTGCCACTGATTGTGACCTTAGGGCTGACCCTGGCGGCGGTGCTTAGTGTTATCGCGATTGTTTCGGTTTTGCTGTTTAAGCCGCTGCCGGGGATTAAGGATGAAGAAAACCTCCACAGCTTTTCGATGCGCCTGCAAATATCCGATAGCCTGCAAGTCTCTTTTTTCAACTGGCGCCGTATGGCGGATTTCCAGCAAAAACTTGCCGGCTATGGTCAGTGGGGGGCAATCCGGGCCGATGAGGGACAGGCGGTGATTAATGATGTCACTTACCCTGTGAGTTATTATGACGCCTCAAGCAATATCCTGGATGTCTTGGGCACTTCCTTGTTAATAGGGCAAGGCACAGATAAAACCGCGCCACAAGAGAGTATCTGGATCTCAAATTCGTTATGGCAACAGGCCTTTTCCGGGCGGGAATCGGCCCTGGGAGAAACCATTATCCTTGGTGATAAGTCTTATATTCTGGCGGGGGTGATCGAGGACATCAGCGCCGTGGGATCAGAACAGGCCATCTTAGCGCAACAAATCTGGTTGATCACTGAGCCAGAAAAGCTGCTGGCGCAAGAAGATACCGGCAGTATCGATAACTCGGTGACCCAGCTGCTGTTAAGGGCCAATACCCAGGAATTACCGACAGAGCAGATGTTAACTAACTGGTTCGATAACTACCTGACAGCAAATTTTGATACGCCCCAGTTTATTGAGTTTGTGAAATCGAAACCTTTGTTGATTGAACAAAACCGCTATCGCGATAGCCTGGTGCAAGAGAGTGAAACCTTAGTGCTTATTCTTTTGGCCGCGGTGATCGGTTTACTGATCATGGCCAGTTTGAATTTATTAAACCTGTTTATCGCCCACTACCAGGGACGCAGTAAAGAATTTGCGATTCAGCTTAGCCTGGGAGCGAGCCTGGCGCGATTACGCACTATGCTGATCCTGGAAAACCTGCCCAGTTTTATTCTGGCTGCCGTGTTAGGCCTGCTGGTTTCCGGCTGGGCATTGCGGGGCTTGCCTGTGATTGCCGGTGAAACCCTGCCGCTGCTGGATATGCTCGCCCTGGATATGATGACCATTACCATGGCTTTTATTATGGTAATTTTTCTGACGGTTATTTTTTCTCTGGTGGCGTTAGTTGATGTCAACAAACAGGCCCTCAATGATACCCTCAACAGCAGCGGTAAAGGTATTGCCGCCCAGAGCAAACAGGGACTGAGCCGGCTGTTGATGGTATTACAGTTATCCCTGGCCACGGTGTTGTTAACCGGCTCTGTGATGCTGGCCAAGCAAAGTTATGATGTGGTCTACCAGGACCTGGGTTATCAGTTTAATAACAGTTATGAATTAACTTGGGAATATGGCGATGATAACTGGGCCGCTTCCTTGGGGGAGTTTGAACAATATGCCGGCAGTGAATATCAGCAGTTACATCAAGAGCTGACGGCTTCAATCAGCGCCTTATTGCCCGGCAGTGAGGTGGTTACCACCAGCACCAGTCCGTTAAGCCGTCAGATAGATATTAATGTGATGATGGATGAGCAGCGCTCTGAGCAGGTCTTGTTTTTAAGCCGGGAGTTTAGCGTTAACTACTTTTCTGCCTTTAGTATTGAGTTTGTTGCCGGCAAGGGGCCAAGCCGGCAGCAAATAGCGGCAAACGAGCGGGTGATCGTGATTGATGAACGTATGGCGAATAAACTGTTTCCCGGCGTCCCTTATCAGCAGGTGATAGGTAAAACCCTGACGCCGGGTTTAGGCGAAAATGTACAGCCGAGTGTGATCATCGGCATCGTAGTCAATACCCTAGCCCGCACAGGTTCGCTGGATGAACTGGCTTTTCCTACCATTTATGCCAGCCCGGGAAATATCAGCTCGCGTTTACGGTTAACGGTATTAATGCCGCAAGGGGAAAGCCTTGAGCAGGTGGCAATCGAGCAGACGCTGAAGCAGCAATTCCCCCGCTTGATCGATTTAAGAGTCCAGTCGCTGGCGGATCGCTGGGACGAGCAAACCCTGGAACAAAGGATCAGTTTAGCGGTGATCTTAACCATGACCGGGTTAACCCTGTTCTTGGCGGTGATCGGTGTTGCCGGTTTGACCCAGCTGACCACCAACCAGAAGCGTTATGAGCTGGCGGTACGTATGGCCACAGGCGCCAAACAGAGCGGTTTATTGAAAATTATTTTCAAAGAAGCCTTATGGATGTTGGTTGCCGGTCTGAGTTTAGGTTTTATCCTGTCGGTCTTTGGCTATACACAGGTAAAAGAACAGGTTAGCATGATGCCAAGTTTTGACTGGAATACCATGTTATTGCTGGATATCGGCTTGATTGTCATCGTGCTGGTGGCGGTTGCCCTGCCGGCCTGGCGTATTATCAAGGCAGATCCGATGCAGGCGCTGCGGGAACTGTAAATAATGAGCGCCGGCGCCTAAAGTAAAACCCTGCGGGGTTTTGCTTGTTTGTTATTGTTGATTTATTAGAGATAAAAGAGCATAGAAAATGGAAAAACCTGCAAGTGCTGCTGCCAGAATACTGATCGCCGATGATGACGAGGATATTCGCCTGTCTCTGGCGTTATTGCTGAATGCCCACGGTTATCAGACAATAGAGGCGGCATCGCCCAAGGAAATCGCCGTCAGGGTCAATCAGGATAACCCGGATCTGGTGCTGCTGGACATGAACTTCAGCCGGGATACCACCAGCGGCGCCGAAGGGCTGGAACAGCTGGCTTTTTTACAGCAACAGCAATTGCCGGTGATCCTGATGACCGCCTGGGGCAGTATCGAGCTGGCGGTAGCGGGATTAAAGCAGGGAGCGGGGGACTTTATCGAAAAGCCTTGGGATAAACACCGCTTGCTGCAAAGCATCGAGCAGCAATTACAGCTGCAAAAATTAAAACAAAAAAACAGCGGCTTTGAGCAATTGCTCAGCGGCGACGGCGCCGAAAAGCAAGTGTGGATCAGTCAGTCCGAGCCGATGAAGGCCCTGGATGCCCTGGTGGAGCAGGTGGCAAAAACCGATGCCAATATCCTGATTTTAGGGGAAAACGGCACCGGGAAATCCCAGCTGGCGCAGCGGATACATAAGCTGTCACAGCGCAGCGGCCATGCTTTTATTGCCGTGAATATGGCGGCGATCCCGGATAACCTGTTTGAAAGCGAATTATTTGGCCATCAAAAAGGCGCCTTTACCGATGCCAAACAAAGCCGGGTCGGGCGTTTTGAATTAGCCGGACAGGGCACCTTGTTTCTCGATGAGATCGGCACCTTGCCGCTGACCCTGCAGCCGAAATTATTAAGGGTACTGGAAAGCGGCCACTATGAAGTGTTGGGGTCGAGTAAAACCCAAACCGCCGATGTTCGCCTGATCAGCGCCACCAATGCCGATTTAGAGCAGCAAGTGGCGGATAAAGCCTTTCGCCAGGATTTATTGTTTCGTTTAAATACCCTGGTACTGACCTTGCCGCCGTTAAGGGAGCGTATTGCTGATATTGCCCCCCTGGCTGAACACTTTATTGGTCATTTCAGTGGCCGCTATCAGAAAAAGGGCCTGGTGCTGAGTGCATGCGCCCTGGAAACATTAAAGCAGCATACCTGGTCCGGTAATGTCCGTGAATTAAGTCATGTGATGGAGCGGGCGGTATTGCTGGCCCCGGATAATAGCGAAATCACCTCATCCCGGTTAAGCCTGTCCGGCAGTAAAAGCACGGATTTTGATGTACCGCTGCAGCCACTGGAAGCGCTGGAGCAGCAACTGATCCGCAAAGCCCTGGCCGCCACTAACGGCCATGTCGCCAAAGCGGCGCCGCTGCTTGGACTTTCCCGCAATGCCATGTACCGCCGGCTGGAAAAATTTGGCATTGTCTATGACGCGTGAGTCCAAAGTTATTTCCGCCCTGGTGCTGGTTTGTGCTGTTATTCTCTCCCTGTTAACGGCGCTGCTTTACAGTCTTAACTGGAGCCACCTCGGTGTCTTTACCCTGCTGTTTGTCGTGCTCTATCCCTTGATCTGGTTTAGCTGGCGGGTATGGCGCTTCTGGAGTTTGCCGCTGATGCAGCTAACCAGTTATACCCAGATGCTCAAAGAGGGTGAACATCGCCAGCAATTGCTGGCGGCGGGAAAAAACGAGCTTTTTAGCGAATTACTTGCCGAAATTGAAAGTTTAGCCGAGGTGAAAAGCCGCGAGCAACAGCAGCTGGTCACGGTTGAACAGCTGGTGAGCCAGATCATGGATAGCTGGCATTTACCTGTTTGCCTGTTTAATGATAACAAAACCTTGCTTTATAGTAATAATGCCGCCAATGTCTTGATCCAGCAGCCGGTGCTCCAGGGAAAACCGGGGCAGGAAATGGGATTTTGCTGGCAGCAAGACGGTATCTGTCATCCCGCCTTCGCCGCCGGTTGGCAAGTCAATACCATAGAATATCACCAGCAGGGGCAAAGCTACTGGTTGTTTTCTGCACTTAATATCAGTGACAGCCTGAACCAGGCGGAGATCACCAGTCAGAAAAATATTGTCCGGGTACTGAGCCATGAACTGAGGAACTCCCTGACCCCTATGGCCTCGATGGCGGATACCTTGTTAAGCAGCGAACAGTTTTCGCCTCCCCAGGTGCGTATGGTGCTCGAGCGTATCTTACAGCGCAGCCAGCGTTTACTTGGTTTTATCCAGCAATATGCCAGGTTAAACCAGTTGCCGTCGGTCAACTGCAGCTGGTTTGAGTTTAACACTATATTGGATGAAGCCCGGGGCATGCTGCCGGATGCGGTTAGGGTCAATTATCGCGGTGAAGCCTTATGTTATGGTGATGCCGGGCAATTGAGCCAGCTGTTGATCAATCTGTTGAAAAATGCCGTTGAAGCCAAAAGCCAGCAAAGTGATGAAACGCCGGAGATAGATATCAGCCTCTATCATGAAAATAACCAGCAGTTTTTGACGGTTAAAGATAACGGCCCGGGCTTTGCCAACCTGGATAATGTGCTGACGCCTTTTTATACCACGAAATCCGGCGGCTCAGGCATAGGCCTGGCGTTGTGCGCGCAAATTATCCGCCTGCATGGCGGCGAGCTGATCCCACAAAACGGTGAAAACGGCGCTGTGGTTAAGATCAGCTTGCCTTTTTAGCTGCGAGCCTCAGGTAAAACCGTACCAGGTGGCGGCATTATCATAAAGCAGTTGTGTAAGCTGCTGTTCGTTATAGGCAAGTTTAAGGTAATCTTGCCACAAGCCGCTATAAGTGGTGCTAAATAAACATAAGGGGAAATTACTGGCGAGCATCACCCGCTGTTCGCCAAAGATCCGGATACACTCGGCTATTACAGCGCCTGCCCACGACAGCTGATATTGGCGCTCGGCCATTTCCCAGCCGGAGCATTTTATTGCCACCGAGTCAAAAGCGCTTAAGCGTTTCAGGCCCGATAACCAGGCTTGCCAGTTACCGGTTTGCTTATCTGCTGCCGCCGTTAACGTCTCAAGGTAGGGAGGCCAGCCGGCATGGTTGATGATGACGTTTAACCCCGGTATTTGTTCGAGTATTTTGGCCAGTACAGTGACGGCTTTATCGTCTGCCAGTGGCATCTGCAGGTCAAAGCTTAATCCGGCATCGGCTAAGCGCCCTAAATTAGCTTGCACCTTGGGCTGTTCGAGTAATTCAATGGCTTGCTGATCGAGAATGTGGCGACAGCCCGTTACCGAGGGGTAAGTGAGCAGTTGCATCAGCTGCTGCTCAAATACCATAGGCTCAAGCTCAAGATCGATAAAAGCGACGCTTTTAAAGGGCAAACGGCAGCTTTGCTCCAGGTAGGCTATTTCCCGCCAGGGACGGGCATTGTCAAATCCCGCTTCGATATGGACAAAACCCGCCAGGCTCAGAGGAGCCGGAGTTAAATCGGACTCGGTGAAGTTTTGGTTGATCTTGCCCTTATCTTGCCAGAAAGGGGGGTTATCGAGTGCCAACCAGGCATACTCCCCCTGGGTTAAATCGAACAGGTGCAGGTGGGGATCTATGATGTTTTCAATGGACATAGGCGAAGAGATCTTTGTTTTATGGTTTAATTTCTTTATTTATGACCGTTTTATTGCGCGGTATAGCCGCCGTCGATCACCTGCAAACTGCCGGTGATAAAGCCGGCTTTGTCTGAGGCAAGAAATGAGACCAGTTCAGCCACCTCTTCCGGCTGACCAAGTCGTCCCAAAGGTTGCAGGTCCGCTTCTTCTTTGTGCACCTGGTTTTTATCGGCACCGGATTTTTGGCAGTAGTTATCTATTGCCTTATGGTACAAGGGGGTTTCTATGGTGCCGGGGCAAACGGCATTGGCGCGGATATTATATCGGGCATAATCCAGGGCGGTGGTTTTGGCGATCGAGGCCAGGGAAGCCTTGCTCAGGTTATAGGCAAAAGAATTTTGTTTGGCGATCAGCGCCTGATCGGAAGAGATCAGGATAATGGCACCGCCCTTGTTGGCTTTCATATTGGGCAGCACGGCTTTGATCGCGGCATAGGCGCCTTTGACATTGATATTAAAAACCTTGTCCAAATCTTCTTCCGGGGTATCTTCGATGGTGGCGGAGTAATGGATACCGGCATTGGACACTAACACATCGATGACATGTTCCCGGGCAATCTCTGTTATGATGCGGTTAACTTCCTGCACTTGGGTAATATCACACTGGCAAAATTCGCCTTCGCCTGAAGGGGTTAAATCCAGGTTAAAGACCCGGTAACCCTGGGTTAAAAATTTCTGTACTATGCTCAGGCCAATACCTGAACTGCCGCCGGTGACGATACATACCCTTTTCATTGCTTTGTTTTATTCCAGTAAGTGATTGGCAAAATGCTTTGTTAAAAGGTTTAGGATAATAAAGCTTAGCGGCTTTTTCTGCCAGCATTAATACTGTTACTTTACCTGCTGTCCCGGCCTTTCCCTGGCCAGGGGGCGTTCAGGTAAATGGTCGAGCAAGGTCTGGTATAAAACTTCCGGGGTAATGGGTTTGGTCAGATGGGCGGTCATACCGGCTTCGCGGCTACGGATAATATCCGCTTCCATGGCATGTGCGGTCATGGCTATTACAGGTAAGTGTTCAAGCCTTAATATCTTACGTATATGGCTGGTGGCGCTCAGGCCATCCATTTGCGGCATCTGGATATCCATTAAGATCAGGTCGTAGTGGTGTTGCTGTATTTTTTCAATGGCAACCAGGCCATTTTCGGCCAGGTCGATATTGATGCGGCTATCTTTTAGAAAACCCTGGGCGACCCGGCAATTTAACTCGTTATCATCGACAATTAAGATATCAAAGCCGGAGAAATCGGGCGCCGTTGCTTTTTTTCTCCCGGCTACCGTGTTGCTTTGAGGGGGCAGCCCGGGGATTTCTGTTTTTATGCCGCGACTTATCAGGTCCTTGGCCAGCGCTTGTGGGGTCGGGGTGGTTAAAATCGTAGAAATAGCATCTACCAGGGTCGACTGGCTCACGGGTTTTTCGATAAATTGATGGATGCAGGTGCCGCTTTTTAAGGCATTGTTTTTTGCTTCATCTTTGTCAAAGGCCGATACCATTAAAATCGGCGGTGCTGCCGAGTCATGCAAGCGGTAAATTTCCCGGGAAGCCTCTAGGCCGTCCATGTCCGGCATACGCCAGTCCATCAGGATCAGGTCGTAAGGGCTTTTTTCAGCTCGCGCCTGTTTGATTTTCGCTATCGCATCCATGGCATTATCAACCTGATCCGCGCTGATCCCTAAGGAGCTGAGCATGGCCAGCAGTACCATTCTCGCGACCCTGGTATCGTCGACCACCAAAACTTTGAGGTTTGCTACCTGTTGTTTCTCGATCGGTTGCAGGTTGACCTGCTCTTTCGTTAGCCCGAGCCGGGCGGTAAAATGGAATTGGGACCCCTGACCCGGCTTGCTGCTTAGCCAGATATTGCCTGACATTAGTTCGGTCAGTTGTTTTGATATTGCCAGGCCAAGGCCGGTGCCGCCATGTTTGCGGGTCATGGAGTCGTCTGCCTGGGTAAAGCAGTCGAATAAGTTTTGTTGTTGTCCCTGGCTGATACCGATACCGGTATCTATCACTGTGCAATGCAGTACCAGGTGTTGCTCGGTTTTTGCTTTAATGCGCACTTTCAGGCAGACGGTGCCGATATCGGTAAATTTTACCGCATTGTTGAGCAGGTTAACCAGGATTTGCTGTAAGCGTAAAGGGTCTCCGATTAATTTCTCGGGAATATCACTGGCAATATCCGTGATCAGCTCTATGCCTTTAAGGTGGGCATTGATGGCGGTTAAATTGATGCTCTGGCGGATCAGCTCTTCCAGACTAAAAGTGGTATGTTCCAGGGTCAGTTTGCCGGCTTCAATCTTGGAAAAATCAAGAATATCATCAATGAGATTAAGCAGGCCTTCCCCCGAGCTTAACAGCTTTTCCATATAATCGAGTTGTTCAGGGTTAAGCTCAGTATTCATGGTGAGCCGGGTTAATCCCAGTACTGCGTTCATCGGGGTACGAATTTCGTGACTCATACGGGCGAGAAATTCAGACTTGGCGGCGGTTGCCTGCTCGGCTTTTTCTTTTTCGGCCTGGAGAGATTGCTGGGCTTTTTTATGGTCGGTAATATTGCGGCAGATCCCCAGCAAGCCGATAACTTTCCCCTGGTCGTTATAAATAGGGGATTTGAGGATATCGAGCAATATCGTTTCATTTCCCTGTTTCACCCATTGCTCACGCCTGACGGGGTTAAGGGTTTGTAATACCTGATGGTCGCTGCCGCCGAGCCATGCCGGTCTATCAGCCTCTGAAAAAAGTTCTTCATCTTTAAAGCCGAGGATTTGTGCGCAGGGAAGCTTGATGAACCGGGCAAAGGCATCGTTGACAGCCTGGTAGTGTAAGCGGATATCTTTGGCAAAAATAAGATCCGGGCTGGCGTTAAGTGCGCTCTTTAAGAAAGAAATCAACTGTTTATCTTCAGGCTCGATTTCAGCCATAACCGGATCCTTTTGTGAAAATAAATCGTGGCGTTAATGAGGTTCACTTAGCGTAAGTATTGATCATCATTAACAAAATTGCATGGCAATATGGCGTTAGGGTCATCATTTACTTAACAAATACGCACAGGCTTGCCGGTGATAAGGCTGCAAGCGGGACCTTGATTAAGGGGGAAGTTTAGGAGCTGGAGCCTGGCGTTTAAGCAAGATTAAAGAGGCGGATAAACGGGGATAACATTTACGCCTCTGTTGTTGTCAAAGGGTTGTGAAAGGGCAATTAAATGTTTTTGATCTCAAAGTTGCCGCTGGCGTTTAAGGCTATAGGCACAGTTCGAATGACCGCATCCATATTTAACGGGCCATAGATATGGGGGTACAAGCCGCCGGTGGCGGGTTCCCATTTTACTTCATTGGTGATCCTGAACTTATCCACCACCATGACCAGCGGCTCTATGGTTTTGGTGTAATATTTATTGGCAATTCGGGTTAACTGATGTTTTGGGGATGCATGGATAAAACCTTCTTCAGTTAATGAATCCCGCACCAGCTCTCCGCTTTGCTGGGCTTGCTGGTATTCTGCCTTAGATGATAACAGGTAAATATAATCTTCACTGATGCCGGCGAACATCCGGATAAACAGGGCGCTAACCGCTGCCTGTTCGCTGTCCTGATAAATATAATCGACACGGAATTTACCGGTTAAGTTATTACCGGCCCGGGTTTGGCAGACTATGCTGATTTCCGCCTGTGCGGTCCAGTCATTGCGGGCTAACCATAGCGGCGTATTGGCAAAAAAAGTATCACAGTCTGTTTTTTCAAAGTGATATTCCTGGCCAATCTTAAGTGATGAATAGTGATCGGCTCTGAGTACCGAGTTGATTGCGAGTGATAAAGCCACTTTTACCTCCTTGGTTGCTTTGTCTAGATGTTAAGTCACTATAACCTTACTAGGCAAGCACTTATGCACAAAAGCTTTTATAGGTGGGAGAATATGATTTTTTATTGAACATTTTTCGTATAAGTCTATCAATTTACTTTAGAATATATAAACTGAACCCGGATGCGAACAGGGGCACTCCATTGGCGCCGAACGCATGCACTTATTAACCAACGGGGGCGAATTGAATACATGAAGGCACAAGCAAACGCTTTTTGCTGTTACGGCGCCATAGGACCGAAAGCATACCGACAGAACTTGCAGTGGAGTTGTGATGCGTCTTATTAAGTCCTTTCAGCGTAGTATGTTTTTGTTATTCACCCTGGTTGTGATCGCCCTCAGTTATGGTTTTTATCTTGCTATCAGCCATATTGTGGTGGAGCAGAGCCGTATCCATCATCAGTCGGTTGCTCCGGTTTTCTCTTTGATCAACGACGAGTTGATGTATCCCCTGCACGTTTCCCAAACCCTGGCCCATTCCAGGACCCTTAAAAAATTGATGAATGCCAAGGACATAGATCAAGAAGCCATGACAGATTTTCTCGGCGGGCTTGAGAACAATTTAGGCCTGTCTTTTTTTGTCGCCAGCGAAAATACCTTGCAGCAATATAACTCTGACGGCAGTGCTTTTGAGCTAACCCAGGGTAAGGTGGAATGGTATTTTAAGTTAAGAACAGCTCAGGGAAACTTCTTTGCCGAATTAGGGCAAAAAGAAGATGTCCACTTATACCTGGACTTAAAAGTGTTTAATGACAGCGGGGAGTTTCTCGGTTTTGTTGGTATAGGCAAAAGTCTGCGTCAGTTTTGGCAAAAGTTTACCGAGCATAAGCAGGTTTTTGGTTATGATCTGATGTTTGTTAATAACAAAAAACAGATTTTATTATCCTCCGATGAAAATTTACTGGCTGACGGTAACCGCCTGGTGTATTTGCAGGATCTGCCCTGGTATCCACAGGTTGAAGACCGGGCTGTACGCGGAGAAAGCCTCAACAGCAGTGTGATTCATATTGAAAAAGAAGAGTTTCTGCTTTCTGAAATTTATATCGATTTACTGGACTGGCAACTGTATTTACTGTCGCCGTTAAAATCGAGAAAAGCAGATATCACCCGCACTTTTGTTATTAATGTTGCGGTTATTTTCGCCCTGATTATTTTACTGTTTATTTTCGGTCACTTGCTGATCCGTTATTTTGCCCATCACTTTCAACGAACCTTACACCGGGATGCCCTGACCGGACTGGCAAACCGTACCCTGATAGAGCAAAGCTATGAAAAAATTATTGATGCCGGTGATGCGTTAAGTGTGATCATGATAGATATAGATCATTTTAAAAACATCAATGATAGCTTTGGCCATAATGCCGGCGATCAGGTTATCAAGCAGGTGTCTGACTTGTTAAAGCATAGCGTGCGTGAGCTTGATATCGTCGGGCGCTGGGGCGGTGAAGAGTTTATTTTACTCTTGCCGGGGGCAAAACTATCCCTGGCCCTGGCGGTAGCAGAAAGGGTACGGGTATTGCTGTCGGCCCAGAAAATAGATCACGGTGACCAGCAGATATCGGTGACCGCCAGTTTTGGCGTGACCTACAGCGAGCAGGATATCGAGCTGAAGAAAGTGGTTGCCGTGGCAGACAAAGCCCTCTATCAGGCGAAGAAGCAAGGGCGTAATAAGGTGTGCTCTTTGCTTAATTTCAATTGACGATAAAAGTGCGTGGGTTAAATTACTGCCCGGCTTGTTGTTACCTCTTAGCGGAAATACTTGCTCGCCTGCCATCCACCTATCACCAGGCACCGTGAGGCGCTGTCTTTTCATCGGCGGCTAAATGTGCAAGAAATAAGGAAGTTTTGTTGTCGGCTTTATTGTACCTGGCCACTGCTTTATATTACTAACAGGCTGTCATCATTGAAAAAATAGCCTGAGTGTTTTATTCAAACCGGCGTTTATCGACGCTTTCATCGCTGAAAATGACTAAGCCTTAAGAAAATGCTGTTAAAAGCTATCAAAAAATCACCGGGTGCTTTATCTTGGGCCCTATAAGAAAATTGACCACGGTGTCGACACTTAGTGTAAATATGAGAATTCACAATAAACTTTTTTTAACGCTTTTTATCTTTAGCCTGGTACTGGTAACCACTTTGGTAAGTCTGGTGCAATGGAGCATAGGTAAGGGCATGGTGGATTATGTCAATACCCGGGAAATCGAAACATTACAACCGCTAGTGGTTGAATTAGCTCAGATATACAGGAGCCAGGGCAGCTGGCAAACCATGGTGGACCAGCATGTCAGGTTGCAAAATATGCTCAGCACCCACCTGGCCGGCAGTGACTTTGCGCCGCCGGGAAACAGAAGAAGCCGTTCGGCCAGGGCTGAAAACCGTATCAGTAATGATGCCCTGACCGGCAGCAGGCCAGGTATCAATCAGGCGCCTTCGTTTCGCAGACCACCGCAAGCGGGAGAGCCCAGAGACAGGTTTATGCCGCCGCCGCGGCGCGATGGCCGCCCCCCGAGACCGGGTGAGGCAAGGCCGGGAGAAAACAGGCCAAGGCCAAGGCGGGGAGAGTTTCCTCCCCAGGGGGATGACTTCAGGCCCCGACCGCCTGAGCAGCAAGGTTTTCGCCCTTCACCCCAAGATAAAAAACTCCCGCCGGGGCCGCCTGAATACCGGGTAAGTTATGCGGTGCTGGATCGGGATAAAAAGTATGTGGTGGGCGATTATCCGCAAAACCGGGAATATGTGTATACTGAGATCCCGCTGGCGGGAGAAATTGTCGGTTTTTTGGCGGTATCAAAACGTAATGAACTGACCCGGGGTTATGAACTGGACTTTCTTGAGCAGCAGCAGGATTATTTGTGGTTCATTGCCTTACTGGTAATGTTGCTGGTGATCCTGGTGACTTTGCCGCTGGCAAGACATCTGGTGTTACCCATCAGGCAATTAACCTCGGGCATGCATAAGTTGACCCAGGGGGATTACCGGCAAAGTCTGGATTTGAAGCGCCGGGATGAATTCGGCCTGCTCAGCCGTGACTTTAATGAACTGGCCACCACCTTAGAGCAAAATGAAAGCGCCAGAAAACGCTGGTTAGCCAATATTTCCCATGAATTGCGCACCCCGGTAGCAATCCTGAGGGGAGAATTGGAAGCTATGATAGACGGCATCAGGGCGCTGAGTCCGGAAGGCATAGCATCCGCCAATCAGGAAGTGATGCACCTGCAGCGGCTTATTGAAGACTTACATCAGCTGACCAGCGCCGATATCGGCGGTATGACCTACCGCAAACAAAAGCTGGATTTGGGCGAGTTGCTCTCTAATGAGCAGGTGAAGTATCAGGGCTACCTGGCGGACGTCGGCCTGGCCTTTAAGCTTATTGTGCCGGAGCAGGCGGTATGGATACATGCCGATCAAACCCGGTTGTGCCAGCTGCTGGATAACCTGGTGAATAACTGCATCAAATATGCCTCCAGCGGCAGTCAGGTACGTATTAGCTTGGAACAAAAACAAAAAGCAGCCTGGTTATCTATCGAAGATGACGGCCCCGGGGTGGATGAAAAACACCTGGCGCATTTATTTGAACATTTATACCGTACCGATGATTCCCGCAACAGCCAAACCGGGGGCACAGGCCTGGGCTTATCTATCTGCTCCCATATCGTTGCTGCCCATCAAGGGGAAATTTGTGCGAATCATTCGACCTTGGGGGGACTTAACGTTACTATTAGCTTGCCGATTATTTAAATTTTTCTGAAAAATATGCAACTAAATAGTATTTTAATTGTTGAAGACCAGATCAAACTGGCCCAGTTATTGGCGGATTACTTTAGCCAGTCACAATTCCAGCCCCATTGCCTGCATGACGGTAATGAGGTGATCCCCTGGGTTAAAGCACATCAAGTCGATGCCATAGTGTTAGATGTTATGCTGCCCGGAAAAGACGGCATGCAAATCTGTAAAGAAATTCGCCAGTTTTCCAATGTGCCTATCTTGATGGTTACGGCAAGGGTGGAAGAAATCGATCGTCTGCTCGGGCTGGAGCTCGGGGCTGACGATTATATCTGTAAACCTTTTAGTCCCAGGGAAGTGGTGGCCAGGGTTAAAGCCGTGCTGCGCAGGACCCAGACGGTTGAAGCCCCGGGTAAGCAACTTGAACTTGATGATGAGCGTTATCAGGCCAGCTATAACGGTCAGACCTTAGCGCTAACCGCGGTTGAATTTCAGTTGTTGAAACCGCTAAGCCGTGAGCCGGGACGGATATTTTCCCGGGAACAGCTGATGCGCAGCATGTATAATGATGACCGTATTGTCAGCGATCGTACCATTGACAGCCATATCAAAAAATTACGTAAAAAACTCACCGATATCAGTCCGGATCAGGAGTTGATCCAGTCGGTTTATGGTGTGGGTTATCGTTTGATCAGCGAATAAAGATAGTGCCGGGAGCCGTTATATAAACTCCCGGCCATTAAGCTTGCCTGACTTGATGGCCCAATTGATGTGTTCTGGCGGTTGTTATATCTTAATATTGCTCCGTAACTCTCCCCCCGGGGGAAAATTAAAGGTTTCTATCACGCCGCTATACTATGCCTGTTTTTGGTCACAGGATAAAAGTTGGCCGCTTTATCGGCGAATGCTGTTGCTATATAATTGAGTATTGAGCTGATTTCAAGCTGTGCCGGTTGCTCAGGCCGGTTGTTCAGGCCGTTGTATCCCCGGGGCTCATCAGCTTTCAACTCGCCACTTCCCGGACAAACCGACGCCACTCATCAGCCGTACCAGTTTTTTCCCGGGACTGCCGTTGAAAAATTCAGCTTGTTATTGATGCTAAAACTTATGTTTGTCCCTGGTTTAAAGGGGTTAGTCTCCTGTTGAAAGTGCAATGCAGCGGGTTAGTTTCTGGGTCTTCTTGGCGGCTTATGATTGGTTAATTCGGTTTCTGTGATAATACCGTCGCCGTTGCTGTCGATATGATTAAAGATGGTTTCATGATCGCCGCGCGGCACCGGATGTTGGCTGAATTCATCTAAAGTTACGCTGCTATCGCCATCTAAGTCAAGTTGGCTGAACTGTGGTGGTCCACGTCTTTCGTTGCGGTCATTTTGTCCGTAATCGCCATCTGCGCCGTAACTCACCTGGGAGCATAATATCAGGCTAAGCAAGGGGATTAGTTTCGTGCTGTGAGTTTTCATCTTACTGTTCCTTCTTGTGTTAAAGGTGTGGTTATTTTGATCGGGGAAATCTCCCGGTAACGAAATTAGTGTATGGGACAAATGTTTAAGAAATGTGCAAAAAAAGAGAAAGCTGTGTAAAGTTGATTAAAGATGCTTATTTTGTCTGATGGGGAAATTTTATCCGTTACAGGGCTTTAGTTGTGAGCATGGGGCAAAGTGGCACGATAAAATGCCGCTTACAGGGTAAAGACTCCCGTTTTTGCTTGCGTAACGCCCGCTATTAGTTAATTATTACGCTAATTTATTCCTTGTCATAAAAGTGTCATCTAATTTAAGCACAATGGCTTTGAGGAGTGTGGTTGTAGCTTATTGCTGCCAAGCACTTGCCTATTACTTGCTTAAAATAAAAATTTATCAGGAAATTTGTATGAACCGACAAATTTTGGTTGTTGAAGACGAAGCACCAATCAGGGAAATGATCACCTTTGTATTAGAGCAAAATGGCTTCAATACCATAGAAGCCCAGGATTATGAGCAGGCGATGTCTAAAATTGGCGAGCCTTATCCTGATCTGATTTTGCTGGACTGGATGTTGCCCGGCGGCACCGGGGTTAAGCTGGCAAAAAGCTTAAAGTTGAATGAATATACCCGTAATATTCCCATTATCATGCTCACGGCGCGCACCGATGAAGATGATAAGGTTAAAGGGTTTGATGCCGGCGTTGACGATTATGTCACTAAACCTTTTTCACCCAAAGAGCTGATTGCCCGCATTAAAGCGGTGATCCGCCGGGTTTCCCCCACGGCACTGGAAGAAGCGATTGAATTTCACGGCATGAAACTTGACCCTGTGGCACACCGTGTTTCGATCAATAATGCCAATTTAGACTTAGGTCCGACCGAATTCCGCTTGTTGCACTTTTTTATGACCCATACCGAGCGTGTCTATAGCCGCGAACAGCTGCTGGACAATGTCTGGGGCACCAATGTTTATGTCGAAGACCGTACCGTCGATGTGCATATCAGGCGTTTGCGTAAGGCGATCACCGGGCACGGGCATGAAAACTTTATTCAAACGGTACGCGGTTCAGGCTACCGATTTTCCGGGAAATTAACTAGTTAGGCTTATGCATTTTCGTTTATCTGCGCGTTCTGTTTTTATCCGGTTACTGCTTGTTTTACTGCTAAGTGCGGCCCTGGGTTTTATTTTTGGGGTTGCGCTACCGGCGCTATTGATCGCCACGCTGGCGTTATTGATCTGGCATTATCATCATTTATTTAAGTTAATCGACTGGTTATGGAAAAGTAAGGCGATTTCTCCGCCCCAGTCGGAAGGAATTTGGGGGCGAATTTATGATGGTTTGTACCGTCAGATCAAACAACAGCGAAACAAGCAGAAAGCATTAAATGAGCGTATCCGCCGCTTTCGTGACGGCGCCGAAGCCTTGCCTGATGCCGCCCTGGTACTGGCGGATGATCTCACCATACAATGGGGCAATAAAAAAGCCCACCGTTTACTCGGCATCCGCTGGCCCGGCGATCTCGGACAAAGAATCGATAACCTGCTGCGGGCGCCGGAATTTGCCAAATATCTGGAAACCGGGGTTTATGATGCCCCCTGCCTGTTAGTTTCACCGGTCAATAATGAGGTGCAGCTTGAGCTCAGGCTGATGGCTTACGGCAGCGATCAAATTTTATTACTCGCCAGGGATATCAGCCGCATTCACCGCCTGGAAGAAATGCGACGGGATTTCGTCGCCAATGTTTCCCATGAGCTAAAAACGCCGTTAACTGTGGTGCGCGGTTATGTTGAGATGATCCAAACCACTGAACATGCCCTCGACCCTCACTGGTTGCAGGCCTTTAATACCATAGAATCCCAGGTGACCCGTATGGACCGCCTGGTGGAGCAACTGCTTATTTTATCCCGGGTGGAAATACAGGCGGATATCGAAACCAATACCCCGATAGCCATGCCTAGGTTAATCAGCCAGCTGGTTGATGACGCCCAGTGGCTTAACCAGGAAAAACAGCACAAGATAACGCTTGAGCTGGATGAAGACTTAGGGATCACCGGCATAGATACCGAAATTAAAAGTGCCTGTGCCAACCTGATCTCCAATGCCATTTCCTATACCCAGGCTAACGGCAATATCCAGGTACGCTGGTGTCAGGACGGTAATAAGGGCATTTTCTCCGTTAAAGACGACGGTCCGGGCATTCGCCCGGAAGATATCAATCGCCTGACCGAGCGTTTTTACCGGGTCGATAAGTCCCGCTCCCGTGATACCGGCGGTTCAGGGCTGGGACTGGCAATCGTGAAACATGTGTTGCACCATCATAATGCCGAGCTGGGGATTCACTCTCAGGTGGGCAAAGGCAGCGAGTTTGTTATTTATTTTGAGCAAAGCCGCTTGATTGACTTAAGCGAAACGCAAGTCCAGGAGGGAGCGGCGTTGACTGACGCCTGATTGTCTCTGGGAGTTAAGGCGGTGAAAAACGACTAAAGTGAATAACCTTTAGTCGTTTTTAGTTGGCTGAAATTGCCGTTACATCAGGTGACTGTCTAAAAACTTCACCACTTTGTTCATATAGGCCTTTTGGTTTTCAGGATTAAAAAAGCCATGGCTTTCGTCGTCTACGACAAACCATTCATAACCTTTGTTTGCCTTGTCCAGGGCTGTTCTCAGGCGTTTGGCATGTTCAAACGGCGCCCGTTTATCTTTTTCTCCGTGTGCCAGCAGCAGGGGAATTTTAATATTTGCAACATGATTTACCGGCGACATGCTTTTAAGCTGGGCCTTGTCTGTGCCTAAAACCCGTTTTAAGTAACTTCGGCCGAATGCTTTCTCTCGAATATCGCCATCTTCAAACATCAGCTCCAGGTCATAGATGCCGGCGTTGGCGATGGCACATTGATAGGTATCCGGGAATTTAACTGCACTTTGGATGGCAGAATAAGCGCCAAAACTTGCCCCCATGATACAGGCATGACCGGCTTTGGCTTTATTTTGCTTAATTAACCATTGGTAAGCATCGTTAATATCTTGCTGGATCCTGGTTCCCCAGGCCCTGTGACCGGCAACGGCAAAGTCACGGCCATAGCCGTCTGAGCCACGGTAATTGACCTGTAATACTGAATAGCCGTTGAGGGCTAAATATTGTACTTGTTGTGAAAAGCTCCAGTAATTTCTTACTCCGTGCGGGCCGCCGTGTACTAGCACCACCAGTGGGGCAATGTCATTTTTATCCGTTGATTTGGCTGCGGTAAAGTAACCGTGGATCAGTTGGCCATCGGAGGCTTCTAATTGAATAGGTTCAACCTGTGCTAATTCTGCGCTGTTGAGCTCAGGTTTAAACTTGAATAAAGCGCTGATTTGGTTTTGTTTTTTATCGAATAAATAGAGGGTGCCGGGATCGATATCTGAACTTACCAGGACGACATAGATATTGCCGTCTTCGGTTTTACTGGTAATATTGACTTTACTATAGGGAAAGGTTGCCAACAGATCTTTAAATGTTTGTGCTTCCTCGGCTTTTTTATTCAATATCAGGTAAGTGGGGTAGTCTTCATCTACCCTCAGAGCATAGGCGGTACGGCCGTCCGTGGTCATTTCCACGTCGGTGATATCAACGACTTTATCGGTATAGACACTTTTATAGGAATAATCTTCCAGGTTGAGTTTGAAGATCCCGGTCAGGTCTTGCCCTTTGTTATCTAAGGTATATAAATATTTGCCTGAGGCATCAACGGATAACAGGGAAACGGATTTACCGACCAGGTCTTGTGGTGCCTGGACCCAGTCGCCGTCTTGACGTAAATATAACTGGCGATGATCGTTCTTATCAGTACCGGTCAGGGCGCGCAGCTCACCCGAAGTATCTGTGATGAAGCGGGCGAACGGAATCGGGGAAGTGCCTAATTTTCTTGTGACCTTACCGTTGTAGACATTAAGTTTCAAAACCGTCGGCAGTCGCTCGCCGGTATTACTCATCGGGGTTGAACTGATCAAGATATGTTTTTTATCTTCCTTTAAGCGATCGATGATTTCTGCCCAGCCGCGGATGGCTTTTTTCTTTTTGATATGGCTGCCGGTTTGCATTTCCCCTGCCTGGTAGCCATAGATTAACTCACCTTTTGTACCGTCATAATTGACGGCATAGAGCTCACCGTATGTGATTGGTTCTTCAAGCCAGGGATCCCGTTGGTTGATGGTGATGACAACACGCTCGTTATTTACCCAGTAATAGCGACCGATCTCTTTACGTCCCTGAAATTTGGCAGAACCGACTGGTTTCATGGTTTTACTGTCGAAAAATACCAGGGCCCTTTTTCCCTGTGAAAGTACGGCAACCGCTAAGTATTTGCCGTCGGGTGAAATTTTCGCATTTTGATATTGGGCATGGTCGAATAAGTTTTGCCAGTCTTTTGCCTGTGCGTTTAGGGCAAAGCATAAAGTTAAGCAAAGGAGTATCTTGTTGAGCACTTTTTATTAAATCCTTGTGATTGAAGTCTAATGCATTATGTTAACAAGAAATAAACATTAAGGGCAGCACAGCGCAGGGGTTTTTGCTGAAGGTTTGTAGATACCGTGATTGTTGGCTTGTTTTGAGCGTAATCCCCACGGCTTTGAGCATGATATTAACCTGTGTCGTGGCGGGGCCGGGCTTTTTACGCGAAAGGAAGAGTCAGGAGAATAAAGTTTGCTGCTGTAATATAAGTGTCATATTGCGTCAATATAATTGTCATATTAGCTTCATATAGTAAGCAAAAAATTAATTGAGCTCTTTTGGAGAAAAAAATGGCTTTTAAACGTGTATTAGGTGTTCTTGGTCTGGCGGGTATGATGAGTTTTTCAACGTTAGCGGTTGATGATAGCTTGCCTCAGTATCAAAAAGTAAGCGGAGTTTCCGGTAACTTGTCTTCTGTTGGCTCAGATACCCTGGCCAATATGATGACCTTTTGGGCGGAAGAGTTTAAGCGCACTTACCCTAACGTTAACGTGCAAATCCAGGCGGCAGGTTCTTCTACTGCGCCACCGGCTTTAACGGAAGCAACCTCGAATATCGGTCCTATGAGCCGTAAGATGAAATCCCGTGAAATTGAAGCTTTTGAAAAACGTTATGGCTACAAGCCTACCGCGGTACGGGTAGCGATTGATGCCTTAGCGGTATTTGTTCACAAAGATAACCCAATCAAAGGTTTACGTATTGATCAGGTGGATGCGATTTTTTCCAGCAACCGCAAATGTGGTGCCAATGAAAATGTGGACCGTTGGGGTGACTTAGGCTTAAACGGTGCCTGGACAGGTAAAGATGTGCAGTTATACGGCCGTAATTCAGTATCCGGTACTTACGGTTACTTTAAAAAGAAAGCCCTGTGTAAAGGTGATTTTAAAAACACGGTAAATGAACAGCCAGGCTCTGCTTCTGTAGTACAGTCGGTATCTGCTTCATTAAACGGTATCGGCTATTCAGGTATCGGTTATAAAACCTCAGGCGTACGTGCCCTGCCGTTATCGAAAAAAGATGACAACTATGTAGAAGCCAGCATGGACAATGCCGTATCGGGTAAATATCCGTTATCCCGTTACTTGTATGTTTATGTTAACAAGCACCCTAACAAGCCGCTATCTCCGATGGAAGCTGAGTTCTTGAAAATGATCCTGTCAAAATCCGGTCAGAAAATTGTAGAGAAAGACGGTTATATTCCGCTGCCGGGTAAAGTGGTACAAAAAGAATTTAAAAAGCTGGGTCTGATTTAATCCGGTGAAAGCCTGACTCAGATAAGTGAAATAAAAAAGCCTGGTAAGCCAGGCTTTTTTATAGACAGGATGTATGCCAGGTCATGGTCACATGGATGTGAAAGAATGACGTACCTGCCTTTATTCGTTATCAGCGGGAAATATCCACCATCAAGTCATCGGCAATATTTTCCAGTGCGTTGATCAGTTCATCAATCGAATCTTCATTGACGCTGATCCGGGTTTTGGCCTTAAACATGGTTTGACCCGTATGGGCGGCGGGGCTCTGGCTGCTGACCAGTTTTAATAAATTGCCCCCCTGGCGATGAACCACAGAGGTAATTTCCTGAATAATACCTTCCCTGTCATTGGCCGTCAGCTCTAACACTATATCTGCTTGCTCTGGTGAAGCTGCGGCATTACCGGTTTCAATCTGGGTCTTAAGCTCCGGAATATCGTTCAGGGCATTGATCAGTGCCTGGCTATTTTCTTCAGCGACGGCGACTTCGAGGACGCCGGCAAAAAAGCCGGATAAGTGGTGCATGCTACTGGTTTGCCAGTTGCCCTGGTGGCGGTTAATGATGTTTGATAACTTGTCCACTAATCCCGGGCGGTCCGGGCCAATAAATGAAATGACTATGTAGTTCATGCTACATTCCTTTTGTTTTTTCGGTTATGAAAATGTTGTCTTTAAATACCTGAAGGCAATGGCAGCTTAGGTTTATGAGCGTTTGCCGGAAATGCCGGGTTATCCAAGTGTTGTTACTCGCTTTCTTCTTTGTAACGGCTGAGCTGGGAAAGCTCCTTATTCAGTTGATCTTCATCTCCCAGATTTAATTCCACCAGACGGCGCAAATGGGTAATGCTGTCAATATCTATGGCATTACATTGCAGTCCGGTTTCTTCATCATGCTGATGGACAACGGCAATATGCATAGTGACTTCGGATTCTCCGTCTCCCAGGGTAAAACTTAAGGTACCTAACTTATTGACCAGAGAGTGCTCACACTCAGGGGTGGTGACCAGGGCCCCGTTAAGTGAGATGTCATGGATTGAAACGGGAAAGCTGTGATTCTCAACCGCTAATTCTGCCTTAATTGAAAATAATATCCGGGTAAACTGGCGTCGGTTTTCCATTGAAACTCGTTAAATTAATACTAGGTGTCTTTAGCATAGCTCTAGTTTAAAAAAAAGGCACCTAAATCTTTTCGATTCAGTGCCTTTGTTATTAATTTATTGTGATAAAACAAGCTATTCGCCGTTTACCCGCAAGGGAGGTTAGCTGATTTTTTTATACTTGATCCTGTGGGGTTCAACCGCCGCCGGACCTAAGGTTTTCTTCAGCCATTCGTCATATTCGGTAAAGTTACCTTCAAAGAAGTTTACCTGGCCTTCATCGCGGTAATCCAGGATATGGGTGGCGATACGGTCGAGGAACCAACGGTCATGGGAAATAACCATGGCGCAGCCGGCAAAGTCCAGTAGGGCTTCTTCCAGTGCCCTGAGGGTTTCCACGTCCAGGTCATTGGTGGGTTCATCCAACAGTAATAAGTTACCGCCGGTTTTCACCAGTTTGGCCAGGTGTACCCGGTTGCGTTCACCGCCGGATAAGTCCTTGATGAATTTTTGCTGGTCATTGCCTTTAAAGTTAAAGCGGCTGACGTAGGCGCGGCTCGGGATCTGGTAGTTGCCGATTTCGATAATATCATGGCCTTCGGAAATTTCCTGATAAACGGTTTTTGCGCCGTCCATATCGTCACGGAACTGGTCGACACTGGCCAGCTTAACGGTTTCACCGAGGTCAACTTGACCCGAATCCGCCTGTTCAGCGCCGGAGAGCATTTTAAACAGGGTAGACTTACCGGCGCCGTTTGCCCCGATAATGCCGACAATGGCGCCTTTAGGGATACTAAAGCTTAAGTCATCAATTAATACCCGGTCGCCGAACGACTTGGTTAAGTTAGTGACATCCAATACTTTATCTCCCAGACGTGGCCCGGGTGGAATATAAAGTTCATTGGTTTCGTTACGTTTTTGCACTTCCTGGCTGTTAAGCTCTTCAAAACGCGCCATACGCGCCTTGCTTTTTGCCTGGCGTGCTTTGGGATTGGAGCGTACCCATTCCAGCTCATGCTTGATGGTTTTTTGCAGGGCGCTTTCTGCTTTGCTTTCCTGCTGCAGACGCTGGTCTTTTTGTTCAAGCCAGGAAGAATAGTTGCCTTCCCATGGAATACCATGGCCGCGGTCGAGTTCGAGGATCCAACCGGCGACATTGTCGAGGAAATATCTGTCATGGGTAATGGCGACCACAGTACCTGAATAGTCATGTAAAAAGCGCTCTAACCAGGCAACCGATTCGGCATCCAGGTGGTTGGTGGGCTCGTCCAGGAGCAGCATGTCCGGCTTTTGCAGCAATAAGCGGCACAGGGCGACCCGGCGGCGTTCACCCCCGCTGAGGTTGGCAACTTTTTGCTCCCAGGCTGGTAAACGTAAGGCGTCGGCAGCCCGCTCGAGGGCATTGTCGATATTATGGCCGTCCTGGCTGTTGATGATGTCTTCAAGTTCTCCCTGCTCTTTGGCCAGGGCATCGAAGTCGGCATCTTCTTCGGCATAAGCGGCATAGACTTCATCCAGGCGCTTAATGGCATTTTTCACTTCTGAGACTGCTTCTTCTACCACTTCGCGGACACTTTTTTCTTCATCCAGCTGTGGTTCCTGCGGCAGGTAGCCGATATTGGTACCGGCAAGGGCTTTGGCTTCGCCGTCAAATTCGGTATCTACCCCGGCCATAATGCGCAACAGGGTCGATTTACCTGCACCATTAAGGCCTAATACGCCAATTTTAGCGCCGGGGAAAAAGGATAAGGAAATGTCTTTTAAGATGGTGCGTTTAGGAGGAACCACCTTGCTGACGCGATGCATCGAATAGATAAATTTGTCAGGCAATGCCATGAATAAACCTTTTTATTTTAAGGGAAATTGTGTTGTCGATATTTTAAGTTAAAGGGGCTGGGCAAGCAAATGTGTTTACGATAACTTCACTTTTTTTGCTTAAGCTCGGTTAACTAAGTTTCTGGCTGTGGTTATTTTCATTTTGGCTGTGCAAATTAGGACAACTTTCTCATATTGAAAAAATAACGGTTTGTGTAAACCCTAGGTTTTTAGTTAAGTCTATGTTTTTGTTTGCTTTGTCTTTTTGGCCTGTTTTTTGTCTCTCTCATCATCATGAAGTGTTGGCTGGCTGGTGTGTTATTGGCTTAACGGGAGTAGCAGATGAAAAACGAAATTTTAAAATCAATGATTAAAGCCTTTGCTTTATCTATATCTTGTTTTATCGCCAGTGTAAATGCCGGGCTGTTTACCTTGGATCATTCCAATCCTATTAATCCTTTAACCTTATCTGAAAGTTTTACCGCTTTTTATGATTACGGCTCACCCAATCGCAGTTCAGCCAATACCGGATATGAACAAGAGGCTACGGCAGTGATGTTTTTGGCCGAATATGACGAACAATTGGCATTATTTACTTTGTTGGATGCAAAAGGGGGGGAGCGGGTAACTCGCACAGCTGATATGACGATAAGTGATTTTAATTTGTCAGATGTGCTTCTGGTAGACGATAGTGGCGAAAGTCATGATTCCGGCTTTCAATGGCGGTGGTTCAAGTGTTGTACCGATGGCATGATCTACAGGATCCGCAATCAAGACAAGTTTGCCCTTGATATCTCTTTTACGGATATTGTCGGATTAAACAGCTTTAAATTCTTGTCTTTTCCCGATGATGTTAGCTCACCTGAAGAGCTGCCTGTCGGCACTTCATTTTCTATTCAAGGCAGAGTTCCTGGTCAGCCTTCCTCTGTACCTGAGCCATCTGCTTTGCTGATTTTTGCATGTGGGGTGATAGCCGTTGCCCTTATTCGATTAAAGATGCAAGCATAAGCGTAGTGTTTCCGGGCATTCATTAACAATAAATATCGACAAGGTTATAAATTTTGGTTCGTTACTTGCTGATTAACTATATGTTTTTATTATTCGTCAATAATTTGTAACACGGACCGCTATGTTAACCAGTATTAATACCTACACTGCCACTGCACAAACAGCCAATAATCGCCTGGAAACTGTCAGCAGCGCAGAGGAAAATACAGCTTCTGCCAGTATCGCCCGGGAAGAAACGAGCACAGCTGCAGGTAATAACCTGTTTTTATCCTCCAAAGCTGAAAAAATTAATGCCATCAGCGCGGAGTTTTTTAAAAAAGGTCCTTTGACCTCGGTAGATGTTGATAAGCTGGTGGAGCGGGCTTACGAGTATGGGCTGATTTCAAAAGCCGAGTATGGCCACCTCGCCAAGACGGCACAAGGGGAACAATCCCAGGAGGCTGAAACTCAAACCATAACGGCTTCTTTAGCCGGGTTTATTGAGGATTTTCAGCAGCGTTTCAACAGTGTCGACGCCGATGAGCAAAGCGGAGAAAGTTCTCAGGCAGAGCCAACGGAAACCGAAATAGAGATGAATAAGGCGCTTAGTTCTGCTCAGGCAATTCTCAGCGATGTTGAGCAGGCAAAAAAAGCGGACAATTTTCAACAATCCCTTAGCCATGCCATCGCCACTTTGACAGAAGTGGTCCAGTCAGACTCTTTCAGCCAATTACCTTTAGATGACAGGGTGGGCTTGAGTAAGAGTGTCCAGGCGCTGGAAGTGGTGGATAAACTCACGCCGCAAAAACAAAATAATAAGTTTATTAATCGTTATCTCGATATCTCAGCTAAATAGGTTTTGCTATCGGTAACACAGGTCGTAATGCTGTGTAATCTAAAAGTACATCAACTGTTGCTAGAATGTAAAATCTGGCTTTGTTACAATCGGTGTGACTTTCACCCGATGTGACTTCCTGAGAAATGTCGGGCTATTTTATTTGGTGATTTACCAGGTAATGCGGTTTGGTCGGAATGAATTAACCTACTTTTAGCACTTAAAAGGATTTTTATGAATAAAATAGTTTTTGCTTTCACCTCGGCTGTACTTTTGTTAAGTGGTTGTGGCGGTGGAGGCGGCGGCTCTGATAAGCCGGTGATCAGCAATCATACCCCGGTAGCCCAAATCAGTCATAACATGACTGATGTTAATGCTGTGCCATTAGGAGCTGCTCTTAATTTCAGCGGTTCACAAAGCAGTGACAGTGACGGCGATAGCCTGAGTTATAGCTGGAGTTTAAGCGATGAAAATGGCGAATCCCTGGTTTTGGCAAATGCCGACCAGATAGAGGTTAATTTTGTCGCGGTACAAGCAGGAGAATTTCGCTTATCTCTGGTGGTGAATGACGGGCAAAAAGACAGTGCCACAAAAAACATCCAATTTACTGTGCTTGACGGCACCGCGACACCGGTTCAGGCGCCTGTGGCCGACGCCGGGCGGGATCAAAATGTGCTGGTTAATGTGAGCGTGCAGCTTGATGGCAGCCAAAGTCTGGATCCCGACGGCGGCGCCATCAGTTATTTCTGGCAGTTTATCGAAAAACCCCAGGGCAGCGATGCTGCTCTTGATGATGAAACCTTGGCGCAACCCAGGTTCAGTGCAGATGTTGTCGGTGATTACCGTCTCTCCCTGGTAGTCAATGACGGTACTTTAACCAGTGAAGCGGATGAGGTGGTTATTAGCGTGGCCGCCAGTGAGGAAAACAGCAGGCCGGTTGCCAATGCAGGTGACAACCAGCATGTCCTGGTTACCGGCATTGTGATACTCGACGGCAGTTTAAGTTCAGATGCCAATAATGATCAACTCACTTATCGCTGGGAAATGCTCACTAAGCCGGAAGGGAGTTCAGCGACCCTGGTTTCCGAAACCGGCGTGCAAACAAGATTTACTGCCGATGTTGAAGGCACCTTTACATTTAGCCTGGAAGTGTTTGATGGCGCTCTTACCAGTGAAGCGGATCAGGTGGTGATCACTGTCAGTACCGACAATATGGCGCCTGTAGCGGATGCTGGAGATGACCAGCAGGTCGGGGTACATGAAAGTGTCAATCTAGATGCCGGCGGCAGTAGTGATCCCGAAGGCGGGCAGTTGCAATATAGCTGGGAATTTATCAGCAAACCACAAGGCAGTAGCAGCTATCTCGATAGTGACAATCAGGTTAATGTCAGCTTTATTCCGGACTTGGCCGGTGAATATGTGTTGTCCCTGAAGGTTTTTGACGGCTATACATTTTCTGAAGCCGATAATGTAGTGATCACGGCATCTGAACAAAGCAGTTTATTAAATGGTATGGTTTATGGAAAACTGGTCAATTCTCAAAATGTTTCTTTGATTGGCCTTAGCGTCAAGGTCAATGATATTGAGCTGACCACCAGTAGCCAGGGAGAGTTTTCCACCGAAATACAAGTGGCGGAGAATGAGACCATTACCGTCACCGTCAGTGGTGAGACTATTCCTAGTGCTGTCTATACCAGTGACGGTATCGTTAAAAGCAACGTTCCGGGCAATTATGACTTTGCCTTGTTATTACCGGTACAGAAGCTACCTGTGATGCAAACGGTGACCGGGTTATTTTTTGACTGTAACGATTATCAGGGGCAGGGTCCTGACAGCCTGGATGTTAACTTTACTCTGACAGGAGATGAATCGACCCTGTTTGAAATTGATTATGAACAGCAATACAGCCTGGAGGTGGGTGAAAACTTCAGTATTTCACTGCCGGCATACGGTGAATTTGCCGTCAGCACCGAGGGCTTTTGGCTGTCGACTATCAATGAGCCTGAGTACAGTGCGGTGACCAGTTTAACTAATTTGTATACCGGTGATATCGGTATAACTTCAATAAATGTCTGTCTGGCAGAGTAAGCTGTTTATTTAAGTGGTAAGTCGTTAAACAGGGCTCCGTTTTCGGGGCCCTTTTTATTACAGGGATGTATGTATCCGGCGAGCTCAGGATGAGCAGAAGCCGGGTGTTACAGGGATGTATGTCCGCCTGTTTCCGGTAAAGAGTGCTCCAGGCATAAGCTAAGTACTTACATCCTGTAAGCAATCCGGCGTGCCGAGGGCGAGCAGGAGCCGGAATTATTCACTTCTTTTTTTGTGCTGCAAGGCCAGAATTTTGATGATATCCCGCCAGGTGATAATGCCGACCGGCCGGTAATGGCTGTCCACCACCGGCAGGCAAGAGATATGATTATCGTAAAAGAGCACAACCGCTTCATTTAACGGCAGGTTGGCGGCGCAGGTGATCAGGTCCCGGGTCATGATCAGGTGAATTTTCTTCTGTAAATATGCCGTGTCTTTATGGGTTTCTTTATAGGTGCCTATGGCCGGACTCAAGTGCTTATAAAGATCCCTGTCGGTAAAGATGCCCACCAGTTCTTTGTTATCCGTGACCAATATATGATGAATTTGGTGTTGATCAAAAATAGCCTTGGCTTTGCCCAGATCATCGTCCATGGACAAGGTGATTAGTTTGGTTGACATATAATCGGCAATGCTCATATTTGCTCCGTGATTTTTAAAATGTAAACACCTGTTTAAAAACTGTCGTCAACTTATTGATAATGTGCTTATATATACCCAAGCCAGTTTAGGCGCAATATTCCCGGGGCTGAATTTATATCGGCACCTGTACTTTGAGCTAGTTGGCAATAACCAATAATAAATTAACATATACAAAGATGGTGCGGATGACAATGGAATTCTCCTGGTACAGGAACAGATATTTGTCATAAAAGCCATTTTCTAACAAGAAGTTAAGCAGGAAGTTTTTATGGCAAGTAATTCGTATACCCAAGCGGACGACAGGGGACAAATCACCCTGGTGGATGACGTTTTTCAATTACAACAAGCGGCATTTAAACAACAGCCTTATTTAGAGGCCAATGACCGTATTCATGATTTACAGCAGCTGAAAAAAGCCCTGCTTGGCCATCAGCAAGAGCTGGTACAGGCTTTATCTGAAGATTTTGGCTGCCGCAGCTTAGACGACAGTAAAATGGCGGATCTGATGCCAACCGTGATGGGTATCAACTATGCGATAAAACGTCTGAAAAAATGGATGAAGCCGTCCAAACGCCATGTCGGCGTGTTGTTCCAGCCGGCAAGTGGTTACGTGATGTACCAGCCGTTGGGAGTGATCGGTATTATTACCCCGTGGAATTATCCGCTGTTCTTATCTTTAGGGCCGTTAACCACGGCATTGGCCGCCGGCAACCGGGCCCTGATCAAAATGTCTGAATTTACCCCGAAAACCAATGCCGTATTGTCGAAAATGTTGGGCAGTATTTTTTCACAGGACAAGGTGGCGATTATCGCCGGCGGCCCGGATGTGGCGGCGCACTTTTCCCGCCAGCCGTTTGATCACTTGCTGTTTACCGGTTCAACCCGGGTCGGCAAAATGGTGATGGCGGCGGCGGCACAGAATTTAACTCCGGTAACCTTAGAGCTGGGGGGGAAATCCCCCACCATTATCGATGACACCATAGCGATAAAAGACGCGGTTTCGCGGCTGATTTTAGGGAAAACCCTTAATGCCGGGCAAACCTGTGTTGCCCCGGATTATATTTTATGTCCTAAGGGACGTATTGAAGAGCTTAAGCAGGCCTTTGCCGACTGGTTCAGCAAGATGTACCCGGATATTGCCAATAATAAGGACTACACCAGTATTATCAATGAGGCGCAGTTTGAGCGGTTAACGGCCTGGCTCGAAGATGCCAGAGAAAAAGGTGCGGAAATTATCGAGCTCGGCGACGATAGCGGCGCTGCCTGCAAGGAGCAAAGGAAAATTCCCCTGACCTTGGTTTCCGGGGTCAGTGATGATATGACCCTGATGCAGGAAGAAATTTTTGGTCCGCTGTTGCCCATTGTTGAATATGATTCACTCGATGACGCCATCACTTATGTCAATGACAGGCCCAGACCGCTGGCGTTATACCTGTGCAGTTTTGATGAACAGGTCCAGCAAAAAGTGCTGCAGCAAACCCATGCCGGCGGTGTCTGCCTGAATGAATCGGCAATGCAGGTGGCGCAGGATGATATGCCCTTTGGCGGCGTAGGGCCTTCCGGTATGGGGCATTATCATGGCCATGAAGGCTTTTTGACCTTATCGAAGGCAAAATCTGTGCTGAAAAAAGGCAAGCGCAATAGCTCCAGTCTGGCCTTTCCCCCTTATGACAAACTGGTACATAAACTGATTTATAAACTCTTTTTACGCTAGTGGTGTAGAGCATATTAGCAACGGATATAACAATAACGACAAGGACTTGAAAGGATTTGATATGAGTAATAACAGCAGTACAGGGGTAGATTTAAACGGCCTTAACAGCGTATTTGATTTGGTGCAACAGGCCATGACCAAGTTCGCCGACAAACCGGCGTTTAGCTGTTTGGGGCAAACCCTGAGTTTTAAGGAAGTCGAGCAGCAATCACGGGCACTGGCCAGTTACCTGCAAAATCATACTAAGCTGGTGCCGGGGGATCGTATTGCCATACAGTTACCCAATATTATCCAGTTTCCGATTGCCGCTTATGCCGCCATGTCTGCGGGTTTAGTGATCGTTAATACCAATCCTTTATACACCACCCGGGAGATGGCGCACCAGTTCAGCGACGCCGGGGTTAAAGGCATTATTGCCTATGGGGATGTGGTGCCAAAGCTCGCGGAAATAATCGCTGATACTGAGCTTGAAACCTTGATCGTTACCAAAACCGATGATTTACTGACCGGTGAGCAGGATATTGCTAACTTGCTCAGCAAGGAGCTGTTGGACAACTTGCCGGCTCCTGTCTCGCTTTGCAGTTTTAACGGCGCTCTTGCTTTGGGTAAAGCGCAGGCGCCCCGGGCAGTTCAGCCGGAAAGCCTGGAAGCACTCGCTTTATTACAATACACAGGCGGTACCACAGGATTGTCAAAAGGGGCCATGCTCAGTCACGCTAATCTGGCGGCGAATGTCCAGCAGACCCATGAAAGGTTTGCGCCGGTATTGCAGCCGGGAGAAGATATCTATATTTGCCCCTTACCCCTGTATCATATTTACGCCTTTATGGTGAACCTGTTACTGGCGGCGTCTCAGGGGGCCCATAACGTGCTGATCGCCAATCCCAGGGATCTCGATGCTTTTGTCAATGAAATCAAGCCCTATGCTTTTACCAGCTTTACCGGTATCAATACCTTGTTTGTCGGCTTATGTCACCATGACGGCTTTAAGCAACTGGACTTTTCCCGGTTAAAACTGACGATATCCGGCGGCAGCGCCCTGACGCAAAATGCCGCCAACTTATGGCACCAGCTTACCGGCTGTACCATCTCCGAAGGTTACGGCTTATCGGAAACTTCGCCTGTGCTGTGCTTTAATACCCCGGGTAAAGAAAAACTCGGCACCATAGGCTGGCCGTTAATTGATACCGAGATAGAAATCTGGGATGAAGACAACCGGGTTTTAGCCAGAGGTGAAACCGGGGAAATTGTCGCCCGGGGGCCGCAGGTAATGTCCGGCTACTGGCAGCAAGCCCGCGCCAGTGAACAGGCCTTGGTAAAAGGTTTCTTTAAAACCGGCGATATTGGCTTTATCCATGAGGATGGCCGGGTACAAATTGTTGACCGCAAAAAAGACATGATCCTGGTGTCCGGCTTTAATGTCTATCCCAATGAAATTGAGGAAGTGCTGGCGCTGCACCCGAAAATTTTGGAGTCGGCGGTGGTGGGACATGCCGATGAACATTCGGGGGAAAAAGTTTGTGCTTATATTGTGCTGGAAGAAAATGATCCGCAATCCCCGGATTTTGCCGAATACCTGATCGCCGAGCAGATCACCGCCTATTGCCGCAGTCAGCTCAGTGCCTATAAGGTGCCAAAAGAATATCATTTTGTTGAGGAACTGCCAAAATCCACGGTAGGCAAGGTCTTGCGCCGGGAATTGCGTTAAAACATCAGGTCAGTTGCCAGGCCGGCTTTTTAAGGTTGCAGCTGGCCCTGGGCATTGACCGGCACCCCGATAACATAATCGAGCTCGGCCTTGGCGGTTAAAAATTGCCCCAGGGCCTGGATATGATTACTCCGGGTCTGGGTGAGCAGGTCCTGGGCATCGAGCACGTCATTGGAGCTGCCCAATTGCTCCTTGTAGCGTATCTGGCTGACGCGGAAATTTTCTTTGGCCAGCGCCAGCGATTGTTGCAATACCTTAAGGTTATTGTCTGCCTCCTGTAATTTTAGCCACACGGCGTGGACATCTGCCTGGAATTGGTTTTTTTGTTGCCGCAGATCTAAAGCTAACCGGCGAAGATTGTAGTCAACGGCGGCAACCTGCTGTGAAGTTTTCCCCCATTGCCAGAAATTCCACTGCAGCGACAAAGTCACCTGGGTTTCGGTAATGGAGTTATCAAAACTTGAGTTAAAGGCGCTGGAGCCACGCTGCAGGTTGAGATCCAGGCTGGGTTTCATATCGGCTTTGGCGATATTACGATCTTCTCGGGCAATATCAATGTCGAGCTGTGTCTGTTTCAGCTCGGCCCTGTGGGCCAAAGTATAATTGACGGCATCCTGATAACGCCACTTTACCGGGCTGTAGTCAAGCTGCCCCCGGGTATTAAAGGCAAAGGTGATTTCACGATCCATCAAAATATTCAACTGGCGTTTGGCATCGAGCACGTTATTTTTACTGACCAGCAACTCCTGGAGGCCGCTGGAGACCCTGACCTTGGCCTGCAATACATCATTACTCCAGATCAGGGCATTGGCGTACATATGCTCGGCATTGGCCTGGTGTTGTTTGAGGCGTTCCAGGGATTCTTGTGACTCGGCCACCAGCAGCTGGGCGGTTAATAACTGGTACCAGGCGCTTTTGAGATCAAATAACAGCTGCTCCCGGGTGCGCGCCAGATTGAGCCGGGCGTCTAACTGGTCCAGGGCGGATTTTTTATAGTTAGCTAACAGGGCGGGACGATACAGGGGTTGTGACAAGGTTAATCGCGCGGAGTACAAGGTATCATCCGGGGTATCGGCGGCATTTCCCTGGAGCACTTTTTCCCCGCTGCTGCTTGCTGAAAAGTTGGGCAAGAGTTGGCGAAAGGCTGCTTTTTCGCTGGCATCTTTTGCATAGCTATTTTCCTGCTGCCCCAGCAATATCGGGTTTTGCTTAAAGGCCAGTTCGGTAATTTGCTCAAAGCTGAGTTTGGCGCTGTCCTGGGCTATGGCGCTGAGGCCGGTGCTGAACAGCAGTGCCAGCTTAATGAGAAGCTTAATCGGCTTAAGTAAATTGATGGAACCGGCTATGGTCATATCCTGTTTCCCCGTTATTGCTGCGGCAACCAGTTTTCTAATTCGACATAGCGACCCGATAAGATCTGGTTATTGTCTGCCTGCACAGACCAGATGATGCGCCGTAAACCGCTGGCGGGGTCGATATGGGGAAAGATCTGTTTTAAGTGTACCTTGCCCACCACCTGCTTGTTGATGGTAATAGCGGTTTCCTGTCCCGGACTCAGGTATTGAATAAAGTCAGGGGGAACATCGATGGACAGTACCAGCTGGTTTAATGTCGCATATTCCATAATAGGGGTGCCTGATTTGACCCATTCGTTGATGCTGGCATCCTGTGTGACTATGGTGCCGTCGAAAGGGGCGTGAATGACGCAGTTGGCCAGGGCGATTTTTGACAACGCCAGCTGCGCCCGGGCGGCCTCTTCTTTGGATTTGGCCATCTCAATCTCAAAGTCGGCTTCAACCAGGGCAATATCCGAGAGAATGTTTTCCTTGACCAGGCGCGCGGTTTTATTGCGTTTATGCTCAGCCGCTTTCAGGGCAGACGCTGCCGACTGCATCAGGGCCTGGTTCTTGTGCATATCCGCCCTGGCCTTGTTATCATCAATGCGTGCCAGTATCTCCCCCTTGGCCGCTGACTTGCCGTTGCCCAGCATTTCCAGTAGTAGCCCCCCCTGGGAAAAGGCGATTTTGACTTGTTCGCCGGGCAGTACCACGCCGCGTAAATGTATGCTGGGGTCGATTTTTCCGGCGGCATACGCCGGTATTGCCGTCAGTAGATAGGTCAAGCCGACTACCAGGAAATAAGCCGGAATAAGTCTTTTTATAACCATAAGTCTGCCCGCAGTATTTTTCTGATTTCATGGAAAATATGCCGCCAAAGCGGCTGGTGCTCGCCAAAGATCAGGGCATCACCCGATAGCCCCAGCGGCGCCGGGGGAGCATTTTCTGCCGGTAACAGCTGCATCCTGACCTTGAAACTTTGTTCGACATCTTCCAGGGTGGCCACCGGCGAGATGGTGGTAATTTTCCCCCGGTAGATCTCGGCCGGGCTGCCGGTCAGTTTTATCCGCCCCAAATTGCCGGTTTGCAGCAGGTAAACATCGCGCTGGTCAACAATGACATCGATATAGCGCTCTGTAGCATCCACCATGGTTAATATTTCGCCGTTTTGCTCGAAGAAACGTCCCTGCAGTGCCTGCGGCGGCATGCCTTCCACCCGCCAGTGGCCGGGAGGAGGGTAGATATCCAGCTGCCTGAGCTGATTGTCCACCTGGTTGAGTTTGTCCCGGATCAGCGCCAGCTGTATCAGCAGCTGGCGGTTTTTGGCCTGCTCTTTTTCCGACAGGGCTATGGTTTGTTGTAACCTCAGTGCCGCCTGCTCCGCCAGATAGGCTTTTCGGGTCAGGTTGAGCTCGGGCGAAGACAGGGATAAAAGCAAGGGCTTCTGCATTGTCGCCAGCTGTCTTTGCTGATCATAACCGACATAGGTCACAAAAGCGTTTTGCGGGGCATAAAGGGTCACCCGGGTGCTTTCTATGATACCCTCTGAGCGGATACGCATCTGGGGCTGCCAGAAAATCAGTACCAGCAATACCAGCAACAGGCCGCCAAGGGTGCGTTTTTGCCGCTTGCTGGAACTCCAGAAAAAGGTTTTATGCCAGTGCACTAAAGTTTCCCCCCAAGTGCCGGTAAGTTTTTTCATCAACAGGTAAAACAGATAGAGAAAGCCGAGGTTGGCAAAAAAGCCGAACTCCCTGGAAACCAAACCATAACCTATGATGCCGATAGCACTGAGAATAATGGCCATATACAGGGCGACCAGGCCGCCATAGATCAGATAAATGCGTTTTTCCCGCGGCGAAGGACTGAGCGGCGGCTCGGTATCAAGCCGCAGTATATGGCGCTTAATGGACCAGGAAAACCAGGCGGTGGAGTTTTGCCGCAGGTTTTCCATTTCCAGCATATCGGTGAGGATATAGTAGCCGTCAAACTTGAGCAGCGGATTGAGGTTAATAAAAAGCGAACTGGCGGTGCTGATGGTCATCAGGACAAAAGCGACAAAACCCAAAGGATTGGAGACATCGATTAACAGCCATAGCAGGGCAGCCAGTGCCGCCAGTAACAGCTCGACCCAGACACCGGCCAGGGCGACATAAATTTTATGGCGTTTATGCTCAAACAGCCAGGCATCATTGACATTGCAGTACAGGCAGGGCTGGAATGCCAAAAATAAAAAGCCCATATCGTGCACGTCGCCGCCGAAATGCTTGCAGGTGAGGCCATGGCCGCATTCGTGCAGGGCGATGGCCCCCAGGGCAATAAACCAGATGGCGAGCAGGCCGCCGAGGTTCCCCTGGTTACTGAGGTAAATACGGTTGAAGTCCTGTAAAAATCGCTCCCCCTGAAACAGGACCAAAACAAAGGCGATGACCACTAAGCTGATTTGCCAGCGTACCGCGGTCGGTGTCCATAAAAAGCGGATGCGGTCGATAATGCGGTCAAAAAAAGCATTGGGGTTAACCAGATGAAAACGCAGGAACAGCAAACTGCCTTTGGCCTGCAAGATCTTTTTTCGCCGCTCTTCCCGGTTTCTTTCCAGCAAAGCGGCGGTTTCTTCCTGGCGGCTGCGTTTGAGCAAATGTAAGTCTTTGCAGGAGTCGTAAATATCCTGCAGGGCTTCGAGGTCAAATTCATATTGCTGTGACTGCCGGTTAAAGGTTTCCACCAGCTGCTCCAGGGTTTGCTTATTATCAAACAGGGTCAGCATCTGGTACTGGGCCTGATCAAAATGATAATACTCCTGTTTATCAGGCTCTTTGATGACATAAGTGGTTTTCCCCCGCTGCACCAGTTCACGGATTTTTAAATCGAGCCTCAGCGGTGGCGGAATAATGGCTTCCATGGCGTTACCAGCCGAAATTAAAAGCAAAGAAGTTGCTGATGCGGCGCCATATTTTGACCAGGGCTGAGGTTTTCGGCGTGGTGATTATGGCCTGTCCGGTCATGCCGGGACGCAGCTGGTAGGGGGCATGGGCAATTTCTACTTCGGCAATAAAGCCGGTGTTGGTTTCCTCGCTTTCGAGCTCGGAAGTAGACTCGAGCACGGTATTGGGGGTTTCATAGGCCTGGCCGATATGGCGGACAATACCGGTAAAGTATTCACCCGGCTGGGAGCGCATAACGCCTTTGACCCTTTGGCCGACTTCGATGTCGGTTAAATCGGTTTCCGGGATATGGACGATCACCAGCAGGTTTTCTGGGTTGACGAAACGCATGATTTCTTCCCCTAAGGCAAAATAGCGTCCGGTTAATTCCTGCGGTCTCGGGGTTAAAACGATGCCGTCTATGGGGGCGCGGATATTGACCTGCTCCAAATCGTATCTGGCTTTGACCACCTGGGCGTTTACCGCGGCCCGTTCGATTGCGGACTTGCTCATTAAGGCGGCATCAGACTCCGCCCGGGCTTCGATTATTTGCCGGTCTAAAATGGCCAGTTTTGCCTCGGCTTCTACCAGGGTGAGCCTGGGCAGGGCGGGGTCGAGTTTGGCGATAATATCCCCAGACTTCACTGTTTGCCCTTCTTTGACCAGGATGTTTTCCACCCGCCCGGCTACGGGCAAAAAAGCGCCGACGCCGAGCCTGGCTTCGACTATGGTCTGGCCGGAAACAAAGCGGAAAAAAGGTGCGTAATGCAGTACTTCGAGTAGTAATATCGAGGCCAAGATCAGGGTCAGGGATTTTTTCTTGCCGGTAGCGAGCATTTTTTGCCCTTTTTGCCCGATATTGCTTAAGGTAGCGCTAAAAGGGATACTTTTAAATAAACTGGCATTGCGCAGGGCAACCGTGGCCTGGGTGGCGAGAATATGCAATAAGTCGGTTTTGCCCTGGCCGGCAAAATGGGATTTATCGCTTTCAAACCAGAGCACCCCCAGGATACCTTCATCGTCTTCGAGCGGCACCGCCCAAAAGGCATTTAATTCATGTTTTTCCAGGTAGTTGATCCAGGCGTTAGCGCCGCCTTTGAGGGTTTTTTTATAGCTGAGGCGATCGGCAACATAAGAGCTGCGCCCTAAGGTTCTGATTTGCTCCATCAGGGCCAGTTGCTCTTGCTGTTTTTCCTGTTTGATGTCTATGGCCTCGCCGCCGGATAATACCCTGAGTTTGAGTACCTTGCGGTTTTCATCCCATAAGGCAATGGCGCCGCCGGTGATTTCCACCAGTTCATTGGTTTTATTGACGACATAATCGAGTACCTGTTCAATATCCAAAGTGGCGACCACTTCCTTGGAAATGGTCATCAGGATATTCATTTCCTTGACCAGGCTTTCTACTTCCAGCAGACGGGCATTTCTCATCGACAGGGAAGCGGCAACCGCCAGCTCTTTTACCAGCTCGCAGTCTTCTTCATCAAACCTGTGGTTAACGCCGCTTTTTTTGTTGATCACCTGGATGGCGCCGTAGGACTCGTTACTGACGGTCAGGGGCACACAAATCATCGAATGGGTGATAAAGCCGGTATTTTTATCGACTTCGGCATTAAAGCGGGGATCTTTGCCGCAATCCATGATCAGCTCAGGTTGCTGGTTTTCGACCACGGCGCCGACCACGCCGACACCAAAAGGTAAACGCAGGCCGATCACCCGGTTTTTCGCGGTGCCTTTGGCCAGGTGGCAGACATTCTGGTTTTTTGCTTTATCCACTAACCACAAAGAGCCGGACTCTGCATCCAGGGCTTCCAATACCCGGTCAAAAACGATCGCCACCAGCTGTTTCACCCCTTTTACATTACTGATAAATTCCTGTAAAAGCTGGCGTGAAATCGTCAAGCGCTTGATGGTTTTTTCCAGTTGACGTATTTGTTGTTGTTGAGCGTCCAAAGTTGCTTTGCCCTGCCGCTTAAGGCATTAAAAGTGAAGACTAATTCGTTCCGATGTCTTTAAGAATAGATGATATTTACCATTAAAATTAACTAATGACTCACTTGATAACAAAACTCATAAAAAGCTGAGAATAAGACTGGTAATAAAGCTGTTAGTAAGACTAGTTATAAGACCTGTAGCTCAATCAATAGTCAAATGAAAGAAAGACTTACCAGAACAAGTACTGTTCCGGTAAGTCTGAAGTTTATCGGGGCGGCGGCTATTTATCCGCCACCCGGTTGGCGGTTAAGGCCGGGGGCGGTTAGTGACCTGTTTGGCCTTGATCTGATGTACATTGGCGGTAATCTGTGCCTGTCTTGCTTTAGAGCGTGCCATGGCTGCGCTTGCCGCTGTTTTTACTTCATTCAGTTTGTTTTGTGGAATAGTCATATCCATTCTCCTTGGGTATTTAAGTAAAGCTTGTGGTAAACAACATTTCATTTATCTTCTGCATAAAAAACGTTGCATAAAACATTAAGTTTATCGTGTAAAGCTTGGTTAAAATTTTGCCCCTGCGCTAAATCCTGTGTTCAATATTAAAGCGCAGGGACCTCGTTATTACGTCCACTGCTCTGTTGTACCGTCGGCATAGGTCACGCTGCCGCTGCCGTCAGGGTTATACTGCCAGGTGGTACCGTCTGCTTCGGTATGGCTGGAACTACCGTCGCTTGACCAGGAACCGCTGCTGCCATCGGCGTTGGTATAACTGCCGGAGCCATCGGCATTCCAGGTGCTGGTATTACCCATACCGTCGTCCCAGCTGCCGTTGCCCTGGCCGTCCCAGGTTTCTACCGAGCCATCGGCAAAAGTGACAGAGCCGGAGCCATCGGCATTCCAGCTCTCCACTGTGCCGTCAGGATGGGTGGCGGTGCCTGAACCATCTTCGTTATAGCTATACTGGGTACCGTCATCCCCGGTGGCATCACCTGTGCCGCCATCGCCGAGATCGTTACCCGCGGCATCGGTATAGGTAATATTGCCCTGAGCATCCCAGGTTTCCGTGGTGCCGTCGGCCGAGGTATAGCTGCCGGAGCCGTCGCTGTTGTAGGTACCGCTGCTGCCGTCGCTATTGGTCCAGCTGCTGGAGCCGTCTGCGTTGTAGGTACCGCTGCTGCCGTCACTGCTGGTCCAGCTACCGCTGCCATCGGCATTCCAGGTACTGGTATTGCCCATGCCGTCATCCCAGCTGCCGCTGCCGTCACTGCCCCAGCTGCTGGAGGAGCCGTCGGCATAGGTTTCGCTGCCGGAGCCATCGGAATTGTAGGTGCCGCTGCTGCCGTCGCTGCTGGTCCAGCTGCTGGAGCCGTCGCTATTATAGGTATTACTGCTGCCATCGGCCCCGGTATAGGTGGAACTGCCGTCGGCGGACCAGCTGCCGCTGCTGCCGTCGCTACTGGTCCAGCTGCCTGAGCCGTCGCTGCTCCAGGAATTAGTATTGCCCATACCGTCATCCCAACTGCCGCCGCCCTGGCCATCCCAGGTTTCCACTGAGCCGTCGGCATAAGCGACAGAGCCTGAACCGTCGGCATTCCAGCTTTCCACCGTGCCGTCAGGGTGGGTGGCGGTGCCTGAGCCGTCTTCGTTATAGGTATACTGGGTACCGTCATCGCCGATCACATCCCCGCTGCCGCCGTCGCCGAGATCGTTACCCGCGGCGTCGGTATAGGTGATATTGCCCTGGGCATCCCAGGTTTCCGTGATGCCGTCGGCTGAGGTATAGCTGCCGGAGCCGTCGCTGTTATAGGTGCCGCTGCTGCCGTCTGCATTGGTCCAGCTGCTGGAGCCGTCTGCGTTGTAGGTACCGCTGCTGCCGTCGCTACTGGTCCAGCTGCCGCTGCCGTCACTGTTCCAGGTGCTGGTATTGCCCATACCATCATCCCAGCTGCCGGAGCCATCGGGTGCCCAGCTGCTGGAGGAGCCGTCGGCATAGGTTTCGCTGCCGGAGCCATCGGCATTGTAGGTGCCGCTGCTGCCGTCACTGCTGGTCCAGCTGCTGGAGCCGTCGCTATTATAGGTACTGCTGCTGCCATCGGCGCCGGTGTAGGTGGAACTGCCGTCGGCGGACCAGCTGCCGCTGCTGCCGTCGCTGCCGGTCCAGCTGCCGGAGCCGTCGCTGCTCCAGGTATTGCTGTTACCCATGCCATCGTCCCAGCTGCCGCCGCCCTGGCCATCCCAGGTTTCTACCGAGCCGTCGCTAAAGGCAATCGAACCTGAGCCGTCCGCATTCCAGGTTTCCACCGTGCCGTCAGGATGTACGGCGCTGCCGGAGCCGTCCTCGTTATAGGTATAGGTGGTGCCGTCATCGGTGGTGACCGTGCCGGTGCCGCCATCACCTAACTCGTTACCTGCGGCATCAGTGTAGGTGACATTACCTTGAGCATCCCAGGTTTCTGTAGTGCCGTCGGCTGAGGTATAGCTGCCGGAGCCATCGGCGTTATAGGTGCCGCTGCTGCCATCAGCATTGGTCCAGCTGCTGGAGCCATCGCTGTTATAGCTGCCGCTTGAGCCGTCACTGCTGGTCCAGCTGCCGGAGCCGTCGCTATTCCAGGTGCTGGAATTGCCCATGCCATCATCCCAGCTGCCGCTGCCATCGGGGGCCCAGCTGCTGGAAGAGCCGTCGGCATAGGTTTCACTGCCGGAGCCATCGGCATTCCAGGTACCTGAGTTGCCCTGGCCGTCCCCCCAACTGCCGCTGCCATCGGCATTGTAGGTGCTGTAGGAACCATCGGCCCCGGTGTAGGTGGAGCTGCCGTCTGAGCTCCAGGAACCGCTGCTGCCGTCTGAGCCGGTAAAGCTGCCGCTGCCGTCGGCATGCCAGGTACTGGAGTTGCCCATACCGTCATCCCAGCTGCCGCCACCCTGGCCATCCCAGGTTTCCATCGAGCCATCGGCAAAGGCAATCGAACCTGAGCCGTCCGCGTTCCAGGTTTCCACCGTGCCGTCAGGGTGAACGGCACTGCCGGAGCCGTCTTCGTTATAGGTATAGGTGGTGCCGTCATCGCCGGTTACCACCCCGGCGGTTTCATCATAAGTACTGGTATCGCCGTTTACGTCATAATAAGTGACATTGCCCTGGGCATCCCATACTTCACTGCTGCCGTCGGCTGCGGTATAGCTGCCGGAGCCGTCGGCGTTATAGGTGCCGCTGCTGCCATCGCTATTGGTCCAGCTGCTGGAGCCGTCACTGTTATAGGTGCCGCTTGAGCCGTCGCTGCTGGTCCAGCTGCCGGAGCCGTCGCTATTCCAGGTACTGGAATTGCCCATGCCGTCATCCCAATGGCCGCTGCCGTCGCTGTTCCAGCTGCTGGAAGAGCCGTCGGCATAGGTTTCACTGCCGGAGCCATCGGCGGCCCAGGTGCCTGAGTTGCCCTGGCCGTCACCCCAGCTGCCGGAGCCATCGCTATTGTAGGTATTGTAGGAGCCGTCGGCGGCATAATAACTGGAACTGCCGTCGGCTGACCAGGTGCCGCTTGAGCCGTCGCTACCGGTATAGCTGCCGGAGCCATCGGCATTCCAGGTACTGGAATTGCCCTGGCCGTCATCCCAGCTGCCGCCGCCCTGGCCATCCCAGGTTTCCACCGAGCCATCGCTGAAGGCGATTGAACCTGAGCCGTCGCTGTTCCAGGTTTCTACCGTACCGTCGGGATGGGTGGCGGTGCCGGAGCCGTCTTCGTTATAGGTATAGGTAGTGCCGTCATCGGCGGTGACCGTGCCGGTGCCGCCATCGCCTAACTCGTTGCCTGCAGCATCGGTGTAGGTGACATTGCCCATGGCATCCCAGCTTTCCGTGGTGCCGTCGGCTGAGGTGTAGCTGCCGCTGCCATCGCTGTTATAGCTGCCGCTGCTGCCGTCACTATTGGTCCAGCTGCTGGAGCCGTCACTGTTATAGGTGCCGCTTGAACCGTCACTGCTGGTCCAGCTGCCGGAGCCGTCACTGTGCCAGGTACTGGTATTGCCCTGGCCGTCATCCCAGCTGCCGCTGCCGTCGGGGGCCCAGCTGCTGGAGGAGCCGTCGGCATAGGTTTCGCTGCCTGAGCCGTCACTGTTCCAGGTACCTGAGTTGCCCTGGCCGTCGCCCCAGCTGCCGGAGCCGTCAGGGTTGGAAGTGCTATAGGAGCCGTCGGCTCCCTGATAAGTGGAACTGCCGTCGCTACTGTAGCTGCCGCTTGAGCCGTCGCTGCTGGTCCAGCTACTGGAGCCGTCGCTGCTCCAGGTACTGGAGTTGCCCTGGCCATCATCCCAGCTGCCGCCACCCTGGCCATCCCAGGTTTCCATGGAGCCATCGGCATACGCGATAGAGCCGGAGCCGTCACTGTTCCAGGTTTCGACCGTGCCGTCCGGGGAGACCGCAGAGCCGGAGCCGTCGCTGTCGTAATTATATTCGGTGCCGTCATCGCCGGTGACCACACCCGTGCCGCCGTCGCCCATGTCATTGCCTGCGGCATCGGTATAGGTGATATTGCCCTGGGCATCCCAGGTTTCGGTCACGCCGTCGGCGGAAGTATAACTGCCGGAGCCGTCGGGGTTATAGCTGCCGCTGCTGCCGTCAGAATTGGTCCAGGTGCTGGAACCGTCGCTGTTATAGCTGCCGCTGCTGCCATCGCTGCTTTGCCAGGTGCCTGAGCCGTCGGCATTCCAGCTGCTGGAATTGCCCATGCCGTCGTCCCAGCTGCCGCTGCCGTCGGCCTCCCAGGTTTCGACACTGCCGTCGGGATAAACGGCTGAGCCGCTGCCGTCTCCGTTGTCGGTATATACCGTTTCCTGCTCGCCGGTCATGTCACCCGGGGGAGGCGTATCATCTGCGGGAGGGGCATCTGAGGTGGTGTCTGCCGCCGGCGGCTGGTCTGTTGTCGTGCCGGTATCGTCGGTAGTGGTATCTGCGCCTAAATCTCCTACCAGACCGCCTATGCCACCCGGGGCGATGCGGTCTTCGAGTTTAGATACCTGAGACTCGACCTTGGTTTTCAGTTTTTTAGAGGGTTGTTTCTTTGCCATGTTTCCATTTCCTATGAAAAATTGTAGCCCCGGCCGGGTAAAACATGTGCTGAACCTACCTGTTATTCATATCGGCCAAAGCGTTAAAATTAAACAAGTTTTCAGTTAGTTTACGACTTGAACAGGGTACTGAGGGGAACCCTCTGTTCAAAAACGACAATCTTTTAAGGTCATTAATAAGGCTTAAGGTTTATTCATTCTGAAACACTCAGTTGCGTGCTTCATTATACAGAGCAGTGCATCCCTTGATTCGAATAAACGTCATATAGAATCTGATTACGACTTGTACACCAGTTCTTCAAATTTAGCCCAAAACAATCGCCTTGCCAGTGTTTTGGCCAATAAAATCGAAGAAATTTATATTTGCCTGAAAAGCCGGGGGAATAGTCGGTTTAAGCCGCTGCTGTCAGTGGCTTGGCAAAGCAGAAAGAAACAGGGAAGATAACAAAAGTGTGGCTAGCTGGCTTCAATCAGATCTAAAAAATCAAAAGGGATCTCATTGCGAAAATAGGCATATAAATTAATGTAAAATGAAAATAATTCCTGCATGCAGGTAAATATTTCTTCCCGGCTGACATCCGCCAGGTTGAGCTGATTGACTTTTGCCAGGCACAGGTCGAATAAATCCCTGAGTTTTTGTCCCTGCTCGCTGGTATCGCGATAGTCAAAGCTGGTTTCGAATAAATACTCACCGCACAGGCAATGAAACTTTTGCTCAAAGACGGAGCCGGTTTTTGTGGAAGTTACCAGCTCACTTTTTTTCACTTTGATCACTTTATAATAGGCAAAAATATCCTGATATGTCTGCCCGCAAGCGGGGCAGGTGAGCGGAAAAGGCTGGCTGTAAACCGTTAATGCCCGGGTTTGAAAGGAATCCATGGAAGAGAGCAGGTCTTTGATTTCATTCTGCTCTTTTGCCAGATAGGTATCTGCCAGGTAATTATAGTTCATCATGTTCGTGTGCTTTGTATCCCTTAAGCGGCGCCCGCTTTTAGCTGAACTTTGCATTGAGAGCCGGCGTTAATCAGAGAAGAAAACGGCACTCTTGTTATGTTCGTTTTTAAGCATAGTTGAACAACAGATGAATATTTATTACCCGGCGGATAATTTATTTCCAAGTGGCTGGTTTTTAACTTTTATCACCTGTCACAAAACTGTCATATAACTGTCTTATAATCCCCGCCGTAATTTAAACTTCCCTTGTCTGAAGGTAATATTCGTGGTGACAGCGTTAAAATCGGCCGGCTCACGCCAGCTAAAAAATTCATTTGCCCGTTGGCTTATCACCTTAGGTGGTATCAGCGTCTTGCTGACCTTAGTATTGATTTTTCTTTATCTGCTTTATGTGATCAAGCCGGTATTTGACAGCACAGAAATAACGCCGTCAACGGGTGTGGAAATATCATCCGGTACGCAAGTACTCTCAACCGGGGTGGATGAGCTCAAAGAGCTGGCTTTTACTATTAACCGCTCAGGCAGCATAGACTTTTACCAGTTGGTACCAAGTGCCACACGCCCGCTGGGGACTCAGGTGTTGTCAAAGCAAGTGACAGAGCCCGGGGTCACGCTGACACAGGTGGTCGACAGCAGTCATAACAACAAGTTATTGCTTGATAGCCTGGGGCAGGTACAACTGCTGACGCCAAGCTTTACCGCCAGTTATGATGATAACAGCCGCGAGATCAATCCTGCTGTTCGCTATCCCTTAGGCGAAGAAGTTATTGTTGTTGATGAAATGCAGGCGTCCCTGGAAAAACTTGCCTTTGCCATGGATGATGAGCGTGCGGTTTTTGTTGCCTTAACCCAAGACCAGCGGCTGATCAAAACCACTTTAGTGGCGGAAGATGATTTTAATTATGATCCCGCTCATGAAAGTGTCTACCAGGTAATTGAAGAGCCGGTTAGCGCCGTGGATGATATTTTGATCACCCCGGATCTGATGATGGCTTTTGTGCGTGACGGTAACCGCGTGCTGGTGTTCTCCCTCGATGATGATTATGAAGTACCGCTAAAAGCCGTTATTACCGACACAGATAATATTGATGCCAGCTTGACCACTATGGCGCTGTTATCCGGCGGCAGTTCTTTGCTGCTTGGTAACAATCTCGGGGAAATCAGCCAGTGGTTTGAAGTTGCTACCGATAACGGCCGTCAATTTAAAAAAATCCGCAGCTTTAGCCTGAGCGAGGGGGAGAGTATTGCTGCTATTTATACCGAGCAATACCGCAAGAGTTTTTACGCCATGGGCCGGTCCGGTAAACTTGGCGCCTTTTATACCACCAGTGACGCCGATTTATGGCAGGGCAAGTTAACCGATGCCGCCCCGGGCGCGTTCGCCATTTCCCCGCGTGCCGATGCCCTGGTGATGACAACTGCCACCGGGGCAGACAGCCAGCAGCTGAGCCTGTTTTCGGTAGAAAATGAACACCCTGAGGTGACCTGGCAGGCGTTATGGCAGGAAGTCTGGTATGAAGGTTATCCCGAGCCGGACTATATCTGGCAGTCAACCTCAGGTTCGGACGACTTTGAAGCGAAGTTCTCCCTGGTGCCTATTTCTTTCGGCACCATCAAGGCAGCGCTTTATGCCATGCTATTTGCCGTACCTATTGCTTTAGCGGCGGCTATTTATACCGCCTACTTTATGACCCCGGTATTAAGAACTAAGGTTAAGCCGACCATAGAAATGATGGAAGCGTTGCCGACGGTTATTTTAGGTTTCCTGGCGGGTTTATGGCTGGCGCCCATTATTGAAAACTATCTGCCGGCGATGGCTCTGCTGCTGGTGATGTTGCCGCTGGCAACCCTGCTGACGGCTTTAGGCTGGTCTGCTTTACCTAAAGAGTGGAAGAGCCGTATTCCTGAAACCTGGGCACCGATGATTTTGATCCCCGTGTTGTGTTTTACCGGTTATCTGGCCTTTGCCTTATCGCCTGTGATGGAAGCGGCGTTTTTTGGCGGCGATATGCGCCAGTTTGTGACCAACGACTTAGGCATTGACTTTGACCAGCGTAATGCCCTGGTGGTGGGGATTGCCATGGGCTTTGCCGTGATCCCGACCATTTTTTCCATGGCGGAAGATGCTATTTTCAGTGTGCCGCGTCATTTAACCAGCGGTTCACTGGCCCTGGGGGCAACCCAGTGGCAGACCCTGGTGAAGGTGGTCCTGTTAACGGCCAGCCCGGGCATCTTCTCTGCCATCATGATGGGCCTTGGCCGTGCGGTGGGAGAAACCATGATAGTGCTGATGGCCACAGGTAATACCCCGATCCTTGACTGGAGTATTTTCCAGGGCATGCGAACCCTGGCCGCCAATATTGCGGTGGAAATGCCGGAGTCTGAGGTGGGCAGCTCACATTACCGTATCCTGTTCTTGGCAGCCTTTGTCCTGTTTGTGTTTACGTTTGTATTAAATACCCTGGCGGAATTTATTCGTCAGCGTCTCAGAGAAAAATACAGCTCTTTATAAGTAGTGCTGTTGTAAGGAATCGAATAAATGAAAACTTGGTTTAAATCGGGTTCCCCCTGGGTTTGGTTATCTGCCGGCGGGGTCAGTATCAGTCTTATCTCGGTACTGGGGTTATTATGGCTGATTGCCTCCCGCGGCTTATCTTATTTTTGGCCGTCGGACATTTATCAGTTTGATATGCAGGATCAAGCCGGCAACAAGAGTACGGTGATCGGTGAAATTTATGATCGCGAATTTATCCCGGCAGAACAATTGGCCCATGCCGATATAACACTGGCGCCGGGCACGACCACGGTTGAACGTTTGTTGGTGAAAACCGGTAACCGTGAACTGGTTAGCCTTGATTTTCGCTGGTTGCTGGTACCGCAAATTACCGAGACCACGACACCAGAAGAGCTGGTGGTGATTGAAAGACGTACCAATGGTAACTTCTACGGTTTTATTGAAGAGCTGATTTTAGACGGTCAGCTTGTGCCGCAAAGCAAGCTCCCTGAGCTGGTCAGCCGGGTTGAGCATTTTCAGGAGCAAATCGATGCCTTGCAAAAAGTGGATATCGGCGCGATTAACTATCAGCTGGAACGTTTGCGTTTAAAAGAGCGTAAACATAACCTGGATAAAACCTTAACTGCAGAAGTTAAAGCAGATATCCACGGACAAATGGCTACGCTGAAAAGCGAGTATCAGCAGTTAGAAAGCAAGTTACTTGCCCTGAGGGAAGAAATTGCCCGCGACCAGCTTAAAGTCAGGGCGATGGACGGTCAGGTCGTGACCATTAATTTTGAAGATATACTTAAGGTAACCTTTAATAACCAGTTGGGCCTTTGGGATAAAACCGGCGTTTTCTTCAGCCAGGTCGCCGCTTTTGTGGTTGACGAACCCAGGGAAGCCAATACCGAAGGCGGGGTATTCCCGGCGATTTTCGGTACTGTGCTTATGGTGTTGCTGATGACGGTCATTGTTTCTCCCTTTGGTGTTGTTGCGGCGATTTACCTGCACGAATATGCCGGTAACAATGCCCTGACCAAAATCTTACGTATTGCGGTGATTAACCTGGCGGGGGTGCCTTCGATTGTTTACGGCGTGTTTGGTTTAGGCTTTTTTGTTTATATGGTGGGCGGCAGTCTGGATCAGCTGTTTTATCCGGAAAACCTGCCCAGCCCGACCTTTGGTACGCCCGGGGTTTTATGGTCGGCTATCACCCTGGCGATTTTAACTTTACCTGTGGTGATCGTCTCCACCGAAGAAGGTTTGTCGAGAATACCGGCGGCGATGCGCCACGGCAGCCTGGCGCTGGGAGCGACTAAAGTTGAGACTTTATGGCGGATTATCTTACCCATTGCCAGCCCGGCGATCATGACAGGCATCATCCTGGCTATCGCCCGTGCGGCGGGGGAAGTGGCGCCGCTGATGTTGGTGGGGGTGGTAAAAATGGCACCGAACCTGCCGCTGGACGGCAACTTCCCGTTCCTGCATTTAGACCGTAAATTTATGCATTTAGGTTTCCACATTTATGATGTTGGTTTCCAGAGCCCGAATGTTGAAGCGGCGCGTCCGCTGGTGTATGCCACAGCCTTGCTACTGGTGACCATTATTGTCGCCCTGAATATGACGGCGGTATCGATTCGCAACCGCTTACGTGAAAAATACCGCATGTTAGAGCATTAAGCCCGGCAGCATAACCTTTATTGCTTGGCCGGCGACAGCCGGCCAAAAGAGATGAATAGAAAGAGCATAATATGATTTCTGTAACACCTAAAGTTTTAGCATCGGATCCTGAGCAGCTTGATCTGAACAACTTATCCCCGGAGCAGGTTGCCCTGGGCATTAATAACCTTAACCTGTATTACGGCGACAAGCAGGCACTGAAAAACATTACCATGTCTATCCCTAAGGGGCAGGTGACGGCTTTTATCGGACCAAGCGGTTGCGGTAAGTCGACTTTGCTGCGCTGTATCAACCGTATGAATGACCTGGTGGATAGCTGCCGCATTGAAGGGGAAATTAACCTGCACGGGGAAAATATCTATAATAAGCACGTTGACGTGGCGGCCCTTCGCCGTCAGGTGGGCATGGTATTCCAGCGGCCAAACCCTTTCCCGAAAAGTATTTATGAGAATGTGGTGTATGGTTTGCGCATTACCGGTGTCAATAACCGCCGCGTGCTTGATGATGCCGTGGAAAAATCCCTGCGCAGCGCTGCATTATGGGATGAGGTGAAAGACAGGTTGCATGAAAGTGCCCTGGGCTTGTCCGGTGGTCAGCAGCAAAGACTGGTGATTGCAAGGGCCATAGCCATTGAGCCGGAAGTGTTGCTGCTGGATGAACCGACCTCGGCGTTGGATCCTATTTCTACCTTAACCATAGAAGAGTTGATTAACGATCTGAAAAAGCAGTTTACCGTAGTGATCGTTACCCATAATATGCAGCAGGCGGCGCGGGTCTCGGATCAAACCGCCTTTATGTACATGGGGGATTTGATCGAATACAGCGATACCAATACCTTGTTTACCGCACCGCTGAAGAAAAAAACCGAAGACTATATCACCGGACGATATGGTTAAGCCTATTTACCGGTTTACCGGGTAAGAGCAGGCAAACAGATTAGCTAGATAAGAGTAAAGACAATGGATAATTTAAATCTCGGTCGTCATATTTCCGGCCAGTTTAACGAAGACCTTGAACGGGTGATCAACCATGTGATGCACATGGGCGGCCTGGTTGAGAAACAAGTCAGTGACGCTTTGGTTGCTGTGGCGGAAGCCGATGAAGAACTGGCGCGTAAAGTACTTAGCAATGATTTTCAGATCAATAGCCTGGAAGTCAGTATTGATGACGAGTGTACCCGCATCATCGCCAAACGCCAGCCGGCTGCCGGGGATTTGCGCCTGATCATGGCAATCGTAAAAACCATTGCCGACTTGGAACGTATCGGCGATGAGGCGGAAAAAATTGCCAATGTCGCGCTGGAAAGCTTTTCCGGCGACTATAAAGCCTTATTGCTGAGCCTGGAAAACCTCGGCAACCGGGTGATAGAGTTTTTGCGCGCCACCTTAGATGCTTTTACCCGTATGGATGCCGAAACCGCCATTAGCGTGCATAAAAGCGATGACAAGGTAGACAGGGAATATGAAGCCCTGATGCGCCAGCTGATGACCTATATGATGGAAGATCCCCGCTCTATCCCGCAAATTATGAGTGTGATCTGGTCTGCCCGGGCGCTGGAGCGTATCGGCGACCGTTGTCAAAATATTTGCGAATACATTATTTACTTTGTTAAAGGTAAAGATGTTCGCCATCTTAAAGCGGAAGATATGAAGGAACTTTAACGGTTGGCAGTCTTCAGGCCAGGTACTTTTATGCCTGCCTCGGGTCACCGCTTAACTCGATAAAAGTTGTAATATCGGACGTTTTAATCCATAAAAATATACCGGCAACGACATCTGCCGGTATATTTTTTCATTTTAATGCTTAATAACTGCAAGATTCCGGCAGGGCATATGTTGCTTAATTCCTTAATCTCGTTGGCATTAGTCATTAACATGTAAAATAACTGCTGCGGATAGCTGATAAAGTCGTTTGCTAATCTTGGCAAATGGGTTAATATCCGCGGCGAATAAAAACAAAGAGATCATTAGTCTCCTGGAAAAACATTATGGCCAGAAATTCAATACTAGGTGTATTTGCAAAATCACCGATAAAACCATTAGAAAAACACATTCGTATGGTAACCAAGTGTTGTAACCAACTTATACCATTCTTTGCTGCCTGCTCCGAGCAGGATTGGACAACGGCGGCAAAGGTGCGTAAAAAACTTTCCAAGTTAGAGCAGGATGCCGACGTATTAAAACGCAAACTTCGTCTGGAGCTTCCCGGCGGTTTGTTTATGCCGGTGGACAGAGCTGACTTGCTTGAACTGTTAACTCAACAGGACAAGATTGCGAACAAGGCGAAAGATATCGCCGGTCGCGTATTAGGACGGAAACTTGAGATCCCTGAAGCGATTCAGGAGCAGTTTACTACTTATTTACAACGTTGTATCGACGCCACTGAAAAAGCGGCCGATGCAATAAATGAATTAGACGATTTATTAGAAACCGGATTTCGTGGTCGTGAAGTTGAATTGGTTGAAAAGATGATCAACCAGCTCGATGAAATTGAAGATGATACAGATACCATGCAAATTGAACTTCGTCACGATCTGATGTTGATTGAAAATACACTGAACCCTATTGATGCAATGTTCTTGTATCAAATAATCGAATGGGTTGGCGATCTTGCCGACTTAGCTGAGCGCGTTGGTGCTCGTTTAGAAATTTTGTTGGCTAGAAACTAGGGTTTAGATCATGGATATTTTACTTTCTCACGGCTCTGTATTAGTGCTGATTGCCGCCGCTGTAGGTTTTTTCATGGCCTGGGGCATAGGTGCAAACGATGTTGCAAATGCAATGGGAACCTCGGTTGGCTCTAAAGCGTTGACCATTAAACAAGCCATCATTATTGCTATGGTGTTTGAATTTGCCGGTGCCTACCTGGCCGGTGGCGAGGTGACCTCCACCATACGTAAGGGCATAATAGACGCCAGCTATTTTGTTGATACGCCTGAGCTCCTGGTCTTTGGTATGATCTCGGCATTATTTGCCGCGGCGACCTGGTTATTGATTGCTTCTATCCTGGGCTGGCCTGTTTCTACTACGCACTCCATTATCGGTGCCATCATAGGTTTCGCCGCCTTTGGTGTCAGCCCTGATACCGTTGCCTGGGGCAAGGTCTTAGGCATAGTGGGCAGCTGGATCGTGACGCCGTTAATTTCCGGTGTGATTGCCTTTATTATCTTTAACAGCGCACAAAAGCTGATTTTTGATACCGATCATCCCCTCAAGCAGGCCAAGCGTTATGTTCCTTTTTATATGATGCTTGCCGGTTTTGTTCTGGCACTGGTTACCATTAAAAAAGGTCTTAAGCATGTTGGTTTAGAGATTGGCGCTACCGAAGGTTATATATACGCCATCGCCGTTTCCGTGCTTGTTGCCCTTATCGGTAAGTTCTATATCGAACGTTTGAAGTTTGATGAGAAGGCTTCTAAGAACGATCATTACGTTAATGTTGAAAAAGTTTTCGCTGTGCTGATGATAGTGACCGCCTGTTGTATGGCGTTTGCCCACGGCTCGAACGATGTTGCCAATGCTATCGGGCCACTGGCTGCGGTTGTTGGTATCGTCGATAACGGCGGTGAAATCGTCAAGAAAACCGCACTAGCCTGGTGGATCTTACCGCTTGGCGGCTTTGGTATCGTTGCCGGTTTAGCCATCTTTGGCCATAAGGTTATTGCCACTATCGGTCAGGGCATTACCCATTTAACACCAAGCCGTGGTTTTGCTGCCGAGCTGGCTGCCGCCTGTACCGTTGTTATTGCATCGGGTACCGGTCTGCCAATCTCCACCACACAAACCTTAGTTGGTGCGGTATTAGGTGTCGGCATGGCGCGTGGTATTGCCGCAATCAACATGGGGGTTGTACGTAATATTGTGGTTTCCTGGGTGATCACCTTACCTGTGGGTGCCGGTTTGTCTATCCTGTTCTTCTGGATGATGAAGGCGGTATTTGCTTAAGCTGCGTGCTTAAACCAAGATAAGCAGTTAAAACCGGGCCAGTGAAAAACTGGCCCGGTTTTTTTATACATGGAAGTATTTCAGCCTTCTCTTCAGATAGAGAGGGCTCCTGGCGTAAGCTAAGTACTTACCTCCTGTAAGCAATCCTGCATTCACCGGAAGTGAAGGAGCAGGGTTATACATGAAAGTCTTTCTGCCTTCTTTTCAGATAGAGAGGACTCCGGGTATAAGCTAAATTGCTATATCCGGTAAGCAATCCTGCACTGATATGGGGGCGGAGAGAGGCGATACTTTTACAACCTGAAAGTTAAGGAGTGGCCTTACTCGTTACGGGCAGTGACTTCCACCAGGTGATAACCAAACTGGGTTTTTACCGGGCCTTGTACGGTATTTAACTGGGCGCTAAAAACCACTTGATCAAATTCTGCCACCATTTGTCCGCGGCTGAATGAGCCCAAGGCGCCGCCGTGCATTCTTGAAGGGCAGGTGGAGTGTTCTTTGGCAAGTTGCTCGAATGCTTCCCCGGCTTCAATTCTTTCTTTAATTTGCTGGCATTGTTGTTCTGTTTTCACCAAAATATGGCGGGCTGCGGCTCTTTTCATTGTTTATCTTCCTGATATCTTGTCCGTTGTTTTCTCCTGAGCAAAGGTTTTATTCATACCCTGAGCCAGACTCTATAAAGGCTTAGTCGCTAGCAGCAACAAAGCCTTTAATAAGCTATAAATGATTATGCCTATAACTTATGTTTTAACCATATCCTAATTAAAAAAGAAATTAAAGTTTCACTTTTCCGGATCAATTTTCACCCTAAGAGCTTCTGGACTAAAAGCCTTACTTTGGACTTTATTATGACAAGCGGTGAATATTCTCCTGGCTGCTTTTCCGATCATCTTGCTTTATGCCAGTTGAACAATGCTGAAAGGTTTTGCTAGATAGCTGTTTTTAAGGAAAAGCTTGCGGCATAAAAAAGAAATACATGTTAATTTAACCGCTATCTTTAATTAAAATGAAATTTTTAATCGTTTTTATTGTTTCTTAAATGGCGAAAAACGTCGGGGAAGAACTTGTTACCTAACTTAAAACACCTGAAATATTTATTGGCGCTGCACAAGCACCAGAATTTCAACCGTGCGGCGGATGCCTGTTATGTCAGCCAGTCGACCTTAAGCAGCGCTATTATCAAGCTCGAAGAGCAGCTTAATTGCCAGCTGATAGAAAGGGATCACAAGGCGTTTATTTTCACCACACAGGGGGAAGTGGTGGTGGAGATGGCGCAAAAGCTGCTTCTTTCGGCGCAGGAGCTGCTCGATTACGGCAAGCAACAGGGAAACCCTGCGACCGGCAGTGTCCGTATCGGCTGCATCCCGACAATAGCCCCATATTTGCTGACGGATCTGGTCAAACAGTGCCAACAGACGTTGCCTGATCTGGCTTTGTATTTGCGTGAAGACAGTACCGATAACCTCATGGCTATGCTTGCCAACGGTGAAATAGACACGGCAATTCTGGCGCTGCCGGTAGCGGATCACAGTTTTCGCAGTAAAGTGGTCGGCAGAGATGCTTTTTATATCGCAGGGGATGCCGATTTAGTGAAGTTATATGCCAAAGACATGGATTACCAGCAGTTGCCGCAGCAAAGCATCTTCTTATTGACCCATGAGCATTGTTTAACCGAGCATGCGGTTTCTGCCTGCCAGCTGGCGGATGCCAGCCGCATCAATCATTTTTCCGCTTCAAGCCTGGCGACCCTGGTACAGATGACCGCCTATCACAAGGGCTTTACCTTCCTGCCGGAAATGGCGGTAAAGAAATCCCTGGGCATTGCCGAAGGACTGACTATCAAAGCTTTATCGCCTGACGTCTACCGGGAAATCGGCCTGTTATGGCGGCCGACCAGTTTGCGCCAGCAAACGTTTTTGCGTCTGGCGAATATCCTGGAGCAGTTGTTGTTGCCTGCTGAAAATGACAATAAAGTAAAAAAATAAAAAAACTTAAATTTTTTTCAAACTATTTTAGCGCCGCTTGCGACATTAATAGTAAGTCGGAAATAACAACAAGTATAAAACGGGAAAATGCGTGTTTGAACGTAGTGATGAAACGTTAGTAAAACAAGCGCTGAAGGGGAAAAAGTCGGCCTGGGTGACGTTAGTAAAGCGTTACGAAAAAAGTGTCTATAACTACACCTATCGCATGGTGAACAATGGCGATGATGCCATGGATCTGATGCAGGATATTTTTATGGCGGTATTTCGTAACCTGGCCTCTTTTCGCGGCGACAGCCCGTTTAAAGGCTGGTTATTTAAAATCGCCCATTACCGCTGCATTGAATTCTACCGTAAAAAGCGGCCGACCCAATCTCTGGATGAAGCGCCGGAGCAGCTCGCTGAGGGCGATGCTACCTGCCCCGAGTATCAAATGTCCAGCACCCAGCAGGCAAGTGAGTTGCAGCGGGCGATGCAATTTTTGTCCTTTAACCAAAAGCTGGTGGTGGAATTGAAGTTTTTTCAACAGTGCACCTTTGAGGATATTGCCGCGCAGTTAGGCATATCCACCAATACCGCGAAATCGCGTTTGTACAGTGCACTGGATAAATTAAAAGATCAGTTGGAGGTCGGTTATGTCTGATCAAGAGCAGAAATTTGCTGATTGGCTCGATGGTAAATCGTCACGGGCAAACAGCGGTAGCACTCAAGCAGATAAATGCTGGCAGGACCGGGAAGCGATGGCGCAGCAGTTGTTTCACCAGGCCAGCCTGGAAGGAGAAAAAGCGGTGCCGGCATGGGACCGGGGCAGTACCTTTGGCGGCAGTGAAGAAAAAAGCTGGTGGCAATGGTCGGGTTTACCTGTGTTATCTATGGCTTGTTCGCTGTTTGCCGTTGCCCTGGTGCTGCTAAAAGTTGAGCTGGTGGTGCAGGATGAAGGTATTTTATTGAGCTTTGCCGGTAATTCTCAGGCACAGCAGCAAGCGCAACAGACTTTGGTAAATACTCTGGTAGAGCAGAAGCTGAAAGAATTTGCCAGCGAACAGCAAGTGGTGCTGGCCAATTATGCCGCCGATATCGTCACCCGGCAGCAAGACAATAATCTGCAACTAGCCAGTTATATCCTCGATGCCTCCAGGCAGGAGCGCCAGGAAGATATCGGTGATTTTATCAGCTATATCAATGATCAGCGAAAAGATGAACAGTTAGCGCAGAAAATTAAATTCCAGCAGCTTGAACACAAGATCAAATTGCAAACTATCAGTAATACATCATCGGCTAAAACAGCCAAACCCGCCAATTGGCGTTTAGAGGAGTGATCAGATGACAAAATTGTTAAAACTTTTTCCCTGTGCCGTACTTGCCTGCGCCGTCAGCACCGCCGCCCAAAGTCAGGACTATGCGGATATGCATAAACAGCTTGATATTATGGGCAATATCATCCAGTCGTCGGTGGCATCCGATAACAGCCGCAAGGGCTCGAGGATCACAGGTGTCGACAGCACTTATTTAAAGGGGCAGGGGATTGTGTTTACCGTTAATTCCAGCTCTATCAGAGGTAATCACGGCAGTTATAACTTTAATTTTGTTATCCCGCCGATCCCGGAAATTCCTGTGGTTAATTTTGGCTCGCACGAGCATGAAGAGCTTGTTGAAGTGGAATCTCAGGTGGCGCAGGCGTTGGAGTCAGCTTCGGAAAGTTATGAGCGGGCGCTCGACTCCCTGGATGATGAAAGAGATCAATACCGGGAATTAAGGGAGCAGCAGCGGGATATGGCCAGGGAAGTGCGGGATATCGAGCGGGAAATGCGGGATTTGCAGTATCAGCTGCGTCATGTTGATGATGAAAATCAAAAGGAACTGGCACAGGAAAAGGCCCAATTGGAAGCGAAAAAAGCGAAAGTAGAAAAGCAGCGCAAAGCTATTAAACAACGTGCTGAAAAATATAATGAAAAGCGAAAAGTTGCCAAGCAAAAGCAGCAGGCACAGCGCAGCGATTTTTACCGGGAGCTGTCGAGCAGTATGGCGGAAACCTTATGTTTATACGGTAACGGCTTAAAGGCGCTGCCTAAAAATGAGAAAGTGACGGTGATTTTAAAGGCCGGTGGTGACAAGGATGGCCGTCGCTATAAAGATCAGATTTTTGTTTTCAACAAAAAAGATATCTCCGCCTGCAGCAGCGATAAGATCTCGGTGGCAAAATTATTGGAAAGAGGTCAGGGCTACCAGTTTTAATGTCTGAAAGCCGAGTGCTTAACCTTGATGGCACATCAGCGATTAAACAAATTAGCGCCTGAAACGAAAGAAGCTTTACCTGAGGGTAAAGCTTCTGTGTTTTGGGATAAGTAAAGCGTAAAAAGACTTATAGGTTTTCTTTGGTTTCGCAGTCAAGCAGTGTCATATCATCGAAAAAGGCACTGTCTTCTTTGGCGGAAAAGCCGGAAATGAACTGCTGCAGTTTATCGTTAAAGATATTGGCGATTTCAAATAATTGGTTCTTTTTTTCAATTGGCTTAGCAATAAAGTGTTCCCCCTGACTGACGGGGAGCTGGAGTAAAGGCTGGGTCAGCAACTGTCCCAGGGAAACCAGATCACTGTCCCTGGTGATATTCAGTGGCGAGCCGGTATTACCTGCCAAACGGACGGGCATGGTATAAACCTTAACGATTTGGCTGATAACTTTAACTTTTGGCTCCGCCGGGGCATTGGCTGAAGCAGATGAGACAATACCACATAAACCTAAGGTACTTAGTGATATATATAATAGTAAAGGCTTCAATGATAATTTCATTATAATATCCTGTTTAAGTAGTGTTTTCTCTAAGTTCGAGCTAAACCTGAATCAAACCCGGCTAAGGTAACCCCTGCTTAAGTTTTGGGTTTGGCCGGCCATTATATCTCAATAATCTCGTAAAAGATCCTAATAATTGATCGTTTTTGTGAGATTTTTATATTTATTTGCTTACATTTTACTATAAACAGAAATATGCCTTGTCACGACCCTTATGGGATAAGCTGCCTGTTTTTTACGATTAAAGGATCTTTTTATTTTTGGGCCTTCTTTAATCAGAACCGGCATTGGTGATCCTTCTTTCAGTTTTAAGGTTTATTTTAGCGGGTGAAAGCCTCTCCATCACTTCCTGTGAGCGCAGAATTGCTTACAGGACATAAGTCCTTAGCTTACGCCTGGAGCGCATAGGCTGAAATACTTCTCTGTATAACCCTGCTTCATCACATCCTGTGATCGCAGGATTGCTTACAGGAGGTAAGTACTTAGCTTACGCCTGGAGCGTGTAAGCTGAAACACTTCCCTGTATAAAAAAACCGGGCATGTTAGCCCGGTTATGCTTATTTACCCCTTGTCTTGATAATTCATGCTTCCTGGGATTTTTGCTTTTTTATTTTTCTGAAGTTGTGCAATAAAGGTTCGGTATAACCGCTGGGCTGTTGGGCCCCAGAAAAGACCAGTTCGCAGGCGGCGCGAAAGGCGATATTGTTATCAAAATCGTCCGCCATCGGCTGGTAGCTCTTATCCTGGTTATTTTGTTCATCAACAACGGCGGCCATTTTTTCCAGGCTTGCCCGTACCTGCTGTGGCGTACAAATACCATGGTATAACCAATTGGCCATATGCTGGCTGGAGATGCGTAAGGTCGCCCTGTCTTCCATCAGGCCGACATTATTGATATCCGGCACTTTAGAGCAGCCGATCCCCTGGTCTATCCAGCGCACCACATAACCGAGTATGCCCTGGGCGTTATTGTCAAGTTCGGCCTGTATTTCTTGCTCGCTCCAGTTTGTATCTTGTGCCACCGGGAAGGTCAGCAAGTCATCAAGTGAAGCGGTTTTTTCCTGGCTTAAGGGCGGATGCAAGGCAAAGACGTCCTGTTGGTGATAATGCAGGGCGTGTAAAGTGGCGGCTGTCGGTGACGGCACCCAGGCGGTGGTGGCACCGGCCTGCAAGTGGCCGATTTTTGTTGCCAGCATATTGGCCATTTGATCCGGCACTGGCCACATACCTTTACCTATCTGGGCTTTGCCGCTTAGTCCGCAGCTGAGGCCAATGTCGACATTATTTTTTTCATAAGCCGCTATCCAGCGGGTATCCTTGATATCGGCCTTACGCAGTACAGGGCCGGCGGCCATAGAGGTATGAATTTCATCCCCGGTTCTGTCTAAAAATCCGGTATTGATAAACACCACCCGTGCTTTGGCGGCAAAAATACAGGCCTTGAGGTTGACGCTGGTGCGGCGCTCTTCATCCATAATGCCCATTTTTATCGTGTGCCGGGGCAAGTTGAGCATATCCTCTACCCGGTCAAACAAGGTATTGGCAAAGGCCACTTCTTCCGGGCCGTGCATTTTCGGTTTGACGATATAAATGGAGCCTTCCCCGCTGTTGCTAAGCCGGTTGTTGTTTTTGACATCATGCAGGGCAATTAAGGAAGTGATCACGGCATCTAAAATTCCTTCGGGAATTTCCCCGCCGGCCTGATCTAAGATGGCGTCATTGGTCATCAGGTGACCGACATTACGGACAAACATCAGGCTACGGCCTTTAAGTGTCAGTTCGTCGCCGGCAAGCGTCTGATAATGGCGGTCGCAGTTCATGGTGCGGGTGATAACGGCGTCTTTTTTCTCTACCTGCTCACTGAGATCGCCTTTGATTAACCCCAGCCAGTTGCGATAAGCCAGCACTTTATCACTGGCATCGACGGCGGCAACTGAGTCTTCGCAGTCCATTATCGTGGTTAACGCGGCTTCGAGCAGTATATCGCTGATACCGGCGGGATCTGCCTGGGCTATCGGACTTTTGCGGTCAAAACGGATTTCAAAGTGTAAACCGTGATGTTTAAACAGCAGGCTGTCGGGGATATTGATACTGCCGGTAAAACCGATCAGGGCATCGGGGTGACAAAGCTTGCTTTGTTTACCGTCGTTTAGGGTCAGGATCAGTTGCTGTCCGTCGAGCTGGTAATCGCTTACCTCCTGGTGCGAGCCTGACTCCAGCGGCAACACCTGGTCGAGGAAGTCCTTGGCAAAAGCCACGACTTTGGCTCCGCGCACCGGATTATAAGCCCCGGATTTTTCAGCTCCCTGGGTTTGTGCTATTACGTCTGTGCCGTATAGGGCATCGTATAGACTGCCCCAGCGGGCGTTTACCGCATTGAGGGCAAAGCGGGCATTCATGATAGGCACCACCAGCTGCGGACCGGCTAAGGTGGCGACTTCAGCATCAACTTTTGTGGTAGATATTTTGAAATCGGCAACTTCCGGAGCGAGGTAGCCAATGTCTTGCAAATACGCCTTGTATGCATCAAAGTCAAAAGCATCTCCGTTGTGCTCTTGATGCCAGCTATCGAGTTGTTGCTGCAGTTGTTCCCGCTTTGCCAGCAAGGCCTGGTTAACGGGAGTTAAGTCTGAGATTAAGCGGGAAAACCCTTGCCAGAAATCTGCCGGTGTTAATCCGCTTGATGGTAAGGCTTCGTCTTCGATAAAGTCATATAAGCAAGATGCAACCTGCAGGTTGGCGACTGAAATTCTTTGCTCCATAAGTCCCTCTGTTAACGTTGAAAAGTGGCTGCCGGTGAGCTTTGGACTCTCGATGAAAGTCGTAACTGATGTTTTAACCTTAGCGACAAAAACTGCCTAACCGGCACGTGCTTAGGGCAATGTATTGATTATTTTCTTGCGGTGCAATAGCGCAGCCGGAGCAGCAAGTGATATAAGCGTGTTAAAATCGTGTCTGAAATTTACCTGATGATATGGATGTTGATATTAACGTATTGAGTTTAATAGTTAATTTTTAGAAAAGAGGCTTCTGACTATCAATAATGATTAAAGTTATTACTCTAATCTATCTTTGTTATTCATATTGTGAATGTCTTTCTGTTTGATAATTATTAAATTTATGTTCTGATGCTTTTTACGGCTTAATCTCGGCTTTAATCAGGCCAGGCCAGTAAAGAGGCTATATTTGCGCTGACTGTTATTGCCCTGTAACAAGTCATCAATCCTTGTTTTTATTCATATCTTTCATATAGTTGATTTTTTCGTACTGCTATCAATACAGTGCGGGCAATTAACATAAACATTAAATGCCAACCCGGCCTGATTTTTCCGGTATTTTGTACTATCACTAACAGGTGAATTCTCATCAGCGGAGGTGTTTAAAGAAGAGAACCAGCAGATAAACCAAGCGCTGCCCCTAAGTGCTAGAGACACTCAGAGACAGCTAACCGTAACAGATAACTGGAGTATCCATCATGGCTAAATCTAATGATATGCCAGAGTTTCACTCGGTTAAAGTTTCTTTAACAGAAAATATACCAACCCTCATAACCAGGCTTCCATTGGCAGCTTATGCCAGCAACTATACGCAGTTAACCGGCAAGGGAGGAAACTGTCATGTCTGAGTCAAACCTACCACTCACGGAGGATGCAATCAAAAGGGAACAGCTGTCGAGCGATTTTGTCAATCTTGGTGACGATTTTGCTAAATTCAGTGAAGAATGCGCCTTTCTGTTCGATGCATTCGCAGCGGTTACCCGCGAGCCCGAATGCATCACAGAGCACACCAGTGAAGGTATCAGGCACCTGTGCTATTGGCTCAAATATCAGGTTATCGGCTACCGGGAGAAAATAGGCGAGATGCAAGCGTGCTGGAGAGTGCTTAACCGCAAGAAGTAATGTTAACTACGTAAGATTGACTATGGCGTAAACGGAGCAAAAGCCGGGCGAGTTAATAGCCATCATAGTTTCAGCTATGTCAGTAACCCGCCCGGTATAAAATGCAATCCTGTCACCTCTGAGGGGCATGGTCTTCCTGTTAGCGCATGTTAACCTAAGCGCTAGTGTTTACCTGTCCGTCACTAGCAATCCATACCTTTTATCGCTACTGGCTACCAATCCTGATTTCGTGATAATTCCCCGTATAGCTGAACTTTTCATACCGCACTCTATAGCGTGTAAATAATTAACAGCAACACTAAATGCCAACAAAGCCGGTAAAGAAAACCTGCAAGTAATCAATAAGTCCCGGGCTGATCAGGGCGGTGACTATGGCGGATATGATCAAAGCCAGCGAGCCATAGGCGCCGTGCTCGTAACTGGTTTTGCTGATGGTGGCGGTGCCCAGTGCGTGGCTGGCGGCGCCTATGGCCAGCCCCTGCGCCTTTGCTGAATGGACATTTATCGCTTTAAGCCAGGCAGGGCCCAATAAGGCGCCAAAAAGCCCGGCAAGGATAATGGCAAAAGCGGTAACCGAAGTATCCCCCTGAAGTTCGCTGGTTAACGCCAGGCCTATTGGGGTGGTGATAGATTTAAGTGACAGGGAAACGGCGATTTGCGGATAATTGAGCAATAACATAGTCAAGCAAAAGCTGATGCTGATCACCAGTAATGCCCCTAAGATCAGCAGGGAAAAGATCACTTTCCACTGTCTGGCTATCTGTGACAGCTGTTGGTACAGCGGGAAACCCAGGGCGACAACGGCAGGCTCTAGCAGCATATTCAGCGGCTCGGTGGCACGGTAAAACTGCTGAAACGGCATTTCAGTCAACAGCAGGCAGGGAATGATCACTAAGATGGACAGTAACATGGGATTAAGCCAGATTCGCCCGCTGCGCTTTTGCAGCCAGGCGAAACTCTGGTACAGGGTGATGGTGGCCAGGATTAACAACACCGAGGTCAAGATATCTGCTGCAGAGGCGGGAAATGACATGCTATCAGCCCCCTGGTTGTTTGTTTACGGTTTTGTTTTGGCAAAAATGCTCGCAGCACAGGCCAACAAAGGTTAACAGGATAAAGGTGGTGATAAATATAATGGCAACAATGGCCAGTCCGTGTTGTTGGATCAGCTCAAAATGATTGATAATGCCAACCCCTGCCGGGACAAAACACACCCCCATATGCTGGATAATCCAGGTGATGGCGGGTTTGATTATTTGGGCATCGAATACCTGAAAATGCAGCAATACGGTAAAGACTATCATGCCGTGCAGGCTGCCCGGCAGTCCCTCCAGGGTTGCCGCCAGCATCTTACCTGCCCCCAGGCTGACGGCGATGGCAAAAATACTGTATAAGCAGATAAAGAGCGGTTTATGCTTGAAACGGCTGAATTTAGGCACAGGGGAAACTCCTTGGCTCAAACAAATGAGCTGAAAAACATTTAGCTAAAACCACTTGCCCCAAACATTTGGCTTATACGCAGGACTGAAAAAGCAGGTTTAAGGTTCGTATTAGCTTTGGGCGGCGGCTTCAATCACCAGCTGCCTGAACCAGATATGGCTGGCATCATGATGCAGCAGCGGACTCCAGATCATTTTTAACTCTATTTCGGGAATATCAAAAGGCGGCTTTAAAATGGTAAAGTTGCTGTCGTCCTTATGCAATAGTGCGGCTTTGGACGGCAGGGTAGCGATCAGATCATCTTCATAGGCCAGTTGCATCGCCACATGGTAATTACGGGTAAAGACCTTGATGTCACGTTTTTTGCCGAGCCTGGCAAGGGCTTCATCTACCCAGCCAAGTTTCTGGACATCTTTGGGGTCCATGCCGACGCCGACGCCGAAACCGGTTTTTGATACCCAGACATGCTTGGAGGCGAGATACGAGTTGAGGTTAAACTTTGATACCACAGGGCTCTCGGCACTGAGCAGACAGGAAAAGGTATCGCGCCAGATGGTTTTTTGATGGAACGACTGGGGTAACTCATCGAAGCGGTTAATGGCCATGTCGATTTTGCCTGCCTCAACATCATGAAAAGTGACGTCGCTCGGGGTCATGATATCTATGGTGATGTTGGGAGCAATCTGGTTGATGCGCCTCAATAACCCCGGCAATAAGGTGGAAGCGGCATAATCGCTGGCCATTAAGCGAAAGACCCGCTGGCTGTTTTGCTCGTTAAATTCTTCTTCTCCCTGCAGCGCCTCTTCCAGCTCAAGCAATATTTTTCTGATGGCGGGGGCCAGGGACCTGGCACGCTCTGTCGGCACCATGCCGTCTGAGGTGCGTACCAGAATAGGATCATTAAACAGGGTTCTTAGACGTTTAAGGCCATTACTCATGGCCGGTTGCGTGATATTTAACTGTCTGGCAGCACGGGTGACATTTTTTTCCCTTAGCAGCACATCAAGGTAAATCAACAGGTTTAAATCAATCTTAGAAATATTCATAGACTTAATGATCTTCAATAAAAATATAACTGATATAGATGTGACTACTATAAAGGCAAACAAGCCCGGGATTCAATCTATTACAAAAAAATGGCTGTAAATTATTCCCTGTGCCCGAACTGGTTTTGTAGTTTAGTTATTGAAATGTAATGTCTTTTACTTTATTTTTAATTAGAGTATATATACTAATATTTCTTTTGTGAATCTTGGTTATGTAATATATAAATTTTGTAAATGCCGATTTGCTGGAATAGTATTTTGCTTGTCCGATGTGAAAGCTTTTATGTTGGGTTACATTTGGCTATTTGATTGAGTTGCATCTAGCCTGATTAAACCTGGCCCAGTTACATCAAAACTTTTTCTTAAAAAAGATTATCCAAAGGAAGTGTTATGTCTACCTACAACAGCGAAATTGATTCTTTAGCGTCACTTATTTCTTCTAAACAAGAAGGCTGGCAGGCAATCTCGCCTGAGTCAGTGGCACGGATGCGTTTGCAAAACCGTTTCAAAACCGGATTAGATATTGCTAAATATACCGCGGCGATTATGCGGGAAGACATGGCAAACTACGATGCCGACAACAGCAAATATACCCAGTCTCTGGGCTGCTGGCATGGCTTTATCGGCCAGCAAAAAATGATTTCCATTAAAAAACATTTCGACAATACCGATCGCCGTTATCTCTACCTTTCCGGCTGGATGGTGGCGGCGCTGCGCTCTGAGTTCGGTCCTTTGCCGGATCAGTCCATGCACGAAAAAACCTCGGTAGCCGGTTTAATCGAAGAGTTATATACCTTTTTACGCCAGGCGGATGCCCGTGAATTAGGCGGTCTGTTCCGTGAGCTGGATCAGGCGAAAGCAGCCGGTGATGCGGAAAAAGAAAAAGAAGTTCAGGCGGCCATCGACGGTCATCAAACCCATGTGGTGCCGATTATTGCCGATATCGATGCCGGCTTTGGTAATGCCGAAGCCACCTATTTAATGGCCAAACAAATGATTGAAGCGGGTGCCTGTTGTATTCAAATCGAGAACCAGGTTTCCGATGAAAAGCAATGTGGTCACCAGGACGGTAAAGTGACCGTGCCCCATGAAGACTTCCTTGCCAAGATTCGCGCAGTGCGTTATGCCTTCCTTGAACTGGGCATTGAAGATGGGGTGATTGTTGCCCGTACCGATTCTTTAGGCGCCGGTTTGACCAAACAAATTGCCGTGACCAAAGAGCCGGGCGACTTGGGTGATCAGTACAATGCTTTCCTTGATTGTGAAGAAGTGACCCCGGAGAACATGCAAAACGGTGATGTCATCATTAGCCAGGGAGGCAAGTTAATGCGCCCGAAACGCCTGGCCAGCAACTTGTTCCAGTTCAAGCCGGGCACGGGTGAAGCGCGTTGTGTGCTTGACTGTATTACTTCATTGAAAAACGGTGCGGACTTACTCTGGATTGAAACCGAGAAACCTCATATCGGCCAAATCGGGGCTATGGTGGATGCCATCCGTGAAGTGGTGCCGGATGCGAAACTGGTTTATAACAACTCGCCTTCTTTCAACTGGACATTAAATTTCCGTCAGCAGGTATTTGACCTTATGGTAGAAGAAGGCAAGGATGTTTCCGCTTACGATCGCAACAAGCTGATGAGTGAAGAATACGACAGCAGTGAGCTGGCAGTGCTGGCGGATGAAAAAATTCGCACCTTCCAGGCGGATGCCGCGAAACAGGCGGGTATTTTCCACCACCTGATCACTTTACCGACTTATCATACCGCGGCACTGTCCACCGACAACCTGGCCAAAGAATATTTCGGTGAGCAGGGCATGTTAGGTTATGTTAAAGGGGTGCAGCGCAAGGAAATCCGTCAGGGTATCGCTTGTGTTAAACATCAGAATATGGCGGGGTCGGATATCGGAGATGATCATAAAGAATATTTCTCTGGTGATGCTGCCCTTAAGGCTTCAGGTAAAGATAATACCATGAACCAGTTCAGCTAAAACCTTGCTGTTAGCTTAGCCGTGCAAGCGGCTTTTAGGTCAAGCCCGGCAGTTTTGCCGGGCTTTTTTTATCCGGTTCCCTTATTCGGGATAAACTTGGCTGTAATGTCAGTTATTCAGATACTGGCTTGCCGGTAAATCCCGGCGTTTTTATTTCAATTCTTTGTTTTTCTGCTAACTTTAACATCATACTCTTATGGATGAGATGTTATGGCCAAACGACCTGTCATTGCCGATTTGTTTAGGATAAATACGTTTTTCAGCCAGCTCTCCCACCGCCAGCTTTACTGCTTGTTTGTGGTAATGATATGTGTTTTACCTGCCCTGCTAAATTTATCCGGAATTGATTTTGCTTCACCTAAAGCCGGGTTGCCGCCTGAAGGCGAGGGAAAGCTTACTAATGAGACGGTATTTTTAGCTTTTGCCGGGGCGTTTCACCATGCCTTACTAGAGTGGTCTTCGGTGGTGTTTGCCTTGTTGGCCTTTCTCGCGGCTATTTTGCATTATCGTACCCGTGGCGATATTGCCATCCCCATTTTAGGGATTGCGGTATTTTGTGCCGGTTCGGTCGATGTTTTTCATACCCTGGCGGCGACCCGGATCATTGACGCCAATGCCAATAATACTGACTTTATTCCTTTTACCTGGGCCTTATCCCGCAGTTTTAATGCCATTATTATTTGTACCGGCTGCCTTATTGCCCTTTGGCTTTATCGCCAGAAAAAGCCGGCCGGTTTAGGCATGGATAAGCAACACCGGGAATTAAAACTTTTATTGCTCATCAGTGCTTGTTTTGCCAGTTTTGCCTATGTTTCTGTGCATTGGGCGGCGGTAAGCAATAGTTTGCCGCAAACCATGTTTAGCGATACCTTGCTTGCCCGTCCCTATGATATTTTCCCTTTAGGTTTATACATAGTGGCGGCAACTTTGTGCTGGAACCTTTACCGCTTTAATCCCTCATTAGCCAGGCTGGGGGTTTTACTTGCTATTATCCCGCAGGCTACCACGCAGGTGCATATGGCCTTCGGCTCCAGTGCCTTATTCGATAACCACTTTAATATCGCCCACGGTTTGAAAATTTTTGCCTATGCTTGTGTTTTGTACGGGATCATTATTGACTTGTACAAATTGCGCCGGTTCAGGGGAAACACTGAAAAAGACATAGCACCAGTGGAAACGACCAGGATGCCATCTGGCACAAGTCAACTTAGTGAGCCGGAAAATCTGCTGGATGTTGGCCAGGTCCGGCAATCTTTGGGGTTACAGATCCCTGTGGTAGCTTTTATCTTATCCATCACTATTGTGCTGTTGGTGAGTCTGATGTTTTACGGAGAAAGCAAACGCCTGCTATTGAGCCAGGAGTCGAAAAAGCTGGCGATCGAAGCCAAGCTGGTTGAGCCCCTGGTAGAGAAACTTTATTCCCAGGCGCATTCGGATGTACTGTTTCTTAGCAACACCCCGCCGATCATGGGGCTGGCCTATGCGACAATCAATAAAGATCAGCATGACTACGGTTTGTGGAAAGATCGCCTGGAGCAAATTTTTGTCGAGTTTATCAATGCCAAACCTTATTATTTAAAACTGCGTTATATCGGCGTGGCCAATGATGGCCTGGAGCTGGTGAATGTCAGTAGCTTTAGCAGCAATAAACCCATTCGTATTCCGCAAGCAAAATTGCAGCACAAGGCGGACAGGGATTATTTCTCTGCTGCCCTGAAGGAAAATCTTGGTCAGGTTTATTTTTCAGGTATCAATCTGACCCGGGATCAAGAGCAGGTTTCCCTGCCTCATCAGCCTGTGCTGAGGGTGGCAACGCCGGTTTTTCATCCGTTGAACGGGCAGCCTTTTGGACTGGTGATTATCAGTGTTGACTTTAGTTATTTTATTAATGAACTGAGAGTGAACGAGCTCTCGGAGCTGCGCTTATATATTGCTAATGAACAAGGGGATTATCTTGTTCATCCGGACGGCGCTAAAACCTTTGGTTTTGAGCTCGGACAAAGGTTTTTAATGCAGGATGAATTTCCACAATTAACCGAAACCATTGCCGGAAATTATCAGGAGCAGAGCCTGCAGAACCTTGAAATTGAACAGGGGCAATTTTCTGGTCATTATACCCGGATAAGATTAGAAAAGTTTGATAGCCGTCATCCGCTCCGGTTGCTGGTATTGGGGGATAACCAGGACAGTTTACAGGCCTTTGCCCAGTTTAAAGAGCACAGTATTATTCTCGGGGCTGCGTTGGCGTTTATGGCGCTGGCGCTGGCGATTATCGCCGCCAGGCGCATTGCCAATCCGTTAACGGGCATTATCCATACCCTGGAAAACTATGATAAAACCGGTGCTTTAGGAGAGTTGCCGGTTAAGTCAAATAATGAAATCGGTGTGTTGGCGCGTAACTTTCATAATCTGTTTGCCCGCATGAACTTGTCCCTGACCAGGCAAATTGTGCTGGCCAATGAAGCGGAGCAGGCGGTGAACAAACTTAATGCGGTATTTGACAGCGCTGCCGATGCCTTTATCACTTTGGATGAAAAGGGGAAAATCCTGTCTTTTAACCGGGCGGCGGAGTCTATTTTCGGTTATCAGCAAGAGGAAGTGATCGGCAACAATATCAAGTGCCTGATGCCTGAGCCGTATGCCAGTAAACATGATGGCTTTTTTAACCAATATATCGAAACCGGCGTCAGCAAGGTTATGGGGGTCGGGCGTAAGCTAGAGGCATTGAGAAAGTCCGGGGAAGTTTTTCCCGTCCATTTAGCTATTTCCGAAGTGAAAACCCCTCAGGGTTATATTTTTACCGGCATTATCCGGGATATTTCCGCTGAAAAACGTCTGGAGCACCAAAGGGATCTCACCGAACTGGCCCTTAAGCAGGCCAATACCCGCATTTCAATCGCCACAGATTCGGCGGGCATAGGCATCTGGGAATATGATCTACTTAACGATGTCTTAATGTGGGATGAATGGATGCTTAAGCTTTATGACATTGCCAAAAGTGACTTCGGCGGCAGTTATGATGACTGGAAAAGGACCCTTCATCCCGACGATGTCGAGGCGGCTGAACAAGCGATTAAATCGGCGATTGAGCAGCATATCCCGTTTGATCATGAATTTCGTATTATGCTTGAAAACGGCGATGTTAAGTATATCAAAGCGGCCGCCCAGGTAAATTACGATGAAGACGGCAATGCGTTGCTGATGACGGGGGTAAATTATGATATTTCCGCCCGAAAAGAGGCTGAGTCGGTATTGATTCAGGCCAGGGAACTTGCCGAAGATACCGTACGCCATAAGGCCGAATTTTTGGCCAGTATGAGTCATGAAATCCGCACGCCGATGAACGGTGTCTTGGGTATGTTGGGGCTGTTGCTGCGCAGTGATTTATCGGAGCAGCAATATCACAGGGTTAAACTGGCCACTTCAAGCGCTGAATCTTTGCTGACGATCATTAATGATATTCTGGACTTTTCCAAGGTTGAAGCCGGTAAGCTGGATCTGGAAGTTATCGACTTTAATTTGTTGAGTTTATTGGGAGAGTTTACCGAGGGGATGGCCTTTAAAGCCCAGGAAAAAGGGTTGGAGATCATTCTGGATGTCAGCAATATCAAGTTTAGCCATGTTAAAGGGGATCCCGGCCGGATTCGACAGGTCTTAACCAACCTGGTCAGTAATGCCATTAAATTTACCGCCAGGGGGGAGATACTGATCTGTGCTGAAGTTTTTGAACAGAGTGAAAAGCAAGTCATCTTTTCCTGCTCGGTTACCGATACCGGCATAGGGATCCCGGAAGAAAAGCTCAGCTCTATTTTTGATTCTTTCACCCAGGTTGATGCTTCCACGACCCGGGAATATGGCGGTACCGGCCTTGGGCTGGCCATTTCCAAACAGTTATGCCAGTTGATGCAGGGAGATATTAAGGTCAGCAGTAATACCGGGCAGGGCAGCTGCTTTAGCTTTGAGATCATCCTTGAGCTTAGCGAATGCTCATCTGTGGTCATACCCAAAGTTGATGTCAAGGATATCGATTTGCTCATTGTTGACGATAACCAGACCAACCGCCTGGTATTGAAAGAGCAACTTGAGCTTTGGGGGGCCAAGGTAACTGAGGCAGAAGACGGCCTGGCTGCACTTGGCCTGTTGCAAAGTCAGCACAGGCCGGATTTTAAAGTGGCATTTTTAGACATGCAAATGCCTTATATGGACGGCGCCGAACTCGGACGCCGTATTCGCGAATCAAATGAATTAAGTACCTTGAAGCTGGTGATGATGACTTCCATGGCGTCACGGGGAGATGCCAGTTATTTTGCCGGTATCGGCTTTGACGGTTATTTCCCTAAGCCTGCGACCTTATCGGACTTGTTTGATACCTTGGCCTTAGCCCTTAACGATGATCAGCTCTCGTCGGAGGAACGCCCTTTGATCACTCACCATTACCTGCAGGGGCTAAACTATGATCAGCAAAAAATCCAGGTCTCGGAGCATCTCAGGCAGGAAAAAGCCGACTCAGACAGCATAAAAGATTGCCGGGTATTGCTGGTTGAAGATAACCGTGTTAACCAGGAAGTGGCCGGTCATATCCTGGCTGAATTCGGCATTAATGCCGATATTGCCAATGACGGCCTTGAGGCGCTGACATCCTTGAAGCTGGCGCAGCAGGATACGCCTTATGATCTGATCCTGATGGATTGTCAAATGCCGGAAATGGATGGTTATCAGGCAACCGGGGAAATTCGCCGGGGAGCCGGCGGTGAAATTTATACCGGGATCCCGATCATCGCCATGACTGCCAATGCCATGAAAGGGGATAAAGAAAAATGCCTGGAGGCGGGCATGAGTGATTATCTTGCTAAACCGATCCAGGCGGAATTTTTAAAGAAAAAACTGCTGGCCTGGTATAAACCTGATCTCAAAGAGGAGACAGGCAAGGTAAGTAAACCGGCAGTGAAGATCCCGGTTAAGTTCAATGTCGACTTGGATGACCAGGAAAAAGTAAAACTTAGCTTAGCCGGCTCAACAACCGTTATCTGGAACAAGCAGGATTTGCTGGCCAGAATCAACCACAATACCGGATTTGAGCATAAGTTGTTGCAATTGTTTTTGGAGGAAATGCCGCGCTTAATCAATGATTTCACTCAAGGTTATCAGCAAGGGCAAAGCAGGGAAATGCTGGCCGGTTTAGAGAAAATAAAGGAAATGACTTTAAATATTTGCGGCACGGCCATGTATGAAAAAACCAGTATGGTGCTAAGCGCGATTGTCGAAGATAGTCTTGATGAAGATGTCTACCGGGAGTTTATCCAGAGTTATCAGATGCTGCACCAAAGATTAAGCGAAGAGTTGCTGTTGTGTTCTCATGAGCAGGGCTAACAGGCTTTCTGAAGTTATATTCGCAAGTGATATTGGCAAGGTTTAGTGGCAAGCTATATCCGTGATCAATCAGGCAGAGCAAACGCGTGGCCGCTCTGCCTGCCGATATTATCAGAAGCTGTAGACTAAGGTCATTGCCGTTTGGGTATCGGTGTTTTCTTTATCGTCTTCCACTTCGGTATTGTGATCTATGGTGAAGCTAAATTTCAGCTGCAGGGTTTCGATCAGTTTGGTGGTAATGGAACTTTCCGCCTTATAGGTGCTGTTTTCACCGCTTTTTGGTGAATACTTGGCGGTAAACTGTTGTCTGAACTCGACATGTTCATTCAGCTTACGTAAATACAAGGCCTGGGCCTGAATAATAAAGCTGTTGCTGGTCTCACCTGAGCTGTCGTCTGTGTCTTTCAGGACATCTCGTTTGAAACCTGGTCCGATATCGGCGTCAAAACTTGCCGTTTCACTTTCATACCAGCGGCGACCCCAACCCAAAGACAGTGATGACTGGTTTTCAAAACCGCTGAACCTGTCGTCTTTATAGGCGAAGTTACCATAGACATAATTTTTTTCTTCTACACCTAAGGTATAGTTAGTTTGTGATACCAGTTCCCATTTTTGATCGCTGGTGTCCATGCTGGTATCGCCGTCTTCATCTTCTGTTTCGGTTTTTTTCACCAGCAGATCGAATTCGAAAATGCTCTTCCATTTCTCTTGTTCATATTTGAGATCAAAACCGGTTTTAATATCCGCACTTTTGGTGTTGCCGGTTTGATAAAGAAAACCCAGCTCGGCCGATGTGGTAAAAGGGGAAGCCGGTTGTTCGCTGTTTTCGGCGGCGGTGGCTGCCAGGGGGACCAGGCAAAATACGGCGGTTGCCAGTTTTGATGTCATTAGCATTCTCTTTATTAGTGTTTATGAGTACGGAGTACAGAACTTTTGCCGGATTTTAACGTCGACACACATGACCAGGGCAAAATTTCGCGGTTATTATAGAGAAAAAGTGGCGGGTTAACTATAACTAAACATATAAAAATGAGCGTTTGGTAACAAAAAAGGGCCGAAGGGCCCTTTTATTTAGAGTATATGGCTTAAGAAAAGCTACTTACTTGATTAGCGCCTTTAACTGGCCGCTTTGGTATTTCTGATACATTTCTTCCAAAGATACAGCTTTGATCTTGCTGGCATTACCTGCGGTATGGAAGGCTTCATAACGAGCCTTACAGATCTCATACATGGCCTGAGTGGAAGCTTTCAGGTATTTACGCGGATCAAATTCACTTGGGTTTTGCGCCATAAAGCGGCGGATAGCGCCGGTGGCGGCCAAACGCAAGTCGGTATCGATATTGATCTTACGCACCCCGTGTTTAATACCTTCCTGAAGCTGGTCTACCGGTACGCCGTAAGTTTCCGGGATCTCGCCGCCAAACTCATTAATGACTGCCAGCCATTCTTGCGGCACGGATGAAGAACCATGCATGACCAGGTGAGTGTTCGGGATGCGGGTGTGGATTTCTTTAATGCGGTCGATGGCCAGGATATCACCTGTCGGTGGACGGGTGAACTTGTAGGCGCCGTGGGAAGTACCGCAGGCAATGGCCAGGGCATCTACTTGAGTTTTGGCAACAAAATCGGCGGCTTCTTCCGGATCTGTCAGCATTTGCTCGGTGCTTAATATCCCTTCTGCGCCGATACCGTCTTCTTCACCGGCCATTCCGGTTTCTAATGATCCCAAACAGCCTAACTCACCTTCAACCGATACGCCGCAGGCATGCGCCATTTCTACGGTGCGGCGGGTAACATCAACGTTGTATTCATAGCTGGTAGGAGTTTTACCGTCTTCTCCTAGTGAGCCGTCCATCATGACCGAAGAAAAGCCTAACTGGATTGAGCGTTGGCAGACGCTGGGAGAGGTACCGTGATCCTGGTGCATAACCACAGGAATGTGGGGGAACTCTTCGATGGCGGCAAGAATTAAATGACGTAAAAAAGGAGCACCGGCATAACTTCTGGCACCGGCTGAGGCCTGCATGATCACCGGGCTATCGGTATCACTGGCTGCCTGCATGATGGCGCGAACTTGCTCTAAGTTGTTGACATTAAATGCGGGAATACCATATTCAAACTCTGCAGCGTGATCTAGCATTTGGCGCATAGAAACTAAAGCCATGAAACTACTCCTAAGTAAAATTTGTCATTAATTCGGTGAAAAGTGTATCTTGCGATGAAAGCTTTCATCTTGCGGGCCAGGATTATATCAGAACTCGCCGGTAACTGGCAGTGAAGTTTGCAGATAAGTGTATTTAAATCGAAGATTTTAAATTAAGCCGTATTTTGTTCGAAAATTACGAAAAAAGTAATGGAAATCCCGGCTGTATCGCCGGGAATACTGGTATTTATTGAAATTGCCGGTGAAAGTTAACAACAGGTGTTTTTGTTGTTTTACCGTGTTTTGGCCAGATTAACACTTAGATGCCTGAAAAATACTTTCTATGGCATTATCCAATGCCGCATTAAAGTCCTGATCCGTTTGCTTTTGACTCAGCCCTTCGGTCAGTGCGCGGGAAAAACTGGCGATCATGCCACGGTTTGCCGCGACCTTTTCATTGGCCTGGGCCCGGCTATAACCGCCGGAAAGGGCGACCACTTTAAGGACTTTAGGGTGTTTGATGCATTCGAGGTAAAAGTTATCGCTCTCGGGTAAAGTTAATTTGAGCATCACAGGTTTATCGCCGGGCAGGGCATCGAGTTGTGCCAGCAAGGCGGTTTTGAGCAAGGCTTCCGCCGCCGCTTTTTCCGGACTGTGAATATCTATTTCCGGCTCAATGATCGGGGTCAGCTCCTTGGCTAATATTTCTTTGGCCAGGGTAAATTGCTGCTCAACAATGGCCTTGATGCCAGCTTCGTTGGCGAGTTTGATCACCGAGCGCATTTTGGTGCCAAAGACACCCTGGCCATTGGCTTTATCGAGTAACTTGCCTAAATCCGGTATGGTTTTCATTAGCTGAACGCCGTTTTCTTCTTCGACCAGGCCTTTATCGACCTTGAGGAAAGGCACGATATTTTTTTTCTGCCACAAATAGGCTGCGCTGTCTAAACCGGCGATTTTCCGGTCCAGGGTATTTTCAAATAAGATAGCCCCCAAGATCCTGCTGCCGGTAAAGACGTCACTGGTGATGATGCGGGTACGCATCTGGTGCACCAGGTCAAACATTTCGTCATCTCCCTGGTATGCATCTTCTGCTATGCCGTAAAGACGCAGGGCTTTTGGGGTGCTGCCGCCGCTTTGGTCGAGGGCGGCGATAAAACCATCCTGGTTTTTGATTTTTTCCAGCATATGAGCTTTAGCCATGTTCATATTCCTTCTGTTTGGGCAGGAAGCAGATCAGTGAGACTACCGATCTGCTTTTATCGGGTCGTTAATCGAGTGCTTTATCGGCACTCATATTAATACTTGTTATTGCAAGTATTAAACTATTTTCCCCTGAGTTCAAGAGGCACTATTTGGCACGTTGCTCCAATATTTCTACTGCAGGTAATTTTTTGCCTTCAAGAAATTCCAGGAAAGCACCGCCGCCGGTAGAAATATAAGAAACCTTATCGGCAATATCATATTTATCAACCGCGGCTAAGGTGTCGCCGCCACCGGCAATGGAAAAGGCGCTGCTGTCGGCAATGGCCCGGGCAATAACTTCTGTGCCTTTACCGAATTGATCGAACTCAAATACGCCTACCGGGCCGTTCCAGACTATGGTACCCGCCTTGGCGATAATGTCTGCCAGTGCCTGGGCGGAATCCGGGCCGATATCGAAAATCATGTCATCGGCGGCAACCTGGTCGACAGGTTTCAGGGTCGCTGCGGCGCTTTCGGAAAATTCCTGACCGACGACAACATCGCTCGGTACCGGGATATCACCGTTATTGTCCTGCGCCTGCTTGGTTAAGCGCTGGGCTTCACTGACGAGATCTGCTTCATATAAGGATTTCCCTACGTCATGGCCCTGGGCGGCAATAAAGGTGTTGGCAATACCGCCGCCAACCACCAGCTGGTCAACAACACCGGCTAAAGACTCCAGAACGGTTAATTTCGTGGAAACTTTTGAGCCGCCGACAATGGCCACCAGCGGGCGGGCGGGTTTGTCCAGGGCCTTGGCCAGAGCTTCAAGTTCACCTGCCAATAGCGGACCGGCACAGGCGGTTGGGGCATATTTGGCGACGCCATGGGTGCTGGCCTGGGCGCGGTGAGCGGTGCCGAAAGCGTCCATCACAAAGACATCACACAGTGCGGCTAACTGTTTAGCCAAGGCATCGTCATTGCTTTTTTCGCCTTTGTTAAAACGGATATTTTCAAAGATCACCAGTTCGCCGGCGCCAACTTCTACGCCGTCTAAGTAATCCGTTACCAGGCGGACAGGATAATTTAATGCCGCTGCCAGATAGTCAACCACAGGCTGCAGGGAAAATTCAGGGTTAAATTCCCCCTCAACCGGGCGGCCCAGGTGAGACATCACCATGACCTTACCACCGGCTTCAAGCGCCAGTTTTATGGTGGGTAGCGCCGCTTTTAAACGGGCATCTGAGCTTATTTTACCGTCTTTTACCGGTACATTCAGATCTTCACGGATCAGCACCCGTTGACCGGCCAGCGCCAGATCGGTCATTTTAATGACAGACATGATAAATCTCCCTTAATTGCTTTGTTTAGGATTAAAAAGGTTAATAAATAAAGATGAAAGAGGTTAATGGCTAATGCCTGGACAAACGCTATCACCCGGAGGGTAGGAAGGCCGGGCATAGCATTTGTTAAAAATTTTTGTACAGAAACAGGTGCAGAAAAAACGTTAACGGGCGAGGGGCGATTAAAGCGCATGGCCCATGACCTCTGCGGTGTCTAACATGCGGTTGGCGAATCCCCATTCGTTATCGCACCAGATTAATAATTTTACCAGGCGCTTATGGCTGACCCGGGTTTGATTGCCGTCGACGATACAGGAATGGGGGTCGTGATTAAAATCAATCGAAACCAGCGGCTCTTCGGTATAACCTAAAATCCCCGCCAGGCCGTTGGTTTGGGCATATTGGATGGCGTTGTTGATATCGGCTATGGTGACATCACTATTGAGGGTTAAGCTTAAATCCATTGCGGTAACATTTAAGGTCGGCACCCGTACCGCTATCGCCTCAAAACGTCCGGAAAACTGGGGTAAAATCCGCTCTATGCCGACCGCCAGCTTGGTATCCACCGGGATAATGGACTGGCTTGCCGCCCGGGTACGGCGCAGGTCGCTGTGGTAGGCATCTATCACCTGCTGATCATGCATGGAAGAATGTATGGTGGTAATGGTGCCGCTTTCCACGCCAAAGGCGTCTTCGATGACCTTGATCACCGGGACCACACAGTTGGTGGTGCAGGAGCCGTTGGAAACCACTTTATGTGGTGCGCCGAGCTGCTGGTGGTTGATGCCGTAAATGATAGTAGCATCGATGTCCTGGGCACCGGGATGTGAAAACAGCACCTTCTTTGCCCCCTGGTTAATATGTTGCTGTCCGTCGGCCTGGGAGCCGTATTTACCGGTGCAATCAAGTACGATATCGACATTGTGAGCTTGCCAGTCAAGCTGGTCGAGGGCGTCGATATGCGTGAGTTTGACTTCATCCCCGGCGATGTTCAGTCCCTGCGGGGTTTGTTCCACGGCAAAGGAAAACCTGCCATGGGTGGAGTCATATTTTAATAAATGGGCGATGCCTTCCGGCGTGGCTAATTCATTGATGGCGACCAGGTTGAATTCCTGATTGCGGCCATTTTCATAGAGTGCTCTAACAATGCTGCGGCCGATGCGGCCAAAACCATTGATGGCAATATTTATGGGCATAATTCATCGCTAGTAGAAACTAAAGTGAAGGGGGAGCAGCAACAAGTGTGCTGCTCCCTGTTTTGGGTGATTAACCCAGGTTGTTTACTGTGTTAACAACATTGTCTGCGGTAAAGCCGAAATGTTCGAACAAGGCATTGCCCGGCGCCGACTCACCAAAGGTGGTCATGCCAACAACGGCACCTTGGAAACCGACATATTTATACCAGAAATCGGTATGGGCGGCTTCGATGGCAACACGCTTAGTGACGCTTGACGGTAATATAGACTCTTTATAATCGCTGCTTTGCTGGTCGAAAACATTGGTGGACGGCATGGAAACCACGCGTACCTGTTTGCCGTCAGCGCTCAGTTTTTCTGCTGCGGCCATCGCCAGGGCAACTTCTGAGCCGGTGGCAATCAAGATCACTTCTGGGGTAGCTTCACTGTCTTTTAAGATATAACCACCTTTGGCAATATCGCTTACCTGGCTATCAGAGCGATCTTGTGCCGGCAGGCCCTGACGGCTAAATACCAGTGATGTCGGGCCATCGCGGCGCTCAACCGCAGCTTTCCAGGCAACGGCAGATTCGGTGGCATCACAAGGGCGCCAGGTCACCATGTTAGGCGTGGTTCTTAAGTTGGTTAACTGCTCGATCGGCTGATGGGTCGGGCCGTCTTCACCCTGACCGATACTGTCATGGGTATAAACAAAGACATTCTGGATCCCCATTAGCGCCGACATACGTACGGCATTACGGGCGTATTCCATAAACATCATGAAAGTGGCGCCATAGTTGATGAAACCGCCGTGCAGGGAGACACCGTTCATGATGCCGCTCATACCAAACTCTCGTACACCGTAGTAGATGTAGTTACCGGCAGGGTCGGTTTCTATGCCTTTTGAGCCGGACCATAAAGTCAGGTTAGAGCCGGCTAAATCAGCGGAGCCGCCCAGTAATTCAGGTAACAGGCTACCGAAGGCTTCGATGGCATTTTGCGAGGCTTTACGTGAAGCGATGTTTTCGCCTTTTGCCTGGCACTCGGCGATAAAGGCATTAGCCTTTTCTTCAAAATCAGCAGGTAAGTTGCCGTCAATCACCCGGCGCTGGTATTCGGCGGCGAGTTCCGGGTGGGCATTTTGGTAAGCGGCAAATTTTTCGTTCCAGCTTACCTGGCTCGCCTGGCCTTTTTCTTTTTGATCCCACTTGGCATAAACATCGGCCGGTATCTCAAACGGGGCATGTGGCCAGTTTAAAAATTCACGGGCAGCGGCAATTTCTTCTTCGCCTAAAGGTGCGCCGTGACAGTCATGGCTACCGGACTTATTAGGAGAGCCGAAACCGATAATGGTTTTACAACAGATCATGGTCGGCTTGTCGGTAACCGATTTCGCTTCTTCAATGGCCTTGGCAACGGCTTCTGAGTCGTGGCCGTCAACATCGCTGATCACATGCCAGCCGTAGGCGGTGAAACGTGCCGGGGTATCATCGCTGAACCAGCCTTCAACATGGCCGTCGATGGAAATACCGTTGTCATCCCAAAAAGCAATCAGTTTACCCAGGCCTAAGGTACCGGCTAATGAACAGGCTTCATGGGAAATACCTTCCATCAAACAACCGTCGCCTAAGAAACAGTAAGTGAAGTGATCAACGATATCGTGACCTTCACGGTTAAATTGTGCCGCCAGGGTTTTTTCGGCAATGGCCATACCTACGGCATTAGAGATACCTGCGCCTAACGGGCCGGTAGTGGTTTCTACACCCGGCGTGTAACCGTATTCCGGGTGGCCCGGGGTTTTAGAATGCAACTGACGGAAGTTCTGCAGTTCTTCAATCGGCAGATCATAACCGGATAAATGCAACAGGGAGTAAATCAGCATAGAGCCGTGACCGTTGGACAGGATGAAACGGTCGCGGTCGGCCCAGTTGGGATCGGCCGGGTTATGCTTTAAAAAGTCACGCCATAATACTTCGGCGATATCCGCCATACCCATAGGGGCTCCAGGGTGACCTGATTTCGCTTTTTGCACGGCATCCATGCTTAGGGCTCTGATTGCATTGGCCAACTCTTGACGCGACGACATAGGGACTCCAAATCTGAAATGTTAATAAGAAAAAAATTGCCCGTATTTTCTCTTAGTGTCCGCCTTAGCGCAAATGTTATTACGTTATTTATTATATTTTTTCCCGTCACATTGTAACTTATTAATAACTAGGTACTTTATCTGGCGTTTTCTCTTGTATAGACAAGCTTTTCCACTGAGATAGTGGTGAAAAATTACCGTTTTAACGGTATTATTGCCGTGATAGATATCTGTGCTTTTTAACTTATTCACCAAGATTTGATGGGGTAACCCTTATATGTCGATTGCATTGCTGGTCACAGACAGGGATTTAACTGTATTGGCACAAGGGCTTAAACAGGCCTTGCCGGGAGTAAACATTCAATGCTGGCCGGATATCTCGCAACCGGAAGAGGTTGAATTTGCCGTTGCCTGGCAGCAGCCCAAAAATTGTTGGGCCAAGCTGCCTGGACTTAAGGTGATCAGCTCATTGGGGGCCGGCTGTGATGCGTTGTTCTCGGATCCCGATTTGCCAAGCAATGTTCAGATCACCCGTATCGTAGATCCCGGCTTATCCGGGCAGATGGCGGAATATGTGCTTGCAAGCATCTTGATGCTTAAGTGTCGTTTTGTTGCCTATTTCAAACAGCAGCAACAAGCCAACTGGCAGGTTTTGCCTAAAGAGAATAGACGGCAAAAAGTCACCATACTAGGGGTCGGCAGCATAGGGGAGGTGGTTGCCAAGCGCTTGATGGACAATGGCTTTGAAGTTAGCGGCTGGCGCCGGTCACAGAAGGCACATCCGGATTACCGGGTATATTATGGTCAGGACCAACTGGAGCAGGCGGTTGCTGATGCCGATTATGTGGTGAGTATTTTACCCAACACCCCCGCCACCCAAGGATTAATCGACAAAGGCTTTTTCGAGAAGTTAAAATCAGGCTGCTTTTTGATAAATGTCGGACGGGGTCAAGCGGTGAACGATAGTGACTTAATTGATGCCTTGGATAAACAGGTGATTGCCGGGGCGGTATTGGACGTTTTCAACCATGAGCCCTTACCTGAAGATCATGCCTTTTGGCGGCATGAATCTGTGATATTAACCCCGCATATTTCAGCAATTACCGATCAGCAAGAAGTGATCGCACAAATTGCCGGCAACTATAAAAAATTTCAGCAGGGACAGTTATTGGATAACCTGGTGGATATTGATAAGGGTTATTAGTTGTTAGCATGATTTTGTTAGCAGTTAACTAGCATCTTTGACATGAAACTGTAAGAAAAGGGTAAACAAAGATTGTAATCAGTACCCGGATAGGTTAAGTTTTGAGCTGTTGTAGCTCATGCTAAAAAATAGAATAACCTGACTTTACAGGAATATAAAATGAATAAGCCATCCTCAAGGGGATTTAAGCTGACAACAGTAATATTTGCAGTGTTAATATTAGCCTTGTCAGCCGTATTGAGTAATACCTCAATCGCTGATGACATCAATAGCAAAGTAGAAACATTAAAATAGTATTTATTTGTTATCAAGATAACTTCAAAGCCCCGTTCCGGGGCTTTTTTATACATGGAAGTATTTATCCTGCGATTACAGGATGTGATAAAGCAGGATTTATACATGGAAGTATTTCAGCCTCCCGGCATAAGCTGAGCTTTTATATTACAGCATATAAGCCTACGTTTTTTCTAAAAAAACTTCCAATATATTCATATCTCCCGGCAAAAGATTTACTGCGGACACTGAACTCTGAACAAGTGTCCGCCTGAGTGTTCGCGGACACCGGCGGACAGCTTGAAGTGTCCGATCGGACACAGTTGTTAGAGCGCCTTTAAATAAAGTTAAGTAAAAACAATTGATTACGTTTTTTGAAAACTTGGCATCCCAACTGCAACCTTAAGGGACAAGTGTTATTTCTTTATCAAGGTTCAAGAGTTTAATTATGATAGCGGGTACCCAAAGTCAGGATGAAGTTATTCAAAGTTCTAAAAAAAATTGGTCATTCAAGCCGTTGTTGCTGTTGGCTCTGGCGATATTGCTAGCCTATCTGGCGATGCCGACTTTAAGCCAGTGGTATTCCTCTATTCCCGATGTCGACGCTCATGATTTAGTGATTGCGCCTGTGCTGCGTGGTGAACTTGTTCGCGAAGCCTCGGTTTCGGGTAAGGCGGTGGCCGCCAATGCCCCACGCTTATTCAGCAGTGAAGCGGGCAAAATTACCTTGCTGGCCAAACCGGGGGAAGCGGTGGAACTCGGTCAGTTGGTGGCGCGCCTGAGTAGCCCGGAACTTGATGCCGAGATCAAACAGCAGGAGTCGACCTTAGAGCAGCTTAATATCAATGCCAGCCGGGGGCTGTTAGAAGATAAAGAAGCGCAGCTTGAGCTGGAAAGCCAGATGAATGCTGCCTTGTCGAGCCTGAATGTTGCCAGGCGTGAACAGCAGCGGGCAGAGATTTCTTTTGGCAAACAAATCATCAGTGAAGTGGACTGGATGAAAAGCCAGGATACCTTAACCGATGCAGAGCGCTTTTATCAGCATGCGAAAAAACGGGTCGAACTGGCGCGGGAGCGGTTAACCTTTGAAACCCGCCATCGGGAGTTTTTAGTGAAAAAACAGCAGTTGATCTTGGATGAACTACTACGCAGACACCAGGCTTTAGCGATCACCGCCCCCGTTACCGGGGTGGTGGGCAACTGGCTGGTGGCGCAAAAAAATGCCATTGTCGCCAATACCGAGATCATGACCATAGTGGATTTGTCCGAGTATGAAGCCGAGCTGAGTGTACCAGAATTTTATGCCGATGATTTAGGGCTGGGGTTGACTGTGATGATGAAGATTGCCGGCGTTGATGTCGGTGGTGAGATCATTGCTATTTCGCCGGAAATCAAAGATAACTTGGTGAAAGTCAGGGCGAGTATAAAAGCGGGAACAGCTATTGCCTTAAGGCAAAATCAGCGTATCAATGCCCGTATTGAGTTTGAAAAGAAAACGAATGTGCTGATGGTGAAACGTGGCGCTTTCATCGGGGCTTTAGGCGGTAAGTTTGCCTATAAGGTCGGTGAAGATAACCAGGGCAGGAAAACTGCCATTAACACAGGGATCAGCAGTTTGGATTATATTGAGTTGACCTCAGGACTAAAGGAAGGGGAGCTGGTGATTATTTCAGATTATCAGGATTTTAGCGCATCGGAGCAAATCAATATCAGCTATTAACCGGGCTATTGCCATAGAAAAATAAAGCAGAGAAAAAAATTAATTTATAAGAGGGCACAGTGATGCTTAACATGAACAATATTTCACGTATTTACCGCACCGATACTATTCAGACCCATGCCTTGCGGGATTTTTCCCTGGCGGTCGCACCGGGGGAGTTTGTCGCGGTTACTGGCCCTTCCGGCTCTGGTAAGTCGACTTTTCTAAATGTGGCCGGTTTGCTGGATAACTTTGATCAGGGGGAGTACCAACTCGACGGTGTCAGTGTCAAGGGGCTAAAGGATGATGAGCTGTCCCGGTTAAGAAATGAAAAAATCGGTTTTATTTTTCAAAATTATAACCTGATCCCCGACTACAGTATTTTTGACAATGTCGATATGCCCTTGCGCTACAGGGGGTTTAACGGCGCCGAGCGCAAACGCCGGGTTGAGCAGGCGCTGGAAAAGGTCGGCCTGGCCTCACGGCTGAATTATTTACCCAGCCAGCTATCCGGCGGCCAGCAGCAGCGGGTGGCCATTGCCCGGGCGCTGGCGGGGGAGCCGAAAATATTACTGGCGGATGAACCGACAGGTAACCTGGACTCTTTAATGGCGCGCCAGGTAATGGAGTTGTTGCATAAACTCAATGAGGAAGGTACCACCATTATCATGGTCACCCATGACCCGGATCAGGCACGGGAAGTAAAACGTAATGTCCAGGTGATTGACGGCCAGATCTCCGATTTCAGTATCTATGCGCCGCTGCAACCCCAAAGCTCTGCCGGTGAAAAGCAGGAGTTGAGCCATGCTTAGTTATTACCTGAAATTAGCCCTGATCAGCTTTAAGCGGGCGCCGTCTTTATATTTTTTGGTGATCCTGACCTTATCCATCGGGGTCGGCCTGTTATCTGCCAACCTGGCCCTGGTTAATTCCATGGGCAGTGATCCCATTCCGGATAAGAGCGACCGTGTCTTTCATGTCAGCATGAATACCTGGCCCGATGATCAACCCGGTGCTGAGCCCATGCATATATTACGTTATCGCGATGCCAGGAAAATCACCGAGTCCGGCATACCCGAGCATAGTGCGGTTTTTTATGCTTCCGGCGTCTATGCCAGAGACGCCGAGTCAAAAAGTTTAACCCGTTATGATTCAGCGGTCAGGGCAACGACCCCGGGATTTTTCCCGCTGACTCAGGCGCCATTTGCTTACGGCAGTGCCTTTAAGCGCAGCTCGGGTATGGAGGTGGTGATTGGCGATGACTTAAACCAGAAAATATTTGCCGGAGCCAACAGTGTCGGTAAAACCTTAGAGCTTAATGGCGAGTTATTGACCATTGTCGGGGTATTAAAACCCTGGTTATTAAGGCCGCTGTTTTATCATGCCACCGAAGGACGGGCTTTTAACGCTACCGATGATATTTATGTACCCCTGGAAACCTCGATAGATCTGGGGTGGCCGATCCATGCCCGTAGTTCAACCACAGAGGAGAATGGCAGTGTCGGCAACAGCCGGGATAAAAATGTTTATTATCTGCAAGCCTGGGTAGAGTTGCCGGTAAAGAATAACCTGCAGGCGTTTCAGGATTATCTGGATCATTACAGTCAGACCCTCAAAGACGCCGGTGAACACCCTTTAGCTATTCGTAATGAAATAGATGATGTTAATAGCTGGCTGTTAAAGCTAAAGGTGGTCGATCAGAAAGTGTTGGCCTTTACCTTAGCGTCAGTCTTGTTTTTATGTGTTTGTGTCTTCAACGCCAGTAGTTTGCTGTTATCCCGTTTTCATGCGGGCAAATTTGAAGTGGGGCTGCGCCGGGCTGTCGGTGCCAGCAACAGGCATATGCTGATGCAGGGATTGATGGAAAGTGTCCTGGTGGGCTTGATTGCCGGTGTGCTTGCCCTGGCCTTAAGTTGGCTGTTTTTAAAATTCTCCGCCAAGTTTTTACCCGATTTGTCGAATATTGCCGTACTGGAGCCAAAAATTCTGCTGTCCGGTGTGTTGCTGGCTTTAGTAACGGCAATAGCCAGTGCCTTGTATCCCTTATACCGGGCAAGCCGCTATACCATCAGTGCCGAACTTAAATAATAAATAAGGAAATCCCATGAATTTAAAAGCCTTAGTTAAATCCTTATTGCTGCGAAAATTCACTACAGGACTCTTGATATTGCAGCTGGCCATTACCCTGGCCTTAGTGGTCAACAGCGTGATACTGGCGCTGGATACCCGGGAAAATTTATCCCGGGATACCGGCATGGATAACGAGAATATTTTGCTCGTTTCCCTGCATCCGACCTCCGGCAATTACCGGGATTTTGACTATTACCGCTCCGTGGTTGCCGAGGATCTCAGCCAGCTTGCCCGTTTGCCCGGGGTCAAGTCTGTTTCGGCGATGAATCAGCTGCCGATCAGGCCCAGGGGGGCCCAGAGAAATGTCCATGATCTGGACAACCCTGAGCAGGAAAGAACCGATACCTACTTGCAGGACGTGAAGGTGTTTTTTGGCAATGAAAACCTGGCGGACGCCCTGGGCTTGTCTTTGCTTGAAGGGCGTTACCTGAACCAGAGTGATCAGCGGGACTTTGGCAGCGATGAAAGGCCCAATATTGTGATCAGCCAGTCTCTCAAGCAAAGTCTTTACGGGGATAACTCGGCAATAGGGCAGGAAACTAACCGGGGACGTATTGTCGGGGTAATAAGGGATATTACTTTCAATCCTACCCTGCCCGAGGATAAACAGTATGCGGTATTTGATAGCACCCTGATGGAGTATGTTTATGTTGCCCGCTACTACGTTTTATCGGTTGAACCGGGACAAATGTCCAGCGTGCGTAATCAGGTCAGCGATACTATCCTGGCGGTACAGCCGGAGCGGGATATTTTCAGGGTTTTTACCATGGCGGAGCATTTAAAACGCTTCTACCGGGATGACCAGGGACTGGCGGATTTATTTTTATTATTATGCGGCTTAATGCTGTTGGTGACGGCGATTAGCAGTTATGCTTATGCGCAATTTCATATTTCACGACAAAAGAAATATATTGGTATTCGCCGGGCGCTGGGGGCGCGTAAAAGAGATATCTTGCGCTATGTGCTAACGGAAAACGCCCTGATCTGTGGTTTGGGCTGTTTACTGGGTATAGTGACGGTGATTGGTTTTAATATCTTGCTCAGTCAGTATATCGATTTGAGTAAACCAGAGCCTTTGCTGTTCTTGCTGGCCAGTGGCATTATCTTTGTTGCCGGTCTTGTGGCGACCTGGTTACCCGCGGTCAGTACCAGTAATATTCCTCCGGTTATTGCTACCAGAACGGTGTGATGCCAAACAAGATAAAGGATACAGATGATTAAGGTTTTAGTGGTTGATGACAACCCGGATATTATTGCGGCGCTTGACTTATTGCTGGGTTTGCATGGCTATCAGGTGTTGACCGCTGCCACTAAAAAACAGGCGTTAATGATAGCTTGCCACCAGGTCATTGATTTGGTGATCCAGGATATGAACTTTGAGCAGGGGCTGACCTCAGGCAGTGAAGGCCAGTGTCTGTTTCATGAGCTCAGGGCAATGAAACCGGAGCTTCCCGTTATCCTGATCACCGCCTGGACCCAGCTTGAAACCGCCATTGAACTGGTTAAGGCGGGGGCGGCGGATTATCTGCAAAAGCCCTGGAATGATACCAAGTTACTGGAGCTGGTTGAGCGTTACTCAAGTGAAGGACGGGATAAGCTCAATGCCAGGGAGTATGAAACAAGTCCGGGCGGAAATGCCAGGGCACAGCCGCAGTTTATCTATCAAAGCCCGGTCATGCTGGCGTTAATGGCGGATGCTGAAAAAGTGGCTTCGTCTCAGGTGAATGTGCTGATCACCGGTGCCAACGGTTCGGGTAAGGAAAAGCTGGCGGATCATCTGCACCAACATTCGCCCCGTAAAAGTGCGCCGCTGATCAAGGTGAATATGGGCGCTATCCCCCAGGAGTTGATGGAAGCTGAGTTATTCGGCGCCGAAAAAGGTGCCTACACCGGCGCCAACCAGGCAAGAAAGGGGCGTTTTGAAGCCGCCGACGGCGGCACCTTATTTTTGGATGAAATAGGAAACCTGTCGTTAAGCGGACAAATGAAACTGCTGCGGGTACTGCAAACCGGTGAATTTGAACGCCTTGGCTCCAATGACACCCTTAAGGTGGATGTGCGGGTGTTAAGTGCCACCAACAGCGATTTGCCGCAGGCGATAAAGCAGGGGGAATTCAGGGAAGATCTCTATTACCGCCTGAATGTCATTGAACTGCACCTGCCCGAGTTAAAAGCACGTAAAGCCGATATTCTGCCGCTGGCGCAGTACTTTATCGGCAGTGACTATCAGCTCAGTGATGATGCCAAACAATATCTGCTATCCTGCCCCTGGCCCGGCAACGTCCGTGAACTGGAAAATGCCTGTAAACGGGCCCAGGTCTTTGCGCAGGATGCCTGTATCAAGGCGGGGGATTTTAAAGGTGTTTCTACGGGAAATAGCGCCGGCAATGAAAAGCAGCAGATTGAGCAGGTGCTGGTCAAACATGGCGGTATTATTAAACATGCGGCAACTGAATTAGGCCTGAGCCGACAGGCCTTGTATCGGCGTTTAGAGAAGTACCGGATAGATCCCGGTGCGCTGGGTTAACGCACAAGTCTGGGAATTTTATGTTAACTTTTAAGCTTGCTCTTCTTAACCTGCTGTTTATATTGTCTTTTATTCTTGTTCTTCCCGGCGCTCCCGCTTTGTTTGCCCTGAGCAGTTTGTTGCTGCTCTTCCTGGCTTTGATATTATTGCGCCGAGGCCACCAGAGGCAAGCGCTGGTGCTGCAGACCCTGGAAGATGGTTTGCGCAATCTCCAGGACGGGGATTTTGCCATCAGCTTGGCGGACAAACCTTTTGAAAAAGAACAACGGCATCTGGCAGTGATCCGGCTTTTTAATCAGGTTGCGGATAAATTGCGCGCGGAAAAACAAGCCTTGTACCAGCGGGAGTTGCTGCTGGATAAAGTCGTCAATGCCTCCGATGTTGTTACTGTCTTGGTAAACCACAGGGACAAGATCATTTTTGCCAATCAGGCGGCCCGGCTTTTTCTGGAAAATTCAGGTGTTAACCGCGCCTCTTTATTGGGGCAGGAATGGACGGCGTTAATTAAACAGCACAAACCCGGGTTACTGGCTTATATCGGAGAAAATGCTGCCGGGGTAAGTACTGGTAGGGAAAGTTCGCGCGAAGAAAGCTTAACGGCAGATCATCTTGCCGATAACCCTGAAAGGCAAGACTTTCATTCTCAAAGTATGGGGTCTCAAGACATGGGCTCTCAAGAATCGCCTTATCAAGCACAGGCGGGGCAGAGCAGCGCCATTGTCCAGTTAAAAGAAGATGAAAGTACAGGGATGGAGCAAAGCTGGCATTTCTCCCGCCATCAGTTAAAACTTCACGGCAGCCGGCATCAGCTGATGTTACTTAAGCCTATGACCCGGGAGTTAAACCGCCAGGAATTGCAGACCTGGAAAAAAGTGATCCGGGTGATCAACCATGAACTCAACAATTCCATTGCCCCTATCAGCTCTATGTGCCATAGCGGCAAAGTGTTGGCGCAGAGAATCAATGAACCCAGGTTAAACCAGGTTTTTAGCACTATCTCCGGGCGGATAAACAAGTTGTCGGAATTTATCCAGAATTACAGCCAGTTGGCGCGGTTATCTTCTCCGAAAAAGCAGTCATTTGATCTCCTGGCTATGCTGGGGCAGCTGCAATCCCTGTATCCTTTTACCGTCAATTGCCGGGATAAGGAGCTTTTTATCAAGGGGGATATCAGCCAGCTGGAGCAGCTGGTGATCAATTTATTGAAGAATGCCCGGGAGGCCGCAGGAGAGATTCCGAGTCAGGTGACTTTAACCTCCGGGATGCAAGGGATAACCCTGGTGATCCGGGATTTCGGCCCCGGGATGAAGCCAGAAGTGATGCAGCAGGCTTTTCTACCTTATTATTCAACCAAGGCTGATGGCAGCGGCATAGGTTTGAGTATTTGCCGGGAGATCATCGATGCTCACCAGGGACAAATCAGTTTAAGTAACCCTTCGGGAGGCGGATTAGCCGTTTTGATCTCTTTGCCCCGGGGAGTATAAGCCGGCCATTGTTTATGTCAGTTTACCCCCGGGACAAATTAAACGAACAGCATCACTGAATGATTTTGATCCAGTCCCCTGGCTCCGGCTCTCCCCTGGGATAAAGGCCATTGATCAGCCTCAGCTGTTGCGGAGCATAGGCGCCGATTTTCAATTGCTTGGCGAGTTGCTCTATGTTGGTATTTTCATTGGCTTTGACATAATGCAGTGTTTTCGACTTCTGCTTGCGGGCACTGCTTTTTTGCGGTTTGAAACTGTGGATGCTTTTTAAAAACAGCTCGTCATAATTGACATCGGCTTTGGCTGCGAGCACAGAGCCGGTGAGCATATAGGCGCGGCGACCCTGGTAGAGTACGGCGACCCTTTGCTGATAATCACCCTTTTCGTTAACAATAATGCCGGTATGGCCGATCAGGCCGTTTTGGGCAAAATCTTCCGAGCGCTGCAGCATTTGGGTTTTCATCATGCCGCGCAGGTAATCCCCGGGAGAAATGCCTTTTTTGTTCAGGGCAACCGTTAGTTTTAATTCCGCTGATTTATCTTCCGGCTGGCCGACAATGGCCTGACGGGTATTTTCAACTTGCCATTTCTCCGGAAACTGTAGTGAAAACCCTAATTTATCATGGGTGTACAGACCGGGAATTTTCGGCTGTGCTTTGAGTTTGGCATCATAGTTGACGCCGTAAACCAGGCCTTCGGTATGTTTGCGGTATTCGCTTTTATTGTGGGTACTGTCCTGGTTTTCGGGAAACTCTCCGGCTTTGGCGATCACCTCTTTAAGGCGGATGTCATTACGCGGGTGGCTGGCGAAAACGCCGTGATAGCTTCTGGCTTTTTTGCCTTCTTCTTTTGCCCGGTAGCGGGAGAATTTTTCCTGGTCTTTCAATACCCCTATGGTTTCTACCATGGCCAGGGGATCATATCCGCTGTTAAACAAGTATTCGGCGCCAAAACCGTCTGCTTCGAGCTCCATTTCCCGGCCATAACCCTGGACGGCGGCGGTACTCCAGAGGTTAGTGACATCGCCTATAACTGTGCTGCCGGTGGTAAAGACCGAGAAGATAGATAAGATGCCGGCGCCTTTGCGGGCGGTATCCTGGCGCACGACATGCCTGGCGGTGACATGGCCGACCTCATGGGCCAATACCGCCGCCAGCTGGGCTTCTGAGTCAAGGTAGGCAAGCAGGCCGCGGTTGATATAGATATAACCGCCGGGCAGGGCAAAGGCATTGATATCCGGGGCATCGATGACGGTGAAATGATATTTGATATCCGGCCTGTGGCTGTTTTTCGCCACTTTCTGGCCGATCCGGTCGATATAGGCGGCCAGGGCATCATCGTGATAGACAGGGACGGACTTGAGCAGTTTTTCATGCATTTCCTTGCCCATGGCGATTTCTGCCTCTTCAGACATCAGCACCAGATCCGGGGTACCTGTAGCCGGGTTGATCGAACAGGAGGCTAAGGCCAGTAGCAGCAGGGGAATGGATAAAAGTCGGTAGTTCATTGTAAACTCCTGTTCATATTAACGGGTTTTTATCGCTACTTAGATATTAATCTCAGTAATGTCTTTACTATTTTTTTATCACTCATTTGCCTGGTTTTGCGAACTGCTGAAAAAACTTTGCAACTGGTTGGCCATGGCGCTGCAGGCCTGACTTTGCACTTGTGCCAGCAAGGGGATGGGAATCACGATGGCCGGCATATAAGAGGTGCCGTCGGCAACACTGCTGACTTTGCCCACCAGTTTTTTGGTGCGGTAATCCCAGACGGAGGCTTCATATTCGGCTTTTTCATCCCAGGTGCCAAAACCGAAACAGCTGACCCCGGCGGGTGAAAGGCCGCAGCTGATGCTGCCGCCGCCCCGGGTTTTTTCGGTGACGCCGTCGATCCAGACAATGTAGTGAACATTATATTCATCGATGATTTGTGCGATATCATCAAAGGACAGCAGCCTTTGTAAATCCCAGACATGAACCGGGGCGGTGCGGGCTTCAAACCAGGGATAAAGGCGGTCGACAAACTCCTGCTCCGGAATGACATTCATGGGGTTATTACCCTTGAGCAGGGTCTTGCCGATGCAGGAAATCAGTTCCGGTTCGGTTTCATAATCATTACCGCTGCGCCTGCCGATAACCACGATGGACTCACCGTCTTTCAGTTCGCTCGGCACGTGTTTTACCTGGTCTATGGTGACCGAAGTACAGGCACTGAGTGCCAGGGTTAACAACAGATATAAAGTACTTGTTTGTTTAAACAGGTTTTTCATTTCACTTCACCTTTGTTACCTAAGTTAGACCCCTAGATGAATAAAATTACTTATTATTATTGCAGCTGGCCGTGTTTATTGAGCCAGCTGTTGATTTCCGGGATATGGCTGAACTTTAGCGATAAACCGGCACCGACATCCCGAAGGGCAATGATCATCGCCTCATTTAAGGCATTTTCTTCTGATTTCATAAAAGCGGTGGGGGTTTTGCCGTAGGCGGTCAATATCCAGTCGGCGATAAGCAGCCCCTGGCCGTCATAGACTTTCATATTGTATTTGATCCACACTTCGAACATATTGACCTTGGTTTCCCTGGGCATATTGTATTGAAACTCTTCAACATAGGGTTCAAAGAACAAGTCTATATCGGCATTTTCCTGCGGGCCGATGTTTGATACCTGCACCACATTTTCAAACATGGCCGGCAGCACGGTATCGAATAAAGCCACCTGGGCATTGCCGATGTTAATTTCCCATTTACTGCGTTTTTCACTTTTTTCCACATAGCGGTAGCGGCGAAAATCATCCTGGTAGTGGACGGCAACTTGCAGGGGCAGTTGGTGGATCACCGGACGGGGAAAGTCTCCTTCTACCTGCAAGGTGCTGGTACAACTGAGACAGCCGAGTAATAAAAGCGTTGAGGCCAGTTTCAATAATTGCTTGATGTGCTGTTTAATCGTTGCCATAAGTTTATCCGTCCATTAAGGCCTGAAGTCATTGAGGCCAACAAAAGTGCCGCCGTTTCTGTAGCTGAGCTCTCTCATCAAGGTAGCGAAGCGTATGCCGGTTTTTTGCAGGTATTTTGGGCGCATAAACTGCACCGGAAAGCCAACGGCATGGATACGCACCAGGCGTTCGTTATTGGCGCTGACTTTGTTGATGCGCTCTATGGTTGACAGGACATTTTCTATCGAGCGTCCCGAAAACTCGTCTCCCATGACATAAAGGCTGATTTTTTTGTCCTGGGCAAAAAAGGTGCGGATAGCTTTTTGTATGCCTTCGACCGGGCTGGAGTTGCTAAAGGGGTTCCAGCTTCTTAGCCGTTTGATAATCGCCCTGCGCCTGGCTTTGGTATCCGGGATCCATTTGCGGCGATAATTGTTAAACATATAGTTGCCCATATCGTTCATGATCTGTATGCCTTTGACTTCTGGATAAATATTCAAGGTGGCAATGATCTCTTCCTGCATTCTTTCCCAGGCGTAGTTATACATGCTGCCGGAGGTATCTATGATAAAGATTAAGTATTCGCTATCGACCGGGATCCCGCCAATTAAATCGTTTTTACTTTTATAGTCCTGGCCGAGTAAGCGCTCCATTTCTTCGGAGAGGCTTTGCAGCGCCAGTGCCAATTTGCCTTTTTCCTGACTGCTGAAGGAGGCGGCACGTGACACCTGGGCATGTTGGGCTTCTATGGTGGCCAAGCGGGTGCGCAATATCGCCAGGCGTTTTTTTTCGCTGTCGATTTGCTCGTGTTTTGCCGTCAGGTCCCGGTTATAAATGGTGGTTTCCCCGCGTATGGTAAACAGGGTCTCCTGCAGTTCTTTTAGTTGGGCGTCGAGGTTGATACTCGATTCTTCCAAGACAATCGGTGCCATGGTTTTGGTGATCATCAAGAGTAAAATGATGGCACCGAAACCGCAGCAAATTACGTCCAGGAAGGCGATGGAGAACTCTTCGGAGCCGCGACGTTTTCTGCTCATATCACCTCCTAGGGCCAGTCTTTGGACGGACTCATAAACGAGCCGAGTGAATGCTGGGCCAGCTTCCAGAAAGCCGATGCCGCCATGGGATCGCCTTCCATCGGCCATAATAAGATATTGACCGGGATGCCCTCGGGTAAGGTTTCGACCGCCAGGTTAAACAGCTCTTCTCTTTCCTGGCCGGAGACGGTATGTCCCTTAGGTGCCTTGAGTCCCTGGGTGGGCAAGCCGTCGGTGAGCAAGACGATATTGTCGGGCAGGGGGTCGAGAAAGCTGACGGCCCGAAAGGCGTTTTCAAGGCTGGTGCCGCCACCCGGCACCAGCTCATGCAGGGCGGTAATCCCGGTATTTAATTTTTCTTCGTCGGCGATAGCAAGCCATTGATGTGTGGTGTCAGCCAATAAGGCCCGGGTTTGGGTATTAAAGACATAAAGTTGGTACTGGCTGCTCAGGGGAAATTTTGCCACCAGCCATTCCACCGCCCGTATTGCCCTTTGCCATTTTTTTGATTGTTTTTTACTTTCATCGGACATGTTTTTGCGCCGTATGATATTGACGATATGGTTGTCAAGCATGCTGGCGGAGACATCGAGCAGGATTAAGGTTCTGGCACCGCCGAGCTTTAAGCCGGTAAGGTATTGCCGCTCTCCCTGGCCGATAAAGCGCCTGGCATCATTGCCCTGGGCCTGCTCGTCTTCGAGTTTTTTCTTCTCCAGCATCAGGGTTCTTAGCTGTTCTTTCATCTTGATGATCTGCTGGTCGTCGCTTTCCTGATCCAGTACGGCAATTTTATTGGCGATGGCATCGATTTCATCATTGATGCGCCGGGCAAGGCCGCTGGCTTCCACCAGCTCCTGGTCCAGCAGGGAAAGGGTATTTTTAATTTTCACCAACTGGGCTTGTCCTTCGGTGACTTCTTCATCCAACAGGTTAACTTCGGCCTGCAACTCAAGGTTTTGCTCTTCCACCTGGGTATTGACATCGTGTTTGATAATTAAAAACACCAGCACCACCGCGCCGAAGCCGCAAGACATAATGTCGAGAAAAGACAGGCTGAAGGTGGAAAATTTTCTTTTGCCGGCCATAGCTAATGCAACGCCTCTTCGACTTTAAGCAATAAAAACATCGCTTGCTCCCGGCCGACACTGATAGTGTCTCCCCTGTAAAGCAGCTGGTTGTCCCGGGCGGGTTTGCCATTAATCCGGACCTGAGGTGAGTTTTCTCCGCCTGACCGGCTTATGAGGCTCAGTTGCCAGCCTTTGCCTGTTCGAATTAATTTTGCTGCATCACCCTTCCCGGGATTAAGCGAGAGGGCATTGCTATCGGCAGTGCTCAGGTAAAGTGGTTTATCCGTTAACGGATAGGCGTGCCCCTTATATGCCAGGTGAGAGCACGCCAGGTGAGAGCGGTTAGCGTCCGGGGCTAAATCAGAAGGCCGGCTTTTACTGTGTAAGCCGTCAGTATCTGCTTTGTTTACGTTAAGATTAACCGGCAAGCGTGTGATCAGGGCTATTTGTTTATTTTTCGTCAGGTTATTGAGGTGGCATTCGATATTTGTTTCCAGCTTGCTTTCATCAAGCAATAACATGGCTTCAAGGGCTGTCTCGGTTGTCAATACTGCCTTTAACCTTGGGGTAATATAGACAGTGGGATACTCACTGGCGGAAGCCAGAACCGGGGCAAAAAAATGGTTTATTTGTTCCCGGATTTCCCGGGCAGAAACTTTAAGGGTTTTATCGCTGATATTTAGCTGGTAGCTGGCCTGCTCGCAGGGGATGATGTCGTTAAAATAGTTATAAACGGTTTGCTCGGCCCTGGCGGTGGCAAAGATGTCGTAGCGGCATTCGATGATAAATTTTTTATTGAGCCAGGCAGCCAGGTGTTTATAAAGGTCGTGAAGTCCCTTGTGGGGGATCACATGCGTATTCACCAGGGAGAGGTGTTGATCGGCGTATAGTTCATTCAGGTTGCAGTGATGCAAACCCAGATCTAACAACGCCAGCTTGCCTGCCTGCTGGTGATGGGCAAGCTTGATAACGGCTTCATTGATAACGGCAATAATTTTTAATTGGCATGAGCCAGCAATGCCCAGCAATAAAGACAGTTGCTGCTGACTGTAGTTGGCGGGCACCATCAAGATGGTATCCTGGATGTTGCTGCATTGCTCTGTCAGGGCTTTAAGCTGTAAATAGGCGAGGTCGGCAAAATGCCTGACCTGGGCATTTGGGGTAGCAATTTCTTCATAACCCAGCTGTTGCCAGTAGCGGCAATAAAAGTTGGCAGGGGAGAGCTTGCCCCGGGTAAAAGCATCCTGGCCGAAGAGCAGTTGATCTTTTTCAATCAGGGCATAACCGCTTTGGCTTAGGGATTTTTCCCCCTGGCGGAGCGTCAGCTGGTGATCATTAATTTCTATCAGGGTTAAAGGCATCTAATCCACCTTGTTGATATCGGTTTTCAGGTGGTTGAGCAGGTTACCGTCACAGTAGTCCTGGGTGTTTTGTACCAAACGCTCCTGCATAAGTTGTAACTGGTGGGTGAAAAACATAATAAAGATACTGATCACCAAAGCGATAAAGGTTGAGTTAAAGGCGACCCCCAAACTGTTGGTTACGCCGATAATATTGCCTTCCACTGCCTGGTGTGCCTGGCCAAGGGCTTCGCCTATCCCCCTTACGGTACCGATAAAACCTATTGAGGGGATTGCCCAGGAAATATAGCGGACCATGGCCAGCTCGCTGTCGAGGCGATCGGCTTCGGCCTCGCAAATATCTTTTATGGCGGTGGCGACGGCGGCGACATTGGCGGTGGCAGAAAAGCGTTTTAAGGCAACCAGTAAGGTACGCGGGGCCAGCATGCCTTGTTTTTCCGGCGATAATCCCTGCAGCGGCCTGCATAATGCCCGGGCATCTTCGGGTAATATACTTGCCCCTTCCTGCACGTCTAATATCGACTGAGCCAGCATATGTTTTTCCTGCAAGGCCAGTCTGGCCTTATAACCCATGATCATCATGGCCCATAACATTAAAATCAGACAGGTTTCCTGCTCATAGTCTTTTAAAACGACATATAAGGATCTCTGGTTGGTGACGCTCGCTCCGGCAAGTTGCTGCGCTTCTTGTTGTTTGATGATGGCTTCTGCTTCCGGTCGAACCAGGGTTACATAAACGGCATGTACAATAATTACCGAGAGCAGCAAGGCAAAAAGCTGGTATATAAATTCTGAGCCTAGATCACGTTTCATCTGCTTTCATCCTGGTGGTTATTAAATATCTACCGGGAAAGAGACGGCTAAGTCTTCAGAAATCTCTTCCGTCGGGGTAAAAGTGTCCTGTTGCTTATCTGCTGTTTTCACCGTTTGTTGTTTTTCAGTGTCTCCCTTTTTCTCGGTTTTATTTGTGTTATCACCGGTAACTTCTTTATCCCGGGGAGTTTTTACCTGTTCTTGTGCCGGCTCTGCCTGGAGCTGGTTAATTACCGGCTGGTTATTGAGTGCCTGCGCAGGGACCGAAACCATCAAGATAAGTATCGCTGTCTGGTAGTGATGTCTAACCATAACTTTCTCCGCTTTCCTTATAGTGCGTTGCGCGCAATTCTAAACCCGAGATCGTCACGTTTATCATTGCCGTAATCGCGAAACGATAAGCGCAGCTCAGTTCGGGTGCCGTGGGCCCAGCTGGCTCCGCGAATGACATGGTAGTCCCCGGACTCAGGCCCAGAGGGATCTTTTTCTGTTTTTAACGATAACCCGGTCTGGATTTGATAATAATCGTGGATCCATTCGGCAACATTACCCGGCAGATCATAAAGGCCTTTTTCATTGGCGGTAAAAGAAGCCACGGGAGCTGTGGTAATATAGTGATCATTATAGGTGGGCTGAATTTCGCCCAGGATGGCGGCACCGGCGATATCGCCGATGTTTGCCGAGCCTTCTTTGGGGGGTAACGACTCTCCCCAGGCATATTTCAACATTTTGCCGCCCTGGTAGCGGGCGGCCCAAACCCACTCGGCTTCTGTCGGCAGGCGATAACCGTTGGCATCAAGGTTGATGCCGGTGAGCTTGTTATCCGTTATTTGATATACCTGCTCCAGTTGCTCTTTTTCCGATAACCAGTTGCAAAAAGTAACCGCTTCGAGCCAGGTGATCCTGACCACAGGCTGCTTGCTGGCGTTAAGGGAGTTCCCCTTGACATGCCCGGACGAGTGGTCTTTTTTAAATAGCCGGAATTCTTTATTGGTCACTTCCGTCAAGCCAAGATAAAAAGCCCGGGTAAGTTTGATCTCCCTTCTGACTTCATTGGCCCGCCGGCCTTGTTCCCGGCGGGAGGCGCCCATCACAAAAGTATCATTGGGTTTAAATAACTTGAGTTTACTGCCTGTGCCGCTTGCGATAACAGGCGCTAAGCGGTCGAATTTATCCTGGGCCAAGGTTTTTAGCTGTACTGAAAAAACCTGCTCCATCGAGGGGTTGGGCAATATTTGCGTTTTATAGTCGACAAAACCTTCCTTGACTATCCGGACAGTTTGCTGTTTTGCCGGTAGGGTCATTTGTTGGTTTGCCCGTCCCATCAGGCGCTCGTCGATATACAGCAGGGCATCGGCGGGGGTAACTTGGAAGTTGATCTCGCCGACAATAGGTTGCAGGTTAAAGGCCTGATTAACCGTTTGCCCGGAAGGTACTTTTAATGAGGTGGCATATTCCTGATAGCCATCTTTAAACAGCAGCAGGGGCTGGCTTGAGTCAGGTTTGACGGCGGCAGTTAAGGGGGTTGTCCCCAGGTATTGATCGCCGTAAGTAACACTGACCCCGGCAGGAGTTGAGGTAATGACCAGTTTGCCCGTGAGCTTAAACAGGGAGACGGGGTCGAGTGTCATGTCGATACCTGCCGTTACCTTGAGCTCCCGTTGAGTTTGTTTGTAACCGGCTTTTTGATAACTTATCTGATACTCTCCCTGGAGTACTTCGGCAGATAAGGGGGTTATGCCCAGTAATTTGTCCAGATGATAAACTTGTGCCCCTGAAGGCTGCGAGTTAAAGCTGATATTTGCCCATGCCGGGGTAAGTTTTACTTCAAGGCTTTGTTCTATTTCTTTGCCTTCAATCTGCACCTCAGTGGTAAAAGGTAAAAAGCGCTCGCTGTTAAGGGTTAACAGGTGCTTGCCGGCAGCTATATTACTGATGGTATTTTCTATCTGCTTAACGGGCTTGCCGTCGATAAAAACTGCAACAGGGGTTTGCGGCTGAAGGGCTAAAGTGAGTTTGCCAGGCAGGCGGGTAAATTCAAAGTTCAGCTGTTGGTTTTGTAACTCGCTGACGGTAAAGGATTGTTTTAGGGGAAAATGCCCTTTTAAACTCGCGCTTAACTGGTATTCCCCCGGCAGCATAAGAAAGTGATCTGCAAGTTCAAAATGCAGTCCGCCGGATATTTCGAGTTTACTTGCCTGGGGGAAAGTGATCAGAACAACAGATTTTGCGGTAAAAAGGTAAGCTAGAATCAGGCAGGCGAGTAAAAGTACGCTTGCGGTCACATAAACATAAGGCCGGTACTGTTTTTTAACGGTTTTGGCTTTTGTGTGGGCGGTCGGGGTAAAAGGCGCCGGGATAATAATGCCGGACTGATCGGCATTGGCGCTATCCTTTATGCTGCTTTGAAGGTATTTGTTCATCCGTTGCTCACTTTTTCACTGCAGGCTATGGTGATGGTTTTGGCTGGGTTGCCGGGCATCAAGGTAAACTCCTGGCGTACATCCCGGTAACCGTCTCTTGAGCCTGTGATGGTGTATTGTCCCGGGGTTAAAGACAGGTCTTTGGCGAGAAAGTTACCTAATTCACCGACTCGATATAAGGTGACTTTGGTGTGGTTGTCTGATTGGATTCTTAACGATACCGGCTGTTTTATTTGTGCCAATAATTTTTTTACGTCAACTATTTGTTGCTGGAGCTTTGCTCCCGGAGTCTTTATTTTTAAAGCATCGCTATATACTTTCTGTGCCTGGGCAAAAACTTTGTCGCTGGCCAACCGCGTTGGCTTTTCCAGGATCAGGCTAAGATTTTCGTCCAAATCTGCCCGGGCTTGGCTGCGTAACTGACCAACTTTTGCCGATATTAAGGTTTGATCCAGGGTTAAGGCCTGCTGGTAGCTCTTTTGGGCAAGTTGCCAGTTTTCTTCCTGCTCCAATTGTTTTGCCTGTTGCATCTTTTCTGTGATGGCGGCTTTTAATGCCTGACTTTTCGCCTGTAAGATGGCTTTTTGCGGGTCGGTTGCCGAGGGTAAAATTTTTCCGGCGGCGGTAAAATGGCTAATTGCGGATGGATAATTTTTACTTTTGAGGTTTTTATAGCCGCGAGACATGGCAAGTGAGTAGTCCCTTTCTTTAATGGCGTTGTTAACCCGGGTCAGCTCTGCGATGACCAGCGGGGACTGGTTATCAAGGGCGGCAGCCTGCTTGAGTATTTTTATGGAGGCTTCAAGCTGCTGTTCATCCATCAAGACTTCGCCTTGTTTAACCAACTCCAATACCTGATCCAGTACCAGGGCGCGGTCAAAGGCCTGTTGCGCGCTTTCGTTGTCGGGCATCAGGTGCAGGGCTATCTGTAATTGCTGTTTTGCTTGGGCGGCATTATTGGCTGTTAATGCTGTTTGCCCCTGCGCCAGGTGACGGGCAAAAACGTCGGGGATATCGGCTTCTATGGCTTGCAGTTGGCTCAAGGTGCTGCGGTAGCTCTGCATTGCCTGCTCAAACTCCTGACTGCGATAGAAAAGATCGCCGTTTTCTGCATTTTTAATGGCTTGGGAGAAGGCTGCTTCAGCCCATAAAGTAACTTTTTTTTCTTCCAGGGCTTTTTGTCTGGTCAGTACCTGGGAGAGGATTTCCTGGGCCTGGCGTCTGTGTTTGGCTAACTGGGCTTCCTGCCAGGGAGATTCGTCTATCGGTTTTTGTGCCTCTACCGCCATCAGGCTTTTGGCATCTAACTCGACTTCAGGCTCGGATACCGAGGCGGGCAGTTGCACTATGACAAAATATAATACCGCCAGCAGAGTTAGCAGTAATAAAAGAATAAGATAATGACTGACAAACCAGTTAAGGATATTTTTCTTAGACAATAACCCCTTGTGGTCAAAGTTTAAAGAAACGGTTTGTTGTGTTTTTTTGTTGTTCTCTTTTGCGTGCTCTACCGGTGCCATGGCTACCCCATTAAAGTGTTCACCCTCAGTACGTTATGCTTGAGTTTTATTAGTATCTATTTTTATTTATAGTCCAAAAATCACTCTCACCCACGGTTATTTTTACTTTAAGGCAAGGTTAATTTCCGGTTTCTGATTGATAAATCTCTTGTAATATTTTTTTCCATTGCTGGTATTGGTTATCGACTGTACCGGATAGCGTGACGGTTCTGTCTTCGAGTTCTATTACCTGAGATTCGATACTTGCCTGTAATGAATCCCCCAGCTCCTGCAGCGCTTCGATATGAATTTGTGCATCGGCATCACGCTCAAATCCGTCTTTGAGCACATAGGCGCCTCCGGCAACGGCAACACTGCTTGCTGCCCTGGCGGAGCCGGTGGAACTGCCCGCACCATAGATACCGGCGATAATGGCGGCGGCACCGATCATTTTCTGATTTAAGGCTTTGTCTTTCATTTTTCGCATGGCGATCACTTCGTTATAACTCTCACTGCGCCACTGTTTGTAAGGGGCTTTCATCTCTTTAGCGTAACTGCTGTAATATTCCTGCAAGGTATCTACGAACAGGTAATCGCGCTCGCGAATTTGCTTGATGCGTGCCAGCATAGGGTCGTTTTCGGCGGGCAGGCGGTTGATAAGATAAAGGCCGGATTCATCTTGTGATAAGTGCTCTGAGAAGGTTTGCGGCGAGAAGTCTCTGGCGAACTTTAATTCCGAGACCAGTCTTAATTCCACCAGTTGTTGTGAAGTAAGTGATTTTCGGTATTCGTTAAGATCATTACTGATACGGTTATAAATATTCTGAAAAGGCTCAAACCTTAACTGGGTTTTCTTATCGTAAGAGTAGCGGCTGGCTTTTTGGGCGTATTGCTTGTTAAACCAGTGATGCCCCCGGGAGTCGACGACATCCACCATGACAATGAGCTGTTCGCCGTCGGACTGGATGATATCCCCTTTGACCAGGACATCCACCGAGTCATGGCCTGTAGGCACAACCCGGACGGCCCCCCAGGCGCCGCTCGACTGTAAGGTTTCCATTAACAGGTAAGGGAAAAAACTGGCTTCGGCTATGCGGATCTCGGGGAAAACCAGGGTATCTTCATCTAATTGCTCCAGGTTTTCCAGGCCGGGATCAAAAATGCGTATGCCGATATCGAGTAACTCGTCCTCCGGGATGTCGGCTGTTTCATGAACTACGGGGATCTGTTCGGTGGTTTTTATTTCTGTTGTTTTGCACCCGGTAACTGACAAGGTCGACAACAGCAACAAGAAAATAACTGTATTGGACAATAGTCGGTTCATAGCTTAATGGCCTTTGGTTTGGTTTTTGTATTTACGGTATTCATCCCAAAGCTTCTCCCGTAATTTGGGGTCGGCTTCTTTTAATGCCGCTTCCCTGATTTGCCGGGCAACGACGTCATCATCGTTACCGCTTGGGATATCGGCAGGGGGGGTATAAACGGTTTGGTTGTGCTGATAATCACCTTCCCTTTGGGAAGAGGGCAATTCCGGCATGCCACCCGAACTTGAAGGAAAGGCGGTTTGTTCCGGTGCGCCCGATGTTTTTGCCGTGGCACTGGCCTCTGCGCCATTTAATACATCATCATATAAAGGTCCTGCGTTGGCGACCGCTTGTTCGCTGCCCTGCTCGGCGCCTTTATTTTGAATATACTCCCGTTCGCTTAAAATCATGCCGTCGTAATCACTCATTGAGCTGTTAAGCCGTTCATCAAGCTCGGCTACTTGCTCGCCCCGGGTTCGGGTATTGATCATTCCTCCGGCGGGGGCTGCATTTCCCCCTGGCTGCTGGCCCGGGGAAGCGGCCTGATTCGAACTTGTCGATTGAGTTGAAGCATGTCCCCCGGCAGCAGCGCCAGGTTGGGATGAGCTATTTGGGTTTGCGTTAGAACTAGATGATGATTGGCTTGCCTGACTGGCACTGGCACTGGCACTGGCACTGGCACTGGCACTGGCACTGGCACTGGCACTGGCACTGGCACTGGCACTGGCCGAAGATTGAGCCGAAGATTGAGCCGAAGCGCTGCTTTCACTTGCTTGAGATTGACTGGATGAGCTGGAGGCCGTGACTTCTTCTTCCGAAAAATCAATATCGTCACTGGAGCTTTCTGAGTTAGTACCGGCCATATCTTCGTTATTTTCAGATTGTTCATTGTTATCCCTGCTATCGCCGCTTTGCTGCGTTGACGCGGACTCTGTGCTGCCGGCATCGGCTTGTGGAGAACCATCAGATTGATTGCCCTGGTTAGCCGAAGTATTGCCGGTGCTCGCTGACGGGCCTTGCTGTTGAGACTGAGCCGAACTTGGGCTGGATGAAGCGCTGGAGTCAGACGAACTGGAACTGGATGAAGAGCTTGAGCTCGAACTCGAAGGACTACTGGGAGATGAACTGCTGGGTGATGAAGTCGGTGGTTTGCTCTGTTGCTGTTGTGTTGATTGACAGCCGGACATACACAAGAGTAAAGAAGTTATTATTATCGTAATGGTAGATTTATTCATCATTCTGGCCTTGTGATTATTCAGGAAATACATGCAGCTGCAGTTGCTCGGTAAAGATGGTCATGCCATCAGAAATTTGAGGACGAAACTTTGTTGTTCTTAATGACTTCAATGCCTTGGTTTTGATTGGGCTGTTATCCGGCGGATTAGAGCTGACAATCTTAATGTTTCTTGCCTTACCATATTTTGTAACATCTAAAGTGGCGTGGACATACCGTACATCGGTGGTGAGTTCGGTATCACTTTTAATGGCACGGGTTCTTTGTTGCAGGTTGGGGTAATGGGGCAAAGCCACAGGCTGACTGAATAATTGCTCAAGAAATTCTTTGTTTTTATCTGTTGCCACTGCGTAGTCATAGGCTTCCTGGTAATGACGCAAGGCTGTTTGTCTTTTATTATGCATCAGAAACCAGTCGGCCAGTTTGAGCTTGACCTTGGCAATTGCCTGATGATCAACTTGCGTCTGTCCTTGCAAAACTGTTAATTTTCGCTGGATGATTTTTTTTCCGGTCACAAAGCTTTTACGCTTCATTTCTGCGATGAGAATATCGGATTTTTTCATTTGCACCTGAAGTTGTTCGTTCATGGCATAAACCTTTTCAACCGAACTGCGCATGACATGGGAGGCAATAAAGTAATTGGTCAGCATCAGGCCATTTAACGGTGTGATCAAGCGTTCATCTGTCTCACCATAGGTATTGGTGATTAGGTTGACCGCCCGATCAAATAAAGAGTAGGAATAGATCAAGTCCTGAGTCGGATCCGGTAATAGTTGCATGGCATAAGCTTCTAAATGCCAGTTGGCGATTTGCAGTTCCATATCAAGGCGGTTTATATCCATATCATCAAAATTTCTGGCATATAACCAGTACATGTAATAATACTTGTCATTCACCTGCTCCCATTGCTTTCTTTTTTTGTAGCTTTCGATCATTTTTTCTAAAATTGGGATTTGGGTTAATGAATACAGGCCTTCATTAATCCGGCTCAGATGCAGTGCCCGTTTATATACCTGAACCGCATCTTCATGTTTTTCGTAATGTTGGTAAATATTGCCCAGGTTGACCAGTTTTTGCGCAATCTGCTCGCTGTACATGCCTTCTGTGGATTCTATTTTTTCAACAGCAGCCTGGTATTTATCAATTTCATCACTGAGTTTTTGTATGCCGGCCTGCCTGACATCTTTACTTTCGCTTTGCTTTGTATTGCTGCTTGGAGCAGTTGAGTTACCGGTTATTTCGGCATCGAATGGCACGGCAATAACTTTTTGACTGATCAGGAAGATAATGAAGGAAAGTACCGAGCAGGCGATTAACAACCTCATAATTAATCCTCATAGATATAATTAGGCCACGACACATACCGTTATCTGATGTCAGATAAAAGCACTGCCAGCTATACGAAGATTTTATTTCCCTGGAAAACTCTAATTAGTATTTAAATTTTTCGGCATGACACACGAGCCGTCATAATAAAAAGTTTAGTAAAGGGAGGTATTTGAGAGAGTTTGTTTATATATTGACCACCCGATAAATTTAGTATAGATAGCTTTAAATTGAAGTAAAGAATCGGGGTTATAAAAACAATGATTAATTTTTCTGTCTAAGGAGAAGGAAATGCTAAGGGATTTTTTTGTAACATGTTGCTTTACAAAGTGTTCTTTTGCCTTTCGCGGGAGAGAGTTTAGCTGCTAGGTCTGTTAATCAGTGATTACTGTTATAGCGAATAATGATGAGGTATTTCTCTAACAATTCGCAGCAAGCAGGCTACAGGATGCTGCATAATCACATGCTTATGTTATTTAAAATTAGTGTCAATTTATTATTTGCTGGTATAGATAGGAAAATGGCGACCTCGGAGGGAGTCGAACCCACGACCTGCCCCTTAGGAGGGAGGTTTTCTGTTACTATATTTAAGGGGCTAGATTGAAGTTTGGTGCAACTCTGGTACACTTTTGTAAGAGCTTAGCGCTAAAAAGGGGGCTAAAATGGCAACCTACCAAACTCGAAATGGCAGAGTTCGTGCTACGATTCGCAGCAAGCATCTGGCCCAAAATAGCCTGTCAAAAACGTTTGATTCTCAAAAAGAGGCAAAAGCATGGGTCAAGAAGGAAGAGGCCAAAATTACGCTTGGCCAACAGATAAAAGCGCAGCCCTTATCGAACATTTACTTTAATCAGCTCGTTGACCACCATCAAGTCAAAATCTTAAAAATCTCCGAAAGTAAAGCGGAGGATATCGCCGATAAGAAAAACCGGAAAAAGTTTAATGAGTTAGCTCGGCTAAAAAAGAACTTTCAAGGTTACACCCTATCAGAAATGACCCCGCAGGTAATCGCCGGTTATATCGCTAAAAGAATGTTAACGGATGAGGTGTGCTGGGATACAGTAAAGCGAGATATGCAAGATATCACGGCTGTGTTGGAAACCGCTGTCTTTGACCTCGAGTATAACGTTGACTATGAAATAGTTAAAAAAGGTGTAAAAGTTTTTGATAAGAAGCATAAAACAGTTAAACGTAAATCTGTTAAGCGCACTCGTAGGTTAAGTGATGAAGAATTTGAAATACTAGTCAAGTGTAAAAGAAAGTATGCCACAGTTGTTTTATTCGCAGCTGAAACATCAATGCGAAGGGGGGAATTGGCCAGGTTAATTGGTGCTGATGTGGATTTAGATAAAAAGTTGCTTAAGATCAACAGATCGAAAATAGATGAGCACTTGCTTGATAAAGGCTTGGAAGCTGGACGAGTCATTCCGTTGTCTAATAGAGCTATAGAGTTATACAAGAGGTTGGAAAAAAAGAATCCAGAAGCTTTAGTTTTAGGTTGTACAGATCCCGGCAGTATCACACAAGGGTGGGATCGTTTAGCCAAAGATTTAGGTTTTACAGATTTGCGATTTCATGATATGCGACACGAGGCAACGAGCAGGCTGTTTGAAAAAGATTTAGCTATTCCAAAAGTTTCGGCTATTACAGGTCATATGGATTGGGAGTCATTGAAGCGGTATACACAGCTTAACCCTGAAAAGTTGGTGGATTTGCTAAATGATTAAAATATAAAGTTCTTTTTTTCGCGTACCAATTTTATTTTGGGTTGGTGAATATAATGAGCAACTTCAATAGTAGGGATTATGTAAGTATTACCTTCATGTTGGTAATTTATATTTAAATTACCGTGTTTTAGCTTTTCTTTAGTTTTTCTTAAACTCATTTTTAAAACCTCTGAAAGCTGTTCTAAGCTCATGATTACTCCATACTTTTTTACTAAAGCTTGGTTTGTCACTTGCACAAATTCACTTATCATTTTTTTATCCATAAATTAATGTATTACAATATGTAATTATATGTGGTTTTTTTTTAAGTAATATTTTAAAGTGTAATTTTTGTGTTTTTTGTTCCATGTATACATTCCTATAATGTTGTGTTAGCTTTTGAAAGTTTACATTTTATCAATGTTTTATTGCTATGAAGGCATAAAGAGGGAACATGAAAATAACACATGAAATTGCAAAGTTAATTTCTGGTGGTTGTGGCTCTACTAATGTTGCAGATGAAGAGATCTTTAACGTTGAAAAGCAAAATGAGGATGAGTCGCAAAGAGTTGCGCGAGGGGTAATTTTGGAGGCAGGTAGTGGGCCAAAAGATCCGCCTTAATTTACAAGTTATTTAAAAATAAAATGGAAATGCTAGGTTTAGTGCATCGCGAAAGGGAAATCGATGGAGTTAGATTATAATTTTTTAACGGACATAGTGCATGGTAGTACTTTTCTTGCTGTTTTTATTGGCCTTTGCTTGGTTGCATGGAGAGCTAGAAAGCCTGTTAAAGAATTGGGGTTGATGGGATGTACTGAAGTCTTGTCAAAAGATTTAAGTGCCCTTATTGCTTTCATTTGTATAGTCTTTTGCTTTTGCGCATCATTAATTCTTGAAGAGCAACTGATTGCTTATCTTTACATGGTAGATGAGCTCACTTCTAAATTAGTACCTGCTAAATTCTCACTCGGTACTAGTAGACTAATTATTTATGCTGGCAAGATTTTCACAGAATCATTGTTGATGGTTATGTTATTTTTCTTGCATAAAAAACTAAAAGTAAAGCCATGTTTTATGGTGAAATATATTGTATGTATCGCTTATGTGATCATTATTTTTCATTTTGTAAGAGCCGTTGATAGGGTAGTTATAGGTTCAGGATTAACAGATAGTTTGTATACGCCCTCAATACTGATGTTAAACCTTTTAACTGTATTAATTATGTTGGTTTATATTCCAGCTATTACGTTAAAAGAGAGAGCAAGGATGACAGCATGACAATACATATATTTTTTATTCTTTCAGGCGCAATTTTAATTGCAGCATTAGCTGTTCTTATAAGGAAGCTGCTTCTTATTCAGGCTCAAATTAGTGAAATACAAAGGCCTACAAGTGATGAATTATTGAGAATTTTTCTTCACATTAAAGACTCAAATAAAGGGAATCCTAAAAAGCAAATTAAATTATTCATTGAATGGGAAAAAGATGTTAGAGAACACATCAAAATAGAGGAAGATAATAAAAAGGTATTACTCTTTAAACAACGAAAATGCAGTGATCCAAAGATAATCGACCTTTGGGGTTAATTTGCAACTGTTTTCTTAATAAGTGAAGTCATTTTGTCATCTTTCTGATTAAACAACTGTTTCATTATGTCATCTGCGATTAAATCTCTCATCGCAGCAGGGTCACTAGTATATTCTGCCCAACCCATTTGGTTAAACCGGACTAACCATTCTTCAATTATGGTATTTAAAATACTTTTAATTTGAGTTGAATCTGTTTCTACTTCGAAATCTAGCAATGTATTTGGGTCTGTATTTAGACTCTTGGATAGCTTAACTAGTTGTTCTATATCCAATGGATATTTACCTGTGAAATAATGGCTAACTCCGCTTTGTGTGGTGACTCCTAATGCATCAATCAAATCTTCTTGTTTTAATCCTTTGTCTTTTATGATTTTTTTTGCTTTATCTACCCAATCTGGAATGCTCATTCTGTATCTGTCTCAATGAAGTAATTACATTACATTATGTAGTAAAACACTCGGATAAAACACAAAGTTAAAAATAATATCATCTTATTTTTGACATTTTTCTTATTTAGATTACATTTTGTAATATATGTTGGTTTTTATTACGTATTGAAATGTGGGGTCGTTGTTTATTTTAATTGAGGCAAATCTTGTTTAATTGAGGTTCGTGCCGGTATTTGATTTTTTAGGTTATAACTCATGACCCGAATTACGATTTATTACGAAGATTACAAAGTCCAGGGTGTCAACGTCACTTATGACCTAAACGGCGAACGCATCTATGACTACTTTTCATCGATGTATAAATTTAATTGCTGGGTCAACTATGAAATGGCGGGTTCTGCCACAGTAGAGATTACGGACACAAACTACGCGGATTTATCGCAAAGAGGTTTGATATGAAAAGTGAAGCTGTATTTCAATCACCCCAAAAAGGCCCGGACTTTAAACCTTATTCACCGCTTGCTGAGCGCCTTATTGCCAATCGCATTAGCGGCAAAAAAAGCACGGTAAAGGTTGACCACTTAGCATTTAGTTTCCGTCTGGCCGAACTGCGCCATTGTCACAAAGCCGGGTTCATGGGCAAGAGCCATAAAACTCAAACCCTTTTCCCGCTTCCCCCAAAAATTGAAAATACCTCTGGCAAGTCTATCGAAGAAATCGACCGCCATCGCCTCAAAATAGAAAACATATTGGCCGAGTTTTATTTTCAATCCCTTAAAGTGTTCGTTGAACATATCCTGGGCTTTGATATCTCTATTGCCCGGGGCAAAGGTTTCCATGGTTATACCGACTCCATGACTATGAAAACTCGAAACGGTGTTGATATCGGCTTCATCGGTATCGGTGGCCAGAACAATACCGTTTATATCCAGATATCCGGTCAGGGCTGCAAGCACCTTTTCGAACACACCGATGCTTTTGTTTTACATCATTGGCTCAATACCGTGTTATCCGTCACCCAGCTGTCCCGCCTCGACTTATGCAAAGACGATTTTGACGGTAACTTTGATTGTGACTATGCCCGTAAAGCTTACATTGACGGCTTCTTTCGCAGCAGCGATAAAGGCATGAGTCCGGGCTTTGGTGACAACAACAAGTACAGCCTTGATAAAGACCTCAACAAAGTCTTTACCCAGGAAATGGTCACGGTTGGCTCTCGTACCTCCGTGATTTACTGGCGCGTCTATAACAAGAAACTAGAGCAGGGCATCAAAGAGGATGACTTTATCTGGTACCGCTCAGAAGCAGAGCTGAAAAAGTGGAATGTAGACGCATTGCTTGATATCGATGCCACCTTTGCTGGTCTGTGTCCTTTTGCCCAATCCATGATAACCACACAAGGCGTTGTTACAAAATCCATGAGCAAAGCCAAAGATGCCTGCCTTGAACTGGCTGGCCGGGTTCGCTGGTTCCGCCGCATGGCCGGACGCGCGCTTGGTGATGTTTTAGAAATTTTTGAAGGCGATATTGAAAAAGCCTTTGGTGTATTGCTGCCTGACGATACGGGGCAGAAATTAGGCATACCCCCAACGTATCAGAACCTCATTAACCAAGTACTTAACTGATTACGTACCCGGTTAGCTGCGTACTTAATAAATCACATACTGGAGCATTATTATGTCTATTGTCATTGCAGGTATAAGTATCACTCGATTCCCCGAGTCTAAAAACCCCACGGCAGAAACTGGCAAGCTGGAAGTGCTTTATCCGCTTGAGAATGTCGATGCCCCTAAGTTTCATCGTAAAGCTGCCGGTCGAACAACCGATACCCCTTTTAATAAAGAGCCGATATCGATCAATGTCTCTTATGCTCATGTGCTTATCGATACCGGCGCGTTTGTCGGGGATAAAGAATATGACCTTAAATTTTCCTTCAATGACCAGACCTTTGAAAATGAAGTCATTGAAATAACCCCTGTTGACCCGGCCCTGAAAAAGCATTTTGACGATTGCTTAAACCCATCAACGGCGACTTTAAAAAGGGTGAAATCTAATGGCTGATACCGTGGTTATCCGTGAGCGGGAGTTAAATATCACTTCGCAAATGAGTAGTACCGCTCCGTTTCATTGTGAATGCGGTTGGTCAGGCGTAGCGCGGGACTTGGCTGAAACTAACGGGCTTAGCACCTGCCCCAGGTGCCAGAACCTGGATGTTCGCCTCGACCTGGAAAAGCACTACGGATATTTAGCATGAAATATATAGCCCTGTTGTTATTGCTCATTGTCACCCAGTCACACGGGGCTATCTGTGTACACGTTACCGCCACCGGCTCAGTAAGAAGCACCGGCGTACCCATGGAAGAATGTAGTGATTTTGTCCTGGTATCCAGGACGGAATATGAATCAATGAATGTTCAAACGGTAGTGGCAACACTCATTGATTTATTTGGATTCTCGGTCGAAGACTTTGCTTATTTTAATGCGATTTGTTTGATCGGGTTTATCGGTGGCCATTCTCTTGGCCGAGTTGCCCGTTTACTGGGCAAAACTTAATAGAAGTGAGAAGTATCATGAAAAATGTAATCAAAATGGTTAAAAAAGGTGGTGTTTGTGCTGCGGCAACAGGTTCAGCCATGTTTGCTTCAACAGTGGTTTTTGCTGCCGACCATACGGCGGCTATCAATGCTGCCGGTACTGATGGCCAAACCAATACCGGGGCAGCGGTTGTTGTTGTCCTGGGCATTGCAGCCGTTGTCACTGGTGTTGGCATTGTGATTAAGCTCTTGAGTCGCTAACCATGCTGACTTCATTGATGTTTGCGACAATTTTTACTTACTGTTTTGTAGAGGGCTTTAGTAGTGCAATTCGTACCAGTTAAAAATTGCCGCAGCATACATAAGGCGGCTGTGATGGCCGCTTTTTTTGGCCCATTTTTTACTCAGGCCAGTATTTTTACTGATGGCACTGTACCTGTTCAAGCGCCGACCATGATTTACGGCGTTAATGTTGATTGCCTAACTCCATATGGTGAAAAGTTGGGATCTGTTTTTATGGAGGGCCAGCCCAGTGAAGATGCCCAATATCAGGCATGTCATGGTATTTTTGTAAGTTACGTTAATAGCCTGGCAATTGCTTATGGCTGTAAAGTGACCTCTGCGAGCTGGAGTGATGTTAGAACATATAAGCGAACACACCAGACAGGGCTTTATTGTGATATGGGAACAACGACCAGTATCCACTTATTAGGTAAAGCCTCAGAAGTCATTGAGAAAACCTATTGTCCCCCTGAGGAACTACCTTCTTTTACTTATAGTATTAAGAATGCTGAAGGGGATACCACAAGTTGTGCAGATCCCAACGCCATACCAATGTTCGATACTTGCCCGGCTCCCAGCTCTGCCATCTTGCCTGCTGGCTCTAATACCGCCGATGAGATGTGTTACTCCCTTGCTGATGGCTCTGTTTGTTCGGTTTCCAGGCGTTCAAGCGGTACGTATACTTTTTCAGAAGGCAATTGTTATGCTGTCCCTCAAGATAATTTTGAGTTGCCAACCGGCCAAGATGATGGGCAGGGCTGTACTGACTATGGCTCTGCCAAAGCCTGTGTTACCGACCCGGCGGATGTTTGTTCAACCGGCCCGACAATTGACGGCTCAGCATATTATACTTGTGCAGCCGGTTGCGGTGATTATAACGGCGAGTTTGTCTGTTTTGATGATGACTCCGCCGCCCAAGAAGAAACCGACCCTTTTGAACAGGATAACCCCGATAGTAATGATGACGGTGTTGTCGATACTTCGGACACTAACCGGATACTCGGTAAGCTCCAGTCGCTGACCAATGACGGTAATGCCAGCCTGCGCCAGATGAAATCTTCTCTTGATGGCATTAAAACCAATACCGATATCATTTCCTCTTTTGGGCAGGGCTTAAGTGAAATCTCCAAAGGCATAGGTGAGGCCAACGCCAAGCTAGAAGAACAAAAAGAAAAAGAAACCTACACCACCACCTTAACGACTCCCGATAAAACCCTTTATAACGGCCTCTTTGATGATGCACATATTGCCGAGGTCAAAGCAAAAGTAGAAGAAAAAAAAGAAGAAATGAAAGCATACATCGTCCAGGTGCGGGGGGAAGCGGCGGCCATATTATCCGTCACTGTCCCTAATGCTGCCGACTACCAGGACAGAACCCTAACCTTAACACAGGGCAGCTTTGACCTTTCCTTAAACCGTTTTAGCGATTTCTTTAAATTACTGGCAGGCCCAATCATGTTGGTTTGCTCTATTCTCGCGGCTTTTATTTTATTAGGAGGTAAGGACCGATGAAAAAGCTGTTTCTTTTTTCTCTACTGCTGTTGCCGGCTTTGGTTTATGCCAATACCCAAACCTATCAAGACGCTGCCGGCACTTCTCAAATGCTGGCCGATAGTATCGGTGATTTCTGGACCTACCTTTTTACCGATACCCCTAACATGCTGCATCGCTTTGCGGCTTGGCTGCTCGAATACTGGGTACAGCTAAAGTTATATGTTTATCTGGAACTGATGAAATTCTCCTGGGGCGTGGCTAAGGTCATCATTGAAGACCTGAGTATTATGTCCCAAATCACCGCCCAAATGAGTTTATTACCTATCGATGTTCGGCAAGCCTTTGTTGATATGCGCTTGTTTGACGGCATCAATCTCATACTCAATGCCTATGTCACCAAATTTGTCATGAGGTTATTACCTTAATGGCCGCTTCAATCTTTCATGGCGCACCGGGGTCTTTTAAGTCGGCTTCCGCTTTTTGGTTTGAAGTGTTACCGGCGCTTAGACAAGGCAGGGTAGTTGTCACTAATATCGAGGGCATATTGCCGAAAGAGTCTATTGAGATAGAACTTGATGAGGTCTTCCCGGAGACAGCCGATGTTTGGCGGCTATCTTCGCAAACTGACAAAGGCTTGTTTCTTTGGCGCCGGTGGTTTTGGTGGATGCCGGTTGAAGCGTTTATTATCCTTGATGAAGTCCAGGACGTCTTTCCCAATGACTCAACCGTCTTTAAGCCGGTTGAACTCGATAGCCAAGGCATAGGAGCCATCAAAGACCAGCTGCCAGACAAATACTATGACCATTATCAAACGGCCATTGCCAACTATACTCCACCCAATGATGAAGGATCGATTGATGATACTGGCGAAATTGTCCTCGATGAAAACGGGCATATCATTTACCCCAAGAATATGCGGGAAGCCAATATGCGCCACCGTAAATATAACTGGGACATTATCTACTGTACGCCGGAGATTACCGAAATTCATAAACTGGTGAGAAGCGTTTGCCAGTACGCCTATAAGTACAAATATTTTGATTCACTAGAATTTATTCCTTGGTTTAAAAGGAGGCCCAGATATCATGAGCACAGCCCTAAATCCAGCGGAGAAACCCTCAACAAAGGACAGCCAAAAAAATGGCGAAGAATCCCCGAAGCAGTTCACAAGTGTTACCGCAGCACAAGCACAGGACAAATTACAAAGCGAAGAGGAGCTAACGGCCTTAAAGACCCTACGCTTATTTTTGCTATCGCCTTACTACTTTGTTGTTTCGGTTATGCGACATGGTGGTTATTTCTTAAGCCAGAGCGCCAAGACCCTTTTTCGACTGAGCTGGTATCTAAAGAAACCACTGAAAAAACTCGGTCGAATACTGCTGCGAATAATCCTTTTAGTCCTGATAATGACAGTCGTCCGGCTGCTGATGAAGTTCCTGTTCCTATAGAACTGCCATTCCAGGCGACCGATATAACCTTTAACGGCTACTTGGATATCACCGATAACAATCAAAAGTACCGGGAATACTTCTTTACCATGCGTGTTGGTCATCAAGACGTTTATGTCAATCAGGACGATTTACGTAATTTTGGCTTTAAGGTCAGCTTTATTAATCAGTGCATGGTGAGGCTTAAGAAAGGAGAGTTTTTTAAACTTGTTACTTGCAATCCTCGGCAATTAATTAACACCGAGGAAAAAGATGGCGTTTAGCTCTAATAGACGGTTTGTTTTGCTTTATCTTCTTCAACCCCTAGATAAAGTCATATTTGATTGTTCAGGCTATATCTTCTTCCGCATATGAATCCTGTGTGTAAAACATTTCTATGCTTATCGCTTTGTTTTATACAATGGTTGATGAGTCTTTTAGTAAATAAGCAATTGGCTGAAATTTAGTTGTTTATTTTCTATATTAAAATAGGATTAATTTTTGACTTATCTTTCATGTAAAGGTTAATGCTTAATGATTAGAGCATACTGAGCCACCAAAGATCATAAATGAGATGTTAATTGAAAGGAAATGAACCTAATAAAGTTGATGTAAGTGAAAACTCGACAAAGCCTAAATCGTGGCATTGGCATTCAACCCCTGAAACAACATTTCGTTTGGAGGTCAGTGTTGTTGCACTTATTGAAACCATATGTGCGGTTGGATTCTACATATGGTTAGCTATTAATGACCACACTTTACACATTATTGCAAGTGCATTTGTAGCTCCACTTCTTTTATTTAGAACGAGTGAGTCAACTGATTTTGCTTTGAGGGTGGGACAAACTTGTTTGTCCCATATGTTTGATTTTACAGAAAAAATTCTTTCATTACTGGAGCGGCAAAGTAAGTTTTCAGTATTGCTAATAGTAATAATAATGATGGTATTCATATCAATAGTAGCTCTTGTTTTATTAGGAATTAAAATCGGTACAACCATAATCACCGTGTTCAAAAACCCCAAGGACTCACTATTAGCAATACCAGGAAATTGGTGGAGAATAATTGGTTGTATAGATATTTTTCATCCACCAGAGCCGTTGCCAGGATATCTTATGCTTGAAAAAAAAGCTCTTTGGGTGGAGTTTGAGGCTTTTGTTGATCCCATGAGAGAATTGCCAAATATCTATTTTCAGATGCCAAGAAATCATGATGATTGGTTTGCTGCCTTATTCTTAATGCCTATGTTAATTATATTCATAGTTCTTCCTGCATTTTTATATAGATTGTCGCTAAAAGGAAGTTCTATTATTTATCTGCCTCTTCTGTGGATTGTACGAATTTCTATGGGGGGAGATGTCCGTAGCCGGATGGAAGAAATTAAAGATCTCAGTTTTCATAAGCTAAGGAGGTGGTTTGGGTTTCTTATTATTATATTCTTAGTGAGCAAGTTACTTTTAGCTAAACTGTGGGACAACGCTAATCATTTATGGTTGTCAAACGATGCTTATGGATTTGTATCATTATTTATCGCACCCTTAGAAATTCCCAGATGGCAAATCGCTTCAGCTACTAATGGACTAATCGTTTGGATGATTTTTTTTATCGCGGAGTTTGCGTTACATAATGCAAACAGAAATAATCTACCTGTAATTAGTAAAGGGTACGATGTTGCCGTTAGAGTATTATGGTTTTTGGGCTGTATTCTTACACTGTATACACTGTCAATTCTTTTATATAACGCTGGCACAATACAGTGGGGCTTTATTCCTATCGGTGAAGACTGGTTTCCTTGGTAGCTCAACCAGCTAAGTTTTTTGTTTTTAAGAACTTGATTAGCAGGTTGAAACTGGTTTTGGTCGACATTGTTCTTTCAATTTGTGACGCTTCTAGTGTGGCACTATTAGACCTAATGTTTTAGAGTTAGGTCTAAATGTACATTTTAACAATGTTACATCAACTATGAATCATAGCAGTTTAGTTAAACCGCTATATTTATTACTGATTAATACCTTTCATACGACCTGTCTTAATACTTCTCATAGTACAAGGAACTAGGTCTTTATCTTCACGGCATAAAGTAGCCATTAATTTAAAATCATCCTGGCAATGGTTAGGTACCCATATGGTGATTTTACTAAAATTATTTCTTCGCATTTCCTGTTCATACTTGGCATTTCTGCTGATCTTTTTAGGTACTGTCACTGGTGACACTATTTGGTTTTCAAAGTTCAGTTCCAGTTGTTCTTCCTCCCTCATGACAAAATATCCTTCTTTATGGTGTTACCTGGTAGCAGCTGCTCCAGTTCTTTAGTTTTGATGTGTCTTTGTTCTTCGGTTAACTGGCAATAGTTGTGGCAGATACCATCGTGATATCTAACACAAAGGTTTTGGCATGGTTTTATTGGGTCTTTGGTTTGTGAAGTATTAATAGGTTTAGCCATGTGCAGATTCCTCTTAACTGTATCAAATTAAGGAAGTCCCGCTGCTTGCAGCGTAGGGGACGGCCTTGATTTGTTACAAACAAATCAGATTTCAAACGGGAATTGGTCAAGGGAAATCTCGGAGTGTCTGACAGCTATTTTTTGTCTCTTTAAAAAATCGCTGTTAGAAACCGTTATTTCCCTTGACCAAGTCACGTTTGAAGTCTCCAGCAATTAATTGCTGGCATGAGCTGATGAGGGGCTGGCACTTAGCTTATCTTTTGAATTTTCGCGCGCAGCGGCGAGAGGGCGAAGCCTGAGCACCGCGCGCCGCTGTGCGCGCGAATCCCCCGTGCTGTATTACGGGGGTAGATTAGGTTAATTAATGTGGGGTATAGAATTAATTATTGAATTAAGTAAAAAATGACCTGTATTTCTATTTTGATTAGTTTTATTCTTGTTACTGAAGGACTAATCAGTACTTTTGTTTAAGATAGGTATGTTATGCGAACTGAAAATACACAGCAGTTAATAAAAGAACTAAAGGCTTCTTTGTCCCGTAGCGAAGCCCTTGTTCTTGAATCTCTTGAGAGGCTAGGTATTACCTATGAGCAGTTTTTATTGCTAAAGGCTAGTAGCTCACGTCAAAAGGTGTCTGTAAACTAGATTGCGTACTTTCTAATTCTTCAGTTACAGCTTTTATTTTTTTGCGAGTGTCATCGATTTTGAAGAGTAAGTTTATTTCTTGCTCTTCATCCTCAATAGATAAAAGCTGATGTTCGGTTTCTAAGTTACTCAACTGTATTTGTAGTTTGTGTGCTTGCTCTGCAAGTACATCAATTACGTTGTAACTTAGTTGGCTATTTTTGTTTTTTACTGGTTTAACTGTGTTCATCGTACGTTTGTACTCCTTAAATTATTTAAAAAAACTATTAAAAAGTACTTGACAGGTGTTTTATGGCAACTTAGAATTTGTTTTGATTAAACACAAAGTTAAATACCTACCAAGTATCCCCGTTATTGAATGTTGCTGTAAGTGGTGAGAAACTATAGCAATTTATTCAATGGTTCTCGTGAGCATGTCATACAAAAGTTTAAAGTAAAATTATTTGGTTTAATTTTTGTATGCAAGCGAATTATGTTTATTTAATTTTGTTTGCTGATAATGGATATTCCTCCTTTTTAGAAAAGGTACTGTTATGCGAACTGAAAATACACAGCAGTTAATAAAAGAACTAAAGGCTTCTTTGTCTCGTAGCGAAGCCCTTGTTCTTGAGTCTCTTGAGAGGCTAGGTATTACCTATGAGCAGTTTTTATTGCTAAAGGCTAGTAGCTCACGTCAAAAGGTGTCTGTAAACTAGATTGCGTACTTTCTAATTCTTCAGTTACAGCTTTTATTTTTTTGCGAGTGTCATCGATTTTGAAGAGTAAGTTTATTTCTTGCTCTTCATCCTCAATAGATAAAAGCTGATGTTCGGTTTCTAAGTTACTCAACTGTATTTGTAGTTTGTGTGCTTGCTCTGCAAGTGCATCAATTACGTTGTAACTTAGTTGGTTATTTTTGCTTTTTACTGGTTTAACTGTCTTCATCGTACGTTTGTACTCCTTAAATTATTTAAAAAAACTATTAAAAAGTACTTGACAGGTGTTTTGTGGCAACTTAGAATTCGTTTTGATTAAACACAAAGTTAAATACCTACCAAGTATTCTCGTTATTGAATGTTGCTGTAAGTGGTGAGAAACTATAGCAATTTATTCAATGAACTTGCCGATTATAACATAAAATAATTAAAAGTCAACTTTTATTTAACAAAAGGGTTCTTATTCCCTTGAATCACTTCAATTTTGTTATTTCTCCACTGCTCTTTGTCATTGGAAGGGTAATTATTTGCCCATTTCAGCATTAAAAGCTCTAACTCATGATCTGGTAACTGGTATTTCCAGATCATATAAAGGATAGAACGGGCAATTTTTCCCTTGGCATAATCTCTAGGTTCGACTCCATTTTTTGAGCTTTCAAAATCACATTTATCTTCCGGGAAGCGCATTACTTCCCCTGGGATTTCAATAAACGGTAATTTTCCCCGGCTGCTGTTATAACGGGCTAGGGCAGGCCAAAGATTATGTAGATCTGAACTTACCTGTTTGTAGGCTTCTGTATCGCAATTTTTGCGACTTTCACAGCCATTGGCTTGTGCTATCCAGTGTGCCGGGTAAATATGCTCTACAGTGACTTTTTGGCCAGCTTCTTTGCTGACGGCACAATAAAGTGTGTGATAGCTTTGGTTATATAATTGGGGCCAGAATATTTCATCCCGGACACGTTCATATTCACTGTCATTGGCTAGGTTAGATATACTGGTTACTGCCAAAATAACCGGCAAGAATTTCATCCAATATCCTTATTTGAGAAATGTAATAATTTATGAATTGTAGGTTTTGATAGTCAAAAAAGGTAGGTCGAAAAAAGCTGGCGGGTACTTTTCGGGTACTAAAATAAAACCCTTTATAACCTATTGATTGTAAAGGGTATTGTTTGGTGGGGCGGGGCGAAACCCGGACTAATATCTTTTAAATATGGGATCCCAAAGCTTGTTTTACTAATGTTTGAATTGTAGTTACACCGACTACAGATGCTCCTTTTAATAAAGCAGCACCTACTGAGCTTTCTTCTTTTAGGCTCTCAGGAACTGAATTAAGAGCTAAAAGGCCTTTAGGGGATAATGTCGCTTGAACAGAGTAATTGCCTTTCGGATCAATATCGGTCCATACATATCCTGCTTCTTTCAGCCATACAAGCGTATATTGGGCTATTTGAAACTCAATATCTGACATGTTTATTGTATTGGGGTCATCTATCGGATAATACTGTTTAACTTTTTCACCCAGGTCGAGCCGCGACAGTTTTGCAGGCAAAGGGAAAGTTCTATAGCACTCTCCAAGAATCTCTGCCACTGCTTGATTAAACATTTGTATATTTTGCATAGCTTTCTTTGATTTTGTTGGTGCACTTTTGGTGCACTTATTATCGGATTTATGCGTATAAATGCGCTTTTTCTTGTTGTTTTTATTTTGCGTTATGCTCAGTTGTGAGTATAAATCACTGAATAAAAAAGAAAAATATGGCGACCTCGGAGGGAGTCGAACCCACGACCTGCCCCTTAGGAGGGGGCTGCTCTATCCAGCTGAGCTACGAAGTCACACTTGAGAAGGCAAAGATTATCAAATATTTGTCGGCAGTAAAGGGCTAAATGGTATTTTTTTCACTTTACTGCCTTATGTTTATATCTTTTGAGCGATTTGTGTGCGATTTTTATCCTCGGTTGGGGTGAAACTATTCTATTTATCCTGGATTTACTCTTTCGTTTTTTCCTAATAGAGAATAATCAATAACGAACAACCAGATCGTTTACCTGAATATTGCCCAGCAAATGATCATCGGTTGTGGTCGCGCTCGCACTTTGGCGGTTAACTTGAGTGACTTTGACTTTATAAGAGCTGACATTAAAGCCGGCATATTGTTTACCGTTATCTGCTTCAAAATTATTCAGGTGTAATAAGGAGAATTCATCACCAATCTTAACACCGTGCTGGCTGCCTAAGTTGAAGGTGAGTTCATTGCCGCTGACCTTGACGATTTTACCCCGGGTGGGCTCGCACATCATGTTTTCATCAAGCAGGCGGACAAATTCATTCAGGGTTTGCTCTGTCATTAAGCCATAGTGGCTTTGCCAAAAATCCCTCCCGGCTAAATCTACTACCTGACGGCGGCCAAAGGTCCAGGGAGCTTTTCTTTGATATTGCTTTTCCAGGATCATCTCGCCGTTGATGCCGTTATATAAATAGAAAGACAAACCTAAGTGGCGGTCATAAATGTTTTCCTGCCAAAACTGCCACTGGTTGTTATTTTCATTGGCAAAAGACAAGTCGGCTATTTCTGTAAACAGTATGTACTGGCTGTCGGTGAGATTCGCCAGCGACATACTCAGGGCTTTAATTTCTTCGTATGCCAGGCTTTGGTTAAGTCTGGAAAAATTGGTTTTGTTTTTAAGGGCAAGCTTGGTTTTTATATACTGGCTGTCTGATTTTAATTTTTTAGACAGTACTTTCATTAACATGGCATCAAGGGCATAGATCTCGCCGATATTGGCCTGCTCCCTGTGTATTAAGTTGCTTTTGGTTAAGAGCAGGGACTTGCTAAAATCAGCAGAAAAGCATTGTTTTTCCTGCGGAAAGATATCTGCCCGGATAGTGATGTTTACTTGGTTACCGCTATAGCTTTCATCAACGATTTCTATGGAGTTAACGCTGCCGCTGGCCCTAATGCTCAGTTCATCCTGTAACAGCAAACCGTTTACCACTTGCTGAACGCTTGATACCGAAGCTCCCGCGACTAACAGGGCTTTTTTCAGGGCATTTTCCATCGCCTGTGTCCGCGCAGTGGCCTTATCATTGTCGAGGATAAAAGCTTGCCCCTGCGTTTCATACCACTGACTGTTCACGGAAAAACTCGAGACAACTAAAGCAAATATAACTAGCCATTGACGCATATTGATGTCACTTCTTTGAGGGATCTGTTCATGCTCTATCAATATGCAGGTTTTGTGCCTGTTTGATTATTTACTGTTGAGGGGCTTTTGGCATGGAATATGCCTGCTTATAGCCGTAGTGAGGATTCGGCTAATCAACCCTGTATTGTTATTTTAGCCGGCGGGTTGCTTTGCAATAAAGAGTTTATCAGGGCAGGGAGCGCGAAGCTGGAAAGCAGAACGAAAGTTTGTAAAACAAATCTGGCGCTACGTTGTTGCAGATGTCAGATAATTGACATAAAAGCTGAGCAGCTGAAGCCTTGGTTTATAGCACTAAGTTGGCTCCCGGGTATGGGAAAGCAGGGTTTTACTCTGCGCCGGTATATAAACGCTAATGATCATAACCTGACAATAATGTCTGTGGTTGTAGTATTGAAACATATGGTAAAGATTATGAATAAAGTTAACGGTAAAGTGATATTTCTGACCTTGTCTCTGGGGTTGGTCTCTGGCTGCTCTTCGGTTTATGATAAGCATGTGTCATGGGAGTCGGTTGAACCGGAAACTTTTCCGGTGATCCATGCGGTAGGTTATGCGCCTATCAGTTTACAGAAATCCGAGCATGAAACCCAGCGTATGCTGATGGCGATAAAAGCGTCCAAATTGGCGGCTTATGCCGAACTGGCAGAGCAGGTATACGGTCAGCAAGTAAGCAGTAAGGTCTCTATGGCGGATTTATTGGTCCAGAACAATCAGCTGTCGTCTTCGGTACAAGGGGTGATCCGCGGGGCTAAAGTTGTCAAAAGTTATGCTGTTGGCGATACCTATACCACAGAAATGACTTTAGATTTTAAAGAGGTCTATGATATTTATCTGTCCTTTAAGCGGGATAAAAAAATCAAAAGCGTCAGATACTACTAATTAGTGCTGGTCGTATTGCCGGCAATGCCGGCTGTTGCTGGAGTTTCTTTAGATGGTGCCTGAAAAGATCAGGCTTTTAATCCTAAACTGCTTAAGCCGCCGCTTTTTTTCCCTTTGCTGTCATAGGTAAGCGAGGTTTTGCTGTGACTTTCAAGCAGGCTGGTTTTCATGCGTTCAACGGTTAGCTGGGATTGCTGGATAATTTGACCGTTTAGCTGGTTTTGCTTTTGGCAAGACTCCAGCACTGAGGCGATTGCCTTTAATTCTTCACTAAACTTGCCGTCTCTTTTATCCTGAATAAATTGCCTGTTTTGGCCAATGTGGCTATCCAGGGTTTGAATGGCCATTAACAGATCATTTTTTTTCGCGGTAACTTCATTAAGCGCATCGGGAGATTGCTTGATGATAATGTCTTTTTCACTTTGCAATAATGTTTCTAATGCCTGCAACTGGGATAATTGCCGGGCAAGGAGTTGTTCTGGGGTATTGTCAACAGACATAAAACCGGTGCCTTAGATTAGGAAGTTACAGCAAATTAAACTCAAAGTTGGAGATGCTGGCCGCCAGTTTCTCCGGGTTGACTTTATATTCGCCGGAAGAAATGGCCATTTTTAATTTTTCAATTTTCTTTTGATCCATTACCGGTGCATCCGCCGCTTTTTTCTGCAACTCAGTCAGCTGTTTTGCCTGTGGGGTAATAGAGACAGAATCCTGGCGGGCAAGTTTTGCCTGCTCGGTGCTGGCGGCTTGTGCGCCGTCGCTTTTTACCTTTGATTGTTGTTCAAGGTTTTGCTTAACTTGATTGTTCGCATTCAAGTTGTTGATATTTATGGCCATAATAAGTTCCCATGCAACTCGTCATTTTCTACTATCTTGTTATCGGCAAAACTTGAGATAACTTTAGAAAAATTATAAATCAATTATTACCTGGTTAATAGCACTAATTCTGGCGCTGATGGTTTTACCTGAGCGCTTGTTTTTAACCCTGATTTGTTCACCGATATTACCGTCTTTAAGGGCGATGCCTGAAGTTTTAATGGAAAAGCTGTCTGAGCGGGCAACAATAGTGACACTGTCGCCTTTGCATACCATGCAGATATTGCGTTTGGTAATTAAGGTGCCCTTTGAAATAGACCTTTTAGCTTTGCCGCCAATCAGGTTATCGGTATTATCCTGCCATTCACCGCGTATTTTCTTTTGCTGGTGGTAGACTAATTCAAGGTTGCTGTCGTCGAGTAAGCTGCCTTTGCTGATATTTTCTTTGGCAACGACAACCGCAATGGTGTTGATGATTTTCACCGGCAGATAAATGTACCATGACTTTGAATCAACACAACTTATTTTAACATTTACGTTTCGGCTGTTGTGATTTTCAGGTATATTTGCCTGTAGTGGTGATTCGCATGGTTTGATCTGTATCCTGGGGTCTATCGCGGATACTATCACTTCCATTTTTCCGTTGGGCGGTGCGGTAATGTGTTTTTCAACATATTGTTTGGCAAAATTTTCGATATAGGACCTGTCAAAAGTCATTGAATGAACTGATATTGATATCAAAGTGACTAATGATAAAAATGGTAGAAAAATCTTTATTTTGCTCATAAATTTTATGTTCTATATGCTAGGGAAATACAAATACTGGACTATGCTTAATTTAAGCTAATGTAATTACAATTTGTGTCAAATAAAAGGCACATATCTTCGAATTTACATTTACTATCAAGAAATGTGCCTTCTCTAATTCTTTTATAAATGAGGGGCATGGTTCGAAACGAGGTTTTTATGGCAGGCATTTTAGATTCAGTGAACCAGCGAACTCAGTTGGTTGGACAAAACAGACTCGAATTATTGATGTTTAAATTGGTGGGCAGACAGCGGTTTGGTATCAATGTTTTTAAAGTGCGGGAAGTACTGCAATGTCCTCGTTTGACCAATTTACCCAAGCAAGATAAGTATATCAAAGGGGTTGCCCATATCCGGGGGCAGACCATTTCGGTGATTGATTTAAGTAAGGCCACCGGCGGTCCTGAGATAGAGCAGACCGATGATTGCTTTATTATAATTGCCGAGTATAACCGCAGTGTTCAGGGCTTTTTAGTTTCCGGGGTGGAGCGTATTATCAACATTCGCTGGCAAGATATTTTACCGCCGCCTGAAGGGGCGGGGAAATCCAGTTATTTAACCGCGGTCACAGAAATTGACGAAGAAATGGTGTCAATTTTAGATGTCGAGAAGATCTTAAATGAGATCAGTCCGGTGTCGACCGAGCTCAGTGAAGAAATTGTGGATGAAACGGTTGGTGAAAGCATAGGTGATAAAGTGATCATGATCGCCGATGACTCCACCGTTGCCCGCAACCAGGTGCGCCGGGCATTAGAACCTTTAGGTTTAAATATGGTGTTGGCCAAAAATGGTCAGGATGCCCTGGATCAGCTTAAGGCCATAGATGCCGAATGTGAGCATGCTATCGGTGAAAAAGTCGCCCTGCTGATCTCGGATATTGAAATGCCGGAAATGGACGGTTATACCTTAACCGCTGAAATTAAAAGTAATGAAAGGTTGCGTGATATGCCGGTGATCCTGCATACCTCCCTCAGTGGTGTTTTTAATAATGCCATGGTGGAAAAAGTGGGGGCCCAGGATTTTATTCCCAAGTTTCATCCGGACGAGTTGGCAACTGCCGTGAAAAAATGGTTGAAACTTGACTAGAGCGTTAATGTTGGCAGTAATTAAACAGGCAGGTGCATATAGTGTTATCTAAGGAGCTTGATGATAAAAGCTATCATCAGTTTAGAACTTTTCTCGAACAGCAATGCGGCATAGTGCTCGGGGAAAACAAGCAATATCTGGTAAAAAGTCGTTTAGCCCCTTTGATGGCCAAATTTGAGGTCGCGACCTTAGGCGCCCTGGTCAGCAGAACCCTGTCTCCGGTAGAGCGGCAATTACGTGCCGCTGTTATCGATGCCATGACCACTAATGAAACCTTATGGTTTCGCGATGATTATCCTTTTGAATTATTAAAAAAACGTCTGCTGCCGGAATTTACCGGCCGCAGGACGCCGGTAAAAATATGGTCGGCGGCCAGCTCTTCCGGGCAGGAGCCCTATTCCATTGCCATGTCGGTGCTGGAAATGCAGCAATCCCAGCCGGGGGCTTTTCCCGGCGGCGTACAAATCACCGGCACCGATATCTCCAATACTATGCTTGAGCATTGCAAATATGGTCATTACGACAGTTTGGCAATCGTACGCGGTTTGTCGGCGGAAAGGAAACGTCAGTTTTTTGAACCGGGCGACAATGGCATGTATAAGGTCAAAGACCAGGTCAAAAAAATGGTCAGCTTCCGCCAGCTAAACCTGCTGGGCAGCTATAGCCTGATAGGGCGCTTTGATATTGTTTTTTGCCGTAATGTGCTTATCTATTTTTCCCCGGAAATTAAAGCCAAGATCTTGAGTCAAATTCATGGCTCCTTGAATAACAAAGGTTATTTATTTCTCGGCGCTTCTGAATCTCTCTCCGGACTCAACCAGGATTTTGACATGCTGCGTTGTAATCCCGGCATCGTTTACCAGAAAAAAACGTAAATTTGACGTTCAGCCTTGGCATAATTATTGAATGAGTACTGTCATCTAATTGGAGGTGGCAGTATGGCTATTAATCTTGACAAGGCATTTGGACTTCACGCAGACGGGCTGGTATTACGCTCAAAGCGTGCAGAAGTCATTGCCAGTAATATCGCAAATGCGGATACTCCAGGGTATAAAGCAAAAGGTATGGACTTTCAAAAAGCCCTGGCCCAGGCCTCCCAAAGACAATCTATGGGTATGACCCGCACCAACGAAAAACATTTTGATGTTCGCATGGAGCTCAATAATGGTGTGGAGTTTCGGGTACCTGATCAGCCGGATACCGGTGATGGTAACACCGTAGATGTACAAGTGGAACGAAACTTGTATCTAGAAAACTCATTAGAATACCAATCAAGCTTTCAATTCCTTAACGGTAAAATCAAGGGACTGAAAAAAGCGATCACCGGAGGGCAATAACAATGAGCCTGTTTAACGTTTTTGACATTACCGGCACTGGCATGAGCGCACAATCCGTGCGTTTGAATACCACGGCAAGTAATATTGCAAATGCCGATAGTGTCAGCAGTAGTATCGACCAAACTTACCGGGCACGGCATCCGGTTTTTGCCGCAGAGATGCAAAAAGCTGCCGGGGGGCAAAATGCTTCCGTTGGTGTGAATGTCCTTGGCATAGTCGAAAGTGATAAACCGCTTAATGTTGAGTATTCTCCCGAACATCCCATGGCTGACAGCGACGGTTATATTTATAAGCCTAATGTCAATGTCATTGAAGAGATGACCAATATGATTTCGGCGTCGCGCTCTTACCAGACCAATGTCCAGGTGGCGGAGTCGGCAAAAAGTATGGTCACGAAAACCCTGACCTTAGGCCAAAGGTAACTGATTAGGAGCGCAATATGGTGGATACAGTAAGTGGTGGTAGTGCCCTAGACAGTCTGCGTTGGCAACAGGAGAGTTATAAAGTTGCCGAGAAAGACGACGGAATGCTGACACAGGAAGACTTCTTTGCCTTATTAACCAAAGAGCTTTCCTATCAGGATCCGACCAAGCCGGTGGAAAATAACGAAATGATTTCGCAAATGACCGCTTTTTCAACCACAGACGGGGTCACCCAGTTAAATGATCAGTTTACTGACTTTGCCTCTTCTATGTCTTCGGGGCAGGCTTTGCAAGCCTCGTCCCTGGTGGGGCGCAGTGTTATGGTGGAAGATAACAGCTTTACCCTGACAGAAGGTGAAATGCCAAAAGGTAAATTAATTACCGAAGAGCCTGCCAGTAGTGTCGTGATTTATGTGGAAAATGCTGCCGGTGAAGTGGTGCAGACAGTACCGGTAGGCAATATCGGTAGCGGTGAGTCTTCTTTTACCTGGGATGGTACAGAGTCAAGTGGTTATGCGGCGCCTCCCGGGGATTACCGTTTCCGTGTTTCCGCCCTGGTTGACGGCAAGGCCTCGGAATTGCAGGCCATGACTTATCGCAAAGTCGACAGTGTGACCCTGGCAGGTGCCGGTGGTAATATTTTATTAAATTTAAATGGTGGTAGCTCAATGGCGTTAGCTGACGTTGTTGAAGTATCCGAAGGTTAATCCAAAGTAGTTTTTCTGGAGTGTAATTATGTCTTTTAATGTAGCCTTGAGCGGGTTGAACGCTGCTCAGAAAGATCTTGATGTAACGTCTAACAATATCGCCAACGTGAACACCACGGGCTTTAAAGAATCACGTGCCGAGTTTGTCGATGTGTATGCTTCTTCTTTATTAGCCTCGGGTAAAACCAAAGTTGGTGACGGTGTATTAACCTCGGAAGTGGCCCAGCAATTCTCCCAGGGTAGTGTACAGTTTACCACCAATGCGCTGGATTTAGCGATTACGGGCAACGGCTTCTTTTCTACCGTACCGACCCTGGACAGTGTCGATAAGTCCTATACCCGTGCCGGTGAGTTTAAACTGAACGACAGTAACTTTATTGTGAACTCTGCCGGAGAGTTCTTATTGGGCTTTCCGGTGAATGCTGATGGCTCTTCCGCTTCAGTCAGTTTAAGTACGGCAACGCCGATACAAATCCCGACGTCTTCCGGCGCGCCGACCCAGACCAGTGAAGTGGATATCAAAATGAATTTACCGGCAGGAGATTCCGTTGTCGGACCGCTGGCGGAGTTCGATGCCACAGATCCGCTGACCTATAACCATTCTACCTCGGTTACTATTTATGACTCGCTTGGTGACAGCCATGTGATGACCTATTACTTTGTCAAAGAAGCCCCGGTAGGGACCACGAACCCCTGGGTGATGTTTGCCGCTGTCGATGGCCAGTTGGTGGACATAGATCCTGGCGCAGGACCGGCATTACCTGTCGGTGGTGGTACCCCGGCCACTGTGCCGACGGTTAGCGGTGCCCGCCTTAATTTTGACTCATCAGGTGATTTTATTTCACAGGAACCCTCTCTGGCTAATGGTGGTATAGTGACCACGGCCTTAGGTACCGACTCTTCGGGTAATCCTTTACTTGTTAATGGTTCCGATATTACCCAAACTGTAGAAATTGATTTTAACATCGATACAACCGGGCCTAATGCCAATGAGCCAACTCAGTTTGCTTCAAACTTTGAAGTGACGGCGTTAGAGCAGGACGGTCTGGCTGTGGGCCGGTTAACCGGTATTGAAATCGACAGCGACGGTCTGGTACTGGCCAAATACAGTAACGGCACTTCGACCCCCTTGCAACGTATTGCCCTGGTTAATTTTGCCAATGAGCAAGGGCTGACCCAAATCGGCGGTACCTCGTGGAAGGAAAGTGTCGCCTCGGGTGAAGGCTTGGCGGGCGAAGCGGGCTCAGGAACCTTTGGTACCATTAACTCGCAGGCCCTGGAGCAGTCCAATGTTAACCTGACTACGGAATTGATTGATTTGATTTCTGCCCAGCGTAACTTCCAGGCGAACTCAAGGGCACTGGAAGTGGATAACCAGCTTAACCAGACTATCTTGCAGATCCGGTAGGTTTATTTTCTTAGTGGTTAACCCGGAAGTTTGCTTGAGCTTTCGGGTTTTTTTATACATGGATGTATTTCAGCCTGTTCTTCAGGAGAAGAGAGCTCCCGGCGCCGGCGTAAGCTAAGCACCTGCATCCTGTAAGTAATCTTGCGATCATATGGATACAAAGGAGCAGGGGGTATGCTCAGGATGAAGGGCATGGATGGCAGCATGTCAGCCGAGGAATGGCGATTGGCTCTTTACTTAGCTGTTCAGCTTTAGTACTGCTGGTATTTTTTCTTTATAAACACTTCATTTAATTCTTTTCTTTTTTTTGGCACTCTTGTTGCATCATTAACCATATAGTTTTAATTGACCGGAATTCATTATGGATAAGATGCTTTATATTGCCATGAGTGGCGCCAAGCAGAATATGCAGGCCTTATCAGTGAATGCCAATAACCTGGCAAACGCAAAAACCACGGGCTTCAAGGCTGATCTGGCGCAGGCGCGCTCGATGCAGGCCTTTGGTGAAGGCTTACCGACCCGGGTTTTTACCAGTACCGAACGTGCCAGCCAAAACTTTGACAGTGGTGCTTTACTCACCACCGGCCGTCCTTTGGATGTGGCTATCGAAGGAGACGGCTGGTTATCGGTACAGGCAGAAGATGGCTCTGAAGCCTACACCCGCTCGGGCCAGTTAAGGTTAACGGCAGAAGGGGCGTTGGAAACCAATAACGGTGAGCTGGTTTACGGCGATCAAGGGCCGCTTTTTATCCCTTTGCCGGTCAATAATATTCAAATTACCCGTGACGGCATCATTATGATCCAGCCGGAAGGGGCGCCGAATGCGGTACAGGAAGAAGTTGGCCGGCTTAAGCTGGTGAACCCCGATAACCGCATGATGGAAAAAGGCAATGACGGTTTATTCCGTCGAAAAGATGGTGAAGTGGCTGAAGCCGATATTAATGTCAGTGTGCTTAGCGGCACGTTAGAAGGCAGTAATGTCAGCCCGGTAGGGGAGATGACAGAAATGATCGCCCTGCAACGGCAATTTGAAATGCAATTGAAAATGATGAAGACCGCTGAAGAAATCGATGCCAGTGCATCCTCTTTGCTGCGCGCTTTCTAACTTAACTTTACGAGGTGATTTATGAATCCTGCATTATGGATCAGTAAAACTGGCTTAGACGCTCAGACTAAAGATATCGCGGTGATTTCCAATAACCTGGCCAATGCCAGCACCGTAGGTTTTAAGAAAAGCCGTGCGGTATTTGAAGATTTACTTTATCAGACAATCAACCAGCCGGGCGGGCGTTCGGCGCAAGATACCGAAATGCCGTCGGGTTTAATGTTAGGTGCCGGTACTAAGGTAGTGGCGACCCAGAAGATGCATACCCAGGGGGATATGCTGACCACAGACAATTCTCTGGATCTGATGATCCAGGGGGAAGGCTTTTTTGAAATTGCGCTGCCGGACGGCACCTCTGCCTATTCTCGCAACGGTCAGTTTACCCTGGATGAAGAAGGCAATATGGTTACCCCTGGCGCAGGTTATCTGCTGCAGCCACAAATAACCATTCCGGAAGACGCCCAGGAAATTATTGTTTCACAAGACGGTGAAGTCTCGGTGCGACTGCAGGGGCAGGCAGAAAATGCCGTAGTCGGCCAGCTTAATACCATTAATTTTGTTAACCCCACAGGCCTGGAGCCGGTAGGGCAAAACCTCTATGTGGAAACCGCGGTCAGTGGTGCCCCACAGGAAGGTGTCCCGGGATTAGACGGTTTTGGCATGATAGTGCAGGGAGCGCTGGAAACCTCCAATGTTAATACCACAGAAGAGCTGGTTAACCTGATCGAAAGCCAGCGAGTCTATGAAATGAACTCTAAAGTCATTTCCGCGGTTGATGAAATGCTTAGCTACATCAATCAACAACTTTAAGCACTGAGGAGCCGGCTATGAAACTTTCCGTTATTACCGCCTTATTATTGACGTCACTCGTTACCGGCTGTGCCAGCACCGAGCAGGCACAGGTATTGCCCAATGACCCTGACTTTGCTCCTATCCTGCCGGAAGAAGAAGAAGACAGCATAATACCGACCGGTTCTTTATTTAAAGCCAATTATGTCAATAACATATATTCAGACTCTAAAGCTCATAAGGTGGGAGATATTATCTCGGTGATTTTAAGCGAGAGTACCCAGGCAAGAAAAAGTGCCAAAACCGAGATCACCAAGGAAAACTCTGCTTTGCTTGATCCCATCACCGGATTTGGCGGTAACGCCATTAACTTCAAAGGGGATGCTATTCAGTTCGGCCTGAATCAAGAGTCTGATTTTTCAGGAGATTCAAAATCAGATCAGGGAAATAGTTTATCGGGCAACATTTCGGTACATGTCTTGCGTGTATTACCCAACGGTAACTTGATGATCCGCGGGGAAAAATGGATGACCTTAAATAACGGTGACGAATATATCCGCCTGACCGGCATTATCCGCGCCAAAGATATCAGCTCGGATAACACCATTATTTCCAGCAAGGTGGCTAATGCCCGTATCCAATATGCCGGTACTGGTGCTTTTGCCGAGGTGCAGGAGCAGGGATTAATTACCAAATTCTTTAATAGTTCATGGTGGCCTTTGTAGGGTCTAAGGTTCAGGTGCTGTAATGAAAACGATTTTTCAATTTCCTGCTGTTAGAATGGCATTGGCTTACCTAGTGGTATGCGGCCTGATGATATATAGCCTGACGCCAACTTTGGTTCAGGCACAGCGTATCAAAGATTTGGCGGATGTTGCCGGTGTGCGTTCGAACCAATTAGTGGGTTATGGCCTGGTAGTCGGCCTGCCGGGCACCGGTGAGCAAAGTCCGTTTACCGAGCAAAGCTTTAAAACCATGTTAAGTAACTTCGGTATCACCATGCCGAGTAATTTAAAACCAAAGATTAAAAATGTTGCCGCCGTGGCGGTGCATGCCGAGTTGCCGGCCTTTACCAAACCGGGACAAAAAATTGACATAACCGTTTCTTCTATGGGCAGTGCCCAGAGCCTGCGCGGTGGTACCTTGATTCAGACTATTTTAATGGGTATTGACGGTAATGCATATGCGGTTGCCCAGGGCAGTTTAGTGGTAGGCGGCCTGGGAGCCGAAGGGCTGGATGGTTCAAAAATTGTCATCAATACCCCGACCGTAGGCCGTATTGCCAATGGCGCAACGGTCGAGCGGGAAGTAAAATCTCCCTTTAGCACTGGCGATCATATCACCTTTAATTTACGCAACTCTGACTTTACTACTGCCAAACGCCTGGCGGATACCATCAATGAGTTGATTGCCGGCTCGGCCAGGGCGATAGATGCGACTTCGGTAAGGGTTAATGCCCCAAGAGATGCTGCCGACCGCGTTGGTTTCTTGTCGGTACTGGAAAACCTGGAATTTGAACCAGACTCTCCGGCCGCGAAAGTGATCGTAAATTCACGCACCGGTACCATTGTTATCGGCTCTGATGTACGTTTGTTAGCGGCGGCCATTACCCATGGCGGTATTACCGTGACCATTAACGAGCAGCAGGAAGTTTCTCAGCCGGATGCCTTTTCTGAAGGGGATACGGTGACTACCACCTCGTCGATTATTGATGTACGCCAGGATGACTCGCGTATGTTTGTCTTTAATCCCGGGGTTACCCTGGACACCCTGGTACGGGCCATCAATGAAGTAGGTGCCGCGCCGGGAGATGTGATGGCGATTCTTGAAGCCCTTGATCAGGCGGGCGCTTTACGCGGCCAGTTGATCATTATTTAAGGCGGCTGAGGGTACTCTTATGACAACTGAACTGGCTAATGCACGTAACTTCCTGGAAATTAATGGCTTAAACTCCATTCGTCAGCAGTCCCGCGCCGATGATGAAGGTGCCAAGCAGGCGGCATTAAAAGAAGCGGCCAAACAGTTTGAAGGTATCTTCACGCAAATGCTGCTCAAAAGCATGCGCAGCGCCCAGGATGTGCTTGAGTCAGACAGCCCGTTCAACTCCCAAAGCACTAAGTTTTACCGGGATATGCATGATCAGCAGCTGGCGCTGGAATTGTCCGCCAACGGCTCTTTGGGGTTATCGGATTTGATTGTCCGCCAGCTTGGCGGCAGCGATGACTTTACCCCAAGCAGCGTGATACGCGGTGACGGCCAGTTAGACTCACGCCATATGGGGAACACTGGTGCGGCTAATGTTGCCGCCAATGTTGCCAATAAGGCCGAACAGTTTTTAGCGGCTGAGCAGGTGTCAAAAAATCGTCAAGTGGATATTCCTCTGGCTGCGGCCAGTAATAATACTGCACAAACAGAAAGATTTGAGCAACCGCAGGATTTTGTTACCGCATTAACCGAGCCTGCGAAAATGGTGGAGAAAAAGCTCGGCGTGCCCTTTGAAGTGGTGATTGCCCAGGCGGCGTTAGAAACCGGTTGGGGACAAAAAATCATCCAGACCCAAGAAGGGAAAAGCTCCAACAACCTCTTTAATATCAAGGCCGACAGCCGCTGGCAGGGAGAAAGCGCCACTAAAGATACCCTGGAATTTGAGCAGGGTGCTATGGTGAAGAAATCGGCGCCGTTTAGGGTTTATCAATCCCTGACGGAAAGCGCCCAGGATTACATTAATTTCCTTTCAAATAACGACAGATACCAAGCCACCCTAGAAAAATCTGGTGATGTGGAACAGTTCCTGCATAGTCTACAGAAAGCCGGTTATGCGACGGATCCTAATTACGCGAACAAGATTTTAGGCACCATGCGCAAAGTGACCAGCTTACTTAATAACTAACAGCAATCACTTAAAGCAATTTCTTAAAGCAGGCATGAACAAAAACAAGGCCTGTTGTTAAGGCTTGCATGTGCAGGAGCCCGGGTATGGCAATCGATCTATTTAATACTGGTACCAGCGGACTATTAGCGTCCCAGCAACAGTTAGCCACTGTTGGTCATAATATTGCCAATGTTAATACCGACGGTTACAGCCGTCAGTCGGTGGAGCAAAACCAGGCGCTGGGCAATTACCAGGGCAATAACCTGATAGGCTCAGGTACCTATGTCCAGGACATCTCCCGGGTTTTTAATTCCTTTACCTACCGCGAGCAGCTGATCACCCAAAACAATGCCAGTTATAGCAATAAATTAAGTGACCAGCTCGATCAGCTTGACGCTACAATGAGTACTTACGGCACCCAGATTTCCAACTCGTTAGACAGTTTTTATGGCGCCTTGCACAGTATTGCCGAGCAGCCGGATGATATTACCCTGCGCAGCATGGCATTAACCCAGGCCGAGTCGATAACGGTTCAGGTGCAGGATCTGCAGTCGAACATGACCAACTTGACCAAGACCGCCAATAATGAACTGGTACAAATGGCAGATCGCATTTCGGCGATATCAGCGGAAATCGGTCAGTTAAATGTCGAAATCTCCGGTATGCAGGCGGGTAATCTTAGCGGTGAACCCAATGATTTGCTGGATCAGCGCAACCGGCTGCTCAATGAGCTTAATGATTATGTCAAGGTGACCACGCTTGAAGATCCCAATAACGGCGTGATGACGGTGATGATAGGGGAAGGACAAACCCTGGTAGCCGGTACCACAGCGTTGTCTATGTCAGTGGTTGCCGGCGACCCGGATCCGTTAGACGTCCAGCTGCAAATGAACAGCATCAACAGCAGCTATACCCTGCAGGGAGATACTTTAGGCGGGGCGGTCGCGGCGGTGTTTGATTTTCGCGATAATACCTTAAAGCAGGCTTCAGCAGATATCGACCTGCTGGCGATGAGCATCACCGATACCATGAACCAGGTCCAGGCAGATGGTCTGGATCTCAATGGCTTGCAGGGGGCAGATATTTTTGCCGATATCAATACCACCTCGGCAACCCAAAGCCGCTCTATGGGTCATAGTGATAATCCCAGTGCTACTTCCCTGGCAGTGACGATCACCGATATGACTTTAGTGACCACCGATGAATATGAAATGAAATATAACGGTGTCAACTACGAGTTAACCAATTTATCAACCGGCACTACGACCGCCTTAGGGGCTACAGGTGCCGGACCTTTTGCCATCCCTGCCTTGGGCATTGAGATCTCTGAAGTGACTCCCGGAACGGCGATGGACGGCGACACGTTTCTTATCCGGCCTACGCAAAATGCGGCTGAAGATTTTAAAGTCAACTTAACGGATCCCGAGGCGATTGCTGCCAGCTCTCCCATTCAGGTGACTGCCGATGAAAATAATGTCAGCGCCGGTAGTGTCACTATTACCGATATTACCGACCCGGTATTGGCGCAAACCTTTGCCCAGACCAATGCCCCTATTACCGTAGATGTTTATGAAAGTGCTCCCGGTGTTTTTAGTTATCAGGTAACTGATTCAACCGGGCCTTTGCTACCACCTGTGACCGGTACCTATCCTGCCGGCGGCTCTTCAGGCCCTATTACCATAGCAGGCGCTGGATTTGAGTTTGAAATTACCGGTGACCTGGCAGGGCTTGGCCCCAATGCCAGGGAGCAGTTTGTCATTGGTGACGCCTTCGGCGCCGGTAACGGCAACAATATGTTGGCGATGGCCGCTACCCAGAATGAGGCGGTGGTCAACGGCAGTACGCAAACTTTTGCCCAGTTAGTCGCCAGCAGTGTTTCGACCGTGGGCTCTGAAGCATCTTTGACAGAAAACCAGGCACTGACCGCAGATGCCATGTTTGAACAGGCACAGAGCCGGCACCAGGCCGTATCCGGGGTTAACCTCGATGAAGAAGCCGCCAATATGCTCAAGTACCAGCAGGCTTATCAGGCATCGGCGCAGATCATTACCGTTGCCCAAACTATTTTCGACACTATTTTATCGTCAGTGCGCTAAGGAGCTAAATGATGAGAGTTTCCACGTCACAATTTTATCAGTTTAGTACCAACAATATGGGCCGGCTGCAATCTGATGTTACCAAGCAGACGGAATATCTTTCTACCGGCAAGCAGGTGTTAACGGCAAAAGATGCCCCCGTCGGAAATTTGTCGCTGCTCGGCTTTAAAGAAGAGCTGATGTCGATAGAGCGTTTTAATAAAAATATTACCCAGGCAGAAAGCCGCAATAACCGTCAGGAAGTTGCCTTATCTAATGCCCAGGATATTTTGCTGCAGGTAAAAGATATAGTCATTCAGGCTAATAACGGTTCATACAGTGAAGAAGAATTTACCTCGCTTGCCCAGCAATTAAATTCCAGTCTGGATCAGCTGCTCGATGTCGGTAACACCAAAAGCGAGTCCGGCGAATATATTTTTGCCGGTTATCAGACCCAGCAAAGGCCATTTTCAATAGCCCCGGACAATAGCGTGAGTTATTCGGGGGACAATGGCCAGTCTGACTTGCAGATAGCACAAAATATTTATGTGCCGATCAACCAGGCCGGGGATGATGTCTTTATGCTGGTGGACAATATTGTCGGTGACTTTATGCCGACCTATACCGATAACCTGACAATACCGGTGGATGATATCGACCCTGAAGAGCCGGATATCTATGTTGAACGGGCGGTGGTTGTTGACCGTGAAACCTATAACGGCGCCGGTATGACCCCGGGGTTCCAGTTTGATTTCGCCGATGATGGTGCCGGCGGCATTGACGTGACGGTAACCGATGCCAATGGCGCGGGCGCCGCGGTTTACGGCCCGGCCACATATACCGCAGGGCAAGCCATTGCCTTTAACGGCATGGAGGTGAACATAGACGGCAATCCTTTGCCGGGAGATCAGTTCACCTTAAATGAGCAGGATAAAGTCAGTATCTATGACACCTTGAAAGATGCCATTGACTGGGTAGATGCTGCCAGCACGAACCTGAGTGATCCCAAACAGCATCAGGTGGATTACAACCATATTATTACCCAGCTCGACGAGGCTTTCAGTCACATCACCAACCAAAGGGCAGAAGTGGGCACAACACTTAAAACCATTGATACACAAAGAAATATTGCCCTGGATACCGAAGTGCTGGTGAACAGTTCGCGTGGTAAAATTGAAGATTTGGACTTTGCCGAAGCCATTTCGGTTTTTGAACAGCAGAAGCTGTCGCTCCAGGCTGCGCAGCAAACCTTTTCACAAATTCAGGGCTTAAGTCTGTTTAATTTCATCTAATACCTTTCTTTTTTTATAAGTGGCATCACCTTTGCATTCTTATAGTCAGAGAGTTAACAAAATGACGGTTTTATAACGTTTAACGCTTGTTTTTACTCGGTTTATGTCGGTGTTTTGACATTTATTTACCGCTTATGGTGGCAAAAGTTTGCCAGCGGCAAACGCCACCATCCGAACGGTTGATAACCGAAGAGCTAACAGGCAGGAACAAGCGTTAACGGCAAAGGTTGATTCTTAGACAACAACTTTTAACAACAACGTTTATCGGCAAAGCAATTTGAAGATAACAGAAGAGGCTTCACTTTGCAGGCTTCTAATAACGTAGAGATAATTGAAATCATTAGGAGTTTACTATGGCTTTATCAGTAGTTACCAATACCTCGTCAATTAACGCCCAGCGTAATTTGTCCAGATCCAGTGAAGGCTTGGCGACGTCCATGCAACGTTTATCTTCGGGTATGCGTATTAACAGTGCCCGTGATGATGCTGCGGGTATGCAGATCGCCAACCGTTTGACCTCTCAGGTAAATGGTCTCGGAGTGGCCCAGCGTAATGCCAACGACGGTATTTCTATGGCGCAAACCGCAGAAGGGGCGATGCAGGAATCTTCTTCTATTTTACAGCGTATGCGTGATTTGGCGCTGCAATCTGCCAACGGCTCTAACTCTTCTGAAGACAGGGACGCCCTGCAAAAAGAAGTGGCCGATTTACAGCAAGAATTAACCCGTATCGCCGAAACCACGAAATTTGGTGGTACCAGCTTGCTAGACGGTACTTTTGGTACCAAGCAGTTCCAGGTAGGGGCTAATGCCAATGAAACTATTAATGTTTCATTACAAAACATGTCTGCAGACCAGATAGGTGCTTATGAGGTCTCTGGAGTTGGTGCAACCGGTATAGGTGTTGCCGCCGTCGGTACCACCTTGGCAGCTCAGTTAACAGCTGGTGTGGCAGGGGATACCATGACAGTAAACGGCACCAGCGTGACTTATGCTGCAGCTGCCGGGGCGGCCACGATAGCAACTGCTATCAATGATGCCAATACCGGTGTTACCGCAACCGCCAATATTGATGTGACCATAGGTAATATGGTGGCTGCCGATGACGGTACCCTGGCATTGGGGGCCGACAGTTATGCCTTAGCTAACTATGGTGGCGATATTGACCGTTTAGCAGAGGATTTACAAGCAGATGGCTACGATGCTGTAGTCAATGATGCCGGTACCGAAATAAGGTTAAAAGCCGATGGTGTTGATGGTGTTGAAATCACCGGTGCTACGGCAGGCACCATTACATTAGATAACAATAATGTGGCGAGCGCCCCTGTGGCGGCAGTTACCGCAGGTAATGTTGCTATCGCTGCACAGCTGGATTTATCTTCATCAGAAAAAATTGGTATTTCCGGTGCTGCCGTAGATGATATTTTAGGTGGCGGCATGCTTGCTACCGGCGGATCAGGCGTTTTGAATAATGTCGAAACCATAGATATTTCCGGTACCGATGCTACCGGAGCACAAGATGCTATCAGTGTTATCGATGCGGCGCTGGCGCAAATTGATAAATCCCGTGCCGGTTTAGGTGCTGTGCAAAACCGTTTCAGCCACACTATTAGTAACCTGGCCAATGTTCAGGAAAATGTCTCCGCTTCTCGTAGCCGGATCCAGGATACTGATTTTGCCTCGGAAACGGCACAAATGACGAAAAACCAGATCTTACAGCAGGCTGGTACGTCGATTTTGTCGCAAGCAAACCAGATCCCTCAAGCAGCGGTTAGTCTGCTGGGGTAATGATTCAGTAAAGCCCATTTGGGCTGCTGAAATGACAAAAAGGAAAACTTCGGTTTTCCTTTTTGGTTTTCTGAGCAGGACAATTTTCCTTCATTAATAGCAACTTTCTGACTAGCTTAATTTTCATTTATCAACCTGAGTGCATTACCAGTCATTTTGTCAGCCAGAGGCTTTTATTCTTCTAGCCTGACTGGGGTTTTAGTTCCTGCTGCTTCTTTGCACCTCCAACCTTAACTTTTCTTTGGGCTCCCTTAAATCTGGATGAAAGTTTATTGCTATTCCGGTCACTTTTTTGACGATCTATGCGCTGCTTTTCAATCGGTTGAAAATACCGTCAAAAAAAACGCCCCTTTCTTTTATTTCGTTGATTTTTATGGTGTTTTTTGTTTTGGCCTGTTTTTTGCTCAACTACAGGTACCAGGAATGCCAAATTGCAGATAGATGATAAAAGAGCAGTTTGGTCGTAATAACTCCTGAGCAGCGATGGTTAAGCATTAACTGCACCTCGTGAGTACTCAGGAATTGAAAGACAGAGGCTTAGTTATGTGCGGGCTTCTAAAGTAAAAGATTAGGAGTTTTATTATGGCTTTATCAGTAATTACCAATACCGCATCGCTAAATGCCCAGCGTAATTTAGGTAAATCTAGCGATGGCTTAGCCACCTCAATGCAACGCTTGTCATCGGGGATGCGTATTAACAGCGCAAAAGACGATGCCGCCGGTATGCAAATTGCCAACCGCCTGACCTCGCAGATTAATGGTCTTGCGGTAGCCCAGCGTAATGCCAACGATGGTATTTCCATGGCACAAACTGCGGAAGGGGCGATGCAGGAGTCTTCATCCATATTACAGCGGATGCGTGACCTTGCCCTGCAATCCGCCAACGGTTCCAACTCTTCCGAAGACAGGGATGCGCTGCAAAAAGAAGTTGCCGATTTGCAACAGGAACTCACCCGGATCGCCGAAACAACCAAGTTCGGTGCCACCAGCTTACTGGACGGCTCTTTTGGAACCAAACAATTCCAGGTGGGCGCCAATGCCAATGAAACCATTAACGTTACTTTAAGGAATATGGCGGCAGATGTAATAGGCGCCAACCAAATTAATGGTGCGGGTACTGTTTTAGGGGATGTGCAAAACACTACCTTAGCCGCAAACATGAATACCACCGGGGATACCTGGAGCTTGAATGGCACAGCTGTGTCTTTTAATAACAATGATGGCGCATCAACCATTGCCAATAATATTAATGATGCCTCTGCCGGTGTTGATGCCAAGGCGGTGTTAACCACCCGAATTCAAGGATTGTCGGCTGCCGATGCAGGTACATTTAACGTTTATAAAAATGGTGCGGTAGAGGACACATTCCTACTTTCTTCTTATGGCGGTGATATGGAGCGGCTGACGGAAGATTTGCAGGCCGCAGGTTATAATGCCGTTTTTGATGCCGATTTAAATGGCGGCGCCGGGGGAATTGATGTTGTCGCAACGGGAGTAGACGGTTTTGAAGTGACCGCTTCAGCAGGGGCGACCATTGAAATGGGACCTCCGCCAACTCCCACTGCCGCCGGTGCCGGTGCTTTATCACATTCTGCCGAACTGCATCTATCATCTTCAGATAAAATCGGTATTTCTGGTACTACCGTAAATGAAGTGTTAGGAGGCACTATTGTCGCCGCCGGCGGGACAAGTTCATTAAACTCGGTAGAATCTATCGATATTTCAGGCATTGATTCATCAGGGGCACAATCTGCTATTGAAGTGATTGATGCGGCACTGGCACAAATTGATGAAAACCGTGCCGGTCTTGGTGCGGTACAAAACCGCCTAAGCCACACTATCAGTAACCTGGCCAATGTTGAAGAAAATGTTTCTTCTTCACGCAGTCGTATTCAGGATACTGATTTCGCCAAGGAAACCGCGATTATGACGAAAAACCAGATTTTGCAACAAGCCGGTACTTCTATTCTGTCGCAAGCAAACCAGATCCCGCAGGCGGCAGTAAGCCTGTTAGGTGGTTAATTTTTCATTAGCTGATTTGCGTTAGCTAAAGCCATGTTCCCTTCGGCTGCACGAGAGACTCCTGGTAGTGCAGCCACTTTTTCCTCTGAATATTTATCTTGCTTTATTTGACGTGCAACGCCCGTTTTACAGGCTTTCACTACGACTTATGCCTATTTGACTTAGTCATTTTTATTGCTGTTTGGTAATTTTTTAAAAAAAAGATTAAAGGTATTTTTCCCCTTGCCGTTAACACTTAATAGCAGGGGCTAGTAATCATTATCTCAGCACCTGATACAAACATAACGAGTTTATTACGACATGTAATCAGGAGTTTTAAAATGGCTTTATCAGTAATTACCAATACCGCGTCACTGAACGCACAACGTAACTTGTCTAGATCAAGTGAAGGCTTAGCCACCTCAATGCAACGTTTATCTTCTGGTATGCGTATTAACAGCGCAAAAGATGATGCTGCCGGCCTGCAAATTGCCAACCGTTTAACCTCGCAAATCAATGGCCTAGGCGTAGCACAACGAAATGCCAATGACGGTATTTCAATGGCACAAACCGCAGAAGGTGCGATGCAAGAATCTTCATCTATCTTACAGCGTATGCGTGACCTGGCTCTGCAATCTGCCAACGGTTCAAACGGTGCCGATGAACGTGATGCGCTGCAAAAAGAAGTTGCAGATTTGCAGCAAGAGCTTACACGTATCGCTGAGACAACTCAGTTTGGTGGCACTCAGTTACTAGATGGGTCATTTGGTACCAAACAGTTCCAGGTAGGGGCGAATGCTAATGAAACGATCAATGTATCTTTAAAAGATATTTCAGCCGATCAGGTTGGTGCTTATGAAGTTCAGGGCGGGGCCGTTGGTTTAGGTAAGATCGCTACGGCACAAACCTTAAATGCGGGACTAACCGCAGACCAAGCTAATACAGGTATTACCTTAAACGGTACGGCTGTAACTTATGCTGCTGCCAGTGGGGCCGGAACGATAGCAGACGCGATTAATGCCGCAGCTACAGGGGTTACTGCAACGGCTGAGCTGGATGTGACGCTTACTGGCTTGTCTTCGGCCGATACAGGTACCATTGAAATGAGAAAAGGTGGCGGTGGTGCCACTATTGTTGACAGTTATGTGTTAGCTGATTTTGGTGGCGATAGCGACCGCTTAGTCGAGCAAATGCAGGCGGATGGTTATGATGCGGTCAACGATAATGGTACCATAACGCTAAAAGCAACCGATGTTGATGGCATTAACATCAGTGGCGGTACTGCCGGTTCCACTATCACCCTGGAAAATAATTTAGTCGCTACCCAGGTGGCAGGTACCAACGCAGACATTTCAGTAGCCGCTGAACTGAAGTTATCTTCACCGGATCAAATTGGTATTTCCGGTACCGATGTTGATGACATTTTAAACTTAGCCGCTACTGGTGGTAATGGTGCGCTGACAACTGTCGAAAGTATCGATATTTCAGGTACCGATTCTACAGGTGCACAGGCTGCGATAAATACTATTGATGCAGCATTGGCACAGATTGATAACCAACGGGCTACCTTAGGTGCGGTACAGAACCGTTTCAGTCATACAATTAGTAACTTGTCTAATGTTTCTGAAAATGTGTCAGCATCACGTAGCCGTATCCAAGATACCGATTTCGCTTCTGAAACGGCGCAAATGACTAAAAACCAGATCTTGCAACAAGCCGGTACCTCGATTTTGGCACAGTCGAACCAGTTGCCACAAGCGGCGCTTAGTTTAATCGGGTAATTTATTACAAGTTAAGCATCGAAAAGGAAGGCGTTTTTATAGCCTTCCTTTTATGCTTTAAGTACTTTTACCCTAACCTTGATTTTTAGCCTTTGTTTAGGCAATGTGATTAAAGTTGCTGAAACATTAATCGTTAATGGCCTGGTTATTAAGTAGCTAAACGTCAGGGTAAAGCGTAAAATGGTAATAAAGGAGTAAGAAATGAGTAATGTACTAAACGGACAGCAAGCGATTAATAACCTGAATTTTGATTTAGGCAAATCTTCTGCTGCCGCTCAGGCGGATAATGCTCAGGTTAACTCTCAGGCTCATACTGAAGCCGCTAAAGCTGAGCTAAAAAACGAACGTCAGCAGACTATTAATACTGAGCGGCAAAAGGCAACCAATAAAGCTGAGCAAGCTTTAGGCACCGGCAGCGATGCAGAATCGGAAAAACCACAAGTTAATAGCGAACAGCTTGAGGTTGTGGCGCAAAAATTGCAAGAGTTTGTCAGTGGTATGAACCGCGGCCTGGAATTTTTAGTCGATGAAGATTCCGGTCGTGACGTGATTAAAGTTATCGATAAAAATACCGGCGACTTGGTCAAACAGTTCCCTTCAGAGGAAGTGCTGGAATTGGTTGCTAACTTGACGGAAGCCACTGGAAATTTTGTTGATTCAAAAATTTAATAGAATCTGTATCTGAGATTTATTATTCGTGCTCTTAAATTAAGCTAGGTAAAATGGTGTTATTATGGCTGGTATATCATTTCCCGGGGTAGGTTCCGGATTACAAGTAAGTGAAATTGTTACTGCAATTGTTAACGCAGAAAAAGTGCCATATCAAAACCGGGTTACCCAAAAGCAAGCCGAATTTACGACCGATATTTCTGCCGTAGGCTCATTAAAGTCAGCTTTGCAAGAAGTGAATACTTCTCTGGAAGCTTTGGGTGATGCCGATAACTACCAGCAACGTAAAGCCACCGGTCGCGATGACTTTATTGGTATAGATACCACCAAAGATGCTGCTGTTGGCAATTATTCCATTGAAGTAAAAGCCTTATCTCAATCTCATAAATTAATGTCCGGTGCTATCGACAGTTCAGCTGCTGTAGGTGAAGGTACTATGACTATTGCTGTTGACGGTGACAGTTTTGACATCGCCACTACTGCCACGACTACCCTCAGTGAATTACGTGATTTAATTAACGATAGCGAGTCTAATGATTCCGTTGTCGCGACCATAATTACCGATGGTACCGATCAGCATTTGGTACTTAACAGTAAAGAAACCGGTGTCAGTAGTGAAATAAAGATCACCGTTGATGATAATGACGGTAATGATACTGACGGTACGGGCTTGTCTCAGCTCGCTTATGATGCCTTGGCTGCGACTCCGGTATTAAACCTGTCAGAAGTAGATAAGGCACAGGATGCTGAAATTATTATTGATGGCAGTGTAACGGTAAACAGCAGTACTAATGAGTTTAAAGATGCCATCGACGGCGTAACCATCACCGCAAATAAAGCGCATGACATTGCCGGTGGCGATGATTTAAGTAAGGCGACAATCTCCGAAGATAATAGCAACGTGGCTACCGGCATCAATGCCTTTATAGAAAGTTTTAATGCCCTGGTTGATCTCAGTAAGCAGTTGGGAGCTTCAGAAGATGGCGCTGTAGGTGCATTAGCCGGTGATTCCATGTTGCGTAATGTGATGACGAAAATCCGCTCTCAATTTACCACTGATTTTGAAACCGGCGTTAGCAGCTCAGGCAAGACTACGCACTCTATGCTGGCTGAGCTTGGGGTACGCACAGAACGTAGCGGACACTTGAGTTTAGATTCTGATGCTCTAAATGATATACTTGATGCGGATCCAAGTGATGTACAAAACTTTTTTGTCGGCACGGATACCGGTACCGGTTTTGTTGAAAGTATGGATGATTTGATTGGTTTTTATACCGAATCTGATGGCTTAATTGATAGGCGTGTTGAGGGTAACAATACCCAGATTTCCAAGTTAGAAAAAGATGTTGAAGCATTTAATATTAAAATGGATGCTCTGGAAGCTCGTTTATATGCCCAATACAATTCTATGGATACCTTAGTTGCACAACTAAATAATACCGGCAGTTATATTACCCAACAGCTAGATAATATGCCGGGTGTGGTAAAAGACTCTTAATTTTTCAAAAACTATCCCTGCAAAACCAGTTACTCCCAGATTAACTGGTTTTATTCTCAAGCCTTAATTTGGCAAGCATAGCTGGTTTTAGTCATTTTTTCATTCCTTCAATAGTCCCTGTGCATTGTTATCAACAGAGCTTGACCTCCTCAAAAAGCAATGATGTTTTTCCTTATTGGCCTTTTTCTTGCTGAACCCAATGAGATGGCATTTTTTTGTCGTTTTCTGCCGGGAGAGTAGAGTAAGTGGTTTGAATACTTCTTGTACTGCGTTGTTATCGGTGGGGAGTCTTATTAAATGGAGCAGTTGTATGAAAACCATTATAAAAACAAACATGAGTAAAGTAACTAAGGGCATAGTCTCAATCGGCTTGTTCAGCGCTATTTTAGCAGTCTCAACTTATGCCAATGCAGGTTTATTTCTTCGTGATGGCGGCATGGTTTATGATGATGTCTTAGATATCACCTGGTTGCAGGATGCTGATTATGGGAGAACATCTGGTTATTATGCCGGCAAGGGAATGACTTGGGAGCAGGCCAATGTTTGGGCAAATGATTTGGTTTATGGCGGATATGATGACTGGCGTCTATTTAATGCCGCACCAGATGACTCAAATTGTTCTCACTCAAGAGTTAGTGATGCAGGAATTAGTGCAAACTTTGGTGCTAATTGCACTAAGAATGAATTTGCGCACCTCTTTTACGAAGATTTTGGGCTAACTGAATCCCAGTCCCTGGCTGATATGGCTGATGCTACGGGGCAAGAGCTTAGCAACTATAACTTATTTGAAAATATTCCGATCACTAATTATTGGTCAGCTACAGATTACGCCCCTCTGGCTACCAGTGCGTTTTACTTTAATCCCACTAATGGTCATCAAAGCTTTGGCAGTAAAGATTATAAGCTAACCGCTTGGGCTGTTCGTGATGGCGATGTGACCAAGACCGGCGTAGTAAGTGAAGTGCCTGAACCCGGCTCATTAGCTTTATTAGGGTTGGCGGTATTGGCTTTAAGTACACGCCGTTATAATCGATAGTCAGCGTGTAATGCTCAGTTTTTCCTTTGCTAGCGAGCAATAAGGCTAATTAAGAATCGCTTTGTCTTAGTTGTTATTTCAAAGCGAGTTCAGTTCCCCTATTTATTAATAAATCTATTTCAAAGTTTATCTGTTGTCAGGAGTCATTTTTCCTGATTTTGAATATTAAATGGAGTATCAAGATGAAAACCAAACTAAAACAGCTTGCTCAGGCAAGTGTATTATTAACTACCTTAATAGCATCAACCCAGGCAAGTGCCAGCTTAATCGTAAGAGATGGCGGCATGGTTTATGACGATGTTCTCGATATTACTTGGCTATTAGATGCTAATTATGCCAAAACATCGGGTTATGCTGCTGACAATCAAAATGGCAGTGCAAATTCGACATCAACGAATATCCAAGCCGATGGCCGCATGGGCTGGGATGCGGCAATAACCTGGAGTGAACAACTTGTTTATGCTGGTTTTGATGACTGGCGCTTGCCGACTTTACAGCCTCTTAGTTGTGCCGGTCAAACAAACTGTACCGATGATTTTAACTACCCATTTGCTTATGACGGCAGCAGAGACCATGGCAGTAATATTACCAGCCCAATGTCTGAACTTGCTTATATGTTTAATGTTAATCTTGCGTTGCCTGGTCAATGTGATCCGGTATTATCAACAGCGGATACCTGTGTAACAAATGATGCCTGGACCCGTTATTACCAACAAAATATTCCTGCTAGTTTTATTGACGCTGCCACGGGAGATACCGTAGAGGTAGATAATCTGATGGGAGAGCGTTACTGGTATGATCTAGAGTATAAGAATAATATTGGCGTAAGTTCATGGGTTTTTGGCATGTATGATGGTTCGCAAGGGCACAATGGCAAGTCAAATAGTATGTATGCCTGGGCAGTACGCGATGGTGATGTCGCAAACTCAGCGGGCAGTGAAGTGCCTGAACCTGGTTCTCTGGCGTTATTCGGTTTAGTTATGTTAGGTTTGGGAGCAAGGCGTTTTACTTCTGCCTCCAACTAGTCAATATGCTAAAGTGAATTACCAAGTTACCGTCAAAAACAAAGCCCCGTTAGGGGCTTTGTTTTATCTGAGTGAGGGAAAAACGTAGAGAATAAATCTCTATATGAGGTTGCAATAAAGGTAATTTTTATAAATAACTGTCAGGAGAAGTAAAGGAATTTCTTGGGATAATGGCGAAGCTATTTATTACCTTTATAGGCATTAACCGCCTTTTGATTCTTTTTAAAACCTACCAATTGGTCTGCTACTGTTTGCTTGTATTCGTTGCAGCGTGTCAATATTTGCCGATCGAGTTGTTGTAGGGTATTTAATAACGGATTTTCTGCCTGATAAGCATTTTTGTCATAAGCCTGAAAAAAATGCTGCACACCCGCAAACCTCTGCTCTTCTTTCTTGGCGAGTAAGAGCACATCAATTTCTTCTGCCTGAGTAATTGCCAGTATTTCTTCAGATAAGGCGATCAACGCCAGTAGCTCCTGTTTTAGGGCTTGTGCTGGCGTTTGCTCTGTGTTTATTGCAGGCTCTGTAGTCATACTTTTAGGCGTTTATTACAGTGAATCAGGTTAAACCGATTCAAAGCTAACTTTATCCTGCTCTTCTTTAGGAATGCTGTCCCAGCCGGCTTTTATCGGCAATAAAATTTGAATGATCTCATCCAGCAAGGCTTCATCATTGTTGGTGTTGGCTTCCACCAGTTTATCCGAGCAGAAAATATAAAGATCGGACAGGTTACGGGAAATATCCCCGCCTTGTTCAAAATCCAGTGAACCCTGCAGTACCCCTATGATGGTAATCGCCTTTGACAACAAATCACCTTTTTTGGCGTGATCTTTCTGCTGGATAGCTCCTTTCGCTGAAGCAATATTACCCAGTAATTTTTGGAACAGCATGGCCACGAGCTGGTAAGGGTTTGCTTCTTTCGCCGCGCTCACCGTAGTTTGCTGATATTTTTTAACTGATATATGTGCCATAAGTGTACTCCACCAAGTGTCCGCTACTTCATCTTAACAGTGTAAGAAATACCGGTAAACTTGTCATTTGATATTTGATTAATCCGGCACTTGCCTGACTAATACCTGAATTATTGCTATTTGTTATTAATAAGCATTTATTATGCCTGTTTTTATCGTTTTAGTGTTTTTTACTGGTTTTAAGTAAAAATAACACATCATCCGCTTTGATATACCTTATATAACGGCGAAAGGTGAATTTTCTCCAATGAATTTAGCAAAAGTCTTGTTTAAACATCGGTAAAGTTACTCTCCTTTGCTGTTAGTTTACTTGTTCTGGCCTTTTATTAAATGCTTATATGAATTTATTCAAATCAAAGTCAAAAAAATGTCATTGCCCGTAAAAAGCGTCATAAATTTGTTGCTAATTTTGTTCTACTCGCTAAAATCACATAATACGTGATATAAATTAGTGGTTTATCAGGGTATTATGCAAGAGCAAAAACATATAATAGTGGTTGATAGCGATGACGCCAGGCGTGGGCAAGTTGAAACGGTTTTGTCTTTTGTCGGTGAGCACTACTATGCCCTGGATGAAGGCCGGTTATCCGCTTACCTGCTGGATAAGACCACCACAGGCTCCGCTGCTAAAACCAGGGAGAATCATCCTGTATTAACCGTGATCCTCTGCGGCCGGTTGTCTCCTGAACTGGTACAAACGGTACAGCAATATCCGGCGATCCCTTTTGTTATTCACGATGTCTTAGATCAACAGCCGTTAACGTCCTGCGTCAATATTATCGGTGAATTAAAAAAACCGCTCAATTATGCCCAGCTGACCGAACTGATCCATCATTGTCACCAGTATCATAATAAACTACCGTCCAAACAGGGCAAGAATAAGCCTGCTACCGCCTTGTTCCGCTCACTGGTAGGCGTCAGTGAAGCCATGAACCAGGTACGCTTTTTAATCGAGCAGGTGGCCGATACCAATGCCACGGTTTTGGTCTTGGGGGAGTCGGGCACAGGTAAAGAAGTGGTGGCTCGCAATATTCACGATCTTTCCGATCGTTCAGGTGCGGCTTTTGTGCCGGTGAACTGTGGCGCCATTCCGGGAGACTTGCTGGAAAGTGAGCTGTTTGGTCATGAAAAAGGGGCCTTTACCGGCGCCATTTCTGCCCGTAAGGGACGTTTTGAGTTGGCGGAAGGCGGTACCCTGTTCCTTGATGAAATCGGGGATATGCCGCAACCTATGCAGGTGAAGCTGTTAAGAGTCCTGCAGGAGCGCACTTTCGAGCGGGTAGGGGGCAGCAAAAGCATTAAGGCGGATGTCCGTATTATTGCCGCCACCCACCAGCAGCTTGAAGGCATGATCAAAACCGGGGATTTTCGTGAAGATTTGTTTTACCGCTTAAATGTCTTCCCCATCGAAACCCCGGCGCTTAGAGAGCGTCAGGAAGATGTGCCGCTATTGTTGCAGGAGTTGGTGAAACGTTTCGAGCAGGAGCAGGGGCATAGTGTCCGCTTCACCGATCAGGCAATAGAGTCACTGCAGCAGCATCCCTGGTCCGGAAACGTCAGGGAATTGTCGAATTTAATCGAACGTATGATCATCATGTACGGCGACCAGGTGGTCAATGTCAGTGAGCTTCCGGCCAAATACCGCCATATAGAAGTAGAAGAATACCAGCCTGAATACCCGGAAGAGCTGCAGGAAAGAGAAGCTATTAACGAGTTGTTTTCCGGTTTCGACTATGACGAAGAGGATGAAAGCACTGCGCCGGGTACAGAGTCATTTGGCAGTTTTGATGCATTTCCGCAGGAAGCTTCAACCGATGGTTTATTACCGGCTGAAGGCTTGAACCTGAAAGAGCATTTGGCCGAGTTAGAAGTTTCCCTGGTTACCCAGGCATTAGAGCGTCATGACTGGGTGGTAGCCCGGGCGGCTGAGCTTCTGGGTATGAGACGTACCACCTTAGTGGAGAAAATGCGTAAATATCAGCTGCAAAAAGACAGTGACTAAGCGAAGCATTACACCAGGTAATTGCTCATCCAAATATAGTGTTAGATAAGAGGCCTGTTCTGCTGTTATATGAGCAGAGCAGGCTTCGCCATTTTACTGCCGACCATTACCTAAAGCGACCAACCACAGGCCGGTATTGATAAACTTCCCGCCCCAGCCAATTTATTGACAAGGCTTTTCTTTAAATAATCCCTAGTAATTCACTGTAAATAAAGGAAAAAATTATTGGCACAGAAGCTGCATTGCTGAACTCGTGATTATTTATTGAGTGAAGTCTTATGGCAGTTGCATTACATAAAACGACTGAAAATTTTTTCAACCAAGGCGATGTGTCGTTTCATTATCAAAGAAACGCCCTGCAGCAAGAAGCCTATCCGGGGGAATTAGAGCAGTTACGTCAGCAAAGCGGTCAGTACGGACAGATCATTGATGTCATGCCTACGGGTATGGTGATGCTCGACGGTGACGGCGTGGTGGTTAAAATCAACAAGGTTGCCAGGCTGCTGCTCGATGAACCTATTTTAGGCCAACCCTGGTTTGACGTTATCCGCCGCTCGTTCAAACCCCGTGCCGATGACTGGCATGAAGTCTCGTTAAAAGACGGTCGCCGGGTAAAACTGGAAATTACCACCTTAGGGGATCAGCCGGGCCAGCTTATTATGATCACAGATCTTACCGAAACCCGTTTGCTGCAGGATAAAATGGCGCAGATGCAGCGCTTATCTTCCCTGGGGCGCATGGTATCTTCCCTGGCACACCAAATCCGTACGCCGTTGTCTGCGGCCATGTTGTACGGCGCCAATTTGAGTAACGGCAAGTTAAACGACCAGGCCCGGGATAATTTTCAGAGTAAGCTCATGTCGCGGCTGCAGGATCTGGAGCAACAGGTTAACGACATGCTGTTATTTGCCAAAAGCGGCAAGGAGCAGGTGGTGAATGCCCTCTCGGTGAATGACATTATTGAAGAATCCGTTGCCGGTATTGATGTGCTGGCGATAAAAGAAAAAGCGCAAATCACCGTGCTGCCCTGTGAAGGCGACTGCCAGATTTTGGGTAATAAAACCGCGCTCAGCGGCGCTATCCAAAACCTGATCCATAACAGCTTACAGGTAATGGAGCAGCAAGGTGAAATTACCATTGCCAGCCGCTGTACCAGCTCACATGCCTTGATCAGTGTCCGGGACAACGGCCCGGGAATCAGCAAAATACAGGCAGAAAAAATATTCGAGCCTTTTTATACCTCAAAGGTGCATGGCACAGGTTTAGGCCTGGCCGTGGTCAAAGCGGTGGCCAATGCCCATCACGGCAGTGTGCACTTGATCAGCAGCCCGGGTGAAGGGGCTAACTTTTGTTTAAAAATTCCGTTACTGACAAACCAGCCACAAGGGCAAGTGTCAGCAACAACAGAACAACCTATAGAGCGACCCCAGGAGGCAGCCTTATGATCACCAGTAAATTATTAGTGGTTGAAGACGACGCAGGCTTACGTGAAGCCTTAGTTGATACCTTATTATTAGCCGGTTATCAGTGCCTTGAAGCCGAATCCGGTGAAGCAGCCTTGTTGCAGCTTAAAAATCAGCATATCGACCTTGTCGTCAGCGACGTTAATATGGGTGGTATGTCGGGTTTGTCTTTGCTGAAAAGCATTAAGAGCAACTACCCCAATATGCCGGTACTTTTGATGACGGCATACGGTACCATAGACGATGCGGTGCAGGCCATGAAAGACGGCGCCTGTAACTATATGGCCAAACCTTTTGCGCCAGAAGTGTTATTAAATATGGTTTCGCAATATGTGCCGCTGCAGGTGGTGAACCATGAAGCGCCGATTGCCGAAGATGTCCGCTCGAAAGAGTTGCTGACCCTGGCCCAGAAAGTGGCCTCAACCGATGCCTCTGTAATGGTCTTGGGGCCAAGCGGCTCGGGTAAAGAAGTACTGGCGCAATTTGTCCATTATAATTCTCCCCGTGCGGATCAGCCGTTTGTCGCCATTAACTGTGCGGCGATACCGGAAAATATGCTCGAAGCCACCTTGTTCGGTTATGAAAAAGGCGCCTTTACCGGTGCTATTCAGGCCTGTCCGGGTAAGTTTGAGCAGGCGCAGGGCGGTACCATCCTGCTGGATGAAATCACTGAGATGGATTTAGGCCTGCAGGCGAAAATCCTTCGGGTATTGCAGGAGCGGGAAGTCGAGCGCCTGGGCGGGCGTAAAACCATTAGCCTGGATGTGCGGGTGATTGCCACCAGTAACCGCGATCTTAAAGAAGCGGTTGCCGAAGGCGTATTCCGTGAAGATTTATATTATCGTTTAAATGTTTTTCCGCTGACCTGGCTGCCGCTGGGACAACGCCGGGATGATATTTTACCGTTGGCGAAACATCTGGTGAAACGTCACAGTCAAAAAAATGGCAATAGTCATACCGAGATTGAATTCTCCCCCGCTGCCCGCAGCAAGCTCATTGCTTATCAGTGGCCGGGTAATGTCCGCGAGCTGGATAATGTGATCCAAAGGGCGCTGATATTACACACAGATAATGTGATCGATGCCACAGATTTGCTCATTGAAAACTTTGATACCATGAGTATTAATACCAGCCTTAATCACCAGCCGGTGCAGGCACAGGTACAGCAGGCACAACCGGTCGTTCCGGCGGCTGACGATAAACTCGGCAGCGAGCTGAAATTGCAGGAGCATCAGATCATTCTCGATACCTTGCAAACCTGCCGCGGCAGCCGTAAGGAAGTGGCGGACCGTTTAGGCATAAGCCCGCGTACCTTAAGGTATAAAATTGCCCGAATGCGCGACAGCGGTATCCAGATCCCGGCATAACATAAGGATAAAACAGGCCATTGAACTGTCAAAGTGATGCCTTGAAGCGTTAACCCCGGGGTTAGCGCTTTTGTTTATCTCTTTCTTCCAACAAGCAGCACTCTCGCTGCTTGTTTTTTGATAATTTCACCCGGCGTTAAATTATCGTCATTGTTTTTACTGTTACCAGCCTCAATCAAGTTGTTGTTTTTAATTGTTTATTTTTGTTGTTTTATTTTGGCATTACCTTTGCATCATTAGGCTTATATCAGTAAGCACAAGAAATTGACATAAGCGAGTAAGCCATGGATATTACAAACAATTCCCTATACGCACAGATGCAGAGCATGTCTCTGGAGGCGGCAGGTAATAATATCACCTCGATGCCTAAAGTGAATCAATCTTCAAGTGACTTTGGCAACATCCTCCAGGATGCGGTAAAATCCGTGAACGAACTGCAAAAAGATGCGGGCGCGAAGAAAACAGCGTTTGAATTGGGCGACCGAAGTGTTACCCTCGCTGAAACTATGATTGCCAGTCAAAAGGCCGGTATTGCCTTTGATGCAACGGTTCAGGTACGCAACAAGTTTGTCGAAGCATATAAAGAAATTATGAGTATGCCTGTTTAAGACAGTGGCTAAGCAAATAAACGGGTAAACGGAGAAGTACAGTGGCAGATACATCAGGTTCAACAGGTTTAGCAGTGGCCGACGGCGGCGCGGATTTAATTGCTTCGGAAAATGGCGATAACATTGAAGAGCAAAAGTCCGGCTTTGCCGCCAGCCTGGGTAATGTTGATGTTTTACGTCAAATTACTCTGGTGATGGCGCTGGCCATTTGTCTGGCCATCGCGGTATTTGTCATTATGTGGGCTAACCAGCCGGAATACCGTATGCTGACTAAATTGCCTACCGAGCAATTAATCGAAACCATGGATTTTCTTGACGCCAACAAGGTGGAGTATCGCCAGGAAAGCAATACCATCTCGGTACCCGCCGAAGATTATCAAAACATTAAGCTGTTGCTGGCCCGCGAAGGGTTAACCGATGAACCCAAAGAAGGTTCGGAAATTCTGATGCAGGATATGGGCTTTGGCGTCAGTCAGCGCCTGGAAAGCGAGCGCTTAAAACATGGCCGCGAGCAGCAACTGGCCAGAACCATAGAAGAATTACAGTCTATTTCCCGTGCCAAGGTATTACTGGCGATCCCAAGAGAAAATGTTTTTGCCCGCCGGGCAAAAAGTCCCTCGGCAACCGTTGTGCTGACCATGCAAAGAGGCCGGGTATTGGCAGAAGAGGAAGTGGATGCCGTGGTCGATATTATTGCCTCGGCGGTACAGGGGTTAGATCCTAACCGGGTGACGGTAACCGATCAAAACGGCCGCTTGCTTAATTCCGGCAGCCAGGACTCTATTTCCTCCCGCTCACGTAAAGAGTTTGAAATCGAACAAAAACGTGAGCAGGAATATATGGATAAAATCGATACTATCCTGATCCCTGTGGTTGGCCTGGGTAATTATACCGCTCAGGTGGATGTTACTATGGATTTTACCAATACCGAAGAAACCCAGCGCCGCTATAACTCAGACTTACCTGCGTTGCGCAGTGAGATGAAGGTAGAAGATAATTCTATCGGCGGCGTGTTAGGCGGCATTCCCGGCGCCCTGACCAACCAGCCGCCGCTGGAGTCGGACATTCCTGAAAATGCCCTGGGTAATAATCAGCAAAGAACCATGCCCAGCCGTAAGCATACCGAGTCGACGAAGAATTACGAGTTAGATGAAGCTATCAGCCATACCAAGCAGCAGGCGGGGGTGATTCGCCGCATCAGTGTCTCGGTGGCGCTGGATTACCTGCCGTCGACGCCGGCAGAAGGTGAGCCGACTATGGTGCCGCGCTCGGTACAGGAGCTGGCCAATATCCGCCGTTTGCTTCAGGGCAGCATAGGGTTTGACCTGCAGCGCGGTGATGTGCTTGAAGTGGTCACCCTGCCGTTCTCCCGTGCCGATTTAGGGGTACAGGTTGAGCCGCCGATTTATGAGCAGCCCTGGTTTATGAAAATGGTCAAACTGGTGTCCGGCGCCTTAGTGATCATCGTCTTGATTGTTGCGGTTGTCCGTCCTATGCTCAAACGTTTAATCTACCCGGATCAGTCGCCGGCGGATTATGGTGATAAGTCACTGGACAGCCATATAGATCTGGGCGATGAAACCATGGATATGTTAACCTCAGATTTTGACGCCGGTGCGGTAGGATTTGCGCCGGATGGTAGCCTGCAATTACCGGATCTGCACAGAGACGAAGATGTCCTTAAAGCGGTACGGGCATTGGTGGCAAATGAACCTGAATTATCCTCCCAGGTTGTGAAAAGTTGGTTGAGCGAAGATGAGTGATGAAATCCAAGAATTAGCGCCTATGGCGCCGGGCTTTGATGTTGATAAACTTGACGGCATCGAGCGGGCGGCCATTTTATTACTGAGCTTGTCTGAAGAAGATGCGGCCCAGATCTTAAAGCACTTAGAGCCCAAGCAGGTGCAGCAAGTGGGTATGGTGATGGCGGGTATGGAAGACTTTACCCAGGAAAAAATCACTGCGGTCCATAAGCTGTTTATCAATGAAATCCAGAACTTCAGTACCATAGGCTTCCAGAGTGAAGAATTTGTCCGTAAAGCATTAACGGCGGCCTTAGGTGAAGATAAAGCCGGTAACCTGATTGACCAGATCATCATGGGCAACGGCGCCAAAGGTCTGGATTCCTTGAAATGGATGGACTCAAAGCAAGTAGCAAATATTATCCGCAACGAGCATCCGCAAATCCAAACCATAGTATTGTCCTATTTAGAGCCGGAGCAATCGGCGGAAATCCTCGGTCAGTTTGCCGATAAGGTCCGCCTGGATCTGATGATGCGTATCGCCAACCTTGAAGAAGTCCAGCCGGCGGCCTTGCAGGAATTAAACGAGATCATGGAAAAACAATTTGCCGGTCAGGCAGGCGCCCAGGCTGCGAAGATGGGTGGTCTCAAAGCCGCGGCAGATATCATGAACTACTTAGATACCAATGTTGAAGGTATGTTGATGGACTCTATCCGTGAACACGACGAAGAAATGAGTCAGCAAATTCAGGATCTGATGTTTGTCTTTGAAAATCTTGCCGATGTTGATGACCGCGGTATCCAGGCCATTCTGCGCGATGTGCAGCAAGACGCCCTGATGAAAGCAATTAAAGGCGCTGATGAAGCCCTGAAAGAGAAAATTCTTAATAACATGTCTAAACGTGCGGCAGAAATGCTGGCGGATGATCTCGAAGCTATGGGGCCGGTGCGTATCAGTGAAGTGGAAGCGGCGCAGAAAGAGATCTTATCTGTGGCCAGACGCTTATCCGATGCCGGTGAAATCATGCTTGGCGGCGCCGGTGGCGGCGATGAGTTCCTCTAATCTACAGTTAATTTCAATGCTATATTTGCCGGCTGCCACGGCCGGCTGTTCCTTTAAGGCTTTTTTATGAGTAATGACATTCGCCCCACCGTGCACCAGGTGATCAAAAAGCAATCCGAGGAAGGTTTAGATGTCTGGCCTTTGCCTACGGTGGAAAAACCGTTGACGCCGGAGGAAGAAGCGAAAACCAATGCCATTGGCAAGAAAAGCAACTGGCGCTATGAGCCCCCGGAAGAAATTGAGGTGGAAGAGCCGCAGCCGCTGACGGCAGAAGAAATCGAAGAAATCCGCCAGGCGGCCCATGAAGAAGGTTTCAGCCAGGGCAAAGAAGAAGGCTTTGCCAAGGGTTATGAAGAAGGCTTGGCTAAGGGACATGAAGAAGGGCTGGCCAAGGGCCATGAAGAAGGCGTGGCCACCGGATTGGAAGCGGGTAAAGAGACCATAGACGGCTTAAGCCAGAACTGGCAAATGATGATCGAGCAGCTGCATCACCCTATGGCCAATGTCGATAAAAATATCGAAGAGCAGTTGCTGGCGCTGGTGGCGCAATTAACCGAAGCCGTGGTATTGCAGGAAGCGAAAACCAATCCCGATATTTTGATGGCGGCGATCAGCACCGGCATCAAGGTTTTGCCCGGACAGGAAACACAAACTCAGATCCATTTGCATCCCGAAGATATCCGCCTGGTGGAGCAGCAATTTGGCAGCGAGCATATTCACGAAAGCGGCTGGCGCTTGTTACCGGCGCCGCAGCTGGAGCGGGGCAGTTGCCAGATTGAAAATAGTACCTCCAATATCGACTTACAGATAAAATCCCGTTTAAAGCAGGTGCTGGACAGCTTTCTCGAACAGGCCTTGCACCAATAAGATCACCTCGGGTAAGTTTTGCCAACCATTGACGATAATTCAGGTCTAAGTAAATTACCGGGTCTTTGCCTTGGCATATTTGAAATGTTGGAGCATTTCTTGCAGAAAATTTGGCAATAAACCTTGTTCGTTATTTTTGTCAAAGAGTTGTCATGGTCGATACCGCCCGTATTACACAAAGGCTGCAAGCCTGCCAGCAATATATCCACCCCTATAAACAGTCGGTTGCCGGCCGCCTGGTGCGGGTGGTGGGCCTGACCCTGGAAGCCGTAGGCGTTAAAGCGCCTGTGGGCAGCCAGTGCCTGGTAGAAACCTCCCAGGGAGATCTGATCGCCGAGATTGTCGGTTTTTCCCAGGACAAAACTTATCTGATGCCGGAGCAAAGCGTGCAGGGCGTTTTACCGGGTGCCCGGGTACTGCCGTTATCCACTAAGGCCAAATTGCCGCTCTCCATGGATTTGCTCGGACGGGTTATTGACGGTGTCGGTAATCCCCTCGACGGCAAAGGGCCGATCAAAAACAGCGACAGTTATCATTACAATACCCGGCCGATCAACCCCTTATCCCGCCGGGCGATATCCCAGCCCCTGGATGTCGGGGTACGCTCCATCAACAGTTTTATTACCGTAGGCCAGGGCCAGCGTATGGGGCTTTTTGCCGGCTCAGGGGTCGGTAAAAGTGTGCTGCTGGGCATGATGACCCGGGGCACCACCGCCGATGTGATAGTCGTTGGCCTGGTCGGTGAGCGTGGCCGTGAAGTAAAAGAATTTATTGAAGAGATCCTTGGCGAAGAAGGCCGGGCAAGATCTGTGGTAGTGGCGGCGCCTGCAGATAATTCACCGCTCATGCGCCTTAAGGGCTGTGAAACCGCGGTACAGATCAGCGAATATTTTCGCGATCAGGGGCTTAATGTCCTGCTGTTATTAGACTCGCTTACCCGTTACGCCCAGGCCCAGCGGGAAATCGCACTGGCGGTGGGCGAGCCGCCGGCAACCAAAGGCTACCCGCCTTCGGTGTTTTCCAAGCTGCCGCAACTGGTAGAGCGGGCCGGTAACGGCGGCGAAGGGCAGGGCTCCATTACCGCCTTTTATACCGTACTGACTGAAGGGGATGATTTGCAAGACCCCATCGCCGATGCCTCACGGGCGATATTGGACGGTCATATCGTACTGTCACGGGCGCTGGCAGATGCCGGTCACTTCCCGGCAGTGGATGTCGAAGCTTCCATCAGCCGGGTAATGCCTATGGTAACCAGTGACGAACACCAGCAATTGGCGCGTAATTTAAAGCAGGTCTATTCCTTGTACCAGCAAAATAAAGACTTGATTGCCATTGGCGCCTACAGCAAAGGCAGCGATCCGCGTATCGATCAGGCAATCCAGTTGCTGCCGGTGATCAATTTCTTCCTGCAGCAAAAAATGCGTGAAGTGATCCCCTATGATCAAAGCCTGACCCAGTTGCAGGAAATTATTTCCGCTGCCCAGGCCAATGCCAATAATCAACAGGGTGCAGCTGCCCAGCAAGCAGCTGGTGCTTAAAAAACGGTGCTAGGATAAGATGTTATGCCGATGAGACAGTTAAACACCCTGCTTAAATTTGAGCAGGATAAAGAAGCCACCGCCGCTCAGAAATTGCAGGCGGCAGAGCTGGATTACCAGCAGAACCTGCAAAGGTTAACCGGGGTGCAGGATTATCGCCTGGAGTATATGAAGCGCTTAAGTCAGCGCTCACTTTCGGGGATAGACAGTGCCACCTACAGTCATTTTCATGGTTTTATTGCCAAACTCGACCATGCCGCCGAGCAGGTACAGATCGCCATTAAACAGGCAAAATCTATGCTGGAACTGAGAAAGAAACAATGGCTGGCACAACGCCAGAAAGTGAAGGCGGTGGAGCACCTTAAAGAACAGCAATTAAAGAAAGTCGCTGTGCTCGCGGAAAAGCGCGAACAGAAAATGTTTGATGAAATTGCCACCCAACAGTTTATCCGCCGTAACTATTAGGATTCATTGTTGGAGTATTTTTTGCTTAATTATTATAACTAAGCTTGCCAGCGCCGGTTGGCCGGTAAAGCGAGATTAACCTTGATAGACGTTTTTATTTGTTGGCTTAATTCAATTTAAAACTGGGATTGTTATGAATCAAATTAATTTTTTATCACAAGATCTTATCAAAGCTGCTGATAATAAAGCAGATAGTTCAGGTGTTGAATCAAGATCCCAGGACAGGGACGACAGCTTTTCTTCCCTGGTAGAGCAGCACAGCCAAAATGATCCCCACAATAAAACCGAGCGGCAAAGCAATAAAAGCGGCAACTCAACCGGCAATGACAGCGGCAATCGCGTTGCTGATAAAAGCGTGAAAGACGTCTCGCGGCCAAAAGATAGTAGCAAAGCCGGCGAACCTGTGGAGCCGGCAGATCAAAACGCGGAATCCGTGGTCAAAGAAGCTCCGGAGACTGACAGTCAGGTGGCCAAAGAAGCCGAAAATATTGATAATGCCGAGCCCGGAGCGAGCGGCAAGCCGGATAAAGCCAAAGATCCCCAGAACCTGATCGACCTGCTTGGCGCTTCGGCCAAGTTGTTGCAGCAGCAAGTCATGGGCGAAGGCGCCGGTAAACAGGAGTTAACCGGTGATGTCAATATCGATGCCGACTTGCTGGAGACAAGTTCAGGAGAAACTTCTGTGCTTGCCAAGCTCAAGGGCTTGGTAAGCCAGCCGACACCGGCAAAAGAAATAAATGTACAGCTTGAAGGACAAGCAGCCGGGGGAGAAAATCTGGAAGCCGAAGGCACTGAGGCAGAAACCTTAACCGCAGAGCAGGCGGCAAAACAGACTAATAAGGCACAAACAAGTGCACAAGATGCTGAATTATTGGCAAAACTAAAAGGCGGAGAAGCCGAAGCAGCAATGAAAGACAAAGCCGGACAGCTGGAAGTCCCTTTGAGTGACAAGAAATTGTCACCCCAGGAACTTATGGCTAAGGTGCAGCAAACCCTGGCGGCAGAGCTAAAAGCTAAAGCCGCTGCCGACAAGGGTGACAGTGAAACCGGTGAAGCAGCTGATGATATCTTGATGGAAAAAACATTCACGGCGGGCAAGGTGCCCCTGGCTGAAGGCGATACCAGTGCTAAAAAGTCGATTCAAGTGAATAAGGCCCTGGGGGATGTAACTAAAGGGGGTGGGGCTGCAGTGCTGGCCCAGTCTGCGGCGAATAATCAGTCCCCGGATGAAGCCGTGGCAGAGATTGACCCTGCTGTGGCAGATAAGCTAGCTGTTGCCGATACTAAACCCGCAGCTATGCAAAACCAAGGCGGCGGCACAGAAAGCCACCGGCCTTTAGGTTTGGCGGCTGAGCATGGCGGGCAAGGCGCCACCAGCCAGGGCGGCAGCGAGCAGGGAAAAAATAACGGCAACCCCTCGGGGCAGCAGGCAAGCTCCGCTGAGGCGTTAATGGCGAAAGAAGACACCAGTCAGGTCCAGCAGCATAAAGTGGCGACTACTCCCTTGAAGGAGCAAAGCGCATTGGCGGCGCAAATGAATAATTCCGCCCTGGCCAATTCGGAAACACCGCAGGCGCATAATTCTGAGCATGTCCTGGATTCGGTAGCCACTAAGGTGAATGCCGAAAATTTGCAGACGCAAAAAAACAACCTGACCACCCTGAATGAAGCCCTGAACCTGCGTAAAGATTTTGTTGGCCCGATGAAAGAAAAAGTCATGATCATGATTAACCAGAAAATCCAGCAGGTGGAAATACGGCTTGATCCGCCGGAGCTGGGCAATATGCATGTCAGGGTGAATCTGCAAAATGAGCAGGCGGCGGTGAACTTTTTAGTGCAAAACCAGCAGGCCAAAGAAGCGCTGGAGCAGGGCATGGGCAAACTTAAAGATATGCTTTCAGAAAGTGGTGTTGATGTCGGCGATGCCAATGTTGCCCAACAGCAGCAGGGCTCCGGGGATAATGAACAGGGTTTTGGCCACGATCAGCAAGACAATGGCCGGGAAAATCATGGGCTGGAACAGCAGGAGTTGGTGATGCAGGCAAGTTTTGAGCAAGGCACAGCTTCCGGGGTTGATTATTATGCCTAGTTTAACTCTGCCCGGCTGTAGCCTGTTTGGTTAAAACCCAGCGGTTATGCTGGTTAAAGCCTGTGCAATTGGCCTTGATTCGCTTATAAAAAATGATAAATTCATTGGCTCAGTGGCTATTCAAGGATATAGTCTAGTGTAGATTGGCTAATTTTAAGAAAAAGGGTCACAAATGGCTGATGACAAAGAGTTAGAGCTGGATAAACCGGCAAAAAATAAAAAAATTATCATCATCGCTGCCGTAGTTGCCGTTCTTGCCCTGGCAGGCGGTGCCGCCTTCTTTTTTCTCGGCGGCGATTCGGTTAGTGAAGCCGAATTAGAAGCAGCACTCGATACTGCAGATCCGGCGGTGGTCGCTGCCCAGGTAGAAGAAGCAGCGGCGGCAGAAGCCGGCACGGCCTTGTATGTGCCTATGCCGCGTCCGTTTCGTTTCAATGTTCCGGGTGCTTCCCGTGACCGCTTTGTTGAAATCCGGGTACAGTTACTGGTACGCGGCGCAGACAATGAAGAAACCGCGAAAAAACACGTGCCTTTGCTGGAAAGCACCCTGTTAGGGGTCTTCTCGCAGGCCAATGCCGATGACCTTTCCACCAGTGCCGGGAAAACCTCGCTGAAGCAAAAATCACTGGCGGAAGTGCAAAAAATTATGATGGATATCGCCGGTAATAAAATTATTGAACAGGTATTGTTTACCGGTTTTGTCATGCAATAGCAATTTGGCTGCAAAAAGAGTACTACTGAGTGAGTGATTTATTATCGCAAGACGAGATCGATGCGCTACTTCATGGTGTCGACGATGTCGAAGAAGAAGAGATAGTAGAGGAGTCCGTCGAACAGGAAGGGACTTCCGACTATGATTTTTCCTCACAGGACCGTATCGTTCGCGGCCGCATGCCGACCCTGGAAATGGTGAACGAACGTTTTGCCCGTCATATGCGTATCAGCTTGTTTAATATGATGCGTCGCAGCGCCGAAGTATCCATCAATGGTATCCAGATGATCAAGTTTGGTGAGTACGTACATACCTTGTTCGTACCGACCAGCTTGAATATGGTGCGTTTCAGACCGCTTAAAGGTACGGCGCTGATCACCATGGAAGCCCGCCTTGTGTTTATTCTGGTGGATAACTTCTTTGGTGGCGACGGCCGTTACCATGCCAAAATCGAAGGGCGCGAATTTACCCCGACCGAGCGCCGTATTATCCAGATGTTGCTTAAGCTGATCTTTGAAGATTATAAAGAAGCCTGGTCGCCGGTGATGGATGTTTCTTTTGAATACCTGGACTCCGAAGTGAACCCGTCGATGGCCAATATCGTCAGTCCTACTGAAGTGGTGGTGATCAGCTCTTTCCATATCGAGCTTGATGGCGGCGGCGGCGACTTCCACGTGGCCTTGCCTTATTCCATGCTTGAGCCGATACGTGAACTGCTTGATGCCGGTGTGCAAAGTGATAAAGAAGATACCGATATGCGCTGGTCCAAGGCGCTGCGGGATGAAATTATGGATGTGCCGGTAGAGCTCTCGACTAAGTTCCTGGAAGTGGATTTACCCCTTTCTCAGGTAATGGAGCTTGAAGCCGGCGATATTATTCCGATTGAAATGCCGGATCATATTACCGTGCTGATTGAAGACCTGCCGTCGTTCAGGGCCAAGCTTGGCCGCAGCCGCGACAATGTTGCCCTGAAGATAGAATCGAAAATCAAGCGTCCTGAGTCGGTGAAATCCGAACTGACGATATTAACCAAAGGCGGTAAACGTCTGGACAGCGATGCCGAGTTGCATCTGTTAGAAGATGATTTATAAAAGATTCGTTAACAAGTGAATGTATAACAGATTAATGACTTAGGGAAGACTTGACCCTTTGAGGGATTTTTTAAGTGATTAAGATCATGAATGTATTGAGGTAAGTGCCATGAGCAATGAAAATGATGATGATCTGGGGATGTGGGACGAGGCACTGAATGAACAAGCTGCCGCCAAAGCCCAGGCAAGCGGCGATTTAGATGCCGAAAAGGTTGAGCTGGAAGAGCTCGAAGAAGATGCCCCGATTTCCGGCGAAGAAAAACGTAAACTGGATGCGATTTTAGATATCCCGGTCACCATTTCCATGGAAGTGGGCCGCAGCCATATCAGTATCCGTAACTTGTTGCAGCTGAACCAGGGCTCTGTGGTAGAACTTGACCGGGTGGCCGGTGAGTCGTTAGACGTGCTGGTTAACGGTACCTTGATTGCTCACGGCGAAGTGGTTGTGGTGAATGACAAGTTTGGTATTCGCCTGACGGATGTCATCAGCCAGATAGAAAGAATCAAGAAGTTAAAATAAAGGCGGGATATGATGCGGTATATACTTGCCTGTTTTTTATTGATGTTTTCCTTTGTGAGTTTTGCCCAGGAAACGGCCCAGACAACAGCCCAGGAAAAGGCCGGGCAAACGCCTGCGGCTGCGGCGCAGCAAGCCCCCGGGCAGGACAAGGTGCAGGCCGCGCCTGAAGCCGCTCCCACCGAAGTGGGAAAGCATGTCGGCACCAACATGGACTCGATGAGTTTTATCCTGTCGTTTTTGATGATACTGGCGCTGATTTTTGTTTGCGCCATGCTGTTAAAGAAATTTCAGCCGGGTTTGCAGCAGCAAAACGGTTTGAAGGTCATCACCAGCTTAAGTTTAGGGGCAAAAGAACGCGTTGTTGTGGTCCAGGCGGGTGAGCAGCAATTATTATTAGGGGTGACCGCCCATCAAATCACTTTGCTTGACTCCCTTGAAGAGCCTTTGGCCCAGGGCACGCCGATCACCGGCGACCTCGGTCAGTCATTCGCTAAGTTATTAAGAAAGTCGTCATAGGGCGGGTGAGTGGATTTATGAAACAAACAAATGCCAGAGCAACGGGCGCCATCAAAAACATTATCCCTGGTCTGACCCTGTTGCTGGGCCTGCTGTTACTGTTTGCCGGCCAGGCTTATGCGGCAGATGATCTCGGCATGTCGGCCTTAAAGTTGACCACCAATCCGGACGGCTCCCAGGAATATTCCATCACCCTGCAAATCCTGATCTTTATGACGGCGCTGGGTTTTATTCCCGCCGCGGTGATCATGATGACCTCTTTCACCCGGATTGTGGTGGTGATGGCGATTTTGCGACAGGCAATAGGTTTACAGCAAACCCCTTCCAACCAGGTAGTGATCGGCCTGACCCTGTTTATGACGTTATTTGTGATGACTCCTGTCTATAATCAAATCAATGAAGTTGCTATCCAGCCCTACCTGGCGGAGCAAATGACTTCGATTGAGGCGGTCGATCAAGCCAAAGTGCCCCTTAGGGCCTTTATGCTGGAGCAAACCCGACTCAAGGATTTGGATACCCTGGCGCAAATGGCAGGTGTAGAAGCCGAACAGCCGACGGATCTGCCGATGACAGTGATCATTCCGGCTTTTGTGATCAGTGAATTGAAAACCGCGTTTCAAATCGGGTTTATTTTATTTATTCCCTTTTTGATCATTGATTTGGTGGTGGCCAGTATCTTGATGGCGATGGGGATGATGATGTTATCGCCCATGATAGTGTCCCTGCCGTTTAAACTGATGTTATTTGTGCTGGTGGACGGCTGGAACCTGGTGATAGGCACCATAGCCACCAGTTACGGTATGGGTTCAGTGTAAAGGAGTCTTGGTATGGGACCCGAAGTTTTTGTTGATATCTTACGTGATGCCCTGTTCCTGGTGATTGTGCTGGTGAGCGCGGTGATCGTGCCCAGTTTGCTGGTCGGTCTGGTGGTGGCGATTTTCCAGGCGGCCACCTCGATTAACGAACAAACCCTAAGCTTTTTACCGCGCCTGCTGGTAACCCTGATGGCGCTGATCGCCGGCGGCCATTGGCTGGTGCAAAAATTAATGGATTATACTTTCCGCCTGATCGCCAGTATTCCCAGTGTGATCAGCTGATGGAATTTACCGAATCAGTTGTTAACCAGTTTATGGCTGATTTTCTCTTGCCTTTGTCGAGGATCACCGCACTGGTGATGACCATGATAGGCTTGAGCTCGCAAACGATACCGGCGCCGATCAAACTGGCGTTCTCTGTAGCCATCACAGTGGCGATTATGCCGGCCATTCCCCCTTCAAATGTCGGGAATTTATTTTCCTTTGCCACCGTGATCCTGGTGGCGAAACAAACCATTATCGGCGTCCTGATCGGCTTTGTGACGGTTTTGGTGATCAATACCTTTACCCTGGCGGGCCAAATCATCGCCATGCAGACCGGTTTAGGTTTTGCTTCATTAGTAGACCCCGTCAGCGGTATGAATGTCCCGGCGGTGGGGCAATTTTTCCTGATCTTATCTTCCTTATTATTCTGGGCGATGGACGGGCACCTTATTTACCTGCAATTTATTACCGCCAGCTTTGAGACCATTCCGGTTTCCAGCACCCATATCTACCCCAGTGTCCGTTTTAAAGAGCTGGTGGAATGGGCCAGCTGGATGTTTGCCACCTCCTTGTCCTTGTCGCTTGCGCCGCTTACCGCCATGTTGCTGGTAAATTTTTCTTTTGGCATCATGACCCGGGCGGCGCCGCAGCTGAATATCTTTGCCATAGGTTTCCCTATTACCATGTGTGCAGGATTAATTATCATGTGGCTGACGATGGGCAACTTTCTTACTCACTTTGAACTGCAATGGCAGCGCGCGGTGGATTTTAGTTGTTACCTGATAAATTGCCGGGCGACATCATGATGTCGTCAAGGCCAGATACGCTGATTATATCGACTATTTTATTGTCTGTTTTATCGGTAAGGGGTAAGCTTTTTATTCAACTTGAGCAGCAGCGGCAACAGGTTTCAGCTTTTAGTCCTGGCATACTTTCCTGCTTAAGTGATCATGAGGCAAAGTAGATGGCTGATTCTGACAGCGGAGAAAAGACCGAAGAACCGACGGCGAAAAAGCTGTCGGACGCCCGAAAAAAGGGCCAGATAGCCAGATCCAAAGAGCTGGGCACTATGTTTGTGCTGGTTGGCAGTGCCAGCGCCTTGTTGATGACCGGAGAGTCCCTGGTAGCGGCTTTATCTACTATGATGAAGCGGCTGTTTAGTCTTTCCCGCGAGGAAACTATGGATATCCACGCCCTGTACCAGGTGGTCAGCGATAGTGTTGCTTCGGTAGCCGCGCCTTTGCTGTGGATGTTTTTCATTATCATGTTGGCGGCCTTTATCGGTAATACCTTGCTTGGCGGTATGAGTTTTTCCTGGGGGGCGATGGCGCCCAAATTCAGCAAACTCTCACCTTTGGCGGGTTTTAAGCGTATGTTTGGGGTGCAGGCCATGGTGGAGTTTGTCAAATCCCTGATGAAATTCTTTGTTGTCTTTATCGTCGCCTACCTGCTGTTGTCCGGATTATTTGATCAGATCTTGGGGCTAAGTCTGGAGTCTATTCCGAATAATTTTGGTCATGCGGTGGATATGCTGTTGTGGATGTTTATGGCGCTGACCTTCTCGTTAATCATCATTGCCGCCGTTGATGCCCCTTATCAAAGCTGGAATCATAACCGCCAGTTAAAAATGACCAAGCAGGAAATCAAGGATGAGATGAAAAACTCCGAAGGCAACCCGCAAACCAAAGGGCGCATTCGCCAGAAGCAATATGAGATGTCGCAGCGGCGTATGATGCAGGAAGTGCCCAATGCCGATGTGGTGGTGACCAACCCCACCCATTATTCGGTGGCATTAAAATATGATGCCGACCAGGGCGGGGCGCCGGTTGTCGTGGCCAAGGGCATAGACGAGATGGCCATGCATATCCGCACTATTGCCAAAGAACACGGGGTGGAAATAATCCAGTCGCCGGCGCTGGCCCGTTCCCTCTATTATACCGCGGAAATCGATCAGGATATTCCGGAAGAGCTTTTTGCTGCGGTGGCGCAGATCCTGGCATTTTTATTTCAGCTTAAGGCCCATAGAAAAGGTAAGGGACGCAGGCCTCAGGCGCTGGCGAAAAACCTGCCTATTCCTGAAGAATATCGGTACTAGTTATCTTCGATGTTCGTCAGATTTATCTATTTACATTTCTGTAACGGTAATCTGGTTAAGCTTTGTTCACTTGGTTTTAGTTCTCTATAAACTGGTCTACTTATTGCTTTTTACTGCCAGGCGTCAAAATTTTATCAAGAAGTAACTATGCAATTAGCAGCGTATTTTAATAAATTCGACAAAAGCAAATTAAACTATTTTTCCGGCTTAGGCACACCTTTATTGGTGATGGCAACCTTAGGCATGGTGATCTTGCCGATGCCTGCTTTGCTCCTCGATGTACTCTTTTCCTTTAATATCGCCCTGGCGCTGGTGGTATTACTTATTACTGTTTATACCTTAAAACCCCTGGACTTTGGCTCTTTCCCCGCCGTGTTGTTGATTGCAACCATATTGCGGCTGGCGCTAAATGTTGCCAGTACCCGGGTGGTTTTGCTTGAAGGCCATGAAGGCGGTGATGCCGCGGGCAAAGTTATCGAAGCTTTCGGCTCCGTGGTGATCGGTGGTAATTATGCCGTCGGTTTAGTGGTGTTTTTAATTCTGATCATTATCAATTTTGTCGTGGTCACCAAAGGTGCCGGCCGGATTTCGGAAGTTACCGCCCGTTTTACCCTGGATGCGATGCCGGGTAAACAAATGGCAATTGACGCCGATTTAAATGCCGGTTTTATCAACCAGGATCAGGCGCGTGCCAGACGTGAAGAAGTCACCAATGAAGCTGATTTTTATGGCTCTATGGACGGTGCCAGTAAATTTGTCAAAGGGGATGCCATTGCCGGTATCCTGATCCTATTTATCAATATTATCGGCGGCTTAATCATAGGCATGGTACAGCATGGCTTGTCTTTTGATAATGCCGTTGAAATTTATACCCTGCTGACCATAGGTGACGGCCTGGTGGCGCAAATCCCAGGTTTGCTGCTATCGGTTGGCACCGCCATCGTTGTTACCCGACAAAATACCTCGGAAGATATGGGCTCCCAGGTCAGCGGTCAGCTGGGCCAGGAGAAGTCTTTATATATTGCCGCCGGTGTAATGTTTGTTATGGGCATAGTGCCGGGCATGCCACACTTTGTCTTTTTATTCTTTGCCGCAGTGATCGGCGCCGGTGCTTATTTTGGTGGTAAGCATAAGGCGAAGAAGGCGGTAGAGCTGGCTCAGGCACAGGAGCAGGAGCAGGTTGAAACCCAGCAGCAGGAAGCGGAAGTGAAAGAGCTGGACTGGGATGATGTCAACCATGTCGATATTATCGGTCTGGAAATAGGTTACCGGTTAATTCCTCTGGTGGATAAGGCGCAGGGCGGTGAATTGCTTAGCCGCATCAAAGGGGTGAGGAAGAAGCTTTCTCAGGAATTCGGCTTCCTGGTACCTGCGGTGCATATCCGGGATAACCTGGACTTAGACCCTAATTGTTATCAGATTTCCCTGATGGGAGTGGCGGTAGGTACGGCGGAAATTCGTCACGATCAGGAGCTGGCTATTAACCCCGGGCAGGTCTTTGGTCAGCTCGAAGGTACGGTCACCAAAGACCCTGCTTTTGGCCTGGATGCGGTATGGATCAATCAAAATCAGCGTGAACATGCCCAGACTCTAGGTTATACCGTGGTGGATGCCGCAACTGTGCTGGCGACCCATTTAAGTCAGATATTAACCAATAATGCATCTCAGTTACTGGGTCATGAAGAAGTGCAAAACTTGATGGATATCCTGGCGAAAAGTTACCCTAAACTGGTGGAAGGCCTGATCCCGGATATCCTGCCGTTAGGGACTGTGGTTAAAGTATTGCAGAACCTGATGAATGAAGGGGTTGCCGTACGCGATATGAGAAGCATAGTCCAGACCCTGGTGGAGTATGGTCCCAAGAGCCAGGATACCGAAGTATTAACCGCCGCGGTGCGTATTGCTATCCGTAAATTTATTATCCAGGACCTGGTAGGCCCTGCGGTTGAAATCCCCGTCATAACTTTGTCACCTGAGTTGGAACAGATGTTGCATCAGTCTATGCAGATGGCCGGAGATGATGGCGCAGGCATAGAACCAGGTTTGGCAGAACGCATGCAAAAATCATTATCCGAAGGGGTACAGCAGCAGGAAATGGCTGGCGACGCCCCGATATTACTGACATCAGGGATTTTACGCTCGGTACTGGCGAAATTTACCAAGTATACGATTCCAAGTCTGCGGGTGGTTTCCTATCAGGAGATTCCCGACGACAAACAAATTAAGATTGTCAGTGTTATCGGCCAGTAATAGATGAATTAACATTATTGCAGAGCAGTATTCAGTCACCAGCAGCTGGATGATAAGGGGTTATCAGTGAAAATTAGACGTTTTGTAGCGAAAGATATGCGAACAGCATTAACGCAAATAAAAGAAGAGTTAGGTGCTGATGCCGTTATTATGTCCAATAAAAAGATCCCGGAAGGGGTCGAGCTGATGGCGGCGGTTGATTATAACCAGGTGGTACCGGAAGCCCGTAGCGATGAAGCGGAAGTGGCAAGCGGCAATCCTGCTGCCGCTATGTCCCAGTCAGCCAATGGCCGGGCGATGGAAAATGATGTGGTGATGTTGGGTCAGCAAAAGGCCGCCGCGATTCAAAATGCGATGACGCAACAGGGAATACCACAAGCGGCTATGCCTCAAGCCGCAGCTGCACCGGCAAGTACTGATAGCGCGAGTGTACCGGCAGACAGCTTATCGGCGTTACTGCAGCGCCAGGCCCAAAGCAATGCCAATAGCGCAGCTCAAACCCCTCAAGCCGCTGTGGCCCAAGCACCGAGTCCGCAGCAAGAAGCGCCGTTAGGCAGTATCGAAGAGCAATTTAAAAACTTTACCCAGAGATTGGAACAATCAAATGTTGGCGCGGATGACAATAATTTGGCGCGCAATAACGGTCAAGAAAGTGCCGGTCAAGAAAGTGACATCTTTGCCGACTTGGATAATGGCTTTGACAGCCAAACCCAGGCAAGCACCCTGAGCTCAGCAGCCATGAACCCCCATGGCGGCGCCGTTGCTCAGCAAGACTTTGACAATATGAAGAAAGAAATGGCTTCTATCCGCCAATTACTTGAGCATCAGGTCTCCGGTTTGATGTGGCAGGATATGGCGCAAAAAGATCCCTCTCGCGCACTCTTGGTAAGCCGGCTAAAAGCGATTGGCGTGACCGAGCAACTGGCGGATCAAATTGCCGGTTATGTGCCGGCTAATGTTAATGAAGAGGATGCCTGGGAGCAGGCCTGTGAACTGATGGCCCGGCAGATCAATACTACCAATAACGATATTATTCACCGCGGCGGTGTGGTGGCCTTAGTCGGCCCCACCGGCGTAGGTAAAACCACGACCGTGGCCAAACTGGCTGCCCGCTTTGCCCAGATCCACGGCGCCGACCAGGTGGCAATGATTTCAACCGATACCTATCGCATCGGCGGTTATGAGCAGCTTGCCACTTATGGCCGCATTATCGGCTGCCAGGTTAAGCAGGCGAAAGATGCCCAGGCCCTGGATGCCCTTATCCAGCAATTTGGTAAAAAGAAACTTATCCTTATCGATACCGCGGGTATGGGGCAAAGAGATATGCGTTTAGCGCAACACTTAACTACCTTAATTGCCAATGCCCGTGTTAGAATCAGAAACTATCTGGTATTAGGCGCCAATGCGCAGCAAAGAGTGATGCAGGAAAATGTTGAGCGCTTTAAAAAAGTGCCTTTATCGGGATGTATTTATACTAAACTTGACGAAAGTCTAAGTATTGGCGAAATTATCTCTACATCCATTCAAAATGGCTTGCCAATAAGTTATCTTACTGACGGTCAAAGAGTTCCTGAAGATATTAAAGTTGCAAATGCCGAGAAATTAGTTACTCTTGCTGATAAAATGGCAAATAAAGTCGCAGGTAATAATCCCGGGGGATGGCAATCAGTATCGATGAACCCTGCAGCAGTTGTATAATAACGAGAAGTAGTTAGATGATAGATCAAGCGAGTGGCTTACGAAAAATGCAAGATTTACAACAAATCAAAGTCATTGCTGTATCAGGAGGAAAAGGGGGGGTCGGTAAAACGAATGTTTCACTTAATACCTCTATTGCTCTGGCACAACAAGGCAAACGAGTTTTAGTACTTGATGCCGATTTAGGTTTAGCCAATGTCGATGTGATGCTGGGCCTGAGAGTTCAGCGCAACCTGTCCCATGTCTTGTCCGGGGAATGTGAACTCGATGATATCATTATCAAAGGGCCCGCCGGCATTAATATCATTCCGGCCAGTTCCGGCACCCAGTCCATGGTAGACCTGACGCCGGCAGAGCATGCCGGTTTGATCCGTGCCTTTAGTGATATGCACGGTCAGTTTGATGTGCTGGTGGTGGACACTGCCGCCGGTATTTCCGATATGGTGCTTAGTTTTTGTCGCGCTGCCCAGGATGTAATGTTAGTGGTGTGTGATGAACCCACGTCTATTACCGACTGCTATGCTCTGATGAAATTATTAAGCCGGGACCACGACGTTTTTAAATTTAAAGTTGTCGCCAATATGGTACGCAGTCCTAAGGAAGGGCAACAACTTTTTGGTAAGCTGACCAAGGTTACCGACCGTTTTCTCGACGTTGCCCTGGAGTTGGTGGCGGTGATCCCCTTTGATGAACATATCCGCAAATCGGTAAGAAAACAGAAGGCGGTTATTGAAGCATTCCCCGAGTGCCCTGCCGCACAAGCCTTTAAAGCGCTGGCAAAACGCGTTATCAGCTGGCCTGTTCCGAAACAGGCGTCGGGCCATTTAGAGTTTTTTATCGAGCAGTTATTAGAGCATTAATTTCATAGACTGGTGGAGCAAGCGTGGTCAAAACAAATGCTTATAACATGCATAACGACAAATCTGCACTTCTGGAGCGGCATAGCGTATTAGTCAAACGTATTGCCTACCATTTACTAGCCAGGTTACCTTCAAGCGTACTTGTTGATGACCTGATCCAGTCCGGTATGATAGGCTTATTTGAAGCCGCCAATAATTTTGACGGCAGCAAAGGGGCAAGTTTTGAAACCTTTGCCGGTATCCGCATTCGCGGCGCCATGCTCGATGAAATTCGCCGCGGTGATTGGACTCCGAGATCTGTCCATAAAAACAGCCGGTTGATCAGTGATGCTATCCGGGCGCTGGAAGCTGAATTGGGACGAGATGTTACCGATATAGAAGTCGCTGAAAAACTTGATATTTCATTGAATGAATACCATCATATACTTAACGAAGTCAGTAGTGGCAAAATAATAGGCATCGCAGACCTTGGTGCCAGTGAAGATACCATCAATTTTGATGAAGACAGCCACGTTGATGATCCTTATCAAAACATCGAGCAGGTTGCCTTTAAAAAAGGGTTGAGCGAGTGTATTTCTACTTTACCTGAGCGAGAAGCTTTAGTACTGTCCTTGTATTATGATGAAGAATTAAATTTGCGTGAAATTGGCCAGGTACTGGATATCAGTGAATCCAGGGTCAGCCAAATTCACTCTCAGGCGATGCATAGGTTAAAAGCACGTATGCAATCCTGGAAAAGTTAAGTAGAATATAATATAAATCGATTTTTAACGTTTCACCGGAGGGTGCCTTGGATAAAAATATGAAAGTTCTTGTAGTTGATGACTTTTCAACGATGAGACGAATAGTTAAAAACTTGTTACGAGATTTAGGTTTCACTAACATTTCAGAAGCGGATGACGGCAGCACGGCTTTGCCTATGCTTCAGGGTGGAGACTTTGATTTTGTAGTAACCGACTGGAATATGCCCGGCATGCAGGGGATTGACCTGCTAAAGGCAATACGCGCCGATGAGCGTTTGGCACATATCCCGGTATTGTTGATCACCGCCGAAGCGAAAAAAGAACAAATCGTCATGGCAGCGCAAGCCGGCGTTAACGGTTATATTGTTAAGCCGTTTACTGCTGCGACCTTAAAAACAAAACTTGATAAGATTTTTGAACGTTTAGGTTAATACGTTCTGGTTGTCAATATGTAAGGACGTAGCATGACAAAATTGATGAGTGGCCATGTTTCTCTGGAACAGGCCAAGTTACTGGTGGAGTATTTAGATAGCGGCCAGCAGGAAAAGGCTGATGAGCTTATAGCGGAAATACAAAATCCTATTAATTCTGAGCTTTTTGCTGAAATTGGCAAGCTAACTCGTCAGTTGCATGACTCGTTGATGAATTTTCAACTTGACTCGCGTCTGAATGATTTAGCAACAGCGGATATTCCTGACGCGAAAGAACGCTTGAATTATGTCATTACCCGTACTGAAGAAGCAGCCAACAAGACCATGGATGCGGTTGAGTCTATCTTTCCTGCGATAGACTCTCTTCAGGATAAGGTGAAAACAGTCAATCCGCTTTGGCAAAAGTTGATGGACAATCAACTTAATCTGGGCGAATTTAAAAATCTTTGCCTGGATATAGATACATTATTGAAAATCACCGGGACGGAATCCGACCGTATCCATTCCCTGATGACCGATGTGCTGATGGCTCAGGACTTCCAGGATTTAACCGGACAGGTTATTCGCAAAGTCATTGACTTGGTGAGGGAAGTAGAAGACAGCCTGATCGGCATGTTAACCGCGTTTGGTATTTCGTCAACTACAGGGCAGGCGATTGCCAAACCGAGCGTCGGCGATAATCTGGTTGAAGGGCCGATCGTCAATACCGAAGAAAGAGATGATGTTGTCAGTGATCAGGATGACGTAGATGATCTTTTGTCTAGTCTAGGATTTTAAGGGGAATAAAAGTATGTCCTTTGAAGCAGATGAAGAAATTCTTCAGGATTTTTTAATAGAAGCTGGTGAAATACTCGAATCTCTGTCTGAGCAGTTGGTTGAACTGGAGAATGATCCCGATAATGCAGAGCTGCTCAATGCCATTTTTAGGGGATTCCATACCGTTAAGGGCGGAGCCGGCTTTTTATCATTAACCGAGCTGGTTGATGTTTGCCACGGCGCAGAAAATATTTTCGATATCTTGCGCAATAATCAACGCTCGGTGACCTCTGAGTTGATGGATGTTATTTTACAAGCGCTCGACTCCATTAACGAAATGTTTGAAAATGTCAAAGAGCGTATTCCACTGGAGGCTGCCGAGCCGGAATTGCTGGCTGAGCTGCACCGTTTAAGCGTACCCGAAGGGGCTGCTGAATCAGTGGCAAATGAGGAAACCCCTGCCGCCGATCCCGAGCCTGCCTTTGAAGAATTTGATCAAGATGATGATTTTGAGGCGGCAACACCGGACGAACCGGCAGATGCTTCTGATGAAATGACCGAAGATGAATTTGAGCGCTTACTTGATGAGCTCCATGGCAGCGGTAGTCCCGGAGCGAGTGAGCAGGGCAAGGCTGCTGATACCAACAGTGGTGACATTACCGACGATGAATTTGAGTCTCTGCTTGATGAGCTCCACGGGCAAGGGGCGTTTTCCCCCGGCGTTGGTGCTCCGGTTGCAACGTCAAGCGGCGGCGATGAAATTAATGACGCAGAATTTGAAGATTTGCTTGATCAGATCCATGGTAAGGGACAGGCACCTAAATCGGTGATCCCCGCAGCAGATACTGCGCCGCCGCCACCTGCCGCTAAAGCCGAGAAAGCTGAGCCTAAACCTAAAGCCGTTCCTAAAGCTGTACCTGAGAAAAAAGCCGCCCCGGCACCAGCCAAAAAGGTCGCGAAACCTGCGGCTAAAGGCAGTGATGATAAAAAAGCGCCAGCCACGCCAACCCCGCAAGCAGAAACGACCGTACGTGTTGATACCAAACGTTTGGATCAGATCATGAATATGGTGGGTGAGCTGGTATTGGTGCGTAACCGTCTTACCAGTTTAGGTATGACCAAGGAAGATGAAGATCTCACCAAGGCCGTTTCTAATTTAGATGCCGTGACCACAGATTTGCAGGGCGCGGTAATGAAAACCCGGATGCAGCCGATTAAGAAGGTCTTTGGCCGTTTCCCTCGGGTGGTAAGGGATCTGGCACGCAGCCTGAAAAAAGAAATCAAGTTAGTGCTTGAAGGGGAAGAAACCGATTTAGATAAAAATCTGGTTGAAGCGTTAGCGGATCCTCTGGTGCATTTAGTGCGCAACTCGGTCGACCATGGTGTTGAAGAGCCGGATGTACGTCAGTCTTTGGGTAAGCCACGCGAAGGTACGGTAATTCTTTCTGCTTCCCAGGAAGGGGATCATATCCTGTTAACCATCAAAGATGATGGTGCCGGTATGAATGCCGAGAAGCTTAAAGAAATAGCGATAGAACGCGGGGTATTAGATGCTGATGCTGCAGCGCGTATGTCGGATAAAGAAGCTTTTAGCCTGATTTTTGCCCCGGGATTTTCTACCAAAACGGAAATTTCGGAAGTCTCCGGCCGTGGTGTCGGCATGGATGTGGTGAAAACCAAGATTACTCAGCTTAATGGTACCGTCAATATCGACTCCGAACTTGGCGTTGGTACTGTGTTGGAAATCAAGGTACCGCTGACACTGGCAATCTTGCCGACCCTGATGGTGGTTGTAGGCGAGCAAACTTTTGCCCTGCCGCTTGCCGGGGTTAATGAGATATTCCATCTCGATTTAACCAATACCAACAGCGTTGATGGTCAGTTGACCATTATTGTCAGGGAAAAAGCGATCCCGCTGTTTTATCTTGACCAATGGCTGGTGAAAGATTTCGAGGAAAAGAGTCGCGACAAGGGACATGTGGTGATCGTTCAGCTGGGCAATCAGCAAGTCGGCTTTGTAGTTGACAGCTTAATCGGCCAGGAAGAAGTGGTGATCAAACCTCTTGATCGTTTGCTTCACGGCACGCCGGGTATGGCGGGGGCAACGATCACCAGTGATGGCGGCATCGCCCTGATCCTGGATGTTCCTAATATGCTGAAATATTACGCGAAGAAGTCGCCAGTAAATAAAAAATTGCGCTCATAATAAAGAGAATATGAATGACCTATAAAATACTCGTTGTTGATGATTCGAGTTTTTTCAGACGTCGTGTCACTGATATCTTAAATAAAGATCCTAATCTCGAAGTGATTGATGTTGCGGTAAACGGCAAGGAAGCCGTTGAAAAAGCGAAACTTTTAAAGCCTGATGTTATCACTATGGATATCGAGATGCCGGTGCTAAACGGCATTGAGGCGGTTAAGCAGATCATGGCTGATTCGCCTGCGGCTATTATCATGTTCTCTTCCCTGACCCACCAGGGAGCGAAAGCCACCCTGGAAGCACTGGACGCCGGTGCGTTGGACTTTTTGCCTAAAAAGTTTAATGAAATCGCGCAAAATAATGAAGAGGCCGGCAGCGTGTTAAGGCAGAGAGTTTCTCAGCTGGCCCGGCGCAGGGCTTTTGCCGTTCGCCGTCCGCTGAGAAGCAGTATAACCCGACCTGACAGGGAAGCCGTTAAAGAGAAGGCCACTGTCACGCCGGCAAAAGAAACCATTGTCAGCAGAAGAGCACGAGTTTCCGGTAAGGAATATAAGCTCTTGGCCATAGGCACGTCCACCGGCGGGCCGGTGGCGCTGCAAAAAATACTTACCCAGCTGCCTGCTAACTTTCCTGTCCCTATTATTATGGTGCAGCATATGCCGGCAGCCTTTACCCAGGCTTTTGCCAACCGTTTGAATTCCCTGTGCAAAATTGAGGTCAAAGAAGCCAGTGATGGCGACGTGCTCAAGCCGGGCCATGCTTATCTGGCTCCGGGAGGCAGGCAAATGCTGCTTGATGGCAAGGAAAGCAATGCTAGATTAAAGATTGTTGATGAGCTGGCGGCGAAAGTGGCTTATAAACCCAGTGTTGATATCAGTTTTGGCTCTGCGGCCAAAGTTTTCCAGGGCAATGTTCTGGGGGTGATCTTAACCGGCATGGGTTCCGATGGCCGGGAGGGCTCGCGTATGCTTAAAGGCAAAGGTGCGACTATCTGGGCCCAGGATGAAGAAACCAGTGTGGTTTATGGCATGCCGCAGGTGGTAACCGCTGCCGGTATTTCTGAATTATCCCTGCCGCTGGATAATTTTGCCGAGTCTATCCTCAAGGAAATGCAGCATGGATAAACTCAGTATCGCTGGCCTGGTTATCGCGATTCTGGCAATTTATGTCGGTTTTAGCGTTGAAGGCGGTACTGTTTCTGCATTATTTGAGTTACCGGCGTTTTTGATTGTTTTTGGCGGTACCCTCGGGGCGGTCATGCTGCAATCATCCACCAAGCAATTTTTTCATGCCATGTCCCTGCTTAAGTGGGTTTTTACCCCGCCGGTTTATGATATTGACCAGGGGATAAAAAATATTATCTCCTGGGCCGAAAAAGCACGTGAGTCCGGTTATCTGGCATTGGAGAATATCGCCCTGGATGAAAGAGATAGCTATATCTATAAAGGCCTTAACCTCTTGGTGGATGGCGCTGAAATTGAGAATTTCAGGGTGTCACTGGAGCTGGACTTAGAGCTTTACCGGGAGCACAATTTGAGATCCGCCCATGTTTTTGAATCTATGGGGGGTTATAGCCCGACCATAGGTATCCTTGGCGCGGTACTTGGCCTGATCCAGGCGCTGGGTAATCTCAGTGATCCCGACTTATTGGGGCAAGGGATCGCTACTGCTTTTGTTGCTACTATTTATGGGGTCGGCTTTGCCAATCTGATTTATTTGCCGATAGCCAATAAAATGAAAGATATTATTCATCAGCAGACTTTATACCGGGAAATGATCGCTGAAGGGCTTATTGCCATCGCTCATGCCGAAAATCCCCATGCTATTGAAAATAAGCTTTCTGCTTTCAGGTTACAGCAATGAACAGGTCCCGCAGCAGAAGGCACAGTGTCGAGCATGACGATGTTCATCGTTGGCTGGTGTCTTATGCCGATTATATGACCTTGCTGTTTGCCTTGTTTGTGGTGTTATATGCCATGGCGATCGTGCATGACAAGCCTTTTGAGACCATCACTGAATCTTTGGGGCGGGTATTTCAGGCGGATCAGGAGCTCACTAAAAATAAGGGGCATGGCGACGATATTCTGCTGGTGAACACGAAAAAAAGCAATAAACCCCTCTACGGTGACGGTTTGCTTGAAGATCCCGGCCCTGAACTGTATGAAGGTGAAAATGAACTTTCCAATATTAAAGACAGCCAGGTAGGCTCTAACTTATCTGTGCTGGAAGAAGAGTTACATGCGGCATTATTTGAGCTGGAGCAGTCGGGTTATGCCAAAATGCAAATTGACGGCGACTGGCTGGAAATCGAATTAAACAGCGGTTTGTTATTCCCGAGCGGCTCGTCGTCGGCGACCCTGGCGGCAAAATCTATCTTAACGGAAATATATAAGGTAATAGGCCCGGCGACTAACTTTATCCGTATTCGGGGTTATACTGATAACCAACCGATTAATAATGAGATTTTTTCGTCAAACTGGGAGTTATCGGTTTATCGCGCCACCGCGATTTTGCGCATGCTGGAGCAGATGTCCCTTAACCCGGCCCGCATGGCAATAGAAGGTTATGGCCAGTATTACCCGAGTGCCGACAACAGCACCGCACAAGGGCGTGCACAAAACCGTAAAGTAGTAATAGCCATTTCTAAATATGGGTTGCAGCAGGCGAAGTTGCTGGAAGAGCCGGGTATAGCGGTAGAAAACTTGCAAAGCCAGGCACAGGAAATTGCGCCGGCGGCGGGGGAAGATGCGGTCAAAATCATTCAGCTGGAAAGTGGTGGTATTCGTATCACCACCCGGGATGAAGAACAACAACCAGAACCAGATAATTAGGATGCAGCCTTGGTCATTTGGACGATAGCAAATCAAAAAGGCGGCGTGGGTAAAACGACGTCTACCATAACATTAGGTGGCTTACTGGCCGAGCAGGGGCACAGGGTCTTATTAGTAGATACCGACCCCCATGCGTCGTTAAGCTATTATTTTGGCATAGAATCGGAAGATCTTGAGCTCAGTGTCTTTGACTTGTTTGTTCAGGTATCCACCAAAGAGCAAATCGAGCAAAGCCTGTGCCCGACCCGGTATGAAAACATCGATATCCTGCCGGCGACGATGGCGTTGGCGACCTTAGATCGTTCCCTCGGCAGTAAAGGGGGCATGGGCCTGGTATTAAAAAAGGCCATGGAGCAGCTGAGCGATGAGTATGATTATGTGCTGATGGATTGCCCGCCGGTGCTCGGGGTCTTGATGGTCAATGCCCTGGCCGCGTCAGATCGTATTTTAGTACCGGTGCAAACGGAATTCCTTGCCCTTAAGGGCCTGGACCGGATGATGAAAACCCTGGATATCATGCAGGGAGAACAGGATAAGCCTTTTTCCTATACCATAATTCCGACCATGTATGATAAAAGAACCAAGGCATCCCTGCTGGCTTACCGCTCTTTGCAGGAAATGTACGGGGATAAGGTCTGGTCAAGTGTGGTGCCTATCGATACCAATTTCAGGAATGCCAGCGTTGAGCAAAAAGTCCCGTCAGACTATGCACATTCAACACGCGGCGTATATGCTTATAAAAAACTGTTAAATTATTTGATGAATTTGCCTGCGGTGAACAGATAAATGAGTAAACCTTTAGCGGCCAGTAAAAAAGTGATGCAAAACTATCTGTCGGAATTATTGACGGATGAAAGCGCTGAGCCGGCACAAACAAGTGAAAAAGAACAAAAACTGGAAAAGCTGCTGCAAAATGTTGCTGCGCCCCAGGCTGAACTGCCGCCCAGGGCTTTGTCACGTAAACGAAAAACTACGGTTAAGGCAAAAGTCAAAACGGCAGAAGTTGCCGAGCCGGAAAAAGTCCTGCCGGTTATTGAACCTAAGGTCGAACAACTTGAGCAAGAGCAACCGCTGCGTACCCGAAAAAGCGAAGGGCCACTAAAAGTTAAGACTGAGGCCAGTTATCGCAAGGGCAGTTTTCAGGCCTTATTTTTTGAAGTTGCCGGCCTGGTGATTGCTGTGCCCCTGATTGAACTGGGGGGCATACATAATATGGACAAAACCAATACCCTGATGGGAAAACCGCCCTGGTTTAAAGGGGTGATGATCCACAGGGAAGAGCAAATCCAGGTGGTGGATACCGCCTTGTGGGTAATGCCGGAAAAATGTGATCAAAAACTAAAAGAATCGCTAAACTATCAATATGTTGTTATGTTAAGTAATACACACTGGGGTCTGATGGCGGAATCTTTGGTGGATACCGTGACCCTGGAGCAAGAAGATGTCAAGTGGTTAGATGCCCCGAGTAAGCGTCCGTGGTTAGCCGGCTTAGTAAAAGATCGTATGTGTGCTCTGCTTGATGTGGTGGAGCTGACGAAATTACTTGATCAGGGGATGAGTATAAATCAGGAATAATAGTGATTAAATTAGTGATGGAACTCGCTGATTTAATTAATATAACAGGATTGATAAATTGAGAGGCTAGTTGTATGTCTGACGAGAGACGCAATGCAAGTGAAAAAGTAGATACTAATGATGAGGTACTTCAGTGGGTGACCTTTAAATTAGAGAAGGAAACTTACGGCATTAATGTGATGCAGGTGCAAGAAGTACTGCGTTACAGTGAAATTGCCCCTGTGCCCGGCGCGCCCAGTTATGTACTGGGGATCATCAATTTACGGGGTAATGTCGTGACCGTGATTGACACCCGCATCCGCTTTGGTCTGGAAACGACGGAAGTGACGGATAATACCCGGGTGGTGATCATTGAAGCAGAAAAACAGGTGATTGGCATTTTGGTTGACAGTGTCGCGGAAGTGGTTTACCTGAGGGCTTCTGAGATCGACATTGCGCCGAATGTCGGCAATGATGAAAGTGCTAAATTCATCCAGGGGGTATCAAACCGTGAAGGCGAATTGCTTATCCTGGTGGACTTAAATAAACTCTTGTCAGATGATGAATGGGATGAGCTGAAACAGTTTTAGTCGCTGAGTTTTGGTATAAAAAGCCTGCGTTGCGGGCTTTTTTTATGGAAGGAGAATTCTTTTGTCGTTAACTGTTGTGATCCTGGCTGTTGTTGCGGTTACTGTATTGCTTGTGGTGCTGGCGCTTTATTTGGCTTTGAAGTCGCTGAAAGCAAAACTAATGCTGTTAGAAGCCCAGGTACAGGCATACCCCCTGCTGATGGAAGAACTGCAAGCCAGTGTTGCCGAGCAGCAGGCCTTGATGGCAACTATGGATGAAAAACATAGCCACAGGGGCGTAGAACATGAGCAAGTGACAAAACAGCTGACTCACAGGGTCAAAGTGGTGCAGGATGAGTTGGCTAAAGTCAAAGAAATGTTTGAGCAGCACCAGGATCAGCAGCCTGAAGATAAACTCTACAGCCGGGCATATAAACTGGCAGAATTAGGGGCGGATGTCGAAGAAATCATCAACGAATGTGATTTGCCCCGCGCGGAAGCCGAAATGTTGCTTTCGGTGTATAAGAAAAAAATCCGCTAATTCTCTTTGTCCCTTCACTTGATAAGGATTTTTCTTACATTTTCTAACAAGTATTTGACACTTGCGAACATAAATTCTCGGTGAAATGATGTGGTAAAAGCTACAGTCATGCTAGACTATGGCTTTTAATTTTGATCATGACCAGAGCGAATTTAAGGGAATTTTTGTGCGACTTCTTACTCAACTGATTATCAGGACTTTCAGCCGAGCCAGACAACTGGCTGCGCCTGCTTTAGTGATTTTTTTATCTGTGCTCCTTAGCGCTTGCTCAAGCACTTCCGCTGTTGACGATGGCGATAGCCGGGATCCGCTGGAGTCGGTTAACCGGCCGCTTTGGACTTTCACCTGGGATTATGCCGACAAATATGTGATCAAGCCGACTTCAGAAGCTTATAGTGATTATACACCGACGTTTTTACGTTCCGGCCTTTATAATATGGCGCTTAATCTGAACGAGCCGTCAACCATTATCAATAATTTACTGCAACTGAAATTTAGCGAGGCGGCGTCGAGCACCGGCCGTTTTGTACTTAATTCTACTATAGGTATGTTGGGCTTTTTTGATCCCGCCAGTGATTTTGGCTGGAACAGGGAGCAGGAAGAATTTGGTGAAGTCCTTGGAAAGTATGGGGTCGGCGATGGCCCCTACCTGGTCGTGCCGGCACTAGGGCCAAGCTCGGTCAGGGAAGAGGCGGGGGATTTTGTCGACCGCTATTACTGGCCGCTGGCGATTATTGATTTCTGGCCAAACATGCTGCGCTCTGCGGTTATCGGTCTGGAAAAACGGGTTGCACTGGCGGATCAGGAACAGTTGATCATTGAGTCAGTCGATTCTTATGAATTTGTTAAAAATGCCTATTTTCAAAATATGAATTACAAGGTGCATGACGGTAACCCGCCAATTGTTGTCGATGAAGAGGAAGAAGCAGAAATTGAAGCTTTTCTTGATGAGTTCGAAGACGAAATTGAAGAATAATATCTGATAGATTAATTCATCTTCTATCAAGTAAGGCGTATCAGCCTACTTGATAGATGCTTTAACAGCTTTGAGTGATGCTGCAATTAGATAATCATTATTTTTAATAATGCATTATGTCTATTTTCTTTTTTAAATCTTGCTCTTTGGGGCCCTGGAATCATTAATGTACTCCTAGGGCTTTAATTTCAGTAAAAAAGTTCCTTTTAGGAAATAGACTATGGTGCTAAACTGCGGCTCAAAATCAGCATTTACTTGCTTTAACCTCTTTATTTAAACAGGACGTGGCATTTTCTAAATGAAAAAGATCATATTTAAAATATTTCTTGGCTGTTTTGCCGTCTTTTTATCTACTTCCCTATTTGCTGCTAATCAAATTTCCCAGCAACAAATAGAACAATTTAAAAAATTGTCACCCAGCCAGCAGCGGGCATTGGCCCAAAGTATGGGGGTAGATTTAAATACTATTAATGCACAAATGAGACGTTCGGCGTCAGATGAAGAAGAAGAACAAACAACTCAGCAGGTTTATCCTCGCGATACTCAATTTGACCAGTTTGGTAATCCTATTTTAACAGATGAGTTAGAGCTGGAAGAGGAAGAAGAGAGTGATGAACCTCAGCCTTTTGGTTATGACATTTTTGCCAACGCTCCTGCCACTTTTGCGCCAACAATGGATATCGCTATTCCGCAAGGTTATGTAATCGGCTCAGGTGATGTGCTTAATATTCGGATCTTTGGCAAAGAAAATAATGATTACGAGGTGCCTGTATCTCGTGAAGGACAGGTACTTATCCCGAGTTTAGGTGCTTATAATGTTTCCGGTATGACTTTTCCTGAAATGAAAAAGTACTTAAGCAATAAAATCCAGGATAAGATTTTAGGAGTAGATATTGTTATTACCCTGGCTGAGTTACGTTCAATGCGGGTATTTGTGCTTGGTGATGCATTCAAGCCTGGTCCCTACACGCTAAGTTCATTATCAAGCATTACCCATGCGATATTTGCTGCCGGCGGTATTAATGATATTGGCTCTTTGCGTAACATCCAGCTTAAAAGAGCCGGTAAATTAATTACCACGCTGGATTTATATGACTTGCTGATAAACGGTGATTCTTCAAATGATATCATGTTGCAATCGGGTGATGTGGTTTTTGTCTCGCCTGTAGGTAAGCGGGTTACGGTTGACGGTGAAGTTACCCGCCCGGCAATTTATGAATTAGCAGAAAATGAAACTTTTGAAACGGCGATAAAAATGGCGGGGGGCTTATTGCCTTCGGCTTACCCTTCCTCCACTGTTGTTGAACGTTTTAATGAACAAAACCTTCGTTCATTGCTAAATATTGATTTGAGTAAAAAGGCTTCATTAAAAAAATCGGTTCAAGGTGGCGATTATATCCGGGTGATGAAAACTTCTGAGCAATTTGCTCAGTCGGTGACTATAATTGGCGCCGTTTCCCGTCCGGGTAATTATCAATGGCAGAAGGGCCAACGTATCACGGATTTACTTCCTAATATTAACGCCTATCTACTACCCGATGCTGATTTAAGTTATGCGTTAGTGATCCGTGAGAAAGGGCAAGGGCGGGATATCGAGGTCCTGCAGTTTGGCCTTTTTAATGCGGTCTCAGATAATGCCTCCACAGATAATCTCGTACTTGAACCCCGCGACAAAATTTTGGTTTTTTCTAATGATGAAAAGCCATCATCAGAGAATATGTCGTTAGAAAGCTTAGCGTTAACGAAAGAAGAGTTGCTTGAAAAAGAAAAGGATACCGCCAAACTTGATTATGAAGACAGGTTGTTTTGGCAGCAATATGGCACCGAGCAGCAGATAGATCTGGCCTTTGAAGAAAAAGATGAACTGGAAGAGCAGCTTAAACTTGCTTCCCAGTCGCTGGAAGAGCTCACCGGCGGAACGGTTACCGAAGAGCTTGAGTTAAGGGAGCTTGGTCTTTTCTCTAGGAAACGTCTATTAACTCCTGTGATACAGCAACTGAAAAGGCAAGGAGCATCGGGAGAGCCTATACAGCTAGTAGAAGTTGCCGGTGAAGTTAAATTCCCTGGGACCTATCCCCTTGCAAGCAATATTACCGTGAAAGATTTAGTTATTGCCGCTGGCGGCTTAATGGAGTCTGCATATCTCGATAAAGCAGAAATCACCCGCAATGTCTTTTTTCAGGGGGCGGCAACTAAAGAGTCTAAAAATGTCGATTTAAAGGCTGCATTGGCCGGTATTGGCGAAAATAATGTTTTACTGCAGAGTAAAGATCGTCTCAATGTTCATCAGATCCCCGCCTGGCAGGAAAATCATGTAATAGAACTGCGTGGCGAATTTCTTTTCCCCGGAAAATATACCATACGCCGTGGGGAAACTTTGGGTCAACTGATTGAACGGGTAGGTGGCTTTACTGATTATGCTTATATCAATGGCTCGGTTTTCACCCGTGAAAAACTGAAGCAATTAGAATTGCAAAACTTACTTAAGGTTTCGGCTGACCTACGTATGGAGATTGCTTCTAAAAGCCTGGCACAAAGTAAGGGCAATCCGATGATCGATTATGATCAGGCAAAGAAATTGCTGGCGGATTTGACGAAAGTAAAGCCTATAGGCCGTTTGGTTATTGATTTACCTAAATTGATGTCAAACAGTGATTTTGATGTTTTGCTAGAAGATGGTGATGTGCTGTATGTACCAACCAGACAAAATTCTATTAATGTTATTGGCCAAGTGCAGTTAGCCTCTTCACATTTATACCAGAAGGAATTATCGGTAGAAGATTATCTGCGTTTAAGTGGTGGTGCTAAAAAACAGGCGGATGAAGATCGTCTCTATGTGATCAGGGCTAATGGCTCGGTGATGATCCCCTCGCAGAGTAATTGGTTTAGTGAGCGTAATACCAGTACATTGAGTCCGGGCGATACGTTAGTGATCCCGCTTGATTCGGAATATATGGACAACTTGACCTTATGGGCCACGGCAACACAAATTGTATACCAGGCAGCGGTAGCCATTGCGGCCGTGTCCGGCATATAACACCCCATTAAGCATTTTTTAGCCAACTAAGCCAGTATATCAACAAGTTATACTGGCTTAGTTGTTCATAGACGTCTATAATAAGCGCGCTTATCTCGTTGTAACCTGTATTATCCAGATAAGTGATTATTTTTTCTCAACTTCTGTTCGATTGCTTCGGGTTGGGGATTATTTGCTAAATTATTCCAATTGGTACTAATTGAATGTTATTTCTCTTACCTGCTTTGCTTGTCGCTTTTCTCGCATCTATATCTACAATTAAAGTACTACTGCCACTCGCTCCCCATATCGGGTTGGTTGATTTGCCAACAGAGAGAAAGAACCATGACGGTGCTATTCCCCTTATTGGCGGAATTTCTATTTTTACAGGTGTTTTAATTGCTTCTAGTTTGTTCATTGAGCAAAGTCAATTGCTGAACCTGTATTTAATTTCATCAGCGTTTTTGGTTTTTCTTGGTACTTTGGACGATATTTATGACTTAAGTGTTATTTCTCGTATTGTCTTTCAAGGGATTATAGCTTCGATATTAGTTTTTGGCGCCGGCCTATATATCAGTGATTTTGGCGATTTATTTGCGGGTGGTCCGATTAATATCGGTATTTACGGGATGATTTTTACGTGTGTTGCCTGTATTGCCGCTATTAATGCTTTTAACATGGTTGATGGTATTGATGGATTAGCCGGCTCTATGAGTATTATTACTATCTCTTCGGTTGCAATCATGAAATTGCTCTCCGGCCAGTTAGATTTAATTTTACTTCCCTTAGTTTTAGTTGTAGCCATAGTTCCATTTCTTTTCTATAACGTCAGTCGACGTAACCCCAGAGGAAAGAAAATATTTATGGGGGATGCTGGCAGTATGTTTATGGGGTTGACGGTTATTTGGTTATTGACTCTGGAGACCCAGGGATCGAATGCTTCTTTTCGTCCGGTAACCGCGCTTTGGATTATTGCTGTGCCGCTTATGGATATGTTATCCGTGATGCTCCGCCGGATGAAAGATGGGAACTCACCGTTTCAAGCCGATAACGGGCATTTGCACCATATCTTGATAAGAACAGGTTTATCTTCTCGTCAAGCGCTTATTGTTATTAGCGGACTGGCAATACTTCTAAGTTTAGTCGGTATTATTTCAGATATAATGCAGGTAGCGGAATGGATAATGATAAATGCTTTCTTTGTTATATTTATTGGCTACTCTGCTGTGTTGTCCCGCTTCTGGAAGATAAATAAAAATAAAAATAAATACCAGCGTGTATAGGGAAGCGACAGAAGCTGATTGTAGTAACAAATTCTAACGTTTTCGCTATTTCATTGTGATTATTTTCATCGACACCTTAATTCTATCTTGATAAAATCGCCTGTAGTCGAAGTTTATTTTTACTGGTTATTATGTATAAAAATCGTGGTTTTACGATGATGGAATTACTTATTGTCATCGTTATTTTAGGTTTACTTACCTCTTTAGTTGCGCCAAAATTTTTTGATAAGTTGGGTACGGCAGAGCGTAAAGTAGCAGCTGCTCAGATGTCTGCATTTGAAACGGCACTGGATACTTACCGCCTTGATCTAGGCAAGTACCCTGCAAAGCTGGAAGACTTGAGAGCCGGTACAGAATCCCGATGGGATGGCCCATATTTACCAAAAGAAGTACCGCTTGATCCTTGGGGTAATCCTTATGTTTATAAAAATCCGGGAGAGAATGGCCAGCCATATTCAATAATGTCTTACGCCTCTGATGGTAAGCAAGGTGGTGAAGGCGCAGACTCAGATATTATTCATAAATAATGCAATTAATCGAATTGCTGCGCGAGAAGTTTTATGTTTCTGAGCCGGATCTTGAAAAAGCAGTAAAATATCAGCAAAAATATGGTGGCCGGCTCGAACAAATTTTGGTGAACATGGGAAGTTTACCCGATGATCAGATCCCTGAACTGTTGTCGCAATACCTGAATATCCCTTTACTCGATTTATCTGTCTGGCAAGAGCTGGAGCCTCCTGAGTTAGAACGTGATGTTTTCGAGTTCTTAACCTCTAAAAATTGGTTGCCGCTTAAAATTGAGGGAAACAGCTGGACCCTGGCTTGTTTATTTCCACTTGAGTTAACTATTAATGAATGGTTGAAAAATCAAGATATTAATGTGAAGCTTTTTTTGGCAAGCGAGTCAGAAATCCAAGCATTACTGGGAAAGTTTTCGCAGCACATTGATGAAACCAATGAGTCTGACTTTATCGGTGATGAAGAAGATCGCTTACGTGAGCTAGCGACCGAAGCCCCGACGGTAAACCTGCTAAACTCACTAATCACCCGGGCATTACGGCAAGGTGCTTCTGATATGCACCTTGAACCTTACCAGGGGCGTTATCGTGCGCGTTTTCGCGTTGATGGGGTTTTGCATGAAGCCGAGCTATTGGCACCACGTATGCAGTTACCTATAGTGACCCGCCTTAAAATACTTTCTGGTATGGACATTGCCGAAAAGCGGCGGCCGCAGGACGGCAAAATAGAAATGAAAATAGCCAACCAAGAGTTGGATATCCGGGTTTCTGCATTACCGCTGAATGACGGAGAGTCGATGGTGATGCGATTCTTGCGTAAAGATAATGTACAGTATGATATGTCTGTGTTGGGCTTGTCCGATGATATCGAAAAAATGATCCGCAAAGATATACAAACGACAGCGGGAGTGATTTTACTTACAGGGCCTACCGGCTCAGGTAAAACAACTACCTTATATACTTTTCTTAATGCCCTTAATAACGATGATGTAAAAATAATTACGCTGGAAGATCCGGTCGAGTATCAATTGCCGGGTATAAACCAGGTGCAGGTTAACAGTGACATAGGTTTTGATTTTTCAGCAGGCTTGCGCAGTATTGTCCGTCAAGATCCGGATATTATCATGTTGGGTGAGATTCGTGATAAAGAAACGGCACAAATAGCCCTGCAATCGGCTTTAACCGGGCATCTCGTTTTTAGTACGGTGCATACCAATGATGCCGCTAGTGCCTACACTCGTTTGCTTGATCTTGGGGTGGAAGAGTTTTTACTTAATGCCGCACTTGTTTCTATTGTTGCTCAGCGTCTGGCGCGAAAAGTGTGTAGCCAATGCCGTGTCCCGCATCCTAGCGCCCAAGAATATATTGAAAAGTATAACTTGGCTGAGTTAGCGCAACGTTTTTCGCTTCCTGAAATTAATTTGATGAAAGGGCAAGGCTGCGAGGCTTGTTCGCATACCGGCTATAAAGGGCGTATGGCGGTTATTGAGTATTTAGGTTGTGATGATGCTATTAAAGCGATGCCAAAAGATGCTGATTTTATCCCGAAAGCCCGACAACATAATGCTAGTATCAATCGGCGTACTTTACTTGAAGATGGTCTCTATAAAGCAATCTCAGGGTTAACGACCGTAGAGGAAGTCTTGAGGATCGCTGGTTAATGGCACTTTATCTCTATAAGGCCTATGATCATTCCGGCGCTAAAAGCGATGGTCAGGTAGAAGCTGATAGTAAACAAGCGGCTTTTACTGAAATTAAAAAACAGGGCTTATTGCCAGCTGAAATAACGGAATATAAAGTTCAGGGAAAAAAACTGTTCAGTTTTGGCAACAGTATTTCGCTGGCTGATTTAGAGTTTTTAACCGCGGAGCTTAGTTTATTACTGGAATCAGGGGTAAGAATTGATAAGGGAATAGATATCATTAAACGAACCAAGGCTAAACCTGCTTTGGCTCAGTTACTTGATGAAATCAGCCGGGATTTGAAAAAAGGCCGGAATTTATCTGAAGCTGTTCGTGAACACAGTGATGTCTTTGATCCCCTTTATTGCAATTTGATTGAATTGGGTGAAGCGTCAGGTAATTTAAGTGAAATTTTTGCTGATCTTGCTGCTGATTTAAAATTCAAACGAGATCTGCGCAGTAAAATTATAGGTTCACTTACTTATCCTTTGGTCATATTTTTCGTTTGTCTGCTCAGCATCTTTTTTATTTTTAACTTTATTATTCCCAAGATGGCCGGTATGTTCAGTGAAGCAGCTGATTTACCTTGGTATACGCAATTTATGTTAGATACCAGTGCCTGGATGAACCAATATCAAGGGTTATTGGTATTGGGGAGTATTGCTGTTTTTTTTGGCCTTGTAGCTGCAACAAAACGGCCAGGTTTTATTAAATGGTGGCAAGGGGTTTCACTGAAATTGCCTGTGATTAAGCATGCTGTGATCATTGTTGAACGCATACGCTTTAACAGTGGCCTGGCAATGATGATCAAATCTGGTGTAGCCATTGATAAATCGCTTGAATTGTCGACCGGGAATATTAAAAATCAATTTTTGCGGCGGGAAATGGAAATCGCAAAACAAAAAGTTAAGCGGGGGAGTGCTTTGACGCCTGCGCTGAAATTAACATCGCTTTATCCTGATTTTTTTATCTCCCTGCTCGAAGTGGGTGAAGAGTCGGGCAATTTGGAAAGGGTATTTAATGAAGTTGCTAACCGCTCACGGCAGGAATTTGAAGGCTGGACTGAAAAAATGACAACCTTGATAGAACCTTTAATGATTTTATTTATGGGGGGATTTATCGGTGGTGTAGTTGTGATGATGTTGCTTAGCATGGTGTCTATGAATGATATTGGCTTTTAGGTCGTTAGTTAATGGGCGTTAATAGCATAGCAAGGAGAAAAAGCGACTGGCCCTATGCTGACAGAGGTTTTACTCTGATCGAGTTGATGATAGTCATGGCTATTGTCAGTTTGTTAATGGGGTTAGTGGGACCATTAACGGTTAAAGCTTATGAGAAAATACAAGTCAAAGAAGAACAACTGACACTAATTAATTTGCTCAGAGCCAATAGTTACCGCAGTTTTGCTGCGGGCCAAGCTGGTGTCTTTTCTTTGAACAATAATGCTATCACTTTTCGCTATTTAAATCGGAGTGGTACAGAAGGGCGTCGTGTTTTATCGGCAGAGTCTCCAGATGATACTTCTTTCCATTCGGATAATAGCTTTGTTGATAGTGAAGCTACTATTGCTGCTTTGGAATTCAAGTATTTAAGTTTTTTGCCGCAAACATTGCAAGTGAATACTTTCGGCCTGCTTTCTCCTGCACAAGTAACTCTTAAGATAAACGGTAAAGAGCAGGTTTTGGATCTTAGTGAGAAAGTCAATGGCAGTGAAAAATAGCGGTTTTACCTTGATAGAGGTACTGGTAGCCAGTGCGATACTCTTTTCATCGATTGCTGTGGTCAGTTTAATTTTCAAATCATCTTACCTGGCTTCTCAAAAGGCTGAACTTCGTGTCGGCCAGGCAGGCCTGGTACCTGCTTTACTTAAATTAGTACAAGCAGAAATTCGCAGGAAAACTGATGATAATAATGACAAAATAAGTGGTCAGGGGGTGATATGGGGACAAAATTATCAGTGGAATGCAAGTTTGATCGCCTTTAGAGCAGCCCCGGATAAATTTGATATTGATATAGGAAAAATGCAATCTTATCCGAAAAAGTTTAAGTTATGGCAAGTGCAACTTCGTTTGGGGAGTGAAAAGGGTGCACGGGATTTTCAATATCATGAACTGAGCTGGTTGCATCCTTGATGTCAGATCGCCAGCGGAAAAGGAGTCAGGGGTTTACCTTGATTGAATTATTGATCGTGACCAGCATCTTGAGTATGTTGATGTTTGTTGGTACATACTCCTATAGTTTGTTTACTGGTAAGTGGCAGGAAGATATAGGGCAGTTTGCACTGGTTAACCGTGAGGCGAGTAATTTCCAGCGGTTAGATATCATTTTATCCAACATTATGCCTTTCGTTGTTCGAAAAGATGATGAACAGCCTGGTTTTTTCTTCATTGGTGGTAAAGAGAGCTTATTTGCCATTACTCATGATGGACTTTTTTCGCAGGCCAGTGCGGAAGCTTTTCGTCTTTCTGCGGTAAAAAGGGAAGATGATAAATATGCACTTATTTATCAGGCAAAACCTCTTCATGCATTAACCATCAATACAGCTTCGCAAAGCATAGATTTTTCTGACAAGATTACACTCTTTGACGGGCTTGATAAAATTGAATTTCAATATTTTGGCTGGACTTCCTTTGTTGAAAGAAGCGGGGCTAATACAGGGAAGAATGCCTCTAAACCTCAATGGTTTACTATTTTTTCCGGGCTGGATAACCAAACTTTCCCAGAGAAACTGACGCTAAGTTTATATCGTGAGGAAAAGCAGATAGATTTTTTGATCGCTTTAGATACGGACGTAGCTCGCTGGTTATCACCTTATTTCAACGAGGAGGCATTGTAATATGAGTAAGGTTAAAGGTATTGCCCTGGTGCAAATCCTGATCATTACCGCAATATTATCAACCGTGGCCTTGTACATAACAAAAACAGCGCGCCAACAAGTGAAAATGGCACACTGGGCAATGGATAAATCTCAGGCCAGGGTTATGGCACATAGCGCCCGTGCCGAGATCTTATTTGAGTTATTAACGAATACCTGGAAAGAGCAAGACGATACCCAGAACATGCTCCTTAGTAAATGGAATTTTTATGGCAAAAGCTTTCAACTTAAAGATGGGATAGATATTCAGATCCAGGATCAGGCGGGATTAATCAATTTACATTACCCCAAAGGTGATATGGTAAGTAAAAGGTTACAGTATGCCGGTATCAATTCGGCCGAAGCTCGCAGAATTTCCGCTGTCTTGCGGGACTGGCAGGATAGTGATATTATTTCCAGTCGCCACGGGGGCGAGCATCGGGATATTGGCCGGAACGGCCCTATGCCCGACCTGCGGGAGTGGCTACATCAGCAAACCCTTTCAGATGAGCAGTTTGAATCCATTAAGGATGATTTTAGTCTTGCGGGGGTTGGTCATCTTAACCTGCTTAACAGTTCTTTTGAGTTACTAGCGGCACTAACCAGTGTCGGTGTTGCCCGTGAGATAATTCAGCGAAGGGAAGCGGGGGAGTTGAACCGTCAGGTGATGACCCAAATTACCGGCCTGGTTCAGGATGAAGATATCTTTTATGCCCCATCAAATAAACAACAAATTACGATTACCGCTCAATATGGTGAGGCCAGAATAAGACAAAAATTTATGGTTGAATTGTCTCCTTATTATGAAAGCGGTAATACCCCATATAACATTATGCAAAACCAGGGTGGTTAGATTTAGTTTCCGATGACATTAACCGAAACCTATAAAAAATTATTGTGCCGAGTGGCTGGCTATTATTCTCAGGGGAACTTATATCGCCTGACGTATAACAACGGCGAAGTTAGCTTTTCCCCTGCCGAAGAAAATGCCCCAGCACCGCTTATTCTCGTTGTTGCGAGAGAATATTATCAAGAACAGGTTAAAAGTTATCCTGTTGAGGAGAAAAAAGCAATTGACGGCTTACTGCGGCTGGAATATGCAAGGGGTCCGGTTAAGTATCATATTACCGACATCGCTAATGGCAGCAGCCATGTTAATATTTGGCAATTTTCTCCTGATTTGCCAAAAGCGAAATTAATCATACCCGAATCTTTCTTGCTTAATCTCTTACTGAGTAATCAAGAAGTTCTAGTGAATGAAAGCAATAATCAGTGTTTGTTTGTTGCTAAAGCCAACCAGGCGGTCGTGTCATCTCTTTCCGGCGCGTTAATTATTGATGTCGAGCGTTTTTGTACCAGTGCCGGTATCGCATTACCGCAGCAAACCTATCAGATCAATCAGGAGCAACTACCAGAGCGCTTGTTAACTGGCTTGGCTTCTTGTCATTTGAACAAACTATTGTCATTTGTTAATAATTTTTCTGTGCGGGATAATACTTCGTTGGTGAAAGGCTTCGCCCTTCCTGCATTGCTTACCGGCTCTTTGTACCTTTTCATCAGTTCGTTATGGCTATTGTGGCAAAACAATGACCTTCAGCAGCAAGTTCAGCATCAGCAAGAAGACGTGATGCAAGCTGTGACGTTAAGGGATGAATTTAGTCAAGACCTGCAGCAGCTTGAATTACTGGGTAATTTTCTTACTAGCAAAGCCAGTAAAGCAGCCGTCTGGTTAATCGTGGCTGAAATTTACGAAGAGGCTGAGATTACAGCACTTCGTTATAGCAATGGCCGTTTTATTTTGCTGGGAAAAACCAGCAAAGCGACTAATTTTTTAGCTAAATTGGCAGACAATCCTTTGGTTGAAAATGCCAAATTCGATTTACCGGTGAGAAAAACGAAAAAGTCGGATCATTTCACCATTAGTTTTATGCTGAAAGACAGGTTCACTTCTGGCGGAGAGCAAAATGCAACAAGTTATTAAGCAGTACGGTTTGCTTTTATCTTTACTGGTTTTTTTATTGATTGTTAAGTTTATCATAGTACCGATATACGAGTGGCAGCAGCAAACTCAAGCAACGAATGCTTTGTTGTCACATCGATTACAAAAATCGACCTTTGCCCTGGATAACCGCAATGAAATTGCCCGGTTAGTGCAGAATACACAAGAACAACTAATAGCTGCCGAAAATTTGTTTTTTGATTACGAAGATGAAAATGCTTTTCAGTTAAACCAGCAACAATGGCTTGAAAAACAATTTGAATTGCACAATATTGCCGTTAGTAATATAGGCTGGCAAACAGCCGTTCCTCTGGATTCTTTGGGTTTGAGCCAGCATGAAGTACAAGTGAGTTTTAAAGGCAATGCATTTGATATACAAAAAATACAGGTTTTTTTTGAGAGCCAGGCTAAATGGATTGAATTTGTAGATTTTAATTATCGGTTTGGCAGACGCCGAGGCAGTAAACTCAGTGATATATCCGGGCGCATGTCTCTAAGGTTTCACATGCAGGAGCAACAATGAAAATTTTCCCCTTATTATCGGTAATTTTGATACTTGCGCTGATTTTACTAGATGTTAATGAGCGCTTTTTGCATGTGAAAGACACCAGTAAAAATGAAGTGCAGCTATCGGGTTTTTCCGGGGATATAAAATTACCCCAACTTGATAAGGCACAGCAATTACGTATAGAGCAGGCTTTTTTGCAATATGACCAACAAGTGGATAAGACAGTCAAGAAGCCAATCGGACTTAGTCTGGAGCAGCAGCAACAACAAGAGGGAGAGCTGAGCCAGCTGTTTGTTGGCGATAAACTCTATCACTTGATGGCGATTGTCGCGCCGAAAGAGCAAGGTCAGGGCTCGCTCCCTAAATTTGCTTTGTTACAAGTCACCGATATTAAAGATAATTCGGTTGAAGTGAGCAAAATCGTCCATGGCGGTGAATTATCTGACTATAAGATTGCGATCACGGATACAAGAAAAGTCAACTTTCGTCATAAGCAACGTGAACTTGAGTTGTTAATGTATCAGCCTAATAAGAATTAACGGGCAGAGAAAGGTAATATTAATCCTTTTTACCTTAAGTCCGAATAACTATAACACGACACCGCTGCGTTTCTGGCGGCCTTTAGGTGTCACTGACCGGAAAAGTATTTGAATGAACAACAAAGTTATTGCTGTCCTCGCCGTGATGTCAACCTTGTCAGGGTGCGCCAATGTGCCACAGAAGTTGCAGCCTAAAAAATCATTTTTGGTACAAGATACCCAAGCTAAACAAGCTGGTGCTGCTGATACAGATTTAGCGGTGCACGAAACCAAGGGGAAACCGCAGCAAAATGCCGAAGTAAAATTTATTAAGCCCTTTGCCTTTAAGCAAGAAAAGCGAGAGGTGGCGGCCGGAATCATTCACCAGTTCAGCGACAGTAAAATGGTGAGCATTGCTGCTGACGAGTTACCCCTCAACGAGTTTTTGCATTATGTTATGGGAGAGGTACTGGGGGTTAGCTATATCTTAGGAGAAGGGGTTAAAGATAATGCTGCGGCATTGACCCTTAATCTGCAAGAAAGTGTCAGTCATCGTAAGTTATATAGCTTAATCGATGAGTTATTGGCGGAGCGTGAATATGTTATTCGCTTTAATGATGGCATCTATTATATCCATCAGGCCGGAAAGCAAACGGGTAAAGGTGATATAGTTTTCGGTTATGGTAACCAGGTTGATGATGTACCCTTAACCTCAGATATTATCTGGCAAATGGCCCCTTTTGATTATGGTTTTAATGGTACCTTGCAGCTAACCCTGAGCCAGCTGGCAAATGTTAAGGTCTATCCGGATTCCAAGCAAAATATGCTGCTTTTGCAGGGAAAGCGTGGCGAGATCATCAAGGCGTTAGAGTTTATGCGTCTGGTAGATAAGCCTAAATTAGGGCAGCGGAAAATTGCCATGTACAAAACCGTGTTTGTTGATTCGCAAACCTTAATTGATCGCCTAGCATTATTATTGGCACAGGAAGGAATTTCGGTGGGGCTTGATAAAACAACGAACAGCGCTTTATCGATTGTGCCTATACCGAATATGGGAGCGATCACTTTTTTTGCCAATAAGTCGGAAATACTCCAGCGGGCATTATTTTGGGTGAAATCTATCGATCAGCCGGAAGAAGGGAACAGCGTTCAATACTTTATATATCCGCCGCGTTTTTCCCGGGCCGCTGATTTAGGGGTGAGCCTGGAAGCTTTGCTTGGTGCAAAAACCGCTAACCAGTCGAAAACAAGCCTGGAACAACAAAATCAGCAAGTGAAGAGAAATGTTACAGCTACCGGGATCAGCAGCAGTAATATAGGTTTAGTGGTAGATGAGCGAGCCAATACTCTGATTTTCCAGACCACAGGTGAAGAATACCGCAAACTGTTGCCGTTGATCAGACGTCTGGATATTATGCCTAAACAGGTGATGCTGGAAGTGGTTATCGCAGAAGTTCAGTTGATTGACAGTTTCAAACACGGGGTCGAATTTAACCTGACCAATAATGGCGCTGAAGTCACCGGTGGTTTTAATCTTTCTTCTGGCGCAACCGGGCTTAGCTATGCTCTGACTGGAACCCGGGGGAAGTTGGAATTTGATTTGTTTGAAAAAAATACCAACATCGAAGTCTTGTCCCGTCCTTCTCTGGTGGTTCGGGACGGTGTTACCGCAGAAATTATTATCGGTGATGATATTCCCACTGTGGGGGAGATTGTTACCGATCCGGTTAATGGAAACCGAAGTTCGGTTGTTTACCGTAAGACCGGGGTCGAATTGGAGGTGACACCTACCATCAACGCTCAGGGGGTGGTGATCATGGAGATTGCCCAGAAGATCAGTAACCAGGCCGAGAGTGATTCTACGGTGGCGGGCTCCCCCATTATTTTTGAGCGGGCAATCAATACCGAAGTTGTGGCAGAAAGCGGGCAAACCATAGTACTTGGTGGCCTGATCAGTAAAGATACCTCGATAACGGATACCCATGTGCCTTTCTTCTCTGATCTGCCGTTTTTAGGCAAACTGTTTGATGGTAAAGATGACAGCGTGACTAAAAAAGAACTTGTTGTACTGGTGACGCCCAAAGTGCTGGAGTCAAATGATGAATGGATATTCATCAAAAACCAATTGGCACAGGGCTTGGAACATATTACGCTAGATTTTTGAGTTCAGATAAGCGGCTTACTCTGAATAAACACAGATAATTATTATAGTTGGATTAAATTAGACGCCATAAGTAGCCATAATTCGTCAATTTTATGTTTATTTTTTGTTATTGTTGCTTGTTGTTGTTTATTGCCTTATATATCAATGGTTTATGGTTTTTTTAGTCCAGGATGAAGTGCAGGGCAGGTCCTTTCGGCCAGGGGTGGAAAATTGCGTAGCTTATTTTTTGCACGAGTCTGGCTTTTTTTTTGATCTGAAGCGTGCTTTTAGTGTTAACTTAGTCAAAATTCTAGTTTTTTAAGTTGACAAGCCCCTAAGCAGTTCTTAGAATCTGTGTAGCTTTATCTTTATGGGTCTGGGTTTTGTAACCTCGGTACCAGAGGGACAAGACAAAGCTCAGTACAAAAGAATAAAGATTTACAATTAGGGTATCTTACCCGTTTCATGAAACATTAAAGGAAAACTAAGATGTTCAAAAAAACTCTACTTGCACTAGCTTTGACTGGTGCGGCTGCTGGTGCTAATGCAGCTTCTGTAATCACTACTTCACTTCCAGGTGCGGCTCCTGTATCTTCACAAGGTTTACCTGCAACTAATGCATATAACCTTTTTGATGATGCCGATGACGCTTTACCAATTGCTGCCGATAGTGTAATTGTGACACTAGCGGCTGCTGATAACTCAGGTATCACTGACGGTGGTAAATTAAAAGTTAACATTAGCGGTGGTTTTTTCGCAAACCCAGCTTCTGCTCTCGCTGTTGCTGGCGGTGCATTAGTAGCAGCTGACGAATTAGTGGTAGTTGACGCTGCTGAAAGTACTTCAACTCAGTTAGTTTTCGACCTGAGCACGGCTAACACCGGTGACTGGACTGTTGCTGATGGTGATACCATCTCTCTTGCTGAATTAGAATTAATCGTAACTGGCGATTCTGTTAGTTTTGACACTGTTTTCACTACCAACACTGATGTTGAAATTTCAACTACTGCTGCTCCTGCCGTTGAAGTTGCTGCTATCACAGACCAGTGGGAAGCAGGTGTTGTACTTGATCTGACTGCAGATCCACAAGTTTCTGGTGCTTTAGACGGTCTGATTGACGTTGCTGACAACCGTGAAACTTTCACTACCGGTACAACTGATACATTAACGTTTGACGCTAATACTTCAGGTACAGGTGCTACTACTAACGATGCGACTGTTACTATTACTGGTAACTTCGAAGGTGTTGCTAGCGTAACTGCTGCAACTGGTGCTGATGCTGCCGTAACTTACACCATCAACGACGCCATGACTGAAGCTACCTTCACTTATGCAGCCGGTGCTACTACTGATGATGAAGTGTTAAGTGGCCAAACGGTTGTTACTTTCACGTTAGAAACTGCTGCTGATGAAGTTGCTCCTTTAGATATCCGTGATTTCACTGTATCTTTAGACGTTGACTACGATGATGCCGAAGGTTCACAAAACGATATCGCACTTCTGACTGACGCTGCTGCCGGTGGTTGGGATCTGAACGGTGAAACTACTACTTTAGAGTACATGCCGTTTGGTCCTAACACGCAAATGATCGTTCAAGCGACCAGCACTTTTGACGAAGATGCCTCTGTTTCTATCAGCTACCTGAACGAAACTTCAGGCCAGATGGTTACTTTAGCCGACATCGGTACTGTTGCTGCTAACTCAGTAACTAAACTTGGAACTATCATCTCTGACGCTATCATTGCTGATTCAGGTGAAGAGTCTGGTAAGACTCGTGTTGTTATCACTATCAATGCTCCAGCAGGTAACGTAAGCCTGTTCACAGCATTTAAAGATACCAACGATCTTGACCGTTTAGGTGTACCTCAAACCTAATTTCTACTTCTAGTAGTTATATAGTATAAAGCGAGCTGCGGCTCGCTTTTTTATTGCAGTCTTTTTACCTTCCTTCTATTTGAGCCAATTTTTTTCTCGCTGATCAGTAAAGAAAATATGCCTATGAAACTTGCCTTTTTTGTCGACCAATTCCCGGTATTATCACAGACCTTTGTCTTAAACCAAATCACCGGTTTGCTTGATTTGGGGGTGGATGTCACTATTTTGGCGCTTAACCGGGGAGATGAAACATTAAACCTGCATCAGGATTACCGTGACTATCGCTTGCATGAGCGTACGATTTATCTGCTGGATGAAGCACAATCCAGTCGCTATAAGGCTTTAAAGCGCCTGTTTTCTCTGGGGCGAGCATGTTTCGGACCTAGGCTGCTTACGGTATTTAAAAGCCTGAATTTTTGGCGCTACGGGCATCAGGCAAAAAGCTTATTGCTGGGCTCTATAAGTGCTCAATGCCACAGCCCTTTACAATACGATGTTATCTTGGCGCATTTTGGTTTTAATGGGGTCACCGCCAATCAGCTAAGGGAGCTGGGAGTGATACAGGGGCAAGTTGCCACGGTATTCCATGGCTTTGAAATTTCTTCACATCAGGCACTTCGCCAGCATTTGCAGAACTACCGGAGGCTTTTTGACCAGGGGGCCTGCTTGCTGCCGATTAGCGAGCTCTGGCAGCAAAAGCTTATCACTCTTGGGGCCAATCCTGATAAAGTGTTTGTCCACCGTATGGGGATAGATCTTAAGCGTTTTGAATTCAGGTCACTTCAGTCATCAGGGCAAGCTATTCCCCCAGAGAGTACAAGCGGGCGAGTATTGCAATTATTTACGGTAGCCCGTTTTACTGAAAAAAAAGGCCTTAAGTATGCCCTAGAGGCTATCGCTAAGCTTAAAGATGAGATTGCCGTACACTACCGGCTTGCCGGTTATGGTGAGCTTATGGCTGAAGTGCAGGGGCTGATTGCTGAGCTGGGCATTTCCGGGCAGGTGACCTTACTTGGTCCTGTAGGCCAGCAAGAAGTCAAAGAAGAGCTGTTAAAGGCTGATGTCTTTTTACAGCCGAGTATAACTGCGGCAAATGGTGATATGGAAGGGATCCCGGTGACAATTATGGAGGCAATGGCCAGGGGCACCCTGGTGGTTTCTACCTTGCATAGCGGCATTCCCGAGCTGATAATACACGAAAAGCATGGTCTATTATCGCCTGAGCGTGATGTGCAAGCATTGACCGAGAATTTATTACGTGCCTATCATGCACCGAATGAAATGGCAATTCTCAGGGAAAATGCCCGTCAGCAAATAGAAGTCTTAGGGGATGTCGACAAACTAAACCGCGATTTATTGAAGAAATTACAACAATTGCTTCCTTAACCTTTGGTTAGCGCTGGTATCTGCTGCTCCTGAGAGAGAAATTCCCGGAGAGATGTTTTTACCGTTTTACTTTTGCTTTAGCCCTGTATTGCACAGGGCTTTGAGTACCGCTGTTACTTTTTCTTCTCTTTAACGACAAAAAAGTGATACATGGCTGCAAAGGCATCCGGATACTTTTCTTCAATCTGATGCCAGTAATGGAGATTCTCTCCGCTGGCCGGTAAAGGGAACTGGCTGCCGGTCTGGCCGATTTTCAGCTGTTTCTTTATCTGAGGAGCCGCCATCCATTTAAACTTTAGCTGGCAAGCCGTTAGCATGTCTGCGATTTCCGGTAGCTGATACTCCTTTTGTTGGGGATGAAAGAGCAGATCATATAAGCCGTTTAAGTAAAAGAAATCAGATATGCCGTACCAGCGGGACTGTTTTTGCTCCGCAGTGAGTTGGCTACGCCAGGCTTTAATATCTTGGCGAGTGAGTTTTTCTTCGGGGAGACGGGCATGTGCCAAAATATTTTCTTTTATCCCTGCAAGGTGCTGCCGTGCCAGTTTACTGTATAGGGCCAGGTACATGATACCATCGGGATTGAGTACCGAGGTGAGTGCTGCTAACCCTTGCTCGGGAGACGCCATATGGTGTAGAACACCGGTAGAGACAATAAAATCAAAGCGCTGATCTAAAGTGTTTACAGCCAGGATATCCTGTACCATAAATTTTACATTCTTGATTTGATATTTTTTCATCATTTGGCTGGCATAGCTGATACTGGCCGGGCTGAGATCTATCGCAATAATATGGGCATTCGGCTCTTTCAGGGCGATATTGACCAGCTGTTTACCTGTACCGCAACCGGCGACCAATATGTTCATTTTTTTCGGTTTTGTTTTACCGCATTGTTTGAAGTAGCGGTCAATATCTATCGGCATCACCTTTTCTAATTTCCATTTAGGGTAAGGGTTAGCGATGTAAAATGATTGCACTTTTTGTGACGATTCAACACTTATACTCCCGGCATCCGTGCTGTTTTGTAATTTTGCGTATAAAGCAAAGTCTGCTTTTAAGTTAATTAACTTCTCTTGCTGCAGGCTATTTTGCTCGCTGTGCCATAAATCCATGGCTTGTTCAAAACCGGCATAAGTCAGTGACAACAATAACAACTCAAGCTTGGTGTCCTGCGCTGCATTCTGGTACTTTTGTATCAGTGAGAGATATTCTTGCTCGCAGGCATACAGGCCGTCGTTGAGCAAGGCTAAACAGGCCAATGAAGATAAGAAGGGGATATAGCAGTCAATGGCTTCACCATTCATGGCAAGGGTGAATATTTCCTGACGGCAAAATAAAATGAGATCTTCAACTAAATAGTTACTGATAATGGTGCGCTCAAGCAGCTTACAAAATAACTTATCCGTTAACAGGTGAATGATAGCGCTTGTCAATTGCTCATGGTGTGGTGAAAAAGCATCAGGGTGCTTAACGGCTATTTGTTTCCATAACACCATAGTTGCCCGTTCTTCCAGAGATTTTATCTCTAGTGCCTTTGTTAGTGGCTGCTCCAGTTGCACAATGTAATTTTGTAAATTCAATACTTCTATTAGTGCAATTAACGTTTTTAAATCTTCTGCGTGAAAATTGCTTAATTTTACTGTTTTTAATATGCCGTTTACTGCATCATTCCAGTTGCCGAGTTTGGCATTACAGGCAACGAGTCCCCGGTTTGCCTCAAGCGCATTGGGCTGGGTCAGTACGATAAATTCAAAAGCGTTTTTAGCCTTAGAAAACTGGCCACTGTTAAATAATTTCTGAGCTGAGGTTAAATAGTCATTTATCATAATTTAAGTAAGTACTTGCTGAGGTCTGTTACTAAAGTTCGTGTGGATAGCTATAGGCTGATGTCCTAAATTTCCCTGAACTTATTCTTGTTACGATTTTTTAGGTTAAAGGGTAACATGAATGAGCTGCCAAGTGCCGCTTTAGTTGGTATTTGTGGCATTTTAAACAAAACACGGCTCAGGTCTGTGCGGATATAGGGTGATGCTTGTCTGCAGAGGTAGCTAAAATGGTGAGCAAAAAGCAAGCAAGTTTTTGGGGAATAGTTCCGGGATGTCTAAGATAAATGCCAAGATGGTGGTTTCATGCATCTTGATGGGTGAAAAATTGCCCCGTTATGGCTTCTGCCCTCGAGAAACTCAACAAAAATGGGATATTGATATCCTTTGCTGACAATTGCTGGCAAAATTAGCCTAATTTAGGGTTAGTTTCTCACGGTATGATTTCTCATCAAGATAAATGTGTTTTTGTTCATTTGCCAAAAGCGGCTGGGCAAAGTATCGAAAGTGTTTTTGTTGCCCGCCATGGGCTTGACTGGCAACAGAGACAAGCCCTGTTATTAAAACCTAACTCTGATCCTGCGCAGGGACCACCACGGCTGGCGCATTTAACGGCGCAGGAGTATCTTGATTACGGTTATTTAACCCCGGGGCAGTTTCAGCAGTATTTTAAATTTGCTTTTGTGCGTAATCCCTGGTCACGTTTAGTGTCAGAGTATCATTATCGTCGTTTGCATGGTGATCATGCGTATCAACTTGATTTTAAAGCTTTTTTGTTTGGGCATTTTCCAACACCTGATTGTGATGATCATGTCCTTGGAAAAGATTATTACAGGCATGTGCTGCCGCAATGGCGTTTTTTATATGATGAGCAGGAACAATGCCTGGTTGACTTTATCGGTAAGTTTGAAACTTTACAGCAGGATTTTTCCAGGGTTTGTCAGCTATTAAATATTCCTCCGCAGACCTTACCCCATAAAAATAAGACACTGGCGTCAGGGGTTAAGCAGAGGATAAAGCAAAAAATGAAAAGTATTTTTCCGTGGATGGAGAAAAAGCGGCATTACACGTGCTTTTTTGATGAAGAGTCCAGGGATTTTGTTGGTGAACTATATAAAAAGGATATCGAACTTTTCCAGTATCGCTTTGGAGCCGAATAAATTAATTTCCCTGCTTTAAAATAATCTATGAATCTAATTAATAAAATAAAGCTGCTGCCATCGAGATTTTGGGCAAATCCGGATAATAAAGAAATATTGTCGGCTTCGGCGGTTATCTTGACTTTTAAGGTTTTTACCGCCGTTACCGGTTTTTTGGTCAGTGTGGTGATCACCCGGGCTTTAGGTACTACGGTGGCAGGATATTACTTTTTTATGTTATCGGCGATAGCTTTGCTTGGTAGTATTTCCCGGCTGGGTTTAGATCAGGCCATTGTTCGCTTTATGGCGGTTGCTAATGCCGGCGGAGAAAGAGGAAAGATTAAACTGATTTTTTCCTGGGCTTGTCGCTGGACCTTGTGCACTTCCTTGCTGATGTCTGCGCTCTTGTATGTTTTTTGCCAATTCTTTTATGCCCGGGTCTTTAATGATGGCGGTTATTTAATGCCGCTGCTTATCGCTTGCCTGGTGCTCCCCCTCAGTAATTTATTTACGGTGATATTGCAAAGCTTTCAGGGAGTGAAACAAATTGTTTCCTTTGCATGGCTAAATGGTGTCGAGCGGCCGATAAACCTGTTGGGGTTATTATTCATCATCTTTGTTTTTGGGGCTATTGAGCTTGAACAAGCATTACTGACTTATCTGCTGGTCAATGTTTTAGTGGCTTTACTCGGTTATTTTTTGTGGCAAAAATATCAAAAAGAAACGACTGAGCGCGAGAGTATACTTGCTGCGGCGGATATTAAAGTGAAATTGTGGCATAGCAGTATGTCTTTATGGGGGGTTGCCTGTCTGTCTATAGTGATGGGACAAGGAGCCCAGCTTCTTACCGGGTTCCTTTCCAGCCCGGAGCAGGTTACCTATTTTGCCGTGGCCAACCGGGTTGCGTTGTTAGTCGCTTTTATGCTTTTAGCTGTTAATGGTATCTTATCTCCGAAATTTGCCGAGCTTAAAGCAGACAATCGAAGTGAACGTTTGCAAAGTGTTTATCGTTCTTCCACCGGTCTGATGTTGCTGTTGACCACGCCTTTTATGGTGCTTGTATTTATTTTTGCACAAGAGATCCTGTGGTTATTTGGAAATGAACTGCAACCGGCAGTGAAGATACTCAGGCTGCTTATTGCTGCTCAATTTGTTAAGGTAGCCGTGGGTTCGGTAGGGCAATTATTGATTATGTCCGGTTTTGAGCATAGTCAGCGCCGGAATTTACTTTTGGCTGTGGCGATACTTGTATTGGTGGCTACTTTACTGATCCCCGTTTGGGGAGCTTTGGGTGCAGCTATTGCCGTATTTTGTGCCATGAGTTTCAACAATGTGCTTGGCTTATGGCAAGTCTATAAAAAATTAAATATCCGGTTGTTTTAACAGAGAGTAAATCGTATTGCTAACTAAAAAAATAAGGGCACTTAAGAGCTACCTGGATGCCCATCGGCGGTTAATCGCCCGTTATAAAGCCGCGGACAGCGTATTTATCTATCAAATGGGCAAGGTAGGCTCGACATCATTAGAGCACTCTCTGGCGAACGCTGTGCATGTGCATGCTTTTTATTCGCAAAACCATACTTGCCCGGTAAGACTGCAGGGGCTGGCTAAATTTGGCATACGTCATATTTTCTACCGAGCCAAGCAGGAAGTTTTGAACTACCTGTTGCGCCGGGCATTTAAGCAACGTAAGAAAACCAAGATCATTACTCTGGTACGGGAGCCGGTGGCGCGAAATGTTTCGATGTTTTTTCATGATTTAGATGCTTATTTATTTGCAGCTTTTACCAATTGTGTTAATAGTCGTGCAAAACCCTTAGCTACACGTTCCCAGGGAGCGGATTTGTTGATGGAGGTTTTTAACCAGGAGTTTAATCATCAATACCCGCTGGACTGGTTTGAGCAAGAGTTTCTTCCCATGACAGGTATTAACATTTATGAGCATCCGTTTGATAGCGAACAGGGGTTTGCCCATATTGTCCAAGACAATATAGAGTTATTATGTATTCGTACCGATAAGTTGGCGCTTTGCGGTGATGTTTTGGAGCAGTTCTGTGTCCAGCCGGTTGAGCTGTTAAGTCGTAATGTGGCTGAACGAAAATGGTATGCAGACGTTTATCAGCAATTTTTACAGCAATATCAGCCTGATGAGCAACAGCTGGTAAATATATTCAGTGATAAATTTTCCCGGCATTTCTTTAGTGAGCAAGAGCTGAAAGGCCTTGTGACTAAGTATTCAGCTACGCAGTCTTAATTTTAATGTCAGCAAGGGAGCCTTCAGTTGTTTTATCGCCAGGGAGCGCGACCTCACTCTTGGGGTTTACCGCGGGGGCTTTTAGTTGCTATTAAATTGTTTTTATTATTAATAACGGATGTGCTAGAATTCGCCCCTTAATTTCGGGAGCTTTCGCCTATCTCTGCTTTATCGTAAAGGATTTTTAGGCTAAGGGAGCCCTGCGTGACGATGACTGTTTTTTCTGATACTAAGCTGATATGACTGAAACGAATATTGCGCCGGTGAAACTTGCCGGTGTTAAAGTACACCCTTTTGCTTCCGTTGATGAACTTCTTAATTGTGTCTTTAACTCTGACGGGGAAATTAGCCCGGGTATGGCGGTTGCCGTTAACCCGGAAAAGGTACTTAAAAGTCTGGAAGATGAAGAAACAAAGGCTATTTTAAACGGTGCAACCATAACCTACGCCGACGGCATAGGGGTGGTTAAGGCACTGGAGAGAAAAGTGGATCGTAAGCTGACAAAAATTGCCGGCTGCGAACTTTGGCTGGATGTGCTTAACCGCTCAAAAAACTATCATTCAAAGGTCTTGCTTGTCGGCGCCAGAGCGGAAGTCGTGAAAAAAAGCGCCGAGATATTATTGAGCCGAGGGATTAACGTTGTTCATTATATGGACGGATATTTTTCTGATGAGCAAGTAGTCCTTAAGGCCATTGAAAAGCATCAGGCGCAAATTGTTATCGTGGCTCAAGGCTCACCACGACAGGAAAAATTAATTAATCGCTTGCAACAGGTGCACCCTAAGGTGTTTTATATGGGCGTTGGCGGTAGCTTTGATGTGTTGGCCGGGCATGTCAAAAGAGCGCCGGCACTGTGGATTAAATATAATGTTGAATGGTTATACCGGCTGCTGGCCGAGCCGAAAAGAATCATCAGACAATTTAAGTTGCTTAAATATGTCTATTTATACCTGCTTAACCGCCTTTAACTGCCCTGAATGAATATTTTAATTGTCTCTAATATGGGACCTAAGCCCTCAGCGCCATTACAAGGGCAGTTTGTTGATAAGCAGGTCGAGCGGCTTCGGCAGAAGTCGCCGACTATTGATTATTTTAACTTAAGCTGGAATGGCGACAGTATTTTTCACCGTGTGCTTAAATACCCGGTATACTTCTTTCAGTTTTTTATACGCTATCTTTTATCAGCTAAAAAAATTGATATCATGCATATCCACTTTTATTTTCCGACGATTGTTTGCGGTGTTCTTTATAAATTACTGCGCAATCCCGGAGTTAAGATTGTAGTCACCTGTCATGGTAGTGATATATATGCTTACCAGCCACCCGGAGTTGTTTATCGCTATCTGTCCCGTTTCGTGAACCACTGGTTTTTTACTTCTGAGAGCTTGTACCATCGTTTTTTTCGCAAGCTTGATAATAAAACTATTTTATCTGCCGGGTTCGACGATGAAGTGTTTGCCCGCTCACAAGATGAGGGAAATAAAAAATTTGACTGTTTATTTGTTGGAACGCTAGATCACAATAAAGGAGTTGATCGTTTAATTGCTCTGGCAACCAAGATGCCAGATATCCACTTCGGCGTTGTTGGTGCGGGAATGCTGGCCGAGCAACTCCGTCAGTATGCAAGTAAATATAATAATTTAACTTTGCTTGGCAGCAGGTCGGCCACTGAACTGGCAGATATTGTTAAGGCCTCCAAATTCCTGATCTCACTTTCCCGTAATGAATCTTTTGGATTGGTTATTGCCGAGGCTCATGCTTGTGGTATACCCTGTATTGCCACAGAAACAGACGGTTCGCTAGAACAGCTTGAAGACAGTCCGTACCTTATCGCTCAAGGGGGCCTTGATGAAGAATCGCTTATCGAGCAGTTAACGGAGAAAATTCAGCAAGCTTTAAATTTAGTTATATCGGACTACCAAGACTTACAAGTTCAAGCTGTTGCTAAAGCAGCAAACTATTCATTGAGTAATGTTATTAGCGTGATAGAAAGTCAATACAAAGCTCTATATTGTAGCCAATCAAGTGGTTGTAAAAATGTACAATAAAACGGTCGGCATTTATATGCCAACTCATAATCGAGTTGAACTATTAAAACAAGCGGTTAATTCTGTTCTGGCACAGAGCTATCAAAATTTTAAACTGGTCATTGTTGATGACGGTTCAAGTGATGATACTTACCAGTATCTGTCTTCGTTAACGGATGAACGCATCAGCTTTTTACATCATACAAGCCCGCAAGGGGCTTGTCGTTCGAGAAACGAAGCGATTGCAGCTCTTGAGACTGAGCTTGTAACCGGACTTGATGATGATGATAAGTTTTTACCGCATCGGTTAGAAGACTTACTCAGCGCTTACAGTGACAATTATGCTTTCATTTGCAGTGGTTATTATTGGAATTACGGCGCCCATAAGAAGGCCTTGTTTAAAAATAATCAGCAGATATCGTTATCGAATGCATTTGATTTGAATCAGTGCTCTAATCAAATATTGGTTAAACGGGAAAGGTTGCTGGGTGAAGGGGGGTTTGATGAGAATATCCCGGCCTTGCAAGATCATGATCTCTGGGTCAGGTTGATCTCTAAATATGGTCCAGCCTTTCGTATTGGTAAATCTTCTTATATTGTCAATGACGATCACAGCATTGAACGTATTTCTTCATTAAAAAATAAGCTACGGGCGATTGAGATATTTGAAGAAAAACATGGTGCGCTCATGAAAGTGCGTAACAAAGAAAACTTTTTGTTTTATAAAAAGAAAGTCAAAGGCGAAAGCTTTACTTTCATTGATTTGTTGAAATCGAGTCGTTACGGGTTATTCGGGTTGAAATTGCGTTTTTATTTTTCAGGTTATTTCAAAGGATTATCTAGTGCCCGGCTTAATTATCTGCAAACAGGGGATGTGAGTAAAAGTATCTCTCAATACTTATTGAATTATTTAAAATCCTTTAAAGGAATTGTTTTTTCTGCTCTTGTATTTGCCCTTATTTGGTATTTTTTATTTGCAAATCATTGACATCAGGTTATTCATCTCTGTTTTTTCTTTATTGCTGATACAGAGTTTGCGTTGTGAATATAGTTACTTTGCGATTTTATTTTAATAAAAAAGGTTAAAAAAATGTCTCCGATTACTCCTGGTTTGCTCCTTCAATGGTTTATCAAAGATATTAAAAAAATTATTCTGTTTTCGTTGCTGTTTGCTGCAATTTCAGTGGTTTATTCACTTAGTTTACCCAATACATATTCTTCAAGCGGTAAGGTTGCCTCAAATTTATCTGATTCAAAATCCATGGGGGGAGCACTTTCTAATTTGGGCGGTTTAGCATCCCTGGCCGGAGTGTCACTTGGCGGGGACGGCTTATCTCCCGAAGTTTTAAAGGAAATGCTCAATTCGACTTCTTTCCTGGCGTCGTTTATTAAAGCCTATCAACTTGAAAAAGAGATCATGGCCGCTGAAAGTTATGATCCTGTTGCAGATACATTTAGCTATGATGAAAAAGTTTATGACATTAACAGCGAGCAATGGGTGAGGGATTATAAGTTTCCGCAAAGCTTAATTCCTGACGGTACCGAATTAGTGGAAAAGTTTAAAGAAAATTTTCGTACAGACTATGACAGGAAAACTAAATTAATCTCGCTTAATTTTACGTCTTTATCGCCGGTATTTTCTCAAAGGGTGTTAAATGATCTGATTTTCCATTTTAATAATTATCTTCGGAAAATTGATGCTGAAGACTCAACATCTAATATTAAATACCTTAAGGAGCAATTAGGAAAATCAAGCTACAGGGAGGTCAAGGTTGCTTTACAACAGATAATGGAAGAGCAATATAAAAAATTGGCATTGGCGGAGACCCGTGAACAATATGCCTTAAGGGTGATAGAGTCACCTATGATGGCTGCTAAAAAAAGTGGCCCAAAAAGAGCCTTTATCTGTATTGCTATAACATTATTCGGCACCCTGTTCAGTATTCTCATTTTATGGTCGGTCAGAATTTTTAGGCTGTAATTTAGATGACTGAAAATGTAACTAAACTCGGTAATTTATTTTCTTTATATAAATATGCCTTGGTGCTGACTGTCGCAATTTGCTTATTTTTCATTGCCCCGCTGACAAAGCTGTCCCTGGTACCGAGTTTCGTTGATGAAGCGATATTGTTCGGGCTCTTTCTTTTTACGGCATATAAGAGCAGAACAGACAAGGTTGTCCGTTATGTCTTTATTTTATATCTTACTTTGTTCGCCTTCTTTGTGGCGATGAGCGTTTCAGCCCTTTCATCACGCGGATTAACCGCGGTATTGCTGCAGGTTTTTATTCATTTAAAGTACATGTTATTTTTTGTCTTTTTTTGGGCCTTGTTTGGGCCCAAATATAGCTTAAAGTTTGCTTATTTCATTTTAGGGGTAACCGTTCTTTTTTTAGTGATCAATGTTTTGACGGGGAGCTGGTTTAATACGCTGTTGGATACCCCGATTAATTTGCGTTCAGGGGGAGCACGGCCTATAGGGATCCAGGCGGATACCGGTAGCTTAGGAACTACATTTGCGTTGCTGGGTTGTCTGTTTATCTGCGGCTTAAAGTCTGTTAGTCGAAGTTTTAAAGTTGTGTTGTTGATTATAGCGTCGGTATTTATTCTAGTGGCCAGTACACGTACCGGCCTGATTCTGTTACCTCTTATCGTACTCTGGTGGTTAAGAGATTCATTTAAGTCTTTTGTGATTGCCATCTTGTTGGTTATTTGTGCTGCTTTGGCCATGAAGTCGAGTAATTACATGGATGAAATTGTTGAAATAACTATAAACAATGTCGAATCGACGATAGATGATCCTGTGGCTTCTTCCTATATCAGGGGCATAATGATTTTTTTCTCTTTTGAATTGGCAAATGACAGGTTTCCCCTTGGCACCGGGGCTGCGACTTACGGTACAGTTATGTCTGATAATAGTGATGTCTATGCTGAAATAGGCTTGCAAAATAGCCGCTACTTCGTTGATAAAGAAGGTATTTATGACAGCAATTTTGCCAGTTTATTGGGAGAGTTTGGCTATTTTGGTGTGATATTGTATTTTGTGTTTTTTTATAAAATGATAAAAGCGCCAATAAAAAATAGTGCTTTGTATTGCAGCGAAGGTGAGTTTCGTTTTGTGTTGTTTTTGCTCGTGCTCGCGCATGCGATTACCACGCCTATTTTTATGAATACTTATCCTGCGTTTATTTTGGCATTAGTCATGGTTGCCTCTTACCATCATCAATCAGCTGCCGAGTCGAAAATAGAGGAATAATTAAATGCTGTCTGCTATCGCTCGTGCATTTGAAAAAATTAATATATTCCTGCTGTCTCTTGTTATCGCCACTCTCTTCGGTACGCAAAGTTTTGCAACATTTGCGGTTGCCATGTCCTATGCCCTGATTATTTTCAGCATTGTCGAGCTAGGCGGGCAACAGCTTTATACTTATTTTAACCGTGAAGTGAGCGAGTTAACGCCAAAATCACTGAACGGTGCCAAATCTGTATTGTTTATGTTGCTGCTTCCCTTAGTGTTTCTTTGTGAGGCTTGGTTGTTGACCGGCTTGCTTGCAATAGCCTATTTTATAGAGTCTTTAAGTAATTCTGTTCGGTATCAACTTTTTCAGGGGCATTTTCATAAAAAAGAGGCTTTGCTTTATCTAAGTGAACGGTTAATTTGGCTTTTAGTCATAAGTACTCTTTATGGTGCTAATTATTTTTCTTTAGCTTTTGACCTGTCCCTTACCGAGCTTTTTGTCTTCTTCTGTGTGCTTAAATGGGGATATTTTATTTTATACTGCCGGTTAAGCAAGGGCATGGCAGTTAACCACAGATTTAATTTTAATCGTCAGCTTTATGTAAACTTATTGAAGCACGGGAAATATTTTATTATCTCTGCATTTGTTGCCTCTGTATTTATGCAAGTTGATATTCTGGTTTTTAATTGGTTGGGAGCCAATGAGCAGGAAATTGCTCTGATTTCGGCTTTTGTACGCCTGGTTACTGCAACCTTTTTTATTTCAACGGTATTGCAGCAGTATATTTTACCAAAATTTGACCGACTGCAGAGAGATGCAGTACTGTTTTCACGTTATCAAACATATATCAGCTATTTTGCTTTTTTTCTTACCTGCTCTCTTATGGCGTTAAGCGATTTGTATCTGTTGATTTTTTTTGGTGGAAAAAATATTGCGGACGGCTTACCGCCCTACAGCGGTTCTTTTATTTTATTATTGGTTTTTTCCAGGTTTTGTCGTGATCCCATTTCCTTGTACCTGGGGCAAAATAACAAGAATAAAACTAAGGTGAAAATTCTGGCCGGAACTTTGCCGCTGAAAGTGTTGACGGTTGGCCTATGTTATCAATTTTTTGACATTGCAGCCGGAATTATTGCCATTGTCATTTTTGACGCCTTAGTTTATTGGTTCTTCAGGTATTACACGGCTTTTCGCAATTGGGATAAGAATTATTTAGCAGGGGTTTTCCTTTTATTTTGTTTCTCATTTGTTGTAGTATACCTCCCCTTATTTTCCCGCATAGCGATTGCTGTTATCGGGTTAACGCTAGCCTATTTGTTTTTCTCTAAAGTGACCAAGCCAGGAGTTTTGTTTAAATGAAATTAAAGAAAAGAAAAAACATTCTTTTTGTCAGGCATTTTGGGGTTATTAGTAATTTAGGCGATAAACTTATATCTGAAGCTACTGAAGAATATCTTCAAGAGCTTTGCAAGAGTGAAAATGTTAACTATAGAACGGCTTCTTTTATTCCGTACACCCAATTTGGCAAGTCGAATATTATTAACTTGATCAAAGGTTTTTTCTTTGGTATTCGCCAGGCCTATAAAGCCGATCGTATTGTGGTCATTGGCGGGAACCTGATCATTCCCAATAATACTAAGTTTTCCCTGTGCTTCTTTTATTATTATATCTTGGCTAAAGTTTTCTCCGCCAAGTTTTCTACTTTTGGCTTGGGGGTGAGTGACTCTAAAGGCCGTCGTACATGGCGGAGCAAGCTCTATCAGAAAGCATTGACTGGCAGTGATTATATCGGTGTCAGGGATGAACATAGCGTTCAGGCGCTAGCGAAAATCATTAGTAGAAATAAAGCGGCTGAAAGTGTGCGTTTATCTCATGATTGTGCCTTTTTATTCAGGAAAAAATATTTTTCAGGCTCCGGTATCAATGGGGCGACGGCAGTGATCCCCATTAATTATTATTCCGCGACTTGTAATGAAAGCGTAGTGTCGCTGTCAGAAAGTGAATATGTCGATTTTCATGTTGACTTGCTTACCGAGTTGAAAAGCCAAAATTTGAATCCTTTTCTTTTATGTACAGACAATGGTGATGTCGCTTTTGCAGAAGTAATTAATAAAGGGTTAAATTTAAAAATATGTACACCCCAGGAGGTTGGTCTTCTTTTTCAGCAACTTGATTCTGTGGATGTTATTGCGGCGAGAATGCATGGTATAATAGCCTCTTTACTTTCCGGCAATTATGTTCTGGGTTTGAATTGGCAGCACAAGGTGAAATCTTTATCAGAGAAAAAGTGTCTTTCTTTTTCTTGTGTTGATTTTGAGAAAGAAAATATCCCCCGATTGATCGATGAATTGACTGCGTCAACTCGCTCTCAAATTTGTGAAGAAAACATTGAACAGTTATCCGATGAGCTTAATCAAGCATTGTTGACCTTAATCAAATTATAAGAATCCCCTTTATTTTCGGCTTGGGTAAAGTTGGGTGCCTCAACCGGGCAATCTATAAAGCAAGTTACTTTCTTTATAACTGTTCACACCCGGCAGAAGACTATGTAGAGTGTCTTATGCCGGGAAGTCATATCTATAGTATTCGCCCTGAAGCTTACATGGGTGGAGCATGAAAGCTGTTTTATTATGACGTTAGCCTTTCATGTAATGATTTTTTAAAGAGGCATAACTGCCTTGTGGTCGATTTTGTTTGCTAACCGTTATGGGGGAGGATTTTGCTCAATCGAACCGCCGTCCTGGATGAGCCAGCCCAGGCTTTCGGTTAAAATATCTCTGAAGCTTTGAGAGAAACTGGAATAGGTGCTATTCCCGGCAGAAAACTCAACATTCGCCTGCAGTGCTTGTTGGCTCCATCCCATGAGCAAGGCATCATAATTTACCGTGGACAGTTTGGCGTTTGCAAACATGTTGCTCATCTCTTTGACTGCAGAGATATTCCACGCGCTTATATCCTGATCAAAGCTTGAGGCGTTATTAAACATACTACTGGTACTGGCGACCTGCGATACGTCCCAGTTGCTTAAGTCCTGATTGAAGCTGTCGGCACTGCTAAACATCCAGCTCATATCGCTGACTTGAGAGACATTCCAGTTACTTATGTCCCGGTTGAAAGCACTTGCACTGGCAAACATACTGCTCATGCTGATGACTTGAGAAGTATCCCAGTTACTTAAATCTTGATTGAAAGCATTGGCAAGAGAAAACATAGCATTCATATTGGTGACATTTGAGACATCCCAGTTACTGATAGCCTGATTGAAAACTCTGGCGTAATTAAACATGCGAGCCATGTTGTTAACACCGGAAACATCCCATTGACTGAGATCTTGGTTGAAGGCAATTGCGTTGCTAAACATATGACTCATATCTGTGACGGCAGAGACGTCCCATTGATTGAGAGGCTGGTTAAAATCTCTGGCGTTACTAAACATTTTACTCATGTTGGTAACTTGAGATACGTCCCAAGTGCTTAAGTCTTGGTTAAAGGCTGTGGCGTTAGCAAATATGCCGTGCATATTAGTAATATTCGAGACATCCCAGTGACTGATATCCTGATTGAAGGACCAGGCCCAGGAAAACATTTCACTCATATCGGTAACAGAAGACAAGTCAGGGGCATCCGTAGCATTAGAAACCAGGTAATGGCAATCAGCAAAAGCACGTTGCATTGATTGCCATTTGATATCTCCCCATTGCTCTAGCGATCGTAATTTATTGTGGTCACTGTGATAGACCACTAAATCTTCCACTATTATGTTTAAAGGCTCAAAATAAAGGCGGGGAAAGTTGCCGCTTATTGCTACAGTATAAGTGCCGGGGAGGGCATAGGCATGTATGATGTCACCGGTAACATGCTCATCAGTTGTGCCATCCCCCCAATCTACCTGATAATCATAGCCCGCTCCCTTCGTACTTATCAAAATTTGGTTGGCTTGAGAAAAGGCATTGCTGACATCGGTTTTCCAGGTGGTGATAAAAGCCCGGGTTTTTGAAACAATAATGAGGCGACTAACGCTACTGATGTTGCCGGCATTATCTGTTGCAGTATAGGTAATGGTATAACGGCCTATACTGCTGCTGTTGACCTGACCTGAAATGCTGACTTCGAGGTTTCCGTCGTTTTCGTCGGTTGCGATTGCTCCCTGCTCACTGTAATTTTCATCCAGGATTAAGTTAATGGTGCTGTGACCGTTGAGGGTTATAATGGGAGCAGTTATATCTGGAAGAGGGAGAACTGTATTTTCATTACTGCTGCCACAGGCACTGATTAGAATCAGCATGCTGGCCATGAGCAGTGTTATTGGCAATTTGATTAGCCACATTTTGATTTGTTTCCCTACATTATTTCCATAACAGATATCACATTATGATAAAAATTTGTCATGCATTTGGGAATACTTTTCTTAAGTCTTTAATTTACCTCTCGGGTGAACAACTGATGAGCAGATAAGCGGCCGGCTTGGCAAGCCTGCTCTTCTTTGGAGCTGGCAGGATAAAATTGATGCGAAAAAATAGAGAGATAATAAAGAGACGCTAGGACGTAATGAGTGTTAATTTTATGTTGGTTTTTTTGCTAAAGGTGTTGCTTTTATGTTTCTTTGTTGTTTTTTTTTCTTTGCGTTTTAGTTATAATTTTGGCCTTTGCCAGTTTTTTAAATGAATTATTTTATTTATAGTGTTTTTTTCTGTATTGCCTTATCGGGTTGTGGGGGGAGTAGTGGTCATCAGACATTACCCGAGCCTGAGTCATTGTCCGCGTATCAGGATGAAATTAGCTCGGTTTGGTCTGAAAAGGTTGAAATTGATGTCTTAGCCAATGATGACTTTACCGGTGCTGTAGAGGTTATTATTGTTCAGTCCCCGGTTTACGGGGAGTTGTCCATTGAGGAGGGGAAGGTTTTTTATACCTCATACGATGAACAAAGCATTGAAGATACTTTTTCGTATCATTTACAGCAAAATGATATCAAGTCAGCAACTGCCAGTGTTTCTGTTCACTTAAAATTAATTAATCGTGTGGTTGCGCTTGAACGGACAGTAAATGACACCCTTGAAGAAGGTAATTTTTATCCCTTAACTATTTTATTAGCAGAGCCTGTGTTACTGGATACCCGGGTTTGGATTAAGCGCTATATCAACGGCCTTTTGGATGACAGTTTTCAGGAACCCGAAATTATAGTGGCAAAGGGGCAAGATATTGCGACTTTTGACTATTTGCTTGAAGTTGAAGAACAGGCTGGTGATTATGAGCAAGAGCATGTGTTAATTGCCCATTTAGCTGATGAAATTATACCGAAAGCTAAAATAACTTATCGCTCGCTGGGGACACCCGAACCTGCTTTATTGCACTTGTCAACTAAGTCTATTTGGTACAATGAAATTGAGTCCGCCCGAATTATCAATACCAGGGGGTTTAGCCTTAACTGGATGAATTTTCCTGTATGGACTATTCCTGATGCGCCTAATTGGAGTGAAAACCCTTTTGGTAACAATAGTTGGTTATTGTATTACCATTCGTTAAGTTGGTTATTTGCTTATGAATATGCTTACCAGCAAACAGGCAATAGTGAATACTTGGATGTGATCGGTGATACTTTGCTTGATTATTTGATTTCATCGCCAAGAACATCGCCCCAAAATGCCATGAGCTGGAATGATCATACGGTCGCCTGGCGCACCGAAAATTTAAGTTATTTTTATAGCCGTTATTTTAAAAAGATATGGAATGAAAGCCAAAAGGCGACCTTGCTCACCGGTATCAAAGAGCATGCGGATGAACTACGTAAGCTTCTGGATGATGTCAGGTTTATTGCCCATAACCATGGTATGTTTCATGCACTTTCCCTGTATAACTACTCTTATGCTTTTCCATTACAGAGTTCGGAATATGACTATCGCGTTAAGTCATTGCAACGCATTAATGAGCTTTATGGTGAAATGGTTGATGAAGAATCAGGTATTTCTGTGGAGCAATCGAGTAATTATCATATTGGGGCGATCAAACTATTTTCCGGCTCTAATGAACTTATTGGTGCTCTGTCCGGAGAATATGATCCTGGATTCAAAGGCAAGATTGAAAACATGGTTGATTTTGCCGCTCACCTGCTTTATCCCGATGGCAGCGCCCCGACGATGGGGGATTCAAATTACGGCGACAGCGGTTATTTAACCCGGCTAAACGCCCATATTACTGGTAAGGGAATTGAATCAGGCTATCTTGAATATGTCAATTCAAAAGGTAACAGCGGCTTACCGTTACTTGATGCTTATGCCTCAACCAGCTCAGGTTACGCGATTGTACGGCCGGAAATAAATTCCGCTTGGGAAGAGCAAATGGTGTTGTTTTTTGATGCCGGTAAAAAGCGATTTTCCCATGGTCATGACGATGCTTTAAATTTTACCTTGTTTGATAATACCGGGCCTGTGCTGGTCGACTCCGGCGGTCCTTTTATTTACAGTTCAACGCAAAGGGCTTATTACCGCTCCAAATATGCCCATAATACTTTGGTTATCGACCAGGAAAAAGAAGATCTAAATGATGCCATATTGCATGATGCACGTTGCCTTGAGCAATTTTGTTACGCCATAGGCCAAATCAGCCAAAGGGGCACTATCCATACCCGAGTATTACTGGCAAGTCGAAATGAGCAGGCCGATGTGTATGTCTTCGATCATGTCAATAGCGCCGAGACTCATGATTTTGAACTGATTTATCACTTTGCCGATGACAGCCAAATCCGCCAGGGGAGTGACAGCGATGAAATTACATTTGCGGGTAGGCGCTCGGCACAAATCAGCGTCATTGCTAATTTGTCCTTCGAACGCAGCTATTATCAAGGCGACGGGGCGGCTGAAGCAAATAATAAACAAGGCTGGGTGTCCCCTAAATATGCACAGGAAATTCCGGCGCCGGTGATCCAATATGCAGCACAAGGCAAAAATTATTGGTCATTAACCGAAATAAAATCCAGCACGCAAGACAGTCAGCTGGAATTTAGTCATGGAGATAATCCGGCAATATTCTCATTAACGGTCAATGATCTGGCGTTGACTATAGATCTTAGCGATGCCAATAAACCGGTTGTGACCGCCTTGCCTTAAGCTATTAAGCGTTATTAGCCGGGATGAAAACGAACGAGTGCTTTGTTGTTTATCCCGGAGCGTAATGTGTTAATATCTTTTTGAAAAATAATTGATTTATCTTTTATTCAGGTGTTATGGATAGCCGGTGATTTTCAGTGTGGTTAAAAAGCTGTCGATGTTGCTTATCGCCGGATTACCGACAATATGTTTACCTTTATCGTCTAAATACAAAATCTCTGTAATAGTATCAAGGAAAAGTTTACATGACGGTTTACCTCCCCCTTACCCTTATTTCCCGGCTCAAGCTGATATGGTTTGGCTTTACTTTGTGTTTTCTCCCCGGCAGTTTTGCCGAAGTACTGATGGATGAAAGTTTTGGTGTAAATGGCTTTGTGAAGACGAACATTTCGCTCGCCGATGACAGGATAGCCGGTGAGCATAAGGGTTACTCAATTCGACAGCAATCAGATGGTAAGCTGGTGATTGTTGGTAGTGTTACATCCTATCAATCATTCCTGATACGTTTAAACAGTGATGGCAGTTTAGACGAAACATGTGCGGGAGGTGGGGTGATGTTAAGCCCGTCTCCCAAGGGAGGTCTTAGCTATTTGCAAGTTTTTCAACAAACCGATAATAAATTACTGGTTGTTAATGCGTTGGGATTGCTTGGCCGGTTTAATGCTGACTGCAGTTTAGATGAAAGCTTTGGCACCAATGGTTATTTGGACACAGGTATTAGTATTGGTAAATCTTGGTCGGCAAACTCAAGCGATACCAGGTACAGTAACCTTTACCGTTTGATACAGCAGCCCGATAACAAGATATTGCTGGCAGGAGCTGACCAGGAACTAAACCAGGCAGCAGTTGTACGTATACTGCCAGACGGGAGCCTTGATAGCAGTTTTGGAGTTAATGGTAAGTTCATTTTGCAAGTCCAGGAAGCGACTTCCGGGAGCGGAAGTGAAATTTTTGCTATTTCTTTACAGTCAGATCATTATGCCCTTGCCATAGAGCAAGCTCAGCAGGGAATTAGCCTGGTTTACCTGGATAACGATGGCCTGCTGGATTCTCGTTTTGGTAGCAATGGGACAGTAGCACTTGACGCTGGTGATTATGAGCTGGTTAGGCTGCTTTCTGATGGCAAGCTATTGGTTTTGGGGAGGGAAAATAGTGATAACTATTATCTGGCCAGATATAATCTTGATGGTTCGCTGGATCCTGAGTTTGGTGAAGCAGGTAAGTTGTATGGGGCGCTCAATGACAAACCTGATGCGATTTTGCCACAACAAGATAATAAACTTCTTTTTCTGATCCGGCGTACCAGCCGTCATGAGACATTCCCTTATACCCACTATTATGCTGAGCTTAAACGTTTGAATATGGATGGTGGGCCTGATATGAGTTTCGGTGGACAGGGACTTGTAACTTATCAGTTGACCGAACATGATTACCTTGAAATAAGCGATATTATTGAACTGGCGGATCATAAATTATTATTTGCTGGGGCAGGTGGAAAGCAATTTACGAGTAACCTCTCTTCTGACACAATTGATGCGCTTATCTCTCGTTTTCATCCCGATGGCAGCCTGGATAATGACTTTGCAGAAAAGGGGCACTTTATTTCGGATCTCAGATATAAGGAAAGCCGGGATAGGGTTGGGCTACTTAAATTAGCATCAGACGGAAAAATCACTGCTGTTGGCTCTTCGGATACAGGAGAGGGGGTTATCAGTCAAGCGCGTTATCTGCAGACGGGTGAATTGGATGTAAATTTTGGCGCCGCAGGTATTTTAAATACCGGATTGGTGACCGATGATAAGGGTGTCTTTCTCCGTAAGAGTCATATCTATAGTATAAAATCTCAGTATGTGAAAAATGACGGGGTGCTTAGCGAGTATCATTTGACTAAATACGATAGTGAGGGAATTCTGGATATTGAATTTGCCGACGGGGGCTCCAGTATTTTCTCCTGGTCTGAGGAGATTTTTCATCCTTCCGACATTTTGGTGTTTTCCCAGTTAGTTGAAACCCCTGATAATGGACTGTTGCTTGGGGCATCTCGTTATATGTACGACTGGGACTCTCGCTTATTTAGTTCAGCCTTATTAATGCGCTTGGATCAACAGGGCAGGTTTTTGTACTTTTTTGACCCCGTCATTAACGATTCTTTTATAGTCTCTGTTCAACTACAGGCAGATCAAAAAGTGTTGATGTTAGGAGCTGCCGGCAGCAGTCAAGCAGGTTTTATTGCCCAATATTTACCCAATGGCGTTTTAGATCCAAGCTTTAATCACGGAGAAGTAATATATACGCCCTTTTTCAAACCTTCCGCCCAACTTGTTATTCAGCAAAACGGAAAAATTGTCCTCACCGCTGAGATGGATAATAACGGGCAGCGTGAATCTATTTTAGCCCGGTATAATAAAGACGGCAGTGTAGATACTGATTATGGAACTGACGGTCAGGTCAAGTTATCGACAGCAGAGGAAGGTCTATTTACGGCTAAATCCGTGATTGAACAGCCAGATGGCAAGCTGGTGCTGGCGGGAACCCGTTTATTTAATGACGTTAAGAACTTGTCGATGATGCGTTTCTTACCTAACGGAAACAGGGATGTGAGTTTTGGCCAGGACGGTATTTATACGCTGCCAGGCTCAGACAACGAACAGCTTACCAATGTATTATTGTTTAGCGAAGGCACTTTTTTTCTTGGTGGAGAAAGTGGTAATAATTTTGCCGTGGCGAAAGTTATAGACCATGGCTATCAAATGTTGGATAGCGATAATGATGGTGTAGAGAATAGTTTAGATACGGACGATGATGGCGATGGCATAGCGGATATTATCGATGCCTTTCCTCTGGATGCTGATGAAGGCCTTGATACCGATGGTGATGGCATTGGAAATAATGCTGATAATGATGATGATGGAGATGGTATAGCTGATGGGGTTGATGCTTTTCCTTTGGGGGAGGCACCGTCGCTAGTTTTAAGTGCCCCTGAGACAGTTTGGGAAAGAGGAGCAGGCAGGCCTGAGCTTTTCACCATAAATATCGCTCAACATGATAATGACGGTGATCAGCTTAAATGGTTCTGGCGACAAACTGTAGGTTCCAGTTTGCTTGTGCAAGAGTCAAAGTCGGCACTTACTTTTTGGCCACCGCTTGTGAGTGAAGACGAATATTACGGGGTTGAAGTTACCGTCAGTGACGGTGTTTACCAAACGAGTGAAAATATTAGCTTTTTAGTTAAAAATATCACCCCATTACCAGGTGTCGGCCTGTGCAGTGTTAGTCAAGTAAATGAAGGAGAGGAGTTGACTATAACTGCAGTGCTTTATGATGAAGTGGCAAGTGACTCCCGAACTCTGAGCTGGCAACAAAACAGTGGTTCGACCATGATAGACGTTAGTGAAGCTGGCAGTGAACTGACTTTTAATGCTCCTTATGTTGAAAGCGATGAATCTTATAATTTTCAGATCACCGTCAGTGATGGTCCGTTAAGTGCAACCGCGTCGGTTAATGTTTTAATCGTGAATACCAATACTGCCCCCGAGATTGTTTTAAAAGATAACCGGATCGATATTGCTGATAATGAGCTCATCGAGTATCAGGGGAAGTTCTATTTTGTGGCCGATGATCATGAGTCAGGGCAGGAGCTTTGGGTGTATGATGTTGCCACCGAATTGACTAATTTAGTGAAAGATATTAATGACGGTGCACAAGGCAGTGTTCCTCAAGGTTTTATTGTGTATCAAGATCTGCTGTATTTTTCTGCCGATGACGGTGTCCATGGCCGGGAACTATGGCGGTATGATGCTTCCACCGGAAAGGCTGAACTGGTTGCTGATATTAATCAAGGCGGTGAAAGTGGTTCTCCCCAGGAGTTAACTATTTATAACAACCGGCTGTATTTTTCTGCTGATACCGGTGTTGATATTGCAAGAAAAAGAGAGTTATGGGTTTATGACTTAACTACAGAATCAGTTACGGCGGTCACAGATTTTAATGTTCAAACCAATGGTTTTAATGAAGGTTATATTCAAGGGCTAACCGTTTATTATGGTCGTCTTTATTTTGCTACCAGTGGTCAAACTTTTGGACATGAACTCTGGGCTTATGATGATCAAACCCGGGAGACCTCATTAATTACAGATATCTGGTCAGGGCAAGGCTCAAGTTATCCGCAGGGTATGGTGGTTTATAACAATAAGTTGTATTTTTCGGCGATAAATAAAAATTCCGGGCGCAAGTTGATGGTTTTTGATCAGGCAACAGAGCATACCGAGAAAGTGTTGGATCTTGAAACTGGTCGCGACTTCTCTAATCCGGCGGATATGACGGTATATCATAACAGGCTTTATTATACCGCCTGGGAAAGCAGTAGCATGTCAAACCTCTGGCATTATGACGATAGCAGCCAAAAGGCTGAGCTACTCAGTGATGTTATCCCGCTGCAACGGGGCTATTCGGATAAAATGCTTACCGTTTTTAATGATAAGTTATATTTCTTACCGGCAGCCGAAGGTCTTATCGGGATTTGGCAATTTGATGACAGTAGCGGGAAGAGTGAAAATATTACCGTTAGCCAATCAACGAGTTCTGAAAGTGCTGGCCTGGCAGACATTAATGCTTACAGAGTCTATAACGATACCCTGTACTTGCTTGGTAATGACGGTGTACAAGCGAACCAACTTTGGCGTATCGAAAATGACTCTTTGCTATCAATTCCCGCACGCCTTGCGGTGAAAGAGGGGCAAACGGTGACTCTAGATGCCTCCGCCAGCTCAGATACCGACAGTGAGCTGTTGACATTCGATTGGCAACAAATTTCGGGGGCTGCCGTTAACCTGTCTGATAACAATGAAAACATACTGACTTTTGTGCTTCCTGATGTACCCGAAGATGAAGTGTTGGTATTTTCTGTTACTGTCAGTGACAATATAGAGTCGAGTGTTGCCCGGGTTGAGGTTCCCGTGATTCATTTCAATACGGCACCGACATTAATCCTAAGCAGTCCGGCAAGTGTTGATGTCGGACAGGAAGTCACTATCGTGGCAAGCAGCCAGGATAGTGATGGCGATAACGTAAGCTTTACGTGGCTGCAAAAATCGGGCCCTGCTGTTGCGGCAGTTGAAACCGCCGGCTCGTCCCTTACCTTTACCGCCGAGGCGGTGCCTGATATGGCTTATAGCTTTGAGGTTACTGTCAGTGACGGACTGTTTAGCACGACTGAAACCGTCACTATGACGGTGACCAATAAAGAAGAGTCAAAGGCTAATGCCAGTAGTGGAAAATCCGGTGGCTCTATGTCTACTATGTTGCTGCTGTTATTTTTATTGCTTTGGCTTAGGCAAGTAAGCCACCAGCACAGAGCATATTGTTGATCTCTTTGTTGTAATCACAGGGTGTCTTCTCATCGCGATATTTTCTTTTTTAAGGCTATTTAAGCCGGTGCATTTAACTGTTGTGATTAAATGCCCGGCTATTTTGGTGATGAGTTAATTAAAAAAGAGACGTGAATATGACTTTTTGTTAGACTTGCCGACTATTTTAAACTCCCGAACTCTTCGACAAGAATTATTTGCGTAGATCTTATTTCTGCAAGTTATTCAAGGTTTATATTGTTATTATGAAAGTGTTAACCGTATTTGGCACCCGCCCCGAAGCCATCAAAATGGCCCCTCTAGTGCATAAATTAGCTAAGGATGAAAGATTTGAGGCTAAAGTTTGTGTAACTGCACAGCATCGTGAAATGCTTGATCAGGTATTGGAGTTGTTTGAAATTCGACCCGATTATGATCTTGATTTAATGAAGCCCGGTCAGGATTTAACCGATGTTACCTGCGGAATTCTACAAGGACTTAAGGCCGTTTTAGCCGAGTTTACGCCTGGTTATGTGTTAGTACATGGAGACACGGCAACCACTTTTTCTGCAACTTTAGCGGCCTATTACCAACAGATTAAAATTGGCCATGTTGAAGCAGGGCTGCGCACCGGTAATTTATATTCTCCCTGGCCGGAAGAAGGTAATCGTAAATTAACCGGGACCTTAGCCAACCTGCATTTTGTGCCGACAACAAGGTCGCAGCAGAACTTACTCGATGAAAATGTCAATCCTGCGCAAATTGAAGTGACTGGCAATACCGTAATCGATGCCTTATTAGAGGTTAAAGGTAAGTTGGAGCAGGATGAAAATATCAACAAGGTGATGGCGGATAAGTTCAGTTTTCTTGATGTGGATAGAAAAATGGTATTGATCACCGGTCATCGCCGGGAAAGTTTCGGCGGAGGATTTGAGCGTATCTGTCAGGCTATAGCAGAGCTGGCAAATAAATTTCCCCAAGTGCAATTTGTTTATCCTATGCATTTAAACCCGAATGTCCGCGAACCCGTTAATCGCTTGTTGGCTGCAAAAGCTAACGTATTTCTGATTGAGCCTGCGGATTATCTGCCTTTTGTTTATTTAATGAACCGATCTACCGTTATTTTGACGGATTCTGGCGGTGTCCAGGAAGAAGCGCCTTCCCTTGGTAAGCCGGTATTGGTGATGCGTGATACCACTGAGCGTCCGGAAGCCGTGGATGCGGGAACGGTTAAGTTAGTGGGAACAAATGTCGAGAAGATTATCTCATGTGTCAGTGAATTACTGACCGATACTCAAGCATACGAAAAAATGTCCTTTGCCCATAACCCATACGGCGACGGACAAGCGTGTCAGCGGATCGTTGACGCACTTTATCTGCGAAAATAAGTTAGGAAAATATATGTCTTTTGAAACCATTTCCGTTATTGGTTTAGGTTATATCGGACTGCCGACGGCAGCCATGTTTGCTTCGCGTAAAGTTAATGTCATCGGTGTTGATGTTAATCCGCATGCCGTAGATACCATTAATCGCGGTGAAATCCATATTGTTGAACCTGAGCTAGACATGCTGGTGCATGCCAGTGTTAATCAGGGGTATTTAAAAGCAGCGTTGGTACCTGAGCCTGCTGATGCTTTTTTGATTGCTGTGCCGACTCCTTTTGCGGTCGGTCACGGTTCCGGGGATCATCACCAGCCGGATCTGAGTTATATTGAATCGGCCACTCGGGCCATTGCCAAAGTGATCAAAAAAGGCGATCTTGTGATACTCGAGTCCACTTCGCCGGTTGGTGCAACAGAATTAGTCGCGCAATGGCTGTTTGAAGAAAGACCTGATTTGACATTTCCTCAAAGTGTTGGTTCTGCTGCCGATGTTAATATTGCCCACTGCCCGGAGCGTGTTTTACCTGGGCATGTTGTTAGGGAGTTGGTTGAAAACGATCGTGTGATTGGTGGAATAAGTTCCCGATGTTCGGAGCGGGCATCTCAGCTATATAAAATATTCGTTCAGGGAGAATGTATTATTACCAATGCACGCACTGCTGAAATGGCCAAGTTGACAGAAAATGCCTCGCGTGATGTCAGTATTGCCTTTGCCAACGAATTATCATTGATCTGTGATCGCCTTGATATTAATGTCTGGGAATTGATCGCTTTGGCGAACCGACACCCGAGGGTGAATATCTTGCAACCGGGTCCCGGTGTTGGCGGACATTGTATTGCGGTCGACCCTTGGTTTATTGTCGCAAAAACGCCGGAGCAAGCCCGTTTGATTAGCACGGCCAGAGAGATAAATGACGGAAAACCTAAATGGGTTATAGAGAAAGTAAAGCTGGCCCTTGCCGAGCATTTGGTTTCTCAGGCAAATAAAACATCACAAGAGACTAAGATTGCATGTTTAGGCTTGGCGTTTAAACCTGATATTGATGATTTAAGAGAAAGTCCGGCCCTTGGTATTACTCAGGATATCAGACAATGGTTTGAAGGTGAATTATTGGTGGTTGAGCCTAATATCAGTCAATTACCAAACTCGCTGACCGATAACGTAAGTCTAGTGTCGCTGGAGCAAGCAATATCAGAGGCTGATATTGTTGTGGTTTTAGTCAATCATAAAGAATTTGGCGAATTAAAGAATGTCAATCTTGATGAAGTCTTATGCATTGATACTATTGGTTTAATTTCTTAATTCATACATGCCTATGCTGCGAAAAAGCTGATTACAGACATCAGCTTTTATATATTATCAATGATTGCTTATAGGGCATGTCAACAGAGAATGAGCCAGGTGACTGCTTATTTGTTTGTACTCATTCTCTAGTCTGCCCTAAAAATCACAATGTCAGGCAATAAAATGCCATATAAACAAAAGCCCTTGAAGCTGTTGTGGGTCTTAATTTGATTGCAACGGTAAAAAATCCATAAACGAGTACCGAAATAAGAAGCTATTTGATAGAATTGCCGCAATTTTTATCAACAGGTGATTTATACATGGAAATCATTGAAGGTTCATTCGCTACTCCAGGCAAAAAATACGCGATTGTTGTCTCGCGTTTTAACAGTTTTATTGTTGAAAGTTTACTCGAAGGTGCTATTGATGCACTTAAGCGTCAGGGCAATGTGGCTGACGAAGATATCACTGTTGTTCGCGTCCCGGGTGCTTATGAATTACCGGTAGCGGCCAAACGCATTGCCGCCAACGGTAAGTTTGATGCGATTATCGCCATTGGGGCAGTGATCCGCGGCGGTACCCCACATTTTGATTTTGTTGCCGGTGAATGTAACAAGGGCTTGGCCCAAGTGGCAATGGAATTTACCACGCCGGTAGCTTTTGGTGTGATCACCACAGACTCAATCGAACAAGCCATAGAGCGCGCCGGTACCAAAGCCGGAAATAAAGGGGCCGAAGCCGCCCTGAGCGCGTTAGAAATGGTTAATGTCTTATCTCAGCTATAATCTTGTGACATTGAAATTATTTTTGTTTTAACGGCATCAATGAGATCTCTTGCGGAAGCCTTTTTTATAAGGCTTCCGTTAATGTCTGTGTAAAACATCCATAATTTCGATACCTTGTTTTGTAAATTTTATTTCGGAAAATTATTGTGAAACCTTCAGCCAGAAGAAAAGCCCGTGAATTGGCGATCCAAGCCGTTTATTCATGGCAGATCAGCCAAAATGATGTTGCCGATATCGAAGCCAGCTTTTTAACAGAAAATAAAGCACGCCGCTTTGATATTGACTATTTCCAGCAGTTGCTGCGTGGCGTAACCGCCAATGTCAGCACCCTGGATGAAGCAATCTCTCCGCATGTCGACCGCCCGCTTGATGATATCGATCAGGTTGAAAAGTCTATCCTGCGCACCGCCATTTATGAACTGAAAGATTCGACAGACGTTCCTTATAAAGTGGTGATCAATGAAGCGATTGAACTGGCAAAATCTTTTGCCGCCGATGACAGCCATAAGTTTGTCAATGGCGTCCTGGATAAAGCGGTAAAGCTTATCCGCCCACAAGAGTAATCATTTCCCCATGAAAGAGTTCGAGCTGATAAAGCACTTTTTTGCCGAGCAGATTGTCAAGCGTAAAGACGTGCTGCTAGGCATAGGCGATGATTGCGCCCTGATACAACCGGGAGAGCGTCAGCATATCGCGGTGACCACAGATACCCTGGTTGCCGGTGTGCACTTCCCGCTGGAAACCGAGCCACGCGCCATAGGGCACAAAGCAATAGCGGTGAATCTGTCAGACCTGGCGGCGATGGGGGCAGAGCCTGCCTGGGTATCGCTGGCGCTGACGTTGCCCGAAGCCGATGAAGCCTGGTTAAAGGAATTCTGCGCCGGGGTGTTTGAGTTATGCGAATACTATAATGTTCAGCTGATTGGCGGCGATACCACCCAGGGGCCGTTAAGTATTACCGTTACCGCCCAGGGGATCACGCCGGCAGATAAGTATCTGTTGCGCTCGGGCGCCAAATCGGGTGACTGGCTTTATGTGACCGGTGAGCTCGGCGATGCGGCACTGGCGTTGAAACACCTGCAGGGCAAAGTAAAGATTGAAGAGGTCTTTACCGAGCAGGTGATGACTAAGCTTAATTACCCCAAACCGCGCGTGTTGGCGGGTCAGGCCTTGAAGGAATATGCCTCCTCAGCCATCGATTTGTCAGATGGCCTGATTTCAGACTTGCAGCATATTTGCCAGGCCTCTAAGGTGGGCGCCAACCTGGTACTTGATGCCTTACCCCTGTCTAAGGTGATGACAGATACCCTGAAACAGCAACAGGCCATCGAGCTGGCACTATCCGGCGGTGATGACTATGAATTGCTGTTCACTGTGGCGGAAGACAACAAAGTGGGCATGGAAACCTCTCTTGCCCATGCCGGTATTAATATCACCTGTATCGGTCAGATCAACGGCTCGGAAAAGATCACCACGACATTGGACAATAAGCCTGTGTCTATCAGCTCCCGTGGTTTTGAACACTTCTCTGGTAAAGAGGGTGATCAAGGGGCTGCTCACCAATCAGATCCGCAAAGTTAATGGCAGCAGATAATTCAATGGCAAAATTTACTCTGGCGGATCCGGTGCAGTTCCTGGCGCTGGGTTTTGGCTCGGGTCTGGCCCCTAAAGCACCAGGCACCTTTGGCACGATTGCCGCCATCCCGGTTTACCTGCTTATGGCCTTCTACCTGCCTCTGGTCGCCTATGCGCTGTTAACGCTTGTGATGGCGCTGGCGGGCATTTATATCTGCCAAAAAGCGGCAGACGCTGCCGGCGTGCATGATCATCCGGCGATTGTCTGGGATGAAATCGTCGGTTTCCTGATCACTATGTTTATGGTGCCTTTATCCTGGCAGGCAGTGGTGACAGGCTTTGTACTGTTTCGCCTGCTTGATATTTTTAAACCCTGGCCGATTTCCATCGCCGATAAGAAGATACACGGCGGTTTTGGCATCATGCTTGATGATGTGCTGGCGGGGGTTTTTGCCTTAATCGTCATGCAGCTGCTCTTCTAGTTTTAGTGAGAATTTTGTTTAGCGCATTAAAAAAGGACCTTAGGGTCCTTTTTTAATGCTTATCGCTTGTCTGTGGCTTTACCCTTGATAAATTAGTGCAAAACCCTGGCCTTAAGGGTGCCTTCTACCTGTTTCAGCTCTTTTAGCGCCAGCTCACTGTCTTCGGTTTCAATGTCTATAACCACATAACCAATTGCTTCATCGGTTTGCAGGTACTGGGCGGCGATATTGATATTATGCTGGGCAAACGCCTGGTTAATTTGCGTCAGCACACCCGGCTGGTTTTTATGGATATGCAGCAAACGGCTGGTGCCGGTATGCTCGGGCAGGGAAACCTCAGGGAAATTGACCGCGGATAGGGTCGAACCGTTATCCGAGTATTTCGCCAGTTTAGTGGCCACTTCAATGCCGATATTTTGCTGGGCTTCTTTGGTGCTGCCGCCGATATGGGGGGTGAGAATGACGTTGTCAAAGGCGCGCAACGGAGAAATAAATTCTTCATCATTACCTTTGGGCTCAACCGGGAAAACGTCGATGGCGGCGCCTGCCAGGTGTTTCGTTTCCAGAGCTGATGCCAGGGCATCAATATCCACGACGGTGCCGCGGGAGGCGTTGATTAAAATTGCGCCCGGCTTCATCTTCTTGAACTCGGCGCCGGCGATCATATTTTGTGTCTGGCGGTTTTCCGGCACATGCAAGCTGATGACATCGGCTTCCTGTAACAAACTGCTTAAGTTGGGGGCCTGGCTGGCATTACCCAGTGGCAACTTGGTTTCAACATCATAGAAGCGCACCCGCATACCCAGGGTTTCGGCTAAAATCCCCAGCTGGGTGCCGATATGGCCGTAGCCGATAATGCCCAGGGTTTTGCCCCTGGCTTCCACTGAGCCCACTGCCGATTTATGCCATACGCCACGATGGGCCAGGGCGCTTTTTTCCGGGATACCGCGCAGCAGCAACAAAATTTCCCCCAATACCAGCTCGGCCACCGAGCGGGTATTGGAGAAGGGTGCGTTAAAGACCGGAATGCCGCGCTTTTGCGCCGCCGCCAGCTCAACCTGGTTGGTGCCGATGCAGAAACAGCCGATGGCGGCGAGCTTGTTGGCATGGCTGAGTACCTTTTCGGTGAGCTGGGTGCGGGAGCGGATGCCGATAAAGTGAACATCTTTAATTTTCTCAATGAGATCGGCTTCACTCAGGGAAGTTTTAAGATACTCAATATTGCTATAACCTTTGGTTTTCAATTCTTCCAGGGCTTTTTCATGCACCCCTTCAAGTAATAAGATCTTAATTTTTTCTTTCGCTAAGGAAGTCTTGCTCATGATGACACTAATTCTCTTGAAACATAATTATGGATGGCTAGATATCTAAACTAGCATATAGTGCTTAAACTCTAAAGTGTTTTTTTCTCCGGCATTAATTCAATTTGCTGACGTTAACGCCTGCTTTAGTGCCGGTCACTAAAATATCGGCGCCGCGGTGGGCAAATAAGCCGTTGGTGACCACGCCGACGATGGCATTGATCTTATCTTCCATCTCAGACGGTGCTGTTAAATTCATATTATGGACATCGAGAATGACATTGCCGTTGTCTGTGATCACCCCCTGACGGTAAACGGGATCGCCGCCGAGTTTGACCAGCTCACGGGCCACATAGCTGCGCGCCATCGGGATGACTTCAACCGGTAAGGGAAACTGCCCTAATACCGGCACCTGTTTGGAGTCGTCGGCTATACAGATAAAGGTTTTCGCTACGGCAGCAACAATCTTCTCCCGGGTCAGGGCCGCGCCGCCGCCTTTGATCATTTGCAGGTGCTCGGTAACCTCATCGGCGCCGTCGATATAGACGTCAAGCACATCAACCGAGTTTAAATCGAAGACCTCGATGCCATGGGCTTCAAGACGTTTGGTGGACTCTTCTGAGCTGGAAACCGCGCCGCGGATGCGTTCTTTGATTGTCGCCAGGGCATCGATAAAGTGGTTCACCGTGCTGCCGGTACCGACGCCGACAATGGTATCATTGTCGATAAAATCCAATGCTTTAACCGCTGCCGCTTTTTTCATTTCATCTTGAGTCATAATCAACCTGCTATATGTAGTGCTGAAGGGGGAAATTTTTGCGCATGATTATAACAGTGCAAATGTCGCAATTGTGCTTTTTTTACCGGCATTTTATAAAAAGGCTACTCGCACTGATAAACTTTGCCCGGGGTGATAATTTCCGGGATAGGTACATCCCAATATTCTGACGGAATTTTTTCAACCCGCTGGCAGTCATGGGCCAGGCCGATAGGGTGTAGTTTAGTGCTTTCCCCGCTCCGGTGGCGGCGGTGCCATTTTTCCAGGGTACGGTCATAAAAACCGCCGCCCATGCCGAGGCGGTCGCCGCTTAAATCAAAAGCAACCAGGGGGGTCAGTAAGACATCGAGTTGCTCGACGGGGCAAATTTTTTGCAAATCCAGTTTCGGCTCTGTGATGCCTAAATGATTCACTGTCATCGCCGTGTCCTGATCATAGTGAAGGAATAATAATTGCCCCTTGGAAAACGGATGCAGCACCGGTAAATACACAGCCTTTCCCTGCTGCCAGCACCAGTGGATAAAAGGCAGGGTATTGATTTCACTGTCGTTGGCCAGATAAATGGCAAGTTTGTCGGCGCTATTAATCACCGGATGTTGCCTTAACTGTTCCAATAGCCGTTCGGCCGCTTGTTGTTGTTGCTCTGGGGTCAGGGCCTGCCTGCGTTTACGCACCAGTTGTCTTAATTGCTGACGGGTAAGGGTCACGTTTTTGCCAAGGTAAAAGAATTAGATGGCTGTTATATCAAAATCAAGCCCTTAAGAGAAGCGCTGGTCTCAGACAGGGAATATTGCCGATGATTTGGCTAAGAGCAGGCAAAAAAAGAGCAGCGTAAAGCTGCTCTTTTTGCGGGGTAAAACTAAGAATTAGTTATGGCTTTCAGGCATAGCTTCATGCGTACCTGTCACGGATAACTCTTCTTCAAGTTTCTCTTCCATATCGTGGTGATCATCACCTTCGGCGCCGTGCATCCAGGCAACTAATTTATTTGCGCTTAAGAAAATAATCACGGCAGTCACTAATGCTGCACCACCTACAGACATAAAGATGGTACCGGCATTTTCAACCTGCTCTTCGCCTTCGCCGACGAACTGCCCGATAAAGGCGGCAAGTTTATTGGAAAGGGCGGTAAAGAAGAACCAGGCACCCATCAATAACGAGGTAAATTTAACAGGAGCAAGTTTTGATACCAGGGATAAACCGATAGGGGATAAGCAAAGTTCGCCTAGCGTATGGAACAGGTAAGCAAAAACTAGGAACAGCATGCTGACTTTAACTGAAGTGTCACCACCTTGTACCATAGTTGCCCAAACCATTACGAAAAAGCCAAGTGCCAAAAATACCATGGCCAGGGCGAATTTCACCGGTGAGGTCGGCTCTTTAGTGTCCATTTTGATCCAGATAGAGGCCACAACCGGGGCAAGCAGGATAATGAACATGGCGTTTAATGACTGGAACCAGGAAGCCGGTACTTCAAAGCCCATGAAATCACGATCGGTGAACTGGGAAGCATAAATATTGAATAAACCACCCGCTTGTTCAAAGCCGGCCCAGAAAATCACCGAGAATACACTCATGATCAGGATAACTTTAGTACGGTCTTTTTCTTCTTGGGTCAGGGCTCTTGCCTTGAGATCATCTTTATTGGCGGCACCGGCTTTTTTCGCCGAAGGCACCACACCGATATCGCCTAAATATTTATTAGCCAGGCTAAGTTGCAGGAATAAACCGATTAACATACCGCAACCGGCAGCAATAAAGCCATAATGCCAGTTAACTTGCTCACCTAAGTAACCAACGATTAATGGCGATAAGAAGGCACCTAAGTTGATACCCATATAAAAGATGGTGAAAGCACCGTCACGGCGATGATCGCCGTCTTCATAGAGTTCACCTACCAGGCTGGAAACGTTGGCTTTAAATAAACCGTTACCGCAACAGATGAGGATCAGACCAAGATAGAAGACGTTCTCTTCCATGCCGGTGATCATGGTTTTTGGGATACCTAAGGTGAAGTAACCTAAGGAAAACAGTATGCCACCAAGGATAATGGCTTTACGCTGGCCGATAAAGTTATCGGCTAACCAGCCACCTATCATAGGGGTTAAATATACCGCCATGGTAAAGGTACCGTATAAGCCTAAAGCCTCTCCGGTTGTCCAGCCAAAGCCGCCGTTTTCGACTGTCGCCACCAAATACAGTACCAGCAGGGCACGCATGCCGTAATAACCAAAACGTTCCCACATTTCGGTACCGAATAAGAGGAAGAGTCCTTTCGGGTGACCTAGAAACGTCCCCGTCGTAGGTTTATTCATATAATTATCCTTTCCAAAACATTTTTCTAATGTAATAAGTACAGCCGGTGTTATACCTGTGCTGGCGCCTAAACGCAAGTGCTAAGCGGTGATAGGACTGAATTATCGGTTGAAATATTACTGTATGATTTTCATGTTGGAAGAGACAATGTCTACAATAACAGTTGATAACTGTGAAAAAATATATAATAAGTGCGTATATTAGTAACCTTTATATGGCCAAGGAATTATTATCCTGAGACGGTGCTAAAAATATCTGTTGGACATTTTTACAGATTTTTTCTCTAAAAAGTATTGGCTTGCACATTGGTCTTTTTGTTTTCAATGATATAATACGCCTCTTAAGAGGCAGATGAAAACCTAAGCTGAATATCTCTTTTCAGGTATCACTTTTTGTTCAGCTTTTTCGCTCTCCCAGATATTTTGCAGGAATTTTAATGAAAGTTACCGTATTCGGAATTGGTTATGTTGGCTTAGTGCAGGCGGCTATTTTAGCCTCTGTAGGTCATGATGTACTTTGTGTAGATGTTGATCAAAGTAAGGTAGATAACTTAAAAAAGGGCATTATTCCAATTTATGAACCTGGTTTGACCCCGATCGTTGAAGAAACCACTAAAAATGGCCTATTAAGTTTTACCACTGACGCCGCCGTTGGGGTAGCACACGGCAATATTCAATTTATAGCCGTAGGAACACCACCGGATGAAGACGGTTCGGCAGATTTAAAATATGTATTGGCGGTGGCCAAAACCATAGCCAGTCATATGAGCGAGCCTAAATTTATTATCGACAAGTCTACGGTGCCTGTGGGCACGGCAGATAAAGTTACGGCGAAAATTACCGAAGTTCTGGCCGGACGTAATATCAGTTTGGATTTCGATGTCGTTTCCAACCCTGAATTTTTAAAGGAAGGGGCGGCAGTGAATGATTGTATGAAACCGGACCGCATTGTGGTCGGTACCGACAGTCAGAGTGCTCGTGAGATCATGACTGAGCTTTACGCGCCTTTTAATCGCAACCATGATCGTATGATCTTTATGGATGTACGCTCGGCCGAGCTGACTAAATATGCCGCTAACTGTATGTTGGCAACTAAAATTTCCTTTATGAATGAAATGTCTAATCTGGCAGAATTATTAGGTGCGGATATTGAAGCGGTACGCCACGGCATAGGTTCTGACACCCGTATCGGTTATCAGTTTATTTATCCCGGTTGTGGTTATGGCGGCTCCTGTTTCCCAAAGGATGTCCAGGCATTGGTGCGTACCGCCCATGGCATTGAATATCAGCCAGCCTTGCTGGAAGCGGTTGAATCGGTAAACGCCGCACAAAAACAAAAACTGTTTAAAAACTTAAGTCATTACTTTAAGGGGGAATTAAAAGGCAAAACCATCGCTTTGTGGGGCTTGTCTTTTAAGCCGCAAACCGACGATATGCGTGAAGCTTCTTCAAGGGTACTGATGGAAGCCCTGTGGCAGGCGGGCGCTAAGGTGCAGGCTTTTGACCCTGAAGCCATGGAAGAGTGTCAGCGTATTTATGGCGATAGCCAGGAACTGGCCTTAGTTGGCACAAAAGAGTCGGCTCTAAAAGGTGCTGATGCCTTGGTGATCTGTACTGAGTGGAGCCAGTTCCGCGCACCGGATTTTGATTTGATCGCTTCAAGCCTGACCCATCCCGTTATTGTTGATGGCAGAAACCTTTATGATCCTAAGCTGTTAAAGGATAAAGGTTTTGCCTATTACGGCATTGGCCGTGGTGAAAGTGTTCAAGCTGGTTAACAATTAATAATATCACTATCTTTACTTTTTAAGGGACTTAGATGTCTGAGAAAATCACCAAAGCAGTTATTCCCGTTGCTGGGTTAGGTACGCGCATGTTGCCGGCCACCAAAGCCATTCCAAAAGAGATGCTGCCGATAGTCGATAAACCTTTGATCCAGTATATCGTCAATGAATGTGTTGATGCCGGCATTAAAGAGATTGTTCTGGTCACTCATTCTTCAAAGAATGCTATAGAAAACCATTTTGACAAATCATTCGAGCTGGAAACGACACTGGAAAACAGGGTAAAACGCCAGTTGCTGGACGAAATTCAGGCAATATGCCCGAAAGATGTGACCATTATGCATGTTCGTCAGGGAGAAGCCAAAGGACTTGGGCATGCGGTATTAAAAGCGCGGCCATTGGTTGGTGACGAACCTTTTGTTGTTGTGTTGCCGGATGTGATCCTTGATGATGCCAGCGCCGATTTGAAAACCGAAAACCTGACCGCAATGTTATCTCGCTATAATGAGTCAGGTTTTAGCCAGATCATGGTTGAACCTGTGCCAAAAGAGCTGGTAAGCAATTATGGGGTGGCAGATTGCGAAGGACATCAACTCACTCCGGGTGAGTCAAAAATTATGACAGCGGTCGTTGAAAAGCCCGCGCTTGAGGATGCGCCTTCTAACCTGGCCGTGGTTGGTCGTTATGTATTATCGGCCCAGATCTGGGATTTATTGGCGTTAACACCACCCGGTGCCGGTGATGAAATTCAGTTAACCGATGCCATTGCCAGCTTGATGAATGTCGAAGTGGTTGAAGCTTTCCATATGACGGGGAAATCTCATGATTGCGGCTCTAAGCTTGGTTATATGCAGGCCAATGTCGAATATGCCATACGCCACCCTGAACTGGCGGATGGTTTTAAAAATTTCCTGAAAGCCCTTAAGCTGTAACCCCATTTCTATCCCGATTATGTTTTAAAATATTCCATGCTCCAGCATGGAATATTTGTTGTCATCAAACCAAGGCCTGTCAATTGTGAATAAGGATATAAAAAACCTTAGCTCTCTTGCTGAAAATGCCAAGCAGCGTCAAATTCATGCTTTATTTGAGCAGCCGAACAGAGCAGGACAATTTTCCCTGAGTGCCGGTGGACTGTTTCTCGATTATTCCAAACAAAATATCACCCAAAGTGAACTTAACAGCCTGGCCCGTTGGGCTGAAAACCAGTTGCTTAAGGAAAAAGTGGCTGACATGTTTACCGGCAAGCAAATCAATGTCACCGAAAAGCGTGCGGTGCTGCATACCGTGCTCAGAGCGCCGGCTAAGGTGCAACAGGCGGTTTTGGGAGAGGTGGCTGAAGAGCTTGTCGAGACTGAATGGCAAATGGCAGATATAGTAAATAGACTATGTTCCGGAGAGTTATCTGCGGGCGATGGTGAAAAGATCAGCCATATTTTAGCCATAGGGATAGGCGGTTCTTATTATGGTATTAAAACAGCCCTGACGGCGCTTGAGCCGTTCCATAACACAGGGTTAAAGGTTGAGGTTTTGGCTAACATTGACGGTGGCGCCTTGGTGGAAAAGCTGGCTAAGTTACCGGCTAAAAATACGGCCGTGGTGGTAATTTCTAAAACCTTTATCACTCAGGAAACCATGCTCAATGCCGCCGCAGTTAAAGCCTGGATGTTAGAGCAAAGCGGCGATAAAGATATTATCGCCCGTCAGTGGTTCGCAGTCAGCACTAACCTTGATAAGGTCAGTGCATTTGGTATCCGCCCAGAACATACCCTGCCGATGTGGGATTGGGTTGGTGGACGTTTTTCCTTATGGTCGGCGGTGGGCTTACCTTTGGCCTTGGCTATCGGAATGGAAAACTTTTCCCGGTTAAAAGCTGGTGCCTTTGCCATGGATGAGCATTTCCAACTGGCTCCCCTGAATGAGAATATGCCGGTATTGCTGGCGATGCTGGGGATCTGGAATCGTAATTTCCTTGATCATGCCAGCCTGGCTATTTTACCTTATGATCATGCCTTAAGGGCCTTGCCCGGTTATTTACAGCAAACGGATATGGAAAGTAACGGCAAGTCGGTATCAATCACCGGAGAAGGACTGGCCTGGCAAACCGCCCCCGTGGTTTTTGGCCAGGAAGGCACCAACAGCCAGCATGCCTTTATGCAGTTAATGCATCAAAGCCAGGACATCATCCCCTGTGATTTTATTGTTGCCCTGCAAGGGGCAAGTGACTACCACCACCACCACCAGGTACTGGTGGCCAACTGCTTTGCCCAAAGTGAGGCTTTGATGCTGGGTAAGTCATTGACTCAGGCCCGGGCCGAGCTCGAAGTTGCAGGGGCTTGTGCTGAAGAAATCGACCGGCTTGCTCCCCATAAAACCATGAAAGGCAATACCCCGAGTAATACCTTGTTGCTTGATGCGTTAACGCCTGAATCCCTGGGAGCGCTACTGGCCTTGTACGAGCATAAAATATTTGTCCAGGGCGCTATGTGGCAAATTAACTCATTTGACCAATGGGGGGTTGAACTGGGTAAAGTCTTAGGGGGCGACGTCTTGTCAGCAATGGCCGGCAATGAAAATGAGCAGCTGTCCGGCTCCAGTCAAATGCTGATCAAGCGTTTTATTAATAAAAGTAAGCCAACTCAAACCGGCTAATGCGGCTATTTATAAATTATTAGCGGGTAAGCTTAGCTTATTATTCAAATTGGTTATATAAAAGCATATTCCTATATGGATACCTGGGCGACTCTATGTCAATATAGCGACATTAGTTTTAACCATTGCCAGTGCTATTTTTAATGAACCTGACCCATTTAAAGAAACTCGAAGCCGAATCCATTCATATCATACGTGAAGTTGCTGCGGAGTTTGATAACCCCGTGATGTTATATTCCGTCGGTAAAGATTCGGCGGTATTGCTTCACCTTGCCCGTAAAGCCTTTGCCCCGGGGAAAATTCCTTTTCCTTTATTACATGTTGATACCAACTGGAAATTTAAGGAAATGATCGCTTTTCGTGATCAGATGGCGAAAAAATACGGGTTTGAATTACTGGTTCATAAAAACCCCGAAGGCATGGCTATGGGGATCAGCCCGTTTAAACACGGCAGTGCCAAACACACGGATATCATGAAAACCCAGGGCTTAAAGCAGGCGCTGGATCAATATGGTTTTGATGCTGCTTTTGGCGGTGCCCGTCGTGACGAGGAAAAATCCCGGGCAAAAGAGCGGGTTTACTCTTTCCGTGATGATAACCACAGATGGGATCCAAAAAGCCAGCGCCCCGAGTTATGGAATATCTATAACGGTAAGGTCAATAAAGGCGAAAGTATCCGGGTGTTCCCGTTATCTAACTGGACCGAACTGGATATCTGGCAATATATCTATCTTGAAGGCATTGAAATCGTACCTTTATATCTTTCTCAGGAGCGTCCAGTGGTAGAGCGCGACGGCACCTTGATCATGGTGGATGACGAGCGCATGCCGATAGCAGATGACGAAGAGATACAAATGAAAAAAGTACGTTTCCGTACCCTGGGCTGTTACCCGTTAACAGGGGCGGTGGAATCCGAAGCGGCTACCTTGCCCGAGATTATTCAGGAAATGCTGTTAACCAAGACCTCTGAGCGCCAGGGTCGGGTTATTGACCATGACTCTGCCGGCTCTATGGAAAAGAAAAAGATGGAAGGTTACTTCTAACGGCAGCCGAATTTATTAATGCTGGTTCCCCCCTGAAGACAGGCGAACAGCAGAAGATGATATCCGGCAGATAAATAGCTATCAGCCGGATAACCCGAGAGATTTCCAAAGGATACCCTAATGAGTCACCAGTCAGACTTAATTGAAAAAGATATTCAGGCTTATTTAAAGCAACATGAAAACAAAGAGTTGGTACGTTTTCTAACGTGCGGCAGCGTCGACGACGGTAAAAGCACCTTGATCGGCCGGTTATTACACGACTCAAAAATGATTTTTGAAGATCAGCTCGCCGCCATTGAAAACGACAGTAAAAAATCCGGCACCACAGGCGAAGCCATCGATTTGGCGCTGCTGGTTGACGGTCTGCAATCCGAGCGGGAGCAGGGCATCACCATAGACGTGGCCTACCGTTATTTTTCCACCGAAAAGCGTAAATTTATTATTGCCGACACCCCGGGCCATGAACAATATACCCGTAATATGGCCACCGGCGCGTCAAACTGCGATATGGCGATTATCCTGATCGATGCCAGATACGGCGTTCAGGTGCAAACCCGCCGCCATTCTTTTATCTGCTCCCTGTTGGGTATAAAACATGTGGTGGTTGCGGTCAATAAAATGGACCTGGTGGACTTTGATCAGGAAACTTTTGACAACATCCAAAAAGATTACCAGGCCTTTGCCAAAGATCTTGATATTCCGGATATTCGTTTCGCCCCTATTTCGGCATTGGCCGGTGATAACGTGGTTAACCGCAGTGAAAATACCCCCTGGTATCAGGGAGAGACCCTGATGGAGTTACTGGAGAGCATCGAAATTGCCGGCGATGAAAACAGCGATGATTTCCGTTTCCAGGTGCAATATGTTAATCGTCCTAACCTGGACTTTCGCGGTTATGCCGGGACTATCGGCTCGGGCAAGATCAGCGTCGGCGATGAAATCCTGGCCCTGCCTTCGGGCAAGAAAAGCACGGTTAAGTCTATTGTTACCTTTGAGGGCGAGCTTGAGTCGAGCGAAGTGCCGAATGTCGTGACCTTAACTCTCAATGATGAAATCGATATCAGCCGTGGTGAAATGCTGGTTAAGCCGGGCAACGAGCCGCAAAGCTCAAAGGCCTTTAATGCCACTTTGGTGTGGATGCATGAAGACGCCCTGGTGCCGGGTCGTGAATACTACATCAAACACGGCAGTAAAATGACCACTGGGGTTGCCGCCGAAATTAAACATAAGGTGGATGTCAATACTATGGCGAAAGGGGAGGCAAATCAGCTTGCCCTTAACGAAATCGGCAATTGTGTGATGCAGACCACAGAAGCCTTACATTTTGATGCCTATCGCAGTAATAAGTCCACCGGTGCCTTTATTGTCATCGATCGCCTGAGCAATATCACGGTCGGGGCGGGTATGATCAATGAAGCGGTGGAAGTTAAGCAGGCGCATCAATATTCAGAGTTTGAGCTGGAATTTAACGCCCTGGTTTGTAAGCATTTCCCTCACTGGGGCGCGCGTGATTTATCTAAGCTAGTCGACTAGCTCTGTATATTCGTTCTGTAAAGTAAGCCCTGCCGGGTTTTTAAGGCAGGGTTGACTAACTGATTTGATGGCCGGGTAAAAGGAATATTCAATGACAGCACCCCAATGGCTGATGGTGATTATTTTTCTGGCCACCCTGTTTGGCCTGATCAAATACCAGCAAAAACCTGAGCGTGTTTTTGCCTGCGCCACCTTATTGTGTCTGGCGACCTCTTTTGTTTCTACCGATGATATCCTGGCGAACGCCGTTAATCCCGGGTTAGTGACGCTGATCTTGCTGGTGTTATGCTCTTTTGTTTTTGAACGCAGCAGCGTGTTGCGCCATCTGGCCGTGTTGATTTTTAACGGCTCTAAAATCAAATCTGTGGTGCGCACGTTATTTTTCAGTGCTTTTGCTTCGGCGCTCATGAGTAATACCGCGGTGGTGGCCAGTTTGATCAGCACCATCAAAAACAATAAGGTGATCAATCCGGGTAAACTGCTGCTGCCGTTATCTTATGCGGCAATTTTAGGCGGTACCCTCACCCTGGTGGGCACCTCAACCAATTTGATCGTCAACAGTATGCTGATAGAGCAAAATCACCCCGGGCTGGATTTTTTTGATTTTACCCTGATAGGCGCTGCTGCGCTGCTGCTTTGTCTCGGGGTTATTTTTGTGCGCCTAAGAAGCCTGCCGGATATGGATGTCTCCCGTTTAGAGGGACAAAACTATATGGTGGAAGCGGAGGTGACACCGCAATCAGCACTGGTAGGGAAATCCGTGGAAGAAAACGGTTTGCGCCACCTGGATTCCCTGTTTTTGGTGGAAGTGATCCGCTGCGGCCGGCTGATTTCGCCGGTAACGCCGGAAGAAGTGCTGCAGGGAGAGGATAAGTTGATTTTCAGCGGTGATATTTCCAAAGTACTTACCCTGCAACAGTTTGACGGTTTAACCTTATTTGCCCAGCAGGACGGTCTGCTGCGGGATAATCTCACCGAAGTGCTGATCAAACCCGATGCTGCGGTAGTCGGTAAAAGTTTAAAAACCGCCGGTTTTCGCGCCCGTTTTGATGCCGCCGTGGTGGCGATTCGCCGTGAAGGTGGCGCCCTGTCCGGCAAACTGGGGGATATAGTGATCCAGCCGGGGGATTTCCTGGTGCTGGCAGTTGGTAAGGATTTCAGTGCCCGAAGCAACCTCTCCAAGAATTTCTTTATTATCTCGGGCCACAAACCCGATGATATGTTGCATGGCTGGCGTAATAAACTTGCGGTTTTTGGTTTTCTCGGGGCCATTACCGTCTCGGTTTCTACTGCGATTTCCCTGTTAGAGTGTTTGCTGTTTTATGTGGCACTGCTGATTTTTACCGGCTGTTTAACCATCAATGAAATCAAGCGCCGCTTCCCGCTGGAAATCTGGTTGATTGTGCTCAGTGCCCTAACCTTAGCCAAGGCGCTGGAAAACAGCGGCGTCTCACTGGTCATTGCCGGTGGCTTTGAGCAGCTGTTGTTGGGCTCAAGCATTTATATCGCCTTTATTGCCGTTTTTGTCATGACTTTAGTGATCACCGAAACCGTGACCAATAATGCCGCAGCGGCCTTGGTTTTCCCCATTGCCTACAACATGGCATTGGGCCTGGGTGTCAGCCCGTTGCCGTTTGTGATGGCGGTGGCTTTTGCCGCCAGCGGCAGTTTTATCAGTCCTTACGGTTACCAGACCAATGTCATGGTTTACAGCGCGGGTAATTATAAGTTATCGGACGTGGTAAAATTCGGCATTCCGGTATCCCTGACCTATAGCGTGATCGTGTTATTGATGATCCCGCTAATTTATCCCTTTTAACCCCAAGTAACAGACTTTTTAGCAACAGGTTTTTATGAAAACAGAAAATACCGTGTGGCATGACCAACACATCAGTAAAACGCAGCGCGCTGAATTAAAGCAGCAAAAACCTTGTTTACTCTGGTATACCGGCTTAAGCGGCTCGGGTAAGTCGACCATTGCTAATGCCGTCGATGCCTTGTTATTTCAGCGGGGTTGCCATACCTATTTGCTTGACGGCGACAATGTTCGTCACGGCTTAAACGGCGATTTAGGCTTTAGCGATGATGACAGGGTGGAAAATATCCGCCGTATCAGTGAAGTGGCAAAACTTTTTACCGATGCCGGTTTGATTGTCTCTACCGCCTTTATCTCGCCTTTTGCCGCGGACCGGGCCATGGCGGCAGAAAAGTTAGCACCGGGGGAGTTCATCGAAGTGTATATCGATACCCCTATCAGTGTTTGTGAGCAAAGAGACCCTAAAGGTTTGTATAAAAAAGCCAGGGCCGGTGAGATTAAAGATTTCACCGGCATCGACTCCGCTTATGATGTGCCCGAGGCGCCGGCTATCCATGTCAAAACCGCCGAGTTATCCGTGCTTGAATGTGCACAGCAGATAGTCGATTATCTGCTTGAACATGATTTCGTAAAATAGGAAAGGGACGTTATGCATTTTGATGTTTTTAACGGTGATGCCGACGGCATTATCGCTTTGGTTCAGCTGCGCCTGGCACAGCCGAAAGAATCACAGCTGATCACAGGTGTTAAACGTGATATCAGTTTACTGAAACAGGTCAGGGCACAGGAGGCTGAATCCGCCACTGTGCTTGATATTTCTCTGGAGAAAAACAGCGAGGCTTTACAGAGCTTGTTGGCGCACGGGGTCGAGGTGTTATATGTGGACCATCACAGGGCCGGCGACATCCCCCGGGATGACAAGCTTAAAACCATTATCAACACAGATGCCAACACTTGTACCAGCTTGCTGGTCAATGAGCTGCTGAAAGGGAAGTATGTCAACTGGGCCATTGCCGCCGCTTTCGGCGATAATATGAAAGCCGCTGCCCGTGCCCTGGCACAAGAGGTGGGTTTGCCGAAAGCGCAGCAGGATTTGCTTGAAGCGCTGGGTATTTATATTAACTACAACGGCTATGGCCGCGATCTGGACGATTTGCATTTTCATCCCGCCGAGTTATTTAAACTGCTGGTGAAATACACAGATCCGCTTGAGTTGATTGCTGACAGTAATTCTGTTTTTGCCACCCTGCAAAGCGCCTATCAGCAGGATATGGCTAAGGCAGAGTCTGCCCGGGTATTATTTGATGGCCCGAGCTGTAAAGTGGTCTTGCTTGCCGATGAAGCCTGGGCCCGTCGGGTCAGCGGCGTGTTTGGCAATGAGCTGGCCAATGCTTCCCCGGATAAGGCACATGCGGTATTAACCCTTAATGCCGATCTCAGTTATACCGTCAGCGTCAGGGCGCCGCTTAATAATAAGCAGGGGGCCGATAACATTTGTGTGCAATTTCCCACCGGAGGCGGCCGTGCGGCGGCGGCGGGGATCAATCATTTACCGCAAGAAAAACTTGAAGCTTTTATCGAGGCAGTGTCAAAATACTATTTAGCATAAAGTTAATACGTTAGAATATTATATTCTGACAAGTGCATTTTTTGATACAAGCGCTGACAAGCATCCCTGATAAGACAAAGGATAATTATGAGTCTGTTAATTACTGGCGGCACCGGATATATCGGCAGCCATACCGTGGTAGAACTCCTCAATACCGGCAAAGATATTGTGATCGTCGATAATTTATCGAATTCGTCGACCCTGGTACTGGAGCGTATCAGCGAAATTACCGGTAAGTCGGTGACTTTTATAAAAGCGGATATCTGCGACCGTGATGCCATGGAGCAGGTGTTCGAGCAGCATGATATCGAGGCGGTGATCCACTTTGCCGGTTTAAAAGCCGTGGGCGAGTCCAGTGAAATTCCGCTGAGCTATTATCATAATAATGTCAGCGGCTCGCTGGTATTATTTGAGACCATGGCAAAACACCAGGTGAAAAACCTGGTGTTCAGCTCTTCCGCCACCGTTTATGGCGAAGGCAATGTTTCGCCGCTGGATGAAACCATGGCCACTTCCGCCACTAACCCTTATGGCCAGACCAAGCTGATGGTGGAGCATATTCTTTTTGATCTGGCAAAAAGCGATCCAGAGTGGTCTATCGCCTGTCTGCGCTACTTTAATCCTATCGGCGCCCATGAAAGCGGCAAGATAGGGGAAAACCCTAACGGTATCCCTAATAATTTACTGCCTTATGTCGCCCAGGTGGCGATCGGCCGTTTGCCGCAACTGCAGATTTTCGGTGATGACTATGATACCGCTGACGGCACCGGAGTCAGGGATTATATCCATGTTGTTGACCTGGCGCTAGGGCATGTTAAAGCGCTGGGGAAGCTCAGTGATATCAGTGGCTGCCAGCCGATCAACCTGGGAACCGGTAACGGCACCTCAGTACTGGAAATCGTCAACACCTTTAAAAAGGTCAGCGGCCGGGATATTCCTTATGCGATCGTACCCAGAAGGGCGGGAGATCTGGCAACGGTTTATGCCGATGCCAGTGTTGCCAAAGCATTGCTGAACTGGCAGGCTACGCGGGATATGCATACCATGATCACCGATACCTGGCGCTGGCAGTCACAAAACCCTAATGGTTTTGCCGATTAGCCGCTGATGTTTCTAGCCCTGCTTGACGGCAGAGATAAAAAAGCGCGGTGAGTCCCGCGCTTTTTTGTTATTTTTCCTTAATCTTCTCAACAATAACCTCCTGCCGGGATTGGCATCCCTTTTCAGGTATTACTATTATAAATAAATGACTTAGCTATTGATGCCTGGCGATGCCGTCTGTACAACTCGTGGATAAAAAAATTCTGATCACCGCAGCGGCCAGTGACCTTGGCAGGCACTTGACGCAATATTATTTAACCCGGGGAGCTGAAGTCATCTCACTGGATATGGCGGTTGAGCCGTTGCAGGAGCTGAAACAGGCTTATTCCGGTTTAACCTGTATTCCCTGCGATATTACTCAAAGTAAAGAAATAAGCGCGGCATTTGCGCAAATAGAGCGGCAGTTTGGTTATGCCGATGTGCTGATCAACAATGCTTCAATAACACACAACGAACCCCTGTTTTGTTTTTTCAGGCAAGGGGACAGGAAACACCATCTTGATGCCTGGCAAAGCGTGCTGGATATCAACTTAACCGCCCCTTTTGTTATTTCTGGTTATTTTGTTGAGTTGCTGGCGGCAAAAAGTAACCCCGGGGTGATTGTTAATATCAGCTCGGCTTTTCCTTCACAGGGAGGCAAGGGAGGGCAAAGTGCTTATGCCGCAAGTAAAGCCGGACTGCATGCCTTAAGCAAAAGCTGGAGCCGGGAGCTAAGGCCCCTGGGGATCAGGGTGGTATCAATAGCCCCGGATGATATTAATTTTATTGTTGACGAGGCTAAAAATAGCGTAACGAAAGAAACAGCCTTAAGGACACTGGCCGGCAAAGAGGCGGTTCTTGATTTGGTAAATCTGGCGATAAACCATGAGCTGATGAACGGGAAAGTGATTGATTTGGGTGATTCAGCAGGGGCCTGACTTTCGGTCAGGGGTTTACTTGCTTAACAGGAGCCCCGGCTCCTGTTAAGCATGGTATTTAGCTTTCTACCTGTATCGTTTGCTCATCGGCCCACACCAGGGCGTCGTGATAGCACTGGATCACTTTGTCTTTATTGAGACCAAGCTCAGTAAGTTCTTCGGAAATTTCATTCCATTGGGCGTGTTCGATAAAACTGACAATTCTCAGCAGGGAGGCCAGGGTGCCTTTACCTACTAATAAGGTATCTTTGATCTCCTGGGCCAGCGGCAGCTTTTCCAGGATACTGGCAAGATCTTCGTCTAAGATGGCATCTATCATAGACAGTAAGCCGGTGAGGAAGGCGATGGAGATATCGACATTTTCTCTGGCTTCATTGGCCATCAATTCACAAAACTTTGCCCGGGTCATGGAGACATTGATCAGTTCGCTCGGTTTGTCGGGATTGACATTTACGGCAAACATCAAGCCGATAAAACGTTTCAGCTCACTGGAGCCGAGGATCACCAAAGCCTGTTTGATGGTGGAGATCTCACTGCGACGCCTGAAAATAGCAGAGTTGGCATAACGCAACAGCTTATATGACAACGAGATATCGCGCTCAAAAACCGAGGTGATGCTGGCAAGGTCGAGCTCGGGTTTAGAAGTTTCATATAAGAGCTCGGCCATGGCTACCTGGGAAGGGGACAGGTTCTTGCTTTTCACCATTTCCGGCTTGGAGAAGAAAAAGCCCTGGAACAGCTCGAAGCCGTGTTCCAAAGCCTCGTTATATTGCTCGTAAGATTCCACTTTTTCAGCCAGCAGCTGGATATGTGGATAGGCACTGATGGCCTGTTGAATAACCTTGACTTCATCAAAAGAGGTTTTATGTAAATCGATTTTGATGATTTTGACAAAAGGATAAAAATGCTGCCAGACCTTCTGGTGTTCATAGTCATCGAGTGCCAGGATATAGCCTTTATCAAAAAGCTCTTTGCACAGGGCCAGTAATTTTTTGCCGGGTTTGACGGTTTCCAGAATTTCCACCACCACTTCATCCGGGGTCAGCATGGCAGGATAACCTTTGCTCATGGTTTCCAGGGTGAAATTGATAAAGGCGGGTTTATTGCCGGTAAACTCACTGATGCCGAGATTAAATTGGCTGGCTTCGATCATTTTACTGGTGGCAATATCCCCGTCTACTTCGGGGAATACATTGTCTATACTGTCTCGGAACAATAACTCATAAGCGAAGAGATTTTTATTTTTGTCCAGAATGGGCTGTCTGGCCGCATAAAAGTACATAGAATAGGGGTCCTCGGTAACAATTAGCCGCTTAACCCTGGATTACCTTTAGTTTGTAAGGTTTATCAGGCGGCTGGCTCAGGCTATATTCAGGAATTAAAGTCACTATAATTTAATCCCTGCAATATAGCCATTACTTTGTGACTCCGCTGCTCAAGAGGGCTTATTTTTTCTCCAGTAAAGCCCGGTAAACCCGCTCGCTGCCTTGTTCCTGCTCAGGAAACAGCAGGCTGAACAGGTAACCGCAGAACAATGCGCTGATAAAGCCAGGGACAATTTCATATAAATCAAAAAGTCCGCCGCTGAGCTGTTTCCATAACACCACTGTTAACGCTCCGGAAACAATGGCCGCCAGTGCCCCGATGCGGGTAAATTTAGACCAGAACAGGGCCAGTAGCATGGTAGGACCGAAAGCGGCGCCAAAACCGGCCCAGGCGTAGCTGACAAGTCCTAGGACAGTACTTTGCGGATCTGTGGCTATAAACGCCGCCAACAGGGCGATCAGCAGCAGGGACAAGCGCGACAGCCATACCAGTTTTTGCTCGCTTGGTTTGCCTTTGCTGAGTTGTTTATAAAAATCTTCGACGATGACACTTGAACACACCAGTAATTGCGAGTCTATGGTACTCATGATCGCAGATAAGATCGCAGCGATTAAAATGCCGGCCACCCAAGGATTGAGCAGGACATGGGCCAGCTGGATAAAGACGGTTTCGCTGTTCTCAAGCGGCGCCTCGATAAAGTAGGCCATGCCGACCACACCCACCGCCAGTGCCCCTACCAGGGAAATCACCATCCAGGCCATGGCAATATTGCGGGATTTTGGAATATCGGCGACCGAACGGATGGCCATAAAACGCGATAAAATATGGGGCTGACCGAAATAACCCAGTCCCCAGGCCATCAGTGAGCAAAAGCCGAGCCAGCTAAAGTTTTTGAAAAAGTCATCATAGTGGGGATCTGCCTGCTGTAAGATCTGCTGAGTTTGTTCTATGCCGCCCAATTCATTAAGGGTCACTACAGGTAAAATCACCAGAGCAAGTAACATCAAACAGCCCTGAAAAAAATCGGTCCAGCTTACCGCCAGAAAACCGCCGAGAAAGGTATAGGAGACTATGACTACAGTGCCGATCAGCAGGGCGTTTTGATAGTCGATGGCGAAGACTTTCTCAAACAAGATGGCGCCGCCGACCAGGCCGGAAGAAACATAAAAGGTAAAAAACACTAAAATGGTCAGGGCGGAGATAAAACGCAGGATATTGGATTTATCGTCAAAGCGTTTGGCGAAAAAGTCCGGCATGGTTAAGGCGTCATCGGCATGTTCGCTAAAGTGCCTGAGCCTGGGAGCCACCAGCAACCAGTTTAGCCAGGCGCCAAACACCAGACCTACCCCGATCCAGACTTCACTGACCCCGGACAAATAAATGGCCCCGGGTAAACCTAGCAATAGCCAGCCGCTCATATCCGATGCGCCGACGCTCAGCGCCGTGACCGCAGGCCCCAGTTGTCTGCCGCCTAAGATATAATCGCTTAAGGTATTGGTGGCCTTAAAGGCCAGGTAGCCAATGAGCAAAGTGGTTAATAAATAAGAAATAAAAGTGATCAGGGTAGGGAGTGAAAACGCCATGCGGTAGCAAGTCCATTGTTATCAGTTATTATCATTTTGGCGATATGCTAGCAAGAGAGACTGACTTGGGCCAGCTTAAGCTGATAATATTTTTGATTAAATAAAGTCAAAACTAAAAGGGAAGGGGATATTGCAACGGCTTTACCTGTGAAAGCCGTTGCTGGGTATTCGTCGTTAAATCGACCAGCTGACATTGTCCTTGATATCTTCTTGCCACTGCTCGATAGGCTCGTTCTTATCGCCGATAACAATCACATTATTGTCATGCATCAATAAGGTTTTGCCATTGAAGTTCTCGTCATTGAAGTCTTCAATAAATTCAAGTTCTTCATGATTAGGTACTATCAGTACCGTAACCGGGCTGGATTTTCCCTGGAATACCAGGTGCAAACTTTTCACCCCTTGAAAAGGGCAAAACTGTGCGGAAATCAGTTCGCCAAAGCCCTGCTCAAAGCTGCCATTAAAAGTTGCCATCTTATCGTTGAGCGCCGCCAGGGAGACCCTGACTTGATCATCGTTGCTGAACTTGCCTTCTTCATGGTAAACATGGGCTAATGCGTATTCACCCAAGGTTGAATAAGGGGTGGAATACTGCATAAAATTAAAGGTTAGGCCCAGGGCAAAGGCTACGGATGCCGCCATCGCCAGTTGTATCCGGTTTTTTCGCTTTTGCTGCCTGTGACTGTCCAGGGTCTGGCGCAAAATGAGCTTATCGTATAAGTCATCCGGCACCGGCACTTTCATTGCTTGCGCCAGCTTGTCGTCCAGGGCTTCTATATCCCTGACAAACTGCTGCTTAGTCGGATCGCCGTCAATTGCTTCCTGCATTGCTTCATCCCGGGATTTAGGATCTGCATATATACTGCGTCTAAATTGCAAATCATCCATTGTACTGACCTCGTTGTATCGGTTCGTTATCCAGCGCGTCTTTTAACTGGTTACGCGCTCTGAACAGGCGTGTCATAACGGTGTTTTTATTTAAGTCCAGCATCTTGGCAATATCGTCACCGCTAAAACCGCCGATGACCTGCAATACCAAGGGCTCCCGGTACTCTTCCGGCAGCTGGGCTATTTTCTCCCTGAGCCAGTGATTTTCAATTTCCTGTTCACTGCCAACCGCTTGGTTATCGGCAATGGTCACTTCTTCATAATCCGCCATATCTAAACGTTTACGTTCGAAGCGTCTGGCATTTTCCCGTCTTAAAATTGTGATCAACCATGACTTGGCTGCTTTTTCATCTTTTAATGAATCAAGGGCCCGCCATGCACGTAAAAAAGTTTCCTGTACTAAGTCTTCAGCTACCTGTTTATCATGACATAACCAATAGGCATATCGGTATAAATCTGTGTGCAGGGCTTTAACCAGTGCTTCGTATCGAATTTGTTTAGTCGCCATGTTGTTAGAGACCTGATCGCGATCAGATTTATTTCGAAATAATTTTTTAATCATAAATCTTTTTAATCTCTATAAGCTAAGATATTGATAGGCAAGCTAAAATAGATAGCTTGCCCTTGTATGCTGACACTATTATATCTCTTTTACTGGCGAGTTAGCTGTCATCTGCCGCCTTGTCGCTGCCTTTTATCTCTTTTATCTCTCTTGATATTTATCATGGATTTAAGGCAATAGCGACCTCGGCTGTCTTTTTCGATTGCTTTTTATTGATGTTGACCAGGATGGTTAACAGCTTTTTCCCCTGCCAGGCAGGCAGGCTTGCTGTTGTTTTGGCGTGTTCTCTGCTCTGCTCTTTACCATGGCCCTTACCGTAGTAATGGTGCTGGAGTTCATTGATCACTTCGGTAAAATCTTGACGGTCGATCACCTTGATCACTTCATCCAGGGTGGAGACCTTTTTGCGCCCGGTACTGAAATTATGTTTGCCGCTGTTAATCCAGGCGGGTAACAGGCTGATCACCTGTTCGCCGTTATTTTGCTTACAGGCGGCCATTAACGCCAGGTAGGGGTCGACATGTTTAACCGGCTCACTGCCTGCTCCCTGTGTTTGCTGTTGTCTTTTCCCCCGGGCGCTGACGAACCAGGCCAAGGAGGTTAACAGCCACAAGGCCATAAACAGCCAGGTTAACCAGGAATGCTCTTTTACGGTCACGGTTTGCACTTCCTGTCCCAGGGGAGCGACATTATCGCCTTGGGGCATTGCAAAAGGCGCGTTATTTGCTGTTTGTACCCCGGGTAATACTTCAATTTCCTGCGCCGCTATGGTGCTGGTTTCATAGCGGTTGGTGACGGTATTCCACCAGGGAATAGAAATTTCCGGCAAGGTATATTTGCCGGGTTTGCTGGCCACCAGGGCAAAGTTCCTGACTTTCTGGCTCACCAGGCGGTCTTTATTTAAACTGGTATGCAGCTCTGCCTGGTCCGGATAGACTTTTAATCCCGGTGGCATCTCCATGGCAAGCTCGGGTAACTGCTCTTCCGATAAACCGGCGGCAGTCAGGGTAACGGTGCGGGTGATCGGCTCGCCGACGGTAAATTTCGTCAGTTCAGGCTGCCATTCCTGATGCAGGGTTAACAGCTCGCTCGGCAGCCATTGTCCCTGGAATGTATCCGGCACCGGGCGGACATTGAGGGAAATGCTCTCTCCCATCACAGAGACCGGCTTGGTTTCTGAAAAGCTGAAAAAGCTCGAGCGGCGGCGGCTATTGGCCATCACTTCACCGGAAAATACCGGGGCGGCAATCACAAAGTCACCACTTTGCTGCGGGGTAATGGCATAGGTACGCTCAATCACCCGGTAGCGACGGCCGTTGATGATGCTTTCGCTTTCGCCGTCTTTACCCACTTGCTGGATATTGGCGCCTTCGAGCTCCGGCTCGCTTAACGTGCCGCGTTTTAATTCGGTGCTAAAGTGCAATTTAACCGACATGGTAACCAGCTGCTGCACATAAACATCATTGTTTGACACTTCTGCGGTGATGAAAATGTCCTGCTGGTTGTTGCCTGCTTTGGCGCTTGATGCCGGCACCACCTCCAGGTTAATGGCCTGGGTTTGCGTCGAGCCCACCGTCAGCGGCGGGATAGTGACATTGCCCGCTTTACGGGCGAATAATACCGTGGTCCAGGTGGTGCTGTAGGAGGTTTTAAAGTTCACCATGCTGGTTTGCGAACTGACCGAGGTGCGCCCGACGATAAAGTCTTTTTGCAGCGGTGTCGTGTCCAGGGCATTGCTGCCGACATCTTCATTGGCCACCACTGAGAGTACAAAAGACTCATTGAGCATAACAGGGTTTTTATCTACGCTGGCACTAACCTGTGGCGCGGCCATCGCGGCCTGTGAAAGCAAAAGGCCTATCAAACATAAAATTGCTTTTACCACTTTTTCTTAACTCCTGCTGGCGTACCGTTCTGGCGGCGTTTTTGATACTCAATCTGCATTTTGTTGCGCAGTAACAAATAAGGGTCATCCGTAACCTTATTCAATAATTGCTGATGTTTTTGCTCGGTTTCCTGATCGGCTTTTTCCTGGGCTAACCTGGCCTGTTGCTGCTCGGGTGTTTCTTCTCCCTGCTCTTGCTCGGCCTCTCGCTGTTTGGCTTCCTGCTCGGCTTTTTCACGCTCAGCCTGCTCTTGCTCCGCCTGTGATTGCTGCTCTTGTTTTTCCTGCTCAGACTGCTGATCTTGTCCCTGCTGCTGGTCGTTTTGCTCTTGTTGTTTTTCCTGCTCCGACTGCTGGCCTTGTTGCTGGTCGCTTTGCTGCTGTTCATCATTCTGCTGCTGCGACTGCTGATCCTGACCTTGCTGTTGTTGCTGCTGCGAGTCTTGACCTTCTTGCTCCTGGTCCTGATTTTCCTGGTCCTTGTTTTGTTGATCCTGATTTTGCTGCTGTTGTTGTTCCTGCTGCTTTTTCAACTCTTCGATCAGTTGCTTGTTTTTTTGCGCATCAATCAGCTCGGGATCTTTTTCCAGCGCCTGCTCATAGGCTTTGAGGGCCTCATCAAACTTTTGCATTTTCGCCAGGGTATTGCCCTTATTGTACAGGGCATCGGCGCTGTCGAACTTTTCAAACGCTTCCAGGGCTTTTTCATAGTCGCCCGCTTTATAGTGGGCGCTGCCCGCCCATAGGGGGTCCTGAAAGTTCTTGGCTGCCTGGGAATAGTTTTGCTGGTTAAACTGCTGTTGTGCCTGCTGATCTTTGGTTTTCCACAGGTCCTGCCACTCCAGTGCATAAGCCTGCTGGTTTGGCATCAGCAAGAAGGTTAACGGCAACAGGGCAACTACCGTGCCGCGGCGGAAATACCCCAGTAACAGGGGTAAAAGTAATAACAGCAGGTAAGGACCCGCTTCCTGCCACTGGTCTCCCAGGTTTTGCGACTCGCCTTCTTCCTTATCGGACTCCATGCCCGGAGGCAGGGTGATCAGGGCATTGATGTCGGCGTTGTCATTGGTGATGGTGCGGTAAGTGCCGCGCCCTTTACTGGCCAGGCCGTATAAACGTTTCTCATTGGTTCTTGGCACGACAATCGCGCCGGAATCATCTTTCATCAACTCGCCGCTGGGTAAAGTGATCGGCGCACCTGCGCTGCTGCCGACCCCTAAAATATTCAGGCGGTGGGGGAAGCTGCGGCTCCAGTCATTGATATCTTCAATATCCTCAAAGTCTATGCCGTCGGTAAACCAGTAGATATCTCCCTCGAGATGACCGGCATTGCTCAGCATTTCATGGGCCAGGGTTAATGCCGCCAGCGGGTTACTGCCTAGCTCAGGCATGATCTCCGGACTGATGGCGGGCAATAACAACTTAATGTTATTGATGTCTTCCGTTAACGGGCTGATGGTAAAGGCATCCCCGGCATAGGCGATCAGGCCGATTTCGCCTTCGTTTAGGCTGTCGAGTAAATCGCTGGCCTTATATCTTGACCGGGTTAAACGGTTTGGCGCCAAATCGGTACTGTACATGGAATAAGACATATCCATGAGCAGCACAGAGCCGCGTTCTACCTGATATACCGGCTGCGGTAGTTTTTGCCAGGTTGGCCCGGCCAGGGCCAGTATGCCCAAAGTGCCGATAATAAAAGGCAGGGTCAGGGATAAAGGTTTACTTTTTTGCGTGCCGTTAATCAGTACCTTGGCCAGGTGGCCGGGTAAAAACTGCTGCCAGCCGGAATGGGCGACCGACATGCGCTTTAACAGCCATAACACTAATAATAAGGCAAAAAATGCCAGCAGGGCCCAGGGGCGGATAAAATGAAAATCTGCCATGGAATTATCCCCTCTGCCAGATGTGGCTCGGGCGGTTGAGCCAGATTAAATATAAAAACGCCAGCAGCATCGCCGCCGCTAACGGGAACTGGAACAGGGCGGACAGAGGTCTCATTTGCTGGTGATCCTGCTCTACCGGCTCTAATTGATCCAGCAACTGGTAAATGGCCGCCATCGACTGGCTGTCGCGGGCACGGAAATAGCGGCCGCCGGTTTCTTTAGCCAGTTTCTGTAAGGTGCCTTCATCGAGCTCGCTCGACGGGTTTACCTGACGGGTGCCAAACAGGGATTTTTGCAGCATGACATCGGCGCCTATGCCTATGGTATAGATAGTAATATCTTTGGCGATGGCAAGCTCCAGCGATTGCTCGGGAGAAATTTTTCCGGCGGTGTTCTGGCCGTCAGTTAACAGCAGCAATACCCGGTTGGACTCTTTCTTTTCATCAAAACGTTTTACCGCCAGGGCGATGGCATCGCCAATGGCGGTTTTTTTGCCCACCAGGCCCAATACCGTTTCATCGAGCATTTGTTTGACGGTTTTACGGTCAAAGGTCATCGGGGTTTGCATATAGGCGTCGTCGCCAAATAAAATCAGACCGAGACGATCGCCAACCCTGTCGTCGATAAAATCCCCCAGCAGCACTTTTAGCATTTCCAGGCGGTTCATGGTTCGGCCGTTCAGGTTCATGTCTTCAACCTGCATACTGCCGGATAAATCCACGGCTATCATCATTTCCCGGCCTTCGGTGGGAATGTCTATTGCTTCTCCCAGCCATTGCGGCCGGCTTACCGCCAGCACAACCAAACACCAGATAAGCGATAAAATGATTAACGGCGCCCGGTTTCTATGTTCGACCTGAGCGCTGGTGGTTAAGCCGGAAACTAAAATGGGCATTTTTAACGCGGCGGTAGTCGCCTTGTTTTTCGCCGGTAGCCAATAAACTAAAAGGGGTAAGGGCAGGGCCAGTAACAGCCATGGCCATTGAAAATGGATCATGCCGGCTCTCCTTGTTTTTGATATTTACTGGTGTCGGTGACTTCAGCAGGTGCGGCTGTTTTGTTTGTGTTTTTATCTGTACTCACCTTAGCCGACCCTTTATTTTTCTCTGAGTTGTCGGTTTTGTTTTTCTTGGCGGGTTTTTTCGGCGGCAGCGCCTTTTTCAACCATAAAATCGCCGCCTGGCTCAGGGCGATATTGCTGTCGTCGCTGGCATCTTTTTGATAAAGGTGATCAAAGGCATCGCCGCATTGCTCTGTGAACGCCTGTTGGTGTTTTTCCGGTAACTGCTCGGTTAAAAACTGCTGGAATTGACGGCCAAATAAACTGGCGCTGCTCTTCCTTGGGAAATAGGTCATAGTCGTCCATTTTAAAATGGCAATGATTTGCGCATTATTGGGAATGGGTGACTGATTCAGCTGGCGCAGGGCAAAGCGTTTTTGCTTGTTCAAACGCCAGGTTTTTACCGCTTTATAAAGCACAATGGCGGTTAAAATGCTGACTAAAATCAGCAATATCCACCAGCCGGGGGCAAGCGGGTAGTTATGCACCTGCTGGGGTAAATGTATGTCTTGTAATTGGGCTAGCGGGTCCAAGTGCTGACTCCGTTTTTAAGCTGAAATTCCAATGTTTTGTCGGCACCGAAGGTTAAAATCCGGGCGCCGGCCTTGCTGATAAAGTTTTGCCGCTCTTCGCGCATGGCTTCTGCCTTCTGTTGATACAGATCTGCGGTGCGCTTATCCCCTAAGGTCAGCTGCTGATCTTGTCTGCCGTCGGTGATGGCAACATTAAACCTGTGTTTGCTTTCGGGCAGATGATGTTCCAGCGGATCTGTGATCTGGCATACCACCAGTTCGCAGTGGCGGCTGATTTGCGACAAATGGCGTATCGCTTCTTTGCTGAGCAGATAACCGTCGGTGATCAAATACACTAAAGAGCCGGGACGGGCAAGCTGGCGCAAGCGGGCGCAGTTTTGCTCAAAAGCTGTGGTGCTCATTTGGTTAGCCGGAGGCTGCCCGGCACTTTGTTCACTACTTTGCTGGTGGATCTGGGTCAGTGCATGCAGGTAATGTAAGACACCGGCCTGGCGGCTGCGGGGTTTTAATTCCTGGTGCTGCTGGTTGTTAAAGACAATACCGCCGATGCGGTCGCCGCGGCCTTTGGCGTGCCAGGCCACTAATGATGCCAGGTGCGCCGCCTGTACCGATTTAAACAGCAATTGGCTGCCAAAAAGCATGCTGGCGCTAAGGTCGGTGGCGATCAGGACCGGGCGTTCGATTTCCTCGCGAAATAACTTGGTATGGGTTTTACCGGTACGGGCGGTGACCCGCCAGTCGATGGCGCGGATATCATCACCTGTCTGGTAATGGCGCACCTCGTCAAACTCCATGCCCCGGCCTTTGCTGCGGGCCAGGTAATTGCCGGACATGCGTCCGTGTAAATTTTTATTGGCTGCCAAATCTATCAAAGAGGTTTTTGTCTGGTACTGGAGTAACTCTTCGATAGACAAACCAACGCCGCTTGCCATGATGCTGTGCAAGACCTGGGCGGCGTCGATTTTCTGCGTTTGTTTGGTTGATTTACTAAACCACATATTTAAACCATTTATCACTCGTTGTTAATTGCATAAGCCCGGACCTTTACCTGTTTCAGGTGTGCCCGGGCTGTTTTTTGCTGTTCTATCCTTGTTTGCTTATCTAGGTTAAGCCAAACAACAGCACTGCCAAATAACAGCTCGGGCTAACCGACAGCCACTAAGCTTAACAAGTGATCCAATAACTGGTTGGTGGTAATGCCTTCCGCTTCTGCCTGGTAGGTCAGCAGGATGCGGTGACGCAAGACATTATGAAATACCGCCTGGACATCTTCCGGGCTGACAAAATCACGACCGTTTAACCAGGCACGGGCGCGGGCACAGCGGTCCAGGGCTATGGTTGCTCGCGGGCTTGCGCCGTAGGCCAGCCACTGCTTGAGTTTGTCGTCATATTTTTCCGGCGCTCGGGTGGCCATGATCAAATCCACCAGGTATTTTTCCAGCGAAGGCGCCATATGGATATTCAGCACCTCTTCACGGGCGGCAAAAATATCTGCCTGGCTCAAGACTTCAAGGGATTTTTTCGCCTGCTTTAACGCTTCACCGCGGTTAAGTTTTAAAATTTCCAGCTCGCTTGCCGCATCCGGGTAATCAATTTCCAGGTGCATTAAAAAGCGGTCAAGTTGTGCTTCCGGCAGCGGATAGGTACCTTCCTGTTCAATCGGGTTCTGGGTTGCCATGACCAGGAACAGCTCCGGCAGCGGGTAGGTTTTTCTGCCGACGGTGATCTGGCCTTCCGCCATGGCTTCTAATAATGCCGACTGTACTTTAGCCGGGGCACGGTTGATTTCATCCGCCAGCACCAGGTTACGGAATAATGGACCTGCCTGGAAAACAAAGCTGCCGTCTTCGGGACGATAAATATCGGTGCCGGTTAAATCCGCCGGCAATAAATCCGGAGTAAATTGAATACGGTGGAAGTCGGCTTCCAGGCCTTCGGCCAGGGCATTGACCGCACGGGTTTTTGCCAGGCCCGGAGGACCTTCAACAATAAGATGGCCGTCGGCCAATAAGGCGATCAGTAAGTTTTCAACGAGGGCCTGCTGGCCGATGATCTGCTGCGATAAATGTTCTTTTAGTGAAGAAAATTGTGTAATTGCCATATTTATAATTATCTAATTGTTCAATTGATTCGATTGTCTTTTACGACGTTTGTCTTTAACTGCACTGCTTTAGCGCCTGTCTTAATGACACCTGTGTTGATATATGGTTCCCTATTTAAAAAACAAGCACCAGCGTAAAGTTGTAACTATTTTTAACAAACTTAAGCGGTCATTGTACCTATTTTTACTGGCCCGGGTATTTTATTTATGCTTTTCTTCTGCCGGTTTACCGCGCTTTTCGCTGTCGATGGTTTTTCAATGATTGAATTATTCTCATAGTTCGTTAAAATCAGGGGTAATATTTAGAGGTCTGACCTCTTGGTCGGGCAGTCAGCTTTACCTACCCTGTTATTTTATGTGGTGAAAGAGTACACAATATTCCGGTACTCCTGATAAGGTATGGGTAGGGATAAATCAGTCGGGGAATAAGATGTCAAAAACAAATACACTGACAACAGCAAAGGGCGAACGTATTGCTATTGTTGCAGGTTTAAGAACACCTTTCGCAAAACAGGCAACGGCCTTTCACGGGGTGCCAGCGGTTGACTTAGGTAAAATGGTAGTCAACGAGTTATTACAAAAACACGAAGTTGACCCAACCATTATCGACCAGCTGGTTTTCGGTCAGGTAGTACAAATGCCGGAAGCGCCGAACATTGCCCGGGAAATTGTGTTAGGCACCGGCATGAATGTACACACCGACGCCTACAGTGTTTCCCGCGCCTGCGCCACCAGTTTCCAGTCTACCGCCAACGTGGCGGAGTCTATTATGGCGGGGATCAGTGATGTCGGTATCGCCGGCGGCGCTGATTCTTCTTCTGTGGCGCCTGTGGGCGTATCGAAAAAACTTGCCAGAACCTTAGTCGATATGACTAAGGCGAAAACCTTTGGCCAGAAGTTTGGTTTAATCCGTCAGCTGGGATTAAAAGACTTATTGCCTGTTTCTCCGGCGGTTGCAGAATATTCTACCGGTATCTCTATGGGACAAACGGCGGAGCAGATGGCGAAAACCTACCAAATCTCCCGCGCCGATCAGGATGAGCTGGCCCACAGATCTCATACCCTGGCCGCGAAAAACTGGAAAGAAGGCAATCTGGCGGGTGAAGTGATGACCGCGCACCCTGAGCCGCACAAAACCTTTATCGACCAGGACAACTGTTTCCGCGAAAACTCGACCCTGGAAGGTTACGCCAAACTCAGACCGGTATTTGACCGCAAGCACGGCTCGGTAACCGCTGCCAATAGTACGCCGTTAACCGACGGCGGCGCCGCGGTACTGATGATGCGCGAAGGCCGTGCCAAAGAACTGGGTTACAAGCCGTTAGGTTATATTAAAAGCTTTGCCTTTGCCGCCATCGATGTATGGCAGGACATGCTGATGGGGCCAAGCCACGCGACGCCGCTGGCGTTAAAACGTGCCGGTATGGAACTGGCGGATCTGGATTTGATCGAAATGCACGAAGCCTTTGCCGCTCAGGCATTGGCCAATATGAAAATGTTTGCCAGCGACAAATTTGCCAGAGAGCATTTGTCACACCTGCGCGATAAAGCTATCGGTGAGATCGACATGAGCAAGTTCAACGTGATGGGCGGCTCTATTGCCTACGGTCACCCGTTTGCCGCTACCGGTGCGCGCTTGATCACCCAAACTTTGAATGAATTAAACCGCCGCGGCGGTGGTGTTGGCCTGACAACCGCCTGTGCGGCCGGTGGTTTAGGTGCTGCTATGATATTGGAGACGGACTAATGACCCAGATGAACGAAGTAACAGAAGTTACCGAGGTAAGTGAGATGACTGAAGAAACAACCAGCAGTAGCGCGAGTGCCTTTACTTTGGTGCGTCAGGAAAACGGCCTGGCCCATTTAGTCATGGACGTGGTCGGCGACACCATGAACACCCTCAAAGCTGAATTTAGCGAGCAGGTTGCCGAAGTATTACAGGAAATTAAAGGCGATAAAGATATTAAAGGCATAGTACTGCTAAGCGGTAAGAAAGACTCTTTTGTTGCCGGTGCCGACATTAACATGCTTAACGCCTGTCAAACCGCAGAAGAAGCCACGGTGTTATCCCGCCAGGGACAAATGCTGTTCGACCAGCTGGAAAAAATGGATATTCCGGTAATTGCCGCAATTAACGGTCCGTGTTTAGGCGGCGGCTTGGAGCTGGCCATGGCTTGTCATGCCCGGGTATGTACCGACAGCCCGAAAACCGCTTTAGGTTTGCCTGAAGTGCAGCTTGGATTGTTGCCGGGCAGCGGCGGTACCCAACGCTTACCAAAACTGGTAGGTATTCAAAAAGCATTGGACATGATGTTAACCGGCAAACAGCTAAGAGCAAAACAGGCATTAAAAGCCGGTTTGGTTAACGACATGGTGCCGGAAAGTATTTTGATCCGCACCGCAGAAGAAATGGCGCTAGCGGGCAAGCCTAAAGCCAAAAAGCGCAAGATGTCGACCATGGACAAATTGCTTGAAGGCAACAGCTTTGGCCGCAATATCGTATTCAAGCAGGCGGCGAAAACCGTACTCGCAAAAACCAAGGGCAAATACCCTGCGCCACTGAAAATTATCGACTGTGTGAAAACCGGCTGTGAGCAGTCTCCGGCCCAAGGTTACCAGGTAGAAGCCAATCACTTTGGTGAGCTGGTGAAAACCCCTGAGTCGGCCCAGCTGAGAAATATTTTCTTTGCCACCACAGACATGAAAAAAGAGCAGGGCGTTGCCGGTGTTGAGCCGGAAAAAGTCGCCAAAGCCGGTGTACTCGGCGGCGGCTTGATGGGCGGTGGTATCGCCTTTGTTACCGCCACCAAAGCCAAGGTGCCGGTACGTATTAAAGACATCAGCCATAAAGGCATTAATCACGCGCTGAAATACGGCTATGACCTGTTAAACAAAAAAGTAAAACGCCGCTTTATGATGCACAGCGAAATGCAAAAGCAAATGTCATCTATTACCGGCACGGTAGACTACAGCGGTTTTAACGACTTGGATATTGTTGTTGAAGCGGTATTTGAAGACTTGGCCCTGAAGCAAAAAATGGTCGCCGATGTGGAAGAATTCTGTAAACCGACCACTATTTTTGCCAGTAACACTTCCAGCTTGCCTATCGGGCAAATTGCCGCCAAAGCGGCGCGTCCGGAAAACGTGATTGGTCTGCATTACTTCTCACCGGTAGATAAAATGCCGCTGGCGGAAATTATTGCCCATGAAGGTACTTCCGACCAAACCATCTCCACGACCGTAGCCTTTGCCAAGAAACAGGGGAAAACCCCGATTGTGGTTAAAGATAAAGCCGGTTTTTATGTGAACCGTATTTTGGCGCCCTATATGAACGAAGCCGCCAATTTGCTGCTTGAAGGCGAGTCTATCGAAAAACTGGATAAGACTTTAGTGAACTTTGGTTTCCCGGTTGGCCCGATGCAGTTGCTTGATGAAGTCGGTATCGACATTGGCGCTAAAATCGGTCCTATCCTGCAGGCAGAATTAGGCGACCGTTTCACGACACCTCCTGCCTTTGACAAATTATTGGCGGATGGTCGTTTAGGTAAGAAAGCGTCAAAAGGTTTCTACCTGTACGGTAAAAAAGTGAAGAAGAAGCAGGTAGACGAAAGCATCTACAAAGTGCTGAACATCACCCCGCAAGGCCGTTTGTCTGACGATGAAATCAGCCAGCGCTGCGTATATATGATGTTGAACGAAGCGGTAAGGTGTTTAGACGAAGGCATAGTACGTAATGCCCGTGACGGCGATATTGGTGCCATCTTCGGCATAGGTTTCCCGCCGTTTTTGGGCGGGCCGTTCCGTTATCTTGACCAGGTAGGCGCAGCCAATGTGGTGAGCCAGTTAAACCGCTGGGCAGCTCAGCATGGCGAACGCTTCAAGCCGTGCGATGCCCTGGTGAAAATGGCCGAAGAAGGCCGTACCTGCTACGAATAATTGCCGGGCAGGTTAGCGCCGGGTTAAGCCCGGCCTGAAGATTAAATAATGTTGGCAATGCCGTATGGTTTGCCAACATTTTTTTGCTTGGTGTTAAAGTTCGCTGCTGGGCGAAGGCTCAATTCAATTTGGTTTGGGGAGTGACCACAATGCCGTCCTGAATCATACCGATAACGGTATTAATATCGACATCGCTGAGGAAAGATTTGAACTTCATGGCCTTATATAATAACTCTTCGCCATATCGCTCTTCCACTTCGCCAATTGCAGCCTGAAAGGCTAAAATGGCTTCCCAGCCCGAACCGGATGTCTTAACGGCTTCTGCAAAGAGCTGATAGATCTCACCGGCAACTAACTCTACTAACTTTTCATCTTGAGCCATAATTTCCCTTGCTTTTTACTCCATGATCTTTCGCTCGTTATTCTTGCATAAATAAATTGTTAGTTGCCAGCAAACTGAGCAACAAATATAAATAGATTGAGTTAGCGGAAATAATTTACCGCCTGTTTTCCGGAAGTAGGCAATTTTTTGCCTCCTGTATTTCTGCCGTTTTCCTCCTGTGGTTTGATCATTCAAGTTATTTTAACTTTATATTTATTAACCAGTAATTGATTGCTTTATCATCAGGTGGAAGTTTGCTATATTACGTCGCCTGAAGTTAGTAGTAGGATGTTTTGTAGTGTTGTTACTTACCGGATTGATTGGTTTTATTTCTGCGTTATTCTTTTATTGCCAGGCGCTGGCAAGCGGTTTGGGCCGCAAGCGTTGGGCCTTTGCGGGTTTGGTATTCGGGCCTTTTATCTGGCCGATGTTTTGTATGAAAAAAAGAATGAAAACCAACCGTAAGTTTGGCTTTGGCGGTTTGATTTTCCGCGCCTGATATTTGACAGCTAGCGTTTTTGCGTGGGAGCTTTAGCTAGGGCCTTGTAACTGCGTAAAATGCTGTATGAGGGGGAATGTCGGTTTAGTCATCTATAACTATGATTTTGGCCTGATAAGGCTCTTAAACGGCTTTCTCCTTGTTTATTACGACATTCCCATTAATTATTTTTCACTTATCCTTCCTTTGTATGTTGTAAATGCTTATCTCCACCAGGTATTGGCGGGCATTTCTTTTATCTCGATGCTGGCGGCTATGGCATTTTCTTTAATTTGATAGTTGAACAGAGCTTTAAGTAATTTGATCATACTCGTCTCCTAGATTCTTACAGAGCGGCGGCCTGTTTCAGTCATCTTTAACTTATTCATTTTAGATGCTGTTATTTTATCATTTTTGCTTTGCTTACTTACGATGGCTCCTACTGGGCCATTATTAACTTTCATCTCTTCTTGTGTAGAAACTTCGATATGGTCACTGGGAGTTGAAGTTGAAATAAACAAAGATAATAAAATTGAATTAAGCATAATTTTCCTGGTAGCTGCTAGTAGTTTAATAAACTTAATTAAGCAAGTAATAGACCAAAAATATATGTATTAATTTTTGAACGAATTGGGGGAGTAATAGCCAGAAAACATTCGTTAATGACTTAGCTAGGAAGGAAGAGAGTTATTTTAGTTAGTACAGAACAAAGTTTAGCTGTTTAGAAAACGTATAGGTGTCACTGTTTTGACACCTATATTTAGGCAAAGCTGGTAGATTTGTCAGTAATTTGATACGAAACTAAGTATTTTTCGAAATCGCTTGTGGAAAGGGGTTTAGAGTATAAATATCCCTGTAATTGCTCACACTTCAGCTTGGCTAAAAATTCTAGTTGCTGGTTGGTTTCTACCCCTTCTGCAACGACCTGCATCCTTAGGTTATGGGCAATGGTGACTATAGTGGCTACCATATTCCGCCCCTGTTCAGACTGTTCAATATCATCGACAAAAGCCTTGTCAATTTTAAGAGTATTTAGCGGGAATTTCTTTAAATAAGCTAGTGATGAATAGCCGGTACCAAAATCATCTAATGCCAGGTGAACGCCAAGGGCGCGAATCTGTAACATAGTTTCTATTGCTTTTTGTGGCGAGTCCATTACTGTGCCTTCGGTGATCTCTAGTTCTAAATAACGGGCGGGTAATTGGCTTTCTTCCAAAACATTCGCGATTAAGGTCACTAGGTTAGGCTGGGTAAACTGCACTGCAGAAAGGTTTACTGCAATCCGTCCATCAAATAAACCTGCATCTACCCATTGCTTAGTAGCAAAACAAGCTTTGCGTAACACCACTTCACCAATGTCAATAATTTGGCCTGTTTCTTCTGATACAGGAATAAAAACTACCGGACTTATCAAACCTTTGGTTGGAGTTTCAAATCTTACCAGGGCTTCCATACCGGCTATTTTACCGGTTGAAATTTCAATTTTAGGTTGATAATAAACCGAGAATAAATCTTTCTTCAGGCCGTGGCGAATTAAGCTTTCTATTTGTAAGCGAGTAACCGCCTTTTTATTCATAGATTCGTTAAAGAACTGGTATTTATTACCACCAAGACCTTTAGCATGGTACATGGCAGTATCAGCATTTTTTAGCAATTCTTGTGGAGTGGCACCATCTTCAGGATATAACACTATGCCTATGCTGCTATAAAGCACTATTTCCTGATTTTTTAACTTCAACGGCTGGGCAATAGTATCAAGAATGTTTTTAGCAATAGTGGTGATAGTATGAATATCATTGGTTTCCTCAATAATAATACTAAATTCATCCCCTCCAAGGCGATATACTGTATCTTGCTTACGGCTGGCGTTTACCATACGCTCGGCTACCTTACATAGCAGTACATCACCTACTTGGTGTCCCATGGAATCATTAATTTTTTTGAAATTATCTAGGTCAAATACCAAGAGTGCATGTGGGGTTTTATTTTTCACCAGTTGCAGCTGGTTAGCCTGAAAATAAGAACGGTTAGGCAAGCCGGTTAAAGTATCTGTATTGGCCAGTTTTCTTAACTCTGCTTCGGTCTCTTTGCGTTGACTGATATCAGAGAACACGGCGACAAAGTTCGAGATGCACTGGTTTTCATCGCGAATAACATCAATATTAAAATCGGCTAAAAATACGCTGTTATCCTGACGGGTATTTTCTACTTCGCCATGCCAGCTACCTTTAGTTAACAGATGTTTCTTAATGTTTGTGCTGAAACTGGTTGGATAGCGCGGGAATCTTAGTGACCTACCTACCATTTGTTCCCGGCTTTTGCCGGTAATACGTAAGAAGGCTTTATTAACATCTAAAATTACAAATTCTCGGTCGTAGATTACTACGGCATCGGAAATATTAGCAATACACTTGGCAAATAGCTTCAACCGCTCTTCTGCTTTTTTGATCTGGCTGATATCTTTTAGTGTGCCAGTCATTCGGGTGGCGATACCTTTATCATCCCGCTCTACTATTTTTCCGCGATCTAGCACCCAAATCCAATTACCTTCTTTATCCTTTACTCGATAGGTAGATTCAAAGTGCTCGGTTTTATCTTCAAAATGGGCTTCTAACGCTGCCTTAACCCGAGGGATATCCTGCTGATGGATATTAGTATTTTCTGACGGAGATTTAGGTTGATTGGCATTATTACCGTCTTTGCCCATGTTTGAGCTAGAGCTGGCATTACGCTGGCCGTCTTGAGGAAACTCTAGTAAACCCCAGATATTAGAGCGGAATATTTTTCCGGTTTTAATATTCCAGTCCCACATTTCATCACCACTGCCCCAGAGAGATAATTTAAGTCGCTCTTCGCTAAGTTTAATTTGCATGTGATATTTGCGCTTATGGCGCATTTGAAGGACTACATAACCAATGCAGCTCAAGGCTATTAAGCTATAAACCAGCATCGCCCAACTTGATAACCACCAAGGAGGTAATACTAGAATCTTTAAGTTATTAGTTTGGGTTAAGCTGGTATCTTGTAGATCATAGGCTTGTACCTCAAAGTTATATTCACCAGCACTTAAGTTAGTATAAGTGGCGCGGCGATTGTTATCATCGGTTTCTATCCAGTCTTCATCTAAGCCAAACAATCGGTAGCGGTATTTTAATTGGCTTGGCAGTTTGGCATTAGGTGCTACAAAATCAATACTCACAGGTGATTGATAGTGTTGCAGTCGTAATACATCAACTGTGTTTAATTGTTTGTTTAGGGTAGAGTTTGGTTTACTATCGGATTCATGAGAGTGTTTATGTTTGGAAGAATCCTGCGCTATATCTATTTTTTTGTTGGCAATGAAAACATCGGTAAAGAAAGGCTTCTCTATCTGAGGAGTAACTTTGAGTAATTCTTTTGGATTAAAGCTGATATAACCATTTGTACTACCGAAATATAATAAGCCAGTTGAACTTTTTAGGGCGCTAAATTGAATAAAGTCATTATTTGAAGCGAAGAAGTCATGATCAAAATTTCTTACTAATCCTGTATCAGGGTTTATGACACTAATACTTTTATTTGTTGCCAACCAAGCATTGTTGTTTTCATCAATTAAAATATCCGAAATAAAGTTGTTTGATAACTGGTTGTCTTCATTGAAAACTGTCGTCGTCTTTGTGTTTTTGTCAATTAAAGCTATGCCTTGGGATTTAGAACCTAACCATAACCATTGTTGTGAACTAGCGATGTTGCTGGTATGCGCAATAGAAAAATTTGCAGGTTTATTAAATTTAACTTGAGTAAAGTTGCTGTTTTGGGGATGAAAATAAAAGACTTTACCAGCAGTAGAGGTAACCACAATACGTCCGTTATCTATTACTTGTAAACTGGACAGACTGGTATTGCTGTTTGGCTGAAAATGAGTAAATTCTTGTGTTTGAGTATTATATGATGTCAGTAAACCATCAGTGTTTATATACCATATATGTTTATTTAAAAATGCTAGTCGTTTTTCTGAAGAATGCTTTGCATTTTTGAACCAACTCTTATGTTCACTAATCAAGGAGTTACTTGTATCTAATTTGTATAAATGTTCATCTACGGTTCTGAGCCATAAATCAGAGCTATCGGTGATTAGATGAGTAATGTCTTTGCCTACACTTATAGAGTGCTTTTCTATAGAGCTTTCATTTTTGAGGTAGTATAAATCCCCTTGTTCAGTTGCAAACCAGATAATATCATCACTGGTGCTTCCTATTGATTCTACCCATAAATTTTTATTGTCTAATCCTGGATAGAAGCTATTTTTTAGAGGGTTGTACTGATTTACACCACCTCCATAGGTTCCGAGCCAGACGTTACCGGAATTATCTTTAAAGATATCCATCAACCAGTTTTCTGAGAGTGAAAACTTATTGGAATTATTTTGGTAAGCAGTCAATTTATTATTTGATAAATTTAAACTGTTTAAGCCTTTATTAGTTGCCAACCAAACTTGGGTTTCACTTACTTGTTCTATTGCTCTTATCTCATTAGATAAAGTTGGGTTTTTACTAGTGCTGTTGAAGTGTTCTAATATTTGGAAATCGTAGGAGATTATGTAAACACCATTATTAGTTGCCAACCAATATTGATCATCAATTATCTTTATATCAAACAAGGCATTGGCATTTAGGTTAAGGTTCCATTTATTGTCTTCATGGACAGCTATTGCATATGATAAATTGCTGTTAATCCAATACAAGCCTTGGCTGAAGCTACCTAACCAATAATTCCCTCTATCATCTTGGAATATTCTTTTTATTTCTTTGAATTTATCTTCAAACCCTTGGATTTGGATACGAGTAAAATTATTACTTTCAGGATTAAATTGATGTACTCCTGTAGCTGTAGAAATCCACAGAGGATTATTTTTTTTGGGGTTATTCTTGTTGGGCCATTTTTGATAAATATCCCAGATAAGATTGTCTTTTAGTGATTGGCTGTCATCGACAATATTAAAAAAATTATCAAAGTTATCCAGTTCTGCATTATAACGACTAAGACCATTTTGGGTGCCAACCCATAGGGTATTATGCTGATCAACAAACACTTTACGTATAAGGTTGTCAGCTATGGAGTGAGGGTCTGTAGCACTATAGCGGTACTGGGAAAAATCATGGCCGTCAAAACGGTTTAAACCGTCCTCAGTAGCAAACCATAAAAAGCCATTGTGGTCCTGAGCGATACTAAACACGGAATTTTGTGATAAACCATGTTCGGTAGAATATTGTTTAAACTTCAGTTGTGTGTTGGCTTGTAGCGCAGATGCAGGTGCTATTAACGTCGCCAATAACAGCAAAGAAATAATGGCAAATGAACTGACATTTGAAAAAAACGAAGGCAAATGTCGAAAAAAAGATAAAAGCACTGAAAATACCTAAATAACCGGGTTAACTCATTTATCCCGTGGCGTTATTGTTATTATTTTTGGTTAATACCCCATTACAAAGCATGGCTGGCGCTAAGTCAACACTTTCAGGGTTTTAACTCCGCTATTATGAGACTTACAGGTCATTTCTTGTATGGTTATTTAGCATTTAGTGATCAGTGAGTCTTTTACTTAAGTCTGGTATGGTTATTTTACCAATAAAAGTATTGGCAGCCTGGAGGTTATTAAGAATCAACTTATTGTTTTGTATTGATAAACTTTGTGTTGCTACACCCTGGATATTTATTTTCTTGTTTTGTTGTGTGGCGTAATTAAATTGGTAAATATTATTTACTGAATCAAGATGATAAATCGCACTCTTACTAACAGCCCAAAGTTTATTATTATTATTGAACGTTATTTGGGTGAGGTAATGTTTGGTTTTATCAATTTCCCAATTATTGGTTAGTTGAAAAATTCCTGGTTCAGTGATGCTTGAAGCGTAGTATTCTCCTATGTTGTTAGCTGTACTATTAGTTACGTTATTACAAAAGTTATGAATTGATGTTAGGCCGGTTGTTAGTAGTTTTGTGTCTTGGGTAAATATATTGACTCGGTATAGCCCCCAACCCCCCTGTTTTTTAGCGATCACAAGAATATTTTCATTAGAGTTACATTGCCAGGTAAAGTTCTTTGCGTACTTTGTTGGTTGAGTTATTGTAATTACTTCTCTGGTATCAATATTCAATACTTTTAATTTATTATCTTTTAAAAATAATAAATTTTTGCCGTTCAGTGAAAAAGACAAATCTTCAATATAAGGTTTTCCCTCAAACTGGGTTAGTTGTTGTAATTTGTTATGTTCTTTTAACCAAATTTGGTAATTGCCGGAACGGTTAGAAACAAAGGCGATTTTTTCTCTTTCACTATTTTCGTAGATAGCTGCAGAGTGGTCTTTAAAGCTAGAATTAATCAAGTTTGAAACCACCAAATCGGGTTTGCTTAAATCTACCTGTTTAATATCAGATTTGTAGAGATCTCCAAATGACACTAAAAAGTTCGTTTCAGAGAGCATTACAGGATCTAGCAGTTGCTTAGTATGTTGGAAAAGTGGGATGTGTTTTTTGGTATTAATGTTTACAGCATTAATAGTATTGGTGTCTCCACCTGTATAAAGTATATGATTACCAAACTTGGACCAACTGAGAGGGTATGGTGAATATGATGGCTTTATTATCGAACTAAGCTCACCATTTAGTAGGTTTAACACCATGATTTCTCTTGAATAATCGTCATGTACACGCATAACTGCAAGCTTGCTGTCATCAGGGCTTAAACTTAAGAATTTGTCACCAGCGAATTTTATTGATGATGTGGTTAAGGTTTCTATTTGATTACTCTTTAAATGAAAACGTTTAATTATGCTGGGTGAAAGAGTTGATTCTCTATAAATATAATAAAGCCAATTTAAGTCTTTACTTATAGCTATGGAAGTAAACTCATTAAAATTAGATGATTGCCCACAAAAAACCACTTTCTCCGGGAGAGATGCTATTAACTCGCTGGAAATAGATACTTTTTTTATAAAGCATTCTTTCTCTGAAAATGATTGATAAAATAGTACTCTGCTTTCTGGCTGCCAAAAAGGGGAACCAGTGCTGTTATCAGGTTCTATTTTTAGTACTTGTTTACTTGATTGTTCTTGAACAATGACTTGGTAATGAGTGTTTCTATTTGATTGGTGGGTGAATGCTAATAAGGTTTGATCTGCAGAAATAGCTGGGGCTTGTTCCCAACCCTCCATATAAGTTAAAGGTACTACGGATATATCTTTTTCAATTAATAGCGGAGGTTGTGTTGTTTTCTCTTGTTTTAAAGGAGTTATTTGTAACCATGAAATGCTCCATAAAGCGAAGCATAAAATAAGAGAAAAGACTACGTATTTATTTAAGCTTTTGATTTTTTTCGTCTTATTAGCTACTGGCTTCCCCAAAAACTCAACCTGGCAATTTAATGAATAACCAAGCTTAGGGTGGGTTTTAATAAAATCATCCCGCTCGCCACCAAGTATTTTTCTTAACCTTGATATCGCCGAATTAACAGTTCTGTATTCCACATGCCGGTCTTGCCAAACATCCTGTATTAGCTGATCCCGTGTAACCAGCGCATCACCGTTTTTCGCCAAATATTCCAGCAGTACAATATATTTGGCTTCTATTGTCGTTTTGTTATTGTCTGGGTCGATAAGAGTGTTGTTAACAGGGTCTAAGGTCCACTGATTAAGTTTGATGAGTCTAGACTTGTCCATGTGCTTTCTGCTGATACTGCTGCGCTACTGCTTCGGGGAATATTGTCGCGGCTATTATAATGATTTTGTTGTTAATAAGAAATATTTACCTGGCGCTGTCGTTTTTTGTTATTGAATATAGCGTTCGTATTAGATTAACGATAGATAATTCTCGCCAGCTTGGTGTGAAAGTAAAATGCCAGCACCAGCAAAAAAATGACTTTGGTGGTTATGGCTAAAGTTATCGTCATATCTTGCGCCAGGGCTAAAACAAAGCCGGTGGATAATGCCGCGAAAATTTTATTAGATGCCGTTACCTGGTTCATGATCACTGAAAAGAAATAACCGAACATTACTAACAGGCTGAAACCGGTAAACAGCATGTTGGTGGTAAAAAGCAAAAAGAGCGAAAAAATCAGTAGGTACTGGCTGAGGATCAGCCAAGTAAATTGTGCGGCTTCCCGGTGATAGCTTTCGGTGTAGCTATTTTTAAAATTAAGGCGAAAGCCCTCGTTATTGCTTGTCCTGTTTTCGTCGCTGTTGTCAGTGGTTAAGGTATTGTCTTTTAACATTCCATGTTTCCCTTGGCCTAGTTTGATTGTTATTTACTGTATTCACTTGGGCTTATGTGTCTCTAACTTTTTAGCCCTAGGTTTTGAGTGATGTACTCTGCTGCTAAAGCGCTGTAGGTATTTGTTTTTGTATTCGTTACCTATTTTATGCTTGCTCGTTATGCTGCCGGGTTATGGTGTTGTCTGCCACAAGCAGCTGGCCTTGCTCCAGTTGCAGCACTTGCCCCGCCTGGTTAATGGTTTCCGGGCGGTGGGCGATAATAATTCGGGTTATATTGAGCTTGCTTATTTGTTTGCTGATCTTCGCTTCGTTTTTTATGTCCAGATGGCTGGTGGCTTCGTCCATGAATAAAATGTCCGGTCTTTTGTACAGGGCACGGGCCAGCAGCAACCTTTGTATTTGTCCGCCGGATAAATTGGCCCCCATGTCGCCTACCAGGGCATTGTAGCCCATGGTCATCAGGCAGATGTCTTTGTGTATGGCGGCCAGACGTGCGCATTGTTCAATGCGTAGGGTATTTGGCTCAGGGTCAAAAAAGCAGATGTTGTCGGCAATTGAACCTGCCAGCAGGGTGTCGTCCTGCATTACCGCGCCTACCTGCTGGCGGTAGTTTTTCAGGCCCAAGCGGGTAATGTCCTGGCCGTCGAATAATATCCGGCCGCTTGTGGGTTGCAATAAGCCGAGCATAAGTTTGGCCAGGGTAGTCTTACCACAGCCTGAATGGCCGGTAATGGCGATTGAGTCACCAGCTTTTATGGTAACGGATAAATTGTCTATGATGTAATGTTCGTCTTCACCGTAGCGGAAACTGACGTTTTCCAGCACCAGTTCGCCTTTTTGCGTTAAGCCGTAGTTGATCATTTGTGTGCCGTCACCGTCGCGGTTAGGCTCTTGCTCGTGCAGGGCGATATCGGCCAGGCGGTCTAGGTGAAGGCGCATCATTTTAAATTCGATCAGCTGTTCAATGAAGCTGGCAAATCTTTGGGTCAGCTGGCTTTTGTAGGCGATAAAGGCCAGCACCATGCCTATGGTCAAGTTGCCTGTCATCACCAGGTTGGCAGCCAAATACACTACCAGTACGTTTTCCAGACCAAACAGGAGTTTGTTTACCGCGTCAAAACTTATCTGTAATTTGCCCAGGCGGATATCGGCGTTGATCACCTCTGCGTAACGGTTTTGCCAGATGCCCTGGCGCTGGGCTTCGTTGCCGAACAGTTTAATGGTTTGTATGCCGCGGATATTTTCTAAAAAGTTACTTTGCTCTTTGGCGGCGTTTTGGATGGATTCTTCGGTTGCACGATGCAGCGGCCGGTACAGGCTAAAGCGGGCAATGACATACAGGGTAATGGCAGCTACTACTACCAGGGTGAGCTTAATGCTATATAGTGCCATCATCACCAATACCGTAATCGACATCAGGCCGTCAACACTGGCTTCTACCAGCCCTGTGGTGATACGTTCGCGAATTTGCGCCAGTGAGCCGAACCGGGATACTACATCGCCGACATGGCGCGATTCAAAGTAGTTCATGGGCAGGCGCAGCAAATGATGCAGCAGGTTTACTCCCATTTGCATGTTGAGCAAACTTGATATTCTTAACACCAGATAGCTGCGTACTGTGGTGGCGAGCACATTGAAAAGACACAGCAGGGCAAAGCCGATAGCGAGTACGGTCAGCAAAGGCTGGTCTTGGCTGATCAATACTTCGTCTACTACCCATTGCATATAATACGGGCTTGCCAGGGCAAACAGCTGTAATACCAGCGACAGGGCAAATAACTTTAACAGAGAGCTTTTTAAGCCGGAGATATTGCTCCACAGCTGGCCGAGTTTCATGCGCTGGCGTTCGTTTTTTACTTCAAATTTGTTGGTAGGAGTCAGCTCCAACGCTATGCCGGTAAAGTGCTGGCTAAATTCATTCAGGGTTAGGGTCTTTTTGCCGGTGGCGGGGTCGTTAATGGTGATGCTTTTGCCGCTGACCTTGGTTAATACCACAAAATGGTTCATGTCCCAGTGCAAAATACAGGGCAGGGCGAGCCGGGGTAAGTCTTCTACCGGACATTGCAGGGCGCGGCTGGCCAAACCTAAGCTGTCGCCAAGGTCTATCAGCTGTTGCAGATTCATGCCTTTAAGGTTGGCACTAAAGCGCTTGCGCATGGTCGGCATGTCTAACTGGTGGCCGTAGTATGAAGCGATCATTGCCATTGAGGCCAGGCCGCATTCCGCTACTTCCGCCTGTAAAATTAGCGGTACGCGTTTGGCGTTTGAAAACTCCAGTAGTTGCTCTGCGTTTGCGGTATTGTCCATGAGGATCCTTTGAAAAATGTAGCTGTTTTTACCGGGAAGCAAGTTATCAAGTGTTTTTGCTCTCAACAATGGGCTAAATTCTGCCTGGGTGGTACAGTTTTTTAAGTGGTTGTTTTTACTTGGATATACCCTTGTTGTAATTATATTGGGAATATATTGGGAAAAGGTTGGGTAAGATATAATGTCGAAATTGTTTGTTTTTAATACGGAAATGGTGACTCTACCCGGGGGAAGAATATGGCTTTAATTCGCTTTATCAATTGTTTGTAAGTTGTCAGAGGAGCGTCAGCAGCGTGAAATAGCGCCGTCTTAGTTGCTTGATGGGGGGCTAAATTTAATACCTTGATAGCATCAATTGCCAGCGATGATATTATATGATGAACAGTCGTTGTGTCCTGTTCTGCTCTGCTTCGTTTAAATGAGTTGTTTTGGGAGAAATATCAGGTTGAAGCTTACAGCTCTCAATTAGCGATATGGTATTTTTAGCTAATCATCGTGATATTCAGATAGGGAGAAAAATACGTCTAAATATTTTTGTAAAAACAAACTTGCTAAGATCCCTAAAATGACAACCAATTCGGCTTCAATATTTAATGAATAACCAAGTACGCCACAAAAAAGGCCTATAATCACACTATTTATTAATACGTCGAATGTTTTTATCTTGAGGTTTTTACAACAATATGGGCAGGTAAAATAGGGGTTCTTAAGGCTCTGTTTAATATATTTAATTTCTATTAATTTATTGCAACAAGGACATTTTCTAGAAAACAATTTATTCGCTCCAGGTAGACTCAGTAAACCTTGTTTATTAAAGCCGGTAAAAGTGAAGTTAGCTTGATATTAAGCTTTTTATTTTATACTTGCTTTCCTTCAATGATATCAAATTATTAGAGACTAAATAATTGCTCTGGCAATAACTTTTACTGTAGATATAAAACAGCACAAATGCGCCGAAAAAGATGGTGAAGATAAAAATCATTGCCAGTAGGTTTTTTGATTTTGTTGCCGATGTGAGCAATGGATGCTCAGTCTGTTGCTCTAAAATACTTAATAAATGGTTTTTTATTTCTTATTGTCATTAAGGCATTCCTTTTTTTTATGAAGAATTCTTTTCAATGAATTTGGGAGTAAGTCCTTGCCTAATATGCAGCTGATTAAAAGGTGTATATTGATCAAAAGTAAGACGATAAGAAATACCACCATCTCAATCGCTAATGAATTAAAGGTTATGATTAATGTAAAAATTAACTTTAATGCCGAAAAAGCAAATATTGGAACTAACAATCCTTTCATATGTAAAATACCTGCAGGACAAATAAGAAAATCGCATTATTGATGGCGTGTAGCAGTATGGGCAGTCGTATGCTTTTTGATTTTATACGTGTCAGGGCTAAAATTCCCCCTAAAGTAAATAACATAAAAGAAACTAATAAATTAGTTTTAAAATGCACTAGCGCCCATAAAAAAGAAGACATTAATATCGCAATAACAGTATTAATGCGGAGCAGAAAGTTAAATAATACACGGCGAAAAATGAATTCTTCTATTATTGGAGCTAAAAAAATCACGGCAACTGCGAAAAGCCAGATATTAGCGCCGTGAAGTAATGCCAGGCTTTCTTTTAATTCATCATGAAGAAACGTTGTTTGTGTATATAGAACATACATTGCAACTTGGTAGAGTAAAAAAAAAGCAAAAATAGTTTTTCTAAAATCAAAATCTGATTTACTGGAAAGCTTAAGCAACTCCCTCTCCTAAATATCCGTTGTGTTTATCTTTTTTATTTTTTGAACTGATAAAATATGGGCTGCGGTAATCACGGCTAGCGCCCATATAAATCAATTCGAAATAGTTTTTTATAACGCTCTAACTAGTGTGATTTATTAGAGCGCCAGTAGCTTATGCTAGTTGAGTTGATAGTTTTAAAGCTTTTGGCTACCTCTAAAGTTACCGTTGTTATATGACCAGCTGCCAAATGATGCCGCACCGCCATTTACCCAGCCCGAGCCAGCATTCCATCCCTTTACAAAGGCTGTTGCAAAAACGGCCCAAACTCCGCCATTAATTGCCTTAATTTCTTTCGTATTTAATTCTCTCATGTTTATCTCCCTATCTCATGCTTTTTGCGAATGAATACCATGCGTAAACATTTCCAGCCTGTACTAATGCATATACAGCCAGAGGTGGAATGCCGCCGTTGATTTCTTGAATTTCATTGGTGTGTAATTCTCTCATTACTTTTCCTTGTTAATGCCCGGTGTTTTTAATTGCCGGATAAGTTTGTGGTTGGCTAAGTTTTATCAAAGCTAACCGGTTTACATTGCTGGCACGATAGTTTATCGGCTAACAAAATTTGCTTAATTGTTTATGGGAGCTATGTCTTTTTCGTGACGACTGTTGCTAATGGTTTAAGCTGAACTCTTTGATATTAAATGAGTATTTTTGAGCGGTTTCTTTTTATATTCTGCTCGCTGCTTTATAACCTGGTTAACTCAATCTGCCATGCAGGCTGTAAATTGGTGCCATTATCCATTCGATAAGGCTACGCTTGTCCAGGATGATATCGGCGTTAATTAACATGCCGCTTTTTAAGTGGAACTCTTCACCGTAGGCGTTAATAAATTGCCGGTCGAGTTTGGCTTGCAGCCGGTAAACCGGCTCTTTGATCGGCACCGGAAAGTCGACATCGTTTTGGGTGATCAGGGTTTTGTCGATTCGATCAATTGTTCCTGTTAAAAAGCCGAACCGCTGGTACGGGAAAGCGTCAAAACGCATGTGTGTGAGGTCTCCTGTTGAGATAAAACCAGCGGAACGGGACGGAAGTAATAACTCCGCAACCAGTTGTGCCCCGTGGGGCAAAATTGTCAGTAGCGGCCTGTGAGTTTTTAAGGTTTCACCGTTTACTACTTGTATTGAGGTAACTATGCCGCTGTGGGTGGCTTTCACTACATAGCTGTAATTATTTTCGGTTTCGCTCAGGCGCCGGGTTAGTTCTGATTGCTGTTGCTTGATGGCGCGCTTTTTCGCCAGATACTCCGGTGCAATGGTTTTTTCTTCGTATTCAAGCTGGGCCAGTTGGTCCTGTAGTGTTATTAGGGTACGCTCCAGGGCTTCGACTTCCTGCCTGACATTGATATGGCGCTCTTGTTGCTGCTGATAGTCAAGCTCAGATAAGTATCCTTGTTTTACCAGTTTGCGGTATTGCACTTGCTTGTCGTTGAACAAGGCTAATTTTTCTTTTAGCAACAGTTGTTGTTTGATACTGATCCTGGTGTTTTTTTCCAGAGACTCTTGTTTTTCCAGGTTGCGGCTAATGGCTTGGCGCTCCATCCGGTCAAGTTGGCGTAGCTCTTGTGCCAATAGGGCTGCTTGAGATTTTAATTCGTAAATAAGTTTTGTGCTGAGCTCTTCACCATTGTTTAGGCTGCGTGATTTGATAATGCTGACTAACGGTGTGCCTATTTCCACAAAGTCTCCTTCCTGCACAAAGACTTGCTTAATGGTGCCGGTACCGGGAGCATAACTTTTGATCACACCTTTGTCGGGGCGTAAAAAGCCTTGCACTGTTGCCTTGCGGGCATAATGGCTGTTAAACAGGAAAACGATCATGGCGATGACCACAGCAACAAAAATCACCACGGTAGATGTTATTGATTTAGGTTGTGTCAGGGATACCGGGCCGGTTAAACGGTGGGTTTGTGCCTCTACTGCTTCTTTTCTAAATAGTTGTGTCATCTTTAGCTATCCTTGTTGCTGTCTTTGCCTGTGTTGCAGGGGGGGCCTTGCTTTTCTCTGCTGGCGGCGGGCAAGTTAGCAATAGCGGGCAGGGCTAACAAGTTGGGAAATATTGTCAATGTGAGTTGTTGGTAACTGTTTGTTTTATATTGATAAAAGTTCTTTTTTATGTGGTGTTGGGGAAAGGTTGAGAAAAGGTTGTGAGATTTTTTGCTTGTATTTTGAGCACTTGTCGAGGTTACTAAAAATCTGACGAGGCGTTTATGAGGGAAGTGTTAATGAAATAAAGGGGGAAGGGGCTTGCCGGTACCCTGAAAATAGCATACCGGCAAAAAGTACTAAATGTTTGCGAAATAACCGCAGTTAATTAATATTTCCTCGCCATGGTCTCGTTTAATTCATCCTCCCGACTAATGACCATACCGCCGAGTTGTTGTTTCAAGTCATCAAAGGTCAAGCCCTCTTTGCACGCTGTGGTCACCAGCAGCAAGCGGTCGGGATCGGCGCTTTTAAATAGCTTAGTGCGGATAAAGGTTTTCACTTCGTCAAAGCTCAGCGCTAAGATGGCATCGATTAAGTTTTGTTTGTGCTTAAACTCAGTGTCCTTGTTGCTGATCGCCCCCCAGAAGCGCTGGCTTTTAATACGCAAACTGGCGTCGTTCTCCTGTAACTGGCCTGCCAGGCCGTGTTGCAAATGCTGCCAGTCTTCATTGCTTAAATTTTCCAGTTTTTCCAGACAGGTGTGGATAAAATCATCCATGGCCTCCGTCAGAGCATCAGGCATGGTGTGGGGTGACTGGATATAAAAGGCAATGCCCGGGTAGCGGTTGATGGGAATGTAACCGACCCCCACCAGGTAGCCGTATTGTTTCTCGGTGCGCATTTCCTGGAAAAACAGCGGCGATAACAAATGGCTGGTGATCATGGTTTTGGCTGTGGTGTTAACTGCTTTATCCGGTTGGGGATAATATAGTACCGAGGCATGGTCGTGATCCGGCAGGGTGACCGGCAAGATCAGTTGTCCCTGATCTTTGATGTCGATCACCGGGCAGTTTACCGCGTATTCTTTCCGGTAATAGCCGTGGAAGGTTTGTTTGATACAGGCGGATATCTGCTTGGTGTGTTCGGGCAGCCAGTTACCGTGTACCAGTGCCTCTATGGTGACTTGGGTAAACAATTGCTCGCTAAAGCGTATAAACTGCTGGTAGCTGACACCGCTTAGCGCTTCTGCCAGTTTTTGGCTGCTGAGATTATTGGGCTGCATTGCCGAGCTCATGGTGGCGAAAAGCTGGGAGATGGATTTGCTTTTGTCGGCATTGGCCCAGTGGCTGATACTTTGTTGTTTGAACAGTTCAAAGCGGTTTTCTGGCGCCACATGGTGTTGCAGGCTGACCAGAAGTTTGGCCAGTAAATCCCCTTGTTTTTCGCTCAGGCCGGATACCTGCAAGGTCATGCCCCCCTGGTGGGCATATAAATGATAATGGATACCGGCAAGCTCGGCGTCGTAGTTCTCTTCGATGACGTCGTCGGTATAAAGGTCGACAAATAGCCGGGTCATGGCAATATTTTCCGCACTGGCGACAGAGAACGGCGAGTCGATACCGATATAGATATAACCCTTTGGCACCTTGAAGGTGATGTCTTGTTTGAACCACAAACTGAAGCCGTCGGTTTTTTCTACCAGGGTGGGTATTTTTGAGCCGTTATGCGGCGCTATCACCTGCGGGTTTCTGACGATATAAGGGTTGGCCGGTGGCAAGAACAGCGCTTTATTTAGCGGCATCTGTTGCCATTTGGCTAATTTGTCTTTGGTGATCGGACCAACATCGTAAGGCACCTGATACCAGTAGCTGGTTTTACTCGGCTGCTGATTTTTACTGATGTGCACCAGGCGCATATTGCTTGGGGTTAAATAGCCAAGCAGTTTTTTGATGGTGTCATGGCACATGCTATCCATGACATAATCGCCGAAAATATAATCTTCCGGCGGATAATGCTGCATGTTCAGCACCAGCTGGCAGACATTGTCCAGCGGCGAGCTTTTTTCATGATAGGTAAAAGACAGCTCTGCGATGGCCTGTTTTTCCCGATAATAATGCTCGGGTAACTGCTCTTTTTTGAGCAGGGTAATATAGCTAAAGACGGTATCGACAATTTCATCCAGGTGCTGTTCACCCAATTCAGTCAGGGAAATACTGACGTTAAAGTCTTTAAAGTTGGAGCCGTTAATGCCCGAGCCGGCGGAGATGCCCATAGCCCATTGTTGTTTTTTCAATAACGACAAAATACTGCCCGGGCCTTCGTGGCCGATAAGGTAAGCAAGTACCGACTCTGGCTTGTGGCGGTAATATTTGTCGATACTGGGCATGGCAAAACTGATGATCAGCTGGCGGTCATTTTTTACCGGCATTACCTGAATATTAATGCCCTGGTGCTCGGGTAAATAAAGCGGCTCGGTCACTTGGGGCAGGGGATCGACGGCACTGGGAATATCGCTGAATTTTAAGGTTGCCAGGGTGGACAGCTCATCAAGCGATTGTGGACCTTCCAGTGCCAGGGTCATAAATTCGGCGCGGTAATAGCGGTGGAAAAAGTTGCGGACATCATCTTTTACCGGCTGATTTTCTCTATCCGCCAGGGTGTCGATATTACCCACGGAAAATTTTGAAAACGGGTGTTTCTGGTTAATGGTTTCTTTATGCACATCGTACAAACGGCGAATGTCGTCTTTAAGCTTTAATTTAAACTCGGCATCGATGTTTTGCCTTTCTTTATTGACAAACTCGGCTGATAATAAAGGCGCGATAAAAAATTGACTGAATCTGTCAATGGCCTTAGTGAAATGGCTGTGATGAATATCAAAGAAAAAACAGGTGTGTTCGGTGGATGTCCAGGCATTGTTATTGCCGCCGTACTGGGAAATAAATTTTTGATATTCGCTGCCGTCCGGATAACGTTCGGTGCCCAGGAACAACATGTGTTCGAGAAAATGGGCTAATCCCTGGCGATTTTCGGGATCATTAAAATGGCCGACATTTACGGCAAGAGCGGCAGCTGACTTTTCGCTATGAGTATTTTGTATCAACAGTACACGTAAGCCATTTTCCAATGTAACTGTTTGATAACGTTTGCTATCATTTGGGCTTTGTTTCAACGTTTGGCTCCTCGCAAACACTTTTGGATCACTTACTTCAGATTCAGGAGCAGCGTTTGGCTTGTTTTTAGATATAAAACAGTTTTAAATTACCGCAAGGAATAACGAGAGTCCATTTTATTCTTAACTGTTGTTACTATATTGTAATCGTTTCTATTACTATAGCCGCTAATTTTGGCTAGTGTCCGCGAAAACTTGAAGTGCGGGAGATATTTATGCAACTGTATATTATGCGTCATGGTCAGGCAAGCCCGATAGCGAACTCTGACGCAGAGCGACAACTGACAAAACAAGGGCAGTTCGAAGCCGAAATTATGGGTAAGTGGCTGAAAAATATGCAGGTGAACTTAGATCATGTGCTGGTAAGTCCTTATATCCGGGCGCAGCAAACCGCAGCTATGGTAAAAGCGACCTTGAATTGGTCTGGCCCGGCGACTACTTGTGATCTTATTACGCCTTCAGGAAACGCTGCCCAGGTGCATGACTATCTTGACGGCATGTTGGCTCAAAGCCGTGGCAAAAGTAATTCCGACAAGGGGATACAAGAGTTGTTGGTGGTATCTCATATGCCGCTGGTAAGCTATTTGGTTGAAGATTTAACCTTTGACCGTAAGTCGCCGATTTTTCAAACGGCGGGTATCGCTCAGATAGACTATGACCTTGGCAGCATGAAGGGGGAGTTGGTACGTTTGGTATCCCCGCACGATCTTTGTTAACCTCAGCTTAAACTTATCTCGTAAAATTTTTCTTCTCTTGTTTTATCACCGATTAGTGCCGGACGTTCCGGCTTTAATAAGGCGTGACTTGGCACTATACAGTAGTACTACCGAACAAATCTTATGAAAGCCCAGCAGTGTGCGGGAGCTTAACCTTGCAAGCTGGTTTGGCTACGCAGCCCTGGTGGGTGATGTTTTTATCTATATAGGCAGGGAGGCCATTGTCCGGTGGCAATATTGATGGTATTGCCGTATGCGCGAATGACCGGAACTAAAAGACAATTGATGATGAGCAGCCGGAGAAACTGGCCACAGGTCATCATAGTAAAGGCTCCGATAACTTAATCGCGAAGGAGTTTGAGCATAGCTATCAGTATCGCTAATTGGGTTTTTTACTGAAGAGGCGGGGGGTTAACTGGTATTGTTCACAGCTCCGTACAGGGATTAATCCCGATAGAATTTATCTTTCAGCTCTATCAATACCAACAGGGCGCCGTTGCCGCCCCATTCCAGCGGCGCCTGATGAAAGGCCATGACATCCGGGTGCTGTACCAGCCAGTGAGGCACCTTGGTTTTTAATATTCTCGAGCCTATGCCGTGCACAATACACACACATTGGGCGTGTTCTTTCTGGCAGGCGTAGAGCAGGGCGGCAATTTCCTGTTTGGCCTGGTGCTGGTCCAGGCCGTGCAAGTCCAGGATCAGATCCGGGGGATACTGGCCGCGGCGCAGGTTTTTGGCCTCAAAGGTATCGACGTCGTGGCGAACATATTTCATCGGCCCCTGACTGTTGAGATCCGGTTCAAACTCATCGGAAAAATGAAACTGGGCAGCCTGCTTGGCGCTTTTGTCTTTTTCAAGCCGGATTTTCTGCTTCGCCTGCTTGATGCTCGGGCGAATTTTATCCTGCTCCATAGGTTTTACTTTGCCTATGGCTTCTTTGAATAGCTGCTTTTCCTGGGCGCTCAGGGCGTTCTTTAGTTTCATGGCGCAAGTCTAAAAACATCTGCAGGCAAATTCAACTACTAATGCCGCTGCGCGGGTATTTTACCGAGGTATTTACCGTGACTGCTTTGTTTTATGTCGCTTTTCTTTTTCTGCTTAACTATCTATTCAACGATCTGTTCAATAAGGGGCGTTTAGCGGTAGAATAACCGCGAGCCTTATTTTTACCATCCTTTGAGGAAGCTTTGTGAGTACCTTTGATACCGTGCCCGTAAGTGCGCAATTACATACCATAGGCGATTATTTGCGTTTTGCCGCCAGCCAGTTTAACCGCGCTGAGCTCTATTTTGGTCATGGTACCGACAATGCCTGGGACGAGGCCGTTACCCTGGTGATGTATGCGCTGGACTTGCCTGAACAGTTAACCGAGCAGGTGATGGCGTGCCGCTTGCTGGATCAGGAAAAATCCGAGCTGTTGGCGATTATTGAGCGCCGGGTGGTGGAGAATATTCCCGCCGCTTATATTACCAATCATGCCAGGTTTGCCAATTTATCTTTTTATGTCGATGACAGGGTACTGGTGCCGCGCTCGCCGATTGGCGAATATATTGAAAAGCAGTTTGCGCCGTTAATTGATGCCAATAAGCCGCCGGAGCGTATTCTGGATTTATGTACCGGCAGCGGCTGTATTGCCATCGCCTGTGCCTATGCTTTTCCGGAAGCGGAAGTGGATGCCCTGGATTTGTCGGTAGATGCTTTGAACGTTGCCCAGATTAATATCGAAAATCATGGGCTTAGTGAACAAGTTATTCCAATTCAATCTGATGTTTTTTCTGGGATCCCGGGACTGACTTATGATTTAATTGTGACCAACCCGCCGTATGTCGATCAGGAAGATGTTGATTCCCTGCCGCAAGAGTATATACATGAGCCGGAAATGGGCTTAGGCTGTGGTGTCGACGGTCTGGATATCGTGCGGAAGATTCTTGCCCAGGCGTCGGAGCACCTTAATGATAACGGCCTCTTAATTTGCGAAGTCGGTAATTCGCAAATTCATGTCGAGGAAGTGTATCCCGAAGTCCCTTTCACCTGGCTGACATTCGAGCGCGGCGGGCACGGGGTCTTTATGTTAACTAAGGCACAACTACTTCAATATGCTGAAACTTTTAAACAACAGGTAATAGATTAATAATGTCAGGTAATACATTCGGAAAGTTATTTACGGTGACCACTTTCGGGGAAAGTCATGGTCTGGGCTTAGGGGCGATTATTGACGGTTGTCCTCCGGGACTGGAGCTGACGGAAGCCGATTTGCAGGCAGATCTCGACCGCAGAAGACCGGGCACCTCCCGCTATACCACGGCGCGCCGCGAACCGGATCAGGTCAAGATCATGTCCGGGGTATTTGAAGGAAAAACCACGGGTACGCCGATCGGTTTACTGATTGAAAATACCGATCAGCGCTCGAAAGATTATTCTGATATTGCCCAAAACTTCCGTCCCGGCCATGCCGATTATACCTATTGGCAAAAATACGGTATCCGTGATTACCGCGGCGGCGGACGCTCTTCTGCCCGGGAAACGGCGATGCGGGTGGCTGCCGGTGCGATTGCGAAAAAATACCTGAAGCAAAAGTTCGGTATTGAGATTAAAGGCTGTGTCACCCAGATTGGCGATATTGCCGCGCAAAATTATGACTGGAATATTGTTGAAGAGAATCCGTTTTTCTTCCCGGATGAAAGCAAACTGGAGCAGCTGGACGAAAAACTGCGGGAAATTATCCGCGCCAAAGACTCTATCGGCGCCAAGGTGATGGTGCTCGCAGATAATGTGCCTGTTGGCCTTGGCGAGCCGATATTTGATCGTTTGGATGCCGAGATTGCCCATGGCCTGATGGGCATCAATGCGGTAAAAGGGGTGGAGATTGGCGACGGTTTTGCCGTGGTGAACCAGAAAGGCTCTGAGCACAGGGATGAACTGACGCCTGAAGGTTTTGCCAGTAACCATGCCGGTGGTGTTTTAGGAGGCATTTCTTCCGGTCAGCAGATTGTTGCCAATATCGCGTTAAAACCGACTTCCAGTATCGGCGTGAGCGGTAAAACCGTGGATTTACAGGGTGAGTCCACGGATATCATTACCAAGGGCCGTCATGATCCTTGTGTCGGTATCCGTGCGGTGCCGATTGCCGAAGCTATGCTGGCATTGACCCTGATGGATCACTTTTTAAGGCACAGGGCGCAAAACGCCGATGTGGTATGTCCGACCCCGGTGATCACCGACTAGCTTGTTCCCTGTCAGGGGCAATCTTGGCAAGGCAGAGCAAACAATGAGATAGCACCAGGTGCAGGGCTAATAGTAAAGCGCGGCATAACCCCTGATTTTTTCATCTCTATATGTTCGCAGGGTGAATAGCCACTTATAAAAAAAGCCGCAAACAGCGGCTTTTTTTATGCAGGATGTTGCCGTGGTGTCACGATTGGTATCACGGCGATATCGACAGCAGAAGTTTTATTTTACTTCTTCACCGGCAGCTTGTTTGTCGGCATGGTAGCTAGAGCGTACCAGCGGGCCACAGGCGGCGTGGTCAAAGCCCATCTTCATGGCTTCAACGCGGAACATCTCAAATTCATCCGGGTGTACGTAGCGCTCAACCGGCAGGTGATGTTTACTTGGCTGCAGGTACTGGCCTATGGTCAGCATAGTCACGCCGTGGTTGCGCAGGTCCTGCATCACTTCGAGGATTTCTTCATTGGTTTCACCCAGGCCTACCATTAAACCGGATTTGGTCGGCACGGTCGGGTTGGCTTCGCCGAATTTTTTCAGCAAATCCAGCGACCACTGGTAGTTGGCGCCGGGACGGGCCTTAGTATATAAACGTGGTGCGGTTTCCAGGTTGTGGTTAAACACATCCGGCGGCGACTGGTTTAAGATCTCCAATGCCTTGTCCATGCGGCCGCGAAAATCCGGTACCAGAATTTCTATCTTGGTATTGGGGGCATGCTCCCTGATTTCCCGGTTACAGTCGGCAAATTGCTGGGCGCCGCCGTCGCGTAAATCATCACGGTCAACGGAGGTGATCACCACGTATTTCAGCGCCATGTCTTTTAACGTCAATGCCAGCTTTTTCGGCTCTTCGGCATTGGGTGCCAGCGGACGGCCATGGCCGACATCGCAGAACGGACAACGGCGGGTACAGATGTCACCCAAGATCATAAAGGTGGCGGTGCCGTGGTTAAAACATTCCGACAGGTTCGGACAGGAAGCTTCTTCACAAACCGAATGCAGATCATGTTTACGTAATGCCGACTTTATTGAGTCGATGCGCTCAGTGGTACGGGGAAGTTTGATGCGCAGCCATTCGGGTTTGCGTAACATGGTTTCCCGCTCTGAGGTGACCACTTTGATCGGAATATGTGCCATTTTGTCTGCGTCACGCAACTTAGTGCCCGGGGCAATGCGTGATGATTTAGTCGTCATATCTTCTTTTCCAAACCTGTTGTTGTGGATGGTATTCTTTCGTTTTCTTTTCTTGCTAAGCTGTTATCCGTCGATGGCGCTAGTGCCTATTCATCAACCAGCAGGCTTTCTAAGCCGTCCTGGTAACGGATTTCTTCTGCTTCGAATAACCGGGTTAAATGCTCGATTAAACTTTTGCCGGCTTCTTCGACATTGTCCGGGCCGTTATAGTCGCAGGTTTGCACCATTTCCAGTCCGGCATAACCACAGGGGTTGATGCGCAGGAAAGGGGACAGGTCCATATTGACGTTTAACGCCAGGCCGTGGAATGAGCAGCCTTTACGTACCCTAAGCCCTAAAGAAGCGACTTTTTTGTCGTCGACATACACGCCGGGAGCATCTTTTTTGGCGTAGGCGGTAATATTATAATCTGCCAGGGAAGCGACTATGCTGTTCTCAATCAAAGTTACCAGCTCGCGTACGCCGATTTTTCGCCGGCGCAGGTTGATCATAAAATAAATCACCTGCTGGCCCGGGCCGTGATAGGTCACCTGGCCGCCGCGGTCAACTTTCACCACCGGGATATCGCCCGGCATCAACAGGTGTTCTTCTTTGCCTGCCTGTCCCTGGGTAAAGACCGGGGGGTGTTCTACCAGCCATAATTCGTCTAAGGTGTCGTCATTACGGTTGTCGGTAAAATGTTGCATCGCCTGCCAGACCTTAGTGTAGTCCATGTTGGCAAGTTGCCGAATTATTAACGTATTTTGCAAGTCAGAGCCCTGATATATTCGGAATGTGCTTAGTATATTAAAATTATAAGGGAATATCACCCCGGCAGCTGTATGGTTATTGCAACACCGGGATAACAGACAAAAACAATCCTTGATTTACAGGACGTAGCGTACCTGCTCAATGGCATTCAGGCTGGTATAAATCAATTCGACATGTTCTTTGCTGGTCACGGTAACGGCAACAGAAACCGAGTGATAATTGCCTTTTGAGCTCGCTTTTACCGTCGGGGCATAATCGCCCGGGGTATGTTTTTGCAGCTCGGCGACGATAAGATCGGGTAATTCATCACAGGCGATACCCATTACTTTAAAGTTTAATACCGCGGGAAAATCTAATAACTCATCAAAACGGGTTTGCATTTAATTTCTCTTTTACAATGTCATTATTTAAGTGTTTGTTTCGTTGGCCAAAACACACTAGTTGCGCCAAAGTTGGCCACTCAAGCCAGCTATTTGTGGTTATTTTATCACTAATTGATGGGGCAGGGCTAATACCAAACGAAATAATTAGTTAACCATCTTCAATGGTCTAAACACTCAACTTCTTCGTTGCGCTCAATCCCAATAGCTGGCTATTGCTCAATCACGCGCCTTGAATTTGAGTATTTATCCTCATTGAATCTTGGCTACCTAACTATTACGTTTGGCATGATATCTCAGCAAACTAAGATATCCTTTATGGTGATGTTATCGGTAATTTCAACTATCTTGTTAAGCTTCGGACATAAAAAATCCCGACCAAGGCCGGGATTTTCTTTAAAGTGAAATGGAGATTAGTTAACAAACTGAAGTTTAACGTAATCCACCAAACGGCTGAACATACCGCCTTCGTTAACTTCCTGTAAGGTAACTAACGGGTAGTTAGCGATGTCCTGGCCGTCGAGTTGTAAAAACAGTTTACCAACCACTTCGCCTTTAGTGAGCGGCGCGGTTAACTGACGATCCAGCTCGATGTTGGCTTTGAGGTTCTTGCTTTGCCCCCTGGGGATAGTGATCGGCGTGTCAACTAAAATACCTAAATCGACTTCTTCCCTATCCCCCATCCAGACGCGGTTGGCGGCAAACTTTTCACCGGCATGATACGGGGTGATGGTTTCGAAGAAACGGAAACCATAGTTCAGCAGCTTTTTGCTTTCCACTTTACGGGCGCGTTCGCTTTCTGTGCCCATCACCACGGTAACCAGGCGCATATCATTTTTTGTGCCCGAGGTAACCAGGCTGTAGCCTGCCTTGGAGGTATGGCCGGTTTTTAAACCGTCGACATTCAGGCTTTTATCCCACAGCAGGCTGTTACGGTTATATTGCTTGATATTGTTGTAGGTAAAAGATTTTTGTTTATAAACCTTATATTCTTCCGGCACGTCGCGAATAAGGGCGATAGCCAGGGTCGCCATATCGCGCGGTGTGGTTTGGTGCGAGTCGCTGTCCAGGCCGTGGCTGTTTTCAAAAAAGCTGCTGTTCATGCCAAGCTGTTCGGCATGGGCATTCATCAAATCGGCAAAGGCGCTTTCGCTGCCGGCGATATGCTCGGCCATGGCGACACAGGCGTCGTTCCCCGAGGCCACGATAATGCCCTGGTTAAGCAGGTCCACCGAGACTTCGGTGCCGACTTCGATAAACATTTTTGACGACTCGGGGAAGTTTTTCGCCCAGGCGTTTTCACTGATGGTGACTTTATCGTCTTTACTGATGTTGCCGGTTTTGATTTCCTGGCCGATGATATAGCTGGTCATCATTTTAGTCAGGCTGGCAGGGGCTAACAGGGTATCGGCATTGCCTTCTGCAATCACCTTGCCTGTGGTGTAATCCATCAGGATATAACCCTTGGCATTAATTTCCGGAGGGCTGGGAATGATCACCTGTTGCGCCAGGGCTGAGGCGCTGATGATAAGAGAGCCGAAAAGAGTAATAATTTTGCTTCGAGCAAAGACTCGTTTGCCTGCCAAATTCTTGGGCATAATGATCCTTTGAAATTCTTATTTTGTTTGATGCTTACTGGCTTATCAGGTTCATCTTTTTTTGGATAACCTTTGCTAATAAATAGCAATAAATAGCCAACAAAAATTTTTCCCGAGTATAACATTATCACCGCCGTTTACTATGGGGCAGGGGTAAAGTTTTCCGGGGTTATTGTAATAATTTACGTCGGTAAGCGCCGGAATAGCCATTTTGTTGCAGAGTCGTTAATAAGCTGTTTAATGACTCTCCCTGCTCCAGCGGACCCATTTGTACCCGGAAGATGCCGTTTTTCTCTCCCAGGCTGACTTTTTGTTGATATAAGCTGGCCAGGGCAGTGGCGGTTGCCTGTGCCTGTTTTTGATCCCGGGTTGCCAGGATTTGAATATAATAGCGATCTTTGGCCGGGCTTTTGGCTGAAGGAAAGGCCGGCTCAGGGGAGCTTGCTACCTGAGTGATGACAGCCGGCGCCTGTTTTTGGCCTGGCTTTTGGCCTGGCTTTTGGCCAAAATCGGTAATCGCCGTGATGCGTACCTTGGCGGTGCCGGTTTTTAACATATCCAGCTTATAGGCGGCGCTGTAGGATAAGTCGATGATCCTGCTCTCGTGAAAAGGACCGCGGTCATTGACCCTGACAATTACGGATTTGTTATTGCTCAGGTTGGTGACTTTGGCATAGGTAGGCAGGGGCAGATTTTTATGGGCGGCGCTCATGGCGTACATATCATAAATTTCACCGTTGGAGGTCAGGTGGCCATGAAACTTTTTCCCGTACCAGGAGGCGATGCCGGTCTGAGTGAAATCTTCCGCGCTTTTTAGCACCTGGTAATGCTTGCCGCGCACGGTATAGTTTTTGTTGCCGCCGCGGCTATGGGGTTCGGCGCGGGGCACGGCGTCGTGCAGTTCGCCGGCGCTTGGCAAACGGGCAGGCGTGCTGTCGTTGGCTTGCTGATAACGGCCGTATTGTTTACTACAGGCAGTTAAAAATAAGGTGATAAAGATGAGTAGCGCCGTTTTGTTCACTGTGTTTCTTCTTATTATTATTTCGAGGTTTGTTGCTGGTTATTAATTATGTCTTCGTTATGCCAGGCTCTGCCGGTTTTGGCGAGCCGCTTGTTATGGGCGGCTCTTTATACCCTCTTTTTTATGAGCCAATAAAGCGCCTGTGGGTACTGATGGCCATCAATATGCCAAATCCCGCCATTAATGTCACCATGGAAGTACCGCCATAGCTGACCAGGGGCAGGGGCACACCCACCACGGGCAATAAGCCGGAAACCATGCCGATATTAACGAACACATAGACAAAAAAGGTCAGGGTCAAACTGCCTGCCAGTAATTTGGTAAAGGCCTGCTGGGCATTTACCGCAATCCATAAACCGCGCATAACGATGGCTAAATACACCAGCAGCAACAGGGCAACGCCGATCAGGCCGAATTCTTCACTGAAAACGGCAAAGATAAAGTCGGTATGGCGCTCGGGCAAGAACTCCAGTTGGGACTGGGTGCCCTGCAACCAGCCTTTGCCGTGCAGGCCGCCTGAGCCGATGGCGATTTTTGACTGGATAATATGGTAGCCCGAGCCGAGCGGATCCTGCTCGGGGTTTAAGAAGGTCAGCACCCGCTGTTTCTGATACTCTTTCATCAGGTAAAGCCATAAAATCGGGGCAAACGCCGAGCCGAGTCCGATGCAGCTGGCAATCAGTTTCCAGCTGGCGCCGGCGAGGAATATGACAAAAATGCCCGAGCTGGCGATCAATAACGAGGTACCCAAATCTGGCTGTTTGGCGATCAGTAACGTTGGGATCAGTACCAGGATAAAGGCAAAAATAATGGTGGAGATTTTTACCGGCAGATTATCCTGGCTGATAAACCAGGCGATCATGATAGGCACTATCAGTTTCATGATTTCCGAGGGCTGAAACTTGGTAAAGCCTAAGTCCAGCCAGCGTTGCGCGCCCTTGCCGACATGGCCGAAAAGCAAGACCAGCACCAGCAGGATCAAACCGATAACAAATACCGGCACCGCCCATTTTCGGTAACTTAAAGGGGGGATTTGCGCCACCACGAACATTACTGCCACGGCTATGCCCAGGCGCACTGCCTGGCGGATCACTATATCCATGTCCTGGCCGCCGGCACTGTAGATCACGAACAAACTTAATATCATCAGGCATAACAGCCCTGCCAGTAACGGCAGGTCTATATGCAGCTTTCGCCAGATACCGGCTTTTTTTTCCTGATCGTGGCCGGTGCTACGCATCGCTGGTATCTCTTATCATCAATAGGCTGTTAATCACTTTCCTGTACACCATATAAATCATCATGCTGGGGATGCATGTTTTTATCTTTACTGAGGATCACCCGGTTGCCGAAATATTGATCCATGATCTGGCGGGCAACGGGGGCGGCATTGGTGGCGCCGCCGCCTTTGGCAACGTTTTCTATTGCCACCGCCACCACGATTTCGGGATTTTCATAAGGAGCAAAGGCGATAAACATGGCATTATCCCGTTTATGCTCCTGAGTGGTTTCCGCATCATATTTTTCATCCTGGCCCAGCCGGGCGACCTGGGCGGAGCCGGTTTTCCCGGCGGCATCATAAGTGCTGCCTTTAAAGGCGTTGTAGCCGGTAGCGCCGGGTCTTTGCACCGTATTGTGCATGGCATCGAGCACCAGCTGCCAGTTATCGTGATTTTTGAGTTTTATCGGCGGCTTGTTCTCATAAAAAATGGTTTCAACCTGCCTGCCTAGCTTGTCGGGATTTTCCGCACTCTTGATGATTTTTCCCTGATCCTGAGAAGCGAGTTGCTGTGAATCCGACATTGCCATCAACAGGTGGGGAATTTTGATCTCACCTTTGTTGACCAAAATAGAGGTCGCCTGGGTCAGCTGCAGCGGCGACACCGTCCAGTAACTTTGTCCTATGCCCACGGAAATGGTTTCACCTGTATACCAGGGCTGGTTGTACCTGGCCCGTTTCCAGCCGACGCTGGGCACCACTCCCCGGGTTTCTTCATGCAGGTCTACGCCGGTGTAGTCGCCAAAACCGAACTTTTCCATCATGGTGCTGATGCGGTTAATGCCGAGCTTATAGGCCAGGTTATAAAAATAGACGTTGCAGGACTCTTCTATTGCCTTGGTCAGGTTAACCCAGCCATGGCCCCATTTTTTCCAGTCGCGGTATTTGTTGTCTATGCCCTTCATCTGGTACCAGCCGGGATCCCAGATACGGGTTTGTGGGGTGATGATTTCTTCTTCCAGCCCCAATAATGCCATAAAAGGTTTTACCGTCGAGGCGGGGGGATAACCCTGGATGCTGCGGTTGATCAGCGGCAGGTTTTTCGAGTTCAGCAATTTGCTGTAATTTTTGCTGCTGATGCCGTGCACAAACAGGTTGCCGTCGTAACTCGGATTTGAATACATGGCCAGGATGCCGCCGTCGCGGGGATCCATGGCCACCACAGCGCCGCGTTTGCCCGACAGGGCGCGTTTGGCGATCATTTGCAGTTCGATATCCAGGGTCAGGGTTAAGTCTTTGCCCGGTACCGGCGGGGTAAAATTCAGGGTGCGGATAATGCGCCCCTGGTTATTGATCTCAACTTCCTGGTGGCCGATAGTGCCGTGCAAGATATCTTCGTAATACTTTTCTATGCCGAGCTTGCCGATGCCGTGGGTGGCGGCATAATTTTCCGATTTACCCTGGGCATCGAGTTTTTTCACGTCTTCGCGGTTGATACGGGCGACATAACCCAGGTTATGTGTGGTTAAATCGGCGAACGGGTAATAACGCTTTAGCCTGGCGTCGATAAAAAAACCGGGAAATTTATGCTGGTTGACGGAAAACAGCGCCACCTGCTGGTCGCTGAGTCTGGAATGTAATTCGACCGGTTTAAAGCGGCGCTTTCGTTTTAAAGCTTTAAAGAATTTTTGCTGTTTTTCCTGGCTGATTTCTAACAGGGCGCTGACTTCGGCCACCGAGGCTTTGATATCTTCCACTTGTTCGGGAATAATTTCCAGGCTGTAAATGGCCTTGTTTTCTGCCAGCAAGACGCCGTTTCTGTCGTAAATTAAACCGCGGTTCGGCGCCACCGGCAACAGCTTGATGCGGTTGCTGTTAGAGCGGGTTTGGTATTTTTCGTAGGAGCTGATTTCCAGATCAAAAATATTACTGAATAAAAGCAGCAGCACCATCAGCACGCCGATAAAGGCGATAAAGGTTCTGCGGGCAAACAAGTTTGCTTCAGCGCTGTGGTTTCGGATCGCAATACGTCTACGTGGCGCCATGGTGGATGTCAGTCCCGGTAAAAATAGAGAGCATTGATAATAGCCGATACCCGGTATCAGCTATTAGACCCTTTGATAAGAAAATTGTTGCGACATATGTCAGCTTATTGTTTTTTGGCATTATTCTCTATGGTAGGGGTGGTTGTTGTTAACACTCCAGGCGCGATAAAGACTTTCCGCCACTACGATCCTGACCATAGGATGAGGCAAGGTCAGCGGCGATAACGACCATTTTTGCTCCGATGCCCGGATACAGGCGGGAGCCAAACCTTCAGGGCCGCCCACCAGTAAGGCGACGTCCCTGCCGTCTAACTGCCAGCGTTCCAGTTGCCCGGCAAGTTGCGGGGTGGTCCAGGGTTTGCCTTCGACTTCCAGGGTGACGATACGGTTTCCTTTGGGGATGGCGGCGAGTAACTGCTCACCTTCTTTTTCCAGGATACGGGCGATATCGGCATTTTTACCGCGTTTTCCCGGTGGGATCTCCACCAGGTGAAACGACATGTCCCGTGGGAAGCGTCGGCTGTATTCATTAAAGCCGGCAGTCACCCATGAAGGCATCTTGTTGCCGACGGCATATAAAGTTAAGCGCATAGGATAAGTTTATCAGGCCCACAATTGTTCAAGCTGATAACGGTCACGTATTTCATCTGTCATCACATGGACAATCACATCACCGAGATCCACCAGCGACCATTCGCCGACGTCATTGCCTTCTACCCCCAGCGGGGCTTTATTGATGGCGCGGCACTCCATGGCAACATTTTGTGCGATGGATTTAACGTGGCGGTTAGAGCTACCAGAGCAAACCACCATATAATCGGCGAAATTTGCTTTATCGGTCAGATCTAAGGTTATGATATCTCTGCCTTTGATGTCTTCAATCTTTTCAATAACAAATGCTGTTAACTCTTTACTGTGCAAGGTTTTATTCCTAATTTGATATAATTTTTCAGGTCATGGTGCGCTAATCGCACCTGTAATGGGGCCATAGTACCACTAATTGACCTTGCCGTTAACCGTCCATACGGCTAACGGCCAGATTATTTGGCCTGAATTCGCCTTATTTGGCCGTGTTTAACGGTATAGCTGATGTTGCCTGATATAAGCCAAGACCGGAGCAGGCAGTAAAGACTGACAATCCAGACCTGATTTAAGCTGTTGGCGTATTTGGGTGGAAGAGATATCCCAGCGGCTTTCAGGGGCAAGGATAATATTGCCCGCCAGGCTTTGCTTGAGTGCGCTCACATCCGTGACCTGGTGCCTGGCCAGCAATTGCCGGGTATCAGCCGGCATATCCGCCAGTTCGTAACCGGGACGGGTATTAACCACCAAATGGCATAAGGTCAGGATTTCCTGCCATTTGTGCCACTTGGTAAAAGTGAACAGGGAATCCATGCCGATCACGAAAAAGATCCGCTGGTGCGGGTGTTCTTTTTTGATTTCCAGCAGGGTATCTAAGGTATAACTGGTGCTTTGGCGTTTTAGTTCCCGTTCATCACAATGAAAGACTTTTTCCTGCTCACAGGCAAGTTTCACCATCTGGGCTCTTTGCTGCGCCGAAGCCGAGGTGCCAGCTTTATGGGGCGGAATGGCGGCGGGCATTAACACCAAATGGTCCAGGCCTAGCCATTTGAGCAGTTCTTTGGCGGGATTGAGGTGGCCGAGGTGGATAGGATCAAAAGTGCCGCCCAGGATGCCGATATCACTGGTCTTGTGCATGACTTTATGTGATTTGTTTACGTGGCCGCTATCAGAGGTTTTCATAATCCAGGCTAAAATTTTTCATGGTCTGGCCGTGATACAGGGTGACACAGATATCTGCCAGCAAGATAAAGGGATTAAAATCGCTGCTGGTTTTACTGAGTAAATCCAGCTGGGCCACCCGGGCACAGGCCAGTTTAAGATTGGCCAGCGGGATGTTGTTCAGCGCTTGCTGGTATAGAGGTTTGCGCTTATCCCAGATACGGTATTGCTTAAACAGGGCATTGATATTTTCTCCCTGTTGCAGGGCTTCGGTCATCGCCAGTAGTTGATTGATTTCCTTATGGAAGAACCAGATGATCTGACCGGCGGCAACCCCTTGCTGCTGCTGTTGGTCTAACATGGTCATGCATTTGTTGCACTGGCCAAGCAGCATGGCATCTATGATCTGAAAGGGATTAAATTTGGCCTGTTTTACCAGTAACTGCTCGGCAGCTTCGAGGGTAATGGTTTGCTGGCCAAATAAAATCACCAGCTTTTCCAGCTCCTGGGACAGCGCCGGCAGATTGCCCTCGAATAATTCAATTAGCAGCTGGGTTACTTCGCGTGAGAGCTTGAGGTTTAATCCCCGGGCCTGCTGTTGTATCCACATCGGCAGGCCTTTGGCATCGAGCTCATACAAAGGCAGGTAAATACCTTGTTGGTCAAGGGATTTAAACCATTTTTTATTGCTGGTGGCAGTTTCGAGTTTCGGGCCGTGAAACAGTAAAATCACGTCATTGTGCAGCTGTTCGAGCAGTGCCAGAATGGCTTTAGAGCCAAGGTCGCCAATTTTGGTGGTGGTTAATTCTATTTCGAAAATTCGCAGGCTGGAAAACAGGCTTAACGCCTGGTATTCCTGTAGCAGGAGTTGCCAGTCGAATTTATCATCAACGCTAAAACGCACGGTTTCGCTATAACCCTGCTGCTCAGCCGCTGTTTTTATCCGGGCCAGACTGTCATTTTTTTGCCAGGGTTCGTCACCAAAGACTAACCATACCGGTTTTAACGGCTGGTCGAGGAAACCCTGGAGTTTGTTGTGATAAATGCGCATCTGTTTTGATTGCTAATGTAAGCCGGGATTAGCCAGGAGCACCCGCCTTAGCGGGTGATGGCAGCCATATCACGTAAAATGCGGTCTGCCGCCGAGCGGCGCATTTCTTTTAACATCAGGGACAATTCCCGGCTTTTCGCCAGGGCCAAATCGGGATCGTCCTGATAGTCGCGATATAAATCAAAGCTATAATCACGGGGGGCTTGTCCGGCAAAGACCAGCTGGTATTTGACCGTGTAGATCAGCTCATACTCCGCTACCTGGCCGTTGGCAAAGATAGACAAGGTACGCCGGTTTAACTCATCTTTAAGGATGCGTAACTCGGGTTTATCCCGCTCGGGGCTTTCCAGCACATTCACCTGGTTAATTTTCAGGTGTTGCTTGACCGTGCGGGTAAGCTCGCCGTGGATATCCTGAGAGCTGATATACAGGGTTTTTAATTCGGGGGCCAACAAGTAGTCGCCCCTGAGTTTAAAACCACAACCGGACAGCAGGGAAGTGATCAGTACTAAACTGATCACCGCGCTTTTGCTAACCAAATGCTTTTTTAATAAATTAATCATTAATTTGCGACTATGTTAAGCAGTTTACCCGGTACGTAAATCACTTTACGTATGGTTTTATCGACAATGAATTTACTGACATTGTCGTCGCTATAGGCAATTTTCTCTACCTCGTCCTGGGCCAGGGCCGCAGAAACGGTGATTTTTGCCCTTAACTTGCCGTTGACCTGGACAATGATCAGTTTCTCATCTTCCACCAGGGCGTTTTCATCAACTACCGGCCACAGGGTATCTTCAACGGCATTGCCGTCGCCGATAATATTCCATAAGTGGTGGCTCATGTGCGGTACGATAGGTGTCAGCATCAGGACCACGGCGCGCACGGCTTCGCCCATGACGGCACGGTCTGCATCGCTTTCCATGCTCGCCTTGGTCAAGTGGTTCATCAGCTCCATAATCGCGGCGATGGCGGTATTGAAGGTGTTGCGGCGACCGATATCGTCACTGACCTTGCCGATGGTTTTATGCAGTTCGCGACGCAGTTTTTTCTGTTCGCTGTTCAGGCTTAAACCGTCAAGGGAAGGCGCAGCGCCTTTTTCATTGAAATCAAACGCCAGTTTCCACACCCGCTTCAGGAAGCGGTGCGCCCCTTCTACACCCGAGTCGGACCATTCCAGGGTTTGCTCCGGCGGTGAAGTAAACATGATAAATAAACGCACGGTATCGGCGCCGTATAAATCAATTACTTCGTGCGGGTCGATACCGTTGTTTTTTGATTTCGACATCTTGCTCATACCGGCAGAAGTGACCGGCAGGCCGTCAACTTTACTGACCGCAGAAGTTACCTGGCCTTTTTCATTGCGCTCAACGCTAACGTCAGACGGTGAAATCCATTCCTGGGCGCCGTTGTCGGCTTCGCGGTAGTAGGTATCCGCCAATACCATGCCCTGACATAACAGGCTCTTGAACGGTTCGTCGGATTCAACCAAACCGACATCGCGTAATAACTTATGGAAGAAGCGGGCATATAATAAATGCAGGATCGCGTGCTCGATACCGCCGATATATTGATCCACCGGTAACCAGTAGTTGGCCTTTTCCGGGTCTAACATGCCGGTTTCGTTATCAGGTGAACAGAAGCGGGCGTAGTACCAGGACGATTCCATGAAAGTATCGAAGGTGTCGGTTTCACGCAGGGCGTCCTGACCGTTATAGGTGGTTTTTGCCCAGGCGGGATCGTCTTTGATTGGTGAAGTCACACCGTTCATGATCACATCTTCGGGTAGTTCCACCGGCAGCTGGTCTTCAGGAACAGGTACGGATTCACCGTTTTCCAGGTTGATCATCGGGATAGGCGTACCCCAGTAACGCTGGCGGGAAACACCCCAGTCTCTTAAGCGGTAGTTAACGGTAACCTTGCCTTTGCCTTCGCTGATTAATTTGTCTGAGATGGCTTTAAAGGCGGCGTCAAAGTCCAGGCCGTCAAATTCGCCTGAATTGATCAAGGTGCCTTTTTCTGTGATGGCGGCAGTTTCGATTGACTCATCTTCTGTACCGGTGATCACTTGTTTGATCGGCAGGCCGTAGGCAGTGGCAAATTCCCAGTCGCGCTGGTCGTGTCCGGGTACCGACATCACCGCACCTGAGCCGTAATCCATTAAGACGAAGTTGGCGGCCCATACGGAAACCTGCTCGCCGGTGATCGGATGCACGGCTTTTAGGCCGGTATCGACGCCTTTTTTCTCCATGGTCGCCATGTCGGCTTCCGTGGTCTTGCTGTTTTTGCACTCGTCGATAAAGGCAGCCAGTTCGCTGTTGTCTTTGGCAGCGGCTAACGCTAACGGGTGCTGGGCGGCAAGTGCCACATAGGTGACTCCCATCAGGGTATCGGGACGTGTGGTGTAGATATCAAAAGTTTCGTCGCTGCCTGAAACCTTAAAGGTCATCTCCACCCCTTCGGAGCGGCCAATCCAGTTGCGCTGCATGGTTTTAACCTGCTCAGGCCAGTCGGTTAACTGGTCAAGATCGGTTAATAACTCTTCGGCATAGTCGGTGATCTTGATAAACCACTGGGGAATTTCTTTGCGCTCAACGATAGCGCCTGAGCGCCAGCCGCGACCGTCGATGACCTGCTCGTTGGCCAATACCGTCTGGTCAACCGGGTCCCAGTTCACTGTGGCGTTTTTCTTGTATACCAGGCCTTTTTCATAAAGCTTAGTGAAGAACCACTGTTCCCAGCGGTAGTAATCTTTTTGACAGGTGGCCAGTTCACGGTTCCAGTCAAAACCAAAACCTAAGGATTTTAACTGGTTGCGCATGTAATCAATGTTTTGGTAAGTCCACTTGGCTGGCGCCGAATTATGCTTGATGGCGGCATTTTCTGCCGGCAGGCCAAAAGCATCCCAACCCATAGGCTGCATGACGTTTTTACCCTGCATGCGCTGGTAGCGGGCAATCACATCACCTAAGCTGTAGTTGCGCACATGACCCATATGCAGACGTCCGCTCGGGTAAGGGAACATGGCAAGGCAGTAGAATTTCTCTTTGCCAGGCTTTTCAACGGCCTGGAAGGTTTTATTTTCAGTCCAGTACTGCTGTACCTGGGCTTCGATTGACTTAGGATTGTAAGTGGATTCCATTAAGATGTTCTCAAACGCTTGAATTTTGGGGCTGGTAAAGCGCAAGGAGTTCCCGGCTTGGGGATCACTTGCCCGGCAGCGACCTATAAAAAATATCGGCATAGAATACCTTATCCATGGGGTTAACAACAAGTTTAATCTAGGCGGTGTTTATCTTTTGTGGTTGAATTTTGTCAATATAAATGTCTTTTGCTTAAGTCACTTAATTAAGCCGCCAAGGGAGTGGCTTGCTTGACTATAATCAAGGTAACAAACAAGAAACTGATCTAGTGTAAACCTCAGGATCAAAAGGAGCACTGTGATGGCTGAAAATAAAAGCGGTTTTGAGCGGGTTTATGATAACTTGTCTAACTGGTTCGCCGATATCAAGGCGCACGAAATCACCAGGATAGTGGAGGTGGTGGAAACGGCAAAAGGCTTGTTGGCGGCGGCGGAGAGTTTGCCGGAAGAAAGGGTGCGGCAGTTTCTCGACAACTTCAGGTATGATTTGCGCGAATTTTACCGGCAAAACCAGTCACAGGCGCAACATTCGGTTTATTTGGGGTTACTTAACGAAGAATTTTGGGACACCCTGGCCAAGATGACAGACAGATCCCAGGTGGAGTGGAGCGAGCTTTGCGACGATCTCGAACACCAGGGGATATACCACAGCGGTGACTTTATCGGTTTCGGCGTACTCGAATGCCAGCACTGTCATGAAAAACTGACCATCTCTCATTTTAGTGAGGTTGCCGACTGCATGGTCTGCGGCGGTAAAAGTTTTGTCCGCCACGGTCTGACCCCCTGATTCAGGTAAAGGGCGGGAAAAAGCCGGCCACAGGCATCAGCTATGGCCGTTATTAACAGCTAAGAGCTGGACGCTTTAGAGTTTGACCAGTAATTTGCCTTTGTTTTCTCCGGTGATAAACAGATTGAGTCCCGAAATAGCAGACTCCAGGCCATCGAGCACATGGCAGCGGTATTTAATTTTCCCTGCCATCACATACGGGGTGAGCTTGGCTAATAGTTCGGGTACCTGGTGAAAGTGATCCGGCATGGTAAAGCCTTGAATGGTTAAGCGCTTTTTAATGACAGGGATCCAGTTAGGCCCCGGACCGGGAACCTCTTTGGCATAATCGGCTATCATGCCGCAAACCACGATACGGCCATGGGCATTCATGCGCTCGAACACCAGGTTCTGGACAGGACCGCCGGTATTTTCAAAATAAATATCGATACCTTTTGGGGTTAAGGCGCTGAGCTGGCCGTCAATATCATCTGACTTATAGTTAATGGCGCCGTCAAAGCCGAGCTCATCCACCATCCAGGCGCATTTTTCATCGCTGCCGGCAACCCCTATTACCCTTAATCCTTCCGCTTTGGCCAACTGGCCCACCAAGGAACCGACAGAGCCGGCACCGCCGCTGACCACTAAGGTTTCTCCCGCTTTAGGTTTACCGACATTAAATAACCCTTGGGTGGCGGTTAATCCGGGCAGGGCGAATACCGATAATGCCGTTTGGGCATCAACCCCCGGCGACACCTTGTTTAAGCCCTCGCCTGTACTTAAAAGATACTCTGCCCAGCCGGTCATACCCATGACCTGATCGCCGACGGCAAAGTCAGGGTTTTTACTGGCAATAACTTCGGCAATGCCCGATGAGCGCATGGTGCTACTCAGGGCAACCGGGGGAATATAACTCTCGGTATCCGGCGTCATCCAGCCGAACATGGCGGGATCTAAGGACATATGGGTTTGCTTGAGCAGAATTTGTCCATCGCCTGGCTCGGGAATGTCTTTGCTGACCACTTCAAATAAATCTGGTGTGACTGGGCCGCCGGCAAAGTGTTTAATTAATTTGATTTCGCTATAGCTGGGCATCTGGGGCTCCGGGAAAATAAAAAGTTAATGAAAATAAAATATTACATCTGCTTACTGCCTTCTCAGGCTATTATTGACCAGTTTATTGGTAAGATATATAACCAGAATAGCTAAGCTTGATTGCTAAAAAGACAATAATGTTTGATGATGTTGCTGTTGATAGCGAATGACTTTTTATAACAGCCGGTAAGGGACAGGTAAGGCAGTGGATCAGCTTAGGGCGTTAAGATATTTTTCAAAAGTAGTGGAAAGCGGTAGCTTTACGCAGGCGGCAAAGAGTTTTGGCGTGCCGGCTTCTTCTTTATCAAGAAGGGTGGCAGATCTGGAAACAAGCCTTGGCGCGAGTTTGCTTATTCGCTCCACCCGTCAGGTTAAACTCACGGAAATAGGCCGGATTTACTTCAACAGTATCCAGGATATCTTGCATCAGCTGGAGCAAAGCGATGAAGCGGTGCGCAGCTATCAGGCAAAACCTATGGGGCAGCTGCGCATCAGTGCTATGGTCGGATTTGGTGAGCGTATCTTATTGCCTTTACTGGATGAATTTAGCGAGCTTTATCCCGAGATCACTTTAGATGTAAACCTCAGCGATGAGTTATCCACTTTAGGGCATGATGAAGCGGATATCGCCATTCGCGGCGGTATTGCCCCTAATGAGCGGGTGGTGGCGATAAAGCTGATGCAAAACCAGTTTATCCCGGTGGCCTCTCCCGGCTATCTTAAAGAGTGGGGGCAGCCCGAAACGGCCGGTGATTTGTTACATCATAAAGGTTTGTATTTTAATACCCCGAGGGGACCGACTCCCTGGCTGGCACAAATTGACGGTCAATGGCAAAATGTTTCGGCCCCGGCGGCTTTTTTATCAAATAAAGGCAGCTGGATTTTGGAAAAGGCGCTGCAGGGGCGTGGTATTTTGATGTTGCCGCGCTGGGTGGTGGCGCCTTATATTGCCTCAGGACAGTTGCAGGAACTCTTTATTAAACCGGCCGTATCTGTTACCACCAATAAAAACTTTGCCGTGTATCTACTGTATCAAAAACAGGAGATTATTGTGCCTAAGGTGAAAGTGGCGGTAGACTTTATCCGTGACAGGGTGCAGGCACTTTACAGCTGACAATTAAGCAAATATGAGTAGGAACAAATATGTTAACAATTCGCCAGGGGAGTTTTGAAGAAGCCATCGCCATCAAGGCCAATATTCCGGAGATGCTCGAGGTTGAGCCGGTAAGTCAACTGCTTGAGCGCATAGGTTCAAGTCCTTATCTGTTGTTGATCGCCGAAGTTGATGGCGAGCTTGCCGGTTTTAAACTCGGCTATGAAACATCAAAGGCCCAGGCATGTTTCTACAGCTGGCAGGGAGGAGTTTTACCTGCTTATCGTAGCCAGGGCATAGCGAAAAAGTTACTACGGGCCCAGGAAATTCAGGTAGCCGAGTTGGGATATAAAAAGATCACGGTAAAATCCATGAACCGCTTTCCCCATATGATGAAAATGTTGCTTTCAAACGGTTATCACATTAGCGGTTATCAGGAAAAAACCGGGCCGGATGATGCAAAGATCTCTTTTTATAAGCGGCTGAATAATCGTTAAGTGTAAAGTTCCACATCAAGGTGAATTGATATTAAACATTGTCGGGCTTTTGGGTGGAAAAGTCCCTGATGTCTAATTTGGGCTGCCAATATTAGGGTGAGTTACTTTCACAGCTAAAATGTATGCTTTCCCCTTCATATAAAGTGAGTGATATAGGCCTGGGCTGTTTGTCTGTGATGCCAATGCCTGTGGTGCATTTACCAGAGAAGCTATGGTTTTTGCGTGTCCGGGGAACTCCTATGCCGGAAACCCAAAAGCCAATAAACTGGTTAACAGCAACTTTTTGCAAGTAAGCTCATATTTAGCGCCATACCCCGACTTTTTATAGCTTACTGATTAAAAAGAATATTTGAATAAACCTGTATCAGGTGTTATAAAGGCGCTCAATTAATAACCTGTAGTTTTAGCGGTCGCTTTCCTAGATATTAAGGAAAGTGTAGAAAAGGTATATTTATGTCGAGAAAATTTTTAAACCTTGCTTTGGCAGGCTTGGTTTTATTAAGCAGCAATTTCGCCAATGCTTCTTTGATCACCCACAGCGGTTACACCCTGAACACCGAAACCAATATTGTTACAGGTGAGACTCTTGAGTGGCTGCAATGGGATGAAACCGCCGGGCTTACCGTGGAGCAAGTGTTAAATGACTATGATGGCTGGTCTCTGGCCAACAGCAGTCATATGGCGCAATTATTTTCTGACTTTTTCCCTGAATATACCTGGGTGGCGGATGAAAACCTTAATCAGGATAACTGGGGCACTTTTGGTGTCGACAGTGTTCATATGAACTTTGTTGAGTTGTTTGGGGCCACTTATACCGTGCCCGCTGACAGGCAAGGGCTATATTTTGATGAATATGCGGTCACATCAGCTTATTTTGGCCATGACGATGATCAGGACGGAGCTATCAATGCGGCGTATGTGCGTGACGGTTATGGTTTTGCCAGCTCCGGCAGTGAAATTCCGCCTGTTGCCGTGTTATATACTGACTGGGTGACCCCGGCAGATCAGGGGGAGAGCCGTTATGGTGTTGCCCTGGTAAGGACGGTCGGTAGCGGCGAAAATACTGTGGCCGTGCCTGAGCCCAATATCCTGGTGATATTTGTCTTAGGTTTGCTGGTCGTTGGCTCTCGTCGTTTGTTAAAGTAAGATTTTCTTTATTTCTTGTTAAGCTAAAACGGCTGGTTAATCACCAGCCTTTTATTTGTCACTTAGCGGCAATTTTACTGTGGCGATGCTTCCGGGTTTATCGCTGCGGTTATTCAGGTTTAATTTACCTTCATGCATTTCCAGTATCTGCCGACACAATACTAAACCTATACCCGAACCTTGTTTTTTGGTGCTATAAAAAGGCACAAACAGGTTTTCGGGGTTGCTGATGCCGGTACCCTCATCGGTTATTTTCAGGATGAAGACGTCATCCTGTCGTTGCCAGGAAATCATAATTTTCCCCGGTGTTTCCTTATTGGTATCCGAACTCACATTTTGCATGGCTTCCTGGGCATTTTTAAGCAGGTTGATCAATACCTGTTCTATTTGTACCGGGTCGATCAACAAGCTGATGTTGGCTCCCGGTTTTACGATCAGCTCCTGCTCTTGAAAAAGCGGGATAATTTTGTTGAGCAAGTCATTGATCGCGGTTTGTTTCTTATCCGGCTCAGGCAAGCGGGCAATTTGTTTGTAGCTGTTGACAAAGTTTTTCAGGTTATGGCTGCGCTGTGAAATGATGGACAGGCCTTCAAGTAGATTCTCTTGCTGTCCCTCAAGCGTTGCCTGGCGCTCAATCAAGCGCCTTAATGTCTGACTGATGGAGGCAATCGGTGCTAGGGAGTTATTGATTTCATGGCTGATCACCCTTACCAGGCTTTGCCAGGCGTTGCGTTCTTCGTTTCTGAGCAGGGTGCTGACATCAGTGAGAAACAATAATTTATGTTGCAGGCCGGTTTCCCTGAACTCTTCCATATGGACTTTAAATTTTCCCTGGCGCTGGCCGAAGGTGAGCGGCATGACTTTACTCTGGCCTGCTTCAAGCGCTCCCAGTTGTGCCAGCGGCAGTAAGTCGGCGTTTGCGGTGTTATTCTGTGTTAAGCCCAGCAGTTTATCCGAGGCGGGATTGCTGAGCACAACCTCCCGGTTTTCATTTAAGGCGACTATGGCAACGTCAATATTATTGATCACTGTTTGCAGCAATAGCTGGCTTTCGGCGGTTTCTATGCGCTGGCGGTTGAGTTTTTGTGCCAGGCCGTTAATGGTATTCACCAGCTCGTTAAGGGCATCATGGTTGTGATCCGATCGTGCCCGCAGGCTGTAATCGTCCTGAAGCATGGCTTCGAGTATGTTGGTTAAGCTGCGAAACTGGTAGGCGGATTTTTGGTGGATTTTGACATGGCAATATATCAGGGTGAGTCCCGACAGCAATGCCGTCAGCAAGATCAGGTATATTGAGATCCCGGCATAATACATGGCCGGGATCAGCAGGCAAAAAAGCGGCAGCGAGGATATTAACGACAGCCGGGTTAATTGGGCTTCAAAGGAGGATCTTTTCGGGCCTGGTGCGCCATACTTTGCCATTGTTATTCACTTTTCCCCAACCGGCGGTAAAAAGCGCTGCGGCTTAACCCCAGTGATTTTGCCGCCTTGATGGCATTGCCGTTGAAATGGGACAACCTGAGTTCGAGAATTTCCAACTCAAGCGAGGCCAGGGTATCAAGCTCGCCGTCTTCGTTTTGCTCCAGCGTTGCTAATGTGCCGCCGGGCAAGCTTGTCGGGGTTGAGGCTGTGGCAGCGGGGGCTAAGGTCAGGCCCAAAGCTTCGGCTGTTATCTCTTTGCCCCGGGATAAGATTTGTGCCCGCTCCATCACATGGTGCAACTCCCGGATATTGCCGGGCCAGCTGTAACGACAAAGGGCCGACTGTGCATCGCTACTTAAGGTGAGTACTTCCTGACCGTATTTGGCTGCGGTTTTGTGAAGAAAAGACCGCGCCAGCGGCACGATATCTTCAAGGCGGCTGCGCAGCGGGGGAATTTCTATGGTGATGGTATTGATGCGGTAAAGTAAATCCTTGCGGAACTCCTGCTGCTCAACCGCCAGGTTGAGATCGGCATTGGTGGCGCAAATCAGCCGGATATCGACTTGCTGGGTTTTATTGCCGCCGACCTTTTCAAACTCCCTGTCTTCAAGGACCCGCAGCAGTTTTCCCTGCTGGGAATAGGGGGTATTGGCGATTTCATCCAAAAACAAACTGCCGCCGTCGGCCAGTTCGAAGCGGCCGATGCGGGTGGCTTTGGCATCGGTGAAAGCGCCTTTGCTATGGCCGAACATTTCGCTTTCAAACAGGGTTTCGGTGACGGCGCCCATGTTCACGGAAATTTGCGGGGCGTCTTTGCGCGGCGAATGACTGTGAATATAACGGGCGAACAGGCTCTTGCCGGTGCCGTTTTCGCCGGTGAGCAAGACACTGGCATCGCTTTGGGCCACCTGGTTGATCATCCCCAGCACCTGCTGCATGGCCGGTGACTTTGCAATGATATCGCCGCTGATATCGCCGTTGACCTGCTGCTGCAATAACTGGTTTTGCCGGCTTAATTTTTTCGACTGCTGTTCGCTGCTGGCCAGCTTGAGCTGGTTATTGATGATCGCCAGCAAACGGTCGTTTTCCCAGGGCTTCTGGATAAAGTCATTGGCGCCGTTTTGCATGGTGGCGACCGCGACTTCTATGGTGCCCCAGCCCGTCATCACAACTATGGGGATCTCGTCGTCGTCTTTTCTGACGGCTTCAATCAGGGCCAGGCCTTCTTCCCCCGAAGTGGTATCGAGGGAGTAGTTGAGATCCATCAGGATCAAATCAAAGGTTTCCCGTTTCAGGGCTGCCAGGGCCGCCTGGGGGGTTTGTGTTAAGCTGACGTGGTAACCTTCAGACACTAAAAGCATTTTGAGTGCTAACAGGATGTCGTTGTCATCATCCGCTAATAAAATCTTGGCTAATGTACTCATGTTTTCCTAATGCCGGGGAGTTATCTTCGGCGGTGTTTACCGCACTTTCGCTAACGGTGTTAACTTATTAATGCGACTATATTTTTTTGCCGGGCGCTTGTCCATTAAAATGCGGCGCCGCGTGATTGCTTTTTCGGCGCCGCCGGGTTTTCAGGGGGAAGTTAACACCCTATTCATAATGCAGCGCCTGGCTCGGCTCCATCTCCAGCGCCTTTCGAGTGGGGAAGTAGGTGGCAGCCATCACCACGGCGCCTATGATAAAAGCCGTACTCAGGGCGATAAGGATAATGGCGCTACCGCCGACCCCCATCACCTGCGCCATGGCAAAGCCCAGGGCGCAGCCGCCAATCAAGCCGGGTATGCTGCCGGCTAAAAATTGTTTAAAGCCGGATAATAACAATTCTTTTTTGATACGCTCGTCATCAGCACCCAGGGCACGTTTTACCCCGATTTCCTGGGTTTTTTGGTTGATGGTATTGGACATTACGCCATAGATACCGCTGCCGGCGAGGATCACCGCGGCAATGCCAAAGAGCAGCAGTACCTTGCTGATAAAGCGCACCGGGGCATAATTGCGCGCCAGGCTCTGGTGGTAGGTTTCCACCCTGAAGGCAGGTAACTCCGCATCTATGGCTTTTAGGGTATCGCGCAGCAGTGCCATGGTAGTCACACTGTCGGTTTTCATATGCATCGCTATGGTCATTTGCGGGCGCGGCGCCTGGCTAAAGGGACGAAATACCGAAGGCAATTCGCCCCTTTGGGTATCACCCTGGCGGGTATGCTCGACCACACCAACTATGGTCAGCCATTTGGGGGCATAATCGCCGGGCTCTACCAGGCGCAGGCGTTTGCCAAGCGCGCTTTCACCGGCAAAATGTTGTCTGGCAAAACTTTCGCTTACCAATACCGTGCTTTTATCCAGGCCCTGATCGCCGCTGGTAAAGTAACGTCCATGCCTGAGCTCGACGCCAAGATTGGCCAGGGTACCTGGAGTCACGGCGATATAATTGGCCTTAGGGTAACCGCGGTCCAGCGGGTAGACTTTTCCTTCGAGCGCCATAAACGGGCTTTGGCTGTATTTTCCAGGCAGCGAGGAAAGCATCATAACATCTTCGATACCGCTGTTATTTTCCAGGTTCGATTGCAGGGTTTTGATCAGCTGGCTTTGCGACTCGGGCGTCGGATAATCGGCTTTTGGTAATTTGATGGTGGCGGTCAGGATGTTATCCGGGTTTGCGCCTATATCAACCGTAGTACGTAAATAACTGGACAGCACCATAACGGCGGCGCCGATTAATACCGTGATCGAGATTAATATCTCACTGATCACTAAGGTTTTGTTTAAACGACCGGCTTTTTTTCCTTGTGCGCCCCGGGTGCCGTCACGCAGTGCGGCATTAAAGTTTTCACCGGAGTTTTTCCATGCCGGCAGTAAACCTGTCATCAGCACGGTGGCGATCACAAAGGCAAAAAATAACTTGATTGCAAAAGCATCCAGGCCGAATTTCCACCAGAAACTGGGCTTTTCCACGAAAAAGGTGGCGGTGATCGCTTGGGTGACCTCCAGGCCCCAGGCAACCATTAATAAACCTATTATTCCGCCCAGGGTACAGATAATAATGCTTTCCCATAACATCTGGCTGATCAGGCGTGAACGAGGTGCCCCCAGGGCGACCCGGATGGCGGTTTCCTTGCTGCGCTCTACTGCCCGGGATAACAATAAATTGCCGACATTAATGGCTGCGAGGATCAGGATCAATATTGCCACTACCTGCATGGCATAAACCACGGCAATACCGTCGCCGACTGCCGTCATCGGGATAGTGTCGGCATAGGCACTGATATTTTGGTTGCTTTTGGGGTACTTGTCTTCGATACGTGCCATGATCATATCCAGCTGGGCATTGATCTCCTGCTTGGAGACTCCGGGATCTAAATGTCCCAGTCCGAAAACCGTACCGGCTTCCTGGCGGGTTAACTGGCCGCGATCCAGGTGCAGCGGCATCCACAGGTCGGAAACGTTCGGGAAGTAATATTCGCCCGGCATCACCCCGATAATGCGGTGGTTTCTGCCGTTAACGCGCAAGGTCTGGCCCAGAACCTGTTTATCGCCGGCAAACTGGTTTTGCCAGATGTCAAAGCTGATCACGACCACGGCTTCACCGCCGCGTTTTTTTTCAGCCTCGGTAAAACCTCTGCCTAATAACGGCGAGGTATGGGTGATTTCAAACATGCCCGGTTGGGTATAAGTGGCACCATAGCGCCGCGAACCGTCACGGCCGACAACATTGACGTTGGAGGTGTGGTAGGCAAGCAAGTTCGACATGCCTTTGAGACCGGCCTTAACTTCCTTGTAATCGAAAATATTGAGCTCGCCAGAATTCCTTTCTTTATTTTCCGAGGTGCCGATCACCACCAGGGAGTCGCTGTTTTTAAAAGGAAGGTCCTTAAACAAGACGGTGTTAAAGAAGCTGAACAGAAACAGGCTTAAGCCTATTCCGGTGGCCATGACTAAGGTGGTTAGCACGGTAAAGCCGGGTTTTTTTCCCAGCAGACGCAAGGCGTATTTAAAATCCTGCATGATCATTGTCATTCTCCCCTTAAGCGGCTGCCGTGCCGTTATCAGTATCCTTCTCTGTATTGCGGTCGGCAATGATTTGCCCGTCTAACAGCTCGACAGTACGTTTCGCCTGTTTGGCGGAGCGGGGGTCATGGGTGACCATACAGATGGTGGCGCCCTGGGCGTGTAACTTATCCAGCAGTTGCATCACAGCTTCGGCATTTTTTGAGTCCAGGTTACCTGTGGGCTCATCCGCCAATATGATGGAGGGATTGCCGGCGATGGCGCGGGCCACGGCAACACGCTGTTGCTGACCGCCGGATAATTGTGCTGGGAAATGTTTGCCCCTGTGGGACATATCGACCTTGGCCAGGGCATCTTTGACCATTTGCTGTCGCTGGCTTTTGCTTAAGTCTTTGCGATAGGTCAGCGGCAGCTCTACGTTTTCTTCGACATCGAGGTCGCTGATCAGGTTAAAAGACTGGAAAATAAAACCGATTTCTTTGTTGCGGATACGGGCGCGTTCTTTTTTATCTATGTCTGAAACATCGTTTCCCGCCAGCTGATACTCGCCGCCCGAGCTGGTATCGAGCAGCCCGAGCAGGGATAACAGGGTAGATTTGCCACAACCGGAAGGGCCGGAGATGGACACATATTCCCCTTTGTTTATCTTGAGGGAGATATTCATCAAGGCATGGGTTTCAACCTCGTCGGTGTAGAAGACTTTTTTGACCTGGTCTAATGCAATTAAACATGTGCTCATAACGGGTTCCTTTTTTTGCTTATCTTATGCTGGTTTAGGGGGATTTTCTATGTCTTGCGCGCGTTTTAATTAATGCGCACTTTCTGATAACTTTCCCAGGTACTGGGATCTGAAATAATGATTTTCTCTCCCGGGGCCAGGCCCTCGAGGATTTGGATTTGATCTACCGAGCCTTTGCCCAGTTTTACCTTGACCCGGCTGGCAAAATTGCCGCTGTCGGTGATTTTATAAAAGCTGGCCGTGCTCTGGCTTTGGGCAAATAACGGCCTGCTGACATACAGGGCATCGCTGATTTCGGCGATTTTAATTTCACCGTCGACGGTTAAGTCGGGGCGGGCATCGGCGGGCAGTTTGTCGCTGAAGCTGACATCGACCTGGACATTGCCGTTGACCACGGCGGGGTCGACCCGGGTGACGACGCCCATCGCTTTGTTATTGCGGGTGTCGATCACCACTTTTTGCCCGATGATGACATCGCGGATCTGTAATTCAGGCACCTGAAGCTCGGCGATCAGGGAATCCTGGCGGGCAAGTTTAGCAATATTGCCGCCCATGGTGATGCGCTGGCCGGCTTCGACCGGCACATCCTGTACCACAGAGTTGATGCTGGCATAGATTTTCAGGCTGTTGACATCCTGGCGCACCCGCTCCAGGGTTTTACGCATCTTTTTCAAGCGGGCATCTCGGGCATTGTTTTGTACGCCGAGGTTTTCGGTCATTTTCGCCAGCCTTTGCTGCTGGATTTGCCAGCGCTGCTTGAACTGTTTGGTTTCAAGCCGGGTTCTCTGGTAATCAATTTTCGATACCGCGCCGGTTTTTTTCTGAAACAGCTCACTGTGGGCATCCTGCTCTAACTTGCTGCTTTCATAATCAAGGCGGGCATTTAATACTATGGTTTTTTGATCCAGCAGGGCAGACTCCTGTATCACCCGCTGTGCTTCGTTTTCCGCAGCGACGGCTTCAAGCTCCCACTGGGTTTCTTCCAGTAGCTGCACCAGTTTCGGGTTGCTTAACTCAACAATTAAATCGCCTTTGTTGACGATTTTTCCCGGTTTGGCCAGGATACGCTCTACCCGGGCATCGACATTGGCGGATAACCACTGGATATTGTCGGGCACCAGCACGCCGCTGCCCCTGACAGAGACCGAAAACTTTCCCTGCTTGACCTGGCCAATCACCAGGGTCTCGCTGTCGATGGCAAAGTCAGCCTGAGCCAGGAAGTAGAGGTAATAGGCAGCACCGGCCAGCAAGAAAGCCAGGATTGACCAGGGCCAGTAACGGCTTAGCACAGACTTTTTTTGTTTCGCTCTGTTAATATCCAACTTGGTTACTCCGTGAAAATAAACTGGTTTCAATAGAGCAGGCTCTGTGCCAATTGATTAATGTGTTGATATTTAAAGTGAAAAATTATTTTTGTTATTTTTTAGTACTAGGCTAACTTCACTAAACCCATTTTTGGGATAAACAAAATCCCAAAAATGGGACTGGTGCAGGAAATTTGCCCGATAACCGGGGTTTTCTCTTGATCGTTCCCGGCATTTTATTGATGCCGAGATCTATTGGGCAGACTTTTTTGCCTAAAGCACCCTAGTCAGAGTACACTGAGGTTATTATTCCCGATTCATCATAAAACGCTTGTTTTTTAAGCGTTAATAGCGAGATTCTGCATGACCCGAGCTGTTGAGCAATTGCGCCTGAAGCCTGCACAATTAACTGCCATTTTATCTGAACACTTATTCTCTATGCCCGCGGCCAGTACCGAGGTGGAACAGGGCTTTGTCGGCCATGAACGCGCCAAGGAAGCACTGGATTTTGGTTTGTCTATGGATGCCCTCGGCTTTAATGTTTTTGCCATGGGGGAGCCGGGTACAGGCCGGCAAACGCTGATCAAACAGATGCTGACGGCCCTGGCCAGCGAGCGCCAGACGCCGGCGGAGTGGTGTTATATCAATAATTTTGATGAAGTGCATGCGCCGTTTAAACTCTATGTCAGCCCCGGAGACGGCAAGCTGCTGCTTAAACGCATGAATACCTTTATTGATGAATTGCTCGATCTTTTCCCGGAAGTATTCGATAACCCCGGCTATCAGAGACAAAAAGGCGCCATCGACCGCGAGTTTAACCAGAAATATGATGAAGCCATTGCCGTGGTGGAAGAGACGGCGTTAAAACATAATGTGGTGTTGTTTGAAGAAAACGGCGAAATCGGCTTTTCCCAGATGGTGGACGGTAAACCGTTAAGCGATAAAGAGTTTGCCGAGCAGGATGAAGAAAAAAGAGCGGAGTTTTACCTGCTGTTGGCCAAGCTGGAAAACCTGCTGTCGGAGCAGTTGATTGAACTGCCGCTGTGGAAAAGAACCTCGTCGGATAAACTAAGAAAACTTAAATATGAAACCGCAGAGCAGGCGGTAAAGCCCCTGTTAAAAGAGCTTGAGCATGAATTTGCCAGCAATCTCGGGGTCTTAAAATATTTATCAAAAGTCAAAAGCCATGTGGTGGATGCGGTACTGGAAATCCTGGTGGATGAAGGAGCGGAAAGCCAGAATGACAAGGAAGCACGCAAACTTGTGGTGGAGCAGTTCCTGCCGAACCTTTTGGTGCCGCGCGAAGCCGGTGAAGGGGCGCCTGTGGTTTATGAGCAAAACCCTACCTACCAGAACCTGTTTGGCCATATCGACTTTGCCAGCTTCCAGGGCAGCAACTATACCAGCTACCGTTTGATCCGCCCGGGAGCACTGCATCAGGCCAACGGCGGTTATTTGCTGCTCGATGCGGAAAAGCTGCTGAGTCAGCCGCTGATCTGGTCAAGGTTAAAACTGGCATTAAAGACCCAGGAAATCAGCATTGAAAACCCTTATTCGGAATTCAGCCAGCCGGGGCTTTACAGTTTACAGCCGGAAAAAATTCCTCTGCAGGTGAAAGTGATCTTACTCGGCGATGCCGATATTTATTACACCCTGCAGGAATATGATCAGGAATTTACCGAGCTGTTCCGCGTGCTGGCGGACTTTGACCGTCACCTGGTCAACAACGACGACAACCTGGTGGCCTATGCCAATTTAATCCGCCAGCGGGCGCAGCAAAACAGCTATCCCGCGGTGACGGATGCCGCCATGGTGGAGCTGGTGCGTTACGGTTTAAGACGGGCAGAGCACCAGCATAAAATTTCCGCCAATATTGTCCAGGTCAATGACTTGCTCGATGAAGCCAATTACCTGTGGCACAAACATGACGGCAACGGCGACGGCGAGTTAACTGCCGAATTTGTTGAAATGGCGCTGGCGGCGAAACAGCGCCGTACCGGACGTATGAGCGAAACCTGGATGAGTGAGATAAAAGAGCGCCAGGTTTTGATCAGCACCGACGGCAAACAGATAGGTAAAGTAAATGGTTTGACGGTACTGGAAATCGGCGACAGCGTGTTCGGCACACCCGCGCGCATCACCGCTACTGTGTATGCCGGCAGCCAGGGGGTGACGGATATCGAGCGGGAAGTGGACTTAGGCAAACCTATCCATTCCAAAGGGGTCTTGTTGCTGACCGGTTATCTGGGCCATAAATACGGCCAGGGGTTCCCGGTATCGATTTCCGCCAATATTGCCATCGAACAGTCCTACGGTCATATCGACGGCGACAGTGCTTCTATGGCCGAGTTATGCGCTTTGGTATCGGCCATTACCCATTTGCCGATCGATCAGGGTATCGCCATTACCGGCTCCATCAACCAGCACGGGGAAGTGCAGTCAATCGGCGGCGTCAACGAGAAGATTGAAGGTTTCTACCGCCTGTGCAAAGACAAGGGCTTGACCGGTAATCAGGGGGTGATAGTGCCCATGACCAATATCGTCAACCTGATGCTGGCCTCGGATGTGATTGAAGCGGTGGAGCAGGGCAAGTTCTCCATCTGGGCGGTGGAAGATATTAACCAGGCGCTGGAAATTCTGATGGATACTCCCGCCGGGGAAATGAGCAAAACCGGCCGTTATCCGAGAAAGTCTATCCACGGTATGGTGCTGGACAAGTTGTCGGCTTTTGCCGATATCCTTGACGGCGGCGATGAATAACCTTCAGCCAGCGGATTGGCGGGATGCTTGCCGCTGTTAATCACCGGCATATGCCTTGGTGTTATGCCGTTCAGAGAGCTGAACGGATAGTGCCAAGGTCACTGAACTGGCGGGGGGAGTTCTGTTTTTATGTCCGCCATATGGTTTTGTGCTATCCACAGGGGGGCATCCTCTGCCGGCATGGGATAGGCAATACCGAACCCTTGTCCGAAAGGGCAACCGAGATCTATGAGTTTGGCGATGTGTTCGGGGGTTTCAACTCCTTCGGCGATGATTTGATGGCCGAAGGTTTTACACAGGCTGATGACTCCCCGGACAATGGAGTAGTCTTCGGCATTTTCGAGCATATTGATCACAAAGCTTTTATCAATTTTCAGGACATCTATAGGTAAACGGCGCAGGCAGGTAAGGGAAGAATAGCCGGTACCGAAATCATCCAGTGCTATGCTGACCCCCAGGGCTCTGCACTCATCAATGATGGCATGCACAGCGTTGATGTCTTCGGCTTCCACGGTTTCTAAAATTTCCAGTTCCAGTGCCGTTGCCGGCACCTGAGGCACAGTGCCAAGCAGTGCGCTGAGCCGTGTTGCGAAATCACTGCGCTGCAGATGTTTTGCTGAAATGTTGACACTGACTTTTAATGACAGGCCCTGCTGATACCAAACCTGGAGTTGCTGCAATACTTCGCCAAGTACCCATTCGCCGATTTTCACCCCTAACTTATCGTGCTCGCCGGTAAATAAAAATTCCCCCGGGCCGATTAAGCCTTTTACCGGATGCTGCCAGCGCAGCAAAGCTTCGAGGCCGATTAACTGTGAACTTTTTAGGTCGATTTTAGGTTGATAATAGAGTTGGAATTCATCATTTTTCAGGCCGGAAAGTATGCCCTGAAAAGAATTTTGTCTGTCTTGCTGGCGTCTTTCGGCTTCGGGGTCAAAAAACTTCAGGTGATCACGGCCGGTATTTTTAACCCGGTACATGGTCTGGTCGGCCTGGCGCAATACGGTATCGGCATCCAGGTTTTCATCGCGGATCATGGTGACCCCTATGCTGGCGGTCACGCGTATTTCTATATCATCGGGCAAGAAAATAGGCTGGATTAAGGCTTTACGGATACGTTGCAGCAGCTTTTCGCATTCATCAACATTAAGCAAATCATTAAGCAGTAAAACAAATTCATCTCCCCCCAGGCGGGCTACCGTGTCGCTGGCACGTGCACCATGCTGTAATCTCTGGCCCACTTCGACCAGTACCAGATCCCCGGCGGCATGTCCCCAGGTATCGTTAACCGGTTTAAAGTTATCGAGATCGATAAAAGCCAGGGCCGCGAGACTTTTATGCCGCCCGGTGCGTTTAATGGTTTGCTGCAGGCGCTCGGTGAGCAGGGTGCGGGTGGCAAGACGGGTTAAGGTGTCATAGTGGGCAAGTTCATGTATCTGGCGCTGGACATCAATCCGGTGGACAGCCCCCATCAGTGAGCGGATCAGCTGTTTTTCATCGACCTTGTATTTGACCAGGTAATCGCAGACCCCTTCACGCATGGCGGCAGCGGCGATATTTTCATCTCCCAGGCCGGTGACCAGGATGACAGCACACGGAGTATCGATGCGGGCCCGGATCTCCTGTAACAGGTCAAGTCCCGAACTATCCCCCAGATGATAATCGAGGAAAATGCAGTCCCATGTCTGTTTGGCTAATATACTGAGTGCCTGGGGGGCAGAAGTTGCCTCTTCAATTTGAATGTGATCCAGGCTGTTGTTGAGCATGCGATGTAAACGTTCGCGATCAACATCATCGTCGTCAACTATCAGGACATGTAAAGTTTTTTCCACCGCCTCTCTCCCTGGTGTGGCCAAATGGTTTACGCTATTGTGGCAGCTTTATGGCTTCACAATAGCTTTCCATCAGGGCGGTAAGTTTGCTGAACATAGGGCCAACAGCCGACTTGACCATGTATCCGGCGACGTTTTCGTTATAGGCGCGTACTAAGTCTTTTTCATCTGAAGAAGTGGTGAGGATAAAGACTACAGTGTCTTTTAAGTCTGCATCGCCGCGCAGAATTTCTAAGAATTCAAAACCGTTGAGGTGCGGCATATTCAAATCGAGCAGCACCAGCAGGGGTTTTTCAATCGTGCGCTCGTGGCTGCCCCTAAGAATATTCAGGGCAATATCCCCATCTTCAGCAAGTATGATGGGGAATTGCAGGCCGGCTTTGTTAAAACTGCGGATAACGGCTTCTGCTGCAACATCGTCGTCTTCCACCAGCAGTATGTTAAGGGGGTATGCTGCCATTAATGTCTCTCCGGATAAAGCGTGGCCACCATAGGTGGAAGGTTGAGCCACGTTGTTCTTGGTTGGCGGTCACTGTGATTTTACCGCCATGGGTTTCGACCAGGCGCCGGGTAACGGCAAGGCCGATACCTGAGCCCCGCTTATCTGTGCGGCTCAGGGTCTGAAAAAGTTTGAATATGCGTTCGTGGGCCTGATCGGCAATACCGGGTCCGTCATCGGTCACCGAAATATGGCACAGGCTATTTTCGCTGCGACTGCGGATGACGATATGGCCACAGCTCCGGTCATGATGTTGTACCGCATTGGCGATCAGGTTACGTAATGCCGTTTCCAGGGGCACTTTAGCGGTATGGATTGAGGTTAAATCCAGCTGGCGTTCGAGGGTAAAGCCCTCGGGGAGCGGTTGTAACTCTTCAATGTTATCGAGTACTTCATCAAGCTCAACCAGGCTGATCTCGTTTTGGCTGCGACCGGCACGGGCATATTTCAGCAGGTTATCGATCAGTTTTTCCATGCGGTGGACGCGTACTGACATGCGCTCGATATTATTGAGCAGGGAGGGGGCAGGATCTTCCCCGAGATCTTCGCGTACCCATTCCAACAAATCTGATATCCCCCGCAGGGGAGAGCGCAGGTCGTGAGAGGCAACATAGGTAAACTCTTCCAGATCAGAATTGATCTGGCGCAGGTCCAGTTCCATTTTTTTGCGTGCGGTGATATCACTCAGTGCCACCAGCACCATGTCCTGTCCATTCCAGATAAAGGGGCTCAGGCCAATCTCCACCGGAAATTCGGTGCCGTCCTTATGCAGCCCGGTCAGATCCCGCCCCGGCCCCATGACCCGCATAACAGGCTCTCGTGCGTATTTTGCCCGCAAATTGCCATGTTCTTTACGGTAGCGCTCCGGCAGAAGTTTCTCTATCGGATTTGATAACAGCTCTTGTTCGCTGTAGCCGAAAATAGAACAGATTAACGGGTTGACTAATTCGATTTTACCCTGTGGATTGATGAGCATCAGGCCATAGGGGGCACTGTCGACTATCTGGCGAAACATTTGATCCGCCTGCAACCGGGGAGTGATGTCAATCAAGGTAGCCAGTACCAGCGGACCCTGCTCGGAGGCCAGAGGATTAAGGCCTATTTCTATCGGGATTTCAGAGCCGTCTTTGCACAGGGCATATAAAGAACCGCCATTCCCCATGTTGCGTTTGAGCGGCTTTTTAAAAAATGAGGCGGTTAACGCACTGTGACCATGGCGAAAACGTTCAGGCAAAAGCATTTCCAGGGGTTGCTTGACTAGCTCTGAGGCCCTGTATTTCAGGGTCTTTTGCAGCTCCTGGTTGCTTGATTGTATCAGGCCGTTAGCATCCACCAGCAGGGCCCCGGTGGGGACGGCTTCCACCAGGTAATGCAGGACATCAGGAGTAATCCGGAAGATATCCGGTTTATCAAGGCTAGTGTCCGGGCTGCAGGGGGGAAATTGCAAATCACTCACTCTCTATCCTCCTTGACAGATATTGTGAACCGGTCGGCTATGTGCATACACCCAGCACTAGTGCGTATGGCAATACCCTAGTGAAACACTCAGGTATACCCATGTATAGCACTCCCCCGTATTGCCGTCAAATTGGGCTTTTCCCGCATTTTTCATCTTGAGGAACTTACCGGTTATGCCCGGGAGCATGCCTTAATGTCAGGGGGAAATCTTTAAAAGTTATTTTGTGGGCGACCAGGGGGCTGTTATTTAGGGGAATCCTGTAAATCATGAAAGCTAAGTATCAGCCGGTTTGCTGTGTTTTTTAGCCAGATTTAAATTTAAAGATGATGAATTTAAAGAAAAATTTTTCTTTTTCAAATTCTTTACTATGCTTAGGTCAAGATAATAAAAATACAGTCAATTGCGCGTCATTCAAAAAGTGTCGATTAGCTTGTTGTTACCCCTGAGGCCTTAGCGCCTGCCGTCAGATAAAGCCGTTTAACCAAAGCCGCCGTCGACTCCGCCCATGCAGTGTATTTTTCCCGTATCAATAAAAGAACAAAGACAACAAGAAAAATATTGGTAAAAAATTAATCCGGCAATCTAGTGCAAAACAATACTAATAAAAGAGCTAAAGGATTTAGCTTAGGGGGTTAAGTGCAGAGTGCAAATCAACTGGCGGAGCTATGGCCGATTGCCGCCTATTTTATCATTTTATGTGTCATGTTAGTGGTCATGATGCTGCTGAGCGTGGTGTTGGGGCCAAAAACACAGACGCGGGCCAAAAATATTCCCTATGAGTCGGGTGTCATTGCCGCCGGTGATGATAAGACCCGGTTTAGCAATCACTTTTTCCTCTATGCCATCTTTTTCGTGATTTTTGATCTGGAAACGATTTTCCTGTTTGCCTGGGTGATCGCCTTTGAAGAAGTCGGCTGGGCGGGCTTTATCGAAGCCAGTGTCTTTATCGTGATTTTGCTTGCCGCCCTGGTGTATCTATGGCGCATCGGCGCATTGGAGCTCAAGCAAAGACACCAGCCGTTTCGGGTACAAAAACTTAAGCAAATGCAAAGCAGTGTGAGGAAATCGTGATGGAGTGGTCATTAACTAAGGCTAAGCTGGATGAATTTATGGGCCAGTCGAAAGCGGTGCAGGAAGAGGAGCTGAACCGTAATGTGTTTATGGCAAGACTCGATGATATGATCAATTGGGGCCGTAAAAACTCCATCTGGCCGTTTAATTTCGGGCTAAGTTGCTGCTACGTGGAAATGGCCACCAGTTTTACCTCCCGCCATGATATTGCCCGCTTCGGCGCCGAAGTGATCCGGGCGACACCGCGCCAGGCGGACTTGATGGTGATTTCCGGCACCTGCTTTCGCAAGATGGCGCCGGTGATCCAGCATTTATACGAGCAGCTGCTTGAACCCCGCTGGATCATCTCCATGGGCTCCTGCGCCAATTCCGGCGGCATGTACGATATCTATAGCGTGGTACAGGGGGTGGACAAGTTTATTCCGGTGGATGTTTATGTACCCGGCTGCCCCCCCAGGCCGGAAGCCTTGCTTGAAGGCTTGTTGCTGCTGCAAAACAATATCCAGCACCAGCCGCGGCCATTGAGCTGGGTGGTGGGGGAGCAGGGGGTCAGCCAAATCGCCAAACCTTCGCTGCGTGATATCAAGCACGAGCACAGGATCCAGGTCACAAACCTTGACTCGCCGGACAATTGTTGAGGGGAAGTGCTGATGAAGCGCATTAATGACTTTTTATTCTGCTTATTGGCTGGCTGTTTACCAGGGAAGCGCAAGGGGGATGTATGGCAAAAATAGATATGGCACTAAGTAGCGACTGGTCGATGTCTGCTCCTGTGCCTGTGATTGATGAGATTCTCACCCTGTCCCCTTCGTTAAAGCTGTTGCCGGTAACCGCCGCTGAAAATATTGTTGATGATATCAGCTCATTTTGGGTGGACAGGAAACAGCTGAGCACCCTGATGCAGGTGCTGAGGTTCGATTTACCCCAGCCCTTTGATATGTGCTTTGATCTAACCGCCATCGATGAAAGCGAGCGCCGCCATAAAGCCAGCCATGTCGGGGACTTTACCGTCAGCTATCACTTACGCTCGTATGAGCGCAACCAGGATGTGCGTATCAAGGTCTCGCTCTGTGCCAGCGATAAAAATATTGCCAGTGTCTGCCGGTACTGGCCCAATGCCAACTGGTATGAGCGGGAAGTGTGGGACATGTTCGGCATTGTCTTTGAAGGCCACCCCCATTTGAGCCGTATCCTGATGCCGGATACCTGGCAGGGACATCCGCTTTTGAAAACCCATCCCGCCCGCGCCACCGAGATGGACTCTTTTACCCTGCCGCCTTACCAGCAGGATATCGAGCAGCAGGCGCTGCAATTTAATCCCGAAGCCTGGGGCATGAAGCGCAGGGATAAAGACAACGACTTTATGTTTTTAAACCTGGGTCCCAACCATCCCAGTGTGCACGGTGCCTTCCGTATTGTGCTGCAGATGGACGGTGAAGAAATTGTCGATTGTGTGCCGGATATCGGTTATCACCACCGCGGCGCGGAAAAAATGGGTGAGCGCCAGTCCTGGCACAGTTATATCCCCTATACCGATCGCATCGATTATCTCGGCGGGGTGATGAATAACTTTCCCTATGTGATGGCGGTGGAAAAGCTGGCGGGGATCCAGGTGCCGGATCGCGCTAAGGTCATCCGTATCATGACCGCGGAAATGTTCCGTATCTTAAGCCATTTGTTGTTTTACGGCACTTTTGTCCAGGATGTCGGCGCCTTGTCGCCAATTTTTTATATGTTTGTCGACCGGGAAAAACTCTTTGGCATTATTGAAGCTTTTACCGGGGCTCGCATGCACCCGAGCTGGTTCCGTATCGGCGGCGTCGCCCACGACTTACCCAAAGGCTGGGATACCCTGGTGCGGGATTATGTTAACTATCTGCCCAAGCGATTGGACCAGTATGAAAAAATGGTGATGCAAAATTCCCTGTTGAAACGGCGCAGCGTCGATGTCGGCGCCTATTCCACCGAGGAAGCCATTGAATGGGGTATCACAGGGCCGGGGCTGAGGGCTACCGGGTTTTCCTGGGATATGCGTAAGCAGCGTCCCTACGGCGGATATGATCAGTTTGATTTTGAGGTGCCGCTGGGACACAAGGGAGATTGTTACGATCGCTGCCGGGTGCGGGTGGAAGAAATGCGGCAAAGTATCCGCATTATCGAGCAATGCCTGAACAATATGCCCGAAGGGCCCTATAAAGCGGAGCATCCGCAAACCACACCTCCGGATAAGTCCCGTACCATGACGGATATCGATACCTTGATCCCGCATTTTGTCAATGTGTCCTGGGGACCGGTGATCCCTGTCGGTGAGGTGTCCACTTTTGTCGAAGCGACTAAGGGCATTATGGGTTACCACCTGATCAGCGACGGCAATACCATGAGTTACCGTACCCGTATCCGCACCCCCAGCTTCCCGCATTTACAAATGTTGCCTGTGATCAGCCAGGGACAGATGGTGGCTGATCTTATTGCCACCCTGGGCAGTATCGATTACGTGATGGCGGATGTAGACAGATGAGTTTTTTTTCTTATAGCAACAGTGGTAAGCCAAGTAGCAAGGCAAGAAGGTGATTTATGCAGATTATTAACACTATTACTCCTGACTACCGCAGCTATCTGAGTAAAGAGGAAATGGCCGCCATAGAGCATGAAGCCAGCATCATGGAAACCCGTGAAGCGGCGGGTATCGAGGCGTTGAAAGTGGTGCAAAAACACCGGGGCTGGATTAGTGATGACAGCTTATATGCCATTGCCCAGATGTTAAATATGTCAGCGGCCGAACTTGAGGGCGTGGCAACCTTTTATAACCTGATTTACCGCCAGAAGGTGGGGCGTTACGTCATTCATATTTGCAACAGCATCAGTTGTCATCTCAGTGGTTACCAGCAGGTATTGCAGGCAATTAAAGCGCACCTGGGAATAGATTACGGGCAAACCACAGCCGACGGTATGTTTACCTTGCTGTCCAATGCCTGTCTCGGCGGTTGCGACAAAGCGCCGGTGATGATGATAGGGGAGCGGCATTATGAATACCTGACCCCGGAAAAAGCGGTGGAAATATTAGAAAAAATTGCCGCCGGGGCCAGCACGGAAAATTACTTGTCCTCTTTTTTAAATGAAGGGGATGCTGCAGCCGACAGGGAAAACAAGCCCCGCTCCCGGGATTATCTCGATGATGACGATGTCGCCGGTGAAATTAGTGAAATGGAGTTAAGTGATGATTAAAGCCCCTGATAAGCCGTTAACTTCTCTGGTTAATTTGGAGCAGCCCTTATCAATCGAGGGTTATATCGAGGCTGGCGGCTATCAGGGGGCAGAAAAAGCTTTGCATCACCTTAGCCGGGCCGAGGTCCTGACCCTGGTGGAAGACTCTACCCTTAAAGGGCGGGGCGGCGCCGGTTTTCCCACCGGCATGAAGTGGAAGTGTGTGCCTATGTATGAGCCGGGAGACGTTAATGCCCCCGAGTGCAAATACCTGGTATGCAATGCCGATGAGATGGAGCCGGGGACCTTTAAAGACCGGGTGTTACTTGAAGGTGTGCCGCACCAGTTAATTGAAGCCATGATCATTGCCGCCTATACCATAGGGGCGGAAAAAGCCTATATTTTCCTGCGCGGTGAATATCACCTGGCAGCCCGCCGTCTGCAACAGGCAATTGATGAAGCCTATCGCAGCAATTGGCTCGGTGAGAATATCCAGGGCACGGATATACACTTAGACCTCTACCTGCACAGCAGCGCCGGGCGTTATATCTGCGGTGAAGAAACTGCCCTGATTAATGCCCTCGAAGGCAAGCGCGCCAATCCCCGGGCCAAGCCGCCGTTTCCGCAATTTAGCGGTTTGTTCGGTAAACCCACTGTGGTCAATAATGTTGAGACCTTAAGCAACTTACCTCATATCCTCAAACACGGCGCAGACTGGTTTAAGGGGCTGTCCCCCGACAGCGATGCCGGTACGAAAATTTATGCCGCCTGCGGCCGGGTGAAAACCCCCGGCACCTGGGAGTTGCCTATGGGGGCGACCATACGGGAAGTGTTATATGACCATGGCGGCGGTATGCTCGACGGCCTTAAGCTTAAAGGCCTGCTGCCCGGCGGCGCTTCCACCGACTTCCTGTTACCTGAGCACCTGGATACGCCGATGGATTTTGCTTCTATTGCCAAGGCGGGCAGCCGTTTAGGTACCGGTGGGCTGATTGTGCTGGATGATCATAACTGCCCCGTGTCTATGGTGCTTAACCTGCTGCAATTTTTTGCCCAGGAGTCCTGCGGCTGGTGTACCCCGTGCCGCGACGGTACCCCCTGGGCGGTGGAAGTGTTAAGCCGCATAGAACAGGGGCAGGGCAGTCTTGATGATCTCGATACCCTGGCAAAACTCTGTGATTTTATGTGGCTGGGGAAAACCCATTGCGCCCTGGCCCCGGGAGCGGTCGAACCGCTAAAAAGTGCTTTGAAATATTTTCATGACGATTTTGAGCAGCATATTGAACAGGGCTGCTGTCCTTATCAGGGAGGACACTAAGATGGCAGACATAGATCCAAAAAAATCTGCTGAAAAAAATGGCCGGCAAGTAAGCGAAAACCAGTTGACGGTTTATATTGACGATCAGCCTTACCAGGTAGATAAAAACGATAACCTGCTCGCCGGCGTCCTGGCCAATCAGCTGAATTTACCTTATTTTTGCTGGCACCCGTCTATGGGCTCGGTGGGGGCCTGCCGTCAGTGCGCCGTAACCCAATACCAGGATGAAAACGACAGTCGTGGCCGGATAGTGATGGCCTGTATGACCCCGGTGAGCGACGGCATGCGTATCGGCCTTCAGGAGCAACATGCCAGCGAGTTTCGCGAACAGGTGATCGCCGCCATGATGACCAACCATCCCCATGACTGCCCGGTGTGTGCCGAAGGGGGCGAATGTCACTTGCAGGATATGACGGTGATGACAGGCCACAGCGCCCGCCACTACAGCGGCAAAAAACGCACTTTCACCAACCAGTATCTCGGCGAACTGGTGGGGCACGAAATGAACCGTTGCATCACTTGCTACCGCTGTGTCCGCTTTTATAAAGATTATGCCGGCGGTAAAGACTTTGACGTCTATGGCTCGAAGAACCAGGTGTACTTTGGCCGCCAGACGGACGGGGTCTTGGAAAGTGAATTTAGCGGCAACCTGGTGGAAGTCTGCCCCACCGGGGTGTTCACCAATAAGTTATTCTCCGCCCACTTTACCCGCAAGTGGGATCTGCAAAGTGCCCCTTCCGTGTGCAGCCACTGCGCTGTTGGTTGCAATACCAGCATTGGCGAGCGTTACGGTGCTGTGCGCCGGGTGGTGAACCGTTATAACGAGCAGCTTAACGGTTACTTCTTATGTGACCGCGGCCGTTTCGGCATCGGTTTTGTTAACGGCGAGCAGCGCATCAGGAAGGTCTCGGGCATCAGGCAGCAGTCGGCGGAAAAACTGACCAAGCTCGATGTCGCCAAGGCGCTGGTGCATTTTAAAGGGCAGAAGTTTATCGGCATCGGCTCGGGCAGGGCTTCGCTTGAAGCAAATGCCTATTTGAAAAAACTGGTGGGAAGCGATGGTTTCTGCGCCGGACTGACCGGCAGGCAAATGGCGCTGGCGGCGCAGCATAAGTTAGCGCTACACCGCTACCCGGCACCGGGGATCCCGGAAATCGAACAAAGCGATCTGGTGCTGGTTATCGGTGAAGACATCACCCAGACCTCGCCGCGTATCGCGTTGGCGGTGCGCCAGGCATTGAGAAATGCCGGCCTGGCAAAAGCGGCGACCATAGGCATAGCTTCCTGGCACGACAGTGCAGTACGCACTGTGGGGGGCAAGCTGTTTTCGCCGTTATTCTCACTGCAGGGGATGCCGACTAAGCTTGATGATGTCTGCCAGCAAAAACTTTTACTCTCCCCCCGGGAAACAGAGCACACCCTGGAGGTGCTTAATCAGCAGCTGCGCCTGTTATTGGGTATTACCAGTGAGCAGGGTAAAGCCTCCGCGAAAGGCGATATCTCCGCTGACCGAAAAGCCTTTATCAGCGAGCTGATCCCGATGCTATTGAGGGCTAAAAATCCTTTAATCATTTCCGGCTGGAGTCATGAATCCGCTGCGGTCTTTGCTGCCATTAATGAGCTGATGGAGATTTTGCACAGCGATGCCTGCATGGGACATCAAGCGGGCGTAGGGCAGGAAGAAAAGCAGGATGAAGCAACAGCCGATAAGCAGCCGAGGGCAAAACTGGTCCTGCTGCCACCCCAGAGCAACACTACCGGTTTATTGCATTTAAGCGATGCACAGACCCTGTCCCTTGAACAGGTATTATCCCGGCTTACCAAGGAGCAACAAACCGGCGATATAGTTGACGGGGTGATTATTTTAGAAAACGAATTGCCTGCTTTGTCCGAGCAGCAGGCGGCCTTGCTTAGGGAGCAGGCAGAAACCCTGATAGTTGTCGACCACAGCCAAACGCCTTTCACTGAAATGGCCGATATCCTGATGCCGGCTGCACCGGTCAGTGAAGGGGACGGGCATTTTGTCAACTACCAGGGGCTTTGCCAACGTTATTACCAGGTGCATGCCTCGGTATTACCTGTGCTGGACAGTTGGCGCTGGCTTAACCTGATTGAAAGCAGCATCTTTAACGCTGGCGCTTATGGCGGGCAGAAACCGCAGCAATTTAAAGAGGTGCACTCGCTAACCGAGCTTGATTTATATCTGAGCGAACAAGGCATTGAATGGCCGTTTGATAGCAAAGAATTGCACCGGGAAAAGCAAATTGCCCGGCAAAGCCACAGGGCCAGCGGCAGAACCGCGCAGATGGCTAATATCAGCGTGCATGAAACTAAAACTACCCAAAGCCCATCAAGTGAATTTGGTTTTTCCATGGAAGGTCTGGCAGCGGATGCTGCACCGGATAGGCCTTTTAGTTGGGCCCCTGGCTGGAATTCAAATCAGTCGGTGAATATGCTGCCAGGACAGGGGGCTGATACTTCGCCCAAGCTTGATTTTGCAAACCCGAACGTCTTGCTTGAAAGCTGGCCGCTTGTGACAGAGGTTGAGGATGAAACAGCCTTGAGCTCGCAAGACAAGCACAGTTTGACCTTTATCGATCATCGGCAATGGTTTCAAAACGAATGGCAATCAAGTGTTAACCCTGAATTTCGCATGCTCTGTCCCGGCAACCAGCTAATTGTGGCAAGTGATTATGCCCGGGAGCAAAGCTGGCAACCTGGGGATTATGTTGCTTTTAGTTTTAGCTTGCCCGGTGAAGAGCATGCCCGGCAGGGGATAGCCCGGCTGTTATGCCATGATGAGCTGCCAGCACATTTGGTGGCCGGTAATCTCCTGGCACCGGGACGTAGCAGTGGGGAGGGGGTCATCAGGCTTTCACCGGCACAAGCAAGTGATATCACCTTATATCAGCAGGCAGAGCAAGAGCGGTTGGCACAGGCCAAAGCCGATAAAACAGCCCTGCTGGAACGTTTGAAAAGGGCGGATCAAACGATTCCTATCCGCATGGTTGCCGGAGGACTGGAAGATGTTTGATGGCCTGTTGCTATTTGTAAGCGGAGGGAACGCTAATGCTTGAATCTGCATTTAAGCTGTTGGAAATTTTTATCATCATCGCCCTGCTTATTCCTATCGCCGCCATGCTGGTATGGGTAGAGCGGCGCATGATCGGCATCTGGCAGGACAGGTTGGGGCCAAACCGGGTCGGTCCCGGCGGGGTATTGCAGTCGCTGGCGGACTTGTTAAAAATTCTTGGTAAGGAAGATTGGGTACCCCAGTTTAGCGATCGCAGCGTTTTTATTATCGCTCCTGTGATAGGTGCGGTTTGTGTGCTGATGAGTTTTGCCGTGATCCCCTTTTCCCCGGATATCGGCGTATCCAATTTAAATATCGGTTTGCTGTTTTTCCTGGCGATGGCTTCCCTTGCCGTTTACAGCGTGGTGCTGGCGGGCTGGGCGTCCAAGTCAAAATATGCCCGTTTAGGGGGCATGCGCGCCGCCGCGCAAACCGTCAGTTATGAAGTGTTTATGGGGCTGTCGGTCATGGGAGTGGTTTTGCTCACCGGCACTTTTAACTTAAGGGAAATAGTTTTGGCCCAGTCGGATACCTGGCTGATCCAAAGTCAGTTTGTCGGCTTTTCAATTTTTTTAATTGCCGGTATCGCCGAAAGCCATCGGCTGCCTTTTGACTTACCGGAAGCGGAAACCGAACTTACCGCGGGTTTTCATACCGAGTATTCCGGGTTGAAGTTTGCTTTGTTTTTCCTTGGCGAATATTTGGGGGTCACCCTGATTTCCGCCATGTCTGTGGTGCTGTTTTTTGGCGGTTGGCTGATGCCCGAGCCTTTGGCATCCTGGTTGCCGCCCCTGGTGTGGTTCATTCTGAAAATTTTATTTTTTGTCATGTTCTTTATTTTATTGCGTACCTCATTGCCCAGGCCGAGATTTGATCAGTTGCTGGCCTTTGGCTGGCTGGTGATGCTGCCATTGGCGTTAGGGAACTTGTTGATCACCGGGGCATTAAAGCTGGGAGGCGTTCTCTAACCAGGAGTCTGAAGAAAAGTATGGATAAGCACCTGAAAAAAATAATAAGCCGGGAGGGTTACCATGTTTAGTCAAGTTCGCACCATATGGCAGGTGCTTAAACATACCTTTACCAAAGCCGACACCGTTGAGTATCCGGAGCAAAAGCCGTATCTGGCGCCCCGTTATCGCGGCCGTATTGTCTTGACCCGGGATCCTTCCGGGGAAGAGCGCTGCGTGGCCTGTAATTTATGTGCGGTAGCCTGCCCGGTGGATTGTATCGCCCTGCAGCAAACCATAGATGAAGACGGCCGCAAACGACCGGAATTTTTTCGCATCAATTTCTCCCGTTGTATTTTATGCGGTTTCTGTGAAGAAGCCTGTCCTACCTATGCGATACAGCTCACGCCGGATGTTGAGCTGTGTGAATACGAGCGGCACAACCTGGTATATGAAAAAGAGCATTTATTGATTGAGGGGCCGGGCAAATACCCGGATTACAATTTCTATCAGCAATCGGGCATCGCCATTGCCGATAAGGGTAAAGGGCAGGGGGTGCAGGAAGCGCCGCCGGTGGATATCAGGGGGCTAATGCCATGAGAAGTGCCAGGAAATATTTAAAGGGAGGCCTGTTATGACGATAGAGCTGATGTTTTATTTGGCGGGAGCCGTGGCGGTTTTGGCCAGCTTAAAGGTAGTGACCGGGAAAAATACCATACACGCCCTTCTCTACCTGGTGGTGTCTTTGCTGGCGGTGGCGGTGTGTTTTTATCTGATGGGGGCGCCGTTTGCCGCCGGACTTGAGGTTATCGTTTATGCCGGTGCTATCCTGGTCTTGTTTGTCTTTTCCGTGATGCTGTTTAACTTAAATCACGATGAAGTCTTGTTTGCCCGGCAAAGCCAGGGGTTAGGTTTCTGGGCCGGACCTGTGGTGTTGGCCATGTGCCTGTTGGCCTTGCTGGTTAACATCATTCAAAGCGCAGAGATCCAGGATAAGCTCACCGTTAATCTGGTGGATGCCAAACAGGTGGGCATATTGCTTTATGGCCCCTATCTGTTGGCGGTAGAGATTGCTTCTTTTCTGTTACTGGCCGGTTTGATTGCCGGGTACCATTATGCAAGACCTGAAGGGCCGGGTAGCCATGGAGGTCGCTCATGACAGCTATTCCGTTAAATCATGTGCTGATACTGGCCTGTATTTTATTTTCCATAGGTTTTATCGGCGTCATTATCCGCAAAAATACCCTGTTTATCCTGATGAGCCTTGAGATCATGCTTAATGCCGTTGGGGTAGCCTTTATCGGTGCCGGCAGTGTCTGGCAGCAGGCGGACGGGCAGATCATGTTTATTTTGATCTTATCGCTGGCGGCGGCTGAGGTCGCCATTGGGCTGGCGCTGCTGATCAGGATGCAGCGCAGGTATCAGTCGCTCGATATCGATAAACTCAGTGAAATGCGGGGGTAAAGATGTCACTTTTAGCCTGGATACCTTTTTATCCCCTGATTAGTTTCCTGCTTTTGATCGCCTTAGGCAGACGTTTATCCTGGGGGCTGGCCTCAACACTCAGTATCGGCGCGATTGCCTTAAGCGCTATTTCCAGTGGCCTGGTGATCAGCCAGCTGGCAAGTGCCGATAGCGGTATTATCAGCGTGAAATTATGGAGCTGGTTCAGCCTGGGCAGTGCTGAGGTCAATTTCAGCTTTTATCTCGACAGCCTTTCGGCGGTGATGATATCTGTGGTCAGCGGCGTCGGTTTGCTTATCCATGCCTATGCCGCCGCTTATATGAAAAACGATGAGAATTTCAGCCGTTTTATGGCTTATATGAATTTATTTATCGTTGCCATGTTGATTTTAGTGCTGGCGGATAACCTGGTGCTCTTGTACCTGGGCTGGGAAGGGGTCGGCTTGTGCAGCTTTTTGCTGATAGGATTCTGGTACCAGGAAAAGGAAAATGTTCTGGCGGCGCGTAAGGCCTTTATCGTCACCCGGGTCGGGGATACCGCCATGGCCATCGGCTTGTTTTTATTATTTAAATCCCTGGGTGAGCTTAATATTGCCGCCGTCAATGTATCGGCCAGTTCTTTATGGCAAATCGGCGATGAGCTGCCTTACTGGATTGCGCTGTTATTACTGGGCGGCGCGGTGGGCAAGTCGGCACAATTGCCGCTGCAAACCTGGCTGCCGGATGCCATGGCGGGGCCGACGCCGGTCAGTGCCCTGATCCATGCCGCCACTATGGTGACCGCCGGGGTGTATTTGATTGCCCGTATGCAGGGAGTGTTTCTGCTTTCACCTGAGGTGATGTCCTATGTTGCCTGGGTTGGCGCTTTAACCTTGCTGCTGGCGGGAGTTGCTGCGCTGGCACAAAAGGATATCAAGCGGGTGCTGGCTTACTCCACCATGAGCCAGATAGGGTATATGATGCTGGCACTCGGTGCGGGCGCCTGGTCGGCTGGGGTCTTTCATTTAATGACCCATGCCTTTTTTAAGGCGCTGCTGTTTTTAACCGCAGGCTCTGTGATACTGGCGCTGCATCACCAGCAGGATCTGTTTAAAATGGGCGGCTTGCTGAAGAAATTACCGGTGGAAAGCGGCCTGTTTATTGTCGGTTTGATCTGTTTAATGGCCTTGCCCGGGACTTCCGGCTTTTTCTCCAAAGAAGCGATTATTGCCACCTTATGGTCTTCGCCTACCGCGGGGCCTGTCTTGTGGTGGGGGGCAATACTCGGCGCCTTACTGACCAGTATCTACAGCTGCCGGTTATTTTTCCTCGCCTTTCTCGGGGCCAGCCGTGAGCATGACAAGGTGCATGACCTGCATCATGACCATCCGACGGTGCTGTTGCGCTGGCCGTTATTTTTACTGGCCTTATTGTCCTTATTTGGCGGATTAATTTCCCTGGATTTTACTGAGGTGTTCGCTGTTGCCTCTTCAGTTGATGCCGCCCAAGAACCTGCCTGGCTGCATCCCCTTGCCATTGCCACGCCTTTTATCGGTATCGCCTTTGCCTGGTTCTTCTTTAAAAGCTACCGGGACAATAACGGGGAAGCGCTTGAGATGAAACCCGGGGGGCTTAACCGCTTTTGCGGCGATGGTCTCGGGTTTGACTGGCTCTATCATTCTTTACTGGTGCGGCCTTATTGTTTTCTTGCCGCCATCAACCGCCGGGATATTATCGACCAGCTGATCATGTTCAACGGCTGGTATGTCAGGTTATGGCATGATGCCATGTCCGCCAGTCAGAACGGCAGCCTGCGCTGGTACGCCGCCGGTATTGGTTTGGCTGTTGTCTGTTTAGCGGGAGTGACCACCTTATGATATTAACAATTGTGATGTTGGGCTTTTTGCTACTCGGCGCTTTTGCCTGGTATATGGAAGGCATCAGCAGTAGAGCCCCCCGCTGGATTGCCTTATTTGCGGTGATATTTGCCGCCGGCTTATTTGCAAGTTTTGTCTTGGGCTCGGGGACCAGCTTTGCCGAACTTAAACCTTTAGTGCGTGTCCCCTGGATCCCGCTTTTTAATATTGAATATGCCTTAGCCATAGATCACCTGAGCATTATCCTGTTATCCCTGACCTTTATGCTGGCGCTGATATGTGTGCTGGTGTCCTGGCAGGAAATCAAAGAAAAGGCCGGGTTTTATTATTTTAACCTGCTCGCGACCTTTGCCGGCATTATCGGGGTGTTTACCGCGGTAGATCTGTTTTTATTCTTTTTCTTCTGGGAAGTGATGTTATTGCCGATGACGGCGATTATCGCCATTTGGGGCCATGAAAACCGTCATTTTGCCGCGATAAAGTTTTTTATCTTCACCCAGGTAAGCAGCTTATTGATGCTGGTGGCCATTATCCTGATGGCGGCGGCGCATTATCAGCAAACCGGGCAATTGAGTTTTTATTACTCCGACTGGCTGGCCCTGGATCTGCCGCTGGAATATGCCCGTTGGCTGATGCTGGGCTTTTTTATCGCTTTTGCCGTCAAGCTGCCTTCGGTACCGGTACACAGCTGGCTGCCGGATGCCCACACCCAGGCGCCGACCGCGGGCAGTGTCTTGCTGGCAGGCGTGCTGTTAAAAACCGGTGCTTATGGCCTGATCCGTTTCGTGATCTTTTTATTTCCCGAAGCAAGCCAGGGGTTTGCCCCTTTGGCCGCACTGCTTGGTGTAGTGAGCATTTTATACGGGGCGAAAATGGCCTTTGCCCAGCAGGACTTTAAACGTCTGGTGGCCTATAGCAGTATCAGTCATATGGGCTTTGTGATGCTGGCGCTGTTTTCCTTTAATACCACCGCCTACCAGGGGGCGGTATTGACCCTGGTGGCCCATGGCTTAAGCAGCGGCGCTTTGTTTTCACTGGCGGGCATTATCTACAGCCGCATTCATTCCCGTAACCTGGCGGATATGGGCGGCTTCTGGTCTAGCGCGCCGCGCATGGGGGGATTCACCCTGGCTTTTGCCGCCGCGGCTTTTGGTTTGCCGGGGCTGGCTAACTTTATCGGTGAGTTTATGAGTTTAGTGGGGGCGTACCAGGTATTCCCCGTTGCTGCGGTTTTTGCCGCCCTGGGACTGATTGGCTCGGCGGTTTATGGCATTGTTTTATTCCAGTCGACTTTCCACGGGCCGCCGGGGGACAAGGTAGAAGATTTATCCGGGCGTGAACTGGTGATTTCCGGCTCTTTGCTGGGGTTATTGCTGCTGTTTGGCCTTTTCCCCAACATGATACTTGAATACAGCAGCGCCGCCGGCGAACAGCTGGCGTTATTGTCCCAGGGAGTCTCGAATTTAACAGGAGTAACTTATGCCCACTGAGATGGCCGCAGCGCCTTTGCTTAGCAATGTTCAGTTTACTAATGCCATGTTGCTGGCGATATCACCCCAGCTGATTGTCGCTTTTGGCATAGTGCTCTCGTTATTGCTGATTGCCTGGAAACGTTCGCGGCGTATGCTGCAGGGGTTGACCTCGGCAATTTTCATCGTCGCCTTAATTGCCTCTGTGCCGCTGTTATTTAACAACGAGATCCCGGTCACTATCTTGTTAAAGGTGGACGGTTATGGGGTGTTTGCCTTTATGCTGGTGTGTTTTTCCGGTTTGATGGTGACCTTGTTAAGCGGGCAATTGCTGCAGCGAAATACCGAGGCCCACGATGAATACTACTTGCTGTTGCAGCTGGTGATATTAGGGGGCGGCGTATTGGTTGTCAGCGATCATTTTGCCAGCTTGTTCCTGGGGTTTGAATTACTCAGTCTGGCCTTGGTGGGTATGGTGGGTTTTTTCCGCGAGGGCAAACATGCGGTGGAAACGGCTTTTAAATATTTGATTTTAAGCGCCACCGCATCGAGTTTTATGTTGCTTGGCATCGCCTTTATTTATAGCCAGACCGGAAGTTTGCATTTTTCTTTAATTAATACCGGGGTAAATGGCGCAGATCAGCTCGGCGCGGAGCTGACCAATACCTTCCATGCCCTGGGCATGCTGCTGTTTTTTGCCGGCATGGCGTTTAAGCTATCCCTGGTGCCTTTTCATTTCTGGACCCCGGATGTGTACCAGGGGGCGCCAACCCCGGTGACTATGTTGATGGCGACGGTCTCGAAAGTGGCGATGTTTACCGTGTTGATGAAATGCCTGTTCAGCCAGGGAGTCTTTGTTCAGAGTCATATGATGCAGTTGATGGCCCTGGTGGCGATTTTGTCTATGGTGTTTGGCAATGTGCTGGCGTTAAAGCAGGAAAACCTGAAACGTTTATTGGGCTACTCCTCTATTGCCCATATGGGTTATCTGCTGATTGTTTTGTTGATCACTTCGATGCAGGATATTAATTTTGCCTGGCAAAGTGCGCTCTTTTATCTGTCGGCTTATGTGTTGGCGTCTTTGTCGATTTTTATGGTGCTCATCTTTACCACCCAAGAGGCTTTATTGCCCGGGCAAAGTCAGCAGCAGGCAGAAGATGATACCACCATCGGCAGCTGGCAGGGGCTTTTCTGGCGCAAACCTATGATGGCCTTTCTGGCGATCCTGGCAGTATTAAGTTTGGCGGGCATCCCACTGTCGATGGGCTTTATTGCCAAATTTTATCTGTTGACCTTTGCCAGCCAGGCGGGGTTGTGGTGGTTAATTGCCGCACTGGTAGTCGGCAGCGGCATCGGGCTGTTTTATTATTTGCGGATCATTTTTAGCTTGTTTGCTGCGCCGTTCTCTGAGCAAAAAGCTGAACAAAAAGTCCAGCAACAAGCGGTATCGAGTGACGGGACCGGGCAGGTACAGGCGTCCGGCAATTGGCCCTGGAAGGGGGTACTGGTCACGGGGTTTGTTTTTGCCGGTCTTGTCTTTGGCCTGTATCCGGATGTATTGATGCAGGTGATTAGTCGGCTGGGGGAACTTACCGAGCCTTTAGCGGTATTGGATCAAACGCCTTAAGGGGTTTTTACACTAACTTTACCTGGTATTAGCATTTTTCATGCCTGAATTTAAGACTTTTGCCCGAGACAGGATAAATATAACTTGTGTCTGGGTTTTACATCTGTATAATACGCGCCTCGCTTATAGGGTGCCTTGAAGCACCCTTTTCCCAGCGTTTAAAATGAGTGGGGTTATTTCCGCCCAATAGACTTGCCAAGCTAATTTCTCCTTAATTAGCATATTGACTGTGCCTCAAGTCTTCCTGGTGGTTTTCCTCGTAAATGTACGCAGGCTTTACCTGCTATTGAGAAGACAAAATCTATGACTGATACTAACAATGCCGCTGTCGGCTTTGAATCTTTAGGCTTGCCTGAAACTTTATTAACTGCTTTAAATTCTTTAGGATTTTCCTCTGCGACCGATATCCAGGCGCAAACTATTCCCCCGTTATTGGCAGGTAAAGATGTTTTAGGTGAAGCGCAAACCGGTACCGGTAAAACCGCGGCATTCGGTTTACCTGCGCTGGCCCAAATTGATACTTCCATCAAAAAGCCGCAGTTAATGGTATTGGCACCGACCCGTGAACTGGCAATGCAGGTAGCAGAAGCCATTGAGTCATTTTCCAAAAACATGAAAGGTTTGCGTGTTGCTACCTTATATGGCGGCCAGTCTTATGGTCCGCAATTTCAGCAGCTTGAGCGTGGCGCCCAGGTGGTTGTCGGTACTCCGGGCCGTTTAATGGACCACTTACGCCGTAAGAGTTTAAAACTGGATAACCTGTCTTTCTGTGTGCTTGATGAAGCCGATGAAATGCTGAACATGGGCTTTTTGGATGACATCGAATGGATCCTTGAGCACTTGCCAGAGCAAACGCAAATGGCCTTGTTCTCGGCCACTATGCCGCCACAAATCCGTAAGGTGGCGAACCGTTTCTTAAAAGAGCCGGAGCACATTAAAATTGCCGCGGTGAAAAAAGCCAAGGCCAATATCAAGCAATACGCCTGGAAAGTAAGTGGCATCAACAAAATGACCGCATTGGAGCGTATCGCTGAAACGGTAGAATACGATGCCATGATTATTTTCGTGCGCACCCGTAACGATACCGTTGATGTTGCCGAAAAATTAGAGCGTCTGGGTTACCCTGCGGTTGCCTTAAACGGTGATATGAACCAGGCACAACGTGAGCGTACCGTAGATCAGTTAAAATCCGGTAAGTCTTCTATCATGGTTGCGACCGACGTAGTTGCCCGTGGTCTGGATATTCCGCGTATCTCTTTGGTGGTTAACTACGACCTGCCGGGTGATAACGAAGCTTATGTTCACCGTATCGGCCGTACCGGTCGTGCCGGTCGCAGCGGTGTTTCCATTTCTTTTGTACGTCCTCGTGAAATGTATTCTTTGCGTCACTACGAGCGTTTAACGTCCGGTACTATCGAGCAGTATGAACTGCCGACCATTCAGGAAATCGGTAAAGCCCGTATCGAGCGTACCCGTGAAGAACTGGCCAGTGTTGTTGCCGATAAAGAATTGGCGAGCATGCGTGAAATCATTGAAAGCATGGCCAATGAATCTGAGCTTTCCATGGTAGATTTAGCCGCGGCGCTGTTATATCAGAAGCAGTTAAAGCAGCCGCTTCAGCCAAAAGAAGATCCTAAACCTCGCCGTGAAGCGCGTGACCGTTTTGACCGTAACGATCGCAATGGTCGCCGTGACGCACGTGGCGGCCGCGACGGACGTGATAATCGTGGTAACCGCGACAACCGTGGTGAAAGAGCACCGCGTAAGCCTAAGGCAGTACGCAGCGATGTCGATTGGCAGACTTACCGTTTAGAAGTCGGTAAAGAGCATGGTGCCAAGCCGGGTGATATTGTTGGTGCTATTGCCAACGAAATCTCATTGGACAGCAGCTATATCGGCGCCATCAACCTGCATGACCGTCACAGTTATGTACAGTTGCCAAAAGGTATCCCGACCGGTGCTTTCCAGCAGCTGAAAACGGTACGTGTACGTCGTCAGGCTTTAGAAATCTCTGTATCTGATGCACCTGCTGCACACGAGCGTCCGCGTCGTTACAATGACCGTCCTGAGCGTTCAAGACGTGCTAACTAAAACTTATTCCTAATAAGTTATTTGATAAAAAAGGTGCTGTTAAGCGCCTTTTTTATTGCCGGTGAAATAGTTTTCTGTTGTTGCGGCCTGGTTTGACTTCATCAAATGGCTTTGATAGTTTGGTTTGTGTACTAAGGTCGTCGTAGATGCGGCGCCGGTATAAACTAATAAAAAATAAGGATATACCAATGAAATTGACTTTAAATATACAGAAATTAAAAAACCTTTCTCGCGACAAGAAGGACTTGCCGGTGGATATGACGCCCCGGGTTGGCGGCGGTATCACCGGCACAGTGTGCGGTCCGGTGAAGACAACCGTGCCTACCTGGGCATGTCCGACCTATTATTACCTGTGCTAGTGCCTTTAACTGCCTGATCTTTAATGATCTTTAAAACGGTTATACGGGCCCGTTAAACCGGGCTCATTGTTAGCATGCGCTTTTACGCTGCCGTGATGCCTTTAGCAGCAAGCCCTTAAACACTTCCCCCCTGCTTTTTCCGCCGGTTTTGCTTTCTTGTACAAGTTATCTCTTTATAGCCAGCATGCAGGATAAATGTCGGCTAAGCATTATTTTTAACAAACTCCTTAAAAAGAGCGGCGGTTAGCGCTTGGAAAATGTCCGGTTTTTAGCGCTTGAGCCGGTAATTTTTGTTAGCAATAAATTTTTGCAAAGGGGATTTTATAGCGCTATTTTCTGGGTGTTAAAAATTCTTTACAGCTGCCTTTCAGGGCTTATCTGCGCTGGCTTGATGTAGATCATATTTTTGCCACTTTTTGCGTACAATTTCTGTTACAGGTCTCTTTTTTTTCTGTTTCCCGCAGGTCTTTTTCTTTCCCGAAATCAGTTTAATAATGAAGTCATACTATTGAAGAGAGATACCAATATGACCGAAGTAAACAACCCGCTAAATTTACGCGGCATTGAATTTACCGAATACGCAACACCCGACAGCGATTACATGGAAAATGCTTTCTATGGTTTTGGCTTTTCAAAAACTAAAAAGTTTAAAGGGCGTGATATCGACTACTTCAACCAAAATGATATTCACTTCTTATTAAACAATGAACAGTCGGGTTTCTCCCGTGAATTCGCCAAAAGCCATGGCCCGGCCATTTGTTCTATGGGCTGGCGTGTAGATGATGCCGAATTTGCTTTTACCGAAGCGGTGAAGCGCGGTGCCAAGTCGGCACAGGAAGCGCCAAATAAACTGCCATACCCGGCCATTTACGGCATCGGCGACAGCTTAATTTATTTCGTTGATAAATTTGGCGCGAAAGGCAGTATTTATGAAGATGATTTTGAAGCCTTGGACAAGCCAGTATTGGTGGAAGACAAAGGTTTTAAAGCGGTTGATCACCTGACCAACAATGTTTACCAGGGTACCATGGAGCACTGGGCAAACTTCTATAAAGATGTCTTTGGTTTCACCGAAGTGCGCTATTTTGACATCAAGGGGATTCAGACTGCATTAATCTCTTATGCCTTACAATCCCCTTGTGGCACTTTCTGTATTCCAATCAACGAAGGTAAAGGCGATAAGAACAACCAGATTGATGAATACCTGGATGAATACAACGGGCCGGGCGTACAGCACCTGGCGTTTATTACCGATGACCTGGTAGGTTCGTTAGATAAACTGGATAAATCTATTATCGATACTTTGGATATCGTACCGGAATATTACGATGATATTTTTGACCGTGTACCTTGGGTGAAAGAAGATAAAAAACGCATTCAGGAACACCAGATCCTGGTAGATAGCCAGAAAGAAAACAGCTATCTGTTGCAGATTTTCACCAAGAACATTTTCGGTCCTATCTTTATCGAAATGATCCAGCGTGTTGATGACAGAGGTTTTGGTGAAGGTAACTTTACCGCCTTGTTCAAGTCTATCGAGCTGAACCAGATGGAACGCGGCGTACTGTAGCGTTTTTTAAATCAAGACAAGGGCGGCTGTAATAGCCGCCCTTTTTTTATGCTCTGGACGAGCGGTATCCTGCGGGTTCATGGATGAACAGGAGCCGGGTATGCTCACGACTAAACGGATTTAGGAGGTAGAGCGAAGCAGGAAACCAGAGCCGAGGACGAGCGGTATCCTGCGGGTTTATGAACGAACAGACTGTCTGCTTAGAATCTGTAGTTCAGGCTCAGGGAAAAGTTAAGCTCTTCATCCGGGTGTCCTTCAGGTAAGCTGAAGGTACTCGGGGTGGCGTTATCACGGTCGAATATATTGTGAATATAGCCGGAAAGTCGCCAGTTTTTTGATACTTGCCAGTGGCCTGAGATATCCAGCTTGAAATAATCGGGCAACTCATTGGGGTCTGCTATCGCCCCGGAAACCACAGCACCTGAGGTCCGGTTGATATGCCATTGGTTTTGGATAAAAAACTCAACCGGATAGTGGCTGAGTTGATAACCCAGTTTCAGGTTGATTATGTAGTCGGGGAAGGAGTCGTAATCGAAGTTTTCGGTCTCGTTTTTACTGTCGACATATGCCGCATTGGCCTTTAAAGACCAGCTGTCTTGCACATACTGGTAACTCAGTTCGATGCCTTTAGCTGTTTGTTCGCCGATATTGCTGAATTCTAGGCTAAAATTGGGGTCTGTGGTGGATACCGCCAGGATGCCGTCGCTCCAGTCGCTTTTGAAGAAGGTGACATTTAACTTCCAGTGGTCGCTGTGCCTGATATAAACCAGTTCATAGGTATCGATAATTTCCGGGCCTATCTCGCGGTTTCCTTTGATGGTGACCCCGCCAAAAATGTCTAACGAAGAGGGTGGGGTGAACGCCTGGCCGTAAAGTAATTTAATGGCCTGTTCCTCGTCCGGATAATAAATAACCCCAAGACGGGGGGAGTCCTGGTGGCCAAAAGCATCGATATAATTATCTATTCTGAGGCCGTAGAGCAGATCCAGGCGATCGTTAAAAAGGTGGCTTTTGGCCTGAAAGACAAGACTGTTGATCTTACGTTCATAACCCTGTGAGACATTGATGCCTTCACGTAATACGCTGTTATCTACCAGGGATATGCGCCGGTTGTGGTTGTCGTCGAGCCGGGCTCTGCTGGCTTCCAACCCCAGCAGCCATTGAGTGTTCCAGGGATTGTCCGCCTGTTTTAAATATAAACGCACCCCTTTGTGGCTTTCTTCAAAGAAAATCTGGTCCTGGGTCGGCTGACCTGCCCGGTAGCGGGAAAAGGTTCGGGTGATATCTGTGTCCCAGAAATAACCGTTGCCTTCAAGAATGAGCTCCCTGGCAAAGGTTTGGCTGAAGCCGGCTTTTACCATGTAAAAGTCTTCGTCCGAGTCTGAGTGGTCGATATCCAGGGTATCTCTGTTGGGACCTAACCCCGGTCCCTGATCAGAATGACGCCCTTTGGCATACAGGTTGAGATAGGTAGACAACTGATTGGAAAAGTCTGAGTTGAATTTTAGCACCCCGGTGTAGGCATTATAATCTAAATCCCGTTCGCCGGTTACCAGCTGGTCATTGGTTAAGTTAATGTTTTGATAGTTTTGGTCCTGACTGTTTTGCTGGCTATAGGCAAAGGCGCTGTTGACTCTATGCGACTGGTTTAATGCCTGGCTGATGTTGATATCTGCCTGGCTAAATCCCAGGCTGCCCAGTTTAACTGATACCCGGCGCTGATCTTCGTCGGCGCTGTAGGTATTGGCGGCAATAACGCCGTGAAAAGCGTCCGACCCGTGTATGGCTGAACCCGGTCCCCGGATCAGCTCCAGGCTGTCTAAGGCGCCTAACTGGTAGCTTAAGGTATCAAACAGGGCGCTGTTGGTGCGCAGTAAGGTCATGGGCACATCATCGAGTTGTACAGCGATGGCTGAAGATGAGGTATTACCGAAAAAGCCCCTGATTGCAATGGCACTGCCATTCCATAATGAAGGGGAAACTACAGTGGCAACTTGAGTGGCAAGTGCTTCCCTGAGGCGGTCTGCTCCCCGGTTTATCCATTCCTGGCGGGTGATTTTACTGACAGAGGAACCCAGATTAATTTCATCTTCATTAAAGCGGGAAGCGATTGAGACGGTTATTTTCAGTAAGTTTTCCAGTGAAATGGAATGCAGGTGTTCATTTTCCGGCTCTGGCTGTTCACGGTGCTCAGTACCGGCATGATTGCCGGCAAAAGTTAAAGGGGTTAAGACATTTAAGCTGATAACAAGCATCAGCGGGCAATTGAGATGAAAACAGCGAAGAGGAGAGTACATAATAAAATCCGGTTAAGATTAAAGTTTTACCTTCAATCCATGAAGCCGGTAGTTTTTATAGTTTAGTTGATTTTGTACTTTTAATTTTTCGCCGGGCTGAGAAGGCAGCGGAATCGGGCACTGAAAAAGAGGGTGATATCAGGTTTGCAATAACAGGATGAGACTTGCCTCATCCTGTTTGAATATTGTTTTTTGCCTGTCGGTGACAGCTAAGGGGTCGTTACACCGATACCTTGAGATCTTTTAAGATACCGTCGGCAAGGTTATAAACAAAACCATGGACCGTGATGTCCTGACCTGCCTCGCGGGCATTACGTATGATAGTGGTATTGCAGACATTGTTGACCTGTTCGATGACATTGAGTTCGCATAATAAGTTCATGCGTTTGCCGTGATCGGTTTCGGCATCGAGCTTGTCTTTGTGGAAACGGTAAACATCCTGGATATGTCTGAGCCAGTTGTCGATCAGGCCGTAACTGTTGTCATCGGCAGAAGCATGAACACCGCCGCAACCGTAATGGCCGCATACGATAACATGTTTCACTTTCAGTACTTCAACGGCGTACTGGATCACCGAAAGGCAGTTGAGATCGGTATGGATCACCTGGTTGGCGATGTTGCGGTGAACAAACACCTCGCCTGGTTTCATGCCTAAAAGTTCATTAGCCGGCACCCGAGAGTCGGAGCAGCCAATCCATAAATATTCCGGGGTTTGTTGCTGGGATAATTGCTGGAAAAAATCAGGCTCTTGCTCTGTTATTTCCTGGGCCCATTTTTTATTGTTATCAAACAAGTGGTCTATGGACGACATATTATAAAGCCCTTTACTTTAATTAAAAAAATCCATGACATTTTATGTCATGGCTTGATGAAGTAAAGTAAAACATGGTCAAACCTGTTATTTTTCCTGCTGCTCTTCTTTTTCCAGCTCTTGGTTACGGGCTTTGATATCTTTTAATTGCTGCTCGGTGAGGTTGAATTTTTTCGCTGATTTTTTTAGCAGTAAAATGCCGCCGATAATCATGCCAAGGCATAGCAGCAGAATGATCACACCTGTGATGGACATAGTTACTCCGCATTCTCTTTAGTGTCTGCCATTATATGAGCAAATGTTGACGCTTTTATCAATACTCTTATAAGGCAGAGGTTAAGTTATTATTTCGAGCTGGCTTTAGGGGAGGGGAGCACTTAAAGAGCTTGTTGTGTTAATACTCAGAAGTTTAGCCATCCGAATTTGTGTATTTTAACATAGTTCAACCTTCATCATTAGCCTGTCGTGTTGGCTCTTTCTTGAAACAGTTGCCACAGCCTTTGTGCAACCGGACCGACAGGTTCAGACTCTAATCTTGCAATGCGAAACTCAGCCTCAGTCCATGTAAGGCCACCCTCTACTTGAAGAGGAGCGAGTATCCCCTGTTCAAGCTCTTCTTTGATGAGATGTTCCGGCAAACTTCCCCAGCCCATCCCCTGAACAATAAGCTCTTTTTTGGTTTGAAAATCATTCACTCTCCATTGATCGCCACCTTCCAGGACACCATAGGTTTTCTTTGAAGATTTTCGACCGCTAATGACCACCTGCGGATGAGTTTTCATAACAGTTTTAGGTACTACCTGATATTCTTTTAACAGCGGTGATTGCGCTGAAATAACAGAAACAAACCGCAAATTCATGAAAGGCAGCGACTCCAATGTTTCGAAATTCTTTATCCACGGAATAATGAGCAGCGAAGCTTGGCCATTCTCAAGTAAATCGAGTGGCCCCGTACCATTTTCTGAATATATTTCGAGCCGGGTTCGGGGAAATTCAATCTTACACTGCCTGATGGTATTCAGTATCGGGGCAACGGGAATAGCGGAGGTAAAGGCAATGCCCACTTCTAATTCTTCCCCCGTTGTTAGTTGTTTCGCAAGATTTTCAAATGACTGTACCTGTCCCAAGACTAACTTTGCCTTTTTATAAAGCGCTTCTCCCTGTGGTGTTAGTTTGTTTCTGTATTGTGCCCGGTCAAAGAGTTCAAGGCCGAGTTCCTTTTCCAGATTTTTTATCGCTACGCTGATAGTAGGTTGTGTTCTATGTAGATTTTCAGCCGCCACCCGCAGAGAGCCGCCCTCAACAATTGCTTGCAGCGATTTCAGTTGATCCAAAGTCATCATATCTCCTTAGGTAAAAGCTAATATCTATGTAGTTATTTCGAAATATTCTTTGAATATATCTAATGATATGCTTTTCGCATGATTAAGTGAAGCCAGTTATTGAATGGCTATTGGATGGAAAGTGACCATGATGAACAAACACACAGATGTACTGATTATTGGCGGAGGTTTTGCCGGTGTAGGTGTCGCCCAGAAGTTATCAAAAGAGGGAGTTGATGTTACTTTGGTCGACCGGAAAAATTATTTTGAAGTAACGTTCGCGACCCTGCGCAATGTTACCGCGCCCCAGAAACACGGCAACACACCGCGTAAACTTTATGATGATTTTATTAACGGCACTTTTATTCAGGCTGGCGTAACTGCTATGAATGGTAGGCGGGCGATGCTTGAATCTGGTGAGACTATCCACTTTAAACAAGCCATTATCGCAACAGGAAGCCGTTATCCTACGTTGCCGGAGGCCAAGTCAAATTCAAAATTTGATTATGCAGAGCGCAACCAGGAGATGCTGGATGCCCACGCGTCTCTTTCATCAGCAGAGTCAGTGCTGGTAATTGGTGGTGGTGTGGTAGGTGTTGAATTTGCCGGTGAAATTGCCAGTGCTTTTCCCGGTAAAGATATAACGCTTGTTCATAGCAAGAATAGCCTGTTAGATAATGCAGAGCCTAAGGCACAACGTAAGGTATTGGAACAGTTAACCGCTAAAGGGGTTAAGGTAAAACTTAACCGAAGATTCTCAAAGCATGAAGATATTTACCGCTGCGCTAACACGGGTGAGACGATTAAGGCAGACATTGCTTATGAATGTGTTGGTATGGTCCCGAATACCGATTTCCTTCGAGCAGAATTGTCCAAGGTGCTTGATAGTAGAGGTTTTATCACCGTTGACGAATATATGAGAGTTAAGGGTTATGAAAATCTGTACTCATTGGGAGATTGCGCTACCCTCGACAGTCATAAACATGGCTATCTTGCCAGTGTGCAAGGCGCTCGTTTAGCGGATATGTTGTTAAAAGCGATGAAAGGAAAAAAGGTTAAACCTTATAAAACCCCTCCGGTTGTGGTGGTAACCCCTACAGGTACCGACTCAGGCGTGGCGCAGCTTCCGTTTGCGGTTACTACCATGAATTTCTTTGTGAATCTGAAACAAAAAGATATGGGGATCAGTAATATGTACAAAATGTGTGGGACTATACCAGATAGTTAAGCGCTTTTTAAGGGATGGCTTGCTGATTTCGTTGCTAAAGCAGGTCATCCTTAAGTTTTATTAGTTATATAAAACAGTGCTCGGTCTCACTTGTCCATAACACTTAGCTGATGCAGTGCATCCAGCTCAGACTAATCGTATAATGCGATACTACTGAGACTTTACGAGCAAGACCATAGTTAATGCCAACCACTAACCAGACCCGTTTAACCGAATCTGCCGAGCCAAACCAAAATCACCAGCACTTCAAAGTATTTAAGCCATATGGTTTTCTAAGTCAGTTTGTACCTGAATCACGAAAGAAGAAACGCCTGTTAGGCGAGCTGTTTAACTTTCCCGATAAAACGATGGCGATAGGGCGATTAGATCACGACTCTGAAGGGTTATTGCTACTGACTACCGACGGTATGATGAGCTACGAAGTCAGAAGCAAAGGCATAGAAAAAGAGTACTATGTGCAAGTTGATGGAGCGATCACTGAAGAGGCCATATTACAGCTGCAAAAGGGAGTTGAGATTGGTATCAACGGCACTAAATATCTAACCCTGCCTTGTAAAGTTGTAAAGCTGGACGGTGAGCCTCAACTTCCCGATCGTGGCCGTAAAATTCGCGATCCCAGACACGGCCCTACCAGCTGGATTTCTATTACCCTCTGTGAAGGGAAAAACCGTCAGATAAGAAAAATGACGGCTGCTGTGGGCTTTGCCACATTAAGACTGGTAAGGGTTCGGATTGGCGATATTCATATTGAGAGCTTGAATGCCGGTGATGTTGTTACGTTGCCTGATTTTGACGCTGCACTTAATCGCTAATGCCTCAATGAGCAAAATTGATAGGCTTGCCCTAGGATCCGGCTGTTAATCTTTATTTGCATCAGCTGAGCAGATAAAGCAAATACTTTATGGTTTAAAACAGTTCTACAAGAGTGCCAGAGTCAAAGTGCAAACCCACAATGTCTTGCCTTGACTGTGATGCCTGTTTTAGTGCGGCAAGTACGAAGTTCACCATACTTTCTCCATCATCACCTATGTTAAAATGACAATTTGCGCCGATAAAAGTGAGCTCGGGAGGTCCAAGGTGAAAAGCATGGGCTAATAAGGTGAGGAAACCACTTTCACTGGAGAACACATAACATTTTCCACTGTGGGGTAAGGATAGTATCCGGCGTTTTTTTTCCGTGACTCCCCCGGCTTCCAGGGCAAGCAGTAGTTTGTTCTCCGCTGCGGAATAAGGGGCCGGGGTGGGGATAAAAAAGAACAAGCGAGAAGCTCCTTGGGGTAGGGGCGTCAGTGTTGAAGTGATAGTTGTTATAATTTGCTCTGAAACCCGGCGTTCATCACAAGGGGTGAAATCTTCTTCCCAGTTGATCTGAGGCAGGAATCGACAAAGCTGGACTACCGACAAAGGACAAAGCGACAAAGCTGGACAGCCAAAAACTGAACTATACCGATGACAATATTATGAATATCAGCAAAGGTAACAAGGGAATTTCATTTATTCTATGAGCGGATATATTTCTTTCAAAAAGGAGATAATTGAAGAATTTAGAACAAGATAGACCGTCACTATCAATTAGCGGGCATCGTTACAGTTAAAGCTTGAAGATTAGTGAAAGATAGCTTCTTGCTCTCGTTGTCCTGCTATCCATTTTTTCCCCATATGTTGGGCATAAAGGGATAATTCCGCTAAAGAGCCTACGGCTCGGTGATACTTTTTGCCAAAGTGCTGCGCTAAGTCTATCCAGTCATCACCAGAAAACCCTAGTTGCTGTAATAGCGGATAAGCATTTTCATCAATATAACCCCGTTTATCCTCTCTAATGGCTTTACCGGTAGCTTCCACCAACTCAAAGTAATCAACAAGTGAAAAAACTATACCGTAGGGTTGGTCTTGATGTTCATTGCCAATAAAACCGAGTAAGGGCTTAACTTTAAACGGAAGCGTTGATGGATTGTCTTGCTGACTGGCTTTATCATGTGCCCGCTCGTATGCTGAGGTGTATTCAGATTCTTGCACAGTACTGGCCATTTTAGCGCGAATAGGATTTAAATCGACATAAGCCATACAAGCGAGTAGTGCTTTTTCATCCAGCAAGGCTTGAGATTTAAATCTGCCTTCCCAAAAGCGCCCCTGGCAGTTATCTTCTTTATTTGCTTTACGGGCAATATACTCATTAAGACTGCGCATCAACCAGGAAATATCACTAAGTCTGCCGCGCCATTCTTCGATAATCTCCAATGCTGCAGCCTTCTCAGTACTTGTTTTCACTTCTCCGGATAACCAGCGTTCGACTAAAGGTTTATTGGCATAGAGTTGTAACCAGCGCCGGCAAACTTCTTCATTACTCCAGCTATTGGCTTCCTGCTCATTAACATATACCACTAAGTGATAGTGATTTGACATCACCGCATAAGCGGCCACTTCAATTGCAAATACCGAGGTAAGAAAACGGATACGGTCAACCATCCACTGCCGCCTGTGCTCATAATTCTTGTTGGTGTATTCATCATCACCGCACAGGAAAGCGCGGCGAATACAGCGGGAAACCAAATGGTAATAACAGGTATCGGAAAGGGAAATTTGAGAACGTCGTGCTTGAGTCATAGTGAACACCATTGTCAGTAGAAATAACCGTGACACAAAGGTAGTTCAGTTTTTCACATTTACCAAGGTTTGGGTGTCCACGCTTGGACTCAAGGTTTGGGTGTCCACGCTTGGACTCCGCTTGGACTAAGTCGATCTGCGAGTTCGGCCGAAGTAAGTGATTGGGTAGCACAAATGAAGTCTGGCTTATCACGAGAGCAACTCATTGTTGAGTTTACAAAGTCTTCAGAATTTTGGACGCTCTCAGGTGAAACAAATAGTGGCTTTGTTCACAGGCTTTATACAACGATACTTAATCGGGAACCAGATGGAGCAGGCAAAACATATCATACCGAAAGGTTGGATGCTGGAGAGTCAAAAGAGTCCGTCATCAGAGATATTCTTTACTCTGATGAACATTTAAGCCTCTTTATTAGCACCCAATATCTTCGGTTATTAGAAAGAAGTGCTGAACCTTCTGCTATAGAAGCCTGGAAAAGCCGCATGAAATCTGATTTAAACCAACAAGGCTTGATTAAAGAGCTTTTACTGTCTCAGGAGTATTTTGATTTAAGCATGAAAAAGGGATATGAGAGGAATAATAAATAGTGTAACGCTCTAATTATAAACTTATATGGCTAATCTTTGTTCTGATGCTAGCGGTGTCAGGTAGTCATTGTAGCTATGAGTCGAAGGGGTCAGGTCAGTTGAACAATAATTTGTTTACACAGTTCAAAGCCTGACCCCGGGGCTCCCTACTTAAGCGTAGATATTACAGGTGCAGCTTAACTAGGCTGCGGGGTTAAAACAGACAATAACGGGCCACGAGTTGACAACCGTAGGTATTACCAGCTTCACACATGTTTTCATATACCAGACACTGTTCCGGACCCGGGTAGCTAACGGCTGAAACCGAAACGCTGATGCCCATACTTATTGCTAACAGTGCCATTTTTACGCGAGAGTTTTTCATAAAACATCCTGTTTAGTTATTGGTTTAATTGTTGTTATTTAACTTATTTCATTACATTATGTTTCCATAGTGTTAAATTAATGTATCCTTTGTTTGTTTTTATATCAAGTGTGAACTGGTTTTTAGGCTGACTAAACTAGTACCTAAACACAGTAAAGATGAACGATTGAATTCAGCCAAGAGCAAAGCTGGATAGCTAAAACTGAATTACGTTATAGAGTGAAATGCGCATCGATTTATCTACTGAATAGACTGTTACAATGGATATCTTATTTGCTTTAGCCAGGTTTTCTCGCCAACATAGTCGCAAACTGCAATTTCGCGCCATTGTGCATAGTACCTAGATCTTCATTGTACTTAATCAGCTCCCAGCCCTCATAAGCCTCACGCAATTGCCCTGCTTTTAGGGTATAAGGGAAGGGAACCGGGCATGGATGTTCTTCAGTGCTCATAGCACAAACAATCAGGTTATAACCGCCGGCAAGCGTATGCTGTTGCATATCGGCAATAACAGCTTCAATACGCGCAGGGTCGATAAACATTAAAGTTACGGTACAGCTAATAAAGCCGTAGTCCTCACTAAGGCTGGCACTGTTAATGTCGTATACCTGCGCCTTAATATTACTCATATTCTCTTCAATGCTGATACTTTGCAGCATATCAATGGCGCCGGGATTGTTATCTATGGCGGTAACGTTAAATCCGAGTTGGCCGAGGTATACAGTATTGCGGCCATTAGAACACCCCATGTCTAAGGTATCGCACGGCTCAATAATTTTGCACGCTTCTACTACTTCACTATGCGCGGGGTTTAAGCCGTAACGGCTATTTAGATCAACTGTCATGGTAATAACTTTGTTTTGAAATGAGGGCTGTTATCTTACTACTGATCTTGCTCTATTGAATATGAATCGGCGTGCTTTATAGACTTTGTTTGACCCTAATCAACAACGTTATTGATTGGAATTAAGTGAACCGAGAGCCGTTATTTGCCATCAACTTCTGGCTCCTATCTTGAATAATACAATTACCTGCCTGCCAAGCTGCTGAATCGGCGTTGAAACACAGCAGCTTGGCTTTATTACCCTTTTTTCGGGCTATTCCTCAGTATTTAGCTTGCCTGCTTAGGTGTGATGATTAGCTCATCTTGATTTACCCTAATACTGATCTTTTGCCCATTGGTAAAACCGGCCAGTTTAAGCCATTTCCCCCTGAGCACAATGCAAGGTTCAAGCTTTACCGGCACATAGTTAATACCTATGCCACGGGTTTTCGAAGCCGTACAACAAACGGTTTCCTGCACGGTAAGTTGCCGATAAATGGGATATTTTACTTTTGCCGAGCCTGGCTCTGACGTATGATGACATTCAGCCATGACGTACTCCTCGCTAGTTCGTTGTGGTTAGCGACCTCTGGGTGTCCTACCACTCAGGGGTTGCGACTTGAGTTGTTGCCTAAAGGGCAACAGCTGGTGAATTAAAAATCTGGAATGGGTGCTCTCCTTATTTGGATGGATCGCACTATTAAATAAAGACCGCTTAGCTGGATAAATCAACAGCAAGAGGTCTTTTTTTTGAAAGAAATTTGAGGATGTTTTTATCCCTTAAGGCCAGATGAAATCTTATTTTAATAAGCCATAAAATCAAGTGCTTATTGATTTATCTTTGCCGTTGATGTTCACCGGGTTAAGGTGCCCGAAGCAGGCCTTGTTCTATCCAGGCGGATAGGTAGTTCAGGGCGACCGTGGTGACATCGGTGCTATCATTTGTGCTGCCGTTATGGCGCTCTAGCAAGTAATCACATAAGGCGCTGAAATCTTCCCCCGCCAGTATCATCTGAAATAAACCGGCTTCTTCTTCTGATATTGAACGAAACTCTGTCAGCTTATCCCGGTTGCGCCACAGCAGCCAGCAGCTGTTGTGTTCCCTGGCTGGTTCGGGGGCCTGCTCTGTTTTTAATGCCTGCCAGCTTTCGACACTGTTCCAGTGCATAAAGGTAAGCTGCACGCTGGGATGAAAATGAAATATCAACGACGGCCATAAATCATGGGCAATGCTCTGGAGATGCTCAAGGGCAAAGCGGTTAACATCGGCGGCGTCAAAGGCCGTTAACAATAAACGCTCAAAACGGGCAAGTTCGCTTAGCAAGGGGAAATCGGCAAAGGGGACTTGTGTGGCCAGGAACTCGGGCAAGTTATCGCCGTATTGGCGTAAACTGGTGTAACGGGAGGGATAGAGGTCAATATAACCGTCTACCATTTGCTCGAACAATTCGTCGCCAAGGTATAAGCCTAAAATCTCATGGTCGGTATCTAAGGTTTCTTTTAGCCGCATCCGGTAGGCATTTTTATAGATATTAAGGCGGGTATGATTATCTATGCTTCCCTGGCTGATAATGTTATCGCTGATACTCTCATCATCACAGGTTAAATAATCTATCATCTGCTGCTGCAGTTTTTCTAAGCGGGTATTTTCCATGGTTATATCGCTTGCTTGCCTTGGGCTATGCCTGTACTTATAGTGTGGTTAAGGGTTTGTGCGGCGATATTGCGGGCAATATCCAGCTCTGCCATAAGCTCGGCAAGGGGCGGAATATTATCATCGCGCTCTATCATGGTACTGACGTAGCCGAAACGTTGTAATGCCTGGCGGTATAAATCCCACACCGGATCGGCCACCTCGTGGTCATGGGTGTCGATAACGTAATCGCCGTAATCTGTGTGTCCGGCCAGGTGGAATTGCCTGACCCTGTCTTTGTCTATGCCGTTAAGATAATCTAGCGGGGCAAAGTTATGATTGCGAGCGCTGACATAGATGTTGTTGATATCAAGCAGCATTAAACAGTCGGCACGTTTCACCACTTCGTTGATAAACTGCCATTCGCTCATGTCTGAGTCTTTATAACTCATGTAGCTGGAGACATTTTCTATTAGTATTTGCTGGCCGAGGAAGTCCTGCACCCGGGAGATGCGATCGGCAACATGCTGTAAGGTTTCTTCGTTATAAGGCAAAGGCAGCAGGTCATGGCTGTTAACTTGTTTGTTGGTAGTCCAGCACAAATGATCCGAGAGCCATTCTGGCTGAAGTTCATTGGCCAGCACTTTAAGTTTACGCAAATAGTCCATATTCAGGGGCTCGGTAGAGCCGATAGACATGGAAACCCCGTGCATTACCATGGGATAGTGTTCACGTATGGCGTGCAAGTAGTGTTTAGGTTTACCGCCGTCTACCATGAAATTTTCCGAAACCACTTCAAACCAGTCAAGTGCGGGTTTTTGTTCCAGCACATCCTGGAAGTGATCTGTGCGTAATCCCAGGCCGAAACCGAGAAAGTGCTCTGGTATGCCTTGCTGACCCTCAGGGGAAGAAGCGGGGGTTAACCCGCCTCCTTTTACTGCATTATTTACCAACTTTGCCCCCGACATCGTTACATGCCTTCGGTGACATTTTGACAAAGCCCTGGCCTTTACAGGATGCCTGGCCTTTACAGGCGTTGTTGGCGGTTTTACAGTCGTTGTGGCCGCCGCAAACATTGACGTTGTAGCAATGGGCCATATCTGCGGTGGTGACTTTGCCGCGCCAGTCGTCTTTTACTGTGCCGCCGATATCGCCGCAAGACTTGGTGGGCATGGCGACAAAACCGTGGCCTTTACAGGATGCCTGGCCTTTACAGGCATTCTCGGCGGTTTTGCAGTCATTATGGCCTGAGCATTTATTCACGCCGTAACAATGGCCCAATTCTGCGGTGTTTTTTGCCGCATATGAAGAAGAGCCTGATTGGCTGCCGGTTTGTGCGCAGCCCATCATGCCGGCTACGGCCAGGGCTACCGCTGCGCCCTGTAATGTTGTTTTAGTGTTTGCTTTCATGTCTTTCTCCGGTGTTGAACGATGAATTAACCCTGTTACTGCCTGTTATTTTAATTACAGTGAGTGATAACGCATGTTAGAGAAAAATAAAGGCCGAGTTATCACAATTTGATCACAAAACGGAACGTTTCCTTCACTTTACTACCGGTCTTTTTATTATCCCGCTTGCCAGATTTACTATAGTTGACAATTTTTATACTGTCGTTACTGTTTGAAAAATAGGCTTAAAGTTTGTTTTAGTCGTTGCTTGTCCGCTACCGGGCAGGGAAAACAAATATTTGATAACAGTAAGCGCCCGCATTCTTCCGGCCTTTTCTTGAATTAACGCCGGGTTTTACTGGATCTCAGGCATGGTTAGGGTACATTAGGCCGGTAACTCTGCTTTTATACTGCTTGGAAGAGATGTTCAGCAGTGATTTCAATAAGTTTTCAAAAATAAGGGATTGAACGTGAGCCAAGTAAAATTAACCCAGTACTCCCACGGCGCCGGTTGCGGCTGTAAAATTGCTCCGGCGGTTTTAGATGATATCCTCAAGTCTTCATTGTCGCTGCCGCCTCAGCCTGATTTACTGGTGGGCAATCAAAGTAAAGACGATGCCGCGGTATACGATATCGGCAATAACCAGGCGGTTATTTCCACCACAGACTTTTTCATGCCGATTGTCGACGACCCCACAGACTTTGGCAAAATAGCTGCCTGTAATGCCATCAGTGATATTTATGCCATGGGGGGTAAACCCCTGATGGCGATTGCTATTTTGGGTTGGCCTATCAATAAACTTTCCCCTGAGGTGGCGCAAAAGGTGCTGGACGGCGGGCGTATGATCTGCGCAGAAGCCGGGATCCCGCTGGCGGGAGGGCATTCAATCGATGCCCCCGAGCCCATTTTTGGTCTGGCGGTTACCGGGTTAATCGATACCGACAAGGTGAAACGTAACAATAATGCCGGAGCCGGAGATCTGTTATACCTGACCAAACCTTTAGGTGTCGGCATATTATCTACCGCGCAAAAACAGGGAAAACTTCAGCCGCAGCATGCCGATATTGCCCCGGATGTGATGAAAACCTTGAATAGCCCGGGGCTGGCCTTTGCCGAATTAGCCGGGGTTAGTGCGATGACAGATGTGACCGGTTTTGCTTTATTGGGGCACTTACTGGAAATGTGCCAGGGCAGCGGACTTGCTGCCGAGCTTGATTTTGCCAAAGTGCCTTTGCTGGAGCAGGTCGAGCATTATATAGATCAAGGCTGTATTCCGGGGGGCTGTGGCCGTAATTTCCAAAGTTTTGGCGATAATGTCAGTGAATTAACCCCTTTGCAGCAAACTATTTTGTGCGATCCGCAAACCAGCGGCGGCTTATTGGTGGCGGTAAAACCCGAGAGCCGGGAAGTGTTTGAAACCCTGGCGCAAAAACTGGGCTTATCACTGGAGCCGATAGGCAAAATGGTGCCGGAGCAAAGCCCGGTGATCAGTGTGGTTTAATTATGGCGGTAGAGGTTACAGCAGATAGCAATAAAACAGGCCAGTCCTCTCGGCCCGACAGTAATGACTATCACAAGATACTTGCTTCAGGTTTGCCGTTACTGGACTTAAGGGCGCCGGTTGAATTTGCCCGCGGCGCGTTTGAGCAAGCGGTTAATATTCCTTTGATGACAGACGATGAAAGGGCTGCTGTCGGCACTTGCTATAAAGAGCAGGGCCAGCAGGCGGCAATCGAGCTGGGGCATCAGTTGGTGTCGGGTAAAACCCGGCGGGATCGCGAGCAGGCGTGGCAGCAATTTATCCATGAGCACCCGGGCGGTTATTTATATTGTTTTCGCGGCGGTTTGCGCTCGCGCACGGTACAGGCGTTTTTAAAAGAAGCGGGTGTTCACTATCCGCTGATCAAAGGCGGTTACAAGGCCTTAAGGCAATATTTGCTGGATCAGATTGCTGAGTTAAGCGCCCATCCTTTGCTGATCCTGGGCGGGAAAACCGGTTGTAATAAAACCGAGTTTATCACCAGTCGCAGCGACAGTCTGGATCTTGAAGGGGCGGCCGGCCACCGGGGGTCGAGCTTCGGCGGTTTTGCCTGGCCGCAGTCGACCCAGATCACCTTTGAAAATAAGCTGGCGCAGCAATATATCCGCAGGGATTTTGCAAAGGGGCAGCGCATTCTGCTTGAAGATGAAGGCCGTGTTATCGGCAGTGTCCATGTGCCGCAGGAGCTGAGGGAAAAAATGCGACTGTCGCCGGTAGTGGTAGTGGAAGAAAGCTTTGATTATCGTCTGGAGCAGCTTTTTAATGAATATATCGTAAAAATGCTGCAGGACTTTGTTGCCTTAAAAGGAGAAGAGTCGGGCAGGGCTGCTTTTAGCGAGTACTTTTTTCAAGGTGTGTTTAAGGTGCGTAAACGTTTGGGCATGCAAAGGTATCAGGCTTTGCTTGGCTTGCTGGAAAAGGCCTCCTCGGGACTGCACCGGGAGGATTTAAGCGGTTATTATGATGTACTCAGGGATTTGATGGTGCAGTATTATGATCCCATGTATGACTACCAGCTGAGTTTAAAAAGCGAGCGTATTGTCTTTCGCGGCAACAGCGACCAGTGCCGGACATATTTAGATGCACTTTAATGTGTATTTTTAATGACTTAAACCAGGCGCCTTTGTGATATGCTAGGGCGCCTGAGCAGGGCGATGATAATGCCGATATCCGGGATATCTATTATCTTTATTGTCATATAATTTAATAATCAAACAGTTAGTGTCCTAATTCCATGTTTCAACCGGTTAGCTTTTTTATTGGCTTACGTTACAGCCGTAGCCAGAACCGTTCCGGGTTCGTGTCTTTTATTACCTTTTTTTCCATTGCCGGGATTTTATTGGGGGTTGCCTCACTGATCACTGTGGTTTCCGTGATGAACGGTTTTGAAGGGGAGTTGAAGAAAAAAATTCTCGGCCTGGTGCCCCATGTGGTGATGTCTGAGCAGTCCCCCGAGGGTAAAACCCTGAATATGTCAGACTGGCAACAGCAAAGAGCCAAGCTGTTAACTTACCCCGGGGTCAAGGCGGTGACGCCTTTTATCGAAAGCGAAGCCTTGATCCAGTCGCCCTCGACCCTGCAAGGGGTATTGGTGCAGGGGATTATTCCGGAATATGAGACCGGACATATTATTAATCAGCATATGGTGGCGGGGGATTTAGCCAGTTTAGAGGATACGCCCTATTCCCTGGTCATGGGGCAGGCGCTGGCGCATAAACTGGAAGTGAATGTCGGCGATAAAGTCCGGTTGGTGATCCCGAATAAAACCATGTTTACCCCTATGGGTCGGGTGCCGGTGCAAAGAACCTTTACCCTGAGCGCTATTTTTAATGTCGGCTCGCAGATTGACGATGCCGTGGTCTATATCCACAGCAAGGCCGGAGCCAAGTTATTGCGGCGAAAGGGCGACGGCATTAACCAGCTCAGGTTATATCTGAACGACGCCTTTTATGCCGGAGAGCTTGCGCCAAGGCTGACACAGGACTTGCCCACTTATACTTTTGCCACCTGGAATGAAAGTCAGGGGGCGTTATTTGCCGCTGTCAGCATGGAAAAGAATATGATGTGGCTGATGCTGAGCCTGATAGTTGCCGTGGCCGCCTTTAATATTGTCTCGGCCCTGGTAATGGTGGTGATCGACAAGCAGGGGGAGATCGGCATCTTGCAGACCCTGGGACTGGCCAGGGCGGAAATCGTGAAGATTTTTATTACCCAGGGTATGGTGAACGGTTTATGGGGCGTGATTTTGGGCAGTATTTCAGGGGTGCTGCTAACTTTGAACCTCAATACTTTGATGTCGGTCACCGGCATCAATATTTTTGCTCCCGGTTATGCCTCGCAGGTATTGCCGATACAGCTTGAGGGCTGGAATGTCGCTGTGATTGTTTTTTCCGCGTTAATGATGAGTTTTGTTGCGACCTTGTATCCCGCCTACCGGGCATCGAAAACGCAACCGGCAGAGGTTTTACGAAATGAATAAGGTGTTAGTTTGCCAACAGTTAAAAAAATCCTACCAGCAAGGCCAGATAGAAACCAAGGTTTTGCAGGGCTTAGACCTGGAGGTTGAGCAGGGGGAGTTGTTGGCGGTAGTGGGTAGCTCGGGTTGCGGTAAAAGTACGTTTTTGCATTTAGCCGGTGCGCTGGATGTACCGACAGCCGGTGAAGTCTTCATCAATGAGGTTAATATCCACAAATTATCGGATAAGGAAAGGGCGGCGTTTCGCAACCGCCATATCGGTTTTATTTACCAGTTTCATCACCTGATGATGGAGTTCTCGGCGCTGGAAAATGTCGCTATGCCGTTACTTATCCGCGGTGATAATGCCAAGAGCGCCCGGGAAAAGGCGCAGGCTATGCTGGCCAAAGTGGGGCTGGATCACAGATGTGCTCACCGGCCGGGAGAATTGTCGGGCGGCGAGCGCCAGCGTGTTGCTATCGCCCGCGCCCTGGTAACCGAGCCGTCGCTGATTTTGGCGGATGAACCTACAGGTAACCTCGACTTTGATACCGCAGAGCAAATCTTCCAGCTGCTGAAAGAACTCAATGCCAGCGTTAATACCAGCTTTGTTATCGTCACCCATGACCTTGGTCTGGCGGCGCGTATGGATCGCCAGCTGAAACTTGACCATGGCAAGTTATTGCCTATGGCTAGCCAGCAGGAAGTGGCCAATGTTTAAGCCGCTCAGTTTATTTCTTGGTTTGCGTTATGTGCGCAGCCGCCACGGCAATGGCTTTTCTTCGTTTATTTCCGCCTCTTCCACTATCGGTATTGCCCTGGGGGTGATGGTGTTGATCGTGGTGTTATCCGCCATGAACGGTTTTGAGCGGGAACTTGCCCAGCGGTTATTGTCGATTGTGCCCCATGCGGAAATCATCGGCGTTAACGAGCCGATGAATAATTGGCGCCAGCAAGTGAGCAAGGTTGAAGAAAATCCCCGTGTGATTGCCGCCGCCCCGGTGATCAAGATGTCGGGTATGATGCAAAAAAATGCCGAATTAAAAGCAGTGGAACTCAGGGGAGTGGATAGTGCCCTGGAAAAGCAGGTCTCAAGCATAGAAGATTATATGGTTGACGGGAACTGGTTAAGCTCTGCCGGTAATAACGGCGCAACAGGTGCTGGTAATATGCCCGATAACCAGGTGGTGTTAGGCGCCGGTATAGCGAAAAAGCTCAGGGTGAAAATAGGGGATACGGTGCAGGTGCTGCTGCCCAAGCAGTCACTCTCTCCCCAGCAAAAACAGCAGCAGCTGAACCAGAGTTTCCAGGGCATATTAACCCGTAACCTGGTGGTGACGGGGATATTTAAGTTTGGCGGTACGGTGGATGACAGCCTGGCTTATATTTCTTTATCGCAGGCCGGGGACATCAGTCATTTAAAGCCAGACCAGGTGCATGGCATACGTTTAAAAATCGATAATGTTTTCCAGGCACCGGCGATTGCCCGGGAAGTGGCCTACCAGGTGGATCATTATGTCTACATCTACGACTGGACCCGCAGCCAGGGGCATTTGTTTAACGACATTCAGCTGGTGCGTATGGTGATGTTTATTGTGCTGGTGCTGGTGATTGCCGTGGCAAGTTTTAATATCGTTTCTACTCTGATCATGGCGGTGAATGAGAAAAAAGGCGATATCGCCATTTTAAAAACCATGGGGGCGGGTACCGGAGTGGTGATGATCACTTTTATTATCCAGGGGGCGGTGAACGGTGTTCTAGGCTCGCTTATCGGTGCCTTGCTCGGCGTTTATCTGGCCTTGAACCTGACGGATATTATTTTAGCGGTAGAAGGCTTGTTTCAGGTGAAGTTTTTATCGGCAGATGTCTATTTTATCGACTTTTTACCCAGCTTGTTAAATTGGCCGGATGTTTATATAACCGTTATCACCGCCCTGGTGATGAGTTTGCTGGCCACTATTTATCCCGCCTGGCGCGCCACGAAAGTTGAACCTGCTCAAGTGTTGGGGCAATTGTAGGTTATTGGGGTTGTGAGAGAGATTAGTATCAATCTATAAGCTGAAAACAGATTTATCAGTGGTTGGTATAAACGGGAGATAATTAGACATTATCTCCCGTTTTTATTTTAAGGTTTCGTTCGCAGCTTACGTTTACCCCATTCCTTGACCACGGAATGGCGCCATAACGCCTGGATACCGAAATAGCCGATAATGGAAAAGAGCACGGATAATACGGCGCAGCCCAGGAAAAAGGCCGGGCCTATGGTAGATAAGCTGTCAAGCACCCATTGCCAGGTGGCTTCAAAGGCAAAATCCTGTTCCGGTACCCCCAAGACCCAGGTACCCACCAGGTAACAGAAATAAAAAATGGCCGGCATGGTTAAAGGGTTGGTGATCCATACCAGGGCGATGGATAACGGCAGGTTGGCATGTACTATAATGGCAATACCCGCTGCTAGTATCATTTGAAACGGCACAGGCACAAAGGCGAAAAACAAGCCGACGGCGAAGGCTTTCGCGACAGATCTGCGGTTCAGGTGCCACAGGTTGGGGTTGTGCAACAACTCGCCAAAGATGCTTAAATGCTTGTGATTTTTTATCTTGTTATGATCTGGCATCATACGCTTGATGATTTTTTTTGGCATACACTCTTTACTGTAAATGGAACTAAAGGTTCACTATGGACTGGTGGCTGTTAAGCTTCTTTCTTGGTGCTATATTGTCACTATTTCTGCCAATAGTACCAGCGCTTTTTTACCTATCTTTGTTTTTTATCACGGTAATTGGTCATTATTATTACAAGCCGTTGAAAAATGTCAGCGGCTTAGTGCTGGGATTACTGTGGATGATGCTGCATGCCTACCTGTACCAAAACATCTGGCAGCTAAATGATATCGAGCCAAGCAAGCTGTCGGGTAAAGCTCAATTATTGCAAGGACAGGTGATTACGCTGCCGGTAAATACTTCCGGCGGTTATGACAAGGATAAACGCCAGGATATCAGCCGTTTTAATTTTCGTGTCGAGAAACTCAACCAGCAGCCGTTAAGGCGAAGCTTTATTGTCCGGCTGCGTTGGGATGAGGCCGGGGTCAAGCCTGCTTTAGGGCAGGAATACCTGTTAACGGTGCGGATGAAACCGGCCCATGGTTTGGCCAACCCCGGTACTTTTAGCTACCAGACCTGGCTGCGTTATAAGCATATTGCAGCAACCGGCTATGTGCTGGACAAACCCTTACCACAATTATTAGGCCATGATCTGCCCGTGCGTCAGCACCTTTTTAGCCGTTACCTGCAGCTATTGCCGAAGGGAGAGGTTGCCGCCTTGCTGCCGGCCCTGAGTTTTGGTGAGCGTAGCCGTATTACCCAAGAGATGTGGCAGGTATTGCAAAGAAGCGGCACTTCACACCTGATGGCAATTTCCGGGTTACATTTGGGATTAGTGGCTACCGGCAGTTTTTTTGCCATCTTGTGGTTGCTAAGGAGGTTTCCCCTCGCTGCGGTGTTACCCCAAGGGCTGGCCCAGTCCCTGATGCAGATGAACCTTAATAAGCTGGCTATTGGCGTAAGCTTATCTATTACCTTGTTTTATGCCTACCTGGCCGGTTTTTCCCTGCCGACACAAAGGGCGCTGGTGATGTTGTTTTTGTATTGGGGTATACGTCTTTTGGGCGCTAAATTCACTTTGAGACGCTGGCTGCTGATTGCCTTATTTTTGCTGGTACTTGTTGATCCCTTTAGTTTATTCAGTGCCAGTTTTTGGTTATCTGTATATGCTATCAGCTGTATTTTTTTGTTGTTATGGCGTTTCGGTGTCTTATTTGATCAGGGCAGCAAAGCCAAAAAAGTCGTTAACTCCCTGCTGGTCATTCAATTGGGATTGACGCTGTTTATGATCCCGGTTACCGCGCTGTTTTTTCAACAGTTTTCCCTGGCCTCTTTTCTGGCCAATATTGTTGCCGTACCTTATATGAGCCTGATCTCTATTCCCTTGTGTTTACTGTCGGCGCTGAGTTTATTTTTTAGCGACTCGCTGGCAAGCCTTTTTATGCATTTAGCGCTGCAGAGCCTGGATCTTTTGTGGACTTATCTGGTGTTTCTTTCCGGGCAAAGCTGGGCCTTGATCAATTTATCCCTTTATCAGGTCTATTATTTATGCATTTTTTTACTGCTGGTGATGGCCTGGTGTTTTTTAACGCCGAACCTGTTGTATCCCTGGCATTTTCTTAGGGGGAATGTGGAGCGCGGTTGGCAAAAGCTTGCGCCGGGTGTTTTGCAAAAACCGGCAATGAGGGGGCTGATCATGGCGGGTATTGCTATTACCGGGTTTTCCCTGTCCGGGTTAAGGACGCCGCCGGTTACTGAAGCGGTGAACCAGCCATTGATAAACCCATGGCAAGTATATGTGCTTGATGTCGGCCAGGGACTGGCGGTGGTTATCCGCCGGGGCAGCCGGGCCATTCTTTATGATACCGGCGCTGCTTATCCCGGCGGTTTTAATTTGGCGCAAAGCGTGATTTTACCTTTTTTGCAATATCAGGGCATATCTGGTTTGGATAAAGTGATCATCAGCCACAGCGATAATGATCATGCCGGCGGTTTGCCTGTGCTTAAAGCTGAAGTGGTTATTGATGAAGTCATGGCCAATGACCCGGTACTCGAAGGCCGGGGGGTTTGCCTTTTGGGGCATGACTTTAGCTGGCAGGGGCTGCACTTTTCCATGATATGGCCGCCGGATATCAAAGGGGAAGCCAACGATGATTCTTGTGTGGTTGAAATCAGTGACGGGGTGCATTCCCTGTTATTGACCGGGGATATTTCAAAAAAAGTTGAGTCGAAGCTGTTAAATAAACTTGGGCATAGCCAGGTACTTATAGCCCCGCACCATGGCTCAAAAAGTTCTTCCAGCCAGGCGTTTATAGACCGGGTATCGCCCCGATACGTGATTTTCAGCGCCGGTTATTTAAATCGCTGGCACATGCCCAGTGCAGAAGTGCTGGCACGTTACCAAAAAGTGCAACCTGAGATTTTTACCACCGCCGAAAGTGGCATGATACAGCTTGAATTTAGCAAGTCAGGCATCCATATAAAGCAATACCGTCAGGATTTATGGCCATTCTGGTTTGCCAATTAAGCCTTATTTGCGCTAGAGCAGTTATTTATACCCAATTCACCTCAATATGCAGGTTCAGAGTTCAGCGAGGTAATCAGAGCAAGGCGCAGCACGAAGAGAATGGTTGTTCCATTGTCGAGTGTTGCACAGGTTTCAGTTCCAGACAAAACCTAAGTACATACATCCATGTATGCAACGTTGCACTGGTTTTCTCGCTGAGCTCCCGCAGGGCAAGGCGATAAGCGGCTATCTGCGGCGTTATTAAAGATTCAAATAGAATAACTATTCTTCATCTTTAATGCCTTGCACCTAGCCGCTTATCGACTTGCTGAAGTCTGCATCTTGAGATGGATTGGGTATAGAGTGGTTAATTAGTTGGTTGAACAGCAAAATAACGCTAGAATAGCCCGAAATTAAACGGCACTGCCAGATGCTCATTCATTTACGCAGTCATTTTTCAAATATATTTACGCAGTAACTTTTTACGAAGTACTTTACCTGGCAAACAAAGAGAGACTGAATGCAGCCTATTTCATCCCCGACCACCTGGCAGAATTTTAAGCGCTTATTATCTTTTGCAAAACCTTATAAACTCGGCTTTGTCGTGGCCGTTATCGGCATGTTGGGTTACGCGGGTATAGATGTTTATTTTTTGTCAAAGCTGCAGCCGTTAATTGACGAAGGCTTAACCGGTAAAAATCTCGATTTTATGAAATGGGCGCCGCTGTTTATTATTGTCTGTTTCCTGATCCGCGGCCTGTGCCATTTTATCGGTAATTATTGTCTGGCCTGGGTCGGTAATAATGTGGTGGCTGACTTAAGACAAAAGCTGTTTGAACATATTATGGCCATGCCGGTGCCTTATCATGACAAGGAGTCTACCGGCACCCTGATCTCTAAACTGACCTTTGATACCGAGCAGGTATTGCAGGCCACAAGTAAATCTATTTTGACTTTAGTACAGCAGGGGGCTTTTGTGCTCGGTCTGCTGGTGATGATGTTTTACAGTAGTTGGCAATTGTCGGCGATCTTCTTTTTGATTGTGCCTCTGGTGGCGGTGATTGTTACCACGGTTTCCCGCCGTTTTCGCAAAATCAGCAAGAACATCCAGGGGGCTATGGGGGAAGTGACCAGTGCTGCCGAGCAAACTTTCAACGGCCATAAGGTGGTACTGACCTTTGGCGGCCAGGAGCGTGAAGCCAAACGTTTTGGCCAGATCAACAAACATAACCGCCAGCAGCGTATGAAAATGGTGGCAACCAAGGCTGCCAGTGTGCCGCTGATCCAGGTGATTGCTTCCTTTGCGCTCGCCTTTATTTTTTATGTGGTCACCCTGGACAGCATGAAAGATATCCAGCCGGGCACTTTTATTGCTGTGGTCACTTATATGACTATGCTGCTCAGGCCGCTGAAATTACTGACGACAGTTAACAGTGAGTTTCAAAAAGGCATGGCCGCCTGTACCAGTATTTTTGCCGTGTTGGATCAGGACAAGGAAAAGGATACCGGCAGTAAGGCATTAACCAGGTCTGCGGGAAAAATTGATTTTAAAGACGTGAATTTCAGCTATCCGGGGGCGGAGAAAGTCGCCCTGAAAAAGTTGTCATTTACTGTCAGCCCGGGGGAAACCTTAGCCCTGGTGGGTCGCTCCGGCAGCGGTAAATCAACCGCCAGTTCGCTGTTATTGCGCTTTTACGATGCCGACAGCGGTGAAGTACAAATAGACGGTGAGAATATCCAGGACTATAAACTGGAAGATTTACGTCGTCAGTTTGCCTATGTTTCGCAGCAGGTGGTGCTCTTTAACGATACTTTGGCCAACAATATTGCCTATGGCCGTCCGGGAGCAAGCGAAGAAGAAATTATTGCCGCCGCCAAAAGTGCCCATGTTTACGAATTTGCGCAAAATATGCCGCAAGGGTTAAACACTAACATAGGTGAAAATGGTGCCGAACTCTCCGGCGGCCAAAGACAGCGGGTGGCGATTGCCCGGGCATTACTGTGCGATGCGCCGTTTTTGATTTTAGATGAAGCCACCAGTGCCCTGGATACCGAGTCTGAACGCCATATTCAGGATGCGCTTCAGGTGTTGCAGCAAAACCGTACCTGTATAGTGATTGCCCACCGATTATCGACCATAGAAAATGCCGATAAAATTATCGTGCTGGAGCAGGGGGAGATTATCGAACAGGGTGAGCATAAAAGCCTGCTGGCACAAAACGGTGCTTACGCCCAACTTCACAGCCTGCAGTTTGGTCAGTAAGTTATGCGTTTAATCGAGAAGGTCTGGTTTTTTCGCCACCCGGGCAAGTATGTACTGGTGCCGTTATTATTGCCGCTGACCCTGGTTTTTGCATTAGTCTCCGGCCTGCGCCGCCTGGCTTACCGTTTGGGACTGAAAAAAACAGGTCAGCTTGATAAGCCGGTGATCGTGGTCGGCAATATTGGCATCGGCGGGAACGGTAAAACCCCTGTGGTGATTTTTCTGGTGAAACTGTGCCGCAGTTTAGGCTTAAATCCCGGGGTGATCAGCCGTGGTTATGGCGGTCAGGCAGAATCTTATCCCTATTTGTTAGACGAGAACTCTACCCCGGCAGTGGCCGGTGACGAGCCGGTGTTGATTTATCAAAGGTGCCTGGCCCCCGTGGCCGTGGGGGCCGATCGTATCGCCAGCGGCCGTCTTTTGCTGAAGCAGGGCTGTGATATTATTATTGCCGATGACGGCCTGCAGCATTACCGGTTGCCGCGCCAGTTAGAGTTGATTGTCGTGGACGGTAAACGCCGCTTTGGCAATGGTTTACTCTTGCCTGCCGGCCCGTTAAGGGAGGGTAAATGGCGGCTGAAACAGGCGGATGGTATTATTTATAACGGTGTGGCCGAAGATAACCTGGGACAGGAAAAAAACCATGGCGGCGCTGAAAATATCAGCATGCTGCTGGCAGCAAGCTCAGTTTGTCATTTAAAAACCGGCGAGCAATTACCCATCGGCGAATTTTTGCAAAAATACCCGCAAGTTAATGCCATGGCGGGCATAGGGGATCCCGGGCGCTTTTTTACTACGCTGACCGCTTTAGGTTTTAGTTTGCAGCAGGCGCAGGGCTTTAATGACCACCATGATTTCAGCGCCGGGGAGTTTGCTCATTTTGAAGATAATATCCCCTTGTTGATGACGGAAAAAGATGCGGTAAAATGCCGGGTATTTGCTCAAGATAATATGTGGTTTGTGCCGGTGAGCGCAGCGATACCGGAGCAACAGCAAGATATATTGAAAGAGAAGATCAACAAGATAGCAGCCGGTTAACGGCACTGGAAATTCGCTTTTGCTGTTTAATAAGCGAGTGACCCAATACACTGAATTTATAGACTTAATTAAAGAAAGAGATAACCCGATGGCTTTTGATACTAAACTGATGGAAATACTGGCCTGCCCCGTGTGTAAGGGCAAACTTGATTATGATAAGGCGCAGCAGGAACTGATCTGTAAATTTGATCGCCTGGCCTATCCGATAGAGCAGGATATTCCTGTGTTGCTGGAAAATGAAGCGCGCCGCATTTCAACAGAAGAGAGCTGATTATGTCATTTGTTGTGGTGATCCCCGCCAGATACCAGTCTTCCCGTTTACCGGGCAAAGTGCTGGCGGATATTGAAGGCAAACCCATGATCCAGTGGGTGGTGGAAAAAGCTCAGCTTAGCGGCGCCAGCCAGGTAATCGTGGCGACGGACAATGATGATGTCGCGGCGGCGGTTACGGCTTTTGGCGGCGAAGTCTGCCGTACCCGGGCGGATCACCAGTCGGGCACCGAGCGTTTGGCCGAGGTTATGGAAAAATATCAATTCCCCGATGACCAGGTCATAGTGAATGTCCAGGGAGATGAACCTTTTATTCCCGCGGAAAACATTGCACAGGTAGCGAAAAACCTGGCAAGCCAGGACAAGGCCCGGATGGCGACCCTGGCGGTGAACATCAGGGAGGTTGAAGAAGCCTTGAACCCTAACGTGGTTAAAGTGGTGTGTGACAGCCAGGGTTATGCCCTGTATTTCAGCCGCTCGACTATCCCCTATGACAGGGAAAGGTTCTTAAATCAGGATGAGGTTAAGGAAATCGGTGATTTTTACCTGCGCCATATCGGCATTTATGCCTACCGGGCAGGTTTTATCAAAGATTATGTTTCCTGGCCGGCAAGTGCGCTTGAGCAAATCGAGTCGCTGGAGCAGCTGCGGGTATTATGGCAGGGAGAGAAGATCCATGTTGATGTAGCCGCCTCAAACCTGCCGGTAGAAGGGGTTGATACCCCGGAAGATCTGCTTAAAGCCCAACAATATGCCAAATCATTGAACGGTTAACCCGCTTTAATACGCTTGCTGTGTTGCTAAGGACACAGCAAGTATCATCCTCTTTTCTTTGAATTGTTTTTAATTATAAATTCAGCTATTTAGCATAAAGTTTTTTATCGTTTAGCCGATATTAGCTTTGACCTTGTAATTTTCGAAAGGATTCAAACCATGTTAACGACCCAATTGGGTGCATCTTTAACTATCGCCCCAAAAGTCAGCGCTCAAGAACCACCGCCAGTGGCACATTTAACTGAAGAGGTAAAAAGTGCTTCAGGCAAGCCGGAGACATCAGCAAATAAACCGGGGAGACCGGCAAGTACACCGGTAACTTTAAAGACGGATACGGTAACCCTCTCCGACGAGGGGAAAGCTGCTCAGGCCAGTGCTGCAGAGAAAGAACAAGCCAAGAACAATGAAGAGCTCGATAATGAAGCTTTACATAAATTGAGTTCGGGTGAAGCGCATAATAAAGAAGTTAGCGAACAAGATGAGGTCGATACCTCAGTGATTGATGCGCTTATTGCTAAGCTTGAAGAAAGAATTCTTGAAGTTGAACAACAAATCAAAGAATTAACCGGCCGCGATGACGAAGCATCAGTAGAACAGTTAAAAACCTTGTCAGAGCAATTAGTGATGTTAAACGGCCAGTTACTGGCTTTGTATAAGGAAAAAGAAGAAATGATCAAAGGCGGAGCAAATACTTAAATAACCTGGTTATCTCCTGTTGAAAAGAGCACTCCATACGGTTGAAGGTTAACTATGGCAATGAAAGTAATAACAGCAAACCCGGTTCTAATAAGTTATTGCCCTTGCAGCTAATAGTTTCAATGGTGAACCAATTTGGCTGTGTGCGAAATGCACGAATAACCTGATGAGTGGGCGGATATGAAGCTGATATATACAAATGAAAACCTTTTCCTGGTAGCCAATGCCAAGAATATCCTGGAAGCTCATCGCATAGAGGTCATGGTCAAAAATGAGTTTGCCCAGGGAGCCATAGGGGAGATAGCGGCATTTGATGCCTGGCCTGAGCTATGGCTTGTTAATGATGCCGACTATGACAAAGCAAGTACCATTCTCGAAAATGCTTCAAGCGCTCAAGGAGGTACTGAATGGATTTGCAACCATTGCTGCGAACGCAATGATGCGTCGTTTGAGCTGTGTTGGAACTGTCAAAGTGAATGTTGTTAACCGCACTCAAATGAGCTGAAACTTTCCCAAAGACTTCCATTGATATCCTGATGTTCTGGCAGGTATTTAATTATCTCTTACCGGTAACTTTTTACTGTCAGCATTACCTCTGATAAAGCCTTTAAAAGTGAATTAACGTCAATATTTCTCTAACCTTTTGATCTAAAGGCTATTACACTTACACTTTGTATGTGCATTAAGCTGGAACTTAAGTCGCCGGTTTGTTGTCAACACTTGCTTATTTAGAACAATAAAGGGGTATCAAAATGAAGAATATCAGCCTGCTCGGAGTTATCTCCCTGTTAGTTTTTAGCCCGTTGAGTCTGGCTCAGCAAGCGATGAAACCCGGTGTCGTGGTGACTCAGGTGACTGAGCAGGATGTCACTAAGGTCTTTTCCCACGTCGGTCGGGTGGTGGCGATAGACAAGGTTGATATCCGCGCCCGGGTCAGCGGTTATTTGTTAAAACGCCATTTTATTGAAGGAGCCGAGGTAAAAAAAGGCGATTTGTTATTTGAAATAGAAGCGGACACCTATGAAATCACCGTACGCCAAAGGCAGGCGGATCTTGCCAGTGCCAAGGCAAATCTGAAAAAAAGCAAGGCGGCGTTAAAGCGCCAGCAGGACTTGAAAAAGCGCGGCGTGGCCTCAGCAGCCGACTTGGACCAGGCGGCGGCAAGCGAAGCGGTTGACGAGGCCAGTGTGTTAAAGGCTCTGGCCTTGTTAGCCGAAGCCGAGCTGAGTTTAAGTTATACCAAAATCTATTCTCCCATCGACGGCAAAATCAGCCAGGCGGTTTACAGCACGGGTAATTTGGTCGGCGCCGACAGTGGCGCCCTGGCAACGGTGACCAATATGAATCCGGTTTACGTCAGTATGTCGGTGAGCGAAAAAATTCTGCTTGAAGCAAGAAGGCAGGGCATAGGTCAGAAAACCTCGCCGGTGGCGCCGACACTGAAACTCTCCGATGGCAGTGACTATGGTCAGGCCGGGGAATTTGACTATCTCGATACCCAGGTGAGTGAATCTACTGATACGATTTTGGCGCGGGCGGTTTTCCCCAATGATCAAGGGATTTTACTGCCGGGAGAATTTGTTCAGGTTGATGTGACCCCGAAAGAGAAAAAACTCTCGGCGGTTGTCCCCCAGTCGGCGGTACAAAAAGATCAGCAGGGTTATTTTGTCCTGGTGGTAAATAACGACAATATCGTTGAAGTACGCCGGGTGGAGCTTGGCGCGCAAAAAGCGGGCAACTGGGAAGTACGTGCCGGTTTGGCGCTTGGGGAAAAAATTATTATCGAGGGGCTGCAAAAGGTCAGGGCCGGCGCTGCTGTTAATCCGGTGGAGGGCTGATCATGTTTACTGATTTTTTTATTTCCCGGCCTAAATTTGCCTTTGTTATCGCCATTGTCATCATGATAGCGGGGGCCATCAGTCTCAATGCCATACCGGTGAACCAGTTCCCCGACATCACGCCGCCCCAGGTGGTGGTGACAACCGCTTACCCGGGGGCCAGTGCCCAGGTGGTGGAAGAGTCGGTGGCTGCCATTATTGAGGCGGAAGTAAACGGGGTGGACGATATGATTTATATGTCGTCAACCAGCGGCAATGACGGCAGTTACTCCCTGACGGTGACCTTTGCCGTAGGCACAGATCCCGATATGGCCACGGTGAATGTCCAGAACCGGGTGGCCCAGGTGAGTGCCAAGCTGCCCAATGATGTCAGCCGTCAGGGCATAGTCACCAAGAAGCAGTCGTCGAGTATGCTGATGGTGATTAATTTTTTCTCGCCGGATAACAGTTTCGATGATGTGTACCAGAGTAATTATGTGTCGATTAACGTTCAGGATCAGCTATCGCGTATCAACGGGGTCGGCAGTGTCAGCCAGTTCGGCGCCAAAGATTACGGCATGCGGGTCTGGCTTGATCCCGACCGCCTTACCGCGTTAAATGTTTCCACCAAGGATGTCAGCGATGCCATACGCAACCAGAATATCCAGGCATCCGCCGGTCAGCTGGGAGCGCCGCCGTTTGATTATGACCAGCAATTTCAATATACCTTGCAGGCCAAAGGCCGGCTAAAAACCGTGGCGGAATTTGAGAATATTATCATCCGTGCCAATGCCGACGGTTCGACCTTACGCCTTAAAGATATTGCCCGGTTGGAGCTGGGCTCGCAAAGTTATACCGGCACCAGTAAGTTAAACGGTAAGCCGTCGGCATCCCTGGCGATTTACCAGGCGCCGGGGGCAAATGCCCTGGATGTTGCCGACAATGTTTACCGCGAGCTGGAGAAGTTGAAACAAAACTTTCCTGCCGGGCTTGAATATACCGTGCCTTACGATACCACTAAATTTGTCCGCGCCTCCGTCAAAGAAGTGATAGAAACCCTGTTTATTACCTTTACCCTGGTGGTGGCGGTCACTTACTTATTTTTAGGCAGCTGGCGGGCGACCCTGATCCCCGCCATCGCTATCCCGGTGTCTTTGATCGGTACCTTCGCCGTGCTTTTTGCCGTCGGTTTTACCGCCAATACCATTTCCCTGTTTGCGATTATTTTAGCCATAGGCATAGTGGTGGATGACTCTATTGTCGTGGTGGAAAATGTCCAGCGGCATTTGAATGAGTCGGATATGTCGCCGGTGCAGGCGACCTCTGTGGCGATGAAAGAAGTTGTCGGCCCTGTAATTGCCACCACTTTAGTGCTGCTGGCGGTTTTTATTCCTGTCTCTTTTATGCCGGGGATCACCGGGGAGCTTTATAAGCAGTTTGCCCTGACCATTTCCGTGGCTGTGGTGATCTCTTCCGTTAATGCCCTGACACTGGCGCCGGCGTTATCGGGATTATTGCTGAGTAAAAAAACCGGTACATTATCCGGCCCTTTGGCCGCGTTTGATGCTTTGGTTACCCGGGTAAGAGACAAGTATGTCGGGGCGGTTAACTTTCTTAACCGCCGGGTATTGCTGGCGCTGACTTTGCTGGTGGCGGTTGCTGTCGGTACTTTAGGTTTGTTCCGTATTGCACCTACCGGCTTTTTGCCGCTTGAAGATAACGGCTTTTTCCTGTCGAATGTTCAGCTTCCTGACGGGGCATCGTTAAACCGGACCAATGAGGTGGTGGCAGAAATTACCGAGTTGATCCAGTCGGAGCCTGGGGTCAGTGATGTCATTGCCATTACCGGCTTTTCCATTTTATCCGGCGCTTCTTCCAATTCGGCTTTGCTGATCCCGATCTTAACTCCCTGGGAGCAGCGCACTGACTTTGACTTGAAATGGTTTAATATCTTAGGACGTTTAAATGCCAAGCTGGCAGCCGTTCCCTCGGCGCAGAGCTTTGTTTTTCCTATGCCGCCGATTATGGGCTTGGGTACAGGCGGCGGTTTTGAAGGGCAAATTCTTGATACCGCGGGCGGTTCGCCGCTGGAGCTGGCGCAGGCTACCCGCAGTCTGGTATTTGCCGCCAATCAGGATCCCAGGTTAAGCGGCGTATTCAGTACCTTTACCGCCAATGTGCCGCAATATTATATTGATGTCGACCGGGAGAAGGCCCAGGCATTGGGCATTGAGATCTCAGATATTTTTGAGACCCTGCAAACCAATTTCGGTTCTTCCTATATCAATGACTTTAATTTGTACGGCAAGGTTTACCGGGTGATAGTGCAGGCGGAAGCAGGCTACCGCCGTTCGCTCGAAGATATCGACAGATTGCATGTGCGTAATATGCATAACGATATGGTGCCGCTCGGCGCCTTAGTGCAGGTGGAGTCGGTACTCGGTCCCCAGGCCTTAAGCCGTTACAATATGCGTAAAACAGCCGCTATCCAGGGAAATCCCGGCGAGGGCTATAGCTCGGGAGAAGCCCTGCTGGCTTTGCAGGATATCGCTAAAACTGCCTTGCCTCCGGGTTATATCCTGGAATGGACCGGTACTTCTTCGCAGGAGCAGGAAGCAGGCAATTTTGTGGTGCTGATTTTCACCCTGGCTTTTGTGTTTGCCTACTTATTTCTGGTGGCACAATATGAAAGCTGGACCATTCCCATGGCAGTAGTGGTCTCTGTGGTGGTAGCCATTTTTGGCGCGCTGTTGCCCATTGTCTTGTTGCCTTTTCTCAGCAATAACCTTTATGCCCAGGTCGGTATTGTCATGCTGATCGGCCTGGCGAGTAAAAGTGCCATCTTGATTGTTGAGTTTGCCAGTGAGCTCAGGCAGCAGGGATTGTCTGTGATTGAAGCTGCCAACCAGGCAGCAAAACTGCGTTTTCGTGCGGTGATGATGACGGCACTGTCCTTTATCCTTGGCGTCTTGCCGTTAGCCTTTGCTTCCGGTGCCGGCTCCGCCAGCCGGATGTCTATCGGCTGGGTGGTGTTAGGCGGCATGTTGCTGGCGACTGTGGTCGGTATTTTCTTTATCCCGGCGTTATTTGTGATGTTGCAGGGGCTGAGGGAAAAAGTTAAAGGGGGAAAGGTTAAAGGAGAAAAAACCGCACCGGAAAAAAATCAGCCGACGGGCATTTCGGGCGCTGACGGTTAATATGTCCAGGCAGCAGCTGGGTGGTTAGACCTCTTGTGCTGCCTGATTTTTCATGCTTCTATTTTTCCTGTTAATCAATATCTTGATAAAAGTTAATTTCTTGTATTTTTCTTTATAGCCCTTGTCAGACAAGGGCTATACGCCGGAGAAGTTGCGAAATAATCTCAGTTTCCTACACTTTAAAATCACAGGCAGGAACAAGGCATGGATTTCTTTTAGGGTAGCTGCGACCCGGAAACCGGCTTTGTTTTTGTGTGATGTTGTATTTAATGTCTTGATAAAAGGAGAAAATCATGACAGTTCAAGCCAGTCTCACCATTTCAGATGCCGATAATCAAATAGTTGTTTTTCTTAATGGTGAAGAAATCTATAACAAAAGCACCATAGGGGAAAAACCCCTGACCGATGTGACCGATCTTAGCGCCAAGTTAGTTGAAGGGGATAATACCTTGCTTATTCTGGGTATTAACTGGGGGGGACCTTCAACCTTTAAAGGCTGCCTGACAGTGAACGGTGCCGTCTCCCCTTTTCATAAAATGTACGATGCCATGGCGCCCAGGGGGCTGTTGTGGAGTGATACTTTTATTATTCAGGGGGAGCGCCCCAATGTGCCTGTGCTGAACCGGGTTACCTCCAGCAGTCACCCCGAGATCCCGGAAGAACTTATCGAAGGTTTCTCCGATGGTGCAGAATCCCTGGACTTTTCTGACAACTGCGAGGTGATACACTGGAACGGTTATACCTATTGGGCCTTTTCATATATGGATAACCGGGAGTCGTTGGCTATAGTTGCTTTTGACTGTGATGGCCAGCTGGTGGGGAAAATAGAAAAAAAAGGCGCACACTTCCTCTGGCAGATATCCTTGGACCATACCAACAAGACGGTTACTTTTTATGGGCAGCATAACCATAATATCACTATGGGTTGGGAAGAGCTTAAAGCCTGCTGCCAGGAAAGTATGCCGGCTTAGTTTTAAGAGCTGTTGTTAATACATACTTAAACCATATCCAACAAAAAGGCCAGACAGTCAAACCGTCTGGCCTTTTATTTACAGGACGTAAAGTATGTCGTGGGTTCACGGATGAACAGGACCGACGATTTACAGGACGTAAAGTATGTCGTGGGTTCACGGATGAACAGGACCGACGATTTACAGGACGTAAAGTATGTCGTGGGTTCACGGATGAACAGGACCGACGATTTACAGGACGTAAAGTATGTCGTGGGTTCACGGATGAACAGGACCGACGATTTACAGGACGTAAAGTATGTCGTGGGTTCACGGATGAACAGGACCGACGATTTACAGGACGTAAAGTATGTCGTGGGTTCACGGATGAACAGGACCGACGATTTACAGAACCTAATGCATCTCGCGGCTTTCCCTTTGCCCTTATTGTTCCATTAAAGCCAGGATTTTATTACAACGGTTGACCTGCTGATGCGTGGCTCTGATGCTTTTTAACGCCACAGGCTTTATGTCAGTTGACTCTTTTACTAACTCTGACAGGAAGCTTTCATTATCGGCGGTACATTGTTTGGGCAGCATGATACGGGTGAAGGCGTTTAGCAGCCCGTAATTAGCTTGCTCATTTAATGCCCGCATCTTGCTGATGATTGCCTCACGGTAAGGGGTTTTAAAGGCTTGTTGCTCTGCCGGAAACAGGCCGGCCATGATATAACGCAAGCGGGCGAGTTTTAACTGCTCAGGATTATGGCGCAGGATATCGAACAATTTTGCTTTTTCTTCCGCTTGCGGGCGCTGTGCCCGGGCATAGAAGCTGTAGTTGATACCTGTGTCGCTGTTATCCTGCTCAATTTGCGCCGTCAGTCTTTGCCGGTAGTTGGCAAACTGGTAGCGGTTAAGTTGGGCGACCAGGGCCCAGCGCTTGTCCTGATCTATGGCCAGGCCGTCAAAACTGAGCTTGTGATCGAGAATATCCGCCAACATTGCCAGATGCTTGTCAGATCTGGCGACGGAGACAAAGCGGCCATACCATAATTTTTGCGCATCTGAGCCGGCTTTGGCCCGGCTCAGTAATTGATAATAAACTTCTGCCACCTGGTTGTGCTTGTCGCTGTAGTCGCGGCGTTGCTGGTAGGTGAGCATATCCAGGTAATGCAGCGCCGAAGTTAAGCTGGAGGCAATTTTCCTGCTGACATTATGATCTTGCTCCCCCTGGATATTTTTCAGGGCGAAATCGACAAATTCTGCAGCCGGGAGCTTGGCATCGCGGACACTGTCAAACAGGCTTTGCCATAACATGATGCGCATGGTGGCATTGTCCAGGGCATTAATATGCTGCTTGACGGCAGTTAAAGACATGGGGTCGAGATTGACTTTGACATAACCCCAGTCTCCCTCGTTGGGATAGACCAGATCCGGACAGTTTTTTCCTATGGCATCGTCTACTGAGGTGGACTTGCCCTTATAGGTCACGGCGATTTTATCGGTAAGCGCCATGCTGTTTTGCCGATAGTTATATAAACCAACCTGTACCCTTTGTTCACGCAGGGTCGGGTAGGATTTAGGGGCCGTTTGTTTCAGGGTAAAGGAGGAAACCTTGCCGTTTTCACACTGATAGCTGGCTTCTATGGTGTTTAATCCCGGCTGGTATAGCCAATCCTGGGTCCACTGGCTTAAGTCTTTGCCGGCAGCCTTGCCCAATTCTGTCATAAAGTCATCGAGGTCGGTATTTTTATAGGCAAATTTTTTCAGGTAGTTGCTGACACCGGTGCGAAATTCCTCTTCACCCAGATAATGGTGAACCTGCTTAAGCACGGCAGCCCCTTTACCGTAGGTGATACCGTCAAAGTTGGTCATGGCATCGCCTGTGGTCGGCACCTCAAGTTCAATGGCATGGGTATTGACCGAATCATCGCTGCGGTAGGCCCATTGCTTCATGCCGGTATAAAAATAATCCCAGGTATTGGTAAAGTCACTGGCCCTGTCTATGGCCAGGTTAGCCATATAAGTGGCAAAACTTTCATTAAGCCATAAACCGTTCCACCATCTCATGGTAACCAGGTCGCCGAACCACATATGGGCCATTTCATGGGCTATGGTATTGGCCAGGTTCATGCGTGCCCGGGTCGATTTTTCGCCGCGGCTGACATAGGACTCGGTGAAGGTGACCGCGGCAACATTTTCCATGGCGCCGGAATTAAAGTCCGGGGCTATGATTTGATCATATTTGCCAAAGGGATAGCGGATATCAAAATAGTCGTTGAAAAATTTAAAGCTTTGCTTGGTCGGGGTAAACCAGTCGTCTGTTTTGACATTTTCCGCCAGGCTCTGGCGGGCAAACAGCCGCAGCGGGATATCTTCGAACTTATCTTCCCAGACCGCATAGTTGCCGGCATGTAAGGCAAAAACATAAGAAGATATTTTTGCCGAGATTGGGAAATACCAGTGGTTAAATTCACCCTCACTTTTTATTTCGGTTTCCCGGGTGGTGGAAATGACCTGCCAGTGGCTGGGGGCGATGACGTCCAGGGTATAACGGGCTTTGAGATCCGGCTGGTCGAAATGGGGAAACAGACGGTTGGCGTCATAGGGTTCGAAGTCGGTATATAAATAGACTTCTTTATTCTTGGGATCCACAAAGCGGTGGAAACCCGAACCGTCGGTGGAATATTTGCGTGAATAATCAATGACCAGGGTATTTTGGCCGTTGACCAACTGATGCTGGGGGATGGTGATAAACCATTTATCAAATTTAAAGGCCGCCGCCTGGCCGTTGATGGTAACAGAGGTTATCTCACCTTCTTCAAAATCTACGGTCAGCGGCAGGTTATCGTTTTTATCCAGATCAAAGGTGATTTTATTGCTGCCGCTGAAAGACTCGCTGGTCTGGTCTATTTTCAAGGATAACTGGTAATTAAGATTACTGATCTGGGCCGATCTTTGTTTGGCGTACTCGCCGGATAAAAATTCGCTGTTATCCCGCAGTTTGCCTGCGCCAACTCCGTCGGGACCCGAGCTGCAACTGCTTAAAGCAAGGGCTGAGCTTAATGCGCTTACAGCTAGCCACCGGCACCTTCCTGGCTTAAAAATCGCCATTTGTAATATTCTCCTTTGACCTGTTTCCAGGTTTTATTTTGCAATCAAGAAGCCGGTATCTTGTGGTGATAATTTTTCTGTTTATCTGCTCACGCTGTGGTTGGACCGGCAGGGGCATTGATGTTATCAATAAATTCCAGCCAGGGTAAGGGGCAGCACAGGAAATTGGCCAGTCCGAGCGGCTTTTGGGGATAAAGCCTTTTCAAGGTTTTAATCAGTGATCAAAGTGGTCCGCTACTGGTATAATCACCTTAAATTCGTCGTTATTCAGGTAGAAGTATTATGGCCGTAGCCTGTGCCCATCATATCTTAGTAAAAAGTGAAAAATTAGCGCAAAAATTAAAAGAGGAAATCGCCAAAGGCGCCGACTTTGGTAAAGTTGCCCGCAAACATTCCATTTGCCCGTCCGGGAAAAAAGGCGGCGATCTGGGGGAGTTTCGTCCCGGTCAGATGGTGAAAGCTTTTGATAATGTTGTCTTTAAAAAAGAAGTGCTTAAAGTGCATGGCCCGGTAAAAACCCGTTTTGGCTATCATTTGATTAAAACAATTTATCGTACTTAATCAAAGGCTTACCTGGTTTTTGAGTTTTTTATAAATTTATTTATTTTGCTTTTAAACCTTTTTGTGGTTTGGCGTCACTTATTTAGATAACGAAACGCTATAACAATAAAGGTTTATTATGAATAAAGTAACTGCATTTGCTGCCGGCGCCCTATTACTGGGCCAGGGAATTCTAAGCCAACCGGCAATGAGCCACATGGGCTTCGGGCATGACAAGACATTGCAAAAAACCAGGACCTTAACCCTGGAAGTGGTAAACATGTCGGAGCTGGTGATTGAAGCCGGCGCCGGCTCGATGGAAGTTAAATCTGCCGATATTGATCAGATCCAGGTTACCGCCAAAGTATACCAGGAGCAGCCGCATGATAATTACTGCCTGTCTTTAACCCGAAACAATAATCAGGCGCTGCTGGAGTCAGCAAGCTGTCGCGATGATCGTTATGATAATCATGAAACCAATATTGATCTGACGGTACTGGTACCGCAAACACTGGCACTGGATATCCGTGATGGCTCTGGATTTATCAAGGTTGACGGTGTCGCCAAGGCTAAAATTGCTGATGGTTCCGGTTATATCAATATCCGCAATATTAGCGGCCAGGTTGATATTCATGACGGTTCAGGTTTGATCACCGCCGACAACATTGGGAAAAACCTGGATATTACCGACGGTTCGGGAGGCATTGAAGTACATTCGGTGGCGGGAGACTTAGTGATCAGCGATGGCTCAGGTGGCATTGATATTAGCTCGGTTGAAGGGGAAGTGGTGATTCGTGACGGTTCGGGCAGCATCAGTGTTGATCAGGCCGGACGTTTTGAATTGCTGGCGGACGGCTCAGGCAGTGTCGATGTCAGTAACATCCGCGGTGAAGTGGTGATGAACGGACACGGGCGTTAAACTTCTCGCTTTATCAGCTACTTTGGCTGCCGGTTTCGTTTCCCGACAGTCTTGTACTAGCTTGTGATTGCCACCTTCGGGCATTAAAATGATGTTCGCGAATGGTAATAACAAAAATCGCTAATACAAGGCAAAGGGAGCTTCTATCTGATGAGAATAATACCGGCACTGGCTTTTTTCTTTTCTGCCACTTTTTTTCCTGTTGTGGCTGCTGTATATCCGCAAAGCATCGATGAACCCCAAAGCCCCGCAAATGATAACTCTGCTTTTCTCTCTTTAAATCAATCACAAGGTTTGTCGGCTGAAAGTGCAGGGGGGGATGCGCTGCAAACCCTGACAACCCGCTATGGCAGAATTCATTTTCACAGGGACTATCAGGTTTTTGCCGGGGAAATCGCCAGGCGCTTTGATGCTGTCTACCTTGATGTCGGCAAACGCATAGGTTTTAACCAGGAAGAAAAACTCGACCTGGTGATCGTTGACGAGCTCCACCGGGCCAATGGTACGGCTTTGCCTATGGCGGCGGGTTCCTTACTCAAGCTGTACACCAGCGCTCCCCGTTCCGAGCAGGGACTGGGATTTTACAGCGACTGGCTGGACTTAGTGCTCAGTCATGAACTGGCCCATAAAATCCATCTGGCCGAGCCGGGCAGGAGCTGGCGTTCCACTTTGGATCCTTATTTGCTCGAAGCCGATGCCATCAATGCCGGCCGCTATCCCCGCTGGGTTGCCGAAGGTTATGCGACGGTTATCGAAACGGAGTTTACCGGGCAGGGCCGTGTTCACAGTGACTATGTCAAAAGCTTATTGCAGCAATGGGCGATTGAAGGTCAGCTGCCGAGCTATGGTGAGCTCAACGGTAGCAAGCGTTATCTGGGTCGGAGCATGATGTATTATCAGGGCAGTGCTTTCCTCTACTGGTTGCAGCAAGAATACGGCGCGGAGAAATTATCGCATTTATGGCGTCGTGCTACCGCGGTAAAATATCGCTCGTTTGAGCAGGCCTTTACCGGTTTGTTTCTCGACTCGCCGGAAACCCTCTATAAGCAATTTGTCGCCGAGCAGGTTTACCGGGCCAGGCAGGCTCTGGGGGAAGTGCAGTCAAGCGGGAAGTTATGGCAGGACAATGGCTTTAAAGTGCTCAGCAGTGAGCCTTCATTGGATCAAAAGCACATATTGCAACTTGAGCAGGATAAAAAAGGTTATATCAGCTTGAGTGTGTTTGGCCTGGATGAAAATAGCAAAGCCAGGGAAAAGTTTGAAAAAAATAACCGCGAGCTGCTGGCCAAAGACCCTTTAGATGTTGCCGATACCCGCCCCCGGGTGTTTAATCCAAAAGCCCTGTATAGGGTGAAAAGCAATAAAAAGCACCAGTGGCACCGCGCCCGCTACCTGGACGAGCAACATGCCCTGGTGCTGCAATATCAAAGACAGGACAATCATGAACTGGGTTTTGAACTGGCAAAGGTGAACCTGAAAAGCGGACAGGTAGATAAGCTCAGCCAAGGTTTGCGGCTGCAAGATTATGTGCTGAGTGCGGACAAAAATTCGGTACTGGCGGTTTCACACTTTGCCGGTTTTAACCAGCTGCTGAAAATTTCCCTTAAAGACGGTAGCTGGCAAGAAGTGAGCGAAAAGCGCTTTAATTACCCTATGGATAATCTGACCCTGTCTCCCGACGGCAGCCGTTTAGCCCTGATGGCCCTTTATGAAAAACACTGGCACATTCATCTTTATGATTTGGCCAAGGAGCAATGGCAGGTGGTTAAGCTGCCGCTGCAGGGAAATTATCTTTCTTATCTGCGCTGGCAGCCTTCGGGACTTTACTTTAGCTATAGCGGTAAAAACAGCCACGCCGATAGCAAAAGCAGCAACAAGGCGCAGGGGATCAATGTCTATCGCTTAAACCTGGAAAATAACAGCTGGCAGCAATTAACCCGGGGAAGCCATATCAGCACCGCGGCCTTTGCTTTGGATGAAAACCGCTTGTTTTATTTAGCAACCACCAGCCGGGGGCAGGATACCTATTCGCAAGATATCAGTGATATGAATCAGCAGGCGGACAAGGCGTTTGCCCATGGCATGTTCAGCTTATTGCCGGTAAGCAATCCACTGTCGTCTGCCTCTTTGCCCGGGGAAAAAATAAACCCAATAGCCGGCGAAAGTAAAGCTTACGGGCCGGGACCGCAAGTGGCAACCTTGGCACTTGGCACTTATATCAGCGATGTGGATCGCGGCGTGGAACTGCTTGCCCGGGGAGGTGATCCGTTTGCAAGGCTGCGCTGGCAGCTTGCCTGGAGTCACGGCGATTTACAGCAAAACAGCGCATTAAAGCTCAAAAGCACCTTGTCCGATATCAAGATATATGCCGAGCTGCTTGATAACGATTACCGGGGGCAGCACTTGCGACAGCGCATTAAAGCGGTAAACGGGGAAGTTTCCCGGAATATATATTTAACAGACAACAGCCGCCTGCGCTTAAGGGCGGGGCTTGGCCATGAGAAAGTCACCAGGCCATTGGCCGAGTTTAAGTCAACGAATTACCGCCTGCAGGGGGACTTTGGCTTTGATGATGCCATCGGCAAGTTTCATTACGGCTTTGGCCTTAATGCCCTGGCCATGGATTATCACGGCGATGGACAAGACTGGCAGCGCTTTGATTACGGCCTGTCCACCCGGATGGGTTATCAGGACATGCATTTAGGCTATGCCTACAGGGACCATGATTTATCCGGCACCATACCCGACTATGGTCTGTTAACTTTTGGCGGGCAGCTCACGTCTGCCTCGAGTGAGCTGGCGAGTAAGGAGTTGCTGGATTCACGCTTCCCTCTGGCATGGCAAAGCGGTTTTCGCTTTCGCCAGCACAGGATAAATATGCGCTTTAACAGTCTGGACTTTTTCTATCTCAGGCATAAAACCGACCAGGCAAAAGCTTTATCTTCCTATGGCCTGCAAATGATGACTTCGGTGGATAATACCAGTGCGTTACTTGACGGGCTAAATTTGAAATTTTCTGTTAACTGGTTTGAAAACCAGTGGCATCAGGATGAAGACATGCTGTCGCTGTCTTTAATGTACAACTTTAAATAGCGGCGGAGGTTTTGGTTATCTGTTCACTCTTGCTCTTGCGGGTCCGGCCAAGAGTGAACATGGGATTGACTTTATGGTAACAGCAACAGCCTTTAACGTTTTATCCTGCCCCTTGTTTGACGTGCGCTATGCAGCAGTAACAAACCCGCTAATATCAGCAGGGGCAAAGTGGCGGGTGCCGGCACCAGCACATTGCCCAGTTGCCCTCTGACAGAGCCCGGGGGGAATTCAGCGGTATGGACATTGATATAAAAACCTTCGGGCGCATTAATGATGGTATTTACATCCGCAAGGTTGGCCACCAGGGAATCTATCAGGGTATTGGCACCACCTGAGGTATTGACCCCAAGGTCGATGAAGACACCGGCATTGATACCCACAGTGCCTCCCGGACCGTGGATATGCATGGCAAGGGGCGTATCGATATTGGCATAGGTCAAGTCCCAGGAAATTAAACCCGTGACATCGTCAAAGCTGATGGTGCCGCTGGCGGTGCCGTCGAGATCGCTAACGGGGACTTCTTGCAGACCATCAAGTTCCATTTGATAGGTGATTAAACTGGCGCTGGCCAGGCCTGGTAACAGGCTGAGCATAAAACAAATTATCGCCGGCCATTTGCCGGTTTTCAGTGCTTTTATCATGACTTTTCCTATCTGTTTAATAAAGGTTTATGGCATTTCTCTCGGCAAAAAGTCAGGCATAATTTAAACCATTTCTGCTAGTTTTTTGTTTTCTTGGAAATTCTTTTTTGAAAAAAGCTGAGAAAGCATAACGGCAGGTAAAATTGTAAAAAACACCGACAGCCTTTATCTGCCGCCGCTCAGGATATACAGAAAAAATCTAATCTGTTTTTTCGATTGTAATGATAGTTTTAATTTGTTTTATTGTTTTCCAACTTTGGCTGATAATGAACTCATTGAAACGGGCAAGTAAATGAAATTGCCTTACGCTTAACCTAATACTTAAACAACGATAGATGAATTCAACAGGAGCTTAATCATGTTAAACAATAAAGAAGGTCAAACTATTCCGGCGGTAACTTTTGCAACACGTGATAACGATCAGTGGGTCAACCGCACCACGGAAGAATTATTTGCCAACAAAACCGTAGTGGTTTTTTCATTACCCGGTGCTTTTACCCCAACTTGTTCATCCACTCACTTGCCGCGTTTTAACGAACTGGCCAATACCTTTAAGGCTAACGGCGTTGACGACATTATCTGTATGTCGGTAAACGATACCTTTGTGATGAATGCCTGGGCGGCGGATCAGGAAGCTGACAACATCACCCTGATCCCTGACGGTAACGGCGAATTTACCGACGGCATGGGCATGCTGGTTGACAAAAATGACTTAGGCTTTGGCAAGCGCAGCTGGAGATACTCTATGCTGGTGAAAAACGGTGTGGTGGAAAAAATGTTTATCGAGCCGGAAGTTGACGGCGACCCGTTTGAAGTGTCCGATGCCGATACCATGCTGGAATACATTAACCCACAGGCGAAAAAGCCGGAAGCGGTTTCTTTATTCACTAAACCCGGTTGTCCTTTCTGTAAGAAAGCCAAAGAGCTGTTAACCGAACAGGGACTGGCGTTTGAAGAAATCGTTCTGGGCAAAGATGCCAGTTTAACCAGCTTAAAAGCGATATCCGGTAATGAAACCGTGCCGCAAGTCTTCATCGGCGGTAAGTTAATCGGCGGCAGTGAAGCGTTAGCACAACACTTCGGTCAGTAATCACCTCTGACGGCGGGCTGTAATTGAAGTTATAGTCCCGCCGGGCAAAATTTTTCTCAGCGACAAACTTGTCATCATTCTTTTTTGGGGAAGTAAAATGAAAATCATCAATACCGATGTTGCGATTCTTGGTGCCGGAACGGCAGGGTTAGGAGCATACCGGGCCGCAAAAGCCCATACCGACAAGGTGATCTTAATTGAAAACGGTCCTTATGGCACTACCTGTGCCCGCGTGGGATGTATGCCGAGTAAGTTATTAATTGCCGCTGCAGAAAAAGTCCATCAGATACACGAAGCCAGCCCTTTTGGTATCCAGGTTGAAGTGCCGCCTGTGGTACATGGTAAAGCGGTGATGAAGCGGGTGCGTGAGGAAAGAGATCGCTTCGCCGGTTTTGTGGTTGATACCGTCGAAGATTTTCCCGAGCAGGATAAAATTCGCGGTAAAGCCAGGTTTATCAACAATCACCAGTTACAGGTTGATGATCATACCTTGATCAATGCCAAACGTGTGGTGATAGCGACCGGCTCACGTCCCAGTTATCCGGGCTTTTTTAACAATGTCGGCGATCGCCTGATTGTTAATGATGATCTGTTTGACTGGCAGGATTTACCTGAATCGGTAGCGGTTTTTGGTCCCGGCGTGATTGGTCTGGAGCTGGGACAGGCGCTGCACCGTTTAGGTGTCAAAGTGAAGGTCTTTGGTATCGGCGGAGCCCTGGGGCCGCTGACAGACCCTGAGGTTGCCGCTTACAGTAAAGCCAAATTAGCCGAGGAGTTTTACCTTGATACCGATGCCAAAGTCTTGTCCATGAAAAAAGTCGGCGATAAAGCTGAGCTGAACTTTATTAACCTTGAAGGCGAGGAAGTGGTAGAGCAGTTTGATTATTTACTGGCTGCTACCGGCCGTCGCCCCAATACCGATAATTTAGGGCTGGAGAATACCGATTTAGTGCTGGACGAACGTGGCGTACCGCTGGCGGACGAAAAAACCATGCAATGCGGCACCAGTAATATTTTTATCGCCGGTGACGCCAGCAACATGTTGCCGCTGTTACATGAAGCGGCGGATCAGGGCAAGATTGCCGGAGATAACGCCGGGCGCTTGCATGGCGCCAAGCCCGGACTAAGACGTACGCCTATTTCCGTGGTGTTCTCCGATCCTCAGATTGCCATGGTGGGGGCAAGTTATCGCCAGCTAGAGCAGGAATACGGCAGTTGTCAGTGTTTTGCCGTCGGGGAAGTCTCGTTTGAAGATCAGGGCCGCAGCCGGGTGATGCTGAAAAACAAAGGCATGTTGCGGGTATATGCCCAGCAAGGGACCGGATTGTTTTTAGGGGCGGAAATGTTTGGTCCGGCGGCAGAGCATATTGCCCACTTGTTATCCTGGGCAGTGCAAAACAAGATGACAGTGGCGCAGATGCTGGACATGCCTTTTTACCACCCGGTGATAGAGGAAGGGGTACGTACCGCCTTAAGGGATTTAAATGCCAAATTACACTTGGGACCGGAAATTATTTCTCACTGTATCGAGTGTGGCCCGGGAGCATAAAGTACTTGGCAATAAGCGCTTTGCTTTACGAAAAGATCACGAAACAGATAAAAATCGGAGGATTTTATGACAACGTTATTAGTAAAAGATTATTTAACCCCGGATGTGACTAAGCTCGATGAGAGCACACCTTTGAGTCAGGCAATAGAACTGCTGCAAGATGCCAAGGCGATTTCTTTACCTGTGGTTAACGGGCAAAATGAATTAGTTGGTTTTGTATCCGAGCAGGATTTGATCAAGCCGCTACTCGAAGGCAGCTATTATTGTGACGGCGCGGTCAAGGTTAGCGATTTTATGCAAACGCAAGTCGTGACGGTAACACCGACGATGAACATTTTTGATATTGCCCAGAGCATGAACAGCCAGCGGCCGAAAAGTTATCCTGTGCTTGAAAGTGGCAAGTTTGTCGGCATGCTGTACCGTGCTGATGTCTTGTCTGCCTTGAATAAGCATTATCAATCCTGCCAGCCGGCATAGTCGCAGGTGCTGCCGGGAAAGTTAGCGCCAGGTAAAATAGTCGGGATTTCAGTCACTTTTTTTGTTAGCGTATAGGGCAATAAAGATGAACCTTTTACAGAAAAAGTGACTGTAATGAAAAAATTAATACTAACCCTGGCCGCAGGGGCGTTATTGTCCGGATGCTCGGATGATGTCGGTAAGGTCAGCCTCGGGCTTTTTACCACTAAGGATGTGGTGATTGAAGCCAATGTCGATCCTAAGGTGACCGGTGTCACCTGTCATATCAGCCATATCGAAGCGGATTTGGACTTTTCCGACCCTTCCGATATGTCCATTGCCTGTCGTCAGACCGGGGAAATCAATGCCGCGCAGCTGGCAAAGATAGACCGCAGTAAAAATGGCGAGATAGTTTTTACTCAGTCCAAGAGTATTCTTTTTAAAACCCTCAAGGTCAGACGTATTTATGATGCTGAAAATAAGACGTTGATTTATCTGTCATACTCCACCAAAGAATCCAGCGGCAGTCATCATCATTCTTTATCTACCGTCTCCCTGTATAATACCAAGGGCTGGGACTGGGCATTGATGCAGGAGAAAAAATAATATGTTAGCCGGATTATTTAACAGCAAACCTGTGCTGGACAGCGGCTCCAGCGAGTGGATCTTAGATACCTTTGCCTGGGCGCTGGAGCATTTTGAACTCAATGTCTTTAAAGCCGATACCCAGTTGATTTTACCCACCAATGACTTTTATCCGGGTAAGGTCAGCAGCATCAGTGAAATGGCGCAGTCGGTGTTTGACAAAACCCTGGCTTACGCCGGTATGCAGCACTGGCCGGTGCAGTTGGTGCAACCTCAATATTACCAGCAGCAAAACCTGCCGAAATTATCTTTTGCCGGGGCCGTACGCGGCAAAGGCTCAACCCCGGTTATTGCCGGGGATATTAACGGCCAGCAAAATATCTTGATCAGTTATAACCCGAATCAAATCAACCAGCCCCAGGATCTGATCGCCTCTTATGCCCAGTCTCTGTCTGCGGTGCTGATTATGCAACAAGGGCATTTGCCGCCGGGGGGCCAGGAGTTTATGCCCCAGGCGGTGGATTTGGTGGCCTGTTTTATGGGCTTTGGTGTGATGCTGGCCAATACCGCCTACCAGTTTAAAGGGGGCTGCGGTTCATGTTATAACCCCCGTGCCAACCGTGAAGTGGCCTTGCCGGAGCAGGAAATGCTTTATTGCCTGGCCCTGTTTAGCGTATTAAAAGCGATCCCCGCTAAAACAGTGCTCGGTCAGTTAAAACCCCATTTAAAAGGCACCTATAAAAAGGCCTACAAGGAATTGATGCAAAAGGTGAAACACTCGCCTAATCCGGCGTTGCTTGCCGCTGTAAACTGATGTGCACTTAAGCTGCCGGGTGATTGCTCAAGGCATTAAGCACTAAAGGATTTACTCGGCTACACTAACAGTTAACACTGGTAATCATTGGATTTATCTGATGTTTCGTTGGCTGTTAGCATTCTCTTTTCTTACCCTGGTATTTCTTGGCACTTTAGTGCCGGGTACTTCCGGCGACGGTTTATTCAGTTCTGTTATCAGCAAAGCCCGGGCCGGGCAGGCGGCGGTCCAGGTGCCGCTATTAACCATTAGCGGGGCGATAGGTCCCGCGGTGAAAGATTACCTGGTCACGGAAATTACCCGGGCGAACCTGACGCCGCAAACCCCGCTGATTGTCCTGACTTTGGATACTCCGGGGGGCTTAAGTTCCAGTTTACGGGATATCAACCAGGTTATTCTGGACTCGGATATTCCCGTTGCCTGTCTGGTGCATCCCCAGGGGGCCAGGGCTGCCAGTGCCGGCACCTATATTCTTTATGCCTGTCATATTGCGGCTATGGCGCCGGCGACGACCTTAGGGGCGGCAACCCCGGTAAAAATAACCGGTCCAACCACGCCGGGCCAGGATGATAAAGCCGAGCAGCAAAAACCTTCCGCCATGGATAAAAAAATTCTCAACGATGCCATTGCCTATATGCGCTCCCTGGCCCAGCTGAGAGGGCGCAATGAAAAATGGGCGGAACTGGCGGTGACCGAGGCGGCGACTTTGACCGCCGCCGAAGCACTCAAAGAAAATGTGATCAATTTTATCGCTGATTCTCCCGAGGCGTTATTAACTGAGCTCGACCAGCAAGAGATTCAGGTTAAACAAAAAACCCTGGTGCTGGACCTGGTCAATGCGGTATTGGTGAAGCAAAGCCCCGACTGGCGCAACAAGTTTATCTCCACCATTACCGATCCCAATATTGCCTATATTTTAATGCTGGTGGGGATTTATGGTCTGATCCTGGAATTCTACAGTCCGGGGATAGGTGTTGCCGGGGTGATCGGCGGTATTTGTTTGCTGATTGCTTTATATGCTTTCCAGTTGTTGCCGGTGAGTTTTGTCGGTGCCGGGTTATTGTTACTGGGCATTTGTTTATTGATAGTTGAATCGATCATGCCCAGTTTTGGCATTTTTGGTATCGGCGGCTTAGTGGCTTTTGTCGTCGGCTCAATTTTTCTTATCGATACCGACATTTCTTATTTTCAGGTGTCCCTGCCTTTGATTATTTCTGTCGCCGTTGCTTCGGGATTATTTTTTATCTTTGTGTTGGGATTTTTATGGCGCAGTCGGCGCGCGCCCGTGGTCAGTGGTCAGGAGCAAATGCTGGGGGCGGATGTGATTGTCGTAGATGATTTTACCGGGGAGGGGGAGGTGCTCTTTAACGGTGAGCATTGGGCGGCACAAAGTAATGAGACATTATCCCGCGGACAAGTGGTGGGGGTCAGCGAGATTAAGGGGCTGACATTAATGGTAAAAACAAAAAAAGAGGATAACTAACCGTGGAACCTATTTTAGACAGCAGCCAGCTTTTTATTACCGCACTGGGATTTTTTCTCGCCGCCATAGTGATCAGCGCCTTTCGTATCTTGCGCGAATACGAGCGCGGGGTGATTTTTTTACTTGGCCGCTTTTATAAGGTTAAAGGGCCGGGGCTGATCATCGTTATTCCCATTATTCAGCAGATGGTCAGGGTGGATTTGCGTACTGTGGTGATGGATGTGCCCAGTCAGGATGTGATCAGCCGGGATAATGTCTCGGTCCGGGTCAATGCCGTACTGTATTTTCGGGTGATAGACTCGCAAAAGGCGATTATCAATGTCGAGGATTATCTTTCCGCCACTTCGCAACTGGCGCAAACCACCTTGCGCTCTGTGCTGGGGCAACACGACTTAGATGAAATGCTGGCGAGCCGGGAAATGCTTAATGCCGATATCCAGGCGATACTCGATGCCCGCACCGATGGCTGGGGCATAAAAGTGTCCAATGTTGAAATCAAACATGTGGATCTAAACGAAAGTATGATCCGTGCCATTGCCCGCCAGGCGGAAGCCGAACGGGCACGGCGTGCCAAAGTGATCCATGCCTCGGGGGAAATGGAAGCGTCCGACAAGCTGGTGGAGGCGGCCAATAAACTGGCCGCCGAGCCCAATGCCATTTTACTCAGGTACTTGCAGACGCTGACGGAAATTGCCGGCGAGAAAAACTCTACTATCCTGTTTCCGATGCCGTTCGATTTGCTTAAGGGGCTGTTTACCGGAGGAGCAGAGGGCGGGGAAAAAGAGGGCGCGGATAAACCCTAGTGTGCTTAGCCGCTGATTTGATGATGAATCTTCATTTTTAGAAAAGGGCATCCAATACCGTCAGCTCAACCTGGGCTAAGGGCAAATCGGTGATCAGGCTGATATCAAAGTCCTGATGCTGGCTGGACATGACCGTAAAGGGGTCAAGCATAGGGATGATATCCTGGCTCAGTAAGCGGGCAATGGGTTGCTTGATGGCTTTGGCCAGCGCTTCCTTTAACGTCCATATCCGGTAGAAGCTGTCTACGCCTCCCTGTTCTATCCGGGTAATTTCGCGGGCATGGTAAAAATGCCGGGCCAGTTTCAGCCAGGGCCGCTCCGGTTTACGCCATTCCAAATCGACCCCCAAGCGGTTGCTTTGCATGCTCATGGCCACCAGTACCTTGCCGTGGGAATGGGAAATACAAATCTGGACCGGCAGCAGCTCTTGCTGCGTTTCCGGGTTAGCTTGCTGGTAACGGGAGGCTTTTAAGCAAGTATCTTGTTGATCGAAGTGGATATTGATTGCCTGAACATCCAGTTGAAAATGGCGGGCAAGAGCGAGTTTTATCATGCCCCGGCTGGCGACAAATTCTTTTTTGGCGGTCAGCAGCCTTCTTTTGTCGAGTATTTGCTTTTCATCTGCGATTAACCAGCTTTCTGCCAGTTCGCCAATGTGGGCCTGGCTCAGGACATTGCTGTCAAAAAGCATCAGGCACAAGGGGGACTCCAGGCTGATGGCGTTAATATTTTTTGTTACCGGGGGGAGCTTTTCCATTGTTAACCGTGTTTGTTAAGGCAGGCGTCCAGTATACCCGCATAATCAAACACAAGGGAAAATAAAACCCGCCGCTTTCACTTATGGCCGGTTAGCAAAGCTGTCAAAAATCACACTTGAGTAATTTCATCGGTTTGTCTGCGGCCAGGACACAACCTCTGGCATCATCTGTTGCCCCTTGGCATTGTTTATTCATTTCTGCCGTGGAAGGAGCCTTGCTACCCAAAACTTTTTTGGCATGAGCGACGACTTTGTCACACTGGCTCTGCGGTACCGGTTCATGTTTACTGCAACCAGGCAGCAGGGCGGGGCAAAGGAGCAGTAATAGAGCAGTTTTGTTATTCATCATGATTTCCCTATGTTTTCTTTGCCTTGAGTATAGTTAGCCTGGATAGTTTTACTGGACTTTTTTAATTGCCGTTATGATATATTAGGCTTTCTGTCCGCCCGCTATCGCTATATTGGTAAGTTATGCATCAACAACAAGATCCCTCGACGTTATTAACTGAGTTTTTCAATGAGCTAACACTTGCCTGCCAGCAAAATAAGGCTGAGAGCCTGCCGGTATTGGATTTGGCCTGTGGGTTTGGCCGTAACGGCCTTTATCTGCTTAAGCAAAATTTGCCTGTAGTGTTTGCCGATATTAACCCCGATGCCCTGGCGCAGGTAGAGCAGCAGGCAAACGCTTTAACAAAACACGGACAAGCGCTTGCTTCCTATTGGCACCAGGATTTTGAGTTGCCGGGCAGTGCTCCCCTTAAAGATAAACGCTTTTCTGCGGTAGTGGTTTTTCGCTATTTGCACCGGCCGTTAATGGCGCAAATTAAAGAGGCGATTATTCCCGGCGGCGTGATCGTTTATGAAACCTTTACCCGGGCACAGGCGGAATTTGGCCGCCCTAAAAATCCGGACTTTTTACTTGAACCGGGGGAGCTGGCGGATTGTTTTGCTAACTGGCATGTCCGCCATTATTTTGAAGGTATAGTGCAAAGCAAGGGCACCAAACAGGCGCTTGCCCGTATTGTTGCCGTTAAACCGGATGAATAGACAGCTTGGCAAAACCCAATAAAAAAGGCCCGGTTACCCGGGTCACCATCATCTGCAGTCGCTGTAGGGCAAAACTCTTTTATTATCGCAAAGGTGGCAAGGGCGCTTTAGTGAAATGTTTTAAAGAGCGTATCGTCAAAGATTTTACCGAAATTGAAGGGCAATGCCCCGGCTGCCAGCAAAACTTCGCCCGTGATTGTCTGATCCGCGGCGCCCCGGCATTGAAAATTATCGGCGGTAAAGTCAGGGTCAGTTGACGCGGCTGATCCATATTTTTTATCAAGCATTAACAACAAATCAAAATGTATGCTATTTAACCCATTGTAAACAATGTGTTTTATCTTTGTTGTCGTTTATGTATGAAAAGCTGTCGTTTTTTTGCTAGAGTAGAATCTTGCAAATGCTAGTATCACTGCAAGCTAAATATGGTGTTGTTGAATGTTTAACTTGGTAACAGGTTGAATTGTTTGATTATCTTATATTTGTAATTAGATGGAACTTTGAAGTAAGAATGTAAGTAGATAAAAAATACCTTGGGGACTGAGGTAACATTAAACAAAAATGTTAACAACAGTAATTAACAGAGCAGAGATAGCTAGCGAGTATGGCTGAAAACTAATAACAATAACCAGACAGGTTTCGCCAATATTCATTTGTTTGCTCTATACGCATAAAGTACCAACGCATAATACTTGTCGGTACTTTTGATCCAGCCCAAGGATTGGGCTGGATTTTTTATTTTAAAACTCACAATAAACTGATTAGTCAGGATGTTTTAAAAATTTTAATAATTAAAGGACGATAGAAGGGGATAAATAATGTTGATCGCATCAAAGAAAAAAATATTTACTACACTCTCATTGTTAACGGTTATTAGCATTACATCTTGGCTAGTAGCAACACCAGATCAAACTGATGCGCAGACTCAGTCTTATATTATCAGTGCCCAGCAATATGACTTATTGAAATCAAAAGTTGCTGAGCTGAATGTCACGCCGAGCCATGAGCTAAAAATTATTAACGCCTTGGCACTTGAGCTGACGACAGAGCAATTGTCACTGTTAAAAGAGCAACTTGATATTAAGGTGACCAGCAACCATAAAGTGGAACTGAGTGCCAACAGCCGGGCAAGACGCGCTAACAGACCACCGTCAGTGGTTAATGATTTGATCGAAGCGGCCCCGGTGCAATACCAGGCCAATTATGGCGAAGGGGTTACTATTGCCTTTCTTGATACCGGACTTGAATTGTTCCCCGGACTTGCCGCACAAAAAGATGGTTACGGGCGTTTTTGCGGCATGGACTTTTGCGGATCATATGATGCTGTTACAGATGAATTCAGTACTTATAACTACAGTGAAGAAAGTGGTCATGGTACCCATGTTGCCAGTATTGCCGTTAACAGTGACCGGGATGCAAACGGCAAACTCTACGGCATAGCCCCCAATGCCGGCTTATTAGGGATTAAAGCTTTTGATGCCGAAGGTAAGGCAACTTATGCGGATGTTATTCGCGGTATCGGCTGGGCGGTACAGGAGAAAGACAGATTTAATTTGCGGGTATTAAATATGTCCTTTAGCGGTCCGGTGCGCTCCTCATACTGGGAAGATCCGCTGAATCAGGCAGTTATGAAAGCCTGGAGTGAAGGTATAGTGGTAGTGGCATCTGCCGGCAACCTTGGGGCTACCCCGATGACAGTCGGCGTGCCAGGTAATGTGCCTTATATTATTACCGTGGGTGCGATGACAGATAATTATACGCCCAATGATTTAAGTGATGACAGATTGGCAGACTTTAGCTCCGCAGGCCCGACTGTGGAAGGTTTTGTCAAGCCAGATTTAATTGCACCGGGCGGTCATATTGCCGGTTTGATGTCTAAGCAGGCACAGATTGCCCAAGAGTATCCTAAGTATAAACTTGGCGGTAACTACTTTGAGATGACGGGCACATCTCAGGCAACCGCCGTTGTTTCAGGCGTAGCGGCACTAATGTTAGCCAATGACCAGTCGTTAACGCCGGATGATATTAAATGTCGTCTGATGTCTTCTGCTCAGGCCGCCCTGAACAATGACGGCAGTTTAGCCTATAGTGTTTTTCAGCAGGGAGCGGGTTTAATCAATGCCGCAGATGCAGTTAACAGCACCGACAGTGCCTGCGCCAACCAGGACATGGATATTGCACTGGATATTGCCGGACTGCAACATTATCAAGGACCGGCCAGTGTTGATGCCGATAAGAACTTCACCATCGAAGGGCAGACAAGTGGTTATAGCCAATTTACCGATGAAGCCGTTATCTCTGATAAAACTGTAAGCTGGCAAGGTGATGTCGCCACAGACTTACTGATTTGGAAAACAGCCGTGCTTGAGGTGTCTGACAGCAGTTATGAAATAGCCAGTGTTACCGTGGACAAATCGCCACTGCAAAGCTTTTTTGAGACGGACCTTCTTATCTGGAAGACCATGCTTGATACCGATCTGCTGATCTGGAAGACGAGTGTAGACTTTGACAGCAGTGAAACTATCCAGGTGAATAACTGGGTAGAACAGCAGTAATCCCTCAATGAGTCATAGAGAGAAAAGCCACTTTTTAAGTGGCTTTTCTTTATTAGACGTAAAAGTTTATATTTGTGATAATATCCTGGAAATTTTCTAAGGGTAGCTATCAGCATGGAGGCATAAAGTGAAGTATCTGTTTATTTGAGGGGGCGGGCCCAAGGGCCAGAGTGAATTTCTTTATTTCAGCCTATTTTAAATTTATCATCTATCCATTTCCTAACAGATTAATATTCCAGTGAAAAAATACTTTATTCCAATAACTTTGTTTGTTTTGTCCTTGGCCATGACTATGGCTATGGCCAAGGAACTTGATTCATTAAAGCCCTTTCCCGCGAACAACCCCTTGTCTTATCAGTACATCAAAGCTATCGCCCAGGATAAAGACGGCTTTATGTGGTTTGGCATGCAGGAAGGCTTATACCGCTATGACGGTTATCAGTTAATGCGTTTTCACCATGACTCTTCAGATAAAAACTCTTTAGCCGGCGATACCGTCAGTGACTTGCTGGTGGATAGCAAGGAGCAGTTATGGGTGGCAACCCGGGACGGCGGTGTCAGTTTATACCGTGAAACCAGCCGGGATTTTATTAACTTCACCGAAAAAAATGAAACCCTGGCGCTAACCGACAATAATGTCAATGTGCTGATGGAAGACAGTGCCGGCAATATCTGGCTGGGAACCGAGTCCGGGCTTAATATCATTTTTCGTCAGCAAGAGCCGTGGCAAGTCAAAAAAATCGTTAAAAATGGTGCTGTTGGCCAGGGCTTGACCCATAACGGCATAGAAACAATTTTGCAGGTCTCAGAGCAGGAAGTCTGGGTGGGGACCAATGGCGGCGGTATTTCTGTATTTGATTTGCAAGGAAATTTTATTAAAGCACAGCCGATAGTCAGGGATGGTCAAGAATATGCAGCGGGTAAGCGCATTAAGGCCTTGATTCAGGATGAGGCTGATAATGTCTGGATAGGGACCTTTGACGGCGGTTTGCTCAAATATGACAGCAATAACTTTGATTACAGTTATTATATGTTTGATGAAAGTAACTACCGTTCACTTTCCAGTAATAATATTGAAGCCATGTACTTGGACAGCCATGGCAATATCTGGATAGGCACAGACAAAGGTATGCTTATTTATGATACTGCGCTCAATAACTTTAAACGATACAGCCATTCCCCCAGCAACCCCTACAGTCTCACCAATGATTATGTGTTAACGTTTTTTGAAGACATGAATCAGATGATGTGGATTGGTACCATCTACGGTATGAGTCGCTGGCATCCGAATATGACCACTTTTAATCAATATGATGCACAAAAATATCCGGCGCTAAAAAATGACCCTATTATGGGCTTTACCCAGCTCGAGTCCGGGAAAATCTTTATCAGCAATTACAGCGACGGTATTTACGAGCTCTCCCTCAAAGACGATAAAATAACTCCTTTTGCTTTTAATAAGGCCTTTAAGGGTTTAAGGGTTATTACCCTTACTGCCGAAGAAAATACCCTTTGGGTGGGGACCCGGGCGGCGGGATTATTTAAAGTGACTTTAGATACAGGGGACATTGAAAACTTTAAATATGATCACCTGAATCAACATAGTCTGTCGGCGAACAGTATCACTGATATTATCCGGGACAGCAGGGGCATACTCTGGGTCTCCACTTACCATAAAGGCATTAACCGCTTGAATGATGACGGTACCTTTACCCGTTTTGAAATGAAGACGCCGGTGTCAGGGAAGGGCCCCAACACCAATAATATTCTGCAGATATTAGAAGACAAACAGGGGTATCTGTGGCTGGCGACCTATGGTGGCGGTCTCAATCGTTTTGATCCAAAAACAGAGCGTTTTGCTTATATCCGTCATGATGAAAATAACAGTAAAAGTCTCAGCAGTGATGTGGTGCATAACATGTTCCAGGACAGTAAGGGAAATATTTGGGCCGGCACCCAGGTAAGCCTTAATTTACTGAGCCAGAAAAACTTGTTGAATGAAAATTATGAGTTTGAACATTTTAATACCCAGAAAGGGATGAAAAGCCGGCTCGCCTACGGTATCAGCGAAGATAGCATTGGCAATATCTGGTTTAGCTCAAATCATGGCTTATCCCGTTATTCCCGGGAGAATGATAGTTTTAAACATTTCGACACCAGTCACGGCCTGCGCAGCTTGGAATATGTCAGTGGCTCGGTATTTACGGCTTTTGACAACCGTCTGTATTTTGGCAGTACCAAAGGTTTTACCAGTGTCAATCCCGATGAGATAGGTCAAAATCAGCCGGCGCCGGAGGTCAAGTTAACCAATATTTTAAAGCTTAATGAGAGCATGACTTTTGACCTGTCGCTGTCGGCATTGACTTCTCTGGTATTCGACCATAATGATCACCTGATCTCCTTTGAATATGTCGGCCTCCACTATTTCGAACCCGAGTCTACCCTTTATAAATATCGCTTGTTGGGTTTTGATCAAGAGTGGATAGATGCCGGTAAGCTGAGAAGGGCCACTTATACCAATCTGCCCGCCGGCAATTACCAGCTGCAGATCATCGCCGGCAATAATGATAATGTTTGGAGCGAGCCGCGCACCTTAGATATCATAGTTAAAGCCGCTCCCTGGTTTTCCTGGTGGGCTTATTTACTCTATATCATCACCATAGCTGTGGCCATTTTAGCTTATTCGCGCTTTTTACACCGGAAATTACTGTTAGAGCAGCAACAAAGAATTTTTCTCAAGCAACAAATTAAAGATAAAACCCAGGAATTTCAGTTAAAAAATGTTGAACTTGAACAGGCGAATAAGCAACTGGAAAATGCCGCGACCATAGATAAACTCACCGGAGTGAAAAGCCGCCGCTATCTGGATATTTATATCGAGCAGGCCAGTCAACTGATGTCGCAAATCCACCAGAATATCTTGCCGGTTCAGCGCAGTATCTTACCCCGCTTGTATATTTTTATGGTTAAGCTGCGCGATGCCAGCCAGGTAAACAACAGTCAGCTGCTAAATCTGACGGATTTGCTGCTGTACAGCCGCAACCAGGATGACCTGGTGATCCGCTGGTCTGAAGATACGTTTGCCGTTATCGGCTATGAAAAAGAAGAAAATGCCCGCGAGCTGGCTATTCGCCTCAGTGACAGGTTTGAACATATCTTAGGGGGACTGACCCAGGTAGATATGGCTTATTCTTTCTATCCGTTTAATTTTGAGCAGCCAATGGAGTTAACCTGGGACCAGGTGAGCGTCCTTACCGAGCATGGCTTGAAGATGGTCGGGAAAACCGAGAATACCCAGTGGTTGGGGTTATATGGCCCGAAAATTCAGCCTTTTAATTATTTAGAGGTGCTGCAGGTACAAGCACTTAAAGATATGGCTAATCTGGTTAAGGTGCAACAGGGATAAACGCTGGTCTTACCCTCAATAATCATCGCCAGGAGGCTGTAAAGGCGCCCTGGCGTTTATCATTATCTGAAGTTGTTACCTGGCAAGAACGAATCAGCTGATCGCTGTTAATGCCGGGGAGCTGTTTAGGTTATGCTTTTACAGTGCCGGCAGTAACAACTTGAAATACCAAGGGGTTACTAAAAGCTTTCGCTTGTTCTCCCGGCGCTGTTATTTCATTGCTGTGAAGTTAAGCCGGTAATTTACGTGTCTTCATCGGTTTGCACTTGTTGCTGATATTGTTTAGGCGTGCACTGGAACATCTCTTTAAAACAGCGGCCGAAATAAGTTTGCGAAGAAAAACCGACATCCAGGGCGATACGTCCGATCTGGGCGCCGCTTTTGAGTAATTCCTGCGCTTTTTTCAGCCTGAATTCCTTGATAAAGTTATTCGGTGTCGTGCCCAGCAGCACTTTGATCCGCCTTTGCAGCTGGCGTTCACTCATAGCCAGCTCTTTTGATAAGGCACTGATATCCAATGACGGGTCTGAATAATGTTTTGCTACCATGGCTTCGAGCTTATTCAGGAACTTCTCATCCTGGTTGACGCTTTCGCTGTTATCTTCCGCCAGTTTGGAGACATTCTCCTGCGAGGTGATACGCCGCTCCTGCTTCTGGGTATCCTGGAACTTATTGAGATAGGTTTGCTGTAACTTTTGCCGGTTTTCAATCAGGTTCTGGATCCGCGTCAGCAACTCGTTATGATTAAAAGGCTTGCTCAGGTATTCATCGGCATTTAAATTCAGTCCCTGCAAGCGGCTTTCCAAATCCGAGCGCGCTGTTAATAAAATCACCGGAATATGGGCGGTCATTTCATTTTGTTTGATTTGCTGCAACACCTCAAAACCGTCGATGCCGGTAAGCATTAAATCACAGACAATCAGGTCCGGCAGGTATTCATTGGCCAGCTGAAGGCCTAATTCACCGCTGCCGGCGAGAATACAATGGTGTCTTTGCTCTATCACCTGTTTGATATGACTTTGCATATCAATATTATCTTCAATCACCAGTACCACCTGATGGGAATGCTCTGCCTGGCTGCTTGATACCGTACGTTGTTCTTCCAGTAAGGAGGAGACCTCATTTTCAGATAAACTAATGGGTAATTGTTTTTCCTGCAACCTGGGGCTGGCCATAGGGATAGACAGGCTGAATTTACTGCCCTGGCCCTGCTCGCTGACCAGGTTAATCCGCCAGTTATGGGTTTTCACCAGTTCATTGACCAGGGAAAGACCGATACCGACACCGAAGGTGCCCTGGTTCAAGACATCATCGGCCCGCTGAAAGCGCTCGAAAATTTTACTTTGTGACTGTTTATTGATGCCTATGCCCGAGTCGATAATATCGAGAATAATGGTGTCCTGCTCGGTATAGGCATTGACCTTGATAAAACCGCCTGCCGGAGTATATTTCACGGCATTGGCGAGCAGGTTAAAGATGATTTTTTCAAAGGCCTGGGCATCACATTCGATCCAGAGATCGTCCGGGATCTGGCTGGAGAACTCCAGTTTACTCTGGGATGACAGGCGGCAAAAGGAATCAAGCGGCATGGCCATCAAGGTTTGTAGCCGGTAGGTATCCAGGGATAATTTCGGATTATCGCTTAACCTGGATAATTCCAGTAACTGTTCCACCATACGCACTAAACGCAAGCCGTTTCTTTTTGCCGTGGTCAGGTCGTCGTTTTCTTCTTCGTTGCTGCCTTTTAGGATATAGCGGTCGATAATGCCGTTGATTATGGTTAACGGCGTTCTGAACTCATGGGAAATATTGGCAATGAATTTATCTTTTAACTCCAGTGCCTGTTTTTCGGCGAGTTTGCGCGCCGTCAGGTTGATAAAAGTGATCACGATCAGCGGCTGGGCTTCGCGCACGGCCCATTGTAACTCCGCCTGGGTCGGGAACTCGGTGCCATCGGAGCGCATGGCGCTGCATTCCACGGATATGCCCAGTTCTTTACGCTGCAGGGAGTAGACATTACTTTGAAAATCAAAGAAATAAAACATCTCATCCTTGTCTGAAAATAAAGCGCTGACATTGGTGCCTTTTAATTCCTGTTCCAGGCTTTGAAACATTTGTACAGCTGCCGGGTTTGCCGACAAGATCTCCCCCTGAATGGACGTGGTGAGAATGGCATTATTGGATGCCCGCACTATGGCTTTATCTTCACTGTTAAGGAAGGCATCGGTGATCTTGTGGTTGGCTGAGGTCAACTCCTTAATTTCTTCTTTTTGCTCCAGGATATTAAGGGCCTGCTGGGCGGATAAATCCCGGCGTTGACGGTAAATCATATAAAGCAGGATGGCGCCGATTATCAGCCACAGGGTGACAACAGCGGCCTGCAACGGGGTTTTCAGAGCATAAAAGTATTGTTGTTCGTGGCCGGCCAGATGCAGGCCTATCATCACCAGCATTAAGGACAAGGTGTAAATTTCCGGGTTGCTTTCCCTTTTGATGACAACCGGATGTCCGGGATGCTTTAAGGTGATATAGGCGGCAAAAATGATCAGGCAATAGGGCAATAACTGCACTAAGGTGGTCAGGTAACTTTTAGTGATGAAAATATTGTTGTCAATGGCGATAAAGCGCATGATTTTGGCTATCAGCACCACCACTGCCGCCAGGGTTAACAAGAAAAAGGTCTGGCGCCAGAAATGATCTTGGCAACTGATCAAGCAGACGAACAGGCGCATGGCAATTAAGCCGGTGATCAGTATATGGAACAGGTATGAAGGTTTAAGCTGCTGGTAGAGCTCATCGGCAAACTCAGCAGGCAATAAGATAAAATAACCATAACAGAGCACGGTAAAGATAATCGCCGGTACCCGGCCGCTGATATATTTGCTTGGCGGTGCATCACCTAAGTGCGGGTTGGTTTCTATTGCCAGCAAAATGAAAAAATAAATAAACAGGGACAAGAAGTCCTTAGACAGCAGCTGGGCGAGATAATTAATGTTCTGCGGCAACAAATAAGCGCACAGGATAAAAACAATGGCGAAAATTAAATATTGCCAGAAGAGTTTCAGCGAGCGTGAGCTGGTTTTTTTAGCGCATAGCAGTAGAAAACCTATACTGGTAAATTGCAATAATAATAGGGCCAGATCAGACAGTTGCTGCTGGGAAAACGACAACCAACGCTCAAGCAAAGCGTACGGGATAAAGGTCGCAAATAGAACTAAGGATAAGAGTTGTTGCTTTGATAATTGCAAAAAAAGTGCCCTGTTTTTCTTATAATATTTTATTTGTTTTTATTTCGTATATTGACGGTTAACACGTCTTTGCACGTTTTCCGTGGTCGTTAATCTATAATAACAACCGATTAACAGCAAGTAGGGAGCTGGATTAAAAATTGGTATTTATTGGCACAAAGCAGCGATTTCGGCTGATTATTATATCGCCATTGCGATGTCGGCCACGGATTACTTTACCGGCGGAGGATTTTGCTTTTACCGTAAAAGGAAACAGGAACAAGAATTATTTGTAACAAAGCAATAATTTTGTGCTTTTGCCGTTTTTAGAACCCGCCCCGCATGGAAAAAGTGAGCCGACTCCTGTATTATCCTGCCCTTAAATTTCCCGCTGTCGGCAAAGCCGGCAGCAGATGTACTTACTCAGTTAAATGTGCTCGCGCTGGCCTATTGTATAACGCCAGGCAGACTAAGGAACTCATCATGACCAATACCAAAAAGCCAACAAGTACTACTTTGTTGGAGCAGGCTCACACCCATATGCCTTTGGGGGTTGCCGACAGTTACCGTTATTGGGGTGAAGACAATACCGTTTTTGTTAAAAGCATGAAGGGCTGTCAGATCACCGATAGCGATGATCAGGTTTTTGTCGATTTTCGCCTGGCCTATGGCCCTATTATTCTCGGCTACCGGGACAATCGTGTTGATGAGCAAGTGATCCGTACCATTACCGAACGCGGCACTATTTCTGGATTTTCCACCGATCTCGACAGCGATGTTGTCAGCCTGATCAAAAGCCTGTGCCCGAATATTGAAAAAATGCGCTTTGCCAATTCCGGTACCGAAGCGGTTATCGGCGCGGTGCGTACCGCCCGTGGTTTTACCGGCCGCAATAAAGTAGTAGTGGTTGAAGGTGGTTTCCACGGTTTATATGATGAAATGATGTGGAAATCCGATGTTGATAACTGGGACAGTGCCATTGAGGACAAGCCGGAGATCATTCCTTTTGGCGCCGGTATTCCCGAAAGTACCCGTGAGCACCAGGAAAGTGTGCCGCTAAACGACTTTGCTGCCATCGATGATGTGTTTGCCCGTCTTGGCGATGATATTGCCGCGATTGTTATTGAGCCTATCATGGGGAATTGCGGCAGCATCGCCGCGACCCAGGAATATATGCAAAAGCTGCGTGATATTTGTGACCAACACGGCGCCATGCTGATCATGGATGAAGTGAAAACCGGTTTCCGCGTTGCCAAAGGCGGGGTACAGGAGCTTTACGGCATCAAGGCCGACTTGACTACCTATGCCAAGGCCATGGGTAACGGTTACCCGGTAGCGGCTTTTGGCGGACGTAGCGATGTGATGGACAAGATCAGCTTTGATAAAGACGGCGTAACTCACGGCGGTACCTACACCGCCAATATGATCGCTTTAAGCGCCGCCAAGGCAACCTTAACGGTATTAAGTGAAACCGATGCCCTGGAAACCATCAATAAAGTCGGCGCCGATATCCAGCAGGTATTGTCCCGCGTATTTGACAAGTTTGGCATTGAACACAGGTTTGCCGGGCCGGATTCTATGTTTGGCGTACATTTTGGCAATGAAGTGCCGCAAAATTACCGTGACTGGAAAAAAACCGACAGTGAGCTTTACACCAAGTTTGCCTTTAACCTGATTGCCAACGGTGTGATGTTAGAGCCTGACTCACGTGAACCCTGGTTTATTTGTGAAGCCCACAAAGACATGGATTTAAACTGGTTGGAAGACGTGGCGAATAAGGCCATGGAAAAAGCCCTGAACGACTAATCCCCGTTAATTCACATCCGACGGTACGCAGTCTGCGTGCCGTCTTTTTTTCTGCGGTTATTGCCATTTTTTACCGGCTTGTTATTAGCCTTTTATTGTTCATGCTTAACAGCAAAGTTGCTGTGAGCAGGTTTGTGCTGCGGGCAGGTCTGAGTATTTATTGGTGCGGATAAAATTCAGGGAGATATCGTTAGATATCTCCCTGAAATAAAAGAAGGGCAGGTATTGGTCAGCTGTTTATCGGACGTTTATAAAGCAGCCGGCTGCAATTTTTTCGTTGTGACTTTGCGGCGGGCAAGAATACCGCCCAGGCCTAATAGCAGCAGTAACAGAGTTTCCGGCTCAGGTACATCAACCGGGGTATCGCCGTTGATGGATACTAAACCTTCAATAATATCGTTGGCGCATGACATGGCCCAGCGGAAGGCGATTTGATTGGCGGTGGCCAGTGCGGTGCCGGCAACATCAAATTCGAAACTGATCAGGTTATAGCTGATGCCGTTCATGCTGTAGACATTTTCTGTGGTATTCCAATAACTCCAGCCACTATGGATGTTATCGTAAGCATTACCGCCGGATCTGGTGGCGCTATTGAGGGAGACGGTTTGATCGTGTCTGGCACTGTTATGTTTTTCGCTGGAGGTGGTCAGATCATTTTGATCAAAACCTGATACTAACCGGCCATAACCTTGGGTCTCATCACGGTCTGTCCAGTGCTTATTCCTGTTCTTTTTGTAATCATAAATGGTATAGGCATAATTCCAGTCGGTGCCGGTATTGCTGGTGTTGCTGTCGGAGTACCTGTCGTTTGGCGCCGGGTTCCAGGGATTGGCATTGGGATCTGAAGGGTCTGCCGACATAAAAAGATCGCCCATCTGATAATTATCGTTGCCTGAAAAGGCGGTATAAATACCAACACTCATGGTGGTGCCGGTACGGCTGACGACCATTTGGTCAATATCAAACTGGGATTCTTCCCCATAGACGTCATTGCCGTAACCGGCGCCGACATAATTATCCATGATGCTGGTTGCCGGAATATCGGCGGCAACCGCGACAACACTGCTAAATGTAATGGATAATGCCGTTATCCACTTGGTTATTTTTTTCATTGTCCACCCCTACTAAACTGCTACGCCCTTCATTGACGTACTTATGGTCATCAATGCATGAAAATTTGCGCTTGAACTTGGGTTAAAATGAGCCGTTGTCAAAAAAGCATGCACTTAGGCTGAATTATACAAAAAATAGACCAAAATTGGAAACTTAAATCTTTACCGGGTTTTAGCCGGATTTTTGTATAAACTAAGTAAAAAGTATCATTGATTTGTAAAAGAAATAGACAGGTAAATAACGGTAAGATCACAAATTGGTTTCAACAGCCAGGTGTCAACCGGGATAAGTTATTTCACTTAACCGGTAAAATATTTTACCATAGTGCTAACTTGTCGCTTTTTCATGTTGTCTTTATTGATGCAAGAACTTTCACCTATGGCTAAACGCCAGTTAAAAAGAATTCATCCTATATTTCTAACACTTATCCTCGGCTGCTTTGCCAGTAGCAAAGTGTTGGCGTTTACTTTTCAGGAAGCGAATCAGGCCTATGAAGATGCCTTGCGCAGTTTTGCCCAATCGGACTTAAAGGCGGCAGTCCTTTTTTTAAAAAACTCGTTAAAAAACAATCCCACTCATCTGCCGTCGAAGATACTGATGGCAGAGGTATTAATTGCCCAGGGGGACGGTGCGGGGGCCGAAATCGAATTAACCTATGCCCTTAAAAATGGCGCTGATGAAAAGCGCATTTTACCTTTGCTGCTTGAAGCCCAGCTGCTGCAAAAAAAATATGAGCAGGTGGTGGCCAGCAATTTCCCCCCCGGCAGTAATGCCCGGTTAAAAAGCCAAATTACCATGCTTAAGGGGCGGGCGTTTGTTGCACAAAAAAAATATGTCAGGGCAGAGCAGATTTTCCGCCAGTCATTGACTTATAACGCGAATAATGTGCTGGCAATCTTAGGGCGGGCGCAGGTTGCCTTGTTACGTGAAAACCTTAAGCAGGCGCGCACTTATACCGAGCAGGCATTGGCAAAAGATCCCACCAATAGCAATGGCCTGCTAATGTTGGCGAATATTGAACAAATGCAGGGCAACAAAGAAGCTGCTCTGATAAAAGTGAATGAAATTATTGCCCTTAACCGGGAGAATTTTCCTGCGTTATTGATGCGTGCCGGTTTGTTTATTGATAAAGGCCAGTATCAGGCGGCGTTGCTTGATGTGACTGTGATACTCAACCAGATCCCTAACGAACCCCGGGCGAACTACCTTAAAGCCATCACCAATATTGCCTTAGGCAATGAGGCCGAATCCGAAGCCACCATCAAGCACCTTAAGACGGTATTAACCGGGGTGCCGGATGAAGTGATGCAGGAAAATCCGGTTTATTATTATCTGGCCGGGGTGATAAGCTTCGGGCAGGGGGAGTATTTGCAGGCCCAGGATGCCCTGCGTAAATATTTTGATATCAATAAAGAAGACACCCGGGCGTTAAAGCTGTTAGCCAAAACCGAGTTCAGGTTAAATGAACCTTTTGCCGCCAAAAGTTACCTGGTTAAGGCACGGTTAATTAACCCGGATGATATCGAAACCTGGAGTTTGCTTGGCCGCGCCTATATGGCAACTGAGGCACCGGAAAAAGCGGAGAAGTATTTTCTTGATGTTATTCGGGCCTTGCCTCGGGAAAGCGGTGTACGGCTAGATATCGCCAGATTATATCTGAGCACGGGACAGACAGATAAGGCGATTGCGTCTCTGCAACAGGCGGAAGAACTGGCAAACGAGCAAACCGACAAGGGCGATTTATATTTGTTATTCACCCGGGCCTACCAGGATAATAACCAGATAGACATGGCGCTCACCTCGGTGGAAAAGGTCATAGCCCTGCGCGGACAAGACAGCTTTTTATATCAGTTAAAAGGCAGCTTGCTCGGCCTCGGCGGCGAGCATGAAAAGGCCCGCTTAGCCTTTGAACAGGCGTTAACCTTTGACGCCGGTAATTACCAGGCGGTGCTGCACCTTGCCCGTATGGAGATGCTCTCGGGCAATATTAAGCAGTCAAATAAACGGCTTCAGCAGTACATAGAGCAAAATGCTCCCAACACCTCGCTAATGCTGGAGCTGGGGCAAAATTATTTACGCCTTAACGAGCCGGCAAATGCCTTAACCTGGTTTGAAAAGGCTTATGCCCAGGACAGGGGTAACAACAAAGCCTTGATCCAGTTGGTTAACTACCACAGCAAGCTTAATGATATCCCACAGGCCCTGACACTGGTGGAAGACTACCTGGACCGGTTCAATAAAGATGGCGAAATCCTGTTAATCGCCGCAGATCTTTATTTAAAAGACAAGCAAAACGATAAGGCACTGCAGGCCCACCAACTGGCGGTGAAACACAGTGAAGAAAAAGCCGGTGCCTTACTGGCCCTGGCGAAAACCCAACTGTTGTTTGGCGAGGATGATAATGCCATCACTTCATTGGAAAAAGCCCTTGTCAGGGACGAGCGCTTCAGCCAAGCCTATTTGCAACTGATTGATATCTATAATACCCGCCAAGACTTCGATAATGCCATGCGCACTATTGTCCAGTTGGAAAAAGTGCTGCCGGGACGCCAGTTGACCACAGTATTAAAAGGAGATACTTATCGTCTCAATAATCAATATGCCCGGGCGGTTTCAGCCTATCAGGCTGCATTGAAAATAAAACCGTCACAACAGGCGACCCTGGGATTGTACCGGGTATACCAGGCAAAAGAGCAGCACCAGCAAGCGGTCAATTTATTAGAAGCAAGGATCAACAGCTATCCGGACGACCTGCTCAGCGCTGTTGCCCTGGCGGACAGTTATAAGGCCCTGGGGGAGCTGGAAAAAGCCGCAGACTTTTATGAATCTTTGATCAAACGCTTCCCGAATGCACCGGTACTCTTTAATAATGCCGCCGCCATTTATTTGGTATTGGAGCGTTTTGATAAAGCAGCTGAATATGCCGAGGCTGCCTATGCCCGCTTGCCGGATAATGTTGCCATTATTGACACCAAGGCCTGGGTTGAAACCTTGCGGGGCAATTATCAACAGGCGCTGCCATTGTATCGCCAGGCGCTGGCGCTTGATGTTGATAATATGGAAGTGCTGTACCACCTGGCCTATACCTTGAGTAAAATGGGGCGCAGCGATGAAGCGGTCAAATATCTGCAAGATGTGCTTGCCAATGGACAAGCCTATGCCGGTAAAAAAGAGGCGGAAGCACTTTTGAAAAGCTTGCAGCCTTAATATTAACAGGTCACGGGGATAGTCCTGCGTGGCCTTTTCTTAGCAAAGAAGTTCCCGCCACTTGCTAAAATGAGGGGTTTTCTTGCGCCAGATCAACTTTTTCCCGGGCGATTTTCGCTATGATGCACTCAAGCGGTTATGATTTCATCGGTTATCGAATGAAATCTTCTTGATAAATAAGGCAGCACCATGAATACTGAGCAGCAGTTAACCCGTCAAAGTGAAAAAAACTTCACCGTACAATCCATGCCGTTACTTGATAGTGCTGATGACGGTAAGTTGCTGAACATCATGAAAAAAATTGTAGTAAAAGACTCTCTTCGCCAGGGTGAAACCCTGATCTATACTTCATAACCTTTTATCCTGCAGGTTTTATTGTTAATTTCCTCCGGCTCTTTTTCGGGAGCCTCCCGGGTAAAGCTTTTTATCCTCCCTGTGAATTAGAAATGCCGTTGATTTTCTAATTAATGTTAAATATTCCTTGAACACCGGTTAATTTTTGTATTTTTCTTAGTACAATATTCGGTTCATGCCGACTTTATTTATTTAGAAAAACGGATCAGGGTTTTCATCATGCGTGTGCTGGCAATAAAAATAACAAAAATTATTCTTTTACTCTTCTTGACGGTATATTGCCTGATTTGGTTGTTATCGCCGATGATCAGCCGGTATGTTATTGCCGATATACTGGCACCGCACAAGCTGGTGTTATCGGAGAAAAGCAGCATACGCTACAATCCGTTTCTGTCTAAGCTGAGCATTAATGCATTAAGCCTGTATCAGGAGGCTAACCGGGAGAAAGCGCTATTTCGCCTGGACAGTTTAGTGGTTCGCATTCGCCTGTATCAGCTCTTGTTTGACCGCATTCATATCAATGAATTTAACCTCGACGGCTTGTTTATCGATATCAAGCAAAGTGAAAATAAGCTTGAAGTAGCCGGATTTACCTTACCCCAGGCAAGTGAAAAGCCGGCCGAAAATGTTGAACAAGGGCAGGAACCAACACAGGATTTCCCTTATACCCTTGTACTGCCTGCACTTAAGCTTAATAACTCCTCCCTGGTATTTAATTTGCCCCAGGGACAGCATGAGTTTGCCATAGACAGTTTGGTTATCTCTGATGTTGAAGCCACAGCCAGTCGGCAGGACTTTTCTGCCTCCCTTACCAGTACGCTGGATCAGGCACCTTTTGCCCTGGCAGTGGATGCAAGCATTGCTAAGCAATCGGATGCCACCCGTGCAGAGACTCTTGCCAAAATAAGCGCAGATATCGGACTTGAAGGTTTTGATTTAACCCGGCTGGCGGCATTTATACCTGAGGAGTTTTCCCTGCATTCGGGCTTGTTGAGTTACCGCACAAAACTGCAATTGCTCAGCAATAAAGAAAACCGGCTGCAACTTGATTTTAAAGACATGGCCCTGGATATTGCCGAGCTGCATCTTGAGCAGGCACAAACCCATGCCACCTTGCTGGAAAAAACGCTGGAAACGAAAGCGCTGAGCCTGCAATTGGCTTTAGACGATAGTGAGAACCCGCTAACCTTGCTTAACGGCGATGCCGGGGTGATATTCACGGATGCCAAGCTTTATCACCAGCAAGAGCAGGCGCAGCTGATGGCCTTTGAAAGTCTGAAGCTGGCTAATATTTTACTCTCTATCACAGACAACAAGCCAGAAGTGAAACTTGATGAAGTCTTGTTGACCGGGGCAAGTTTTTCGGATGTTACCGACAATGAGCTGCCACCGATTGCCAGGATCAGTTCTTTTGCGGTGCAGGACATCAAGGCTTCAGCTCTTGGCGTCAGCATCAACAAGGTGAGTTTGGGCAATTTTGATTTGGATGTTTCCCTTGATAAAGACAAGCAAGTGGAAAACCTGGTGCAGCTTGGCAGCGAGCAGGCAAATCAGGATATCCCGGTGCAGGGCGGGCAAGTACAGGAAAATACTGAAACAAGCAAAGACACTACGGCGCCGGAACAACAGTTTTCCCTGGTGCTCAATGAATTTGCCCTGCAAGAAGACAGCCATATCCGTTTTAGCGACCACAGCGTCACCCCGGTATATAAACGGGATTTTATCATCAGTACCTTAAGTGCCGGCCCGGTGAATAATCAGCAGCCAGAAACAAAAACGGCCTTTGCCTTAAAGGGTAAAAGTAATGAATATGCCAAGTTTGATTTATCCGGTTATGCCAAGCCCTTTTTAGCCGAGCCGGTTTATGCCGTCAGCGGCGGTTTTAAAGAAATCAGCCTGCCGGGAATTTCTGCATATATTAAAGATGCCCTGCAGCATGAATTACAAAGCGGCCAACTGGACTTGGCGCTGGAGCTGAACTTAACCGGTGAGGAAATCGACGGCCATACCGATATCCTGCTACGCGGGGTAGAGCTGACCTCGGCCGACGATCACCAGGTAGACAGTTTAAAAGACCGAACCGCCATCCCATTTAATGTCGCTCTGGGTATGCTTAAAGACAGCGACGGCAATGTTGAGCTGGATATCCCCTTATCCGGCAATATCAGCGACCCATCTTTTGGTTTTTCCGGCTTTTTAACCCTATTGACCAAACAGGCGGTGATGTCGGCGACCAAAGAGTACCTGATGACCACTTTTGTGCCTTATGCCAATGTGGTGTCCATTACCCTGTCTGCCGGGGAGTATCTGTTAAAAGTCCGCTTTAACGACTTGCTGTTATCTCCCGGCGTCAGTGAGTTTGCCCAGGACAATATCGCCTTTTTAAATGAGTTTTCCGCCCTGATGAAGGACAAGCCTGATACCCAGGTCACATTGTGCGCCGTCGCCACCGCACAGGACATCGGCTTGCCCGTGGGCACACAAGAGCTGACCGAGGTTGAGATTAAATCGTTAAATGACCTGTCATTAAAACGCCTAAATCACTTTAAAAGTTATATGGTGGAGCAGGAGCAAATAGACTCCAGCCGCTTATTGTTGTGCAATCCGCAAGTGGATTTATCGGCAGAAGCACAGCCGAGGATCACCTTCGCCACCTGATTTCGGGACAGGGCTTTCACTGATGCTGGCTACCGGCAGTGAAAGCCTTAACGGGATAGCTCTCGCACTAGGCTGAGGCCAGCCAGTTGTTAAACAGTGACCAGGCAATCAGCCACATAATAATAGCAATGGCGATATCTATGCCTTGTTTGACTTTTTTCCTGCCCAATATCGGGGAAAACCTGGCGGCAAACACAGATAAGCCATAAAACCAGAAGATAGAGGCCAACATCAGCCCCAATAAATACCAGGGTTTCTCAGCCGCGGTGAACTGGCTGCCGACACTGCCCAGGATCACTACAGTATCAAGATACACATGGGGGTTGAGCAGGGTCACCGCCAGCGTGGTCAGGATCACTCCTTTAAACGACTGAATATCTGAGCCTGCCTGGTTTGTCGTGCTGCTGGCCTGGATTGCGGCTTTTAACGATAAAGCTCCGTAGCCGAGTAAAAACAAGATGCCGCCCCAGCTGATCAGGGTAAATAAAGTATCATTGGCGCCTATCAGCTCTGAGCCGCCAAAGACACCGAGCATAAACAAGCTGATATCGCAGATAATGCAGATGGTGGCGGCGACCAGGTGATGGTTACGTTTAATCCCCTGGTTGATAATAAAAGAATTTTGCGCGCCAATGGGAATTATCATGCTGGCACCCAGGCCAAGCCCCTGGATAAAAGGTAATATCGTCATCTTGATGTGTCCTGTTTATATGCTGGTGTTTTTCTTTGGGGATTAATCTCCCTTTTTATTTCCCCATCCTCCCTGTTTTTCAGTAGCGAGTGTAATAAACATTAAGGCATAAATAAAATTAATGATTTTAATGTATCATTAGTAAAACTTATGATGAGTTTGGTTAAGTTACCTGAAGTTATTAAGGGGAAAGTGTGGCGAGGTTTGATTATAAATTGCTTTATGCCCTGCATACCGTGATGCAGGAGCAAAGTTTTGAAGGGGCGGCACTCAAGCTGCATATTTCACAATCTGCGGTATCACAACGTATTAAAGCATTGGAAGAATATGTGGCCCAGCCGGTGATTATCCGCGGGCAACCTATTATTGCTACCGCCACCGGGCAGAAGCTATTGCGTCATTATCGCCAGGTACAGCAGTTGGAAAGCGTGCTTAATGATGACTTGCTGCTGGATGAAAGCGAGCAGCTGGTGAATATTTCGGTGGCGGTAAATGCCGACAGCCTGGCGACCTGGTTCATCAGTGCAATTGCTTCCTTGTTGCAATCGCGCTCGATTGCCCTGAACTTACTGATCCTGGATGAAACTCGGACCACGGAAAAACTGCAGTCGGGAGAGGCCTGTGCGGCTATCAGTTCGAATGCCCGGATATTACCCGGTTATCAGGCATTTGAATTGGGCAAGGTGAAATATCTGCTGGTGGCAAGTCCGGCATTTAAGCAAAGGTACTTTGCTGACGGTATCAATGCCGCTAGTTTGCAATTTGCCCCCGGGGTCTCATTTGATGCCAAAGACAATATGCATACCCGGTTTATTGAACAACACTTTGAGCTGAGTGCCAACAGCTATCCCCGCCATACCGTACCCTCTTCGGAGGCCTTTGTCGAACTGGCCCGCCAGGGCGCTGCTTATTGCCTGATCCCCGAATTGCAAATTAAACAGGAGTTGGCCAGTGGCGACCTGGTTAACCTGCTGCCGGATAAGGCTCATATTGAAACCCTTTACTGGCATACCTGGGGTTTGGCCGGCGGCATATACCGGCAACTGGCGGATGTGATCCAAACACGGGGTAGAGAAATGCTCAATGAAAAATCTGTTGAAGTCTAAATGATTAACACCGGACAGGGGCGAACTTAGTTTGTCTTGTAATTAATTTATTTTTCCTTTACCCGCTGAAAAAAACGGAAATAGCCGAGAGTTTGCCGCTTTATCTGGCATATTCTGCGGCTTTTTTTATCCCGGCTAAAAAAGGAGCCATTTTACGATGACTTGATAATTCGAACTCAAATGGTTATTATGGCGTTAATTGAACGTTCAATTAATAACTAAGGCCTGATATCGAAATTCAATCACAACGCAGACTCGAGCTGATAAATGCTACTTTAGAGTCCGTTGCCCTTCATGGTTTGCAAAACAGCACTATCATCACCATCAGTAAGTTAGCAGGTATGTCTTCCGGCATTATCAGCCACTATTTTGGCGGTAAGCAGGGCCTGATTGAAGCCACCATTAAACATTTGCTTGAGCAGTTAAAGCAGGCCCTGCTCGAAGGCACGCGCAATAAAAACTTAACCGCCACCGAGCGTTTATTTAAAATTGTTGAAGCCAACTTTACCCAACTGCAACGCACCGCATCTGTTTATCAAACCTGGCTTTGTTTTTGGGCCCGGGCGATGCACGATCCGGCATTGGCCCGGCTGCAGCACATCAACAGCGCCCGCTTGTACAGCAATCTACGTTATTCCTTTGCCCAGCTGCTGCCAAAAGAGCAAGCCACCATAGCCGCAAAACAGACGGCGGCGATGATCGATGGTTTTTGGTTGCGCAGCGCTTTGAGTCCAGAGCCGACCGAAGCATTCTCCCAGTCGGAGCATTTATGCAAATGTTTCATTGAAAACCTATTACAGCAGCACGGAGACAATTAATGTCGCTACCGACGTATCAAAATTTTATTCATGGCCAATATCAGGCCAATTCCAGCGGTGAAACCTTTGCTGTGACCAACCCCGCCACCGGGGAAGCGATTTATCATGTTGAAGTTGCCGATGAAAAAATACAGCAGGCGGCAATTAACAGTGCCCGCGAAGGTTTTGCGGTGTGGTCGGCGAAAACGCCGATGGAGCGCAGCCGGATTTTATTAAAAGCGGTGGCATTATTACGTGAGTCTAATGACGAACTGGCGGCGATTGAAGTAGGTGATACCGGTAAGCCCTGGCAGGAAGCAAGTGTTGTTGATGTACTCTCAGGTGCAGATTCGATTGAATTTTTTGCCGGGTTAGTGCCCGGGCTGGAAGGCAACCAGCAGCAGGTAGGCGATGATTTTTATTATACCCGTAAAGAGCCGTTAGGCATTTGTGCCGGTATCGGTGCCTGGAACTATCCGCTGCAAATCGCCTGCTGGAAATCGGCACCGGCACTTGCCTGCGGTAATGTGATGATTTTCAAACCTTCGGAAGAAACGCCGTTAGGGGCGCTGAAACTGGCGGAGATCTTTGCCGAGGCGGGTTTGCCCGACGGTGTGTTTAATGTTGTGCTTGGCGATGGCAAGGTAGGTGCATGGTTGTCCCATCACGAAGACATCGCCAAAGTTTCTTTCACCGGTGAAGTCGGTACCGGTAAAAAAGTGATGGCCGCTGCCGCCGGTAATTTAAAAGAAGTCACCATGGAATTAGGCGGTAAATCCCCTTTGGTGATTTTTGACGATGCCGATGTCGATAATGCCGTATCCGCGGCCATGCTGGGTAACTTTTATACCCAGGGGGAAATCTGCACCAACGGCACCCGGGTGTTTGTGCAAAAAGCCATATACCCGGCCTTTATGGAAAAATTACTCAAACGTACCCGGGAAAATATCATTGCCGGTGACCCTATGATGGCGGAAACCAACTTCGGCGCCTTGATCAATAAAGGGCATCAGCAAAAGGTACTCGATTATATCAATATCGGTATTAAGGAAGGGGCAACCTTAGCTTGTGGCGGTAAGGCGCTTAGCCCTGAAAATAGCCCGAACGGTTATTTTGTCGCCCCGACCATTTTTACCGATTGTCATGATGACATGACCATTTGCCGTGAAGAAATTTTCGGTCCTGTGATGTCGGTGCTGTGCTTTGACGATGAAGATGAAGTCATTAAGCGCGCCAATAACACCCAATTAGGCTTAGCAGCAGGTGTCTTTACCCGGGACATCAGCCGCGCGCACAGGGTGATCCATCAATTGCAGGCGGGGATCTGCTGGATCAACAACTATGGCGCATCACCTGCAGAAATGCCGGTGGGTGGTTACAAACAGTCGGGTTTAGGCCGGGAAAACGGCCTGGCAACCCTTGACCAATATACCCAGCTTAAAGCGGTATATGTCGGTTTAACGCCTTTAGAGAGTCCTTTTTAACGTGAATATCAGTAAGCAAGAAGATTTCGATTACATTATTGTCGGCGCAGGCTCGGCAGGTTGTGTGCTGGCAAACCGTCTCAGTGAAGACAGCAACAACAAGGTATTGTTGCTGGAAACCGGTGGCAGCGATAAAAGTATTTTTATCCAGATGCCAACGGCGTTATCGATTCCCATGAATACCAAAAAGTACGCCTGGCAGTTTGAAACCCAGCCTGAGCCTTATTTAAATAACCGTCGTATGCATTGCCCGCGCGGCAAGGTGTTGGGCGGCTCGTCTTCCATTAACGGCATGGTGTATGTGCGCGGCCACGCCCGTGATTTTGACGAGTGGCAACAGGCAGGCGCCACCGGCTGGGATTACCAGCATTGCCTGCCATATTTCAAAAAAGCAGAAAGCTGGGCCTTCGGCGGCGATGATTATCGCGGCGACAGCGGGCCGTTAGGGGTGAATAACGGCAATGAAATGGCCAACCCCCTGTACAAAGCCTTTATCAATGCCGGTGTTGATGCCGGTTATATGGATACCAAAGATTTTAACGGCGCCCAGCAGGAAGGTTTCGGCCCCATGCACATGACCATCAAAGATGGTGTGCGTCATTCCACCGCCAATGCTTACCTGCGCCCGGCCATGTCTCGCAGTAACTTAACCGTGGTCACCCATGCCTTGGTACATAAGGTCTTGCTTGAAGGCAAAACCGCAACCGGCATACGCTATGAGCGCAAAGGTCAGTTGATTGAAGTTAACGCCAGGAAAGAGGTGGTATTATCCGCCGGTCCTATCGGCTCACCCCATATCCTTCAGCTTTCCGGGATAGGGTCAAAAGAAGTGCTGGAAAAAGCTGGTATCGAAACCTTGCATGACCTGCCCGGTGTCGGTGAAAACCTGCAGGATCATTTAGAGTTCTATTTCCAGTTTAAGTGCAAGCAGCCGATTTCATTAAACGGTGAGCTCGACTGGTGGAGCAAACTTAAAATCGGCGTGCGCTGGATCTTGACCAAAAAAGGCCTGGGGGCGACCAACCATTTCGAGTCTTGCGGTTTTATCCGCTCCAAGGCGGGTGTCGAATGGCCGGATTTGCAATATCACTTCCTGCCGGCGGCGATGCGTTATGACGGCAAAGAAGCATTTGCCGGCCATGGTTTCCAGGTGCATATCGGTCATAACAAGCCGAAAAGCCGCGGCGCGGTTAAGGTGGTCTCCAGCGATGCTAAGGCGCATCCGGATATTCGTTTTAATTACCTGCAGCATGAAGATGACCGCGAAGGCTTCCGCGATTGCGTGAAACTGACCCGGGAGATCATCAACCAGCCGGCGCTGGATGCGTTCCGCGGTGAAGAAATCCAGCCGGGTGTGGCAGTGCAAAGCGACGAAGAAATCGATGAATTTGTGCGTAATTTCGTCGAAAGTGCCTATCATCCGTCGTGTTCGTGTAAAATGGGCACGGATGCGCTTGCCGTGGTGGACCCACAAACTAGGGTACATGGCATTAAGGGCTTAAGAGTAGTGGACTCGTCTATTTTCCCGACGATCCCTAACGGCAATTTAAATGCCCCGACCATTATGGTGGCAGAGCGCGCCGCCGATATGATTTTACAGCGTGATTTGCTGCCAGCGGCCAATGCCCAGGTGGTGATGGACACTAACTGGCAACAACAGCAGAGACAGGGTAAAGCGGCCAGAGTAATCAAAACGCAAGAGTAAAAAATTCACTTTGCCCCGGTGATGGTTTGACAAGATCGCCATCGGGGTATTTGATATAACCGGAGCTGTTTTCAGGGTTTACATATAGCATGAAGGGGAAACCCAAAGGTGAGTTTTATCATGCGATATATAAGGTCTGACATCGTTGAGGCGGGTAAACGCGTATTAACGGGCGTAAGAATAGTTCTACCAGTGATTTAATTTAATACGGAGTAGACATGAGTAACAAAGTTTTTATCTCAAGAGTAAGTAAACCGGGGAGTGGAAAATGACAGCCTGGTTATCCGCGGGGATATTATTTACCTTTGCCGCTATTGCAGTGATCTTAATGCGTTGGGGCAATTTACGCTGTATCGGCGTAACGCCTGTACGTACTTTTACCTTTATCGCCATTTTATTTACCTCAGGCTTGGATGTCGGGTTGATCATGTTCCCGCTCACCGAATTTGCCGGTTATGCCGATTTGGCTACCAGCCCTGAATACGGTTTTACCAACCCGCTGGCGATTGAATTCGGCTTCTGGGCCTTCCTGATCTGGGGTTTTTATTTCCTGACCTGTTTCTATTTTTGTGTCATTGAACCCCGGGTAAAATTCTTTGAGATTCCTGTGGTGAAGTTCATCAACAATATCGTCATTATCGGCACCTGTGCCTTTACCGCTTACCTGCTGCTGAGCAACTTACCCTGGTATATGCCGGAAGTCGGCGACGGTGAAACCATAGTCGGTACTTTCTACCTGATAGTGTTCCTGGCCATTGCCTTTGCGGTTTATTCCAGCACCAGCTTACGTTATGTCCGTATTCTCAGCCTGGCGACCACCTGGTTATTCCTGGGCCTGATTGCCCTGATGTGGGGCGGTGCGTTTTTATCGGAAACCTCTTCCGTCGGCGAGTTTGCCAATACCGTCGCCTTGTTGGGGGATTACTTTGGCAATATCCATCAGTTTGTCTTACCGCTGAACGACTACCATGAATTCTACCTTTACTGGTGGTTTGCATGGAGTATCATGATCGGCCAGTTTACCTCGCGTTTTGTTGGCGGCCTGCGTACCTACCAGGTACTGGTGGCTATGTTGGTATTTCCGTCTATTCCGATTGCCATCTGGTTTAGCGTGCTTTATTACTACAGTGCCAACGGTTTGGAAACCGCAGGTTTCTACAACCTGGCGATGGTGATTGTGGGGATCACTTTTGTGATCAACTCGCTTGATTCCCTGATCCGCCTGTATACCGATAACCTCAACCTGACAGTTGCCCGTTTCGGCAAAGTGAAATACTTTATCGGCAACTTTGCCGCCTTATGTGTGCTGACCCTGCTGTTTAAACTGGACTTCCTGCAAATCCAGTGGGTGGGCGCCGTGGTTATCGGCTTATTCTTTGCCTGTTTCGGTTATATCCTGTGGAAGAAGTTTTCCGTGGTCAGTGGTATCGCCGCTTCACCAAAAGAAAACAAGATAGACTTCAACAAGATCGAACTGGCAAATTAAGCCGGTCTTGGGCTAAACCTGATGACATCAGGTTTCGCCAATCAGAATAATAATAAAATTCACCAATAAAAATTAATCACTAAGAAATAACGAGAACACGATGAAAAAAAGTTTGTTAGCACTAACAACTGCCGGCTTGATGGCCGTATCCGGCGCAGCCAATGCTGATTGGTCTGCTACGGTAAACCTTGCTTCTGACTACACCTTTAACGGTGTTAGCCAGACAGACAATGATCCGGCATTACAAGCGAGTCTGGACTACAGCCGCGAAAATGGTTTTTATGCCGGTACCTGGGCGTCAAATGTTGATTTTGGTGAGGATACCGATACCGAATGGGATTTTTATGTCGGTAAATACTACCAGTTAGATGAAAAATTCTCTCTTGATGCTGGTATTGCCTATTACACTTACCACGGTGCTTCTCACTCGGATGACTACAACTATCCTGAAGCCTATGCCAAGTTCGGCTATGCCTCTGACTTAGGTCAAACAGAAATGAACTTCTGGTACAGCTGGGATTACTTCGGACTGGATGTAGATCACTATATCGCTATGGTTGGTCACACTTTCACTGTAGCCGAAGGTCATGATATCCGCATCAGCTTCGATCGCTCTTTATCTGATGATGACAACAAATGGTCCTGGGACGGCAAAAACGGCTACAACCACTACCGTCTGGAATACCTGACCAGCTATAAAGGTTTTGACTTTAACCTGGCGCTGGAAGACACCAATATGGATATCGACACAGCCGATAGCCGGGTAGTGTTTTCTGTATCACGTACCTTTGGTTTATAAATAGGTTTATAAATAGTTTTATAAATAACGCGATTAAGCGATAACGGGCCAAAGCGTAAAACAGCCCGTTATAAGATAAAAATCCAGCGATTATTCGCTGGATTTTTATTTACAGGATGTAATGTATGTCATGGCTTCATGGATGAAGAGGAATGACAATTTACAGGATGTAATGTATGTCATGGCTTCATGGACGAAGAGGAATGACAATTTACAGGATGTAATGTATGTCATGGCTTCACGGACGAAGAGGAATGACAATTTACCCTGATGATGAGCTCCTTCCATGTTACACCTGCCATTGTTTTTAGTTGATTAGTTACTGCATTTGCGTGCTTTTCTTGTAAGATAAGCCGGAAACTTTAATAAAAACAATGAATCCTTTATGAAGAAATATGCTTACCTGTTCACGGCATTTTCCGCATGCGCTCTGGCATTAGCGGGCTGCGGTGATAATTCTCGTACCGATACACCGGCTGCCACGGCCGCTGACACGGAAAATCCCTATCAAAGCGGTGATGCTGCCTTTAACCTGGGCAATGTCCACCGGGACATAAAAATATTGGCGTCTGATGAATTTGGCGGTCGCGGCCCGCTATCTGAGGGGGAAACCTTAACCACCAGTTATCTGGCAAAGGCTTATCAGCAGGCTGGCCTGGCACCGGGGGCAGGGGAGAGTTATTTGCAACAGGTGCCGATGGCAAAACTGACGCCGAGCCAGGATATGGTCTTGCAGCTGGGGGATTTGCAATTTTCCGCAGGTAAAGACTTTACTGCCCGCACCAAGCAGATCAAACCCCGGATAAATTTAAAGGACTCGGAGCTGGTGTTTGTCGGTTACGGCATCAATGCCCCCGAATACCAGTGGAATGACTATGCCGGTGTTGATGTCAAAGGCAAAACTGTGGTGATGTTGGTCAATGATCCCGGTTTTGCCACTCAGGATGACAGCCTCTTTACCGGCAATGCCATGACCTATTACGGCCGCTGGACCTATAAATATGAAGAAGCCGCCCGTCAGGGGGCCAGTGCCGTGTTTATCGTTCATGAAACCGATGCCGCCGGCTACCCCTGGGGGGTCGTGGAAAACTCGAATACAGGCAGTAAATTTACCCTGGTGGATGATAATAATAACAGCGAAATGTTACCTGTCATGGGCTGGCTGCAACTGGCGGCGACCGAGCAGTTATTTGCCGGGGCCGGCATGGATTACCGGGCCTTAAAAGCCAAAGCAAAAGTGCGCGGTTTCAAACCTGTCCCCTTAGCGCTAAAGGCCAATTTAACCTTAAACAGTAAAATCGAGCAGGCGGCCTCGGATAATGTCGTGGCGCTTTTACCCGGCACTGAGCTGGCGGATGAATATATAGTGATCAGCGCTCACTGGGATCACCTGGGTATCAAGCAAACACCAAATGGCCCTAAAATTCATAACGGTGCAGTGGATAATGCCTCCGGCACCGCGGCCACTTTGGAACTGGCGCGTACCTTAATGGCGCGTTCAAAAGTCTCTCCGTTTAAACGCTCCTTGCTGTTTGTTAATTTTACCGCCGAAGAAACCGGTTTGATCGGCTCTGAGTTATTTGCCGCAGGCGGCCTCTACCCGAGTGAACAACTGGTCGCTGTGCTCAATATTGATGGCATGAACCCGTCAGACAGTGTTGATTATATCCTGCAATACGGGCAAGGCATGTCTGAGATGGAGCACTATCTGAGCGAGGCGGCCAAGGCGCAGGGGCGCAAGGTGAAAATGGATCCCAGACCACAAAACGGTTTGTTTTTCCGCTCGGATCATTTCTCCCTGGCCAAAGAAGGAGTACCTGGTTTGCTCTTTATGAGTTTGGGGGATACCGACCCGGATTACATCAGTCATAAATACCATAAAGAAGCCGATGATTATTCACCTGATTGGTCCTTGGGCGGAGTGGAGCAGGATATGGCATTATTGCAAGCCATCGCCTTAAAACTGGCCAATAGCGATCACTGGCCGAAGTGGCTGGCGGACTCTGATTTTAAGAAGCGCCGGGCGCTTGATGGCCGTTAGTGCTTTGAGCCGTTGAAATAAAGTCTGGCTGCACCCGGTACGGATCTTTTCAGTATATGAATAACAGACGTACCGGGTTTTTTATAGCTAGTTTGAAGTTAACTCCCGTCTTTCTATGGTGTTATTGAGTACCTCCTGGCGGGTAAAGAGCAGCGGCCGCAGCGCGGTAAAGTCGGAATAATAACGGGTTTGATCGTCCATATGGAGCGACTCGCTGTCGGAGGATTGTGACAAGGTCAACAGGCCGCGGGCAGTAGGGCCCGAGTCGGTAAAACTGACCACAAACATCCAGCTGGAGCCGTAGTTGATATGATAGCCCTGTTCGCTTAATCCTGACTCCGCCGTTTGCCCGGTTTCTACATCCAGTACCCGGGGATATTGATGAACCGGGTAGAGGGTGTCATTACCCTCGAGCGGAGAAAATACATTAAAGCCCCCTTCAGAATGGGTACTGCCGGCCCAGGGGAAACGCAGGCCGCTGGCGTGAGCCCCTTCACTGTCAATGATGGTTTTTTCACTAAACTGTATACTGCCCAGGGTGGCATTATAGTCCAGGCCGGATTGGTTTATATTGGCCACTGCTGCGGCAAAAGCCTGTAATACACTGGGATCGCTTGCCAGGGTATTAGGGGTGTTTAAAGGGTCGCTGACATCAAATGGCTGGCTAAAATGCTGCTCCTGGTCAAATTTAAAGGCAAACTCTTTAAAAATATGACCGGACTGGCTGTCCTGCGCCATCACGCCACTGAAGTTCGATAAGGCATTACAGGCCGCTTCGATATTAACTTCCAGGCCATTGTCCAGGGTGACAGGTTCGCTGCCTTGGGCCTGACACTGGTTTCTTAAATCACTTAATACCTGCTCTGCCAAATAGCCCCGGTTGCTGAGCAGGGCGCTTTCGACTTCGTCGGCGCTAAACAAACCGTCTTCTCCGGCGCTGTCGCTTAATAAGGTTAAGCCCATGCGGGTTCTTAACGACAGCGGTACAAGATCATCGCCGTAAAGAATGGAATATCCGGACATGGGCTCGTTTAAGTTGCTGGCCCAGTAACTGTCGTTGGAGTTTTGCACATAATCGGCGCGTAATAATTTCGGCGCCTGTTGGTAGCTGTTTAACCCCTCGGGTTCAAACAGGCTGGTATTGCCGGGTAAAATATCAAAATCGAGGGCATCCCGGGTGGCGACCAGTTGCGGATCGGTGCGCATCAGGGCCAGGGCGTCATCGCCTAAATTCAATACCCGGGTTTTGTCGATATAAAAGGCGTTGCCGGTATCGTCGGCGTACATGGTATTGACCCAGGGAATACCGTCATAGTCTTGGTAGGCCTGTTGAAACTGGGCTAAATTGCCGGCTAAATTGATGGCCAGCCAGTGATCGATTAAATCGGTATTTTCTTCGGCGGCATCTCTTAAGGTGAAGGCGCTGGACTCGGACCAGGGCAATAAATTCATTTCCGGCGGGGTCTCGACCATTAAACCGTGGTGACTATAGTAATAGTCCTTGGCCAGGGTGATGGTCTCTTCGCCGCTTTTTACTTCTATCTGGAAAGTTTGTTTGCTGATCTCCCGGTTTTCTTCATCAAACTGGTATTGCAGCGGGTTGTCCCCGCTCAGGCTTAACTGGTACAGGACAAATCGCCTCGATTTAGAGACGGTGTGAGTCCAGGCGATATGCTGGTTAAAGCCGATATTGATGACCCCCGGCAGCCCCTGCAGACTAGCGCCCATCACATCCAGTACCCCGGGGATGGTGAGATGCGATTGCCAGAACCTTAAATGACCGGTATAGGGAAAATGCGGATTAGCCAGTACTAAGCCCCGGCCGTTTTCGGTGTAATCTTTGCCCAGGCCCCAGCCGTTGGAGCCGAGATTGTTATGCTGCTGGTTTGGCGGGGTAAAGTTGTTGGCCTGATGACGGATGTTTTGCCGCAAAGCAGTAATGAAGCTGGTGCTATTTTTAGTCCTGTGCTGTGCTTTGGCGAGGTTTTTATTATCAGCGATATAGGGCTGGAAACTATCGCCGTCATTTGGACTGGCAAAAAAAGCCAGCTCCATAAATTCCTCGCCGCTGGCCAGTTGTGAAGTAGCAAAAATATAGGCGGTTAATTCTTGTGGGGTAATAGGCTTAACCCAGCTTTGCCGGGCGCAGGCGGGATCCAGGTTATCTACGCCGGTTTCTTCCAGGTAGCGGTTATAACCTGAGGTATAACCTTCAAGCAGGGCCCGGGAATTTTCACTTAAAGCGGGGTAATGTTCGTTTGCCGAGGCCATTACTTTCAGTGCCAGGTAGCTAAAGTCTGAAATCAGGTGGGCGGAGTCGCCGGAATTTTCAACCTCGTCCGGACCAAAGTATTTGGCCCTTTCGCTGCGTACTTTGATGATCTGATCGGCTAAAATGCAGATATTGTCCCGGGCATAGGCAAACCCCGAGCCATAGCCCAAGCTTTGCAGGTTATCGGCACTAATATGGGGCACACCATAATCTGTCCAGCGGATTTCGGCGCTGAGTTCTCCGTCAGGGGCAAAGGCGATTAAGGGTTTTTCTGAATCGGTATTATCATCACCGCCACAGCCGCCGAGCAGCAGGGCAAATGACATTGCCAATAGGGCTTTATTGGTAGTATCCACAACATATCCTTGTTTTTTATTTTAAAAGAAAAAGTTAACTTTATAGACTAGGACTATACCTTCACTTTGAAAGTGATGTAATAGAAAACTGTGTAGGAGAAGGTAAGACAAGGTTAAAAAATGTTTAACCTTGTCAGATACTGTTTATTAAGGTGAGACAAGGGAGAGCCGGGGGAGTTACTTTTTCTTGAGCCTGTGTTTTAATTCCGATTCCAGTTCATAGGGATAAATCACCAGGCCTTCTTCTGCTTGGTTGGGAAACACCACTATCGCCAGTTCATCTTCTTCCAGTCCCGGACTCCAGTGGCTGAGCCATTTGTCCAGGGTGATGGCTTGTGCCTGACAATCTTGCCATTCATTGGTAGCCCAGCTTTGGGCAAATTCCTGATTGGGCCAGACGGGAACACAGTCTTCCTCTTCAGAGTTTAACATTACACAGCCATGTTCATCGGTGAGGATCCAAAGTTCCCGGTTGGCGATTGCCTGCTTGAGTAAATAGTTAAAGCGCTGCTGCTCATCATATTGCTCTATGGCGTTCATTTCTTGCTCGGTTAAGGGGGTAGACATGGTGATTCTCCGAAATAGGGATGGCTTGGCATAAAGCAAAGGGGCATTTTAGCCTTAAGCCGTTACTTTGTCATGGTTTTGTCATGTCCGGATTTACCCCGGATGTTTGTACTGTGAGTTTGCAGCTGTCCCCGGCCTTTAAGCAATGCTAAAAGGCCGGTTATTTTATTTGCTCAAGGTTTACGGGCTTGTTTTTAAAGACAGAGCCACGGCCTGGTTGAGATAGCGGCGCAAGGGTAAATAACAGGCGCAGCAGGAAATCACAGTAATTAACCCGAAAGTTGCTACCAATAATGGTAATAACTGCCAATTGATATAAGGGGTTAAAGACTCGCTAAAAGCGAGCACTAAGAGCAATAAGCCGATGAGACCGGTTAGTATCCCCAATATGACTGAAACAGCATTGTCTTTGAAGATCAGCCAAATAATATTTCTTCGTTTAGCACCTACGGCTAAGCGGGTGCCGATTTCAAGGCGGCGCATTTGTGTGCCGAAACTGATAATGCCATAGAGTCCTATAGCGGCTAACAGCAAGGTGAGCAGGGATAATGCCCCCGAGGTGACGGCCGTGGTGTATTGGCTAAAGAGCCGGGACTGGCGCCGTTCATTTAAGGTGCTCAGGCTAAAGAGTTTAAATCGGCTATTGACCTGGCCGAGTACCGACACCAGTTGTTCCCGTGTTAACGCCTGGCCCGGCAGGTGTTTTATCAGCATCATATTTCTCCCTTGCGACGTTGGATAATAAAAGCGCGGCGGGATGTTGTTTTTCCCCGGTAGTCTGATGCCCTTGACGACCCCGATGATGGCGTTGCCGTTTAAGGTTAATCCCAGGGCACTGGCTCCCGGGGCTAATTGTCTGGCGAAGACATCATTAACTATGATGACGTCATTGTCGTCTTTAATGTCGGCGGGGCTGAAATCATTGCCTTCGATCAAGGGCTGATTGATCAGGCTAAAGTATTTATGGTCTATGTCTTTTGCCTTGACGGAATAGCGTTCATTGCTGATGTTGGCGGTTAATGCCCGGGTGGTAAAGGCCATGGGGGCAAGGGCCTGGCTGACGGCCTCGACCTGGGGTAAGGCCAGGAGCTGGCGGCGTACTGCCTGTAGTTGGTTTGCCCGCTCTGCTTCTTTATCGGTGGAGGGCAGTGCCAGTACCATAAAGGTGATATTGTCGGTGTCAAAGCCGCCGTCCTGGTTAATGGTATCCAGAGATTTTTTAAATAATACCAGGCATGCCAGCACTAGGCTGGTCACTATAGTGATCTGGATAATAATCAAGGCGTTGCGTATTTTTCCGGGTACCTGTACGCCGTTGCCTTTGCCGCTGGTGTGCAAACAGGTATTTAATTGCCGGTAATTGAGCATGTGCGCACTGACCCGGGCAAAGAACAAGGCCAGGCCGATACTCAGCAGCAGGGCCGAGCCCAGGGTGAAGGCATTGATTGCCAGTTCATCTACCCGGGGGAAAACGTGATTAAGCGTCTGCTGTAAAAGGGCGAAGCCGAATGTCGCGACCACAAGGGCGAGCACCATGGCCATCAGCATTAACAGACCGGTTTGTATCAATAAAACGGCAAATAGCTGGCTTTTTGAAGCGCCGATGGCGGCGTGAATGGCCAGGTTATGCTGCTGCTCGGCGGTGCGGGAAATGAATAAATTGGTGATGTTAGTGATGGCGATAAGGACCAGCGCGATAAGCCCCGCCAGCAATAAATAAATGCTTTGCTCGCTGCCGCCCAGGATCACAGTTTTCAGTGAGTGCAGTTTGATCTTGATGCCCCAGCCGTTAAAAAAGGCATATCCGGCGACATTTTCCTGCCAGTTATTATTAATCAGGCCGGTCAGGGCCTGACCTACCTGTTCGGGATTTTTGCCGGCGGGTAATTTCGCCAGCACGTTTAGCAGGTCGTCGTCATTGCCCCATTTCTTTCGTTCGGCTTCACTGATGGAATTAAAATCCCAGGGAAGAAAGACCTGGCTTTTCATGCCGGTATCTAGCAATTCCGGCTCCTGAAAATCTTGGCTTAATACCCCGATAATGCGGTAGCTGGTGCCGGAAAAAGTCACTTTTTGCTCGAGAATATCGGGAGATAGAGAAAACTCCTTTTGCCAGGTGTCATAGCTCAGCACGGCTACCGGGTGGTATTGATTCACGGCTTCTGTTTGTTCAAAGCCCCGGCCAAGTGCCATCCTGGCATCGAGCAAGTTGAACCATTCGGGTGTGACATAGGCTTGTGACAGGGTCGGGTGCTTTGGGCTGGAGATCAGCACATCGGCATCATAATAAATAAGCGCCGCCAGGCTAAAGGCCTGCTGCGTGCGGTAAAAATGCATCAGGTTAGGGTAGGTAAAGGCCCGGCCGTCAACCTTACCGTCTTTATCGATAAGCTGATGCTCCAGGGTATAGAGCTGTTCCTGCTGCGGGTAGGGCAGGGGTTTGAGGAGCATGACATAAGCCAGGGTTAAGACCGTTAACAGTGCGCCTAAGGTGAGCCCTAAGGTAGTGATAATACCCGATACAAAGGCGGGCTTGCTTTGTAAACTGCCCCAGGCCTGTTTTACCAGGTAGGGAAATTGATGTATCAGTAGCTGGCTTGCCTGACGGAAGTTATTCAATAGCTTTTCCTCTGAAAGACTTGTTTGCTTTATTTTTTGCTGTTTTTGATAGTAAATCCGGCAGCAGCCCCCGGATATTAGGGGGCTGCTATTTGCCGGTATTAATCACTGCCCCTGAGGGAATGTATTGCCGGACGGTTGATAAGCTGACGCAGCGGCCAATAGCAGGCAAACCAGCTAATGGTGGCGATTAAACTTAAGGTCAGGGCAAAAACCGGGATTAACTGTACCTGGAGGTAAGTTTCGAGTTCCTCGGGAAAGCCAAGGTATAAAAGCACTAATAAAATCATGCCTGTGATAATGCCGGTGACTAACGCCAGGGAGTTGTCCTTGATTATCATGGCGATCAGGGTTTTACGTTTGGCGCCTATGGCTAAGCGGGTGCCTATTTCAAAGCGGCGCATTTGCGTGCCGTAACTTAAAATGCCGTACAGTCCGATGGCTGCCAGGAAAAAGGTCAGCAGGGCCAATATGGCACTGGTGATTGCTGTGGTGTACTGGGTGAACAGCAAATTATCCCGGCGATCATCAAGGGAGGAAAGCTCAAACAGGCTATATTGGCTGGTGACCCCGGCGATGATTTCCGCTGCCTGCTGGCGTGAAAGCGTCTGCCCCGGTTTAAGTTTCAGCATTAAGCGCGTACCACCTAGGTGTGCGGCGGGGTAGGCACGCATTGGCATTTCGCTTCTGCCGGGTATAGTCATGCCTTTTACGACCCCGATAATAGTCGCTGCCGGATCGTCAGGACTGCCAAACGTGATTTGCATACCTATCGGGCTTTCATCTCCGGCCAGGTGTCTGGCATAGACATCATTGACCAGCATCACATCAACTTCATCGCTAATTTCTGTGTCGGTAAAAATACGCCCTTCAATCAGGGGCTGGTTAATAAGGTTGAAGTAGTTGTCGTCTACCGGCTTTGTTTCTACCACCAGGCGTTCATTGGTTGAGACTACTATCTGGGCCCAAATGCCAAAGCCACTGAGGGGAGAACCTGACTGGCTGATGGCTTCAACCTGCGGCAGTTGTGATAATTTTGTTTTCAGCTCCTGCATGATCACCTTGCGCTCTTCCCTTGACGGCGGTGTGGTTGTCGCCCCTGCCAGCACTAAGGTGGTGATGTTATTTGTCTCAAAACCTATCGGTTTTTCTATGGTATCAACGGCATCTTTAAACAGGCTGATATTGACAAAAACCAATGCGGTGACAATCGCCACCTGGCTGATAATCAGTAACTGGCGGACCTTGTGTGATACCTGGATACCGCTGCCTTTACCGCTTGATTGCAAGGTGGAATTTAGTGCCCGGTAATTGATCATATTGGCGCTTAATTTGGCAAAGAACAATGCCAGGACCAAAGTGATGGCAAGGGCGCAAAGCAGGGTAAAGCCGTTGAGGCTGAGTTCGTCAACTCTTGGCAGGCGTTGTGCCAGGAAATGTTGCATGATCTCAAAGCCGCCAAGGGCAATGACCAGGGCGATGATGATCGACAGTGCCATCAATAAACCCGACTCGGCAAATAAACCCTTAAATAACTGCTTTTTGCTTGCCCCTATCGCGGCATGAATCGCCAGTTGTCTTTGTTGCTCGGCGGTGCGGGACATGAATAAATTGGCAATATTGGCACAGGCGATAAGTACTAAACCGATAACCCCTGCCAATAACATATACACGGTATCCCGGTTATCCCCCAGGATCACCGACTGTAAGCTGGTGACTTTGCTGGTCAGGCTCCAGCCCTTGAAAAAATCCATGCCGGCGACATTTTCCTGCCAGACATCATTCATTAACGGCGTGAGTATCTGTTCTGCCTGGCTCAAGCTATGTTTGTCATTGAGTTTGCCGATAAACAACTGGGTATCGTTGATATTACTCCAGGATTTGCGCAGGTTTTCCGGAGCTTCGTTGAAATCCCAGGGCATAAATACCTGGCTGTTGAGGCCGGTAGTAAAGATTTGCGGTTCGATAAAGTCTTCGCTTAAGACTCCGATAATGCTGAAGCTGGTGCCGGAAAAACTGACTTTTTGCGATAAAATATCGGCATCGCCGGCAAATTCCTCTTGCCAGGTGCGGTAGCTCAGTATGGCCACCGGGTTGTTGGTGTTCAGGGCTTCGCTGTCTTCAAACTTGCGTCCAAGTGCCATATCAACCCCGAGCAGGTTAAACCACTCCGGGGTGATAAAGGCGGTTTTCATGGTCGGTTGTGCAGGGGAGCTGGTGAGGACATCTTCACCAAAATAGAGCAGGGCGCTTTCATCAAAGATGGCTTGCTTTTGATATAAATGCATTAAACTCGGGTAGGTAAACGCCTTGCCGACGCCTTCTTTATTGGCATCGATAAACTCTGAATCGACCCGGTATAAGCGCTCCTGATCCGGGTAGGGCAGGGGTTTGGCTATCAGCACATAAGCCAGGGTTAAGACACATAACAGCGCCCCCAGGGTGATGCCCATGGTGGTGATAACCGTGCCGACAAAGCCGGGCTTTTTGCGCAAACTGGCCCAGGCCTGTTTTTGCCGATAATACAATAAACTCATGCAGTCTCCTTATTGTTAAGCGCAGGCACTGGCCGTGATTAACATACAGCTGTCGGGTGATTTCCGTTGAGTGTCAATGGATGCCATCATATTGGCGTATAAGGCTAGTCTCATACCGCCTCCTTGATGTTAGCTCCCGGTGCAGGCGTGGTTAAAATACTGCCGTCGAGTAACTTCAGTTGAATGTTGGCCATGTTGGCGTAACGGGGATCATGGGTCACCATGCAGATGGTGGTACCGCTTTTATTTAACTGCTCCAAGGTATCCATGACCTGGTCGCCGCTTTTAGAGTCCAGGTTACCTGTGGGTTCATCCACCAGTAAAATTGCCGGTTTGGCCACTAATGCTCTGGCGATGGCGATACGTTGTTGCTGTCCCCCGGATAACTGGTTGGGTTTATGGCCGGTTCTGTGGGTCATATCTACCGCTTGCAGACATTCAGTTACCCGCTCAGTGATCGCCTGTTCAGACATTTTTTCACTGCTGTATCTTAGCGGCAGGGCGACATTATCAAAAACAGACAATTCATCAATTAAGTTAAACGACTGGAAAATAAAGCCTATTTTGGCATTTCTTATTTCTGCCGCCTGATCCAGGGACAAATCGGTCACATTAACACCTTCTATGGTATATTCGCCGCCGCTTGGCATGTCCAGCAAACCCAGGATGGAGAGCAGGGTTGACTTGCCGCAACCGGACGGACCGGAAATCGAGACATAGTCACCGGCGTAAATGGTCAGGTCGATGTTTTTCAGGGCATGGGTTTCCAGCTCTTCGGTTTCAAAAACCTTGGCTATGCCGCGCATTTGTATCTTTATCTCTTTATTGTTTTCTAAAGTACTGGTCATCACAAATGTCTTCCTCTGCTCATTCTGCTTGTTATTATGCCGGCAAAAATGCCGGCGTTATCTTGTTAGGGTATGTAAGGGTTACGATTTAATGCTTAAGGCATCGGTGCTCTTGGATAAGTTGGATAAATCCGAGACGATAAACTGTTCACCGGCTTTGGCACCTGAAAGAATCTGAATAAAACGTCCTGCCTGGTGGCCAAAGGTTACCGCCTGTAACTGGGCATTTTCCTGCTGCTGGTCTAAGCGGTATAACTTGCCGATATTGTTGGCTTTAACATTGGCCGGTCTTTTAATATAGGTGGCGTTTTTCAGGGTATCGGCAACGATTACGCCGTCAACTTTCAGTTGCGGGCGGGCACTGGCAGGCAGGTCTGCCGGCAGGGCAATTTCGATATTCACGGTATTGTTTTCCACTATCGGGTCGATGCGGGCGACTGTGCCGGTGATCTTGTCTCTACGGGTATCTATGATGGCGCTCTGGCCGACAACAATTTGCTGTGCCTGGCTTTGCGGCACCCGGATTAAGGCTATTAAGTCTGTTACTGAACCGATCAGGGCGATTTCCTGGCCTGCATCCAGGCTTTGTCCCAACTCTACCGATAAACGTTGTAATACCCCGTCAAAACCGGCTTTAACTTCAAGACGTGCCAGGCGGTCGCGGGCGATGTTAAGTTGTCCCTGTTGCTGTTTAACTCGCTCCTGCTCGATGTTGATGGCTTCCTGGTGTACCAGGCGTAATTGTTCGTTACGCTCGGTGGCAATGGCCATACGTTTTTTTAACTGCTGCTCGTTCAGTTGTGATTCCTGGAAGGTCAGTTGCGAAACTATCCCTTGTTTTACCAGTTTTTCTTCTGCCTGACGCTTTAAGGTCGCGGCTTCATAAAGGGCGGTGATCTCTGCCAGCGAGGCTGCTTCATTCAGGCGTTCACGCTGATTGGTCAGTTTGAGCTGTCTCAGGTTGGCCTGGATTTGGTTCAGCTCCTGTTCGGCATTTTCAACTTCCTGGATCAATTCCGGATTTTCCAGGCGTACGATGACGCTGTCGGCGGAAACGCGGGCACCGGGTTTTAATACGATTTCTTTTACCGTCGCCCGGGTTAAGGTGGTGATCAATTGCTGCTTATCCGAGGTTAAGTTACCATATCCTTCGATCAGTACTTCCAGATCTCCTTGCTGAACCTGCTCAACCAAAATGTCGTTGCGCAGTACCGAGACCGAACTTCTTGCTTGTTTGGCCCAAACAGCCAACAGTACCAGCAGTCCAAAAAGGGCGGCGGCCAAGATGTATTTGTTTTTATAAAAAGGAGTTGTCTTTTTCTTTATTTTTATAGTGTCCATAGTAACGTATGCTTATCCTGTTTTTGATAACCATAGATTAGCTAATTCCGTGCCAAGTTTTATTTCTCTTTAATATCAGTGTCTTGTGTGTTTTGCTTCACTTTGAGGCCGGAGTTTAGTCCGATATCGGACCGCTGCGGGTCCGGTATCGAAAATGAAGGCGACAAAGCAAAAACTTGGCGCAGAGGCAAGCGTCCTGTCAGCCGCCAACACGGTGGCAGAAGAATATCTCCGGTTAATTCTCCTTTAAGAGAATAAGTGGTGGTAACTTACTTAAAAATAATGTTATTAATAGCGGCCTTTTTGTTTTCTGCTTAGGTGAAATGTAGTTGCTATGAAGTCATCGATAACAGGTAAGCTGGTGCTGTTGGCGTTTATTGCCGTTTCTTTGATGGGTATGGTGCCGGTATTGGTTAAATTGACGGCGGCCAACGAGGTGGTGATCGGCATTATGCGCCTGTTTATTGCCGGTAGCGGTATTTTATTTTTGATGCTGCTCAATAGAAGTGCCGGTCATTTGAAGCGGCTAACCCGCCAGGATTTGTTGTACCTAGTGTTGCTCGGCCTGGTATTTGCCCTGCACTGGTATAGTTATTTTTATGCCATCAAAAGCGCCAGTCCAAGCTTGGCCGCCATAGGGGTTTCTACCTTTGGAATTCAATTATTATTTTTAAATGCATTGATATTTAAAGAGAAGATAAAAAAATTAGATCTTATTGCCATCTTTATCGCCTTTACCGGTGTACTGCTGGCAACAAGCGGGATCGCCAGCCAGGGCAGCATGGGGTTAGGCTTTATCGCCAGTATTTTCAGCGGGCTGCTTTATGCCCTGCTTGCGGTGATCAACCGAAAGTCCAATCATTTATCTACCCAGCAAAAAGCCCTGGGACAGTTTGGTTTTGCCCTGTTATGTTTTAGTTTTTTTATTCCTCAGGGCAATTTTCAGCTGGAAACTGGTGACTGGGGAATTTTGCTGGTATTAGGCATTGTTTGTACGCTGGCTGCCCATACCTTATGGATCAAGGCTTCCGCCGAGCTGCCGGGCAATTTAACCGCGATTATTTATTATTTCTATTTGCCGGTGGCGATTGGTTTGAGTGCCGTATTTACCCATGATGTCCTGAGCTGGCAAAAGCTGACCGGCGCAGGATTGATTATTTTCGCCAACATTATGGTGTTGTTGGTGCATAAAAAATAACATCCCCGACTGCGGCTGTGAGCGGATGACTATGCATAGGCTCACAGCCGGGAGCAATCTTCCGGGTTTATGTCATTTTTTGTTTATTGCTGTGCCTGGTTTGTTCAAGGACAGCAGAGGTAAGTGTCAGTGCAGAGCAGAAAATTACCCTGCCTCTGCCCGCTGATTTTGCCTCATATAAGGCCTGGTCTGCCTGTTTGAGCAAGTAGCGATAATCCAGAGCTAAGGGCAGCTGAGAGAAGTCTTCCCATAGGGCAGCCCCGATACTGACGCTGACAATTTTTCCTGTGTTCATTGGGTGGGGAATTGCCAGTTTGGCTACAGCGGCCAGCATTTTTTTACAGATATGCTCAGCACCAGATCTGTTGGTATGGCTGAGCACGATAACAAATTCTTCTCCGCCATAGCGGGCAACCATATCATGGCTGCGGTGAATGCAGCTGTCAATTGCCAGGGCGATGCGGGTTAAGGCCAGATCTCCCTCCTGATGTCCTGACAAGTCATTATATTGTTTAAAGTGGTCAATATCACACATGATCAATGCCAGCGGCGAGCGGGTGCGCTGCATTTGCTGCCATTGCTTTTGAACATGATCTTCAAAGGCTCTTCTGTTGGCGATGCCGGTCAGCGAGTCTACCAGGGACAATTCGATCAGTAATTGCTGCTGGTTATTGGCCAGTTCAACCAGGCGGTTAAATTGCTCGGTGGCGGTATTAAACTCGTCAATATTAAAATGGCTCAGTATCGGGGACAGCTCATTGCGCCGGGCCATTTTCTTCATATGTTTGATGGTATTTTCCAGGTGACGGACAAAATAGCGGTTGATGATGAAAAATCCGGATAAGGCAAAAGTTATCAATAACGCCAAGACAAAGAAAAATTGCCTGTCTATCAGGGGCATTTGGCTGCTGCTTTCATGGGTAATGGTCAGCAGGGCCACCGGATGGTTATGGTCGTCGCTTAAGATGCGCTGGTGGCGGTTACTGTGGCCGTAGCCGTTAATGTCTTGTGCCAGATCGCTAATGCCGGTGGCGGGATGATCATAGGGTAGTATTTGGGTTTCAACCTGCAGGTTTATAAATTTAGCAATATCATCAAAATGCTGTTTCCGCAATTTGTGGATGATAAGCATAATGCCTATGTTTTCCCCGCTGAGATCTGAATTGCGCAACTGGGTGGATGAAAATGCGATAGGACCGTGTTTGCTGGCTAGCAGGCCGCTGAGGTGGGGAACCCCGTGGTATTGCTCTTTCGGGTAAATATATTTGTTTTTCGGCCATTTTTTTAAATTAAAAATATCTAATTTAAAGGGCTGTCCGCTGATATGATCTAAGGTTTTTTCATAGATAATGTTGAACTGGTTATCAAGATAAAAAATACCGTCATATTTAAGGGTGGTAAAGGAAATATCTTGGTAATTTTCCTCTAAAAAGGCTGCATTGGGGGAGCGCATAAAGTGATAATTGCTGTCCCAGACGGCATAATCAAAATTGAGCAGGTTAAAATATGATATCTCCCTTTGTATCGCCTGGCGTAAGGTTTCCAGCTCCCGCTGATGCAGCAGGGATGTGGCATGATGAAAGCGCGGTATTTCAACGAAGTAGCGATAGGCAAGTAAGGCTAAGGTCAGTACAGTAATTAATATTATCAGGTAAGAAGATAATATTGTTTTTAGTTTCATTGACGGTGGCCACCTCGATAAAGGGTTATCTTAAGTTGTTCCATCAATTAAGCCGTTATCAGGCAAAGATACTTGCCATGATCTTGTTGCTAAACTCTCGTTGCTAAAGAATAGCGCATAATAACCGGACGGGAGTTCCTTACCGTTACTTTTCTGATGAGTCAACGGCCTTTTGCTTGCGCCGGTCCAGCCAAACGTTACCGGGTAAGTACCATAGCCGGGGATGCAAGCTTAGCCTACAATTTAACAGGGCGGGTATTTGCCTTAATTGTTTCTACCTGCCGATAAATGCCCTGCAACAGTATTGGCGTATATTAATTATGACCATGGCCTGAACCAGATGTTAGCTAAGCTAAGTCAGAACCCTAAAATTAAACGCGCGAGAAAGCGTTTAATTTATTATGCCTGGACCGGATTTATCGCGAACCTTATCGGCGGCATTTTAATTTATCTGAGCACTTTTTTTGGTTTGGTGGCGCAGTCGATACACCTGATTAATGCCCTGACGCTTTATGCCATTTTTTTCTATACCTGGGTGATTTTAACCATAGCCACCAGGGAGACGATAACCCGGCGGTTTTCACAAAAAATATTAATGGTGCAAATTGCCAACAGCGGTGTGCTGTTGTTTGTTGTCCTGGTTTTTTATCCGGAAATAAAAACCACGATTTTAGTGCTGTGGATCATGGCATTTGCCTTCACCTTTTCTTTTGGCACCCTGAAGCAGTCGGTGATGTTGAGTGTTTTAATTTTTGTTTTTTATGTTATCTCCTTAGCGGTTTCCGGTTTTTTTAATAAAAATGCCCAGGAAGTCATATCGGAGCTGATTTTTTTATGTGCCTTTATTCCCACCTGTGCCTTTATTTCTTATGTCGGGGCCAAACTAAAGAAACAGCGGGACAATACCCAAAAAGCCAAGTTGCAACTTGAAGAGGCCTTAAAGGTTGCGGCGGCAGCCAATGAATCAAAAAGTGCCTTTTTGGCCAATATGAGCCATGAAATTCGCACCCCGATGAATGCCATTATCAATTTGTCCTATTTATGCCTGCAAAGTGACCTCGGCGCCCGGCAGCGTAACTATGTTGAGAAGGTAAATAAGTCGGCCAAGTCCTTATTGCAGATCATCAATGACATCCTGGACTTTTCCAAGGTTGAAGCGGGTAAATTACACATAGAACAAGCGGACTTTTCCCTTGATGAAATGCTGGCGCATCTGGCGGTGATTGAAGTGCCGAAAAACAAAAGAAAAAGACTGCAGCTGATTTTTGATGTCCAGCCGGGTACACCGATTTTGCTCAGCGGTGACTTGGTGCGTATTAATCAGGTGTTGTTTAATCTGCTCAGTAATGCCATCAAGTTTACTAAAAGCGGCCGAATCGTATTGTCTATCCGGGTACTTCAATGGCAGAAAGAGCAGGTGGTGATTAAGTTTATGGTCCAGGATTCGGGCATAGGCATGGCTCAGGAGGTGGCGGATAAGATGTTTGAACCCTTTAGCCAGGCAGATACTTCCACCACCCGGGTTTTTGGCGGCACAGGTTTGGGTTTAGTGATCTGCAAGCAATTGACCGAACTGATGGGAGGGCGGTTTGAACTGTTAAGTGAGCCGGGCAGGGGCACGCGGGCCAGTGCCACTTTGCCGGTAGGCTTGGCTGCCAGGCCGATGCCGCAGCAATCAACGCCGGCCACCAATAAGCAGGTATTAGTGTCGGCCGAGGATGATATCGCCTTAAGTGCGATTGAACATACCTTAGCCGCTTTTGCCGTCTCTGTGACCGGGCGTTCATCGCTGGACTTTGACCTTGATATGATGGCCGAGGTGAATGTGATCATGATAGATGAGTCATGTCCGCAAACAGCAATTGCGGTATTTTTTAACCGCTGGGTGCAATTACATCAAAAAAGCATGACAGTTATTTATGTTTCCGATCAGGAGGGATTACCGCCTGAGCTGTTGAAATATCCGCTGCGCCATCTGCAAAAACCTGTCTACTTTAGCAATTTTTGTGATGTGTTATCCGGGGCGGATAAAGCCAGGGGAGGACAGGGTAATGAACATCAGCAGCAGTTTATCTTGTCGGCGAACCTATATCAGCAAGTGGGTAAACAACGTATTTTACTGGCGGAAGATAATGAGTTGAATCAGGAGATCATTAGCGATTTATTGGCGGACAGCGGTTGTGAGCTGCATATGGTTGAAAATGGCCGGCAGGTGCTTGATTTGCTTGAGCACCAGGAAATAGATGTGATCCTCATGGATATCCAGATGCCGGTACTGGATGGCATCGAAGCCACCCGGCTTATCCGGGCAGCGCCAAAATGGCGGCATATTCCTATTATCGCCCTCACCGCCAGCGCTATTAAAAATGACATGGAGCAGGGCCTGGCCATAGGTATGAATGAGTATTTAACCAAACCTGTTATTCCGAAAAAACTGTTTGCGGCTTTAATGCGTTGTTGTACCCCAAAGACAGAAACTCATGACCTGGAGCATTTTGATTTTTTTCCTAAAGGTGCAGGAGACAGGCAAAGCACGATATCTATGGCGCAAGGGGATGAAGCGGAGGTAAGGGCAATGCCCGGGGGCAATGACGAACAAGTAGTGGCAGAAAATAGCTCCCGGACCGTTGACTTTCCAGGCCTGAATATCAAGGCGGCACTGAGAACCTGTAACGGCAAAGAAGCGTTATTTAAAAAACTGATTGCCGGCTTTGCAGATAAATTTTCCGGTATTGATGATGATATCAAACAGGCGCTGGCGCAGGGAGACAGCGAGCAGGCCAAACATTTAGTCCATAATCTCAGCGGCATATCCGCCAATATCGGTGCTCTGGCCCTTGCTAAAGTTGCCGCCGGCATAGAAAAAGACCTGGCGCTCACAGGGGGCGTTAGCGGGCCCTTTCCTGAAAGCCTTAGCGGAGAATTACAGCAGGTACTGCACTCAATAAGGCGCTATTTAGATAACGGGGTTTAGTGAGCGCTTTGTGTTTGAGGCAGCTCGATAGTCACCTTGACCCCCCGGTCGCTATTGTTTTCCAGTTTAATACTGCCCTGATGCTGCTCGATAATGTTGCGGCAAAAGGTTAAGCCAATTCCCTGGCCATTTTGCTTGGTGGTAAATAAAGGCACAAACAGGTTATCCAGGTTGGCAAAACCGTGACCGTTATCGATAAGCTGTATCTGGTTTTTGCCGTTGATGGCTTTAAAACTTAACTTGATGCTGTCGCTGCCGGCTTCAATGGAGTTTTTGATCAGGTTAATTAATACCTGCTCCAAAAAGGCCTGATCTGCCGCCAGCCATTGCAGCTTGCTGTCAAACTCCAGGCCATTCCCGGCATACAAGCCGCTGAGGCGTTCGGTTAACTCAAGGACACTGATTTGCCTGATATCCAGGTTCATTTTCTGCGACAGGGAGGAATAACGGCTGATAAAGTCCTGTAAGTGATGACAACGCTCCGAGATCAGGGCAAGGGCTTTTTGATCCCGCTCGGATGTGGTCCGCCCCGCCAGGCTTTCTGCCAGTGAAGATACCGGGGTTAATGAATTGCGGATTTCATGCCCCATGACCCGGATAATTTGCTGCCACGCCGTTAACTGGCTGGCCCGCAGCGCCGAGGTGATGTTGGTAAAGACCAGCAACTGGTGGGCTTCGCCGGCATCGATAAACTCACTGTGGCTGATTTGCCACTGCTGGTTTTCCCCTTCAAGTTGCCAGCCCTGGTCGTTTTTGCTCAGTCCCAACATCTTGGCGGATGCCAGGCGGTACATCTGCCAGGGCTGATCATAGAGCAGGGTGAAGGCGCCGTTGGCATAGGTAAGCTTGTTTCTTTCATTAAACACCAGGATAGGGGTGTCGAGCTGGTCGATAAGCTGATAAATCAAAAAAGCATGCTGGTCGTAACGTAGTTTTTTCGTCGACAGGTATTCGCTTAATGCGGTCAATTCCCGGTGAAAGGCGCCGACGTTGCCGGCAGGAAAGTCGCACTTGGCGTACTGGTTATAGTCTTCCATACGCACCGCTTCGATATGCAGCAGTGCCCGGTCAAAGGTGGCCATTAAACGCTTGCGAAAATGTAAAATCGCCAGCATCAGGCCAAAAGCCGCTAACCCCGTGGTGAGGCTAAGATGCCAGGTAGACCAGTCGAACTGAGCCAGTAACAGGTACAACAGCAGGATAAACAAACCGGCAAAAATGCTGAGTCTGCGCAAGATATAGGCTTCCAGGGTTTTGCTTTTGAACATTCTTTTACTGGCTCTTTGTGCTCTTTCTTTGTTATTGGGACCGGCGTGCCTTGCCCTTAGCTTTGCAGATCGGGATATTTCTCCAGCCTACGGTACATGGACGACTTGGTTAATCCCAATAAGGCCGCGGCCTTGGCGATATGGTTGTCGTTTGCTGCCAGCGCCTGTTTGATCAGCTTTCGCTCTGCCTGCTCTAAGGTCATCATCGGCAAGGCTCCGGCGGCGGTTTGCGTGTTTAAATGCAAATCGCTGAGTTGGAGTTCATCGTGCCGGGTTAATAATACCGCCCGCTCCATTAAATGACTCAATTCCCGGATATTGCCGGGCCAGTGATATTCTAGCAATGCCTGCTGGGCATCTGTACTGATATTAATAGCAGGTTTTTGATATTTGCCCGCCGCAGTTTTAACAAAGTGCTGTGCCAGCGGAATAATGTCCTGCTCACGTTCGCGCAGCGACGGCACGCGAAATTCCAGGGTATTGAGGCGGTAAAACAAATCTTCCCTGAATTCTTCGTTGGCGATAAGTTTACTAAAATCGCCGTTGGATGCGCTCACCAGGCGGATATTGGTTTGCTGGGTCTGACTGGAACCTAATACTTCATATTCGCCGGATTCCAGTACCCGCAGTAATTTCGCCTGCTGGGAAAGGGGGATATTGGCGATTTCATCAAGGAACAAAGTACCGTCTTTGGCCAGCTCAAAGCGGCCGATACGGTTTGACTTGGCATCGGTAAAAGCGCCTTTGGTATGGCCGAACATCTCACTTTCAAACAGATTTTCGGAAATCGCCCCCATGTTGACGCTGATAAAAGGGCCCGACTGCACATTGGATAGTTGGTGGATATATTTGGCCAGCTGGCTCTTACCGGTGCCGTTATCGCCGGTGAGTAAAATAGTGACATCGGTTTGAGCAACGCTTTCTATCTGGCGCATCAGTTCCTGCATGCAGGGGGAGCGCCAGACGTAGTCGTCGCTTTTTTCCGGTTCCAGTCTTTGCTGTAATTTCTGGTTTTGTACTTTGAGCCCGGTCAGGGTCAGCTGGTGTTCGATAACCTGCAATAAGCGCTGGTTTTTCCAGGGTTTCTCAAGGAAGTCACCGGCGCCGAGCTGCATTGCTTTTACCGCCAGTTCAACATTGGACCAGGCGGTCATGGCCACCGCCGGAATATTGCCCGCTGCTTTGGCCAGCCAGGATAAGAAGTCCAGGCCTTCATCTCCCGAGGTGGTATCGAGGGAATAGTTCATATCCAGCAGGATCAAATCCACTTTGGAGTCTTGAATGATTTCTTTCGCTTGATAAGGGCTTTCCGCTTCCAGCACCTGATAACCATTGTCTTCGAGTACGAAACTGGCGCTTAACCGGATATCGGGCCTGTCGTCTACCACTAAAATACAAGCTTTGCTCATTTTTACTCCGTTAATATTAAATTTACGCAAATACCGCGGCGATAGTAAGGGGTACAGTCAAGGAAAACAAGTGAAAACTAAGTCTGTTGGGCTCAAGTCGTTTTATTGCCAATGCTCGTTATTAACGCAATTTAGTGGGCCAGTATCCTTTCCCGAGAAAGTGCTTAGCTATTTGGAAGTTTAACGGTATGAGCGCTGAAAAGATTACGTTTCCGTGTTAGGGGGGGAGTGAATTTAATAACAGTTATGTACTGATATTTAAGAGGTTTTTAGTGACGAAATAACTCCTGAAATTCATCTTGATATAATGACGTTTTGCTGTTGATTTAACCAGTGAAATAGTCTTTTATTAATAGTGTTACCCACCCAAAAAAGGAGCTCACATTTCACTGTCTTTGATTGAATAGGTGTTGCCGCAACAGCCGTCACTACTGCTGTTAGCGCGCAGCAATAAAAGCCGTAACTAAGTCGCAACCCCTGAGTGCAACGAACACTCAGAGGTCGCTAACCACAACGAACTTCACAGGAGTACGCCATGGCTGAATATCATCATACGCCAGAGCCAGTCTCGGCAAAAGTAAAATATCCCATTTATCGGCAACTTACCGTACAGGAAACGGTTTGCAACACAGCGTCGAAAACCCGTGGCATAGGCATTAATTATGTACCCGTCAAGCTTGAACCCTGCATGGTGCTCAGGGGCAAGTGGCTGCGGCGGGCGGGTTTTGCTGTCGGGCAAAAGGTCAGTATTGAGGTAAATCAGGGAGAAATTCACATCATACCTAAACAAACTGGTACCGTTCTCAATAAAACCAGTTAACTGAGGAGTAAACCCCAGGCTTTTTTAGCCATAAGACGTTAAGCTGCTGCGCTTAAAACAGGCGCAGCAGTGATACAGGCAAGGCTAATTTACCGTGGCAATTGCTGCTTCGATGCGTTGCTCGCATAAAGTCGTGCCGGGCAGGGTATAACAGTAATCCCCTGCATCGCTTAAGCTGGTCTTTTGCTGCTGTCGCTCCGCCAATCGGGCGATCAGCGGATCTTTTTGCGCATCTGTCTCCGCCACCGCCAAAAAGGCATTGATATTTTCAATTTCGTCATCGACAAAATCCTGATACACCCTTAGCCGTTCGGACAACTCCCGGTAGCGCTGGCTGAAAGTTGGCACGCCGGCGTAAGCGAGATCGTAATGGCCGGATTTTTCATAACTGGCGGTATCAAACTTGATGGGATTTAAATAATCATCGGTGAGGTCGTTGGCATAGTCGCCGCCGTCGAGCAGGTAGTTGAAAATACTTTCGGCGTAGTCAATGCAGGCGTCCATATTGTCTGTTTTACAATATTTGGTGCTGCCTCCCTGGGTCAGTTGTGCCAGTTTCGGGGTCATGCCGCCGTCGGTGTTGACCTGTATGCTGTAGACGGCGTTTTTTGTCGCCTCATAAAACTCTTTGGTTTTGGTGAAGGTTTTGCTGAAAAACAGGAACTTGACCTTGATTTTGGTTTGGTACCATTCGTATTCGCTGCGGCTGTTAAAGTGTATTTTGGCGGTAACATACAAATTGGAGCCGAGCTGGACATTATGAATAAAGCTGTCGCCGCATTTGTTCCTGACCGCTACCGGATCGCTTGCCAGCTGGTTCGTGATGTCGTCTTTGGTACGGCGGTTTTCAAAGTTATAACTGCCTTTGTTGTAGTTTAATTCGATCACCGAGGCGGCGCTGGTACTGTTTTTGGTGACTTTACGGCGCATGGAAAACTTTGCCGAACCGCCGAAAATCACCAGGTTGATGCCGCCTTTGACGCTGCCGGCGATGGTATTGATCATAGTATCTGACTGATAACCCCCCTGATAGCTGAGCTGGCCCTGGGTGCCGCCCTGGTAAACCCAGTCGCCGTCGAGGCAGCTGTCCAGGGGCATAGTCAGGGATTCTTCAAAGCCTGCGCCGAGCACTTCCTTGTCTGTGCCCAGGGAGTAGTAGGTATTGGCATAGCTGTGAAATGAAAATAGTAAGAAGATGAAAATCAGTGATTTTTTCATTTTATCTGTCCTTTTTAAGCATTTTTCTGCGCCGCGCTTTTAAAGTCAAAAGCAGAATTTTGCGCTAGAAATAAAAAAGGGCGCCAGGCGCCCTAAAAATATTGCATTAACTTCAACAAGTTAACTTTTACTCGGCAAAAGCAGTGCCGTAGCTTGACAGTACCTGGCCGCAAGGCAGCCAGGCCATCACGCCGGTAACCGGATCTTCGGCATCAACAAAGGCCGGGGCCCAGCCGAGGTTGCGGTAGCCTAAAGACACGGTATTGTCTTCGACGCCGAAGTTGGCGGTGGCTTCCCGGGCGCCTTCACACTGGAAGTACTTGGTGAGGTTGCCGGCTTCGACATTGAGGTCGCTTAAGCTGTAGTCCTGGATACAGGAGACGCCGCTGGCACCGCAGGTATTGAGATAATTATCCCAGTTGTCGGCACAGGCGGTACCGTAAGGGTTATCCCGACACATCAGGGCATATTCGTTATAAACCCAGGCGTTATCATAGGCCGCCTGTTTCACCGCTTCTGCCTTGGCTTTTTGTTCGTCCGTCATCCAGCTGGAGTACTTGGCCAGCACAGAGCGGGCCCTGTGCTCGTTGCTGACAGATTTCTTGAACTGATCTTCAAGCCAGATGGTGCGGTAGGTGGTTTCAAAGCGGATTTCCTGATCTTCCGAGTCGAGTTTGCGCACGTCAATCGAGCTTACCCCGTAAGGCACGGCTTTATAACGCACGACATTGTAGTCGGACAGGGCATTGAACTGGTTGCCAAAATCGTCTTTGGCATAATTGACCGCCTGCTCGAACATGGTAAAACAGGGCTCATAGTTATCCAGAGAACAGGAAATGATGTTGTTGGGGATCACGCTCAGCAGCTGCTTGGGATCGCCGCCTTTTTGCAATGCCCGTACCGTGATACGCACGCTTTTTTTCAGGTCTTCGTCGATATAGTTCAGCTTGCCGTCGACACTGATACCGATATTGCCGGCACCGTAACTTACCCCGAGATAGCCGCCGATATCACTTTTATGCTGCTCGCTCAGGTATTCGATTTTCATGTTTACCAGCAGCTGGGCACCGTATTCGATTTCGGTAATAAAGGAATCACCGGCAAGGTTCATCAACTGTCCCTGGTACTGGTTGGCTAACGTATCGCCCACCGGAGTCAGGGTAAAACCGACATTTTCATCTAAAGGTTTTAATACCCGCTTTTTCGGCGTTAACGCTGCCTGGAAAGTATAGGTATTGGAAAACTCGGTGGATGACATTTCTTTGGCGATATGTCCGCCGGCATTGACCCGTACTACAGGGAAGGACACGCCAACATCGACATTACCGTTGAGCTGGCGCAACACTTCGTCATAGGAAGCGTTGTTGATCAGCTCAAACTGCACCTGGGTATTACCTAAGGTTTCCACCACCTGGCCTGCGACTGGCTGGACATTTAAAATTTCCATCTTGTCGCTGTTATAGGCGGTGCCGAGAATAACGTGGTCATTCATCAAACCGGTAATTTCACTTTGAAAGGCGGCACTGGCGGCAACGGTTTGCGCCTTGGCCATCACTTTCAGATCAGATTTTTCTGCTGCCTGTCCGGAAAAGCAAATGCCGGCGGCCATTAATGCACTTATGGGTAATAAATTTGATTTCATGGTTGCACCTGCTTATTTAATGTAGATTAGGTAATCTTCAACTTCACCGGAATCTATCTCTTTACACGCGTCAGAGTTTCCGCCCAAATAATCCATGGTCACCCGCATCTTGGTCAGACCGGAAACCGTGCCCGCAGGCGGCGTCACAGTTAGCGTCTTCGCCTGGTTGGATACCCCGGGGTTATAGGTTTCGCTGGCATCAAGGAAGTCGCCGTCCTGGTTCCAGTCGATAAATACATGCCAGGTTTCCGGGTAGGTGTCTGCGCCGGTAAAGCCCGGGGTCAGGGTCAGCTGGTAATCGCGGTCTTTGTAGATGCGCGCTGCCTGGCCGACAAAGTTACTGTAAAAGTCCGCTCCTGAACTGTTGGTTAAGTCGGAGAAGCTGACTTCTTTAATAAACTCATAGTCCTTGGTTCTGGCCTGGGTGGTGCAGTATTGGTTGATGGACGGCGTAACCAGCAAAGCGCTGACGGAGTAATCCGACGGGATCTGGTTACAGCTGTCGTTTAAACTGGTGCCAGCGTACCAGCGTTTCGGGTTGGCGCTATCTTCATCGCCAAAGGTCAGGTATTTGGCATCGGACCTTAATGCGCCGTCCTTATAGAGAAAGACGTTTTTTAAATCCGCGAGTTTTTGCTCGTTGGAAACCGGCGTGGTCGGGTCGAAAATATTGTCCGCGACTTCCAGCAACAAGCCGGAATAACATTTTTCCAGCCACTGGTAGCGGCCAAGCGCTTCGGCGGGGGTTAATACGTCTTTAGACTCAAAAACCGTCGATTCGGCCATCGCCGCCGGGGTGTAAAGCCCGGAGAGTACTGCCAGGGCAGCACCGGTAAATAGTGTTTTAATCATTGTCTTATATCCTTATAATTCAAGCCATTTACGATCATAAACTGTGACTCTTCCCTGGGTTTCCAGCTCGCGGTCGCGGCAGTAATCGCCGATAGGATTGCGGTTACAGTAAGATACCGAATCTGCCAGGATGAAGGAGTTGAACAGGGCGTTTTGACGGATTTCTTCCAGCGTGGTTTTATGGGCACTGGAAAGTTCAGTGGCATAATAATTGAGCAGGTTGTCCGCACGGCGGTGGTCCATGATGGCAGTTACCCAGTCTTCACCCATGTTTTTCGTCGCCAGCTTGGTGAGAATGGTTTTTGACGGGTACAAATCGTCCGGTACCAAAGTATTCAGGCCCGGGCCGGATTTGCGGTAGCCCTGGGTGAAAATCTTGGAGACATTGTATTTATCCAAAGTGTCGAACTGGTTGACATAGTCGGTTTTGATATAGTTGATGGCGTTTTCGAAAATATCAAAACACGGCGTCGGATTTTCCATGGTACAGCTGACCAGCTGATCCGGAATAACCGTCAGCAGGCGGTTGGGATCGCCACCCATTTGCGTGGCGGATACCGTCACCTTGATGTTGCGTTTCACGTCATTGTCGACTTTTTCCAGCTGACCGCTGACACTGACTTTGCCGACCCAGTCAACATCAAGCTGGCCGCCCCATTTGACTTTGTCCTCGTCGTTTTTATATTCGAACTTGAGGTTGATCATTACCTGCGAGCCGTATTCGATGGCGGACACAAACTCATTGCCCACTCCTTCAAACTTATCGCCGGGATTGGCGGTAGTAATGTCGACCGCGGCCTGGGTTGGCTGGTAGCCGGTATCGTCATCGGGGATCAGCATTTTTTTCTTGGGCTTGACCGATAAAAACAGGGTATAGGTACCTGTGTAGTTATCGGCGGCATTTTGCTTGGCATAGCTGGCGCCGACGCCAACTTTGACCGCAGGTACGTCCAGCTGGGCGCCAAGGTTGCCGTCAAGCATATTGGCCAGCTGGTTGTAGCTCATGTCAACGCCGACGACAAAGTCGAGCTCGGTATTGCCATAGGTTTCATCAACGGTGCCGGTGACACTTTGCAGGGCATAAAAGCCGTTTTTTTCACTGTGATAGGCGGTGCCTAAGGTGATGGTGTCGTTTTCCGGTCCGGGGATTTCAGAAAAGGGTGAGATGGCCTGGCTTTCCTTGGTCGTCTCTTGTGCGGCTAATGCCTGGCTTGAAAGTACCGATAAGCCTATTGCACAAAATGCTTTAGCCAGGGGCTTCATTTTTAATATCATAATAGGATCCTTTTTTATGATGACGCATCAATTTCAGGGTGAAAAAAGGTAGCGCTGCAAGCAACGCTACTCTTTGACAAGTCTGTAATTATGCGGGTGGGCTGTTATTTCAGGCTGTTGATGTAGTCAGTTTTCCATTTCTCATCAAGACGCTCGAGGATCTCTTCAGAGCTTTCACGGATATACTGATCTTTGTAGTTGTGCTCGTCCTGAGTGCTCAGGTCGCCCAGTAAGGTATGGCCGGCGAACATGCCCAGGTAGCTGCCTTCGGCAATATTGGCGCCTTCCATTGGCTCAAGTTTAAGGTTGTAAACCTTATCGTTATACTTCTCTCTTTCTACCATAGTGATCAACGCCGAGCCGGTTTCGGTCAACACGCGGTCGCCTTCTTCAAGCTCTTTCGCCCAGACGATACCTTTGTTGGAGGTAGATACCGGGTGAGTTTCCGTGACCAGCAGCTCCTGGCCGTTGGCCTGGGTGATGCGGATCATTTGCAGCGCTTCGATACCGATAGAAACATCAACCACTTTCATTGGCTGGGCCGTGGCCGGGTTGTTCGCTACCGCACCTTTAACCATGTCGCCGGCTAAAATCTTCTCGATAGGACGTTGCTTGCCGTCGGCCATAGTGATCATAGTGCCTTTGGCCAAACAGCTGTAACCTAACTTGATTTTAGGCAGTACCGGGCTGTAGTAGTTGCCGAAACGGGTCGCCGCTTCCGAGGTGATGGACACCTGGAACGGCTGGGCGGCACCGCCGCGGCCATGGTTGAAATAAGGCCAGCCGCTGGCAGCAAAGGTGATGTACCAGTTGGCTTCGGCGATGTTGGAGAATAACTTGGCATTACCGAAACGGCCTTCGTCACGTGGAATGTTCCAGCGTAAGATGGTTTCTTTAGAGCCGTCCGGGTTGGTGACCACTTCCGGGGCCGAAATATAGTCCGAGAAGTTTTTGATGCTATTGTCCAGGCCCAGGTAGCTTTGCTTGGTCGCGCCGCCGTAGTTACCTTCCTGCAGGTAGATGTTGGTGAGTTCATCTACGCCGTTGGGGCGGTTTTCCGGTGCCAGATCCGTCGGGTAAATTTCGGCAATTTCATGCGGAATACGGATTTCGCCGTCAAACGGAATGTTAACATCTGTGATCTCGTTGGGATCTAAGTATTGATCCGCGGCATAGTCACAATCGGCATGGTTACGGTTCAGACAGACCTTGATCACGCCGTCGGTGTTAACATCCACCGGGGCTTTTGGCGTATAGGTAGGCTTGCCGTCGCTTAACACTGTGACCGAAGACAGGGTTTTACCGCCGTCCTTAGCTGAAGCTGCCTGGGGATAAAGGCTGTCGATATGATCCCAGGAGAAAGGATATTCGGTATATTTAAGCGCCGAAGTGATGGTGCCGTCGGCGGCTTCCGTTTCCACATAAGAGCTGGCATAGATGGTTTCCAGGTTAGGGAACTGCTGTTTCAGCGTGCTCAAACGCACCTGGGAAGTGGCCAGGGTATTTTTACCGTCTAAGACGTTAAAGGTAGAGCCCATAGGCGCCAGGGTGTTGCCGTTGCCGTCTTCAAGCAATAAGTCAATATAGGTTTGCTTGGTGCCGCCGTATACCGAGCTTTTTGCCCGGATCAGCAGGTAAGGTTCATTATTGTCTTCAGAAACACCGACATTGTATTCCAGGAATAAATGGGCATTTTTGATCAGGTCCAGTTGTGTTTCATCAATGGCGGTATTGATCTCGTAGGTTTTGCCGCTAAGGGCTTTTTGTTTCAACTGCTGCGTTTTCTGGACATCCAGGGTTTTGTGCAGCTGTGGAAACAGGGCTGAGTCTTTACCCGCCTGCGCCAGTCTTTGCTTGACCAGCTTATAGTGGCTCGGGTTGGTCATGTCCAGGCGGCGCACACCGTCTTCATTACGCTCGACCTGGATTTTCTGTGCCGGGTCGGCGATGGTGATCGGCGACAAGGTCGCCCCCGTGCTTGCTTGCAGGTTGTGACTGACCGCCAAAGCCAGCGCCATAGGCATTAACACTTTCAAATACGTTTTTTTCATCTCTTTTTCCTTCCTTGATTGCTATTAATTGCGAGTTAGTTTTTTATTATTTCGACTAGGTAGTCTTCAATTTCCCCGCTACCACTGGTAACTGAGCTGGTGTAATCCGAGCAGGGGTTGATTGAACCTGTTCTGCTCGAAGCGTAATATTGCAATATCCGCATACGGGTATGGGTAGTACCGGTTCGGATTTTTTCTCCGGGCAGACGGAAAGTGCCGCTGACCGAGCCGTTGCCGTTAAGTCCCGAGGTTTGATCAAATTCCTCAATCAGCAATTCACTCTTGTCATTGACCCAGTCGCCATCGCCGAATTGGCCGTCGCCGTTCAGATCTATCCAGACATGGTAGTTTTCGGCATATTTGTCTGCGGTCGGGTAACCGGCTTCTATGGTAAAGGCGATATCCTGGCCCACCGTCAAACTGATGGCCTGATCCGGGTTGTGTACCTCAGCACTCTGGCTGCTGCCGGTGGTAAAGCTGGTACCGCCGAAGGTTACCTTGTTGATGTACTCATAGTCGGTGACACCGGTTGCCTGGCAATATTCCACCGGGGCGCTGGGTTGTAATTTCACCGATACCGAAGTTTCAACCGTTTTTAATACCCAGTCGTTCTCTTCCCGGTAGGTGATTTTTAGCGTTGCGGTATAGGTACCTGCGCTGGCATAGGTATGGCTGGTGTCTGTACCATAAGGGACCCAATTTTGCCTTTTCGTTGCGCCGTCGCCGAACACCCAGGCCAGATCTGCTTTACTCCAGTAGGCATCATCCGGGCGTGTGCTGGTATTGTTGAAACTGACGTCATAGCTGCCGTCGGCATTTTCCGTGACGCTGTAATCAAAGCTTGGACGGTATTCGTTGCTGCCGATCACCACATCCTGCTCGACGGATTTGCCGCCGGGGTTGTCATCGTTGGTGATGGTCAGACGTACCTTATAGGTGCCGTCAGCCGCATAGGTATGGGTCCAGTCTTTTAATGCCGTGGTGGTGGAATCGCCAAACTCCCACAATACCGTGGAGCCTTCGGGCATCAAGCTCTGGTCGGTTGTGACCGTGACTTGTTTGCCGTTGATGATCGGCGTAAACAGCGGCGTGGTAGTGGTGGTAAAGTTGATGGTTTGCGCCCAGCTGGCGATTTGCTGGTTATTGCTGTCATAAGCCTTGAGGCTGACATCATAACTGCCGGATTTCTCATACTTGTGTACCGGAGACTTGTCGTGGCCGGTTAACGAGCCGTCGCCGAAATCCCAGTCCCAGCTGTGGATGCGGGCATCATTGGTGCTGTTGCTAAACGTCACCTGGTTGGCGATGTTTTGCTGCGGCTGTACGGTAATGCTCGGCGGGTTGGGGTTGTCGGAAATAACCAGGTCGTAGTCTTCCGCTTCTCCCAAGGAGAACTGGCCGCAGGCGGTTTTTAAGATATCAAAGGACACCGCGACCCGGGCCCTGAAGACATCGCCGACATTGCCCGAGACCGAAATGCTGCGGGTGACACTGTTGGTGTCGGTGGCATTGATCACCAGTTCGTCGGTTTTGTGGAACAGGCCGTCGTTGTTTTTATCCACCCACATTTTAAAGTCTTTGGAGACATTATTGGTGGACTCGACATTACCGGCATTGATGGTGACATTAAAGCTGCTGCCGTCCTGGATGCTGACCGGGTTGGCGGTGTAGTCGCTGTAGCCGCTGGCGCCGCTGGCCTGGGTTACGCCGTTGATGGTGACTGAGCCGACATAATAGCGGTCGAAACTGCCGCCGGAAGCCGAGCAATAATCATCGGCCACCGTGATTGGCAAGGTAAAGGTGTCTTTCTCCCCCGAGGATAACCGGGTAGCGGTTAAGCTGACATCATAGGTGCCGGCCGCGGGAAAGCTGTGGCTCGGGGTTTTCTGGGTTGAGGTTTGGTTGTTATGGCCAAAATTCCATAACCAGGAATAACCCGAGTTGTTGCTGACGTTGTTGCCGTTAAAGCGTGAGCTGTTGGTGAAGTTATAATCGAGAAACTTCATGCTGTGGCCAAAATCACTTTCCAGGCCGCTGTTAACCTTTAAGGTGATACCGACCAGGGCAAAAGCTTTACGGATATGGTTTTTCAGCTCAGTTGTGCTCCAGTAGGTTTTATCCGCCTTGGTGATGTCCTCATTGCTCATCAAATTGGCCAGGGTGGATGCCTGCTGCATGACACAGTCGGCGGCATGCTCATAGCTGGAGTTGGCCAACCAGCATTTTTTATTGGCGTTGGCAAAGGCGATAAAGGCAAACTTGGTATTCCAGGGACTGGTTTCTCCCTGCTCGGCATCAAACTGCATGGTTGCCAGGCGGTGGAAAGCCTTGTTGAAAACCCCGGCGCCGTAATGGGCTTCGGTGGAGGTTTCATAATCATAGACATGGGCGATGGACTTGCCGTCTTGTGTCGGCTCGTCCATATAGCGTAATGCCTGGCCGTCCGGCTGATAGGACTCGAAATTGCTGAGCCAGTCGTTTTGCCCGTACAAATAAAACTCTGCCGCGGCGCCGGACATATCGGAAAAGGCTTCGTTAATGGCACGGGCCTGGCCGGTGATCATCTGCTTTTCTGAGCCTGTGCCGTATTCGGCGGTGAAGCCGTGGGCGATTTCATGGGCGACCACATCCAGGGCCACCATAGGGTAAAACAGGTAGTCGCCGTCGCCGTAATAGATTTCACCGTTTTCATAAAAGGCTTGATCCATATTCTGGCCATAGTGGACATTTTGGATCACCGGCTGATTGATAAAAGGTTTTTGTTCCAGGTAGGCCTGGTACATCAAGCTGGTGATCTGGCCGTGGTGATGGGCATCATTAAGCGGCGATTTCGCGGTGTTGATGGTTTTATGATCATTACGGTTGGAATTGGTGCAGTCATAACTGAAGGGGTTATTGACGGCATTCACCGCCCCCTGGTAATCCCGGGTTTCAACATTGTACAGATCCTGGCTGTCGGCATTGCTGGTGACAAAGTAACAGGTATCTGAGTTGCCGTTATTTTCCTTGCGGACAACAAAAGTGCTTGGCGGATAGCTGGCGTAGCCGGACTCGCGATAATCGTCTTTAACATTTTTTAAATTACCGGAAGGGCCGCTGCCGCCCTCTATGGTTGCCCGGTGCAGGACATCAAATTTATCCAGCAAGTCACCTTTGGCGACATCGACAAATGCCAGCACTTTTTCCGGGCGGCTGTCGTTATTGACGACATCGGTGAAGAAGCTGAATTTATAGGCCAGTTTGGCGGTATTGTTTTTATCCAGGTAAATCACGACTTCGGCGGACTGGTTCCTGAATACCCGGGCTTCATCGCTATAGTGTTTGGCGATAAACTGCTCCAGCTGTATTTGGTTGTTTTCCTGTGACACGGCGGGCAGCTTAGGCAGATCTTTTTCGATGCCCTTAAGCAGGCTGCCATAGCTTTGGCTGACTTTACCCTGTTCATCGAGCAGCATCACCACTTGCTGGTTCCAGACTTCAAACCCCAGGTAGCTTTGCTGGTAGGTTAAAAACTGTTGCTGTTCATCGGCTGTTTCAGCGATTAAAGTCAGCTTGCTTTGGCCGCTGGTGTCCAGGATATTATTAAGGCGTGTGGTTAATGCCTTGGCCTGTTGCTGCGGCGTTGCTTTTTGCAACAGGTTTTTGTCGGATGATTTGTTAATCCCGGCGAGAGCCGCGGGGTTGTTGAAATAGGATACAGGTTCAGCGGCCATCGATAAGCTACTGGTTAAACCGAGAGATACAGCGAGCATGACTTTACTGTAACTGTTCATAATACCTCCAATGTTTGACTTGAGCATGATTTAATCCGGTGTGACCTGCTTGCCCTCAAAAAAGCCTTACGGCACTTTGATGGTGTACATACCCGCCGGGTAAATATCCTCAAAATATAATTAACATGCACAGAAGATTAAGGCGGGTATAACGAGTCCCTTGCCTTCACATTCAACCAAGAATGTTCCGGCTCTTCCTGCACGACTTCCTGTCGATTAGCGTCAGATACAATAAATGTGCTTAGTTACAAAGCGTTTACAATACTATGACGTGTCGGACTATACGATTCGATCAAAAAAAATACAATACGCGAAAATCAACATGGCTTGAATTTGACCTTTTAGTCAGGTTTTATTTGTGACAGTTAGCCCAGTAGTGGGACGGGATGGGCTCAAGACCAATATAATTAGGCGTTTTCACTCGATTGGCTGAAAAAGTGTGACTGATACGGCTAGATGTTATCGTTAAAAATTAGCCTGCATAGCTAATATTAAGCCAGTTATTTGTCCAGAGCTCTCATGTAACAAAATATTTCCACTGAAACATTTTTTTGACGGAGAAATTGCTAATATTTTGATAGGAAAAAGGACTCTTACCTGGAGGAGTTTGGCTATAGCGGGCAAGATCGCACTTTGCTTTATCTTGATAGTAAAGCGCCGGTGCCATCAGGGGGAGCTTCCGCAAGGTGTTCTACGCTGAGGAATAACCCGGTTTTAGAGTTTCAAGCTGAGATCTTGAGACAGCAGATATCAGCCTGAGATAAAGGCAGGGGGAAAACTATCAAGGTGATGACAGATCTTGGCTCTGCTGACTGGCGGCTAGCAGAGCCAAGATCTGTAAGATGAGTTTGTTTTATCTGCGGATAAACTCACCGGCTTTTTCGTACAGTAACTGACACTCTTCCGGCACCAGGTCTTCGATGTTGATAAAAGCATGTATCATGTCTTCAAAATGGTGATGAGAGATGTCAGCCCCTGCCTGCTCTAGCGCCTCGGCATAGGCCTGGCCTTCGTCCCGTAAAGGATCGAATTCAGCGGTAAATATCAGGGTTTTAGGCAAATCAGCGGTGATTAAACCGTGTAAGGGGGAATAATGTTTCCGGTTTTCTCCCTGCTGAAAATAATGATCAAAATACCAGGCGATTTTTTCTCTTTCCAGCAGGTAACCCCGGCCATTGCTGGTGATGGAAGGCATGGCCATGGTGTAATCCACGCAGGGATAGATCAGGATTTGTTTATCGATCCTGACCCTTTTTTCAACCTGGTTTTGCATTGCCAGTACCGTGCAGATACTGCCGCCGGCGCTGTCCCCGGCAATGATCAGCTCAGAAGTATAAGCAACCTCGGTTAATACCTCCCGAAAATGGCTTAATACCGACCAGCAGGCATAAATGCCTTCGGGAAAGGGATGCTCTGGCGCCAACGGATATTCTACCGAAATGACAATGCTATGGCCGGCTAGCGCCAGCTTACGGCACATGGCATCGTAGAGTTCGACACTGCCGCACATATGACCGCCGCCGTGAAAGTAGATCACCACAGGTAAGCTTTCATCCGGTGCCGGGCTGTAAACCCTGACAGCTGTTTCTCCCTGCTCTGATCGGATTATTTTGTCCCGGCTATAACCTATGTCGGGAATACGGGTATTAAATTGTGCCAGGTTATTTAAGTTGGTACGCACCAGCTCCGGGGTGGGGATAATATTATCGGCTTTGGCCTGGGCGATCAGGCGGTTAACTTCCGTTAAAAAAGGCTGGAGTTTTTGTGATACCTGTTTATCCATCTTGCTCTATCCTTGTTTGATCTTTGCTCTATGCTAACTAGTGTGTTGTTTTGCTTTGGCGGGCTCCGGCAGGAAAAAGCTGCCGATAAAAAAGCTTGAGCTTACCAGGGTGATTAAAATAAAGGCCTGGGAAAAATCCCCCTGGTTGACATCCACCAGCTTGCCGAATAACCATAATACCAAGGTAGTCATCAGATAGCTGATTGACCAGAATAAACTGAACACTATGGTAATTTTTTCACTGGTCATTTGCGGCAACTCCTGGGGCAGGGATACCAGGGCGGTAATAGGGAAAAAAATCACAAAGCCAAGCACCATAGCGCAAATGGTTTTCACTGTGATGGAAGGGCTGAAGGTCAAGCCGATGATGGTGACGATCATTACCAGTCCCGACCAGCGTATCACCGGCAGGCGGCGGGGAAATTTTAAACTGTAGATGATGCCTGCCAGGGTGCCTAAAATGCCGAAGGTGATCACCAGCGCGCTCTGGCTGATCCCGGCCCTGGGATAAAAAGTGAACAGGCAAATATAAAAGGAGAGGAGTCCGGCATAAGTAAGGGAGTAGACCCAGTTGAATTTGTCTTTTAAGGCGTGGCGGTAGCTGTAATCGGCTTGTGGACTTGTCTGGCTATGATTGTCGGGGGTACTTTGCTCCTGCTCGAATTTCACCAGCATCCATATTACGCCAAGCAGCAGGCTGGCCAGGGAAAACAGCATTAAACTGCTGCGCCAGCCGCCGGTGAAGGCATTGATATCTGCCATCAAATATAAAATGATGGCGGTACCTATATTAAAGGCCACGGCATTTAAGCCGTTCACCACAGGACGTTCTTTGGCGCTAAAGCAGCGCATCACCACAGGGTTGAAATACACTATCATCAGTGCGCCCCCCAGCCCCATAATAAAACGGCTCAGCAACAACAAATAATAATTCGGCGATAACGGCGTCAGCACGCCGACGGCAATCAGTACCATGGACAGCAACAGGGCGTTTTTCAGGCCGAGTTTCAGCGCCAGCAAGGCGGCAATAAAAGTGCCGAGGATTTTCGCTAAGGTGACCGCACCGCTGATAAAGCTGGCATCGGCCAGGGAGTCCACCGACATCGCCGACATGATATTGCCCATGCTGGCAGTACCGCCGACCCAGGCCATAGCGAATAAGATATAGCTAACAAAAACAATACCTTCTATTAAATATTTGTTGCTGATATGCATATATGTTACCTTCAAACAGATGCAGCGATTGTGATTTCAGCTTACCTTAGTCGGGTGAAAAAAAATCTACTACCTTAGTGCTATAGGGGATAGGGAAACCACTTGCTAAACTGCTGATTTCAAGGGCAAACTCATGGAGGAGATATTATGGTCCGCTCTGGTTGGTCAGGTTTAAGGAGTCAGCTATGCAGGCCTGGCTAGCTATGGATACCTGGCTGGTTTCCCTGCTTTCCCTCGGTTATCTGGCCTTGTTGTTTGTAGTCGCCTATCTCGGGGAAAAACAACCGGTTTCACAGTGGCGCAGCCGGCCTTTCATTTATAGCTTGTCCCTCGGGGTGAGTTGTACCAGCTGGGCGTTTTACGGCACCGTCGGGCAGGCGGCAACAACGGGTTATGCGATTGCCCCTGTTTATATCGGCACTATTTTTACTTTGGTGCTGGCCTGGCCGCTGCTGTTGAAAATCCTGAAAATAAGCAAGCAACAGAATATTACCTCCATCGCCGATTTTATTGCCTGTCGCTATGGCCGCTCGGCCCGGATCGCCCGTCTGGTAACCCTGGTGGCTTTAGTGGGCACTATTCCCTATATTGCCCAGCAGCTGCGGGCGGTGAGTGCGAGTTTTAATTTACTTACCGGCACCCATCAAAGCGGCAGCCAGACGATAGTAGCGGTCACTTTAGTGCTTACGGTTTTCAGTATCCTGTTCGGCACCCGGCAGCTGGCGGCGAGCAAGCAAAACCAGGGGTTGGTGCTGGCCATTGCCTTCAGCTCCGTGGTTAAGTTGCTGGCGTTTCTTTGTGTCGGGATTTTTGTCACCTATGTGATGTTTGACGGTTTTTTCAGTTTATCTGCTTTGGCCCCGGAAAACTTGCCTGATACCGGCGCCGGTGGCGGTGAATATGGTTTGTATCCGGCCCTTTCCCAGGCGGTATTGGGGGCGATCACTATATTAGTGCTGCCGCGGCAGTTTCATATGATGATGATTGAAAACCATCACAGCGATGAACTTAAATCTGCCCGCTACTATTTCCCCCTGTACCTGCTATTGATCAACCTGTTTGTGCTGCCCATTGCCATTGCCGGGCAGTTAACCTTTAGCCAGGGAGAAGTCAGTGCCGACAGTTATGTGCTCACCCTGCCGTTGATTGCCGGGCAGGCCTGGCTGGGCGTGGTGGCCTATCTAGGCGGCTTGGCGGCAGCGGCCAGTATGGTGATAGTGGCGACCATAGTGCTCAGTACTATGGTCGCCAATGAAATTGTGAATCCCCTATTGCTTAAGTTAGAAGGAGTTAACTCAGCGTTTTCCCGGTTAGATCACTTGATGGTGCGGATAAAGCCGCATTCCGGCGGCTCTCTGCTTTTTATTCGCCGCTTGGCGATTGTGGCCATTTTGTGCCTGGGCTTATTTTTTGAACGCCTGATCAGCCAGCAGGATACCCTGGCGAGTCTGGGCTTATTGTCTTTTGTGCTGATGGCCCAGTTGGCCCCCTTGATCCTCGGCGCCCTGTACTGGCGAAAAGCCACTAAAAATGCAGCGTTGACGGCACTTGCCGTCGGCAGCCTGCTGTGGGGTTATACCTTATTGTTACCGGGCCTGTTTGGCGACAGTCCGTTTATGGCTCACTGGCTCGAACACGGCCCCTGGGGGATAAATTGGTTGGCCCCCCAGTCATTATTTTCTCTGGAACTTGATGCCATCAGCCATGGCTTATTGGTCAGCTTGCTTGCCAACGGCGTTATTTTTATTTTGATGTCTCTTTATGGACGGCGCAGTGTCGGTGAAAAACTGCAGGCGGACATTTTTTTGGATAAATCGCCTGCGATGCCGCAAATGAAGCTGACCATAGCGGATCTGGCGAATCTGTTGCGGCGCTTTGTCGGCAAGGGGGCCAGCGATGACTTTCTCTCGTCAATCGATAAAAAGCACGCAATGGCCAAACCTGCGTCCGACTTTTTAGTGGCCCGGGTCAGGGTACAGCTGGCGGGGGTGTTAGGCTCGGCCTCCACCCGTCTGGTGATGAAAGCCGCGGTGCAAAGCCAGGAGATGCCGCTGGAAGCGGTGGCCGATATCGTCGATGAAGCCAATGAAGCCTTGCGCTTTAACCGCGAGCTGTTGCAGGCGGGGATTGAAAGCATCAACCAGGGGATCAGTGTGATTGATGCCGATATGCGCCTGGTGGCCTGGAACCAACGTTATCTGGAGTTGATGGACTATCCGCCGGGATTACTTTGTGTCGGTAAACCCGTGGCTGAGCTGTTGCGTTTTAATGCCGAGCGCGGGGTGATCCCAACCGGGGATATCGACGGCATGATAGCGCGGCGTCTGGATTATATGCGCCGGGGCTGCCGCCATTATCACCAGCGTATCTGGTCCAAGGGCATTGTCTTGGAAATCCAGGGGCAGGCGATGCCGGGCAAGGGATTTGTCACCACTTTTTCTGATATTACCGAGCATGTTAATGCCAAAAAGGCATTAAAAGAAAGCAATGAGTTGCTGGAAAAGCGGGTGGAAAAAAGAACCGAACAACTGGCGCTGGCCAAGCTTGAAGCGGAAAGGGCCAACCAGAGTAAAACCCGTTTCCTGGCTGCCGCCAGCCATGATTTGATGCAGCCGTTTAATGCCCTGAGTTTATATACTTCTATGCTCAAGCAAAAGGCCCGGGGCTCGGATTTTGCTGCCATTGCCGAGAATATCAGCGACTCCCTGGTCTCGGCAGAAATGCTGCTCTCGGATTTGGTGGAAATCTCGAAACTCGATGGCGGGGCGTACAAAACCCGGTATTCGGTGTTTCCCCTGGACGAGGTGCTGGCGCCGCTGGCAAAAGAATTTATCCTGTTGTCACAGGACAGGGGAGTGCGCTTTCATTACCAGCCGTCTAGCTGTTATGTTTACAGCGATAAAAAACTGCTCAGGCGTATTGTGCAGAACTTCCTGACCAATGCCGTGAATTATTGTTGCCAGGGGCGGGTAGTGCTTGGGGTTCGCCGTCAGGGGCAATTTATTTCCCTGCAGGTATGGGATAACGGCCCGGGCATAGCAAGTGACAAGCAAGAGGTGATTTTTAAAGAGTTCGAACGCATCAATGACAGCCAGGATACCCCCGGGTTGGGACTGGGCCTGGCCATTTGCGACCGTATCGCCCGGTTATTGGCTTTGCCGATAGGTTTGCATTCACTGGTTGGTCGCGGCACCGGCTTCACCTTGCGCCTGCCCAAAGGAAATGCGCCTGAGTTGGCTGCGGCCGTACGGGCAGAAGAAAAAGTTGCTCACTTAACCCGGGCACTGCCGGCGACCCGGAGCCAAAACCGGGAGGATAATATCGTACCTTTACACGGCGGACAAAAGGCGGAGCAGATCCTGATCATCGACAATGATCTCCGGGTATTGCAGGCGATGCAGTCGCTGCTGGAAAGCTGGGATTATCAGGTGATTGCCGTTGAAGATAAGCATCAGCTGGAAGCGGTATTAGCAAATGTCCCGGGCAGCACGCTTGCACCTATCTTGGTGATTGCCGATTATCATTTAAGCGAAGGGTGTAACGGGGTGGATGTAACCCGGGAATTGCTGGCGACCCGGCAATGGCCCATCTCCTGTATCATTAATTCTGCCGACCCCGGGGAAGCGGTGCGGGCGCATGTCATCGAGGCGGGGTACCGCTTTATCCGCAAACCGATCAAAGCCATGGCACTGAAAAGGTTGATCAGGGAATTAAAGGGCACACCGGACGAAACCAAGAGCCGGGCAATGGATTAAGGTGTCCGGGCTTCCCGCTACTTAATGGTGGTGGGCGGCATTCAGCTGCTGAAAGGCAATGCCCGCCTGGGTGCGGTTATTGATCTCAAACTTGGCTAAAATCGCCGAAACATGTTTTTTAACTGTGGTTTCACGAATATTTAGCCGATAGGCAATTTGTTTATTGAGCTGGCCGTCGGCAATCAGCTCCAATACCGTATATTGCTGCGGGGTTAACTGTGCCAGTTTTTCCGCCAGTTTTTTATCCGGACTTTGCTCTGATCGGGGATCTAGCTGCCCGCTTTGCTCCGCCAATAAGTTCTCCGGCAGCCAGGTATTGCCTTCGGTGACGGTATTGACGGCCCGGGCAATCGTGGTGAAATCGGCGGATTTAGGGATAAAAGCACAGGCGCCAAGGTCTATGGCTTTACGCATAATATCCGGGTTGTCTTCGGATGAGATCATCACCACCGCCACGTCAGGGTAATGGTTGAGCAGCCGGGTGAGTCCGCTAAATCCTGTGCTGCCCGGCATATGCAAATCAAGGAAAACCAGCTCTATGGCAGACTGCGCTTCTATTAGCGTGATCAAACCGTCGAAATTATCGGTTTCCAGGATGGCTTCATCTTGCGCAGAGCCGTTTTCTATGCTCTCGCCTGCGATACACTGGGAAAGGGCCTGTTTCAGCGCCGCCCTGAACAAGGGGTGATCATCGGCAATTATGACTTGGCTTAGGCTCATGGTAAACATTATCATCCGTAATAAAGGGGTTAGTGATACGTTATAGTAATTTGATTGATATGACTATTATTATTCCGGGGGACTTGCCCGCAACTTGGTTAGTTTTGCGGGCAAGCGGTTGGGAAATTCAGGATTAAAAGCTGTAACTGAGTGACAAGGCGACGGTTTCCGGGTCGCCGTAATAACCAATCAAGGTAGTGTCTCCCCCGAGTCCCGGGAGATAGCCGCCGTCATCATTCGGGGTGACAAAGGCATAGTTGCCCACCAGGTATTCTTTGTCTGTGATATTCTTCCATTGTAAACTGGCCTGCCAGTGATCGTTATTGCTGTACCAGGTCAGTCCCAGGTTGGCTAAGCCGTAACCTTCCTGGGTTAACAGGTTGTCGGTGACGGTCAAGTCATAACTGCTGCGGTAATAATAATTGCCGTTGAAGACAAAGCTGCCGTACTGGCTGTCAAAATCATAGCTAAAGCCGAGGTTCATGGTGGTATTGGGGGTATTGCTGACGGTGAAGCTGTCGCTGATATCAATTTTATTGCCCTCTTCGTCATAGGACTTTACCTTGTCAAAGGAAGAGTCTATGGTGCCGATAGTGGCGAACAGGCTCAGGCTGTCGGTGGCGGCATACTGGAGTTCTATTTCCGCGCCGCTGGCATCGGATGTGCCGATATTGCCCAGGCGCTGGTTTAAGTCGGCAGCACTTTCTCCCGGCAGCACAGTGACAAATTGTCTGTCTTTGTGGTCCAGATAGAAGAGGGTAGCGTTGACCCGCAGGCTGTTAAACCACTCGCTTTTGATGCCGATTTCAAAGGAGTCTACCAGTTCCGGATCTGCGGCAGGCTCGGCCATTTCAGCCCTGGGGTTGAAGGTGCCCGATTTAAAGCCCTGGGCATAACTGGCAAAAAGCATCATATCCCTGTGGTATTGGTACTCAAGGCCAAGTCGTGGGGTAAATCTGGACCAGGTTTCGGAGTCATCCAGTACGGTAGGTATAAAAGCATTGATGGTTGCCTCGTTGCGAATATATCCCGGCACCCAGCCGGAGTCCGGGTAGATGGTTTGGGTAATAACGCCATTTTTGACCAGGGCGTCTTTTTCTTCGCGGGTATACCTTGCCCCTAAGGTCATGGATAACTTATCGGTTAAATCATAACTGCCCTGGGCATAAATAGCGTAACTTTCGCTGTTATTACAGCCGCTTACTTCCCGGGTAAGTCCTTGCTCGCCGATAGCATTGCCCAGTACTTCCAATATGGCGTCAAAGGTGCCGCAGGACTCGCCGTCATAATAATAAAGACCGGATACCAGAGTGAGTTTGTCCGAGTTATAGTTAAGCTGGAATTCCTGGCTAAACTGTTCGTCGTCATAAATCGCCGGTACATCAAAGATACGCAAACTGGTATTGTCAAAGTCTATATTGGTGCGGGAGTCGCTTTCCCTGCGGGCAGTGGTGGACTTAAACGACCAGCTATCATTAATGTCATAAGTGACGGTCAGGCTCAGGCCCTCGGTTTCCACTTCGTTCCAGGTAGGTAAACTGGTATAAGAGTCGTAAACACTGTCGGGCACGGGGGCTTGAGTTAACAGGCTGGGTATCAGGCGGTAACCCCCTTTGGCATTGGAGTCGTCGTCGGTTTTATCATAGTTGAGGCGGATAAAAAGCGCATCGCTTGGGCTGTATTCCAGTGTTAGCCTGCCGGCAAAGACATCTTTGTTGTAATTTTCCCTGTCCTGATTATCGAGATCTGAGGTGATAAACTCGCCAAAACCGTCGCGGGTGAGGCGGGCACCGGCAAACCCCAGGTAAAGCTCGTCATCTATTAAGGGCACTTGTCCGGAAATTTGCACGTCCCGGCGGGAGTAGTCTCCCACCGTAGTATTGATGCTAAACTCGCTCTCGCCGGTCATGGCCCGGGTTACATATTTAATGGCGCCCCCTATGGTATTTTTACCGTATAAAGAGCCCTGGGGACCGCGCAGGATTTCTACCCGCTCGACATCCAAAATATCCAGCACCGCTCCCTGGGGACGGGCGATATAAACATCATCGATATAGATACCGACTCCGGGCTCATAACCCCAGAGGGGATCTTCCTGGCCAACCCCGCGGATAAAGGCGGTTAAGGTGGAATTGGTGCCCCGGCTGCGCTGTAAAGTGGTATTTGGGGTGAATTGCTGGACCTCGGTCAGGATGCTGATCCCGTTTTGTGCCAACTGCTCGGCCCCGACAGAGGTGATGGAAACGGGCACTTGCTGCAGGTTTTCTACGGTTCTGCGTGCGGTAACTTCAATATGCTCCAGCGAGCCTGTGGTGTCGTTATCGGCTGCACCGGATGCGGTTGGGGCGGCGGTTGCGAGGTTGCCGTTTAATGCGCCGGCAATTGCCAGGGCAAGATAACACCGGGTTGATTTTAGCTGCTTCATTGCGATCCCTTTCCTTAGTGTTGGTGCCGATTTTTTCTATCGAAAAAAGCACCGGGTTATCAACATATTCCAGCATGTTTTTTGTAAAACTCTTATGACCACTTTTCCCAGATGTTTAATGGCTGCAGATATGTCTTTGTTAACTAACGACTCTAACGTAAAAAAGCGTAAAAACAATGTGTACTATAGTAGTATTTGGTCTCTCAGCCCTTTGCTTTACCATTTTTCCTGAATCAATACTGTTAATTAACTAAATACGGCTCTGTTTGCTTCGATATTGCCTTTCCTGCAAAAAATAGCATTAAATATCAGATTTTACTTGAAATTATATCAATGTCCGCTTAACTGATTTTTGATCCGTTAAGGAAAAGAGCTGAGAAAACGGGATAAATAGCAGGGAGTGTCACCTGGTGACATCATTAATTAACACAGGAGTGTGGATATGAACAATAAAATAGCTGTTGTCACCGGCGGCGCCAGTGGTATTGGTTTTGCCGCCGCCAAAGCCTTATCAGAAGCCAACCATACCGTCGTGATTGCAGATTTATCCAAAGAGCTGGGGTTAGCTGCCGCGGAAGAGCTCGATTGTGATTTCGTTCAGGCAGACTTATCTTCAGCCAAGGATAATTTCAGGTTAATTGAATCTACGGCGGAATCGCATGGCAGTGTCGATGTGCTGGTCAATAATGCCGGTTTTCAGCATGTCTGTCAGCTGGCTAACTTTCCCGAAGATACCTGGGAAAAGATGCTGGCTGTGATGCTCACTTCCCCCTTCCTGCTGACTAAGTATGCCTGGCCTTATATGAAGAAAAAGGGCTGGGGCCGGGTGATTAATATTGCCTCGGTACACGGCATGATAGCCTCCCCCTATAAATCAGCCTATATCAGCGCCAAACATGGCTTGTTGGGACTCACGAAAACCGCGGCGCTGGAGGGAGGAGAGCATGGCATTACCGTCAATGCCATTTGTCCTGCTTACGTAAAAACCCCTCTCGTGGATAAGCAGATATTGGCACAGGCACTGAACAATAATATGTCACCGGATGATGTGATTTCTGAGGTGATGCTGAAAAATGCCGCCATCAAGAAATTAATCGAACCGGAGGAGGTCGGGGCATTTGTCGCCTATCTTGCCAGCGATATTGCCCGCTCATTTACCGGAGCAAGCCTGGCACTGGATTTAGGCTGGACTGCCCAATAGCATTTGTCGGTTATCTCTAAGCCAGGCAAGCAACATTGCCCGTTCATTTACCGGGGCAAGCCTGGCACTGGATTTAGGCTGGACTGCCCAATAGCATTTGTCGGTTATCTTTGAGCCAGGCAAGCAACATCGCCTGTTTGTTTATCGGGACAAATCTGGCATTGGATTTGGGCCGGATTGCCCAATAGCTTTAGCGGCGCTAACGGTTTATTAGACAGCAAGAAAGTAAAAAGCCCGCGAGGCGGGCTATTTTACGTGTGTTATTAGTTTTATTATTTACTTGGAGTTATTAGCGTCTTTGAGGATAACAGCATTTAAGATTGAATTTTCCTGCGTCGGAAAATACCTAAGCCGGTCAGGGCTAAAGCAAAAATTGCCAGAGTTTCCGGCTCAGGCACATCGCCGTGGCGGGTGATCAGATCAATGTGTAAATGCATATCATTGGTGACTTGGGTTTCCGGTAAGGAGAAGTGTACGCTGTGTGCCCCCCAATCCGTGAGCACTCCGCTCATATTGGTGATGACATCAATACCGACAATCTCCCCGTCCATCAAACTGCCATCTGCATGACGCCAGTCGAGGTCGGTTAACCAAAAGTCCAGGTAACCCTGGCCGTCACAAGTGAACCAGCCGCAATAGGGACCATTATCGAAGGTCACCCAAATAGACTCGGCACTTATGTCTATGCTGATGGAATTTTGGAAATTAAAGTAATCGGGATATTCTACATCGGCGCCGACTATGGCAGGCATCTCGCCATTGCCTTCACATGCCGGCTCAGGAGAGCCGCCGCTTTGCATACAGGATAAGAGAACTTCGTCACCCATTAACGATGCTGAGGCGGTTGCTCCCCAGCATAAAACCGTTGCGGTGAATAGATAAGCTAATAGTTTTTTCATCATTATTTCCTCGATATAAATCTTCAGTAAATAAGACAGCTCTGTACGAGCAAACAGGTAGCAGCAGGTATTAAGCCAAGATAATATTTATCAGCTAAATCTGTATCTTATAGACGGCAAATTTAAGGTGTTTAGAAAATCGACAGTGAAGTGTATAAAAAATGGACAGTTTGAGACATTTCTTCGATATAAATCTTCAGTAAATAAGATAGCTCTGTACGAGCACACAGGTAATAGCAGGTATTCAGTCAAGATAATGTTTATCAGTTAAACCTGTATATTATAGACGGCAAATTTAAGGTGTTTAGAAAATTGACATTGAGCTGTGTGAAAAATATACAGTTTAGGGCGGGAGTTGAGGGAAATTCGACCTTTTGTCGAGGGGGGTTTTTAAGAGAAAAGCCCGCAATGGCGGGCTGTATATTTTCTGTAGTCTTCTTTGACTATTAAAGTAAGGAATGAACTTTTCTGCGGCGGTAATAAAGTAAACCAGCCAGCGCTAAAGTTAATAAAACCAAGCTGCCCGGCTCAGGAACGCCGGTGTCGTCATTTCTTCTTAATTGCCCGGTATCATTACTGGTGACTAAACCTATATGGAGGAACATATCGCTGGTGACTCTTGTTTCCGGCAGGGCAATATGGACACTGTGATCGGTGAATCCCGTTTTTACTCCTGTCATATTGGTGGTGATATCTAAACTTACCAGTTTGTTATCTATGATATCCAGCCAGTCGAGATCGTATAACCAAAACTCTAAAAAGTCACCGTCATCGCAAGTAAACCAGCCACAATACGGACCACCATCAAAAGCCAACCAGATTGAATCAGCGTTTATATCAATACTGAGGGAGTTTTTGAAATTAAAGTAATCGGGATACTCAATATCTTCACCCACTATGGCCGGAATGTCGCTGTTGCCTTCACACAATGGATGGTCACTGCCGCCAGCTTGCATACAGGATAAAAATATTTCATCTCCTATTAAAGAGGCTGAGGTATGAGCCCCAAAAAAATATAGACCCAGGGTTAAAACAAGAGATATTAACTTCTTCATAATAACTTCCTCTTAACTTGCTGTTGTAATGATATGGGGCAAAGCTAGAACAACCTGCAGAAATTAAGCCAAAAAAGATTGTCGGGAAAAACAGGCAAGGCTATTGTTATTTAATGTCATTCGGGCTAATGAAAATTATCACTTTCAGCCTTGTTATATATGGCTTTTAAGAAAAACTATTCACAATAGGTGATTTGAAATAACAGTCTTTCTACCTGCTTTGTTAAAGTGAATATTTTTATAGTGCAGCAGGTTACTGGTTATTGGTTTGCACATTAAAAAAAAGTTTTTGCTCGTTTAAGGTGCAACTTCTTGATGAAAGCTTATCGTAACACGGGAGTCAGTTAATTGGAGTCAGGTGTGTAGATATAAAAAAGCTCGCCAGGGCGAGCTTAGTTGTCAGGTGGTTGTCTGGACTTTATTACTTGGTTACGACAGATTTTTTTCGTCTGTTATAAGCTAATCCTGACAGAGTTAAAGCAAATAAAACCAAGGTGCCTGGCTCAGGAACGTCGACATCAGGGTCGGCTATCAGGTTATCATGGTCGGTTATCAGGTTAATATGGAGAAACATACTGCTGTCTACGTCGGTTTCCGGTAAGGCAAAGTGTACGCTGTGATCGCCGTATCCGGTTTGTACGCCTGTCATATTGGTGATGACGTCTATACCGGTAATAATAGCATCGGGCATATCAACCCAGTGAAGATCTGTTAACCAGAATTCTAATAAGCCCTGGCCGTCGCAGGTGAACCAGCCGCAGAAAGGACCGTTATCAAAGGTTACCCAGATAGAATTAGCGTTGACGTCGATACTGAGGGAATTTTCGAAATTAAAATAGTCGGGGTATTCGACATCGGCACCGACTGTGGCCGGCAGGGCACCGTTACCTTCACAGAGTTCATGATCTGAACCACTTGATTGCATACAAGTTAAAAAGACTTCATCGCCCATTAAAGATGCAGAAGCGCTTGCTCCCCAAAGTAAAACAGTGACGGTTAAAACAAGAGATATTAACTTCTTCATAATAACTTCCTCAGGTATAACTTTAGTAAATGAGTGCCGGTTGGCGTATAGGGAGGAAATTGCAGATATTAAGCCAACAATGATTTTTACATAAAAATCTATGACTTATGAGTGATGTGTAAAGTTTGATGATTATGGTTGTATAAAAAACAGACAGGGAAATGTCGTCTGATCTGGGAGCCGGTGAATGTTTTTACAAGAGTCCAGCCCATAAAAACTGGCTATGGGCTGATGTGTTACTTGTTCTTGCCGGAAAAATCAGGATTATAATTGCCAAAATTTTGCAATTTCGGTGACGGCTGATAAAGGGGCCGCCAACATGTAGTCTGCCGGGGGAGTCTGTTTAGGGGTTACCGGTAATCCGTGTTTAAGGTTGAGCATTTCAACCTGTTTTACCAATATTTCATTTTTGTTATTACGCCATTCTCTGATCAGGTATTCATCATGTTCTATGGTGTTATTGGCCTGTGTTATACCGTTTAATCCTGCCCATTGTTGTGCCAGTACCGTGGCGTTTTTCGGATTTACTACGGTATCTTTTGTCCCGGACCAGATGGTGAGCCTGGGCCACTTGCTTCGCTTGGGATGCTGCTGTAATACGATATCGATAAATTCCTGGGTACTTTTACCTGGGCCGCTTTTCATACAGGCGATGGCTTTGATTAAATTGCTGGCACATTGATAGGGTAAACCGCCTATGATGGCGCCCGCGGTAAACAAGTCAGGATAATTAGCCAATAAAGCCGCTGTCATGGCGCCCCCGGCGGATAAACCGGCAATGAAAACTTCGCTGGCTTGGTACTTTTTTTGGCTGTAGGTGATCATATTAAACAGGGATAACATTTCTCCGGAATGTTTGCTGATATCATTTTGGGAAAACCAGTTGAAGCAGTTGGCGACATTATTGGTTTTTTGTTGTTCAGGTAACAACAAAATGGCATTTTTTTCCCGGGCCAGTGTTCCCATACCGCTGTCACCGGCAAAGATTTTCGCTTCCTGGACACAGCCATGCAGCAACACCACCAGCTTGGCCCCCTTCGGCTGGCTGGGGAGCTGGATATAGGCCTTTAACTCCCCGGGGTTATCGCCAAAGTTTTCCAGTGCAGTTATTCCCTGGTGCCCTGAGGCAGCTGAGGGTAAATAAAAAGCTAAAACCGGCTTTGGCCAAATAGTGCAGGCCGCGACATACAGGGTGCAGAGAAAAAGAAGATTTAATATTTGCCCGTGGGAGATTTTGTTCATGGCATATTCCTTTAAAACCTGAGGTAGCTTTTATCATGACGGCTAACACGGTTTTTAGGCAATGCTACTTTAGTTCCTTTTGGCTATTTTTTGTCTCGCCCGGGCGCCTGCCGTGTTTTTTGGGGATGCACAAGGGCTTGCGGGACAAAAGTAGCATGTCGTTTTTTGGCATCAGGGATTAGAGTCAATGGGATGATTTATTTTAAAGGAAGAAAATAATGAAACTTAATCTTTTGATATACTTAACTTTAGTGATCTCGGGACATGTTTTTGCCTGTAAAGACAGTGTTGTCCTGGTGCATGGTAACAGTGCCAGTATCGATAGCTGGGATAATACCTATCAGTTATTACTTGAAAACAATTACAGTAGCGATGATATTTATCGCCCTGACTGGGGCTCAAAAACCTGCGCCGCTTGCAATGATCACAGCGGCAGTGAAGAAGTGCCGGTAAAAGAAGCCATCACCGCGGCGATTGCCAACTCCTGCAGCGGCAAAATTGATGTTATCACCCACTCTATGGGCGGGACTTTGGCGGCGCAGCAAATTGTCCAGCTGAACGTCGCGGCATCAATAGATACTTTTGTCGGGATTGCCGGCGCCTTCCGGGGCTTGTGGAGCTGCGGGGTTTATCCTTTTAATGTCTGGTCTTCTACCTGCGGCGCATCCGGACTGTCGGTGCAAAGTCCTTTTCTTCAGGCATTAGATGGCCAGGTACTGGCGGATAAAGTGTATTCCATTAAAAGCAATATTGACCAGGTGGTTTGTGCCACCGGTGTTTGCAGTGTTTCCGGCTTGCACACTAGCCGTATCTGGTCGGAAGATAACAGCTTTACCTATGTCCTGGGACACTTTGGTTTACAGTCTGATACCGCCGCGTTGCAGCTCAGTTTAATTCAATAGCCCGGCAAATGTTGGCGGAGATATTTTCGCCGCTTAGGCGATTTTGTGCAATTGATTTTACTTGCCGTCTTTTTTCAAGCCCTAGTCATTGTTACTATGGCCGGGCTTAGATTATTTAGACAGGAGTATGCTGTGCAATCAGGTGCAGAATCTGTGGTGGTACTGGATTTTGAAACCACCGGGCTTTCCCCCGATAACGGTGACCGGGCCATTGAAATTGGTGCGGTACGTTTGCAAAACGGTGTCATCACCGAGCGCTTTCAGCAGCTTATGGATCCGGGACGCCGCATCAGTCCCTTTATTGAAGATTATACCGGTATTACCAATGCCATGTTAGCCGATGCCGCACCTGTCTCGACTGTGATGGCGGACTTTGCCGACTTTATCGGTGACGATAACCTGGTCGCCCATAATGCCTCATTCGATAAGCGTTTTCTAGATGCCGAATTGGCCAGGATTTCCAGATCATACCCGGGAGCATTTGCCTGTTCTTTACTGGTTTCCCGCAGGCTCTATCAGGATTGCCCGGATCATAAGCTTGGCACTTTGGTGCGCTGGAAAAATATTGCCGGTGAGGGAAGCTTTCACCGTGCCCTCTATGATGCTGAAATGACAGCTTATTTATGGCTAGCCATGCTGGAGGATATCCGGGAGCAGAGCCGGTTATCCGATGTGCCTTTTGACCTGGTCACCCAGTTATCAAAAACGGCGAAAAAATCCGTCAACAGCTTTTTCAGCCGCTGGTAGGCAAGTTTTGCTTTTATGGGCAAAGGAAATAAAAACCTGGCTAAGCTTTTGAAATCAAGTTTATTATAAACATAACTATCACCTAACTATATCACTTTGGAATAAAACCGATGATGACATTAACTGCCCGCCAGTGCCGTGTGCTCGGGGTCATGCTGGAAAAAGAAATCACCACGCCGGATCAATATCCCTTGTCTTTAAACGCCCTTACCACAGGCTGCAATCAAAAAAGTAATCGGGAACCTGTAATGTCGTTAACCGAGGCTGAGGTGCAGGATATTGTCGATGAGCTGATGCAAATGAAGCTTGTCAGTGATCAGGGGGCGTTTAGCTCCCGGGTGGTGAAATATCAGCACAGATTTTGTAATACCGAATTTGGCAGCTTGCAGCTGAGTAAACAGCAGTTGGCCATTATCTGTTTGTTGTTTTTGCGGGGACATCAAACCCCGGGGGAACTCAGAACCCGCAGCAGCCGTTTGGCCGATTTTGCCAATGTTGGTGAAGTCGAGCAGGTGCTAAATCAGTTAAAGGACCTTAATGGCGAAAAACTGGTGGTGAAACTGGAGCGGGAGCCGGGAAAACGCGATTCTCGCTATGCCCAGCTGTTTAGTGAATTAACCGAGCAAACGACCGCACCAGGCGCAAGCAGTAATGACGGAGTCAGTGACGGCGATGCACTCACACGTATTGATGTTTTGGAGCAAGAAGTTGCTACTTTAAAGCAAGAGCTGGCCCGGTTGCATCAGTTGGTAGCGCAATTGAGCAGTTAACAGCTCTGAGCTGCATCGGTGAAAAGAAAGCGGGAATGGCTTTAATAAATGCCCGGATTGCACCGGGCAGGATTTTTTTGTTAACCTGAGTGTCCCTGCATGAGGCAGCACAGGTGTTGACAGTCGCGCTGCCCACCCGGGCGCCTCGGGCAATAAATATAATAAGCACAGGACAAAAAATCGTGAAAATTACTAAAATCACTACCAGTATTTTTGTCATTACTTTTGCGGCGGGTCTGGCGACCGTCAATTTCTTTAATCACTTCTATGCAGAAAAAGCACTGCAAAACGATGCGGAGCAACTGCTTTACCAGTTTCATGACGCCATCCTCGAAGCGGATAAAATTCTCGCCGGTTTGCCTGATCCTGAATTATTTCAATGTACTAAAGAAGATATTGAACAACTGGCAATGCTGGCGTTCGAACATCCGGCGGTACGGTTGATAGGGGTGTTACATGGCGATCAGCAGGCCTGTGCCAGTGAAGAAGTGCATATCGACTTGTCCGATTACCATGAGCGGGTACTTGGCCCGATCAAGCATCAGTTAACCGACACCCATGCGCTGGCAACGGTTTCCCACGGTGATGAACACCTGGATTTGCTGATGGTGCGCTCACACGACAACAGCCGCTATTTTGCCAGTATCAACCCTTTTATGGTCAATTACCTGACCGAGTTTGTCTGCATCGACTGCCTCGAATATGAGTTTGTGATCGGTAGCCTGCCTGAGCTGGAATTTAGCGGCCGCTCAATGGCGGGAGAAGCTTATATCGAATATAACGCCTCCAGGATGGAAGAGTCGGTTAAGGTAGAGCTCAATGTCAGGGGCACCCAAGCCTTTTACAATTATTATAAGGAATTAAGCTGGCTCAGTACCTTATTGTTTTCGGCCTTGTTTGCTTCAATTATCGCTTTGCTTTCTTATCGTTTACTGAGCATTCGCCAGTCGCTGGAGCGTATCATTAAAGATGCGCTTAAATATAAGGAATTCACCCCCTTTTACCAACCCATAGTTAACAGCCTCACCGGTGAACTGGTGGGGGTGGAAATGCTGGCCCGCTGGCGTCATAAAGACGGCACTGTGGTGCCGCCTTACCAGTTTATTCCTTTTGCCGAGGACAGCGGTTTGATCATAGAGATCACCGAGCAGTTGATCCGAAAATCCGTTAAGGATGCCAAAGCCCTGGGCTGGGATAAAAGTGGCAAGTTTATCAGTATCAATATTGTGCCGGATCATTTAACCAGCAAACGGCTTTATCATGTGATGGAGCGGCTGTGCAAAGAGTTTGATTTGCCGCCCCAGGTATTATCGCTGGAAGTGACCGAAAGAATGAAAATTGAAGATCTTGAACTGGCCAGACAGCATCTTGAAGACTTCTACAACCTGGGCATCAACTTAAAACTCGATGATGCCGGTACCGGTTACGGCGGTTTTTCTTATATCCAGGAGCTGGGTATAGATACCTTGAAAATTGATAAAATGTTTGTCGACACCATAGCCCGCGATGATATTAAGGGCTCGGTGCTGGAGTCGATCATCTCGTTTGCCAAATCTTCAAATTTAAAACTTATCGCCGAAGGGGTCGAAGCCCCTTATCAGGTGGAATATTTGCAGCAGCGGGATGTGGTGATGATCCAGGGTTATGTCTATGGCAAACCCATGGCCATTGCCGAGCTTAAAGACTGGATAAGGGAGCAGGAGCAAAGCTGACGGCTTAACCTCTATGCCCGCAAAATTCAAACCCGGGAATCGTTAACCGGGTTTTTATTTAGCCAAGCGCTTTTTTGAAAAGCATACTGACTTTCTCAGTCACTCTCATAAGATCGCACAAGCAATGTACTCCGATTGAGGAAAACCTTTTATTTATTAACTTTGGTTAATACAGATCAAGGCGAAAATACCTGCCTGCGCTAAGCTGACATTAGCTATGGGGTGAGTTTTTCACCCGTGATTTAAGAGGTTCATATGTCAGCGATCACCACGGATGTCTTTTACCTGAATGGCCGGGGAAGTGTGGCGCAGGAGCCGGAATCATTACGCCGTATTCCGGGCAACAGGGCGGTTTGGGTCGGTATCTTTGCCGAACTCACCGAATTTGCCATGTTCTTTATCATTTATTTTATTGCCAAGGCCCATTACCCGCAGGAGTTTGAACAGGGGCCGCTTAAGCTCAACACCCTGGCCGGAACCTTAAATACCGTGGCACTTATTTCCAGCAGTTATTTTGTCGCCAAGGCGATGTTCGCCATCCGCCAAAACAGGCCCCGGGACTCGGTGCGCTGGCTCTGGGGAGCCTTGCTGGCGGGCCTGGCGTATTTGGCCATTAAAACCTGGGAATATCAATGGAATGTTTCGATGGGCATACACAGCGATACCAACTCTTTTTATACCCTGTATTACTATATGACTTTTAATCATCTGCTGCATGTCGGCTGGGCCAGCGGTACTTTACTGTGGGCCATTTTCCGGGTTAAACAAGGGGTGTATAACGCCGAGAATCATTCGGGCATGATGGCGATTGCCTGTTACTGGCACATGGTCGACCTGGCCTGGATTATCATCTTTCCATTGTTATATGTGTTACGTTAAGGGGGAAAATATGTCTGCTGCTGAATCAAAGACAATCGCTGGCCAAGGGGGTGAGAGCCTGCCACCGGCGAAAAAACGCTGGAACAAACTCGATATTACCTGGGCAGTGTTAATGGTGGTAACCTTGCTTAACGCCTTTGTGGCGGAAACCGCCGATCCCCATTTGCTGATCACTTTTGTGATCTGTTTATCCATCGCCTATAAAGGGCGTCTGGTAATAGATAACTTTATGGAACTTTATAATGCCAATAAAACCATCCGTAGTTTTATGCGCAGTTATTTTTATGTTTTCCCAGTATTAATTTTTCTGGCAGATGTTTTTTCTGCGCAGATCGCCTGGTTTACCACAATTAATTGATTTATTTTTATTTTGTAAAACAGGTTGTTATAAAGTTTTGCCAGAAAAATTTAAAAAAAGTCGTATCGGCTGTCAACCAAAGTCAACTTAAGGCGTTTTTATCTATGTAATCACCAATAATTTATTAGGAGTTCTACATGTCAATGATAAAAAAATCAGTTAACTTTGTTGTTATCGCCGGATTCATCACGACTGCAACCGCCTTATCTATTTCTCAAAGCATCGCGTTCGAACGCGGCCACCACAGAGGCAATGGCGGCTTTGACCGTTTAGACACCAATGCCGACACTGTGCTGTCGCTGGATGAAATGACGGCTGCTGCCGAAAGCAAAGCCGCGAAAATGTTAACCAGAAAAGACAGTGACGAAGACGGTCTCCTGAGCCTGGAAGAGTTTCAGCAGGGACGCAATGGTGTGATTGCTGACTACTCAGATCTGGCGGACGATATTGTCGAGTGTGTTGCCGGTTTACAGGAAGAAAATGCCGATATCGTGGTGCCGGATGCCGATAACTTCCTTTCGCCGGAAGATAAGTTTGACGCTCTGGACACTTCAGACGATGGTTTTGTTGACGGTGACGAACTGGCGGTCGCAAAAGTGGCTAAGGCCACTGAGCGCTTCACCAGTTTAGACACGGATGAAGACGGCAGTGTGACCGAAGCTGAATATGAAGCGGCGAAAGTATCACGCTCCGCTACCAGACAAGCAGTACGCGAGTGTATTGCTGACCTGAGCGCCGAAGACGAAGCAGTTTAAACTCAGAGTATTACCTCAATCATCAACTAGCATCTAACCTTTGAGTTGATAGCGGTTTAGCCACCAGGGATCTTTGTTGGTTAATCCGCTATTTTTCCTGATTTTTCTTAGTTATTTAGCCCTCGCCGCTATTAAAATTCCCCATGATGGTTTACCCTAGTTTTCTTGATTTTCAGGAAAAACTTGTTGGTATTGAGTGAAAAAAATTGAAAAAAACAGCCATAAGCGGCTGTTGTCCTTAACTTTGCTGCTTGGCGCCTCCCTGACGTCTGTAAATAGTTTTGCCGATAGTCTGGATCTCGCCTATGGTGAGTTGGAGCAGCATGTTGAATTGCAAAATGAAACCTTGCTGTTAAAGCCCTCCGGCCTGTCGCTATTTTTCTCCCACGACCTTAATCCCGACTGGAATATTTCCGCGTTTTATCAGTCGATGAGTGATGATAAAAGTACCGGGGCGCTGTTGGATGTTGGCGTGGATGTTGACCTCAACACCTACGGCGGCAATGTCAATTATTATCAGGATAACTGGTTTTTTTCTGCCGGCATCAGCATGTCCGACGACGAGCAGCAGATCACGGCCGGTGGCACTAGGCCCGGCAGGCGCGACGAAGATACCAGTGCCCTCAGTTTAAGCACCAGCGTCGGTTATGGCGACAGCCAGGGCAACTGGCTCTATGATATCTCCCTCGGCTTGCAGTATAGCGACTGGGAAGTGGATACCGACTTTGATGCGCCGCCGGGGGAAAATCAGCCGCAGGGTTCCACCACCAGCGATAACAGCTTAGGTGTTAATACCAGTGTTTCCCTGGGACATTACTGGAGCCTGGCGGACAACCGTGGCGTGCTGGCGGGGGCCATGCTGTCCTGGAGTTATATTTTATCGGGCGATACGGTTTCCGACAGCCAGAATACCGGCGGCGCCCGCCTTGGCGGCGAAGGCCCGCGTAGTCCGGGAGGGCGGACTGGCGGCAGTCGCGGGGGAACAAGCTCGCTGTCGGCAACTTCCGGGGATGACAACTACGGCCAGTTTTTAATGTATATTTCTTATGATCTCAACAGCAGCTGGTCGTTGTCTTTTGATACCGCCACGGAAATTGCCAGTGATTATTCCGAGCAAAGCTGGTCGCTGAACCTGGGTTATACTTTTTAATCTAGCCCGATTTATCGCGCTAAAATAAACACCGGATATAAAAAAGACGTCAGGCACATGCTTAACGTCTTTTTTAATTTATAGCGCAGGTTAATTTACCCTAGCGGTTTCTTCTGCGGCTTTGGTTACGGTTTTGTTTCTGCTGTCTTTGCTGTTTGCTTTTCTTGAATTTATCCATCAGTTTGCGCTGTTTATCCCGGGACAACTGCTTAAAGCGCTGATGGGTGCTGCGCAGCTGCTGCTGTTGCTTGGCCGGTAATTTCTTGAACTGCTCGAATTTTTTATTCAATTGTGCCTGTTGCTGCGGCGGCAGTTGTTGCCACTGATCAAACTTATTGACCAGCGACTCCCTTTGCTCGCTGTTCATGCTAATCCAGCGGTTGGCCCCCAGTTGCAGTTTCTCCTGCTGCTCGCTGGATAACTGCGACCATTGCCCGGAAAACTGTTTCAGTACCGCCTGCTCTTCTTTGGCCAGCTCACTCCAGGGCAATGCCGAGGCCAGGGAAATATTGGCGAATGCTAAGATGGCACACAGGATAAATTTAATCATAAGTTTTATCCTCCCCGCCGGTTGCAGATTTTACTGCATTTTTATCCGCTGAAGGTTGCTGTGCTTTCTCCGCCACCTGGCTGTTTTCCTGTGCCGGCGCTAAGGTTTCACTGGCAATATCCATGGGACCCACCAGTTCTCCTTCGACTTCCACTAACCCTGCCAGATACTCGAGCAGGGCCATGTCCGGCGTATCGCTTGCCGTGTCGGTCGCCATTGCGGGCATGAAAGTGCTGGTTAACAAAGTCATGCTAAAGAGATATTTCCTGTTCATTTTCTGCCAGCCAGGTAACAAATTCCAGATCCTGTAATAGCGCTAAATCTTCTGCCGGCATTTGCGATGTCGTCATCGCCAGGGGCAGGGCAGGGATAGCTTTGTCTGAAGATGGCTGTAATGATACAACGACCAGGGCCACGGCAGCAACCGGCATGGCCAGTTGAAAAAACGGCTTAAACCAGGAGCTGTCAAACAGCGCGGGTTTTGCCCTTGTTGTTTCCCGGTTAAGATGTTTTAGCGCCTGCTGGCGAATATGCGCCAGCTCTGCCGAGGTTTTTGCCGACATGTTCGCCGCCGAGCTGTCCAACGCCCGGTTTATTTCCTGGCTGACGGCCTGGCTTGCTTCGCTGTTAACCTGATTGTTTGATGATTGTTGATCAGAAGGAGATGTCATGATCCGCCTCCATTAAGCTTTTCAATTTATTAACCGCCCGAAAATAGTGAGTTTTGATGCTGCCCTCGGAGCAACCCATGATGTCAGCGGTTTGAGCCACCGATAACCCCTCCCAACTGCGTAACATAAAGCATTGCTGCTGCTTATCCGACAGCTGCTTTAAATGGCGCAGGGCATCCGCCTGCTGTTGGCTTTTGCTGATATTATCGTCCGGTTTATCATTTCCTGCGCTTTCCAGGGTATCCGGCCAGTCCTGATTGTCATCGCTCGTGTTGGTGTTTTTCCAAAAGAAAATCACATTTTTCACTTTTTGATGGCGATGCCAGTCCCGGATACGATTTTGCAGTATCTTATAAAAGAGTGGTTTCCATTCCTGGCTGGGGCGCTGCTGATAGTTAGTCACCAGCTTTATCATGCTGTCCTGCAGAAGATCTAAAGCATCGGCGTGGGAGCCGGTTGCAAATGCTGCCATGTGATACGCCTTTTTTTCAATATCAGCCAGAAACACCTCCATGGTTACTGGCGGTGTATCCTTGTCAGCTTCTTCTGCCTGCTCTGTGATAATTCTTGTTCCGTATTCAATATCATTTTCTAGAGATTCTGACCGATTATGGGTTGAGTTACAACGTTATCTGTTTAATGAACCTACTGTTTTTAACCATAGGCAGGTTTTTCCGCCGGTGCCGGGAAAAGATGCGTTAAGTAAAATATTCCCGACTTACCCTAAACAACGCAGCACACGGCTTTTGGTTGACAGCAATAGTAAAAAAAATCCCCTTTTTTGATGAAAAATTGTTGCTGTTAAGGCTTTCCCGCCCCTTGGCTTAGGGAGTTGGGGTTAAAGTCGCTGCCAGGCCGGGTTTGTTGGCAGCTGCCGGCGTAATCTGGCGCTTTCGCTGACCCTTACCCAGCGAAACAAATATAAGATGATGATTTTGGTGATGCCGGAAACACTGGCCAGCAACAACAAGGGCCAGCCGTTGGCAAGCCCCATGCTCAGGGCGAAGGCTATGGTGGAAATATCCATCAATAAAATCATCTGGCTCATTTTTAATTCCACCGCGCCGGTGGCGCCGTTTAACACGATCAGTCTGATCTGGGCGTAATAGCCGTATGCCAGAAATAGTGTGATCAGCAAAATCAAAATGCTGGAGATGTTTTTGCTGTGATCATAGAAGTGCCAGCTGTCAAAGAGCAGGGATGCCGCGAAGCCCGCCATAGCCAACAAATAAAAAATCATGGCTGTGATTAATCCGGCACGGGCAGGGCGGTTTCTGCGGTCATGCCAGATATGATAAAGCACCGCCAGCAACAGGCTTGCGGCAATCAGCCTGGGCCAGACAATAAAATGGTTAAAGGGCTCGATACTGTAGCCATAAATATAAAAGGACAGGTAGGCTAAGAAACTGACCACAAATTGCCTGATGGACAGTACCCGGGTTACTGATCCCGGGGCATGGGGAAGGGCTTTTCTTTGGCGTATTTTTTTAAGCTGTAAATAAACACCGTACAGGCTGAGTAAAATAAACAGGCTATTGACAAACCCCCAAAAAGTATAAGACATAGTTTTCTCTTTTCATTGTTGTATTGTCGACAATTTTACGGTTTTAAATAGGGGTTATCCATTTGTGACGTATTTATACTTTTTATTGTCGACATTTTTGAGGTGGATAATGACAAGTGATACAGAAGTCGGTGTGGGGGACGGTATAGGGGACAGACAGGTTATCAGGGAAAGCGGCAACAGCTAAAATGCCGGCTAGACGAACAGGTGCGGGCTTAGCCCGCTGGCTGTATCAACAAGGCATGCTTAATATCTTGATAGTTTTTATTGGTGTTTAGTGCTGATCTTGTTCTTGCTCTGACTGATATAGCTTGTGCTTAAATTCATCGGCAAACTTTTTTGCGGTTTCCTGGGTACGTTTTTGCAACTCCCGGTAGCTGACGGAAAAGTTGCAGCGCGGACAGGTTATCAGGGAAAATGGCCCGATGTTTTTTGCTATTTTGATGTCTTTTTTACATTGGATACAGGTGGTAGAGGTATTACGCAGTGGCATTATTATCCTTTCCTTGCTAAAAAATTACTTCCTTGTGTTTAATTAATGTAGCAGCCAAATAGCAGGGGATCAACCGGGGCAGGGCATGTCGGGATTTTAGTTTTTCAGGATAAAAAAAAATCGCTTAACCGCACCTTCAATTGCCGGGTTAAACGATTTTTGTCCGGCCTTTTTGTCCTGAAGTACCGGGAGAAAGGGGAGCAGGTTAAGGAGACTTTCGTCGTTAAAACTGCATGGCAATGCCAAAGGCTACCAACACGAATAAGAAGACTGCGGTAATATCGTTAAGTCCCCATTTCGATTTCTTCCCTTTTTGCTGTTCATTAGCGCTATTTTCTGACTTCTTCATTGTTGCCTGGCTTATTGTCTGTCTTATTGATCGTTATCTGAGAAATTTTTTCGGCAACTTTAGCAGCCCTGTAGCCCCGGTTCAATCGCTTTGCAGCTCAATTGTTTGATCTAGCTACAGGCTTGACAAAAAATCACCTTTTTGTTTGTTTTATATGCAGAAAAACTTGCTTTGTACTCGGTAGCGCCATATTATGCCAGTACTTTCCTTAAGGAGTTTTGCGCGAAAATGAACAACTAAGTCCCGACCTGAACAAACACCTTTTTGTTTTATTGGCGGGATTAGTCGGCGTAAAATTCAGCTTTCTTTTTTTGTGCTCCACCGAGTTCAAAGCCTGATTAAAGATAACTTCGACAGTTCATTACTTATTTCACCGGGCAAAGATATTGTGCCTGCCTGAACTCTCGATTGTTATTGGTAACAGCTACCGGCAACGCCGCCCGCCTGCAGATCTTTAGCGGAGGGCGTATGGCCTGCATACAAATCAATAAACTCAATTATTCACTGCCTTGCGGCAAGGCATTAATTAATGATGTTAACTTAAGCCTGGAGCACAGTTTTTACAGCCTGCTCGGCGATAACGGCTCGGGAAAATCGACACTGGCCAAGCTGCTTTATGGGGAAATTTCACCCGTCTCCGGCAGTATTGTCTGTGAGCAGAAATTAGCTTATTTACCGCAATTGGCCCGGACAACAGATGCTGCCTGCGGGCAAACGGTGGCGCAATTTCTGGCAATCGATAAGCAGCTCTCAGCCCTGGCGCGTATCAACGCCGGCGGCAGTGCCGTTGAAGATTTTGAACTGGTTAATGATAACTGGCTGTTGGCGCAGCAAACACAGCAACAACTGAAACAGGCGGGGCTGGATATTGCCCTGGAGCAAACCTGCGCTCAGCTTAGCGGCGGCGAATTTACCCGCTTGCAGCTGCTGAAACTGCTGGCGGTGAAGCCGGATTTCCTGGTGCTGGATGAACCCTCGAATCATCTGGACAGTGCAGGTAAATCCTGGTTAAAACAAGTGCTGCTACAGTTTTGCGGCGGTATTTTGCTGATCAGCCACGACCGGGAGCTGTTGATGCTTGCCCGGCAAACCTTAACCCTGCACCAAGGGAAAATTTCACTTTACGGCGGTAACTACCTGGAGTATTGCCGTCAGCACCAGGCGTTGCAGCAGAGCGTTGAGCGCCGCCTTAAAAATAAAAATGCCCAGTTAAAGGCCTTGAAAAAACGCCAGCAGGCAAGCGCCGAGAAAGCGCAAAAGCGCCGGCAAAGCGGACAAAAAAGCCGTCAAAACGGTAGTCAGGCAAAACTCCTGCTCGATTTTAAAAAGAATAAGGCTCAGGCGGGCACATCCGGGCGTGTTAAGCAAAATGCCCGGCAACAATCGGCCTTATCCGAGGAGATAAGTGCGGCCAAAGCCGGGCAGGAGCAAAGCCAACGCCTTAATATCAAGCTGGCACAGACTCAGGGACAGAGACAAAGTTTATTAACCGTGGAAAACCTTAAGCTGCCTTTTACCTGTCATAAAGCGCTGAGCTTTACCCTGGCCCCCGGCGAAAAACTGCACCTTTGCGGGGCAAACGGTAGTGGAAAGTCCACTTTGCTGACATTACTTTGTCAGCAGTTTACTTGTCCGGAAGAGAAACGGGCTGGCATAAGCATGCGTGCCCGGCCTGTTTATTTTGATCAGTTTTTTAGCCAGTTGGCACTTGAGCAAAAACACATAGTCAACATGTTGGGGGCGCTGAACTATTTCTGTCCGCACCTTAGTCAGAGCCAAAGTCGGGCTGCGCTGGCAGGTGTGGGATTTCGCGGAGAGTTGGCAGAAAAAACACTTGCCAGCTTAAGCGGCGGTGAAATGGCAAAGCTGAGCATTGCCATTATCAGCCTGCTAAGCGACAGCGATTTAATTTTACTTGATGAACCGGATAACCATTTAGATATCCGCAGCAAAGATTTATTTGCCCGGGCACTGGCGGACTTTAACGGCAGTTTTATCCTGGTCAGCCATGATACGGTTTTTGCCCGGCAGTCGGGCATAACCCGGGAGATGTCTTTGCCTTAAATTGGTTTTAGCTCACTCAAGCAGGGCAAGTTAGTATAAAATAGTGCTAAACAGTGCCTGTTTTCCGGCGGGTACTTAGTAAAAGCGAGTCATGTTAAATGTGGGGATCTTTGCCCGGTAAGGATTTAGTTTTACAACTACTGGTGCTGTTGGTGATGATGGCAGGGCCTTGTTATGGCCAGGCGAAAACATCGGATAGTGAGTTTTCATTAAATATTTATACCGAACTGATGCCCCCGTACCAGTTTATTGATGAGAAAGATAAAATTACCGGCATAAATATCGAATTGCTGCGCTTGATACTCAAGCAAGAAGGCATAGATTACCAGCTGCAGCTGACCCCCTGGACCCGGGCCTATACCGCAGCCCTGAGCAACCAGTCCGGTGGTGTGATCTCTACTGCCTTAACCCAATCCCGTTTGGATAAATTTAAATGGGTCGGTCCTTTTCCTTCAAGCTCAGACGGCGTTTATCTGTTTCGTCTGGCGGCCAATAAACACATAGTGATTAATGGTTTTGAAGACATCAAAAATTATTCCCTTGGCTATGTGCGCCGGGGGATTTATGAAGAGATTTTTCGTAGCAAAGGTTTAACCGACCAGCAGTTGCTGGGGTTTGCCAGCAGCAATGAAAGTTATAAAATGTTATTTAACGGCAAGATTGATCTGGCGTTAGGCTCAGATATCACGGTTTCGGATTCTTTGGCCATGTACGGTTTTGCACCGGATCATGCGGTTAAAGCGTTTCGTATTAAAGATCTCGGCGGAAATTACCTGGCGCTGAACCTTCAGGTGCCGGATGCCATAGTCAAACGTTTAAATCTCAGGTTAAAAAAAATACGGCAAAGCCATCAGGCAACAGAGATCATTAATAAGTACAGTTCAATGGAAAAAATCACCTGGCTGCAGTCAAACTTATTGACACAAAAATAGCTGCCGGTTAGTTGCCAATAAAGGCTTGTAAATCCCCCGGCAAGTCAAGCTTGGCGGGGGAAGCTCTTGCTAGTGACTGTTGACAAAAGTGGTCATTACGGCTTTTTTCAGCAGGGCTGGGGGCAACAGGCCCTGTGCCAGGATAAAGTCGTGATATTTTTGCCGGTTAAATTTATCCGCCATTAGCAGCTCGGTTTCTGCCCGCAGCGACATCAAACGGCTGTAGCCGACAAAATAAGAAGTTGCCTGCCCCTGGCCGCGGAAGGTATAACGTTCAAGTTCAGAGGTGGCCAGGGCATCGGATAATACCAGATCATCTTTGAGCACCTTAAGCGCCTGCTCTTTGGTGATTTGGCCGGTATTTAATCCCGGGTCGAGGAAAGCGCGGGCGGCGCGGATCAAGCGGCTCCAGTTGGTGGCAAACTGGCCTTCGAGGGTCAGGTAAGGTTTGATCTCTTCTTCCATATACAAGGCCCAGCCTTCGGCATTCACCGAGTTAAAGGCAAAAATCATCCGCGCAGTCGAGACGCCTTTTTCCACCATGGAAGCAAACTGCAACTCATGTCCGGGACGGGCTTCATGGGCGCTTAACGGCCAGGCCGCCGCTTCATAGGTAAAATCGTCGATATGCAGCGCCTGACCGTCTTTGGCGCCGGGGTATTTCAGCGGCAGCACAAATTCACCCACTTCTCCGGTATTGCCTATCATACGCGGCGGCTTCATAAAGGGGGCCGGGCTTTGCGCGCTTTCGGCGGGGGATGCCAGGCGGATCACCAGATCCCGCTCAGGCAAGGTGATGATTTGCTCCCGTTTGATGATCTCTTCCAGGGCGTCATTTTTCGCATGATAGAAGGGAAGTATGGCTTCGCCGGTGATCTGCTGTTTTTTCAGGGATTTAAGCACGGCCCTGTAGTCGTGATCCTGATAGCCGCGTTTTTTGGCAATGGCCATCGCCTGGGCCTGCATGGTATTTTGCAGTTGCTTAAATTCCACTTTGGCCCGGCGCTGCAGTTCGTCCAGCGGCATATCCACGCCGTATTCTTTTAAGGCGAAGGCATACATTTCTTTGGGTAACTTAAAATCGTCGCGGCCGCGCGGCAGTACCTGGCTGCGGATAAAATCATTATATTGTGTGATTTGGGCTTTGAGCTCACTATAGGGTTTTTCAAAGCCGGTGATGCCATGATCGGTAAATAATGTCCCGATTTCTTTAAGTAAGGTTTCACTGTTTTGCAGATCTTTTTCGATGCTTTCCTTTAACGGACCTGACTTGCCCAGCTGCTTCAAGCCCCTGAGCACTTCCGCCCGGGCAAGTTCGGTTAACGGCTGGTAACCTATTTCCATGCCGGTATAACGCTGTAATCTCACCAGTGCCGCCTGGTGCTGCTGTGGCGTTTTTTGATGGTCGAGCAAGCTGCGCAGGCCGTTATAAATCAGCTCGCTGGCATTAAAATAGGGAAAATAATATTGCTGCTCCAGCGTAATTTGCTGAAGTGAGTCGTCGATGGCGGTTAATAAAATTTCCAGATCTTGCCTGACCGCCGGATGTTTTTCTTTTGCCTGAATTTTTAACAGTTTTTCTTTGGCTGCCTTAAAGCTTTTAATGGCCCGGTCGTTGATGCCGGGTTTTAAGTCGATAATGCTGTTGTCAAAGCCACTGACGCCGACCTCGGCTGCCGACTCCGGCGATAATTGTGCGATAACCTCAAGCAAAATCTGGCTGTACTGGTTACTGCGTTTTACCCAGTCGGCTTCCGCTTTAACAAGCCCGGAGAAACACAGGCTTAAGCTCAGGCAGGCGCCGAATATCCATTTTTTATTCATTATTATTTTTCCTTTGCTGAATTAACTCGCAACCAGGCGAGCGTGCCAGGGTAATTTAGGCCGATAGCAGGCTTTTTGGCCAGCAGAAAATTGTTTAAATATGTTTAAGGCCTTGTTGCGGCGATTTGATATAAGGCTTTATATCTGGACAGGATTTCATCGATGACACCGGTTGTATACAGGGTTTTTAATGCCTGTTGCAAACGGTTGACGGCTGCTTTTCCCACCGAAGCATGGCAGGCCAGGGCCCGTAAACTGGTGAAATAGACCAGCAAGGGTTTAACGGTATCAACCTTGGCCTGTTGCAGCAGATACGGGGCGGTTAAGGTGTCTGCCGCCCATAAGGCAATGCGTCCGGAGAGCAGTTTGTTGATATTGGCCCTGTCCCGCGATACCGAGTCGACGTTAAAGCCCATGGTGAGTAAATATTCCTCGATGGCGCTGCCGCGATAGGTGCCTATGCTAAAGGCCATGGCATCCTGTAAACTGTGCAGCGGTGTTTTTTCTGCCCCGACAGCATAAAACGCCGTTTGGCTGATCAACACCGGGCTGATCCACTCAAATTCGGCTTCACGTTGCTGCGAACGCTGCACCGGGAAAATACAGGTGGGGGTATTTTTTGCGGTTTCATAGGCCCGTTTCCACGGCAGTATTTTGATCTGATAAGGCAGCTTTGCCTGCTGAAAAAGCGCCCGGATGATGTCGACACTGGCGCCGGTAATTTCCCCCTGCTGTTTAATCACATAAGGGGGCATTTCCTGGGTCATCAGCACCAGCGGGGAGGCAGCAAACAGAGACGGGCTAACCGTAAGCAAGAGCAAGCTCTGCAGCAATACTTTCTTAATCAGGCGAGTCAGAGTGGTCATATTTCTTTTGTTTTTGCCTCTGCGCTTGTTATGCGCTTTTTTGCCGTATCCTGTGTTTTTGTCGCGGCAGCGGTTTTGGCTGCTTAACGCCAGTGTTTGAGTGAGTCCTGATAACTGAGGGTTTCTCCTTTGGGTTTTTCATTGGTTAACTTTGCTTTCGGTGCCCCGGGCCGGGCTAACCAGTATAATTCACTTTTCGGGATATTGAGTTTGGGCTGGCATTTTTTCTGCCCTTTCACGGCAATGGCTTGCAGCCGGTTATCCATGGCGAGCGCCAGTTGATCCATGGCCTGTTTGGCACTGATTTTGTGATGTACCGCCAAACCGGCATGTTTCCACCATAAGTCTGCCAGGCCCGGATAATCGGGGACATTCATGCCGGTAGGGGTCCAGGCTTTACGGGCATTGCTGCGGTAAAAATCCACCAGGCCGGCATATTTTCCCGCCACTTTACTCATATGCTTGGATGCAATATCCGAATGGCGCACCGGGGTCAGCCCCACCAGGAATTTTTTCAGGGAGACGGTTTTTGACACCACAAACTGGGCGTATAGCCAGGCGGCCTGGCGCCGCTTCAGTGGCGTGCCGACCAACATGGTCCAGCCGCCGACATCCTGATACCCCAGTTTCATGCCCGGTTGCCAGTAGGGTCCCCTGGGGCTGGGGGCCATGCGCCATTTCGGATGGCCGTCATCGTCTGTGACCGGCAAGCGGGGATCGAGCAGGGCGGCGGTAAAGGCGCTATACCAGAAAATCTGCTGGGCAATTTGCCCTTGGCCGGCCCAGGCGCCGGCGCCGGTAAAGTCGAGGTGTTTGGCAGCCGGCGGTGCATATTGCTCTAACCAGTGGATAAATTTTGTTAGTGCGTACACCGCGGCCGGACTGTTTAAAGCACCGCCGCGGGTAACACTGGCCCCGACCGGGTGACAGTTTTCAAGCCGTATGCCCCATTCATCTACCGGCAAACCGTTGGGCAGGCCCGGATCCCCGACTCCCGCCATTGACAGCCAGGCATCGGAAAAACGCCAGCCCAGGGAAGGGTCCATTTTGCCGTAATCCATATGCCCGTAGACCCGGACACCGTCTATCTGTTGAACATGCACCGTGAAAAACTCGGCAATATCTTCATAGGCGGACCAGTTTACCGGCACGTTTAACTCGTAACCGTAACGCTGCTTAAATTGTTTTTTTAATGCCGGGCGGGAAAACCAGTCGTGGCGGTACCAGTAGAGGTTGGCAAACTGCTGATCCGGTAATTGGTATAACTTGCCGTCGGGACCTGTGGTGAAGGGTAAGCCGATAAAGTCCGCCAAGTCCAGGGTCGGCAGGGTTACGGTTTTCCCCGCGCCGGCGATAAAGTCGCTCAGCGGTATTACCGCTCCGGAGCGGTAGTGGCTGCCGATAAAATCGCTGTCGTTGATGTACATATCATATAAGGGGATCCCCAGTTCAATCTGGGTCTGTATCTTTTTGATGACATCGTCTTCACCGGTGATTTCATGGATGACCCGGATGCCGGTGATGTCAAAAAAGGCCCGGGCCAGAACATTGGCTTCGTATAAATGGGTGGCGATGCGCTCCGAGACCACCCGCACCTCGATATCCCTGAAGGGCTTGGCGGCCTCGATAAACCAGCGCATTTCATCGAGTTGTTGCTCCCGGCTCAGGCCGGAGACAGTAAATTCTTTTTCTATCCAGGTGTGAGCTGATTTTATCCCGTGACTGATTTGTGTGGCGGCGAAGGTGTGCACGGACAAGGAGTTAACGATAAGCAAGGTCATCAACAGCGCTTTAATCACCCTAAGCCTCCCGTACGTCATAGCCTCAGCTATAACTTTAGCTGAGATAGCAAGGATTTTTAATTTCAGCGCTCTTTTTCATTTAGGTGCAATGATGTTGTCATCTTGCTATGGTGAAATCCGCAATGGAATCTATGATAAAAATCGAAGGAAACGATATGATATTTAGTGTAAAAACCCTTACCGCCTTGTGCCTTGGTGCTTCACTTGCCTTGCCTGCGCTGGCAGACAGTGATGTTTATGTGACCAATAACTCGGCACAAAACCTGTCGGTATCGGTCAACCACACCGGGGATGCCTTACTTATCGAGGGCAGCGAATGGCAACAGCATGTCCAGACCCTGGGGCCGTGGGAAACCCGTATGGTGCTCAGTTTTAACCGCTGGGAAAATGTAAAATCCGGCAAGACCTATCATTTTGAAACTGTGCTCACCAATGACCACGGCGACAGTGTTGCCCTGCACCAGCAGGTAAAAGGCCACTGGTATAACTCCAGTTTAAAACATGGCGCAAGCTCAGATGAGTTTGCCCTGCGCTGGTATGACGACAGGGATATTCATCGCGAACAGCTGCAGATGAATCAGGAAGGCAGCGCTACCGAGCTTGCTTTTAAGGCGGCGGCAACTGCCCGCTACGACGATCTCTATTATGCTATCACCCCGGAAAAAGTCGACGAGCAGCTAACCCCGGATCCCGATACCCTTAAAGTGATGACCTATAATATCTGGGCCCTGCCGGCGATTGCTTCCCATATCGGTGACCGCTACGATATCCTGCCTGAGTATATGAAAGGTTATGACGTGTTGATGCTGCAAGAGGTTTTTGCCTCCGGGCGTGATGCTTTCCTGCGTACCCTGGCTGCGGAATATCCCTACCAGACCAGGATGCTTGATAAAGACGGCATCAATATCTATGACGGCGGCGTGATCATTGTCAGCCGTTACCCGATAGTGAACCAGGGACAGTATGTTTACCCTGATTGCAGCGGCAGCGACTGTTTTGCCGATAAGGGCCTGAACTACGCCGAAGTGATCAAGGGGGGTAAGGCCTATCACCTGCTGGCCACCCATACCGCTTCGTTTGATACCGACACTGCCCGCGAGTACCGCCAGCGTCAGTTCCAACAGATGCGCACTTTTGCCGAGAACCTCAATATTCCCGCCGATGAAACCGTGATTTACGGCGGAGATTTTAACGTCAATAAGCGCAAGTTTGCCGATGATTACGCCGATATGCTGAGCAACCTCAATGCACAGGAGCCGGAGTACGGCGGTTATACCGAGTCGACCTTTGATCCGCGTATCAATGATTTTGCCGGCAAGGCCTTGTCCGGCGGCGAAAACATCGAATACCTGGATTATATCGTGGTCAGCAAGGCGCATCAGGCGCGGCAGCAAAATACCAATGTGGTGAAAATTCCGAGAAGCTCTGATCAGCGGCTGTTTAAACACTGGAACCTGTCGGATCACTTCCCTGTGGTGACGGAACTGCGTTAATGGCCTCAAGATTCGCTTTAAGCACCGCCCTTTGGGGCGGTGCGGTAATTTTTGTGCTGGTTTGCTTTTATGGGTTTTATGAATTTTTTCAACAGGATAAGCCAGATGTGAAAATGTCGGCTGTTTTTACCGGGCAAAAAAGTCACGGTTTAAGTCAGGGCTTAAGACGTATCCAGCCGAAGCATATTGTCGAGTCGGGGTTTGCTGAAAAGTCACCGCCGGCAGGGCAGCAGGCAGCACTAAGCTGGGCGCAAAATACCAGCCGTGAGATAGAGCAGGCTTCGGGCAAAACCTTGCAGGCATTGCTGCGCCGCTTCTGGCGGTTGTGCACGGCACAAGATAATTGCCCGGTTCAGCTGGCCCGGCTGCACTCGGTGCTGGCGCCCGGTTATTATCAGTTGCTGGAGAATTTTGCCGAGTTGGAGCAGGTACGCGAGCAGCTGCTCGGGGCCGAACTTAGCGCCCACGACAGCCCCCTTGAAGATAAAATAGCCCGGGTTAAAGCCATCAATGAGCAGGTATGGGGGCAAGACGCCGAGTTGTTATACCGGGATGAATATGCCCTGTATGACTTTTCCCTTCAGGGGCGGGAGTTGGCGCAATTATCCGGGGTCGGGGAGTTTATTGACGGCTACCGGCAGCTGACCTCACGCTGGCAGGACAAGCTGGCAAGTTTTGACCTGCAAACAGCGCAGGCCAAATATGAACAAGCGTTGTCACTGTTACCGCTATCTTTTAGTGAAAGCCAGCGGGCAACGGCCCGGGCCGAGCTGGCGCATTTGTATTTAACTCCGGAGCAGGCGGCCTCGGTACAGCAACGGGCAGGGCAAGTGGCGCAGCAGGCGGATACTGTGGCCAGCTATCAACAAGGCCTGGCGGCGCTGAACCGGGAATTGGCGCAGTTAAGGAAAACGACCCTGGCGCATTTATCCTTAGCCGAGTGGCAAAGTTACCAGAGCCAGCAAAAATACCGCTACCGGCTGGATTTTTTTGCGAATTAATCTTCGGGCGGTTGTTGGCAGCCAGCCCGGATCATGAGTTGGCAGCTAATAGGCTATGGTCTAAGCTTTTAATTGTCTTAGCTAAAGAGGCTGGCATTATGGCCATAGACCGTGAGCAACTGGCTAATAAGCTGTTCGAATTTGTACAAGGCAATGAAGAAGGTTATGCCATTTTTGACGCCAATGACCACCTGCTTTACTGCAACCAATCTTACGGGAAAATTTTAGGTTTTGATGCCAAGGTGCTGATTGGCCGCACTTTCCTCGATATTATTTCCCTGTGTTTTAACTCGGATAAAGGCTTTAAAACCGACACCGATGATCTCGATGTCTTGCTGGCCCGGATCAGCACCCAGTGGCGCTCGAATAACTACCGGTTATTTGAAATGCAAAGCCATGATAACCGCTGGTTTTTGTTTTCTGAAATTAAAAATGACCGCGGTGAAATCCTGATCCAGACCAAACAGGTCACCGAGCAAAAAGTGCTGGAGCAGAAACTGCTGGAATCAAGGGATAACCTCAGGCAGCTGGCCCTGACCGACGAGCTGACCGGGGTGGCCAACCGCCGCTGTTTTGTCGACTCGGTCGAAGCCGAACTGCACAGGTGCCGCCGCCATAACTATCAGGTCGCCTATATGATTTTAGATCTGGATTTTTTTAAAAACGTCAACGACAGCTACGGTCACCAGGCGGGGGATCTGGTACTGCAATCGGTGGCAAAACGGGTGAAAAAACAGCTGCGGGATTATGATATTTTCGGGCGTATCGGCGGTGAAGAGTTTGCCGTGTTTCTCGGTCGCACTCAGGTAGAAGAAGTGCTGGTGGTCGCCGAGCGCATCCGCGAAGCCATTGCCGATAATCCGCTGTTATACCAGGGTAACAGCATATCCGTGACCACTTCCATCGGCATCAGTTTGTGCAGTTCAGTGGCCCATACCTACCAGGATTTATACAACCGGGCGGATCAGGCTTTGTACCAGGCAAAAGCCAACGGCCGTAATATGTGTCAGTTTTACCGGGAGGAGCATGCAGCAAAATAATGCCTGAGATCCCATCCCCTTGAAAAACGCCGCTTATTTCACCTTTTCTCCCCTGCCCGATAAAGCAAACGGTTAACTTTGAATTAAAACAAACTTTTGTTTTATAACGATAAAAAACCTAACAAAACAGTAGGTTGTTAAAGTCCTTTCAGTATAATGCCAAACTGCAAAGTTCAGATCTGAATTTTGCCGTTCACGTTAAACACATTTAAAGGAATGAATATGTTCAAGAAAATATTATTACCTGTGGCCATTGCTCTGTCATTAAGCCCCGTTGCCGGCGCCGTTTCTCTGGATAAGGCGGGAAAAGCAACAGGCCCCTCTATCCAACTGATAGGCGGCAGCACAACCAGTGACTGGCCCTCTACGGTGCAATTTTTTGTTTCCGGCGGCAGTGCCTGTACCGCCGTGAAAATTGCCAGCCACAGATATTTAACCGCGGCGCATTGTCTTATCGACAAAACCACCGGGGAAGTTGAAAGCAGTGCCTTCTTTGGCGCCAGAATTTATTTGAGCAATGTGCAACAGCCGACGACGTCATCGGGTTGGACCTTCAATACCCTTGGCCAGGTGATGTTGCATTCATCCTACGTGTCCGAGGTGCTCAGCCGCATCAACAGCAATGAAAGCACCAACGGGGCAGGTATGCACAGTTTTGATGTGGCGACTTTTACCCTGCAAAATACCACGCCTTACCCCGTGAGTGAAGTGGACTTTACCGAGGTAAGCCCGGGAGACAATATTACCCTGGTCGGTTATGGCTGCGAGGAAAAAGTTGGTGAAAGCCGCAGCGGTTATGGCCGTAAAAAGGCCGGTGATACTTATGCCCTGGCTATCGATGCCTATGATAATCATCCCGGATATGGCGCTTATTATGCCGGCAAGGCTGCGGAGGTTTTCTATCATAATGTTGTCGTTGCCGCACCTAAACTCGACAGCAGCGCACCTGGCTTATGTCCGGGCGATTCCGGCGGCCCTGCCTTTAAAAATAACAAAGTGGTCGGTGTCGGCGCCTATTACAGCTTTATGGACAGTTCCGGCATTGCCTATACCAATATGGAAACCAAGCTCTCTGCGTTAGCGGGCTGGGCGGGCTGGACGCTGTAACGGCAAAGGCCAATATAGCCATTCTCCTGTGGGAGCTCAGCGAGACAACCTGTGTAACCCCCGACAATGGCGGCTCCATTGTCGGGTGCTGCGTTTTGCTGGACGCTGAGCCTGAACTTAAAGTGGACTGGCTATATAGTGGCTTGGCATCTGTGTGGTTGAACCGTCCGTTAAGCTGATGCCGATGAATTTTTTACGCGAAACATGTTTCGAAAAACCTGCGGCTGTAACAACCCGTGTCTGGCCGGCAAGGCCGATATCAATGACTTAGTAAGCGGTAAAAATCAGCTTTAATTTTAATTGGCTGTAACATCAAGCTGATAACGTTTTTTCGCCATTTTTCATTGGCAAAAAGTCCTTTTTTCTGCGTCATAAAATCTAACATCTTGACATATAAAACCCCCGGAATAAACGGGCGTTCCTGGCGATTTATATTAAGATTAAAGCGTGTTTAACAGTTGAGGTTTAACTTGACGGCCAATGCTTACTTTTACTTGTAAAAGTGTTTTATTTGCGCCTTGAGGAGAATAACATGAAATCTGTAATAACAGTTCTACTTACCGCAGCGACGGCTTTTGCTTTTTCGGCTAATGCCGCCACTTATAAATTTGTTGCCGCCAATAATCTGCCCGGTACTCAGATATGTGTTTCTGCGGCTAAAAACGATTTGATCGGCTACAAGGATATGGCAAAACGTTACGGGGTAAGGCACAAGTATATTGCCAATAACCTGACCTGTAACGGTGAGGAAATTGCCAGGTTTGCCGCCGCCTATGGAGCAACGAGAACCGCGGATTATATTAACCGCTTCCACAAGGGAAAAGTCAGTATTATCGATATTGCTAAAGCGGCGCAAGAAAAACAGCAGGCAGCAGGCGATGATCAGGAGGTTATTCTGGTGATGGTGCATTAGCAGCACAACACCTTTTCAGGGGCAGTTTCTGATGGAGCTGCCCCCGATTTTATTCTGTTTTTATTCCCTATTTATTCCGCTTTTATTCCGTTAGCGGAGTTAAATCGGCAATGCCGCTGCTGTCGGCAGCTGTGCTGACCAGGGGATACTGGGTCAGGCGCGCCGGTGTTGTACCCGGGCAAACCTTATAGACAAACTGCTTTCTCAGCGTGTGGTACTGGCTGTCGGCGGCGGTGAAACAGTGTTTCATTTGCAGCAGCTCTTCTTCCCGGTACTGGGCCAGGGGTTTTTCCAGCTCGTCTTTATCTCTTTGGGCAAGTTTAGTGCTTAACAGCGCCACATACTGGTCATCTTCAAGCAAAATTCTACAATATTCTTTTAAATCAAACGCATAAGCGGTCGGGTCTGACGGGAATACCGCATCCACTAAACCTATGTTGGCACCAGCCTGGGCGCCGAGCGGCATACAGCTTTGGGTCAGGTCGATTGCCTGGCGGTAGCCGATGCGGCGCGGCAGGGTATAGGTCCAGTATTCTGAGCCGTACAGCCCCATGGTTTTATAATGGGGGTTAAGCACCACGCCGTCACGGGCGACCACCTGATCACAGGCCAGTGCCAGCATTACGCCACCGGCGCCGGCATTGTTGCCCAGGGAGGCCAGGGTGATCTTGTTGCGGGTTTCCAGTATCGCCTGCACCAGGTCGTCTATGGCATTGATATTGCGCCATGACTCCTCGGCCGGGTTATTACTTGCCTCAATATGGTTGAGGTGGATGCCGTTTGAGAAGAAATCGTCTCCCCCCATCAGCACCAAAATCCGGGTATTGCGGCACTGGGCGGCTTTATAGGCGGTCAGCAGGCGCTGGCACTGATCTGTACCCATGGCGCCGTTATGAAAATTAAAATAAAGATAACCGACGCCGTCGGCTTCGCGGTAGCTGATTTCTTTGTAGGTTTTGATTTTATGGGCGGCCAGCGGCGGCAGCTTAAGCTCGGGAGTGTCTGTCAGGTGCTCTGCCAGCACCCAGGCGGCGGGCAATTTAAAATAGCTGTTGTCGGCGTCTTTTTGCTGTTTTAAATGGCTGATCCAGATGGCGCCGTCTAAGGTGGAGATGCAGATGGCGCCGTCACGCTGGGCGATGATTTTTTTCGGGGCATCGGCTTTTAACACCAGCTCCTGATGGGCGCCGAAAAGGTAAACGCCGATCCCGAAAAAATCGTCCAGCACGCCGGGGAAACTGTCGGCGGCGTGAATTTTTCTTAATACTTCGCAGGTATTGTCCCTGTGCCAGTTAATACTGCGCTGTGCCTGGCGGATCAAAGGTTTGAGACTGCCTTTGACTTTTTTATCGCTGTAATCGAGGGGCAGCGGCTTAAAGTCTGCCATTTGGTGCCATTCCAGGATGTCGTCCACCAGTGCCGACGCCATGCGCGTGACTTCCTGGCGGTATAAGCTGGCTTTTGACGCCGGGCGCATCTTAAAATTTTTCGATGACCAGATATCGCCGGCATCCATTTCGCTGTCCGCCTGCAGGGCGGTGACGCCCCACTGGCTTTGCTGATCTAAAATCGCCCAGTCCAGGGAAGACGGGCCGCGGTCACCGATAATGCCCGGGTGAATGATAATGCACAGGTGTTTTTGCCAGATATCGTCCGGGATGCGTTGTTTTAAAAACGGGCACAGAATCAGCTCAGGTTCAAAGGTGTCGATAGCATAGCGGACTTCGCTTTCCTGTCCGGCAAAAACTACGCTGACCGCGTGTCCCTGAAGTTTAAGTTGTTCGTAAATGCGTTGGCTGAGGCCGTTAAAGGCGGTGACGAGTAATAAAATACGCACGGGTTCTTCCTTGTTGCTGCGGGTGAATAGCCTGTCAAAGGGCTTGAACGCCCCTGATGGGCGGCATTTGACCAGCAAGTACTTTTATTGTCAAGAATCCTGACACTTATAATGAAGTATTTAGTCTAATTTTTTATAATTCGTTTGATTTAGCGCAAATTTTGAGCGCTTTTGTCGGGTGAAAAGCAGGGTGGAAGTCAGGGGAAGAGCAATTGCAGCACCGCAGAGACCGTGCCGGGGAAAGCTGCCCCGACACGGATGACTTAGCTATAGCCAATCATGCTTTAACTGTTCATAAATTATGACTTATTTATAATCAGCTGCTTTTTTCTTTATACTGGCCGTAGTAATAATGATGATAGCGGTAGCGGCTGTAACGTTTGATCTCATTTTCATCGTCCTGCCAGTTTGCCTGCCCATTGTCCTGGTAATGGGAATGATAATCTCCTTCCAGCGGCAGCTGTGACGCCAGGCTGGCTTCTGCCTGTTGCAGGTGGTCTGCCTTGCCCCAGTCGCTATTGCCTTCAAGCACAGGTAAAGCCTCACTTTTTGGCACCACCACATTTTCCAGGGGATCATCCTGGCGCGGCGTGGTTAAGGTTAATACCGGGGCAATATCGGGGGCGGCACCGTCCCTTGTGGTGAGCGGCGAGAGCTTAAAGCGTCTCTCTACCGTGGCCAGTATCGAGGTATGGTCAAAGGCGGTGGGGGCGGTTTTGTTGCCATACAAGTCGGTATCCGGCTCCGGCAGTCGCAATACTGTACCCGCTTCTATCAGCGGCGATACCAATACCGTGGGTACCCGTACGCCAAAGCGTTGGAAGTTAAAGCCCATATTATCCGGGCAATCTTGTGGCTGTTTGGCATTTTCCGGCGGCGGCACATGATCGAAGTTGCCGCCGTGCTCGTCATAGGTGATGATCAGCAAGGTTTTCTGCCATTGGGGGGAGCTTTTAAGCGCCTGGTATATCTCATACAGATACTGCTCGCCTTTGGCGACATCATAGTTGGGGTGCTGGCTGTTGCCTTTGCTGCCCCATTCCGGCGCTAAAAAGCTGTAATGGGACAAGGTACCGTCGGCGGCGGCCTGCTTAAAGGCGGCAAAATTCCCGAAGCTGCCGTATTCTGGTTTTTCCGGCAGCGCCTGTAACGACTGGCGGGTGAGGATAGGCTCGTCTTCATACCCGTAAATGCTCCAGCTCAGCCGTGCCTGCTCCAGCAGGTTATAGATGCTGGGGGCATTATATTGTTTATCATGATCGCTCAGGCGTCCCAACGAGGTGGCCATCTGCACAAAGGCGCGGTTGGGCAGGGTTTCGGTGGGCACCGAGCAAAACCAGTGATCGCACACCGCATAACCTTTGGCCAGTCCCGAGAGTACAGGTAAAAGTTCCGGGGTGTACATGCCCATGATGCTTTCTTCCGTGGTGCCTTCAACAATGGGCCAGCTGCCGGGTTTTTTCTCGTTATCCTGGCGCTGCCAGTTTAAGGTATAGGCAAAGTCGCTGATAAAACCGCTGTTGCTGGCCTTGCTGCCTTTGGCCGGGGTGCGGTAATTGCCGAACAGCTGGCTGTTGGTATTGTTATAACCTTCGCCGGGATCGCTGCCGGGCCAGAAATACGGGTGTTTATCGGCGGGGATTTTAAACACGGTCACTGCTTCGCCGCGGGAGTTAAGGTTGCTTTCTTTGCCGGTCAAACCTTCAAAGGCATGGCCCAGCGGTGAGACATTGTTTTGCTCTGTATATAAAAAACCTAACATGTGATCAAAAGAGCGGTTCTCCAGCATGATCACGACAAAATGATCTATCTGATCTAATAAGCCTAAATTCAGGCCGTTGGTGTTATGGCTCATCGTCACTCTCCTTAGCTGTTTATTCAGGCATCTGTTTGTGTGGCCTCGTGCGCTGACTCTTTATGGCGGTATGCGCCACGGCAAATGTTAATGCTTTCCTGCCCTTGTCCCTGATAAAACAGCCACAGCTGATCGTTAAAATTCGCCATGGCAATGGGACTGTCCTGTTCCCTGATAATATGCCTCACCGGTTCAACCTGGCTCCAGCCCGCTTCAAACAAGGTGCCGTAGCCGTCGCTAGTGTTTTCTTTTCCCGGCGCATCCGGTTGGTAAGATACCGGTAAGCCGGGGGTGAGGGTGCCGCCGATAGAAAAGGTGCTGCTGAGCAGCTGGGGATTATCACCGGCGTTGTGCAGCAAATGTATCACCCCGTCCAGGGTTTGCAGGGCAAACTGGCCGTTGGCCACCAGTCCCTGTTCGGTGGGCTCGGGCTCCTGCTCGGGGCTTGTCACCAGAGATGTTGCAGGCACAGTTTCGCCAAAGACATTTAAATTAAAGCTGCTGGCAGACCAGGCATTCACCGTGTAGTCATCGTAGGGGCCGGAATAGGCGCTGCTTTTTACCTTGACCTTGTTAAATTCGGCAGTGTTATAACTTAAGCAGCTTAAGTGATTGCTGTGAGGCAGGGAATAAACCAGCAGCACACTGGCCCCCAGGCGCGCCAGCTTAAACGGCGCGCTGATATTGGAGTTGACCGTTACCGGGACTGGCACTGAGCCCTGGGCGATTGGGGTGTTGATGAGGTGGCATAGTTTTTCCGGCACCTGCCAGGGATTATCCGGGGTATTGGTAAAGCGGCTGCTGAATAAACTGCCCGCCCGGGTTTGATACACCAGCAGGAAGCCTGCATTGTCCGGCAGTGCCACCAAGTCTAACTGGCGTATCTGCGTTTGTTTATTTTCACCTTCGGGAGCCGGTGTTGCTACAGATAGCCAGCCGGTGGCGAGGTTATAACTGAGCACCTTTAACAAGCCGTCGGTATCGCCATAAACCAGCAGCGCCTGCTGGTTGTTGGCGGCCAGGGCAAAAGCCTGACTGACATTTTCTGCCAGCGGCAGTGCCTGTACCCGGGCAAGGTTGGTTTCATCGCCACACATGGGGCGGTACGTTAACTGGTTGTTGTGCTCTAGCGCCACGAACAGCAGCTGTTTGTCAAAACTGCAGGCATCGAATTGTTTTACTTTGCTTAAACCGCTTTCCCTCGGGTGTTGCCAGGCAAAGGACTTGTGCCATAAAAACTGGAAGTAGTTGGCATCACGGTCGTTTTTATTGAGGCTGCCGAGGTTAAAGTTCTCTTCTATGGTTTTTAACAAGCTGTAATGGTTATAACCCTGGTGCTCTTTGCCGGGGCGGATGTTATCGCCGAGCAGCACGGTATAAATCTGGTTCGGCCCGTCGTAGGTGTATTTTTTGCCTTTATCGAAAAAAGCTTCAAAGTCGGCCTCGTCATAGGTTACCACCACCAGGGTATTCGGCGGCAGTTTCGAATTCGGGCCGGGGAAATTTAATCCGGCGAAAAAGGATTTCAGCCATTTGGCCTGCTGGTCCACCAATACCGGCGCCCGCTCGCCGTTACAGGTATCGTCTGTAGTGCCCGCCAGGTAATGGCCGTCGTTCCACATATTGGGGGTAAACCAGGCATATTCAGGCAGGTTGTCATTGAGCAGGTCGCGCCAGAAACCGGCTTCGTTATCGATTTGTTGCCAGCGCTGTTTATTGGTGACGATATTTTCAAACGAGGAAAACGGGTTATGTTTGATCACATAAGGGTAGTGATCTGTCGGGGTAAAGTTCTCTGGCTGCCACGGGTTATTATCGGCAATATAGCTGTCCATATAAGCCTTCCACCTGAGCTGGTGAGGAGAGGCTTCTATTAAGTCCACTATGGTCTGCTGTTTCAGCAAGGGGCTGGGGGCATCGTCGTCGCTGACATCGCACAATTCTCCGGCGATAGAGCTGATATAGTTGGTTTGCGACGGGTGCATCACGCCAAAGCTGTTGGTGAGCTCTATGCCTTGCTCTGCCAGGTTGGCCATATAGGGGTTTTGCAGCACGTACCCCCGGTACTGGTTTTCAAACATGATAATCAGTACATGATCAAATGCTCTTTTATCCATCCCTGATCTCCTTTTAATAATGTTTTTATCAGTATTATGCTGTGATGCAACGGGCACTTTTTTAAGTGCCCGTTGCATGGCTTATTAACTTTTAAGGTATTGCCAGGTCGGCCCGGCGTTATATTGCTCCGGGCTGTCGGGAATAGGATTGCGCATCAGCTCCTGTGCCAGCTCTTTAAGCTTAAACATAGTACCCACGGCCGGCACCAGCAGCTCGGGGTCACCGTTAAAGGCGTTATGCAGCTGGTCCAGTAGCAAAGTAAAAATGCGGTTAAATTCATAATCTAATGCCGCCAGCTCGGGGGCAAAGGCATAATCCCCCGAATTTGGGTTGGGTTTCATATTATAAACCTGGGCATAATCTATCGGGATTTTCGGGCCTGTAGGGCCGCTGTTATGGCTGTCGCCGCATACATAACGTCGACCGCACGCCAGCTCGTTAAAGCGGTAATAATGGGCCAGTTCCCTGGGCTGCATAAACAGCTGATGATCGCCGCTGGCGATGCCTGTGCCTTCTTCCAGGGGAAATGGTTTATCCGGATCCCAGCAGCGATCCGGTATGCCTTCCCCCTGGGCGATAATGGCATTGATGGCAAACATGGCACTGTCGAGATCGGTAACCGGAGTGATCTCTCCGCCGCCGCCGTAATAATATTTATGGGCGATTTGCGGCCCGGTGTTGGCGGGGAAAAGTTCATCCGGGGGCAGGGTTTCGCTTAAGTAAGTCAGGCCTTTTTCGACGTTGGCGTAAAAGTCGCCGATGGTGATTTTGCCCGGCACGTTCTCGCTCGGCTCTTCGATATATTTAAAGGTTTGCAGCGCCTCCGGGCTGAATTTTAATAAACTGACTTCGAACCATTGTTCGCCGTCCGGCAACCTGGTGGGGAAGCTTGGAATAAAATCCGTGTTATTGAGCGCCGGGCTGCCGCCGGTGGCAATCAGCACATTGGCAGCATTGGTTAAGTGGAACATTTCTTCCATGACCACGCTTTGGATCACCTGATAAGCACAGTTATTGGTATTTTCCTTAATGGAATATAAAGCGCTTAAATAGGGGGGCAGGGTAGAAAATTCCAGCTCAATGGCCAGCTGTAACTGCTGGTGCAATTCACTGATGCTGGTGATGGGGGTAAACCTTTTTTGTTTGTCTGCTGACAGGTACATGTTGTTGCTCCTTGCTTAGCACGGGTTAAGTGCTTCAAGCACATTTTGCGCTGCCCAATAGGTTAAGGCCGCCATGGTTAAGGTGGGGTTGGAGGTGGAAATGGTGGGCATATTGCCGCATCCCACAAGGTAGAGGTTGGGGTGGTCCCAGCTTTGCTGGTATTTGTTGACCACAGAGGTGTTCGGATTGTCCCCCATAATATGGGTGCCCACCAGGTGGCCGGCACCGTTATAGCTGTAGCCCTCACCCCGGTAGGTGAGATAACCGGCGTCGGAGGGTTTGTATTCGGTGAAACCTTCTATGCCCAGGCGCTGGAATATTTGGTCCGAGACTTCCTTGGCCGCCGCCATACCGGCGCGGGTATAATCGGTGACATTGTAGCTGATCACCGGGCGGTAATTGCCGAGCTGATCCCGGTAGTTGTCGTCTAATGTGACCCGGTTGTTGGCATCGGGCAACTGCTCCACCAGGAAGCCGAAGCGGAACATGCGTGGATAGACCGAAGCGATATAATTTTTGAGCTGCTCGCCGAACATGTTTTTTTCATCGATAAGGTCGGGCACTGTGCCCACCGGTGCCCCTTCCGGCCAGGACCAGCCCCAGTTGCCGATTTCGATGCGAAACGCGGCGCGGCTTTTACGGAATTCGCCGCCGCGCAGTGAAGGGATACCGGAGGTGGAGCCGGGGCCGCGAAACGCGCCGATATCTGTCGGCATTAATCCCCAGGTGAGCATGGTGGGGTGATCCATCAGGTTACGGCCCACTTGATCGCTGGAGTTGGCGACATTGGAAGCGAGCAGCAATTTGGCATTTTCCACCGCATGGCTGGCCAGCACCACTATAGTGCCGGAAACCGCATGGCATTGATGATCCGGATTGTCGCTCGACTGGTATTTCTTATAATGCACCCGGGCGATGTTTTTCCCCTGCTCGTCGGTTTCCAGCTGATAGGCCACGCACTGGGTGCGTATTTCCACCTTGCCGGTTTTTTTCGCTTGCTCCAGGGTTTTTAAGGCATTGTATTTCGCCTGAATGGGACAGATCGGCACGCAGTTGGAATTACCGGCGCAGCGCTGACCGGCAGTTTCATGGCCCACGGCGCCGACAGGGCGGTAGTCGCCGCGCGGCATACCGTTTCTGGCCTGCGGGGTGCTGACCACATCTATCGGGTAATTTTTGCCTTCAAAGCTGACCTGCATTTGTGCCAGGCCCTTGCTGAAATATTGGTCCAGGTAACTTTGCGGAATTTTCTCCATCTTGTACTCGTAGCTGGCGGCAAACGGAATATGCACCGCCGGGTTGTCGATTTGCTGGTAATTTTGTTCGTTGGCATTGGCGGAAACCCCGAGGTTTTGCTCGGCAATTTCATACCAGGGGCGCAGCTCGTCATAACTGATGGGCCAGTCGAGGCCGCGGCCAAAGCGGGTTTTTAATTCAAAGTCTTCCGGCAGCATACGCAAACAGGTGCCGAGCCAGTGCAAGGTGGTGCCGCCTTCGGCCCGGGTATAGGTGCTGGCAAAAGGCAGCGGCCCGGTTTGTACGAAATAGCCGTTATCTGAAATCTGGCCCTGAGGGATGGGGGCGAGATCTGTGACCAGCGGCTGCGGGGCATTGGCATTGTTGGGGTAGGGGGCATTGGGGATTTTTGCCAGGGCGGTAAAAAAGGTGCTCATATAAGTTTGGTAGCTGCTGAGCGGCTGGCTGTTTTCCTGAGAAGGAGCATCGCAGTCAGATGAAAAAAAGCGCCCGCCTGTGCCCGTACCGGCTTCCAATATCAATACACTTTTACCGTTTTTACCCAGCTCCTGCGCCATAATGGCGCCGCTGATGCCGGCGCCGACGATCACCACGTCAAAGTGTTCATTGTTGTTCATGACAGGTTTCCTTCTTCAATGTCGCTGACGGGGTGGTCGGTGCCAAGATTAATGCGGGTGAGCTCTTCTCCCGGCTTAAAGGCCCAGGTGCCGTAACCCGGCTGTTTCGCTCCCATGGGATGTGAGCCCAGCGCCGGCCACACCAGGCCCTGGATATAGGCATTTTCGGAAATGACAAAATCGATATCCTGGTATTTACCCGGTGTCTGGCTGGGCACGCCATAGGTTTCTCGCCAGCTTTGCGGCAGCTGGTACCACAAAGACAAATACCACATCTTCAGGATATTGCGGGCGACGGGGCCGAGGCGGTCGTTGGATAAGATCTGCTCGCGGAACTTTTCGTTCAGGGCCTCGCCCTTATATTCATGGGCCAGGGCCCTGGAGCAGATAAATAATTCATCGATAATCTTCCCGGGTACCAGGCTGGTCAGCACCTCAAAATATTCTTCACCGATACCCGTTGCCATCAAGCGGCTGCGGTTATAGCCGGTAAGCACCACTGAGACCTGGTAAAAATCAGCAAGTTTGTCCATAAGGAGATCCTCATTTTTATTGGTTACCGCATCAGTTATTGTTTGCTTGTTGCATCACTTTGGTTATCAAAAGTTGCATCAAGGGTTGCATTCGCTATTGCGTGTTTTATCCGGGCTGGGCTTCGATAAGTTGGGCCAGTGGCTCTAAGTCTTCAGTTATCTGGGGATTGGTGCCACTTTGACGGGGAGTAAGCTTGGTTGCATTGATATCAGCAGACATGGTTTTTTCCTTTTGGTTAATTGCCTCGTGCAAGCACCTGCCATAACTGAAAATTTATTGTCCGGATGCCTTGGTTTGGCACCGGCGCTTTATAGGTATTCGGCCACCTTATAAACAGGAGGATAAGGCGGTTTCAGTAAGGTAAGTGCAATAACCATCATGTATTATGAAATTGCGTATTATTGCGCTAAGGGTGAGCCAAGGGGACAACCGTGACCGCTCCCCTGTTTCAGTCCGGCTTGAGCCGGATGGGCAATACTAAGCAAACAGGACGTTCATAGACTGACTAAATGATGTGCCTAAAGAATAGTTGATAAAGCCGTAAATTCAACAAGGGGACTTGCCCGGGAATTTGCAAAAGGGAAACAGCGGATATCAGCGCAAGAAAAGTGCTTTTTGGCCGCGGGAAAATCGCCGATGACATGGGGGTCGTCCGCTAAGTGTTACTGTACTACTATTGTAGATAGCATTTTTCAGCCTGAGGCAAACCATGAACCTGGAAGTAGATAATTTACTTTTGGAGTCCCTCAAAGAAGTCATGGACTTAACCCCCAATGCCCTGGGTTTTTTCGACCGGGACTACAGATTATTGTATTGCAACGACGTAATGGCCTCTGTGCTGGGCAAGCCCAAAGAACAAGCCGTAGGCCAGCTGCAAAAAGACCTGTTGCGCGAGGCCTATAACCATTCCATCGGCATAAAAATAGATGCCGACAATTTCGATACCTGGTTTGACGAAGTCGAAAAAACGCAGCGCAGCGTGGAATACAACCAGTACGAAACCGACACCAACGAAGGGCAATATTACAATGTGACCCGCATGACCTTAAGCAACGGCATGAATGTGATAGTGGGGGCCAACATTACCGAGTTGAAAAAAATTCAGATGACCCTGACCCAGGCCATTACCGACATAGAACAACTGGCCAATACCGACGAACTGACCGGTATTTACAACCGGCGTTATTTTATTGAACTGTCGGAAAAAGAAATCGGCCGGGCTAAACGATATGACCACCCTTTGTCGTTGATTGTGATAGATATCGATTTTTTCAAAGCCGTGAATGACGGCTACGGTCACCATGTTGGCGATACGGTACTGAGTTTTTTTTGCAAACAGTGTAACGAGCAGTTGCGTGACAGCGATACATTATGTCGGGTAGGCGGTGAAGAGTTTGCCATTTTGCTGCCTCATACCCAGGTTAATCATGCCGGTGATATTGCCGAGCGTATTCGTTTGTGTATTAAAGCGAGTGAGATCCCTTATGATGACAGCGGCTCGACTTTGAACATCACTCTTTCTTTGGGAGTTACCCAGTTTAAGGAAGGGGATATTAATATTTCTGATTTGTTGATCCGGGGGGATAAAGCGTTATATCAGGCTAAAGACTCGGGGCGGGATCAGTATGTGGTTCAGTTGTGATAGGGCATCTTCCAAAAGTGGTTATTGTTAAAAGGGCAGAAGTTTAGCCGCTGTCAAAGTTAATAATGCCCTAATTGATCAGTTGTGTGCAGACGCACCATAAACTTGCTGCCTGGTGAATATCCTTTTCAATAGTTTGATTTACCTCACTTCAAACAAATAACCCTTGCGAATTAAATTGACAACTTGTTGAAGCTGTAGCATCTTGGGCGCAGATAATGGATTAACCCGCATTTTAGCGCTTGCCATAAGAGCAAAATAACATGATGTATTACCCCTTAGTTGCATGTAAAGCCACCGGTTTAAACGGATAATAATGTGACCGGAAATATACAGTTTTACAATGATAACGCCCGTCATGTTGCCCAGCAGTACTTATCAAAATCCTTTGAAGAAATACACGCCGGTGTATTGTCTTATGTCACCCCGGTATTGAATAAAGCGGACGCCCGTATTTTAGATATTGGCGCCGGAGCAGGGCGTGATGCCAAATACCTGGCAGAGCAGGGACAACACCAGAATGTTAGTGTCACAGCCGTTGAACCGGCAAAGCTTTTAGCCGACATAGGAAAACAGCATACTCAAGAACTCAATGTAACTTGGCTGGAAGATTCACTGCCAGCCCTGGCACAAGTCACCCGGCAGGAAGTTAGTTTTGACCTGATTTTACTCAGCGCGGTTTGGATGCATATTCCTGAAAGTGACCGTGCCCGCTCAATACGTAAACTGGCTAATCTGTTAAAACCGGGTGGCAAATTGGTAATAAGCCTGAGGCATAGCCGAACCGAGCACACGGCAGATTCTCGAAAAATGTACGCCGTGTGTGCGGATGAATTAAAGAAGCTTGCTAAAAAAGTGGGCTTGTTTACGGTAAGTGAAAGCCAACGAGAAGATGACAAGCTGGGACGGGAAGAAGTCAGCTGGCAGACGGTGGTGTTGCAGTTACCTGATGACGGTAGCGGTGCTTTTCCGTTTATAAGGCATGTAGCAACCAACGACGGAAAGTCAGCCACACATAAATTAGCCTTGTTGCGGGTATTACTGCGAATTGCCGATGGTCACCCGGGAGCTGTATTAAGACGAGAAAGCAGTCTACATGGCGACAGGGTTATTTTACCCGCAGGGTTAGTAGCACTTTACTGGTGCCACCAATACAAAGATCTAATAGACAAACACCAATTATTTCAGACACCAAACAAAAGCCCTAACATGGGATTTATGAAGCCTAATGGCTGGCATAAATTAACACATCGCACCGCAGCCGATTACCGTATCGGCCATATGTTTACCGGCGATGACGCCATAGCTTTGCATAAAACTTTGTCTGATGCGCTTAGCAATATTAAAGGCATGCCATGTAAGTACATAACTTTGCCTAACAGTGAACAAGGTGTGTTTGAAGTTGCCAGCAAGCCGGTGCGAGCCAAAGAAAGCATTTTCTTAGATTTAGCCACACTCACCCAGTGGGGAGAGTTTTCACTGCCCGAGCATATATGGCTGGCATTTAACCGTTATGCTTGCTGGATAGAGCCGGTATTGGTAAGTGAATGGGTAAATACAATGCTCAGCTACAAGGGGAATGCCAGGTACCAGGCGGTAGAAAAACATTATGTTCTACAACAGGCATTAAACTGGTTGGAACCTAAAAGAAGCACGACTGAAATTCGCCAGCGCTTCGAGCAGTTGCAGCAACAACAAACACAACATTGTGTATGGACCTCTAAAACTCTTAAGCAGAAATACAACATAGATCATTGCATGCCGTTTTCTCGTTGGCCTAATAATGATTTATGGAATTTGTTGCCTTCGGATACGCAGGTCAATAATCAGAAAAGTGATCGCCTGCCAAGTGAGAAAAAACTAAAAGAAGCAAAAGATCGTATGTTGCGCTGGTGGCAAAGTGCTTGGCTAGAGGATGAAATACTAGTTGAAGAGCCCCCAGGAATTTTTAACGTAGCTCAGAGGCAGCGTTTTTTTGCTGAGGCTAATATTGCCCTACCTGGTTTAGCTGTAAATAATTCTTCAGTTGATGACTTGTTTGAAGCGCTAGTGATGCAGCGAGGTCGTTTAAAAGAGATGCAACAATTAAGGGAGTGGTAAGCATTAAAGTTACATATTAATTTTTTGCAGTGAATGAAAGTTAAGTTTTATAAACAAGGAAATAATTATGTTATGTAAAGTTTGCGATAGAGCATTAAATAGAACGCAATGGAGTAAAGATGAGACTTTAAAATCTTGTCCTAGCTGCTCACAAGAGAATGGGGCAGAGCATGTTTTTTTTAATTACCCTGTTAGATTTGGAACGACTCCATTTCGAGCTTCACCTAATCATCCAGAAGGACCTCAAAGTCACTGTATAGAATGCAGAGCAGATAACCTTGTAGATATGAGTCAAGCTGTTTATTGCTCTGCTATTGAGATAAAGTGACTATCATTTCTTTTAATTTAACATTACCCAACTGCTAGCTTAGCCGTATCATGCCATAAATAAGCTGGCATAGTGTGTGCCAATTTCCATGTAATATTCATAGGCTGGCTGCCTTCATATTTCACAAAATTCACCGGACCAAAGTTCACAAACCCCATGGTCCGGCCATTTTCATCTTTAGCCTGTTCCCGTACAAATAAAATAACTGTTTTGCCGCATTTTTGCTGGTTTATATAGCTAAGCCCCTTACCTGAGTTTGGACGTGCGCTATTTTGCGTTTGCCAGTGAAACAGTTCTGGGCTGATGGCATAGTCGTGATACATGGTTGTGGCAGAAAACTGTTTTTCGCACTTGTTAAGGGTGACAAAAAGCAGCTCGGTATTAATGTCAGAAATATTTAATACACCTTCACGGCTGGATGATTTTTTCTCAAAAGTGCTATCGCCAAAAGCCACCAAGATATGTTCTTTGGGGTAGCGCACATGCATTTTTAATGGTGATGCATCGACAGCCTTATTAGCTACTTTTGGCATGGGGAATTCATTGATATCCAAACGTTCCATCAATATCGTTAATATGTCATTGAGTTCATTTTGCAGCATAGGGTTATGTAATGCCCGTAAACTTTGTTTTAATGATTTAAAGCCAAGTTGTGAGCCGGGTTTATCCCAGAAGTCGTAATGGCACATAAGGGCGAAATGCTGTGCTTGCGTGTTGTTGATATCGTCGTCATGCCCTTGTTTAAGTGCAAAGTCGTTGTTACATAAAGTTTGTAAAAAGCGTAGATAAGAGATTGAGGTGCAATTTAATAAACGATTATTGATGGCTCGATAATAAGCGCTTGCCAAATCACTCGCTAGGCCAGTTATCTTGTCATTATTGCTGGCTGCTACTAATGCTGACCAACCTCCAAAGCTGTATGGTTTCCCTAGTTTGATTTTATAGATATCTTCCAGGGTTATATTGGGCTGGAGTTGTAGAAAATTAGCCAGTGTTAAAGGTAAATGGGTATGGTGAGTAAAATTGTTAACCAGGCTAAATAGTTTCTTTTTATTCAGTAGCGCGCTGCGTATATTCTTTAAAATCATTTCTTGAGTTTTTTCTTGTAACTCAATACGACAGCCTAAAGGTAAATGTGGGAATCCTTGTTTTATTTCTTTATCGATTGACTGACTCGTTTTCCCCACTAAAGCACGGAATTTATGGGAAAAGTCGTATTCAGGTCGTGAATTACCGACAAAATCAAGCACGGTGCAACATTCTTTGTTATCGGTGAGGCGTAAGCCGCGACCCAGTTGCTGTAAGAAAATGGTTAAGCTTTCTGTTGGTCGCAGGAACAATAAGGTGTCTAATTCGGGTATATCTACCCCTTCATTAAAGATATCGACAACGAATAAGACATTAATCTGTTTTGATCTTAACAGTTTCTGTTGTTGCTCACGTTCTGCGCTGTTATCACTGGTAAGCACACCGCAGGATATTCCTTTAAGGGTAAATTTGTTCGCCATAAATTGTGCGTGATCTTTACTGACACAAAATGCCAAGGCGCGCATTTCGGATATATCGGTAATGATTTCGCTTAAGCTTTGCAGGATACGTTGTACCCTTTGATCGTTAAAGGTATATAAATGGGTTAACTCCGCCACGTCATAACGGCCCCTAGACCAGGGGATACTTGTTAGGTCAGTATCGTCATTAATCGCAAAATATTGGAAAGGGGTCAGATGGCGTTGGTTAATTGCTTCTGGTAAACGGATTTCAGCGGCAATAACATGGCAAAAGTCAGCTAGAATGTCGATGCCATCATGGCGCTCAGGTGTTGCTGTTAACCCTAACAAAATTTGTGGCTGAAACTGGGCTAATACTGTTCGATAACTATTGGCAGCGATATGATGTACTTCATCAATAACCACATAATCAAAATAATCTGGTGTAAGCGCTAAGTTTTCAATTTGATTATTCAGGCTTTGAATTGAAACGAATAATTGTTGGTAATTACTCGGTTTATTATTGCCCACCCATAATTCGCCAAAGGTACTGTTTTTGAGTACGCCGCGATAAGCCGCTAATGCCTGCTTTAAAATTTCTTCACGGTGGGCGATAAACAAGAATTTTGCATTCGGATTAGCTTGATAAAAGCGAGCAAAATCAAAGGCTGAAATAATGGTTTTACCGGTACCTGTTGCTGCAACCACTAAGTTTTTATAGCGCTGGTGCAGTTCTCGTTCAACCTGTAATTTATTTAAAATAGCCAGTTGGTGTGGGTGCGGAGTGATATCGAAATAATAGTTAGTGCCAGTAGCATTATAACTTCCTTTCGCTTCTTTAAGCGCCCGGGTTAATTTATCGCGGCTTTCGACGTTGCCGGTAAAAGTTTCAAAATCAGGTGATTCCCAATAAGTTTCAAAAGTGCTTAATGACTTTTCAATGATATGGGGAATTTCTTGTGAGGTTATTTTAAGGTTCCATTCAAGGCCGTTTGTTAATGCTGAATGGGATAGGTTAGATGAGCCTATATAGCCAGTATGAAAGCCGGTATCACGTAGAAACAAGTATGATTTAGCATGCAGGCGTTCACGGTTGGTATTGTAACTAAGCTTAATTTCAGTATTGGGCAATGAAGCTAAAAATTCTACGGCTTTTGCGTCTGTTGCCCCCATGTAAGAGGTGGTGATCACCTTTAATTGTTTGCCGCTACGGGTAAAGGCTTCTAACTCATTCTTAAATATGCGGATACCGGCCCATTTGATAAAAGAGACTAACCAGTAAATTTTATCTGCAGATTGGATTTCGCGTTTTAGTTCTGTTTCAAGGGATATACCGACATTGCTGCCACAAAATAGCTCACTTTGCGTGAGCCCGGTAAGTGGCATAATAGAGTCAACATAACTGGGTAAATCAGCTGAAATAGGATTGGTTTTATCAAATAAGGCCGTTAGGATTTTACCTTGACTATCGAGTAAATTTTCACTGATGAGCTCTGCATCATGAATGTGTTCACTTAACCAATGGATGAGGGTATTGGCTAAGTTTATTTGTTCTGAAATACGGGTATTGCTTTGAGGAACAGACTCCATCGCCAACTCAATAATACGAGTTAGAAAGCGAGATAACCAAGTTGCTGCTTCTGCTGTTTCTAACAGGCGCTCACCTACATGAAATGAATCTCGGTTAAGGTTTTGTTCAACCAGTTGGGTGATAAGTTGTTCGTAAATACCGGTTTGATTCATGAAACGTCCATGTAATGCTATTGCAGATAGTAAATTGTTCTTATTTCCTCATGATATCAGATGCTAAGAACAAACAGAATAAGTGTGTAGGTGTTGTTTCATGGGCCTAAAGTGCAATAGCTTTGGCTGATTCTAACTTTCCCTCTCAATAATGAACTGCTAGTATTTTAGGCTAACTAACGGATTAGCTTGCTTCAAAGCTGTAGCTCGCCTGCACTAAAAGGATTTAGTATGCCCAGCGAAATTGATATTTGTATCAGCAGTAAAACCTGTTCATCCCTGCCTTGCTCGCCTGACCCACAAGCTGTGGAGGCTTTTTTACAAGATAACCCGCATATTAGCGGGAATTTTATTCCTCAAGGCACGCCTTATATTTTACGGCAGGGACAGATAGATAAAACACGCCCCTGGCAGGAGTTAAGGCCTGATTTGGCCAGTAACTTTAACCAGCTGAAAGCTTTACCGGCACAATCCCGGCGTAATATTGCCGAACTTAATGAAACGTATGGTATGCAATTTTTAGCTGCATTATCAGAATTTCATCAGGCAGAGATCGCACCTATGATTGCTGAGGTGAAAAAATACCAGCAAGATACTGTTATTCCTTTTTTAAAATCAGATAGTCATGGTCTGGCCGGTGCCGGAGCTACGGCATTGGAGACTCGTTTAACTGGTTTTGCCAGGGCCGCTATTAAATACCAACAGGCATTGAAAAATTTACATAAAGCATATAAAGCCAAAGTGAGGGGAATTGAGCTGGTGAAGTTGGAACAAACTGTCACGAGCTTGAATAGGGAGTTGAATACTAAATTTGGTGCAGAGCTAAATAAATATATGGGTAATGCTACAGCCAGCAGGCGGGGCACAGTATGGTCAAATCCTCAACGGGGAATTAATATTGCCAAAAGTGCTAGAAACGCTAAATCTATTGAGCTGTCAACAACCCGGTCATTTGAAATTATTAAACGTTTTGAGAAGGCGGCTAATATCGGGGGAAAAGGGATAATCTTATTAGATGCTGGGTTTCGTGGTGAAGATGTTTATCTGGATTATAAAGCTGGTAAAGACTGGCAGCGCAGAGCTGTGGTTGAAACGACTGGTTTTGGTTTCAGCACCGCAGCCGGGGCTTGGGTGGGAAGTACTGTAACTACGGCGGCTGTTAGTCTTCTTATGGTAAGTACTCCTTTGGGCTGGGCTTTTGTAATAGGGGCTGGTTTGACCGCTGGTTATGCAGCCGCTAAAACAGGAGATTGGATTGGTAAGGGGTTAGCAGGCAATATTTATGATGCCAGTAGTAGTTTTGATTGGTTTTAATTTAGGTTATCAATATGTTTGAGTTTCTTACTGAGGATTGGTTTATTTATGGTGCAGGAGTATTGTTTTTTGTCTGTGCATTTTTTTCTGTGTGTTTTGGCAGAATATCGGTAAAGCATATAGAGCAAGAAATGGCTAAAGAGGGAAAATCACCTCCTGGTTGGGATAAGGGAATAGGTGCAAGAGTTGGTGCCTATGCTGTTGCTCTTGTCATAAAAAGAATTCCTCCTCATTCCATTATTGATACTAAGGCTGCAAAGCGTCATGCCCGCAAAAAAGACATTTACCTGGCCGGACTTTTTCTTAGTTCGCTTGTGTTATTTATAACGGTTGCCGGAACGGGTTACCTTCTTTACGGTTCAAATGGTTAATTGTCTTTCTTGGATAGGAGCCTTAGATAAAAGTGGTAACACCATTGAATAGTGAGGAGTTGGTCAGGTTTATGATACCAGTTACCTATATGCTCCTGAGTAAGGAAAAGTGAATTTTTACGATGCTTTAATGTTGAGCCTTATCATCTCCATTTTTATATTAGCTATTGCGCTGTTCTGCTTTAGTCGCATAACCGTTAAACATATAGAAAATGAAATGGCTAAAGCTGGGAAGTTACCTCCGGAGTGGGACAAAGGGATTGGCGCGAGATTACCTGCGTATGCTTTGATTATTTTATTTCCCAACATTAACCGGCATGCTTCTTTAGTTGATGTAGAGTCAACCAAGCGTTATGCCCGCAAAATAGATTGGTATTTAGCACTTTTTTTCGAACTCAGTTTTGTTACGTTAATTGTAATTATGGCTTTAGCATATTTTTTGTATGGGCCTGAATAGTGCCAGTTCTTTTGATTTAAAGTGGAGTAACTTTTTTTATGGGGCTTACGACTCAGCATTGGATTGGCTTCATTGGCTTATTTCTGCTGTTTGTTTGGGGAATTTCAATATTTTGCTTTAGCAAGATAACGGTTAAACACATAGAGCGAGAAATGGCTAAGGAAGGTAAGTCACCTCCAGAGTGGGATAAGGGAATTGGTGGGCGATTTAGCCTTTATGCCATGGCTATAGTGATTAATAAAATGGCCCGAAAGACACTTGTTGATGGTGAAGCTATCAGGCGTCATGCCCGTAAAAAAGATTGGTATTTGGCGGTGTTTTTTCTTAGTTCTTTCATCGCGGCTATGAGCATGGTTGGCGTTTTTTATTATCTGTATGGTCCGTGATCATTACCTCTAAGATAGGTGTGGTAAAGACTGGCAATTTAGTGATGTTTCCGGAGTTACCGGGTTTGGTGCATCTTCAACTGTGAGTGATCAATAAACCGAAGGTTAAGCATGGAAATAACTGCTGAACATTGGCTCGTTTTAGCTATAGTCATACTCTTTACATTATGGGGAGTAGCAATATTTTGTTTCGGACGGATATCCGTTAAGCATATTGAGAATGAAATGGCTAAGGAAGGCAAATTACCGCCTGAATGGGATAAAGGGATAGGTGCCAGGTTGGCGGCATATTCGAGTGTGAACTTATTTCCTAATATAAACAGGCATGCTTCTTTGATTGATGTTGAATCAACAAAACGTTACGGACGTAAAATTGATTGGTATCTGGCTTTTTTTGTTAAGGCAACATTTTATGTTTTAGTTTTAATGGCAGTGTTAGCTTTAATGAGATGGTCCGCCTCGTTATTCCAAATAATTGTCTTGCAATAACGAGGCGGACCATACATTTATATATTTGATATAGATTACTCCTGACTTTAAGAGGGCACTGTGAATTTATATGACTGTTTGATGCTGTCTATTTTATTGCTGATTTTTCTAATAGCTATTGCTACTTTCTGCTTTAGCAGGATCTCTGTTAAATATATAGAAAATAAAATGGCCAAAGAAGGTGAGTTACCGCCTGAGTGGGATAAAGGTATTGGTGCTCGCATTACTATGTATGCCATGGTTATTGTCGCGAAAAAGGCAGCTGATGTGTCGCCGGTAAATGATCAGTTGATTCTTCGCTATGCCCGTAAAAAAGATTGGTATTTAGCGCTTTTCTTCCTTGGTTCATTTGTTGCCTTCATTTGTGTGAGCGCTATAGCTTACTACCTATACGGCTCTGAGTAAGGATAAGTGAACTCCCCGGTGTAGTCTGACAGCACCAACTACTGCGCCCCGAAGCAGCGCAGCAGTTGGTTCTATGAGTTAAGGTTTAGTTGCCAGCTTAGAGGAAGCCAGACTTGGTGTTATCCTTAATTCATCTTGATTGACCACTATCGTGACCTTCTGCCCTACGGTAAAACCGGCCTGGCCGAGCCACTTGCCTCTTAACACGATATAAGGCTCAAGCACCACCGGCACATAATTAAGGCCAACCCCGCGGGTTTTGGCGGCGTTCTCACATATGGTTTCTAAAACAGTAAGTTGGCGTGAGGCGGGATATTTTGCTTTTGCCGAGCTGGGCTCTGACGTATGATTAGAATCAGCCATTACGGACTCCTCTTTAGTTCGTTGTGGTTAGCAATCTCTGGGTGTGCTCGCACTCAGGGGTTGCGGTTGTTGTTGCGGCGCTTTATACGCGCTAATGGGTAGAAATACTGGTGAGGTTGTCCTCCTTTGTTGCTGAGAGGCACTTATAATAAAAGACCAGAATGCTGTATAAAGCAACAGTGAAGTGGTTGTTTATTAGATTAATATCTGCAATAAACGGGGCTGGTTATGCCCTTTGTTTAAAGTGACAGAATCTGATTTTAGCGGCTTTACTGAAGGTGTTGTATAAGGTCAGAATGAGACTCCCATGGCCTCTTGAAAACAAAGTTGTTCTCCGGCAAGTATCCTATAACCGCATTAAAACACCAAAGCATGATATAGAACAATAAACGCAATTGATAACTATTATCACCTACTGTAGTGTGACAGTTTCTACTCCCTAGCAATAGCAAACTTGTCTCATGTTTAAGTTATCCGCAATCTCTATCGTTATCGGCAGTGCTTTAATGGCCTCTGCCAATTATGCTTTCGCCGAGGCTAATACCCTTTCTTCAGTCCCGGATGAACATTTCACCATTACCGCCACCCGCACCGAGCGCTACTTCATGGAAAGCCCTGTGTCTATTTCAACGGTTGATGCGCAGGATATTGAGCGTGCCTCGGCCGATTCCATCGCCGATACCTTAAGGGATATTCCCGGTATCCAGGTGGCAGATGCGGCAACGGCGGGCATGAAACGGATCACGTTACGCGGCGAAAGTTCGCTCAGAGTGGCCATTTTGGTTGACGGCCAGGAGATTACCGACCATTCCACCTATGGCGCGCCGTTATTACTTGATACCTCAATGGTGGAACGTGTTGAAGTGATCCGCGGCACCAGTTCGGTGTTATACGGGGGCAAGGCGCTGGGCGGGGTGATTAATATCATCACCAAAAAAGGCGGCAGCGAACCATTGCAGGTCAGTTTGTCGTCAAGTTATAACTCGGCGACTCATGGTCAGCAGTATGCGGCGAGTCTATACGGTTATGTTGACGGTTTTGACTATCGCATTTCTGTGTCGGATAACGATCATAAAGACCGCAATACCCCTGACGGCGACCTGGAGCACTCAAGTTTTAACAATAACAGCCATTCGCTTTATCTGGCCAAAGAGCTTGATGAACATCGCTTTGGCATCACCTACGAGCAATTTAACTTAGCCAGTGAAATTGCCACCGGCATAGAAAATTTCACCCTGGATATGCCGCAAAGGGATCGCAGCAAGTTGGCGGCTTTTTATAGCTATGAGCCTGACGGCGAGCTGTTGAAAAAAATTCACTTTGATGCTTATAAGCAGCAAATAGATCGCAACTTTGTCCAGCATATCGAAATGTCGGTGCCTGCAGGGCCGGCGATGTCTATTGATAATATTGTCGATACCGACATTGAGGAAACGTTGAAAACCTCAGGCATTAACAGCCAGTTTGATTTTCAGTTAAATGAACAGCATTATGCCATTGTCGGCTTTCAGCTGGTTAAAGATGATTTAGACAAAGCCACTACCAATATCACGCAAACCACCCGCAATATCCCCGGGGTTCCGGCAGTGCCCACTGTGGTTGAAAGCCTGAGCATTGAAGAGGCAAGTTTAACCACCAAGGCATTATATTTTCAGGATGAATGGCAGCTGTCAGATAAGCTGATAGTAACGGCAGGCGCGCGCCAATATTGGGTGGATGCCGAGCTTAATGAAACCAGCAAACCGGGACTTTCGCCGGGTAAAAATGATGACAGCGAGTTTATCGGCTCAATTGCCGCCAATTACGGTTTTGATGAGCACAATAATATGCGCTTTGTCTTTAGCCAGGGTTATCATTATCCGACCTTGCTGCAAATTGCCACGGGGGCAACGGCTGCCGGGCGCTTTATCAATCCGAATGCCAATCTCAAGGCGGAAAGCTCAGACAATGTTGAGTTGGGTTACCGGTTATTTACCGATAACTGGTTAATCGATACCAGCTTATTTTACACCGATGCCGATAACTATATCACCAAGCAGGACTGCGCCGATGGTATTGGTGTTTGTATTAATCCGGAAAACGATCAGATTTATGTCAATGCCGACAAGGCGAAAACAACAGGTGTTGAACTTAGCGTCAATTATCATGTCAGCGAGCACATTACTCCTTATGCCAATATTACCTGGTTATCGCGCAAGGAAACCTATGGCAGTTTTACTACCAGAGACACAGGCACGCCGTCCCTTTACGGTAAGTTAGGGCTGAAATATGAAAATGAAGGGGCGCTGCTGGGCGCTTATTATTTTGACGCTTATCTCAGGGCGGCAAGCAATGCCAGGCTGGCGGAAGCAGACGGCAGCAGTGAACATTATGACAGCTGGAAAACCGTGAATCTTGCCCTGGGCACAAGGTTTGGTGAGCAACAAAATTATCTGGTGAATATGGAAATCAGCAATATCTTTGATTCAGAATATACTCCGGCCAAAGAGACATTGCTTGCCCCCGGACGTTCCTTTATGCTCAGGTTCAGCACTGATTTTTAAGGGTTGTTCCATGAAAAAACTATTAGCCGTTGCTTGTCTTTTATTGCCTCTTTTCGCTTGTTCGGGCCAGCAGGGAAAATCAGATAAGGTCCAGGCAGAAAAGGGCAGCAGAACCATAACGGTACAAGTGAACATAGCGCAAAATTTACTGCCGGATGATGCAGAAAACTGGACCCTTTATGTGTATGCTGCCAAGCCCAATACCCGGCTGCCGCTGGCCAATTTCAAAGGTAAGTTATCGCAGCTGCCGGGGGAAGTGCTTTTGGATGAAAGCATGTATTTATTGCCCCACTTAACCTTAAGGCAAGCGGAGGAAGTGGTGATTGTTGCCAAGGCAAGTAAAAGTAAAAATCCACACAAGAAAAGTGCGGAAGACATAATCGGTTATTCCGGTGCGCTCAGTTTTTCATTGGCTGACAAGCTGGAGGCGAATGTGATCATTGACCGGCACGATGCGGCGCAATAATCAGGGGAAGTCTTTTTTGATAAATCAGCGTGAGGGCTGCTTTAAAAGGTCTTTTTGATGAAACTCTCCCATCAGGCCCGAGTTAAAGGGTCTGATGGGGGAGTTTTCTTTATAAGGCTTATTTCAGCGCTTTTAACGCTTTGCGCCTGGGTGGCTAAAGGTGTTTAGCTCTGCGCCTGGCAGGCATTGCTCAGGCGGGCGATTAACTCACCAATTTCAGCCTTTAATTCATCGTCATTGCCAAGCTGGGCCGCATCATTGGCCTGGGTGGCAAATTCCAGTGCTTTGGCGGGCTCGCCAAATTCATCATATCTTTCTGCCATCGACAAATAGATAGTGGCGCGATGCTTATCCAGGGAATATTTTTCTGCCTTGTCCAGCGCAATTTGGTAGATGTCCAGCGCCAGATCGCCGTCATCGGTGAAGTCGGCCAGCATTTCCCACTGCAGCGGGTGGTCATTGGCGGTTCCCTGGCTTTTCTGGCAAAGCTCCTGCAGTTTGGCCACTTTATCGGCTCTTAAGGTTTCGTTTTCCTCGGCTGAGGCCTGGGCGATGTCCTGGGCGAGTTTCAGTATTTTATCGAATAACGGGGCTTTCATACTAGGTACCTGTGTGGGCAAATGGCTGTTTTTCTGTGCCGCTTTTCTTAGCTGCCTTATGGCGGCTTTTGCACAAAAACGGTTAACACCGGCTTGGTGTTTGCACCTTTATCTATAGTAAAGCGCTTGCCATTTGCGGGATAAATAAAATTGCGCGCATGATAGCATGCTGGCTTACTTACGCAAGGATTACGCAACAGCTAGGCAAGCGCTAGCTAACTTCAATGCAGCAATGCTTATAGCGCTTGCCGCTGCCACAGGGGCAGGGATCTTTTTTTCTTACCTTGATGTCCTCTTTAATTTCCCGCACATCCTGCTGGTAAATTTCGCTCAGGGAAGCGAACAATACCGGGTGTTTTTGTTGCAGCATTTGCGGGCGTTCAAAAAAGTATTCGCTGGTCACGGAAAGAAATTCTGCCGGGTTGGTGGCGCCGTATTGCCGGATGTTGCTTTTACGGCGGGTAATTTCCTGAATTTTTTTCTCCATCAGCTCAAACCAGGGGATGGAGTACTGATGATCCAGCAGCCGCTCAGGGTAGCCGTCGCACTTGCCGTCCATCATATCGATCAGATGGACAAATTCATGGATACCGACATTTTGTTTATCCCTGTCGTTGCTAAAGCCTAAGTGCAGGGCCGGCTGGCTAAGGATCATTTTTCCCGCCATCGGGCCGGTGCCGACCATGCCGGTGATGCAGGAGTCCGGCTGGCCGATTTCAAAGTTTTCGTTAAAGGCATGGGGCAGGAGATAGACGGTTTTCAGGTTCAGGTAATGCCAGTCGGGAAAGGCCCATACCGGGATAATGGCGCTGGCGGCCACAAGGAGTTTGTCCTGGTCGCTGACGTTTATCTGGCCCGATTCTACCGTGGTGGTTTCTAAAAACAGTAATGCCCTTTGCTCGAATATCACCTTGTCCTGGTCGTTTAAGCTGCGGTAAAAGCTGACTTCTTGCTCCAGAAACAGCGACCACTGGTTACAGAAGTAGGGATTTTTCGGTGCTTTCGGTGTTTTGGGTTTAGCTAAACCGGCAAAGAAGTTTTTTATTGCGTTTAGTATCATCAGTTTATTCCGTATTAAGGGGCTTAGCTATTCTAGCAAAATCGCCGGGGCAGATCAGGAATGAATCAGAGAAGGATATTGGTGCAGGGCTGTTGGTTTGCACTGTTACCGGGAATGTAAGCGGGTAAGTAAACCGGGGGAAAGGTTTAAGAGGGGAAAGACTCCCCTCTTGTTTTATCTACGTCTAGATAAATTGCTGCTACATACAGGTATGGGAATTGCTGCATTTGCCGTCTGATGAACTACAACTGTGAGTACCTGTTGTTTTGCTCTTATTAGAGAGGCCGAAGGCTCCTGTTAGGGAGGCTGATGTCTCCTTTAAGACAATCTTATGTCTCTTTCAGTATCACCGGGGCTGGTAGCGTTTTGTTGCTTTTAGTTTAATGGTTAAGATCTCCTTATTATTGTTAGGGTTCACAAATAAGCGTTTTTCCGTTTCATGAATTTTAGGAGGCTCAGGATGCTCTAAAACCTGAACAACTTTAAGCTAGCATTTTAATTTGTAGAGTGTCAACTCTTAAAATAAACACTTTAAGTACTAGTTGTTAACAAATATTGCAGCCGATTAACCGGAACTCTGCGCTGGGACTGGTCACTGTGGGCGGACAAAGGATGGAAAAGCTTTGTTGGTATTATTCCGGCCAGTAGAAAAATAGTGGTAAATAAAATGCCGCCTATTCCTTAGGGAATGGCGGCATTGTCTCAGCGTTTATTGCTGTTATTTAGATGTATTGTTTCATGTTTATTGAAACGAAATACCTTTGTAGAACTGTTCAACATTGCTTACTTCCGTCTGGCCTTTTAAGTCGGCGAACGGGGTGTCTTTAAACTTGCTGCCCCGTAACTGGATGTTCAGGCGGGCGGCGTCGCTGTTGCCAATTGACTCACGGTAGAAGTTTTTCACGTCTGCCAGGGTGACTTTTTCCACTTCGGCAATCAGCTTGGCTTTGCTGTCAAAGTTGAAGTTTTCGCGGTACCAGTCGCGGATCATCGGGGAAACTTCTGCCTGCAGGTTCTTCGGCTTTTCTTTTAAGCCTACCAGGGTGGCGTTTTTCAGCTGGGTGAAGGTTTCTTCGGTGACTTTATCGAGCTCGGCGGCATATTCCACTTTAAAGCTGTCAAAGCGGCTCTGGATGTCTTTCGGGCCTTTTACCGGGCTTTGAATGTACAAACCTATCCCGGCATAGTCTTCAATGCTGCGTGCGGTTACACCAACGGCATAGGCCAGTTGCTCTTCGGTTCTGAGCTTATCAAAAGCTATGGTTCTGAAATGGCTTCTCAGCACTTCTGCACGGGCTTTTTGCTTATAACCCGGCTCAGGATGCACATATAAGTCGATAATGGCGACATCGGCAACCTCAAGGTCTTTCTTCAGCACCATGACTTCACCCGGCTCCGGCTTCCAGAACTTATCGCGGCTGTAGCTGGTTTCATGATGCATTTCAGGCAGGGCATCTGATAACTGTTTGGCGACGCTGTCAATATCCGCCTGGTCGTAGTTACCAAAGGCAAAGGCGCGTAGCTGGTTGTTTTTCAGTACCTGGTCCATGATGCGCTCAAAGTCGCCCAGGGTTAATACCTTGGCGGTTTTGATCAGCTGTTCGTTGCTGTAGTTACCGCTGCGTGTGAGTTTGTTTAACTCATCAAAGGCCTGGTAGAACGGGAACTGCTTACCGGCATTGTTTAAGTTGCGGATATAGCGGTCGACGGCCTGGTTAAAGCCCTGCTCGTCGGTTTTTACCCGTAGCTGGCCGATGGCCTGCTGCAATAAGCTATTTTGTTTATCGGTAAAACCGTTCAGGGTTAAGATCAACCCGTTACCCGGCGATACGTTTAAGCCCATACCGGCAATGGCGGCTTCGGTGGATAAGGCGCTTTGCTGCAGGTTATAAATATCGGCCCAGATTTCCAGGGCGATGCTGGTGTAAATATCTTTCCCTGCTTTGGGGTTATTAAAATAAACTTCCAGCAAACCTTTAGGCTGGTTGTTAAATTCCTGGCTGGCAAAACGCCAGATCTTGATGCCTTGCTTGTCGTAGGCAAGTTCAGGTTGGCTTTGCTTGGCCAACTTATCGGTTTTTAGGGTGAAGTTTTCCGGCAGCATGCGGTTAACCGCAGGTAAGCTCAGCGGCAGATCTGACGGTTTGTTCCAGCTGGCAATTTCTGCCTGGCTGAGGTCGCTGATGCGGTACTCGCCGTCATAAAAATGCAGTTTGCTGTCGGTTTCTTCCTGCTGGCTGACATGCCAGATTTTCAGGGTTTCTGGGGTTAATTGTGCCAGTACGCGGTTAATGGCATCGGCATCAAATTGCGCGTAATGATACGGGGCATTGATGGCATGGTTAACCGGGTAGTTTTGCATATTGGCGGACAGCTGCGAGACGTAGTTAAATTCGTCGGTTTTTTCCAGGAACTGGAACTGGTTATTCAGTGAGGTGCTGATTTCGCTGAAGTATTTCTTATCAACCCCCTGATCTTTGATCAGCTTGATGTATTGCATTACAGTGGCAACGATTTTTTCACGCTGCTGCATGCCGGCATCGGTTAAATCAATATCGATTTGCAAGGTGCCGTAGTTGCCGTACAGGTTCGGGGATGAATCGGCGTTTAGTCCCGAGATCCAGCCTTTTTCTTTTAACAGCTGCGCCGGGCTGCCGGGCATTTCCGAGTTCAGTAAGTAGCTGACAAAGCTGTTGGGTTTTACGGCAAAGTCTTTGAGGTTGTTTTCTATGGTAAATTCAAGTTTCAGCTGCTTAACGTCTTCGTTGGGCTTGTAGAATACCCGCTTGCTGCCGCTTTGTGTCATGTCCAGTTTCTTAGTGACACTGGGTTTTTCAATGTTTTTATTTTTGATGCTGGAGAAGTGTTTTTTCGCCAGTGCTTCCATGTCTGCCAGCGGCAGGTTGGAAATCAGCGCCACTTTCATGATGTTGGCTGAGTAATACTGGTTATAAAATTCTACCGTTTCCTGGTGCAGGCCACTGCCTTCTTTATCGCCTAAGGTTTCCAGGTTACCGATCAAAAAGCGGTTGGCAGGGTGATCGCCCATCATTTTCCGGGTTAATTTGAACTGGCCAAAAAAGTCCATTTCACGGCGCATCGACCATTCGGCGTTGACGGCATTTTTTTCTTTGTCGGTATATTCTGGGTAAAGTTTCGGCGCTTTAAAGAAATCGGAGAAACGGTCAAGGCCTTCGTCAAAGGCGTCATTGTTGGCCTTAAACATATAGTTGGTGACGTCTAACCAGGTGTAGGCGTTATGGGCGCCGCCGTTTTTGGCCATAAATTCACTGTAGCCCTTGGTATCCGGATAACGCTCTGTACCTAAAAACAACATGTGCTCTAAATAGTGGGCCATGCCTTGCTGGCTCATGGGATCATGCAGTAAACCGACACCGACACTTAAAGAAGCCGCTGATTTTTCGGCCGAAGGGTCGGAAACCAATACCACTTCGATTTGGTTGTCTAATTTAAGGGTCTGGTAGCTGCGCTTGTCATTGGGGCTGGTGATAAAGGTATCTGATAATAAAACGGCCGATGACTGAGCCGGTGTGGTCTGCTGTTGTGAGGTTGTGTTACAGCCGCTAAGTACTGCAAGCGCTAAGACACTAAGTCCTAAGATTTTTTTCATGGGTTTCCTTAAATGAGATCATCCGGTTTAGGTAGATATCGCCAAGTTTAAGCGATTGGCGGGTAAGATGAAACAAAATGGCGTTAATCATATGTAAACTTTATGCTGTTAATTTTAACAGCATATGTCCGAAATGATGCCGTTATTGGCGGCTTTCCCCCCGGTGCGGCCAGCACCGCCATTGCAACCTGGTCTGATTTTGATTAAGTTAATAAGCCTTAAGACAGGGATTAGCTTTTTAGGCGGGATAAGGCGTTGTTATTTTGAAGGTAGTGTTATGCAGGTATTGTCATTTTGAACAATTCACATTTAGTGCCTTATAGCTTTATCCGCCGTCAGCTGGGCAGTGTGCTTGATGACAGCGAGCAGGCGCTGGCGTTATTGGCCCGCCATGATATTCCCGCCTCGGCATTAACCACCCAGGGTTATATCGAGTCAGAAAAACTCGGTAGTTTAGCCAACAGCGTTTGGCGACTGCTCGATGATGAATCGGCGGGCGCCTCCCATAAAAAGCTGCATGTCGGCACCTTTAAAATGTTATGTCATGCCTGCAGCGACTGTAAAACCCTGAGATCTGTGATCCACCGCACCATGACCTTTTTCCGCCTGCTCAGCGAAGAATATCAGTTTGCTTTGCAGGTTAAAGGGGAAGAGGCGATTTTTACCCTGGAGCACCGGCCCCCGGTCAGGGAGGCAAACGGTGGGGCAGGCAATGATTATTTTATTTTGTGCCTGGCCATAGTTTTTATCCGTTGGTTTGCCTGGTTAATCGACCAACCGATCAAGTTGGAGCGGGTGGAATTCGAGTTTACGCCTTTTGCCGGGCAGCAAGACTTTGAAACCATTTTCCAGAGTAAGGTGGATTTTGAGCAATCGAATAACCGTCTGGTGTTTGCCAGCACACTGCTGAATCAGGCGGTGGTGGCAGAGCAGGAAAAATTACCGGCGCTGCTGATCAGCGCCCCTTATTGCTTTTTAAGCCATTATCAGGTGCAAAACAGCACCGCCGAGCAGGTAAGAAAAATACTGAGCCAGAGTGAAAATTTCAGCCGGATGAAACTGGCACAGCTGGCGGCAAAGCTGCATTATTCTCCCGCCACCCTGACCCGCAAGCTTAAAGCGGAAAATACCAGTTTTATGGAGATTAAAGACCGTACCCGCAAGCACAGGGCGTTAACCTTGTTGCGCACGACCGAGCAAGCTATTACCAGTATCTCTTATGATTTAGGTTTTTCCGAGGCATCGGCTTTTACCCGGGCATTTAAGAAGTGGACCGGGGAAAACCCTCTTGAGTACCGAAACAGTTATCGTAACGGCTAAGATTTTTTTTCAATAAACTTCCCGCAAAAATGATGTTTTATGTCACCCACTTGCGCTAAAGGGTCAAGTGCTGTCCGGCCTTTGTCTTTTATAGTTTTGTTTCCATTTGCAAGCAACAGCATAAATTATGACCGACGCTTATATTTTCGATTCGATACGCACCCCAAGGGGCCGGGGCAAAGCCAGTGGCGCCTTACATGAAGTTAAACCCATCAGCTTATTGTCTAACCTGTTAAAAACCCTTGAGCAGCGCAACCAGCTTGATACCGGGCAAATTGACGATATTGTTATCGGCTGTGTGACCCCGGTGGGGGATCAGGGAGCGGATATCGCCAAAACCGCCGCCATTGCCGCCGGCTGGCATGACAATATCGGTGGGGTGACCATCAACCGTTTTTGTGCCTCCGGATTGGAGGCGGTTAATACCGCGGCCATGAAGGTACGCTCCGGTTGGGAGCAGCTGGTGGTGGCCGGCGGCGTTGAGTCGATGTCGCGGGAGAAAATGGGCTCGGACGGCGGCGCCTGGGCCAATGATCCCGCCACTAACATGCAGACAGGTTTCATGCCTCAGGGCATAGGTGCGGATTTGATCGCTACTTTAGCGGGCTTTAGCCGCGAGGATGTCGATAACTTTGCCGTGCGTTCCCATCAAAAAGCCGCGGCGGCCTGGCAGCGTAATGCCTTTGCCGGTTCGGTTATTCCGGTTGTCGATCAAAACGGCATTGAAATACTGGCAAAAGACGAGTTGATCCGCCCCGAGTCCAGCCTTGAAAGCCTGGCTAAGTTAAATCCTTCCTTTGCGCAAATGGGGGAGATGGGTTTTGATGATGTTGCCCGGGAAAAATATCATACGGTGGAAAGTATTCACCATATCCATACTCCGGCCAATTCTTCCGGCATCGTCGACGGCGCGGCGGTTGTGCTTATCGGCAGTGCTGCGGCGGGAGAAAAACATCAGCTTACCCCGAGGGCAAAAATTGTTGCCAGCGCCATCGTCGGTATAGATCCCACCATCATGCTGGTGGGGCCGGCCCCGGCGGCGCAAAAAGCCCTGACCCTGGCCGGGCTGACGGTGGACGATATCGATTTATTTGAAGTAAACGAAGCCTTTGCTTCCGTGGTGATGCGTTTTCAGCAGGAATTAAATATCCCGGATGAAAAAGTCAATGTTAACGGCGGCGCTATTGCCATGGGGCATCCGCTGGGGGCAACCGGGGCGATGATTTTGGGGACTTTGCTTGATGAACTTGAAGCCAGGCAGTTAAAGCGCGGTCTGGTGACTTTATGTATCGGCGGCGGCATGGGGATTGCCACTATCATAGAAAGAGTCGAAAGAGTTGGAACAGCAGATTCAAGCAGGCAGCAGGGGCGATAAGATGACGAACATTAAATATCAAAAAGACAGCGATAATATTATTCACCTGATCCTGGACCGGGAGAATGCCTCAGCCAATTTAATGGACATGGCCTTTACCGAAGATTTGGCCGCCATCAGTGAACGTTTACTGGCAGAAATTGAATCATCGCAGGCGGTGAGTGGGGTAATTATCCGCTCGGTTAAATCGAGCTTTTTTGCCGGTGGTGATCTTAAGATGCTTTCTGATGCCGGCCCTGAGCAGGCAAGAGATATTTTTGCCATGGTGGAGTCGTTAAAGGCGAGCATGCGTAAAATTGAACGCTGCGGCAAACCCGTGGTGGGGTGTATCGGCGGCGCGGCCATGGGAGGCGGCTGGGAGCTGGCGCTGGCCTGTCACCATCGCATTGCAGTTAATAACGATAAAATTAAGCTGGGTTTGCCTGAAGTCACCTTAGGTCTGCTGCCCGGTGCCGGTGGGGTTAGCCGCATGGTGCGGCTGCTTGGCCTGGAAAAGGCTATGCCTTATTTATTACAGGGCAAGTTATTTAATCCGGTTAAGGGAAGCGAACTTGGCTTGATTGATGAGCTGGTTGAAAGTGAGGCAGATGTTGAGGCTGAGTTAATTGAGCGCGCAAGCCAGTGGATTAAAGGCCACTCGGATTTGAGTAAGCCTGAAAGTGGTATCAATTGCCAGCCCTGGGATATCAAAGGTTATAAGATCCCCGGCGGTACCCCTAAAGATAAAAAGCTAGCCGCCACCCTGCCGATAACACCTGCTATTGTCCGTCGCAGTACCCAGGGCACGTTACCGGCGCCGGAGCGGGTGCTGGCCACTATGGTGGAAGGGGCTCAGGTAGATTTTGACAGCGCCTGTCGTATCGAGTCCCGTTATTTTACCGAGCTGACCACGGGACAAATTTCGAAAAACCTGATCAATACTTTCTGGTTCCAGCTCAATGAAATCAAAGGCGGCACTAACCGCCCTAAAGATATTGAGGTAAAGAAACTGACTAAGGTCGGAGTTTTGGGGGCCGGTATGATGGGGGCGGGTATTGCTTATAGCTGCGCCATTAAAGGCATTAGCGTAGTGCTTAAAGATGTTAGTTTAGCGCAGGCAGAGCAAGGCAAGGACTACAGCCGTAAGCTGCTAGACAAACAAATAACCCGTGGCCGGATGACGCCGGTCGAGGCACAAGCCATCCTGGCGCTAATCCAGCCGAGCCAGGATGCCGGGGATTTATCCGGCTGTGAATTTGTCATTGAAGCGGTGTTTGAAGACCGCGAACTAAAGGCCCGGGTGACCGATGAATGCGAGCAGGTATTAGCAGAGGATGCCGTGTTTGCCTCTAATACTTCTACTTTGCCTATTACCGGTTTGGCGCAGGCGTCCAGGCGGCCGGAGAACTTTATCGGCATGCACTTTTTCTCGCCAGTGGACAAGATGGCGCTGGTGGAGATTATCTGCGGTGAGAAAACCTCGGACAAGGCGCTGGCCCTTTGTTATGACCTGAGTATTCAGCTTGGCAAAACGCCGATAGTGGTCAACGACAGCCGCGGTTTTTATACTTCGCGGGTTTTTGCAACTTATGTCAAAGAAGGTATCGCCCTGCTTGCAGATGCCGCGGCGGCTTCCATTGAAAATGCCGCGTATTTAAGCGGTTTCCCGGTGGGGCCGTTGGCGGTAACCGATGAAGTGACCCTGACTTTAATTGATAAAATTGCGGTGCAAACGGAAAAAGACCTGGTGCTGGCGGGCAAGCAGGCACAGGCACATCCCGCCGATGCCATTTTAAAAACCATGCTGGAACTTGGCCGCAGCGGCAAAGCCTCAGGGGCGGGGTTTTATGATTACCCGGCAGAAAATCAAGCGGGCAAAAAACGCTTAAGCCCGGCGCTGTCGCGGTTTAACCCGGACAATAGCAGCATCCCGCTTGCAGATATTAAAGATCGTCTGTTGTTTATTATGGCGCTGGAGACGGCGCGCTGTGTCGAAGAAGGAGTGTTGCGCTCAAGCGGCGACGGCAATATCGGTGCGGTATTTGGCATCGGTTATCCAAAATGGACCGGCGGCACCTTGCAGTTCATCAATCAGTACGGCCTGGCGGCGTTTATAAGCCGGGCAGATGAGCTTTGCCGCTTATACGGCAAGCGTTTTGAGGTGCCTGCTTCCCTGCGCGATATGCTCGCCACCGGGCAGCAGTTCTAATGATGATAGCTAAGTTAATAAGCGAGGTTGAAAAATGATTGAACTGGAGCAGGAACTGGCCATTTTTAAGCAAACCCTGGTGCGTTTTATCGACAAGGAAATAGCCCCTTTTTATGAAAGTTGGGAGCAGCAGGGCATTATCCCCAAAGCTTTGTATAAGAAGATGGCGCAGGAAGGTTTGTTATGCTGCGACTTACCCCAGGAATACGGCGGTTTTGGCGTCGACATTCATTTTAATATGCTGGTGGCGGAAGAAATTGCCGCTGCCGGTTTTATGTCCCTGGCGGCAAACCTGATCGTACATTCTGATATCGCCGCCCATTATCTGCTCAATATCGGCAGCGAAGCACAAAAGCATAAGTACCTGGCGAAAATGGCTGCCGGCGAGTGTATCGGCGCCATCTGCATGACGGAGCCGGGGGCGGGCAGTGACTTGCAGGGTATGAGAACTACGGCGAAAAAAGTTGCCGACGGCTGGAGCATCAGCGGCTCGAAAACCTTTATCACTAACGGTCAAAATGCTGGCTTGTATATTGTTGCGGCAAAAACCAACTTGGAAGTGGCGGGCGCTAAAGGTATTACTTTGTTTCTGGTGGACGGCGATAAACCCGGTGTTGAGCGTGGACGTAACCTGGATAAACTCGGCCAGCATGCCTCGGATACTTCCGAGTTGTTTTTCGATAATGTGATTGTCACCGAGCAGGATGTGCTGGGTAAGGTGGATCAGGGGTTTATCGGTTTGATGCATGAATTGCCCCGGGAACGCCTGGCTTGTGCCTGCACAGCCGTCGGCCACGCGGAAGGGGCCATGGCGCTGGCGCTTGATTATATCAAGGTACGCGAGGCCTTTGGCGCGCCGCTGGCGAAAATTCAGGACATACGGCAAAAAGTCGCCGAGATGGCGACGCAAATCGAGCTGCACCGCATCATGATAAATCATTATAAACACTTGCTGACGGCGAAAACCCTCACCGGCGAACTGGCGGCCATGGCCAAATACAGCTGCACGGAAATGGAAGGCAAGGTGATTGATATGGCGCTGCAAATGTTTGGCGGTTACGGTTACATGACCGAGTATCCGATCTCGCGTTTTTATGCCGATGCCCGGGTGCAGCGCATTTATGGCGGGACCAGTGAGATCATGAAAGAGATCATCGGCCATGGCGTCATTGGCAGGCTGTAATATTCAGTTTTTTTGGCCTGCCGGATTTAACTGTCCGTTAAGTTAAGCAATTGCTGCCTTGAAACTTGGCGCTTATCCTTGCCGTTTATTTGGGCTGGATAAGCACCAAGGGGCGGGTTTCTTGTATTTTTGGCCGCCATTGTTTATAGCTATTGTTACCCTGCAAGTGATTGTTGTTTAAATACCTGTCGGTTGATTTAATAACTTAACCTTTTACCTTGTTGAAAATAAAAGTTTGTGTAAAAAATAAAAGGAGCCTTAAAGAAGGGAAGAGCCGGATAATAAGAGTGACTATGTCTTTTTTATTTGCCCTGATTATTTGTTTATTTTCTTTGAGTACAACTTGTTCGGCCGCGGCGGAAAATAACCTTTCTGTTATTTTGCCTTTTGCCGATAATAATCATCCGCCCCACTATTTAGTCAATGATCAGGGAGCCATTACCGGCGGCATAGAAGCGGATATACTGAGCGCCGTTTTTTCAGATATGGAGGTGGAGTTTTCCTATATTCAGCTGAAAAGGGCGGCGATTTTATTGCAGCAACAGCAGCGCTATAGCTGTATCTCTCCCACGCCTCAGGAATTAAGGGGGCAAGCGGGCTATTATGAATCCCGGGAATACCTTTCCATTTATTACAACAGGGTGATGGTGCTGGCGTCCTCGGCGTTTACCGTGAATTCGCTGGCAAGCCTATATGACAAACGCTTGCTTGCCTTTCTTGGCGCGTCTAAGTATTTAGGAGATGATTATGCCGATTTGGTTAAAAATAACAGTCGGCAATACCGGGAATTTACACATTTGAGCATGGCTATCCCTATGTTGTTTTTAAAGCGTGTTGATGCCCTGGTGATGGACAAAAATGTTTTCATGTATCACGCCAATAAGCAGGACTATGATGTTTTCCACGGTAAGGATAAGGTGCTGTTTTATGATTTTTTCCCGCCGAGCCGTTTTACCCTGATGTGCAAAAATAAAGCGTTAATTGATCATTTTGATGCCGGCATGAAAAAGCTGCGGTTAAGCGGCGAACTGAGCAGGATTATCGAGCGAAATGTGAATGCCCCCCGTTAGTGACAGCCGGGTTGTGTTGTTTGCCGTTATTGCCTATAGGGATAGCAAGGGGTGGAGAAGTGGGGGAGGTGAAAGGTGATATTTTTGTCCATCAATTGCCTGGTGGTTGTGATGTCAGTGGGGAGCCAAGGGGATTAAGATGATAAAAACCGCTGTTGTTTTATTTGTATTATCGTTAAATGCCTATGGCTTTGCTGATCCTCTTGCACAAGTGTCGCTGATCCTGCCCTTTTCAAAAAATAATCCGCCTCATTATTTTGCAAGCGATGAAGGTGAATTAAAAGGCGGCATTGAACCGGATATTTTATGGAACATTTTTTCCGGTATGAAAGTGGAAATGGTTTATTACCAGTTAAACAGAGCAACCGTTTTATTTAAATCGCAGCAGGATTATGACTGTATTTCCCCGGCCCCGGCGCAGTTGAGGGGCAAGCCCGGCTTTTATGAATCTAAAGAAATATTTTCGAGCTATTATAATCGCGCTATTGTCCTGGCATCGGCGCAGATGCCGGTCACTTCGCTGATGAGTTTACAGGGCAAGGAGATCCGTGCCTTTCCCGGCGCATCCGAATATTTAGGTGAAGAATTTGCTGAGCTGGTGAAAAAGAACAAGCAGCATTACCGGGAACTGAGCCATCTTATTTTCACGATTCCGATGCTTTTTTATAAACGTTTTGATGTGCTCATTATGGATGAACAGGTCTTCAGGTATCATGCCAGCCAGCTCAAGTATGACTTTCTCCAGGGAGAGAATAAAGTGGTCTTTCATCATCTTTTACCGGTTACCCATTATACCCTGATGTGCAAAAATAAGGCGTTAATAGAAATGTTTGACTCAAGAATGAAAAAACTGCGTGAAAGCGGTGAACTCGATGCTATTATTCGCAGTAATATCAATAAGCAAACTCACTGAGCCCGGCTCTGATGCAGGCAAGAAATAGTACTTTGCTGTTACTGTACTTAAAAAGAAAGAGCAAAGCCAAACTTGAGTGAAGTCCGGCTTTGCTCTTGGGGCACTTTATATCAAGGGTATACCCGGTGCCTTAAGGTTATTCCTGGTTGAGTGTCAGTCCCGGTGTTGTTTTTTGCGGTAAAAAGCTTCTCAGGGCATTGAGCATAAACAGGATGATAAAGCCGCCGCCGGCGGCAAAAACGACATCACCGGGCAAACGCCACCACACCAGGCTTTCCACCGCTGCGCTGTGAATGATTTCCGGCGATCTTGCATACCAGTAACCTTGCTCCATGACCGCATTAAACTGGATCACACCTACCGGTAATAGCGACATAAAGGCCATCATCGCCAGACCCAGGTTTAAGGTCCAGAAGGCGTATTTAAGCAGCTTATCGTTCCAGTAATTCTCGCTCACCATAGGGCGGACGCAGAACAGGATCAAGCCTATGCCGAGCATGCCGTAGACGCCCATAAAGGCGGTGTGGGCATGTAAGGCGGTGATGTTCAGCCCCTGGATATAATATAACGAGATCGGCGGGTTGATGAGGAAGCCAAAGACACCGGCGCCCACCAGGTTCCAGAAAGAGCAGGCAACGAAGAACATAATCGCCCATTTATAACGTGTCATCCAGGGAGAGGCCTGGCCGAGTTTGTAACTCTCGAACGCTTCAAAACCTATCAGCGCCAGCGGCACTACTTCCAGGGCAGAGAAAGAGGCGCCCCAGGCGATAACCGAGGTTGGCGTACCGCCGAAATATAAGTGGTGCAGGGTGCCGATAATGCCGCCGGTGAGGAAAATAACCGTGGTAAAGAGTACCGTGGTATTGGCGGATTTTGCCCGTATCAGGCCAAGGCGGACAAATAATAACGACACCACGGCGGCGGCAAAGGTTTCAAAGAAGCCTTCCACCCACAGGTGTACCACCCACCAGCGCCAGTATTCGGCAATGGCGAGATGGGTGTGTTTGCCCATCATCAAACCAACCCCGTAGAACAACCCTATGGCGACGGAAGATAAAAACAGCACCATGACCACAGGCCTGTGTTCGTGGTTATCGCTCAGGGCGGGCAGGATGGCGCGGGTGATCAGGGCGAGCCAGATCAGCAAACCTGCCAGCAATAAAATCTGCCAGATGCGGCCAAGGTCGACGAACTCATATCCCTGATGACCAAACCAGTAACTGGTGTCCAGGTCCCAGATTTGCTGCGCGGCATACCATTCGCCGAACATGGAGCCTAAAACCACCACCAGCAGCGCGACCCAGAGCACATTTACGCCGAGTTTCTGAAATTTGGGTTCATGATTTGACAGGGCGGGGGCAATAAATAATCCGGTGCCGAGCCAGGCGGTGGCTATCCAGAATACCGCCAATTGGGTATGCCAGGTGCGGGTAACGGCATAAGGCAGGATTTCCGCCAGCGGGTAGCCGTAAAACTCCTGGCCTTCCACTGCGTAGTGGGCGGTAATGCCGCCGAGGGTGATTTGTAATAAAAACAAGCCGATAGCGGTAAGAAAATATTTAAAGACCGCACGTTGCGACGGTTTAATGTCCAGGGACAGCAGCGGGTCGGTTTTTGACGGCGTCGGCAGCGGTTCATGTTTTAAGCTGGCATGGTACCACACCAGGGCGCCGATGCCGGCGATCATTAAAATAATGGAGAACATCGACCAGCCGAGCAGATCGCCGTCCGGTTCGTTGGCAACCAGCGGCTCATAAGGCCAGTTACTGGTATAGCTGATGTCTTTGCCCGGACGTTCTGTGACCGTGGCCCAGGTGCTCCAGAAGAAAAAGGCGCTTAAGCGGTAGGCGCGTTGTTTATCTTTCAGCACCCCTTCTTTTAATGCGTATTGTTCACGCAGGGCGGTAAATTGCGGATCGGCACTGAATAAGCCCTGGTAGTAGCGGCTCAGGGATAAAATCACCTGTGCCCTGTTTTCGGAGACAGTGATCTCACCGGTGGCCGGATTATAACGGTTGGCACGGATATCTTGCTGCAGTTGCGCCTGCAGGTATTTTTGCTGCGGCACGGTTAAGCTTTTATAGCTTTGGTTATAGACGGCTTTGGCCAGTAGCTCTAACGAGGCCAGGGCTTCACGGTGCAGCCAGTCGGCGTTCCAGTCGGGGGCGAGCAAACTGCCGTGGCCCCAGATAGAGCCGTTTTGGTGTCCGCCCATAGAGCGCCACACCAGTTGACCCTGCTCGATATCTTCTTTAGTAAAGATGACCTGGCCGCTTTCGCTTTGGATCCGCTCTGGGATAGGGGGCGCTTGCTGGTAGATTTCACTGCCAAGGTAGAGCAGCACGCCAAATGAGCAGATAAAGACAGCAAAGAGTGCTTGCCAAATGCGTTTAGTTGATTTCATGCTTTATCCTTTTTTAAGTTGTCCATATGACATTTAAATATGTGTGGTTGTAAATTTGATACTGTCTAAAAGACACTCTTTGTACTTATACCAGTTGTAAAACCCCCATGGCGGCATAGCCGTCAAGGCAGTGTTCGCCGGTGCCTTCTGATTCGTTCTTGTTATGTTTCTTTGTTTTAAGTGGTTGATTTATAGTGTTTATTTTGTTTGTTTTCCTGCTGGGAGTTATTTTAAATAATGTCATTAATGCTTTGCTTTTCATGAGCTTTCCCACCTGTGCTAGCGATGAATCGTTGGTTTTGAATTTACGGTTAACCCGGATATTGCACAGGCTGTACCAGAAAATGATCAGGAGAAGATGCTTATGATAAAAAGCAATTAAATGAATAGTTTATGGATTTTTATCCGCTTGGACTCAGGCGAATTTATGGAAAAATGTACCGGTTTAGCAGCAGTTAACCGTTATTTTTTACTATTAATAACTTGGTTAAAACGTTATGGCATAAAGCTTGATATTGCTAAGGGTAATTGAAGTTGGCGTTTAACGATCGCCAGAAGTACTTGGAGTGATTATGCAATCATTATTTTTTAGAATGCGGCTGATCCATTGGTTAGGTGCCATAGGTTTATTTTTTAATGCCCTGCTGTATACCGAGCAAACATTTTCCCAGGTGTTGCAGTATATCGTAGTGCTGTTACTGGTGATCCACGATTTGGATGAGAAACACTGGGGGGTAGACTCGTTAAGGAAGATCACTGCCTATATGGGGCATTTTGAACAAAAAAACCTTTCGGTTCCCTGTGATATCAACAGTGACTATAACAGTGAGATGGGTAAGATTTTAAAGGTTATCAATGCCTTCAGGGAGAATGTTCAAAAGACACTGTTGGGGATCAAGGCCCAGGCGGATACCTCGGAACAAGTGGCGCAGGTGTTGACGACAAAAACATCGAGTATTGCCCGGCGGATATCGCAACAGGATTTAAGGGTCGGCACCATTTCCCAAAAATGCCAAACCCTGGATGAATACTCCCTGACCCTGGTGGAAAAAGCCAAAGATACCGAATCCCGGGTTCATCAAACCAAGCAGGGGCTGCAAGATACCAGTAGCAGTATGGAAACCATGGCGGACATGGTGCGGCTTTATGTCAGCAGTAGCGAAAGCCTCAGTGGAAAATTTGATGCCTTGTCGGAGCAGGCAAGTGCTATTGCCTCTGTGGTGTCTGTGATCAATACCATAGCGGAGCAAACCAATTTGCTGGCACTTAATGCCGCGATTGAAGCGGCCCGGGCAGGGGAGCATGGCCGGGGCTTTGCCGTGGTGGCAGGTGAAGTCAGGCAGCTGGCCAATTCCACCCAAAGCAGTTTGCTGGAAATTAATCAAATTATCACCAATATCGCGGATGCGGTGAAACAGGCGGATGAAGAAGTAAAATTACAGTCGCAAAATTTGTCTAAGCTTTCGCAGCATTCCCGGGTGAGTCAGAAAGAAATTACCCGGGCATGTGAAAATATCGACAGCATTTTGCAGTTGATCGGCGGGCAAGCAAACCGGGAAGATGCTGATATCCGCCATATCCATTCACTGGTAACACAGGTGGTTGAAGAGATTACGATTTTGCGTGAACTTTCCGGCTCAAATGCCGACGATTGCCGGGAGTTGAACCTTGAAGGTAAACGTCTGGAAGGGGTAACCAGGGAAATTGTTGCCCAGCTTGATACCTTTATTATTTAAAGTCCCGGAGGCTTGCCGGTCGGCAGCTTTGTAGCCGGCGTGATGATTTATTGTGGACCGGCACTATTGCTGACTGGCGTAATATGCCAGCAGCGCCTGCCACTCATGTTCGGTAATTTTATTTAGCATGATTTTCATTTTCTTTTCCATCTCCCGAGAGCCGTCACGGTAAGCCTGCATGGTGGTTCTCAGGTAGGGGCTCCACTGGCCGGCGAGCAGGCCGCTATCATCACCGGCTCTGCTGCCTCCTTGCTTATGGCATCGTCGACAGTAGCTTTGATGGATTTTTTCCCCCAGGTCTACCAGTAGCGGATTAAAGTTTTGTTTGGCCGGTACAAACCTTTGCGCGGCAAAATACAGGGAAATATAAGTGATTTGTTTATCGGATAATTTATCGCTGATGGCTTTCATATCTGTGGCGGCGCGCCGAAGGTCGCCGTGGCGGTATTTTGAAGCTGGCGCCGGCCGCAGTTTGCTTTGATAGGCATAGAGACTGGCTTTGTGATAGGCCGCCGACAAACCGGCAATGGTGGGCACATCGCTGTGCACGCTGACGCCGTTTTCGCCATGGCAGTCCATGCAATGGCGGATAAAGGCGGGTACGTCACCTTTTACCTGTGGTGTTAGCATCAATAGTACGACCAATACAGCTGAAGAGATCAGCTTGCCTGTTTGTCTGTTATATTGGCGCAGGCACGCACTGGCTGTTATCCGTTGCTGAATAGACATAAGTATGAAAGATGAAACCTGCTGCCTAAAAATAAAGGTAAAATTATTGTTAATATTATTCTAGCTTGTCTGCGGCGATTATCCTGTTATATTCCTTCTAACGTACGCCGGACCCAGCCAAAAAAGTACTTTCTACTGGTTTTGCGCTTTTCGCAGATATCGACATAACGGCCTATTTTGGCGAGGGCGAAGACAGCCAAAAAAGCCCGTTTATCATCGGCATTGATTTTTTTCAGGGTCTTGGGGCCGACAATACCGTCTGCCTTGGCGCCAACGGTGACCTGGGCCAGTTTGGCGCTGGTCTTGGGGCCGGCATTGACGGCGAAATCAAAAATGGATGCGGCGATGTCCTGCTCTGCGATGTCATCGCCGCTGATCTTGTCCCAGTAATTGCTTTTATAGAGGTTTTTTATCTGGCTTTGCAGGGCAAGATGGGCATCCAGGTTTTCGGGAAAGTCATCGCTTTTTTTCAGCAAATCTATTTCCTTCCATCCCGGCCACTTTGGGTTCCTGGCCCGGGCGACGCCCTTATAGGTTTCCCCGCCGGGGTCATCGGGATCATGGACATAGCCGCCTTCAGCTGCCATGGTAAGTTCAAATGCGGTGTCGAAATCTGCCATGGCACTTTCCCTTTGTTGGACTTTTTTATTAGCTATCTTGCTAAGTGTATGACAATGAACGGCTTTATTGATTAACACTTAGCAATAAGTATTGAACATTTTGTTTGAAAAGCAAGCGATCCGAAATGTCGCAGACCATCTTTCCCGGGAGATGAAAAAGTACTATTACTCGCTGTAAAATTAACTAAACACTTGAATTTATGTTGATTATTTAGTGACAAAACCATCAATAGTCGGCACAATGTCTTTGCCCTGTGAGGTAAGTGTTATTGGCCTGATAATTTTGAAGTTTTCAGCCCTATAACACTTTGAGGGCATTATCATGAAATCAACACATCCTAAAATAGTCATTGTCGGTGGCGGTGCGGGGGGCTTGGAATTAGCCACGCAGTTAGGACATAAACTGGGAAAACGTAATAAAGCACAGATACTGTTAATTGATAAAAATCGCAATCATATCTGGAAGCCGCTGTTACATGAGGTGGCGACGGGCTCGCTTGACTCCGATCTTGACGGTGTGGTCTATTCCGCCCATGCTGCCAAACATGGCTATCAGTTTCAGCTCGGTACTTTCAGTGCCCTGGATATTAAAAATAAATCCCTGACCCTGGCACCGCAGCTGGATGAAAATGGCCAGCAAATATTACCCTGGCGCGAGGTCAGTTACGATAAGCTGGTGATTGCCGTCGGCAGTGTCAGTAATGACTTTAATACTCCCGGCATTAAAGAACATTGTTATTTCCTTGACTCCCATCAGCAGGCGAAACGCTTCCACAATGCCCTGCTGGATAATTTTACCCGCATTCATCAGGCGGAAAACAACAAATCCCTAAATATCGCCATCGTCGGTGCCGGCGCCACCGGGGTGGAACTTTCTGCCGAGCTGTATCATGTTGCCGATCTGCTCAAAGTTTACGGCCTGAGCAATATGACCGGGAAAAAACTCAATATTCACCTGATTGAAGCGGGAAGCAGTATTTTACCTGCCTTACCGCCTAGGATCTCGGCTGCGGTGCGCCGCGAATTGTCCGGGCTCGGCGTAAATGTGATGGAGAATACCCGGATAGCCAAAGCCAGTGAGCAAGGTTTTATTACCAGCGAGGAACAGCTTATTCCGGCAGATTTGATGCTGTGGGCCGCCGGGGTTAAGGCGCCTGATTTTATTAAGGATATGGGGATTTTTGAATTGAACCGCGCCAACCAGATTCTGGTAAAAGGAGATTTAACGGCGAGTGTTGATGCGGATATTTCGGTGATCGGCGATTGTTGTGCCTGCCGTCTTCCCGACGGCAACTGGGTGCCGCCACGGGCCCAGTCGGCGCACCAGATGGCGTTGTGCGTACAAAAGAATCTGCTCAGGGAGTTTAAAGGCCAGCCGTTAGTGGATTATCAATATGTCGATTACGGCTCGCTGGTGAATTTATCCCGTTACAGTACCATCGGCAGCTTGATGGGCAATTTAACGAAAAACAGTATGTTTGTTGAAGGACGGATTGCCCGCCTGGTTTATATTTCCCTGTACCGCATGCACCAGAGGGCGATACATGGCACTGCCAAAACAATCGCCTTGTGGTTTGCGGAAAAGATCATGAAGGTGGTGCGCCCGAGGATGAAATTACATTAGGCAAACCAGGCAGCCTTGCTGGTGAATTGCTTTATTAATCCGTGATCGGCGCATCAATTGTTTCCAGGGGCGGTTGCTCGTTTTGTGCCTGGCCCCTGGGTTTAAATTGTACGATTAGCAACGGCAGCAAGGTCATATTGGCAAACAGCGCCATCAGCATGGCAAAACCGGTGAGCAGGCCGAAATAGACGGTAGGCACAAAATTGGACAGGGCGAGGATAGAAAAGCCCAGGGTGATGGTGATGGAAGTGTAATACATGGCCTTGCCGATACTGCCGTGACAGTGCCTGACCGAGCGCCAGTAGTGCTTGTGGCTGTCAAATTCGCTGTTAAAGCGGTCGACATAATGGATGGAATTATCCACCGCGATGCCGATACAGATGGCGGCTATGGTGATGGTCATCAAGTCCAGCGGGATGCCGATAAACCCCATCAGCCCCAGCACCATAGCGGCGGCCACCATATTGGGGATCAGGGCGATCAGGGATAATTTAAAGTTTCTAAACAGCACCAGAAACATCAGCAGTATCGCCAGAAATACTACCCCTATGGTGAGGATCTGCGATTTAAACAGGCTTTGCAGCATATTGTTATACAGCACCACCATGCCGGTGAGGTGGATTTGTCCGTGCTCGAGCTGAAAATCGCCGGTTAATTTTTCGCGGATTTTTTCCAGTAATTGCTCCCGTTTGAGGTTGGGGTCCGACTCAAAGATACGAATGCCAAAACGCAGCTGGTTACCGTCTTCGGACATATAGGGCGTCACCAGAGAGGATTTGATTTCTTCCGACAGCTTGCTATGGAGCACCGAGAGCATAAAGTTGTCGTTGACCACCTGGGGATCCAGGGTTTTGAGCATGGCCATGGTACTGGCGATGGAAAGCACTTTGCCGGTTTCTCCCAGGCTTTCCAGGTACTCATGTATTTGCCGGACCTGATCCAGTTGCTGCACATTAAACCAGTAACTGTTGCCGGTAATACCGGCTTCGGTGGCGTCGTCATAGCTAAAATCTTCCGCATCCATGCCAAATTCTTCCAGAAACTCTTCATCGATTTCTTCTTCCTCATCCGCCTGCTCAAAGAAGGCCGCGGGGGCATCCAGTACCACTTCCAACGGTGTGGTGCCGCCGAGTTTTTGATCGATAAGCTCCATACCCTGATAGATTTCCGTCGATTTTTTAAAATAGTCGATAAAGCGGTTTTCCACCGTTAATAGCCCTATGCCGGCGATGCTGAGCAGCACCAGCAGGGCATAGGCGGATAAGATTTTTTTCGGGTAAAGCTGGATTTTTCCGGCGATATATTTAGTCATTTTGCTGGTGAGATCTTGCTGCACCGCGGGTTTTCCTGGTTTTAACAACATCAAAGTGGCGGGAAACAGGGTAAAGGCCAGGATGAAAGACACCGCCATGCCCATAATCATCATCCAGCCGAAATCGATTAACGGCCGGATAAAACTGATCAGCAGGGAGCCGAACGCTATCATGGTGGTGGTGGTGGTATAAAAACAGGGGATGAGCTTTTTATACATGGTGGTCAGGACCAGGTAGCGCTGCTCCGCTTGAGGTTGCTCGCTGTGCAGCTCCTGGTAACGTACGATCAAATGTACCGTCAGCGACAGGGTTACGATCAGCATCAGGGAAATAAAATTGGCGGAGACCACGGTGATCGGCCAGTCGAGCAGGGTCAGTAATCCCAGCATAACACTGCCGGCGCAAAAGCAGGTAACCATAGGCAGGACCACCCAATGGAGTCTGCCAAAGGCGATGGCGAGAATAAAGATGATAAAAGCCAGTACGCCTACGCTGAAGGTGGTCAGATCATGGGCAATATAATCGATGGAGTCGGCAGTGATCATGGGAATGCCGCCAAGGAAAATATCGGCGCCGCCCCTGTGCTGGTCCAATACCTGGCGCACCCCGGCAATCATCTCTTTGAGTTGTTGCTGCAAGCTGGCGGTATAATGGTAAAACTCTTTCGATACCTGCTCCAGTTGCGCCAGCTCTATAGGTGTTAATGCCTGTTTAAGTTGTTTTTCCCGTAAGCCGTTGCGCTCTGCCAGTAAGCGGTAGTATTTCTCGTTTCGGGTAATATTGACCTGCAGCCCGGTGGTTTGGCCGTCTTCGCTGATCAGCATGTTTTTATACAGGGGGCTGGTGATAAACTCCTTACGGGCAAGCTCTGTATCCAGTCCCGGGGTCGATAAGGTGCGGATGCCGTCTTGTAATTGATCCAGGGTGATGCGCGGGCTGTTGATTAAGGGGACATCCCAGATGCTGACGACGGACGATACGCCGTTAATGGCGGCGAGTTTATCCCTGAGCTGCTTGAGATCGTCGAGCACGGCCTGGGAAAACAAATCTTTTTTCGGCGAGTAAGTGACAAACAGGTAGTCATCAGAGCCGTACCTGGCTTTAATGCCGCGGTAATATTTCAGTGATTGATCATTTTCCAGGATCAGGGTGTCGGCAGAAGCATCCAGGCGTATGCCCGGGGCATAATAAGTAAAGGCAAGCACCACCAGGGCGATCACCGCTAAGGTTGTTTTCGGCCGGTCTATGATAAAGCGTTCGTAATAGGCAGAGATCGAAAACACCATATCCTTCTCCAGATTTGTTATTTATGCTAGAACGTTAGTCGGCTTGGTTCTTTTTATCAGTTGTACTTATTGACTTGGGAAAAAACATCGCGGCAAAAGGCGATACCTGTATTTGAATTAACTTCGATTTCAGTCCCTTACTTTAATTTTAACTATAGTAAATAACGTGAATTTAGCGCTGTAATTTCCCGGAAACCCGGATGAAATATTTCAACCAGGGCTGGTCTTTCTATTTATAGTTAATATAAATCAAGTAGTTATTGGTGATTGAAGAGGGCGAAAGAGCAAAGCCAGAGAAATTTGCTCTTTCGGATCAGGCGAGTGGGTTATTCACTTAACACCGGCCTTAGCCAACCGCTTAATTATAAAAATACACTGACATTAAATGCTTTGCCGTTGTCAATTAACGCTACCGAATAGTTAACCGGGATAGAGTTGCTGATATCCGGGCCGTCTAGCTGTAACTGGGCGGCGCATTGGTAAGCTAAAGTCTGCTCATCCATGTCTGTGGTGTTGATGGCCTTTAAAGTTAAATTCAAATCCGAAGTCTCTGAGGGGGCTAGGTGTTTGAGGATTTCTTTTTCTGACAATTCAATCACCAGTTCGGTCACCTCGCTGCTGTAACATTGTGGCGTTTGCACCGGCATCAACTGCCAAGCCAGGCCAAAAAGCAATCCTAAAGCGAGTAAGGGGGAGGCGATGATACCAGCTGTTGAGGTAAACTTTGTCGGCAGGCCGGGCCAGGTTTTTTCTTGCTGAGTGATAAAACGGAAATAATCATAATTGGCCAGCTGGGCGCATATTGCCGCAGGGACAATCCAGTAGGCGAGATTGGCCAGTTTGGTTTCCAGGGTAATTTCAACAATAAAGATCAAACAACTCCACAGCCAGGTCAGTGCCAACAGCAAGGCGCCTTTGTGCCACATTTTTTTGCCGAAATAATAAAAAGGACCAAACAAAAAGGCGAACAGGTTGAAGCTGATTTGCTGCCTTTGTTTAAATGGCAGGGCTTTAAAGCCATCTCCCCTGGCGGCCTGAAAGATAAACTGTTTATCCGCACCAATTTTTTCCAGCAGTGCGAACTTTGTCTGCCATTTATCCGACACCTGATATTTAGAGCCGTTATCGGCCAAGCCTTGTTCAGCCATAAGTCTTCCTTTTGTTAAGCCCGCCTGTTTACCATGGCCTTATTATATTGGCTAAGTTGTTTAAAATTAAAGTAATTTCAGTATACATGCTTTTTAGCATTTAACCCGGTGTTTTGCGGGAAAGTTCAGCCATGACAAAGTCCAGGAAACAGCGGACTTTTCTTGGCACATACTGGCGATGGGGATAGATGGCAAACAAGCCGAATTCCAGTGTGGTACATTCGGGTAATACCTGTATTAGCCGGCCATCTTTGAGAGCATCTTCAACAATAAAGGCGGGGATCATGCCGATGCCGCCGCCGGCAATGGAAATCTCCCGTACCGCCTGCGGGCTGTTAACCGCGATATGGGACGAGACATTAATGCTGTGGGCAATCCCCTGCGCTGAGATGATCGGCCATTGCTTGCCGATACGAAAATTACTGTCAATGATGCAGTTGTGATCGGCGATTTGCTGTGGTGTTGTCGGCAGTCCCTGTTGCTCGATATAGGCGGGAGAGGCGCATAATAGCAGCGGGAAGCTGCCTAACTGGCGGGCGATCATAGTGGAGTCGTCAACACCGCCGATACGGATACGGACATCTATGCCTTCTTCGAGCATGTCTATGGCGCTGTTGGTCAGGCGCAATTCGATCTGCAAATCCGGGTATAGCCGTAAAAATTTTGGCAGTAGCGGCGACAGGGTTTTTTCACCAAAAGTTACCGGAGCACTCAGGCGCAATACCCCCCGCGGGCTGGTTTGTTCGCCGGTCACCTTGTCTACCATAGCCGTGTATTGTTCCAGCAAATTCAGCGCCAGCTGATAATAACTGCGCCCGGCTTCGGTTAGTGCCAGCTGTCGGGTGGTGCGGTTAAACAAGCGGGTGCCCAAATGTTTCTCCACTTCCCCGACATATTTGCTGACCAGGGCTTTCGACATGCTCAGGCGCTCGCCGGCGGCAGTGAAAGAGCCGGTTTCTACCACGGCAACCACGGTTTTCATGCCATCGAGGGTATCCATCGTTAAACCTTATCTTGCTACCTGACTATGTGCCCTAGTTTACTACTGTCAATGTTTTGTTGACAAGTATTCAATGTTGAGGGCGTTTATCAATAAATTGCCCTAGTGAATAATACAGCCATCGCAGCACAGCAGCTAACAGTTACAGGAGAGCTTGAATGAACAAAATTGAAATTTATACCCGCCCCGGATGCGGTTATTGCACCCACGCCAAGCGCCTGCTGGCGGGGGCAGGGCTGAGTTTTATCGAATACGACGTCTATCAGTATCCCCAATACCTGGCCCGGATGCAGTTGCGTACCCCGGGCAACACTTATCCCCAGATATTGATAAACGATGTCGCCATCGGGGGTTTTAGCGAGTTACTGGCCATGCAGGAAAGTAAGTTATTGCCGGGCTGCTAGTTGAACATAAACGAGCGGTTTTTATTGTAAAGCGCTTTGAAAAGCGCATTAAACAGGAGATTTCTGATGACTACCCTAAATAAGTTATTTGACAACAAAACAAATTTTAAAAACCATCTCATTACCGCTGCCGGGGCCTTGGCTCTTGCCATTGCCGGTATTAGCGATGTCCGGGCTTCACAAACCTTGCATAAAACCATAGAGGTTGCAGGGCAGCAGATTTTTTACCGCGAAGCCGGTGATAACAGCGCACCGACCATAGTGTTGTTGCATGGTTTCCCGACCTCGTCCCATATGTACCGTAACCTGATCCCAGAGCTGGCACAGGACTACCATGTTATCGCCCCGGATTATCCCGGCTTTGGCAATAGCTCGATGCCGGCAGTGGATGAATTTGAATACAGCTTTGATAACCTGGCAAAGATCACCGACGAATTTTTAGCTAAGATCGGCGCCGAGCAATATAGCCTGTATGTGATGGACTATGGCGCGCCGATAGGTTTCAGGATTGCTGCAGCACATCCCGAGCGGGTACAGGGATTAATCGTACAAAACGGCAATGCCTATGACGAAGGGCTGCGGGACTTCTGGAAACCGATCAAGGCTTATTGGCAAGATAAAAGCCCGGCAAACGCCAAAGCATTGAAAGATGCTTTGTTAACCATAGAGGCGACACAGTGGCAATATACCAATGGTGCCCGCAACAAGGAAACCATCAGTCCGGATAACTGGATTGTCGATCAGGCCAAGCTCGATCGTCCCGGCAACAAAGACATACAGCTGGAGTTATTTTATTCCTACGGCACCAATCCGGCCTTGTATCCACAGTGGCAGGCCTATTTCAGAAAGCACCAGCCGCCGACATTGCTGGTGTGGGGCAAAGGGGACTATATCTTCCCGGAAGAAGGCGCACACCCGTACAAGCGTGATTTGAAAAACCTGGACTTTCATATCCTGGATACCGGACACTTTGCCCTGGAAGAAGACGGTGATGTGATTGCCGGTTTGATCCAGAGCTTTATGAAAAACCAAGTGCTGGGCAAATAAAGCTGCCGCTTGATGTAAATGGCAATCCTTGCTGCTTCAGTCGGGATTGCCTGGTTTTTTTGTGATGTAAGCCAAGCAAGTCAAGCATAGTTAAGAGGTCAGTAGAAGGTAGTTATACTGGCCCGGAGATCATTAGTCATGACAGATATTAAAGATAACAGCGAAAACAGCTCCCCTTTTCATAAGGGAGAGCAGGCGCTGCAAAGCAGGATGGGGGTGAGGGAGCAGGTGGAGCGTTTTGGCCGCCGGGTGATCCGCGATTATATGCCGGACCAGCACAGGCATTTTTATCAGCAGTTGCCTTATCTTTTTGTCGGCCACGGTGATGAGGACGGTTGGCCCTGGGCTTCGATGCTGTTCAACCGGCCGGGTTTTATCACCTGCCCCGATGATAAAACCTTAAACATCAATACCCGACCGGTAAAGGGAGATCCGCTGCTAAAAGCGCTGAATACCGGCGCCCGTCTGGGGCTTTTGGGCATAGAGCTTAATACCCGCAGGCGCAACCGCCTGGCGGCACATATCATACAAACAGATGAGCAGGGGCTCACGCTCGCCGTCGACCAGGCCTTTGGCAACTGCCCGAAATATATCCGGCCAAGGGAGCTGGACACTTGTATTGCCGATGATATGTTGCCGGCAACCGTGCATGGATTTACCGGCTTAGATGATGAGGCCAGGGCGCTGATCGAAAAAAGCGACACTTTTTTTGTCGCCAGTTTTATAGAAAATCGCCGGGGAGAGGCCAGCGAAGGGGCGGATGTTTCCCACCGCGGCGGCGAGCCCGGTTTTGTCCGTATCGATAATCACCAGAGCCTGACCATTCCCGATTACGCCGGCAATTTTCATTTTAATACCCTGGGGAATTTTGTGAACAATCCTAAAGCGGGTTTACTTTTTATTGATTTTGAAAACGGCCATATGCTGACCCTGACCGGACCGGTGGAGCTCTTATTCGACAGCCCCGAGATTGATACCTTTACCGGTGCCGAGCGCTTGTGGACCTTTAATTTACACCGGGGCTATTGGTTGAAAAATGCCCTGGATTTGCGCTGGCAGTTATTATAGTTTGTTGGGCCGTTAAACTCCCGGTAACTTAGACGCCTTTTTATTTTTTTTATTTTTTTGATTTTTTTTAAATTATCTTGAACTAATTTTGCCGAGGCCACTCTTATTAACCGAGAGACTTTTATTTCCCTTAGTGTTTCATGTTTTGTTTTATGTTTGACATAGCGCGTTTTATTAACGCGCTTTTTTTTGTTAAAAATTCATGAAGTTAATTGTGTATTCGAGCTGCAGACGGGATAAAGGGGATATCAACCGGGGTGAAGGATATCGCTGTTGATTTGCCGCCGGCTCAGAACAGCAGCGGTTAGTCGCTGAGTCAAAGCGGCGGCAAAAAAATTGCAGTAATCAGAACCTGAAAACATGGGGTGCTTTACAGTATTGGTCGATGGAACAGCCCCTGAAGTGATTTTTCCCCCTGTTGGCTACCTCCATTATCGGGTACTCGTCATATTCCTTTTGTTGGTCATCCGACATGTTCAGCCGTTGCGCTGTTGCCGTTTTTATTTTGCCGGATGACCCCGATTTAATAGCAAAATCAAAAATCATGGCATAGTTCCTGTTGCCGGTATTGATATAACGCTCGGCATCTATGGCCATATACCAGATACCGCTGGCACGCATGCCGTCATCGCCGGTGAAGATCTTCCCGTTATGGGGATCTGTCCAGCGGCTCCAAATTTGCAGCTGTGAAATGTCGATGCCATTACGGTTCATTTCCCTGACTGCGTCACATAAGTTGGTAAACTGGGGTTTGTAATGGCCGCTTTTATCCGTGATCACCAGGGGAATGCCATTTTTGACATAGATTTCACCGGCAGCCTTTACCGGCTTGCCCCCTAAAAAGGAGGCGTGGAACCAGCCGGTGGCGGTATTATGAGTGGCGGCATAGAGTTTGCCTTCCGGGGACATGACAAAAATAGCCCAACCTTTGCCGCAAAAATTGGTGCTGTTGTTTTCTGAGCCCCAGGGCAGCATCTCTGCCGGTGACTTCAGGTATTTTATCAGCCGGTTTTGAAAAAATAACCGGTATTGCTCCCGGCCTTCTTCATCCAGGTAGGTGGTCGGCAATAGCCCGACATTTCGGGTCAGCCGGCTGATATCCTCATCGCTTTGGGTTTCCAGCCAGCGATAAAATGACAACATAGTGCTGTTATCTTCATACCTGGCTTTTTTCCATTCCCTGAATACCTGGTTGTTATTGGGATTTTTCCAATTGGTGTGTAAGGGATCTATTGCTTCGCGCCAGTAATGTTCATGAAGCTGGCGGCCGTCGTCGGGTTTGCCGATATACTGCTGCAGTCCTCTGATCTGTTTGATGGTTGCTGCCCAGCGGCCCATGGCGCTGTTGGCTTTTTGCAGCGGGGTCTTGTTGCCTGAGCCGAACATGGCCGGCAGGCGTTTTTCTGCCAGCAGGGCTTCTTTCAGGTATTTTATCTTCACTACCGCCTGGTTGTAGACGGCTTCGGCGGCGTTGATCTTTCTTTTGCGCCTGGTATCCTGCCAGACAAACAGCTTTTTGGCATCGGCATATTCCCTGGCGATGTCCATCACTTGCTTTAACGAGGATATACGCTGTTCAATTTTGTTTTTCGCTATTGCATGGTATGAGCTCAAGGCATTGTCTATCTTGATCAAATGCTTATGGCCTTTACGCCTTTGGCTCCAGTGGCTGCTGGCGTTTTGAAATTCTTCAAGCGTCATGATATCGGCGGGCATAGTGGTTTCCCCCTTTCAACGAGCATGCTCAGTTAAATTATTTAGTCATTCATCTTGCTTTACCACTATCTAAGGAACATTTTTCTCGCCGGAGTTTTGTTTTTTGCAAATAATTTTGAACTAATTTTGCAGGCGCCGCTCTTATTAACCGAGAGACTTTTATTTCCCTTAGTGTTTCATGTTTTATACATAACGCGTTTATTTAAACGCGTTTTTTTTTGCCTGATTTTCTCTTCCGGTTTTTGAAAAAAAGCTTGTCTTTTCAAGGCTTGGCACTCAAGCTTAATCTAATTGCATCAACGAGAGGTGTCTGTGATGATGGCTTTAATGGACAATGACAAGATTAATATCGGTATCAGCAGTTGTTTGCTCGGTGAAAATGTCAGGTTTGACGGCGGCCATAAATTTAATGCCTATATTGCCAATGTCCTGGAGCCCTTTTTTCAGTTTATTCCCTTTTGTCCTGAAGTCAGTATTGGTTTAGGCATTCCCCGCCAGGCCATTCGTTTGGTGTTAACAGATCAGCACATAAAATGTGTCGGCAGCAAGGATGAAACCTTGGACGTAACCGAATCCCTGGAGCAATGCGCACAGGAGCAGCAGGACTGGCACCGTAAAATCTCGGGTTATATCGTAAAAAAAGACTCTCCCAGCTGCGGTATGGAAAGGGTCAGGGTTTATCAGCAGAAGATGCCGGCCCGTAACGGCATCGGCATATATACCCGGCGGCTGATGAAAAATTTTCCCTGTCTGCCGGTGGAAGAAGAAGGACGTCTCGGGGATGCGGTGATCCGGGAAAACTTTATACAGAGGGTATTTATCTACCACCGCTGGCAGCAATTATTGGCGGGGGAAGTCAGCTGGTCTTTACTGACAGACTTTCATGCCCGACATAAATATATTTATATGAGCCATAATCAGAAAAAGGCCAGGGAGCTGGGAAAATGGCTGGCACAGCATCATGAGTTGCCTATAGACGAGGTTTGCCGCCAGTATCTGGAACATATGATGGCATTGCTGAGGATCAAGGCCACCAAAAAGAACCATGTTAATACCCTTAAACATATCCAGGGCTATTTAAAAAATCATTTAAGCCGCTCGGATAAACAGGAGCTGGAGCAGTCGGTGGAATCCTACCGCCAGGGATTGTTACCCTTGATCGTGCCGATTACTTTGCTCAGGCACCACTTTATGCATCACCCCCAGCAATATATTTCTCGCTCCTATTATTTGCAGCCTCATCCGAAAGAGTTGATGCTGCTTAACAGTTTATGAATTTATGATGAAAACAATTATTGTCAATGACAAGATGCAGCAGGGATATCGCTATCAACTCTCGGCCCCCCAGGGGCAGGACTTTTCCCCGGATTTTCAGCCCCAGTTAACCCCCCAGCAAATGCTGGAACTTGGGGTTTTTGGCGGCAAGTATATGACAGATTGTCAGCAGGAATTTCCCCGAGCCTGGTTTAGCAAGGCCAAGCTCAGCCCGGCGGCTAAAGATATCAGTTTGAATTATTTTGCCGTTGATGCTTCTTTGCCCTTAGTTAACTGGCAGCAAAAAGGCTGGATATTTCCCGATGATCCCAGGGGCTGGTTTCAGTGGTATTGCCGTTATTATCTGGGACGGCGCTTACCCGAGGAAGATAAACGCCAGATAAAACGCTGGCGCGCGATGAGCCGTCATATCGGGGCGTTAAAGAAAAATTGCGAGCCGGGGGATTGGACCTGTCGGCGCAAACAGCGCCAGGCTTTGTTGCACTGGGCTTACGATGCCAGGGTATTGTAAATGCTCCCGGTAAAAGAAAACCGGCATCACTGCCGGTTTTATGCTCTGTCTGCGGCCCGGGCGAAAATCAGGTCAGGCTGGTGAAGATCACCGAAATACCGCTATAGTTGATCCTGTCATCCGGAAAAGTCATGTTTTTCAATAAAGTACCATTGGACTGATAATGATACAAATGATTGCCGCTGGACAGGTACAAGGTATTATCAGGCCCGGCGGCAACCGCGTTGATATCAAAGCCGGTATTGGTAAAGGACAGCTGTTTTAACTGCAGGTCGCGTACGGTAAAGCCTTCCTGGGAGCCGTTATAGGCAGCATAGACCCTTTGGCCGATCACGCTGACATCGGTATAGTTAATGGAGTCATCCGGGAACACCATGTCCTGTATCAGGGTGCCGTCAATATTGTAATGGTAGATATGGTTGCCGGCGGCAAGGTAAAGATCGTTATTGGGGCCAGCGGCAATGCCGTTGGCCTTAATGCCGGTGGCGAAAAAGGAGATTTGATTTAAGTCCAGATCCCGTACCGTGACCCCTAACTGGGATCCTTCATAAGTGGCGAATACTCTGCTGTTGGTGACGGCAATACCTGTGTAGTCAATACCGGCGTCGGGAAATGCCATATCTTTGATTAACTTGCCATCAAGATCATAGTGGTAGATGTGGTTAGCAGAAGGGAGATAGACATCATTATTGGGACCGGCGGCGATGTTTTCAAAATTAAAGTCGCCGTTGACAAAGGATTCCTGCTCTAACTGCATGCTGCGAACCGTAAAACCTCTTTGCGAGCCGTTATATGATGCCAGTACTTTATTGTTAATCATTATCCATTCCTTTTATTAATAATTTTTATTGCTATTGCAACGATATGTATATTAAATCCTTTTTTTAAGTTTTTAGTATCAGTTCGGTATCAAGCCGGTATCAGTAAGCCGGCGCTTTTGACGGTTTGGCTGCAGATAAATTTTATGGCCGGATTGTTGGCATAAACCTTTCTAAAGAAAATAAATTTAAAATTATTTTGAACTAATTTAAGGAGCCTCACTCTTATTAACCGAGAGACTTTTATTTCCCTTAGTGTTTCATGTTTTGTTTTATGTTTGACAGAGCGCGTTTAGTTAACGCGCTTTTTTTTTGCCTGTTTTTCAACTCCATCCTTTAGGCGCAACCGCCTGCTAAAGTCCTTAAAATTCAGTAGCAAATACTTAATCAAAAACTGCTTTATTGATGTGGCGGCTTTAAATTTTTAGTACTACGCTTTAGCTGATTGCTTTTCTTATTATCTGCCGATGCTTCTCTAATGTGGGGAAAAAGGTAGTTATCTAAAAGATATTTTAGCGGCTTCAGTGAAGTGAACCGGTAACCGATGTTTGCGCCATAAAGCGGATTTATTGTTGTCTTTTGCTTTTGGCGACAAGGGGCTAACAACGGCGGGCAATCGCGTTAAGTATTCATCAACGGTAGAGCGAAAAGGCTCTGCTCATCAAGAAAATAACAAGGGAATGAACTATGGCTACCTACCTGCATCCTGGTGTTTATCTCGAAGAACTTCCTAGCGGTTCCAGACCTATTGAAGCTGTAGGTACTTCGACCGCCTGTTTTATTGGTTACACAGTAAAAGGTCCTATGGACACCCCCACGCTGATCACTTCGTGGAATGAATATGACAGCCTGTTTGGCGGTTTGCAAGAAACGGAAACAGCGGTGGCAGGGGCGGCGGCGCCGCTCGGGGATGCCATGGGCTTTAGCGTTTATGCCTTCTTCCAAAATGGCGGATCCACCGCCTATATCATTCGCTCAGCGCAAGCGGCCAATGCCGCCACCGGGGAATTGGGGGCATCGCTGGTGACCTTTACCGCGGTCAGTGACGGCGATGCCGGTAACGATATCGTGGTGCGTATCACCGAAGACGGCGGCACCTTTGATGTTCAGGTGGGTACCGGCACAGGCGGCGGTTTCAGCGCCGATGAAACCATCTCCAATGTAACCTTTACCGCCGGCGCTGATTTTATTGAAACCCGGGTGGCAAGCGAGTCGAGCATAGTGACGGTTTCCGTGGCCGATGCCACCGCCGCTGCCGCAGAGTTCGGCGTCGGTGAAACCGAAGAAATTACTTTTAATGGCGGCCTTGATGGCGCTGCGGCAGCGACCGGCTCCCTGGTCAGCGGTACGCCTTTGGTGACCTTTACCGCTATTAATGAAGGCACCTGGGGAGATGACTTGGTGGTGGTTATCTCCGAGAGCAACGGCGACTACACAGTAGCGGTGGGAGAGGGCACAGGAGCAAATTTTGAGGCGCTGGAAGAATTTGAAGATGTCTCGTTAACGGACACAGATGCCGGTTATTTGCCCAATAAGATCAACGATATTTCCGAGCTGGTGACCGTAGTGGTTGACGATCTCGCCGGCCTGGTGACGGAAGTAGGCACAGACAACAGCGAAGAAATCACTTTCTCTGGCGGCAATAACGGTTCTGCGCCGAGCCTGACTGAATATACGCCGATATTTAATCAGTTACTAAAATTCCGCGACATCAACATGATTTTGCTGCCCGGACTTTACTGGGATATGACAGACGCCGGCGCCAAGCAGGCAATCATCAATGCCGGTATTGCCCATTGCGAAACCATTAAAAACCGCATGATCCTGGTGGATCCCCAGCCGGGAGACGAGCTTGATAACGGCAATGAAGTCAAAGCACTGAGCCTGCCCACCCAAACCTATGTTGCCACTTATTACCCCTGGGTGCTGGTGAGCAACCCCGCTTATGATGTCGATTTAAACCCCGGGGCGTCGCAAAAACTGCTGGCGGCCCCGTCCGGTTTTGCCGCCGGACTTTGGGCGAAAACCGATGGCCGGCGCGGGGTATGGAAAGCGCCTGCCGGGGTGGAATCGGCGCTGTTAGGGGTGGCTGAGCTGGAATTTAAGGTGGAAGATCCGGAGCAGGATTATCTCAATCCCTTAGGGCTTAATGCCATACGTAAGATCCCCGGTTATGGTCCCGTGGTGTGGGGCTCGCGTACCCGGGCCACCAAGAGTAATCCCGAGTGGCGTTATGTGCCGGTGCGCAGGACGGCGATGTTCATCGAAGAAAGCCTGTACAACGGTATCCAGTGGGCAGTGTTTGAACCTAATGACCACAGGTTATGGTCATCCTTGCGTATCAATATTGAGTCCTTTATGAATGGCCTGTTCCGCGCCGGTGCTTTCCAGGGGGAAAAAGCCTCCGATGCTTATTTTGTCCGTTGCGGCCTCGGCGATACTATGACCCAGGGCGATATCGACCGCGGACAGGTGATTGCCGTCATCGGCTTTGCACCGCTTAAACCGGCTGAGTTTGTTATCGTGCGCTTACAACAAATCGTCGGACAACAATAAGGAGAAATATTATGGCTGCACCACAATTTTCAGTGAATTCACATAGACATGATCCTTACCGGACTTTTAAGTTTCAGGTGCTAATCGACGGCAAACCCGTGGCCGGACTTAAAAAAATGGGCGCGTTAAAGAAAAAGGTCGAACCGGTGAAATGGCGCTCTGCCGGCGATCCCAATTTTGAACGCATTATGCCCGGCGGCACTTCCTATGAAGCGGTCACCCTGGAGCAGGGCCTGACTCATGATCCTGTATTTGAAAACTGGGCCAACCTGGTGAATAACATCGAAGGGGATGCCGGCATGTCCCTCAAAGATTTCCGTAAGGACATCGTGGTTAATGTCCTGAATTTACAGGGGCAGGTGGCGATGTCCTACAAGATCTTCCGCGCCTGGGTCTCGGACTTTCAGGCCTTGCCGGATTTGGATGCCGGCAGCATGAATGCCGTTGGGATCCAGACCATCACCTTGCAGCACGAAGGCTGGCAGCGTGATACCAGTGTTGCCGAGCCGGCTGAGACCTAACGGACAGGCACTGTGGCGATGTTATTACCCGGTGGTCTCTGGCATGAAGGACAAAGGAAAAGAGATTTTGCCTTTAAGCCGGTAACCGGGGCGCTGGAGTTTGGCATTGCCGAAATTGCCGGTTTAGGGTATGCCATGCCCGAGGCGGTGACTAAGATTCTGCAGCTGGCGCTGGCGCAATTAGGCGGTGAAGCACCAACCGGGCAGCGCATAGAGGAACTTTGTATCGCCGATCGCCAGTTTTTAATGCGTGAACTGCAGTTACATCTGGGGGACAGTGAAACCTGGTACAGCCAGCGATGCCGCCATTGCAATGAATCGTTTGATTTTGAACTCGATTTAAGAACATTGCCGGTTGCCGAAGGAGATGAGCATTATCCTTTTGTGGAAGTCGAACTGGATAAACTGGAAGTTCGCCTGAGGCTGCCGACAGGATGCGACCAGGCCATGCTTGCCGATAAAGAGGAAGTTGAGATCCCCGCGGTGTTGCTAAAGTTATGCCTGCTGACCCAGAGTAAAGAAGTTGATGTTGATGCTTTTATCGCGGGTTTAACGCAAGAGGAAGTGGCCAGTATCGAAAAAGCTATGGAACAGGCTTCTCCCGGTATCGTGACGGATGTCCAGGTAAGCTGCTCAAACTGCAGCAGCATTAACCCGGTTTATCTCGACCCTTATCGTTTGCTTAACCGCGGTTATGGCACTTTGCTGACGGAGATCCATTGCCTGGCCAGGGCATATCACTGGACCGAAGAACAAATTCTGGCGCTGCCGGTGCAGCGCAGGGCAGCTTATCTGACTATGATAGATGCGGACCGGGGCATGAGTCATTAAGCGAAGAAACCTGCCTGAGGGTAAATCCGGGCAATAAAACGACTAAACTTTAAGCAGTGTAAGTAGTCCAAATAAACATCCGGCTCGGCTTTTTTTGTAAATAAGCACGAGCCAAAATGAAGGAACAAGTGAGGAAAGCACGTGGGATTTTTTAGATCCGTCTGGCAAGATGCACAACCCGCCAAGCGCCGGGTAGCAGCCGATGTTGTCGGCGCCGCTTTATCGGGCAAAGCCGAGGGTGCCCGGCAGGATGTCAGCCAGGAGTTTTCCTCAAACCGAATTCAGGAGGCGGACCATGCCTTGGATACTAGGCATCAGCAAGTGAGCGGCCCAAGCGTCGCGTTGGATTCTGCTTCGGTAGAGTCTGTTGTTAGTGCTGAAAATTCAGGGCATGGGCCACAAAAGGTGTCGCAACAGCAGGATTCTGTATCTCTCGGGACAACCGATAACGGGCGCACAAGTGCCTTGGTTGAAGAATCGCTGCCTGTAGACCCCATAGTGACTGAGCGAATAGCGCCCGGTCACGTCTTTGATGATGTTTTATCATCCGTGAATTCTGTGAGTCTTAAGCATGGCCTGGTAACGGGTGAGGATATAAATCGAGCAGCTTCTCAACATACTGAAATTCGAGTGCCAGAACAGTCTAGTTTCGTACATGCAGCTTCTGTCTTTTCTCGTGATCTTATGGATCTTTCGGTTAGAGTGGGTGAACGTAATTTTCAACATGATTTTGGTGATCTGGATACGAGTCGGGTTTCGGGTCTCGACACCCCTTCTGAATACCACTCCGGGGACAGTGCGGCGCTAACGCCGTCTGTCCCTTTTACTGCGCAAATACAGCAAACAGCAGGCGAAAAACCAATACCGACAAGTGACGGCCGGGATACGGATAAGACCAAGCCTGGTTTTGCACAAACAGCACAAGCGTCGTCACTACTTGCAAAAAAAACGGCAGAAAAAGCTGGCAACAAAGTAGTAGAAAAGGCACCGGAAAAATCAGGGGAAGAAGTGTTGTCACCTGAGCTTGTTTCCCCCGAGTCGGAAGTTGCCCCGCGAGAGCCAGATCCTGATGGGCCTGTGCTCAGTGAGCATCAGCGTTACCTGCAAAGGCAAAAGCAATTTCAACAAGCTAAGCAGCAACAGCTGCAAACGCCTTCTATTATGCCGGCTGCTAAAGTACAGACAGTTGAGCAGGAAAATAAAGAAGCAGATACCTTGCAAAGCGCAGTTGATACACAGCCGTTAACCCGGGACAGGCCGGTAGCGGCTTCATCGCAGGATAATGCCGCTCCGGCAGGTGCAGATCAGGCGCTGGCTGCTTTTAATGCCCTGTCGGCCCTGGCAAAGCAAGCCGGGAGCAGAGAGCAAAAAGTCAATAAAACGCCGGATCGCAGTGTCCATATCGGGCGTATCGATGTCACGGTAACGGCAGATGAAGTGGTGAAAAAAAATGTCGCCGGGCAGCCCGGGACATCCACTACCGGTTGGGCCAGTCGCCATTATTTACGCAGGGTCTGACAAGCCTTAGCGGGGAATTGAAACGTTTCACAATAATGAATTAGCAGTTTAATAAAATATAACAACAACTTAAGGATAACAACGCTGTTTGCGGTCGGCGCTTTGTTTAAGGATAAACCCTATGCCGGTTATAGCTTCATCGTTGTCACAAATTTGCCGCGAACTCGCGGATCAGATGGGTACTGCCATTAACAGCGGTGACGACTCAGAAGTGACTGTGATGGTAGGCAATCCCCAGGATGCTGTGCCTTCCGGGTCTAATTCCCACCGGGTGAATTTTTTCTTCTACCAGTTCTCTCCCTTTGAATTTGATGCCGATGCCTTACCCGGGGAAACCGGGTTTATGCGGGTGAACTGTATGATCACCCCTTTTGGCGTCTCTGAAGATTCGGTCGGTGCCGGTGAGCATGATTTGCGGATTTTAGGGGAAGTGATCCGCATTTTTCAGGAGCAGCCGGTATTCTCAATAACGGTCAATAGCCAGGCCTACCATATACAAGTGATCATGCAGCAAATGGAGGTGGAACAAACCAGCCAGCTTTGGGGCACCCAGGGAGATGTGGTGTACCGGCCTTCGGTGATGTATGAAATTGCCCTGGCGCCTGTGGTGCCCGATGAAGCGGCTGTGTTAAGTCCGTTAGCCGGCAGCCTGGGGCTGGAAATACAAGCGAGCTTAGCGCAAAACGAGCCTACGGTTACCCCGGTATCGCCGACAGTGCCGGTTACCGAGGTGAATACCGGGATCGAAAGCTGGCAACCCCGGGTATGCTTGGTGGTTGCCGGAAGTTGTCATGAAAACCTGTCTTTCGAAGTCGGTAGTCCGGAATTGGCGGCCTTGAGCGCTGAGGTCTGGATCGCCGGAGACATTGGCACGACCGTGGATTTGCGCTGGGATATCTGGGATAACGTCAGCGGCTGGGAAACCTTACCGGCTTTTGCATCTCCTGTGATCGCCCATGACACCATAGACCCTGATTTGGCCGGCAGCGCTACCACCACGGCGGTGGCTTTGCCTTTTACCGATCACGGCGGCCAGGCGGTGTTATATGCGGTGCGCAGTTATGAGCGCGCCGGTGACGGGGTGGAAATCACTGTGCTTAGTAACCCCTTGCTGATCAGCTTGTATGAGTAAGCCGATGAATATTGCCAGCCAGCCACAAAATGAGGTTTCCAACTCCCTGGTTACCCATGCCGAGCCTAATGCACGGGACCAGGCTGAGACAACCCAGTCTCATCCGCTGGCCATGCTAACACCGGAATGGGAGCGGTTGCAGTTGTTGGGCTACTGTCTCGGGCAATCGCGCCAGGGAAAAGAGATCCCGGAAGAAAAACTGCAACAGCTGACCGTGCTGCAGCAGGCGGTGAGGGCTTTACGGGGTAAACAGGGCTATTGGCATACCTTGCTGGAGCTTGAGTTGTCCGAGTTGGAAATTGACATTCTGGTATTTGCGGTGGGACCGCAATTTGAGCCGCGTCTGGGATGGCTTTATCAAAGCCTGGGCGGTGATAAAAGCGAGCCTTATGCCTGCCGGGCGCTGATCCAGGAGTTTCTGGCAATGGAGGCACACGGCAGCGAAACCTTGATCCGCCTGTTAGGTGAAAGTGCGGCGCTGAGGAAAAATCGCTTGCTGCTACTTGAAGCAAATGATCCCTTTAGCCCGATAAAACCCGAGCCTTCGCTGGTGGCCAGGATCCTCGGCCATGACTATGAGGAAAGTGCTCCTCCCGGCACCACCCGGGTCAGGGCGCAAGCGACCTGGCAGGATCTGGTGTTGCCGGAGCAAACCCAGACCATGCTGCATGAATTTTTAGCCTGGATCCATCATCAGGATAAAGTTGTCGGTCAGTGGGGCGGAAAATGTATCGGCGGTCCGGTGGCCTTATTTGCCGGGCCTTCCGGCACAGGAAAAACCCTGGCCTCCAGTGTGATTGCCAGCGAATTAAACTGGCCTTTGTACCGGGTCGATTTAGGTCAGCTGGTGAGTAAATATATCGGTGAGACGGAAAAGAATCTTAACAAGCTGTTTAGCGCCGCGCAAAACCGCAAAATGGTACTGCAGTTTGATGAAGCCGACAGTTTGTTCAGCAAACGCGGCGAGGTTAAAGATGCCCGCGACCGTTATGCCAATATGGAAGTCAGTCATCTGCTGACCAAGATAGAAAACCATTATGGCCCCTGTATTTTAACCACGAACCTGCGTAAACAAATCGATCCGGCGTTTGCCCGCCGCTTCCAGCTGGTATTGGAATTTCCCCGGCCGGATAAAAGCGCGCGCCGGCAATTATGGCAGGTGATGCTGCCCCCCAGGGCGCCCCTGGCGGCTGAGGTTGATTTAGAGCTGATTGCCAAATCCTGTGCCTTGTCCGGCGGCCATATTCGCAATGCCGCCCTGCATGCCTGTTACCTGGCGGCGGCAGAGAAAACCGAGGTCGGTCTCGGGCATATTGCCACTGCCATATGGCGGGAGCTGGCCAAGGAAGGGCGGGAGATCTCACCGCGGGAAATCGGCGTGCTGGCCAAACATTTACCGGAGGCGGTTTATGCTGGTTCGTGATTTTCTTATCAATAAAGTTGTTATGAATAACTTAAGTCTGCACTTAGGAAAAGAAAACGGAGTGAATTTATGATCACCCTGGATGCGTTGAATTTACATTTGCCCTCGGGTATGCAGGAGCGGGCCCCCACCATAGCCCGGCTGATTGCCGGACAACTCTCCCGGCTGCAGGGGGAGAGCAGCGAGCAGGTGTGCGGCAATATCAGTCAGTTAAATATCGGCGCGCTGCATATTCACCGCAGCTTTTCCGATGCGCAAATCGCCCAAACCATCGCCAGTGCCATTAATGAAAAAATACAAGATCAACTGACGGTAAAACCCGTGGAAAAACTGCCGGTAGCCAATAAACAGCCGGTAGCCAATAAACCGCCGGGAGCAGGTTCCAAACCAGCAATGAAAAGACAGGGAGGCAGAGCGTGAGTTTCTTAAAAGGCATGTTGGTGGAATATGCGCTGTCGATACCGCCGTTGGTGTTGGTGTTTGACTTTAATCCCAAGGAAATCAGCCGTACCCGGGCGATCACTATCACCGCAGGTTCGACTCCGGCCACCCGCGGCGGTTATGACTTTACCCTGCCGACGGAAACCAGCCGGGTCTCCCAGGGGGTCTCGGTACAGCCGGAAAGTTTTAATGTCGATATTCTAATCGATGCCACCGACCGTATGAACGACAACCACCCGATCGCCACTACCTTAGGCATAGAGCCTGAGCTGGATACCTTGCGTACCATGGTCGAGCCCAAGGCCCAGGGGCCGGGCGGGGTACAGATGCTCTCAAGCCTGGGGCTTGGCGGCACCCGGGCCTTTGACAGTTCTGAGTCGGCTTCGGTGATCCTCTTTATCTGGGGTACCCATGTGCTGCCGGTATTTCTAAAAAGCATCACGGTCAAAGAGCAGGCGCACCTGCCGACCCTGATCCCCTACCGGGCAACGGTTACCTTGTCGATGCAGGTTATTGAAAGCAACAACCCCTTTTATGAAGTGGAAAAAATCCGCCAGGTCATAGGCGCAGCGGTTAATACCGGCCAGACCGTGGCCTCTGCCATAGGGAGCCTGTTCTGATGTTTTTGAAAGGATCGCGTTATGAAAATGCCAGCTTGTTTTATCCGGATGAAGACGGGGAAGTGGTTTTTGACGGCGTACGCGCCCGGGAGATAGGCAAGGCTACCGGAGTGATAGAGCATATTATCAGGGAAGGGGACCGCCTCGACCTGCTGGCCCGGCATTATTACAACAACGACAGGCACTGGTGGCGCATTATTGATGCCAATCCGGAGATCATGTTTGCCACCGACCTGTTGCTCGATGACTGGCTGGGACAAACGATTCTGATCCCCAAAATTAGGGAATAGTCAGGGAATAATTAACCAAGGGAGCGTGTTTAGTTTATGGGATTGTCGGTATCACTGAACATTTTTGGCGAGAAAACCCGCGAGCCCGGTGAATGTATCGTGCTGATGGGGGTGGCAGAAGAGGAAATTGTCGACTTCTATCCTTTGTTGATGGAATTGACCATAGATGCCAGCCGCAGTGAAGCCGCGGTCGCCAAGCTGATTTTTGAAGGGCGTCGTGACGAGCAGGGTAAGTGGATTGTCCAGGACTCGGGCATTTTCAAAGACTGGGAGCCGATCAAAATTAAGGTGGCGTTCGGCGATAAGGAAGAGGAAATCATGCGCGGTTATGTGCGCTCGAGCAAGCTCGAATATCCCACCGATGCCGGCAGCGCCAAGGTCACCATAGAGTGTCAGGACGACTCCTACCGCCTGGACCGCACCCACAGGAACAAGACCTGGGGGGAGGATACCCCGAGCTCGGATGCGCAAATCCTGCAGGAAATCGTGTTGCCCTACGGCCTGACCTTAAGCGGCGATAACGGCGCCGGGCAAAGCGGCATAGAGGTTAACCAGAATGGTTCGGATATCGCCTTTTTAAAAAGTCGCGCCACGGAAAACGGCTATGAGCTGATTTTCTCCCAGGGGGAGGTGTATTTCGGCCCGATGCAGCTCGAAGCTGAGGCCCAGCCCAATATCATGGCCTACGCCGGGCGGGAAACCAACTGCATCAGTATTAATGTCAGTACCGACAGCCATCAGCCGGATGCGGTGGCCTTTGACGTGCCGGATGAAACCGGGGACGGCTCTACCGAAACCCTAGTTGAGCCGGACTTGTTTGTGATGGGACCCGAGCATGCCAGCAGTGCGGATTCCGGATTGGAAGATTTTATCTGGAAGATGAGCGGGGAAACCGGTAGTGACGCCGCCGCGCTTACCGAGAAGGCGCAGCAAAAGGCCAATGAATTTGATATCAAAAAAGTCAATGCCACCGGAGAGCTTGACGGCATGCTTTACGGCAATGTGTTAAGGCCGGGCTTTCCGGTCGGGGTCGACGGCATAGGGGAGCGCTATAACGGCACCTATTACGTGGATAAGGTGGTGCATAAATTTACCTATGAAGGCTACCGGCAGAATTTTACCCTGCTCAGGAATGCCTACGGAGACAATCTGGAGTCTGCCGGCGGCTTATTGGCGGGGATTTTATAAGGATTATTTTGGGGTAAGTATGGAAGAGATAGTCAGACAGTTAGCACAGCAATCTGCCAGGCAAAATTACGGCAAGCACAGAGCCTTTGTCGAGGATAACGCCGACCCGGAAAAACTCGGTCGGTTAAAGCTGAGGATCCCGAGCCTGTTGGGAGAGCAGGTAACCGCCTGGGCGCTGCCCTGTCTGCCGTTTGGCGGGCTGGCGGATCAGGGCTTTTTTGCCGTCCCGGATGTCGGTGCCCAGGTGTGGGCGGAATTTGAAGCTGGCGACTTGTCCCGTCCCCTTTGGGTCGGGGTGTTCTGGCAGGCCTCGGGGGATGCGCCGGCGGATTATCCCAATGATGAACCCACCACCCGTATCTGGAAAACCACCAAGGGGCATTTCCTTGAATTTGAAGACGGCGATGATGAAGAGCAAATCAAGCTCGAGCATTCCAGCGGCTCGAATGTCGTGCTCGACCCCGAAGGCAGCATTGCGCTGACGGACTCCGGCGGCGCCAAGGTGACTTTAGATGCCGAGAACAACCAGTTGGTGATTGAAGACGCCAACGGCAACAACCTGACCATGACCTCGTCCGGCACCACGTTAGAGGATGCCAACGGCAATAAGATCGAAATGGCTGCCAGCGGTATTACCGTTAAGGGCCAGCAGGTGGTGGTGGAAGGCCAGCAGGTGATGCTCGGCGGTCAGGGGGGCGAGCCGATTATCAAGGGGCAAAGTTTCCTGACCCTGTTTATGACCCATATGCATACCACACCGGTGGGACCGACTTCGCCACCCGTGCCCCAGGGGGAAATGAGTACTTTGTCCATGAAAGTGATGACGTCTTAAGGAGCGAATATGGCACAGCGATTAACGGATCCGCCTTATTTGAAATTTCCGCTGCGTATCAACGGCGGCCCCAAGCTCGCCACCCGGGCGGAGCATATCCGCGGGCAAATCGAGCAGGTGCTTTATACCCTGTCGGGGGAGCGGGTTTTTCGTCCGGAATTTGGCGCCGGGGTTAAGGCCTTGGTGTTCGAGCCCAATGCCTCTGCCTTATGGCAGGTTACGGAAAAACGCATCAGCGCGTCCCTGATCGAATCCCTGGCGGGGGAAGTTGAGCCCAAGTCCATCAAGGTTACGGTGGAAGGGGATAATGAGCGGCTGACCATCACCATCGCCTATGTGCTTGCCGCCATAGGGTTTGAAGATCAGCATCAATTTACGTTTAGCGCAGGTAGTTAAGCTTATGGCCCAGAATCCTGAAATTGAACTTGTCTACGCCGGCGCCTGCCCCGACTGTGCCACCCGGGTAGCGGATCTGCCGCAAAAGCTGCCCCGGGTGGGGGATGACTTTGACTGGCTATTAAGAGATTACGACGGCTTTAGGTTGTTTATGCTCGAAGAGCTGGTGGCCAAATATCCTGAGCGTACCCGTTGGACCCCGGCGGATGTGGAAACCGCTCTGGTGGAAGTGATGGCGGATATACTCGACCGCTTATCCGACAGTGTCGACCGTGTCTTTGCCGAAGGTTTTCTGGAAACGGCGCGCCGCCCGGAATCTGTGCGGCGGTTATTGAAATTTATCGGCTATGACATTTTAACCATTACCAGGGAAAAAAGTGAGCCGCCCTTTGATGTCCCGGCTCATGTCGATGATCAGCGCAGCGACGAGCAAAGGTTCGATCAGTACTGGCTTGATAATCCCACCAAGATGGAGGCGGCGCGTTTTGCCGGTCCCAGGGAGATCCAGACGCAAAAACGTATGGTCACCCTGGAGGATTATGTCAGCCGGCTGCAGGAGCATCCATTGGTGCTTCGGGCACAGTCCTGGCAAACCTGGGGCGGCACCTGGCCGGTGATCTATGTGGCGGTGATCGCCTGGCAGCGCAAGGATATAGACGATACCCAGGATCTGGAGTACCCGGACAATATCATTGAAGAAGTGGCAGACTTTCACCAGCACCGCAGCCTGGCCCTGGTGGACCTTACCCAGGGGCCGAGCATACGTTCGGTATTGCGTCCCTACCTGGATGCCTACCGTATGGCGGGGCAGGAAGTGATTTTACAAAGTGCGGTGGAGGTGGGCATTTCCATTTCCATTTCCATCGAGGTGCGCAGTAACTATTTCAAATCCGAATTGCGTAGGGCGGTGGAGCAGGCGCTCAGCACCGAGCCCGGCGGCTTTTTCGAACCGGGACGGCTACGGTTCGGCGAAGATCTTTATGCCGGCGATTTGTTTGAAACCTTGATGGCCATCGACGGCGTCGACAATATCTGCCTGAACCGCTTTAAACGTATCGGTAAACGTTTTGCCGACCAGGCGGACTTTGGCCGCATCAAGCTGGACGGGCTGGAAGTGGCAGTGTGCGATAACGATTTGGACAATCCCGCCCGCGGTTATTTCCGGTTGAAACTCAACGGCGGACGTAAGGGTTAAGATGATGAACAAGCAGGCACTCACTAAGGTAAAAACTAAGGTAAGAGCTAAGGCAACAGCCAAGGGAAAGCAAAATGGATAAACTGGACCTCACCCGCTGGAACCGGGCCGGGTTAGCCCGCTTCCGTTATATTGACGGCAATGCCGCCACTTATCTGGAGGACATCCGTTTACGGCTGGAGCAGGAGTTTACCGACTGGCCGGCGGTGAACCTGGAGATCAATGAAGATGAAAGCCAGTCGGAGAAGCTGGAGCGCATCGAAGAGTTATATAACGGCGAAAGCGATGATTTATTATGGAATATTTCCCGCAGCTTTTCCCGCTCGGCTCATGTGCTGACGGAAACCCTAGATGCCTACAGTAACGAGGCTAAACTTACTACTGCCAACCAGTGGGATTCGGTAAGAAAAATGGTCTCCATGCTGGACTATCATCCCCATCCTCCCGCCTCGGCGTTTACCTCCCTGGTGTTTCAGGCCAAGGGCAGCGGCACCTTGGCAAGCGGTTTCCAGGTCAAACACAGCCCACAAGACGGCAGCGCGCCTGTGGTTTTTGAAACCCTGGAAGATATGGAGCTGGCAGCAGAGCTTAACGAAATCCGTCCGAGAAATTACGACCGCAACATGAATTACCTGTTCGGCGGTGAGCTGATCCTGGACCAGGCCCTGGATGATCTGGCTATCGGCGAACCCCTGGTGCTGGAAAACGAACATAGCGGCGATGTTAAAGCCTATTTTATTGACGGCGTCCGCCTTGAAGGGGAGCAAACCCGCATCAGTGTGACGCCAAACCTGTCGAGTACTTTCCAAAAAGGCTATACCTGGGTGCACCTGCTGCCGAAAGAACGCCTCGACCCTTTATCGCCTTTAACCTCGGGGGCCCAGGTAGGCAAAAGCCTGTACCTGACCACCACCACAGATCTCACTGCAGGTGAAGTGGTGTTGATCGCCACCACAAGCAAAAAGCCCTATTACCGCCGCCTTAAAGCTGTTGAGCAGACTAAGCTGGGTTTTTATAACAATGTCGGCGAGCTGGACCTGGTGAATGCTACCGTGTCCCGTCCGGTGACTGTGGCGGTTAACTACCAGGGAGAGCGTAGCACCAGCGGCAATGCCGTGATCCATACCCTGTATATTGCCGGCGACTGGTCGTATCTTATCGGCCAGTGGCTGTGTGATATCCGCCGTCAGGGAGATAATGTTTATCTGCCCCTGTACCAGGTGATACACACTAACTACCGTCCTGTGGGTTCAGACCCCGGCGAAGGGGAAACCGCCATAGACACCGCCGAGCAGTTTTCCGATTACCTGCTGGCTGCCCGAAGTCCCGATGGCCTGCTTAAAGAAGGTTATACCGCCATCACCGTCGGCTGGCACCGGGATACCGACGGTGTGTCCGGCAATAGCGACTATTCGTTAGACAACCCGCAATCTTTGCAGGTACCCGCCAATATGGCCGGCACCTGGCAGTGCGATCCGTTTTTGCAAAAAAGCAATGACGGCCACCTTCCCGATACCCTGGTGACCAGCCAGCCGAAAAAAACCACCGCAGGCGATTTTGCGGTGTTAACCCGGGCGGGTCAGATGGCCTGGTGCCGCCTGAAAACCGTCAGCCTGGATATGGATGCGGAAACTGCGGCCCTGGAAGCAGATAACGGCTGGCAGGACAGGGGAGGCGGCCCCTTTTACCTGGCCCAGAGCCGGGTTTATAGCCAGTTTAAAGAAAAATTGCGTCTGCTGGACTGGGAAATCAATAAAACCGCCCTGACCGGCAATGAAATCCCGTTAACGGCTATGCCGTCGGCGTTAACTAAAGGCCGTAATGTTATCGTGCAATACGGGGAAGATTTGTATTATAAAACCAGTATCCTGGATACCCATACGGTAGAAAAAGACAATGCCGTCAGTGTTACTACCAGCCCGCCTTATGCCACCCTGAGCGAGGCCTTGCCGCAAACGGTACAGATTAATGATGTCATCCTCTGCGCCAATGTTATCAGCTGTGGCCATGGCGTGACCCGCAATACCCGGGTCCTGGGCAGCGGCGATGCCACCAAAAACAACCAGAGTTTTGTTTTTGCCGTGGACGATCTCTCGTTTGAAGCCGACAGCGATCTCGCCAGCGGCGTGCGTGCCGCCATTGCCGTCCAGGTAGGGGACAGGACCTGGCAGCAGGTGTCCAGCCTCAAAGATTCGTTAGCCACAGACAGTCATTATACCGTGAGGATGACGGAAGATAATTTTATCAGGATCACTTTCGGTGACGGCAAAAACGGCCGCCGTGCCCCCAGCGGCAGCAACAACATCCGCATCAGCTATCGCCAGGGAGTCGGCACCACAGGTAATTTAACTAGCGGCAGTTTAATCAAGGCGGTCAAACCCCATCACCTGGTGGATGAGGTCAGCCAGCCGCTGCCTGCCAGCGGCGGCGGAGATATGGAACAGATGGCGGCATTAAAAACCAATGCCCCGGCGGCGCTGCTGACCCTGGCCCGTTGTGTGTCCCTGCGCGACTTTGCCCTGCTGACCAAAAACCATCCCAGTTATGCCCAGGCCAAGGCGTTTTCCCTGAAAACTGGTTTCGGGCAAAGGGAAAATATTGAGGTGGTGGTAGTGCCCGCCGGCGGCGCTGCCTTAACCACAGACTTGCAAAGCTCCCTGGTGAGTTTTCTCCAGTCCCATGCCTTGCCTGCGGTCAGCATCAGCGTCAGCGCCTATGAACCGGTGATCGTCAGTTTCGATATTACCGTGCGGGTCGACAGCTCGGCTTATGATACCGACAAGGTAACGACAGAGGTGTTTTCAGCCCTGACCGCTGCGTTTTCCATCGACCAGCGCGAGCTGGGGCAGGCCTTGTACCGGGGAGAATTATATCAGGTCGTGGAAGGCATCAGCGGCGTGGAAAACAGTACCTGTGAGTTGGTGTTTGATGCTACCGGGCAGGTGTTTAGTAAAGAGCCGAGGATAGCCAAGGGGGATAATAATATTATCCGGGTGATTTTCCCCAGTCCCCGGCAATGTATCCACCTGGATGCGCAGCTGCCTGTGATCAATATCACGGTAGAAGAATATGAACTTTAGGCCGCTGAGAGTATGGGCAAGAAAGAGCAAGGAAATAAATGATGGCAGCACATAAAACGGATCTGGGAGAGCAGCTTTACCAGCTCTTGCCGTCGGTATTTAGGGAGCGGGACAATACCCGGCGTGACGGGGATAATAACATCGTCGAAAAAGGCGATCTCGCCAAATACCTGCAGGCCAACGGCGACTTGCTGACGCAGATTTATTACACTGTCAAACAGCAGCTCTATGATAACTTTCCCGATGAAGCAGGATTGGACAACGAAGGCCTGGAGCAAAGCTGCCAGCCCTGGTTATTACCCTATTTTGCCGACTTGCTTGATGTTACCCTGGTGTCGCCGGACATTGCCGGGCAGCGCTCAGAAGTGGCCAATGCCATTGCCTGGCGGCAAAGTAAAGGCAGTCTGCCTTGCCTGGAAGATATCTGCGAAGCCGTGGGCCAGTTTGAGGTGGAAATCCAGGAAGGTTATAAGCGTATCGCCACCACAGCCAGGATAGGGGATCCCCTATTGCCTGCTATTTTGTTCGGTGCAGACCAGGCGCTGGATAGCCAGTTGCCCGGGGCAGAAAAGGCGCGTCACCCTGGCCTGCCTTATGTTACCGTGGATTTCAGGTATGCTTCGCGATCGGCTTTATGCGATGCCAATGACCCGGCGGCGATCACTAGCAATATAGATAATAGCCAGGTTAATTGGTGCCAGCAAAACCATAACGGCGTGCCCTGTTTTCCCGGCAGTTACCAGGATGTCAGCAAGCGCACCGTCGATTTTCGTACCCCGGGACCGGGGGCAAGCGCCGCTTTTATTTCTGCCTCAGGCACTACTTTGGATACTTATCAAACCGCCCGTGCCAACAAGGGCTTTTTCCACCCGCGCAAACTGCTGTGCTACACCCCTTTGCAGCCAGGCTTTTTCAGTAAAAATCCCGTCAGCATCCACTGGTCGAGTATCGAAAACGAAGAAAATTATCAGGATGACAATATCCACATAACCACAGGCACTATCGAGTGGAACGACAAACAAGTGCCCCATTACCGCTTTTTGGCACTGACGGATAAACCGCTGAAACTTCGCGGTGTAAAAAGCTTTGACGAAGAAGCGGTATACGAATTTGAAAATATCTGGCTGGAAAATACCCTGACCATCAAAGATGGCCAGCTGAAACTAACCGGCTGTGCGGTACGTAAACTGATCGCCAGTGACCCGGAGAAAGATGTGCCGGTGCTGGACGCCAAATCATCGCTTATCAAAACCATAGAGGTGGCCAGCGGCATGATACAGCTGGAATATTGCACTGTGCTGGAAGTGATCCTGGCGGAGGTAGTGCTGATCAGCGACTGTATTTTATTAAAGCGCATCAGGAAAGACCGTGTCGATATGGATCCGCCGGAAAAAGGCTGTATCCGCTTTAGCCGCTTTGAGCCCCAGGCATTTAACGTCGGGCTGGATCCCCAGGATGAGCAGTTGTTGGTGAACCTGGGCAGCTGTACCTCGGATAATCCGAATTTTATCAATTTGACCTTCGGCGAGCCTGGCTGCGGCGTACTGTGGGCTAACAGCAGCGAGAGCATTAAATACGGCGCCGAGGACGGCGGGGAAATGGGAGCCTATCATGACGACCTGATGATCCTGAAGCAGGACGCCGTGATAGATAAACTGGCGGACTTTTTACCCGTGGGCTTTGAAGCCGTGCTGGTAAGCGATGTCAGCCTTAACTGCGCTCCGCCGCAAAAACAGTCATGAACTTAAAAACAGTCATGAACTTAAAAACAGATATGAATTTAAGCGATGGACAATATTTTTTATGAACAAATACTTTTAAACCAAATGGCTATGGGAGAAAAACAATGAAAACTCAGATTGCTAAGGATAGCCATCAAGCAGCTAAACGTTATTCATCCGTCTACCAGCAGCAGGGGCGGGCGGTGCTCGACAGCGATGTTAATGAGCTGTCGGATATCGTCAAAACCCGTTTGGATGATGCCCTGGATGATGCCATTAAAAGCGGCGCGCCGGCAAGCGGCGGCCTGGCGATAAATAATGACTTTACCATAGCGCCGGGCAGGCTTTATGTCGACGGTATTCCCGCCGAGGTGATAAGCGAAACGGCGGTGGATTTTATTGCCCAGACGGATCTCATTAACCCTCAGGCGCTACCCGCTAACGATTACCTGCTCTATGCCGATGTCTGGGAGCGCAGCGTCACCAGTTTGGAAGATGCGGCCTTGCTCGACCCCGGCCTGCACGGCGCCGATACCTGTACCCGCAGCCAGACCATGTGCCAGGTGAAATGGGGTGCCACCAGCCTGGATGTGATGGATGAAGCGCAAAACCCCAGCATAGGGGACGCGGAGCTGAGTCTGGCGCTGCGCACGATTTTTGTCAGTGAAGATATCTGCGATCCCTGTTCTATTAAAGTCGAGCTGGACGAGCGTATCGGAAATTACCTGTTCAGGGTGGAAGTACATGAAGTCTACAACGACGGCGGCGAAGATTTTATTATCCTGAAATGGTCGCGGGATAACGGCGCTGAGCAGTTTGTGACCGGGGAGGAGCCCGCCGGTTTTACCTCGGGGGATTTTGTCTACGAGTTTTTCGATGAGGAAACGGAGAAAAATCTTGGCAACCATTTTATGGGCGTCAGGGCCAAACGCGGTATTCTGAGTGATAGTTATACAGTACCGGTGGCGCCGGATGAAGCCAAGGATTATGTGCGCCAGTGGGACGGCTATTGTACCATCAACCTCAGCACTGCCACTTTGGTTTCCGGCATAGACCGGGGTACCAGCTTTTCCGATGCGGTGAACAGCGATGCCCACGGCTATTTTGAAATAGGCACGGACTTTAACGTTAACCTGGAATTATTGCAGCTGACCTTGGTCTTGAACGGTAACCGTTTTGTCGCCGGGGACTTCTGGTTTACCCCGGTGCGCGAGGCGGTCAACGAACCCGGCGATTATGTGCTCGGCTCCGAGGTGCAGGGGGAGCTGCCAAACGGTGTTAAACACCATTATCTGGTGCTGGCGACCGTCGACGGTGCTGGCGTACTGGTGCCGCAAACCGACGCCGAACACAGGCAGTTTCATTTTCCGGCCTTGACCAACATTATGGCTTCAGATGTTGGCTTTATCGAAGATTGTAATAACCTGTTCCATGGTGCGGAAAATGTCCAAGAGGCCCTGGATGCCCTGTGTGATATCGGCGCCGAAGATATCGCTTATGTCACTCCCGGGTGTACTACGGATACTGTGCTTGCCTATTTCAGTACCTTAGCCGGCTGGTCGGATTTAGACAATGACGGCAAGACCTCGGTCAAGGACATGCTTGATGCCCTGTTTTGCAATTTAAATGCATCGACTTTGCCATATCTGATCCCGGATTGCGGCACCGCCGCCGACCCCAGCGTGCGCTCCTTGTTGGGCTTACCCGGCAATGATATCCAGCCGCTGAATGTTGCCATCAATGCCCTGTTATGTAATCTCAATGCCGCGACTTTGCCCTACCTGGTGCCTGCCTGCGATACCAGTCCGACATTGCGCAGCTTGCTGGGCCTGACCGCGTCCAATCAGGCATTAAAAGATACCTTAGATACCATTTTGTGCGGACTGCGCGCCGACACCATCCCTATGAACCAGGACGGCACCTTGTGTCCTGATTTGCAAGCTGCGGTGACGGTACAAGAGGCGCTGCAAATCTTATGCGAGCGGGAGGTGCAGGCTTCGGGGGGCTGCTCTATTGCTATTGACGGCATTGAGCGCACTTTGGATAACGAGCTGGCGGATTTCCAGGGGGATGCTGAGCGCACTTCTATTTGGCTGTGTTTGCAGGCTTTTGACCACCAGGTGAACAACCCCGTTGCCATTAGTGCTAAGGACACGGTAAAAATTATCGGCAGCGGCACTCAGGCCAGTACAGTGCGTTTTATTGACCAGGCCTGGACCATCAGTGCAAGGGAAGTGATCTTTCGTGATATCACTTTCATCTTTGAAAGCGGTGATGCCAATATGCAGCTTAACGCTGATAATATTGTTATTGAAAACTGTCAGTTTATCCGTGCCAGCGGCGCGCCGGATGTGGTGCCTGTCATTAATCTCTCTGCCCCGGGGGAAAGTGCTAATCTGATATGGAACGGCAATATTCTCAGCGCTACCTATACCCGGCTGATTTCCAATGTTAACACCAGTGATTTTACTTCGGGAGATATCGCCAGTAACGAAAATGTTGTGACCCTGGTAGACAACTTGCTCGGCGGGCAGTTCAGCAAGTATAGCGTGGAATATGATCAGGCGGTGCTGGCCTTAGCGCAGGAAATCGATGCCTTACCGCAAGGGACGAAAAATAATTGGGCCGAGGCCATTCCCAGCCAGAGCATCAGCAGGATAGACAGAAGCGGACGTACCAGGACAGTGATTATCCGCAATGTCTCCAGCGAACTTGCCAGTGAATCTGTGACTAGTCTTAACCGCTTTTCGGATAATTTTACCGTGGTTACCCCCGGGCGGCGCAGCCAAACTATCAATGCCTTTTATCAAAGCCTGACCGACACCAGCATTACCATAGATCAACGGGTGACCTTGATTGATGATTTTGTCACTTTTGCCACCGAGTCCGGCTTTACCCATGGTCTGGGTCTGGCGGACAACACTATGTCGGCGCAGATCAGCGACAGTAACTTTAACAGCCACCTGGTGCTCAACAGTGCATTAATTGACGGCGGCAGGCCGTTGGCAGACGAAGACATCAGTCTGGGAGGCAATTTCTTAACGGCGCAAAATCAGTTACTTGCCAGTAAGAGCCGCATTTACCGCATCATTACTTTTATTGGCCTGGATGCCGCGGGAGGTCCGGCTTTACCGTTAAGCGGTTATGCCAGATGTGTGCTTTCGGATAATGAATTTACCGGTATGGATGAAAGTGTTTTAGCGGGCATAGTGCAGCTTAATAATAACTTTTTCAGCTCCCGCAATCCCACCGGACGTTATATGGAAATACTCGGGGTGAGGGTTATGATCACCCAAAATATTACCCTGGAGCCGGATGCCACCATACATTTTCGCGCCAGGGACGGAGCTATCACCAGTGACAACATGGGAACGGTTTTCTCTTAAAGATGCTTTGCCGTTATAAGTTTGGCTGACGCTATCGGGGAATCCGGGCGATCGCGGGTGTGGTAGATATCGACTATTGTTATTGTCTGAATCATGAGCAGGGAGAATGAACTTATGTACTGTTTTGCTTCATCAAAGCACTTAGATAAAACATCCCGGCGTAGCGGCGCCGCACCCGGCAATAAGCCGTCTGCTTTTGCCGGCAGTCAGCGCTTGAAAATACGCGAAGCCCTTGCCGATAATGCCGGGCAGGACAGCGCCGGGGTGGTACAAAGGCAGGAAGCGGCGCAGCGACAGCCAATGGAAGAAGAGGAAGAGATGCTGCAGGCGAAATACCCCGATGGTGGGGGGTTACAAGGGCAGCATGGGGAAGTCGCGCAGCGCCAACCCATGGAGGAAGAGGAAGAATTACTCCAACCTAAGGGCTGTGATGAGACACAGGCGCAGCAGTATAAGCAAGAGGATCACGGCGTCGGCACGGCCATGCCGACATCACTGCAGGCGGGTCTGGAAGCATTAAGTGATGTTGACCTTTCCGGCACCCGGGTGCACAGAAATTCAGCCAAACCGGCCCAGGTCAATGCCCTGGCCTACACCCAGGGGCAGGATATTTATGTCGCCCCGGGGCAGGATCAGCATCTGGCCCATGAAGGCTGGCATGTGGTGCAACAGCTGCAGGGGCGGGTAAAACCTAGCCGTGAAGTCAACGGTCAGAGCATCAACGATGATGTTGCCCTGGAGCATGAAGCGGATGTGATGGGAGCAAAAGCGGCCAACATGTCTTTGCCGGAAGCAAAAGAGCAAGCTTCAGCAAGTACCGCGGCCCCGGTGGCCCAGCATAAATGCGAGCAATGTGGCCTGGAGGATGACGCTATCACCCAGACCAAGTCGGCGGCCCATATTACCACGGGAGATCCCAGGTTTAAGATCGACGGCTTTACTTCGACCCGCGGCGTTTCCCTGCCAACCAGCATACAAAGACAAAGCAGTGACGATGATATCGGTGAGCAGGATCCGCAAAAAAAAGCCGAATATGACTCGCTAAGGCCACAGGAAGGCGGCGGCTCTGCTTCCGGTGCGGCGACCGCGGTCGGCGGGGGCGCAGAAAATGAAGCGCTGCAGTTAAAAGCCAGTGATGTCAAACAAAGAGTGACTTGTACTTCCGCCAATACCGGGGTCGGCAACAACGCCTTGTCTTTTGCCGAAAGAAGCCGGGAAAGCTGGCGCAGCCATGTCACCTACCGGGCGAATATCGATCACAGCAATCACCATCTTAAGGTCAGGATGTATGTCTTTGCCAAGGTGTATTACGGTTTATGGGTTTCCTGGGAACATATCCGCTTTAATGCCACGGTAGATCTCACCTGTCAGGCATCGGGCAGTAGCTGTGAAATTGCCGCCAATGAACGCGGCGGCAGTGTCTGGGATCTCAGCCATAGCCCGGCCGCCGGGGCTATTGCCATTCAAACCGACCGCAGGGCTAGCGGCTCGCAGATGGCGTTAACCGTCAGGGTCGGCGGCTCGGTGGGCGCCAGCGGCAGTGTCAGTGCCGGGGTCGGTTCGGCTTCTGCCGGGGTGTCTTTCCCGGATGCTTCCATCTCCCATAAGATGTCTATGGGTACCTTTATTTATACTTGCCGCAGTTCATAAACGTCGATATAGCAGGATACATACTTCTATGTATCCTGCAGGTTCAAGGATGAATAAGTGTACGCAATCAGGCGTTATTTTTTGATTTACGCAATGCCAGTCCGATAAAACCTAAACCAAAGAGCAATAAGGCAGAAGGCTCTGGCACGGTAGCGGAAGTAAACTTGAAGTTGGCGCCGAAGTTACCGCCGTCAAAATTGTTCCAGTGCTCTGTAGGTAGGGTAAAGCCATTGTTATATAAAAATAAGTTCTGGTTGAAAGTAATTTCACTGGCGGTAGTATAGCTGCTGCGTGCTGCGCCGCGGTCGGAATTATCCGAGAAATAAGCTCCCACCACATAGCTGCCGGCATCGAGGGAAAAACTGGGAATATCAACCCAGCGGAAACTGCTGTCTAACGTGGCACTGGTGCCGCTGCCGACGATTGCCGAGGTCAGCAGGGTACCGTCCAAGCCCCAGATACCTACAGCATGCTCTTCCCCCAGGCCATCGCCAAATTCATCCCATACCCCCAAACTGTTTACCTGGATATCTGTTGAAGTGGAAAACTCCCATCCTATGGTGGCGCCGGGCCAGATCCAGGCATCCGTTGGTTCATCTGGAAATCCCAGGGCCATGGTGGAGGCTAACGCCTGATGAGCTGTTAACAAAGGAAGTAGCAGAGTGACACACAAAACCGTGATTAATTTTTTCATTATAATTAGTCCTTTAGTTGAATTCCCTCTTTTATGAGGCATCAAGGTTGAGGCATAAAAAATGCCAGTTTATTAAGTAGTTGATTGGCTGTGTGTTTTTTGTGCAGCTGAATCTGAAAGTGTTAAATTTGTAAAATAATTAGACATGGATTGTGTGGTTTTTGATCGCATTCGTCTGTTTCAGCCTGCTTCCAAGGGCGTTTAACTCTGTCCATTGCAGTGGTAACAGTTGCTTTTTTTTCAGTATAAACAGCCTGCTGTACTATATTTAATTATGGTTAACGGCTATGTTCAGCTGAATGCCAATCGGGTATCGCGGTTATTGCCACTTTTTGAACTCAAGTTCGGGATCAACAACAAGGTAAAGGGATATGCCGGAGTTTCTCTATAACAACAAAACCGCGCATCAGCGACAGGAGCGCTCGGGCAGGCAAACAACTTGGGGACATCAAGGCAATCCGGGCCGTTATTTATCAGCTTTAAGCCGGGCGAATGACGGCAAAATAAGGCACATCCTCAGGGCTTCTCCGGCGGCTGTGCCAACCTCATCCGGCCTTATTCAGCGTCTTGCTGCCCCGGGGGCGATCAGTGTCTCTCCCTGCAGCACTTTACCCAGGCAGATATTTAATCGCGGCGGCTGTGGCGGCGGCAGTGACTTTACCCATAATGATTTTCAGTCACTCTCCGGTGTCGGTGCTGCAGGGCGGGCACTGGTGTGGCAGGCGGACAACCTTTCCATCGATTTTCGCCTGCGCAATGATATGCGCCTTGAACTGGGGTTACTGGCGGGATCTGAAGGCTGGCGTATGGTGGATCATTTTACCGGTGGCAGCGGCACAACCTTAAGCCACGACAATAGCAGTACGCTGGGCAGTGCTGCCCTGAGCTCAGCCACCTTCACCCGGCTCAATACCGCCACAGTGACCGCCATCGAAACGGCATTAACGGCGATGGCTGCCAGCGGTGTGATTGACTGCAATACCTTATCCATTGCCGGCGTTAGCCTGCCCGGGGTAAGCTTTAGTTTCTCAGATGGTTTTGCCCTTAAAGGCATTATCGGCGGTACCCAGGGGCTGCGTATCCGTGTTACCAGCCTGGCGGTGGATCCCGTAAAGCGTACCTATGATATCGGTTTGCAATACCTGATTTGTGACGATTTCGGTGTAGATACCGCTGATCTCTACTCCCCGGCGCTGGCTGCCTTTTGGGTGCTGCAACACAGGCGTGCAGGCAATTTACCCTTTATCAACGAGTTGGATTTAAGCCATTCCGCCAGCGGCAGTTTTTAATGCTGCAGCTTCTAAAGTCGCTCACTGGCATCTTGCCTGCTTTGCATTATTCTTTACCTTGCCAGTAGCAAAAGTCAGCAGGTTGCTCTATGTATGCTTTCAAGAACAGGGCGGCTAACCATAGCAAGACAGCAGAAAGTGTGAATTATCAGGGGGCCGCAGCGGGGTGGAAAAACCGGCGGCGATTACGTGATATCCTGGCCGTTGAGCCTGCCGCGGTAAAAACATCGGCTATTAAAATAACCCGGGCAAACGATGCCGATGAGCAGCAGGCGGACCGTCTTGCCGATCAGGTGATGAGTACAACTGTTGCTGACAACTACAACCGGGTGCAAAGACAGGGGCAAGTATTGCCTGCCGGAGAAAGTCATCATCAGGCTCTTGATCTCGTGGGTAAAATACAGCGCAGGGCACAAAGCTCAACCCAAATGGCAGCAGCTGCTGAACCGGCACCTGGCGTCGGGACTGCTGTCCATGGCTTGAATAACAGAGGTATGGCCATGCCTGAATCCAGCCGTGCTTTTTTCGAACCCAGGTTTGGCCGGGATTTTAGCGGGGTCAAATTTCATCACGGCGGCTATGCCGAAAATCTGGCCGAGGCGGTGAATGCCAGGGCCTTTACCTTTGGCAACCATATTGTTTTTGGCCGGGGTGAATATCAGCCGCAAAGCGATCGCGGCAGGCATTTGATCAGTCATGAGCTGGCCCATGTGCTTCAGCAGGGAGGGCAAAGTGCGAGAATTCAGCGGCTTGCCAATTGCACCTCAGGCACAGATGCCGACGATGTTATTAAAGATCATACCGTTAGTCCGGCAAAAATTGAAAAGCCGGGAGATGAGGCCGAAGTGACTGTGGCTTTTAATTGTAAGGTGAGGGAGTTTCAGTCGGATTTTATTGACAGCAGCGGCGCCTCACTGGGAAAACAGAAAAACTATACCCGGAAAAAAAATGCCGGCAGTTTTGAAGTTATGACCCGCAAATGGGATGGAAAAATCCCGTTTCCCAAGGTGGGGACTTATTTGGCGGATGACGGCAAATACCGCCATATCCTGAAAAAAGTGAAGTATAAATACAAAAACGGTACTGCCCATTGGATGGCGGAAAACGATAAAAATATCAAGTCGCCGCAAATTACCCTTGTTGCCCGCGCTTATACCGGCAGCGGCAGCCATCATCCCCATTTTAATGCCACCAATAAAGCCGATTTGGCCACCATTATCCGCTCGGAGCTTGGCGTCGGCAATACCACAGAGCAAACGGCCATTGCCTGGGCGGTCAGGAACCAGATGATCCGTTTAAATACCAACAGTGTCGAAAAAGCCAAAAAACATTTTAAAGATGCCGATGATCAAAGTGCCACGACGGGCACTAACACCATAGCTGAAACTGTGCTTAAGCAGAATATGACCGCTGATACCGTCAGTGGCGCCATCAAATGGTATTCCCCGCGTTCTATGCCGAAAAAAGGCGAGGAAGCCAAATGTAAGCCGCCCAAGGGCACCGGAAAATTTTCCTGTGGCGGCGGCACTATCAGGGTCAAAGATACTGCAGGGACCGAACATGACGTTTATGCGCCGAAATTTCATAAACATATGACTTATGTTTCCGTGGGCAGGGAATGGTATGTGCGTTTTTATAAACTATGAAGGGATAAAAGTCAGCAATTGGCAAATTCATTTTTGTTTGTTTTTTATTCACTTTGCCGAGGGTTTTCCTTGCAAAAAATGCTTTTCATTGAGACAGTAGTTTTACCTGTTATCAATTAGACTTAGTATACAGGACGAGACTGAGTGCTAATCATGTGGAATAGTTGTATGCCTATGATTGAAGAAAATGATCATTCTCAGGAAAAAGAACGCAGACACTTATCGCCAAATAAGCACCAATTATGGTCTCAGCTTAATGTCAGCCAGCAGGCCTCGGTAAGCTCTTTGTATAATTATGGGTATGAGCTGGCTTTTATCCGTATATCCTCCGAAGGCAAACTTGCCGTGATGATACTCAACGGCAGTCCGATAGTGATAGACGATGAAGGCACCATCAATCCCCACCCGGAAATTCAAATCAGGCAGTAGTGTTAAAGAGGGGGCGCTATGCCGTATACCTGTACCTGGGAAACCAGGGGGGTCTATATCAAGTTTAGTGGAGTTGTGACCTTAAATGAGGTTTGCGACAGCGACGATGCCATGTATGAAGATCCCCGTTTTGCTGAAATCGATTATTTTATCTGGGATGCCGGTGACATTATCAGCCTTGCCCTGAGCGATACCCAGGTGGATATCACGGCGGTCAGGGACTTACGAGCCTCGTTGCAAAAAGACAGCTTAAAGTGTGCTTTTATTGCCAAAGAACCAAGGCTGGTCAAGCAGCTTGAGCAGTATTTGGAAAAATCACGGGCGCTGAAAATCTGCTGGCAAATGGCGTTATTTAACGACATTAGCCGGGCGAGGCAATGGCTGTTGGAGTAAGCTGCTTTCCCGAGATTAAGGATTGCTTTTCTTCATTGACCTTCATCCTTATTAAAATATTCCCGGGTACCATGGGACATTACAGCTTCGCCGATCCTGCGCATTGCCACAGTGTAAGCGGCGCTGCGCAGGCTTCGTTTTTCGGACTTGGCCACTTGCCAGACCCGGGCAAAGGCGGTTTTCATTTGGTTTTCGAGTTTGCTTCTCACTTCCTCTAACGGCCAGAGATAACCGGCGCGGTTTTGCACCCATTCAAAATAGCTGACGGTGACGCCGCCGGCATTGACCAGCACATCCGGTAAGATCTGTATGCCCCGCTCTTCAAGGCGGGCCTCTGCCTGGCTTTGTATCGGACCGTTGGCCACTTCAACTATGGTGCGGGCCCGGATGTTGTCGGCATTTTCGTTATTGATCACCCCCTCAAGCGCCGCCGGGATCAAGACATCGACATCCAGTGCCAGTAACTCTTCATTACTGATTTCGCTGTGCTCGATCAATTGGCACACCGACTGCTCGCAGTATACCGCGCGCATCTTACGGGACGATTGCTTTTCCTGCCACAGGCTTTCGATGTCAAAACCCTGTTTCGAATAAACCCCGCCCTGGGAGTCGGAAATGGCGACAATGTTAAAGCCGTCCGCCTGCAATAGCCGGGATACATGATAAGCGGCATTGCCAAAGCCCTGCACCGCAACCCGGATATTTTCTGCCTGCCAGCCCTGTTTTTCTGCCAGTTCGCGGATGCACAGGTAGGCGCCGCGGCCGGTGGCTTCGTCCCGCCCCAGGCTGCCCCCCAGGTGTACCGGTTTTCCGGTGATCACCGCCGGGGCCCGCAAGCGGTTGATGGCCTCAAATTCGTCCATCATCCAGCCCATGATGCGGGCATTGGTGTAGACATCGGGGGCGGGTATATCGATATCCGGGCCGATAAAGTCCGCCATGGCCCTGACATAGGCCCGGGACAAGCGTTCGAGTTCCATCGGTGACAGCTCTTTTGGCTGTACCGAGACGCCGCCTTTGGCGCCGCCAAAGGGAATGCCGAGCAGGGCGCATTTGATGGTCATCCATAATCCCAGCGCCTGCACTTCCTCCGGGTTGACTTGGGGGTGATAACGAATGCCGCCCTTGGTCGGGCCAAGGACATTATTGTACTGGCAACGGTAACCGGTGAAATAACGCAGGGCGCCGTTGTCCATTCTTACCGGTAACGAGGCCTGCAGCAAAGCCCTGGGGTACAATAAAGACGCGACCACTTCGCTGCTGACACCGGCATCCATACCTATGGCTTTAATCCGGGTTAAGGCATCGTCGAAGACGTTTGGGTTGCTCATATCAGCCCTTTTTCGATGTTGTTGCTGGCGGTGTCTTTATCTTAGTTGAGAAATGCATTTAGCGGTTGCCGGTTTTGCTATCACGGGCAAATTTTGTCGTGACTGGCTAAATAGCGATGGACGGCTTTGTTTAGCCCGGCGTTATTTCATCAATAATTCATCTTCAGATCATTATTTCGTAATATAAATTGACAGCGCTGTCATTGCGATTATGATTAAAGTTGCTGAATTAACAACCAAAAAATATTGTCGGTGCCTGTCGGGAAAAGCAGGGCAGGGGATCGCCATCCTGTGATCTTAGCAGCAGGCTTAAGCCAACAGGATCAAGCAACAGGAATAAGCAAAAGGAATGAGAAAATGCAGACAACAAAGCACAGGGCCGTATATCCAGGGAGCCTGATTTTAATATTAATCATGTTTTTCACGGCAAGCCCGGCAGCAAATGGTAAAACCGCAGAGTTAACTTCATGGAAAGCAAACGCCGTTTATTTAGCCGGTGAGCAGGTGGTCTATGCTGCCGCCATATTTGAAGCCAGGTGGTGGACCCAGGGGGATGAACCCGATGCCGCGAACAGCGATGGCCCCTGGTTATTTATCGCCAATTGCCAGTCGGGACAAAGTGGTGCTTGTGATCCCACCAATCCGGGGGAGCCGGTTGAGCCGCCAAGCGGGCCGCAGCCCAATCCCGGCGGCGGTTATACCATGCTCAAAAGCGAGCTTGAGGCAGCAGAGGCGGCATTAACCAGCTCTGCGCAGTTTCTTGAAGTGAAAGCCTCGATTGAAACCCGATCTAACGCTGAGGTGGAGCTGATTCAAGCAGGTGCTGTCACTAACCCGGAAAATGTTAAACGGGTGGAGCAGATCTTTTCCGAGCAGCAATGGCTTTATACTTTCCCGCAGCGCCATAGCGCCTATAGTTATGAGAAGTTTTTACAGGCCATAGGCAAATTTAAAGGCTTTTGTGCCGGTTACAGCGACGGGCGCAGCAGTGATGCGATCTGCCGTAAATCACTGGCGACTATGTTTGCCCACTTTACCCAGGAAACCGGGGGCCATGACGCTAACTCGCCGATAGAAGAGTGGCGCCAGGCGCTGGTGTATGTCCGTGAAGCCGGCTGTAATGAAAATGACAGCAGCTGTTTATATAACGCCGAATGCTCCCCCGATACCTGGCAGGGACAGCAGTGGCCCTGCGGCACCCGTCCCGGCGGCGGTTATCAGAAGTATTACGGTCGCGGCGCCAAGCAATTAAGCTACAACTATAATTACGGGCCGTTTTCCCAGGCCATGTACGGGGATGTGTCCGTGCTGTTGCAAAACCCTGAACTGGTGGCTGATAGCTGGTTAAATATTGCCTCGGCGGTGTTTTTCTATCTTTATCCGGCATCCCCGAAACCCAGTATGCTGCATGTGATTGACGGTACCTGGCAGCCCAACAGCCATGATCTCAGCCTCGGCATTCAGCCTGGGTTTGGCGCCACAACCAATATAATTAACGGCGGCATAGAATGCGGGCATGGTCATGAAAAGCCCCAGTCGTTAAACCGAATGGCCTATTACCGTGAACATGCCGCAGCCTTAGGCGTGCCGGTAGAGAGTACGGAAGTATTAGGTTGTGCCAATCAAAAAAGTTTTGATACCGACGGTGCTGGTGCGATGCAAATATACTGGGATCAGGACTGGGGCTATTACCCGGACATGCCGGAAGGCAAGTCTTTTGCCTGTAAGCTGGTGGGTTATCAAACCCGGCATTTTGCCCTGCAAGCGGGGGATTATCAAAAATGTGTCCAGCATTATTTTGATGTCGAGGTTATAGATAATTAATTTTTACTGCTGCTGAGCTTGTTACTTCTTTATATAAGCTCGGCCCGGGTTTGTCCCTTGATGTTATTACTGAGGTTTTTACTATATTTTTCAAGTGTTTTGTATTAGCCTCTAACGAGCTGTTTTAACTGCACTGTTAATAAAAAGTAATAACATCAAGGATGCCAAAAATGGTTAAAAAACTCACGGGGTTAGCTGCCCTGACGCTACTGCTCAGCGCTTGTAGCACCACTTCAACCACTGCGAACAATACCTTAGATCCGGCGCTTACCAAGAATCCCCGTGATTTGGCGATGTTCACCGCCGAAAATAAACAATGTTATGACCGCAGTACAGAGTCTTACAGCTTTGTCATTGATGCCCATAATCATTTTCGCCCCTTCGGCGGCCATGCGATCCCCATGCATGAACTTGATGATTATTTTCGTCGTTTAGGTGTGCTGTTTGTCAATGTTTATGGCATCGGCCAGACCTTACCGGTAGATTCATCCTGTGATTATTATCTTGATTGTCCCGACACCCTGGTTATCCCCAGCATAAAAAATGATTTCCGCAATGCCTCCAATTATATGGAGTTTCCGCCTGATGGTTTGCACTTAACCTTGTCGATGAGTTTTCCCAACCTGGCCGAGCCGCAATGGATCAAGCCGCAAATGCTGCAGCTGAACCAGGAATACCCGGACAAGTTTAAATGGATGGGGGAAGTGAACTTGGTCAAGCAGGCACTGTTTCAAAATGGCCATAAGGCCACGCCGATAGAAGCCATTCCCAGATGGGCGGATTTTATGGCAAAACTTCGTGAAGATAAGATGCCGGTGGCCATTCACTCCGATTTGGGCAATGACAACGAAGGAGAAAACTACAAGTACCTGCCATTGATGGATAAGGTGCTGGAGTTATATCCCGACAATAAAATTATCTGGGTGCATATGGGACTGTCCGCCGAGTTGAAAGCGGCGGATCCGGTCAAGCATATTGCGGTGATGAAAGAGCGCTTGGATAAATACCCCAATTTGATGCTGGATATTTCCTGGCGGGTGATTTACGACAACTACTTTATCAAACCTGAAATTCGTGCTCAGTATGTTGATTTCTTCAACGCATACTCCACCCGGATTTTGCCCGGCACCGACTTTGTCGCGTCACGTAAAAAAGACTTCCTGGTATATGCCCAGGAGGTTGAAGTGACCAGCCGCATCAATCTCTACCTTGATGACAATGCCTTTAGAAATATTGCCCTGGGAGAGAACTATTTCCGGTTGATGGGCATGGATAAGTATCAGGCGCCGCAGATTTGCCGTTAGCGGCTAGCCGCCTTTTTGGGTAAGGGCGGGGCTTTTTCAGTAAAGTCCTGCACGCTCACCGGTTTTCTTTTATTTGCAGGGAAGCCGGTGAGTGCAAAGACTTGTTTACCATGCGTTATATTCATTCGGTCTGGAGAACGGCACTGTCTTGGATAGATGTGGTAAATACTTCCTGCTATCATTCCATCGGAAAAACTGAAAACTTGATGAAAAGTTGTGGATCTATCATGAATCTCGCAAAAGCACTTTTAGTGGCGGCTATGCTGACTGCAAACCTGTTGACGGCCTGCCTGAGCAACGCATCGGCCTCCGATTGGTACCCGCTCCGTGTCCAGGTATGGGACCAGCCATTTGTCAGGGAGAGCACCCGCAAAGAGGTGGATTATATCCCGCTGCAAAAAGCGGAGAAAAAGTGGAAAATCTGCGTCTCTTTCCCCCATGTCAAAGACTCTTTCTGGCTGGCGGTGGATTATGGCGTCGCCGAAGAATCTGAAAGGCTAGGCATTGAAATGGAGTTATTCGAAGCCGGTGGTTTTAACAATCTCGATATCCAGATACAGCAAATCCGCGATTGTGTCGCCAACAAGGCCGACGGCGTGGTCATTGGCGCCATTTCCACCGACGGTTTGAACCCTTTGGTCGCTGAGCTGAAAAAGCAAAATATTCCGGTAATAGATTTAGTCAACGGTATCAGCTCACCCGACATTACCGCCAAGTCGTCCTACTCCCATAAGGACATGGGTTATATGGTCGGAGACTTTATTGCCCGCTCACAAAAAGAGGCGGGTAATACCGAGCCGGTTAATGTTGCCTGGCTGCCCGGGCCCAAGGGCGCCGGTTGGGTCGATTACAGCAATGAGGGCTTTGAAGTGGCGGTAAAAGAAAACCCGGATATTAATGTTTTGACGGTAAAATACGGCGATACCGGCAAAAGGGTTCAAAGAAAGCTGCTCAAAGAAGTACTGGCAGAGGACCTGGCGCTTGATTATATCGCCGGGACTGCGGTAACCGCAGAAGTGGCTATTTCCATGTTACGTAAGAAAAAACTGGATAAAAAAGTCAAGCTGGTAACCCAATATTTTAATCCCGGGGTTTATGCCGGGATCAAGCGCGGAAAAATTGCCGCCGCGGTCTCCCTGTCATCGGTGATCCAGGGGCGCATTGCCATTGATCAAATTGTCCGCATTCTTGAAGGCAAGCAGTACTATAAACATGTCGGCGTGAAACTCAATGTCGTGCACAGCGGCAATTTAAGAACCTTCGACCGGGCCAGCACCTTAGCCCCCAACGGCTTTCGCACGGTGTATTCTGTCAATTAACCGCTGTATATGTTAGCAATTATTCCCTGGAGAAGTAGCCTGTGAAACCTGTCCAATTACTTATCGTTATCACCATACTGTTAGGCGGCATCGCTACCTCGTACCAGGTGCATAACAGCATTCAGGCGAAAGCCGAAGCCGCCTGGCTTGAGCGGGCGGCGCAGGACGCCAAAAGTATTTCTGATATCGGCCAGTTTTGGGTGTCCCACTTTGTCGGGCCAATGCGGGGTTTTGCCAACCTGTTTTTAAGTTCGGCCCAGGTGACCGAAGACGAGATGATGGACAGTTACGAGTTCTTCAGCGGCTCGGAGTCGGGAATGCCGCTGCTTAATGCCGCCTTTGTCGATTTTTCGTCGGCAAATACCGATGAGCAAAAGTTTATTATCAGTTTAAGCAGCGAAGAGTCAGGCATTTTGGAAGTGGGCTCGAACCTTATCAATTTGCCGCAGGCAAAACTGCCGATCTTAACGGCAATAAACTACCCGGGGGAGGTGGTGTTGGGGTCGCCGTTTGAAGATGAATACGGCACGAAATTCAGCCTGGCCGCCTTATACATTGAAACCGACAGCATCCGCGGCGTGGTGGTGTCCATGCCGGATATTACCGACTTCGCGCAAAGCCTGGAGGCGGTGCATGCCCCGAAAGGGTTAAATTTTGAATTAATGGGCAACTGGCGTTTAGATAACGGCAAGACTATAGAAAAATTACTCTACCAGCCGGAAAATCGCCAGCAGCAGGTAGTGAAGACCTTTCCGGTGAAAGTGATGGTGGGGAAATTCATGTGGATCTTTAACTGGCGTGTTTTTCCCGATTATGAAGGCGGTACCGAAACCCGGCTGGCACTGTCTATTTTAGTGGGCGGCAGCGCCTTTAGTTTGATGATCTCGATTTTTATCGCCTTTTTGTTCAAGCAAAACTCCTCGGTGCAAAAACTGGTGGAAGAGCGTACCTCAGAGCTTCAGGATGCCCTTGAACAGGCGGATATGGCCAGCCAGGCAAAAAGTGATTTCCTCGCCAATATGAGCCATGAAATACGCACGCCGATGAATGCCATCATCGGCTTGTCCTATCTGGCGCTGAAAACCCAGCTGACCCCGCCGCAGCGGGATTATCTCTCGAAAATCAGCTCTTCATCGCAGGCATTGCTGCGCATTATCAACGACATCCTGGATTTTTCCAAAATCGAAGCCGGTAAACTGCATATGGAAAAGGTGTCGTTTGACTTAAATGAAGTGCTGATGGATTTATCCAACCTCATTGTTACCGGCGCCAAGGCCAAAGGCACGGAAATTACCATTTCCTGTCCCCACGATATTCCCTGCAACCTGATTGGCGATCCCCTGCGTTTGGGGCAAATCCTGCTTAACCTGGCCAGCAATGCGGTCAAGTTTACCGAAGACGGTGAGATTGCCATTTCTGTTTCCTGTGACAGCGAGGATGAAAAAGAAGCGACTTTGACCTTTTTCGTCAAAGACACAGGGATCGGCATGACCAAAGCACAAAAAGACAAGCTGTTCCAGTCATTCACCCAGGCAGATACCTCCACCACACGTAAATATGGCGGCACCGGCCTGGGCTTAACCATTTCCAAACAACTGGTGGAACTGATGGGCGGGGAGATCTGGGGGGAAAGTGAACCCGGTGTCGGCAGCACCTTTTTCTTTCGGGTGAAATTTGCCTTAGATCCCAACCGCGATGCCCATTATATTCCCAGCGACGATACCCTTAAAGGCAAACGGGTGTTGATTGTCGACGACAATGCCACCGCGCTGGAAAGCCTGACGGAAATTCTCCAGTCGCTGGACTTTGACGTGTATGCGGTCTCTTCCGGCGAAGCGGCGCTGGAAGAAATTCGCCGGGTGGAGATTACTCCCAACTGCAAACCCTACGATATTATCTTTATGGACTGGCATATGCCGGGACTTGACGGCGTGGAAACCTCAAGGCTGATCAAGGCACAGACTAAGGACAGCAATCCGCCTATTATCATTATGGTGACGGGGTTTGACGGTTTTGATGTGCTCAAAGAAGGCAAAGATGCCCTTGACGGCTATCTGCAAAAACCGGTGAATTTAACCGCCATGTTTAATATGATCGCCTCTAAAATTGGCAGCTGCGAGCAGCTGAGCGAAATACGGGAAAACCAGCTAAGGCAACAATCGCAAGACATCAATTTAAAAGGCCTCAAGTTACTGCTGGCCGAAGATAATGTCATCAACCAGCAGGTTGCCCGGGAATTGCTTGAAGGTAAAGGCATTGACTTAACCATAGTCAGCAACGGACTTGAAGCCGTTGATGCGGTGAAAGACGCCAATAGCAAGGATGAGATGTTTGACCTGATACTGATGGATATTCAAATGCCGGTGATGGACGGTTACCAGGCCACAGATAACATCAGGAAACATTCGGGGCGTGACCAGCTGCCGATCATTGCCATGACCGCCCATGCGCTGGTGGGAGAAAAGGAAAAGTCCTTGATGAATGGCATGAATGATCATATAACTAAACCTATCGATCCGGACATTCTTTTTTCAGCGGTTGCCAAATGGACAACGCCCGATGATCATACGCCGGCTGAGCTTAAGGAAAAGGCTGAGGGGCACTTGTGTGAGCAGGCATTGGAAGATAAACCGGTGAAAGACCACCACGACTTACCACAGCTGCCCGGCATAGTGCTGGAGCGCGCGTTGATCTCGGTCAATGGTAACCAGGCCTTGCTGAGCAAATTGTTGACAGAATTTTATCAGGACTACCAAAGTGCAGGTGAAGATATCACCCAGGCGCTTGTGTCCGGCGGTCAGGACTTTGTTGCCCGCAAGCTGCATACCATTAAAGGCGCGGGGGGCACGTTAGGGGCCATGGCGTTAAGTGATGCGGCGCAGGCGCTGGAAGTCGAGGTCTTGTCCGGGGAAAGGGAGCCTTCGGGGCTGAAAACCTTTATCGGTGAATTTGATCAGGTGATGTCAGGTTTAGCCGCCTTTGTTGCACCCGAACCGGCTGTTGAATCTGTTGCTGATACAGCAGAAGCTGCAGTGGTGCAGGGCGATGAAGAAGTGGATGCTGAGCAGGTAGCAGCAAAACTTCAGGAGCTTAAAACCTTGCTGGAGTCAGGCAGTAGCGATGCCGGAGATGCCTTGCTGGGCTTGAAATATTTACTCAGTGATGAGGATGCTGCGGTTATGGATGATTTGTCGGAACTTGTCAAAGACTATGAATTTGATGAGGCTATTGAAGCGCTTGACCAGGTAGAACAGGCGCTGACCATACTAAAAGAATAATAACAACGCTGACCTATCTTGAGGCGAAAGCTGAAGGTAATAGCTGAGGTAAAAACTGAAGCTTATACCTGAAGGTAATAACAGCGGTAAGCTAAAACGAGTAATGAGAACTTTATGTCAAAAGCACGCATCTTGATCGTCGATGATGAACGTTTAAACATCAACGTAATGATCAGCATATTATCCGAAGACTATGAGCTGGTGATCGCCAAAAGCGGCGAGCAGGCGCTAAAGCGCGTGGCGGCTCAGGCCCCGGATCTTATTTTGCTGGATATCAGCATGCCGGACATGGATGGTTATACGGTATTTGAGCGCATTGGTGAGATGACGGGGGGCAACAAGCGTATCCCGATTATCTTTATTACCGCGATGCGCTCACCCGAAGAGGAAATCAAAGGTTTAAAAATGGGGGCAGTGGATTATATTACCAAACCTTTCACCCCCTCGATTGTTGAAGTACGGGTGGCGAATCAAATAGAAGCCAAGCGCAACCGCGATGAGCTTGAGCGCTTAAACCGTACCGATGCTTTAACCGGCATCGCCAATCGCCGCCGCTTCGATGAATATATTATGTTGCAAAGGGAAAGCATAGTACGCTCTGAAGCCGCGCTTTCCATCATCATGATAGATATCGACCATTTTAAGCAATTTAATGACTGTTACGGCCACGGCGCCGGTGATGATTGTTTAAAAAGGGTGGCTACGGCGCTGGCGAGCAAGCTCGATCGCACCACAGATTTTATTGCCCGTTACGGCGGTGAGGAATTTGTGGTGATCTTACCGGCTACCGACAGCGAAGGGGCAGCGCAGTGCGCCGAGCGCTTATGCGAGGCGGTGGCTGAGCTGGAGATAGAACATGATAAATCCGGTACCTGCGGCCATGTCACCGCAAGTTTTGGCGTGGCCACCTTGTTGCCGGAGCAGCGGGAAGTCTCGGTAGAAGATTTGCTGCAATGGGCCGACCAGGCGCTTTATCAGGCCAAAACATCGGGGCGCAACCAGTTTCGAATTTCCCGCCAGGGTTAGCCGGGTTTTAGCCGGCAGTGATAAAAGAAAAAGCCCTTCAGGTGATATCTGAAGGGCTTTTTTATATGGGTGAACAGCCGCAGGGGTTGTCAGCTGATAAAAACCTTATTTGGTGAGCATATAAAGATGGGTATCAATGCCGTCAAAGACCATGGCCATGCCGGAATGGTCGGTATTTTCCGGCGCCCCCTCAAGGGTCAGAACACCTTCATAACCGTAGACGTCCGTGCCTTGAGCATCTTTATGGCCGTAACGGCCATGATAGAGCTCGGTATTGCTGCCCTGTTTGAAGGCATAATAGACATAAGCAGGCAGCGACAGCTGATAGCGGTTGCTGTCATAGGTCATGGTCCAGCGGCTCCAGTCGGTATCTTCCGGGAAGCCGTTAATGGCAAATTTGGCGCGGGTAATGCCGTTGTGCTCTAAATTCTCGGTGCCTTTCTCCCAGATAAACTGGTTGATTTGCGTGGCATCGTCGCGGTCTTGCATATAAACATGGTAGTTATTGGGCACAGGCAGGTCTTTGCCGTTAACCCCTTGTACTTCCTCAAAATTGGGGGTGCTGAGCATGGCGATACTGCCGGTGTTCATGGTCTTGGTAACCCCGGTGATGCTGATCACCGGCAGGGTATTGTCGTACCTGAAGGCGCCGTTAAGAAAGATAAACTGGTAGATTTGGTTTTCGCTGTTATTCTTGAAAAAATACAGCCGGGTTAACTTTCTGTCGTTGAGCATTCCCCAACGCAGCCAGTCGGTATCTTCCGGCGCACCAAGGATCTCTATGGTATCCCCTCCGAACCTATAAATACTCTCTCCGAAAACTTTAGTCGCTTGATTGAGGGAGGGCATAATTGTGTCCTTTTTCAAAAAGTTAGTGTCAATATTATAAATTGTCTTTTATAGTAGCCTGTAGAACTTCCACGAGCAAGGCACCATTTTTTGTTACCCGGGTTAAAGCAAAATTAACGGCTTGTTTAACACTTAGGGTGGTGCCTGCTGGCGAGTTACATTGTGACTAAGCTTTGTGGCTCAAGGCCGTAACATGCTCTATTATGAGATGATTTACGGGCATAATAATAATCAAAGGAAATACATTATGGCTACGCAAGAAAAAACTCCCTCATTTGGTCCGCTTGAAGGCCTGATCGGCACTTGGGTAGGCGTAAAGGGGTGGAGTGTGATCTCGGTTCCTGCTCCCGGATCTACGCCTGACGGTACTGCTGCCTTTAAATTAATCGTGCAAAACTATAGCGAAACCTTAACTTTTAAAGCCGTTGATGATCCGGTGCGTAACCGCGGCGGTGCGCTGGAGCAAAATATTGGCGCGGTAGAATATGAACAGCGCATTCACGATTTGGATACCAAAGCATTGATCCATGTCGAAAACGGCATGTTGATGTATCTTGGAGATATAGAATCGGAAACCGACGACGAAGCACCCGCAGCCAAATTCAGTATTGCCCGCAGTGCCACCATTCCCCACGGGGATTCTGCAATGATTTTAGGTGACAGTGTGGTTAAAGAGGGCAAGATTGCCGTTCCCGATATCTCCTCTTTGCCGTCAACCCTGGATATGGTCGGGGCGCCGGTTGATTTTCTCGACCAGTACGATAAAGAGCAAAAGCGCTTAACGGTTGACGACATTGTAATGAAAACCAAGTCGAAGATTTTCAATGTCACCAATCCCAATGAAAACCTGCAAAGGGACAACAACGGCCTGGAAGTGCTTAAAACCACCCATATGCACCTGGACTCAGAAAATGAAGGCGGCATCAACAATGTTCCCTTTATTGTCAGACATGCCAATGCTACCCGTTTTCAGTGTGACTTCTGGCTGCAAACCATCAAACTGCCGATGTCCGGCCAAACCTTTGAACAGCTGCAATACTCCCAGAATGTCGCGCTTGAATTCCATAAAAAATTCAGCGGCGAACCCGGTCTGATCCGCTGGCCGCATGTTACCGTGAATACCTTAACCAAACAGTAGTTAACAGAGACTTTCTTGCCCTAAAGGCGGCCCTTAAATCTCCGGTGTGATGTTAAAGGGCTGCTATTTTGGGCAAGTGAGATAGGTTTAAATGGCTATCCCCTGTGGGAATAAACCTTACCTGGCTTGTTTTAGCCAATATTATCCCGGGGCATTTTAACCGCCAATGGCGTGTTTGCTGCTATCGTATGCGGCTAAGGCATTTTTCCGGCTTTCTTTGATATCCACCATAGGCAGCGGATAGTCCTGGCCCAGGGTAATCTTCGCTTTTTTTAATATTTCTTCAGGCGCTTGCCAGGGGCGAAATAAGTATTTTTCAGGTAAATCTTTCAGTTCAGGCAGGTATTGTTTGGTGTAGCTTCCTTCAGGGTCAAACTTTTCACCTTGGCTGACGGGGTTAAAAATCCTGAAGTAAGGGGCTGCGTCTGTGCCGCAGCCCGCGACCCATTGCCAGCTGGCGCTATTGCTGGCCAGGTCGGCATCGACCAGGCACTGCCAAAACCAGCGGGCTCCCAAACGCCAGTCGATCAATAAATTTTTCACCAGAAACGAGGCGCAAATCATGCGCACGCGGTTATGCATAAAACCCGTTTGCCAAAGCTCCCGCATGCCGGCATCAACCAGGGGGTAGCCGGTTAAACCTTGCTGCCAGCGCTTTAAGCTCTCCGGGTTATCTGTCCAGGGGAAATGATTAAAATTTGTTTTGAAGTTTTTTTGCGGTAACTCGGGCCAATGGAATAATAAATAATAGGAAAACTCCCGCCAGCTCAACTCCCGTTTGAAGTGCTCGCGGTTGTTATCATCGGGAAACGACAGTAACGCCTTGTTGATCTGCCGTGGTGATATTTCGCCAAAATGCAGGTGGGGGGATAGTTTAGAGACGGCTTTTAACGCGGGAAAGTCACGTCCTGTTTGGTAGTGCTTTAAGCTTCGGGCTAAAAATTTTTTCAGGGCAGATTGTGCCCCCGCCTCACCGGGTGTCCAGCAAGGGTTAAACTTGCTGTGCCAACGGATTTCAGGCAGCAAACTCAGGGCATCCAGGGCCACTGCCCGGTTATCCTGGTATAAGGACTGAGTGAGCGCAGGCGCAGGCAAGCTCTGGCTATCGGTATCTGTCATGCTCGCCCGGCGGTGATAAGGGGTGAAAACCTGGTATGGCGTACCGTCGTTTTTAAGGATACTCCAGGGCTCATGCTGCAGGCAGGCGTTAAAGCTTTTTACTTTGATGCCCAGTGCAGTTAATCGGGCTTTGATCGCTTTATCCCTGGTTATTTGCCAGGGTTCATAACAGCGGTTCCAATAGACGGCGCTGACCCGGTGGCGGGCGATGATATCCAGCAAAATGGCCATAGGATCTCCCTGGTAAAGGGAGAGCGTATCGCTTAATGAGGCATCTAACGCCTCGAGGGAATAGTGCAGCCACCACTTGCTTGCTGCCCCCATGCTATGTTCACCACTGTTGTGGTTATCGAGAATATAAAGCGGCAATATCTTGCTGTGGCCGGCGGCTGCAGTGAACGCCGGGTTGTCGGATAAACGTAAGTCCTGGCGGAACCAATGAATGGCAATATCGTTTTTCATGATGTTAACTCACTTTACTTTACCGGTAGTTAAGGGGCTATTTCCCTGCCGTCCCAGGCAAAACATTTTCCGCTGCTTTGTGATGTCAGGCCGGTTAATACCTGAACCAGTTTTTGCGCGGAAAAATCCGGAGTAAAGAGCCGATGTTCGGGCACATTAGCCTGGAAGGGTTTTGATAAATGGCTGTCGACCGTGCCCGGGTGTAGCCCGACGACAATGGCGGCTTTATTGCGTCTTTTGGTTTCAATCGCGGCATTTTTAATGATCATGTTCAGGGCTGCTTTTGAAGCGCGGTATGCATACCAGCCGCCGAGGGCATTATCAGAGATGCTGCCCACGCGAGCGGAAAGGGCGGCAAACAGCGAACGTCCCTGTTTGTTCAGGGCGGGAATAAAATGTTTTGCCAGGATTGCCGGTAAAATACTGTTAACCGCAAACAAGCGGACAAATTTTTCGGCAGATAAGTCATTGAGTGATTTTTCCGGCATCAGTAAGTCGTCATAAAGCATGCCGGTTGCGACGATCACCATATCTAGCGGGCAGTTGCTGGCGGCAGTCGCAGCTGCCGCCTGTATCGAACTTTCATTGTCGTAATCAATTACAGTATGAATGCACTGTGTGCCTGGCAGTTGCTGCTGCCTGGTTGCCTTGTATCGGGAAAATGTATAGATGCTGGCCTCGGTAAAGCTTGCTGCCAGCTGTTGTGTCAAGGCCTTGCCAATGGCGCCGGAGCTGCCGATAACGGCAATGTTTCGAGTGGTCATTTGGTTGTACTCGCTCTGCTATGGTTCATGGGTTAACCCCTGCAGCCCGCTTTATCTTGTCAGGACTAGCGGCAAAAGTGTCGGATTGGATGCATGCTTTGCGGATAAGGATTCAGGTAACGCTGCGCCTTGATATAGACAGAGCCATGCTGGTTCAAGTAATGGCTGAGCAGGGCCAGGGGGGTTGCCAGGGGGGTGATGCCTGATTTATATCTGTCAATGACCGCCAAGATGTCTTGTTTTGCCGGCGAAGGGAGGCTTTTTTTGATGTAACCTAAAATATGAAGTAGGGCATTGGCATGATTTTTTTTGCTGGCCGGCTGTTCAAGGGCTTGCATGAATTGCGCAAGGTAGCGGCCGGTAAGTTGTTGCAACGGCATTTTTTTACCCGATGCCAATAGTTGGCCAAGCTCCCGGCATTTTCTCTGATCATGGGCCATCAGCAGATACTTATAACTGCTGTGGAATTGAGTCAGCTTATGCAAGCCAGGTTGTGCCATGACCTCTGTCCGAAAATTGTGATAGGCGTAGATCCGCTGGACAAAGTTATCAAAGATCTTGTTGTCATTGAGGCGACCTTCTTCTTCAATCGGCATGCTGGGATAGGCCTTTTTTAAGGCTTTGGCAAACAGACCTGCGCTTTTAACCTGGTGCGGATGCCCGTTCTCCTGATAGACTTTTACCCTTTGCAATCCGCAGCTGGGTGAGTTTTTCATCAAGATATAGCCGTCCAGTGCTGCCATTTCAGCCAGTTCAGGTGTAAAGCCTTTGATGAGTTGCTCGCTTAAATCACCGCCATCCCCTTTACTAAAGACCAGTTTTGGTGCGCTGGGATCTCCGGTAAGGCGCATGGTCGGGCGGGGAGTGCCGAAACCGGCAGCCACTTCAGGGCAAAAGGTCTTGAAGGTAAAGTGTTTACTTAAGACATCCAGACACAGGCGTGATTGCGTGTGCCCGCCATTGTAGCGCACCGCATGGCCGGCCAGGCATGCACTTAAGCCGATCTGAATCTGCGGGGCAGCACTTGTTTGCTGTTGTACTTTCATAGTGGCAATGATCTGTTGCTTTTTCATGTCTAACCCTCTCTTGGCTATTGCCTGATGTTATCTGCTAATAAGCCGGTTAACATCAGAAAATACTTATACAGATAATATTGATGTACAATTTAAAGCTTGTACAAACAATAATAGTGTACAACTTTAATCTTGTACACTATTATTTTTTGTATAAGTTTTGGAAGTGCCAGATAAAGAGCTAACAGCGTAATGAGCAATGAAAATCAAGACAGTTATTTTCCTATCCGTGAACTGAGTGCTCGCACTAAGGTCAACACGGTGACCCTCAGGGCCTGGGAAAGGCGTCACGGGCTGCTGACCCCGAAAAGAACCAGCAAAGGACATCGTCTTTATTGTGATCAGGATGTGGCTGTCATAGAAAAAGTACTTGCTTTGGTTGCCCGGGGGGTACCGTTAGGCAAGGTGAAGCTGCTGCTTAAGGGGGATGCTCCTGAGCCGTCTGCGGCAGAGGAAAGTGAAAACTGGCAGCAGTCGGTTGCAGCCCTGGTTGCGGCGGCCCAATTGTTTTCCGTGACTAAGTTAGAGCACCTGATCCAAGAATTTTTTGCCAATTATCCTATCTCGGTTTGTCGTGAACACCTGATAACACCGGTGTTTGCGTTATTGGCCCAGGGAGACGATGAAGGGGCTGCGTTCGGTTTTATGGAAAGTGAACTTGTTCGTTATACCTTGATGCGCTTAAGCGCGAAAGTGAGCAAGAAAAAACAGGCGCCTGCGGTGACACTGATCGCCGGTGAGCAGGCGCCTATGTGGTGTCTGGCGTTGATGGCGCTGGAATTAACGGATCTGAAATTTTCCGTGTATCTATTTAATCGTGCTTTTAGTGTTGCGGCGGCGGTAGAGCTTGTGAAAAAGTTTAACGACAGCGACACAGTGTTTTACCAGGACGGTGTTTTAAAAGATAAAGAGCAAGCGCTGCTGGCTGCTGCGCTGGGGGATAATAAGCGGATGTGGCTGTGTGGTACGGCGCCGGTACTTACCCGCTTTGACCATGACAGCCGTGTTTTTGCTGACGTGAAAACCTGTATTACCGGCTTAGAGCATATGGCCATCAGTTAAACTTGCGGAGGTGTATATGCACACATTGATCACCGGAGGCACTGGTGTTGCTGCTGAACGAACCGGTTAAGAAAGGGGAATAATGCATGCGATATTTTTTAACTGGGCTGATATTTGCGCTGAGCGCTTGTGTGGCAATTCCCGAGGGGATCGAGCCGGTTCAAGACTTTGAAGTAAAAAGGTACCTGGGACTATGGTATGAGATCGCAAGACTCGACCATGCTTTTGAACGCGGATTAGAGCAAGTCAGTGCCGAGTACAGCCAGCGACAAGATGGCGGCATTAACGTGATTAACCGGGGTTTTGACAGTCAGTCAAACAGCTGGCAGCAAGCCCGGGGCAAGGGCTATTTTGTCGGCAAGCATGACGTTGGCCATTTAAAGGTGTCTTTCTTCGGGCCTTTTTACGGCTCGTACCTTATTTTTGATTTAGGCAAAAATTATCAGTATTCGTTAGTGACCAGTAATGATCGATCTTATCTGTGGCTACTGTCCAGAACCCCGGAAATCACCGAGTCGTTAAAAAATGATTTACTCACTAAACTGGCCGGTTTGGGATTTGCAACACAAGATCTGATATTTGTTAAACAAAGCCGCGACTATCTGATGGATAAATAAATATTTGCCATTTCTTTATCGTCAATAAACGGGTTTCTGTTGCCTTGTAATTTTTCAATTTTATCATTGCGCCATTGCGCCATTGCTCTTCGTGGCTCACCGGGTATTGGTTTGCCCATTTTACCATCAACGGCAGCATGCCGTGGTCCGGCAGCCGATATTTCCACAGCATATATAAGATGCTGCGGGCGATTTCCCCTTTGGCGTAATCTCTTGGTTCTATACCTGCATTCCTCTTGGAAGTGATACCCGAAGCGGTGCTTGGGCCTTCGCCGGTAAAACCTTTTTCAAAATCACATTGTTCTTCGACAAAGTGCATGTTTTCGCCCGGAATTTCCATAAAGGGCAATTGCCCCCGAGCCTGGTGATAACGGGTTAGGGCAGGCCAGAGGTTATGTAAATCTGCTTTGGCATATTGGTACTGGGCCTGGTTGCAATAACCTTTGTTATTGCAGCCGTATGCCTGCTCCAGCCAGCTGGCGGGGTAAAGCCGGGTAATGGTGACCTTGGCCTGGGGAGGTTTGTTAACGGCGCAATACAGGGTGTGATAGTTACGGTTATATAACTGCGGCCAAAAAAGTTCGTTTGTTATTTCTTGGTCTTTGTTGTCGTCAGGGGTATTGGCAATGACCAACACCGGCGTTGCCAGCAACAGCATGAATAAAGCGAAATATCTCATTAAGTTTCTATTGTGTGTAGCGATTTGAAATAGGGAAAGGCTGATCAGAACTGAGATCTTAAGGAGTAGCGGGTAAAAAGGAAAGTACTTGTTCAGAAAAATGTCCGCTATTGATTAGAGAATGAGCGGATATTCTTGCCTTGATGTAAAAAATTTACTTGATACAGAGCAAGTATTTTAGCCCGTGAGTTGCCACTGCGGATAAATAACACTCAATGTGCTTGTTTTTATTGGTAATAGCCGGACATTTTTTGAAAAAAAAGCGACGGTTAAATTAACGGGGGTTTCTAACCTATTGTTATTAAAGTGTAAAATATAGTTGTCGTAAATGTATCAAAAGTTCGTCGCTAATTTGCTAGATAGCAAAAATGAAAGCGCTACTATGAATTCAACCGGGTGGTTAAGCCTGGTGAATAAAATAAAGTGTTTGTAAATCAAATACTAATAAGGTGTGTGTTCACCATTATAAAAATAAATATTGCGCCTGAGCAAGGCGTCAATAAACACTATAAGGAAGTTCTAAAATGAGTAAGTCTATTTTCCAGCCGAAAGTGCTGGCAGTTTGTTTAAGTGCATTGATTTCACAAGCGGCGATTGCAGCAGATGCTGCGGTAACGCAACCAACCAAACTTGCTGATTCGTCTATTCAGGTTATCGGCGGCGATGATACTTTTGCCCGCGACTGGATGGTATCTATCGGTTGGAGTTTTTATGATCACTGGTGTGGTGGCAGCCTGATTGATTCACAATGGGTAATGACTGCGGCGCACTGTGTTGACGGCGGTAAAACTCCGGGACAGTTCACTCTGCAAATTGGTGCCCGTGACACCAGCAACAGCAATGACGGTGTAACCGTTGGCGCTTCTGAAATTCATATTCATCCAAGCTGGAGCAGCAATGCCATTGTTAACGACATTGCTTTGATTAAGCTTGATACTCCGGTGAACAACAACACTATCGGCTTTACTACCGGTTCTACCGGCGATATTGCTACTTTAATCGGTTGGGGTGATACCAGCCACGGTAATGGCCAGTATCCAGATATTCTGCAAGCAGTTGAACTGCCTGTAATTTCGCCAAGCACATGTGACAGCATTTGGGGTCAGTACGGCGTAAACATTCCTTCTACCCAGCTTTGTGCCAGCACAAACACTGAAAGCTCATGTAGCGGCGACAGCGGCGGCCCGCTTTTCGTTAACGAAAATGGCCAGGACAAGCAAATTGGTGTGGTGAGCTACGGTTATACTGCTTCATGTACCAGTAGCGTAGCGCCTAGCGTATTCACTCGTGTTTCCAGCTACACCGACTGGATTGACAGTGTTATGAATGACGGTGGCGTGGTAACGCCGGGTGATGGTCTGGAAGAAACCAACATTAATATTCGCCGCAGAGCAACCAATACTTATACGGTTGACATTCCAGCAGGTACTACAAGCTTCACCATCAATACCAGTGGTGGCACCGGTGATGCTGACCTGTTCGTAGGTCACTCTTCATCTTCTTCGTACGCTTGTACTTCTGAAGGAAGCAGCAACACGGAATCTTGTACTATTTCTAACCCTTCAGCGGGTACCTGGAATATTGAAGTGTATGCTTACAGCCGAGTTCGTGGTTTAACTTTAACTGCTAACTGGAACTAATTTGTAATCACTGATTGTATTACAAATGAAACAATCCCACTTTTAGCTGAGATGACTCACTCAGGCTGAAAGTGGGATTTTTACGTTTTGCCTGAAATAAACTGCCAAACGGGCGATCTTTTGACGCTTATCAACACTTGTTGTTTGCCTGTGCCTTATAGTGATGCTGGTATTTTAGACGCGCTAATGAGAGTGATGGCAAATGAAGAAAAAAAGTATATTACAAAAAGTCTCGATATTTTTTGGTATCACCAGCTTTACAGGTGCCTTTGTCAGCCTTATTTGGCTGCTGCTAACGAAAGAGGGGGCATCCCAGGAATATGTTGCAAGTATGGCGGCGCTGTCTTTTGTTTGCTTTGCCGGTGGCGTGGTGTTTATGACCATGGGCACGGCGAACCTGCCTAATTTAACGCCGGGTGAGTAAGTGCCGGGGCGAGTTTTATTCTCTATAGTCAAACAGCCCGCTTACATTGCCTGACGGTTTAGCTGCTGATAATAGCTTAACGTGATGCGAAAGACGTTAAGCTGAGCAGAAGCCTTGTTTATTGCCGGGCACTTGATTAATTTCATTATCTTTTTTATAAACAAGTCATTTACTTGCCAAAGTTTGCGGTTATTACTGCGGCCATGAGACAGATAAATGGAATTGCTATTACATAATGTGATCATACCGATGTTGTTAATCGGCGGCGCTTTATTAAAGTTGGGCGGTTTGCTGGGGGAGTCGGAAGCGAGAATACTGTACTTAGCAATCGATAAAACTGCCGCTAACCCGGAAAAGTCAAAAATAGACCATGTACTCGGTAAGTGCTTTGATGGCTGTTTTGCCAGCGATAAAGGGGCGTTTGCATTTATCCTTCATGTCTTTTTCATTACGCTGGTATCTTTGCTCATTTCATTATCTTTTTATACCCTAAATAACAAGGGCTTGCTTGAACAGTTTGCTTCGGTAGGGTTTTTAAGGCAGTTTCTTTTTCAGGGCTTTCTGAGTGTTTATATTATTATTTTTTTAAGCTATTCATATTATCCCCGCTTGAAAAATAATTTTGATGTGACCAAGACAGACAGTATCAGCTATTTGTTATTTCAAGTGTTTTCGCTCAATGCCGCCTTGTTTGTTTTGCTAACCGTTTTTATTCATGTGGCTTTTTACAGCCTGGGGTGGAGCGGGCATAGTAGCCTCTTGTCTATTATCAACTCCATCTGGAGTGTGTTACTTCCTGCACTCAGTTTTAAAAGTTTGACGGGGATTTACTTCTACGCGGTTATGCTGAGCATATTCCCGGTTTTTTTGATGATATTTATAAGGCTATTGATATCTAGCGAAAGCTTATCTGGCAAATTAATGCCGTATCTTTATTGCCTGGGCTTTAAAGCTACGCCGCTAAGGGCAATTGTTATGCTGTTTACAGTATTTGTTGGCATGCTTAGCTTGTTGCTATCATTGATAGTTTTGGCTTTTACTGCAAATTAAAACCAGAGGCCAGGCCGCCATCAGGGGAGGCCCGGCATTATTGGTTTCAAACCATCTTTTGTTATTGTGCCAGAGCTTTTCTAAAAATGAGGTGTGAGCACGGTGGCAATTTTACTGCTTTTTAACGCGGCGTGTTGTCAGCCCTATGAGTGCCATGCATAGGAGCGCTAGAGTCGTTGGCTCCGGAACATTGGCCAGTTCACCCGCACTGGTATTGCCCTGAACTAATAGTAACTGGGTATGCGTACTGGCGATATTGGAAGAGTAGTGGGTAAAGTCATCATTGACATTATTGAGTATGTTGGATCTTTCATCCTGGTACCATGCTTGAACCGCATTGATGGCACCGCTATCTGCCTGGTAAAAACCAACGATAGACGGAGAACCTTTATAGTTGTAACTCAGGCCGGTAATGCTTTGATATTCTTTTAGTAAGTCATCAACGATAGAGTTTTGAGGTATGGTAAATACCGTATTGCCGTTAGTGGCCTGATATTCAGAGTTAACTTTAGAGAAGAATAATTCCTCCCATAACTCAGTTGCTTCATATTGGGTGGCCAGGCGCCAGCCTTCATATTCTCCTCCGGCGGCAATCAGTGTATCGAGACCTTGATAATCGATACCTGTGATAGAGCCAAAATCGAGCCATTTAAGTTCGTAACCGGGGAGATCTAAGGTGAAAGCTCCGCCATCATTTCCTGAAACATCGGCATTGATCAAGCCTGCATAAGTATTATTGGCTAAACAAAGTAGGGAGAAAATTAATGCCGTTAGTGACTTATTAATTAAAGTATTTTTCATTAAAACATCCTTTGAAAATTTAAGGTTTAAGCAAGAACGGGGCAGGCAAGAGTTACGCCATAAAAACGTCAATTTTCTGGGCAGTCATACTGATGGGGGAGTCATAGTTATTTGAGTGGAGGACTCTGATGGCTGAACCTTTAATCTCCTCTCTTTTAGTGCTGTATAGCATGGCCTCTAATGAAGCTTATCTGAAAAATTAATGCGCAATCTTAATGGTTTAAGGTTTAAGCCTAAGCCGTTCATGGCTGGGTAAGCCTCCCATTTTGACTTAAATTCATCAGTACATACTGAGCGTATTGGCTGTCAAATTTACTCATCTGACTTTAATTGTCCGCTGTATATTAACGCCAAACAAAATATAACTCCTTATTTTTCAGTTGGTTGCTTTTTTGTTTATATAAATGATAACAAAATCGAAACTTTTCTCCACAAAGTGGTACTCATTACAAAACATAAAATGAGTAAAAACATGAACTACACAGACAGTAACTTAATCGATCAATGGTTAAATACCATTGGTAAACAATTTAACGCCACTTTTAAATTAGACAGCAACCACAAGTGCTTTATCGGTACTTCAGAGGTAGCACTGACTATCTATGCTAGCCCGCTGCACGAGCACGTATACCTTACTGCTAACTTGTGTGAGCGAGTGGAAGCATTATCAATAGACACCTTAAGGTTTGTTTTAACCGCTAATTTGTTTCTGGAAGAAACCAAAGGCATGGCTATTGCCATTGACCCTATTGCCAATGGCCTGGTACTGAGTCAGCGCTGCCTGATCCAGTCACTGAACTTTGAATCATTTCAGCAGCAAATTAATTCAGTGATTGTTACTGCCAACCATATTCAGTCATTGCTGCAAGCCCATGACAATGGCGACCAAGCCATGGAAATGTCTATGGCTAATAACGGCATCAACGCAATTAACGCTATTCGAATTTAATCTGTATCGGAGAAAACTATGGAAACAACAGCCCCAAAAGCCCCTCAACTAACGCCAATGGATCCGGCTTTGGTAGGGGGTCTTCCCAAAGTGGAAGAAGCACCAATAAAACATCTCACCGCGACCTTAGCAATGTGCCCGTCAAATAGAACCAGTGAACCTCCTCGAAATGCTTCGGGTGTACCTGATGAGCAATTTGGCCGACCGGTAGAGCTGACAGCAGAGGATTTAGATCTTCATGTACAGCCTACAATAAAGGGCAGAATCATTGATCAATTTGTTAAGGTTCATGGCGCAGCTGAACTGGCGAGACCAGTCGACGAAGGCATGGCCGAGGGTACTGAACATGCCCGCGAACACATGCAGTCTTGGAAAGATGCCAGTGGTAGAATGAAGACAAATATGCAACATCTACATGGTGTTGTAGACTTGCTCCAAGAATTTAGTGGTCATGATGCCCCTAGTGCAAGAAGCATGGCGCCCACCCGTGAAACTATGCAGGAGTTTAGAGAGGCCGGCAGGACCCGACCCGAGCAGTTCCCGGGTACTTCAACTACTCTTCCTATGCATGAAGCGGGTACTAGTTTGTCTGACGACAGGAAAATTAATGCTTTTGAAACAAAAAACCTATTGATTTTCAACTTTGATCAGCAAGACTGTAAACGTGCCGTTATCCACTGTCACGGCGGCCAACTGCATCCATATCAGTCTGTCACTGATTGGGGCTCTCCGGGGGATTGGCTGAAGCCTGGGGGTGTAGAGATACCGGAAGATACAACGATGACAATACTTGCCCCACACGGTAAGAAGCTTCAAGCACCTCTATATTTAGCGCTCAGCAATGACCTTGATCGCCTGGGGGTGATCTCAGAGCACGGTTCAACTGTTGCTCAAAATCACCCTGAAGTAAGCACACGTGAGTTAACAGGGCTAGAGGACAGTGGTTCGAATCAAGGAAAAGTTGCAAACTACAACTTATCCCACGCCAAAGAAGATGGGGTTATAAAGGGCATGCAGCGTCATGTTGAGAACTCAGAGTCAAAGCATGACACACCATTATCTGATGTGATCGCTTTAAAAGAAGATAGCGAGATAGATCTTAATACCTTATTAAAAGAGCTGGCACAGGCAGGCATTCATTACGATGAGGTAGTGGTGCTTTTCTGTCGTAACGACAGCGAAGTGTCGTCAGGGCCAAGCTATAGTCCCGCACAAATGCAGAGTGCTTCAAAGCCAGTTCATGAGCCATTGGAACCTATGAGGAATGAAGCTATCGCTGATACTCCGAGATCAATTTTAAGCGCTTTAACGCAAGGTGGAGTTATGGGTTAATCTCTATCAATAAAAAACTGTGTAAAATTGCCGATAAACAGGAAAGGGGAAATACTAATGTTTCCCTTTTTTATTTCGGAGATCTGAAAAAAGGGCTGGATTTGTTTTTTGCATTGCAATTGCTCAAGGCACATGCGAGTAAGAATCGGATACAGAGACCTTTTGTATCTATTAGTCATTCGCTTTTTTTAACAAAGTAACTGAATACAATTCAATGCTAGTTAAACAATCTGTAGCTGTTTTATTGCTAAGTAAGGTACAAGGCAGGCTTGTTTGCAATTAGCAGTTGCTGCGCAAATATCAGGACGCAGCAGCTGCTTTTCTCCATTAAAGTTTCACTAAGATTTCGCTACCGGCTCGGGGGAAGCCGGGTTTGGCGTGAGCACCAATTTATCCTGATTGGCGGTAACTGTGACTTTTTGCCCAACGCTAAAACCGGCCTGAGTGAGCCACTTGCCTCTTAAGACAATATAAGGCTCTAAGGTTACCGGCACATAATTAAGGCCTACCCCGCGGGTTTTGGCGGCGTTCTCACATATGGTTTCCAATACCGTAAGTTGGCGGGTTGCGGGATATTTTACTTTTGCCGAGCGAGGCTCTGACCTATGATTAGATTCAGCCATGGCGGACTCCACGTTAGTTCGTTGTGGTTAGCAATCTCTGGGTGTGGGAGCACTCAGGGGTTGCGGTTGTTGCTTCGCATAGTATTGCGGTGTGCTTTGAATATACTGGGGTGGGGCGCTCCTTTGTTAATTAGAGGCACCTTTAAGGAAAGACTAATTTGCTGGATAAAGCAACAGTGGTTGGGGTGTTTATTAGATTAATAACTTCAATAAACGGGAGTTGATATTCTATTTGTTTGTTGATGGCTGAGGCTGTTAAATAGAGGGCTTTAGAGTCACTGGTTTTAAGTGTTCTCTCTACGTGTCAGCCAAGAGTAGGTCTTGTTCTTAATAATCATTAGTTCTGCTTCAAAGCCTGTCTGGCTGCTTTATTTAAGCGGCCTATAGTGACGGTAAAAACCCAGCGGATAAATTTTTCAGTAAACTCGATGGTGATATGGGCACCTTTGCCTGCAAACACCAGCATATGTCCGAGTAAACCTTTGACTTGCTCTTTAAGCTTGTCGGCGACTTTCACGATATCTACCAAGGTTCTGGCCATGATGTCGTATACCGTGCCTATTGCGGTCCCTGCGGCCTGTAAACTTGCGATAATCGCCGCAGCGCCGCCATCTATCAGTACTGTCATTAAGGCTGCGGCAATTTTATCAGCCCAATGGGTTGAGTAGGTGGTTTGTATACGGTTTTGGTAATTTAGTACCACCCGCTGGCTTAGTGATGCTGCTGCCTGCTGGTATAAATTTTCCCAGCCGTTGCGATTGGCTGTGTGGATATAGCCAGGGCCTGCCGCCATAGAGTGAGCGTTATGGTCCATACCCTGGGCACGTGATAATAAGTATTCATTGCCGTTTAATGGCGCATGATAAAACGGCCAAACTGGCACTTTAGGCACAGGATCGGCACCATGAACACAACGGAATATTTTATCTACCCGGGTACTTGAGCTAGTGGCAAAGTCTTTTTTACCCACGCGTGGTGCACCAAAGGTATATAAATAGACTGTTTTATCAAATTCGGCTTTGATCCAGTCGGCGGTTAGAGATGCCAGGGCACCGCCTAAACTATGGCCGACACAATGGATAATACCTTGCTTTCGGCGGTTCTCTATCTGATTCAGATAGGAATACAACCCAGGACGCATCGAAGCAAAGCAGCTTTGAAAACCAGTATGTACCGACTTTCCGGTGTAGCTGTTGGTGCTGTGACAGGTAACATCGGTGAGCGCATCGGCTAAAGTATGGGTACCTCTGATGGCAATAACCTGATCTTTGGCATGTTCTCGACTTATCCCCTGACCGATTAGAGCAAAGCCCGTTTCTTGTCGCCAAAAAAATCCGCCGGAAGTACCTTTGTATACATGTTTGGATAAGTCAAAATTAAAATGTTGTCGGGTTTCGGCTTTTAGATCTAATTTAACGCCTTTAGCTACTGGGCCAATAATGTCATATGATGCTAAGGCTAAATTTGATGCGACGCGAGGGGAAATGGCAGGCATATTTTATCCTTAAAATATTTGGTATATCCGTTACCCGTTATTTTATTTCTTCATAGGAAGAAATAAGCTCATTGTTATAATAGGTTGAGATTAGCTCTCCTTGCCAGTGACAGATTGAAATAACTACTTGAGCTGGAATACCGCCGTAGTCAGTAGCGTTTATTTCGTGTTGGACTTCTTTGTCTTGTAAATCACAGTTAAGTTGTACTAATAACTCAGATAAAGGTTTAATAGAGTTCCAGGTTTTATGTGCAGACCATAGTGAATATAGCTGTTCCCCGCGCTCAACATAAACCGCTTGTGCAATGCGCATGTTTTGACCAAATAAATCTCCCGGCAAACGTGATTTCACCATGAGCGCCTTAAATGAAAAGCGACCGTCCGCGTCTGTTAGGGTATGCTCCAGCTGCTCTTTTCCCTTTTGATAGCCTTTATAAGTAAGGCTACGTGCCACTTGCATACCCACTACTGGCTTGCCACCATCTGTAATACGGCCGCGTACCTCAGGAGACATTTCCACCTGATAACGTTTAAATATGCCAAACATGGCTTGCACCTCCTGTGGCTGAATAAATAGTATGATTGAAAAGAAGACGATAACGCTGATAACAATACTGATACCAAGCGGTAATTTACGGGGTGAAAGCCTGCTTTTTATTGAAGCGCTTAGCTTTTTAAATATCATCATAAGAAGAAATGAGCTCATTGTTATAGTAAGTTGATATTAAGTCTCCCTGCCAATGGCAGATTGAACCAACTACCTGCTCAGGTATTCCTCCATAATCTGTTGTATTTATTTGATGTTTAACTTTTTTATCTTGTAAATCGCAATTAAGTTGCAGCATTAAATCAGACAGGGGTTGAATAGCATTCCAAGTTTTATGGGTAGACCAGAGATGATAAATAGTTTCACCGCGTTTCACATAAACAACCTGCCAAATAAGCATATTTTGACCAAAAAGATCTCCTGGCTGGCGTGATTTGATTACTAATGGCTTAAAAGAAAACTGACCATTAGCATCAGTTGTTGCATGCTCTACTTGCTCTTTACCTTTTTGATAGCCCTCATAAGCAAGCTTACGAATTACTTTCATATCCACTACAGGGCTGCCACCATCTGTGATACGGCCACGTACCTCAGGGGACATTTCTACCTGATAACTTTTGAATATGCCAAACATGGCTTGCACCTCCTGTGGTTGGAAAAATATCACGAGTGAAAATATGAAAATAAAGCTGATAACAAGACCTATACCAAGCGTATATTTGCGGGAATGCGCTTCTCCCTTTATAGATTTATCTTGCCTTTTAAATTTCATCATAGGAAGAAATAAGCTCATTGTTATAGTAAGTGGAAATTAACTCTCCTTGCCAATGGCAGATAGAAGTTACGCTTTGACGTGGTAAACCACCGTAGTTAGTAGCATTAATGAGGTGTTGAACTTCTTTATCTTGTAAATCACAGTTAAGTTGCAGCATTAAATCAGCTAGCGGCTGAATAGATTTCCAAGATTTACTGGTAGACCAAAGGGAGAATAGCTGCTCATCGCGTTCGACATAAACAGCTTGCAGAACGGGTAAGTTTTGGCCAAATATGCCGCCCGGTTTCCGGGATTTCACCACCATTGGTTTGAATGAAAAGCGGCCATTGGTATCTGTTGTGGTATGTTCTAGTTGCTCTTTGCCATTTTGATAGCCCTCATAAAGTAGGGTACGTGCTACTTGTATACCTGCTACTGGCTCTCCGCCATCAGTGATTCTGCCACGCACCTCAGGGGACATTTCTACCTGATAACGCTTAAACATGTTAAACATACCTCGCACTTCCTGTGGTTGAATGAAGATCACGTATAAAAAGCAAGCAATTATAGCTATAGCAAGCTGACATTTTCGGGAATGAATTAAAGCATTAATCAGAGAAGTATGTTTTTTATGTTTTAAGAGTTTTAACAAAGAACATCCTCCATGATGCTGCTGTGTGCAAAACTATTTGCTTGTTAAGTAGACAGTTTATTGGTTTTATCAGTTTATTCAAGGTGTGATTAAATGAATTGATTCAATGACTTTGAAAGAGCTGAATAAGTGATAAATATGGAAGATATTTATATTGTTTTGTTCGTATATGCCTTTGGAGCTCGTATTGCAAAAAATAAGACCAGACCTGACGGATTAGAGGTGATTGTTTGATATTAAATCTAAAGGTCTAAAAATAAACTCATAAAAGAAAAAATAACGGCAAGGAGCCAGGCGGCATACCATCTTCGTATAACTTCTCTTTTTACTGTATATTCATTTCTATAATCCTCGTTAATGTTAAGTTTCGTTGATGCTTCCTCTGGTTCTCTAATTAATTCATTTATAATAAAAAAAGTCGATAATAGGTAGCAGGAAATAGCAAAAACTAAAGGTATATTGAATGGTATTTTTGAAATTTTTACTAAAAGTAGAAATACAGATAAAGAAGCTGAAGAAACACCGAAAAAAAAAGTAAATAGGCTGCAAAACCGATTGCTTGATTCGGTTATTTCTTTTTTAAACCACTCTTTAACGGCATCTAGTCGTTCACTTGTTGATAAATGAAACTTATCTTCTGGCATAGGGCCCTTATTCATCAACATATCCGCCACAATATGGAAAGTTCTCGCATTTTATCGCGGAGGAAGATTGTCTCATTTTTAAGAGTTTATGGCTTAACCCGAAACGTCTTTTACCGCTCTTACCTGTTTTTTTCAGTTTGCGGTAAGTCGGGTTATTCTTACATTTTTCACATAATGCCATGATGGTTCCTTGACACTGTTGATGCCATTTATTCTTTTACACAAAAACCTCTCCCTTTAAATTATTAATTAGGTTTTAGATAACAACTATTTTTTAGCGATTAAAAGATCAACTAATAACTGTAGATTAGATTATTTGAACAAGCAATAATAGCTTCGAAAAGCGTATGGGCATGTATCAAATTATCCAAGTGACACATTGATGGAAAGTGTCTTATATTGGATTATGTGTAATTAGTGCAAGATCTGACCCCTCGAGGTGATAGGTGCTTTCAACAATTGATAGTACTATTTATTAAAGTTTTCTTTGGTAACTAATCCTCAAAAATCATATGTTTAGGTAGGTTTTGGTAAGCTTGTTTTGCTTATAATTTATTAGAAGATTTTCAATCTCATGGAGGGCTACTGTTGAGCGAGTATGATTGGATGAGAAAAAATTGGTTGGGTTTATTCGGTCTTATAGTTGGTTTTGTCGGTTTAATTAGCTCATATTATTTTTACGCTCAATCTGTGAAAGAACGTGAACCAATGTTTATAGAAGAACTGTTGAGAACAGTGGTTGTTGAAGCAGATTCATTGCGAGATTTTCCTTTAAAAATAGTAAATAGAGATGGAAAACCTGTCGAAAAAGATCTTACTTCTTTTAGAGTGTATTTTTGGAATAACGGAAAAGAACCCATTAAGAGTTCTGATATTTTGAAACCAATAGAGTTTTTTCTAGATTCTAGTGAAGCTGAAATAATTGATATTAAAATTATTTCAGCTTCAAGAAAAGATATCATCAATCCTGTAGTACAGCTGAAAGATAAAAATAGAGTGAGTTTACACTTTGACATTTTAGAGCAAGCTGATGGATTTTCATTGCAAGTGTTATATGCTGGCTCACCAAAAGTTCCACTAAAGTTAAATGGCGTTATTGAAGGGGTTAAATATATTCAAACTAATGGAAATCTAGCTTCAAATTATTATAACGTGATTTATTTACAAGCGATTTTGCCTGCGGTTTTTACTGTAATATTTTTGTTTTGGTTTGTTCGTAAATTGAGGTTGGCTGCTAAAGATGATTTAGCGCCTGATATAGTAATACACAAGAATCCTTCCATTTTAGGTGTGGATGAATCAGGCAAGTCTATAAAACTTATTAAGTTTGTTGAAAAGAACTTACGCCCATTACTACCAAAGCTATTTTTTGGAATGGTGATGTTGTTGGTATTACTATCTATGTATGCTGAGCGGCAAGTAAAGATAGAGAAAGAAATAAATAACAATATATTTGATTCTGTACCAACAGCAATACGAACAATTGCTCCTGTTAAATAGTTTACAACCTGACGGGACTAGGTCTTGTCTTTTTATATTTCTGATGGGAAATGAAGCCGGGCATTTAAAAACTGATACGGCATAAATCAGTTTTTAGATGTCACATTTTTCCCATAGAAATTAATAATAGCTTGGAGCTTTATAACTTTATGGACAAGGGCCTGCAATAGTCGCAATTAATTCACCATTGTGATAATAATGGTGATCACAGGTTTGACTTCCGCCGCCTCCGCCGAAATTCCCTGTGTCGCCCGTTACAGGAATATTACCGAACCGTGGATTAAGGCTGCCGCCAGTGGAGCCGCTACCGCCACTACCTGAACCACTGCCTGAGAGGACAACAGTTTTTGGAATGGCTTTATCAAGCGCTTCACCTAAACACTTCGTTATTTCGGAAGGTTGAGTGACTCCCTGCTTTAACTGATTAAGCGTTAATCCTGCAAAAACCGTCTTAATAGGATTTAATTCCAAACTTATGCCGTGTTTATTTGAGCTTAATGTGTACACGACTTGCGTTTGTTCACTTTGTGAATCACCGATTGGTACATCGGTATTTCCTTCAAATCGGTTATAAACATATTTGCTTTTCGGGCCTACCACCCAGGAGCCGCCAAGGGTAAAGCCGTCCTTACTGACACCTACATTTAATCCGGTTATGGTGGTAGATTTAAAGTCCGATTCTAAACTTGGATTGGCTTCTAGTATTTCATTTGCTCGAATTTCAATAGCAGACTTAATGCTAACAGATGTGGCTGCTTTTACGGCTTGAACTTCCCGGCTATTATCGCACTGATTATTATTGTCATCGGATTGAATACCGACCTGGTTTTTAAATTTACTCGCAGATGCAGTATAACTGTTTTGGGAGCTGTTAATTTCTTCGGTAAGCTGTTCAGCTACTTGGTGTAAAGCTTCATCGGCATCCAATATACCATTTGCAAGATATATGACTTTCTCTGGGATCGACTCCATATCTCGTACAAAAGTCACTAAGTCCATATCTGACATACCTTGGTTGTCATGGCCGTTATAAAATCCATATATAGCCCGAGTAACTGAATTTATTACCAATATTTTGTTAGTACTGGAATAACAGCTTTGCTGTTCGGGGCCGGCATTGCTGTTGAGGGTACAGTCTTTTTGGGGTTCTAATTTCTTGGCTATCGCCAATGCTTCGCTATAGCTACAATCACCGCAAATCCGAGTTTCATAGTAAGTGTTGCTAGCTGCAGAAGAGGGAGAGGCCCACATAGCTGAGGATAATAAGCCAATAATTGGCAAGAGAACTTTTTCCATTAAAGTTATACTTCCTTATAAAATTGAATTTATTGCTATCCATAGCCCACCATACTTTAACAGGGAGTATGGATAAGCGGGCGTAAATTATCACCCTATAAGAGAAAAAACAATCTTGTAATCATTACACGAGATTACAGTACAAACGTCAAACTGATTGAGAAGGTTTTTTGCATTGTTGTCGGAGTGCTACTGCTCAAAGAGGGAGAGAGTTAATAGGTTCTAAATTTAACGAGGCCAACCATTCAGGCAATTGGTAGGCATGCCTAAATCCTGGATTTCCAGCTTGATATCCTCAACATAATCGGGTTTTTCCGCACTGGCTTTATCTAGCCAATACAGGGCTTCGGCATTATCTTTATTGCACGAATAATAGGTGCCGAGCCAGATTAACCCATCCACATCTTCTAATTCCGCTGATTTTTCAAAATAATGAAAAGCCTGTGTTGGGTTGCGCCACTGTACCAGTCTGCCAAGATTGTAATAAGCTTCGCCATCTTGGGTTTGCTCGGCCACAAAAAGTAGTAACTCTTTGGCTTGTCTCAGGTTTATCTGTATTTCTCCGAATGAAACGATACTATATTGGTAATGGCCAATCTCAAGCGAGCGTGCCAGTGCTTTGATTTCCGCGGTGGGTAGCTGTTGGTAGTTTTGAATTTTTTCTTTGGCAAATGCCTGGATCTCTTGTTCGGATTTTCTGATACCGCCAAAAGCGAAAGTTACCTGGTAGTTTCTCAGCTTTGCTATTTCGTCGAGATAAACCTTGTGGAGATCAGCATGAAAAAGTGCTAGCAGGCTGGGAATACAACCACCATTTTTTTCAATGAAGGCATTGGCAACCCCTTGGTTATTGAGGGTTTGCAGTTCTACATCACCAAATATGGTGACAAACTCAGTAAAGGTGATATTGGCTTTTTTTCTGAGGAGGAAGTCTATTTCGTTAACTTGCAGTTTGCTCAGGGCGTACTTTGTTTCGCACTTTGTATCTAATTGCTGGGTTATCTGCCGGTAAGTATTTAAAGCCGCTATGGTTTCTGCGTAGGACTTTATTAAGGCATCATTCGCCAAGGTGGGTAGTGACAGTAACGACAGAGCAAGGGAGAATATTGTGGCTGATATTTTCATTTTGACTCTCTTAGGACAACTTAAGGTCACAAAATAAAAAGCCCCCTATAACCTGTTGGTTATAAGGGGCGATATTTGGTGGAGCGGGGGGGAGTCGAACCCCCGTCCGAAAAGCCTACATCCTCGGTACTACATGCTTAGTCGATTATTTATTTAACCAATTAGACGCCAATCGACAGGCTTCGTCATGGTGAGCTCAATACTATTTCGCGGTTCAGCCTTGAGCAAGCTTCCCTCGCTAACCTACTTGGGGTGACCATCAGCATCTCAAGGCAATAGGTGAACCTATGAGAGGATGGCTAGCCTTAGGCGGCTAGTGCGAACGTTTCGTCGTTTGCAATTATAGTTTTGCGGCTTTTTACCAGGCCAACCGCCCCTGGGCATGCACCTTGGGTTTCGTGAATCTCGTCGAATCCTGAATCCGCCCCAAAGCATGGTAGTCGTTAAATGTTTGCTTAGAGAAAACCTTTAACTGAGACTATTTTAACTCTATTTTTAACGATTTACAACGCGAGTTAAAAACCGTCAATTTATGTTTGTTTACTGAACGTATTGCGCTTTTTCTATTCTTTATCCGGTAATAGTGCTAGCGTTTGTCGTGTTTCATTAAACGTTCTTTGCTGCGTGCCCAGTCTCTGTCTTTAATGTCGGCGCGCTTATCGTGCAGTTTTTTACCGCGGCCAACGCAGAATTCCAGTTTTACCCAGCAGGCTTTCCAGTACATGGCGGTGGCGATCAGCGACATACCGTCGCGTTCTACCAAACCGGCCAGTTTGTCCAGCTGCTTGCGGTTTAACAGCAGTTTGCGATCACGTACCGGGTCGCAAACCACATGGGAAGAGGCGGCATTTAACGGCTGAATTTCGGCCCCCAGTAAATAGGCTTCGCCGTTTTTGATGAATACATAGCAGTCTGAGATATTGACCTTACCGGTACGGATGCTTTTTACTTCCCAGCCCTGCAGGCTCATACCCGCTTCGAACTTTTCGCCCAGGGTATATTCGTGACGCGCTTTTTTGTTCAGCGCTATGGTATTACTACCTTGTTTCGATGATTTTTTTTTCTTTGCCATAATGGCGGTCATTATACGGAGAATTTTGTGCTTTACTACCTGTTTTCCAAGATGCAAAAGGGAAAATTTGTAAAATAATTGAAACTTTGATGTCAAAGGTGAGCTTTTCTGTCAGCTTTGCTATTATAGCGGCATTGAAACAAGGGGGTGAAATGCCAGCAATAAGCCGTAGTGCCTTAGTGATGCACAGTGTTGAGGATATGTACAGCCTCATAAATGATGTTTTAGCGTACCCGAGCTTTTTACCGGATTGCAGCGACAGTAAAATTATCTCGCAAGATGAACATTCTATGACCGCCGCTTTACTGGTGTCTAAGGGCGGGTTGAAGAAGTGGTTCACCACAAAAAATACCCTGACAAGTAACAAGCAGGTAGAGTTAAACCTGGTAGACGGCCCCTTTAAAAAACTGGTGGGCAGCTGGCAGTTAACCGCGTTGTCGGATGACGCCTGTAAGGTGAATTTAGAACTTGAATATGAGTTTTCCAGTAAAATGTTTGATCTTGCTTTTGGCCGGGTGTTTAACCACCTGGTAAATAATATGGTGCAGGCGTTTACCAACCGGGCAAAAGAGGTGTACGGCAATAATGTCTGAAAAAGATGTAGAAGCAACGAAATCTGAGGCTGATGAAGCAGCCTATGTTGAACAAATCCAGATTGAAGTGGTTTACGGTTTATCCCACAAGCAGGAATTGATCACTGTGATGGTGGATGAAGGCACTACGGTTGAGCAGGCGATTATCGCCTCGGGTATTACCGAGCTTTTTGACGATATCGAGCTGGGGAAAAATAAAGTCGGTATCTGGAACCGGGCGGCGAAATATACCGATGTCCTGGCAGATTTAGATCGCATTGAAATTTACCGTCCGCTGATTGCCGATCCGAAAGAGGTCCGCAAACGCCGGGCTGAAAAGGCAGTGGAAGAGGGCCGGGCTAATAAAGTGACCGGCGGCAGACCGGTAAAACTCGGCGCTAAAGGCGACAAATAAGTAGAAAGCTTTTTAACGAATATGAAGAAGCGGGTCAGCAATGGCCCGCTTTTTTTATATTCAAGGAAGTATGGTATGTCACGATCACACGGCAGTGATGAAGTGACTCTTGCCGTCATGTAAGCTCAATATAAGCTTCAATAATATTTAACCCTTTCAGACCTCCTTCATTCTAAAGCCCTGCTATCTTCATTTTGTTCGCCGAACCTTTGCTTATTCTGGCGGCTGTGGTGTACCTTTAGGCTATAAATTATTGTTTTGGCTTTAAAATGGGGATTTGTAATGTATGAGCTCTTTATTAGTACCTTCGTGACCTTTTTTGTGGTGATCGACCCCTTAGGCATAGCCCCGGTTTTTGCGGTGATGACCGACGGTGCCAGCAGTGCCTTTAAGCGTAAAATGATCCTCAAATCTGTGATCACCGGCACCATTATCCTGTTGCTCTTTGCCTTTGTCGGTAACGGTTTGTTGAAGGCCTTGGGCATTTCCATGATGGCGTTTAAAACCGCCGGCGGCATCTTGTTGTTTATGATCGCCCTGGAAATGGTGTTTGAAATGCGCACTGAACGCCGTGAAAAGAAAAGTGAGGCTTTCACCCATGAGCATGAGCAGGAAGCCGAGGCAGGGCAAGCGGCAAAAGCATCAGAGCCGGTGACTTACCCGGATGAAGAATTTGACGATATTTCCATTTTCCCCATGGCCATTCCTTTTATTGCCGGGCCCGGCAGTATTGCCACCATTATGCTGTTGATGAGCCATTATCCGGGACAGTTCGAGTTTCAGTCTGTGGTGATCGGCGCCATGCTGGTGGCCTTGATCTCTACTGTGGTGATTTTATTTGCCGCTAGTAAAATTATCGGCATGCTCGGGCAAACGGTGGCCAATGCTATTACCCGGATATTAGGGGTCTTGCTGGCGGCGATGGCTACCCAGTATATTTTCGACGGTATTCAGGGCACCTTCTTTTCAGCCGGACAGTTAAGTTAAGGTTATAACCGGGTACATGAGATAAGTAACCCGCCAGGTGCGGCCAATCGGCTTGCATTGTCAGACAAAATCAGTGAACCTTGGGGTCTTTTTTGAACCTGAACATTTTTAACCTGAATTCGGTGTTATTAAGCGATTTTATTACCGCTTTCCGGGTTCTGGTTAACGATTTTGCATAACAAGGTGGTTATGGAAGTAAAATTTGCCGATTATCGATTCTTACCTGAACAGCAGCTTTTATATAAGCATGATCAGCTGATCCCGCTCAAAACTAACCAGGCACGGTTATTGGACTTCTTTTTATCCGATCCCCAAGGCATTCATAGTAAAGACGCCATTATGGACACAGTTTGGCAGGGGAAAGTGGTGTCCGAGCAGGTGGTTTTTCAAACCATCAGCCAGCTAAGGGCGATACTGGGGGATAAAGCCATTTTGACCTTTTCAAAAAAGGGTTATCAATGGCAATTGCCTATTCAGGCCGACAGTGCTCAAGAGTCTGTTGCAGAGGCTGAAACTGCCGGGCTAAAGGGCTGGGGAAAAGGCCATAAATTCGCTTTATTCTCTCTGGCAATCAGCTTATGTCTGTTGGCGGTTTTATTCTTTATTAATAGCTGGCAAAGCACTGGAAACAATGAAGTGTCTTTTCATGTGCTTTACAGCGAAAATAATGCCGAAACCTCGAGGGCACAGTTTAACGACATAGCCAGCCGTGCACTTGAACAAAACCGTGCTTTTTTATCTGACAAAATGCCCTCGAACACTTCGGTCAGGCAGGCATTTGCCGCACCTAAATTAATCTGGCAACAAGCAAACCTGGCCGCCGATAGCTGGCTGATTTGGGGAGATACTTATTCTTCGGAAAAAGGCATATTTGTCCACTTCGGTTTAGCCCGCGACAATACCCGCTGGCAGGGGTACCTGTTTGCCGACGATCCCCGTGAACTGACACAAAAACTGGCCCTCCGCCTGGAACAATTACAGGCGATGGGCTTGTTTTCTCTAACCAATAAGGCTCTGGATATCAACAGCTTAATTTTGATGCAGCAAATCGCCCCTGATGATCCGGATTTACTGCTGTTGCTGGCCAAACATTATATTGGCGTGCAGCACCTGGATGTGGCGCTCACCTACTTGCAAAGGCTGTCAGCACAGGACAGTTCGTATGCTTTTAGTCCCTACCGGGCAAATGCACAGTGGCTGACGGGGAAAATATATAAAATGCGCAGCCAGCATCTTCAAGCAGCCAACAGTCTCGATAGCATGTCGGCCATTTTAGCCGAGACTCCGTTATGGCCGCTGAGTTTTCATAATATCCAAACCAAGGCCTGGCTCGCCTATGAGCAAACCGATTACAATGCCATGCTCAAAACTTTAGAGCAGGGCATTGCCCTTGGCCGCAAGCAGGCAGATGCGTTAACCCTGTTTGAATTACACATTATGTATTCTATCCTGGCGGAAAAGTCGGGTGATGACCATAAAAAATATCTGCATCTTAACGAGGCACAAGCCTTATTGTTAAAACACAAGCTCGATGATTCGAATTTAGCGGTGGTGTATTATCATTTTGCCTTGTTTACCGAAGACAATACCAAGGCCATTCCCTATCTGGAGCGGATATTAACCTTGCCCCGCAGTGCACAAAATTACTGGGTGCAAGACCATGCCTTTGAAATGCTTGTTAACCACCATATTGAGCAGCAAAACTTTGCTGCTGCCCATTCGCTGTTTACCGATCACGCCGAACGGCCTAAAACCTTAGTGTTAAAAGCCAAGCTTTTTCAAGCACAGGAAAAGTCGGGTGAGGCAAAGCCGTTACTGGAAAAAGCATTTGAACTGGCACGGTTAGCGTATGATATTGGCACCGGGATAGAAGCTGCACTGATGTTATATCAAGTCTCCAGCGCCGAGCCCAAACTACGTGCCGAATATCTGGCTTATTTAGAAAGCAATGCCAAACCCGACTGGCTAAAACGGCATAATGCTATCTTAGCCAGCGAATAACAGCTTAGTGGCTGAATTCGAACCAGTCGATCAGCAGCCAGGCTTGGCTGGCTGCGCGGATCTCAAGCGGCTGCTGTGAGGCGATCAGGGATACATCTGCGCTGATTTCGCTAAAAGCATCGGTTTTGCCGCCTGTTAGCCGAGCGACTAAATGCTGGCCTTGCCAGATCTCAAAGCTTGCATCGTCTTGGCTGCGCAGACGCATTTTTAAAGTGCCTTGCCCGCTATAGTCACTGTTAAAATTGAACTTTAACCAGGCCGGAAGAAAGGGTTTTTGGCCAGTGGCATAATGATTTTCATTGGCGGACAAACCAACACTTTGTTCTTGTTTATTGTCCCGAACCCAGATGTGGCGCTTGGCTTGATAATGCTCCGCCTGGATGCGCTCGCCGGGTTTAAATGCTTTATGAACCCCGGCAGAGGCCTCATTGCTTGCCATACTCTCGCCTACGCTTGAATTGGCAAATACGGTATAACTTGCCGGGCCTTTACCTGTGAGCTGATCAATAAAGTTGGTCTCTTTCACCCCGTAGGCAATTTTCTGTGATTTTCGGCTGACTTTGCCTTCAGGGTCAAGGTAACTGCGGTATATCGAGTAGCTGATGTCATCGCCTGCTACCGGCATCCAATTCAATTCGACCTGGTTGTTTTTTAATAGATTCGCCGTCAGCCCGGTTGGACTTACCGGCAGGGATTTAAGCCGCTGGTGGGACTTTTGTGCTTTTTCTTGCGCTTGAGCCAGTCCTTTAATGAAGGAGGCGGTACTGGCGGGTTGTGCTGGCATTTCTTTGCTGTCCAGCACCAGGCGGAATCCTTCGATACTGCCGTAAAAGTCATGTGCTATCCAATCCGGGGTATTTATTCCGCGAGCCTGCCAATGCCAGGCCTCGCCGGCCACGGCATATTCCGCGCAGCCGTTCGGCGCCTTTTCATCGCTTTTGTGACAGGTTTTAAGCAACTCTTTGACATTGCCCATCATGTCGTGCAAGCCGAATTTATTGGCGCGGTACATGCCGACCACAGTATGGTAAACAGCACCGTCGTTACAGTTGGCACTGCTGTCGTAGCGTACCTGGTGATCACGCTTTAAGCCGGCCACATTGGCATAGTCCTCGACATTCTCGTAGTCGCATATTTGTTTCTGGTGATAGTCTTCACCGAAGGCGAAGCGACTTTTATTGCCTTCGGAGGCACCGTAGCGCCATTCATTAAGTTCGGCCAAGCGGTATGGTTTGCCGGTGGTTTCAGCCAGCCACTGTGCATAGGCGATAGCGCCCTGTGTACCGACACAGACCACGGGGCGGTACGGCTCGCTGATCAATTCAGCATCGTCCCAGTTGCCTGGTTTTTCAGGAGAAGGCCATTTGGTTGAGCTAAATAACATACATTTTTGTGGTACCTGGTAGCCGGTTGCTTTAATGAAGCGGTTAAACTCGGCAACTGTAACTTCATATTTACCCATCTGAATATCAATATTGTCTGCAGTATTTGTCAGCGGTACTAATACCGGCTCTATCGGTGTGGTATCGGCGCTAACTGCTGTACTGGCTAATAACAGTAAAGGGGCGAATAGTTTTGGGGGTAATTGTTTCATTTTGTCTCCTTAGTAATCTGCTTGGGAGACTAGCGAACAGAGAGCCGTGAAGTCTTAATCGTATTCTATTTTTGCAGGTATAGAAAATGAATAGAAAAGTTAATCTTTATAATCAATGATTTGTGATGGGTTTTGTTTTGAAGAAAACTGGCTTTACAGCCTGCCTCCGGCTTGTTACTTGCCGGCAATAACTGCAAATATACGATTCGGCTCATGTTTAATGGATGCTTTAATTAAGCAAAATCCGGGTATTATCAGGCTACCGGGTTTAAGACTTGCTGATTACATCTGTTTATTCTGGTAAGCCGTTACCTTTCTCAGGTAATTATCGGAATATAGCCAAGCCGGTGTTAAATTTACCACCTCGCCTAAAAGCATAACTTTCGTTGCCGGATGTCATTCATTTTTTGGCTAAAGTTCCGCATGATCATAAAAGTGAGGGGGCAAGATTAAGTGATTGTTTTAGTTGATTTAAAAATCTATGTTTTTTCTATTTTGCTAAATAATAGCTTTTTGTTAAGACATCTTGCCATGATAGGGCTAGCTTGAGTAAAAAGTAAAACAACAGCCTGGTTATTAAGGTGTCACAGCACTTAAAAGGCACTAGGCTTATTAATATATGCTCAATCAGGAGGGCTCAATGAAACGTCGTGCTTTTATCAAAAGTGGTGTCTTAGGAACTGTCGCCGGTGTATTCACCAGCACTACACAAGCCAAAATGACTACACCCAGTGAGGTTGAAGGACCTTTTTACCCGATCACGCCACAAAAAGATCAAGATGCCGACCTTACCAGGGTGGCCGGAAAATCTGGCGTTGCCAAAGGGGAAATCATTGATGTCTTCGGTCAGGTGTTAGATACAGATTTACAGCCGGTTGAAGGTGTGACCATAGATCTGTGGCAAGCAAATAGTTTCGGTAAGTACCATCATCCCCATGATACCAATTCGGCTCCCGTAGATGAGCATTTTCAAGCCTGGGCGATCCTGCAAAGCGGCACTGAGGGTCGGTTTAAATTTAAAACGGTGATTCCCGGCGCTTATCCGTTAGGTCGCAGCCAACAAAGAACGCCCCATATTCATTTTAAAATTGCTAAAAACGGTTATGTGTCCCTGTTGACACAAATGTACTTTCCCAATCACACCTTAAATGAGCAAGATGGCTTGTTCAAAAGAAAATCTGCTTCGGAACAGGCGATGATGACAGCCAAAGTTGCCGGTAAAAGCAATCAGTATCAATATGATATTATTTTAGAAAAGTTATAGCAGATAATTGGCCTGCGATGTTTCTGGTTCTGTTATTTGAGGTTATCACCTGCCATGCGTTAGCCGTGGTGAGTTAGAAGCAAAAGATGAAGTGATACCGGAAGGTGTTTATCAGTCGCTCCTTTATTATCAGTAAAGGCAGCGACTGACGGTAAGGTGAGTGCTTATTGTTCCATCGGGGTGTTAAAGTTTTCGGATAACTCAAAATCACCGCTCGCAGAAACGACTTTGTCGTTCTCAAATTTTATGGTGAAATCTTTGCGGCTGTTAAACTCTGTACTGCGGCCTGATTTGAACTGATAAACATAATGCCAGGTATCGTCGTTGAAGGCGTCTACCACCACCGGGCTACCTAAGATGAATTTTACCTGTTCTTTGGTCATACCTATTTGTAATTTATCTATGTTCTTTTGTTCAAGGTAGTTACCTTGCGGGATATCGTAGCGGAATACCCAACTTGAACAGCCAGAAAGTGAAAGTATAAAAACGACAGTTAAAATTCGAAACAACATCTACTTAATTTCATCCTATAAAATGTGAATGAGGATAATAACCAAGCCCGCCGCTTTATACAAAATTAATTTACGCTAATTGCACGGCTTTGATTAAAATTCTCTTTTTGTTTATTTGCCGTGCTTGCCTGGCGATTATTTCTTCGCCAATTATTCTATTACTTAGCCTGCCAGGAGCTCCTGTGCATTGGCCAGACTATGTTCGGTAATTTTATCGCCGGCAAGCAAACGGGCAATTTCTTTGATGCGCGCCGGTTCGCTAAGTTCCGTAACTTTTGTTTCTGTGTGCTCGCCGTCGGTTAATTTCGCGACAAATAGCTGTTGATGGCCCTTGCTGGCCACTTGCGGCAAGTGGGTGACACAGATCACCTGGGTATTTTTCGCCAGTTGTTGCAGTTTAGAGCCGACCATGGCAGCGGTCGGGCCGCTGATGCCGACATCCACTTCATCAAAAATCAGGCTGGGAGTGACCACCTTATCCGCCAGGATAACCTGCATGGCTAAACTTATCCGGGAAAGCTCGCCGCCTGAAGCCACCTTGTTCATGGCTTCTAACGGCTGGCCGGGGTTAATGCTGACTAAAAAGCTGACCTCGTCTATGCCGTGTACGGAAAGTTGCTCACTCGTATTTTGTTCAACCCGGGCCTGAAATTCGCCGTGGGGCATATTCAGCTCCTGCATGCTGGTGCTGATCAGGGCGCCGAGTTTTTTCGCCTGCTTCTGTCTGGAGTCCGATAATACTTCGGCTACCTCTAAATAGTTCTGACGGGCTTTTTCAATTTCTTCTCCCATGGCGCTTAACCTGGACTCGTCTGAGCTGATATTGGCGAGCTCCCGGGCTAATTCGCTGTGAAAGTCCGGCAGGTTTTCCGGCGCCAGCTGGTGTTTTTTTGCCAGCTGTATTGCCTGGGAATACCTTTCTTCGAGGAAGTGGAAGGTTTCCGGATCCAGCTCCAGGCGATCGTAGTACTGGCGCAGGTCATTGCAGGCATCGTCAATCTGGATTTGTGCTTCTTCAAGCACTTTGGCAATCGGGCTTAAGCTGTTATCAACGCTGGTTAAGGCGCTCAGACTGTCGCAGCTGCGCCTGAGGGAATCTAAGACGTTAAATTCTTCGTTATCGCTTAGCTGTTGCAGCGACATCAGGGTTTCGTTGAGCAAATGTTGGGAGTTGCTGTAACGCTTGTAATCCGCTTCCAGGGTTTCAAACTCGCCCGGTTGCAGGGCAAATTCATCCAGTTCGCTGACCTGGTATTGCAGTAATTGCTGTTTGGCGTCGCGCTGTAATTTATTTTCCTGCAGTTGTTTCAGCTCTGCGGTGAGTTCACGCCATTTCTGGTGGTGGTATTTTACATCGTCCATCAGGTGCTGGTGGCCGGCATAATCGTCAAGCATGCGGCGCTGCTCGACGGCTTTAACGATTTGCTGGTGGTCGTGCTGGCCGTGGATATTGATCAATAGTTGTCCCAGCTCTTTTAACTGGGCAAGGGGTACCTGAGAGCCGTTGATATAAGCGCGGGATCTGCCTTCGGCGGAAACCACCCGGCGCAGAATACATTCATCGTCACCGTTGAGATCGTGTTGTTTAAGCCACTTGTTTGCCGCCGGATTGGCTAAAACGCCAAACACTGCCGACAATTCTGCTTTTTTGCAGCCGGGGCGCACCACGTTAGTTAATGCCCGCTCACCTAAACATAATCCCAGGGCGTCGATGGCGATGGATTTACCGGCGCCGGTTTCCCCGGTGATCGTGGTCATGCCGTGATTCCAGTCGATGTCCAGGGAACGGACAATGGCAAAATTTTGTATGTTTAAATGTAAAAGCATCAGCTATCTCTAACGAAAAAACCAGTTACTGGTAATTTATACAGTAACTGGTTTTTTCGCAAGTTATTTTTTAGACGTTTTTGCTCAAAGAGGGCATTAACAGGGTTAGTAGAGTTTGTTGCCCCAGCTGAGTTTGTTTCTCAGGACATTGAAATAATCATGATCCAGCGGGTGTATCAGGCGCAGTGTATACTCACTTTTCTTAATAATGACTTCATCACCCGGCATCACCGCTAAAATGACATGACCGTCGCAGCTGACCTGTAAATTTTCATAATTCTCGTTCGCCAGGATCAGTTTTATTTCACTGCTGCCGTCAACCACTATCGGGCGACTGGTAAGGGTATGGGGGAACATAGGTACTAACGACAGTGCATTTAAACCCGGGGTTAAAATCGGGCCGCCGGCGGACATCGAATAGGCGGTGGAGCCTGTCGGGGTTGAGATGATCAAACCGTCTGAGCGCTGGCTGAACATAAAGCTGCCGTCGATATAAACCTCAAACTCGATCATATTGGCGACTTTACCGGCGTGCACTACAGCTTCATTGACCGCGCTGTTGGAGCTTTTCAGTTTGCCGTGGCGATAAACTTCCGCTTCGATAACAAAGCGTTGTTCACTGCGGGACTCACCGCGTAATATTGCTTCAAGCGGGGGAATAAGGTTGTCCGGGGCTAAGTCTGTTAAAAAGCCGAGATTGCCGCGGTTGACGCCGATGACGCCAATTTTATAACCCGCCAGTACCCGGGCGGCGCCGAGCATATAACCGTCACCGCCTACCACTATCGCCAGCTCTGCCTGCTCGCCTATCTGCATCAGGCTGTGCTTGGCAATATTATCAATGCGGATAAAAGGGGCTACCGAGCTTTCGACCAGGACGTTATAGTTATTTTCAATTAAATACTTATATAAGGTCTCTATGGTGGCGCTGGTACCGTCATGATGTGGTTTGCCGATTAACCCTATGGTTTTATATAGCTGGGTCATATAGTGTAAATGCTTTATTTTCTTCTCGTTATGGGCAGTGTCGCCGTATTTTCCCCTGTTGTAAAGTTGACTTTTTACTAAATGATCGACTTTATGCTTGAATCATGAAAACTAATCCCCATAATTAGCACAATTGGAGTTTACCCTTGGAGTTTTTATGACAACTGAGTCTACCGATAACCAAAAAACTGCAGAAGAGATCGCTGCAGAAGAAATCATTCAACAAGCCGAAGATCAATTAGAAGAAACCTTAGGCGCTGCTGCCGCTACCATCAGCCCTGAGCTGGAAAAGATCAATGAGCTTGAGTTGTCTTTAGCTGCCGCCCAGGCAACCGTTGCCGACCAGAAAGATTCTGTCGTGCGCGCCAAAGCCGAAGTGGATAACATCCGCCGCCGCGCTGCCCAGGATGTTGAAAAAGCACGTAAGTTTGCTTTAGAGAAATTTGCCGCAGAATTACTGCCGGTGATCGACAACATGGAACGCGCCATTGCCAGCGTTAATGTTGAAGACGAAACACAAAAAGCCATTGCTGAAGGTGTTGAACTGACCCTGCAAAGCTTGCTGTCTGCCATCAACAAGTTCGGTGTTACCGCTGTTGACCCGCAAGACCAGCCGTTTAACCCTGAATTGCACCAGGCAATGTCGATGCAGGAAGTTGAAGGTGTTGCCCCTAATACCGTTATTGCTGTCATGCAAAAAGGTTACGAGCTTAACGGCCGTTTAATTCGTCCTGCCATGGTTATGGTGTCTAAAGCTGCGCCGAGTGTTGATACTTCCGCCTAAGCCAATACGCTAACTCTTTCTTAAAAGCCAGTTTCGACTGGCTTTTTTTATGCTCGCTACTTTTCTTTTGCTTTTTCTTCGGCTTTTTCTTTGGTATTGGCACAGAAGCCAACCAAAGCAGGATGGTGTTGTTAACAAGCTTCACTTCAGCTATGAACTTAATACCTCGATTTAGTTTTGAACAACTAATATTAAAAGAGTGCAGGGCAATGGATTGGGCCGTATCGTGATTTTGGACATTCAAATGGCAAATTTCAACGTAAATAAGGCTGAAAGTGGTGTCCTTCGCCGCTGTTGGAAATCTTCAACCGTTTTTGTGTATTGCAACGCTTTATTCTTGCTCTTGCTGTTATTCCCTATGACTTGCCAGGCGGAAAAAATCATCCCGGTTTGGAGTTATCATCAGTCACCTCCCTTTATTACCGGCGAAGGGCAGGGGCTTACCTATGACTTTGTTGAGCTATTGAATAGGCAGTTATCGGGAAAGTACCGGCTGGAGCTCACCCTTATGCCCCGTAACCGGCTGGATATGTATTTAGCTTCAAGGAAACAAGGAGCCGTGTTGTTTGTTAATGCGAAATGGATGGATGACAGAGCACAGACTAAGTATTTCTGGGGGCCTGAGATTATGGCCGACAGCAATGCTATTATTTCACCCAGAAAGCATCCGATAGTGTATGACGGCACGGCAAAATCCCTTCGAGGTTTGGTCTTTGCCGGTGTCCGGGGGCATTATTATGTTGGTTTGGAAGCGGATATGCGTGAAAATCGTATACACCGCATTGATACCAAGTCAGAAGCTGCCAGCATTAAAAGTATGCTGGCCGGGCGGGTAGATGTAACTTCCATGCCAGCTTCAACCTTAAAGTATTTTATGAAATCTATGTCATTAGCAGGCCAGATATATACCTCACCAAGGCCCCTGATGCCATATAGTCGCCATATCATGCTGACAAAATCTTTGCTGGTTGAACACAAACTGCTGCAAAAGCAGGTTTTGGCTTTGAAGAGCAATCCTGACTGGAAAGCGATTTTAATTAAATATGGCCTTTTAGCGGATCCAAATAAAAATTGGCATGGGGAAATACAGCCGGGAATTTTTGACTGTTGGTGATGTATCTGTTTGAAAAATAAGGTTTGTTTGTTTTTCTTTATTCCACAGTAAATATATGGGCATAACTTTTTGCAAAAACTTGTGACATTTTTTTATTTTTTCTATTGAAAACGATTTTCCCGCCCCCACTAACTGTTCATCAACAGAATTAATCTTTATTTTATATATTTCGGAGATCCTCAAGATGGGCAAAATTATTGGTATTGACCTAGGGACAACTAACTCATGTGTTGCGGTACTTGACGGCGACAGCGCTCGTGTAATTGAAAATGCTGAAGGTGATCGTACAACCCCTTCTATCATTGCTTACACAGAAGAAGGTGAAACTCTAGTAGGCCAACCAGCTAAGCGTCAATCAGTAACGAACCCTAAAAATACATTATTCGCCATCAAGCGTTTAATCGGTCGTCGTTTCGAAGACAAAGAAGTTCAGCGTGATATCGACATCATGCCTTTTGGTATCGTTAAAGCCGACAACGGTGATGCCTGGGTTAGCGCCAAAGACAACAATGTAGCGCCACCACAAGTTTCTGCAGAAGTTTTGAAGAAAATGAAAAAAACGGCTGAAGACTACTTAGGTGAAACAGTAACGGAAGCGGTAATTACCGTTCCTGCTTACTTTAACGATTCACAGCGTCAGGCGACTAAAGATGCCGGTCGTATCGCAGGTCTTGAAGTTAAGCGTATCATCAACGAACCTACTGCTGCTGCCCTTGCTTACGGCATGGACAAGCAAAAAGGCGACAAAGTGGTTGCCGTATATGACTTAGGTGGTGGTACTTTCGATATTTCAATCATCGAAATCGATGAAGTTGAAGGCGAGCACACGTTTGAAGTATTAGCGACTAACGGTGACACTCACTTAGGTGGTGAAGATTTCGATAACCGTTTAATCAACTACCTTGTAGCTGAATTCAAGAAAGACCAGGGCATGGACTTAACCACTGACCCACTGGCAATGCAGCGTTTAAAAGAAGCTGCTGAAAAAGCCAAATGTGAGCTTTCTTCTGCACAACAAACTGATGTTAACCTGCCTTACATCACGGCTGACGCCAGTGGTCCTAAGCACATGAACATCAAAGTTACCCGTGCCAAGTTAGAGTCTTTAGTTGAAGACATGGTACAGGCGACATTAGAGCCGTTAAAAATTGCTCTTAAAGATTCAGACCTTTCAGTAAGTGACGTTGATGACGTTATCTTAGTTGGTGGTCAAACCCGTATGCCTATGGTACAAAAAGCGGTAACTGACTTCTTCGGCAAAGAGCCACGTAAAGACGTTAACCCTGATGAAGCGGTTGCTGCCGGTGCTGCAGTACAAGCCGGTGTACTTTCCGGTGACGTAACTGACGTATTACTACTTGACGTTACACCATTATCCTTAGGTATTGAAACTATGGGTGGTGTGATGACTAAGGTTATCGACAAGAACACCACTATCCCGACCAAACAGTCTCAAACGTTCTCAACGGCTGATGATAACCAGGCGGCGGTAACGGTTCACGTAGTACAAGGTGAGCGTAAGCAAGCGGCTTCTAACAAATCTCTTGGTCAGTTCAACCTTGAAGGTATCGACCCGGCACCACGCGGTGTACCGCAAATCGAAGTAACCTTCGATATTGATGCCGACGGTATCTTGCACGTAACAGCAAAAGATAAGAACACAGGTAAAGAGCAGAAGATCACCATTAAAGCCTCTTCAGGTTTATCCGATGAAGAAGTAGAACAAATGGTACGCGACGCGGAAGCGAATGCCGATGAAGATGCCAAGTTTGAAGAACTGGTTCAGTCTCGTAACCAGGCTGACGGTATGGTTCACGCTACTCGCAAGCAAATCGAAGAAGCCGGTGATGACTTACCAGCGGAAGACAAAGAGAAGCTTGAAGCTGCGTTAACTGAACTTGAAGAAGCAATCAAAGGCGACGACAAAGAAGCCATCGATGCCAAGTCTCAGGCAGTGATCGAAGCGTCACAGAAGTTAATGGAAATTGCTCAGGCGAAAGCCCAGGCTCAAGGCGGCGCCGCTCCTGAAGGTGCAGCACCAGAAGCCGATGCCGGTAGCGCTCCAGCTGATGACGTAGTTGATGCTGAATTTGAAGAAGTTAAAGACGATAACAAGTAATCGTTAGCTCCTTTAAATTACATTGATGTTAAAGCGCTGGTTTAATCCCCGGCGCTTTATGCTTTAAAAAACAGCTAAATAAAATGAAGTAAACAAGAAGCCTATTTATGTCAAAACGCGATTATTATGAAGTGCTTGGGGTCGGAAAAGATGCCAGTGAGCGCGATATCAAGAAGGCCTATAAGCGCCTGGCGATGAAGTTTCACCCGGACCGTACCAAGGGCGATAAATCAAAAGAAGAGCAATTCAAAGAAGTAAAAGAAGCTTATGAAGTGCTTAACGATGATCAAAAACGTGCTGCCTATGATCAGTACGGCCATGCTGCCTTCCAGCAGGGCGGTCACGGCGGTGGCGGCTTCGGCGGCGGTCAGGACTTTGGTGATATCTTCGGCGATGTTTTCGGCGATATCTTCGGTGGTGGTCGCCGTGGTGGCGGTCAGTCACGTGCGCGTCGCGGCTCTGATTTACGCTATAACCTGGAAATTACCCTTGAAGAAGCGGTGAAAGGTAAAACCGTTGAAATCAAGGTACCGACCTTTGTCAGCTGTGATCCTTGTGACGGCACCGGCGCGAAAAAAGGCACTAAACCGACTTCTTGTCCTACTTGTCACGGTCACGGCCAGGTACAGATGCGCCAGGGTCTGTTTGCGGTTCAGCAAACTTGTCCTACCTGTAGCGGTAAAGGTAAGATCATTTCTGACCCTTGTAAGTCTTGTCGCGGCCAGGGCCGTGTTGAGAAGAACAAGACCCTTTCAGTTAAGATCCCACCGGGTGTAGATACCGGCGACAGAATTCGCTTATCCGGTGAAGGGGAAGCGGGTGAGCACGGTGCACCGGCCGGTGATTTATACGTACAAACCAATGTTAAAGATCACCCGATTTTTGTCCGTGAAGAAAACCACTTGTACTGTGAAGTGCCGATCAGCTTCAGCACCGCGGCTTTAGGCGGCGATATCGAAGTGCCGACCCTTGAAGGTAAAGTGAAACTGAAAATCCCTAAAGAAACGCAAACCGGTAAGATGTTCCGTCTGCGCGGTAAAGGGGTTAAGTCGGTACGCAGCCATTCAACCGGTGATTTGATGTGTAAAGTGGTTGTTGAAACACCGGTGAACCTGTCTGCCGAGCAAATGTCTTTGCTTGAGCAACTGGAAACCAATATCAACAAAAAAGCGGCTCATCACAGACCGAAAGAAACCGGCTTCTTTGACGGTGTGAAGAAATTCTTTGATGATCTGAAAAGCTAAAGCTTAGTCAGATAAGTTGTTTTAAAAAACCAGTCGCCTGACTGGTTTTTTGTTTTCTGGGATAAGAAAAACCGCTCGCCAAAAGTACTGGCTTTTTAGTCAAAATTCTCAAGCGCTCTTTGCCACTTGCCGGAATTTACCGGGGAGACAGGCATGATAAAAGTTAGTAATTTCTCATATTTTCATGTGGTTAAATTATGAAATGAATTTTTATATTTAAATAGGTTTTCTTGTGACATAATATGTCGCAATTATTTGTGATTAAACCTTTTAACCTATAAGGAGCCCTATGGCCATTTCAACGATTCAGTCTTTCTTAAAAAAAGAGGAGGCCAGTGGCATTATTTTAATGTTTGCTGCTGTGTTTGCCATGATATTGGCAAATTCCCCCTGGTCAAGTTGGTATGATTTGTTACTCGATCTTCCCGTGGTGGTGGCCGTAGGCAGTTTTGAAATAGCCAAACCTTTGCTGTTATGGATCAATGATGGTTTGATGGCGTTATTCTTTTTCCTGGTGGGCTTAGAGCTTAAGCGGGAGTTTATTGAGGGGGATCTCTCTCAGCCGGGGCAGGTGGCCTTGCCGGCCATAGGCGCGGTTGGCGGTATGCTGGTGCCTGCCTTGTTTTACGTGGGATTAAATTATGACAATGCCGATGCGTTAAACGGTTGGGCCATACCCACAGCCACAGATATCGCCTTTGCCCTGGGGATCCTGGCCATCGTCGGGTCTAAGGTGCCGCTGCAGCTCAAGGTCTTTTTGACCTCCTTGGCTATTTTTGATGACTTGGGCGCCATTATTATTATTGCGCTTTTCTATACTGACCAGCTGTCGATGCTGTCGCTGATTGTGGCAGCTGTTGTCATCAGTATTTTATTTGGCCTGAACAAGCGGGGCGTGACCACAACTTCTCCCTATATTTTCTTTGGTATTGTGTTATGGGTCGCGGTATTAAAATCCGGGGTGCATGCCACTTTAGCCGGGGTAGTGCTGGCGTTTTTTATCCCGATTAAAGGTAAAGGCGATGAGCCGTCGCCGCTTAAATCATTAGAGGATAACCTACATTCCATGGTGGCCTTTATTGTTTTGCCGATTTTTGCTTTTGCCAATGCCGGGATTGACTTTGCCGGTGTCGGCTTGCAGGAAGTGGCAGCCCCTGTGCCGTTAGGCATTATTCTAGGCCTGGTTGTCGGTAAGCAATTGGGGGTATTTGGGCTTTGTTTTGTCGCTATTAAATTCGGTTTTGCCAAATTACCTGCCAATGTTAATTGGCAATTATTGTATGGCGCCTCCTTGTTATGTGGTGTCGGCTTTACCATGAGTTTATTTATCGGCTCGTTGGCTTTCGAGCAGGGCACGGGGAATTTGCTGTTCCAGGACCGATTGGGGATAGTAATAGGCTCGCTGATTTCCGGTGTTCTGGGTTACGTGGTGATCAAACACGCGGTAGCTAGATTGACCGTCAATAGTTGATATTCAGTTATCAGTTGTCAGGGCGGGGGAGCTCCGCCTTTTGCTGTTCCCCCTGCACTAGTTTGCCTGCTATTTACCGTTTTATAGGAATCATCATCCGGGGGATAGCACCAAACGGTCTGTTTTCCCGGAGTTATTGCTCCCTATTTTTTTTGGCTTTTAGTGGCTTCCTTTCGTTTTGCTTTGTGTGTTAATTTCATCTGTATATATTGTCAATAAATTGGTTACATGAGCTAATCAATTTATGGTAGTTTATTAACATTTTTCATTTCTATCGAAGGAGGTTATCCGGTATTAAATCAGATGTGGTAGTGAGCTAATTTAAGCCGTAGGAGAGTCGATGGAAGTCGAAATAAAAAAATTATTATATATAGCACACAGTGAGCAGCGCTCTGCTGAAGCGCGTAAGATTTATGATTTGGTCGTCAAGGAATGCAATAAGTGGGAATCGGCTGGCGGCAAGGAAAAAGCGGTTATCTTTAAAGCTTGTGCACTTAGCTATAGTGCCCTGGAAGAAAAAAATCAGAACCTTCGCAGTCAAAAATGGACAAAAGCCTTTAATGTCCTGGAGGCTCACCTTAAGGACCCTGTCGGTGTTGAGCTTGCTGAAACTTACGGCATGTTGGCGATTGATTTTCTGCAGGACCCGTTTACCGGCGCTTTTGCAGGGGAAAAAAAAGCCGCTTTGAGGAAAGGCAAGAGCTATGTCGATAAAGCGATTAAGGGAGTAAATGAACCTTACGAGCGAGCCAGGCTTTTAGCCAGAAAAGCTTCTTTGCTCCGTCACTTGAGTAAATTTGAACCCAGAGGAAAGCAGACTCCGGATATGCTTCAGGTAGGCTGGCGTTGTGCGAATAAAGCGGTGACAACCGATAAAAATGAATTTACGGTTTTGGAACTGGCCCAGTGCGAATATGCCCTTGCCCGTTATGAGCAGACAGATCTGGCATATACCCAGAGGCTGGAGCAGGCTGAAAAGTTATTTAAAGATGATGTCTTAAAAGAATCCCAGCTTGATATCTTATACCTGCCGTCATTTTACCGCTATACCTACCGCCAGCTGGATGCTTGTGAGTATTACCAGAGTGCGTTAAAACAGTTAAAACATGTACGCCGGATCATAAAAGAAGCCTATGTGTACGCTGAGGCTGCCATTCAGTTGTGGTATGGAGAATATCCCGAGCCTGTTGTGACCAAGCATTTAATGAATGCGCAACTCTTGCTGGAAGAAGCCTTAACGGATGGTTATGCCGATGCCAGGACTATTATTTCTTTGGCTGTGATCAAGACAATACTGACGGATGTTGAATCTGGTTGCATTATCCTGGGTGAACTTGGCCTTGAGGGCGAAGGGCTTGACTGGGAAAAAACCATTTCACTGGTCTTGACATTAGAGCCTGACTCTTCGGATTTAATTACTCAGGGTTTTGCTTTTGGTATTACCCAAAGCTCGGTTTTAACAAGTTTAGGCACTTTTTCAGCAAGGTTTCTGCAGAATCTACCGCTGGCTGAGTCTCTGTATCGAACAGCTGTCAGGTGGAATAATAAAAGTCCTATCGCCTTAACCAATCTGGCCCGTTTTCTGGTTCGTAATGATGGTGACCTGGCTGAAGCTGAGCGTTTATTACAAAAGGCACAAAACTTTGCGGACCGAAGGTTTAAATGGTGGCGGGTTGTCCTGGCAGAGTTGCAGGAGAAAAAACTCACCCGGCAAAAGCCCGTAAATGCTGACGGCCATAATGTTTTATCTGTGGCTAAGGGAGCAGATTTTAAAGAGCTGAAATTACGGTACCAGGCGCTTGCGGCAGAAAGTAATCCGCAAAAACGCGGCTACGGGCTGGAAAAGCTGATTTATGATTTGGCGACTCTTACATTCGGGACCGAATTTGCCAAACCCTCATATAAGATCAGTCAGCCGCATTCGGCATTGTCCCAGCAAATTGACGGTTATTTGGAAAGTGGCGGGGATAAATATCGGATTGAATGTAAATGGCTGAAGGATCCGGTGGATCATACCGATATCAATAACTTTGCCGCTAAGCTTGATGTGGTAAATGTTTCCGGACTTTTTATTTCCATGAGAGGTTTTACCGAGGGGGCCATAGAAGCCGCGGCTAGGTTGAAAAATGAAAAAGCGATACTTTTAATGGACGGAGAGGAAGTAGAAGAATTATTTCTTAAGTTTATGAATTTTAATCAGGCTTTAATAAGTAAAAGGCAGCAGTTTAACTTTAACTCCAAGGTTTATTATAAACTGACACAGGATAGCGAACTTTTGGAAGGTATTAATGAATAAACCGGTACTTCGGGAGTTCCAGGTGAGTATTCTCCTGGGCGGCAGGTGAATATCGGTTTCCTGGTTTTTGGGCGCACTACTGTTTGAGTAATATAGGGCGCCTTTTCTATAGCAGAGTGAAAATAATTTAATGAGCGCAGTATTGAACTTCTTGCCTTCCAGTCCGAGTTACCGGCAAAGTTGTGGCATTATCGATGATAACCCGGACGAATTTTGGCAGCCGTTATTGAACTTTATCCAGGAAAAACATGGTTTGGCTCAGGGGAGCTGGCAGCGGATCCACGCCGGTGGTAATGTCTTATTTGCTTTAAATGATGAGTTTATTGTTAAAGTGGTGCCGCCGAACTGGGTATATCAGGGACAGGCAGAAATTGATGCTGCGGCGCTGTTGGGGCAACAGTTATCAATAGCCATCCCCCGGATACTTGCATCGGGTACAGTCAATAACTGGCTTTATGTGGTGATGACAAAATTGTCGGGCGTATCGCTGGCAGATGTTTGGCAAGAGCTAAGCCAGGACGATAAATTGCTACTGGTGCAGCAATTGGGGCAGTTTATCCGGGAATTACACCGCTTAGCTTTACCTGCTGATCATAAGATGAAAGTGAATTGGGAGGATTATCTTGAGCAACTTAAGGAAAATTGTGTACCCAGACATCAACGTAAAGGGGTGAACGCCGATCTGGTGATGCAGATTGAAGCTTATTTGGCGCAGCAAGAGCTGACTTTTGATGACGGTGCCGATATTTTTATTCATATGGACCTGCACCCGTGGAATCTGATGGTAGAGCAAAAGGGTGGTCAATATTGCTTAAGTGGCGTGTTGGACTTTGGCGATGCCATTGTCGGCAGGAGCCGGTTGTTAGAGTTGCTGACGCCGATGCTGTTTATGTGTCAAGGTAATGAAGCCTTAGTGCAAACGTTATTGGAAAGTTATGCGTTGCTGGATGTTACAGACAAGGAAAAATTACGGCAACAGCTGATGGCGATAGCGCTGCTCAGGCCTGCCTGTGATTTTAACTTTGTTTTATCTCAGGTGCCGGTTAGCGGCGAAAGGAAAAACTGGCAGCAAATTTCCCGGCAGTTATTCCCGCTTTAAAGTGCGGGCAAGGGAATATCGTAGCGGGTTATCGAGGAAAGATATTGCCGCCAGCAGCTACAGCTGTTCGCGGCAATGATTCGTTATGACATAAAGGGTTATGCTTTACGTTTTGCGCGGTATCTTTGACCGCCTATGCCCGCTAAGCCCAGCAGTAACATGGACAAGCTTACCGGCTCAGGCACGGATGAAGCTACAGTTGATACATTAAAGCCGTCTGCCGTTGGCGTGAAAATGATATTGCTTTGGTCTAAATCGAAAGCGGTATTTACCGGTCCGCCATAGTCGCAAGAGTCTGCTGAGTCATAACACCAGGATTCAAAAACGGTAGTGGATGTTGAAAAATCACCGGCATTTAAATCGCTTCTGCTTACTGTTGGATTGTCACTGGCACTGATGCCGACCACGATTCCTTCACTGAGAGAGTTAACCAGATCTTCTCCTATGCCATCAAATATGCCGTTATATCCGAAAATAATTGTTCCGTTTTCTAGTAATTGCAGCTGGAAGCTTGATAAGTGCTCTTCTTCTTCATGAGTGCCTACTTCATTCCAGGTGAATACCGCACGATCGCCAAAGTCATTAAAGTGGACAGTGCCTGTAGTGGTTAAATCCAGATCTGTGTTAAAAGGCAATATCACAGGCGTATCGTCATCTATAAATTCAGACATGTCCTCCCAGAGATCGTAGTCAATATCATCGTCATTGCCTGCATTACCACCTGTGGTAGCCATTTGCACACCACCATTGGTGCCGACAAATAAATCGTTATAACTGGTACCGGCAAAAGGAAATAAAAAGCTCAGATTGACACTGACTTGCTCGTCATCCTCGCCGGTCAGGCTGGTTATCTCAGCGCCGTAATTGTCTTCCCAGATTAATGGGGCTGCAGAAAGCTGAGCAGAACAAACACTTGTTAGTGCAAGTAATAAACTGGAAGCGAGAAGTTTGGTTTTCCGGGACATATTTTTTCCTGAATTATTATTGATATACCTCGCCTAAGCAAAAAGGACTCCAACTTTTTTATTTTGATGGAGGTGTTTTTTAAGTTTTTGATAAAATGTTGTTTTTTTAGTTTCAGCTTACTTTGGGCTGCATAAATATTAAACAAGTGTTATCAGTGTAAAATATTCATTGAAAAGAGGTGTAAAGTTTTGTGACATTCATATAATTGCCGATAAGCACATCGACAATTATATTGGCTGCTTTATATGGTGTTTGATGTGCTAAAGCGCAGGTGAATAGGTTTATTCTTCGTCAAACTGAGGCAAAACGCCGCTGCGGCTGTGCTCGAAAACCAGTGACGTTTCTACTGTGGTCACTTCGTCGCGAGAGGTGATGGCGTTAAACACAAACTGACGTAAATGTTCACTGTCTTTCACCGACATATGGATAAAGTAATCATAACTACCGCCCATATGATAGAGGCTGACGATTTCCGGCAGTTTCAGCAGATCGTCCCGCAGCTGGTTGACGATTTCTTCGGAATAAGGCTGTAAGCGGATGGCGGCGATGGCTTCGATATTGCCGCCGATGTTTTTAAAATTGACATCGATAAACGCATTTTTGATCACGCCGCTGCTTTTCAGGCGTTTTACCCGCTCTAAACAGGTGGAGGGGGCGATGCCGATTTTTGCGGCGAGTTCTTTATTATTGATATCAGCATCGTTATACAAGATGGTTAATATGCGTAAATCGATATCATCAAGCTTTTTCATTACCGGCGTTACCTTTAACAACTGTTTCTCAAAGAGTTCTAACTGGAAATACTACTATTATTACTCCCCGGGATGCCAGTGTTAACCGGGAAAAATATGAATTATTTTCGTTTATATGTAAATTTACCGAATTTTAAGCGAGATGAAAGCGAAGTTCCCCGGTAACAAATTGCTATTGTTCATTTGTTTCTTTGTTGCCGGAGAGTTGAATCGCTATCCAGTAACCAAGACTTGTACCAGTGCCGGATGCGAAGGTGCATAAAATAAATTCAAAGCTATTTATTGGTTCGTTATCAATTATGGAACGAATGAAAATGCCGATCCCGGCGCAGACATAGAGTGCCAGTATGATTTTATAGTTGAACCAGCTTGCTTGTTCTTTTTTATAGGAGCTGTTTGTTTTTGTTTGCAGCGACATTCATTCGTTCCTTGAGTTAATACCCTTAGTTTTGCTTACTGGGGCACTCTATCAAAAAAGAGTATCAGGGAAAATTAATTGTCATGCATCGTAATATCTGAGGATTATGATGGGCTTTATCTTAAATGTTCGGCTGCCTGTTAATAAATGAGTAAATAAAAAGCCGGGACTTGCCCGGCTTTGTTATGCTAACTAGGATTAAATTTCGTTATCCGTCACCTTAAGGTGCAGATTATTCAAATTCAACCACGACTTCGTTTGAACAGATATCGGCATTTTCACAGATTTGGTAAACAAAAGTATTACCGTCTACGCGACGTTCACGGTCACGGTAGATACCGTTATTTTCCACTGTGCCCAGCATCACGCCGTTGCGGTAAACATCTACTGTTTCGGCAGCACTGCCTTCCCAGGTGATATCAACACGCAGGTTGTTCAGACTTGATTTATAAGCACGTTTTAATTTCGCTTCGATACTGACATCAGATACTACCACTGTCATAGATTTAGTACCGGTGCGGCCGCCTTCATCGGTTACCGTTAAGGTCACATCATAAGTGCCTGAAGCAGCAAAGGTGTGAACCGGGCTTTGCTCAGTTGAGCTGTTGCCGTCACCAAAGTCCCAAGCCCAGCTGGCGATATCATTGTTTCTGTCGGTACTGGCATCGGTAAAGGTGACCATCAAATTGGCGATTTCAGCGGAGAAATCGGCTACCGGCGCTGAAGGTCCAACTTCACCTAAACCGGTTAAGGTCATGGCCCAGTTGTTCAGCGTACCGGTATCGATAGCGGCGTTATCTGAGACAAATAAGGTCCAGTCACCGGCTGCGGTTTCACCGTTAAAGGCACCTGAGGCAAAGCTCTGGTCGATATTATCGGCGCTGCCGCCCGACTGGCTGTGCAAGGTTGCGGTAGTACCGGCAGGTGAAGTCAGGCTGACAATCAAGTCACCAATCCAGGTGTGGGTGATATTGACATAAGTGCTGCTGCCGAAGATGGTGATATCGTCGGTAATAGTGATCACTGAGGTCATACCGCCGGCATCGTTATCCGGAATGTCTTCATTGACGTCTTGGTCAAAGGTGAAGTCAGTCAGTCCCTGAGGATTCACGTATAAACCTAAGGTTTGGGTTTTAGTCAACTCGCCGCTGGTGCCGGTGACGGTAAACTCATAATCACCCCAGGCGGTATCGGCCGCGGTAGGGACAGTTAATGAGAAGCTGCCGCCAGGCGTTACTGACGTCGCTGATAAGCTGGCAGTACCCAGAGAGTCGGTCATGGTCAGGTCGATGGTACCGTCCCAGTCGGCAACCGAAATCACATCAAAGTTATAGGTTGCGGTTTCACCTGCGGTGATCACGGTATTAACCGGTGACGCTGACATTCTGAAACCTGGTGCCGGATCGGCTTCTAACAAGGCGTTATATACGTTTAAGTGCTTGCCGGAAACGGTTTTACCTTCTGTGGCCGGATGCGGGTCGCCAGAGTTCATCAGCAGTTCTTTTAATTCAACTGCGCTCAGCTCAGGGTTAACCGACAAGACTAAGGCGGCAGCGCCGGCTACATGTGGTGTGGCCATAGAGGTACCGGTGAAAGAGGAATATCCGCCGCCCGGTACGCTGGAAAGTACGTCTCTCGCCGGTGCGGCAATATCCACTGAGGTTAAGCCGTACTGGGAAGAGCTGTACATGCCGCCGCTGCGGTTACTACCGGCAACCGCGAAGACACTGTCGTGATCATAGCTGGCCGGGTAGCTTGGGCTGGCATCATTGTCATAACCGCCGTTACCGGCTGCGGCAACGAATAACATGTTGGCATCTGAGGATGCGGTAATGGAGTCATAAAGCGCCTGGCTGAAACCGCCGCCGCCCCAGCTGTTGTTTAAGGTGCTGATGTCGATATTGTGGTCATTTTTCAGGGCCACCATGTAATCGATACATTTAAGCGCATCAGAGGTTGAACCTGAGCCGGCAGAGTTAAGGAATTTACAGCCGACAATAGAGACATTGTGGTTAACACCCACAACGCCGACACCGTCATTACCCGAGGCGCCGATAGTACCGGCGACATGGGTACCGTGGCCGTTGTCATCCATAGGATCGCCGCTGTCGGAGATGGCGTTGATACCGTGGATATCATCGATATAACCGTTGCCGTCGTTATCGATACCGTCGCCGGCAATTTCTCCCGGGTTGGTCCACATATTGGCAACTAAGTCAGGGTGGCTGTGATCAACACCGGTATCAATAACACCGACGATCACATCATGGCTACCGGTAGAGATATCCCAGGCTTCCGGTGCGTCAATATCGGCATCTTCAGTTCCACCGGATTGACCTGTGTTATGCATGCCCCACAATTCATCGAAACGGGGGTCGTTTGGAATGGCGGTGGCGCTGACGATATAGTCAGGCTCGGCATATAATACCGCCGGGTCGTTGCGCAGTGCTGCCAGGGCATCTTTTACCGACATCTTGTCTAATTTGTAGTTTGCCATGCGGCCGTTGGCGATGTGACGATATCTGTCGTCAAGTTCGTCACTGTTCAGATCGGAGATTTTTGCGGCGACCAGACCACGGGCTTTTTGACGATCGGCTTTTGTGGCATTTTCTTTGTAAACCACAATCACGGAATCGGCCTGGTAGGCGCCCTTGTCGCTGGCCACGATATTTTCAGATGCGTTTACCAATACGGGTAATACGGCGAGTGTTAACGCTGATAATTTAAACTTCATTGTTTTAATCCATATTTTTATGATTGTTATTGCCCGGTACCTGATACCGGACTCCCTGGTTGGTCCTTCCTTGTGTCTTAGTTTGTCTTGTTCGTCAGTGTTCTTTAAATAACCGTACAAAATCTCAGCAACGTTATTACTTTAGCCACAAAAATTAGCAAAAGACTAGCGAAATAATATAAACACGACTTTTTTAGTACTTCATTTCCTGTTACCGGCGATTTCTCATACCTTTTTAGTATTTTTTTCAAATGGACCTGGGGTGGCAATAACTCATACTTTTTTATGAGTTTTTCTTTTTTAGTTGGCAGGGGAAGATATTTTTGTCTTTGTAATGCATTGAAAATAAATGCTTTTATTTAAATACGACTTTTGGGTGATATTCATTAAAAAAAGAAAGTAGTAGGGTTTTTAGTGCAATAAATGTGTTTTTAGGCGGACTAAAGTGAAATTAAACAGACAATATCCAAATAAGCTAACAGGAGCTCCAAAGTTGAGGGTTTTCTCATGTGCTGTTTTATTGTCTGTGCTCAGTACCCAGGTAGTGTGCGCTTCACCTGATCTGCTTTCGGGCACAGATATGCAGGAATCTCCTTTGTCTTTAAGTTTGTCAACGTCAGTAGATATAACCTCGGCTGAGCAGCACCAGCAACTTGTTATCAGCCAGTACGGAATTCTCAACAAAGCAACAATCAAGCAAACGGCAAATGCGGCTAACCGTATCAGTGTTAGCCAGCATGGCAACAACAATGTCTTGGATATCGATCAATATGGCTACGGCAATATCATTGCCCTTGAACAACAGGGAAATGACAACCAGGCCGATGTTATCCAGCAAGGTGATGCCAATATTGTCAACGTCAGTCAGTTTGGTGAACAAAGTATTGTTATCCACCAGATAGGCAATGAAATGGTCGTCAATATTAGCCAGTACTAGCCGGACCTGCTAGCACAAATTAATAATGACTTTTAGCTGAAGAATTGGAGAAGCACGTGAAACTTAACAAATCATTAATTACCTGTGCCGTGATGATGGCACTGGGAGCAGGCCAGTCGGCTTTTGCACAAGGTACAAAGCACACTTCAAATGAAATCCAAAGTGATCTGATGATCAATGCCACGGGTAATGTGGTTGAATTATCGCAAGACTCAGGTCGTGGCGCGGTATTTGGCAATGAAGTGGTTATTTCCCAGGAAGGCGATATCAACGGCGCCGACATTAGCGTTGAAGGCGATGCTAACTTTACCGACATGAAACAGCTTGGTGAGGATAACCTGGTTATCTCTTCCGCAATCGGTGATGGCAATGAACAGTTCATTACCCAGGATGGCGAGCAAAATAAAACTGAAAATACCGTACGCGGTGATGATAACTTCCTTGAAGTCACCCAGGAAGGAGCGGATTACCTGGGTATAGGCAATCAGGTGATCAATGAGGTTGACGGTGTCTCTAATACCGTGATGGTGGATCAGGGAGACGGCGGCCACTGGTCATTTAACCGTAACTTGAAGGGATCGGATAATGAGATCAGTATTTCCCAGCAAGGCCAGTGGGGTGAAGTGCACCTGAACAATGTTGTCGGCGACGGTAATGAAATTGAGATAGAGCAGGACGGTTATTGGAATGTTGCCGATATCGAAACGCTTGAGGGTAATGATAATGAGTTGTCCATTGAACAAATAGGCGACCGTAATAAAACTAACATTGCTGAAATTACCGGTAGCGACAATGAGCTGTCAATTGAACAGCAGGGAGATAACAACGAAGTTACTATTGCCGAAGTCATTTATGATGAAAATACTATTTCCATCGACCAGGAAGGTAATGAAAATACTGTTGAGTCTAATATTTTCCTCGGCTTTGAAAATGATGTCGCTTATACCCAGATGGGAGATGAGAATGCCGCGACTTTTGATATCCTGGGTGATGAAAATGACTTTACCGTGATGCAGTCGGGTAATGCAAACAGCACTTATATCGGCGGTATCGGCAGCGGTAATGAATATACCGTAATGCAAAGCGGTGATTTAAACGAAGCCCATATGGTGAACTTTAACGGTAATGACAATGACATCAACTTTACCCAGTCGGGTGATGAAAACGTCTTGATTTTACAGGCATCGCATACTGGTGATAATTCATTGATCACAGACCGCAATGATATTGATATTACCCAAAGGGGTAATGCCAATGATGCCGTGGTCAATATCAGTACGGTATTGGACAGCAATGACAATGACATGATTATTGCGCAAAACGGTGATTTAAACATGCTTGATGTCCTGGTAGAAGGCAGCAACCACACAATCGATATTGCCCAGGAAGGTAATGAAAACCGGATCTCCGGCGATTACAACGGTGCTATGCTTATTGGCGGTGACAGCGTGCAGTTTAACCTTGTTCAACAAGGGAACGGCAACATTGTTGACGGCTCTTATATCAGCGACGGCGGCAGCATCTCTATTGCCCAGGTAGGTGATTATAATACTGCGACCATTAACCAGCAGTAAAAACCTGATGTCTTTCTTGCCCGGTGATCACTTCATTTGAGATGAAGCTGTGATCACCGGCGCAAGTTAAGCTAGGGACAACCAAAAAATTGTGTGGTAAAACCCTGATAAAAAATGATAAATTCGATTTAAAAGGATGTATGATAAAACCGGATGTTCACTATGATGTTAAAACCCTTGCTGCTGCTTTGCCTGATCATGCCCCCGCTTTTGGCAGTAGCAGAGGATGTGGAAATAGACGGTTTATTCCTCGATAACAGCAAAAGCCGGCAAGGCCATGAATTTGCCTATCAATTTAGCCGGTTATGGCAGGAAATGCCCAACACCCAGGGCATTAACGTGCAGATCACCGAACAAATCGTGCCGCGTGCCGGCACCAAATTAACCCTGTTGATGAACCATAAGATCATTTATGTCACCCATCTTGGCCGCCGGCGTTCGCCGATAAAGGATAAAGTAGAACAGGCGATTTTTATTTTGATTGATGCCATGGCCAAGGCACAGCTGAGTCAGCAGAGCCCGGATATGGCGGAAAGCGGCTGGTAAATTAGTCGGTAAAAACATAACAATAACTACCGGTAATAAAACATAAGGAGGTAATTAATATGCGAAGTAAGGAAGTCATTTTAATAAAGGCGGTGAAAAGCCGGTTATCGATATTTTTGGTCAACCTCTTCCTGGTTTTACCTGCGCTGGCGACCGAGCTGGTGTATCAGCCGATCAACCCAAGCTTTGGCGGCAATCCCATGAACGGCAGTTTTTTATTGAATAAGGCCCAGGCGCAAAATAAGCATAAAGCCTCAATGGATGAAAAATCTTACGCCGATAAATTTCAGGAGTCGCTGGAACGTTCTTATATCAATCAAATGGTCAGGAAAATTACCGATGAAGCTTTTGGTGAAACCAGTGGCGCCTTTGGTGAAGATACCATTTTTACCAGCGGTGATTATGAGATTTTGATCATGGGCAGCAATCCCGATACTATTACCGTGCAAATATCCAATAGTGTGACTGGCGAAGTGACCGTGATTGAAGTGCCCCGCTACGACGATCCCACGGCCGGAGTAGATCTGCCATGAAGGGGCTGATCAAGACCTTACTATCGGTATGTTTGATAGTCTTGCTGTCGGGCTGTGGCAGTGTTCGTAATCTTTATCCGCCGGATGAGAGCCAGGCGGTGAAAGTAGTACCGACGCAAACCTTTGAAGAGCTCAGGGCACTGCCGAAACCCAGAGGCAGTATTCCGGTGTCGGTTTATGCCTTTCGCGATCAAACCGGGCAATATAAGCAACAGGCCAATGTCAGCTCCTTTTCGACCGCGGTCACCCAGGGCAGCACCTCTATCTTAATGCAGGCACTGAGCGACTCCCAGTGGTTTTTACCGGTAGAGCGTGAAGGGCTGCAAAATATTTTGACTGAGCGGAAAATTACCCGGGCGGCTTATCAAAACGAGCAAAAAGAGAGCGGCCAGGCCAGTGCTAAAGAATTGCCGCCGCTGACCACGGCAAAAATCCTGCTCGAAGGGGGCATTATCAGTTACGATACCAATATCCGCACCGGCGGCTTCGGGGCAGAATATTTTGGTATCAGTGCTTCCGAGTTATACCGGGAAGATCAAATTTCTGTGACCATGCGCGCGGTGGATGTGCGCACCGGGCAGGTTTTGGTGTCTGTGTCCACTACAAAAAATGTCTTAAGCAAAGAAGTACGTGCCGGCTTTTTCCGTTATATCAGCTTCAAACGCCTGGCTGAAGCCGAGGCCGGCTATACCACCAATGAACCTATGTTTATCTGTGTGAAAAAAACCATAGAAAAGGCAATCACCGAACTGGTGCTAAAAGGCATCGAAAAGCGGGTGTGGAAAGCCCAGGATAATGTTTAAGCCTTTGCTTGCAGGATAGCTAAAAATCCCGGCTGCCTTTTAAAATGATGCTTTGTAACAACTGTTGGATCATCTCTTTTGAGTCATCCTCAAAAGAGATGCCGATATAATCACAGTTTTTGACATGACGGTAGTTTTTGACCATGCCAAAAAGCTGGTATTGCTGTGATGTTTCTGACTCTTTCAGTAAAATTGTAATTCTGTCGCTTTTCAATTCCTGCGGCAGCTGCGGGCAACAGAAACAGCAACCGTTGCAGGAGATGTCTTCAAGCCAGCCCTGAACCTTGTACGCTTGCCGGGTAACTTCTGCTGTCATTTCCAGTTTAAATCTGGGCTCATTGCGGATTAATTTAAGTTGAACTTCGTCCGGAATGGTGGTGGCGATCATAGCAAACGGCGGGCTGTAAAAGCGCAGTATGGTGGTATTAAATGCCAATATAGCCCCTTCACCTTCCATAGAAACGGCTCTGACAGTGGCAATATGCCCTGCTTGCAATAAAGCCGCATGTTTAACCTTAGCCGGCGTTTGAAACAGCAGTGCGCTTTTGGGTTGTTTACCAATATAGACAGATTTAAATTTCTCATTTAACGCGGCAGACAGGTGAATGTTTAATACAACATTGGCATTAACCGGCAGTAGCAAGAGGCCTTTTTCACCGGCTAGGGTCGCAATATTCATTTCAGGACTCGACCTTGCTGTAAATTGCTCGTTGTCCCTAAAAAGCGATTGGTAAAGGTGTTACTTGAGTCTAGTTAATCCTTTTCAGAATGCTACGGATTTTAAGCTTGGCCGGTATTTATCTGTGCTGGAGGATGACAGTTTTCTTTGGCGCTTGGTGAAGGCTCACCCGTACTAAGGTTGAGCCTGTGGCCAACCTCTATATGTACGGGAAGTCAGATATGCCGTAATGGTATGGGGGCAAGAAAACGGTGATGTCAACGATAAGCCCTTAGTGGGGCAGGGATCTGAATTGCTGGGACCAGGTAATAAGCTCAATCCGGTTACGGGAGCTGGTTTTGCGAAACAGGCTGTAAATATGGGTTTTGACGGTATTGGTGCTGATATGCAGCTGGTCGGCAATTTCCTTATTTTGTGCGCCGCTTGATACCAGGTTGATAATGGTTTTCTCCCGCTTGGTTAAGGTGGGGAAGTTGACTTCCGTCAGGCGGCTGTCCGCAGGCAGTGGGTTTTCCTGGCGGGCTTTTAATAAATCCGCCAGGGCATCATTCATGGTATCGCGTTTAAACCAGCGCTCGTTCTGTTGTATCCGGGTTAAACCCCGTAAGATGATTTCCGGCCGGTCATTATGGTAAAAAACGCCTTCAATGCCCGACAGTAAAGCCTGTTTGTCGCAAAGGGCATCTTCGCAGGCATTAAAGAGTATGGTTCTGACCTGGGCGGCGAGTTGTAAAACGCTCTCGGGGATTTGTTTTGTCCATAAACTCTTTTGTAAATCAATAAAGTAGAGTTGGTAATTTTGCCTGTCGCTGGCTGCGGGCAACTCACTGCCTGTGGTTAATGTCATATTGCAGGTGCCGGCGAGTCCGATAAAGTGCTTTAAAGCCTCCTGGTCTGTATCTTGAGTTAAACTTGAGTTTGCGTGAGCAGATGTGTCACTGATGTTGTTCCCGGTAGTCGTTAGAACAAAAGCATTCAGTCTTCCCATGTCCATTGAGTTCATAAATAACCTTCCTTTATCACACTCATTTTTGTTATCCATAGTGTAAATTGATGGCGGCAAATGGATTACCTTTTATATTTTTGGTTATGTCGACTCATTACCTATCCTTGGTCTGTGAATCTTGTCATGCCTGATTTGCGACGAAATAGCAATACTACTTAAGCTTACTCACTAAATCTTTACACATAATTTACATTTCCACCATACCGCTTTTGTTGATACCTGTCCAGAGCTGACTATTGTATAATTTTTTATGGTGATTTCCTGCCGGGAATACTTGCATGTTTCTCGGCGGAAATTGCCCGGTTAACGGCCTTGAAGGGGAAGTTATCCGAAAGGGGCGCGAGAAATTTGTTGAAATCAGCGGGCAATGTCTGCTGTTTTTCGATAGAATGCCGTCACTGAAAAATGTCAATGTCTTAATGAATTATGTTACATCGTTACCAGGATCTGATCAGCCTTTTTGATTCGGGCTTAGGTGCGCAGTTTAATACCCGTTTGATTAAGGGGGGTGATGAGCCTGTTTATCTTCCTGCCGGTGAGAATTGTCCCTACCATCAAATTATTTTTGCCCGTGGCTATTATGCCAGCGCCCTGCATGAAATTGCCCACTGGTGTATTGCCGGACAGGCGCGGCGTTTGCTGGAAGATTTTGGTTACTGGTATTTGCCCGATGGACGCAGTGAAAAGCAGCAAAAGGCATTTGAGCAAGTGGAGATTAAACCCCAGGCGCTGGAATGGGCGTTTTGTGTCGCCGCCAATAAACGCTTTAATGTCTCCGCCGACAATCTGAACGGTGCAGGTGCCGATACCATGGCTTTTAAAGTGGCGGTTTATCGGCAGGTGCTTCACTATCTTGAAGTGGGCTTTCCTCCCCGGGGGCAACAATTTATTGATGCCCTGGCCAGCTTCTACGATGTGAAGACACCGTTAACGGCAGAGGATTTTGAGCTTGATGCTCATTTACAGGAAATGTATCAGCAAAGCTGTGAAAACGAGGATCAGACAGTATGAGCCGTTTTAAACTGGGGTTGATCATCAACCCGATTGCCGGGATCGGCGGTAGTGTGGCCTTAAAAGGTAGTGATGGCCTGGGCACGCCTGAGCAGGCGTTGGCGCTGGGGGCAACGGCTAAGGCGAATTTTCGTGCCAGCCAGGCACTGGAAGTGTTATTACCATATAAAGATCAACTCATTATTTACACCGCCAATGATTTGATGGGAGCCGAATGCGCTGCTTCGCTGGGTTTTTGTGTCGAAACCTTATATCACAGTGAGGGGGAAATGACCTCCGCCCTGGATACGCAAAAGGCCGTTGATACCTTATTGGCCCGGGATATCGATATTTTATTGTTTGCCGGTGGTGACGGTACCGCCCGGGATATTTGCCAGCAGGTGGGGGATAGTTTTCCGGTATTGGGCATTCCCGCCGGTTGTAAAATCCACTCCGGGGTTTATGCGGTGACGCCAAAAGCCGCCGGGCGGGTGATCGAATTAATGGTGACTAAACAACTGGTAACTTTAACCGAAGCCGATGTTATGGATATCGATGAAAGTCTGTTCCGCGACGGAATCGTTAAAGCGAAACGTTTTGGTGAAATGCAAATTCCCAGTGAGTTGCGTTATATCCAGGCGGTTAAATCCGGCGGCAAAGAATCCGATGAACTGGTATTGCAGGATATTGCCGCCGATATCATAGAGCAGATGGACGATGAACTCTTTATTATCGGCTCCGGCTCTACTACGGCTTTTATTATGGAAGAGCTTGGCCTGGAAAATACCTTGCTGGGGGTCGATGTTCTGCACCAGCAAGAGGTGGTGGCCAATGATATGACCGAGGGGGCATTATGGTCGCTGATCGATGAGCGGCAGCCGGGGCAGGTTAAGCTGGTGATCACCCTGATTGGCGGCCAGGGGCATGTTTTTGGCCGTGGTAACCAGCAATTGAGCCCGAGGATCATTAAGGCGATAGGCAAAGAAAATATCATTATCGTGGCCACGAAAACCAAGCTGGCGGCGTTAGATAATCGCCCCCTGATTGCCGATACCGGCGATGCCGACTTAGATAAAGCGCTTAGCGGTTATTTTCCCGTGACCACAGGTTATAAAGACCAGGTGCTTTATCCGCTGTCGAGCCCGGAATAATAAGTCAATTTAAACGCTTGTCTGAGCCTGGCTTTATGCTAGTTAGCACGGCGAAGACAAGAAGCAGAGTTAAAAATTTAGGAAAGAAAATGCAGTTAACCAATTTAGCCTCCCTTTATCAGTATTTTGATGACATGGTGGCCTCAGATGCCGACAGCGATACCTTGTTTGCCAGCAGTTATATCCGCGGTTTTATCAGCCTGGCCGCAAGCAGTTATGGTGATGAGCAGCAAGCTTTGTCGGCGCAACTGGCGCAGGAGGTCAGTGAACAGTTACATCAGGCCAGAACTGAGCTGGCGCCGCAGGACAGGCAGCTGGTGAATAATTTCTGGCTGGAGCTACAGGGGTATTTTTCTGCTTAAGTAAAGAAATTATCCGGTTTTATGCTGTTATCAGTGAAACAGCATAAAACCTGCCTTTGACACGTCTCTTTAGTGCTTACCCTCAACTCTTACCTTTGATAATGTCCCGAATGATGAAACGGTTGGGGGCAAGGTTAAATAACATTTTACTGTCTACCGGGTAGGGCGTGCCGCAGATATCGGCAGCTAAGATATCTGCGAGCAGTGGAGCCGAGCAAAGTCCCCGGGCACCCAGACCCGTCATCAGGTAAAGGTTGTCTATTACCGGAGCAGCCTGGTTAAAGCGCCAGTTTTTATCTTTGGCCAGGTGGGCATACGTGGTTTTATGGGCCTCGATATCCGGCATAGGCCCTACCATGGGAATGTGATCCGGGGTCATGCAGCGTAACCTGGCCTTACTGGCGATAACATCTTCTGCGCGCCATTGACTCACCCCGGGTAAGCACTTATCCAGCATCGCCAGGTTATAGGCATCGTCTTCGGCTTTGGCATCGGTATCAAAGCTGTTTTTCTCAAACGTCGCCCCGATACAGTGCAGCCCCTTATGCTCAGGTGTCAGATAGCCCTTGTGGCACAATACCGTGCTTAACTTGCCTGTTTCCGGATTGGTTTGCATCGAGCTGACCTGGCCCCGCACCGAGCTTAGCGGCAATTGAGCTGCGATGTTTAATTTTATCGACTCGGCGCCGCCGCAGATAATCAGCACTTTTTCGTTAAAGCTGGCGTGTTCGCTGCCTAGTTGCCAGCTGAGATCTTCATTTTGCTGAATGTGCTCAATTTTTATGTCCGTTTTGATTTTCAAGCGGTTAGTTGCCTGTGCGGCGCTAAACAGTGTTTTTACCAGCTCGCCGGGGGCAATCCAGCCGGCGCCCGGCATAAATAAACCGCCAAAGTCGAGCTTGAGTCCGGCAAGTTCACTGGCCTGCGCTGCGTTAACGCCGTGTATTAAGGTTTCTGGCCAGCTTTTTAACTGCTCAAACAGTTGCTGGCGCTTTTCCAGGCTTTCCTTATAAGAGACTTCCAGCAAACCGCACCATTGGTGGGGAAAGTGATGGCCTTCATCGCTCATTTGCTGGTAAAGGGTTTTGGCCCGGAGAAAGGCTTGTTGGTAAAACAGGCTGATATCATCGGCTTGCTGATGCAATAGCGGATATAAAGCGCCGATGGCATTGCTTGAAGCCCCCTGCGCCACTGTACTGTCCTGGCAATATAAGTTCACTTTCACGCCGAGCCGGGTTAAGGCGTATGCCGCGCAGGCGGATGCAATACCGCCACCGATAATACCCACCTGGTGGGGTTTGTTGATGCTCGGCCTTAACCGGTAACCTTTACCGGAATTTTTATCCTGCTGGAAAATGCCGGTTAACATCTGTTTTTTCTTGCCGCCGGTGGCTTTTTTCTCCAGGCGAAAACCTATTTCGGCCAGCTGCCGCCGGACCAGGCCGGCCACGGTAAAGGTGGCGACACTGGCTTGTTCCTTCGATAATCGGGCGATTTGCTCAAATAAAGGGGCATGCCACATGTCCGGGTTTTTTCTCGGGGAAAAACCGTCCAGGTACCAGGCATCCACCAAGCCGCTTTTTTTGCTTTTAAGGGCGGAAAAGGCCTGAGCAGCGTCATCAAAATAAAGTTGCAACGTGACTTTGCCGCCCAGGAATTTTCCCTGCCACATGTGTTCGCACTTATCCGGATATTGCTCAACCAGGGATTGTGCATATTCTGCCAGTTCCGGCAAAATGGCCAATGATTTTTTAAGTTGCTCTTTTGTCAGTGGATATTTCTCAACACTGATAAAGCTCAGGGGGAGTAGCGTATTTTCCCCGCTTTTTTGCTGCGCCAGTTGTTGCTGCGCTTTTTGATACACCTGTAAGGTGAGTAGAAAATTTAACCCGCTGCCAAAGCCGGTTTCGGCGATGGTTAACGGTGATTTACCCTGCAGCAGGCGGTTATAGATATCATTGCCCTGGATAAAGACGGCACTGCTTTGCTGGCAGCCTGAGTCTGAGTCGAAGTAAATATCTTGGAACTGTTCTGAAAAAGGGGCGCCGTCGGCGCCGAAAGAAATTGGGTTATCGCTGTTCACAGGGCTATAAATTGCTGTTAGTTTATATATATACGATGTATTTTACCTGTACTTTGGCTGCTGTGTCATATAAATTAATGAGTCAGTGTACAGGTGTACGCTGGACAGACCAGTATCAGGGGCAAAAGTCGGTATGATATGCCCGAATTTTAAATATTAATATGGTTATATAGAAATGAAACGTGTAGTGATCACCGGATTAGGTATTGTCTCTAGCATAGGTAACAATGCAGAAGAAGTTTTAGCTTCGTTAAAATCAGGACGTTCAGGGATTTCCCGCTCAGAAAGCTTTGCCGAGAAAGGCCTGCGCAGCCAGGTATGGGGCAAGCCGGATATTGAAACTAAAGATCATATCGACCGTAAAGCGCTGCGCTTTATGGGCGATGCTGCAGGTTACGCTCATATCGCCATGCAACAGGCTATTGAAGATGCCAAGTTGACTCCGGAGCAAGTGTCTAACTTCCGCACCGGTATTGTTGCCGGCTCAGGCGGCGCTTCCTCGTTGAATGTGGTTAATTCCGCCGATACCTTAAGAGAGCGCGGCGTTAAACGCGTAGGGGCTTATGCGGTACCTAAAACCATGTCCAGTACTTGTTCAGCCTGTCTGGCCACACCTTTTAAAATCAAAGGGGTGAATTATTCCATCAGCTCGGCTTGTGCTACCAGTGCCCACTGTATCGGTAATGCCATGGAGCTGATCCAGCTGGGTAAACAAGATATCGTTTTTGCCGGCGGCGGGGAAGAAGTGGACTGGTCACTGGCGATGATGTTTGATGGCATGGGCGCCTTGTCTTCTCAATATAACGATAGCCCGGAAACGGCTTCGCGCACCTATGATGCCGACCGTGACGGTTTTGTTATTTCTGGCGGCGGTGGTATGGTCGTGGTTGAAGAACTTGAACACGCTCTGGCCCGTGGTGCTCATATTTATGCCGAACTGGTTGGCTACGGCGCAACTTCAGACGGTTATGATATGGTAGCCCCAAGTGGTGAAGGCGCGGTGCGTTGTATGCAGCAGGCGATGGAAGGCGTAGAAGGCAAGGTGGATTACCTGAATACTCACGGCACTTCAACACCTGTTGGTGATGTTAAAGAGTTAGGCGCTATTCAGGAAGTGTTCGGTCAGGAATCTCCGGCTATCAGTGCTACTAAAGCCATGACAGGTCATGCCTTAGGTGCTGCCGGTGTTCATGAAGCGATTTATTCTATGTTGATGATGGAGCATAACTTTGTTGCCCCGTCGGTGAATATCACGAATTTGGACGAGCAGGCCGAGGGTCTGGATATCGTCACTGAAAAACGTGATACCGAGTTAAACCTGGTGATGTCGAACAGTTTCGGTTTCGGTGGCACTAACGCTACTTTGGTTATGAAAAAATACAAATAACAAGGGGTTACTTGTTGTTTTGAAGGGCGCCGGTTGGCGCCTTTTTTATATGCCGGTTAAAAGGGATATTGTGTTGATATTGAGGTGAAAGAAAGGTATTAGCGACTACACTCATGGTAAGTGAAAAGCGTTTTATTAATGCTGGGGAAACTTTTATGTCCCGGTCACTTTCATTAGATTATTCTGCGTTGCTAATTGAGCAATGGTCGCAAACCTTGAACCTGCTGGCAGATATTTTGGACATGCCTGCGGTATTGATCATGAAGCTTGAGGGCGAACATATTAAAGTGTTTGCTAAAAGTGAAGGACAGCAAAATCCCTATCAGGTGGGGGAGGCGGAAGTTTTTGACGGTTCGGGGCTTTATTGTGAACATGTCATCAAAAACCAGGAACTGTTGGAGGTTAATAACGCCCTTAAAGATCCGTACTGGGACGCTAATCCGGATATTAAGCTTAATATGATCTATTACCTGGGTTTGCCGCTCAATTATAGTGATGGCCAGCCATTTGGTACCATTTGTGCGCTTGATAGCCGTGAACGCCCGACAGAAAAAAAATTCCAAAAGTTATTGCTGCATATTAAAAATACCCTTGAAGATCAGTTAAAGGCCTATGATGTTCAACAGCAGGTGATTGAGCATAAGAGCCAAAGTCATGTTGAAAACCTGATCCGCGGTATGGCCCATGAGCTTAATACGCCTGCAGGGATCGCTATCACCTCTGTTACTACTTTGAGCAGCATGCTTGGTGTGCTGACTCAGGATTTTCATCAGCAAACCCTGTCTAAACATCAATTTCTCGCTTTTGAAGAAAAAGCTTCACCTTGCCTGGAGCTGATCAGCACCAGTTTGGGGAAAATTTCCAAACTGGTCGAACGTTTTAAAGATCTTTCCATGCAATTTTCCATGGATGTCAGCAATATCCGTCTTGCACGTTTTTTGAAAGCCTTATGTGAGAGGTTTAACCACACCTATGGCAAACAGCAGGTGAACTTTCGGTTAAATGCCCCTGATAAGCTTACTTTACGCAGTATTCCGGTGTTGCTGCAAACCGTTATTACCGAATTAGTGGAAAATGCGGTGGAGCATGCCTTTGAAAACACAAAAACAAAACGCATTGATATTGAGGTTGAGCGCTTTCATTACAGGATTTTGCTTAGGATTAGTGATAATGGTATCGGCATAAAGCACAATATTTCCGGAGATGTTTTTTCTCCCTGTTTTGCTCGAAAACAAGCGGGACGCTTTGGTTTAGGGCTTTGCGTGGTCAATAAAATTGTGCAAATGCAACTTAAAGGCGATATCAAGTTGGTTTCAGCGGACCAGAATATCGCTGATCAGGGAACTGTGTTTGAAATAGTGCTGCCGGATTTGCCTTAAAGAGATAATACGTGCTGGATATATATCAGCAATAAACGTGTGTTTTTACATAGAGTAAGGTTTCGCAGCCGGGCCAGGTTAGCCTTTAGTCCGACTGCAATCTTTAGCCGTTAAGCGCGTTTACGTCTGGCAAAACCCAGGGCGGCAATGCCTAAACCGAATAACGCCAGGCTGCCTGGCGCAGGTACGCTACAAGGGGGCTGATCGGCGCCGCCACAGGTACCAAAGGTTTCACTGCCCATGGTGGATGAGACGGCGGCATAATTCCAGGCATCGAGGTTGGAGCCATGATAGGCAACCGGGGTCAACATCTGGCCGTTGGCCTGTAAGCCGGTGGCGACAAAACCTGTGGTTGAGTTGTCGTTGATACAACCGCTGCTGCTATCTGAGCGGCAGGTGTCCAGCGAGTCGAGGTACAGGGGGGAGTTGACATCCACCACAGCTTGCGAGCTCGGATATGAACCATAGCTGCCATAGAAGCCGCTGACACCTATGGCGTTATTGATATTGTTAATGCCGGAGGCGAAAACATTGTGATCTGTACCCAGCACCAGGCCGCCGCCGCGAAGATCCAGCTGGTGGGCATAGTTTTGCATCCAGGCATCTTCCGCCGACATGTTGTTGGCATTGGTCCAGCTAGCGTAAGAAGAAATCATCCGACCATCTAAAATTAAATTTTGCTCGGTGAGGTTGTTATACCAGTTGCCGATATTGGCATAGTTGGCATTTTGAATGGCGGAATTGTCGGCGCCGACCGATAAGTCATAAACGAAAATCTGGTCAAAGCTGCTGTAGTCGTCATAAACGGCGTCATTGAGAAACCTTGTGGTGACATCATGGCCAGCGGCGCTCAGCATAGCTGCCAGGCCATTACCGTCAGCGACATAGTTGCCGGTGTTGACATGGGCAAATAAAATTTGTGAGGCGTTGGCAGATACAGCAGTAGAAAGTACCAGGCCAGAAACCAGGCCTTTTAAGAGGTTTTTATACATCATCGAAAATCCTGTTCAATAGTATTGTTATTTTATGTTTTTTGACGTTAAAAATTTGTCATGGAATCATTAGCAGTAACTATGCCAATCATTTTTTAGCGCTTATTTGTCGCTATGGGAATAAAATCTCTCTATGAATAGGCGGGCCGATGATCTTTTCTTGTCTTTTCAGCGATAAATCTTTTGTTGTCCGTTTTTTTCTGTTTGAAAATCCCTGATAATAGCGTCACCCTTTCTTCCCTTAATAAGGCGCAGCTTCAGATCCGCCATGAAAATTTATTACGATGAGAATATGCCGTTCGCCCGGGAGTTTTTTGCCGGGCTTGGCGAGTTAATTCCCTTTGCCGGCCGGGAGCTTACCCCGCAGATAGCGGCAGATGCCGATGTATTGCTGGTGCGCTCCATCACCCAAGTCAATAAAGCCTTACTCAGTGAAAATAAAGGGTTGCAGTTTGTCGGGACCGCCACTATAGGGGTGGATCATATCGACCAGGCCTATTTAAGTAGCCGTAATATCGCCTTTAGTGCCGCTCCCGGCTGTAACGCGATCTCAGTCGCCGAATATGTGCTCAGCGCCCTGGTGGTTCTGGCTGAGCGTTATTTACTGGATTTATCTGCTTTAACCGTGGGGATTGTCGGCGCCGGTAATACCGGTACCCGGTTAAGTGAAAAACTTGATGCTTTAGGCATTAACTATTGCCTGTGTGACCCCTTGTTGGAGCAGCAGGGGGATGAACGGGAGTTTAGCTCCCTTGAGCAGGTACTCAATTGCGATGTTATTTCCTTGCATGTGCCATTAACCACCACAGGAGAATATCCCAGTCATCACTTACTTGACCGGGATAAGCTGGCACGGCTGACAGACAGGCAAATTCTTATCAATGCCTGCCGGGGGGAAGTGGTGGATAATCAGGCGCTGCTGGCCCTGAAACAACAGGGGCACGGGGTGAAACTGGTGTGGGATGTCTGGGAAAATGAGCCGGATATTTTACAGCCCCTGATTGAGCATACCGAAATTGCTACTGCCCACATTGCCGGCTACAGCCTGGAAGGAAAAGCGCGCGGCAGTGAAATGCTGTATCTGGCTTTGTGTAAGCAACTGAAAATTAAACCTAATTTGACGCTTGAACAGTTTTTGCCACAAGCGGCTATAAGTTATGTAGAAATAAAACAACATTTTGATGAAATTATACTAAACCAGCTGGTAAAAATGGTTTACGATGTCAGGCGTGACGATGGCATTTTTCGTCAACAACTAAATAGTCAAGGTTTTGACATGCTTCGTAAAAATTATCCGGTACGCCGGGAGTTTTCCGCGGTAACCGTCGCCTTGCCAGAACAGGCCAGCAGTGATGTGCCCCATCGGCTGGGTTTTAATTTTCCCCGATAAGAGTAAGAGAAGAGAGAGAGGAGCATGGCACAGAAATTTGATGTTTGCGTACTTGGTGCAACCGGTTTGGTAGGCAAAACCATTATTGAAATTCTTGAACAAAGAGATTTTCCCATCAATAAACTTTACCCCTTGGCAAGCGCACGCTCTGCCGGTGAATTTGTGGAATTTAACGGGGAAAGTATTGAAGTTTTAGACGCCGATAATTTTGACTGGAGCCAGGCCCAGATTGGTTTCTTTTCTGCCGGCGGCGCCGTGTCTGCAAAATATGCTCCTATTGCCGGCGATGAAGGCTGTATTGTGATTGATAATACTTCTGAGTTCCGCTACGACGCCGATATTCCGCTGGTGGTGCCGGAAGTGAATCCCCAGGCACTGGCCGAGTACCGTAACCGTAATATTATCGCCAACCCCAACTGTTCAACCATCCAGATGATGGTGGCGTTAAAGCCTATCTATGATGCCGTAGGACTTGAGCGTATCAATGTCAGCACTTACCAGTCGGTTTCTGGTGCCGGTAAAGAGGCCATGGATGAATTGGCCAAGCAGTGTGCGGACTTGCTTAGCGGTAAGCCGATCGACCCTAAAGTATTCTCCCGCCAGATTGCCTTTAATGTCATTCCGCAAATCGACAGTTTTGAAGACAACGGTTATACCCGTGAAGAAATGAAAATGGTCTGGGAAACGAAAAAGATCCTCGGCGATGAAAATGTGCTGGTGAACCCGACCGCGGTACGGGTACCGGTCTTTTTCGGTCACGGCGAAGCCTTGCATATCGAAACCGGCTCACCGATTTCTGCCGAAGAAGTCAAAGACCTGTTAAGCCAGGCACCGGGTTTGGTGGTTTGTGAGCAGGATGAGGACTTCCCGACCCAGATAGGCAATGCCAGCGGTCAGGACGATACTTATGTCGGACGTATCCGCGAAGATATCAGTCACAATAATGGCATCAATATGTGGATAGTGGCGGATAATACCCGCAAGGGGGCGGCGACCAACAGTATCCAGATTGCCGAGCTGTTGATCAAAGAATATTTATCCTAAATCCTGTTTCAAGGGTAAAAGAGAGGATTTCCTAAAGTAAATCAGAAACTAGCCGTTATAGATCATGGTTGGTTTCTGGTTTATATTAATAGTTATTAGTACTTGGAACAAACTTTGCTTTATTATATTGGTCTAAGAAGTGCCAATCTATTGGCGATAAAAATGATTATAACTAGGAAATTCTAGATGCAACGATGGTTAAGCCTGTGCCTGTGGCAGGTTCTTTTTGTTGGTATGGTGAGTATGCCGGTATTTGCTTTTCAGGAAGCCGGGATACAAATTCGAGGTCCTAAAAACACCGACCCATTTCCTTATGGCCGTTACGGGCCTATCTCAGGGCAAGATACCTTGTGGGGCATTGCTACCCAGGTACGCCCGGACCCCGGTTTATCTATTTATCAAGTTATGCAGGCTCTGTATCGGGCCAATCCCCAGGCTTTTGCCGATAACAATATCAACCACCTGGTTGAAGGCCAGTTAATGGCGGTACCTGGCTATGATGAAATGGTGCGCATCAATAAATCCGCCGCCCAACAATTAGTCGAACAAGCGGTACAGGCCTGGAGTAAAGGCGGCAGAAAACCCGAAGAGCAGTCGGTTCAGAAAAAAGATCTGGAAGCGGCCAAATCTGAAATCAATGATCAGTTGCAAAACTATGGCAATTCCCAGCAACAGAAACTTAAAGTGATCCAAAGGGATGTTGCCGACTCCATTGACGGCCTGCAGGCGATTTTAAAAGAAAATGCAGAATTAAGAGCCAAGCTGGCGGTCTTTACCGAGCAGCTGGCGGTGATGCAGCAAGAAGTCGCCAAAAGCGAAGAAATTAAACCCCAGATGGATGATATCCTTAAACTGCAACAGGAAATGTATACCCTGGCGGCAGAGCGGGATCGCCTGGCTCAGGCAGAAGCCGAGCGGAAAAACTCTCTGAATAATTATTTGCTGATAGGGCTGGGCTCCACCGTGCCAGCGCTCTTGCTGGCTGGCGGGGGATATTTGCTCTGGAATCGTCGTAAAACAGCAACCGCCGATGCCGCTGAGAAACCAGTAGCCAAGAAGAAATCGAAAGCGGCTAAAACTGAAGAGCCTGAGCCGGAAGTTGCCGCGGTTGAAGAGCCGGAGCCGGCGGAAGAGTTAACCTTAGATAATGAATTATCCCTGGATGATGAACTGTCCATAGATCTGGCAGAAAGTGACGATGATTTGTTCTCAGATGATCTGGATGATCTGGGCAGCGATGAATTACTCGATGATGATGTGATTCACCTGGATGATGAACTTGATGATTTAGACGATCTGGATGACTTGGAAGATATCTCCCTGGATCTTGATGCGGATGAAGAAGGTGAGCTGCTTGAAGGTGGTGAACTGGGGCAAGGGGATCTGGACGATTTGTTATCCGGTCTGGATGAAGGTGAAACCGCTGAAGAGGAAACCTCCGAAGCACTGCCTGGCGGTGAATTGGGTCAGGGTGATCTGGATGACTTATTATCCGGCCTGGATGAAGATGAAACACCTGAAGAAGAGGCATCAGAAGAGTTGCCCGGTGGTGAACTGGGGCAAGGTGATTTGGATGCCTTATTATCTGGCCTGGATGAGGATGAAACTGCAACAGAAGAAGTCGCTGAGGAAGTTGCTGCTGAGGCCCCTGAAGAAATTACCGATCCCGATGATATCGATGCCTTATTAGAAGCTGCCGATAAAGATACTGTGGTTTCGGATCCCGATGATATTGATGCCTTGTTGGAAGCATCGGCAGCACCAGCAGCTGAGGCCACGAAAGAAATTCCCGAAGGGGCGGATGTTACCGACCCGGATGATATCGATGCCTTGTTAGCAGCATCGGCAGCACCAGCGCCTGAGGCGGCGAAAGAAATCCCGGAAGGGGCGGATGTGACCGACCCGGATGATATCGATGCCTTGTTGGAAGCATCGGCAGCACCAGCGCCTGAGGCGGCGAAAGAAATTCCTGAAGGGGCGGATGTTACCGACCCGGATGATATCGATGCCTTGTTGGAAGCATCGGCAGCACCAGCGCCTGAGGCCGCGAAAGAAATTCCTGAAGGGGCGGATGTTACTGACCCGGATGATATCGATGCCTTGTTGGAAGCATCGGCAGCACCAGCGCCTGAGGCGGCGAAAGAAATTCCTGAAGGGGCGGATGTTACCGACCCGGATGATATCGATGCCTTGTTGGAAGCATCGGCAGCACCAGCGCCTGAGGCCGCGAAAGAAATTCCTGAAGGGGCGGATGTTACTGACCCGGATGATATCGATGCCTTGTTGGAAGCATCGGCAGCACCAGCGCCTGAGGCGGCGAAAGAAATTCCTGAAGGGGCGGATGTTAC
>NZ_CANDNZ010000002.1 GCF_947387555.1 Thalassomonas sp. RHCl1
CCAGCACGCCAGTGTTGGTGGAGCCAACCTTGAAATACCACCCTTGTATGCGTGATGTTCTAACCTGGGGCCCTGATCGGGCTTGGGGACACTGTCTGGTGGGTAGTTTGACTGGGGCGGTCTCCTCCCAAAGAGTAACGGAGGAGCACGAAGGTTGGCTAAGTATGGTCGGACATCATACGGTTAGTGCAATGGCATAAGCCAGCTTAACTGCGAGACAGACACGTCGAGCAGGTACGAAAGTAGGTCATAGTGATCCGGTGGTTCTGTATGGAAGGGCCATCGCTCAACGGATAAAAGGTACTCCGGGGATAACAGGCTGATACCGCCCAAGAGTTCATATCGACGGCGGTGTTTGGCACCTCGATGTCGGCTCATCACATCCTGGGGCTGAAGTCGGTCCCAAGGGTATGGCTGTTCGCCATTTAAAGTGGTACGCGAGCTGGGTTTAGAACGTCGTGAGACAGTTCGGTCCCTATCTGCCGTGGGCGTTTGAGAATTGAAGAGGGCTGCTCCTAGTACGAGAGGACCGGAGTGGACGAACCTCTGGTGTTCGGGTTGTCATGCCAATGGCATTGCCCGGTAGCTACGTTCGGAACTGATAACCGCTGAAAGCATCTAAGCGGGAAGCAGGCTTTAAGATGAGTTCTCACTGGGACTTTAAGTCCCCTGAAGGGCCGTTGGAGACTACAACGTTGATAGGCAAGGTGTGGAAGTGCTGTGAGGCATTGAGCTAACTTGTACTAATGACCCGTGAGGCTTAACCATACAACACCCAAGTGGTTTTAGGTAGTATAAAGACTGACAAACACGTACACATAGTATTGAATAAGTAAGATATATCGTTTTCCAAGATTGACTGTTTTTGTCTAGCGACAATAGCAACGTGGTACCACCTGATCCCATGCCGAACTCAGAAGTGAAACGCGTTAGCGCCGATGGTAGTGTGGGAGGTCCCATGTGAGAGTAGGACATTGCTAGACTCCTATTTAGAAAAGCCCGACTCATTGAGTCGGGCTTTTTGCTATCTGGAAAAAATCTATATAGCAGTAATCACTGTAGTATTGAAAATCTCGCTAATACTTTTTATGTTTTTTCGTTGCATGGTCTTGTACAGCAATCCATACGTTAACGCATAAATAGTACAAGATTAAATGCAGGCATAGCCTGATTTATCGTGTGAATTGGTCTTTTATTAATAGTGCTATCCAAGCCACAAAGGAGAGCGCCTATTCCAACATTGCTTATCTATTCGCTGTTGTTTTAACAACAGCAACAAAAGTCGCAACCCCTGAGTGCAGCGAACACTCAGAGGTCGCTAACCACAACGAACTAAACAAGAGTACGTCATGGCTGAATATCATCATACGTCAGAGCCAGACTCGGCAAAAGTAAAATATCCCATTTATCGGCAACTTACCGTGCAGGAGACTGTCTGCGGCTCGCCAGCAAGAACCCGCGGTATAGGGATTAACTATGTACCGGTAAAGCTTGAACCTTGTGTTGTTCTCAGGGGCAAGTGGCTTAGGAAGGCCGGATTCGATGTCGGGCAAAAAGTCCGTATTGAAGTAAATCAGGGAGCAATCCACATTATCCCTAAGCAAGTTGATGTTGCGGTCGGTGACAATCGGCAAACTGAGAGTTAGCATTAAAGTGGAGAAACTAAACTGTTGTGCTGAAAGCTGGCATAACCGCTTTAGTTTTTGGCGCAATGTCAAAAATACCAGCCTTTCACACATCCGTTTGGTTTATTGCTAGATTTCTATTTAGATAGGCCCGATTCGAAAGAGTCGGGCTTTTTGCTTTTCTGAACAGAGCTTCTGTCTAACAATAATGTCGTTGGGGCAGCCCTCGACTCCAAGAAAGGGCGTGTAATAGTACTTCAGCAGCCAGGTCCACTCACCTCGTCATTTTCTTTACAAAGACCACCACAAAGAGGGCTATGGTAAAACTGCCGGTAAAAGCCTCTACAGCGGCTACTGTGCGGGAAACTCCTACGGGGGTGAAATCACCATAACCAAGTGTGGTGAAGGTAACAACAGAATAATATAAGCAAGACAGGTATAAGCTAAAGTTATCTGTGAGACTGGCGCTACTGTCAAATGTCTGAATACTGCCCTGATAATTGAGGCCGGTCATGGCGTATATAAAAGCACAGCAAATAATGATTAATATGGAGATACCTATTATGCGTACGGGGGCTTCGCCATAGCCGCAAAATAGATCGATAACTTTTGATGTTAATCGTTTAGTGCTAAATCTGGGCAGTTGCATCCTGCGCATGGTGAGTTCTTTTTGAATAAATTCTCCCGCCATCGCAAAAATACCTTCACGCTCGGCATGTTTTCTTAAATCACGATAAATTTCTTCTGCCTGCTCGAAATAATCATGTGCCTGATCGAGATTTTTTTCCTTTAATGCTTGATGCGCGAGGCGTTCCTGCCTGAGTTTTTTTCCTATCCGTAAATTCTCTACCTTACTGTGACTCCAGCGAACACCCAGTAGGTTGGCCTGCTGTAGTGAGGCACAGTTAAGGTTGGCGTAGCGTAAGTCTGTTTTCATTAAACTGGCGTGATCAAACGTGATATTGAACAGGTGAGCGCCTTCAAGATCTGCCCGGTAGAGATCGGCATGAGAAAAATCATAACCTGTTTTCTTATTATGATTAACCAGATCTATTTCTTTTAAGTTGGCGCGTTTAAGGCTGATCCCCCTTAAGAGTCCGCCACTTTTAGCATATTCTTCTAAAGCCTGTTTAATTTCCGGGCCTTTTTTGTCTGTGGACGGATCATGCCAAAAGCATAAGCCTGATTCATTGGCTTCACAGGAGCACTTATAATTCTCAGGGTCTTCATATTGGCACAGGGGCTTTTCTTGATCCATTAACGCAGGCTTCCTTTTATTTATTAATACAGTATAGTTAGCGAACTTGAAAATGCTGCGTTTGGTATGTTTTTTATACCAAGCATATAAAAGTGAAGGTAATTATGAATATTCAATTATGTATTGCAGACTATAAGGATGAACAACAGGGCAAGGATTTATTGATGCTGTTGAATGCCTATGCGCTCGACCCCATGGGGGGAGAAGAGCCGTTAACAGAGTATGTTAAAGAGAATTTGCTTACAGCTTTGTCTCAACGCTCAGATATGTTTACCCTGCTGTGTTACCTGGACGGTAAACCGGCTGGTTTGATTAATTGTATTGAAAGTTTCTCAACTTTTAGCTGTCAACCTGTGATTAATGTCCATGATGTTGTGGTGTTACCTTTTTACCGGGGTCATGGTTTGTCTGAGAAAATGTTGCAAGAAGTTGAAAATATTGCCAGGGAAAATGGCTGTTGTAAGCTGACCCTGGAAGTGCTACAAGGTAATGCAGTCGCGCAAAAGGCCTATAGAAAGTTTGGCTTTTCAGGTTATGAACTTGATCCTGAAATGGGGCAAGCTATGTTCTGGGATAAGAAACTTACCGGCTAAGACTGAGTTTGCTATAGCCATGGCTCTTAGTCAGAACAAGGCCCCGGAAGTTATATAACCGGGGCTGCTTTACTCGTTATCGTCATCGCTATTCTCGCGGCTGATCTAGCATTGTTTTATTAGAAAGAGATAGGTCTTCTTTTGCCTTGACAGATTTCAGGCTCTGGCGGCTTTTTAGCAGCTTTTTTCTTAGTGGAACGTTTTTGTTGTGTCTGTTTAGTTTTTTTGGGCTGGGGGACTTGTATATCAGTTGCCGGAGCCGGCTGTTCTTGTTCTACTAGGCGGATCTGTATTGCATCGCCGTTAAATTCCACGATGTCACCGTCAAAAACTTTTTTACGCTTTTGATATTCAACTTCATTATTAAGCAGCACATAACCTTCGCTTATCACTATTTTTGCTTCACCGCCGCCGCCAACCATATTGGCTACTTTAAGTAACTGGCAAAGTGCTATTGGTTGCTCAGTTATTTCTACTACCTGGTATTCAATGTCTTCTTGCATATTTTTCTCTAAATCAAGTTTCTAAGGCGGTTTACTTTCATCCTAAGGGGTTATTCTAGCATGTCGGCGGATAAGCCGGTTAGTAGTATCTGTTTTCGGATTTAACGGCGGAAAAGTAAAAAATGAATGTTTTTTAATCTTTTTTCGTAATTTTGCTTGCATCAAATTCATTTCTCTCTATAATACGCCGCGCAAGAAACGGCAAGGTACCTGAAAGGGTATTACGCAAAGCTTCCGGTCTAAGGGTAAATACCTATGATAGCGGGGCCACCTAAGCTGATTGGGTAACGTGCGTCTGTTTCACTACTTCTTATTTGTTTGTTGATGAAAGGTTATCTGATGAAAAAATTACTTATTGTTCCTGCTGTTGCTCTTCTGTCTGTTGCTTCAATTCCTGCTGTTCACGCTGCGGATATCGCCCAATCTATATGTGAGTACGTTCAAGCAGATGATAAAGGCCGTTTACGCTCTTACCTTAAATCAAACAAAATCAAAATCCGTAATGTTTTTGACGGCGTTCAATGTAACGGTCAAAACTTATTAGCTTTTGCTTCAGAGAAAAACTCTTTGGTTACCGGTACTTTGATGATTAACAAATTACCAAGAAAAAAAGTACAAGGTGTTTTAGCTTCTATCCAGTCTCCTGAATTAACTGCTGCTGCTCAAAAACGCATCAATGGTTAATATTAAGCCCTAAAGGCTCGCTGTAAAATCTCTAAGCCCGATGTTCCAAGAACATCGGGCTTTTTTGTTATTATGGTAGTAAGTGTTTGAATTGTGAGCTATTAACTGGCACGAGTTGTGCAGCGTGTCAGTTTGGCAATTTTGCCATTAATTTGACGAACAGAAAGGATTTCCTTCTCTTATGCACAAGTATTACATGCAAAAAACTCACGTGAATAAACTGTTTACCTTGGTTTTTCTTACTATGTTAGTGATGCTGATGTCGGTAAAACCGGTTAAAGCCTCCACCATTATTTTAGATTTTACCTCTAACCCATCAACCAATATCTTCGGTGTTTCCACCAACGCCTTTGACTCTTCTCCCTTTGGTTTTACCGGCTTATCCCACAGCCAGGTGATTGATAGTATTTTTGATACTGTTGTTGAAGACTTTTTTGGTTATGTTTATCCGTCGCTGCCGCCGGGTAAGGAATTAGACCTTGATTTTGAGATCGGTACTATAGGCTCCGGGCCGTTAAATGGCGATACTGATTACTCATATTTTAAAATAGGGGAAGATTACCTTAATCAGACGGGGGCATTAGGGCATGCTTGCTTAAGTTGTGCCTTAACGGATAACTTTACTTATTCGGCAGGGGCCGTGGTTGGTTCTATCTTCACCGATAATTTATTAGGCCTGGCGCAGTTGGCGTTAACGGATGAAGACAGGATCAACCTGATTGCCGGTACCACTTCTCATGAAATTGGTCATGCTTTATCACTACCTCATCCTACAAGTGCAGAAGCCAACCCGGGAGAGTCCAGCTTTGGCTTGATGGGCACCGGGGCATCGCCGACCAGCATGCCAAATGGTGAGCGTATATTAGACCGTGCTTTTTCTTACAGTAACTTTGAGCAGCTGATCAGTGCCGTCGGTCTACGTGACATTGCCGTTGATGTGCCTGAGCCGGGGACGGTTATCTTGATGTTATTAAGCCTGACATTACTGGCTTCACGCAAAAAGTTGAGTAAATAAAGTTTTTATGCGCTTTGTCTCAGTAAAACAAGCAGTTGTTATGATGATAACAACTGCTTTCTTTTCTATCATGGTCGCGCCATCTGTACGGGCGGACCAACTGTTTTTTACCGCCAAAGAGTTGGTTAAAATGGCTGATGTCGCCGTTATCGGCACTTTGGTAGATAAACACCAAATAACACTGCCAGGTGATCAGGCGATTAATCTGGGTGTGCTCCGTATTGAAGAACACTTTAAAGGTGTAGAGAAAACACAGACGACTTTACTGCTTCAGTTAGCCCCCTATCATAAAGCCGGGTTCACCAGTACTGATGTGCTCTTGCCGGATAATGCCCAAGGTTTATGGCTGTTGAAAAAATATCCGTCGGGTTTGTATCGTCTCGAACGTTCTGATGCGTTAATGCCAGAACAAGATGTAGCAGAGCTATTTAAAAGGGATAAATAGTGAGTTGCTGATTGTATCTTGCTCTCTCCTCTAACAGCAGGCCCGCTGGCAGGGGCAATTTTTTACTGTATTCTCATAGGGACTTGGCTGCTATAGCCGATAGCATTTTATCAGCCGTTGACCGGGTAATTTCAACCTTGATCGTTTCATGCATTTTTTTCAGGTTACGCCTGGTTATCACCGTTAGAGGAAGATTTTTCGGCAACTCCCCGAAAATTGCCTGATAGAATACTAAGGCCGTGAAATAGGTGCCTTGGGGAGACGGATGAATTTTATCCGGGGTATGAAGGGCAATATGCGGTGCTATCTTATTCAGCCGTCGCCATGCCTGTGCTACCGGGACGACCTGGCCATCAACAGCTTGTGCCAGCTTGGCATATAATGCATTGGTTTCCTGGTACATTTTGGGCACAAAAGCCTTAAAGGCTGCTTTTTCCTGCTCGTCTTTATAGCTCTCTACCCACCCTGGTATGCCGCTATAAGCCCAGGTATTAAATAGTAACAACCGGCTGTTTTGTTGTTTTGCGACGTCGGCAAACAGTTTGCCGTATTTAAGGGTTTTCTCCGCTTGATCAATAGCGCTGGCACTGGAGTCCTGCAATACCACAAAATCCCATTTTTCAGCGCTGATTTTTTGCCGGGCAGCTCCCCGTTGCCAATGCTCAATTAAAGCTGTGCTGTTTTTTAACTCTGAGCCGATAATCAGTTTTTTGCTATTGGCGCGGGCAAAAGCTTGTAACATATCGGGTAAATAGTTATTTCCGGTTAAGCTATTACCGATAAAGAAAACTTTTAACGGCGTTTTCTCTGAAGAGAGCTGAGCACAAGAAAGTAAGCCGAATATCAAGATTAAGACAGTAAGAAAAAGGCGTAAAGGGTATTTCATGTAAAGGTCCGTTTATAAGTAAACATAAGGCTTATCCCTATTTGAATTGAGGTCCATTTGCAGCGAAACTGATGAGTAATTTGTTATTGTTCTTTTTTATGTTCTTACCCTAACATAGATTTTTCGGCTGTGTATAGGCAAGGATACGCCTTTGATTTTCTGCTTTATGGCGGCCAGATGGAGATACCTGTAAGAGGGCAAGGCAAGAGGCATTTTAATTGAGCGATAAAAATCATACTTTACTTTCCCCGGGGAAATCTATATAGTTCACCGGTTATTTATTCGCCTCTCGTTTATTTAACAGATTATCTTTAGAGATAATTCGTGTTATGTCTTTCCCTTTCACAGTCAGATATTACTCCAAAAAATATTAAGCTTAATTGTTGTCTGATTTTCGAGTATACCCTCGTTAAGCTAGTTATAATTTTATAAAAGATCTGATCAAACAATAATATAGCTTTTCTAATTCATGCGTTGATACGCAAATTTAAAGAGTTTTATTATGTCATATACATATAATGGTGCGGTTTATTCAATAACCGCTCCGGTAACATCTATTTCTGTTAACAAATTCAATGTCGTTGTCAGGGATCAAACAGGTGCCCGGTTATTTACGTTTACTAATGTGAACGATTCTAAACGTTTTTTAGCCTGGGTATACCAGGCTTAATTTCCTTATGATGATGCCTTTGTTCTCAAAGGCATCACTCAAAACGGGCCATGGCGAATAAGCTTTCGCCTTTGCCGAGAATGTTCCTACCTTTTGTTATTCCTTTCCCCACAAACTAAAAATATATCTTCTTTAAGTGGTAAGACCAGGTGTAAGGGTGTTAGTCTGTTACTGCTCACTTTATTTCAGGCTGACGGAAATTTACCATGAAAACTTTTAACTTGGACGATATCACCATTGATTGCCAGGATGGCCAACAGCTTGCTGCTACGCTTTATACGCCCAAAGACGAGGTGAAAGGGGCGGTATTGATAGGCCCGGCAACCGGTATCAAGCGTCAGTTCTATCACAGTTTTGCCTGTTATCTGGTTGAAAATGGCTATGGTGTGATCTCTTATGATAACCGGGGCATAGGGGAGTCATTATCAGGAAAAGTTTGCGCCAGTAAAGCCTCGCTGCAGTGTTGGGGTGAGCAGGATATGCCTGCGGTGCTGGAGGCGTTGAAAAGTTATTTTCCTGACACGTCCTATCATTTAATTGGTCATAGCGCCGGCGGACAGCTCGTCGGCTTGATGTACAACGGCAAAGATTTAAGCTCTATTTTTAATTTTGCCAGCTCTTCAGGGCAATTAAGGAATATGAAACTGCCATATTCCTTAAAAGCCAATTTTTTTATGAATGTTTTTGTGCCGTTAAGCAACTTGTTTTTTGGTCATACCAAGTCCCAACTGGTGGGCATGGGAGAGCCGCTGCCTAAGGGGGTTGCTCAGCAGTGGCGTCTTTGGTGTAACGGTCAGGGTTATGTCAAAACGGCCTTTGGTAAAACGGTTAACCGGCACTGGTATCACGAGCTGACTACGCCTTCTATGTGGGTGAATGCCAGCGATGATGATATTGCCATAGATGATAATGTGGCGGATATGTTGTCTGTGTTTAAAAAGCTTAAGGTTGATACCCTGACCGTATCTCCTCAAGCGCATGGTTTGGATGAAATTGGACACATGAAGTTTTTTAGCCGTAAATCAAAAAGTTTATGGCAGCATGCCATTAACTGGTTAGAGCAACATAGCAGCAGTTAACGCCATTTATTTACCGAGTGTCTGGGGTTGTGGTTTATTGGCGGGATAAATGACTTTGGTGGCGAACAGGCTTAAACCGACGTTAATACCTGTATATCTGCATGGCTGAACAGGGGGAGTTATGGTGATATAAGCAGCGAAAAAGTATGGAAAAGCTTGTTAAATGAGCAGCGAGGCTTTATAAATTAATCATATCGGCTTTTAAAGCAAAAGGATGCAGCTTTGGATTTTTCTACCTTTATCATACTCGTTGTTTTTTTACTGCCGTTTATTATTTATACCGACAGTAAAGCCCGGCAGGAGGAGAATCCGCAGGGCAGTGAATTGATCATTTCCCTGTTACCTTTATGTGCCTTTTTCTATAGTGAGCAATATTGGCACTCACTGTCGATCCTGCTCTTGATGATGGTTTATGGTATCGCATTAAAAATATTGGCCCATAAAAAAGGCTGGTTACATTTTGATATTGCGTTATTAAAAAGCCATTGTATCGGCGTTTTTTTCCTGGCGATCTCGGGTTATTTACTCTACCTGTTGCTCAGCAGCCTTTGGGGACTTTTCTTTGGTCCAGAAGGGATAATGGCAACGGTTAGTGAAAAACGTCTTTACTGGCCTTTCATTATTTATGCCTTGCTTATCGCTGCTATTTTTCTGACCATTTTTACCGATCAGGGGCGAGCGCATGCCAATAAGCTGGCCCCTTATGCTTTATTTGGAGTTTTGGCCGGCTTTGTTATCTTGCCCTGGTTTACCGGGTTTTACTGGCTGTTGATGCTGGCTGGGGCTTTGGTCTTTCTTTTTATTACCGAGTTTATGTGTACCTATAAAAGTGAAGATGTTACCGGCACCGGCGGTATCATGTTTTTTTATGGTTATGTTTATATGATGGCCAGTGTGGTGAGTGTCTTTATTTATTTGATCTTTTTTTAGGGGAACTTAGCGGCGACTTGGTTAAAAGCATTATCAGGTGTTAACCGATCAGCGCCAGGGCTATTTGCGGCAGGGACTGGCTTTGTGACAGCAGGGCAGTGATGGCCTGTTGCTGAATCTGTAATGCGGTTTGCTTGGAGGTTTCCTGGGCAAAGTCTGTGTCCTGGATACGGGAGCGGCTGGCGGTAATATTGCTCTCGATATTAGACAGGTTATTGATGGCGTGATCCAGACGATTAGAAAAGGCCCCGAGACTTGCCCGTTGATCGTTGACATACCCCAGGGCGTCGTCGATAGAGGCTATTGCACTCTGGGAGTCTGCTACCAGGTCGATACCGCTTAATCCCAGGTTATCCGAAGAGAAGCCGCCGACCAGCATCTTGATGGTTTCATCGGCATTGGCACCGATTTGAAACTGGGTGGTTTCTTTTGGTCCGCTCAGCTCAGATTCATAATCGGCCAGCAATACCTGGTTTAAGCCTGTGGCCGCATAGTTGGTGCCGGAGGTAAAGTCATTCGGGTCGGTATCATCATCGCCTTTTACAAAATAAGCGGTAAAATTTGCCGTAGTATTGTTACCGTTGGCGCCTACTATGGTTTCCTCGCGGCTGGAGCCGCCGTCGGCATCCAATCCGCCAAAAGCACCATTATCGGCATTGGCGGTATTGATGTTGGCGGTGATAAAATCTTCAAAAACTGTACCCGCCATCATTTCTGTCTGCAGGGCCGCTTCATTGGCATATGAGGTAGTGGAGTTGAGCGCGGCATCAAAGGTTTGTCCGCCAGCCAGTGCCGCCATAAAATTCTGAATGCCGGCGCTGCCTATTTTGTCTTCAAGGTAGCGCATGGCAATATAACCGCCGGAATAGACACCGGCGATTTCTATGCCTGTAGAGGTGGGGGCCGAGGTATTGCCAAAAATGCCGTTTAATTCGGCTTTAATTGCCGCCACGCCAAAGTTGGCGATGTCGGATGCCACCCTGTCATCGGCGCCGCTTACCGCTTCTGCCGTGCCTTCGCGAAACCAGGTGGGGGTGGAGGCCAGATCCATCTGGTTGGCCATCACTGCATGGGTCATTTCATGAAGCAGGGTTGATTTTAACTGCTTGGTTTTGTCGCCGTCTAAGGTGGAAAAATCATCCAGGTCAATATTCATCATCAGCTCAGTGCCGGCGGGGGCCAGATAGGAGACCGAGGCCAGCACCCCGGAAGCGCCGTCGATATTTTCCAGGTTAATCTTAAAGTCGGCGCCATCACCGGTGAGCCCCAAGACCGACTGGATAATATCTTCCGACTCGGCCAGTACGCCGCTTTGCAGCACATTTAAAATATTGCGCTCGGCTTCATCGGCGCCGCCGGAGCCTATGCTGTCGGTTTGATTAAAGACCTGTTTGCCGCCAAAGGTGGTGGTTTCATTGATGCGGGTTAATTCCTGCTTCAGCTGGCTGAATTCTTTATTCAGAGCATCTTTATCGTCATTGGATAAAATTCCGTTACTGGCTTGCAGTGACAGATCCCGCATACGAAATAACACATTGGTGACCTCTTCCAGGGCGCCTTCTGCGGTTTGGGCAATAGAAATACCGTCATTGGCATTGCGCTGGGCAACCGACAGGCCGCTGATCTGGCTGGTCATACGGTTGGATATCTGCAATCCGGCAGCATCATCCGCCGCCGAATTGATGCGCATGCCGGAAGACAGGCGCGCAAAGGTAGTCGACAATTGATTGGCATTAGCCGTTTGTTGACGGTGTAAAAATAAATTGGTGGTGTTGGTATTTACACTGAGCACATACTCATCCCATATACAGATATCTTTTTCTTTATCGGCATAAAGGCATATTTATTAAGCTAAAAATTGACATTTCTTTACAAAAACAAGGGGGTAATATGTCTTCTAGTTGTAACTTACTGTAAATAAAGGGTAAAAAATGGTAACTTTCGTTGAAAAATTTACATTGGCTTGCCATAAACATCAGAAAGTGAGCCAATTCGTTATTGTTGGGGGAAAATTATCTGATTTTTGATGCGGTTAATCACTTCCTGGTAACTTAGCCCCGGGAAAAGCTGCGCTTTATCTGACAGAAACTCTGCCTGAAACAAGATAACTTGATTTATTGGGTTATATTTAAAAACAATGCCTGAGCGATATTGGAAATTGTCCCGGGATTTTCCCGGCCAAAGGCGGTAATCCATCTGTTTTAGTTTGGGACATTGTACGGAGTTTCTATATGATGATCATCAATCAGCATAGCCTGTCTATTTCCATTAAACGTACCCGTGAAAGATATTTTTTGACCTTTAAGGCGGTGGGGAAGCTGACCCACCAAGATTACGAAATGATCAAGCCTTTGATTGTTTCTGCCTTAAGTGGTTGCGATAAGCCTAAACTCGATCTGCTGATCGATATTACCCAGTTCAGGGGGTGGTCCTTACGGGCCGCCTGGGATGACTTTATCCGCGGCCTGAAACATTGCGGGGAGTTTGAACGGGTAGCGGTATACGGCAGCCAGAATTGGCAGCGGATATTAAGTAAAGCCGGGAACTGGTTTATTGCCGGGGAAGTGCAGTATTTTGAAAACCGCCTCAGTGCCCAGCGCTGGATTGAATCTTAGTGTGATAAGCGAAAAATTCAATCCGTACTCAGGAAAAGCATCCGACTAACGGCAAAGTCTGTCGGATGTTGTCAACTTCTCCTTGTCTGGAAAATTTTTTAAAGGCTAGTTGTAACCCCGTGATATTTTTTCCTTCACTTTACAGTGCGTGGTTATCGCTTGCTATATCCAGCACAACTGCCCGGGAAAAATGGTTTTTCGGCAGAATATAATTGGCGAAATAAACCTGGTAGTTATTGGATAAGGTCTCTTTTACCAGTGACTTACTGATATAGTGATCAGGGATAAAGCGTGAAGTTTGCTGCTGGAAATCGAACTCGTTAAAGCTAAGTAAATCAAAAGAGGCCGGCTGTAAAATGTCCAAAATAAGCGGTGCCCGTTCAATCAGGTTAAGATTGGACTCGACACTGACGTAACTGCTGTTGGCTTGCGGGGTCACATGTATGGTTAAATACTGACGATCGCGTATGGCATTAACAGAATAGCCGTAGGGGTTAAAAACAAAGTCGTCGAGGCTAAACCCCGGCAATAAACGTTCCAGCTGTAAAAACTCTCGTATCTGATTGGCCGTTAATCCCGGTGTGGTTAACTTTTCTGAGGCCTGAGAGCTGATCTGATAAGCCAGCAATTCATAGGTTTTGTGCTCCGGATCGGCCCTAAAGCCATTATCCTGGTGAAAGACATAGTTATGATGACTGTCCATTTCACCAAATCGTAATGCCTTGCCCGCGACATAACGGCTTAGTAACTTGATGTCATCACCAAAACAGCTGGGCTGGGCATGGGAAAAGTATTCGTTTTTACGCTGGTAGGTAACATGCACCAGTTTATCAACCCCTACCTTTTGGATAAAATATTCCACCGAGTTAACCAGCCGGGTTTCGCCGCAGGTGAGAATAACAAAACGATCTGTCCAGACAAACAGGCTCGATTCTGACAGTAAAAACGCTTTGCACTCTTGGTTAGACATAGTGGAGAGGATGCGGGCATTGCAACAATTGACCATTGCCGCCCAAAAATCATCGCTGATATCGGTAAGTAAACAAAGCTGTTTTGGGTCAACGAATACTTCCGCCTTCTTTTCTGAGCCTTCAAAGAACAAGTTTTTTCCTCAAAATATAGGGGTTGCCAGACATAACCAACATCAAATGATGTTGATTTCATCTGCTGCCTTTAATGAAAAATCAGCGCTATTTTACGAGTATCTATTGGGATTTAAAACACCTTTTTGTTTACGAAACGTTACTGCTTTTATTGGGGAAAATAAGCCGGAGTTTTCCTTGTTGATAAAAAACAGCGATTGTCATGCCGTGTTAGTACTGCGGTAAAGTCCAGGCGAATAAAACAGGTTTTTGAAAAGAGGCTGCCGCTGACCGTTACTTGTCGTGAAACAGCCTGATTTTATGATACTGGCCATGAGCCGCCACATGCCGTTAATAAAGGGGTTAAAGATAAAATAAAGATATTAAGAAATATCCACTTTTTCCTGAAAAAGCAGGATAAATAAATATCCATATGTCAGCTGTCGCGATTCCACTAGTTTTAATTATTGCTAGCTTTGACAGGGAAGTCCGTTAACATGAGCACAAACTGTTTGTAGCGAGCAGTCTTACTGTAATTGCTGTCATAAAGGAGGTCTTAGCAGGCGCTATTAATTGCACTATTTAGTGATTAGAACTAATACAGGGCAGCCGTTAACGATATATGTACGCTTTGTTTACCAAAGTGTTGGCTTTTTTTACACTTTCGTGCTTTTTCACTTATTACTTGTTCTATCTGTTTGTATTTTAAACGCTTTTGTTGTTGGCATATTGCTTGCCTTAGTACGTCTGCTCAAGAAAAGCAAATAAAAATATTGAATTATTCATTTAAACGAGCAAAAAGTACCTTGCTTGTAGAATATCAATCGAATTTCTTGACTTCAGAGATTAAATAAAATTTGGTAGCGAAAAATAATAATAACAATTACTTAAATTCATCTGGTATTTCATTTGAACGAAAATACCCTTTTAAGAAAAGGACTGGAAATGAACAAAAATACAATAATGGCTTTATTGGTATCATTTGCCGGCTTTGCCGGTACTGCCCAGGCAAGCCTGATACAAGACAATCTTGCAGACAATTTATATCTTTCCTCCTCCGGAGCTGCTTCGTTAAATGCCAACACGGCATCAGAGGCAGATATTTCCGGGCAATTCGATTTAAACGGCCTTGATTATGATTATGCCAAGCTCTCCTTTTCTTTTGTTGATGATACCTATTTGTTTGACGACCACCATCCTGGGGATTTAGGTGAAGCAGATAATAGCTGGGGAGAGAGACCCTATGTCCGTGAAAGCGGCTTTGTTGCGTCATGGTTTTATGATGGCAGTGAGGTCATGCACTTTCCATTTCAGGATATTATCGAAACTGCCGGTATCAGTATCGGCAATATTTTCAGCGGTACGGCCAGTACCAGCTATATGGACGAACATACCGTATATGTCCATGAGCATGACGAATACGGCCATGAATGGGAACCGATGCCGACTTGTGCGCCGACTTGTCAAGAATACTCATTGGAGCACAGTGTTCAACTTGAAGGTTATACCGGCTATTTCACTTTTGAATCTGTTATTCCTAAAAGAATGATAGATGACAGCCTGATTAACGGTATGCTGAACTTTGATATTAATGCCGTATCCGGTGACTTCCATCTTGCGGCAGCCACCTTGGAAACTTTTGTTACGCCAGCCTCAGTTTCTGAGCCGGCGACCACAGCTTTACTGGCATTGGGTCTATTAGGACTTGGGTTACGTCGCCGTAACCCTGTGGCTTAATTTTCCGGTCAAATTAAGCCAAAAATAAACGATTAAAGAAAAGGCATTGATTGCAAACCAATGCCTTTTTTATATATGGATATATTTTAGCTTTTCTTGTTAATTTAAGTGCTTAATTGTCAGCTTTCTTTACAGTTTACATGCCTTTAGTTGTAAGTTAATTTGTTTTTTTAACTAGTTAATTTATGGCTTGTTATATGCCTGAGGGGAGCGAAAAGCAACATACAGAATAACTTGTTGTTTTTATTTCGAATAAATAAGGCCGGGTAAGCAAATTACTCGGCCTTATTTATATCTACCGGCGCTTCTTTATCTTCTTGAAACGCAGCGCTATGTTATTAAAGCGTTGCCGCCTTCATTGCTTTAACAAAACCGCTTAACGCTTCCAGCATAACTTCCGGTTGTTCCTGATGTTGCTCGATAATTTTTACCACGGCCGAGCCGCTGATCGCTCCGGCTGCACCGCTATCAAGTGCCGCTTTCACCTGCTCCGGTTGGGAGATACCAAAGCCTATGACGGCTGGCGGGGCATCATATCGTGTCAGCGCCGTGATCAAGTGATCACCCGGTACTTCTGCCTGGGTTTCCGCGCCTGTCACGCCGGCGCGGCTTAATACATAGGTATAACCTTCACTAAAGGAAGCTACCTGCTGTAAAGTTTCTTCACTGGCATTAGGGGGGGCGATGAAAATAGGGGCTACGCCATGGGCTAAAGCCGCTTTTCTAAAGGGCTCGCTTTCCCTGATGGGCAAGTCGGCAATTAATACCGAATCAACTCCGGCCTCAGCCATGTCGCGATAAAAATTATTCAGGCCACGGGCAAATACCAGGTTGCCGTAAAGCAGCAAACCTATTGGCATATCCGGGGCATATTGGCGTACCTGGCGCAGGATATCGATACAGAGATCGGTGTTCATGCCCGAATCCAGGGCACGGATCCCCGCTTTTTGTATGGTTTCGCCGTCGGCGCTGGGATCTGAAAAGGGAATACCCAGCTCTAATGCGTCGGCACCTGCATCTATCAGGGTTTTAATAATGGCCAGAGATTGCTCGGCGTTGGGATCCCCTATGGTGACAAAAGGAATAAAAGCTCCCTGGTTGTCTGCTTTTAACCGGGCAAAGGCCTGTTGGTAACGTAAACCTGGCTGAGTCATTATGCTTGCTCCCCGTCTTGTTCTTGTGTTTGTTCTGAAAGGATAGTGTGGACATGTGCCAGGTCTTTATCGCCGCGACCGGACAGGTTCACCAGGAAAATGGTTTCTTCACTGACTTTATCTGCCATTTTCAGCGCCTGTGCCAATGCATGGGAAGACTCCAGCGCCGGGATAATACCTTCGTTTTTCGCCAGCGCCTGAAAAGCGGCCAAGGCTTCATCATCATTAATCGGCACATAGTCGGCGCGACCGCTGTCTTTCAACTGGGCATGTTGCGGCCCGACGGCAGGATAATCCAAGCCGGCGGAAACCGAGTATGACTCTTCAATCTGGCCGTGCTTATCCTGCATGATATAGGTGTAGTTGCCGTGTAGCATGCCTTTGGTGCCGGCGCTTAAGGTGGCGCCGTGCTGATCTGTGTCTATGCCTTTACCGCCGGCTTCAACACCAACAAGTTTCACCCCGTCTTCTTTGATAAAATCATGGAACATGCCGATGGCATTAGAGCCGCCGCCGACACAGGCGATAACATAATCCGGCAACCGGCCTTCTTCTGCCAGTAATTGCTGCTTGGCTTCTTCACCGATCATTTTCTGGAAATCACGTACCAGGGTCGGGAAAGGGTGGGGCCCTGCGGCGGTGCCGAGTAAATAATGGGCCTTGTCATAACTTGCCGACCAGTCGCGTAGGGCTTCGTTGACGGCATCTTTTAAGGTGCCGCTGCCTGCAGTTACCGGGATCACTTCAGCCCCCATCAAACGCATGCGAAAGACATTGGGTTGCTGGCGCTCGCAATCTACTGCGCCCATATAGACCCGGCATTTTAACCCTAGCAATGAACAGGCAATGGCGGTGGCAACACCATGTTGTCCGGCGCCGGTTTCGGCGATAATTTCCGTTTTGCCCATACGTTTGGCCAACAGTGCCTGGCCCAATACCTGGTTGGTTTTGTGGGCGCCGCCGTGCAGCAGATCTTCCCGTTTCAGGTAAATTTTGGCCAGCGGGTTTTTCACCAGGTTGCGGCACAGGGTTAACGGTGTTGGCCGCCCGGCATAGCTGGTAAGTAACTTATTAAACTCTGCCTGGAAGCTCTCGTCCTGCTGGGAGTCGATAAAGGCCTGCTCCAGCTGCTCCAGGGCAGGGACGAGTAATTCACCGACATACATGCCGCCGAACTCGCCGAAATAGGCGGGCAGGGATTTTTTAACGGCACTTTCATTTTGGGCCTGGTCGGCGCTGGTAGTATCTTTGTTCATATCTTGAGAAGTCATGTTAGTAATTCCGGATCCGGGCAAAAACCTGCTGAAGTTTTGCGCTGTCTTTTACACCTGGGCTGCTTTCCACACCTGAGTTGAGATCCAGGCCAAATAAGTCCTGGTTGCAGAGCTGTTTAAGCGCCTGTTCGATATTATCGCTGTTAATGCCACCGGCGAGCAGGGCCTTTGACAGATCCTGTTCGCTTGCTGTTAAGGTTTGCCAGTTAAAGGCCTGACCGCTGCCGGCATTTTTGCCGTCGAGCACAAAATGATCTGCCTGCTCGTTGAGCCGGGGCACTTCATCTACTACGGCAGATGCCTGCCATAGCTGGCACTGCGTAGGCAGTTTATCTTTAAGGGTCCGGATATAATCTGGGCTTTCACCGCCGTGTAACTGCACTGCCGTTAACTTGAGTGAACCGGCCAGTTCGGCAACCTCAAAGAGGTCGTGATTCACAAAGACCCCGACATAATCGAGTTGCGGTACCTGTTCGATAATGGCTTGTGCCTGTGCCACATCGATGCAACGGGGGGATTTCCCGGCAAAGATCAAGCCGCCAAAACGGGCACCGGCATCGGCGGCAGCCTGTGCATATTCCGGGGCGGTTAAACCGCAGACCTTGTTATTGCCAAAGACCAGCTTACGGCAGGCAAGGTCAATGTCCTCTTCTGCCATGATAGAGCTGCCCACCAGGAAACCGTCTACCGCCGGGGCCAATTCCCTTACCTGGGCATTGGTATAGATGCCCGACTCGGAAATGATGATGCGATCATCGGGTATGCTCGGCGCCAAATCAAAGGTACGGCCAATATCTGTCGATAGATCCCTTAAGTTGCGGTTATTGATGCCGATGAGTTTTGCCCCCAGGGTGATTGCCCTGTCACGCTCTTGCTCGTTGGAAATCTCCGTAAGTATTGCTAAGTTATACTGCTCGGCGATAGCGGCCAACTCCTGATATTGCTTGTCATCGAGCACGCTCAGCATCAACAAAATAGCATCTGCGCCATAATAGCGGGCCAGATAGACCTGGTAGGGGTCGATAAAAAAGTCTTTATTGAGCACAGGACAAGTCACGGTATCGGTGACGATTTTTAAATAGTCATAACTGCCCTGGAAGTATTTTTCATCGGTAAGCACAGAAATGCCGGCGGCGTACTTATCGTATTGCCTGCAAATGCTTTTAACATCAAAATCCGGGCGTATCAGGCCTTTTGAAGGAGAAGCTTTTTTGCATTCTAAAATAAAGCCCGCTTCAGGTTTATTGTCACTGCGTTTTAACGCGCCGTAGAGATCTTTTTCACTTGGCACTAAGTCATCAATAAAATCGCTAAGTGGTTTGGCTTTTTTAAGTTCCTCGACCGCTTCGCGTTTATCAAGAACAATTTTTTCAAGAACATTAGCCATTGGTTACCTCTTGCGTACTTGGCTTTTTATCTGCGGAAGGCTCTTGGCTGGCTGAGGGCTCATTAGAAACTTCCACCAGTTTTTTCAGGGTGGTTAGCGCCTTGCCGGAAGCCAATACTTCGCTGGCGAAGCTGGCGGCGGAGGCTAAATCATCACAGCGGCCGTTTAACTGCTCACGGTGCAAATAAAGCAATGCCGCACAATTGATGATCACCGCGGTATTATGGGCGGGTTCACCCTGGCCGGATAAAATAGCTTTGACGATATCGGCGTTTTCTTGCGGGGTGCCGCCTTTAATATCGCTAAGGGCATAAGTGTCCAGGCCGAAATCTGCCGGGCTGACGGTTTTTTCCGTGAGCTGGCCGTCGTTGATTTCGATAACTTTTGAACTGCCGTGGATAGCGATTTCATCCAGGCCGCTGCCATGGACTACCCAGGCCTGTTTTACCCCGGTCAACACTAAGCTTTTTGCCATGGTTTCCAGTAAATCCGGGGTATAGACACCCAACACCATAATGTCCGGGTGGGCCGGATTTACCAGCGGGCCGAGGATATTAAACAGGGTTCTCACCCCCATGTTTTTTCTCACCGGTGCGGCATGTTTAAAGCCCGGGTGGTAGGCCGGGGCATATAAAAAGCAGATATTGGCCTGCTGCAGGCATAAGGCGGCGGTTTGCGGGCTTTTCATTAGGTTCACGCCCAGGGCTTCGAGTAAATCTGCCGAGCCGGACATGGAAGAGACGCTGCGGTTGCCATGCTTGGCCATTTTCAGGCCACAGGCGGCAGCCAATATTGCTGCCGTAGTGGAAATATTGATGGTATCTGCACCATCGCCGCCGGTACCGACACAATCGGCCAGGGTAAAGTCCTGTTTTGGGAAAGGAGTCGCTGAGCCGCGTATGGCAACGGCGGCACCGGCGATTTCCTCTGGCGTTTCCCCTTTGATTTTTAATGCGGTCAGCATTGAGGCCAGCAATTCAGGAGCTGTTTCCCCGCTGATCACCTGCTGGAAAAATTGCTCAGCCTGTACCTGGCTGAGCGATTCACCGTTAACCAGTTGTTCAAGCATATTAGCCATGTGCTGCTCCTTGTTGGTTTGTACTTTGCTCTGTATTTTTGTGCTGTCCGATTAAATAACGAATGCTTTGCGCCAGTAAATGACTGCCGTAGGTGGTCAGGATAGACTCGGGATGGAACTGAAATCCTAAAGCATTATCCTGGCTATGTTGTATCGCCATCGGCAGATTTATTTGCTGATCTGAGGCTGTTGTTGCCGTGAAATGGGCGATCACCTCCAATTGCTCAGGCACGGATGTCGCTACCAGTGAATGGTAACGGGCAACGGGCAGGGGATTGCTGATATTTTCAAAGGCGCCGCTGCCGCTGTGGAATACAGGTGAAGACTTGCCGTGGACTATCTCCGGGGCTCTGCCGACGGTACCGCCATAATGCTGTACCAGTGCCTGGTGTCCGAGGCAGATGCCCAATATCGGGAAGTGTCCGGCGGTTTTGGCGATCAGCTCCATCAGGCAACCGGCGTTACTTGGCTCGCCGGGGCCGGGAGATAAGACTAACAGTACTTGCTGCTCGCAGGCCTGCATTTGCTTAATAATAAAGTCGGCGCTTAAGGTATTGCGGTAAATCACCGGCTCCAAACCCAAAACCCTGAATTCGTCCACCAGGTTATAGGTGAAGGAGTCTAGGTTATCGAGCATAAATACTTTTACACCGGACAGGGGCTGAGCCTGTGTTGTCTGGGAAAGTGTTGTTTGGGAAAGGGATGTCATACCTTGACCTCCTGCTCGCTTATACTTGCTGTGGCGGCGGTTTGTGTTGCCGCTGTTTTAATTGCGCTGATCACCGCCTGGGCCTTTTGCCGGGTTTCATTGGCTTCTGCCTGGGGATCTGAATCATAGACCACCCCGGCGCCTGCTTGTATATAAGCAGTACCGTTTCTGACAAAAGCAGAGCGGATCACGATACAGGTATCCATTTCCCCTTCACCGGTAATATAACCGACGGCGCCGCCGTAACTGCCGCGACGTTTGCCTTCATATTGACGGATCAGGCTAGTGGCGCGTACTTTCGGTGCGCCGGAGAGGGTACCCATATTCATACAGGCCTGGTAGGCATGTAAGGCATCAAGGTCACTGGACAAGGTGCCGCATACCCTTGAGACTAAATGCATGACATGGGAGTAACGGTCTACCTTAAGCAAATCGGCAATATGGCGGCTGCCGGGCTCGCTGACCCGGGCAATATCGTTGCGGGCAAGGTCCACCAGCATGATATGCTCTGCCAGCTCTTTTTTATCTTGGCGTAATTCCAGCTCGATGCGGTAATCGAGATCCAGGGATAATTTTCCGTCCGGGGTTAAACCGCGCGGGCGGGTGCCGGCGATGGGATAAATTTCTACCTGGCGGTTGTGTTGCTGGTATTTGATTGCCGACTCGGGGGAAGCGCCAAAGATGCAAAAGTCCGGGTCGTTCAGGTAAAACATATAGGGGCTGGGGTTGCTGAGCCTCAGCGCCCGGTAGGCGTTAAGGCTGTCGCTGCAGGGCACCCTGAAGGTACGCGAGGGCACCACCTGGAAAATATCTCCTGCCAGGATATGCTCTTTCAGTGAACGGACAATTTTGCAAAAAGCCGCATCGTCCAGATCGCTGGTCACTTCAACTGTCTGAACATCCGCATTTTTGTTGGCCTTATCCTGGCCCTTTGCCATGATGACCGGCTGCTCAAGTATTTGTTTGATATCGGATAAGCGGCGGCTGATCTCAAAATAACATTTTTGCTGTTCAGGGCCGGAAAATACCGCACCTATAATTTCACTCGAGCGTTTTTCGTGGTCAAGTACCACCAGGGTTTCCGCCAGGTAATAAACATAATCCGGGCAGGTATTTTCACCGTCCACCACATCCGGCAGCTGCTCGCTGCTGGCGATCATATCAAAAGCAAAAGCGCCGCCGAGAAATACGGCCAGCGGATGATGGTCGCTGTTGGTGATTTCTTGAAAGACCCTCAGGCCCTGAAAGGGGTTAACCGCTTTTAAGCGGGAATTTTCATCGAGCTCAGTGGCACTTTCGGCAAAGATGGCGTTAAAGCTTTGGTTATCGCCGCTGATATCGGCATAAGGGGCTAATTGTGCTTTGGCAAACGCCAGCGCCGCTTCCCCGTTGACGGATAAGGCGGTGAAGCTGACGATATTGCCGTGACAAACAATTTTTGCCGCAGCATCTGTCAGCAACAGGCTTTTCAGCTGATGTTTTTTATCAATTTCCGCCGACTCCAATAACAGGTTATTAAGTCTGTCGCCGCACAGCTTTTGATAAACCGCCAGCGGATCTTCCTGGTAGCGGGCCGACCCCGAGAGGGTATTGACCGCCCCCGGCTCGGCATTAAGTTTGTTTATGCTTGAAGCTAGGCCATGGCTCATAACTGTTTTCCTGCGGCGGCAACAAAAGGTTTAATATCTGCCATCAACCGGGAGAAGTCATCCGCGGTTAATGCCTGGTGGCCGTCTGATAACGCTTCCTTAGGGTTAAGATGGGCTTCAACGATAATACCGTCGGCGCCAACCGCTACTGCTGCACGGGAGAGGGGGTTGATCAGGGACTTGACGCCTGTGCCGTGGGAAGGGTCGACAAAAACCGGTAAATGGGATTTTTCCTTTAAATAGGCCACGGCATTTAAGTCCAAAGTATTGCGGGTGGCGGTTTCAAAGGTGCGAATGCCCCGTTCACATAAGATCACATTGGGGTTGCCGGCATTGATGATATATTCGGCCGCCAATAATAATTCTTCTAAGGTGGCGCTCATGCCGCGTTTTAATAATACCGCTTTATCTTGTTTACCGACCGCTTCAAGCAGGCGGAAGTTTTGCATATTGCGGGCGCCGACCTGGTAACAGTCGATATAATCATGCATTAATTCGGCATCGCTGGGATCGATAATTTCGGAAACAACCGGTAGCTGGTATTGCTCGCGTGCGGCTTTTAATAATTTTAACCCTTCAAGGCCCAGGCCCTGGAAACTGTATGGGCTGGTACGGGGTTTAAAGGCGCCGCCTCTAAGCAGCGGAACTCCCTGGTCTTTGATCATCTCGGCGACACCAAAGAGCTGGTCTTGTCCTTCTACCGAGCAGGGACCTGCGATCACGGTGAATTTTCCACCACCGACTTTGACGCCGCCGATGGAGATAATAGAGTCATGGGCTTGTAACTCCCGGCTGACGAGCTTGTAGGGGCTTAATACCGGTTTTACGGCATCTACCATAGGGTAGCTGTCTAAATGGAGTTGCTTGAGTTTACGTTCATCACCGAGGGCGCCTAAAACGGTGCGTTCTATGCCCGGCATATAGAGGGGCTTGAGTCCCAGGCTGGCAATTTTATCAAGAATTTCATTGGCATCTGTTTCAGTTGCCTGGGGTTTTAATATTATGATCATGGTTATTTCCTAAATTATTTTTTAAAGGGTTGTCATCCGGCGTAAATGGGCAAAAGCCACCAGATAAACCAGCTTTTTACTTTAGTTGTTAACATCTTTAATTCCTCAACGAATAGCGCTAGTTGTCTTGCTATAAAGTCGTGCCATAAGCGTGCTAGAAACGCGCTATAAATTAGTGTTAATAATATTTTATCTCTAGTGTTTGTTCGAGGTCACTTTTGACTGCATCGGACCTCTATTATTCATGTGAATATCTGCAAGGCTAAAAACGAAAAAACCCGCCTGATAAGCGGGTTTTTAGAAATTTTTTGCATGCAAGCAAAGAACACAACCCACTTATGTAGAGTTATGCCACCACCAAATCAATGAAATAGTTTGTTTTGCTTGTATCATTATTGCCATCTTCACAGTAAAATTGCGTCGAACTAAAATATTATCCCCTATAGAAGAACCCATAATGGACCCGATGTCAACACCCAAGCGCCATGATTTTTCAAATTTACGTGTTGATTTACATAGCCATACTAATTGCTCCGACGGGGCGCTGACGCCACAAACCCTGGTTGACCGTGCGGTAAACTGCCAGCTGGATGTGTTGGCGATCACCGATCACGACACCACCGGCGGCATCGCCATTGCCAGGCAGTATATCCGGGACAAGCAAATGCCGCTGACGCTGATCAGCGGTATCGAAATTTCTACCGCCTGGCACGGCTTTGAAATTCATATTGTCGGCTTGAATATTGATACCGGTAACCCGCAATTGCAGGCCCTGATCACACAGCAGCAGCAAGCACGTGAATTAAGGGCAACGACTATGGGAGCCAAACTGGAAAAGTGCGGTTTTCCCGGGGTTTATGATGCAGCAAAAGCCCTTGCCGGCGAGGGCTCCATTACCCGGGCCCATTTTGCCAAGGTCTTGCAACAGCAAGGCAGTGTCAGCACTATGCAGTCGGCCTTTGACAAATATATCGGTAAAGGCAAGCGGGCATTTGTTAAACCCGGCTGGTGTGAGATAAAAGAAGCGATAGCGGTTATCCATAGCGCGGGCGGAACTGCGGTGATGGCCCATCCGGTACGGTATGATCTCTCCGCCAAGTGGCTGAGAAGGCTGATCGTGCAGTTTAAAGAAGAAGGGGGCGATGCCCTGGAGATCGTGCTGCCACAAATGAGTCCGGATCAACGTCGCCAAATGCTAACTTATTGTTTAGAATATGACTTATATGCATCTATGGGCTCTGACTTTCATTATCCGACCAAGTGGAGCGATTTAGGCCGCCATTTGACCTTGCCGGATAACTGCAAGCCGGTGTGGCAACTGTGGCAATAGGCGCTTTGCTTTTAAAGCAGCAAAAGCCGTTGCAAGAATAACAAACTGGAGTGAGTGATGAGTCAATTTTTTTATGTACATTCGGATAATCCCCAGGGCAGGCTGATGAAACAGGCGGCGGCGATGATCCATGAGGGTGCGGTCATTGTTTATCCCACGGACTCGGGTTATGCGCTGGGCTGTCATATCGGGGATAAAAAAGCCCTGGATCGCATTTGTCAGATCCGTGAGATAGATAAAGAGCATAATTTTACCTTAGTTTGTCGGGACTTGTCGCACTTCTCCGAATATGCCCGTATTGACAATCCCGCGTTTCGCCTGATTAAAAACAATACCCCGGGAGCCTATACCTTTATCTTTAAAGGCACCAAGGAAGTGCCAAAGCGTTTGTTGAACCCGAAAAAGAAAACCATAGGCATACGTTTACCGGATAATGAAATCACCAAGGCGCTGCTGGAAGAATTAAAAGAGCCGCTGATGTCCACCAGTTTGATTTTACCCGGGCAGGAAATGGCAGAGTTTGACCCCGAACATATACGCGATGTCCTGGAAAAGCGGGTGGATCTGATCATCAATGGCGGTTATCTCGGGGAGAAACCAACTACCGTGGTAGACTTTTCCGACGGTGACGCCCATGTTATCCGGGTGGGGGAAGGAGATCCGGCGCCTTTTGAATAAAGAAGTCGTGATCGTTTTTAAGGTTTTCTTGAACATATGAGTCATAGTGCCGAACCCGGTTTAGTCGAGGACAAAACCCAAGGGGAAAAAGAGACCGGGGAAATGGTACAGCAGGTATTACCCCTGGCCTTTATCCGCGGCGAAGCCCTGATTGAAAAACCGCAAGATCTTTTTATCCCGCCGGATGCCCTTGAAGTGATACTGGAGACCTTTGAAGGGCCGCTGGATTTATTGCTTTATCTTATCCGCAAGCAAAAATTCGATATCATGGACCTGCCGATATCGCCGATTACCGAGCAATATATGGTTTATGTCGAGCTGATGAAAGATCTCAAGCTCGAGCTGGCGGCAGAATATTTAGTGATGGCGGCAATCCTGGCAGAAATAAAATCCCGGCTGCTGTTGCCCAAACAAACGGTAGATGAGGAAGAAGAAGATCCCCGGGCAGAGCTGGTCAGGCGCTTGCAGGAATACGAAGTGATCAAGCAGGCCGCCGAAGACCTTGATGAGTTGCCGCGCCTGGAGCGGGATATTTTTATCGCCGATGCTGCCCTGGCGGATAATTTTGTCCAGCGCCAGGTCCTGGCCGAAGTGAGTATGGCGGAGCTGATGGCGGCCCTGAACGCGGTGATCAAAAGAAATAATGCCTTTGAACATCATCATATTCATAAAGAAAGTTTATCTACCCGCGAGCGCATGAGCGCAATACTAGCGCAATTGAAACAGGCGCCGAAACAGGCCCCTTATGTGGAGTTTAGTCGTTTGTTTACCCCGGGCGAAGGGCGCCAGGGGGTCGTGGTGACCTTTTTGGCCATTTTGGAGTTAGTGAAAGAATCACTGATTGAATGCATTCAAAGCCAGGTTTACGGCATGTTACAAGTGAGATTAAAAGGGTGAAGTCGATAACGGATGAAAAACTCTTGTCTTTAGTGGAAGCGGCGCTTTTTATCGCCGGTAAACCCATGACAGTACAAAGCCTGAAACAGGAATTGTTGCTCGATTATCAGGTAACCAACAAACGCATCAAGCAGGTGCTTGAGCAGTTAATACAAGATTACCGGGGCAGAGGCATAGCCTTGGCGAAGGTGGCTTCCGGCTACCGCTTTCAGGCCATTGCCGAGCACAGTGAAGATTTATCGGCCTTGTTTAAGGAAAAATCGCCGCGTTATTCCCGGGCATTACTGGAAACCCTGGCGCTGATTGCCTATAAACAACCCATCACCCGGGGAGAAATCGAAGATATTCGCGGCGTGGCGGTCAGCAGCCATATTATCAAAACCCTAACGGAAAGAAACTGGATCAAGGTGGTGGGTCATAAAGAAGTACCCGGGCGTCCGGCCTTGTATGCCACTACCAATGCCTTTTTGGATTATTTTTCCTTAACTTCCCTGGCGCAGTTGCCGGAATTAATGCCGATTTCAGCATTATCCCTTGGCGATCATGATACAATGCCCGGACAGGTAAGTGAAAACCCATAAAATCTAAGCGTTAATCCGCATCTTTGCTCAGTAAAAGGTAAAAGGGCGGCTTAATTAAACCACAGAGCCAGATGCGTAGTGTTCCCGGATGTTAAACCGGGAAGGTGAAGCAACTGACGAGAGAGAGTTAAAGACCTATGTCTGAGAAGTTACAAAAAGTACTGGCGCGTGCCGGTAAAGGTTCACGCCGTGAAATGGAAACCGTGATCAGCCAGGGGCGGGTCAGTGTCGATGGCAAAACCGCCTATCTGGGAGACAGGGTTGAAGGCAATGAGCAAATCCGCATCGACGGCCATACCGTAGTGCTTAAGGACAAAGAGCAAGATCTCTGCCGGGTGTTGATGTATAACAAACCCGAAGGAGAAATGTGTACCCGTAAAGATCCCGAAGGCCGGCCGACGGTTTTTGATCGCCTGCCGCCGCTGGAAGGGGGCCGCTGGGTGGCGGTGGGACGCCTGGATATCAATACCTCGGGTATGCTGCTGTTTACCACGGACGGCGAGCTGGCGAACCGTTTGATGCATCCGTCTCATAAGGTCGAGCGTGAATATGCGGTGCGGGTTTTTGGCGAAGTGGATGAAGCCATGCTGCAACGTCTGCGCGGCGGGGTAAAATTAGAAGATGGTCCGGCGCGTTTTCAAAAGATCACTTATCACGGCGGGGAAGGGCGCAACCACTGGTTCCATGTGGTGCTTTCTGAAGGGCGTAACCGCGAAGTACGCCGCTTGTGGGAAAGCCAGGATGTACAGGTCAGCCGCTTGATCCGGGTCCGTTACGGCAATATGGAAATGCACCGTCAGTTGCCGTTAGGGGGCTGGACCGAGCTGGGTTTAAAGGAAGTGAACTATTTCCGTAAGCTGGTCAGTTTGCCGCCGGAAACCAAGAGCAAGGTGAAAGTGGACGAAAAAGCCATTGATAACGCGAAAAGCCGCCGTATCCGCCGCTCGGTGAAAAAACACCAACACAGAACCCAGCAGGCCAACCGCAGAAGACGGACCTAAGGGCTGTCAACCAAAGCGCCCGGTGCCAGTGCCGGGGGCAATTTAGTGCAAGCCTCTGGCAACAGGGGCCTTTTCGTTTTATATTAGCGTTTTATTTTAGCCGCGGCTAACAGGAATTTTTGTGCAAGAGAATCAATTACAACAGCATTATATTGAAGATTTTAACTCTCTGACTGATTTGTGCCGGCAACTGAGTAATTCCAAGGTGCTGGCGGTTGATACCGAATTTGTCCGCACCCGTACCCTATACCCCAAACTCGGCCTGTTGCAGGTATGTGACGGCGAGCACCTGGCCCTGATTGACCCGGTGGCCATTGAAGATCTCTCGCCGTTTTGGCAGTTATTGACCAACGGCGATATCGTTAAGGTTTTGCATGCCTGCTCGGAAGATCTGGAAGTGTTCTTATGTGCCGCCAACTGCAAACCCGTTAACCTGATTGACAGCCAGATCATGATGTCCTTTTTAGGGCAGGGGCTGTCTATGGGTTATGCCGCGATGATCCAGCATTATACCGGCATTGAACTGGATAAGTCTGAGTCTAGGACCGACTGGACCAAAAGGCCTTTAAGTGAGCGTCAGCTCAGCTATGCCCGTGCGGATGTGTTGCATCTTTTTCAGGTCTACCCGCAAATACTTGAGCAGCTTCGTGATTCCGGCTGGCTGGAGGCCGCAGAAGAAGAAACCCGGTTACTGATCGAACGTAAATTTAAGCCGGTTGATGAAGATACCCTGTACCGTAACCTTAAAATGAGTTGGCGTTTAAATGCCAAACAGCTCAATAACTTAAAATTTCTGGCAAGATGGCGTTATCAGCGGGCCAAGGTACGGGACCTGCCTTTGGGTTTTATTGCCAAAGACGATACCCTGATCGCGCTTTCGCAGCGTGCGCCAAAAAGTGTCGGCGCCATGGCCCATATCGAAGGCATAGATGTGCTTGATATCAGGCATCAGGGCAAAGCCATGCTGGCGGTATTAAAACAGGCGGATGCGGTGAGCGAAGAGTACTATCCGGATAAGATCATTCGTCTGGATGAATATCCGGGTTATAAGCAGATCTTTAAGAAGGTAAAAAACTTCATCGCAAGTGAGGCCAAAGCCGCCAACCTGGCGGTGGAGAATCTGGCGTCCAAAAAACAAATCAACCAGTTTCTCAGCTGGTATTTCAAAATTAACGGCGCCGGGCAGGATACGGCTTCGGTGGATATCTTGTTGAACTGGCGTTTGAAATTGTTCGGCGAGAAGTTGCAGCGTTTTGCCGAAACGGGCTTTGGCGGTGAAAAATAACGTCAAAAGCACTTTTACAAGACAGTACCGGCTTATTTTACCTCAGCGGATCTGGAAAAGTTGATGGAAAATAAGCCACCCCCTACCTTGGCGTGTTAGCCGCGATAGAAAAAACGTGAATTCGTGGTAATTCACATGCTATATTGGCGGTCTGTTTTTTCATATTTTCAATATTGAATTTTCATCTTCAGCCGATTTTTGATACTAAGGTCTCCATTATGCTATGTGCGGTTTATAGAAGCCCGAAAAAAGAACAAACTTATCTCTTTGTCAAACAACGTGACGACTTCTCCGATGTACCCGCTCCCCTGATGTCTACTTTTGGTACCCCGCAGTTGGTTACCCTGGTTAATTTAGCCACCAAAGATAAGCTGGCCCAGGCAGATATTGAAAAAGTAAAAACGAATTTATCCGAGCAGGGGTATTATTTACAGTTACCACCGCCGAAGGAAGATTTGTTGGCCGAGCATAAGGCGATGCAAAAACAACAGCAGGAGCAAAACTGATATGACAGCAAACCTTCTTTTAGGAAATAAAGTGAAAGCGGTCCTGGTTTCTTTGGCATTAAGCGCCGGTTTGTTATCGGTGAATAGCTTTGCGGTTGCGGCCGAGACATCTGAGGCACAAAAGCCCAGTTTCGAAGCTTATGTTGAACAGCTAAAAGCCGAAGCGCTGGAGAAAGGTTTTACTCAGGACTTGCTTGAGAGCAGTTTTGCCAATGTGACCTTTCACAAACGTGCGGTTAAAGCGGATCGTAACCAGCCGGAAAAAGTAGAAACCCTTGATACTTATTTACCTAAACGGGTACCGGACTGGAAAGTTAATCGCGCCCGGGAAATGTTTCAAACCCACAGGGAATTGCTGAGCCAGATAGGAGACAAGTACCGGGTGCAGCCAAGGTTTATCGTTGCCTTATGGGGCCTGGAGACCAACTTCGGCCGCATCATGGGCAATTATAATGTTATCTCTGCTTTATCAACCCTGGCCTATGAAGGCCGCCGGGAAGCTTTCTTTAAAAAGCAGCTGTGGGCAGCGCTGACCATTTTGGATCAGGGGCATATTAGCATAGACAAGATGAAGGGCTCCTGGGCCGGCGCCATGGGGCAAAACCAGTTTATGCCGACTTCTTTTGTCAGTTATGCGGTCGACGGTGACGGCGACGGCAAAAAAGATATCTGGGGCAATCATGCCGATGTCTTTGCTTCGATGGCGAATTATTTAAGTAAGGAAGGCTGGAGCGATGAACTTACCTGGGGACGCCAGGTGAAATTACCTGAGAACTTCGACCATTCGCTGGCAATCCCGAAAAATACCGGCAGCCGGAAAAACTGGCTTAAAGCCTGGGCCGAATCGGAAAAATCACTGGCAGAATGGCAGAAACTCGGGGTACGGCGCAGTGACGGCACTAACCTGCCTAAAGTCGATATTAAGGCCGCCCTGGTTTTTCCCGATGATGAGAACGGCCGGGTGTACCTTGCTTATGATAACTATAAGAGCTTGATGCACTGGAACCTTTCTTATTATTTTGTCAGCTCGGTGGGGCATTTGTCAGACAGGATCAAGTTTCCGCCGCTAAAAGCGGCAAAAGAAAAGTAAATCACGGCAAATTTTTGTTATAATGCAGCGCCCGGACAGTAAACTGCCCGGGCGTTTTTCATTCTATAACGCAGTTAAACGGTAAATCAGTTGAGCATGAGCAGTAACAAAAACGCAGCAGTACAAGTCCCTTTCTGGGAAAGTAAAACCCTGGCGCAAATGACCCGGGAAGAGTGGGAGTCCTTGTGTGATGGTTGTGCCAAATGTTGCCTGCACAAATTTATCGACGATGAAACCACAGACGAAACCACTGAGCTGTTGCCGACCGATCATATCGCTGAAGATGAGCATATGGTCTATTCCAGCATTGCCTGTTTTTTATTAAACGATAAGACTTGCCAGTGCTCCCAGTACCAAAAAAGAACCACCTTAGTGCCTGATTGTGTCAGGCTGACCCAGGATAATCTTGATGATGTCTTTTTTATGCCGCCCAGTTGCACTTACCGACGTTTAAATGAAGGACGGGGTATGCCTTCCTGGCATCCTTTACTGCATAAAGGGAAAAAGTCTGCCATGCATAAAGCCGGCATGTCGGTGCGGGGGAAAGTCATTAAGGATGATCAGGTGAGTTTGGATGATTTTGAAGATTATATTGTGTTGTGGCCATTGGATGATATTGATTAACTGGAGTAACTCCAGACAATGAAGCTATTGCACAACAAAACCTGAGTGAAGACAAAGTGGTGATTTAAGATATTCATTGCTTTGTCAGGTATCTTTACATGCGTTCCGCATTGTTTTTGCTATTTCTTTATCTTTAATTTTTACTGCTAGCCGATAAAAAGATTTATCTTCATTTTAATCAGTTTGTTGCCATGGCTTTCTTCTTAAGGTTCCGATATAAAATATATTTTACTCTCCTGAATTTCCAGATCAGAATAATCACCTTTCTGTATGAAAAACACTCGAAAATCGTCTGTTTTTTTTACATGTTATTGGGGGGGTTATAAATAGCTAATTATAAGTATTTGTTTTTGTTTGTTATTTAATGTTTGGCGTGGTTGATGCTTAGTAGCCAGCAGTAGTTCGTAGTTTTAGGCAGTAACTAATTGATAGGTGTACATAATTAAATAAACTTATATAACAAAGATAAGGAAACTCTATGAAATATCATGGACTGATGAAGAAAATCACGCTCGGTATCCTGGCCGGCGTTCTATCTGCTAATGCAAACGCTACATACCTGTCTATCGCCGCTGAAGGCGGATTCAACCATTATACTGAAGATCTGGCGCAAGGTACTGCCTCCACTGAATATGTTAGTCAAATGCCTGATGGTACCCTGGTCAGAGATGCCGATCAAAGCGGCGGGGCCACTGTTCATGATGGATTGCGCTGGGGAGGAAACGGAACTTATAGCTCGTTAGTTCTGGAAAATTTTGCCCCGGATATTGATGCTTTAGATACCGCTTACGCCGTTTCAGCCATTACCCATAATAATTTTGATATCAGTGCACAATTTGCCTGGTTGGTGACGGCCTCTATTGCCGGCTCTCTGGAATTTAGCAGTACCCATTCCGGCGGGATAGCGGCTGGCTTTGGCAGCACTACTGTGGTAGATGACTTTACCAGTGACGTCAGCACAGAATTCAATATTGATTTCAAGGAAACCTATAATACCAGTTCTACTGATACCTGCGAACGTGTCAGTGATGATGTTGACCCGAGCAGCGGCGACCATGTGTACGTTTCGGCTTGCGACGACTACTTTGATTTTTCCGTTGATAACCCGGATCCTCTACCGGATTCCTTGCCGTTCTCAATTCCTTTTTATATTGATGGCGAGCATTTTGCGTTAACGGTTTTCTTTTCTGAAGACGGTGCTACCCCGATAGACCGTGATCGTTTATGGACGGAAGAAGAAAAGACATCCACTTTTTATACCATGGTGAGCTTAAGCCGGGTGCCTGAGCCTGAAACCTTATTGTTACTTGGTATGGGATTGTTAGGACTGGGCTGTAAGCGAAGAAATAAAACGGCTTAATATTAAGCTGAGTTTACGAATAGATCACCTCAAGCCCCGTTCAGGGGCTTTTTATTTTATCGGCAAAATTGTTGAGTGAATTTTAAACACCTTCAAGCCGGTATAGTTCTCACTAATGTCCCCTCTGCTCCTGCCTGTTAGATGAAATCGGCCGATAATTTCCAGCAAAGGCAATAATTTTCAGACATTTATATAAGGTATTACCAATTTGAATATTCAAAATAGCCCCAATCTCACTTTTTGCTGTGTTATCGCGTTGCGATAAGTGGTACAACATTAAAGGGACAAAAGAAAGTCTAGGAAATATAACGCAGTACTTAGTATTTCATGTGTTCGCTCTTGCTAATTTTACTTTGTTGAAGGTGTTTTATGATCATAGGAATTCCCTCGGAGTCACAAACGGGTGAAAATCGCGTTGCCGGTTCACCGACCGCAGTGGCTGCATTAATTAAATTAGGTTTTTCGGTGCAAGTGGAGTCGGAGGCCGGCACCAGGGCCAGCTTTACCGATGAAGAATTTATCAATGCCGGGGCCACCATAGTTGATGCCAAAACCAGTTTCGCATCGGATCTGGTGTTAAAGGTAAATGCACCGACACAGGAAGAAGCCAGTTTATTAAAACCGGGCAGTACCTTAGTCAGTTTTATTGCCCCTGCGCAAAATAGTGAATTACTCGAAACCCTGAGCAATAAGTCTGTCACCACCTTGGCCATGGAAATGGTGCCGAGAATGACGCGCTCGCAATCCATGGACGCCTTAAGTTCGATGGCGAACATTGCCGGATACCGGGCGGTGATAGAAGCCACCCATCATTTTGGCCGTTTCCTGACCGGGCAGATCACCGCCGCCGGTAAAATGCCGCCGGCAAAAGTGATGATCATCGGCGCCGGTGTTGCCGGACTTGCCGCCATAGGCACTGCCGGTAGTTTAGGGGCAATAGTACGCGCCTTTGATACCCGTCCCGAGGTAAAAGAACAAATTGAAAGTATGGGGGCGGAATTTCTGGAACTGGACTATGAAGAGCCGGAAGATACCGGCTCCGGGGACGGTTATGCCAAGGAAATGAGCCAGGCCTTTATTGATGCCGAAATGGCGCTATTCGCCGCCCAGGCCAAAGAGGTCGATATTATTATCACCACGGCGATGATCCCGGGTAAACCGGCGCCGAAACTTATTACCGAAGAAATGGTACGCTCGATGAAACCCGGCTCTATAGTGGTAGATTTAGCCGCTGCCGGGGGAGGCAACTGTGAATTAACCCGGGCGGGAGAAATTACCGAGGTGGCGGGAGTGACGATTATCGGTTATACCGACCTTGTCTCCCGTTTGCCAAACCAGGCGTCACAACTTTATGCGAATAACCTGGTTAACCTGCTCAAACTGCTTTGTCCGGAAAAAGACGGCAGTTTGAATATCGACTTTGACGACCAGGTTATCCGCAATATGACGGTGGTGAAAAACGATGAAATCACCTTTCCGCCACCGCCTATCCAGGTGAGTGCGGCACCGGCTAAACCTCAGGCGGCTCCGGTCGCAGCAGCTGCTGAAGAGGAGCAGCCAAAGTCTAATACCAAAAAACATATCGGCATGTTAATCGGTGCCGGCTTATTTGGCTGGGTGGCCAGTGTAGCCCCGGCGGATTTTCTTTCCCACTTTACCGTGTTTGTGCTGGCCTGTGTTATCGGCTATCACGTGGTCTGGAATGTTTCCCATTCGCTGCATACGCCGCTGATGAGTGTCACCAATGCCATTTCCGGTATTATCGTGGTCGGTGCGCTGTTGCAGGTGGGGCAGGATAATCTCCTGATCCAGATATTGGCAGGCATTGCCGTGCTTATTGCCACCATTAATATTGTCGGTGGCTTTGTTGTCACCAACCGTATGTTAAAGATGTTCAGGAAATAAGGGGTCAGTCATGGAAATATCGATAGGTTTGATTTCGGCCGCTTATGTTATTGCTGCTTTATTGTTTATCTTCAGTTTAGCGGGCTTGAGTAAGCAGGAGTCCGCCGAGTCGGGCAACTGGTACGGGGTGATCGGCATGATCATCGCCCTGGCGGCGACCATTGCCGATGAGCGGGTGTCGAACATCCATATTATTGTCGGCACTATGATCGTCGGTAGCCTGATAGGGTTACGCCTGGCAAAAAAGGTGGAAATGACAGAAATGCCCGAACTGGTGGCGATATTACACAGTTTTGTTGGTTTAGCCGCGGTCTTGGTGGGTTATAACAGCTATTTTGAGATGCAACACGGCCCGGGCCTGAACCTGACGGCAGAGCAGCAGATGGCGACCAATATTCACTTGGTCGAGGTGTTTTTAGGGGTCTTTATCGGTGCGGTAACCTTTACCGGCTCTGTGGTCGCCTTTGGTAAATTAAGAGGGGTGATTAACTCGGCGGCGCTGATGTTACCCCACAGGCATAAAATGAATTTGCTTGCCGGGGTCGCTTCTGTGGTCCTGATGGTGATTTTTGTCCAAGAGGGCGGCAGCGATCTGCATCTTTATATTATGACCGGCATTGCCCTGGTGTTTGGCTGGCATCTGGTGGCCTCTATCGGCGGTGCGGATATGCCTGTGGTGGTCTCTATGCTTAACTCCTATTCAGGTTGGGCGGCAGCGGCAGCCGGTTTTATGCTCAGCAATGATTTGCTGATTGTTACCGGCGCCCTGGTGGGCTCATCGGGGGCTATCCTGTCTTATATCATGTGTAAGGCCATGAACCGCTCCTTTATCAGTGTTATTGCCGGCGGCTTCGGTACCGATGTCAAAGTCGACAGTGAAGCGGACTATGGCGACCATGTGGAAATTCAGGCAGAAGCGGTAGCGGAATTACTTTCCGGCGCCAAGTCAGTCATTATTACCCCGGGTTATGGTATGGCAGTGGCCCAGGCACAATATCCGGTTTATGAAATGACCCAGCAGTTAAAAGCCAAAGGGGTGGATGTGCGTTTTGGCATACATCCGGTGGCGGGGCGTTTACCCGGACATATGAATGTCTTACTGGCGGAAGCCAAGGTGCCATATGACATTGTCCTGGGGATGGATGAGATCAATGATGATTTTTCCGATACCGATGTGGTCCTGGTGATCGGCGCCAATGACACCGTTAACCCGGCGGCAGCCGAAGATCCAGCCAGTCCGATTGCCGGTATGCCGGTACTGGAAGTGTGGAATGCGAAAAACGTCATCGTCTTTAAGCGCTCTATGAATACCGGCTATGCCGGGGTGCAGAATCCGCTGTTCTTTAAAGACAATACCCAGATGTTGTTTGGCGATGCCAAAGAGTCGGTGGAGATGATTTTCAAGGCGATGTAGTTTTTTGATGTTCGTTTAGAAAAGCGAAAACTTATTCAGGCCAGTCATAAATGACTGGCCTGTTTTTTTGTGTTTCACCCTAACAGAGGAGACAAATTAAAGCTTTAATTCTGGCTAGTTGTTCTTTGCATTCTTTTAGCACCGGCCAGCGCCCGATCGGTCAGCGTGGTCACGACATTGCCTGAGACGGTATCGTATGGGGGAACAAAGAGATCATTTTGGAAAAATGCCGGGTTATTATCTATGATAGGATTGCTGTCTACCAGGCTGGAGGCCGCCACCATAGATAAGGAATTGACGATACGGTTTTGTACTTGTTTGCCGATAAAGTAGTTGGCAAAAATTTCCGCCGCTTCGAGCTTTTTGCCTTTTAAGGAATGGACAAAGTTAATGGTGTCCAGCCACACCATGCTGCCTTCTTTAAACTGGATCAACTGCCAGTTGTTGCCTTTATTGTTTTCCCGCATGATCTCCGGTCCCCAGCTGCTGACAATATGCAAATTCTCGTGAAATACCGGTCCGCTATGCCATAGATGGCCGGCATTGGCGTAAAGGCGGGTGAGTTTGGCTATCAAGTCACTGTTTTCGGCTTTAAGTTTGATCAGCTCGGCATGTTGGTGATTACGCACCAGTTCATTGATATAAAAGGGAGATTTTCCCATCGACATCAGGGTAATGCCGATGTTGTACCATTCCTGGCTGAGGTTATAGGAAACTCGCCCTTGCCATTTCGGCAGCCATAAGTCGTTCAGGGATACGGGAATGTCTTGTTTCTTTACCTGATTGCGGTTGACATAAAAGCCATAAGCACCGCCGCCCCAGGGAATATAGAACTTTTTATCCTCGACCATACCCATGGGAATATCGGTCAAGCTCGGCTCCAGTGCTTGATAGTTGCTGAGCCTGGGGGATTGGGTATTGATGGGCTGTAATAAATGCAGCATACGTTGGTGCTGCATTTTAATAAAAAATAAGGTAAGAAAGGTAACATCTGCCTTGCCGGCGCGGATGACATTGAACATCTGATCGGCATCATCGGCAAAGGGGGTGATCACTTTGGCTTCAATGTCATAGTTTTGCTCTGACAGCAGTTTGTTCACCCGGGTTAAGTCCTGCTCGGTGACGTAACCGTCCCAGGTAAAGATACGTAAGCTTTCCTTTGCCCACAGCTCCCCGGCGCAGCAAAAACATAACATAAGCCCTATGGCTATTTTTCCGGGTCGGTTAAGCAAGCTGTTGTGCCACACGCCTTAATAAATCCTCATGCTAGGCCGGTGTACCTAGTATAGAAGTGATCTTTAGCGCCAGCTAACAGGAGCAAAAGCTTTTTTGCTATTCCTCTCTTTTGTCGGTAGCATGTTTTTTCTTATTTTTTAATATGTTTTGTATTTGTTTGGCATTAATGGGGAGTAGTCTGTGATAGAAGCCTGGCTGGGGACGATAAATGGTTATTTGTGGGGCAGCATCTTAATCTATTTGCTGACCGCCTGCGGCTTGTGGTTTACCTGGCGTCTTAAGGGCATACAGTTTCGGCACTTTTTTCATATGTTTTCCCTGTTGGGGTCGAGCAGGAAAGCCAATTCAGGGACCGGTGGCGAACAAGGTGAAGCGAAAGTGCCGTCACCCCAGGGAATTTCTTCGTTCCAGGCGCTGTGTACTACACTTGCGGCGCGGGTAGGAACGGGCAATCTCATGGGGGTGGCGGTGGCCATTTCCCTGGGCGGTGCAGGTGCCGTGTTCTGGATGTGGCTGATAGCCTTATTGGGTATGGCTACCGCTTTTGCCGAAAGCGCCCTGGGGCAGCTTTATAAAGAAAAAGACGGCAATAATGCCTTTCGCGGCGGTCCGGCTTATTATATGCGCAAGGGCTTAAAAAGCCCGGCGCTGGCGGTGACTTTCTCTTTGTGTCTGTTTTTCGGTTACGGCTTTGTCTTTAGCTCGGTGCAGGCCAACTCCATCACCAGCGCTTTTTATGGCTCTTTTGGTGTGCCGCCTATCACTACCGGCATTATTATTACTATTTGTGCTGCCCTGGTTATTCTTGGCGGTTTACGAAATATTGCCCGTTTTGCCGAGCTTACCGTACCTTTTATGGGCATAGCCTACCTTTTGGTGTCTATCGCCATCGTGCTGCTCAATGCAGAGGCCATTCCGGGCATCATCACGGATATTATTGCCTCGGCCTTTGGCCTTAAAGAAGCAGGCTCTGGCCTGGTAGGAGCGGCGATAGTGCAGGGGGTCAAACGCGGGCTTTATTCCAATGAAGCAGGTATGGGCAGCTCACCCAATGCTGCGGCGGCGGCCATACCTTATCCGCCCCATCCGGTGTCCCAGGGTTATATCCAGATGCTGGCGGTTTTTTTCGATACCCTGGTGATCTGCTCCTGTACCGCCTTTGTTATTTTGCTAAGCCCGGTGCAAGGGGATAATATCCAGGGGATTTTATTAACCCAGCAGGCCTTTGCCAGCCAGGTCGGGGCCTGGGGCAGTGATTTTATCACGGTGGCGATTTTGCTGTTTGGTTTTACCTCTATTGTGGCCAACTTTGCCTATGCCGATAATAACCTGAAATATTTAAAGCTGGATCATGCTGCCGGTCACTGGTTTTTAAGAATTGGCTTTTTAGGCATGCTGGTGTTTGGCTCCGTAGCCTCCCTGCCGCAGGTGATTGCCATGGCAGATTTAGCCACCGGGTTGATGACTGTGGTCAATGTGGTGGCGCTGTTTTTACTCTCTAAAGTGGTGCTGGTGATCAGCCAGGATTATCACAGGCAATTACAGCAGAAAAAAGTCCCGTGCTACCGGGCCAGTCAGGAGCAGCAGCAAGGTTTTAATTTAACCGCCAAGATCTGGTCAGATTGATAGTGATTGCTGCTGATTTTGCTCGTGAATTTAAGTCAGCGGCGAACAGATAAATTAATTCTGTAGTCAAAAGATAAAGCTGTTATAATCCGCGCCCCTGTTTTGGTTATATTGGTGATGTGATGAGTGTTGATGCAATTGGTTTATCTGCAGAGTTATTAAAGGCGGTAAAAGCCTGTGGTTATAAAAATTTAACACCTGTCCAGCAGCAGGCGATCCCGGTGATCCGCACCGGCGTCGATCTGCTTGCCAGTGCGCAAACCGGTACCGGGAAAACCGCCGCATTTTCCCTGCCTATTCTCGATGCCTTGGCCAAAAAGAGTAAAAATACCGAAGCGATCGGCACACCTACGCTCAAGGCCCTGATCCTGACGCCAACCCGGGAGTTGGCGATACAGGTAGCGGACAATATTGACAGCTACAGCGAATTTTTACCGCTAAGCTGCGGCGTGATATACGGCGGCGTTAACATGCCGGGACAAACCCAGATGCTGAAAAAGGGCGTTGATATCTTAGTGGCGACCCCGGGACGGTTATTGGAGCATGTCGGCTTAAGAAATGTCGATCTCAGCCATGTGAAATTCCTGGTCATGGATGAAGCGGACCGTATGCTGGATATGGGCTTTTTAACCGATATTGAAAAACTGCTCGGCCATATTAAACAAAAACATCAAACCCTGATGTTCTCGGCAACCTTTTCCAATAAGGTGAAAACCCTGGCCAAACAGATTTTAACGACACCGAAAACATTGGAGATTTCCCGTCAAAATTCCACCTCCGGCAAGGTGAAGCAGTCGGTATACTGGGTGTCTGAGCAGCGTAAACGTGAACTGCTCTCTGAACTTATCGGTGTCAATAACTGGCAGCAGGTGCTGGTGTTTGCCGGTACCCGGGAAAGTGCCAATGTGCTGGCGAAAGAGCTGAAACTTGACGGTATTAAAACCGCGGTTTGCCACGGCGAGAAATCCCAGGGCTCGAGAAATCAGGCGCTGGAGAAATTTATCAGCGGCAGTGTCCGGGTATTGGTGGCCACGGATGTCGCCGCCCGCGGTTTGGATATCGCCGATTTACCTTATGTGGTCAACTTCCACCTGCCGTTTTTGGCAGAAGATTATGTCCACCGCATCGGCCGCACCGGCAGGGCGGGTAAAGCGGGCACGGCTATCTCCCTGGTGAGCCCCAAAGATGAAAAGTTCTTAGGTAACATCGAAGCCCTTATCGGTCGCCAGTTTGAACGTATTATCGTACCTGGATATGAACTGGATCGTCCTTTGCCGCTGCAATACGGCGAAGAAGCCGGGCAGGTGCCGGATAAAAACCGTTACCAGAAAACCCGCGACAAGAACCGGGAAATTGCCCGTAAAAATGCCGGAGAGCAAGCGCCTGGCGGTAAACGTGGCGGCAAGCCTGCCTCGGGTAAAAAAGCCGTGCGCGGTAAAAAAGTTGTCGGCAAAAAGCTCAGCAAAAAAGCCATTGCCGGTAACCAAAGGGCTGCTGAGAAAAAACGCAGGTAGCCTTTGTTGGAAACCGGGTTAAATCAAATAGAAATACCTTTTGATTTCAGGCATCTCTGCTGGTTTTGCGGGGAGCCTGCCGGTCATACTTTTACCTTTCCAAATAGTCAACACAGCCGGGTGACTTGTAGCCACCCGTCACTGGCCTTGCCGGGCTGTGATGAATGCTGCAAGCTTGCTGCTAAAGCAAATAAAACTTCTATCTGGGCGGTAGCTGAGGCCGTAAAGTCGAAGCTGATCCGTCGCTATCACAAAGATCTGGCCATAGGGGTTAACTGGACTGAGGAAAGTCTGGCGCAAAGTCAGTTTGAAGGGGGAAATTTTGCCGGTTTCCAGAAAAGCGCCTGGTTTATGTACCAGGTAGCTCAAGGGCGCGTCAATTTTCAGGGTTGGCCGCTGGTGGTCAACGGTGTTGAATTGTTTGATGAAATAGAGCAGGAAGCCTTTACCTTTGACGGTATTTCATATCCGTCGCTTAGCGATGCCATCAATCATTATTGCCAGATATTTCACCTGGATAAGCACTTTTTTATCTCGGTGTTAGAAATCTATACCCGGAACAGGTTTGCCGAAGCGGTAAGGTTTTGCCGCTTAACCCTGGGGGAGTCGGCAAAAGATCGCGCAGCTATGCTCAAGTCGTTAAAAACTGCTGTTGAGGCCGAAGTAAAGTAACAGCAGTTTTTATTTTATGCTTAAGCTTAGCGGCTATTCTTTGCTGTTAAGCTTCTACCAGGCTCAGGTGGTGCGGCAACCCCATTTTTTCATGGTATAGCGCCTGATCTGCCCGTTCAAACAAACTTTGCTCATTGTCGGCGCGGTTCATCAAACTGCTGCCTAAAGCGCAGCTGATCTCATATTTTGCCAGCAGGGCATCGTCGGCGGTTGCCTGATTGATCCTGTGTTTGATCAGGGTTAATGACTGCTCTGCGGCATTTTCCACTAATACGGCAAATTCGTCGCCGCCGAAGCGGAATAAGCTGTCCGAGTCGCGGATACTGGCGCGCAGCGCATCGGCAAAATGTACCAGCACCTGGTCGCCGACGGCATGGCCATGGGTATCGTTGACGGCTTTGAATTTGTTGAGATCACACACCACTAGGCCGACATGGGAACGGTGACGGTTGGCGTGGTGCATGGCCCTTCTTAACTGTTCGTCAAAATATCTGCGGTTACCCAGGCCGGTTAAGCCATCCTGCATCGCAAGTTGCATCGCCCTATGATATTCAATGGCATTACGCATCGGGTAGAGCAGGTACTGATGTAACTGATTTAGTATTTTGCTGTTAGTGTGGTTAATGGGGGAATTTACCGCATAGGTCAGCATGCCAATAAACTCATTATTGAGTTTTAATTCAAACTGGTGTTCATTCCTGGCACTGCGACTACCACGTATCGCTTTTCTTATGCTACCATGTTTAAAATAAAGACCTGAAAAATCGACATATTTCGCAGCCTCTATCGCAAATATATTTAGCAGCTTTTCCAGGTCTAAAGTGACCTGCAGCTGTTCTAACAGCTCTGTACCTCGTTTTTTATTTTCAAACGAGGAAGAATCAAAGACTTTAAAAGCATTGAATGGTGAATAACGATTTTCGAGGATATTTATTGTTTGCATTTCGACCCCTTACAACTTCGGCTAACGGTTTTAATAAAGCAATTACTGTGCCCGATTGTTTTTATTTTTCTTTGTGTTGTAAGGTGCTGATTTTTATTGAGTTAAAATATAGTTTGACTAAGTTGTTATTGGTGTCAGCTTTTTGGCGGCAAGCAATTGCCGCCCGGCCAACAAGGTTTTAACGATAAGGAGCCACTTTGACCGGTATGTTTGATATTCTCGCCATTTTAACCAGTGCGGTATTTATTGTCTGGATTTTCAGACATTTGAAGTTGCCAGCAATTCTGGCTTACCTGGTGGCGGGTATGCTGGTGGGTGAGCACGGCCTTGCCTGGACCCAGGCCCAGGTGGATTATGAGCATTTTGCCGAGCTGGGTATAGTGTTTCTATTATTTACCTTAGGGCTGGAGTTTTCCTTGCCCAAACTGGTGGCCATGCGTCACCTGGTGCTGGCGGTGGGCAGTTTGCAGGTGGGCATATCCCTGGTGCTGTTTATGTCGCTGGCGCTTTTATTCGGTCAAAGCCTGAGCAGCGCTTTTGTCATTGGCGGTATTCTGGCGTTATCCTCTACCGCGATTGTTATTCGCCAGCTCAGCGAAAGCGGCGCCACCAAAAGAAAATCAGGCCAGCTGGCGGTGGCGGTATTGCTGTTTCAGGATGTCGCCGTGGTGCCTTTATTGATCATCACCCCTATGCTCACCCAGGAAGGGGAGTCTTCGATGATGTTTGCGCTGATCGTCGCCTTAGTTAAAGGGGTGTTCGTGGTCGGCTTATTATGGTTTATCGGCAAATGGCTGCTGCCCAGGGTGTTTAACCTGGTGGCGCAGGTGAGAACCGATGAGCTTTTTGTTTTGACCACCTTACTGGTGACTTTGCTGGCCTCCGCCCTGACCCAGTGGTTTGGCTTATCAATGGCACTGGGGGCTTTCCTGGCGGGCATGATGCTCGGGGAAAGCCAGTATAAACATCAGCTGGAAGCGGATATCCGGCCCTACCGGGATATTTTACTGGGGCTGTTTTTTGTTACCGTCGGCATGAAACTCGACATTAAAGTCCTGATGTCCGAACCGGTATTGATTGTCGGCTTAATGATCTCCTTTATGGTGATCAAGGTACTGGTGGTGCGCTTCTTGGCGGTGCGGGCGGGAGAGTCGGTGAAAGATGCCTGGGCGGGGGGCATTATGTTATCCCAGATGGGGGAATTCGGTTTTGTGCTGATCGCCCTGGCGAGCCAGATGTCGCTGTTGTCGGTGGAGGTTGCTTCGGCTTTACTGGGCTCGGGGGTTATCTCCATGGCGATGACGCCATACCTTATCAATAACGCCCGGCGCTGGTCGGTGTGGTTAAGCCATGATCGGAAAATTGATACCCATGAACTTGAGCATCTGCCGCAGGAAAAACAGCTCAAGGATCATGTCATTATCTGCGGTTTTGGCCGCATCGGGCAAACCGTCAGCCGCTTTTTAAAACAAGAAGGTATAGATTTTGTTGCCATAGATATCGACCCCTTGCGGGTCAGCACTTCCAGGGAAGCCGGCGAAAAAATCCTTTTTGGCTCCTCCCGGCAAGCGGAACTGCTGCATGCCGCCGGGTTGGATAAGGCAAAACTGGTAGTGATTGCTTTTGGTGAAGACAAGCAGTCGATTGAAGTGATCCAGAAGGTGCGTTCGCTCTCGCCCAAGGTGCCGATCCTGGTCAGAACCCGAAACGATGACCAGCTGGACCAAATGCAGCAGGCAGGGGCCAATGAAGTGGTGCCGGAAAGCCTGGAAGGCAGCTTGATGCTGGTGTCCCAGGTACTGTCTTTATCCGGGGTGCCTTTTTCCCGCATTATCCGCCGGGTGCAAAGGGAGCGTAAAAACCACTATAACCATCTGCATGGTTTTTTCCAGGGCGAGCATACGGATATGAGCTCAGGGGCTAAGGGCAGAATTGAATTTGCCCATGCCATTTTACTCACCGACGATGCCTACGCCATAGGCCACACCTTGCTATCCCTCAACCTGGCAAGCCGCCGGGTGCATATTATTGCCCTGCGCCGGGGAGAGCAGGAAATCGAAGAGCCGGATGAAAAAACCGTGCTGATGGCGCAGGATACCCTGGTGTTGCGGGGCAAACCAAGAAGAATAGAGCGCACCGAGCGTTATTTACAAAAAGGCGAGTAGGGTGCTAAAGCACCCTGCCGTTTTACCTGTCTTTGGGAAGTCATTTTTCCGGCGTTGCCTGAGTTAAGCCGATAGCTTAAGGTTATGCACTGACCTTTTACCAGCCCTTTTAACAATTACTTAAGCTTCATTTCTCACAAAAAAGCAGGGGCAGGCGCAAGTTATGCATTGCTTTTATCGTCATTTACGGCATTTACCCTGTTTGCCACGAATGATGCCCGGATAACCCCGGGTAAGCATAAGTTTCACCTGATAACTTATGACTTTTTCTTTGCGGCCGATACAGGGGGTAGCAGAGAGTGTCATTTATCAGTGAGCTGCCAAAGGAGAGCTGCGCCATGATCATGCAAATCTTTGTCTTAATTGTTGCCATTTTAGTGACTTATTATCTGACCCGCTATCAGGTGATCAAAGAGGCCAACCGCAGGTTATTGCTGCGGGGTGAGCACCGGAGAAAATCAATAGAGCTGCATAAGATGGAAATTAAGTTCTTTATCGCCAAGCTGGTGATCGGCTTATTAATCTTGTGCCTGGTATTGAGGTTAACCCAGGGATAATGGTGCTTTGCGGCGGGTTGTATTTTTAATTCATTGATCTTGAAAAGCTTTATTCTATTCTCGGTTTAACTACGAAAACTGCTGGACTTTCGTCTGCCTGACTTTTATGCTGAACGCTTCTTAACCAGGAGTAACTTAATGTATAAAAGAATAATAACCTTCGTTTCCCTGATTTGCATTTCTACGACAATTTCAACCACTGCCTTTGCTGCTAAACAACAGGCGGGGGTTGCCATGCCCGACAGCTACAGTGCCGATGTCGCCGCCAGCATCCTGAGCAAAGGTGGCAATGCCATAGATGCCGCAATTGCTGCCCAGTTTGTGTTAGCCGTGACTCTGCCGGAAGCAGGTAATATCGGTGGCGGTGGTTTTATGCTGGTGCATACCGACAAGCAAGATGATTTTATCGATTACCGGGAAGTGGCGCCGTTAAAAGGCCACCGGGATATGTATCTGGATGAGCAAGGTAATGTCGTCAAAAACAAATCGGTTTTTGGCGTGTTCTCCGCCGGCGTGCCGGGCACTGTTGCCGGTATGTGGCTGGCCCACCAAAAGTACGGTTCACTGCCATGGAAATCCCTGCTGGAGCCGGCGGTTGTATTGGCGGAAAAAGGTTTTGTTGTCCACCCTAAGCTGGCGGATAATGTCAGCCGGTATCTGGATTATTTAAAAAAGAAAGACATCAAAGTGAATTTTGCCGAGTTTTTCGGCGGGCTCAAAGCCGGAGAGGTGTTTAAACAGCCGGCGCTGGCGTTGTCGCTACAGCGTATTCGGGATGAAGGCAGCGATGGTTTTTATAAGGGAAAAACCGCCGATATTATCGTTGATTTTATGAAACAGCAGGGCGGTTTGATATCTCATCAGGACCTGGCCCAGTACCAGGCGGTATCGCGCAAACCTATCAGTCAGCCATGGCAGGGCTACCAGGTATTAACCTCACCGCCGCCAAGTTCCGGCGGTATCGCTATTTTGCAATGGCTGAACATGTATCAGCAACTGGCGCCCAGGGTTAAGGATAAAGTAGCATTAACACATAACTCCAAAGAGTATGTCCACTTGTTGGCGGAAATCGGTAAGCGGGTCTTTGCCGATCGCGCCGACTACTTGGGAGATCCGGACTTTTACCCGGTGCCGGTTAAGCAGTTGCTGAATGAAGATTACCTGCAAAAACGGGCTGCAGATGTCGACCTGGTGGCTATTTCTAACACTGAGCAGGTAAAGCCGGGCTTATACGAAAGTGAAGATACCACGCATTTTTCTATCGTCGACCGCTGGGGGAATGCCGTAGCCAATACCACCACCATTAACCTGACCTTTGGCAGCGGGGTAGTGGTACCCGGTGCCGGTTTTATCCTTAATGATGAAATGGATGATTTTAGCGCCAAACCCGGCGTTGCCAATGCCTTTGGTGCTTTGGGGGGCAAGGCCAATGAAATTCAGCCGGGAAAACGCATGTTATCTTCGATGACGCCAACCATCCTGCTTAAAGATGATCAGGTGGCGTTAGTGACCGGCTCTCCCGGCGGCACCACTATTATCAGCTCGGTTTACCAGTCAATTCTCAATGTCACCGAATTTGGCATGAGCGCCGATGAAGCGGTTAACCGCCCCAGGTTCCATCACCAGCTATATCCTGAAAATGTTATTCGCCACCATAGCGGGCTAAAAGGCGAGGATAAAAAAGCCTTGCAGCAAATGGGCTATATCCTGGATAACCGCCATTTTGGCGATGTCCATCTTATTATTAATGACAATGGCAAGCTCGATGCCGGTTCCGAAGCTCATGGCCGGGGTAAGGCGCTGGTGCTACCTTAGGGGTATAGTAGCGGATATTGTTGACTATTTGTCCTGATCTTCTCAAGCCGCCGGCTCGATAAGATCAGGCACTGGCACTTTGCTGAGCTGTTAGTGATACTAAGCTGCCCAAGGTAGTATCAGCCAAAGTTATCAAGACCAATAGCAGTCTTAGCGTGCTGTGTTAAATCTTTTCTTCTCCCCCAGCCGGTATTGAGCACCGTGCAGGTGTCAGAGATAAGTCGTCCACCCTGATTTGGCTGCAGGTTTTACCGTACCCTAAAGTATATTTCAGTGCCGGATAAACCCGGGAAGAGCTGATAGCATAGCCGACGGCGATCAGCCCTTGAGTACCCCACAAGGCTTGTATTTTTTCTCGCAAGTCATCCGCTTTCAGATCGTGAGCCAATACCAGCTCGGTAAATTGCACCACCAGGGCGGTATTTTCAGGCAGTTTATCCAAATCTCTGTCGATAATTGCGCGTACAATCTCCGGGTTTAGCCCGGCTGCTAATGCCATATTCACCAGTAATTGCGTGCACGGGCCGCAATCATCCCAGATAATTGCCCTTAACCTGGCGGCATAGAGCGGCTCGGCGGGCAAATTCCCGGTGTGGGATGACATGGTTTGAAAGCCCATCAGTTTTAGAAACGCTTTTGTATCGCTTTGCAGGATATCCTGCATATAAGCTACGTCGTAATCGTATCGTTTTTGCATGGATAACAGCATTTTGTTGAGCATATATTTTAACATCTTGAGTACCTTAAGTGATTGGGCTAATTCTTTGCTGATCATGACAACCGGGGGGGAAGTCATGGTTCATTTCATTCCCTGCAAAGCTGAAGTCAGGATGGCAATAGCGCTGCCCCGGTTTTTTCTTGTGCCCGTACAGGTTTGAGTAGCAGCAGAAAACTCAATAAGAAAATCATGGCGCAGCTATAGAGCATGACGGAATACTTGCCACTTCCTGGCAGGTCAGAAGTCAGCAGGCTGGAAGCAAGTAGTGGCCCGGTCGCCAAAGCGACAGAAGAGACAAGTGCAGCTATGGTTGAAAGCCTGCCGCTGCCGTCCATTTCGGCGGTTATTGCCAACAGGTATGATTGCACCGCCGGCCAGGAAAAAAACAGCAGGGCCATTGCGCTAATGTAAGCCGGGGAAGCGTGGGAAAAATTGAGCAAGAGCGCAGCAAAGGCCGACAAAAGGATACCGCCGATAAGCCAATAGCTACGGCCAAAACAATCACCTGCTATTACAGGCAACATGGCTCCAGGCAAGCCTAATAAACCGGTTATTGCGATATAGGTACTGACATTTTCAGGTGTAATACCGGCACTAAGGCCAATCAGCCCGACATAGGCCCAAATGGCGCTGGCGGCAATGAGATATGAAAGGATAGCCAGCAATAATAACAGGGCCTTGCCATTGTTTTTGGAAAAAGGCCTGGCTTGTTTGCTTGATTTCTTGTCCAAAGGAAGTGGCGGCAGAAACACCACCATGACCAGGCTTAACAAGACAATACTTGCCATTACATAAAAAACCGCATAGACGCTAAGCAGGCGCTCAAGTGCCGGCAAGAGGTAAATAACTAAAGAGCCGACAGCAAACTGAATAAAGACTAAGGTGCCAAAGGCGCGATCCGGATTGTTTAACCTGGCCAGCACCGAAAAACCAATCCCCAGGCTTAGGCCGCCAAATACCCCGGCCAAAAAACGCCAGCCAAGCATAATACCGTAATCTTCAATCCTTAATGTGGCGATATCCATGAGTGCGAGCGCAGCTAAAAATATCAAGATCGCAGGTCGCCAAGCGATGCGCCGTACTAAAAAAATAGCCATGGTGCTGCCGACAAGGCCGCCATAGCCATTGAATGCAACGATTTGTCCCGCCCGGGTATCACTGAAACCGATACCGGTTGCCAGCGCATTAACAACGCCCGGTAAAAAGTTAATGTAGCAAAGCCCCGACATGGCGATAAAAGCAAGAAAAAAATAGGCAAGGGGACTGGTTGCGGAGATTTTTCCTGAAATAAAGTGCTGCAACATAATTCCTGATACTCCTTATTTACGTAAAAGGGGTTGTTGTGTTTTTGTCTCTTTGGGCATTTTATGGCCCTGAAAAAACTAAGAAAATAGGCCAATCTCCCTATCAGTCGTGAATATTATTCATGAGTTTTCCATGTTATATTCAGGCCACGGATAAACGGTGTTTATGAGATACGTCATGGATAAACTGCGCTCATTAGAAATATTTTTAGCCACTTGTGATGGCGGCAGCTTCGCGGCAGCGGCAAGAACTTGTAATACTGACCCGTCCACAGTCAGCAAGGCCATCGCTCGTTTGGAAGCTCAGCTGGGGTTGACCCTTTTTCAGCGCTCAACCCGGCAGTTGCGTATCACCACACCGGGTAAACGTTATGCCGATACTGTGCGCAAGATGATGCAGGACCTCAGCACTTGTGAAGACGAGCTCAAGCATTTAAATGACTCTCCCGGCGGTACCTTACGTATCAGTTCGGCCGCCTGTTACGGGCACCTTTATCTGCGTCCCTTGTTGCAGGCTTTCTGTCAGCGTTATCCGGCGATTAAGCTGGAGCTTGAGATCAATGATTTACACGTAGATATTATTGAAAACGATATTGATATCGCGCTGCGTACCGGCTATGTGAAAGACAGCCGCCTAGTGGCCCGGCGGCTCAGTCCGATGGACTTTCTTACTTGCGTGTCGCCGCAATATTTACAGGCACATGGTACGCCGCGTTGCGCCGAGGATTTTCATCAGCACAGCTGGATAGGTTTTCGTATCAAAGAGACACAACAGCTACAGCCTGTTTTTTTACCCGATGGCCGGGGTGAATACCAGCCCTGTGAATTAGCGCGCAGCCATATCACAGACGATGGTGAAGCCATGGCCTACATGTGCAGCGATGGTTTGGGCTTTGCCCAATTACCTCATTTTCTGGCGAAACAGGGCTTGAACAGTGGCGCTTTAGTGTCCCTTTACCCTTATTTCAGGCCGCCACAGCCAGATAATGGGGTATTTGCCATTTATGCCAAGCGTGATTATTTGCCCGCCAAGGTCAGGGTGTTTATTGAATTTATCACATCAGCGTTAGAGGTGATGGGGGAAAGTAGCAATCACACCTGGGCGGAAGACTGGCCTTCGCTGATCCATTTTCCTTGATAATCATGGTGGCAGCTTCAGAGAAAAACTCCCTTCACTGTGTTTTAGGTAAACCACAGTGAAGGGAGGCTAAGGTTATCAAGCCGGCGGTTTTTTTAGGCGCAACAGCCTGGCTTGTGAGCGGTTAACACAAGTTCAGAGCTTACTCTTCAAGGTTTAGGTTTAAAGAAATTTGCTTCGGGGTGATAACAATTTCTTTCGGGTTTACCCTGATACTGACCTTTTGCCCGATGGGAAAACCGGCTTGTCGCAGCCACTTTCCCCTGAGCACAACACAAGGTTCAATATTGACAGGTACATAGTTAATGCCTATGCCGCGGGTTTTTGCTGCCGAGCCGCTGATGGTTTCCAGCACGGTAAGTTGCCGATAAATCGGATATTTTACTTTTGCCGAGCTTGGCTCTGGCGTATGATGATATTCAGCCATGACGTACTCCACGAAGTTCGTTGTGGTTAGCGACTCCTGGGTGTTACTGCACTCAGGGGTTGCGACGCTGTTACCGCCTTTTTAAGGGAAGTAACGGTTGTTATTGCAATAATTTATTGATGAAAACTATTGTAATACTGCGCGCCTTTTTGAGGGGAGCGCATCATTAATGAAAGACTAATTTGCTGGATATATCAACAGTGAAGGGGTTCTTTTGCGGATAAATTTTAGAAATTATCTCCTGGTGCAGATCCTGTTGTTCATAGAGATAAAAAGGGCCTTTCTCTCAATAATAAATAAGCCCCGGCAACTTTTAATGCTGTGCTCCTTTCTATCCGTTTTCTATATGGCAATAAAATAGAAATTGATTAAGACTTCACTTCTGCCAATTTCATAATATTTCCTCATCAAGCTACTAAGGAGATATGATGAAAAAATTACTCGCCACTTTAACCATATTAAGCAGTGTTAATGCCTGGGCAAATACCAGCCCGGTAAAGCCTGTGTCGGCAGAGCTCGTTGTTGAACATGTTGCCAATGCCGGGGTAAAAATTATCTCGGGTGATAAGGTTACCCTGATTGATGCGCTGTTTGGTCCGCATAGCCGTTTCAGCTTTCTGGATGAGCAGGAATTTCAGCAGTTATCGGAAAAAGGCGCTAACCTGGCGTTAACCACGCATGCGCACAGCGATCATTTTCATCCAAAACAAACTACGGCATTTCTTAAAGAGAACGATGAAACGCTTCTGGTTACCACGCCTCAGACGATTAAACATTTAGGCCGAATTACTGACTCGGCCCACATTCTCTCGCCCGAATTAACCGGCTTTCAATCTCAGCAGTTTAGTCATGACGATATTAAAGTGTCGGTGCTCAGTTTTCCCCATATGGCTCCGCAAACTCAGACGCAAAATTATGCCTATTTAGTGGAGGTCAACGGCTGGAAAGTGCTTCATGTCGGTGATGCGGATATCAATGCCGAAGTTATCGCGGCGCATCAGTTAGCGAAGCAGAACATTGACCTTTTGCTGATACATGATTTGTTTCCTTTGATTAAAGAAAACTACCGTGAGTTGCTTGAGCAAATAAATGCCGGGAAAGTGGCTTTTGTCCATGTCATGGATAATAAAGTTAAACCACTTACCCTGTGGCTGAAAGACAACTTACCGGATGCGACTTTGCTGGCAACAGGGCATGAAAACCTGGTGCTGAAACGCTAAGCGCAGGCTTGTTCGAGATTTTTTTAGCCTTGGGTACTAAATCTGATTTTTATGCAATTCTCTGATTTTGATTGATTTATTTTCTATCCGTTTTCTATATGTCAATAAAATAGAGTTTGATTAAGACTTGATTTCAGCCCATTTCATAATATCTGGCTATTAATCCAGTAAGGAAATGTTATGAAAAAAACTTTCGCGGCTTTAACGGTATTTTCAACGGTGCTGGGCAAGTTCGGCCCCGATAGAGCCGGTGTTAGTTGCTATAGCCGACCCGGCTCAAAATATTGATGTTCTGATCGGCAAATATGAAGTGACGGTTGCTGAGTTTACCCGTTTTGTTAATGCCACTGATTATAAGGTTGCGGGTAACGGCTATTTGTATAATGCGAAACATTTACCTTTTGATCAGGACGGCAGCGGGCTTGAGCTGCATTACCGCTAAGTTAACCGGCAGTGTGATGCCAGGCGAAGGGAAGCGTTGCCTGGCATTGTTTAAAGGTGAGATAAGCCCCTTACTTGCTGGCTAAGATGTCCATCTGTTTTTTTAGCCACTTCTTATTAGCGTTACCTTGCAAATAGGCCATGTATTCTGCCTGTACTTCAGGTTGATGTGCATTAAGTTGGAACAGCATCAGGGCTGAATCTATAGCGATACGGGTTTTGTATTGCAAACGCGCCAATTCAAAGGCTTTTTCAAGATAGGGGCGTGCTTTTTCCTGTGCCTGTTGGGCATGATAGATTTTTGCCAGCAATAACATATTTTTGGGCGACTCTAGCTGAGTATCGATTGACGACAGGGCTAAGTCATACTCTTGTTGCTCGATATAGTGATCGATGAGCATTTCAGAGGCGTGGTCGATAATCCAGCCATTGCGGGCCGTTCTCGGTAACGCGAGAATTTTCTCCAGATAAGGCAAGGCTTTGTTATTATCCTGGGTGAATATCGCAAAATGATAAAAGACAACCGCAAAATTTGATTCATCGAGTTCGTGCTTAAGCAGCAAGGCCTGTGCTTCATTGAGGTGTGCATATTTTTTGTGGTCATCGCCACCTTTTCTTGCCAGTATCGAATACATAATATGTAATTCAAATAAGGTTAATGGCTCGCCTTGTTTTTGGCCAAACTCAATGGCCTGATCCAACACTTTAAACATAGTGTCAAAGTCGTGTTGCTTATAGGCTAACCAGGCCTTAGCGCTAATATTCTCATAGCTTAATGCCCATAACGGCGTATCGGCTAAAGTCGCCGACATCTTGTTTAAGCTATTGCTCGCCAGTTGATATTTGTGACGCTTTTTATAGAGTTCAGCGATAAGCCAGTGCGCTTTCGCCCGATAAGGACTAAAGCCGTAAGACAGATCTAAGTTAGTCAACTTTTGCGCATAAGTCATAGCAACGTCAAGTTGTTGTACTTCAAGATAATAATTAGCCAATAGCAGCAATAAATCGGGATCATCCGGGGCTATTGCCTTCATCGAGGTTAACGTACTGATATCTAATTTGTTATTCGATTGAGAAAACAAGCCGAGCTGATGTAGCTGTGTTAAGCGTTCGGATAACTTTTGGCTAAGCTGCTCATGTGTTTCTGCATAAACATAACCATGCCAGTACCTGCTGTCTTGCGATAAGCCGTAATTTAAGAAAATGCCTTTGTCAGAGCTGAAGGTGTCAGTCCATAACAACCATTCACCTTCTGGAACGTTAGATTGTTGCCATGCTAACTTGGGGGCTGCAAACAATTGGCGGGCCGAGTGGCTTTTCTGTGTGGGCTCTATGGTAAAGATATCATCTTGTGTAATTGCCCGTGTGCTTAACTGAGGCAATGTTTTTTGCTGAGCCGTTGTTGAGTCGCCACTTTGTACAAGATGTAATGTCACTTGCTCATTTGCTGTCAGCGCCTGTAAAAGGTATATCCCTACTGCAACCAGAGCGCCAAAAATAAACGCTGCCCAGTGTGAGCGTTTACGCACTTGAGGTGTTTTTTCAGTGAAAACTGTGTCTGCAGGCTCGCTGTCGATAGCGGAAGCCAAGTGCACGGCTAACTGCCATTTATAACCTTTTCTTGAAAAGGTTTTGATGGCATCAGTGCCAAAAATGGCCCTGAGCTGGCTGATGGTTTGAAAAACAACCTGTTCAGATACCACCTTGTTTTGCCATACGGCGTTCATAATGGCGTCTTTACTGTGAATACCGTCAGGATTGGTGATAAAGAAATTTAACAGTAGCGCCTGGTTACGTTTGAGCGGGATGATTTCTTTATGTTTGTACAGGATGAGTTGATCGCAGGCAAAGCGATATTCGGCAAATCTAGCTTCCATAAAATTCTTGTGTAGGGAGTTACAATTGTAGATGGTTTTAATGGGGGCTAGCTTAGCATAGAAATGTAAATAGCTAGAAAAAGTATTGATAAATGTTGTGAGGGTAATGGATGCTTGATTATCAACCACCAGTAGCTGCCTGTGTTTTTTGATAGGGGGCAAAGAAATACAAAATAGGCCACCCATGTTCAACTTTGCTTTCGAATCTATTTGATTAGAGTGACCATATAAGCCCTGTCTTGTTTTTGAAAGGAAATTAACAAACTTATTGACGATGCTAAAAAACTAAGAGAATATTATTTGCACAAGGAAAGTAACGATAACTAGGAATTATGAGTAACGATATATTCATAAACAGAGTCGAAGAAAAAGCACAGCTCACAAAAGAGCTGATTGAACCCTCAGCTGGCTCAAAGTTAATTATATTAAGTGCTCCCTCTGGGCGGGGGAAAAGCGCGCTTGTAGATCAAGTAATTGCTAATTGTGAGATTACAAACTTTGTTCGTGTTAAAATCATGGATCATGAAAAATACAGGGATGTTGATGGATCCTTTGTTCTTGAGTTAGGACGTTCTTTAGATAAGTTTGCTAGAGAGAACTCACCTTCAAATCAATCATCAACAACGATAACAAAGCATCATGTTGTTGAGGCAATAATAGATACTGCAAGGGTTGCATTCATTGACTACATAGAAAAAAAAACAGGTTCAAAGAAGTTATCAAACTCTATTAGTGATTTAATTGGGAAGTTCAGCAAAGACAATTCGGATGCAATTTTTTCTGGTCATGATGAATTATACGAGCCTATTAAAAAATATATTAATGCATTTTTAAAAAACTATCCTTTTACTGTTGTACTCGAAAATATTCAAAATATTGACAAAGACTCCCTTGAGTTTTTTAAAGTGTTATTGAATGAACACTCTGACCTTAACATAGTGGCAGAGTTCACTAATTCAACAAACGAACTATATAAAGAAAATCAACTTTTTGATTATCTGGGAGGTGACTCTGTATTTAAAGCGATGCACCGACTTGGCGTCCTTCCCGTAAAAGATATAATTAAATTCCTAAAACAAGATGAATTGGCTTTAGCTGAAGTATTCGAAAGTAGTTACAGCTCTTCAGATGGAAACCTATACAAACTATCATTTATACTAAAATCTGCAAGAAAAGATACTGTTTTCTCTTTGAAGGATGATGCCTATCAAACTTTTGAAAACACAATCAATTCACTCAATGAGCAGCATAAATTATTATTAGCTATTATAGCGACTCATGGAGGTAGGGTATCTTTAGAAATACTCAATAGATTAATGAACTCAACCCCACAATCAAAAAAAATGGGATTACACTATAAAGATCTACAAGCAGCTACACTTCAGCTTAGTAATAACGATCTATTGAAAATAGCGTTAGAAGAAATTTGTTTAAAACATGATAGTGCTTTACAAATAATTTTTTCCAATGAAAGTTATTTTCGTCATCTAATGATTGCGAATGATCTTTGGTTTAAGTTTTATGTTTCACTTAAAGCCGAATCTACTCAAGATTTTTTATTACCATTGTCTGAAATTTTAGGGTGGGAATTATATTATAGAAGCCAACTAGATTTAGTCGATGGTCTCATAGATACACTTGAGAAAATATATACGTTGTGCTTAACAAGCAGGGCTCCAAGAAGAACTATCAGGTTTGCTCAAAACCTTCGCTCAAGACTTATAGCGTCCCCGAACTCTTCTGAAGAAATAATAAAAACTATAGATTTGTATTTAGCACGAATCTTTTATCGACTATCTATGTTTGAAGAAGTTATCGAATATACAAAATCACATTTAGAAGAAACAGAACCTCTATTGATGTGTTCGACTTCAACTTTACTTTCTGGAGACTCTGTAGCAGCTAGTAGTCTTTTAGATAAATATGTAACTACACCAGATGAGGATAAAATCAGGTGGCTTGGAAGCCAACTGGTTCGTATAGCCATCCTGCGAGCTTCTAATCAATATGACGAATGTTCTGAGTTATGGTGGGAGCTGCATGAAAAACAAGCATTTAAAAATTCAAGTTTAGAACCTTTATTTAAACGCTCATCTGATATGGCGCTCATAGGAGGAGGGGAAAGAAGAATTCAATTTTTATCTGAAGCGATTTCAACTTTTCAAAATAATAATGAGTCAATACAGGAAATGGGGGCGAGAATAGCATTAAGTCAGCACTTAGGTTATGGGGGGTTGCTAGATAAAGCTGAAGAGGAACTAAAAAAGGCAGATGAAATAATTAAAGGGACTATTAGCAACTCTTTCATTTTAAGTAATAATTTTGCCGTCATTTCTTTGTATAAAAATAAAGCAAATGACCAATGCTTAGCACAACTTGAAGAAGCAAGTGAACACTGCAATAATCACCTGTCTAAATTAATTATTTTAAATAATTTACTTATCTGGCATTCAATAAATGAAACTTTTGATGCCAAACTATCAATTCAAGAAAGTATTGAAGAAATATTATCTAAATATAAAGATATTGATTACGATTTAACTCGAATTGCTTTTTTTAATATAGCAATGTCCATTGAGCAACCTAAAGCAAGACAAGAATATATAGAAAGAGCTAGGTCTTTACCTGTCAATGCGGACTTCGAGTATTGGCGAGTAAAGCTATATGATGAATTACCGCAAAGGGACGATTTCCGCTATCAGTACAAGTATTATCCCGTATTTATTTCAAGTTGGAGTTTAGATTTTGATATCGCATTAAAGAATTGTTGACCATGAGAGAAAGTATTTCTTTATATGTTAATTCTTCAAAAGCCAATGTACCACAAAACTCAGCATTAGCCCCTAAATGGGTTTCAGGAGTTAATTCTAAAACGGTGAACACATTATTGTGTAATTTTCCATCTATACGAATATATTCAACCTTATCTAACCAAGAAAAGATCCTTTGGCAACTTTGCAGAAGAGGTGCATCAATATCTTTTTTAACAGAACGTAACGCTAAATTATACTCTTTGGATTTTTTTTCATGGTAGCCATAGAGGTGTGAATAAAAGTAGTTTTCGTCATCTTTTCTATAACGTTCTGCAGCATGCCAATGAGATATATGCTCTTTCCAACCAAGTAAGCAAATTGATACTTCTTTTCCAGCAACAAATTCTTCAACTAATATTGGTTGAGAAAATTCTTCAAGTAGTTTAAGGGATAGGTTAGTCGCAGAATCAACATCTTCAACTAAATTCTTCTGGGTAATACCCAAAGACGTTCCTTCAAAAAATGGCTTTACGACACAAGGATAATTGAGCAAAGATAGTTTTTTTATATCATTTAGATCATATATCGTGACATCATCAGCTACTCTTAATCCTGCTTTTTTACACAAGATTTTTGATAAGGCTTTGTCATTACAAACGGTTTTAGTGTATATATCTCCCCCCATATAGCGAATGTTATTAGTCTCACAAATTGCAGGGACTAATGCATGTCTATTTCGTGAATTTTCACCAAACCAATAAGGCAATACTAAACTTTGATAATGCTTCTCAATATTAGCTTGAAAATCAATAGGATTAGTATATAACGTTACGTTTTGGTAGGATGATTGTAAAGCCTCTATCATTTGTTTTACATAATGTTTATCTGGCCGATCTATTCTTCTATCTAGCCAATCAAGATCTGCTCCTTTGTAATCAAGAGTATCTGCAACTACTACTATCTCTAAGTCATTCTCATTACACACTTTCAAAAACATTCATAATTCCTAGTTATCGTTACTTTTATGCAATAGCCCCCCGTGTATTAGCCTTAGCTATTTTCTTTTGTAAAACATTATCATTTACGTGTGTGTACAGCTGGGTAGTTAAGATGCTTTGATGGCCCAATAAGCGTTGGACAAAACGAATATCGACACCTGATTCTAATAACTGGCATGCCGCTGAATGGCGATACATATGTGGAGTTATTTTATCTACCTTGGCAAAAGACGACATTTCTCTAATAAGCTTTCTGATAAAGTGGGGAGATGCTTCTTTTCCTCGGCTATTTGTTAGCATAAGGTCATGTTCAGGCCTGGTTATTTCTCTCAGAGACAGGTAAGAGCCAACCAGGTCACTTAGTTCTTTACTCGGTAAAAAAACAAACCGTTCTCTTTGTCCTTTTCCTAATATTTTTATTTTTTTCTCACTCAAAAAGACGTGCTGAATTTTAATATTAACGAGTTCACTTACTCTCATACCGGTAGAAAATAGCAGCTCTACAGCAAGAAGGCTGGTTAATTTGTTCACCTGTTTAGGTGTGGTAATTAAGGCTTGAAGAGTAGATAAGTTATAGCTGTCTTCCTTGGCTAAATTTAAATTTAATCTTGCAGCCTTTAACATTTTACGTAAATTACTCTTAGGAATATTTCTCGGTAGCTGCTTTGGTATTTTTACACTGATATCGGCTTTATGAAACGGGTTAACCTCAATAATATCCTCGAGCTCTAGCCACTTGAACATGGATTTTAGACAAGCAATTCTACGTTTAATCGTTCGAATACTCAGTTCGCTTTGATGTAGATGAGTTACATATTCTTTTAGTTGTTTCTTATCAAAACACTGTATATTTTGCTGTTTCACCAGTTGAGTAAAACTCGCTAAGTCCTGCTTGTATGCTCTGAGGGTGTGTGGAGATAGTTGTTTACCGTGCTGACAGTGGGATAAAAATTGTTCGCAAACTTCATTATTCAGCATTTATTTTTCTCTGATAATTCAATGAAGTGAGTATGATAACCGCAAGAAATAAAATGACATCTTTTAGATAAAAATAATCTTTTATTCAATAGTGGATTACTACAACTTAGGTTCTTTTCTAGCCACTTAGGGGGAAATCAAGCAATAAAGGCTGGTTTAAATGGTTTAGGGGCTTTTTCCTTAGACCCAACTGGATTAAGGAAAGCTTTTCAAATCAATTGATAGGCTCCCATTTGGATTTCTGATAATTGGTCTTCTAATTGAGATCCCTTATCTGTGTGCTTTGTTTCTGTATGACTAATTGCAGGAAAAGGCAATTAAAGCTGTTTACAGAATCGATCGGTAACAATGAGGTATACATCAAAACCTAGACAGCTTAGCCACAATTTGAATGAGAGTAATAACTATGCCGGAGGAGTTGGGCAATCAATCAGGCTCTTTCCTCAAAAATGCGGGTATATTGATATGCGCATGATTAGTGAAATTCACCGGTAGTTCATATCTTGTGCCTTTTACAATGCTCAGTAGCTTCTTTTCTGCCTCATCAAGGGGCACGCCTCTTAAATGTAATTTTTTGATGTGGCGGTTTAACCACCTTTGGATATTGCCGTAAACTGCTGTTTGTTGATTGTCAGGCTGGTAAATAAATTCCACGAGGAATTGGGCAATAGCAGTCTTCGCACTATGATATTCAATAGCGGATCTTGAAGAAATAAAGTGGCCCTTATCAAATGTACCAGGGGAAAATGCTGGAAAATCGATGAGTCTGCTTTTAACTGGAGTTGCTTTAATATCCATCAAATCTAACAGCTCACGCTTTATCCGGTCAAAATCAATACTTGGCGGAGCCCATTCCAGGCATGCCATAACTGAGTCAATGGAATCACTTTCCTGATGGATAACCCAAAGGGCAATGCCATGAGCTTTTGCTACCGCAACGGCTTCCCTGGTAAAGCCACTGGGTGAGACTATTGCCGCTTTATGGGCTGAAATTGCCCCGCGTGTCTGCACCAGTTTTTGCACCACAGGCCGGTCAACCGGGCGCTTCCATTTTTTACATTCAATGATCAAATGAAATGACAGGATGTCATCTATTTGAAAGGTCACGGAGACATCAATTTCATAAGTACCGGGCTGCTGGATGCCGGCTATTTTTTTATTGGTCGCTATGGTCGCATTATTAAAAGACTCAATATTTTTAATGATGTTGGAGACGTGTTGTTCATATTCTTGATGTGTCATCTGTGCCCTTGAATCATGTCTTTTTTGTTTACAATATACTGTGGCATAAATGCTTTATAAACAATTATTCATTAACAGACCCTCATATTTCTGGCAGATGAAAGTTTGGTAGGACAAGCCGTATTACTGATACTGTTTGATCATCAAAATATCTGCGCATTTGAATCAGGCAAAGAAATCTTTAAGTGCTTTTAATACGGCTTTTACTTTATAGGACTGCTTTCTGTTAATGGTTAGTGCATATAAAGGCAGGGTGTTTAGATGCCAGTCAGGCAAAACCTTGAGCAGGGCGCCGGCTTTAACCAAGTGCTGAACTTCCAGCGCCGGAAGCACGGCTAGGCCAAGTCCTTCTTGTACATGGCTTACCAGGGCATTTAGATCATTAAAGCGCATCCGGTAGGGGGGATTATAGTCATAATTTGCTTTCCCGGGATGGTTCAGTTCGATTGCTGAAAAATCACTGCTGCCGATAAGCCCCAGCCAGCGGTGCTTAGCGATATCTTCCGGCGTAACCGGGTTGCCGGCCTGTTGCAGGTACTCAGGGCTCGCGTATATCTGCCGGGCAGCTTTGCCAAGGGGATGAAAAATGAAGCTTGAAGACTCCGGCTTGCCAATACGTATTGCAATGTCGATTTGTTCGCTGACCAAATTGCTTCCCGCATCACTGGCCAGAACGGTTAGCCGCAACTCCGGATTCTTGAGCAGCAAGCCTTTTAATGCCTGGGCAAGCGGTTGAGAGGCCAGGCCAACAGGGGCCGAGATCCGCAGCTCGCCCTCCAGGCTGTGTTTAATCTCGCTGATAGCGTCATGGGCATCTTCTGCCGCCATCAGCATTTTTTTTCCGTGCCGGTAATAGCGTTCGCCGGCTTCGGAAAGGCTGATGCGCCGGGTAGAGCGATAAATCAGGATAACCCCCAATTCTTTTTCCAGTTGACTGATATACTGGCTGATTGCCGGCGGGGTCATGCCCAGCTTTTCTGCTGCTGCCCGCATGCTGGTGTTATCAATAACCTGGCAAAAAACAGCAATTTGTTTAAGCCGGTTTAGCGAAGGTGTTTCCATAGTGCACCCCATTGTTAAGCAGAGCTTAATTATAATGTAAGTATTACCGGTATTATCAAGGATTAATTTAAGAATTATGATTCATCCCATATTGAAATCCATTTGATTAAAGCGAGGAAATATTATGAAAAAACTCATTTCAATAGGGCTGCTACTGGCTGTTGCACTGACTTCCATGGCATCTTTTGCCGGTGAAAGCCGTAAAGATCGCCTGATGAATTTCTACGATGCTTTTGGTAAAGCGCAGGTAGAAAAACTGGATAAGATTATCGTTAAAAACTGGATATCACATGATCCTAACCCCGGACAGGAGCAGGGACGGGAAGGCTTTAAGAAGTTCATCCCGCTGGTACACAGTGCTATTTCGGATGTTCACTGGCAAGTGGAAGAAATGATCGAAGAAGGCAGTACGATTGTGGTGCGCTCTACCATGACTGCAACACATACCGGGCCGTTGCTGGGCGTTGAAGCTACGGGTAAAACCTTCACCATAAAAGCTATAGATGTTCATCATTTCAATCGAAGGGGTATGGTGACAGAAACTTATCACCTGGAAGACTGGATTGCTTATCTTGCCCAGGTTGACGCACTCGGTCACTAATATGTTGGGGCATCCATAAACTTGCTATCATACCATGAGGTGTTTTTGCTTTTGTTATTGTCAAATTATGGGTGTCCGCCTCTACACTTACCATTCATGCCACAAAGTCGAAGTCTAACTTTGTTGGAGGTATTACGTTTTTTGTGTCCATAATCTGGGGGCTTGGTTTATAGAGAAAAATAACCTTACAGCGGATTGGTATAATATGTTGTCTCACCTATTCTTCAATGTCGAGCGCCTCTTATCTGGAGGTTAAGCTAACATGGAATGGAGAATGATGAAATGAAGATTGTAACCAGGAAACAAAACTACTTTTTCTTATTTATCATATCTATATGCTTTTCATTGCCGGCTCTGGCACAAATGCGCGGTGGGGTGGACAACACCAGCGACAACAGTGTTTATGGCTGGGCCTGCCAAAGGCTGAATGTTGATGCGGTAGACATCAGTATTTATGTTGGCGGCGACATACAGCAGGGGACACTGCTAAAGCGTATGCAGACCAATACCTACTCAACATGGGACGTTCGCGGGCAATGTGACTACACCAGTTATAAGCACAGGTTTCACTACACCTTTACGCCTGAGCAACAACTAAGTTTTCGCGATCAAGCTATCTATGTTTACGTACATGAGCCGGTAACGGATACCCCGGTTCAGCTGGCAAGCTCCGGGTATTATACCGTACCCGGCATAACTAGTGAGCAAGTGATATTGTTTGAAGATCATTTTGATGGCATTGCCAGGCCAAGCGCAAGAGACATTGGCTGGGCATCAGCCGCCAATGATGCTTACAGCGATCCTAAAATTGTTGAAACCGGCAGCGGGCAGTTAAAAACCAATCCCCATATTTATGCGGTGCCTAACCATGACTTTTCCAATATTTTTGATGCACTGCATCCCGATACCAGTGAGCTGAGATTAAAAGTAAACCTGTCGGGATACAACCGCGCTTTCTCTTACTATTTTGGCCTGGGCGCCCCTATTGCAGATGACCCTGATGATTATCAGGGTTACGCTGCAAATATCCAATTAACCGTTGATGCACAGCAGGCAGTATTAACTCTCAGGGGCCGAAACCGTAGCCATCTTGCCGGTGCTAATATGGGGGATCCTAAACATCTCAATTTAACGACGGTAGAGCTGAGAATAGCTGGTGACTTTTCACTGAACCAGACGACAATGTTAGCGTCTGTCTATATCAGCGACCAGTTGCTCATGTCTGATATTCCATTTACCTGGTACCAGGGGCAAAATCATTTATTTCTGTATGCTGATAATTGGTTTTCTAATAATGACCCCTTACCTGTGCGCTTTGATTCGGTAAGATTAACGGCCGGTAGAGGTAGTCAAAGCTGCCCGGCTAATTGAGTTGAAGTATAACAAGCGAGGACATCTATAAGCTTATTCTTATGTGATGACTTCTTGGGACAGCCATCATTTATGGCTGTTCTACTTTGTTTTCCTTGCTCACTTTAAGAGATGTAAATGCCGCTACAGCGGCAGCCATACCAGTCACCGCAGACATTATTGCAGGAATTGCTTCCATTAAACAACTTTTAAGCAAATATTAAATAATTAAAAGCTCTTATAATATCAACTCATTAAGTAGCTTTTAAAAGGGAAGAAATGTGACATTTTACCGTCTAACCAAATCCTTTTCTTATACCTTATGTAACCTGTGAGAAATTCCTAGATGCCGGTTAATACGGCTACATGGCGCTTCAACACATGTTGAATATTTTTATATTCTTCAACCCGTGCCTCTTTATCAAGCAACATCATCGCCTTCTTTTCCAGCTGTAACATCAGGGCAAAGGTGATTTCAGCATCCTGTGCAGGAGCGCTTGAACCCAGGGTTTGGTATAGCCGGGTTAAGAGGGTAGTTTCCTGTTGCCAGGACTTTAATACCAGGGCATTTAGCTTAGGATTTTGCAGCGCTTCATGATGAAAGGCCAGCTCGATACGCCTGTCATCAATATGTTCTATGATTTGATCTTTGAGGAACTCATCAGCGGCCTGAAACAATAATTCGGCATTTTGCTCTTTATGGGCTTGCTCGCTGAGTTCAGTTTTTGCCATGTGTTCAATGTTTTCTGCAATAGCTAAAAAATAGGGATTTTTACTGACATCATTTTGCCGGTGCCAGTATTCAAAGGCTGAGCTGATCAGGTCATCTATGCTGCTGAAATGATAAGTGGTGGAACCCAAAGGAACGCCTGCTTCTGTTGCCACCGCCCTGTGGCGCACTGCGCGCATGCCCTGGGTCTTAATGATTTCCAAGGTGGCGGTCAGAATCTTATTTTTGGTGTCTTCACCGCGGGAATGTTTTGCCTTCATGACCTGGTTTGTGATCTCCGTATTTATAATTAACGCTGCGGCTAAAGGTGTGCTTAAGCGTTTGGCTAATAGCGGGCATGATACCAAGTTTATCGATAAAACATGCGCTTATATACTGATTTAATTCTAATTAAAACTTGTACCATCGTACAGGTATATTTTATAGTGGTCAAAAATAAGCCAGAAAAAGCCAAAGGAATTGCCTGCCAATGAAAATTGAACGTCTTAATCTTAACCGCCGGGAAGTACTGAAAGCGGCTGCTGCCGTAGGGGTTACCAGCTCGTTGGGGCTCAGTGGCTGCAGTGAAGCCGAACAAGCACAGCAAGCACCTGTATTGCAGGGAGCGATAGGCAAAGACGGGCAAAGGGTGCCGCCGTGGAGTAACTGGTCCGGCAATCAGGTGAGCGAGCCTAATGAACGCCTGGTACCCAGAGATACCGATGAGTTATCCACCATGATCGCTAAAGCCAAACAGGGGATCCGCCTGGTGGGGGCAGGGCATAGCTTTTCGCCTTTGGTGCCTACCAATGAATCTTTAATGTCGCTGGCGTATTTTAACGGCATCACTCATATCGACAAGGCGGCCAAACAGTTTGAAGTGGCTGCCAATACCTTTTTGGCCAGTGCCGGTGAGCCTCTATGGCAAGAAGGCTTTAGCCTGATTAATATGCCGGATATCAATACCCAGACTTTTGGCGGTGCTATTGCCACTTCCACCCACGGCACAGGTGCTACTTTAGGCTCTATGTCGACTAATGTTACCGGCATGTCGTTGGTGAACGGGCAGGGGGAAGTGGTGCATTGCAGTCAGGATAACAACGCTGAGTTGTTTCAGGCGGCGCGCAACAATATTGGTGCGCTTGGGGCGGTTACCGGCATGAAGATTCAGGCGAAAGATAAGTATTATCTGCAGGAAACCAGCTGGATGATGGATCTGCAGGAGGGGCTTGAGCAGGCGGAAGCCCTCAGAGACAAGCACAGGCATTTTGAACTCTATGCCTTGCCCCATGCCGATTATATTATGGGTATCACGCTGGACGAGGTTGACGAACAGGCGTTATCCCAGCCTCAAGAAAGCAGCGGCGATGCCTATGAAACTTTTAAAACCCTGTCGAAAGTTATCGACACCGTGCCTTTTATGAAGCGTTTTATCATCAATGCCGGGGCCAGCACGGTTACTAAAGAAGTGCGTAGCGGCCGCAACTATGAGGTGTTCGGTAATATCCGCGACATACGTTTTAACGAAATGGAATATTCGGTGCCGGCAGAATACGGGATGAAATGCCTGACGGAAATTTTAGATATCATTAAAAAACAAAATATTAACGTGATTTTCCCAATCGAAGTACGTTATATTAAGGGCGATGATATCTGGTTAAGCCCGTTTTATCAGCGTGACAGCTGCGCCATCAGCTGCCACAACTTTCATGATAAAGACTATAAAAAATATTTTGCCGCTATCGAGCCGATTTTCCTCAAATACGACGGCCGGCCGCATTGGGGCAAGATACACAGCTTAACCGCCAAAGAACAAAGCGCCCGTTACCCTAAGTTCGATGAATTCCTTAAGGTGAGGGCGGCCATGGATCCCAGGGGGCTTTTTGCCAATGCGCATATTAAAAACGTCCTGGGCCTCTCATAGCCAATATGCATGAAGTGCTTACAGAGAGTCAGGAGAGATAAATGAACAGACGTCAATTTTTATTGGCCGGGGCTGCCGCAGGGGTGGCAGGCGCGTTAACTTTCAGGCCGGAGGATAATGGGGATGCCTACACCCCTTATTTTGACCAGCTCAACCGCAGCCTGAAACGCGACGGCAGTTATGTACCGAGTATGCTGGTAGACCTTGACGCCCTGGACGAAAATATTCAGGTATTAAAGGCTACCCTGAATCCCGAGAAAGACTTTCGTATTGTCGCTAAGTCCTTGCCCAGCCCACAGCTGCTCGGCTATATCATGGAAAAGTCGGGTACCAATAAATTGATGGTGTTCCACCAGCCGTTTTTAAGCCAAATCGCCCGGGATTATCCCGACAGCGATTTGTTGCTGGGCAAACCTATGCCGGTAAAAGCGGCACAGCGTTTCTACCAGCTGCAGGGGGAAAACCCGGCTTTTAACCCCCAACGCCAGCTGCAGTGGCTGATCGACAGTGAACACAGGTTAAGCCAGTACCTGGCGCTGGCGAAACAGCTGTCGGTGAAAATGCGTATCAATATCGAGCTGGATGTCGGTTTGCACCGCGGCGGGGTACAGTCGCTTGGCGAGCTGAACAAGCTGCTGACCCAGATCAAGGAAAACGGCGAACACCTGATATTTGCCGGTTTTATGGGTTACGACGCCCATGTGGTGAAAGTGCCGGGGGTGCTGAAATCGCAGCAAGCGGCTTTTGAGGAATCCCAGCAGTTTTATCAGGCCAGTATCAACTTTTTATATCATAACTTTCCCGATCTTAAGTCCGATCGCCTTTGTTTTAACGGCGCCGGTAGCCCGACCCTGGCGCTGCACAAAGAAAAGAGCGTTGCCAATGAACTCTCTGCCGGCTCCTGCCTGGTAAAACCCACGAGCTTTGATGTACCGACCCTGGCGCAGTTTAAACCGGCGGCTTATATCGCCACACCGGTACTGAAAAAAATGGCCGGCACCCGGCTGCCGTCGGCAGAGTTTGCCCGGGATCTGTTTTCGATGTGGGATAAAAACATGCAGCAAACCTTTTTTATCTACGGTGGCAACTGGCAGGCGGATTATGAATCACCGCAGGGCTTGCAGGACAACACCCTATACGGGCAAAGCACCAATCAGCAAATCGTCAACGGCTCAGACAAGGTTAATCTGTTTGTCGACGACCATGTGTTTTTGCGTCCGGCGCAAAGTGAAGCGGTTTTTCTGCAATTTGGGCAGCTGAAAACCTTGCGGGATGGCCGCCTGCAGGGTAACTGGCCAATATTGCAGCAGGCTTAGCTTACTTTATAAGTAAAGCAGTTTCAGGCAGTTAGATCGCTAGATTTAACTGCCTGTTTTCTTTATATTAGCGTTAGTGAGTTTATCCGGCAGGCACAAGATAGCGCAGCATTGCTACTGGTGTGTTTGTACGGCAATTTTAAAGTATTGGAGTCTACTCTTATGGCGAATTTTTCATCCCGCTTGTTTTTCAAACCGGTATTATTAGCGGGGCTGAGCAGCCTGTTATTCGGCTGCGCGACCATGAGCAAGGAAGAATGCCTGGTGGCCGACTGGTATACCATAGGCTTAGAAGACGGCAGCGACGGCAAGGCAGCCTCTTATATCGGCAAGCACCGTAAGGCCTGTGCCGACGCCGGGGTTTCGCCGGATATCACAGCATATAGCGCCGGACGTAAAGCCGGATTAAAAGATTATTGTGTTGCTTCGCGCGGCTATCAGCTGGCGATGAGCGGGGATGAATATCACGGTGTCTGTCGCGGTCCTCAGGAGCAAGGTTTTTTAACAGGTTTCAAAAACGGCCAAATTGTCTATCAGGCGAAGGAAGTGCTGGATATGGTGCAATCCGATATCAACAGCGCCCTGAAACTGGAGAAGAAGTTACAGAAAAAAATTACCAAAAAAGAAGCGGTGATCCTTGCCGATGAATCCACATCCGAGCAGCGGGCCGATGCCCTGGAGCGGGTAAAAGAATTAACCGCCGAGCTCGAAGCGGTCTCGGCGGATATTCATGAGCTGGAGCATATTTATGAAGCCCGGTTAGTGGAATACGAAGCTAAGCTCAATAAATACCAAGTGGCCGCTTATTAACTTGTTATCAGCCCGGGCTTAACGGCTTATCGAAGCAGCTTCTATGAGGTTAACGCAAAAGGATTTTGTGCTTTCTTGCCTGTCAGCCTATGGCAATCAGGCTTTTGCTGTTGATGAAAGCCTGATTGCCTGCTTTCGCCATAAAAGGTTAGTAAAAGGTGCCACCTACCTTGAAAGCGGGCAGCGCTGGCAAAGCTTTACTGTGATTCACCAAGGCATCTTTCGCCTTTATTATCTTGACCCCAGGGGACGGGAGCACAGCAAAGGTTTTTTCGGCGCGCAGCAAATCATGGCTCCCTGTGCCCCGGTGGCCATCAAGCAGCCGGCTAATTTCTTTATTGAAGCCCTGACAGCGGTCAGCTGTTATCAGGCGGATTATGCCAAGGTGCGCCAGTTACTTGAATCCAGCCCATGGGGCCAGTCGGTCTTAATGAGCTTGTTGGAGCGGGTGCTGGATGAAAAAGTGCAGCGAGAATATGCCTGGCTCAATCTTGATGCCGAGGCCAGATACGTTAAATTCTTAAAGGATCATCCCGTGCTTAGCAGCCAACTCCCCCTGTATCTTATTGCCAATTATCTGGGCATGACAGATGTTACCTTGTCCCGCATCAGAAAAAAGTTAGCCTTAACTTCCGCTGAAATCTAAGGTAAAGCTTAACTCTCTTTTTATTTGCTTTCTTAACATAAGTTAAGGCAAGTCCCGGGGCTGTCATTATTCTATAGCGACTGAGTTTTATCTTAAGGCGTGCATATGAATGAAAATACGATAAGTTATCCGCTAAATGCCAAGACGGCGCTGATTTTTATTGAATTTCAAAATGAATGGCTGAGCGGGCAGGGCAAGTTACGGCAAATGCTGATTGAAGATGAAATTGCTTTTGTCTCGGCAATAGCCAAGGGCAAAACCTTGCTGCAAAAAGGCCGGGAGTCGGATGCGATGATTATTCATGTTTGCTTGCGTCCGGATGCCGACTACCGGGTTTTGGGGCAGGCAGAATATGGTTTAAGGGCAGCTATCCCTAAGGCGCAAACCTGGCAGCAGGAAATGGCGGATATCCATGGCGATTTTATACCGCAGCCGGGAGAGATAGTGATCAATGAGCGCACCGGCGCCAGTGCCTTTGCCGGCAGCATGTTAGACAGTGTGCTGCGCAATAATCATATCGATACCTTGTACCTGGCGGGATTTGCCAGTCATGTTTGTGTGGAGTCGACCTTACGCCAGGGGCATGATATCGGTTATAACATCTGTGTGGTGACCGATGCGACAGCCGCTTTTAACGTACAGCAGCAGGATTATTTTGAAACACAAATTCTGCACCATTTCGGCAAAGGCATAAAAACCGCAGACATAAGTTAGCAGTAAAAATTTGCCAGGTGGAACCGGGCTGTTTCACCTGTTTTTGGAGTATTATTCACTTGGGCTTTGCGGGCGTTTTTTCGGCACCCAGGCCCAGAGCATTTCACAGATAATCGGCTCCCGGCCGGTACCGTCGGTCAGTGCTACCTTGACCAGGGTTTCGCCTTTTTCGCTGCCCTGGATATCGGCAATTTGTTCGGGGGTCAGGCTGGCCTCGGCGCGCATATCGCCTTGCTGGCGTTTGGCAAAGTTAAAGGTCATGGTTTTGATCACCGCCACGCTGGTGTCGGGGACATTCATGGCTATCAGCAGCCCGGTGGCAGACTCTGCCAACAGGGCGGCGGCCACAGCATGTACCCCGCCCAGGTGGTTGCGGGATTTACGCTTGTTCTTGATGAAAAAATCTGCCCGCTGGTGGTCTAAATGTTTAATCTTGACACCTGTGGTGCTGACATAGGGCACTTTAAAGCCAACCACAAACGAGAGCAGTTTGTGGTTAAAGGGGGCGGGTAGCCTTGCCAGGCGGTTAACCAGTTTTGCCGTACTGTTGGCTTTGATGGTTTGGACCGGTTTATCCGTTACTGGCGGCTTGGCAAAGTGAGCGCTCATGTGTGTTTCCTCGGTAACTCTTGGGTGAAATTTACCTGCCTCCGGGGATGTGGTTATCGCCGGAAAGCAAGAAAAACAGGCCGGTCTTTGCTGAACCGGCCCCGGTTTTACGCCTGTTAAAACTTAGTTTTTTCGGCTAACTTGCTTTTGGCGTTTTGGTATTCATCCTTTAGCCTTTGCACCAGCTCGGCCATGGATGGGCTGTCATGGATAGTACTGACCCCCTGTCCGGCAGACCATACGGTTTTCCAGGCTCTTGCTTCTTCGTTTTCCGGAATGAGTTTTTCACCGTAGTTGATTTCCCCGGGTTTAGACAGGGCCGACATATCAAAGCCTGCCTGCTCCAGGCTCTGGCGCATAAAGTTTGCCGGAACCCCGGAAACTGCCGGGGTATGGATAATGTCGTGGGCACCGGCATCAATGAGCATCTGCTGGTAACCGGCTTCGGCATTGGACTCCTGGCAGTTGATAAAGCGGGTGCCGAGATAGGCGAGATCCGCCCCCATGGCCTGGGCGGCGAGGATATCGTCTCCCCGGCTTAAACTGCCGCCGAGCAACAAGGTGCCCTGGTAAAACTCGCGGATTTCTCCCACCAGGGCAAAGGGGTTGATGGTACCGGCATGGCCGCCGGCCCCCTGTGAGACGGCAATAACGCCGTCAACGCCTGCGTCTATGGCTTTTTTGGCGTGGTAGCTGCTGGCAACGTCGTGATAGACCAGACCGCCGTAGCTGTGCACCGCATCCACCACTTCCCGCGCCGCACCGAGGGAGGAGATCACCAGCGGCACTTTGGCATTGACGCAGTGCTCCAGATCCGCCTGCCAGCGGGGGTTGGATTTATGCACCACCAGGTTGATGCCGTAGGGGGCAACATAGTCCTGCTGCTCCCTGAGTTTGGCCAGTTTCTGCTCCAGGGTATGCAGCCAGGAGGCGAAATGATCGCTGGTACGCTCGTTCAGCGCCGGGAAGGTGCCCACTATGCCTTGCCCACAGGCGGCAAGCACCAGCTTCATGTCTGAAACCAGGAACATAGGGGCACAAATTACCGGCAGGCTCAGCTGATCCACCAATGCCTTACTGGCAGCCGACGGCCCGGTTAGGGTTTTGCTATCCGACATCACAGGCTCCTTAGTCTAAATCGACGAATAAATCCGGGAACAGGCGGTCGCAGTTGGGATCTACCTTGTAGTGGTCAAATTCCGTCTGGCCACCCGCCCTTAATACGTCTTCGTCGATCAGGGTCTGGCCTGTCATTGCCAGGTTCTTGCTGGTGAGGATCTCATAGGCGGCATCGGCCATAATCGCCGGGGTACGGGACATAGGCAAAATTTTCGCGTCTATGGCATATTCCACCGCGGCGGTGGCAATAGCGGTTTTCGGCCACAGGGAATTAACGGCAATGTTATGCTCTCTTAGTTCTTCCGCCATGCCCATGGTCAAAAGGCTCATGCCGTATTTGGTGACTGTGTAGGCGATATGCGGCTTGAGCCATTGCTTTTTCAAACTGATCGGCGGTGACATGCTGATGATATGGCCGTTTTCCGATTTTTTCAGGTGCGGCAGGGCGGCCTGGGTGCACAGCAATACCGCACGTTCGTTGATGGCGTGCATGAGATCAAAACGTTTGATTGGGGTTTCTTCTATGCCTCTGAGGTGAATGGCGCCGGCATTGTTGATCAAGGCGTCTATGCCGCCAAAGGTGCCGACGGTTTGCTCGACCATGCCATAAATGCTTTGCTCGTCGCGGACATCGACCTTGATTGCCAGCGCCTTACCGCCTGCCGCAATCACTTCTTCGGCAACGCTGTGGATAGTGCCGGGCAGCTTATCATGCGGGGTATCTGACTTGGAGGCGATAACGATATTGGCGCCGTCGGCGGCGGCCTTAAGGGCGATTTCCCGGCCGATACCGCGGCTGCCGCCGGTGATGATGATGGTTTTGTTTTCTAACGGCTTTGCTTGTGTCATTTTTCTCTTCCTTACTTTTAAAAACGTCAACTTAGTGGGTTATTCTGCAATTTCATCTTCAGCTAAAATGGTGGCCAGCAGTTGCCCGCTGGCTACCTGCTGATCCTTTTCCAGGTTTAAGTGGCTGAGGGTGCCGCTGCAGTTGGCTTTTACCGGTAATTCCATTTTCATGGCTTCTATGGTGAATAAGACCTCTCCCTGCCTGATAATATCCCCGGCGGACTTTTCTACCGACACCACAGTGCCGTTCATGGGGGCAAAATGCTGGCCGCCCTTTACGCCGTCTGCTGCTGCACCAGCGCCGTGTTGACGGCCGGCATAGCTAAGATCCGTGATAGAAAAATCCTGGCTTTGCCCGCTGATGGTCAGCTGCTGTTGGTGACGGCTGAAATAATACTGTTGTCTCAGGCCGTTTATCTGGCAGATCAGCCGGTTTGTCGCCAATGTTATGGCTGTGACCTCCAGGCTTTCTTGCTCCAGCTTTACCCGGAAGCGGCCGATATGGTCCGTGTCCTGGCCGTCAGCTGTAGGGGTGATTGTGATGTTTTGCCGGCGCTGCGCCTGCGGCGCGCTATCGCAGCTTAATAACAGGTGTTTGCTCAGCGGCAGGGCCATGGCCTGGTTTACCCGGGATAATTGCTGTGTTTTTCCCTGCAAAAGATAATTCAGTAGCGCCGCCAGTGCCCATTGCTCAGTACTAAGCGGTGTTTGGCTGCAGCTTTTCAGTGTGCTCAGGTTATCGTCGATAAAGCGGGTGTGGAACAGGTTTTCGCTGTCCTGGCCGCTAAAGGCCGGGGTTTGGATAAGTTCGAGCAAAAAGTTTTTATTGTGCCTGATGCCGTGCAGCTGGGTCTGGTGCAGGGCCTGGATCAGGCGCCTGCGGGCCTGCTCCCTGTCTTCGCCCCAGACGATGATTTTTGCCAGCATAGGGTCATAATAACGGCTGATCTCCGCAACCTGGCTGAGCATATGATCGCAGCGGATATTGTTATCCTGAGCTTGTGTTTGCGGGTTTTGCCATAAGCTTATCCGGCCGCTTTGCGGCATAAAATCCAAAGCGGGATCTTCGCTGTATAGCCTGGCTTCCATGGCATGGCCGTTAAAACTAACTTGCTCCTGGGTGAACGGCAGGGGGGTGCCGCGTGCAATATCGATTTGCCATTTCACCAGATCGATGCCGGTGATCATTTCCGTAACCGGGTGCTCCACCTGCAAGCGGGTATTCATTTCCAGGAAATAAAAGACTTCTTCCTGCGGTGTTTGCATCAGCAGGAATTCCACCGTGCCTACCCCCAGGTAATCGCAGCTGTGGGCGACCTTGATTGCCGCCCGGCCCATTTTTTCTCTGAGTTCGTTGCTGATATTGATGCCGGGGGCTTCTTCAATCACTTTCTGGTGGCGCCTTTGCATCGAGCAGTCGCGCTCGCCCAGGTGCAGGGCATTGCCTTGCCGATCGCGGACAACCTGTATTTCGATATGGCGGGCATTGACCATGGCGCGCTCTAAAATCAGTTGCTCGCTGGCAAAGCTTGCCAGCGCTTCACTGCGGGCGCTGTTAAACAGGGTGTCGATATCGTCCAGGCCATGGGCCAGGCGCATGCCTTTGCCGCCGCCACCGGCGGCGGCTTTGATCATTAGCGGGAAGCCGATCTTTTCCGCCTCGGCCCGTAAAACCTCATTGCTCTGTCCTGTGCCCTGATAGCCGGGAATGCAGGGAATGTCGGCGGCGAGCATGGCCTGTTTGGCTTGCTGTTTATCCCCCATCAGCTCGATGGTGTCGCTGTGCGGCCCGATGAACACCAGGTTGTGCTCCTGGCAGGCGCGGGCAAAGGCGGCGTTTTCTGACAACAGGCCGTATCCCGGGTGAATGGCTTCGGCGCCGGTTTGCTTGGCGGCCTTGATGATTTTATCTATATCCAGGTAGCTTTCGCTGACATTGGCGGCGCCGATATGCACGGCACAGTCTGCCAGCGACACATGGGGACTGTTGCTGTCGGCGTCGCTAAATACCGCCACCGTCTGATAACCCTGGGCCTTGGCAGTATTGATGATGCGCACGGCAATCTCGCCCCGGTTGGCGATCAATATTTTGTTAAAGCTGTTGTTTAAGGGAATGTTGCTCATACTGGCTCCTGTTCAACTTCCTGTGCGGACTGTGCCCACCTTGGCGGTCGTTTTTCCATAAAGGCTTGGGTGCCTTCGAGGGCTTCGGCCCTGGCTGCGGTGAACTGCCCGGAAAACTGCGTTGCTGCCAAATCTAACAGAGCTTCCTGTGGCAAGCCCTCTTTATTGAGCAACAGGGCCTTGGTAATCGCGGTTGCCTCGGGGGCGCAGCGCATCAGCTGTTTCAGTTTATACTCCAGCACCTGTTTGCCCTGGTCGGCGTCATCTACCAGGGTATTGACTAAACCTATGGCATGGGCGTTTTCACCTTCTAAAGTACCGGCAAACAGGGCAAGCTCACGGGTAGCGGTTAATCCCAGGCGTTTGACGACAAAAGGGGCGATTTGCGCCGGCGGCAAACCCAGGGTAGTTTCCGGCAGGGCGAAGTGTGCCTTTTGAGTGGCAATAACATAATCGCACACGCACACCAGGCCAAAACCGCCCCCCAGGGCATAACCGTCTACCAGGGCAATAATCACTTTCGGGCTTTGCTCGGTCAAAGTCAGCAGTTGCCCGAACAGGCGGTTGAAGTGGTAATAGGCATCCTGCTGTCCCGCCTGGTAGTGTTTTTGTGCCTGTGCCATGTCTTTGATATCGCCGCCGGCGCAAAAGTTGTTTCCTGCTCCGCTAAAGACGATGGCACGCACCTCTTGCGCATCGTTGGCTACAGTGAGCATCTGGATCAGCTCCTCGACCATGGCCAGGTTCATGGCGTTGTTCACCTCTGGCCGCAATAAAGTGACAGACAGGACCCCGGAGGCAAACCGGCACGCCAGGTGGTTAAAACTTGGCAGTTTCACGGCATTAACCCCTTTTTACCGGCGTCGGCAGGATATTCATCATTTTGCAGATGATGCCGAGCATAACTTCTTCGGCGCCGCCGGCGATGGCGGTCAGGCGGTAGTCGCGGTACAGGCGGTTAATGATGGACTCTTCAACAAAGCCCATACCGCCCCAGAACTGCAAACAGGTATCGGGCAGGGTACGGCAGATTTTACCGCCGAGCAGCTTGGCCATGGACGCCAGTTTAGTAACATCTTTCCCCTGCACCAGTTCTTCGGTGGCGCGGTAGATTAACGAGCGTAATGCCTCGATATCGGTTTGTGCATGGGCCATGGCAAAGTGGATCTGCTGGTTGTTGATCAGCGGCTGGCCGAAAGCCTGGCGATCGCGGGTGTAATCTATGGTGCTTTGCACGCAGTTTTCCATGCCTTTAATACACAGGGCTGCACCTGCCAGGCGCTCGAGCTGGAATTGCTGCATCTGGTAGGTAAAACCTTTGCCTTCTTCGCCGATACGGTAGCGCTGCGGCACCCGGACATTGTCAAAAAATACCGGGGCGGTGTCGGAGCAGCGCATGCCGATTTTCTTGATTTTTTCCCCGACAGAAACCCCGGGTAAATTCGACGGCACTATGATCAAAGATTTGTTGCTGTGGAACTGGCCTTCACTGGTATTGGCCAACAGACAGAAATAATCCGCCTGGGTGGCATTGGTGATCCACATTTTTGCGCCGTTGATAATATAATCGTCGCCGTCTTTTTTTGCTGTGGTGGTGATCGCCGCCACATCAGAGCCGGCACCGGGTTCGGATACGGCAATACAGGACACCATATCGCCGCTGATGCTGGGGGCGAGAAATTCCCGGCGCAGTTCATCGCTGCCGAAGCTGGCCAGGGCAGGGGTGGCCATATCCGTTTGTACCGTTACCGATAAAGGCACGCCGCCGCAATGGGCGCCGCCAATTTCTTCTGCCAGGATTATCGCATAGCTGTAATCCAGGCCTAGGCCGCCGTATTCTACCGGCTTGTTGATGCCGAGCAGGCCGAGATCGCCCATTTTTTTAAAGATCTTATGGGTGGGAAATTGTCCTTCTGCTTCCCATTCGTCGATATAGGGGTTGATCTCCTGCTGGACGAATTGCTGTACCGTACGTTGTAATGCCAAGTGCTCGTTTGTAAAAATCATAATATTGTCCGTAAGTGATATTCGTTCTTAAAGGTACTGTCGTGAGTGTTAGAAGCGGGCTACGCCAAAATGGTTCTGCGCCAGAGTTTGCTGATCCGCCTGATGACAAATGTCAAACAGTTCGATCAGCAGGGCCCGGGTATGCCTGGGGTCGATAATGCCGTCATCCCAGAGGCGGGCGCTGCAGGCCACGGCCCCGGCGCCTTGCTCTATCATGGCGCAGGTGCCCTGCTCGAGCTGGTCCAGTTTGGCAGTATCGACTTGTCCGGCCGCCTGCATTTTTGCCTCGGTGACAATTCTTAACACCTTGCCCGCCTGCTCGCCGCCCATGACCGAGGTTTTGCTGTTGGGCCAGGCAAAAATAAACCTGGGATCAAAGCCCCGGCCGCACATGGCATAATTGCCCGCGCCGTAGGAGCCGCCGACCACGATACTGATTTTCGGTACGCTGGCATTGGCCACCGCCTGGATCATTTTTGAGCCGTGTTTGATGATGCCGCTTTGCTCGGCCTCAGTGCCCACCATAAACCCTGTGGTGTTGTGCAAAAACAGCAAAGGGATCCGCCCCTGCTGGCACAGCTGGATAAACTGCGCCGCTTTGTTTGCCCCTTTGGCGGTGATCGGGCCGTTATTGGCAATCACGCCGCAGGGCAGACCGCCGAGCTTGATATGGCCGCATAAGGTTTGCTGGTCCCAGTCTGATTTAAATTCCAGGTACTCGGAGCCGTCAGCGAGCCGGGCAATGACTTCCCTGGCGTCATAAGGGGTTTTGGTTTGCGCCGGGATGATGCCCATCAGTTCGTCCGCTGAAAAAGCTGGTTCAGGGTAGGCCGCTTTTGCCTGAGATGTATTTTTATGGAAACTTTGTCCTGTCATCGCCAGGATGTCCCGCGCCAGGGCGATGGCGTCGCGGTCATTGTCCGCCAGGTACTCGCCGCTGCCGGGTTCTCTGATATGCATCTCGGCCCCGCCAAGGGCTTCTTCGGTGGCGATTTCCCCCGTGGCGGCTTTTAACAGCGGCGGCCCGGCCAGATACATGCTGGCTTGCTTTTTCACCATGATGACATAATCGGAAAGTCCCGGCTGGTAAGCACCGCCTGCGGTAGCGCTGCCGTGGACCACGGTTATCTGCGGTATGCCAAGTGCCGACATACGCGCCTGGTTGGCAAAGCTGCGCCCGCCGGGGGCAAAGATTTTTGTGGCATAGGCCAGGTTGGCGCCGCCGCTTTGCGCCAGGGTGATAAAGGGCAGTTTGTTTTCGATGGCAATTTGCTGCAGGCGCAGGTTTTTCTCCATGCCGGAGACGGAAACCGTGCCGCCTTTAACGGCGTAATTATCCACTTTCACCAGGCAGCGCACGCCGCTGACATAGCCGATACCGGCAATACAGCCGCCGCCTGCGCCGCTGCCGTCTTTATCGTCATCCATTTTATAACCGGCAAGGGAGCTGAGCTCGATAAAAGGCGCACCGGCATCGACTAAATGCTGCAGCCGCTCGCGGGGCAATAACATGTGCTTTTTGTGGTAGCGGCCCTGTTTCTCGTTTTCGGCCGAAATACAGAAAGCTTTGATATCCCGTACCTGCTTGAGCTGGGCCAGCATCTGCTCGCGGTTGGCCTGAAAATCCTGGCCCTGGGGGTTGATATAGGAGGTGAGCTTAGTCATGGTGCTGTTGTTCCGTTAATTCATCTTTCGGGGCCGTATCTTCAAGGCTTTTTTCTTCAAGACATTGAGGGGACACCGCGCGGTGGAAGCCGTTAAAAGCGGCCTGTTGAGCCTTAACTGGTTGTTGTTCCGGCAAAGGCGCTATGGCCGCGGGGGAGGCGAGGGATGCGCCGCCGTCAACTTTTAAGGTAATGCCGTTGATAAAGGCGGCAGCGTCGCTGAGCAAAAAACAAATGGCGGCGCTGATTTCGGCTTCTGTTGCCAGGCGTTTAAGCGGCACCTGCCGGCGAATTTGCCGCAGTTTTTGCTGGAACCTTTCATCGTAACTGTCCAGGCCGCTGGAGGCGACCCAGCCGGGGGCGACATTGTTGGTGCGCACACCAAAGGGTCCCCATTCCCAGGCGGCGCTTTGGGTCAGGTTGGCCATCCCGGCGCGGGCAGCCCCGGAATGGGCCATCAGCGGCATGCCGTTGTGAAAATCTGCGGTGATATTGACGATCACCCCGCCGCCGGCTTTAAAGCAGGTTTTAAACAGCTCCCGCGCCAGCAAAAAGCCGCCGGTGAGGTTAGTATCGAGCACGGCTTTAAAGCCTTTGGCGCTGATATGCTCCAGCGGTGAAGGAAACTGGCCGCCGGCATTGTTGACCAGGGCGTGGACCTGGCCAAGCTCCCTGACAATTTGCCGTACTGTCTCTGTTACGGCCTGCTCGTCGCGGATATCCAGAGCATAGGCAAAACCCTGAAAACCGTCCTGGTGCAATTCTGCCAGTACGGTATCGAGTTTTCCCCGGCTGCGGCCGATCAGGATCACTTTGGCCCCCAGACTGGCCAGCTCATGGGCGGTGCAGCGGCCGATGCCTGAGCCGCCGCCGGTAACGATAACGGTTTTTCCTGCGAAACTGCCGTTTTTGAAAATTGACTGGTAATGCATGGTTTTTCCTACCGCTTACAAAACAAGCGCACGGGCTTCTTCCGGGCTGGCGATGCTGCGCCCGGCCTGCTCGGCGATTTCAACCAGGGCTTCAATCAGCTGGCCGTTGCCGCCGGCGCGCTCGCCGTTTGGCAGGTAAAAGGTATCTTCAAGGCCGGTGCGCAGGTGGCCGCCCAGCTCGGCGGTTGTCTGGTGTACCGGCCAGATTTCCTGGCGGCCGATGATAGTGGTTTGCCAGGAGGAGTTTGGCTTGATGTATTTGAGCAAAATAGGCAAAAGCTCGGCGTCGGCCGGCATGCCGGAGGCGACCCCCATCACAAAGTTGTAATCGAGTTTGTCCACCATGCCCACCTGCTGGAACATGCCGACGGAGCGCACTATGCCTAAGTCGAAACATTCAAATTCCGCGCGGGTAGCGGTTTCTTTCATCACCTGAAGTAATTCTTCGATTTTTTCTACCGGGTTTTGAAAGAGCATGGGGGGCCAGGCCCAGCTGCCGTCGGATCTGGCTTTAAGGTAATTGAGACTGCCGGCATTGCAGGCGGCGATTTCCGGCTTGCCTGCCCGGATGCAGGCGATGGGACCTGCTTGATCCCGGGTCACTGTGCCTGTGGTGTAATTTAAAATCACCCCGGGACAGCATTCGCGAATGGCATCGCTGATGGCGACAATCACTTCCGGCTCCCAGCACGGCAGGTGGCCTTTGCCGGGGCGCTGGTCGCGAAAATGGATATGCAGGATACTGGCGCCGGCATCATAGGCCTCTTTGGCTGATTGCGCCATTTCGGTAACCGTGACCGGTACCGGGTGCTGTTTCGGATCGGTAAGTACGCCGGTGAGGGCGCAGGTAATGACCGCTTTGTTGTTCATGAAACTATCCTCTTTCATGCCCGGTTAACGGTTTTTCATTAACCGGATTTGTATTTTTTATCAACAATACCAAGCAAGCGCTTGGTTTGCAATCCCTGATTTGCTAGTATGAAAAAATCCCCGATGGCGCTACTGGCTGATTTTGCTATAAAATAGCTTCGGCAGCTTGAACTGGCCAGCTTGACCTGGGGGGCTTACAGCCAACAGCGCAGTAGCAACAGGGATAGCGGCAGATCAGGTGAAACATAGGTTTTCCCGGTCTACACAGCACCGAGTAATAAGTACGGATGAAGATGAATCAAGAATTAGCACAGCTGAATGAATTGGGGCCGTTGACAGATTTAGGCTCCGCCAAAGGACGTTTGCAGCAGGCATCCGCCCGTTTGTTTAAAGAGAAGGGCTATGCCAAAACTACGGTGCGGGATATTGCCGCCGAAGTGGGCATTCAAAGCGGCAGCATTTTCCATCACTTTAAAAATAAAGAAGAAATTTTGCTGGCGATCATGTCCGATACCATATTGCGGGTGTTGACGGATATGGTGACGGCGCTGGCATCCACCGAAGATGTGATGGAAAAGCTGCAGCACTTGATCTTACTCGAACTTAAGGCCATTCACGGCGAGCAGTTTGTCGGCTTCAGCTTGCTGGTGTCAGAGTGGCGCGCCTTGTCCGGGGGCAACCAGCAGCAAATTTTAAAACTGCGGGATTATTATGAAAACCTGTGGCGCGAGATTTTGACCCTGGCTTATCAGCAGGGAAAAGTGAATGTCGAAGCCCTGTATCTGCGTGGTTTTATCCGCGGCGCCCTGATCGAAACCACCAACTGGTTTAAGGTGGGCGGGGATATCTCGCTGGAGCAGCTGGCCGCTAAGCTGATGGCGACCTTTACCCGCGACTAAAGCGCCGAGTATCATCTCTCTTTTTACGAATTCTTCTTCGGGCGAGGGGCTTGTCGGCTAAACTTGTTATTGAATTGACTGTTTGTTTTATACGCGCAGAGATTCAAGATGAGAGGGTATGCCTTAAAGTCAAAGAACACTCCTGTTAAAGCGCTATGCTGGGCGCCAAGCCCAAGTTGTTGTTTGTTTTTGCTGTTTATGCTGAGTTTTTCTTCCTTTGCTCTGGCGGAGAAATTCCTCTCCATTGGCCTGCCTCAGGAAGGTTATGCCCCCTTTATTATCGTTAGCGACAATAAACCCCGGGGGATCCTGATCGAGCCGTTGCAGCTGGCGGCGGAAAAGCTGGGGCTCAGCCTGAAATACGTCTATATGCCGGAAAAACGCTCGGTAGATATGCTGAATCGCTATCAGATAGATGCCCGGATGGAATCTGCGCTTTGGGTGAGCAATCCGGGCGATTACCTGTGGAGCGAAGCGATAACCCAGCTTGAAGATGTCCTGGTTTACCATAAAGACGCCTGGCCGGGGTTTGATCCGGATAAAAAGCTGGCCGGGGCGCATATCATTACCCACCTGGGGTACAGTTATCCGGATCTGCAACCCCTGTTTGATCAGGGAATTCTTTACCGGCAGGACTTTTCCACGGAATACGATATGCTCAGTACCCTGGTGCGGCTGGTGGAAGGGGTGAACCGTACTGCGGTCATGAACAAGCAAGTGGCGATGTGGCTGATCAAGTCGTCGCCGAAACTGCAAAACCGGTTTGAGTTTTCCCAGCGTATTGTCGGCTCGGCGCCACTGCAGTTTCAATTTGCCAAAACTGAAAGACTCGTCGGTATCATTAAAGACATCAATGTTGAACTGAAAAAATTAAAGGCCAGTGGCAGCGTGCAAGCCATTGCCGACAGGGTGTTACAATAACAGGGAGCGGGTTTGACCCCTTCTCTTACTAAAGGAAAGGTCTTGTTGTCACCGCAGTCGAAGAAATAAAAAAGGGCCCTGAAAGGGCCCAAGCACCAGGAGGGAACACTAGTTGAATTTGCGGCTTATTCCTGAACCGGGGCGACCATTAAACTCACCGGGACATAAGTCTCTTCCCAGAAAGAAGCTTCACCCCACATGGAGCTGTCGTTCCAAATAGAACCCTCATTCCACATGGAGCCTTCATTCCACATCGAGCCTTCGTTCCAGATAGAGGCTTCATTCCACATAGAACCTTCGTTCCACATCGAACCTTCATTCCACATAGAACCTTCGTTCCACATCGAACCTTCATTCCACATAGAACCTTCGTTCCACATAGAGCCTTCGTTCCACATAGAGCCTTCGTTCCAGATAGAAGCTTCATTCCACATCGAGCCTTCGTTCCACATAGAACCTTCGTTCCAGATGGTGCCGTTGGGATTAAGGATATAGAATTCATCGGTTGCAGTGCTTCTTACCGGCCCGGTGAAGTGTTTGATGTCTTGCAATTCATCCAGAATATCCTGGGTTCTGTCGGCGCATTCCGGCGTTTCAACCTGGAGCCCCTGGTCGATGTCGGCCAGGCCGAATCCCTGGCGGAACGGGCTGTAGGCATAACTGCCGTCTTCCAGCATCGCCGGGCGGGCGGTGGCGAGCAGCCGGCATTTGACTTCATCAGGCGTCAGGGTGGGGTTATCCTGCAGCATCAAGGCCACGGCGCCGCTGATCACGGCCGTAGCCTGCGAGGTGCCGGAAAACAGGAAGTATTCATCGTTTATCATGTCCTGATAATCTGACAACGCCATGCTCAGTTCGCCGTATTTATTGGTATGGCCGATCAGATGGGCACCGGGAGCCACCAGGTCGGGTTTGATAAAACCTTCTACCGTAGGTCCGGCACCGGAAAACTGGGTCATGCGGTCATCACTGGGATCCCCTAAGGTAAAGCTGTTGGTCATGGCGCCGACCGTGATCACATAGGGAATATTGCCGGGCAGGGTGATGGACATGGGATCTGGACCCGAGTTGCCGGCAGAGGTGACCACGACCACACCTTCCGCCCACAGGCGCATCACGGCCTGGTTGACGGGATCGTTCCAGTAGTAGGAGACCGGCTCGGCCCCGAATGACAGGTTGACCACCCGGATATTATGCTCTTCCTTAACCTGTAAAATTAAATTCAGTGCTTCGAGCACCGACATATAGGTGCCGTTACCGTCTTTATCAAAGGCTTTTATTGACACCAGGTCGGCGCCCGGGGCAATGCCTGTCGGCAGGTTGCTGGCCTCACTGCAGCGGGAAGGCACCGGCAGGGTCTGGGTGGCGATACTCATTAAATGGGTGCCATGGCCGTTACCGTCATTGGTATTGCTGCCGAGCACGCTATAGTTGGCCAATAAGCGGTTGTTGCCGTTGGCTTTGGTAAAGGTTGAACTGCCGAGCCAGGCGCCGGTATCGACAAAAGCTATGGTGACGCCACTGCCGTCTATGCCTGAGTCGTGCAGGGGGCGGGCATTGATGGTATCGGCGGCATAAGCCCCGGGGTTATCGCTGCTTTGGCTCAGGACCAGGTTGTCTATCTGGACTTCTGCCCCCTGATTTAAACCATCCTCGATTTCAAAATCAATTTTGATGTCATTATCATTGTTCCAGTTCGCCAGGCTGTAATTGCGGATAATTTTCATATTCGGCTCTAAGGATATGCTATCAAGCAGGCCGTTTTCGGCTTTTATGGTCAGGGGTTGGCCTGTCTGGGTGTTGCCATTGGTGGACAGCTCAAATGATAGATGAGCAAAATCTCTGGAGATATGGAGGTTGCGTTCAATATCATATTTGCCTGAATGGCCGCCGATGAAACGCAGCTTACCGCCGGAAATCTGGATATGGCCGCTGGTGGCGCCGTTAACGTAGCTTTCGTTGTCTTCATCGTCCTCATCGTCGTCATCACCACTATAGTTTTCATTCTCTCGCCAGTCGCTGGTCCAGCCGATGGCAGCGCCTGAAATTTGCTGGCCGCTGAATGAATCCTGGGCAAAGTCCTCGTTTACGACAGAGCGCTCGCAGCTGCTGTTATCCCCCGTCGGCAGGGAGCCACTGGTGTTGTCTGTACCTGTATCCGAGGTATTGTCAGTGCCGCCTCCTGTATGTGAGCCGTTATTGTCGTAGTTGTTCAGGTAGTCCATCAGGTTGCCGAAGTTGAACAGGTTGCTAAAATCGCGAGAGTTGTAGTTACTGCTGTCATCATCATCATCGGCTGCGGTGATCAGCGGACGGTCGGCAAACACGGAGATGTCAGGCCAGGCCGCCAGTAGCTGGAACTGGGCCTGTGTCAGCCTGGCGCCGACAGCATTGATAATGGCTAGTTCCTTAGTGATGTTACCGCCGACGCTTGAAACCGCCTTACGGCTGGTATTGATGTCCGGGCTGCGCACTATATAGAGTGCCCGGGTGTCAGCTGTAGCCACTGGCTTAGCGCTATAATCCGAACGGCTTACCACGGCCTGGTTGTTGATATCATTACCGGTAACGGCGCTTGCTAATAAACAGATACCGGCGATAGCCGAGCTGCCTGTAACAAGTTCTATTTTCTTCATAACGGCTCCTGTACTAGTTAAATCTGGATGGCTACCTGTTTGATCCCTGCATGAGTTGCTCCTTTTGGCTTTCCTGTTTTTCTCTAAATTTTTCCTTTACTTGAGTAATACAGGCTTTATGCCAAGAGCTTACAAAGTTTTATTTTGTTATGTAGCTATTTGTTTTATAGGCATTAATTTTTTTTGATGGCTGAGAGAAAGCCCTCTGGTAATCTTCTTGGCCGGAAACAAAAGCCGGTCAAATGAAATATATGGCGAGACGATAATTTCTATGGAAAATAATGAAGAGAAATATTGACGAATTATTTTTCTGCTTTGCCATTTTATGTCTTGTTAATTCTTTCTTTAATGAAATTAGGGGACTACTGTGTTTTTGGCGTATCGCATGTTTGTGCACGGCGCACAAAAGCCTGTGCCGGTATCGGAGGTTTCTGCACTGGCAAGCTTGTGAGAGAAGAAGTTGAACTTCTCTGTACCTTTGCTTTGGCTTATGGCGGCCCGGGATATGAAAATGCCGGCGGGAGTACGCTTATTGTGCTACTACCACCGGCTGTTGCCGTTTGTGTAAAAAGGCCTTGACGGGCTTTTATGACGGAGCTGGACTTTTGCTGTTTATTCCTGAACCGGGGCGACGGTCAGGGTCATGGGGACGAGTGCTTCATTCCAGAATGAGCTGTCATTCCAGATACTGCCTTCATTCCACACTGATCCTTCGTTCCACATTGAACCTTCGTTCCAAACCGAGCCTTCATTCCATAATGATCCTTCATTCCACAGTGAGCCCTCATTCCACATGGAGCCTTCGTTCCACAGCGAGCCTTCGTTCCACAGCGAACCTTCGTTCCACAGCGAGCCTTCGTTCCACAGCGAACCTTCGTTCCACAGTGAGCCTTCGTTCCACAGTGAGCCTTCGTTCCACACTGAGCCTTCATTCCAGACTGAGCCATTTGGTTTAAGGATATAAAATTGCTCTGCTGCATTCGCTCTTACCGGGCCGGTGAAATGTTTTATACCCGCTAATTCATCCAGAATATCCTGGGTTCTGTCGCTACAGCCGGGCATTGGCGACTGCACTCCCTGATAGATTTCCGCTAAACCGAACCCTTGCCTGAAAGGACTGTAGGCGTAGCTGTTATCGGCTAACATTGCCGGGCGGGCGCTGCTAAGCAGTTTACACTTGACTTCATCCGGTGACAGGCTTGGATTGTGCTGTAACATCAGGGCGACGGCGCCGCTGATCACGGCGGTGGCCTGTGAGGTGCCGGAAAATAAAAAGTATTCGTCGTTGAGCATATCCTGATAATCATCAAGTGTTTTGCTGAGCACACCTTTTTTATCTGTGTGGCCGATAATATGGGCCCCCGGTGCGACTAAGTCCGGTTTGACAAAGCCTTCCACCGTAGGTCCTGCTCCGGAGAAACGGGTGATGCGGTCATCGCTGGTATTATCTAAGGTGAAGGCATCGGTCATAGCGCCGACAGTGATCACGTAGGGAATATTGCCGGGTAGGGTAATGGTCATGGGATCCGGGCCGGAATTGCCTGCCGAGGTCACCACCACTAAGCCTTCTGCCCATAAGCGCATCACAGCCTGGTTTACCGGGTCATCCCAGTAATAGGAAACGGGCTCAGCACCGAAAGAGAGGTTAACGACCCGGATATTATGTTGCTCTCTGACCTGGAGAATTAAGTCCAGCGCCGCCAGTACCGACATATAAGTGCCTTCACCATTTTTATCAAAGGCCTTTATTGAGACCAGGTCCGCTCCCGGGGCAATCCCCGATGACAGAGAACTTTCCGCTTCACACATGGAAGGCACCGGCAGGGTCTGGGTGGCGACACTCATTAAATGGGTGCCATGGCCGTTTTTATCTTTGCTATTACTGCCGATGACCGAATAGGCTGCCAATAAACGGTTACTGCCGTCTGCCTTGGTAAAGGTGGTGCTTTTGTCCCAAGCCCCGGTATCGACAAAGGCGATAGTCACCCCTGAGCCGTCTATGCCGGTATCATGTAATGCCCGGGCGTTAATCATGTCGGCGGCATAAGCTCCGGGGTTATCACTGCTTTGACTCAGGGTGATATTATCGATTTGTACTTCAGCCCCGGTGTTCAGGCCGTAGTCAATTTCAAAATCAAGTTCGACATCCTTATTTTTGGCCCAGTTTGCCAGGCTGTAATTGCGGACGATCTTCATATTCGGTTTTAGTGATATTTTATCGATTCTTTTATCTTTGACTTCTATGGTCAGGTATCGATTCGTTTGGACATGGCTGTTGGTGGACAGTTCAAAGGATAAATAAGCGAAATTTTTGGCGATATAGAGATCCCGTTCGATATCATATTGGCCTGAATAGCCGCCGATAAAACGCAGTTTGCCGTCGCTGATCTGGATATGACCGCTATCTGGATTATTGTCATCATCTTCTTCTTTCCAGTTGCTGGTCCAGCCTATGGCTGAGCCGGTCACCTGATGGTTGTCAAAAGTGGCTTGGCTAAAAGCTTCATTGACAGTGGAGCGGGCGCAACTATTTTTGCCATTGCCATTGCCATTGCCATTGCCATTGCCATTGCCATTGCCATTGCCATTGCCGTTGTTGCCATAGCCATAATTTTCATCATCATCATCATCATCGTCATCGTCGTCGTCATCATCGTCGTCGTCATTGTTATAGCCATAACCACCATAGTTAACATAACCATAGCCAGAGTCGTCATCATCGTCGTCATCGTCATCATCGTAATATGCGGTTAATAGCGGGCGATCGGCAATCAGGGTTAAACCGGATATTGAGGATAATGATATTACCTCTGCGGTTGACAGCCGGGCGCCGATGGCATTGATAATGTCCAGTTCCTCGACCACCTCACCGCCAACGTTTAAAACGGCGCTACGGCTGGTGTTGATATCGGGACCCCGCACGATATAAAGCGCTGAATCGTCCGATAAGGGGATTTGATTTTTGGCATAGCTGCTAGTGCCGGCTATAGCGCTATCATCTTTACCCACATCACCGGTTAAATTTGCCAATAAACAGAGACAGGCGGCACCTGAGATACCTGCAACAAGTTTTATTTTTTTCATAACTACTCCCGTACAACTTAAATCTGGATTGTTATTTCGTCATAAGTCCTTTAATGCTTATTGGTCCTTTGTTGGTTTTCCTGCACCGGTATAAACTCTTCCCTGCCTGGGGTCTTACAGGCTTTGTGCCAATATCTACAAAGTCAGTTTTTTTCTTTGTAATTTGTTGTCTTTTAAAGACTAATGGTTTTTTTCTTGTTGAAGCGCTATTACCCGGCTTTCTGGTTTAAGAAAGAAATGCCGTATAAAGGAAAAATCTGGCGAATTAAAAAAGTTGACGAGAAATAAATGGTAATAAAAGATGAAAAACTTGACGAATGAACAGCTAATTTCGTCATTTTATTTTATATTACTGGGGTTTTCCGCTGTAAAATTTGGCGAATTAAGCAGGAAGGATGACTTTAATCAGCAAAAGTGAAAATAATAGCGAGGATCCCAGTGCCCCTTGCTTATTGCTGTGCTGAGTGCGGCGATGATGCCGCCTTTTATCTGTTAAGGGTGTACAGAAAAGCGCTTGTCCTTAAACAAAGACAAGCGCTGATTTGCGCAACGGCTAGTCGGCCAGGGTCAGTCCGCTGGGCAGGTTATCCGGCACGATATCGAGTTTATTGAGGGAGTCCGGATCGGTTAGCGCCGATAGAAACGCCAGGATCTGGTTGATTTCACGTTCCGAAAGCGGGGCGCCGGATATGCTGAGTTTAGGGGACCGGGTGGTGAGCAGGGTATTGATTGTGTCGGCATCGTTGACAAACATGCCTGCCAGTTCAGGTTCTATTTGCGAGGCATCATAATTGGCCAGGCTGGCTTGCGGGTCCAGGTGGTGCCTGACGGCATCGGATAATTTTGCAAAGGCGCCGTTATGGAAATAAGGGGCTTCAAGTTCGATATTTCGCAGGGAGGGGGTACGGAATTTGAAATTATCCGCCGGATTTTCCGTGATGGCGCCCCGGCCGATATCAAGGGGGGCAGCATCTCCCCGGCCTGTGCCCACCTGGGGGGCAGCAATATTATGAAAATCAAGATCGGTTTGCAATGCGCCGCTATGGCATTTTACGCAGTTGGCCCGGCCATAAAAAAGTAAGGCTCCCCGTTTTGCCTGCCTGGACAGCGCCTTGTTATTGCCTTTAAGGTAACGGTCAAAGGGGGAGTTTAACGCCGTAAATTCATCCGTCATAAAAGCGCCGAGCGCCTCGCTGATATGGCTGATATCCAGCTCGCTTTCGGGTATGTCGGGGAAGGCGTCGGCGAGCAAGTCATTATAGCCGTCATGGTTGGTGACCCGGGCGGTGACTAAATCCCAGATTTGAATGAAATCTTCGTTGCCCAGTTCATTCATTTCATTGACCTGGCCAAAAACATCTAATTGCCCGGGAAAGCCGCGCATTTCCTCATCCGGTGTCACCGGCATAATGGCGAAAGCCGCCAGGGCGCTGGAGAAGGTTTGTGGCGTATCGGCTCCTGCCGGAGAGAAAAATCCGGTTTCAGGTGTGCCTCCCAGGCGGCCGTCCCAGAACATGGTCGTCCACTGCTTAACTCCCCGGTTCCAGAGGCTGGGAGTATTTCTGGGCAGGAACTGGAAAAATTCATCTGCTTTTTGCCGCCTGGCGGGGCCGAGGCCGATCGCCCCTTGTCCGCGGGACTGACTTTGGCCGTCGGCCGAACCCAGCATAGGGCTGTGGCAGGTGGAGCAGGACATGTTTCTGCGCCCGGAAATTTCTTTTTCAAAAAAAAGATTTCGACCCAGGGCCACTAATGCCGGTGACTGGGGAGGTGGCGGCGTCACCTGGCTGATATTATGATGAGTTAATTTCATGCGTAATTTCTGGTCCAGTGACTGGGAATTCAGCTCCGTTGCCGAGGCCGTTAAAGCACAAAGGGACAGGCCGGATAATAAGGTTAACTGACGGCGAGCCGTTTTTATCTTAGATAAGGTAAGCATCATTGCATTCTCCGTTGTTGCAAATATTGAACAATGAAAAGCATTGGTCCGTTTAAAGCCAGATAGGACAAATTTATAAGGGAGAGCACATTGGCGTTAACCGCGGGCCGGTGTGCTCATTTGATATAGATGACAGCAGTCTTGATGACTCAGGTGAAGTAATAGCTTTGATATCAATGCTTGTACATTACAAAAGATTACAGGGCAAACCGTTAAAGTCTTTATTTGTTAATGGCTGATGCCACCAGGCATGATAAAAGCAGGAAAAGCTTAAGGCTGCGCCGGATGACTCTGCCTGCTGTTGTGTATGTTTGAAGCTTGAAACAGGGTCAGTAGCTGCTGACACCGATATTTTCTTTATTGATGATGTCCAGCGCCATCAAAGCCAGCGGCTCAACAAAAGCGCCGGCCTTGGCGGCGTCCTTGCTTGAGGCATTCCCCTGGCTTGCGCGTTTGGCGATCCCCTGGGCGATGGCTGCCAGACGGAAGAAACTAAAGGCCAGATAAAAGCTCCAGTTGTCTATTTGTCCCAGGTTCATGCGCCGGCAGTAGGACTCGACATAGGCTTGTTCGCTGGGAATTCCCAGGCTGGCCCGGTTGATTCCCTGTAAGCCATCAATTGTGCCCATCCCCTGAGGCATGCGCAGCTGCATGCACTGGTAGGCCAGATCGGCAAACGGGTGGCCTAAGGTTGACAGCTCCCAGTCGAGCACCGCGATAATTTCTGGTTTTTGCTGGTGAAACATCATATTGTCCAGGCGAAAATCTCCGTGTACCAAACAGATACGGCCATCGTCTGCGGGCAGGTTATCCTCCAGCCAAAGATTTAATTCATCCATGGCGGTATTTTTTTGCAGTTCAGATGCGCGGTATTGGCTGCTCCAGCGTGTAAACTGGCGCTGGAAATAATTGCCGGGTTTGGCATAATCGCTTAAACCGCAGGTCTGAATATCCAGTTGATGTAAATCCACCAACACCCGGTTCATGGCATCATACATCTTAGTCCTGACGGTGTTGCTGTCGATTTTCTTTAAGGCTGCATCCCAATAGACCTGGCCGTCGCAAAATTCCATTAAATAGAACATGGCGCCGATAAGGGTTTTGTCTTCACATAAGTGAAAAACCTCGGGTACAGGTACCCGGCTGTTTTTAAGGGCGTTTAATACCCGGTATTCACGGTCAACCGCATGGGCCGATTTCAGTAATTTACCTTTGGGCTGGCTGCGCAGGACATAACAGCCGGACTTGGCGGTCACCTTATAGGTGGGATTGGACTGGCCGCCGGTGAATTTTTCCAGTTGTATCGGGCCCTGAAAACCGGTGACGTGGGCGGTTAAATATTCGGTTAATTTTTCCAGCTCCATGGGACTTATTTGCGACATTTGATGATTTCCTTGTGATGATTCGCTGACCGGGTAGTTAATTTATCTGCTGACAATATTAAATGACAAATTATTTCCCTGCCCGGGGCTATTTGGCGTTATGTTTAATGCATTATTCGGCATAGCGTTTTATTAACTCTCTACCAAGCTGCATCATATGTACCTGATCCGGACCATCGGCTAAACGTAAGCTGCGTTGTCCGGCGTACATATGGGCCAGGAAAGTATCCTGACTGACCCCGGCGGCGCCATGGCATTGAATGGCGCGATCTAATACCTCAAGCGCCATATTGGGGGCGATGATTTTGATCATGGCAATGAGATCTTTGGCAGCCTTATTGCCTTCGAGATCCATTTTTTGCGCCGCTTTTAAGGTCAGCAACCTGGCCTGTTCTATCTGGCAGGCGGATTTGGCGATATCTTCACGTATCGATTGTTGCTTGGCTAACGGCTGGCCGAATACCTGCCTTTCATTGACCCGTTTGCACATCAGTTCCAGGGCGCGCTGGGCGGCGCCGACTGAGCGCATGCAGTGGTGGATCCTGCCCGGCCCCAGGCGGCCCTGGGCAATTTCGAACCCTTTGCCTTCTCCTAAAATGAGATTTTCTGCCGGTACCCGGACATTGTCAAAAATAATTTCGGCATGGCCTTCGGGGGCATCCTGGTAACCAAAGACCTGCATCGGGCGGACAATATGAACCCCTGGGCTATCTTTGGGCACCAGTATTTGTGATTGCTGGAGATAGCGGTTGGGGTTGGCTGCATCTGTTTTGCCCATGACAATGAGCAGCTGGCATTGCTGCCGGCAGGCGCCGCTGATATAGAACTTTTTGCCGTTAATGACGTATTCATCGTCATCGCGTATGATGCTGGTGGCGATATTGGTGGCGTCGCTGGAGGCAACATCCGGCTCGGTCATGGCAAATGCCGAGCGGATTTCTCCCGCCAGCAAAGGTTGTAACCAGCGCTGTTTTTGTGCCTGGCTGCCGTATTTCGCCAGCACTTCCATATTGCCGGTATCGGGGGCGGCGCAGTTAAATACTTCCGGCGCCCACATCACTTGTCCCATGATTTCAGCGAGCGGCGCATATTCGAGGTTGCTAAGGCCGCCGCTGTATTGGCCATAACTGAGCGGCAGAAATAAATTCCATAAGCCCTGGGCCTTGGCCCTGGCTTTTAACGTTTCCATTAACTGTGGTGTCGACCAGGGGTTTTCAGCTATCTGGCGGTGCATTTCCTGCTCTGCCGGGAAGATATATTCCTGCATAAAGGCCGTTAATTTTGCCCTGAGGCCGTTGACCTTGTCACTGTATTCAAAATTCATAACTTTTTCCTGTATTAGCCTCATTTAGCGGCTGTCTTCTTTAACGCTTTTACCCGATGAGGTAGCCGCCGTCGACATTGATGCAGGTGCCTGTGGTGTAACTGGCGGCATCGGAAACCAAATAAAGCACGGTACCCGCCATTTCCTGCGGCTGGGCGACCCGTTTCATCGGCACATGGGCCATGGCCTGCTTTAAGATTGCCGGGTTATTGATCAAGGTGGCGGCAAATTTGGTATCGGTAGCACCGGGCAACAGGGCATTGACGCGTATGTTAAATTGCGCACACTCTTTGGCAAAAGCCTGGGTCATGGAGATCACCGCGGCTTTGGTGATGGAATAAACTCCCTGCATTTCCCCGGGAATGACGCCGTTGACGGAAGCGACATTGACGATGGCGCCGCCTTTTTCTTTCATCAGTTTCGCCCCGGCGCTGGACATAAAGAAGTAACCGCGGATATTGACATCCACGGTTTTTTGAAAACTGCTTAAGTCGGTTTCCAGGATATGACCGAAGTAGGGATTGGCGGCGGCATTGTTGACTAAGATATCCAGGGTGCCGTGTTGCTCGTTGATTTGCGCAAAGATCTCCTCTATCTGCGCCATATCGCCGATATGGCAGGCAATGGCCTGGGCACTGCCGCCTTCACTGATAATGTCGTCAACCACCCGCTGGCAGCCTTCAAGTTTACGGCTGGAGACGATGACATGGGCTCCGGACTGAGCCAGTAATTTTGCTATATATTCGCCGATCCCCCGGCTGGCCCCTGTGACTAAGGCGATTTTTCCGGTTAAATCAAATAGGGTGTTGCTGGTCATAATTTGCTCCGTTTTATTGTCTTTGCTTGTCTTTGCTTGTCTTTGCTTGTCTTTGCTTGTCTTTGCTTGTCTTTGCTTGTACTTGCTTGTACTTGCTTTGTGTATGCTGCTGTGTCCGCCTATCAGCTCAGGGTGATCCAGTCCTTGCCGGCAACTTCCAGGTGGCGGTAGTTATTGACATAGTCGATATTTAAACGCCCCTGTGAAAACAGCAGTTTGGTTACTCCGGTATTGGTCAGCTGCTGGCTGATGGTAAGTGCCTGCTGATCCCCCAGCCCCAGGATATGTCCGATGATCACCGAAATCGGGCCGCCGGAGGTGAATACCAGGATATTTTTTGATTCAGTCTCCGCGGCTTTTGCCTCTGAACGCTCTGCTGCCAGAGAGGAACTCTCCCGAGCGATCACCTGTTGCAGGGCATCAAGGCAGGCTTGCTTAAATTGCGGCCAGGTTTGCCGGTAATCATCATAAGCGCCACTCATCCAGCGCTGCATCGCCTGGGTAAAGGCTTGCCGTAAAAAAGCGTGCGGATTTGCATGCCCGGCAACATCGGCGTTCATCAATTGATAATCTTGCCACCCGGGGTTATAACGGGCCAAGACTTCCTGGTGATCAAATTCATTAAACCCCGGAAGTTTCAATAGCGGCAGCTCCTTGCCCCGGTAGGCAGATAAAAAAGCATCGGCGCTTTGTCCGTGGCGTAATAGCTGGCCGCAATAACACTTGTCCGGCGCCGCTAATGCCCGCCAGTGCTCTCCCAGCAGTTGTGCCTGCTGGTATCCTTTATCGGATAATTGATCATAATCGGCTTGTCCTAATGAAGCCTGACCATGACGGATCAAATATAATGCGGCCATAGGGTATCCTTGTTCCTTTATTTTCACCTGCCGCGAAAGCAGGAAATTTCTGTCTGGGCTGATGTCTTTTGAGTGCTTAGCCGGGCGGTGTTGCCGCCGTTTTACTATTAGCCGGCCTTGGCGCTGTAAACAGCTTGGCGATTTTCTTTTTCATCAGCGCATCAAAAGCAAAAGGCAGGTAACGTTTAAGCAGCCATAATCTGCGTTCGGCTTTATGGGGTAACACCCAAAAGCTGCCGGTTTCAACGGCGGTGAAAATATCATCGGCAATATCTTCAGCGCTGATGGCTGAGCGGGCCATCAAGCGGCTAAGGCGCTGTGACAAGCCGTCTATGGTGGACTTCATGGATTCGGCTAAGTTGGTCTTAAAAAAAGCAGGGCAGGTGACACTGATGCCGATATTAAAGGGGGATAATTCATGTTTCAGGGTTTCAGATAACGCAATAACACCGGCTTTAGAGACGTTATAACTGCTCATTTGCGGCGCATTCATTAACCCGGCGGCGGAGGCGATATTGACAAAATAGCCAAAGCCTTGTTGTTTAAATAATGGCGTAAAGGTTTGGCAGCCGCGTACCACCCCAAGCAGGTTGACATCTAAGACCTGCTGCCAGTCGTCGAGACCGACCTGGTCAATCGGGCCTGCGGTACCGGCGATCCCGGCATTGTTTACCACCAGGTCCAGGCCCTGCCAGCGGCTGATGATTTGCTCTTTAACCTGAGTTAAGTCTTCAAGGCGGGTGATATCACAAGGAACAAAAAAGGCCTCCGCTCCTGATGCCGTTAACTCTGCTATTGTCGCCAGGCCCCGTTTTTCGTTGACATCGCCAATGCAAACCCGGTAACCGGCACCGGCATATTTACAGGCTATTGCCTTGCCCAAGCCGCTGGCGCCTCCGGTGATAAAGACCCTTTTCCCTGACATAAGATCTGTGCTCCTAAAATAAAGTATCATCATCTCTTTAGCCGATGATTTACTTAGTGCTAAAGCCTGAGTTTTGCTTGTTGACTTATGCTATGCCCGTCATCACAATTAAACAAATGAATATTCTTTATAGCTAACTATTCAAATTGCGAATAGTTGTTTGGGCTTTCATTTATGAAGGGCTTTAAGCAGCGAATGGCATTTTAGTGTTGGCGCTTGGCTACTGGCAGAGGAAACAGGGAAAACATGGATTTAAATTTATTTACGGTTTTTGATGCCATTTATGCCCAGGGCAATATTACCAAGGCTGCCAAGGCATTGAACCTGTCACAACCGGCGGTGAGTCACGCCCTGGCGAAATTACGGGCACATTTTGACGACCCCCTGTTTATCCGGCAGGGGAACCAGATGCGGCCAACGGCGGTGGCTAAAAATGTGATTATTGAGATCAGGCAGGCCCTGCATCAACTTCAGGTAAGCCTGTTGCAGTCGAGACAATTTGATCCCCAAACCAGCCAAAAGCACTGTAATCTTGCCCTGCATGCCTCATTGGAGGCCTTGTATTTGCCTTCCCTGATGTCGGGGCTGAGCAGGCAAGCGCCGAAAATAAACCTGACCAGTACCCGGGTGATGCGCAGGGAAATGGAGCATCAACTTGCCAGTGGCGATATCGACCTGGCAATCGATGTACTGCTGCCGGTTGGCGATAATATCCGGCACCGGCAAATTCAATATGATCAACTTATGGTGGTGGCCAGTGAGCATCATAGTGCCCTGACACAAGATAAGGAGCTGGATTTAGCCACCTATCTTAACCATAGCCATGTCCTGGTCTCATCCAGGGCTTCGGGCCCCGGGATTGAAGATTTTGAATTGGGGCGATTAGGCTTGCAGCGCAGGGTAGGGCTGAGGTGCCAGCAATTATTTTCTGCCTGCCAGGTGGTGGCATCAAGTGAGATGTTATTAACCTTGCCTGAAACGGCGGCGATGATTTTCTCCCGGATGTTAGGCGTTAAGGTATATCCTTTACCGGTTGAATTGCCCGGGATAGATGTACATTTGTACTGGCATGTAAATGTTGATAAAGATCCCGCCAATCTGTGGTTAAGGGAGCAGCTGTTCATCGCGGCATCTGGAGGTGGCGTATAAATTAAGGTTTGCCCAAGTGTCAGGCGTAAAAGCTGCTTGGCTGTTGTCGTGATAAATTTGTTATAAATTTGTGAGTTTTTAACGGGATTTTAGTCATTAAGGGCTGTTAAACTGTTAGCTGTTTTTTACAAGGAAGCTAACAAGGAAGCTAACGATATGAAATCTTTTCTTTTTTTATCTCTACTTTTACCCGCCAGTGGTTTTACTTTATCTTCTTGGGCACAAGAGCCTATCCAGGTCATAGAGCCGGTAAGCATCAAAAATGCCGCTAAAGTTGAGCTGGGAAAAAAGTTATTTTTTGAACCCCGATTATCAAAGTCAGGGATCATCAGCTGTAATTCCTGTCATAACCTTGCCAGCAGCGGCACAGACAATCTGCCGACATCCATTGGTCATGGCTGGGCCGAAGGACCCATAAACTCGCCGACCGTATTTAATGCCGGTTATAACCTGGCGCAATTCTGGGACGGCCGGGCAGCTGATTTAAAAGAGCAGGCGGCAGGCCCGATAGTGGCTGAGAAAGAAATGGCGTCGAGCCATGATATTGTGGTGAAAACCCTGGCGGGTATTCCCCAGTACCGGGCGGAGTTCATGGCGGTATATGGTGCGGGCAATATCAATATTGATAAAGTGACCGATGCTATCGCCGCTTTTGAAGACACCTTAGTGACCCCTAATTCAGACTTCGATCTCTGGTTAAAGGGAGACGGAGAAGCCTTATCGGCACAGCAAATACGCGGCTATCAAACCTTTAAAGAGATCGGTTGTATTGCCTGCCATAACGGACCGGCTGTCGGCGGCAACAGTTACCAGAAAATGGGGGTTGTTAAACCATACCTGACCAGCAATAGCTCGCTCGGGCGTTATCAAGTGACCTCCAGGGCGGCGGATAAACATGTCTTTAAAGTGCCGACCTTAAGGAATATCGAACTGACCGCGCCCTATTTTCATGACGGGGCGGTATGGGAGCTTAGCGAAGCGGTGAATGTGATGGCCAGCATACAGCTTGGGAAAACCTTAACGGCGCGGCAGACTTCGGATATTGTTGCCTTTTTAAAGAGCCTGACCGGAGAGCGTCCGCAAATTGTGTTACCCCTGTTGCCGCCTTCCCCGGATATGATGTTTAAAGGCGCGGATGAGGTCCGGTTGGCCGACGAATAATATTAAGGCTGGCACTGCGTAAAAGGCATAATAGGGCTAAAATTAAAGGTGCCATTGCTCAGAGAAGGTAAGCGTTATGTACAAAGGTCGTTATGAAGTTCGCGATAATATGGAATTCAAGGACGACAATCTCTACATGAAAGTTGGTGATAAGTTTGATCTCACCGACAACCTCAAGGATGACAGGGTTGAAATCATTGTTGATGGGAAAACCTACTATGTAGATCAGGATGTGGTCTCAACTTGTTCAAGGGCACTCAGGTATTAAATATTTCCCCTTGTTGTTATTGATTCGGAAGCCGGTATTTACCGGCTTCCTTTATGAAGCTTTAATGTTAAGTGAGTAAAGCGAGTCTTTTTGCTCATACCCCCTACCAATAGTTCATTGTTTTATTCCGGCTTTGGCAGATTGCTTTTATTTTACCTTTGAATATTTTATGATATAAAAATGACAGCGCTGTCTTTCTGGGTGTGAAAAGCAAATGCACAGATACCGGGGAGGGCGTAAGCCATATTGGCAAGACTCAGGTAATCGGGAAAGGGAAGATGACTTACCAGGTAAAAAGTGATGCGGCAGGAAAAACTTCCCGGATATTATCCGTCGATGCCCTGCGGGGTTTTGACATGTTCTGGATTTTGGGGGCGGAGGGGCTGTTTTCCGCCCTGTATCTGCTCACCGGCATGGCGGTATTTAATGAGCTGGCCAAGCAAATGTTACATAGTCCCTGGCATGGAGTAACCGCCTATGACGTTATTTTTCCGCTGTTTATTTTTTTATCCGGGGTGAGTATCGGCCTGGCGGCAAAACCGCTGGCGGATTATCCGGTGCAGCAAAGGCGGGAAAAAGTTACTCATGCCTTCAGACGTCTGCTTTTATTATTGTTTTTAGGTGTGGTATACAACCATGGCTGGAGCAGCGGTATTCCGGTAACCTTGGATGAGATACGTTTTGCCAGCGTGCTTGGCCGCATCGGCATTGCCTGGTTTGTTGCGCTCATGCTGGTGTGGTTTCTCAGTCATCGGGGACAATACCTGGTGGCGGTTATCCTCTTGCTCGGCTACTGGTTATTATTAAGCCTGGTGAGCATCGGCGGTTTTGGCGCCGGGGATTATAGCCAAACGGGGGCGCTAAATGTCTGGTTTGATCAAAATCTTCTACCGGGCACTACCTATCAAGGTCTGGCGGTAGATCCCGAAGGCATTTTATCCAATATCACCTCTGTGGTGAATGCTCTGATCGGTGTCTTTGCCGGACGGCATATCAAAACCCGGCGGGGGCAAGCGAAAAAACTGTTAACACATCTGGCCCTGGCGGCAATTTTATTGTTGATCCTTGGTTATAGTTGGGATCTGGTTTTCCCGGTGAATAAAACCTTATGGACCAGCTCATTTGTGCTGGTGACTTCTGGCTTTAGCCTGTTATTGCTTTGTCTGTTTTATGGGGTGATAGATGTGCTGAACATACAGAAATGGGGGAGCTTTTTTGCGGTCATCGGCGCCAATGCCTTATTGGTTTATTTAGCCACCAGCCTGGTTAACTGGCATTACAGTGTGCAAAGCCTGTTTGGTGGTATCGTCAAAGCCGCGCCATTAAGCTGGCACATGTTGCTGCAGGTTGTTTTTATGCTGTTGCTGCAGTGGTTGCTGTTGCTGTTTTTATACCGGCGGAAAATTTTTGTTAAAGTCTAAGTTTGGCGAAGGGCTTTAAAGGGACACAGTAAATATGTCCCTAAGGGGCGCTATATCAGCCCCGGCTGAAGTATGCTCCTGTTATAACGATAACAATGCTGATAAGGATACCGAAGCAGATGATTATTCCGTCATCTGCTCTGGCTTTTTCTTCTTTAGGGTAATGGCCTAAGGTAAATATGAGTAAGCTGATCTTGCCTATCCAGTAAAAAACAAATTCGAGCAGGGCTTCGACGATAAACCATCTGATCAGGAAAAATATTGCCCTGACTATTCCCGATAAAAAACTGCCGGTGATTTCTTCCATATACTTTTCCTTACGACTCTTGGTTTTCTTGCTTGTTCCCGGACTCTTGCTGTTCCAGCACAGTGATCACTTTCTGGGTTAATTTTACCCGGCCGCTTTTTACCAGGGCATCACGCAATACGAATTCTATCTGGGCATTAAGGCTGCGCAGATCATCGTCTGCCCAGCGTTGCATTGCCGCCAGTACTTCCGGATTGATCCTAAGCGGATAGGATTTTTTTGCTGCCATCAGTTTTTACCCTAGGTTTTGCACCGTTACTTTTTACTATGCTCTTTGCCATCACCTTTTACCTTTATTCTTCACTATTAGTAAAGGGTACCGGCATTAATCACAGGTTGGGCATTTTTATCCCCGCACAGTACAACCAATAAATTGCTGACCATAGTAGCTTTTCTTTCTTCGTCTAATTCCACCACGCCATTTTCGGTGAGCTTGTCCAGCGCCATTTCCACCATGCCGACGGCGCCATCGACTATTTTACTGCGTGCGGCAATGATGGCTGCTGCTTGCTGGCGCTGCAGCATAGCATTGGCAATTTCCGGGGCATACGCCAGGTGGCTGATCCTGGCTTCATGTACCTGTATGCCGGCCTTTTTTAGCCGCTCCTGTATTTCTTCCCGCAACGAAGCCGAGATTTGCTGGCCATGGCTGCGCAGGGCTACTTCATCTTTTTGATATTGATCATAGGGGTAGCAGGTCGCCAGGGTTCTCAGTGCCGCTTCACTTTGGATGGTGACAAAACTTTCATAATCGTCTACTTCAAATAAGGCTTCTGCGGTGTCTTCTACCGACCATACTACCACAGTGGCAATTTCTATGGGGTTACCGGCCTTGTCGTTAACCTTAAGGCGGCTGCTTTCAAAATTACGTACCCGCAATGAGATGCTCTTACGCAGGTAAAAAGGGATGGTCCAGCGCAGTCCCGGCGTCTTGTCTGTACCTGCATAGGCGCCAAAAAGGGTCATGACTTTACCCTGATTGGGTTGCACCATATAAAAGCCAATAAAGCACAACGCCAGGATAAGTGCGCCGATAAGGGTGATGCCAAAGAACAGGCCCTTGGCCTGGGTGAGCAAGGCAAAATCAAAAGCCGTCAGTGCCAGTAACACCACTAGCATAAGGTAGCCATTTTTAGAAAAACTGGTTTTATCCTGGATCATATTATTTACTCCCGTTTATTCACTCTTATACAAGGATGATATCAATTTGATATCATTATGGCGCTTTTTAATATGAGGTCAAGGATAAATTAACGGCTAGTGAAGTCATTACAAAATCAGACATAACCGGACAGAGCTGTCGGGGACAATTAAAAAATAGCTTTTAAAGCATAACGAAGAAAACCCCGTGGAGCCGGTTTTTGGTCTGTTATTGTCAGATATGATCAGGAAAAATCGCTGTAAGCCAGTGTATTTAACGAATTATTAAGAATTTATCGTTTAAAATTAATACATTTAGCCAGCGCTAACTATAATATTGTCAATGCCGGTTATTTGGCATCTAACCCTGGTCTGCTTGTGGTGACTATTTTAATTCGTTAACAAGAAGAATCTGGCTTATGGACGTGCTGATCGTTGATGATGACTCCTTTGACCGTCAACATATTAAAAGAATATTAAATCGTGGCACCGCTTGCGTTATCGATGAAGCAGAAACCGTCGATGAGGGCTTGGTAAAGATCAGGAAGAAGTTTTATGATGTCATCTTACTCGATCACACTTTCCCTCAACGCAACGGCATTGAATTACTCCTTGAATTAAAAGGCGAATCATTTTTAAACCCTATTGCCATCGTGATGATGAGTAACTCGGAAGATGAGTTGCTGGCGCTCAATTGTATCAAGGCCGGGGCGCAGGACTTTATCAGTAAAACCGAGATCACCCCTTTTCGCCTGCACCGGGCGATCATTAATGCCCAAACCCGCTTTACCCTGGAACAGCAACTTTATCAGAGCTACCAGGACGCCAAGAAATTATCCGAACACGATAGTTTAACCGGCCTGGCGAACCGTGTTCGCTTTGATGAGTCGTTAAAAGTAGACCTTAAGGCCTGTCGCAGGCGAAAAAGCCTGTTGGCGCTGATTTTAATCGATTTGGACCATTTTAAATTTATCAATGATCAATATGGCCATGATACCGGCGATCAGTTGCTGATCAAGGTGGTTAACCGCATTCATACCTGTCTCAGGGGCAATGAGTTATTTTCCCGTCTCGGCGGCGATGAGTTTGCTATTACTTTGCCCAATATGACTAATGTCACTGAAGCCAGCCTGGTGGCGAAGCGTATCCTTAAAGTGCTGGTGAAGCCTTTTACTATCGACAATGAAACCATTAAAACCGGTGCCAGTATCGGCATTTCCATTTACCCCAGTAACGGCAACAGCGCCAAAGAGCTGTTTAAAAATGCCGATATTGCCATGTACCGGGCCAAAGGGCTGGGACGTAACCAGTTATCATTTTTTGAAAAAGAAATGCAGCGGCAGTTTTTGTTTAATTATGAAATAGAGCAAAAGCTGGCGGTAGCCTTGGAAAAAAATGAGTTTACCCTGTTATACCAACCCATCATCAATCCTGAATCAACGACCATGACAGGGGTGGAGTCTTTGATCCGCTGGGAAAGCGGCAGTGAAATCCTGTCGCCGGAGCAGTTTATTCCGGTGGCGGAGAAATCCCGCTTGATTAACGGCATAGGTCGCTGGGTAATAGCAAAAGCAATTAAACAGTTAGGTGATTGGGATGAAACCAGTGAGCAACCTATTTCTATGTCGATAAACTTATCCCCGGTACAGTTATCGGACTCAAAACTGCTGCAATGTATTGAAGATAATTTAGCCCTGTATGATATTTTACCCGAGCGTATCGAATTTGAGTTGACGGAAACCGCCTTGCTGGCGGATGTGGCCCAGTCGAGCATGATAATCCAGGCTATTAGCGATCTCGGTTGCCGTATTGCCCTTGACGATTTCGGTACCGGTTTTTCTTCCCTTTCCCATTTAATGAAATACCCCATAGATACGGTAAAAATTGATAAATCCCTGTTATTAAATGAAACCGGCACGTCACCGAATAAACGCCTGCTGAACGGTTTAGTCTTTATGATCCGTTCATTAGGGCTGCAAACGGTACTTGAAGGGGTTGAAATGAAAAAGCATCTGGAATTAAGCCGGGAATTGGCCGTCAACCGGATCCAGGGCTATTATTTTGAGCGGCCGATCTCAGCCGGTGAGTTTAGTCAAAAATATCTGAGTGCCAGCGATGTGACGCTAATGTAAAGCAAATTTAAGGTGAATCGTCAGATAGCAGCCGGACAAGGAAAATACCTTAGCCAGAGATAAGAGCAGGGAAAGCGTATGGATAAAGCTTTGCAAGAGGTACAGTATGCTGATCATAACATCGGGTGCCAAAAGCGGCCTGACGCAATCGAACAAAGAAAAAAGTTGGAACATGCCGGAAATTTACATTGGGTACATTACCTGGTTGTGGCACTGTCAATTTTGTTGACCTTGGGGGCCTGGTACTTTTCAAAACAGCAGATATTGCAAAAAGTTGAGCAGCAATTTGAACGGGAGGCGGAGCAAACCATAGAATTGATTAAAGAGCGGATGGAGCTTTATGAAAATGCGCTCTGGGGAGGCGTATCCCTGATAGATTCTAACGGCAGCGACATTTCTTACCAGCAATGGGCAGCATATGCCAACAGCCTGCATATAGAGAAAACTTATCCGGGCATTAATGGTATAGGGGTTATTTTTAATATTCAGCCCCAGCAATTATCGTCCTATTTGCAAAAAATACGGCAAAATCGTCCCAATTATCAGATTTTCCCCAGGCATAATAAGCAAGAGTTTTGGCCGATCACTTATATTGAACCCGAGCAGCCGAACCGTAAAGCGGTGGGCCTGGACATGGCGTTTGAAAGAAACCGTTATGCCTCGATTATTAAAGCACGAGACAGCGGAAAAGCACAATTGACCGGGCCTATAACCCTGGTACAGGATGCAAAACAAACCCCCGGTTTTCTTTTTTATACTCCTTTTTATCTTGACGGCAGAAAGCCGGTCACCGTCAGTGAGCGACAACACTATATCAAAGGCATGACCTATGCTCCTTTTATCATGAACAAACTGATGCAGGGCACGCTGGCGGAGCATAAACGCCATGTGGCGGTGCGTATTTCAGATAACAGCGAAGAACTTTATTATGACAGTCAAACCGATCCTGAGCCGATGTTTAAGAAAAAAGTCACTGTGCCTATGTACGGGCGGCAGTGGCATTTTGATATCCGCTCCAATTTAGGTTTTCGCCAGGCGGTAGATAACAGCCAACCCAACTTTATTTTAGTCGGAGGCATTATCATAGATAGCTTGTTACTGGGCTTGTTTATTTTCTTATCCCGGGCGAACCGTACGGCGTTATTTTATGCGGACCAGATGACCGCTGAGCTGGAAAGCAAAACCCGTAACCTGGAAAAGTCCAACCGGGATCTGGAAGAGTTTTCCTATGTTGCCTCCCACGACCTTAAATCCCCGTTAAATGCCATTAAGCAGCTGGTGGGCTGGCTTGAAGAAGACTGTAGTGAATTTATCCCCGACAGCTCCAAGGGGCACCTGCAGTTACTCAAGCAACGCAGCGAGCGCATGATGACCTTATTAAATGATCTGCTGGCCTATGCCCGTATCGGCAGCTTAGTTTATGATGATGAAGAGGTCGATCTTAAGGAGATGGCGGCTGATATTTTTGCTTTTCTTGATGCCCCTGAAGGATTTTCCTGCTCGGCTCCCGAGGTTAAGCTTAAGATTGCCCGTATTCCGTTTGATTTTGTGATGAGAAACCTGATTTCCAATGCCATTAAACATCATGACAAAAGTACCGGCAATATTACCATCAGCTACCAGCAAAAAAATGGCTTTCACCAGATCCGGGTACAGGATGACGGCCCGGGTATTCCGCCGCAATTGCATAAAAAAGCGATGGAAATGTTTCAGACCCTCAGACCTCGGGATCAGGTGGAAGGCAGCGGTATGGGGCTGGCCATGGTCAATAAATTTACCGAGCACCAGGGGGGGAAGTTAACCATAGATTCAGACGGCAGCCGGGGCACCGGGATTATTGTGTTGTGGCCAATAGATCAGGCTGATACCTGATTTTGTTTTGAACAGGATAGTAAAGGCCGGGCATCGGGAGAAGCAGATGGATGATATGAAAGAAGTGACACTATTTTTAATCGAAGATGATGATATCGATGCCATGGCGGTAGAGCGCAGCTTGAAAAAACAAAAAATTGCCAACCCGGTAAAGCGGGCTTATGACGGTGTGCAGGCACTGGAAATGTTGAGGGACGGGGTCGTCAGCAAACCTTTTACCATTTTGCTTGATATTCAAATGCCGAGAATGAATGGCTTGGAGTTTCTCACCGAACTCAGGGCAAATGAGACATTCGCCGATAGTGTTGTCTTTGTGTTGACTACTTCCAAAGCCGAGCAAGATATTATTCATAGTTATCAACATCATGTTGCCGGTTATTTTGTTAAAAATGAAGCCGGAGCAAACTTTCGCGACTGTATCAATATGTTAGACAGCTATTGGAAGATAGTTCATGCGCCTATCTAAGCAACCCGGGCAGGGATAAGTCCGCCCGCTTTACTGAGCCATTCGGGGCAACATCCGCCCTGGTGCGGTAATTGTCGTCGCTCTCTTGATAAGTTTTCCTGCTGTCCCTATGTTTTATTCATGAAGGATGAAAAAAACATATTGCAAAAAAGCATACTCACGGGCGCCTTATTCACTTTGGTATTGTGGTGGATAAAATTGTGCGAACACTTTTTTGGCTGGAGCCTGGTTTCTCTCGGGGTCTATCCCTTATCCCTGCCTGATTTAACCGGTATTGTCTTTGCTCCGCTTATCCATGGCTCATGGGAGCACTTGATCAGCAATACCTTACCTATCCTTATCCTGACCAGTATCTTGTGGTACGGTTACCCCAAATCCCGGCTGCGGGTATTGATTTTGATCTGGTTGCTCTCCGGGCTTGCGGTATGGTTTCTCGGTCGGCCCAGTTATCATATCGGTGCCAGTGGCATTGCCCACGGCCTGTTTTTTTACCTTTTTATCGGTGGCATCTTACGGCGGGATAAACGCTCTGTCGCTTTGTTGATGGTGGCTTTTTATATGTACGGCGGCATGATATTTACCATTTTCCCCCAGGCCCGGGAAATTTCCTTTGAATATCACTTTTTTGGCGCTTTATCCGGGGCCTTGTGTGCCATTGTCTTTAGGAAGGTGGATCCCAAGCCGGTAGTAGAACGTTATGACTGGCAAGATGAAGATGAAAATACCGTTGCACCCGAAGATGACCTGATAGGAGATTTATGGCAACAAGGGCAGGGAATGGTCAATGACAGCAGCGGGGACAGGCAACCGGATGCCCATAAGGAAGAAAAGCAACATGACAGCCCGGGCAGGCCCCTTTAAAAAATAAACAGGCATCATGCTTTATGTGGTGATGTTGGCGGCCAGGTGATTTTATCCGGGATTTCTGCAACAGATATTGCTAACCTTGCTGTTATCTTTTGGGCAAAATCTTTTTTAGTCAAACGGCGACGCAGGACGGTTAAATGAACATACAAGCAGCATCCGCTTCCCAGTATCAGGTCCATATGGATCTGGTCAGTAAAACCTATCCCGAAGGGATAGCCCGGGCCCATAATCTTCCCCTGGAAACGGCGCGTGAGCTGGCGAGAAAACATACGGTTGATGAGTTGCCTCAAGGACAAAATACCAAGGGAAATTATTTTTATGTGCTGCTTGATGGCGAGCAGGTGCTGGGGCATCTGTGGCTGAAAGACTTTAACGCCACCTACTTATGTCTTTTTGATATTCACCTTTATGAACCCTATCGCGGCCAGGGATACGGCAGCCAGGCCATGACCTGGATTAAAGACAAGGCCAAAGCATTAAATTGTCCTTCCGTCTGGCTGCATGTCTTTGGCTTTAATCAGGACGCGATTCGTTTTTATCAAAAAAACGGTTACGGCATTACCGAAGTCAATATGCGCCTGGATCTGCAATAGTTTTACCACTAAGGCTTGACCTGTTGCGGGTGAGCCGGCTGTTTTCTCGCCTTAATCTGGTCTTTTTTAAACGCTTGCTGCTGCTAATTAAGGCAATCGCCACGGTTGGCTAAAAAATTTTTTACGCTAGCTTGTTTTGTGTTTATTTATCTATAAGATGTGCGTTTTATTGTTTTTGCGCTTATCTTTGAGGTCTTCATGGGAAGTCTACGCCGTATTATCCTTATTCATACCCACTTACCCGGAGTGGTTGAATTAGCCCTTGATGGCCATACCAATATCTGTGGCACCAATGCCTCGGGTAAAACCACCTTGCAGCGCCTGGTGCCGGTCTTTTACGGGGAGTTGCCTTCGAAAGTGGTACCGAAAACCCGTAAGAAATTTGATGATTTTTATCTGCCTTGTGATAACAGTTACCTGGTTTACGAGTACCAGCGCGAAGAAGGCAATATCTGCCAGGTGGTATTGACCAGCAAAGCCAAGGAAGGGGTGAATTATCGCCTTATTGAAGGCGCTTTTGCTCATGAACAACTGCTCCTGAAAGATAACCAGGGTAAAGTGAATGCCCTGAGCCAGGAGTTATGGCTTAAGCAATTAAAAGCGGCAGGCATTTCCTATTCCCATAAAATCGGTGCCACCAGCGAGTACCGGGCCATCATCCAAAATGATGTCAGCATGATCCGCGGCAACTCCAAAGACGCCTTAAAGCTGCGCCAGTTAGCGGGGCGTTATTCCCTGGTTTCTCCGCGTCACAGGGTGCGCCATATAGAAAAACTGGTCAGTGCGGTGCATGCCAAAGAAGGCAAGATGGATACCTTGAAATCCATGCTGGCGGCGATTTTTGAAGAAGACGGTTTGGTTCAGCCCACCACCCGGGTAAAAAATACCAAGGCGCGGGAATGGATCAAGCAAATTCGCCAGTCGATGCGTTTGGAAGGTTTGCAGGCGGAGCAGGATAAAATTGAGCTTCTGGCACAAAAGCTTAATGATGTCGAACTTAAACTGTTTCAGCTGCGCCCGTTATTAACCGAAGATCTCGGGGAAAATACCACCCAAAAGGCCGACGTTGAACAAGGTTTAGCTCAGCTTAAACAAAGCTTATCCCGGATTAAAGCCGAGTTTAACGACAAGGAAAACACCTTAAACAGCCGTTTTAGTGAAGTAAATGCCGAACTGGAAGTGATAGGCACCAGGCTCGATAACATCCAGCAGCAATATGACAGTTACCTTGACGGTGATATCGACCAGCTGTCAAAAGACAGTGAAAACTTGCCGTTATGGCGGGAGAACCTGCAACAGCAGCAGGAGCAGTACCAAATCTTGCTTGAGCAATATGGCGATCTGGAAAAGCAGCTCAATCAGCAAAAAATTACCCTCAATGAATCGCTGGAACGCCTGGCCCAGAAAAACCGAAATAAAATTAAAGCGATCGAAAGTGAGCGGGAAAATGTCCGCAACAGTCAGCTCGATAAACAGTCGGCTTTTAATGATGATTATCAAAAACGCAGTGATGAGCTCAAACTCGGTTTTGATCAACAGTTACATCAGCAGCAGGAAATTATGACCCGCTTGCTGGTACAAATCGATAATGTCGGGCCAACCAGGCAGGAACAGGAAGACAGCCAGCTCGCCGATACCCGGCTTGATTTTGCCCAGGATAAGTGGCGTGAAGCCAGTAAAAGCAAGGAAAGGGCGCAGCGGGAGTGGCAACAGGCTCGCCAGGTACAGGATAAGGCACAAACCGTGCTGGAGCAAAGCCGGACTTTCCACCATAAAGCGCGCCAGGAATTACAGCAGCTCGAGCAAATGCTAAATCCGGAGCAGGGCAGTTTGCGTCATTATTTGCGCACTCAACTGCCAGGCTGGGAAAACAGCCTGGGCAAGGTTATCGATCAGGCTTTACTTGAGCGCAGCGATTTAAATCCTCAGCTTGCCCCCGAAAGCCAAGACGGATTTTTTGGCGTTAAGTTGGCGTTAGCTGTGGTCGATGCCCCTGAATATGCCCAGGATGAAATGGCGCTGCAAGAGCGCCTGACACAGGCGCAGAACCGGGTCGAGCAGGCGAAAACCGAGCAGGAGCAGGCGGAAAAAGCCCTGACCGCCAGCCATGAGCAGGTAAAACAGTTGCAGGACATAACCCAGCAAGAGCAGCGTAAGCTTGATGATGCCGATCAGGAAGTCTCTTATGCCCGGGAAAGTAAAAGCCGGTTGGCACAAAAACATAAAGAGGCGATCAGCGCCCGGCAAAGTTTATCCCGCCAGGAATTGGCGAGTGCCAAAGAGCGGCATCAGCAAATTTGCAACCAGCAGCAAAGCAGTTTGGCCAAGCTTAAAGAAGATCACCAACAGCAATTGCTGGAATTTAAAGCGGACTGGCAGGAGCAAATCGATCTCTTTAACGAACAGATCCATGAATTAGAAACCCAGGTGGATGATAAACGCGACAGCAACCGCGCCCAGATCAAACAGCTGGAGCAGGCTTTTAACCAGGAGCTGAGTTCCAAAGAGATAGATCCCAACACCCTGAAACAGCTGCAAGAGGGAATTAAAACCTTAAAAGCGGATATCTCTCAGGTATCCGGCCGTCAGGACGAACTTCGGGAGTACCGCAACTTTATCAGCCAGGAGTGGCAAAAACAGCGTCCCGGCTATCTGGAAAAAGAAATTGCCCTGAAATCCGATGCCGAGTCATTGCGTCTTGAACTGGATCAGCATAAAGCGGCTTACCGCAGCCGGCAACGGGAAATAGAATCACAGCGCCAGCAAGCCCAGCAGTTATTGCAGGAGTACACCGGCTTTATTACCCAGTTGCAGCCCCTGGTGAATAAACTTGCCGAGCTTGATTTTACCGCGTTAGAGCAAAGCAGTGACTTAAGTGCTCTTGAAGATTGTCAGGGCGGGGATCTCAGCGAAAGGCTGAGCCGCGCCCATCAGGGACTGGAGCAAACTGTTAAGTTCTCACGCGAGTTAAAAGAGCGTCTTAATGATTTTGAAAGCCAGCTGACCCGGGATGCCCAGGGGCAGTTTCTCGGCCTGATGGAAAGCGAATTTTCACGGCTCGAGCCCGGCTGTGATGTGCGTTTAAAACTGCCGGTTTTTGACGGCTTGTTGAAAATACTGGCAGATCAGCAAAGGCAAATACTGGAGCAGGGGGAAACCATAGGTGGAGATCTGCATAAGTTTTTCACTGTCTTTAGCGACATCAACCGCCGTATTGCCGGCCAGAGCCAGCGCCTGACCCAGGCGGTTGCGGATGATTTAAACCTTGACGGTATCAAACGCTCGGAAGTGAAAATTATCTCCACCGTGGACGAGCTTAACTTCTGGCAGCCGCTGAAACGTTTTGCCGGTTTGTTCGATGACTGGTGTTTATCCGGTAAGCAGCTGCCGGGTGATGATTATATCGATGCCTTGTCGGATGTGGTGGATCTGCTGCGCAGCGATGCCAGCTATTCGATCGAATCCCTGTTAAGGCTGGAACTGCATTTAAATGAAGCGGGCACAGACTTAGTGATCAAAAATGACCGCCAGTTGCTGGAGTCTTCCAGTCACGGTATGGCTTACTTAATCTTATGTAAGTTCTTGCTGGCTTTTACCCGGTTATTGCGCGGCGATGCGGATATTGTCATCAACTGGCCGATAGATGAAATCGGCACCCTGGCATACCATAATGTCGAAAAATTATTCAGCGCCTGTGACAGCAATAAAATTGCCATCGTCGGCGCCTTTCCGAACCCTGAATCCGATGTTTTGACCTTGTTTAAGCACAGGTACCTTATCGATAAACAGAAAAAACGGCTGCAACGTATTGAGCCTAAATTAAGCCGTATTGCCGAGCGCCTTTCTTCGCAAAATAAGTCACAAAGCAGCGCCGGACAATTGAGTGCAGGACAAGCGCAACAAGCACAAGAAAACTTAGAAAATACCAGCCCTGAGGTGAACGCATGATAGAACACGGCCCCTTATTAGAACGTTTACTGGCGGGACAAAGCATTTGCGCGGTGACCGATGAAGAAGCCTTTCGCCGTCTTCAGGATGAAGTCACCCGGGAAGAGCTTAACCATTATCTGCGTCCCCTTAACCGCCGCCTCGCCCAGAGCCAGGATGGCAGTGTCTTTTTCCTGGCCTACCAGGAATTAACCTCGGATGCCCGGGAGCACTTAAGCCGAGAGTTTAAGCAAACGATACAGTCTTTACTGCCGCTGCTGGAATGGATGCAGCTGGTACAGGAATGCCTGGGCCGGGACAGCGCCTTAAGCGCCGGCGATACTATTAAGCTGCAGGAGTTTGTCCTTAAAACCGAAGACAACCAGTCGCTGAGGTTACGCCTGGGTCAGCTGGCCAGTGATCGTTATTTTAAATCCGGCAGCGACAACCTCGATACCCAGTTAAAACTTATCTTTAAACGGCTTAAAGAAAACGGTTATTTATTCCAGCCCCATAAAGACAGGCAATTTTATGTGGTTACCGGAAAAATAGAGCAGCTGATTGAACTGGTGCGTTTTATTAAAGACGAAGAAAGCCTGCCGCTGGAACAAGAAAGCGAGCAGGAGTCTCTGTTTTGAGGTCGGCAGGTTTGCAAGAAAAAAGCTTAAATAGCAAAGACAGCAAGCAGTCACCCCAGAGCCGGTTACAGGCCCTTGGGGTTGAGCGTTTATCCCTGCTGGGCAAATATGCCCAGCCGCTGATGCAGACCTATATCAGCGGCTATTTTGATGAAACCTCAGTCTCCGAACAGGCCCTGGATAAATTGATCAAGGCCAGGTTATTATGGCGTCCGGACGAGCAGGAAGCCTTATGCCTGCGCCCCGGTGTCAATGGCTTGATTGCCAGTCTTACCGAAGATGAGCGCAAGCGGCAGATCAATGCCGATATTGCCGGTCAGCTGGATCAAATCCGCACCCGGGTGACCCATTACCAGGATGCCCAATACCGGGGGGATTATGCCGCCAGCGAACATCATTTCCAGTTATTGACGGAAAAAGTCCATGATATGACCGGGCAGTTCAGTGATGCTATCGCCAGTTTATGGAACCGGCTTAATTCTGATTTCGGTTTTGTCAGTAACTTAGCGGATAAGATCCGTGAAAATGAACTGGCGCAAAAACAATTAAGGCGTTTGCTCGACGGTTTTGAACTGATTGATTTTAATGAAATGATCGAGCTGGCACAAAGCAACGGCGCTTTGCGTAAACTGCTGGTGAGCCAGTTGCAGGTGAGTATCAGCGATCATGCCAGTTCCTTGCTGGAAGTGCAAAAGCGCCTGGTTGAACTGATGGCAAGGTTCCGTCAGCAGCAGGAACGGGTGCAGTTAATCGCCAGCATGAGTGCTTTTTTAAAGCAGCATCCCAACTTCAGGGTCGGCGATTATGCCAACCGCTCCAAAGTCCCCGAACTGGTGAATCAGGCCAAACCAATTATTGCCAACGCCGCCATTGGCCTGGACCGCAGCAGCGATACCGAAGTGTTGGCGGAGCTGGTACGGGAAATTCCGATAGAGCACCAGGGACAGATACAGATACCGCAAAGCGGCGGCGAGTTTGAGTTAGTGGATGAAAGTCTGCTGCAGGCGCGCGAGCAGGCCCTCAAAGAAGATGTTGAAAACTTTTTTATCGCTATACTGGATACTGCCCCGGGAGAAGACCGGGGGCTTAGCGCTTTGGAGTATTTACAGCAGCGGCAGCTGGACTGGGATGCGGAAATCTGGTTATTCCAGGTGATCGCTGAGTTTGAAGGGCTGGCAACGGAATTTCGCTGCAGTTTTATTCTGGAAAAATGTACCCGGGAATTAGATCCTTTTAACCAGGTAGATATTATTTATGATCTAAACTTGAGGGTGAATCAGGGTCTTGTGCTCAAATAAACGGTTATTTATACTAATAATATGTTAATTATTAACATTAAATCAGCATTTAAAGTCAGCTGATGTGTGAATAATGGTTATAAATTTTCGTTGGGACCCTAGTTTAATCAGATGCAAAGTACATATATTGCCAGACAGGCTATCTTGGACAGGAAGTCCAGAACCATAGGTTATGAATTATTATTCCGGGATAGCCAGGATAATAAGTTTCCAGAAATCGACCCGGATATTGCCAGTGCGAAACTTATTATCCAGAACCATATTCATGGTGATATTGCCGCACTGACCCTGGGAAAAACGGCTTTTATTAATTTCACCGAATATTATTTGATCAATAAATTTCCCCTGCTCTTTGATAAAAAAGCCATCGTCATTGAGCTGGTGGGACATGAATTTCCCACCGAGCGTCTGATTAAAATCATTAAATATTATCATGAAAAAGGCTACCGGATTGCGCTCACCGAATATGATCTGGCTCAGCACTGGGACGTGTTGTTGCCTTATTTGTATCTGATCAAAATCGATGTGAAAAAAATCAATGTCAAACGCCTCAGGGCCCTGATTGGCAAAGCCCGTTCACATGGGGTACTGCTGGCGGCGGAAAAAGTGGAAACCCGCTATCAGCTGCAATCCCTGGCGGAAGTAGGCTTTAACTATTTCCAGGGGTTTTTCTATCATGAGCCGGAAATTGTTACCGGGCAGACCCTGTCGCCGATCAAGGCACAAATGCTGAAACTGATCAGCGAAACCGCGAATACCCCGCTGAACTTTGATGCCATTGCCGAAATCCTCGCCCATGATGTCAACCTCAGCATAGGTTTGCTGAAAATGGTGAATAATGTCTCCACCGGTACTAAGGTGGCGATCACCTCGATCAAGCAGGCAGCGGCTTACCTTGGCGAAAAGAAATTAAAGCAGTTTGTTGCCATTTTAGCCTTGTCTAAATTGAGTACCGAATGCACCGATGAGATTGCCAAACAATCCTTGATCACAGCCCGTTTGATGTCGGAGCTGGCACAAAAAAGTGATTTTAAGCAGGTGAAAGATTTTGCCTTTATCACTGGTTTGTTAAGCGCCATGGAGGTGATTTTGGCGATGCCTATGGCAGATATTTTACGTACCATGCCGCTGGCAAAACCGATAGAAGAGGCGTTAATGTACCGCAGCGGTTTATTGGGTAAGCTGTTATCTATGACCAGCCATTATATTATTGGCGATAATGGCACCTTGATGGAAAAATTCAGCGATTATTCCCTGACCGCAGAACTGATCCAGGAGGAATTTGTTTCCGCCAGCAGGTGGTGCAGTGAATTAACCCAGGCCTGATGAAGTCAGGGGCTTATTCCGGCTGCGTGGCTAAGGTACGATTCCGGGTGTGGGCCGGGCGGGTTAATAAAGTATCAGTTGCTTAGGCGAAATATCTGTAAATAAAAGGTTTTTTATAGTTGTAGTTTTTTTGAACTGTCAGTATAGTGGGTGTTGTTGCCATTATGTAAAGGAAAGGTAGCACTAATGATATGCTCTGATCAAAGGATTGATTAATAGCGTACCGTTATTAAAGCAGTTTACCGGGGAAGTTGCTGGCAAATATTTCCGCCTGGCGGAGATACTTTTGTCTGTACCCGGTTGAGCAAAAGGGATTTTTGCACGGTAAACTATCAGCAATCCTGGATTAGTGAAGATCACATTAAACTAATCAAGGATGATTACAATGAAAATACCCAGTCAAGGAACCATAATTTTTATGGTTTTACTGCTGTTATCGCCGTTAAAGCTTTTTGCTTTGCCGGAGATAGATACTTCACTCACCGCGTCACTTATCAATAACCCTTTTAGTTATCACGCCAATTATCCGGGATTTCGCATTGGCCAGCCGGTTCCCCTGGAAATTGCTTATGACAGCCAGTCGGTGAAGGTGGCTAAGAATGCCCTCGGGGTACGCGAGCTGGATATGACCAATATGTGTCATTTCAACCTGGTGAAATCTCGTCTGGATGAGGCGGATATCAGTGAGGAGGAGTTTCCCCATTTACACCGGAACATGGAATTGAAACAGCAACAGCAACAGCTGGAAAAACTCTTTCCCACCCCGATGCAAATAGCCGCGTTGTCAGATAAAATGAAAAATGCCAGACATGTGTTCTTAGCCATGAATGTCGCCATTTCCCCGCAAGATAATAGTCCCTACCTGGTCATACACACGAAAAATTCGGTACAGGGGGGAACTTTTACTACCTATCTGGATTTGTTGCTTGAAGACAGCACTGGCAAGGCGCTGGCGCCGATGGAACATACCCTGGAGTTTTATGAAGGGGAAGATACCGTCACCACTGTGATTGTATCACTGGACACTTTAAAACATAATTTTCCCGGGCTGGAGACGATACATGTCAGCTCTTATGTCGAAACCCAGGCACTTGACGGCACTATCTCTTCGGCCATCAAGCATAGCCAGTATCCTTTTTCCTGGGCAGATATCGAACAGGCATTCGGCCACTTGTTAAACCACGACATTAATGCGGATAACCCGGCAGAAAAAACAACAGCGCAAACATCTGCGGGGCGCCTTTATCAATACCTCAGCCAAGGTTTCGCCGATACAGATCGCGGTGACATTATCCGGCTGTGTTTGACGCCTGGTTTGCCGGGCTGTGCTCAACAGGTGAAGGGACTAATGCCTGCAGCGCAGGGGGCAAGGGTAAACTCCCCCTTAGCGACCCGTTGGTGAGCCTCTGTGAAAGTAAAGGGCTTTACTTTTCAGAGCCGCCGGCGGGGATTTTTAAAGCTGGCATTGATGAAGTCAGCAACATCGACCGCCGGGTTTTCAAGAATGGCAACATCGCCGGGCAAGAGGGGGCAGTAAGCTTGTTAAGTTTAGCCATCAACACCAAGGCCATGGGTTATGAGCTTTGTGTCTAAGGCAGTCATGCCTTATTGCTGCCTGGCCGTGCGGGTTAATAACTTGCTTTATCGGGCATTTGCCAGCCATGTTGTTGGCAAAGCTGCTCTAATAAAGTGATGTCATGGGCCATTTCCTGTTTGAGCCAGTGAATAAAAATCTCGGCTTCCTTATCGGCGTTGCTTTGCGGCGCCAGGTAGTAATAATATTGCCACGGGCTGTGGCATAAGCTGGCATTTGCAGGCAGCAACAATTGTTGCTCTTTTAGCTGTTCTAAGATCAACATAACATCCATCATGGCTGCGCCTTCGCCGCTGGCTGCGGCACAGACGGCAAGATCTAAGCTATTGAAGGTGATGCCTTTATCCAGGCTGTGATCGGTAATGGCGTTAAAATGCAGCCAGCCATGCCAGTCAGCCCTGTCCTGGGTCGGGTGGATCCTGGTCAGGGATAATGTATCGGTTAACGATAAGGCTTTATTGCCTGTACTCAGGACGGGCGCATAAACCGGCGCCATCACTTCTTTTCTTAATATATTGTTGCTGTAACGGGCATCCGGGTATTTTTCGCCGAAGATGGCGATATCATAACCGCCGCTTTCAAGATTGACATTGACGCCGTTTTGAAACCAGGCCAGGGTTAACTCCACCTGGATGTCCGGGTATTGCCGGCGAAAATTTACCATACGTCCCGCCAGCCAGCGTGAAGCCAGGCTGGTTTCCACCTTAACTTTCAACTCCCCCTGCTGTGAAGGGGCCAGCTGATAAATTGCGCGGTTTAATTCTCCGAACTGCCGGGTTAACAAGGTGGAGAGCTCCCGTCCTTCATTGGTTAGCGCCAGCGATCGGTGCAGACGAATAAACAAGGTTAAACCTAAGTTGTCTTCGAGTTGACGGATTTGCCGACTTACAGCGCTTTGGGTGACATTGAGCTCGGTGGCGGCATCGGTAAAACTCAAATAGCGGGCGGCCGCTTCAAATACCCTTAAGCTGTTGAGGGATTGCGGCAATTTACCGTGGCGTTTTAAGACGTGTCGTTGCATTGGTTGATCTCCCCGGCAAGATGGTTTTTTAACCTTGTTTGAGCATGCTTTGCTTGCATGAGTTTTTTGCATGCCAGATTCGCATAAATGTCGTTTGAAAAGCAAGTATCTCCCGGGTATCTTGGCTGATATTCAATATAATAAGGCCTCATCGTGAAAAAATTAGTAAAACTGGCAGTACCTCTGATCATTTCACAATTAGTCGCCCAGCTGATGGTGTTGTCAGATGTCTGGATGATGGCGCAGATCAGCGTCACCACCTTAGCAGCCGGAGGTTTGGCGGCCTCGGTGTATGGTTTTATTTTTATCCTGGTGCACAGTGTGATCGGCTCGTCGGCCAATTTGCTGGCGATAGCCTGTGGCGAACAGGGGCGGGGCCGGGAAAATGACCGGGAAATTCGTAAAATCATTAAAGGCAGCCTGTTATTGTCTGTGCTGGTTTCCCTGGCGTTGCTGCCGCTGTTTTATAATCTCGAGGCTTTATTTGTTCTGGCCGGGCAGGATGAGGCAATCATCACTATCGCCATGCAATATCTGGATACGCTGAAGTGGGCCATGCTGCCGACCCTGCTGCTTTTGGTGGCGCGCAGTTTTGCTGTGGCTTTTGCTGCGGGTAAGTCGGTGCTGTGGATCACGGTGATTTCTGTGTTGTTAAATATTGTGCTGAGTTATTCACTGGCGTTTCATTTTCATCTCGGGGTCAGCGGTATAGGGGCAGGGACGACAATTGCCGCCTTTATTACGGCTGCGGGATATCTCTTTTGGTTGTTTACCCGTCCGGCATTTTACCGCTATCGTCCCTGGTGCCTGTGGTCTGAATATCGTCTGGCGACGACTCTACCTTTGATAAAAATTGGCAGTGCGGTCGCGCTCGCCACCTTAACCGAATACAGTTTGATTTCGGGGGCCGCCCTGATGGCGGGTACTTTAGGGGCAGTGTCACTGGCAATGCACCAGATCGCCCTGCAAATTCTAAGCTTCTCCTGGAATATTGCCTTTGGTATTGCCCAGGCGACGTCGATGGAAGTCGGGCAGCAATTTGGCGCCGGGCAGGGTAAAACCGAGATCAAAAAGACATCGGTAAACGGTTTAGTGCTGGCGACTGTGATAAGTGCGGTGATCGGGGGAGTATTTATCTTGTACCCCAGTGGCTTAACTGCTTTATTTGCCAGTGAGCAAGACGTGCTTTTTGAAGAGCTGGTGTCGATTCTGCCGACCGTGATCCTGGTCACCGCCTGTTGCCTGGTGGTGGATGCCTGGCAGTTAATGGCGCTTAATATCTTGCGGGGGTTAAAAATTGTTACCGTGCCGGCACTGTTAACCGCCGTCGGCTATTGTCTGGCGGGACTGCCCGCGGCCTGGCTGTTGATGGCTAATTTTCAGTTGGCGGGGATCTGGGCAGGGATAGGCCTGGGGCTGGCACTGACGGGGATATTATTGCTGCTTCAGTTGCAAGTTTCGATGAAAAAGCTGGCCGGATAAAAGCTTCATTGTACCGGTTATGAAAAATGGCCAGTTTCCGGGAGCAGAAAGTGAATACATGCCTCTTTGACCATTTGATTTATGCTTTCCTCCTTAACAGGCCGAATAAGCAAGGGGGCAAGTGCAATATTCGCCTGTAATATTACAGTGAAATATGGCATCGGATTTGGTGCTTATCCTCCCGAGTGGGATTGGGATGCTAAGCTTTAAAAGCGATCAGCAGAGTGGGGACTGCAGGTGGAATTGATGACCAAGCGTTATATTTTTGCTCTTGCGGCGTTGCTCGGCATTTTTTGGGAAAAGGCACTGGCACTGGATATTTACAGTCATAAAATGGAATTTTTGATGCTTGAAGATGGCAGCGGCGCTTATCAAAAGTTGTTGGCAGTGTTGAGTCAAAACGCCAAGCTGTCGTATAAAATCAATATGCTGCCTATTAACAGGGCTCAATTAGCTTTTGCGGAAAATAGTCAATCCTGCTTGTTATCAGGTGCCGGTAGTCTGGATAATATCCGGCATCAATATATTTCATCTTTACCTCTGGGGTTTATCCGCCTGCACCTTTTTAATTTACCGGGAAAAACTAAGCTCACTTCTTTTGCTGACTTATCGGCGGACAACACCTTAGGGGGTCTTATCGGGCTTAAAAAGCTGTACGACAAGTTGCTACCTGAAGAGCTGGAGATAGAGCTGGTGAATAACGATGAGCAAAATTTGAAAAAGTTACGCCTGGGACGTATTGATGCTGTGTTAGCCTTTTTACCTGACTTTCGCCGTTATCAGGCGCAGCTACAATATTCCCCGGAATTTGTACTTTATCAGAGCTATGACAGTGTCTTTTGTCATGATACCGCAAGTAACAGGTTATATATCGAAACGCTAAACCGTGCACTGGAGCAGATAACGGCAGATAACCGCTATCGGAAGATCATGGGGGAGTTGTATATGCCTCCCGGTTTTTAGTTGTCTGTTTACTTGGTTGCCCGGTGCCTTGACTGACTTTAAGATATTTTTGCCGCTTTAGGCATAAACTTAATTTAATCTATATAAGTTATTTGAGCGGTTTTTTATGCCAATCAAGCCGAGTTTGTTATGCCTGTTGATGTTTTTGTCGCAGCAAGTGCCAGCACAAGAGAATATCTGCCATAAAGTTGTGGTTGGCGGATCAAACCGGTGGTTTCCCGTCGCTTTTGTCGCTGAAGGCACAGAGCATGCTCAAGGCATAGGTTATGATCTGATCAGGCATATCGGGGATAAAATGGCGCTTAAACTTGAATTTAAAGCCCGGCTTCCCTGGAAAAGGGCATTGAAATATTTAGAAAACGGTCAGCTGGATATGATATCTGCCTTGTATTGGAATGAGCCCAGAGGCAGGATTTTTCACTATTCCCGGGCTTATTTTCATAATGAATCCCATATTTTTGTTTTAAATGATAAGGTTTTTCCTTATCAAGACTTTACCGACTTAAAAGGTTTAACGGGCATTTATCTTAGCGGCAGCAGCTTCGGTGAAGACTTTGATCGCTTTATCCGGGAAAAGCAGCTGCAACTGCAAGAGGTAAGCAATAAAAAGATGATGATCAGGGCATTATTTAGCGGTTTGGCAGATTACCTGATCCATGATCAAGCCGATATGTCCAGTTACCTGAAACAGCGCCAGTTGCACACCACTATTGTTGCTTTGCCGACACCGCTTGCCGCGCTGGCGGTATACTTTGGTTTCTCGAAAAAATCTCCCTGCGCCGCTTTATTACCTGTGATTAACCGGGAGATCAAGCGGGCACAGGCTGACGGGACTGTGACCAAGTTGATTGAGAAATATAGAAAAAAAGGTTAAAAAAAAGGCCACGAACCGGTTCCGGCATGGCCTTGATGTGCGCTTTGATGCCGGCTTTTTGCCTTAAGCGGCGCCGGCAAAAGTTTCTTCTATGACGGCCAGCAGGCGCTCGCTGTCGACCCCCATGCAGATCTTGCTTTGTGGTTTATCCTGCCAGTGGGGCAACGGATAATGTTTATCCGGATGGGCGATAATGGTTTGTCCTATGGCGACTCCTTCGGTGGCGACGCGGACAATGCCCGGCTCTGTGGTAAAGACCTCAGGCGCCATGGCGTACACTATGGTGGAAGCATCATGGACAAAGCAGCCTTCGATGCCGAAGGTTTTATTGTAAAAGTCAAAATAGAACTGGGTCGACTGATATAACAACTCTCCGGCTTTGCTGTCGGCGGCGCGGATTTTTTGCAACAAGGTTTCATCCATCATCACCTTATGGGTGACATCCAGGCCGACCATAGTCACCGGCCAGTCGGCGGTAAAGACGATATCGGCGGCATGGGGATCGTTGATAATATTGGCTTCTGCCACCGGGGTAACATTGCCCGGCTCAACTGCGGCGCCGCCCATTAAGATCACTTCATCCACCAGGTTGACTATTTCCGGGTCCAGCTCCAGTGCTTTGGCCAGGTTACCCAGCGGCCCCAAGGCGATTAACGTCACTTCGTTGGGGTTGGCCCGTACGGTCTCGACAATAAATTCGGCGGCGCTGCGGTCATCGGCTTTGGTGGTTTCTGCCGGCCAGTTGATATTGCCAAAGCCGTCTTTGCCGTGGACAAAGTCGGGATGGGGCAGCTGAGGCGCCGCTAAAGGGGTTGCCACCCCTTCGGCCACCGGGATATCTTTTTGTGCCAGCTCCACCAGCTTCAGGGCATTGGAGGTTGCCAGGGAGACCGGGACATTACCAAAAGTTGTGGTTAGGCCCAGCACTTCAAGGGAAGGGGCATTAAATGCCAGCATGATTGCCATGGCATCATCGATGCCGGGATCTGTATCAATAATAATTTTACGTGTCATCTTACTTCTCTTTTAAAAACTGGCTGACTTCTTCATGGCCCGGGATCGCCGTACTGGCGCCTTCGCGGGTGACACAGATGGCAGAGGCGGCGCAGGCCTGCTTAAGCACGTTTTCTACACTCAGATGACTGGTAAAACCTGCCAGGGCGTAACCGATAAAAGTATCTCCGGCGGCGGTGGTGTCGACGGCTTTGACTTTAAAGGCGGGTACTTGCGTGATTTCTTGCCCGTTAAGGTAACGTACGCCTTCGGCCCCTAAGGTCATCAGGATCTGTAAGTTAGGGTGCTGTCCGACCAGGCTGGCCTGGGCAGCATCGACATTATCGACACCGGCTAAATCCATGGCTTCCACTTCATTGACGATTAACAGGTCGATATCGGCTAAGTGTTTTTCAACCAGGGATTTATCCATGGGAGCCGGATTATAAACCACCGTTAAACCATGCGCTTTGGCGGTGGAGATTATGGTGTCTATTTCGTTGGTTTCGTTTTGTAATAATACCCAGTCATTTTTATCGGCGTTGGCCAATACTTGCTTGATTTGCGGTGCGTTCAGGGCATGGTTGGCCCCGGCAAACAACACGATGGCATTTTCCGCTTCTTTATTCACCTGGATAATGGCATGACCTGTGGCCAGGTCCAACGTGGCAATTTGCTCGGTATTTACCCCTTTGGCTTCAAGCTCCGCCAAAAGGTGAGTGTCTTGTTTTGAGATCGCTCCCACATGCACCACGTCACAACCTGCTTTGGCCAGGGCAACCGACTGGTTGGCGCCTTTACCGCCGAGAATTTTCTGGTAATGATCCGAAGTCATGGTTTCGCCGGGGCGAACAAAATGATCAACAGAGTAAACATGGTCGATATTGATCGAACCAAAGTTGAATATCGTCATCAACGATCCTGATTATTAGTATTTAAAGAATGTGTTAAACAGAGTAACAGATCTGTGTTTTATGATGCCGGAGGGAAAATTATTTTTCATCGGCATCACTTTTATAACACAAACTTTTGTTATGTGTAAGCAGCATATGCAATTTATCGCGTTAAGTACAGCGAGGCGGGCGGTAAATAACCAGCAGAATGGGTTTTTCCTGTTATGCCGAACCCGGGATGAAAACAGGGGGAAACTGATACTAAGCTGATACTAAATTCTTACTGTTCCTTAACTAGACTCTACTTAGGCTGGGGTTAATAAATCCAGCATTATCAGAAACTTTTCATCAATGGCTCTTGAGCTTTATTTAATCATGGATCCGCTGACAGGGAGTTTTTCATCAGTGCTTATGAGACAGAGAAGATCAACACTATATATTGTACTTAAAGCGGGTGTAAGCCTAGTGTGCCCGGTGAAGGCGGTCGGGTATTAAGCGATGACAGATCCGCTGGAAAAAGCAGAGATAAATACCGATGTTATTATCGTCGGTGCAGGGCCTGCCGGCGCTGCGGCGGCATTGACCCTGTTAACCTACTCAGATCTCAAGGTCACTTTGGTTGAACAATCGGACTTAAATGATGTCCGGGTGGCAGAGCATGTCGGCTCAGATATCTTTGACTTACTCGGTTATTTAAAGATAACCAAATCAGCCTTTCCCGAGGACACTTTTTTACCTTGTTATAACCAGACCAGTTATTGGGGCGGTGATGAGCCGGTGAGGGTGCAGGATCTCTTTAACATAGACAACAAGGCTTTTCGCCTGGATCGGGAGAAGTTTGACTTTGTCTTGCTTGGCTATGTTGCCGCCAGAGGCGGCCTGGTTTATTCCCGAACCCGGTGTACAGGCTTTGCCCAGGGCGCCGATCACAGCTGGCAATTGAACCTGAAAAACCGCAGTCAGGGCCGTTTTAAACTCAATGGCCGTTATTTAATTGATGCCTGCGGCCGTAAGGCCGATGTCTGCCGTCAGGTGGGAGTGCTCAGTGCCAGGCATGATAAGTTAATGGGCGTCGGGGCATTTTTTCACTTTGATAAAACCCGCAAAACCAAACAAGAACAAGTGATGGAGAGCCATGAACTTGGCTGGTGGTATTGCGCCAGACTGCCGGATCATCGCCAGGTGGTGGCTTTTTTCTCTGATGCCGATATTATCGGCCAGCACAGATTAAACCAGCCGGAGAACTGGCAGCAGTTACTCGCCCAGAGCCGGCATATTAAATTTGGTGGCAAAGGGGGGGCTGTTTTATCCGGCGCCCCCTGGGTGCGAAATGCCAGCAGCCATATCACCCATTCGGTGTTGAAGAAAAACTTTATTGCCGTAGGGGATGCCGCGGCTTCCTTTGACCCCATCTCTGCCATAGGTTTAGGCTTTGCCATGACCTCAGCCTGCCATGGCGCCAAGGCGGTGCAAACCCAGTTAACGTCAACAGATAAACAGACCAAACAGGCACAGCTTGATGCCTATCAGCAGGAAGTTGTTGATCATTTTGAGCACTATCTACGCTTGCGTAAAAAGTGTTATCGCCATGAGCACCGCTGGTCGGGGGCGACATTCTGGTCCCGCAGGCGCTGAAGATGAGCAGCTGATATTAAAAAAATGCAGTCTCAGCTATAACCTCCCGTGCCCATGAAGGACTTTATCCAGGTGAGTACCTTTCATCGCGGGGCTGCGGCTGTTTAGCCGCTATCAGGTTAATTGAGCCAGTCTGGCTTTAAGGGCTTTTGGGACTTTGATGGTTTCTTTCGTTTCGGGGGATACACACACCTGGGTCAGGCGGGCGCTAAAGGCCAGGGTATCATCGGCTAAGTATCCCTCAATCAAGAAGCAAAACGCATGTACCCGAATTTCCTCAACCGATATCCTGATATCGAGCTCGTCATCCCAGGTGACCGGGTGCAAAAACTCAAATGACAAAGATCTTGCCGGCGGCAAAATACCATAACTTATCAGTGCTGAGATGCCGCCTTTACTTTCAAACAGTACTGCTAAGGCACTGTCTACTGCTTCGATGGCAAAATCGGCAAACCTGGGGGTATATACTATGCCGCCGGGATCGCAATCCCCGAACAGGACTTTTCTTTTAATGGTAATAGCATTGGGCATTAAATCAGGCTCTTACTGCTTGGTTGTTAGAAAAAGTGTCTATAAAGCAAAGCACTATCGTACAAAATCGTTTGAAAAAGTAAACCTCTGCCGGGGGGATTTTCATCTTCATTGGTGCGATGGCGGCTGCGGAGTCATTTGACGAACCGGCATTTTTAAATGCAGGCATTGGTGTTAATATGCCGCGGCTAAGCACGAGTAAGGTATTGACCTGAGAAAAGGCATAAATACCTGAAATAACAATCACTAAATTATGGATGTTCATTAATATATGGTAAGTCTTGAAGCCTTGCATGCAGCCCTTGGCCGGGGTGAAAAAGTCAAATATCTTTATTTCTGGGGACATCAAAAGCCAAAGGCGGGCATTGGCAAGAGTTGTTTTAGCCAATGGTATCAGGCGCCTTTTGACGTTGACGGCAGGCACTATCCAACTGCGGAGCATTATATGATGGCCCGCAAGGCGCTGCTTTTTAAAGATCAAAGTGCGTTTGAAAAAATATTAGCGGCAGCGACCCCGGGAGAAGCTAAAAAATTAGGCCGTAATGTCATGGGGTTTGACGATAAAGTCTGGCAAAAGCAGCGTTTTGCTATTGTCGTGGAGGCTAATCTGGCTAAATTTAGCCAGCTACCAGAACTTAAAGCATTTCTACTTGATACCGGCGAGCGGGTGTTAGTGGAGGCAAGCCCGGTGGATAATATCTGGGGGGTAGGACTGGCCGCTGATGACATGGCTATTGAAGATCCCGCTAACTGGCAAGGGCTGAACCTGCTGGGATTTGCGTTAATGGCGGTGCGGGAACGGTTAAACAAAGAGCTAAGTTAACCGTTTGATTTTAATGATTAAATCTTGCTGTAATATGCTGTAATGTGTAAATAACAGGATCCGTCTACACTTGTTTTAAGTGGTCTTTATCTGCAAGTGCAGGTAAAAGCCAAAGAAAGCCACCCGCCAGGTTCAGTTACGTCAGATTCCCCGTTAGTCGGTTTTAACAACCGATTAGCGGGGTTTTTTGTTTAAGATATCACGGTTTTTTTCGTTGCGCCTTTATGCTGTTGTTGATCTTTGCTTAATGGCTGCGGGCCATTGTTTCTGGCCTTTTCACTGTGCTCGCAATAGGGGTAATTAGAGCAGCTATAAAAGTTGCCGTATCGTCCCGATCTGGCGGTTAATGTCCCTGTTTTACAGACCCGGCAATTTCTCTGGGCTAAAGGTGACCCGTTCTGGTCTTTACTTTCGGTACTCGTTGCAGATAAGGCATCGCTATTTGGGTTTTCTTTGTTTATCGGGTATTGATCTGTGATCAACTCCCGGATAAATTCACTGGGCCTTTGTTGGTCTGCCAGCAAATAAACATGATGTTTGCCCCGGGTCAGGGCGACATAAAATAACCGGCGTTCTTCGGCATGGGCCAGCCCTTGACTGTTATCGCCTTCGAGCGGCAACAAGGCATCTATCAGCAAAGGTTCATTTTTTTCCGCCGGGAAGCCGTGTTTTCCCTGCTGTAAGCCAAGAACCAGGACGATATCGGCTTCCATGCCTTTACTGGCATGGATACTCAGTGCCTTGATTGTCAGCGTTGGAAATTGCTGTGCCAGGGGTTTTAAAGCGCTGTTATCCGGCAGCAGGTGATGATAGCGCGCCAGCAGCAATACCGAGCATGGATTTTTTCTGTCAAGTTTTGACTGCGTTATGCTGATGTCTTTTAAGATATCGGTCAGCAGCCTTAACAGCTTGCTGTTTTGATCTTTAAGGTTTTCTCCGCCGGGAAGCCCTGTCAGCTGGGTCAGGGTGACCGCAGGCGTTGTCACCCTGTTAAAGGTCGTCAGGTTTTTCGTCAATTGCGCCGGGTTTTTGCTGACAAAGCGGCTGGCAATATCGCAGATGCTGTTATTAAAGCGGAATGTTTTATCCAGTGTGGTGGTGCAGGTGTGACCAAAATAGGCGGAAAAGTGCCGGGTTAAGCTGACGTCCGAGCCGGCAAAGCGGTATATGGCCTGCCAGTCGTCGCCGACACAAAACAAGGAAGCACCTTTGACGGCGTCGCGCAGCGCCTTGAGCAACTTGGCCCTGGGGGCTGAAATATCCTGAAACTCATCCACCATGATATAGCGCCAGGGAGAGGTAAACTGTCCCGACTGGATATAGGCGGTGGCCTTAGTGATCATATCGTCAAAGTCTATTTGCTGTTGCTTGGCCAGCATGGCCTGATAGGCCTGGTAAAGGGGAGCGAGTAGCTGCAAGGTTAAATCTACCTGGCAGGAGCCTCCTTTTGCTAACGCCTCGGGCTTGCCGCTGAAAAAGGCCTTTATTTGTCCTGCCAGGCTGTTTTTATCGAAGCCGCCTGCCTTATATAAGGTCAGTAGTCGGGACAATGAGCCGGCAAGGTTATCAAGGGCGCCAGTTTCTCTGAATTTTGTCAGTAGCGTTTGCTTATCTAACGGGGAAACAGGCACGGCACTTTTTTTAAGTTGTTGTTGCAGCTCGCGGGTTAATTTCCCCTCGGTTAATAAGCTTTCATCCAACTCTATTAACCGGGTATTGTCGCTCTTATGGAGTTGGCGTTGCCATAAAATATCTTGCCGATAACTTTTGTTATCAATAAAAGCCGGGGTCTCTTGTTTTTGGTTAAGGTGGCGAAATTCTATGGTGATAGCATATTCGGGTAAATAAAATGCCGGTTTATAAGGGCGAAAATCCGGTGTTTTAACAGCAGAAGCCGGGGTGCCATGGTTATTGTTAGCGCTACTTTTTGGGGAAAAGTAGGCTTGGCGGTAGTGATAGCTTATCCCCATTTTGTGTAAATAGTCGGCGATGAGCAGTTCGCCATAACTGTGAACCCTATCTCCTGCCACAGAGATAATATGATTATCCCTGAGATAGGCAATATGCCCGGCCAATGTGGTGAAATCAAAAGCACTGCACTTGGGATAGCGATAGCGTTCAAGATATCGTAATACCAGGGCCGGGTAGTCGCTATGGAGGTTTGGCTCGGTTAACATTTGATTGAGTTGCTGCTCCAGCCAAAGCTGTCTGGCGCTTTCATCCTGGGCCAATGGCGTTAACCCCGGCGCTTTTCCCTCTACTTTGGTAATAATGGTCTGGCCAAGGGCATGAAAAGTTGAACTGCTGATATCCGTTCTGCCCAGACGTTGTCTGATCCTCTCATCCATCTCTTTGGCGGCTTTATTGCCAAAAGCCAGCAATAATATTTCTGTGGCGCTGGCCTGATGACTGTTCAGTAAATAACCGGTGCGTCCCACCATCACACTGGTTTTTCCGGTCCCCGCGCCCGCCAGTACCAGGTTGTTGTGCTCATCTGAAATACAGGCAATTTGTTGCTGGGGGGTTAACGGGTTCGCTTCTATCTGTTGGAAAAAATCACCAAAGCGACTTTGCTGCGTTTTGATATATTCTTGCCGGTATTGCTGCAAGTCTTTTTCCGACCAGCGACTGAGGTGTTGCAGGCGTTTAAAGGCCTGCTCTTGTTCAGGGGTTAAGCCGTTTTTTGGCATAGTTTCCGGCCAGGGCTTTATCGCCGCCCGGGCAAGACTTTTGATGGTTAACCAGGTTTGTTGACGCAAATAACATTTTTCTTCCCCGGGATGTAATAACCGGTAACAGGCATTGGCGGCCTCTACCAGCTGCCGGCCATGGATACGGCACCAGGCCAGGGTTGCCTGCTCAAGCATTTGCTTTGCCTGTTTTTTCTCCAGCCAGCTAAAGCGATAAACCTGCTCTTTGTATTGCCATACCAGGGCGGCAAAGAAAAATCCGCGGTCAATCTCAGGCAGACCTGGCATTTCCTGCCAGTGAAAATGCTGTTCACAACCGCTTCGTGTATCGGTTAAGGCATGTTCACTGAGGTGTAGGTGGTGTTTATTTCTGGTCAGTAAATTGATCAGCCAGTAAGGCTTAATATTCAGGTTTAACTTCAAAAGGGGCTTACTCATTTTTATTATGGTTATCACTAAATGCCGCTTGGTTTATACCGTTAGCTAAGGGCGTTTTTTCTGGAAAATTATCAGCGAGCTTGATGGCTAATGCCCTGCATTTAACTCCGGCAGTGTATGATATTTTTATTATCCAATACAAGATTTTGCCGAGAAAGGTTGATTATGGACTTCAATGTGTAAGTCATGATGTTGTCTTGCCCTGAATATTTTCTTTGTTGTCTCTTGATGCTGTTAAGCTGCTGTGCCGAGCGTGTCTGCTCAGGTGGCCGTTTGACTTAATATCGGTAGAATTATCCCGAGAAAAGCGTTTAATTTCCTTTTGGTTTCACTTATCTTTGACTTTCATTGCGCACTTGCAACAACAGCGGAGATTAACTTGGGTTATTTTAGTATTAGCCGCATACATACGTCTTTGGGCATTTTTCGTTTAACCGGGCATTGGCGGTGTCAAAGTTATGCGGTGGAAGGTATCAGGGTGGAGACCCTTGATATTTTAGGCACAGACGGCTGGTTGGCGTTAGCGCTGGAAAAGGAGGCTGTTAAAACGCTGATCGGGGAGTTAACCTCTGAACTCCTGGCTCACTTGCTGGAAAAAGAGCAGGTCTGCGCTGATAGCCGGCAGACCTGAAAACTTTAGTTTATATGAGGCTTAGCAAACCAAGGGCGTTTACAAAGAGCCGATAAATTTAAGCAGCGCCGTTTTATCGTCGCTACTGAGGTTTTGATAAGCGTTAGCTGAGGCTTCAGCTTCCCCGCCATGCCAGCGGATGGCTTCATCCAGGCTGCGGGCCCGGCCATCATGCAGGTAGCCGTGGGCCGGGGTACAGGTTTCATTGCCGTCAAGGCCAAAAGCAACGCCGCCGGGCTCACCGGTAACGCCGCCGGTGACACAGGCGCTTAAGCCCACACCCCATAAAGGCGCGGTGCGCCATTCGGCTCCGCTTGCCAAGCCTTCTCCCAGATTATCGGCAAGGCCCGGCCCCATATCGTGGAGCAGCATATCTGTGTACGGGTAGATGGTTTGGTTGCGTAACTCTGCCAATGGGTGAAACTCACTGGTTTGAAAACTCTCGATATGGCAACTATTACAGCCGCTGCTATTAAACAGCTGCTTGCCGCGGAGGACTTCGCTGTCATTATAATCCCGCTGGGATCTCACCCCCAAAAGAGAAATATATTTCACCAAATTATCCAGGTGTTCATCGGCCAACGGGCTGTTGCTGGCGCAATCGTTTTGCTCTGTTCCGCAATCCGGCGCAGGCAATACTGAGGTCATCACCCCCATATCGGTATTTAATGCCGCCGATACCTGGTGTTTGATACTGGCGGTCGCCGCCTTATAGCCAAAACGGCCTAAGCGGGTCTCTCCGGTGACAGGGTCAGCTACTTTTGCGGCTTTGCCCGAAATACCGTCGCCATTGCTGTCATTTTCATCCGCCAGGGCAAGAATACTGGTTTCGGATATGGCCTCAAGCAGGCCCAAACCGTTTAATTGCGGCGTGATGCGTGCTGAAAACTGTTGTGGGCTAATGCCGCTAAATTGATAGTTGGGGGAGCGCAGGCCGTTTTCTTCTGTCCAGGAGGTTATTGAAGCTAATCCTTCGCTGCCGGCATTGCCCCGGGCCTGTCCCTGCAATACCCGGCCTAAATTCGGGTGAGGATTGCCATTACCATCTCCGACTTTAAATACCCATTTATCCAGGGGCGCCCCCAATCCGGCAGGTACGGCGCGGCCGTTGCGTACATGGCAGCTGGTGCAGCGCTCATTGATATAATGGCTGCCGGCTAAACCTGTGACTTCGGCGAATACGCCATTTTCTTCATGTTCATCATGGCTGCCGTCAACAAAGGAGCTGTGATGGACACGGCGTCCCAGTACCCAGGGCTGGCCATTGTCATAAGAGAGGTTGGTGGCCATTTGCTGGAAGTGGCCGTCGGGCTCGGCGGTCATTTGCACATGCAAACTGGTATCGCCGCCGGCGCGGGCGGACTCGGGCACCGGAATTGAGTCACGCTGGAACAGGTTGCCGCCGACAAAAGCTTCTTTGTCGGTAACATCCCAGGGCACTATGCCGGTACCTACGATATATAAATAGGTGGTGCCGTAATAGTTGGAGCGGCCTCTTGCCAGGGTCGAAGCGTCGAGGAACTGGCTGATCTCAAACTCAAGTTTATCGCCGATTTGAATGTTGCGATTTTCCCGGCAGTTCCAGCTGCTTTCTTTAACATAGTTGCGGTTATCCTGGGTTGCCATGACGCCGTTGCCGCAATACTCCGCCAGGGTATTATTGCCCAGGTACCACCAGCGGTTTTCCGCCTGTTGATCGTCGAGTTTGTTTAAGGTTTTCACCTTCATTTCGATACCGGAGCCGCCTTTGGCAACATAATCGATGATCTCGATGGCGGCGGTGCGGTCTTCCCAGTAAAAACTGAGGAAGTGATCATAGGCCTGGAAGTGGTTTTCTTTGGCGTGGCGATCCCGTGCCCGGTCGGAAAACCGGGTGACCAGGGCATCGCCGCGGTCAAAAGTGATGGCATCCGCCAGCGGCGTCGTTTCATCGTACAAGGGGACAATATTCCCCAGTGCCTGGCCATAACTTACCGTCCACCAGAGGTTATTGAGGCCGTGACCGTTTGTTTGTCCCGCTTGAGTATCGCCGCTGTAAAAATAAAGCGGTTTGCCCTGATAGGCCAGCTGTAAAGTGCCGTCTCCCCGGTCCACTGTGCTCAGGTCATTGACGCCGGAGGCAACACCATCGGTAACCAGTAGCGGCGGCCAGGCCAGGGCGCAGTCGTCAAAGCAGCTGCTCTGGCCACTGATATCGTTATCAAAGCTGTATAAGGCAAAGCCGGGGGCAGGGGAGTCCAAGCCTCCCACCAGCAGGCCATTGGCGCTGGTGATTTCCTGGTGAGCCGGTGAAGAAAGCGGGCAGCCGTTATTATCTACCTGGCTTCCCTGCGGGGTATCGGCGCATAAGTCCCGGCTGTCGGGGATCCCGTCGCCGTCGCTGTCGGCATCAGGGTTATCTGGATTGTCTGGTTCATCCGGGTTTGATGATACCAGGTAAGTGGGTTGGGGCGGGGTATCTATGGCGCCCGTGGGGGTGTTATAGGTAAACCAGTAATCTATGCTGTCCCCCTGGCTAAGGCCTTCAAGGGTATACACCTTAGTATCGCCGGCGGCAACCATAGTGACATTTTGCTGGACGCTGTTATTCACCTGGTAGTGCACGATTGCCCAGTCGCTGGTATTGACATAAAAGCTGACTGAAGTGCCGCTGGGCTGCCCGATGCCAAAATCATCTGGTGGCGATGTGCTTACCGGGCAACCCGAGCTGTCAACCTGGGTACCGGCGGGCGTATTTGGGCATAAATCATTGCTATCTGATACGCCGTCGCCGTCGCTGTCTGTCGGGGTACTGTTTGACAGGGTATAGCGGGGCTGCGCCGGGGTATCCAGGGCGCCGGTTGGCGTGTTATAGGTAAAGAAATAGTCAAGGAAGTCGCCCGGGTTTAAGCCGGTGACTGTGTATTCATTGCGTGTACCTGTTTGTGTCATAGTTACATTCAACTGGCCACCACCGTTGACCTGGTAATGCACGATTGCCCAGTCGCTGGTATTAACATAGAAGGTAACGGAATCGCTAACGGTTTGGCTAATACCAAACTCATTTTGCACCAGGGGGCAGCCGCTGGCATCTACCTGGGTACCCGGTGGCGTATCCGGGCAAAGATCTAAGTTGTCGGTGACGCCGTCATTATCGCTGTCTGTTGGTGTTAACGGGCAACCGTTGGCATCTACCTGGGTACCTGCTGGTGTATCCGGGCAAAGATCCTGGCCATCGGCAACGCCGTCATTATCGCTGTCTGTTGCTGTTAACGGGCAGCCGCTGGCATCTACCTGGGTGCCTGCTGGCGTATCCGGGCAAAGATCTAAGTTATCGGTGATGCCGTCATTATCGCTGTCTGCTGCTGTTAACGGGCAGCCGTTGGCATCAACGGCGGCATTTTCCGGGGTATTAGGGCAAAGGTCTAAATCATCTATGATACCGTCGTTATCGCTATCTGTTGCCGTTAGCGGGCAGCCATTGCCGTCCACCTGGGTGTTGGCGGGGGTATCCGGGCAGAGATCTAAGGGATCGGCGATACCGTCATTATCCGAGTCTGCGATTGCGACGCCCGGTCCCTGGTTCATCGATCTTGCAGGTACAACTAAACCCATGCCATCGCTAAAGAGTAGGGTTTTATCGCTATTTGTAGCGTTATAGGCAACATAGGTTTTCACGCCGTTCTTATTGAACACTAACCCTAAGCTGTGCCCCACTGGGCGTATGCTGAAATCCGGTTGTCCCAAAAGTTGCAGGGTTTTAATATGGTGATAGGTATGGGCCCTGGACTCGCCAAATTCGATGCCCAGTGCCGGGTCTATACCGTTCACCGGGTCATCGCTGATATTGGTGGATTTCCAGCGGGCAAGGGCGGCATCGGGATCGGCAAAAGCCAGGTATTCGCTGAGTAAATCCTGCCAGCGGTCTCGAAATTGCTCCTTGTTGAATTGTCCGCCGTCGCCGTCCCACAGCTGGTATTCGCTCCAGATGGCATCGAAATTTTGCTGCACAAAGTTCGGGTTTTCACCTAAATACATGGAAGCGGCGGTAATAGGTAAAAAGTTGATGGCATGGGTCTGGATAGGATCTTCCGTCCACCAGGTGCTGTGATCATAACCACCGCCCCAGACTCGGGAAGCTTCTATGTTGGGGTAATCTTTATGGCCGATATCGCCATAGAGGTTAAACCAGTAACTGTTGGCGGCTTCTATTTCATGGGTATAGAGGTAGATCCCCAGATCACGGATGCTTTTATCCCCGGTGGCTTCCCCCCAGAGAATTAAACCGGCCCAGGCGTTAATGCCTTCCGAGGAAGCTTCGTTATTGTTGCCGCCGGCCCAGACGCCGTCGGGGTTGTGGGGCACGGTACCGGACGCCCAGGAATGCCCTTCATAGATATCAAAATTACGTAAAAACGGATAACGGCTGCTGTTTCTGTCATAACCTGCAATATCATTGATCAGCTCTTTGACCATACCGCCCCAGTTTTCATCTTGGGCCCAAACGGGATCGCGCAGGGCAATCTGCGCAGCGGCATTTATCCAGTAGCCGTAATGAAAATGATGGTCGTTAAGATCATTGTCTGAGCCATAACTTGCCGGATAACCGATCAAGGTGCCGTAGTCCTGATTGTAATAAAAATAATTATCCGGAGTCGGCTTATTGCCGTCAAACCAATATTCTAGCTGGCCTTGTAAACTATCCAGCATATCTGTGGTCATGGGGGCTACTTCACTGTCGTTGTCATCGAGCATATCGGCAATGCCGATCAAACCGGATAAGCGATTGAGGTTTTTCCCCATCCAGTAAGTGTCATAACCGCTGTTACCGCCATCAGCGCCCGGTTGGATAAACTTGGGGGTTAATGACGCGCCGTAGCCATAATAATCCGCCAGGTGTTGGGTGACCTCACTCACCGCAGCGGCATCCGGCAGATCAGGCATCCGGGGTAAAATGCCATGGTAGTCCATCACGGTAGTGAAACTGCTGCCGGCGACAAGCTTCATGATGCCGCGAATACTTTCATATTGGTCGCCTGTGGTGTTGCCGCTGAGATTACGCCACTGGTGGGGGTAGAGCGCCATCAGAGTACCGCTATTGTTGCCTTCGCTTTTGGCTGTGGTCGTTACCTGATATTGGGTGCTCACCTGGCCGGTACTGTCGCTTACCGACCAGGAAACCCGGGTATCGGTAACAAAGTTATAGGCTTTGTCGGCAAAGGCTAAGAAAGTGGCGTTGGTGTCATCGGGCAGGCCGGCGACGGTGAAGTAATTTTTGCCCTCAGGCAGGTTAGCGCTGATTTGTGTGGCAGAAATGCTCCAGCTGGTGCCCAAAGGCGCAAATAAACCATAATGGTTATACTGGTTTGCTACCGGATCCCATATCCGGATATGGAGCTGATGGCCGTTATTGCTGACGACATTCATGCTGGTGCCGCGCTTTAGGCTTACCACAGGTTCGCTATCGGTAAATTCAAAAAAAGCATAGGGCAGGCCATGGCCTATGGTGGCCTTCATTGCCTTGTTGCCATTGGCCATCACCAGATCATAACTCCAATCGGTGATCTTATCCGCCCTGGCATCGTTTGGTGCGAAGGTTGACGGTTTTACCACTAAATCGACATTGCCATCATGCATGCGCCTGACGGAAGTTTCGCCCATGTTATCAACGCTGCCGATGGAGAGCGGCGGCAGGCTGATCTCCAGGCCTTCATTAGTGGCTTTAAAGCTTAACGGGTGGGCATAAAGTGATTTGGAGAAGGGATCCATGATCAAGCTAGATGCCCAGTCGTTGGTGGGAATAGGGCCGGTGAAGTTTGCCGTTAAATAGGGATTTGCCGGTGTTGTCCTGCTTGAGCGGGCAAAAGGGCCCTGCCAGTCAAAGAGTTGCTCGCCGACGGCTTCGAGACTGACTGCGCCGGCGCCGATTTGCTCGGTTGGCCAGTCAGCAGCCTGAGCGGGGGCTATCAGGGTGGTCAGGGTCAATAAGGTGGCGGACCACCCGGGGCGTATCAACCTCATCGGCCGTCGCCATGGCCAAGAATTACTCGTTGTTTTCATTGCATTATTCCTTGTTGTAATTATTTTAGTGCTTTAGTTCTACTAGTGATGTAACCGCTAAGACTTATCATTGGCGCCGGGTTTCTTGTTGGCATAAATCCAATGTCTGAAAGAAATAAAACAAACTGTAAGCGTTTACATTTTTGTTTGAATAATTATCGAAAAAATTTTGGCTTTAGCTTATTTATTCCCAGTGTTCCGTTACCAGTAAAAAGTGCTCTCCTCATTAGCAGGAAAACTATAGACTAAAAAAAACACAAATGAAAGCGCTTACATTGTTGTGCTTTACAGTGAACAGCAATAACGCTTGTTGAGTTGGGCTTATACATGGATATTGAGGGGTTGTTCACTAAAGGGAAAATTAATTTGACGGTGATGCATTAAAGGTGCTGATGGCTTACTGGAACAGCAGTAAAAGCAAAGCAAAAGTGAAAGGCACCGACACGAATCCCTGGCGTTATGCGATTATTTCCTGCAAAACATAAGTGGATTAAGGGGTAGGTGCATGGGGGTTACTGACATCAGAAATCATGGAGTAAAAACCGCTATGATGCTGGTAGTGGCAGACGCGTTAGCGGGTCGTCATTTCTTGGAGGCCATTAAGTTTATACTTATTTTGGCCTGATACTCAGAGGAAAGTTACCCCGGTTGTTGGATAAAGTGAAATATTCACTTTTCATTGATAAATATATTGTGGCATGATCTAAACTGAACCTGTTTGAGAAAAAATCAGGGAAAGAGTCAATGCGTAAAGCATGTCCAAAACAATGAAATCAGCTTCAGCTGATCATAAGAGTTGAAAGATAATAATTGAGGTTTTATGAAGTTTATCAAAGTATCTGTTGCCGTTGCTACCCTCGTTTCATGCGCGGCCTTTACCGTAGTGGCTGAGCCTGCAAAGTCATTAAAGCACGCGAAAAAAGCCACTGAATTACGTCAGTCGGTATTTAGTTTATTGGGCAGCAATATGGGACCTTTAGGGGCCATGGCCCGCGGTAAAATGCCGATGGACCCGGTGGCCGTAGAAAAACATGCCATGCGCATCAATCAGTTGTCATTAATGATTGCCGATTACAGCAAAACAGATACTTCCGGTTTTAAAGTGGAAACCGAAGCTCTGGATAAAATCTGGAAACATGGCGACGATTATAACAAGCGTATTAACGACTTAACCCTGGCTTCAGCCAAATTGCAAAAAGTGGCCGCAGCGAAAGACAGCTCGGCAATTAAAGGGGCTATCGGTGGTGTCGGTAAAACTTGTGGCGGTTGCCATGATGACTTTAAAGCGGAATAAAACTTAGCTGCTCAGCTTTTTTATTATAGCGAGTTTGTAACCGCGAGCCTGTAAAATAAGAAATGCCGCAACCTGGCTTAAATTAGACTCGGGTTGCGGCATTTTTTTATCTGTTATGATTTGCTCAACCTTGGCAAGAACTAATAATAATACTCTGTTATCTCTGGGGCATTTAGCACCACCAGCCAGTATACAAAGGCCGCCGTGGCTATTACCACAACACAGGCCAGCAGCAGGCGAGAGCTGCTGATACCGTCTTCCGCTGAGACTTCCGGTGCAGACTTTTTCCCGGTGATCATAGGCACCACCAGGTTTTGCTTTTTCACCCGCCAGTAATAACCAATGGCCAACAGGTGCAGGCCAATGGACAGCCAGATATAGTTAAAAACGTTATGGTGCAGGGTATTCATTAGCTTTTCTGTTTCTGTATCCAGGCTGCCGTAATAGGGGCCGGAAGAAAAAACATCATCACTGATAAATAACCCGCTGATCGCTTGCAGCGATACCAGGGTGATCATGGCTAATACCATCAGGCTGCCGAGCGGGTTATGTCCGGGAGAGGGGCTTGCGGTGCCTTGCCTGATACTTTTAAGGTAATGAAAAAGTTTGACCGGTGAGGGCACAAAATGGGTAAACCTGGCATGTTTGGGACCGATAAAGCCCCAGCACACCCGAAAGACGAGTAAACCCAGGGCTAAATAGCCCAGTTGCATATGGTACTCAATGTATTCCCCTTCCTCGCCCGAGGTATACCAGGCGCCGAGCATGGTCAGGGCAAAGCTCCAGTGAAACAGGCGTACCGGCAGGTCCCAAATTAAATGTGTATTTGTCTGTGGCATAAATGTCCTAAGATTGGTTAACAGCATTGCGCTTAGGCGCGCTTTATTCGCGAGCAAATTCCGGCTATTTTAACGAATTTTTTCCAGTTGTGCATTTACTCTTGTGCTTACGGGGCCGGGCAGGGAGTTGATGCTGCTAAATATTGTCAGGCGGTTAACTTTATCGTTACTTTTTCTTGGGGTAAGCCGAGCCAGAATCCAGGTGGTATTGTTGCCATAAACGTTTTAATGAGCCATTGCTTTTTAACTGTTTTAACAAGAGGTTGAAGGCTTTGACGGTTATCGGGGAGTTTTTTCTGATCAGGGTATTATGGGTATAACGTTGGTCTAATTTATCCGAAATGAGGAATTTGTCTCTTATGTTTGGATGTCGGTAAAAATACTGCTGTAAATAAGAGCGGTTGATGACGGCAATATCGACTTTTTCGCTAAGCAATAAATCAATATTGGTCTGGTGGTTTTCAGATAAGATAATTTCAGAGTTTGCCGTTAATGTTACTTCATCTATGTTGTAGTCCAGGAAGCGGTAGTGATAACCGAGAATGCCGGCGATGATTTTATCCGTGATATTGTCAAAATACTTTTGTCCGCGTCCGGGTCTTTGCAGGGCAAGATAAATTTCTTCGCCGGTGAGGTAGACCTCGGAAATTTCCAGCGGAAAGTCTTGCCAGCCCCAGGATGAATTTTCAAAGAAAATGACATCGTACTTCTTAGCAATAAAGTCCTGGTAGCGGCGTTTTGCCGTGGTGAGGATAAAGTTAAACTGGTACTGGTCTTGTTGGCGGTTAAGGATTTCCAGCATCGTCAGGGTGATACCGCTGGCCTTGCCGTCAGTAACTTCGACAAAGGGGGGATAATAATAACCGCCGACATTTACTTGGATTTTAGCCGATAAATAGGGACTGAAAAAAAGCAATGCCAGGATAACCGCTATTGCCGGTTTACTGCTAGGTAAGTGCGTAAAGACCCGGTAAGTCATCAGTAAATAATAAACGAAGTAAGCTAGGTATGTTTAGTATAGGTACTGACAATAATTTTTGTTTTTTGCTGAGGCATCATTGTTTATATAGGGCTTTGTTTGCATTTAGTGTTGCTGTTAATTATTCACCACGGTATAGACTGCAGTATGAAAAGTTCCGCTATAAGGGGGATTATCGCGACATTAGGATTGGTAGCCAGTAGCGATAAAGGGTATGGATTGCAGTTAATACCGGGCGGGTCACTGACATAGCTGAAACTCTTATTGCCGTTGACTCGCCCGCCTTTTTGCTCCGTTTAAGCCATAGTCAATCTTACGTAGTTAACATTACTTCTTGCGGTTAAGCACTCTCCAGCACGCTTGCATCTCGCCTATTTTTTCCCGGTAGCCGATAACCTGATATTTGAGCCAATAGCATAGATGCCTGATACCTTCACTGGTGTGCTCCGTGATGCATTCGGGCTCGCGGGTAACCGCTGCAAATGCATCGAACAGGAAGGCGCATTCTTCACTGAATTTGCTAAAGTCGTCAGCAAGGTTGACAAAATCGCTCGACAGCTGTTCCCTTTTGATTGCATCCTCCGTCAGGGGTAACTTTGATTCAGACATGACAGCTTCCTCCCTTGCGACTTAACGGCGTATAGCTGTTGCCATAGACTGGCGGTGGAAACTTGGTTATGGGGGTTGGTATATTTTCTGTTAAAGAAACTTTAACCGAGTGAAACTCTGGCATATCATTAGGATTAGCCATGATGGATACTCCTAGTATCTGTTACGGTTAGCTGTCTCTGAGTGGTGGTGCACTTAGGGGCAGCGCTTGGTTTATCTGCAGGTTCTCTTCTTTAAACACCTCCGCTGACGGGGAATTCACCTGTTAGTGATAGTACAAAATATCGGAAAAATCAGGCTGGGTTGGCATTTAATGTTTATGCCAATTGCCCGTACTGTATCGATAGCAGTACGAAAAGTTCAACTGTATGAAATGTATGAATAAAAATGGAGGTTGTGACTTGTTACAGGGCAGTCACAGTCAACGCAAACATCACCCTGTAAAGCCAGATAATGAGGCTGAAAATCAGCCTCATACCCAAGTTAAGATTTAATTAGCCTGAGGCTTGTTTAAGTAAGCATCCCAGGACCAGGGGCTTAACTCAAAGATTTTGTCTGAGTTGGTGTTACCGTTTGCACAAACGTCTGCGAAACCGCTAATCACCACCGGTAATTTTTCACTGTAAGAACGTTGTAACATTTGGTACTGCTGAGCCATCACCGGGGATGACATATCCAGATCCCAGGTCATGGTGCTGCCGTCGACAATACAAGACTCAAAGGTGGAATAGTCTTTCATCACATCAAGACGCACATAGATGCCGTGATCGCCATTATCACCCGAGCGCAGGTGTATTTCACTGACTGTACCGTAAACGTCATTGGCGGCATAGGCATTAACTGAGGCCATAGCAGCTACTGCCAGGGCAATTCCTTTAAAATTCATTAAATTCTCCGTTGTTTTACTTATATAGGGAACTAAGCTTCCCTATTGGCCAATATAGTATAACGAGTGTATCACTTGGTTATCAATAGGTTGTAATGATGTGCAATTAATGTTAATTGTTTTTTGTGGTGGCTTATCAGACCTTGGGCAGGAATAGCAGTGCCTGGCTGTACTTTATTGATTTTTATAAATTATATCTATTTTCTTGTGGTAGATAAACCATGTACTTATTTTATAGATAATTACCGGGCTTGTAATACATGAACCCCATCGACGGGGTTCATTGATTAGCGGATAAAATCAAATTTTTACTTCATTACTAACCTGATTGTTCGCTGCCTTTTTGTGCTTTAACCCGGTATTTAAAGGTGCCTGAGCCGGGCACATTTTTAAAACTGGTGACATCGGCGGCAACCGTTGCCAGGGGGGGAGAAATCATAGGTTTTGATCTTGCCTTTACCGCTTTCCTGGCAAAGCGTAACATCACCACCAGATTGTTCACGTTGCCAAGCGGGGCAATGTTTTCCCTGCTACTTTGTTTACTGAGTCTTTCTGAGGTTTGTGCCTGCACCGCAGCAGAGGGTTTAAGTCTTTTAGACCGGGTTAGCCCGACCGACAATATGCGCAGATGCGACAAGACGACCGTCATTGGTTTTTTGTGCGTATTTATACCAACCCAGATGGTTGATCACGGTAAAACCGTTTCTATCTTCACTCCAGTGAAAATGTTCATCCCCTTTAATGCGTAACTCAACAACAGTTTCATTTTCATTTAACTTTATTATTTATATTTTGATGGTGGTCTGGGATTGATTCTCAGATTTTTTTGTTGGCCGATTTTGAAACCGGCATCGGAGCTTGAACACTCAGTTGCATACCTTAGTCTGGGAAAGCTGGTGACATTACGACAGCAAGTATAAACACGGAGCAGAAGGCAAATAGATTTTTATATGCTTGCCGTTATTTTATTTGCGGTGAACCTATGGCTATCAAGAAAAATGTTGGTTCATATCCTTTTTTCATGACAGGAAAATGAAGTTGGCACTTTTTTTCTTAAAAAACTGTCAATTAGGCAAACTTTTTTGGCTTGTTTCACTTTGTGTTTAACTAATTGTTTTTTCTAGTTTTTAGCGAGGTAGTGCCGGGTGTTGTTTGATGTTTAAACAGAAGGCGGTTAAAAATAATACTTGATCTGAATTCGACCTGAGATTATATCTAAGATTCGCCTCAGGAAGGCGTGCTAAAAAAATAAAATTATAAAGCATTATAAAATAAAGGAATGATCATGTTGATAGAAGCGAAGAAGACTCTCAACGGCAACAAGCTGAGCTGGGTGTTAAAAAGTGCAATTTTAGCAAGTGGTTTTGTCTCTGCTGCCGGTTATTGTCTGTCTGAAATTGAGAAGCCCGCCCGGGATGTTGGTATCCAGATTGTCGGCGGCAGTGTTACTGCTCCCTATTCAAAACCTTATCAGGTAGCCTTACTGCTTAACGGCCAACAGGGCTGTGGTGGTACCTTGATCAGCAGTGAGTGGGTGTTAACGGCAGCCCATTGTTTAGGCCAGGTTTCAACCAATACCCTGACGGTAAAAGTTGGCGCTCACAGTCTCAGGGCCAATGACGGCGATACCCATAGGGTAAGCCAGATCATTACCCATGAAAACTGGCGCTCCGGCGGTTACCAAACCGGTTATGATATCGGCTTATTACGCTTGGCAACGCCTGCTGACAACCGGTATACCCCGGCAAAACTGCCTACGGCGGCGATTGAAAGTCAATATGCCGGTGTTGGCAGTTATGTGACGGTTTCCGGTTGGGGATTGACCAGCAATAACGGCAGTCCGAGTGATGTCTTAAGAGAAGTGCCCTTACCGGTATTGTCAAATGCCAGCTGTAGCAGCCAGCTGCAGTCTAATGTGCCAAATTCGGTGATCTGTGGTGGCGGTCCTAACGGTACTTCGGCGTGTAATGGCGACAGTGGCGGTCCGTTTGCGGTTAACGTCAATGGCGATGTTTACAACATAGGCACCGTGAGCTGGGGCCGGTCATGTCAGGGAGCAACGGCGTTCACCCGTACCAGCAGTTATACCGACTGGATCGAGCGTAAAACCGGCATCACCGCAGGCCCAGGCGGCGATGAAAAACCGGTGGCAAGATTTAGCAGCATGGTAGCGGGCAATAATGTCAGCTTCAGTAATGGCTCAACGGACGATAGAGGCATAGAGAGTTATTCCTGGGACTTTGGTGATGGTTCGCAAGGGTCAAGTGCTTACGAGCCAAGCCACTATTATGCCCAGGATGGCGACTATATCGTGACCTTGACGGTAACCGATACTAAAGGACAAACGGGAACAACTTCCAACCTGGTTAAAATAGGCAGTGTTGATGCTGGCTGTGATGGTCTCTCGGCGTGGAATAGCGCGACTATTTATGCGCTAAACGATGTTGTCAGTTACCATAACAGAAAATATCAGGCTATTTGGTGGTCTGCCGGCGCGCAACCGGATATTTTCAGCAATGTTTGGAGAGATTTAGGGGCATGTACCGACAGGTAGTAAAGCCTGGGTAATTAAGTACCGCTATTTTGTTTACCATTAAACTCCTTCTATTGATGATTTTGATGAAATAGCGGTTTTTACTTAACACTTTAATGTTATTGGTCATATATTTATGCCCGTGAATACTTGCTTCCTTAAGTAAACCGTGAGCCGGGTTGTAGCGTATTCACCGGGCAGGAAGTAAAACCTTCAAGTAATACTTTTAGTCAAACAGGGGAGCCCGGATGTGCTCCTTTGTTTTTTTCAGTCTGGTTTAGACTGCTTAATACAGGGGGAATTTCCTTTAATATCATCAGCTATGATACAGTAGCTGATAAAAATGAAGCAGCGTCATTTATTACGTTACCAATAAAAAGCTACGCCACTAATAAAAACTATGCCATTAAAAAAAGAAGATATTGTTGCCCTGGGCCGTACAGGGGAAAATTTAAAAAATGTATTGCGTCATTTAATTGCCAAGTTCCCACAAGCAGCACAATCGATTTCAGGTATGTCTGCCTGGCTCGATTATAATCGTTCGAATTGCCAGAGACTGTTAAATGCCATACAAAAAAGTGAGAATGGCCAGCAGGTATTGTGTTTATTGCCGGGAATTTCGGGATTAGAAGAATTCATCACTAAGGTCTCAGGCCGGCTGCAGGAAGCGCAGTTAATGCTTGAAGCCGAAAAAGCCGTTCAGCTTTTTAACCAGCAGATCAAATTATATGCCCGCAGTCACGCCGAGCTTAAACGCTTATTGACTGATGCCGACAGCAGCGGCGATGAAAATAACCAAGCTTTAACGGCAGAAAATAAAAGAAAGCAGCATTTTCTCAGCTCGAAACAGCTTTTAGACTCATCAGTCGATACCTTGTTTGCCTGCCATGTGTTAACGGAAAACAGTTTTGATAAAGAGTTTCTGCAGGAAGTGGCGCTGGTATCGAAAAGGGGCATTACCCGCAGCAAAGAAGCGCCGCCTTTTGTGCAGTTTTACACCCATCCCAACCCTGAGGGATTTACCGCGCCGGATCAGATCTCTGCCGATTCACGCATTGAAAACAATCAATTTCGTATCGGTATTATTGAGGAGTTTTCCGATCCTGCCCTCAGTGATGCCTACTCCAGTTATTCCGCCAGCAACTCCGCCATTGTCTTTAATGACGTCAATGAAGGTGGTCCTTTTGATGCCAGTTTTTTATTTACCAACCCCGATGAACTGGCGAATCCTTTAGTGCACCAAAGCCAATGCAGCTCCACCAGTATCAGTATTAAAAACCCTACCGAAAAACTGGTGATGATGGTGTTTTTAGATAAAAAACTCGATATGCGCAGCTCGGTTAATGTTGGTTGCTACCAGGGGAATCAAAAGGTTGAAGAAGGCAAGCTTAGGGCGGATGAATTGTGGACCGAGCGTCTGGCGGAGTTTCCCGAGTTAAATGTTTTACATGCCTCATCGCCGCGGGCGAGAAATGTCGCCGGTTTAGATATCGGTGAAATGAGTGATTACCTGTTTAATTTTGCCGGGCTTAATAAGGATGATTTTGTCTGTTATATGATGGAAGTTAATTATCCTGTCTGGTCCTCTACCTATCGTATCTACTTTGAACATAGTTAGTCAAAACTGAACACTCTCCCGGGCCGGCGCTTTACCCGGGGGAGCACAGCTGGCATAACTTTTTGCTAAAACTCTGTTTATCATTTGCGGTTTTTAGTGTCTTTTTATCAACCCCATTTATCAGCTCTTCGCTCTGAAATGAGCCGGTATTCGTTATTTCCGCACCGATTTTGTCTTTGCGCATCGCTGTGTGCAGGTAAAGGCAGGTGACAAATACGCTCCTTTTGTCGCGCTGTTGGAAACGTCAGCCAAAGATTAGTTTGCTGTGGTAAATAGCTCAACTTTGCAACGGGGTTTGTAAGCTAAGCTGTACTTTTTGGTTTACAAAAAGAAGTGTGAATTTTAGATAACATTAACGTGAAGTTTACATTAAGAATGCTGATCCCGGCTTTTCGTTTTTGTTGCTTGTGTTAGTTTACGTTGCGCAATGATAACGCTGTCATTGTGAGCTAATAGCAGTATTACTAACACAAGGAAAGTTAAATGAAAAAAATAACCATGACCCTGCTGGCCTCTGCCGGTATGGTTTTTTCTGCAACCAGTATTGCCGGTATCTATCAAAATCCGGGTACGGTGGAATTTGCCACCCGTATGGCGATCAAACACAGTGTGATTGATAGCAGCAGGCAGCACAGGGAGCAGGAAGGCTGGATGAATGTTGCCACTACAGATGAGGGGGCGACTTCGGGATTTTATCAGGCCCAAAACTGGTTCAGGATACACAAAAGCACGGTGAAAATCGGCTCGGGCCTGGTGTCTTTTGAATTTGATCCCGCCAAACTCGATTGCACCCAGGGCTTTAGTTTTAACCTGGAAGTGGGAGAAGATACGGTTGCCGTGTTTAAACCTGACTGTGACGACCTGCTGAATGCGTCGGTGAGTTACCCGGTAAGCCATACCTTTGATCTTATTCCCGAGGTGATCAAGCCTAAAGTGGCGGTGCCGCTTGATCCTCTGGGTTTAGTGCAGGTAGGGGTAAAATTTGGTATCGGGGTTGAAGTCGGGGCCGATTTTACCGTCGGCGGTGTTATCGGCGGTTATGATAATGACCAACCTTTCGAGTCAGGTGGTGTTCGCCGTCCGGACTATATTTACGCCTCTGTTGAACCTTATATTTCCGGGCAAGTGGACGGTGCGGCCTATACCACTATCGGTCACGGCATTGCCGAAGCCGGGGTTAAAGGCAAACTTAACCTGGTGACCGTGAAAAGCAAGGGGTATATGGAAGCGGGGATCCGGCGTGTTGAAGTAGACGAAGATGTCGTGGAACAAGGCTTTCTTGAGTTAAAGATCTCCGGAGAATTATCCGGCGGTGACGGCAAAGTTGATGCTTATTGCCATAAGCTATGGGGGTTAATTAAGTTCAACACCAACCTGATGAAGTGGGACCCGCTTTATCGTTATGAACATACCTTCTTTGACTATGCCAGCCCGGTATGGGAAACCCTTTAATAAGGGATATCAGCTCGCTGATATCAGTGAGTAAGATGATGTGAGGGGGAATTTCCCCCTCATCTACTTGAGTGAATTTTAGAAGATGGTTCAAGGAAGATAACAATGAAGCAACCGGTATCAAACTTTCTCTTATGCGCTGTTTTTGGTGTTTTTATTAGCTGCGTGTATTGGTTTTACCAGCAAACAAATCTAGCCCCCCAATCTGGCCAGAGCGCTATGCCTGCAGAGCAGGCCACAGCAGAAAGGGAGCGGAAAAAGCGCTTCTTGCCTGTAACTAAGGGGGCTGATTCAAAGCATGCCTTACGCGGGTTTGACTATAACATTACCACTGAGGTGGTGAATAATGACCAGGTGGAGCTGGCAAGCTCTGTCTTTACCGGAAAGCTGGTGTTAAAGCGCGTACCGGCACAAAATTACCGGGATATCTCTGCTCTCGAAAAACAGGGGAATGCAGCGTTTATCTGGCAGGGAAAAATGCTCGACGGGCAATTAAGCCAGGGAGGTAAAACCAACCGGTTTGCTCAGGCAATATTATTTACCACTCAGTATCAAGGTTTTGTTTTTAATGACATAAATTTGCTTGGACTAGATGCCGCTCATCCCGCCAATGCCGTACGTTATTTGCTCAAACAAGTCTCTTATGATCTTAAGCAGCCGATAACCATAGCAACGGTGACCGACATTGCCCGCTACCGTTATGCGCAAAAGGATAACCGCCTGAGCCGGGAGCTTGAATCGCGGGAAATCTTGCATGAGACTCATGCGCAAACGCTGAATACTTCGGTAGAAAAAGTCAGCGAAAACTGGCAATTAACCTTGGATAACAATGCCTTGCCTGAAGCATTGACCCATAGCCTGGCGACCTTTTATCAAAGCCAGGACGGAGGCTTTGCCGTCAAACAAAGGTTAACGGTTACCGCCCTGGATAGAGCAGCCCTTGAAAAGGTAAAGTTCAGGCAAGAGGGCAGTTATAGCGCGGATGCCAACAGCTCACTTGTCTATCAGGCCCCCGGACTTAATGCGCAGGACGATATCCACTCATATGAAGCCTTGATGCAGGCGCTGGCAAAACTTGCCATTTTGCCCGATGAAGCCCTGGCAAAAAGCATAGGCAAGTACTTAATCGGGCATTACAGCGCCGATGAGCTGGTTAAGCTGATGAAGATGCAGGAGCACTTTAGTGATAAAAAGCATGACAAGCTGGCTTCATTAATCATTTACAGTATCCAGAAAAACCCGGAATTTGCCGCCGAAGTGATCTTGGTGGATTTATTGGAGCATCCCGAGCTTGAAACCATTAATAAGCAAAGGGCTATTATGTCGCTTGGGCGCTTTGAAGCTATGTCGGAGTACGGTTTAACCCGATTGCAGCAGCTGGCGCAAACATCGGATAATGTGCTGGCCCATACCGCGCAGTTAAGCATAGGCACGGCGGCCCGTTATAACGAGCAGCAAAAAGAGAGCGTCAGCGATTACTTGTCCGGGCAACTCAGGCAAAGTGACAATAAGGCGGTGACTTTACTGGCCATTAATAACAGTGGCCTCAACACCTTAAATGCTCAGGCGGTCAATTACTTAGGGGATAAATCTGCGGCGGTGAATGTTGCTTTGATAAAGCTACTGGCAAAAGATCCCGCCTATCATCAGCAGTTGATAAATTATGCCATAGTGTCCAACCAGGCCAAGACCATTCATGCCCTTGGGCGGGCGCTAGCGGCAAAGCAATTGATGTTAAGCCCGGCACAGGAGCAGCAAATATCGGCGCAAATCAATAAAACACAAACCCGAGTAGTGAAAGATCAATTGCTTGCCTTGTTAGCGCATGAAAAGTTAGCAGAGGAAAAACAAAGCTGGTGATAGGCCATTTCTATTTTGGGGGGTGGAAAGTGAACCTACCGGCAAAGGCCGTGTTGTTAACGGCCTTTACCGGGGAATTCTACCAAGAAAGCTGAATTTACTCTTCCCGAAAAGCTTCTGCCGTCAGGTGATGACGGTTTAACAGCTTGTAAAATTCGGTGCGGTTACGCTGGGCAATTCTAGCCGCCTGGGAAACATTACCCGCGGTGAGTTTTAACAGTTTTGCCAGGTAATCGCGCTCAAACTGATCCCTGGCTTCAACGAAGGAGGGCAGTTGGGTGGTTTTATCCCTGAGGGCATTGCGGACTAAATTGGCGCTGATCAGCGCCTCGGTACTTAACGCCACACTTTGCTCCACCACATTTTGTAACTGGCGGATATTGCCGGGCCAGGGGGCCGAGATCAACAGCTCCATTGCTTCGCCGGAAAAACCTTTGATATCCTGGTGTACCTGCTGGGTGCAGTGATTAAGAAAATGCTGTGCCAGCAGCGGAATATCTTCTCGGCGCTCCGACAGCGGCGGTAATTCCAGCTCTACCACGTTCAGGCGGTAATAGAGATCTTCCCGGAAAGTGTTATCGATAATGGCTTGCTGCAGGTTTTTGTGGGTGGCGGAAATGATGCGGACATCAACTTTCACCGACTGGGTACTGCCGACGGGTCTGATTTCTTTTTCCTGCAGGGCGCGCAGCAGTTTCACCTGGAAACTCATCGGCATATCGCCGATTTCATCTAAGAATAAGGTACCGCCGTCGGTGGCCTGGAATAAACCGGTATGGTTTTTTTCTGCGCCGGTAAAGGCGCCTTTACTGTGACCGAATAATTCCGACTCCAGCAATTGCTCGGGAATGGCGGCGCAATTAATGGCGGTAAAAGGTTTTTGGTGGCGGTGACTGGCCTGGTGAATCGCCTGGGCCAGCAACTCCTTGCCGGTGCCGCTTTGACTGTGGATCAGCAGGGGAAAGTCACTGCGCGCCACCTGCTGGGTTTGCTGCAGCAGGGATTCCATTACCGTGCTGCGGCTGATGATTTTTTCCCGCCACAACTGTTGTTTTGCTTGGGTGGTTTGCGATGTCGGCTGCAGCCGGATGGCCTGCTGCACGGTTTCCAACAATTCCTGGCTTTCAAACGGTTTGGTTAAAAAGCTGAATACCCCTTGCTTGGTGGCGTTAATGGCATCGGGGATAGTACCGTGGGCGGTCATGATCACCACAGGCATATTGGGGTGTTGTTTGCGTATCTGTTCAAATAACGCCATGCCGTCCATGCCTTCCATACGTAAATCGCTGATCACCATTTGCGGGTGAAAACTCTCCAGTATGCCCAAGGCGATTTTGGCATTGGCGGCGGATTCAACCGCATAACCGGCGGCAGATAAGCGGATCCCCAGCAACCTGAGCAGGCTGGGATCATCATCGACAATCAGTATTTTTTGTTTTTCTGCGGTTACGCCCGCCTTGATCACCTTGTTATTGCCCATGTTTATCAATTGCCGTTTCTATGTTTTTCAGTTGGGTGAGTTTTTGCTGTAATTCGGTTAACGAACTTTGCAAGCCGCCGAGCTGGCGGTTAAATTTTTGCTGGCTCAGGCCTTTTTCCTGCTCCAGGGCGGTAATGCGGGCCTGGGCATATAACTGTTCGTTTAACTGGTCTTTTAACAGGCTTAATAATGCCAAATCTTCCGCCTTTAAGTAGCTCAGGGATAAGACTTCTTTGGGCAGCTGATTGAGCTGATCCTTGGCATTGTAGGGATTATAAATCGGCGAGCTTGGCAGGGCTTTTAACAATAACAAATAAATATCATCTGTGAAGTCTTGTACTTGTTGCCCCTGATTTTCTCCCTGCTTTTTCGACTGGCTGACCCGATCGATTTCATCGAGTAGCTCTGCCGGATTAAGCTGCTTCAGTGACAGATAATATTGGCTGAAATTTGCTGCCGACAGTGGTGCCTGATGGTGGAAATTTCTTGTCCCTGATGCCTGAGAAGGATCTGTCAGCTGGCAGCCGCCGAGCAGTACTAAGGTGCATAAAAAGGCCGTGAAGCGCCAGGTATTACCCGGTTGATTTGATGGCTTACGCTTGATTTTATTCGCTTTCATTGGGTTATGTTTCATTTGTTCTCATTAAAAATATAGGCCCGCGGTAAGGTCACGCTCACCTGTGTGCCGCTGGGGGCTAAGGTGTTACTGAAAAGCTCGATACTGCCGTTTAATCTCATCAATAATTCCTTCACTATGGTCAGTCCCAGGCCACTGCCTTTTATTTGGCTATTTTCAGGGGCCGGTCCCTGATAGAAGGCATCAAATATTTTTTGCTCTATTTCGCTGGCGATGCCGGGGCCCTGATCTGTTATGGTTAATGTCAATTGGTTAGCTTGTAGCTCGCCGTTAAAGATAATGCTGGCATTGACCGGTGAGTATTTTATCGCATTTGATAACAGGTTATCTAATATAACCTGCAATTGTTTGGCATTGGTGTGCAGGTAAATGCCGCCAAGTGCTTGCTCTATCTTGAGTTGCTTGCGTTTGATATCGAGTTTACGTTCCTGCAATACCTTGTCCAGCAGTTGCTCCAGGGAAACTTTTTCCGAGTCCTGCAAGCTGGTGGAGTCGAGCACAATATTGAAATCCAGCAGGTCTTCTATCAGGCGCTGCAGGCGCTGGACACTGTTTTTGATGATATGGCAGATTTCCTGCTGACCGTCGTTGAGCTCGCCGACGCTGTTGTCATAGAGCAGCTCGGTGCCTTCCCGGATCGCCGCCAGCGGGGTCTTTAACTCGTGGGAGATATGGCGGATAAAACTGGATTTTTGCAGTTCAAGTGCGTGTAGCCGGGTGCGCATCACTTCCAGGGCTTCGGCTATTTCCCTGATTTCCGGAGAGCCTTTAAGGATAATTTGCTGCTCAAAATCTCCCTGCTCCAGCCGCTGAATTTTCCGGGTCAGCAGCTTCATGGGTTTAGTGATCAAAAAGATAAAAAAGCCGGCAATGAGCACGGTGACGGGAATGATCACCAGGCCTTTGAGGATGACATTACTGACTTCTTCGGCTGAGGATTTGATATAAGTTGCCTGCAGGTCAATCAGCTTGTTGCTGCGCTGGTTGATTTTGTGGGTGATCGCCGCCAGGTGCTTAAATTCTTGCTGCAACTGCTCCAGGGCAAGTTCATCCGATGAGATGTTGCGCTTTTCGGTCAAAAATGACCTGTGAATATTTTCCAGGGCAAGGGATAATGCGTTGACTTCAGAGGTCAGCACCAGATCCTGGTTATCCCTGGACTGCTGAGTGAGCACGGTTTGCAGGTGCTGCTGCCGGCTTAAAAACTGTTCCTTTAAGGCTTCGTCTTTAAGCACCACATACTGGCTGGCAAAACGCTCCATCTTTCGCAAACTTTCATTAATTTCACGGTTACTTTTGATCAGGCGGGCTACGTCAAAGATGGCATTGGCGCCTTGTTTGGATAACAGATCGACCTGGGCCGCACTGTAGAGTAACGCCAGCACCAGCGGCAGCGCCACCAGGGTGAAACCTAACAGGGTGAGTTTCTTGATTGACAGGGTTTCAATGCGGAAAAATTTACTGAAAATAAATGCTCTGATGCCGCGGGGAAATAAACTTTGCCGGCGCAGCGCCTGTGCTGATTTGCTTAATTGAATGTGTTTCACGTTAGTTTTTGTTTTTTTATGATGCTGACAAAGGCCTTTTTATGTTATCCCGGAGGAAAAAACAATTCTGTCTCAAATCGGCGACAAGCTTTTTTACTTGGTTTTTGGCTTGTTAGTTTTTGATTTTTAAAGCTTTTAATTTCTGATATTCGACATTCTCCACCAATAAGTTTATCTAAATAATTTAACTGTTGCCATCTGGCGACAGCTGTAGAGGGGGACTTTTCGTTTTATCAAGATAAAACAGCTAGTTACCATTTTGGCCTGGTTTGTGCTTTCTGGGGTGGCAAGAGCAATGTTGTGCTTGTTTTATCCCAGAAATGAAAACGGAAGGTGTATGAATCAGATAAGTTTACTCAAAGTCACCCTGGCGGTGTTGGCCTGTGCTTTAGTGTCTACCATTGTCTATGCCGGCGAAACAGCCGGTGATGAGGCCGGCGCTGGCGCTGTTGTTAAGGATAAAACACCTAAGCGGTTTTCAAGTATTATCACGGCATTTGATACCGACAAAAACGGCAAACTTAATGAATCAGAGATCCTCGCCAGTCGCAGTAAAACCTTGCATAAAAGGTTGGCACGCATAGATCTCAACCAAGACTCGGAAATAAGTCATGAGGAGTTAATGGAATACCTCAAAAACTATTAGAGGCAAATAAACTATTTGCTTATTTTCCATATTGACGGCTGCTTTATTGTCAGCAGCCGTTTTCTGTAAAAGGTAAACATTATGTCAGACGATATATCACGTTATGTACAAATAGATGACTGGATTTTTGAAGTGAAAATGGTTCGAGCCATTCGCACCGAGCGCTACGGAGAGCCCTACAGTGCCACTGCCAGTGTCAGCCTCAATGGTCAGCACGCCTTTATTGATGGTTTGATGACCAGTGATCAGGCGGAATTTACCCGGGATGATTATCAAAGTTTTCGTAAATTTTTCACGAAAATGAATGTTGAACAGGTGAATTTTGATCGCTACAAACAGAATAAGCTAAAGTCCGATACCATACCTGTCTTTACTTCGGTAGAAAGGGCTTCGGTAGAAAAAGCAGCGAAAGAAAAAGCCCCGTTAGAAAAAGTTTCCGTGAAAGAAATACCGGAAAAAGAAGCACCGCTGTTACAGCTGGTACTTGGCTAACAGGGCATTTGCCGGTTGCTTTGATATTTTACTACGCAATGATACTTGAGCCGATATAGCATTATCATGCGGTGCGTAGTGTTCCCATTCTCTTTTTTCAGTAAAGGTTTTCTTCGTTAATGTTTTCTCCCGGCTGAACTCAGCTTGATTTTTGACCCGTTTGCGTTTGTTATTACCTGCTGTTTCTAATGGAGCAGGGGTCAACCGAAAAATGGCAGCGGGTTCAGGATACGCGCTTCTATGATCACCGCATTTAATAATTGGCCGAAGCTATCAAAAAACTGCAGCGCCTTGTGGTTGTTCTGATCAAGGCATACATACTTTTTATTTTTAATATCAAAGGCTAACCTGTACTGGCTTTCGTCGCCATAATAAATATATTGCCGGTGAAAGTCTTCCTGCCAAAAGGCAAGGTTGACCTGGACAATGCCGGGTAAAAAGTACGGGTCGAGTTTTTCTGTGGCGCCGTAGATGTTGAGGCCATTAAGGGAAAATCCGTCCGAGAGCTGTAAGCACTCTACATATTCAGGAGACAGAGGTTGCTTTAAATATTTTTCACTGAGTTTTGTCAGCTGCTCCAGCTCCTGGGATGATGCGGGGGCCAAGAGGAAGCCTTCTTCATAGGTCTGAATTTCTTCGTTATTTTTGCGCTTGAGAGAGGCGAGGATCTGATTAATATCTGTCATTAAAAACTCCTTGGCGTTTTAAGCTGCTCAACAGAAATATTTTGGCTTTGGCTTGAGATAAGGGGGGAGAAAAGGGAATAAATACCGCGCCTGTCAGGCATTGTGGTAACCAGGTTAACCCATGTTGCAGATGTAGACAGCTCCCTTGTCACTACCATGTCCTTAAATCAATAACTGAGTTGTGTCTGATTTAACAGTATAGCAATGATATCAGGGAGGTTTGCCAACTCCCTGAAAATTATTGCTGTGCCCGTTATATCCGGGCACAGCAGCTTTGTCCGTTAGCGCTGAGCTTATTCCTCAAACACATGCAATTTGCCGTCGAGGTCGCCGACAAATACCTGGCCATGCTTGATCGCCGGGCTTGAATGCACGCCGCCGTTGATATAGCTGTTATTAAGATATTGTGGCTGATAGCGCCATTTTACTTCACCGCTGTTGCTGTCAATTGCCGCAAAGCCTCGGCTGATGGGTTGCCAGTAGTCATCGGTACCGGCAGAGCCGATATAAACGGTATCGTCGGTGACGGCGGGTTTGCCCCAGCTCCAGCCGGATAAGGGGGCCGTCCACAGTAGCTCCCCGGTTTCACTGTCAAACTTATAGAATTTAAGCGAGTCGGAGCTGGCGATAAAGAATGTTCCGTGCTCTGATCCCGGGGTTGCCGTTGATTCAACCCAGGAGCCGCCTTCATAGGTGTAATCCCAAACTTTTTCCCCGGTTTTTTTGTCCAGGGCATACAGTTGGCTGTCCCGATTGCCGACGATAACCTTATCGTCAATAACGCTCGGGGCTGAAACAAACCTGAAGTCGTAATTTTCCAGGTTGGCGGCAAATTGCCATACCTGCTGGCCGCTTTTGCGGTTAACGGCGTAAACATGCCCATCCCAGCTGGTGATATAGACCAGGTTGCCGGCAACGGTGGGGGTAGCGCGGATCCTGTCTTTGGCGCTGAAGGTCCAGATGACTTTTCCCTGATGCATATTAATGGCAAAAAGCTCGCCGGTGGCGCTGCCGACATAGAGGTATTTTCCTTTAATCACCGGCGATGATTTGGCCCAGTCAAAATCCCAGGGGGCATGGCCTGCGGGGCCGTTGCGCTGCTTATCGCCATCGCCGAGATCTATCTTCCATAATTCCTCGCCGGTACGAGCATTTAAGGCATAAAGATAACCGTCGTCACTGGTAAAATAGAGTTTTTTGCGTTTAAAAGCCGGTGTCGAGCGGACTATGCCGCCGGTGGCTTTTTTCCACTTTAATTGCCGGCTGTTGATATCAACGGCATATAAAAAACCGTCATCGCTGCCAAAGTAGGCGGTATTATGCCTGACCTTGATATCGGTCCAGATAGGCCCGCCTGTGGCGAATGACCATAAATGATCGCCGCTTTTGGCATAGCTGGTATTGGGGTGAATAAAATAGCTGGCCATCAGTATGACCAGGATAAGTTTTAGCAGAGATATTATCTTCATTCGTGCTTCCTTTACGTTATTAATCTGATTAAGTCATTTTTGGGCTTTATCAACCGGGTTAACTTGCTGGCTTGGCTCACAAGTTTCAGCCCGGTAAAAGTAAAGGCTGCAAGGCTTTTTTGTCCTGAATCGGTTCTTAAGAAGTCTTAAGATACCTTAAGTACTTGTTATTTATTGATAATAAATGGTTGTTGAAAAGGGCTTAAGACAAAACCAAGTTGTTTCAAAGAAAGAGATTTGCGGGATTTTGTGTACCTTTGGCTGAAACCGGCGGCTATTTTTTCCTTAGATAGCAAATGAACTGATGCTTGTTGTCTAAGGAAAAATCACTTTTGAGATTAAGTTAAAGGCCGATTTGCGCCAATAATTGTTGAAATTGTGGCTGGTGGCGAATGGCGTCGTATTTAGGATCAACGTTTAGCCATAAAACTTGGTACTGGCGTTTATTAACCGCTTGTTGCAGTAATTCCAGTGCCCGGGCATGGTCACCTGCACTGATGGCGTAACGGGCCAGGGAAAGGGGAGGGGTATACTGTCCCAGGTTATATTGCAGCTTATCTTCAAAGGCTAACCAGTGATATAAGCCGGACAGGCCAAAAGTTGTGAACTGCTGGCGTTGCTCCATGATGGTGCTGTTTTTATAACCGGCCCTGGCCATTAGCCAGAATAACTGCTCTGCGGCTGCTTGCTCTTGCCCCTGCAGTTCATATATCGCCTGTAAAGAGACATGGTGCTCGAAACTCTCTTGCTGGAAAGGGCTAAGTTTTATCAGCTCCTGATAACCTTTTTCATAGTCCCTGGCCATGGTATAGATCCAGGCTATTGCGGGCCTTGAGTAGGCTTTGGGGTTTGCCGCGATATATTGCTGGCTATACTGGCGCGCAAGCGTGTATTTTCCTTGTGAAAGCAAGAACTGGGCGTAGAGATGATCTGCTTCTCCTTCGCCGGCTGCTTCTTGATAGTGGTGCTGTGCCCGGGGAAAGTCCCATGCCTGCCAAAAGCTCATATTGGCCTGCGTTAAATGCGCGGCTTTGTTGGCGGCATCGAGCTCAAGCGCATTGTTAATCAAGCTTTGGGCTTCCCGGTAAAGCTTTTCTTTTTTATCTTGCTGAAACTGCTGGTATTTTAGTTCGCCGAGCAGGGCGTAGGCCGGGGAAAATCCGGGTTCCAGGGTGATGGCATGTTGCAACAACTGTGTTGCCCTGGCCCGATAAATCGGCTGCGGGTTGTCACTAAAGAGCAGATAGCGTGCTTTTTGGTAGTCATCCCTGATACTCGCGGGTACGGGAGCGCTATTTCCTGTATTGTCTGGGTTATTGGTGTCGCCGGGGAAAAGTAAAGGTTGCTTGCCTGGCATATAAGCCAGTGCCAGGAATAATATCGGTATCAATAGCGCTGTTGACAGCCAAAAAGCACTTTGCCCTTTCTTAAGGGGGAAAATAGTGCGGCTGTTTTCAGCTACGGTATGCTTGCTTGACTGTGATGGGGCGGACGCCTTGCCTGGGGAAGTAATTTCTCCGATCAGGTTTGTGTTTGATGCTTGTTTTTCGGCTGTTTCTTTGCTGTTTTTCGGGCTTTTATCCGGCTGTACCAGAAATTTATAGCCAACCCCGGGGATGGTTTTTATATAGCTGGGGTTACGGGAATTATCACCTAATGCCTTGCGCAGGTGGGCAATGCAAACATAAAGGGCATCTTCGGTGACCACACGTTTGTTCCATACCTGTTGCAGCAGTTCACTTTTAGTGAGGTCTTCCCCGGGCCGGGAAGCTAAAAATGCTAGTAATTGGCTTTGTTTGTTTTCCAGTTGTACCCGGGTGTTTTCGCGACTAAGCACATTATTGTTTATATTTAAGCTCCAGTCGGCAATGCTAATGTGAGCCGGATCCGTGTGCACTGACATATTAACCTGTTATTTAGTATGAGAAGTGAGTATCAAAAATGAGCATAAAAATTAGCTGACATAATCCATAAATTTCAGCAAGCTCCCGGATAGTTCAAGCCGATAGCATAAACACCTTTTTAATATTAGCCAAGCCTGGGGCCTGTTTATCTTTGGGCGTGAATTATCTTTTTGGCTATTTTTACACCTATCCGCGTTAGAAAAATGTCATGTAGAATAACTACACGTCCATTTTTCTGCCTTGATATGTGCAAAAACCGCTCAAAAATCTTAATCCCCTCAAAAGATAAACAGGCCCTAGCGGGTATAGATTTTTTTAAGCTGGTGCCATGCCTGGGACCAGCTTTCGGTCAGCTCCAGTTTTATCCGGGCATAATTAGGGGTCGCCTGCAGTACCTTGCCATGAAAAAACAGCCGATTATTTTCCTGGCGGTAGCACAGGTTGATGTTCTGATTGTTTGATAAGGAATTTACCGGTTGCTCAAACTGTATCTTAATGCCGGTGGCGGAAACATCCTTTAACCGGCATTCAGGGCCGTTGTGTTTAGGATCCAGCTGCAGTTCCACCATGTCGGTATCGCTGTAATATCTTGGCGTTGTCCGCCGGTCAAGTGTGCAATATCCCATGGTATGGGAATTAAAAAAGCCAAGCAGGCCATTGGTGGTACTGAGCAGGATAAAATCGGCGATATTATATTTTTCCCCCGGTAGCAGCACTTGTATGCACAGCATGATGATAAAGGTTGTTGCAGCTAATAATAGCCCCTGTATGAATGAAGCCCGGTATAAGGACTGTTGGCAAAGCTGTTTATCACGGCTTACAGGTAAAGTATCAAAGCGGTAACAGACAAAAAGTGTGATCAATAGCGGTATCACCGGCCAGAGCAGGTATTCCCAGGGGGAATGGGACGGGGAGAACGAATTCAGTCTCGACAGGTAATCTGCGAAAAATAAAGCGCCGGTGATAGATAAATAGGTCACCAGGGAGGTGCTCAAGTAAACCTTCCACGGACGAGCCAGGTTTTTTTTATAATGGCTGGATAAGTCAATTTCTTGCCAGAGTTGATGGTGTTTCAGCAGATGCCGGGCGTAATAAGCAGTAAATAAGGCGGTGCTTAAGGTGAAGATGCCGGATAAAAACCAGTAACCCATGGCACTTACCGGGGTGAGCTGATCAAAGGTACCCGGTTGAAACTGGCCGGGAAGCAAGGTTTTTAAGGCGAAAAAGCCCAGGCAAGCCCCCGTGAGTACAATAAGCAGCCGCCAGGTGTGGAGGACTAACTGGTTCATTTGATCAAAACGGGGATGGCTTTCTTTGATGATTTCAAAACCTAATTCTTCGATAAGGGCTCTGCTTTGTTTTGGATTGAGTTGCCGGTGAAGCAAACCACAGGTGATCAGGGCATAAATATGTTTGAGTTGTTTAACTACCCTGATTTTGAGATCGGAAAAATCATTGATGTCATTTTGCTGTAAATTCTCCAGCTCCCGGGTAATTTCCTTGTGCTGTGCTTTGATTTTTGCCAGGGGGAAAGCACTGAAGCTTTTGTCCTGGGAAAATAACAGCTGCCATTTTTCTTTATTGATTTCCTGGTAAAGGTATTGGTATCTGAGCCAAATTCTCGGGAAATTCAGTACCATGCCCATTTGGCTGTTATTAAAAAACGACTCTTTGAACAGGGCTTTTTCGGCGGGGGAGGCTACCGAATATAATAAAGGTAATTTGATCGGGTTATCGTTGAGTAGGGCAAACAGGTCGCGGGCATATCCTGGGATGCGGGCCCGGGAGTGTAAAAAGCGCTTGGTATTGTCCAGCAAGTCTTTGAGCAGGGGCAGGTTAGGCAGCAGGGTGCTGATAATAATGGCCACAACAATATTTTTAATCACCGGATGGCTTTGGGGTAAATCAAGCAGCATTAACGCCAGGGGATCCCATACCTCTCTGAACAGGCTGTATAGCAGGATTAATATCAGGATATAGATCAGGTTATATAGCTGGTATCTGCGGTTACCGGAAAGCACCTTGGGAGAGAATTTCTCCATGTCTATCAGGGTTTCAATGGTATAAAACTGCTGGTTGTCCTGCTCCAGCCGGTAATGGGGGAAATTGAAAGAGCTCAGGCCATACACCAGTATGATGGCCAGCGCGGCGATGAGAGAAATGAGGTTGGGGGTTAGTTCGAACATCCAGCATGATCCATTTTTCTTCCCTTGCACTTTAGTCTAGCATAAAGCCTGCATTCTTATGGTAAACGGCTGGTTTGTTATGCTGCGCTTGGTTGGTATTAGATGTCTGTGGTTGATTGCAGCGAGTAGCAGGGTAAAGCTAGTATGAGGCAAGCCGGGGTTTAGTGCAGATGGTTTTAGTGAAATAGTCTTATCCGTATTCTTGATGCAAGAGGTGAACTTCATTCCCGAGAATTCAGATACAAGCTCGCTTCACAGCTGGTGAAGTATGCCCTGGCGACTTTGACCATTGAATTATCTTTCAGGCCTCTTAGAAAAGGCCTGCAGTTCCAATCACCCTAGTTTAAGGGGAAGTATGCCTTCAATATATTTACCCCGGTACTTGGCCGGATCAGACAACATCATATTCAGGCTTATCTTTGATGATCTCGGCAACTTTAGGCTCAGGGTGGGCGCTGTAAAAGACCTGATCTTTGACATTGAGTGCGGTGATATAATCGATAAAGGCAGCTTGATTTTGTTCTATCGGGATAAGGTCTTGCGGTACCAGTACATAACTTAGCAGCGCATTGAGCACATCACAGTGATGATTGATCACCTTGTGCAGATAGTCGATAAAGTCACCGTCATAGGTGGTGCAGACCTGTAATTTCGCGTTATGGTCGAGAAAAAGAAAAGGGGAATAGTCCAGTTTACCACTTTCCTGACAGCTATCCGGGGTCAGATATTTAAAAACCTGGCGTAAGTTGACAGCATTTTTCCTTATCGGTGGTTTGACTTCAAATATAAGGTTGAGGGTGTTTTGTGAGGGTCTGAAATTGTTAAATACGTCCATGTGTTTACCTTATCAGTTTGTTTTTCTTGTTAATGCTAAAGACTGAAATTCCGGTTAACTTGCAATCGCGCTATGTTGTCCTTTGCTGCTAACTCGCTGTTTAGATTCAAAGGGGAGCGGCAAAAGCCCGAAATTTAAGCTCAATAACATCATAAGGACTTTTAATTTAAAATTAAATAACAATTTCGTCTATAAAAGAAGCATATTAAGCCATTAGCTTAGGTACAGGGAAGGGAGGGAAATCAGGGGACAGCTAAAGCGCGCCGGTGACTGGCGCGCAACTGATTGATCAGCTTTTAGAAAATAACTGTTTCAATAATTCGGTGCTTTGTTTTTTAGGATCCGTCCGTATGGCTATTTCTTCTGCTGCCAGATTATCAAAAATACTGCCTATGGCTTTTTGCTGCACCAGGGAAAGTATCATGTCGGCATCGGCATCATTCATTTCGGGCACAAAAGGCAGATTGCGGTATTTGTTCATGATGTTTTCATAAAGTTCAAAAGCGCCGACACCGGATAAACTTTGTTTGATCACCGGGATCATGGCGGTACTGATAGGGACGGACATGGATTGTTCGAGATATCGGGTGGCGGAATCACTGCCGCCGCGATAGAGCTTTTTGATATCTTCGAGTTTAAGCTCGGCAATGGCATTTTTTAATATCGGCCCCGCCCCGGGAATAGCCTGCTCTGCCGCCTGGTTAAGGCGTGCCTCCAGTTCTTTGGGCAGTGCGCTCATGCCCACTTTGCTTAGGGCACTGGTGACGGTTTTCAGTGATGAAGGTAAGCTGATATGGCGCTCGGGATTGTTGTTAAAGGCGCCCGGTTGCTGTAATTCCCGAACCACGGTATCTGTGCCTACGCTCAGGGCCTGTTTTAATCCTTGTGAGATCTGTTCGTCGCTGAGATTGGCGCCAACGGTTTTGTCTTTAATACCGTTGATGAGTTTTTTGGCGCTGTTCCACCAATCTTCTTCTGCTTGTGCCGGCATGCCCAATATCAATAAGACTGACATTAGTGCAATAATATTTTTTTTGTTAATCCGGGAATCAGGCTTCATATAAACTACTCATGTTATTGATATGATTAATAGAATAGCAAATTATTCACGAGTTACCATAAAAAAAGCCGGCACAGTGCCGACTTAATTCGTTTTTAAGCTGTTGAAGCGATTGTTATTTTCTCGAACGCTTCACTTCTGTGGTGATCACTGCTTCCATACGGCGGTTTGCTGCATGGGCCTCCCGGCTATTGCCGGGGGTTTTCAGCCGGCTTTCGCCGTAACCTTTTGCGCTCACCCGGTTTGGATTGATGTTAAACTCCCCGGTGAGGATTTTTGCCACCGCCCGGGCACGTTTTTCGGATAAGCGCTGGTTATATTTTTCATCCCCCAAGGCTGAAGTATGGCCGGCCAGCTCTACTTGGGTCTCGGGGTATTGCTTCATAAAGCGGGCCACTTTTTCTATTTCACTTAAGTAGCGAGTCTTGACCTCTGACTTATTGTTGTCAAATTGCACCAGCAATTCTATGGTGACGGTCTCATCCTGATATAGGGGGCAGCCCTTGCTGTTGACTTTTTCACCCCGAGGGGTTGTCGGGCAATTATCCAGGTTATTGGCAACCCCGTCGCCGTCGTTATCACCACAGCCTTTGTTATTAACCTTGCTGTTGGCAGGCGAATTGGGGCAAAGATCTATATTATCACTGATACCGTCATTATCACTGTCCGGGCAGCCGGCGTTATCAACTCGGGCGCCTGGCGGGCTTGCGGGGCACAGATCGCGGCTATCAGGGATGCCGTCCCGGTCACTGTCGACGGGTTTACTGATTTTAGGTTTGTTGGTATCAAAGAAATAGACCAGGCTTAGCCCCAGGGAAAAGTCGGTGTGATTTTCCTCCGGGGTAAAATAGGCTTTGGTTTCGGCCTGCAGGGCAAAATTATCCTGAAAATAATGACGGTAACCGGCGCCGAGGTTGACGGCAACATCCCGGGCTTGCAGGTCCATCATATTGATGCCGGTAACAAAATAAACATTCTTGGCATCGGGAAATATCAGACCATCAATGCCGAACATCCGGCCGTCCGGGCTTTTGCCGTTATTTTCAACTTCCAGGCTCAGGTTACTCCAAAAGCCCCTGACTTCAAAGGTCGGGTTGACCCGATAGCCAAAATGCAGGCCGGCACCATAGCCGTGATCAATACTGGTAGTCGTGGGGTTGTCCACCTTTCTGTCATTATCAGTGGTAAGGTAGAGGCTATCAACGCCGAAATAGGCATTGCCCACCAGGACTTTGGCATCCGGGGTTTCCGCCAGGCTTGCCGGTGAAGAAAGCAGTAAAGAAAAACCGCATAAAACAGTGATTGAAGACCACAAGAATGTTGTGAATGTTTTCCAGGTTAAGTTTTTCATGATTTAACTTTTTATTTATATTTTCAGTTGTTTGTGCGTTAACTATGAGTCAAAGACAGCTTAATTTCCAAATAAATCTTTTAATTTGTCTGTAATTTTATCTTTTGCTTTTTGCTTTAATTGCTCACTGGCTTCACTTTTTAGATCTGCCTTGATTTTTAGTTGATGGAAAGGACCTTTGATTTTGACGGGCAGGGTTAATCCTGACGTTTTTTCTGTGCCTGCCTGCCCCTGGGCTGAATTGACCAAACGGGTGCTGAGGCGGTAGGCTAAGTGGCTTTCTGGCAGGTTTATTTTTCCCTGGCCGCTAACCCTGAGAAAGGGGTTTACCAGGGTTAGCTGGTTATTTGTGCTTATGCCTTGGGCAAACTGAAAATTGCCATTGAGGGCGGCAAAGTCTGTTTTTTCTGACTGGCTGAAGTCTTTATCCAGGCTCATTTTATCAAAATTTCCGCTGAGCAGGTTTTTAGCACTGCGGGCCAGCGCTGCGAGATTAACACCTTTTATGGCGCCATCGCTTAACTCGGTGCTTATACTGCCATTAAGCTGGTTGATAAAGTCATTCAGGCTTTGGCCATGACTGGTGAAAGAGAAGTTGAGTTTACCGCTGCCGATAAGCTGCTCAACACCGATAACATCCCTGAGCAATGGCTGAGCCTGGATACCTGAAAGGGAAAACTCTGTGTTTAGCTGATACGGTGTGGTGGAGGCATCGAGCTTGATTTTCCCCTTGCCCTGGCCCTGGTAAGCATTAAATTGAGTTAACGCTATTGCTGCCCGTTTATCTTTCAGTGAAATATTTAGCTGGTTTGCCCCCAGGGTGATGTCATTAAGTTTGAGTTGTTCAGAGCTTATCTTGAGATCGGCGTTGATTGCCCCGAGAGCGGCCAGGTCTATCGGGGTTTTATCCCAGACTATTGGCTGAGCTTGCTCGTCTGAGGGGGCCTCTTTTTCGGCCGGAGAAGGCGGTGGGCTTTTTTCCGTGTCAGGCTCCGGGGCTGCTTTATTTTTTGGCGGCAGATAAGGTGTTAAATTCAGTATACCAAGATGAATATCGCTGCGGATATAGGGAGGCGTGGTTAAGTGTAAATCCGCTTCTCCTTTTACCGAGAGGACATCTAAACTGGCATTGAGCTGGTTAAGACGCAGGATATTGTTGTTTAAATGCAGATTGCCGGTCAGGGAAAACTGGTTAAAAGCCTGTGTTTGTGCCTCAAGCGGCAGTTTTTGCCATAAGGCGATATTTTTTACCGAGTCGCCTGAGAGATTGAGTGTTCCGCGGATGTCTTCGCCAAGGTTGGTTATTTTTCCGTTGTAGTTAAAATTTGCCAGTGCTGACGTTAACGCGATGGAAAGGGTAAAGCTTTGTCTGTTTAAAGCCTCGATGGGGGTTGATAAGGTACTGGCTAAGCTAAAAACTTGCTCGGCATAACGTATTTCACCGTTAATTTTTAATGCCTGGTGCAGTGAAGGCAGCAAAATGGCCAGATTGAGTCTGTCTAGTTTAATGCTTTGCTGCGAAACGTTTTTTTGTTTGTCCAGATAAGTGATAGTACCGTTTTGAATTTCTATCTGGCCTAACTGCAGATCAAAGCCTTCCGGCAGGGACATTGACTGGTGTTGTGGTTTTATCGCATCTGCTGTTGATTTTTGCCCGGGGGAGCTGGCCTTTGGGTTTGAAGTGCTATTGTTTGCCGGGATAAATTGCCAGTTTGCTGCCCCCTTATCGTCGACTTCCAGCAGGATATCCGGCTCTATAATGATAAATTTTTCGATATTGAGTTGTTTTGAAAAAATGGACATCCAGGGCAAATGAATTTGCATCGATGTCATTGTCGCCATGTCTTTTCTTGAACCCTGTGGCAGGTTGGCAAAACGGACCCGGTTAAGCTCGAGCACTAAGGCAGGAAAAAAACTGAGTTTTTTCTCTCCGTCGATAAACAAGGAGCGGCCGGTTTGTTTTTCTACCTGGCTGCTTACCTGTGCCAGGATGTCATCCGATGAGATGAAAAAGGGTAGGATCACGACCAGGCAGATGATAAAGGCGATCACCGAGCTCAAGACTTTAACTGCTGTGCTCATATTTATCCTTAAATGTTGTGCTCCGGAGCCGGCGGCTCTCAGATTTTGTTGATGTTAAAGCACCGTTATTACTATAGCCAAGCAGATGACTTCTTTCCCTGTCAATTGTCGATAAAATCATTCTGCTTTAGTGAGCTTGTTGTGTATACTTTCGAGATTAAAAAAACGACAAATTTCCCTTAAGTTATGTTTTTTGGCGCCGATACAGTATTACTAAGGCCAAAGTACCACAGGTTATTCACATGAACATTAACCCAATAGATCAGCCAGTAAACCGCCCTTTGAATAAAGGTCAGGGCAAAGCTCAGGTGGCAGGGGACGGCGAGCATAAAGCCGATCAGTTATCAACCAGGCAGGATGAAGTCAGTGCCGGGGTATCGTCTCAGCATAAATTGCGCTTGGGGGTACAGTCCTTAATGTCGGCACTGAAAAGTAATGTCACCCTGGGAGATTCTTTTAACTTTACCTTTGAAAGCCGTCAAAGTATTCAGTTGAGTGAAAAACAAACCCGTCAGCTGGATAAGATGGAAGTAGAGCCTTTTTCCTTTGATTTTGAAGCGGTGGCGGAAAATGTGATGGAATTTGTTTCCAGCGGCATTATGTTGGCAAAAGCCGATGGCGCGGACGATGACAAACTTGCCGATATGCTCAGCCAGGCCCGCTCGGGCATTGAACAGGGTTTTGGTATGGCCCGGGAAGAATTAGAAGGTCTGGGCATGATGACAGAAGAGCTGGAGCAGGGAATAAACAAGAGTTACGACTTGCTGCAAAGCGATCTCAATGATTTTGAAGAAGAGTTATTTGCTACGGAAAACTCTGGCAGTGGAAATGGGCTTGGTCGAAGCGACAGGGGATTAGTGAGCAATGATTTGCTCAGTCAGCAGCTCAATATGCTGGAGCAGGAGCAGGGTACTATCAATATCCAGACCCGGGACGGGGATAATATTAATATTCATTTTGGCAGCCTGATGACCTTAGACCAGCAGAGCATGCAGCAACAGGGGATGTTTAGCCGGGAGATCAGTTTTAGCCAGAGCCAGTCGTTCAGTTTACAGATTGAAGGTGAGCTGGATGAAGAAGAACTCGAAGCGGTCAGTTCGCTGGTGCAAGATATCGGCAAACTCGCTGATAAGTTTTTCAGTGGCGATATCGAACAAGCCTGGCAACAGGCCAATGAACTTGGTTTTGACGATCAGCAGGTCGCCCAGGTTTCTTTTGATTTCCAGGAAGTGAAGCAAGTGGCCGTTACCGAGCATTATGGCCGAGTGCCTCAGCAGCATGAGTCGCCTTTTGCCACAATTTCCCCGTATTTAAAAGACTTGGACAGTGCCGCCAGCCTTGCAGATAACTTGTTTGCAGGCAATAACCTGAAAGAATTAATGAGCGGGGTTGCCGAACAGTTATTGGCGGATGCTGATGATGCGCTAAACAGCAGTAGTGAGCAGTTTGTTAATTTCAACCAAAGGTTATTGGATGCTTTGAGTTAACCTTATTGGCTTAACGCTTGTTGTAGTGAAGTTCACTTTTATTAACGACATAAAAACAGGGCCAATTGGCCCTGTTTTACTATGTGTGGTATAGGCGTCTAGTTAAAACTCGAACTTGACCCCCACTTTATAGAGACGGCCTAACACATCATAGTTACTGGGGAAGGTATTACCCGAGTTGTACTGGGTGCTACCTGCCTCGCCGCCAACGACCGGTGGATCTTCCTCGAACAGATTATCGACACCGAAGGTGAACTTCATATGGTCGCCGTAGTGATAGCTGGCGAACAGGTCGACATAATCTGCGCTGTCGATTTTTTTGAAGGCATCAAAGTAGCCGGGCCCGCCTTCGGCTGTGGCGGCAGCATATTGGAAGGGTTCAACCTCTATACTGCTCATATGGCGCCATAGCAGGGAAACGGTGAAGTCTTCATAGGTCCAGGTGGTTCTTTGCACCCAGCGCAGTTCGGATACCGGATCACAAGAGGTACCAAAATAACCGTTACAGTCGATAACCGGCTGAACATCAGAAGCTTGTTTTTCATGGGTCAGGTATTTGTTGATATTGGCGGAAAGGGCCAAGTCGCCCATATCGCCAAGTTTGACGTTAAAATTCACGCCAACTTCTATACCTTCAGCTTTTTGATTTTTTAAATTGGTGGTGAACAGCTCAACCCCGGAGCCGGCTACCGTTAAGTCGCCGCCGATGCGGTTGATTTTCTCACATTCACTGGCCAGTCCGTTAATATAACAGGCGTCAAGTACTTCCTGGGCGGTGAATTCACCGATAACATCATCAATATCAATATCGTAATAATCAACCGTTATGGTAAAGTCATCGAGGAAATCCGAGCTCCAGACAAAGCCGGCGGTGAAGGTATCTGCTTCTTCTTCTGACGGGAGATTCTCAGGGTCACTGCCGTCAATAGAGTTGATTTGCCCGGAGATAACATCCTGTACCTGACCGACCTGGGCATCTGTCATACCGGTAGAAATACATAACTGGCGCAGGGTATCGTCAATGTTGGCAGCATTGGCAACAGAGCAGGGATCCTGCAGGGCATTATCCAATCCGGTTACCACCGGGGAAGCAATTTCACCGACATTTGGCGCCCGGGTAGCCGATTGCTGCATCACACGAATCAATAAGTCATCTACAGGCCGCCAGCTAAAGCCGAGTTTCCAGGTACTGACATTGCCGACTGAGTCATAATCGGCGGCGCGGTAACCAAATTCCAAATCCAGGGTGTCGGCATATTCTGCGCCGTCAAAAATGGGCAGTATACCTTCGAAGAAGATTTCATCCGCTTTGTAGCCGCCGGAAATGGGCAATAAGTTACCGCCGGCGCCGCCCTGACAGCTTGCCGGGGCGAGTTTTAAACATTCATCCGGGGTTAAGGTGCCTTTTTCCTGCCTGTGTTCGAAACCTATGCTGATAGACAAGGGTTCTCCTACGCCCGGTACTTCGATAAATTCTATCGGCCCGTCGATCACCAGCTGAGCCACGGTTTGCTCATACCTTTGGGTTTGCAGGGCGATGGCCTGGGCATAAGCTGCCATTTCATCCGTGATGGTACCAAAACCGCCAAATAAGTTGATAGGCACACAGTTGGTGTCGCCGTTGGCACAGGTGACGCCATCAACACTGTCTAAGGCATTTTGCACATTGGTCAGGTTAGTGTAACCGCCGCGGGTGGTGACCCGGTTAGACTCGCCATATTGATAGGAGATATCAAATCCCCAGTCTTCGTAAAGGGTGCCTTCAAACCCTGCCAGTATCTGGAACTGATCGGTATCATAAAGCTCTGTGCGGGCGCCTAATTCTGCGGTACGTCTGCGCAGCTGTACCGTCAGGTAATCTTCGCTGTCAACCACGCCATTGCCGTTAACATCATTCCAGCTGCCGCCATCTTCTAATAAGCCGTTGCCTACTGCGGTGTTACCCGCGTCTATCATCCATTGGCGTGCCTGATCGCCAATAAGGGGGTTGGCCAGCGGTAAGTCAAAAGAGGCGCCAAAAGTCCCGGAGGGCGCGACCTGGGCATCTACGCGGACCTTACTGTAATTAAAAGTGGTATAGGCGCGTACATCGTCATTAATATCATAATGGGCGATGGCGGTGGCGCTGTATCTTTCCTGCGGGGTTTGGTAGAAATTAAAAGGGTTAAAGTTAAAACGGCTACATTCTTCACCGATAGTACCGTCATCCCTGAATTGTCCGGAAGCCGCAGCACCGGCACCGACTATGGCAAACCGGGTGGGAATGGATGTCGTCGAGCCTGAGCCCTGGACAAAATCGACGGTATTGGGGCCACCACAGCCGGCAATGGGATCGACCGGCGGCTCGCCATTTTGAAACTGTTCATAACCGGCACCGCTGGCGGTGTCTATGCCGAGTAAACCTAAATCGCGGTCTCCGAGCATAATGGCTTCCCGGCTCATCCAGCTGGCGGATACCGCGACATTACCCCGGCCATCTTCCAAATTAGAGCCTAAGGTTAAAGAAATGGTATCCCGGGTGCCGTCACCTTCTTCGGTTTCGGAAAAATTATATTCCAGGGCCACCCCCTCAAAGTTATTCTTCATAATGAAGTTGACGGCTCCGGCGATGGCATCTGAGCCATATACTGCAGAAGCACCGCCTGTGACTAAATCAACCCGGTCAACTAACGCCGTGGGTATAGTGGCGGTGTCTACCTGACCATCATAGTTAAAGGGCACAAGTCGCCGGCCATTCATTAAGACCAATGAACGTTCGGGCTCTAGTCCGCGTAAATTGACGGTGGCAGCACCTGCGGTGCCGTTATTGGCATTGGAGCCGTCCCCGGGAGTGGTACCGGGTAAGACCCGCAGGACCTTTTCAACTTCAGGCTCCTGCATATAACTCATTTCTTCTGAATCCATAGAAAGAATAGGGCTGGCTGATACCGCGCCCGGACGGCGGATACGGCTACCGGTTACTGCAATTCGTTCTACTTCCTGTTCTGCCTGTGCTTCTTCTGCCAAGAGACTGGTGGGTGTTAACAGAGCGGTAGAAGCTGTGCCAAATATCAGGGCAAGCTTGACGGCTCTGGCAACTTTGGAGCTTATATACATGACTTTCTCCATTAATATTTTGTTTTATAGACAAATAAAGAGATAAAAAAACAGCTACTACAATTTTATTTTTACCTGTTGTTAAGCTAGCTTTATAGAGTGCCAACAACACTAGTCGATACACTAATGACGGAAACTATGTGATAAGCGGTTGTTATTGAGGTGTGGATGGCGGTGATTGAAAAAGGCTGATTTCACCTGTCGACAAGGGCAAAAATCAACCTGTTTTCTATGACTTTTTTAGTGCTCATTACCTTTGATGCAATTGGTTTACATAACGATTACATGTTGTCTGAGAAATGAATACTTACCTGTGACAGTAGGTGATTTTGTTGACTATGGTCTATGTTGCCAATGGGACTAATAACAAGTTAATTTGTCGGTTAAACGCTGACTTGCCAACAGAGCTGTGTTTAGACAGGCGTTGGGTTCTAGTCGCTTTCCGTTATCAGACGCTATTCCCGCTGGCCAGTCTCTTCTGCCATTTTTTAATTGTTGCCTTTATGCTTTTCCGCCCGGTTATTTGCCGGCGGCAAGGTTTGATGCGTGCTTTGAAAAATGGCGCTGGGCTGATGTCATAGGCTAATCGCATATATTTACCCGGAGACTGAAAGCTTTTCGGGGACTTTATCTTTATTAGATGGGGGGAGGGAAATGCTGAAAGTCTTAGTGGCAGACAGAGAAGTCATTGCGCAGGAGAGTATTGCGCAATTGCTTGAAAATGAAGGAGGTGTCGAAGTGCTGCCCGGCATCAAAGAGGGTCGCCAGGCATTGGATATCTGCCGGAAACAGCAGGTAGATATTATTTTCCTTGATGTTGAAATTCCCGGAATTGACGGGCTGGAGCTGGCGCAGTCGTTAACTGAGATATGCCCGGTTATTTTTGTCAGTAGCCATAAAGGCTATGCCCTTGAAGCTTTTGAACTCAACGCTGTGGATTATTTGTTAAAACCGTTTGAGGCAAAGCGTTTTTCTCGTGCCTTCAATAAGGCGAAGGCTCAGCTGCAAGCAGAGCGTGATAATAAGATGCAGGATATGGTTTCCCTGATGCAACATTTAATGGCCAAACAGGAAAAAACCTATAAGAGTCGTCTGGTGATTAAAGATCCCGGGCATATCCGGTTAATAGATGTTGATCAGGTTAATTATATTACCGGGGCGGGTAATTACGCCGATGTTCATATGCTTGAAGGTAAGCATTATTTGCACAGGGAAACCCTGACCGCTTTAGAAAGACAGCTTGATCCCAAGGAATTCTTGCGTATTCACAGGTCCACTATCATCCGCAGTAGCAGTGTCAGTGAGTTGTACCCTAATGATAATGGTGATTATACCGTGATAATTAAAACCGGTGAGCAATTGACGCTGTCAAGAAGAAATAAGAATAAACTGGAGCAGCTAATTGGTTTAGTTTAGTTTAGTGCAAAAGGCAATAAATGTGGTTATTTTCCGGTGAGGTCTTGTTGGAAGCTTGCTGTTTACATGGCTTTCCTGTCAGCATGTTAAACTTGATGTCGGGAAAGGAAATCATTTCTATACTCTTATCATCGCTATTACATGATAAGTCAATTCTTCTGCCAAGTTCATTATTACTTTTTCCAGTAAAGTCAAAGCTTACCTTAAGGATGATAAATGGTTGCTACAAATGATCGCCTTACTGTTCCCTTATCCTTGAGTAAGCATGAGCAATTATATCGCCAAATGTTTGAGAAAAATCAGGCGATTAAGTTAATCATTGACCCTGCTCAAGGACGAATCCTTGAAGCCAATGAAGCGGCGCTCAGGTTTTATGGTTACGATAAAGAAACCTTTATCGGTATGTTGATCACAGATCTGAATACTTTAACGGAGGAAGAAGTTAAGCAGGAAATGTTGTTAGCCAAAAAAGAAGCCCGTGTTTTTCATAATTTTCGTCATCGTTTGGCCAGCGGTGATATCCGGGATGTTGAAGTATATTCCGGCCCGATCACAGTAGAAGATAAAACTTTCCTTTATTCGATTATTTTAGATGTCACCCGCAGGAAAAAAGCCGAGCAGGCCTTGCTTGAAACGGAGCAGAGGCAGAGGGATTTGCTCAATAATACCTCTTCTGTCATTTACACTAAAGATCTCAGCGGCCATTACCTGTCGATTAACCGGGCCTATGAATTGTGTTTTGATGTCAGCGAAAGTGAAATTCAGGGGAAAACGGATTTTGATTTATTCCCCGAGGACATTGCCCGGAAATTTCGCCGAAACGATCTAAAAGCCATTAACCTTAACCAGCCGGTGGAGTCGGAAGAAACTGTGCTTATGGCAAATAAACGTCATGTATTTCTTTCGGTGAAATTCCCCTTGAAAAATGCCCGGGGGGAGGTATATGCCGTGTGTGGTATTTCCACGGATATTACCCAAAGAAAACTGGCGGAAGAAAAGATCCAGCATCAAGCTCATTATGATGCCTTAACCCGATTACCGAACCGTTTTTTGGCACTTGAAAGGCTGGCGCAAATGTTAAATGAAGCACAGCGATCGGGTCATCAGGTTGCGGTGCTGTTTATTGATTTAGATGATTTCAAAAAAATTAATGACTCCCTGGGACATGAAGTTGGCGATAAAGTACTGGTAGAAGCTGCCGGGCGTTTACAGGGGGTAATACGTCAGGTTGATGTGGTCGGTCGTCTTGGCGGTGATGAGTTTATTATCTTGCTGGGGGGCTTGTCGGGAGGCGTTGATGCCAAAGCTATCGTTGAAAAAATGCTGCAACAATTTCACCGGGCGTTTTACATTGACAGTCGCGAACTTATTCTCACGGCAACCGCCGGCATAGCCGTTTATCCTGAGGACGGCCGTGATTCTTCTACTTTGTTGCGTAATGCTGATATGGCGATGTACCAGGCAAAAGCTTTAGGTCGAAATACTTATTCGTATTTTAACGAAAAAATGAACCGGGATGTCTCCAGGCGGCTTGAGCTGGAACAAGCAATTCGTGGCGCCTTGCAGCGCCAGGAATTTGAAGTGGTGTACCAGGTGCAGGTAAAGGTTAACAGTGGTGAGATAACCGGGGCCGAGGCCTTATTACGTTGGTATAACCCTAAATTGGGTCAGGTATCCCCGGCAGAGTTTATTCCCATCGCAGAGCAAACCGGTTTGATTATCGACATTGGGCAATTTGTGCTGACACAAGCCTTATCTGTACTGGCCAGCTGGCAGCAGCGTCATCATCGAGCGTTAAAAATGTCGGTGAATTTATCTCCCAGGCAGTTCAGGGATATTAAACTGGTGGATATGATTAAGCTGGCACTTCTTCAGACCGGGGTTGCTGCCAATTGCCTGGAGCTGGAAATCACAGAAGGCGTGCTGATGAGCGGCCATGCCTATATCAAAAAGGCATTGTCGGCATTAAGTGCTTTAGGCATTTATCTTTCAATGGATGATTTTGGTACCGGTTATTCGTCATTAAATTATTTGCGTCAGTATCCGTTTGATGTCCTTAAAATAGACCGTAGTTTTGTCCAGGGCATTACCACAGAGTCAACCGACAGGGAGTTAGTTAATGCTGCTATTGCCATGGCGCATGGCCTAAATTTAACCGTGGTGGCTGAAGGAGTGGAAACCCCGGAGCAATTGCATTTGTTAAAAAGCCTCAATTGTGATTTCGCCCAGGGATATTTGTTGGGCAAACCTTGCCGGGCAGAGCAGTTATTGGCACTGGAGTTGATGTCACTGTAAAAGGTGAGGGATAAGTTAAGGCAATAAAGCGATTGTGCCTGGTTTTCGTTGGTTGTCAGCATTTCAATACAGTTGCGCCTTTGCTTTTCGGTTCACAGGTAAGTTTTTCATTATTTCCTTAAAGGGCATGTGATACTTTTGCTCAGGAAAAATGCAAGCAGTTGTAAAATAAATTAAAGTAGATCACTCCAGATAATCCCTCAAATAACCCTAGTTTTTTTAAGGGATTATGATGTGATTGCATTTGACATGGTTATGATCTGACCTAAACTTAGTGGCATCTGTCCTTGGGCTAGGACCTGTCAGTTTAGATTAAGAGAGGGAGCTCTTGATATCCCGGTTATTTTAAGACTTATATCGATGTTTTATTATACTCTTTCGTGAAATAGTGCCGTTAATACTGATATTTTCTTTCAATACCACTAGCAAACTTCCCGATAACTACCCTAAGCGCTTCCTGGCTTTAATAACATTAACTGTGCTTTAACCTTAGGATGGAAATAACAAAGTAGTTTTTTAACAATCAATTTTATTCGGTTCAGCAAGCTAAACCAGGTATTTAACTGGTGTGCGAGTTAATAAGCCTTTAGCAATGGCATAAAAAGAACAAGAACAATAGGTGGTTAAAATGAATGAACAGCAAGGAAGTATCGTTTGTGTTGGTGTAGGCATGACTCTGGGCTCCCATTTAAGCCCGTTATCGAGAAGTTATATTGAACAGGCCGATGTGGTCTTTTCTCTTGTTTCAGACGGTCTGGTTGAGCAGTGGATCGGTCAAATGAATCCTGATGTGCGCAGCCTGCAACCTTATTACCATGAAGGTACGTCCCGGCTGGTTTCCTATAACGCTATGGTTGCTGCCATGATAGCAGAAGTTAAAGCAGGAAAAAAAGTTGTCGGTGCCTTTTATGGCCATCCCGGGGTTTTTGCCTGTGTGCCCCATAAAGTCATTGAACAGGCCAGGGCCTTGGGATATTACGGGAAAATGGAGCCGGGGATTTCAGCCGAAGATTGCCTGTTTTCAGATCTTGCCATAGATCCGGGGCAATTTGGTTGCAGTCATTTTGAAGCCAGCCAGTTTATGTTCTATAAACGTATCATAGATCCCTCTGCGTACTTGATCTTATGGCAGGTCGGTATAGCCGGTGATCTTTCTTTAAGCAAGTTTTCCACCGGTGAGAGTTACCGTCAGGTACTGATAGACATATTATCCCTTCATTATCCTAAAGATCACCAAGTGATCTTATACGAGGCGCCGACCTTACCTATTCACAGCCATCGTATCGAAAGTCTTCCCCTGTCATCTTTGCTCCATGCAGAAATTCATGGCTATACCACCTTAGTCATTCCTCCCTGTCAGGAGCTTACTCGCAATATGGAAGTTTTACAGCGATTAGATGCGATCGACAAGGATCATAAAAATATCAAGCTTGTCTAATTTATCAACCAGAAAAGGAGGAAATTAATCTTATAGTTCAATTAGTTAAAAATATTTCATTTTTAGTCAACTGAGTTAAGGAGATATTATGAATAGCATAACGGATGTACTGGAAAAAATTGGTCAGCAGTCGAATTTAAAATATTCGACTGAAGTAGACTGTGAGTTACAGTTAACCGAAATGCGTGTACCTGCCGTTATACGAAAAGTATTGATTGCCAATGATAAATCAGAATTAGCGCAGTTGTCTGATAACAAAAAGGATATCATCTGCTATGTCTCTGCGCCTGCAAAGGAGCATGAAATGCCAAAAGATGATAATAAACCCGCTGAAGATGAACCTAAGCAGGGTGAACAAGAATCGGCTTAAGATAATGAGTTGATTTAATAATATATTTATAAGGATTTATTATGTCTGACGTAATTGGAATACTTGAAAATATTGGCTGTAATGCCTCGCTAAACACCGAAGTCCTTAAAGATAGTTCTATTTTGTTACGGCAAGCGAATTTTAATCATGATATCTGCTCTGTGCTTATCTCTGATAATGCTAAGGAAATTAGCTTATTAGCTGGGGCTGGCACCAGTGCATGTTGTTATATTTCGATAACGGATGTTCCGGATGACTTTAGTGTTGAGAATAAGGCCGGCATAAGACCGTTAACGGCTGTACCTGAAGACAGCAGATGTAGACAAGTCGCTTAGGGATAAGCGATTGAACTTTCTGTCTTGTCATAAGTGCAGGATGATGTTGCCTGGAATTTCTTCATTCTGCACTTATATCTTACTGTGCTTATGCTTTGAGAGTACGGCGCAGGAAAATTACTTTATCGATAGGTTTGAACAATACAAAGAAATTGAGCGGCTTATTTATCAGGCGGATAAACAACGGACCTTAGATCGCAAATTATTTAACTCGATTGTTGCAAAATTAAGAACAAAACAAGCTTTGCTATCTCAGGAACAAGCGCTTTATTTAGCCTATTTTATGGGATACCAAAAAGTGATCGGCGGGGATGTGCAGGCCGCGTTGACGCTATTGAATAAAGTGATTAAACAAGATGAATATACCGTTTTAAAGCACAGGGCCATTATTACCAAAGTTAATATTTATTCCACCAGTGAAAATTACAGTGAAGGTTTTACTGTCCTGAATAAGCTGTTGCCTCAGCTTAATGACATGAAGGGAAAAACCAGTTATCCGGACGCACTCTTTGCGGTGGCAAACTTTTATAACCGTCTTTCAATTTATCACTTAAGCCAACAGTATGCCTCGAAATTACAGGCAAGCAATCCTTCACTGCGCCATATGTGCCTGGCGAATATGTTGACGGTAGAGTCTAATTTCTTTTTAAAGCAGCTGACGGTGGAAGACATCAAGAATATTAATGTCAGCCATTGTGAAACCGTTGGCGAGACAATGGCGTCTAATTTTATTTACGTGATTATTGCACAATTATATTTAAACGAAAATAAACCCCAGTTGGCGCTTGATTTGCTTTTACGGCAATTACCTTCGGTAAAACGGACCGAATATTATTTACTTATCAGCCGCTTTAACTCTTTCATTGCCCAGGCGTATTATGATTTGGAAAATTTTGCTGAGGCAGAGCGTTATGCCAATATGGTTATTGAAAAGATCCGGGCCGATCACAGCTCTATGTCTATTGTCAGGGCCAGTAAAATCCTGTACCAGATCAATCGGAAAAATAACAACCTGACGTTAGCGCTGAAATATCATGAGCTCTATATGGCCCACGATAAACTTTATAATGATGATCTGAACAAGCGCAGCATTACTTACCAGATAGCCGAAGAAAACAACCAGCAAAAAAACTTGAGGATCAAATTACTGGATGAACAAAACAGAAGACTGCTATTGGAGAAAGTGCTCAATGAGCGTACCAGAGAAAAAGATCAGCTCTTGATCCTGTCGCTTATGCTGATTGTTGCGATCTTGGCTTATTGGACCTATAAGTCAAAACTCACCCAGCGAAGGCTGAAAAAAATGGCGGAATACGATGAACTGACCGGTATTCTCAATCGTCGCTGCTTTAATGAACTTTCCGATACCGCTATTAAGTATTGTCACCAAAGCGGCCAGCCTATTAGTTTGATTCTATTTGATTTAGATGAATTTAAAGCCATCAATGATACTTATGGCCATCAGGTAGGGGATTGGGTCCTGAAAAATACCATCATGACCTGCCAGAAACTTTGCCGTAAAAATGACATTTTTGGCCGTTTTGGCGGGGAAGAATTTACCATTCTCTTGCCTGGTTGTGATAATGACAAAGCTTATGAATTAGCGGAATCATGCCGCAGCGTGATCAGTGAAATTTCAACGGTTGAAACCGGCTATGATTTTAAGATTTCCGCCAGCTTTGGTATCTGCTCGTCGGAAAATGGCTCTTATAGTTTAAATGAAATTGTTAAAGCGGCAGATGAGGCCATGTATCACGCGAAAAGCTCGGGACGCAACCGGGTCAGTATTTATGGCATAGATATGCCTAATACCGTTGAAGAGCCTTGCTTGAGTGAAACGGCAACAACATTGGACTAGGAAGTCATCTCGCGCATATAAAAAATCCCTGACTGAATCAACAGTCAGGGATTTTAATTCTACCTTAAAACTTATTTGGCTGTTTGCCTGAGCTCCAAATGCTCTTTAAGGTTTAGTCGGGCCGGCAGCACTTCGGCTGGTGGCATCCGCAGCAATGGCGTTTTTACCCGAAGTTAATGCTCTTTTTCTGTCTTCGGCGGCGAAGAAGGCCGTGGGCAGCTCATTAACGGTATTAATGGTCACCGGTTTGGCCATGGGTGAAGAGGCTTTGCCTTTCAAACGAATGCCGCCATTGGCTTTAAGACGCTTTTTCTTCGCTTTGGCCGGTTTTTTCACTGCTTTCTGCTCGGCTGAGTCCGCTTTTTTCGCTTGTTGCTCGCTTGCTTGAGCTTCACTCGCTTGTGGCTGCTCAGTTGCGACTTCTTCAAGCGGCAGTTGCTGTTGTACTTCTTGACCGGCCGACTCTGGGCTTGCAGTATCTGCCTGGACTTCAACTACCGGTGCAGCATTGTCTGCGGCTTCATCTGCTTGAGCTTCAACTACCGGCGCAGTGTCTGCAGCTTCATCTGCTTGAGCTTCAACTACCGGTGCAGTGTCTGCGGCTTCATCTGCTTGAGCTTCAACTACCGGTGCAGTGTCTGCGGCTTCATCTGCTTGAGCTTCAACTGCTGGCGCGGTTTCTGTTGCTTCATCTGCTTGAGCTTCTACTTCCGGCGCAGTGTCTGCGGCTTCAATTGCTTGAGTTTCAACTACCGCTGCAGTTGCTGGTGTCTCATCTGTTTGAGCTTCAACTTCCGGCGCACTTTCTGCAGTTTCATCTGTTTGAGCTTCTACTTCTGGCGCCGTTTCTGTTGCGTCAACAGCTTGAGTTTCAACTACCGGCGTAGTTTCTGCTTCAGCTGGCTGAGCTTCAACATCCGGGGTAGTTTCTGTTGCTTCAACAGCTTGAGCTTCAACTTCCGGCGCAGTTTCTGTTGCTTCAACAGCTTGAGTTTCAACTACCGGGGTAGTTTCTGTTGCTTCAACAGCTTGAGCTTCAACTTCCGGCGCAGTTTCTGTTGCTTCAACAGCTTGAGTTTCAACTACCGGGGTAGTTTCTGTTGCTTCAACAGCTTGAGCTTCAACTTCCGGCGCAGTTTCTGTTGCTTCAACAGCTTGAGTTTCAACTACCGGGGTAGTTTCTGTTGCTTCAACAGCTTGAGCTTCAACTTCCGGCGCAGTTTCTGTTGCTTCAACAGCTTGAGTTTCAACTACCGGGGTAGTTTCTGTTGCTTCAACAGCTTGAGCTTCAACTTCCGGCGCAGTTTCTGTTGCTTCAACAGCTTGAGTTTCAACTACCGGTGTAGTTTCTGCTTCAACTGCTTGAGTTTCAACTTCCGGCGCAGTTTCTGCTGCTTTAACTACCGGAGCAGTATCAGTTGCTTCAGCTGTTTGCTCAGGGTAGCGGGAAACGACAGGATCTTCACTCACTTCATTGCTTGTTACGGCTTCGGCGTTGCCGGCTTGCTGCTCGTTATCGCTATTGGCACGACGACGACGTTGGCCATGGGAACGCAAATGCCTTGGAGAACGACGGTTTCTTGGTCTTTCTTCACGGCCGGCTTTTTCCACATTTTCTTCCGACTGAACCTCAACACCGGCTTGCGTTGTCACGACAGCTGAGCTCTCTTCACTTTTCGCTGCGGCTTTGTCCTTAGCTGTTACTGCCTCAGGAGCCGGGTGAGCGGTGAGATTTTCAGTGCTGGCCTCTGCAGCATTTTTGATGCGTATCTTTTTACGGTTACTGCGACGCTGACGGCGCTCGGCCACTTTTTCTTCTTTTGGCTTCTGCGTTTTGCTTTGCTCAGCCTTACGACCTTGTTGTTTTGCCCTGTTGCTGTCGCGGGAATCGCGGTTATCACGGCTTTCCCTGTTGTCACGGGTATCACGGTTATCGCGAGACTCTTTGCTATCAGCTCTGCTGTCGGCTTTATCGCCGCTGCGACGGTTCTTACGCTGTGACTGACGGTTACGGCGAGGGCGTCTTTCCTGTTGCTCTTGTGCCTTGGCCGGTTTTTTCTCTACCGGGGCAGGCTCTGCTACCGGTGTTTCAGGCGCAGAAAACAGGTTTTTCAGCCAGTTGAACAGGCCGGAAAAAACACCTTCCGATGCTTGTTCTTTGGCTTTTGCCGCTGGTGCTTTCTCTGCAGATGCCGGAGCCCGTTTCGGGGCAGAGAGTCCCTGAACAATAGGTTCATCTCTTTTACTGGCTTCTTTATTAAATTTAGGCATCACCGCTTCTTCGGTTTTCGCCTGTTGGATCGGCAGCTCATAGCTGGCATCATCAACGGATTCATCCTTACGGACCCTTAATACTTCGTATTGCGGCGTATCCATATGAGGATTAGGAATGATCAGCACATGCACGTTGTGGTGTTTTTCAATATGAAACACAGAACGTCGTTTTTCGTTTAACAGGTAGGTGGCAACCGGTACCGGTACCTGGGCCTGTACATGCAGGGTATTTTCCTTAATTGCCTCTTCTTCCATTAAGCGAAGAATAGACAGCGCCAGAGATTCTATGCCGCGCACATGTCCGGTACCGTTACAGCGCGGACAAATGCCCTGGCTGGTTTCGCCGATGGACGGGCGTAGACGCTGACGGGACATTTCCAGTAATCCGAAACGGGAAATGCGTCCCAGCTGGATACGGGCCCTGTCCTGATGCACGGCTTCGCGCATGCGATTTTCAACTTCCCGCTGATGGCGTACCGGTGTCATATCGATAAAGTCGATCACCACCAGGCCACCTAAATCCCGTAGTCTTAATTGACGGGCAATTTCTTCTGCCGCTTCTAAGTTGGTATTAAAGGCGGTTTCTTCGATATCGCCGCCTTTGGTTGCCCGGGCGGAGTTGATATCGATAGAGGTCATGGCTTCGGTGGGGTCAATCACGATGGAGCCGCCCGATGGCAGTCTCACTTCCCGTTGGAACGCCGATTCTATTTGCGTTTCAATTTGGTAGTGGGTAAATAACGGCACGTCGTTATTATAAAGTTTTACCTTGCTTAGAAAGTCGGGGCGCACCACTTCAATGTGCTTTTTCACGCTTTCATAAATTTTTGGACGGTCGATTAAGACCTCGCCGATATCGCGGCGCAGGTAATCGCGGATCGCCCGTAAGATCAGGTTGGTTTCCTGATGGATCAAGAACGGGGCAGGGCGGCTTTTGGCGGCATCGTCAATGGCTTTCCAGTGATGCAGCAGCACGCTTAAATCCCATTCCAGCTCTTCGTAGGATTTGCCTACGCCCGCGGTACGCACGATAAGGCCCATGCCTTTGGGCAGGTCAAGCTTGCTTAAAGAGGCTTTGAGTTCGGTACGCTCATCCCCTTCGATGCGGCGGGAGATGCCACCGGCTCTTGGGTTATTGGGCATGAGTACCAGGTAGCTGCCGGCGAGGCTGATAAAGGTGGTTAACGCCGCGCCTTTTTGGCCGCGTTCTTCTTTATCGATCTGAACAATGACTTCCTGGCCTTCACGTAAAACTTCTTTGATATTCGGGCGCCCCTGGAAGGTATAACCTTTAGGGAAGTAGTCGCGGGCAATTTCTTTCATCGGTAAGAAACCGTGCCTTTCGGCGCCGTAATCGACAAAAGCGGCTTCTAAGGAAGGCTCAATACGGGTGATTTTTGCCTTGTAGATATTGGATTTTTTTTGTTCATGGCCGGGGCTTTCGATATCAAGATCGTAAAGACGCTGACCATCAACTAGGGCTACACGTAATTCTTCCGACTGTGTAGCGTTAATTAACATACGTTTCATAGTGTGCGTGACTCTTTTTTTAGTCACAGCATGCTACTTGCTTAATACACAAAGCAATCTTTCGCCATGGTAACAGCAGCTTGTCAGCCTCACGGTTGTCAATCTTACCCGGCCCTTGTTGCCGGGTAAGCTGTTAGTATAAATTCTGATTGTATTTTCCCACGCTCACCGAATCTTGGGCGGGCGTGATTAATTGTCTTTATGCACTCAGCAAAGATAATATGCTGTGCCTGCTATTCAGCGGCGCTTGACTCGTTAAAGTGACTAACCTTGGCGGACACTGTTTTTATGTCGATAACTTTGCCAATAAATTACTCACCCGGGTAAAGATAAGTCTGTCTGCTGAATATGATTACAAAATTGCTTTCTTGCGCGGGACAAGCTGTTTATGCAGCTCATTCGACAGGTTACATACGTCGAACTTTGCAACAGGTCTGACTGTTAATATGTCGCAGATATTTCAATGGCGCATATTAATGTGACCGCATTTTGCCTCTTACGTTTCGCTAAAAGCTTCCTAAATTCATGTTACGGCGATACTTTTGCCTGTAACACCTTTATTATCCCATTATATTATTGTATATAGCAATGAATTCCCGGTTTTTATTCTCCTAAAAGTGAAATTAATTGTGTTAAACTGCCCGGCATGAATGAAATTAAAAAACCTCAGGTCAGATTTATCACCATTGACAGTGAAGATGCTGGCCAAAGAATCGACAACTTTTTATTGAAAACCCTTAAAGGGGTGCCCAAAAGCATGATTTACCGTCTGTTGCGTAAGGGGGAGATCAGGGTCAATAAAAAACGGACTAAACCTGAATATAAACTCGTAGATGAAGATGTGCTGCGCATTGCCCCAATCCGTGTCAGTGAAAAGACCAATGAGGTCTCTACTCAGCTTAATGTGGTGTCCAACCTGGAAGCACAGATCTTATATGAAGATGAGATCCTGATCGTCATCAATAAACCTTCCGGTATGGCGGTACATGGCGGCAGCGGTGTCAGTTTCGGCGTGATTGAAGCCTTGCGGGCACTGCGTCCGGAAGCGAGAATGCTGGAGCTGGTGCACAGGCTGGATCGGGATACCTCCGGCTGCCTGGTGGTTGCGAAAAAACGTTCGGCGTTGCGTAATTTACACGAGCAGTTACGCAATAAAAAAGTGCAGAAATTCTACCATGCGCTGGTCAAAGGGCGCTGGTCGCCGAAATTAACCCGGGTGACCGAGTCGCTGAAAAAAAATGACCTCAAATCCGGCGAGCGGGTGGTGGTGGTTGATAATATCAACGGTAAGGAATCGGAAACCCGCTATAAGGTGATCCAGCATTATAACAATGCCACCTTGGTACGGGCTTTTCCCGTGACCGGGCGTACGCACCAAATCAGGGTGCATTGCCAGGTTAAAGGGCACCCTATCGCCTGCGATCCCAAATACGGTAATGAAGACTTTGATGGCGATATGAAAGGTATTGGTGTGAAGCGGCTGTTTTTGCATGCCGCCAGCATAGAATTCACCCATCCCAGAACAGAGCAAAAGTTAAAAATTGAAGCGCCTTTGGACAAAACCCTTGCCAAGGCATTAAAACAACTGACTGTGGCTAATAACGGATAATGCAAGATTACCAGCTGATTATTTTTGACTGGGACGGTACCCTGATGGACTCCGTCGCCAGAATTGTGTCGAGTTTGCAGGGGGCGGCCAGGGCAGCTTCTTTGCAGGAGCCCTGCTTTGACAGTGCCAAACAGATCATAGGGTTAAGCCTGCCTAAAGCGATGCAAACTCTTTTTCCCGAAGATAACCATTTGCATGAGCATCTGATAGGACAATATAAGCATCACTACCGGGAGTTGGATAGGATACCCACCCCTTTGTTCGATCATGCCGATGAATTACTCAGTGGCTTGAAATCGGCGCAGAAACTTCTCGCAGTTGCAACGGGCAAAGGCCGTGCGGGACTGGAAAGGGTGTGGCAGCAAAGCAATAGCGGGCATTATTTCCATGCCTCACGCTGCGCCGATGAAAGTGAGTCAAAACCTCATCCCGATATGATACACAGTTTATTGTCTGAGCTGGCTATTGCGCCTGAGCAGGCACTTATGGTCGGAGACACCAGTTTTGACCTGGAAATGGCGCAACTTGCCGGGGTGGACAGCGTCGGGGTGACCCATGGCGTGCACCCAAGTGAAATACTGGCGCAGTATCAGCCTAAAGCCATCGTGAATTCTTTGCCTGAACTGGCTCAGCTGCTGTTGCCTCAGTAAGGTTTCACTGCAGCCGACTACCTGTTATCTGAGTCGGGCATTTTAATCGTTAAATGCCCGCCTTACTGTTGTTGACTATGATTGAACCTGGTTGGCCAGAACGTCCAGTCCCTGGGTCTTTAACATGGTCACCAGCTGGATCAGCGGCAGGCCTATTAAAGTATTGGGATCTTCCCCTTCGAGTTTTTTAAACAGGCAAATACCCAACCCTTCACTTTTAAAGCTGCCGGCGCAGTTATAAGGCCGTTCGGCATGCAGGTAATTTTCTATGTCCTGTTGGCTCAGGGGATTAAAATGTACGGTAAAAGGCACCACCCGGGTCTCGGTTTGCCCTGTGCTGCTATTATAGAGGGCCAGTCCGGTATAAAAAGTCACGGCCTTATTGCTGAACTGACTTAACTGTTTTACGCCGTTTTCAAAGGTATGGGGTTTACCCAGGATTTGTCCGTCGCAAACCGCGACCTGATCTGAGCCTATGATCAGGGCGTCGGGAAATTGCGCTGCAACCGCGCGGGCTTTTTCACCGGCCAGGCGCTCGACCAGGGCCTGAGGGCTTTCATCGGCCCCGGCGGTTTCATCGATATCGGGTTTACCGCATTCAAAGGGCAGGTTCAGTTTGGCCAGGATACTTTTACGAAAAGGAGAGGTGGATGCTAAAACCAGGGTTTTCATTCTTTATACTCAAAAAATAATCAGATAAATGCTAATATTGGGCCTATCATGCGTTTTTAAACAAATTTCTCTAATTTCTTTTGACACATGCCTTTGCTGGCTTTATGATGCGCGCCTTATGAAAAAACTTAAACTTCCGATCACGATAGACCCTTATAAAAGTGCCCAGCGTCGGCTGGAGTGCGAAGGCATCTTTGAAATGTCGGGGATGAACAGACTGCTTGCTGCATGTGAACCATGCGACGGGCAAGTTACAGTTAATGTAGATTTTAATGTGGATGAACTTGGACTGGTGGTTATATCAGGCAAAGGCTCGGCATCAGTTGCATTAACGTGTCAGCGGTGTACTGAGGTATATGAGCAGGCACTGGAGGTAGATTTTACTTTCAGTCCGGTGAAAAATGCCGAAGCGGCAGCTGAATTGCCGTCATATTATGACGCAATTGAATTAGATGAAAATGGTGAAGTCAACTTGCGTGAATTGGTGGAAGATGAGCTCCTGCTCGCCATTCCCCTGATTCCCAGGCATTCCCTTGAAGACTGTCAAGCGCCTGCAGACAGTGTTTGGGGAGAATTGCCGGAAGAGCTAGAGAAGCCGAATCCATTTGATGTATTAAAACAACTCAAGTAATTAACCGATTTTAGGAGTAGACTATGGCAGTTCAAAAGAGCAAAAAGTCTCGTTCAAGACGTGGCATGCGTCGTTCACATGATGCATTAACTGTAGAAAATTTATCAGTTGACGCGGTTTCCGGTGAGACTCACCGTCGTCACCACGTAACAGCTGATGGCTTTTACAAAGGCGTTAAAGTAATCGCTAGATAAGCGACTTTGCGTTGAAAAATCTAACCATAGCGTTAGATGTTATGGGGGGGGACAAAGGCCCCCTTATAACAATCTCTTCTGCGATCATGGCAATCGAGCAACAAGCCAATCTGCATTTGATCCTGTGCGGCGATGAAAATATCATTTTAGCCGAACTCAAAAAGCAAACCTTCAGCAAACACCCCAGACTCTCCATTTTCCCGACCACAGAAGTGGTGGAAATGACGGATAAACCTTCTTTAGCGTTAAGATATAAAAAAAATTCATCTATGCGCAAAGCCGTTGACCTGGTACATCAGGGCAAAGCCCAGGCCTGCGTCAGCGCCGGTAACACCGGGGCCCTGTTTGCCATCGCCCATTTTGTCCTGAAAACCTTGCCCGGGGTTGAGCGCCCGGCGCTGATTACTTCGCTGCCGACACACAGGCAAGACAAGCATGTGTTTATGCTGGATCTCGGGGCTAATGTTTTTTGTGATGCCACCGTGTTATATCAGTTCGCCGTGATGGGCTCTGTGCTGGCGGAGCAGGTGGACGGATTAAAGCATCCCAAGGTGGCTTTGCTTAATATGGGGGAAGAAGAGATCAAGGGCAGTGATCATATCAAGTTGGCCGCCTCTGAGTTGACCGCCAACCCCGAGGTGAATTATATCGGTTTTGTTGAAGGCAGTGATATTTTTACCAATAAAGCGGATGTGATTGTCTGTGACGGTTTTGTCGGTAATGTTGCCCTGAAAACCTGTGAAGGGGTCGCCCGATTAGTTTATGAAAAAGCAAAAGTTTTCTTTAATCAGAGTTTTTTTGCGCGATTATTGGGCAAACTGTTGACACCGGCCTTAAAAAAACTGCTTAAATCCCTGAACCCCGACCAGTACAACGGGGCAAGTTTGATAGGATTGCGGGGAATTGTTGTCAAGAGCCATGGTAATGCCAATGCCAAGGCCTTTTATACTGCGATTATGGAGGCAGTCAAAGAGGTTGAAAGGCAGGTACCGGAGAAGATAAAAGCTAAGCTCGAACAGGGGTTGTTACCCAAACCCTAGACCCTGCCCGGGGCAAGTATGTTGCGGGTATTTTTACGGGCAATAGAGAAGATAAGCACTATCGACCGGTTTGCTATTTTATATTTTTTTTATATATCATGGCCGTTTGTTTCTGAACAGATTCTTTATCACTGATCCCAAAGTTTATTTGCGGATTGGTTTTACTTTAAAATTCATTAGGTTTTAAAAAATGCAAAATAATTTAGCGTTTGTTTTTCCCGGACAGGGATCTCAGGCTGTTGGTATGCTTGCAGATTTTGCTGAAAACGATATCGTCCAGGCAACTTTTAGCCAGGCGTCACAAGCTTTAGGTTATGACTTATGGCAGCTGGCTGCCCAGGGACCTGCGGAAAAATTAAACCAAACCCAATTTACCCAGCCGGCGTTATTAACTGCCAGTGTCGCTTTATGGCGCTTATGGCAGTCACAAAGTTCAGCTACACCTGCTGTACTTGCCGGTCATAGTTTAGGTGAGTATTCTGCGCTGGTATGTGCGGGCGTGCTCTCACTTGAAGATGCGGTGAAACTGGTTGAAAAACGAGGCTTATTGATGCAGGCCTGTGTGCCTGAAGGTGTCGGGGCCATGGCCGCGATTATCGGCTTAGCCGATCAGGCCATTATTGATGCCTGCGCCGAGGCAGAGCAGGGAGAAGTGGTTGCTGCCGTAAACTTTAATTCTCCGGGGCAGGTGGTGATTGCCGGCCATAAAGAAGCCGTCGCCAGAGCCGGTGATTTATGTAAAACTGCCGGTGCCAAGCGGGTGATGCCTTTACCTGTGAGCGTGCCTTCTCATTGTGCCTTAATGAAAGATGCCGCAGATAAGCTGGCACTTGAATTTGAAAATATCACCTTCAATACGCCAAGTATCCCGGTGATCAATAACGTCGACGTTAAGGTTGAAGACGATGTTGACGCCATTAAGCTGGCCCTGGTTAAGCAGTTATATCATCCGGTACGCTGGACTGAAACCATAGAGAAAGTTGCCGCCCAGGGCGTCACGGATGTGGTTGAAGCTGGTCCGGGTAAAGTGTTGCAGGGGTTACTCAAACGTATTGATAAATCATTGACTTGTATTGCTGTCAATGATTCCGACACATTAACAAAAGCGTTAACGTCATTTAAACAGGATTAATTATGATTTCATTAGAAGGTAAGGTTGCCTTAGTCACAGGTGCCAGCCGCGGCATAGGTAAAGCCATTGCCAGTCAACTTAAAGCGCTTGGCGCTACGGTGATCGGCACGGCAACATCCCCTAAAGGCGCTGACAATATCAGCGAATATCTCGGCCAGGGCAACGGCCTGGTGCTTAATGTCACCGATGATAACTCCATCAGCGAGATGTTTACCACCATTAAAGAACAGCACGGCGGCATTGATATCCTGGTAAATAATGCCGGTATTACCCGCGATAACTTGTTTATGCGCATGAAAGATGAAGAATGGCAGGATATTATTGAAACCAACCTTTCTTCTGTCTTTAAGCTCAGCAAAGCGGTGATGCGTCCGATGATGAAAAATCGCCATGGCCGTATTATCAATATCGGCTCGGTTGTCGGTACTATGGGCAACGCCGGCCAGGTCAACTACGCCACTGCTAAAGCCGGCTTATTAGGTTTTACCAAGTCGCTGGCAAGAGAAGTGGCTTCACGCGGTATCACAGTCAACACCGTTGCCCCTGGCTTTATCGATACCGATATGACCCAGGAATTGACGGATGAGCAAAAAGAGGGCATTTTTGCCCAGGTACCTGCTAACCGCTTAGGTAAGCCGGAAGAAATTGCGACTACGGTGGCGTTTTTAGCCTCTGATGCCGCCGCCTATATCACAGGTGAAACTATTCATGTCAATGGCGGCATGTACATGGTTTAGTTATTTTATTTAAGGGCTTGTCTTTAACGCTTGCTCTTAACATAAAATAAGTATAAATATAAGACAGGCAACAGGTTAGACCAGCATAAAAAGTCAATTAGATGCTTGCATGGGGCGCTGTTGCCGAATACACTACACGCAATTTGTAAAATTGCATTTTCTAGCAAAGGAAGAAAAATGAGTACAATCGAAGAACGCGTAAAAAAAATAACTGTTGAACAACTGGGTGTGAGTGAAGCAGAAGTAAAAACTGAATCATCTTTTGTTGATGATTTAGGCGCCGACTCACTTGACACAGTTGAGTTAGTAATGGCGTTAGAAGAAGAATTCGACACAGAAATTCCTGATGAAGAAGCTGAAAAAATCACGACTGTTCAAGCTGCCATCGACTACGTTACTGCAAACCAGTAATGTGAATAGCCCGGTGATTATAGTCCTGTAAACAGGTGCTCGACCGGGGTTTATTTTCAATAATTTTATATGCTTTACCCTGAGGGTAAAGCATAGATCTCCATCCCGTTATTCAATTCTATCGGAGGCAACTCATCCTATGCGACGTGTTGTAGTTACCGGTCTTGGAATGCTTAGCCCTTTAGGCAATTCTCCAGAAACGACTTGGCAAAATTTACTGCTTGGCAAAAGCGGTATCGGTTCTATTGAGCATTTTGACACCTCGGAATATCCAACCCGTTTTGCCGGTTTGGTTAAGGGCTTTGATGCCCAGGATTATATGGCAAAAAAAGATGCCAAAAAAATGGATCTTTTTATTCAGTATGGTGTTGCTGCCGGGGTGCAGGCTGTAAAAAATTCCGGCCTCGAAATTAATGAGGAAAATGCTTCCCGTATCGGGGTTGCTGTTGGCTCAGGCATAGGTGGTTTAGGCTTAATCGAAGAAAACCACGAAAAAATGCTGAAAACCAGCCCGCGCAAATTATCACCGTTTTTTGTGCCTTCTACTATTATCAATATGATTTCCGGCCACTTGTCGATTATGTTCGGCTTAAAAGGCCCGAATATCTCAATCGTTACCGCCTGTACCAGCGGTGTGCATAATATCGGTCATGCCGCCCGTATGATCGCTTATGGCGATGCTGATGCCATGGTGGCCGGTGGTGCAGAAAAAGCCTCTACCACTTTAGGTATGGGAGGCTTTGGTGCCGCACGCGCCATGTCTACCCGCAACGATGAGCCGCAAATTGCTTCACGCCCCTGGGATAAAGACAGAGACGGTTTTGTCCTCGGAGACGGTGCCGGTGTCATGGTGCTGGAAGAATATGAGCATGCCAAGGCGCGCGGTGCGACAATTTACGCCGAATTAGTCGGTTTCGGCATGAGCGGCGACGCCTATCATATGACCTCGCCGCCGGCGGACGGTGAGGGCGCTGCCCTGGCGATGGCTAATGCCATCAAGGATGCCAAGCTGGATAAATCACAAATCGGTTATATCAATGCCCATGGTACCTCGACGCCGGCCGGCGATATCGCAGAAAGCAATGCGGTAAAATCGGTTTTTGGCGAACATGCCTATAAGCTCATGGTCGGCTCGACCAAATCCATGACCGGGCATTTATTGGGAGCCGCCGGTGCGGTGGAAGCCATTTTCTCTGTCCAGTCGCTGATGCATAATGCCGTGCCTCCTACCATCAACCTGGACAATCCGGGTGAAGGTTGTGATCTGGATTACATTGCCCATACTGCGCGTGATGTTAATTTAGATTATGTTTTATGCAACTCGTTCGGCTTTGGTGGCACCAATGGTTCATTGATCTTTAAGAAAGTTTAATTAATCAATAAATTGACTTGAAGTCATCAGCTTAAGCCTGAATACTAGTGCAGTATTCAGGCTTTTTTATTATCTTGGTATTCCAATTATATGCTTTATTGTCAGGTCAACGGCGAACAGACACCTGTTTTGTCAGTCAGCGACAGGGGATTTGCCTATGGTGACGGCATTTTTACCACGGGAAAAATCAATGCAGGCTGCCTTGAACTGCGTGCCGAACATCTCTCAAGGCTTAAGCTCGGCTGCAGTAAGCTGCAGATAACAGCGCCCGACTGGTCAGCCCTGGGTGACGAACTTAAGCAAATTGCTGCTCAATATCAAGAGGCGGTGATGAAAGTGATCATTACTGCCGGACAGGGGGGACGGGGCTATTCACGCCTTGGTGCCGGGGAGCCTAATGTGATCATCCAGGTACATGCTTTTCCCGGGCATTATGCTTTGTGGGCACGCCAGGGGATCACCCTGGGTATAGCTGAGCAAAAACTGGGCTTAAATCCTATGCTGGCGGGGATCAAGCATTTAAACCGCCTGGAGCAGGTGCTTATCCGTCAGGAGCTGGATCAGCGTAAAGAAGACGATCTCTTAGTGATGAACCTCAGGGATGAAATTGTCGAAACCAGCTGTTCAAATGTTTTTTGGCAACAGCATGGCCACTGGTATACCCCTGAGCTTAGTGATAGCGGGGTTGAAGGTCTGGCCCGGGCCGCTATGCTGGCAAAACTTGGTCAGGTAGAGATAATAAAAGCCGGTTTGTCGGCGCTTGATGATATTGAAGCCATGTTTATTTGTAATACGGTGATGGGGGTCGTGCCGGTGCGGGTATTTAACCGCCGTGAGCTTGATATCTCCCGGGTATTGACCCTTGAGAGTAGTTTTTCGTGATCAAAAAAGTTCTTTTATTTCTGCTATGTCCCTTATTGCTGGTGCTGGCTTTGGTTTACGCCTTAATTGAATATCAGGTCAGGCAACCCCTGGCGTTGGCAGAAGATACCTTGCTGACGGTTAAACCCGGTACCCATGCCGGTTCTTTTTCCCGCTCGCTGGTTAAAAAGGGCTGGCTTGATACCCGATTTTACCTTCGCAACTATATCCGTTTGCACCCCTCGCTTGCCGGGCTTAAAGCGGGTACCTACCAGGTAGAGGCAGGCATGAGTTCGCTGGCATTGGTCCACCGTTTGGTGCAGGGAAAAGAGCATCAGTTTAGCGTCACTTTTATCGAGGGTTCCACCTTTAAGCAGTGGCTTGAACTCTTGGCCAAACAGCCAAGGTTAAAGCAGACTTTAACAGGGCTTTCGCTAAAACAAATTGCAGCACGACTGTCGCTAGATGCTGAAAACCCCGAAGGCTGGTTTTTTCCGGAAACCTATGCCTATACCTCGGGAACCTCAGATTTGGTGATCCTGGCGCGAGCACATAAGAAAATGCGCAATACCCTGGATGAGTTATGGCAAAAAAGAGCTGAGCATTTACCTTATCGCTCGCCTTACCAGGCGTTGATCATGGCATCGATTATTGAAAAAGAAACCCGTCAGTTGGCGGAGCAGCCACTGATCGCCTCAGTGTTTGTTAACCGTCTGCACAAGGGCATGCGTTTACAAACCGATCCCACGGTGATTTACGGTCTTGGGGAAAGGTATAAGGGAGACATAAAACGCTCCCATTTACGGGAAAAAACCGCCTATAATACCTACCGCATTAATGGGTTGCCGCCAACGCCGATTGCCATGCCGGGTTATACCTCGCTCAAGGCGGCATTAAATCCGGCAAGCAGCGATTATTTTTATTTTGTCAGCAAAGGCGATGGTTTTCATGTCTTTTCAAAAACGCTGGCGCAGCATAATCGCGCCGTTAGCCGCTATCAATTGGGAAAACACTGATTGTTAAGGGCTGCAAGGTCAAGAAGTCTTCTGCTTTCCCATCCGGATTTATCCCGGATGGGAAAGCAGGGGCTGAAATTTTTAAAGAGTCGAGCGAAGCCAATGTGTTTCGTTGCTCATGCTAAGTTAGGTAAGAAGTAAATGAAGCGTGGAAAGTTTATTGTTGTCGAAGGCATGGAAGGTGCCGGAAAATCATCGGCGATAAAGGTCATTGAAGAGCTGCTTAAGCAGCACAAGATTGATTTTATTAATACCCGCGAGCCCGGCGGTACTCCCCTGGCGGAGTCGTTGCGGGACATGGTCAAATCTGCCGAGCATGAAGAAAAGTTAACCCAGGAAACTGAGCTGCTACTAATGTATGCCAGTCGCAGTCAGTTACTGGAAAATCGTATTTTACCCGCCCTTGAGCGCGGCCAGTGGGTCATTGGAGATCGCCATGATTTATCTTCCCGTGCCTACCAGGGAGGCGGCAGAGAATTTGATGATAAAGTGATCCAGGCGATTGCCGATGTCACCCTTAAAGGTTTTACCCCGGATCTGACCCTGTATCTGGATATTGACCCCAAACTCGGCTTATCCCGCGCCCAGGCCAGGGGAGCCCTTGACCGCATCGAGCAGGAAAAATTTGATTTTTTTACCCGGGTGCATGACAAGTACCTTGAACTGGTCAGCGGGGACAGCAGCATTAAAACTGTCGATGCCAGCCAGAGCATGACGGATGTGCATCAGCATATTGCAACGGTTGTTGGTGATTATCTGCAGGAAAATACTTAATGCAAACCTGGTTAGTACAGCATCAGCAATTATTGTCACAGCAGTTAGAACAAGGCAGGTTAGCTCATGCCATCTTGCTGGCGGGCGTCGCCGGTGCGGGAAAGTTATCTTTGGCAAACTGGCTGGTGCAGGTGGTTTTGTGTCGCCAGCCGCAAAAAAGTAAAGACCAGGGCATTCTATCGCCCTGTAACAACTGTAAATCCTGCCGCCTTTACCATCAGGGGAGTTACCCTGATTTTCTGAGCGTGACCAGCGAGTCGAAAAATATCGGTGTCGATGATATCAGGCGCATCAGTGCTTTTGTCGAAACTACAGCGCATATAGGCAAGAATAAAATTGTTTTGCTGCCTATGGCCGAAAAAATGACCACAGCAGCCGCTAATGCTTTATTAAAAACGCTGGAAGAGCCTGGGTTATCCTGCATACTGATCTTGGTTTCAGATGATCTGGATATGTTATTGCCCACCATCACCAGTCGTTGCCGTTTATACGATATCAGGCCTTTATCGGGGCAGGCTTTGCTTGAAAGCCTTAACCGGGGACAAACACAAGAGAATCTTTTTGCCAATGTCAGTCAGTTACCTGAGCTGACCGATGAGCAGGTTCATGAACAGTTTCGGCAATTTACCGGGTCTTTACTCGATTTTCTCATTAAAAGACAAAACCGGGGGGCGTTACTGGCCCTGTTAAATGAAAATACTTATGCTTTTCGCTGGCTGGAGTATATGCTTGTGACTATGGCCAGGAGCCAATATAATTGGCTTACTTGGTCTGCACTGACGGTCAATTTAGTCAGTGCAGAGGAAAAAAGCGCTGCAACAGGCACTGCACAGGGCGATGCTATCGGGCAGCTTCCCGATAGTGAGACGATTTGGCACATTTATCAGCTTGTTATTGGCTGCATTAAGCAGCTAAAGTCTATGGTGCAGGTAAATGCCGCTTACCTGAGCGAAAAGCTGCTGGTCGATATCGAGACCAGGCTAGATAAATAAGGAGGCTGATATGACAGAGATAAGTTTAGAGTTTGTTAACGACAAAGACTTGTACCTGGCCTATATGCCGTTTTTAAAAGCCGGCGGTTTGTTTGTCCGTACCACGGAGGCCTATGAATTGGGGGCCGATATCATGCTTGAAGTGGCCTTACCGGATTCACTGGAAAGTTCGCAGGTAAAAGGAAAGGTTTGCTGGATAACCCCGGTGGGAGCACAAAACGGCACGCCTCCCGGGATAGGGATCAGTTTTGTCGAGGATCCTGATAATTTACGCAACCAGATTGAAAAAGTCCTGGGGCGTCACTTGAATTCGTCCGAGCCCACCTTAACCATGTAAGTTTTTTGTCTGACTTACATCCATTTTTTATTTCTTAGTTTATTCACTTAAGGGGAATATTTTTGTTTATTGATTCTCATTGTCACTTAGATCGCCTGGATCTGGCTGAATTTGACAATAACCTGGACAATGTCGTTAAAGCCGCAGAACAAGCTCAGGTTAATGAGCTTTTATGTGTCAGTGTCACCCTGAAAGACTTTCCGGCCATGGTCGAAAAAACCCGGGATTATGCCAATGTACGTTTATCTTGTGGCGCACATCCCCTGAACCAGGAAGAAGCAATTGATGAGCAGGAGTTACTGGCATTAGCGCAACATGAGCGGGTTATTGCCGTAGGGGAAACCGGTCTTGACTATTTTTATGCGCCGGAGACCAAGGCATTACAGCTTGATGCTTTTAAAAAGCATATCCGGGTGGCGAGAAAAATAGCGAAACCCCTGATCATCCATACCCGGGATGCCCGTGAAGACACCTTAACCATTTTAAGGGAAGAGCAGGCGGAGCAAGTGGGGGGCATATTACACTGTTTTACCGAAAGCTGGGAAATGGCGGAGCAGGCGATGGCAATGGGGTTTTATATCTCTTTTTCCGGCATAGTGACCTTTAAAAATGCCAGTGCCCTTCGGGATGTCGCGAAAAAAGTGCCGGATGATAAATTCCTTATTGAAACCGATGCTCCTTATCTGGCGCCTGTTCCCCACAGAGGCAAACAAAACCAGCCGGCATATGTAGTCGAAGTGGCAAAACACCTGGCCAGTATCCGCGGTCAGTCGGTAGAAGACATTGCCCGGTTATCGAGTGAAAACTATAAGCGGCTTTTTTCCCTTTAACTTTTCCTGCATAGCAGATAAAAAAATGGCCCGAAACCATATCAGTTTCGGGCTCAGGGTAATGGCTCAATGGGGTTGAGCCTTGCGCTAATAAACTTGTATTAACAAAAGATATTAAATGATCCGGTAAAATTAAGTGTAGTGGAAACCTAAAGTATTGCGAACTTATTGCAAATAAATTTCATTTATATTTTTCAATGTTGTTAACTTTATGTTTTCCTTAGCTTTAATGGATAGGTTTTATCCTCGGCTTTTAGGTGTTATCAACAAGCTCTAACCGGGATATCTACGGTTAATCCACTAGTTATTCACATGTTTGGCAAATGTTTTTTGCTGGGCAGCCTACATCAGATATGGCATGATCATTTTCCTGACGTCACCACAGGTAACTTTGTTCGTGCTAAACCGGATCTGGATCAGCTTTTTTCTTATTGCTTTTATTTCTGCCCTTTATCAATGGCTTTTTGCCGGTAATGCCTTGGTATTTGAACAAATTATCAACGCTATTTTTGATATGGCCAAGTTGACGGTAGAAATCGCCATAGGTTTGCTCGGTATTCTCAGCTTTTGGCTAGGGATGATGAAGATAGCCGAACATGGCGGGATTGTGGCGAAATTAGCCGAGTGGATCTCCCCCTTGTTTAGCCGTTTAATGCCGGAAGTTCCCAAAGGACACCCTGCTATGGGCTCGATGACCATGAATTTGTCGGCAAATTTTTTAGGCCTGGATAATGCGGCAACCCCTTTAGGGTTAAAGGCAATGCAGGATCTGCAGCAACTAAATCCCAAAAAAGATACCGCCAGCAACGCACAAATTCTATTTATGGTGCTTAATACCTCATCGGTGACCCTTTTCCCGGTATCGGTTTTTGTTTACCGGGCCCAACAGGGGGCGGTCAATCCAACAGATGTGTTTGTGCCTATCTTGCTGGCAACCTTTGCTTCAACCATGACCGGCTTAATGGCGGTGGCTTTTGTACAACGTATTTCCTTAGTGAATCGTGTGGTGCTGGTTTATTTGTCTTGTGCCATGGCCTTGGTTGCTGCGCTGGCGGTTTATTTTGCCGGCTTAGGCTCGCAGGCATTGGCTGCGCAATCATCTTTGCTTGGCAATTTGCTGATCCTGTCCACTTTAGTGACTTTTATGCTGGTGGGGATAAAGCGTGGCATTAATGTCTATGACAGTTTCATCAGCGGGGCCAAGCAGGGCTTTGAAGTCAGTATTAAGTTGATCCCATACCTGCTGGCGATGTTATGTGCGATTGGCGTATTCAGGGCCAGTGGCGCCCTGGATCTGATTGTTGATGTTATCCGCAGCTTAGTTAACGGCCTGGGCTTTGACAGCCGCTTTGTTGATGCTTTGCCGACGGCTTTTATGAAGCCTTTAAGCGGTTCGGGGGCCCGGGCTATGATGGTTGAAACCATGAATAACTTTGGCGCGGACTCGTTTGCCGGGCGCTTATCTTCAATTATTCAGGGCTCTACCGAAACGACCTTTTATGTTCTGGCGGTTTATTTTGGTTCGGTTGGGATAAGACACAGCCGTCATGCCGTCAGTTGCGGATTAATCGCCGACCTTGGCGGTATTCTTGCCGCTATGTCTGTTTGTTATTGGTTTTTTGGTTAACAGCTCCTTCCTCTGCTTCGAGTATGAGAAAATGTGGATATTTCCCAATCCAGCCGGAGAATATTTCCGGGGCAGAATTTTGTTATAACAGGAAAATATTCTTATTTTATCTATACTAGAAAACACCGCTTTTTCTTAAAGCGATGTTTTTTGTTATTAGCTGTCGTCAATATTTGATCGAAGTGAGTTGAACATGGCCAGAAGCAGGTTTTTTATTCGCATCGGGCAGCAGGTATATCACCGGCCTTTGAAATTTTTGCTTTTACCTGTGGTGGGGAACATGGCTTTGATGATAACCGTTCGCCGCACTTTACCCGTCATAAGGAAATCCCTTTTCGTGTTTGCTTTTTGTGATGACTAATCCAAAAGGCTTATTCTTATTTTTCCTGCCAAAAGTTTTGCTCTGGCAGATTACTCCTTATTTTTGCTTGTTCAGACATAAGTTAGATATCAAATGTCCTGATTTGAGCCGTATAGCGGTTAATTAAGCCTTAGCCTGTGCATTGGCAATTATCTTAGTGGCTTGATTATCGTGAAAGTAGAATTAGTAAGATAGATCATTTGGAGGTGTGAATGCTGTTTTTCAAAAGGTTGCGGATATTTCATAAAATAATCGCCATTCTCGCTATCGCGGTATTAATTTTTGTGGTCAACCTGATCATAAATATCAATGCGATAGCAAAAAACCAGGTATTGCTTGAAAGGGTGGCCCAGGTATCCATTCATTTAGTTAATTTAACCAGTGAGAATGTTACCTTATGGCAAAGGCTGGATGAAATTTACACCCAGAGCGTTTCTTTTTCTGATGAAGACTTACTCACTGATGCCGGCACAACCTATCAGTTGCTCAGTGCAAATGTTAAAAAGATCAGCGAGCTGGCGCCTGAGTTAACGGCTTATCGGGGCATTAAAGACAATATGGGCAAATATAATGCGCTATCGGATGAAATAACCCGGGGTTTTATTGAAGGCAGTGCTGATTTTGAAGCCCTGACGCCAAAAATTGAAGTGAAGTCAACCTTGTTTAGCCAGGTGGAAAAAAAACTACAAGCAGAAAAAAAGGCAGCGTTATCTGATTTTCAAAAGAATATCCAAACCACTATCAATAACTCGGATCAGTCCCGGGATTTGAGCATCATTGTCGGGTTAATATTACTTATTTTGATGTCTGTGCTCGGTACTTATATTGCTAAAGCCATCAGCCATTCCGTGGTTTCTATTGAGGCATCATTAAAAGAACTGGCAGAAGGCGACGGTGATTTAACCAATCAGTTACATGTGACCAGTGAAGATGAGCTTGGCAGTGTGGTGAAGTATTTTAATAACTTTACCCAAATGCTGCGCGGCATAGTGCAGGAAATTGTGAATGTTGTTAATCCGCTTGCTAATAGCGCCCAGGAGCTTTCGGCGAAGGTACAGCAAGTTGAGTCAAATGTCGGTGAACAAACCAGTGTGGCCGAGACCACCAAGCAGTCCATGGAAGAAATGCAGTTAAGTGTGGCTGATATTACCAAGTCGGCTTCACAAGCCGCCGATGCCGCCAATGCAGGAGAAATTGAAGCCAATGAAAGTATGGCAAAAGTAGAGCAGTCTTTGGCTGTTTCTACCGAATTGACCAAGGACATAGAAACCGCCTCAGATGTCGTTAATCAGCTGGCGCAAGACTCACAAAATATGAACAAAATTCTTGATGTTATCAATGGTATTGCCGAACAAACCAATTTACTTGCCCTTAATGCCGCTATTGAAGCGGCAAGGGCGGGAGAGCAGGGACGGGGTTTTGCCGTGGTTGCCGATGAAGTCAGGAGCTTGGCATCAAGAACCGCTTTATCTACCACGGAAATTCGTGAACTGTTAGATAAATTAATCTCAGCAGCGAGTTTATCGGTAAAGTCCATGAATGAAGCCAGTGAAAAAGCCAATAACAATGAAGTGATTTCCCGTGAAATGGGGGAGTCGCTGGATAAAATAAAACATCAAATTGAACATATCAGCTCTATGAATGGTCAGATTGCCGCTGCAACCGAGCAGCAATCTGTGGTGGCTGATGTTGTGGTTAATAATATCGAAGAAATGTATTTGAAGTTTAGCCAGACCTCTGAAGCCGTGAATGAAATGCGTAATGTGGCATCCGGCCTGGATAATAATGCGGTGAAACTGGATCAGGCAACATCAAAATTTATTATTTAGGTGAACAGGTTAGGGAAAAACTTTAAACTAAAGATGTCGGTGATAAAATCAGCAAGCAAGCGCTTAAGTCTTTCTGAAACAGGGAAAATATTTTTCTTAGCGGGCGGGAATGGGTTTACAGTTTATGGTGAAAGGTTTATAACACAATAACTATCTGTCATTGAGCAATCAGGGAAATTGTTTTGCGCCTAAGTTTTTTATTTTTATTGTTTTTTTCTGGAACTGTTTTTGCCGGTAATTTGCACTTGCCCAAAGAAATCAGTATTGTCAGTATTAACGGGCAACCTTACCAAAATTCATTCTTTGCTTCTGATAGCAATATCCGGCTAACGCCGGGTCAGCAGCTGCTGGTGCTGGAATATAAAGATATTTTTGAAAACTATGAAGATGATGATCATACCAAGATAATCTCTGAGCCATATGTGGTTATTTTTACTGTTGGCGAACAGGATGAGCTTACCCTTAAGCTTCCCAGGATCGCAGATGAAGAGCAGGCCCGGGGGTTTGCCAATAAATTTAATGTCACTTTCCTTGATGCGTCAAACCGTGAGCACCCGGTATTTATTCAAGATTTAATGAAGTATAAAGCCGGGCTTATGGTTAATCACCCGGTATTTGAACCTCATGGTCAAGATCCGGAAAAACCGATAGCAGGACAGGGGGAAAATGCCTTAATTCACCTTAAGCACTGGTGGCTGCTTGCCAGTGAAAAGCAAAAAAGGCAATTTATGCAGTATTTGTTGTTAGAAGAGCAAATGGACTCGCTGGCACAGGGAGAAGTAAAACCATGAAATTCCTACTCTTGTCTCTCTGCTGCTTGATTTTCTTGCCGTCCTGGGCGGAAGAGCCCCAAAGAGAAAATATTATTGAGGTTATGGGGGATGGCGTAATAATGCTAAGCCCTGACAGGATGAAAGTGAACCTGGTGCTTAAAGAGGAAAGCCGTCATATCGGCAAGGCTAAAATGCTTATTGAGCAACAGAGCAAACAAATAGAGCAAATAGCAGCCGGTTTAGAGATAACAGGGGCTAGTATTCAGTGGCAGCCGGTGAATATCCGGCCAATATATAAAGATGATGCGGTGCAGGTTCATGCACTTGAAGTACCGCACACTTTATACCAGGGACAAGCTGCCCAGGTTTTCTTATCTGCGGCAGCGGGCAACAAGAACAGTGAATTTGAGAAATTTGAGTTGTCCCGAGAACTTAGCATTGACTTTTCTGATCCCGGCCTCTACCAGCAGTTTTTGCAAAGAGCTCTGAGTCACGGCATCAAGCATTTCTTTCCCGCCCCGATAAACCCCGATGAATACCGCCAGTACTATCAACAAGCTTTAGATAAAGCTGTGGTTAATGCCAAAACCAAGGCCGAACATCTGGCCCGGCAAACCGGTACTAAACTGGGAGCTTTGTTTTCACTTAGGGAAGTGATATTGCCGAATAGTATAGCCGGGCAAGGAAGTGCTTTATCAAAGGGGAGTACGGCTTCCGATGATCCCCGGCAAGAGATCCGGGCACGGGTTATCGTCTCTTTTAGAATAATTCCTTAATTTATTCTGTTCTCGTACCGGATAATGCTTTAATTTATAGCATGAACAGGGTATGTTATGCGCTTTTTGACTCTGACGGGGTTTTTATAGATGAGTAAAGCTGACTTTTATCAAACGCTCAACGCGCAAGTGAGCGCTATTATTGCCGGAGAAACCGACAGCATCGCCAATATGGCCAATATCTCCGCTTTATTGTTTGATGCCCTGGATGAGGTAAATTGGGTCGGTTTTTATCGCCGTTTCGATGAAGAATTAGTGCTGGGGCCATTCCAAGGCAAGGTCGCTTGTATTAGAATACCCTTAGGAACGGGGGTTTGTGGTACCGCGGCTAAAACCGGAGAGGTTCAGCGTATTGCCGATGTCCATCAATTTTCAGGTCATATTGCCTGTGATGCCGCCAGTAATGCTGAAATAGTACTGCCGGTGAGAAAAGAAGGTGAAGTAGTGGCAGTATTAGATATTGACAGTACCCGATTTGAACGTTTTGATGCTGACGACCAATCAGGCTTAGAAGCCCTGGTGAAGACCTTTGAGTCGAGCCTGGTATAACGATGAAAGAATTTGTTGTCATTCATGATTTTTTGGTCTCAGAAGCCGTTGTCGGGGATTGGGAAGGAAATGAAGAGCAGGTAGCAGAGAGGTTAAATGAAATTTATCATACCCTTTATGCATGTGCCGAAGAAGATATAGAACCTAATGTACTTACTCAGCTGTTAGAGCGAGTATGGGATACTTGGATCGGGCAGGAAGAATTGCCCGATTTAGAAACGGATGATATTTATGACTGGTGCCAACATGTTTTGGAAAACCGGGATCAGTATCTTCAGGATTAAATTTTTATTTTGAGTTAAATTGTATTTATGGAAACTAAACGTACTAGCAGTAAAGAATTAATTGCCTATTTAGCAGAAAAATTTCCCGCATGCTTTTCTGTAGAAGGGGCAGCGAAACCATTAAAAATTGGTATTTTTCAGGAATTGGCACAAAAGCTAGCTGATGACGAAACTGTCAGTAAAACCCGTCTTCGCCAGGCGCTTCGCCATTACACCAGCAGCTGGCGCTATCTAAAGTCGATTAAAAAAGGTAGCTTCCGTATTGACTTGGAAGGTAATCATGCTGAAGAAATCGATCAGGCTCAGGCAGATTATGCCAGCAAAACCTTAAAAGAAAGCCAGGAAAAATTTGGTAACAAAAACCGTAAAGACAAAGAAGGTAAAAAACCTTATAAAGGAAATAAGCCTGCTGCGAAGGAGTCTGCGTCTGAAAAGCATAAGGCTAAATTTAAAGCGGTGAAAGCGACTAAACGTGAACCTGTAAAAAAAGAAAAGGTTACGCTGAAACCGGTAGAATCGGCTACTATTAGTGTAGGTAAGAATGTAAAAGTGCAATTAGGCAATGCGCCGATGGATGCGACAATCACCGAAATTGCAGGTAATGACATCAGTGTACAACTCGGTTCAGGAATGGTCGTTAAAACACAAATCCAAAATATATATTCTGAATAATATGGAGTAACAGGCATGCAAAAATTTTGTCGTATCGCACTTGCCGTATCCTTGTCATTAACAAGCATGCATTTATTTGCTTTTGATAGCAAGAACCAGGCTGACTCACTTCCCGTTCTCGCACCAGAAAGTCAACATGCAACAGCTACCAAGCGGATAACGGCGCAATTTACGCGTGCCCATTATAAACCTGTTGAAATAAACGATAATTTATCCGAGCAGATTTTTGATCGTTATATCAAGCAACTCGATTATGCCCGTAATGTTTTTATAGCCTCTGATATTGCCGCGTTTGAAAAGAACCGGCATGACTTTGATACTATGATCACCCGCGGGCAACTTGATGTTGCCTATGATATTTATAACCTCAATATGCAGCGCCGCTTAGAGCGCTATGAATATGCATTAACCCAGCTGGAAAAACCGTTTGATTTCACTAAAGATGAAGTCTACAGCTTTGACCGGGAAGAGGCGCCTTGGCCGGTATCTGAAGCCGAATTAAATGAATTGTGGCGGTTAAAGGTCAAATACGATGCCCTTAACCTGACCCTGGCGGGGAAGGAATGGCCGAAAATTCAGGAAATTTTATCTAAGCGTTATAAATATGCCATTAAACGTTTGAAGCAAAGTGAAAGCGAAGATGTTTTTCAAATTGTGATGAACAGCTTTGCCCGCGTCGTTGAGCCTCATACTTCTTATCTTTCTCCCCGTAATGCCGAACGTTTCCAGATGGAAATGAACTTATCCCTTGAAGGCATAGGGGCGGTGCTTAGGGCTGAAGAAGACTATACCGTGATACAAAGCGTGGTCTCCGGTGGCCCTGCCGATAAATCCAATGAGTTAAAACCAAAAGATCGCATCGTGGGGGTTTCCCAGGATAATAAAGAATTTGTCGATGTTATCGGCTGGCGTCTTGATGATGTGGTTGAACTGATCAAGGGGCCTAAAGGCAGTAAAGTACGCTTGCAGGTATTACCCGGAGAATCAGATGACGATGCCAGTACCAAAATCGTTTCTATTATCCGCGATACCATTAAACTTGAAGACAGGGCGGCCAAGTCTGAAGTTTATTATGAAAAAGCCGGTGATGTGAACAGTAAAAAACTGGGGGTGATCACTATCCCAAGTTTTTATAATAACCTTTCCCGTGATGTTAAAAAAGAACTGGATTCACTAAAAGCCCAGCAAGTAGAAGGTATTATTGTTGATTTGCGTGGTAACGGTGGCGGTTCATTAACCGAAGCGACCTTGCTTACCGGTCTTTTTATTGATAAAGGACCTGTGGTTCAGGTAAGGGATGGCGCTAACCGGGTATCGGTAAACAGCGATAAAGACGGTTATAGCTATTATGACGGGCCGTTAACTGTAATGGTGGACCGTTACAGTGCATCGGCCTCAGAAATTTTTTCTGCCGCTATTCAAGATTACAGCCGCGGTGTGATTGTCGGTGAACATACCTTTGGTAAAGGAACCGTTCAGCAGCACAGGGGGCTGGGCCGGGTTTACGATCTTTATGATAAACCTTTTGGCAGCATCCAGTTTACTATTGCCAAGTTCTACCGTATCAATGGCGGCAGCACTCAACACCGGGGAGTCCTGCCTGATATTGAATATCCGTCAGCGGTTGACCCTGAGGATTGGGGAGAAAGCCGGGAAGAAAATGCACTGCCCTGGGATCAAATTGCTCAGGCCAAGTATACCAAGCTCAACGATCTCAGTTCGGACCTGGCTTACTTGAACTCCCTGCATAAAGAGCGGATTAAAAGCAATAAAGAGTTTAACTATCTGTTAGATGATATCTTGGTCTATCAGGCCGAAAAAGATGATAAAACAATCTCGTTAAACTTAGCCAAGCGTAAAGCGAAAAGGGAAGAGCGCAAGGTGAAGCAACTGGCGCGCACTAACGAAAGGTTAGTGGCGATGAAGATGGAAAAAGTGAAATCTTTAGATGATTTGCCGGATGAGCTTGATGAGTTGGATCCCTTCTTAGATGAAACCGCCAAAATCACTTTTGATCTGGTTTCGTTAGGGAAAGTTGCTAAAAAATAACGGGCGTAATAGCGTATAAAGCCGCCGGCCATGGCGGCTTTTGTTTATCTGCATCATAAGAAATATCCACAAAAGAAGAATAGTTATTTACCAAATCTTGCATTAACCACCTGAGCTGCGAAGTAAATAATAAAGAAAGCACTTGCACTCTTTAAAGAGACTAGGCATGTTAAGCAGGCTTTGATACCAACACATACAAGAAAAGGCTCACTGACAGAGCATTTCCTTATGTGTGCTTGCTATGACTTCAATAATAATTAAGTATAAGAAGGTTTCAATATAACCATGACAGACACTCCTTTGAAAAAATCTCCCAGTATGGTCGATACCTTGATCCCGGTATTAGCCTTGGTGGCCATGTTGGCTACTGCAGTAGGTTACTTTGGTGATAATTCATCTTATGGTCCCAACCAGATTGCCTTATTGATCAGTATGGGCCTGGCGATGGTTATAGGGATAAAGAACGGCCACAGCTGGCGTGAAATGGAAAAAGCCGTAGTGAACGGTATTTCATTGTCCCTGGGGGCTGTGCTGATTTTACTGTCCGTTGGAGCACTAATCGGCACCTGGTTATTATCCGGCACTGTCCCGACCATGATCTATTATGGTTTGAAAATCTTGGATCCCAGCTGGTTTTATGCTGCCGCCTGTATTATTTGTGGCATAGTGGCCATGAGTATCGGCAGCTCCTGGACGACGGCGGCTACCATAGGTGTTGCTTTGCTCGGCATAGCACAGGGCCTGGGATTATCACCGGCCATTACCGCGGGAGCCGTTATTTCCGGGGCGTATTTTGGCGATAAAATCTCGCCGCTTTCTGAAACCACCAACCTGGCCCCGGCTGTTGCCGGCAGCGAGTTATTTGCCCATATTCGCTATATGTTATGGACCACAGTGCCTTCGATTTCAACGGCAATTGTGATATTTCTCATTCTTGGTTTTTCTGAAACCTCCAGCGCCGATACCAATGCCATTGATATGATGAATACCCAACTGGCGCAGCAGTTCAACCTCAGTATTTTTAACCTTATTCCCCTGGTGGTGCTGTTGGCGATGGCGATTAAAAAAGTTCCGGCTTTTCCCGCGGTCTCTATCGGTGCGCTGTTGGGGGGGGTATGGGCGGTATTGTTCCAGCAAGACCTGATCATGCGCCTGGCCAGCGAGGGCACAGAAGCGTTTGCCGGGAATCTTATGGTGGTATGGACCGCTTTTTTTGACGGCGTAGCGATTGAAACCGGCGATGCCGAGCTTAACAAGCTGTTAAGTGGCGGCGGCATGTCAAGCATGTTGACGACCATTTGGTTGATCATGTGTGCTTTAAGTTTTGGCGCTGTGCTTGAGCATTTAGGCATGTTGCGTAAGCTGGTGGAGTCTATTCTTGCTGCTGCGAAATCAACCGGCAGCCTGATTGCCAGTACGGTTGCTACCTGTATCGGTACTAACCTGATCACCGCAGATCAATATATGGCGATTGTGATGCCCGGGCGTATGTATAAAGAAGAATACCAGCGCCGGGGACTGGATCCTGTGGTGTTAAGCCGTACCTTGGAAGACTCGGGCACTATTACTTCGCCGCTTATTCCCTGGAATACCTGTGGCGCCTATATGTCGAGCGTGTTGATGGTCAATCCGCTGGAATATATCTTCTATTGCTTCTTTAACCTGATCAACCCGATGCTGGCGATAGTTTATGGCATGATCGGATTTAAGATAAAAAAATTGGTGAAAGGCAGCTAATTTTTTTAAAGTAAATATTTATTCAAAAACCTGTGTTATGCAGGTTTTTTGTTTTTCAGCTTGTTTATTTATAAAATAATATTCATCAAGGCCAACTGACTGGCCGTATTCAGGGACCTATTTATGAGTGAATTTACCCCACGTTATCTGGCAGATTACCAAGTTTCAGCTTTTACCGTTGCCACTATCGATTTAACATTTGAATTAGATGATACCGCCACTAAAGTCACCAGTGTGATGTCGGTGAAACGCCAGGGCAGTGGTAAAGAGCCGCTTATCCTTGATGGCGAGCATCTGACTTTACTTTCGGTAAAACTCGATGATTGCTTGCTGTCAGCCAGCGATTATTATTTATCGGATACCGGGCTGGAAATTCCGGTACAGGCGGATGAATTCCAATTAACCATAGTCACTGAAATAAATCCACAGGATAATACTGCCCTGGAAGGGCTCTTTAAGTCAGGTGATGCCTTTTGCACCCAGTGTGAAGCAGAAGGCTTCAGGCGGATTACCTATTATCTGGACCGTCCGGATGTGATGGCTGTTTTTACCAGTAAAGTCATCGCCGATAAAACCAAGTATCCCTATTTACTTTCAAACGGCAATAAAATTGCCTCGGGAGAGCTGGATAACGGCAAACATTTTGTCCAGTGGCATGATCCTTTTCCCAAACCCAGTTATTTGTTTGCCCTGGTGGCCGGCGATTTCGATTTGCTGCAAGACAGTTATCTGACATCAGAAAACCGAGAAGTGGCGCTGGAAATATTTGTCGATAAAGGCAACCTGGCCAAAGCCGAGCATGCCATGGCCTCTTTAAAAAATGCCATGGCCTGGGACGAAGAAACCTTTTCCCTGGCCTACGATTTAGATATCTATATGATAGTGGCGGTCGACTTTTTCAATATGGGAGCGATGGAAAACAAAGGACTGAATGTTTTTAACAGTAAATACGTGCTGGCGGATACGGAAAGCGCCACCGACGTGGATTACTATAATATTGAAGCTGTGATCGCCCATGAATATTTCCATAACTGGACCGGTAATCGCGTGACTTGCCGGGACTGGTTTCAGCTGAGTTTAAAAGAAGGTTTAACGGTTTTTCGCGACCAGCAGTTCAGCGGGGATATGAATTCTAAAACGGTGAGCCGTATCCAGAACGTCAGGGTACTGAGATCGCAGCAGTTTGCCGAGGATGCCGGCCCCATGGCGCACCCGATCAGGCCGGAAAAAGTGATGGAAATGAATAATTTCTATACCTTAACCGTGTATGAAAAAGGCTCTGAAGTTATCCGCATGATCCACACCCTGCTCGGGGCAGAGGGCTTTGCCAAGGGCATGGCATTATATTTTGAACGTTTTGACGGTATGGCCGTGACCTGCGATGATTTTGTCAATGCTATGGCAGATGCCTCCAAGGTTGATTTAACTCAGTTCAAGCGCTGGTACAGCCAAAGTGGTACACCGCACCTGAAAGTCAGTGAAAGCTTCGACCCCGAAGCGAACTTATATCATTTGACCATCAGCCAGCATAACCAGGCGGGTGAATTGTCTTCACCGCTGAGTTGCTTGCACATTCCGGTGAAGATGGAGCTCATTGATGCCGATTCAGGCATTGGCCAGCGGCAGTTACTGGAATTAACCGAGCCGGAGCAAACCTGGACCTTTGAGCATTACCAGGCAAAACCTGTGGTGGCTTTGCTGGAAGACTTCTCTGCGCCGGTGAAAGTGGATTTTGAACAAACGGACCTGGCGCTGGAAGTGTTGATGCTGGCAGCCAGCGATGGCTTTTGTCGCTGGGATGCAGGACAAAAACTGTTAAGCCGTTATCTGCATAAGCTGGTGTTAGAGCCGGGTTATGCACTGCCGGCGAGCCTGATCACTATCTTCAGCAAAATCTTACAAAATGATTCAGATCCGGCTTTTACCGCCGAACAGTTGACTTTGCCCGCGTTTGGCGAGGTCGTCGACCAAATTCACCAGGTAGACCCGCTTGCCCTGGTCAATGCTTTGAAAACGTTAAAAAGCTTTTTAGCCAATGGCCTGCAGGAGCAATTAAGTGCCTGTTATCACAGCAGCGTAGAAAAAACGGGCCTGAGCCATCAACAAGCTATCGGTAATCGGGCACTGAAAAATATCTGCTTATCCTATCTGGCGGTATTACCCGGGGCCGATACCCTGGTCGAGGCTCAGCTGAGCAGTGCCGCCAATATGACAGATACCTTAGCGGCGCTTAATGCTTCGGCATATAACAACTTGCCGGCCTTTGACAGCCAGATGTCCGCTTTTGAAAGTAAATGGCACGATACGCCCCTGGTGGTGGATAAATGGTTTACCATCAATGCCAGCCTAAATAGTGACGATATCTTTGAACGGCTGGTGGCCTTGCTTAAACATCCGTTATTTAGCATTAAAAACCCGAACCGGGCGCGGGCCTTGATCGGTGCCTTTGTCAGCGCGAATCCGCAATATTTCCACTGTGAAAGCGGGCGGGGATACCAGTTCCTGGCAGAGCAAATAAAAAGGCTTAATGAAATCAATCCGCAGGTGGCATCACGTCTGATCACGCCGCTTATCCAGTATAAGGAATATGATCTCCCGCGCCAGCAGCTGATGCTGGAGCAGCTAAAAGTACTGCGCGCTTTGCCGCAATTATCCAAAGATCTGCTGGAAAAACTGGATGCGGCATTAAATTAAACAATGAAGTATTATTTTTCCATTAATATGACCAGCGAGGAGTTTCTGCCCTATTATCAGGGGCAGATCCACTCGCTGATCGTTACCAGCACACAAGGACAAAGAATCCAGTTTCCTGCGATGCATATCAGAAAATACCTGACCAGATCTGGGGTTCGGGGTTATTTCTGTATGGAAACCCAGAATAATAAGTTTTTATCTTTGACCAAACTGAGATAATTAGAGTATATGCTTTAAACGGTGGTCAGACCATCATAGAAATAATATCAGCCGTTGTTTCAGCAGAAATAGCGGCTAATTCCTTCACTTAATCGTCCTGAAACCAGTAAAAGCTATATTGTTTTAAACGGGTGTTTTAAACAGTGTTTTAGCTTTCCGATTAATTTCAATGCAAGTCATTAAAATACAGTGCCTTAACAAATGTGTTTTGGTCTTGCCTCATGACGCAAATGATGCAATTATTGTTTAATCCACAAAAGTGGGATAGAAAAATAAAAAGTAAGAACTAAGAATAATTGTTTCGGGACTGGGGAGAGAATGAATGAAACATCATCCGCGCGATAAGTTTTATAAAAAGCCATTGGCTTTGAGTATTACCGCCGCTTTAATGTCTTTCGCGGCGAGTCAAGCATCCGCGGCTAATTTCCAATTGGGCGACTTTGACATCAGTTTTGACTCTACCTTTACGGCAGGCTCAAGTTGGCGCGTAGAAGACAGGAATTGGTCAGACAATGTCGCTAAGTCAAACAACCTGAAAAATGGTTTTGATTTTAGCAGTTACAATGCCGCCTTTAATAACGAACCGGGCGGGCTGAGCCAAAGAGATATCTGGCTCGGATCAGGGAACTACTCCAACAACGGTGATAACGGTAACCTCAATTACGACTCCGGTGAAACCTTTTCAAAAATGATCAAAGGCAGCCACGAGCTGGATATCCGCAATGGTGATTTTGGCCTGTTCGTGCGCGGTATGTATTTTTATGATTTTGAGATGATGGATGAAAGCCGTGCCTGGGATAACCCTATTAACGGCAATACCAACGATCCTTGTCGTGACAAGGAAGCGCGTGAGCAAATCTGTCGCGATGTCCGTTTACTTGATGCCTTTGTTTACGGCGATTTTGAAATTGGCGAGATGCCGTTATCGGTGCGTCTGGGTCAGCAGGTGATCAGCTGGGGTGAAAGTGCCTTGATCTCCCACGGCTTAAGTGAAATAAACCCGGTAGATTTTGCCCGCCTGAAAGCGCCAGGGGCAGAGCTTAAGGAAGCCTTTATTCCTTTTGGTGCTTTATGGGCTTCACTTGGGGTCACGGAAAACTTCAATATTGAATTGTATTACCAGTATGAGTGGGAAAAAACCGTATTGCCTGCACCGGGCAGTTACTTCTCCACCAATGATTTTGCCGGTGACGGCGGTCAGTACAATAATATCCAGTTAGGCTTTGGCGGTCGCCCTGACTTAGATCTGGATTCTTTACTTGAAGGCTTAAATGAAATCGGCGATATGCTTCGCTCAGGTGATCCCGAGCAGATGGCGGCTGCACAAGCAGCTTATGTCCAGTATCCTACCAAGGTAACCTTACGGGCGCCGGGCTCAAAAGCTGAGTTAAAACCTAAAGACGGCGGCCAGTACGGTTTACGTTTATCCTGGTATCTGCCTGAATTTAACGATACCGAATTAAGCCTGTATTATGTTAACTATCACAGCCGCCGGCCGTTATTCTCCGGGATAACCGCAGATTTCTCCGCTGAAACCATGGGCGCAGATTTGGCGACCATTGCCAGCGGCCCTGTGACGATTGATAACTACAGTGATTTAAATACCTTCTCTCAGGTACTGTTATCCTATCCTGAAGACATCAATATGTATGCGTTAAGCTGGAACTCAACTTTAGGCACCACAGCCTTCTCCGGTGAGATCACTTATCGTCAAGACGAGCCGCTGCAAATCGATGATGTAGAACTGTTATACGCCGCTATGCCGCAACAACTCTACAATGCCGGTCTTAGAGACGATACTAACTATGTTTCACAAATGGTAGACAGCACAGGTAATCCATACGGCTCAGGCGTACAAGCCAATGGTTTTATTTTATCTGATACTATACAGGCGCAAATGACCTTTGCCCATTTGTTCGGGCCGACCTTAGGTGCCAGTCAGTTCACGACCTTATTAGAAGTTGGTGCTATCAGCATTGAAGATATGCCGGATAAAGATGAACTGCGTCTTAATGGTCCGGGCACCGGACGAAGTGGTGTGATTGCAGCGGCACCGGGGTTAAATGATGCCCTGCAGGGCGGCGTGGAAACCAATCCTTTCCCGGATGATTTTGCCTGGGGTTACCGCGTAGTAACTAAGCTTGAATATAACGATGTTTTTGCCGGGATTAATGTTTCGCCGAAAATGGTGTTCTCTCATGACGTTCAGGGGATCACACCCGATCCTATCTTCCTGTTTGTCGAAGATCGCAAGTCTGTATCCCTTGGGGTAACGCTTGACTATCAAAGCCGCTGGTCAGCGGATTTCAGCTACAACAGCTTCTTTGATGGCGTAGGCACCACCAACCAGATGGAAGATCGTGATTTTGTTTCTTTTAGTGTTAAATATTCTATTTAAGGGCATCCAACAATGAAAAATATTTCCCTTTTATCATTAGCCGTATCGCTTGCCTTTACCAGTGGCGCAGCCTTGGCCAAGATATCGCCTGAACAGGCGGCAAAGTTAAATAAAGAATTAACGGTTTTTGGTGCCGAGCGCGGCGCTAATGCCGACGGTTCGATTCCTGCCTGGGACGGTGGTATTAAATCAGCACCGGCCGGCTTTAAACCCGGCGACCACCACCCGGATCCGTATCCTGGGGATAAAGTACTTTATGCGGTAACTTCGAAAAACCTTGGCCAGTATAAAGATTTGCTGACTCCGGGACAGATCAAGTTATTTGAAACCTACCCTGATAGCTATAAAATGAATGTCTATCAGACACGTCGCTCAGCCTCGTATCCCGAGCATGTTTATAAGGCGACACTTGATAATGCCACCCGTGCCGAGCTGGTACAGGAAGGTAACGGTATCAAACAGGCGTCAGTCGGTATTCCTTTCCCGATCCCCGCCAACGGCTTAGAAGCCATCTGGAACCATATCCTGCGTTACCGCGGTGAAGCCATTACCCGTCAGGGTGGACAGGCGGCGCCAACGGCTTCGGGTGATTATACCTACATGGGCTTTGATGATCGTTTATTGGTGCCTTATGGCGTAAAAGATGCGTCACCGGAGCAGCTTGAACAAACCAATATCTTGTTTAAGTTTAAGCAAAAAGTGACCGAGCCTGCCCGTTTAGCCGGTACTGCCTTGCTGGTTCATGAAACCATGGATCAGATCAAAACCCCTCGTCAGGCCTGGACTTACAACACAGGTCAGCGCCGGGTACGTCGTGCGCCGAATGTTGCTTATGATGCACCGGGTACAGCGTCTGATGGCCTGCGCACCACAGATGACTTTGATATGTTTAACGGCGCGCCGGATCGTTATACCTGGACTTTAAAAGGGAAAAAGGAATTACTTATTCCTTATAACGACTACCGCCTGCACAGCGACCAAATCAAGTATGATGATGTGTTAAAAGCCGGTCATATCAATCCTGATCTGGTGCGTTATGAAAAGCACAGGGTTTGGGTGGTTGAAGCTGACTTGAAAGCCAATACCCGCCATACCTACAAAAAACGTGTGTTCTTCATCGATGAAGACAGCTGGCAAATTGCGGTAACGGATATTTACGATAACCGTGATGAGCTTTACCGCGTTGGTGTCGCCCATGGCATCAACTATTATGAAGTTCCGACCCAATGGTCTACACTGGAAGTCTTCCATGACTTGCAATCTCGTCGTTATATCGCGATGGGCTTAGATAATGAAGCCAATATGTATGACTTCTCTGCAGAAATGAAAGAGAAATCCTTCACACCGGCGGCATTAAGAAGAGAAGGGCGCCGCTAAAATCGCGCCCGATGGAAACGGTTGGCAACTGCCAACCGTTTTTTTACCTTTTTTATTAATCGTTTATTATTTTTATTCTGGATTTTCATGAAGCGTTTTTTAGCCCTTTCCCTGTTTTGTCTTAGCAGCTTTTTATCCCAAGCTTCTGCTGCGCCTATCGCCTCGGAGCCGGCGCCTTTGGCCAGCCAATCGCTATTACTTGATATTGTCAGTGCCGGAGCTGATAAACTGGTGGCCGTGGGTGAGCATGGTCATATCTTAACATCAACTGACGGCAATAACTGGCAGCAAGCCCAGGTGCCGGTGCAGTCCACTTTGACCAGCGTTTATTTCGTTAACGAACAATCAGGCTGGGCGGTCGGTCATGATGCCAGTATTTTGCACAGTAAAGACGGCGGTTTAAGCTGGCACATACAACAATATTTACCCGAGCGGGAAAAACCTCTGCTCGATATCGTTTTTAAAGATGAGAATCACGGCCTGGCAGTCGGGGCTTACGGCCAGTTGTACCGTACCCAGGACGGCGGTAAAAGCTGGACCTTTGAGTTTCATGATGAATTTTTACATCCGGACGATGCGGATTATATCGAAGAGTTGAAACAGGAAGATGAAGAAGCCTATCTCGATGAAATCTCCAGCATCCTGCCGCATTTTAACCGTATTTTTATGGACGGCCGCACCTTATACCTGGTGGGGGAAATCGGGCTGATCGCCAAAAGTAATGACTTTGGTGTCTCCTGGCAAACTTTTGAAGAAATTTACCAGGGATCATTTTTTGATTTAACCCGCACCCAGCAAGGCAATCTTTTAGTGGCGGGCCTGAGGGGCAATGTGTTTCGCAGCCTGAAAAACGGCACGCCGTGGCAGCATGTCGATACCGGTACTACCGCTTTGATCAACTCTATTGTCCTGGCAGGAGAAGAAAGTATTTTACTGCTCGGTAATAACGGCGCCTTGCTTGAAAGCCGGGATGACGGGGTGAGCTTTACCCTGAGGCCGCAAGCAGACGGTAAGGCCCTGATCGCCGGTGTCTGGTTTAAAGGCAAGCTGGTGGCGGTCTCAGACGTAGGCATCAAAACAATCACAATTATGAAGTAGAGACATGAGTAAAATAACTATTTTCAATCGTTTAGAAGTTGGTATTTTTCGCCATCGTTTAGCTGTGTTATGTGTTTTTCTTGCCGCCACCGTATTTTTATTGTTCCAGGCGACACAAATAAAACTTGATGCTGCCTTTACCAAGAATATCCCATTAAACCACAGCTATATGAAAACTTACCTCAAACACAGGAAAGATTTCGGCGGCGCCAATAATATCTTGATCTCTGTTTGCGACACCCGGAGGGATATTTTTAACCCGGAGTTTTTTTCCGCCCTTAAAGGGGTGCATGACAAATTATTCTTTATTCCCGGGGTTGACCGTATCCAGGTAAAATCCCTGTTCTCCCCCAGCACGCGTTTTGTTGAGGTGGTCGAAGACGGTTTTGCCGGCGGCCCTGTGATCCCCGCCGATTTCCAGCCCACCGAAGCGGGCCTGGCAGTGGTGAAAGCCAATATCGAAAAGGCGGGTATCGTCGGACGTATCGTGGCCGATGACTACAGCTGTGCCATGGTCAAATCTGCATTGATGGAAATCGACCCGCAAACGGGTGAGAAACTCGATACGCTTAAATTTGCCGAGCAGCTTGAGCAGGAAGTGCGTCAGGAGTTTGAAAAAGACAATATCAGTGTCCATGTCATCGGTTTTGCTAAAATGGTCGGTGATGTGGCCGAAGGCGCCAAAGGGGTGGTCACTTTCTTTGGGATCGCTATCGCCATAACCGCGATTATGGTGTATTTCTTCTGCCATAGCGTCAGCTTGACCATCTTACCTATTGTCTGCTCGCTGATTGCCGTGATTTGGCAAATGGGTATGTTATCCACCTTAGGTTTTGGCTTGGATCCGATGTCGATTCTGGTGCCGTTTTTGGTTTTTGCCATCGGGGTCAGCCATGGGGTGCAAATGATCAATTCCGTGGTCAAACAGGTGGCCATGGGTTATAGCTCTAAAGATGCGGCGCAAAACAGTTTCCGCGCCTTACTTATTCCAGGCGGTGTGGCGCTGTTATCCGATACCGTAGGTTTTATGACCCTGCTGGCCATTGATATCGGCATTATCCGTGAGCTGGCGATCACTGCCTCCCTTGGTGTGGCGATGATTATCCTGACTAACCTGATTTTACTGCCGCTATTGGTGTCTTACCTGAAAATACGCCAGCAGGCAAATAAGCAGCCTGAAAACAAGGACTCTGCCGTCTGGACTGCGATGGCAAAATTTGCCAGCAGGGGACCGGCAACGGTAATTCTGGTGCTGGCGACAGTTTTATATGCCTTTGGTTATTATTATGCCCAAAACATGAAAATCGGCGAGTTGCATGCCGGTGCGCCTGCATTGCATGAAAGCTCGCGTTATAACCAGGATACCTTTTTGATCACGGATAAATATGCCATCAGTGTCGATTATATGTCGGTGATCGTGGAAACCAAGGCGGATGCCTGTACCTATCATAAAAACCTCGATGTGATTGACCGCTTCCAGTGGCGTATGGAAAATGTCGCCGGGGTGCAATCGGCGGTTAGCCTGGCATCGATCGCGAAAATCGTTAATGCCGGTTACAACGAAGGCAACCCTAAGTGGCGGGTATTGTCCCGTAACCAGCAAAGCCTGGTGCAATCTATTGCCCGGGTACCCACCAACAGCGGTTTACTCAATACCGATTGTAGCGTGATGCCGGTGATTTTATTTTTAGAAGATCACAAGGCCGAAACCATTAACCGTGTAGTAGATGCGGTCAAGCTTGCCTCAAGTGAATTAGGCCATGATGAGCTGAGCTTCAAACTGGCTTCGGGTCCGGTGGGAGTCATGGCGGCCACCAATGAAGCGGTGGAAGCGGCGCAAATCCCTATGATGTTATATGTCTATGGTGCGGTGATCTTATTGTGTCTGATCAGTTTTAGAAGCGTTCGGGCAACAATTTCCGTGGTGGTGCCTTTGTATATAGTATCGACACTGGCACAGGCGCTGATGACATCCCTGGATATTGGCCTGACGGTTTCTACCTTGCCGGTGATCGCTTTAGGGGTCGGTATCGGCGTGGATTATGGTATCTATATTCTTTCTACCATGAGTATCAGGTTGAAAAACGGCGACAATATTCAAACGGCATATCTCGAAGCGCTCAAAGAGCGGGGCAGTGCGGTGCTTATTACCGGTATTACCCTGGCAATAGGCGTTTCTACCTGGTTCTTCTCGGATCTGAAATTCCAGGTGGATATGGGTATTCTGTTAACCTTTATGTTCCTGGTGAATATGCTGGCGGCGGTTATCGTCTTACCTGCCATTGCCACCTTCTTGTGGCCGGATAAAAAACTGGCCGCACCCAAACAAAACAAGCAGGACGGGGGAGAAGTAGAGCAGCAGGTGGTCGGATAAGTTACCGGCGTTTTGCCTGTAATTGCGGCAGTAACTTTTCAGGTGATAAGAAAAAAAATTTTTAATCACTTTCCTGCATAAATAAACAAGAAAATGGCCGAAAGGCCATTTTCTATTTATTACAGATGAATAAACAATTAAATTTATTAACCCCAGGCATAGCCCCGATACCGCTTTCTTCGTACTGCCCTAAAAAAACACTCGCAATAGCCTAACTTTCTTAATAAAATCGCACCCATGGTCTATCTTGATAGACGAGTTTCATAATAATTATTTTAAGCGTTTTATCCAAAAGGAAAACGGCATGGCGTTAGTAGACGGTTTACCCTCAGTAATACTTAACAACGTAGCGAAATTAATACAGCAAAAAGTCCCCGAAGAATCCTCTTCTCTGGTAGAGCAGTTTTCAGATCTCCTATATGGAAATATCTCGAACCTTGATCTGGCCCATCGCAATGACAGTGATATGTATGGCGCCACATTAAGTTTATGGAATTCACTCAATGGTCATGAAGCCGGCTCTCCTGTGATTAAGGTGTTTAATCCCCAGGTTTCAAAACATGGTTGGAAGTCCAGCCACACCATTATCGAAGTTATCGTTGAAGATATGCCATTTTTGGTTGATTCCATGCGTATTGCGCTAAATCGCCTGGGCGTGTCTCCGCATTTAATGCTTAATTGCCCGATGAAAGTCGTGCGCGATAAAAAGAATCAAATTACTACCCTGGCCCCGGCATCGAATAAATCCTTGAAGTCGGCCGTGGTAGAAACGGTGTTTTTCATTGAAATCGACCGTCAGACCGAGCAGGATGTTATCGATAATATTGCCGCCGAATTACATTCGGTAGTGAGCGATATTTCCCTGACAGTGACCGACTGGCAGCCAATGCTCAAGCGCCTGAAAGAAGTGACCGCAGAAATTAAAAAAGGCAAGCAGCCTTGCTCCAAGCAAGAGCGTGAAGACGCGCTGGAGTTTTTAAACTGGATTGCCCAGGATCACTTTACCCTGATGGGTTACCGCTCTTATGATGTTACCGAGCTTAAAGGGGATACCGCCCTGGAAGCCAATGTCGAGTCCAGCCTGGGCTTGATGAAAAACTCCAACGGCACTAAGCAGCGCTTGATTTCGACTTTAAGCGAGTCTGCCCGTGAAATTGCCCTGGGCAAAAATTTACTGATTTTAACCAAAACCAACTCCCGCTCGCGGGTGCACCGTCCGGCGCACCTTGACTATATCGGTATCAAGCGTTTTGATGCCAAAGGTAAAGTGGTCGGTGAAGAGCGTTTTGTCGGTTTGTTCGGCTCGGCTTATTACACCAACAGCGCCCTGGACTTACCGCTAATTAAGTCTAAAGTCACCGCTGTTTGTGCGGCATCGGGCTTTGCCGAAGGCACGCATGCCTACAAGTCGTTGATCAATATCTTAGAAACTTACCCGCGTGATGAAATCCTGCAAGCCAATACCGATATCTTGCTGCAAAATGTCCTGGGTATTTTGCAAATGCAGGAGCGTGATTATTCCGGCTTGTTTATCCGCCGTGATGATTTTAACCGTTTCTACTCCTGCATGGTCTATGTGCCGCGCGAACGTTATAACACTAAGTTACGTATAGAAACTCAGGCCTTGCTGCAAAAAGCGTTTGGCAGCGATCAGGAAGTTGAATTTACTACTTACTTCTCTGAATCGGTACAGGCAAGAACCCACTACATAGTCCGGGTCAACAATACTAAAGCAGATATTAATGTGAAAGAAATTGAAAAGAACCTAAACGAAGCTGCCCGCAGCTGGGATGATAAACTGGCGGATGCCCTGAACTCCCATAAAGGGGAAGCAAAAGGGAAAGCATTAAGCCGTAAATATGTCAGCTTCCCGCAATCTTATAAAGATGAGGTTCTGCCGGGCACTGCTATAGTCGATATTGAAAAGCTTGAAGCCTTATCTGCCGATAATGCCCTGGAAATGTTGTTTTACCAGCCTCAGGAAGAAAAATCCGGCAGCCGCTTTGTTAAATTAAAACTGTTCCATAAAGGCGAGCCGCTGCATCTTTCCGATGTGCTGCCTATGCTGGAAAATTTTGGTTTACGTGTGATCGGTGAAAGCCCGTACGCGGTGCGCACCTCAGAAGGGGAAACCTGCTGGATCCTGGACTTCTCTATGTTGCTGACCGGCGATCGCAGTTTTGATCTGCAAAAAGTCCAGTCTCTGTTCCAGGATGCTTTTGCCCGGGTATGGAGCGGCGCGCTGGAAGATGACGGCTTTAACCGCTTGATCTTAGGCGCCGGTTTAGGCGGCCGTGAAGTTTCTATTTTACGTGCTTTTGCCAAATACGAACGCCAGATCGGCGGTACCTTCAGCCAAAGCTATATTGAAGATACTTTTGCCCGTTACCCGAACCTGGCAGAGCTTTTGATCACCTTATTTAACAACCGTTTCGATCCGAAAGCGAAAGTAAGCGCCAAGGCGGAAACCAAGCTGGCGGAAGAAATCGAGTCTTCCTTAGATAATGTTGCCAACCTGGATGACGACCGCATCATTCGCCGCTTTGTTGAAATGATCAACGCCACCATACGCACCAACTACTTCCAGCAAGATGCGCAAAAACAGGATAAGTCTTATATTTCCTTTAAGATCTTGCCTGAGCAAATTTCTGAAATCCCTCAGCCTGTGCCTGAATTTGAGATCTTCGTTTATTCTCCTCAGGTAGAAGGTGTTCATTTACGCGGCGGTAAGGTTGCCCGTGGTGGTTTGCGCTGGTCCGACAGACGTGAAGATTTCCGTACCGAAGTATTAGGCCTGGTAAAAGCCCAGCAAGTTAAAAATACCGTGATTGTACCTGTGGGCGCCAAAGGTGGCTTTGTTTGTAAACAACTGCCTGCCGGCGGTAGCCGCGCTGAAATTTTTGAAGCGGGTAAAAAGTGTTACCAGACCTTTATCCGTGGCCTGCTTGATATCACAGACAACATTGTTGCCGGCGATATAGTACCGCCGCAAAATGTGGTTCGTCACGATGAAGACGATGCCTACCTGGTTGTTGCCGCCGATAAAGGCACGGCAACCTTCTCGGATATTGCTAACGGTATTGCCGAAGAATATAACTTCTGGCTTGGCGATGCCTTTGCTTCCGGCGGTAGTGTCGGTTATGACCATAAAGGCATGGGTATTACCGCAAAAGGTGCCTGGGAGTCGGTGAAACGTCATTTCCGTGAAATGGATATCGACTGTCAAAGCACAGACTTTACTTGTCTAGCTATCGGTGACATGGCAGGGGACGTATTTGGTAACGGCATGTTGCTTTCCAAGCATATCCGCTTGCAAGCCGCCTTTAACCATATGCATATCTTTATCGACCCTGATCCGGTTGCCGCAACGTCTTATGTAGAGCGTGAGCGCTTGTTTAACCTGCCGGGTTGTACCTGGGAAGATTACAACAAGGACTTGATCTCTGAAGGGGGCGGAATTTTTAGCCGCTCGGCCAAGTCGATTAAGTTAACGCCGCAGATCAAGAAAATGATCGGCACGCAAAAACAAAGCATGGCGCCAAACGACCTGATGCAGGCCTTGTTGAAAATGCAGGTGGACCTGTTATGGAACGGCGGTATCGGCACCTATGTTAAAGGTTCTGCGGAAAGCCATTTAGAAGTGGGTGATCGCGCCAACGATGCCATCCGTATCAACGGTAATGAACTGCAGGCAAAAATTGTCGGTGAAGGCGGTAACTTAGGTTTAACCCAGCTTGGACGTATCGAAGCGGCCGCCAACGGCACCCGCTTAAATGCCGACTCAGTGGATAACGTCGGTGGTGTTGACTGTTCGGATAACGAAGTAAATATCAAAATCTTGCTTAACGGCCTGGTACAAAGCGGTGATTTAACCACTAAGCAGCGTAACCAGTTATTGTTTGATATGACAGATGATGTTTCTGAAATCGTCCTGGAAGACTGTTACCGTCAGACCCACTCATTGTCTATTACCGCGATGCGTGGTGCGACTCAGTTAAAAGAGCAAACCCGTTTTATCCATGAGCTTGAAAGAGCCGGTAAATTAGATCGTGCGTTAGAGTTTATCCCGAATGATGATGAAATTGCCGAGCGTCTGGCACAAGGTAAAGGTTTCACTCGTCCTGAGCTGTCGGTATTACTTGCCTACAGCAAAATGGTGCTTAAAGAGCAGCTGGTATGTCCGGAAGTGACCGACAATGCCTACCATAACCGTTTATTGATCCAGGCGTTCCCGAAACTACTTCAGGACAAATACAGCGAGCAGATGCAGGATCACCCGCTGCGTGCCGAAATCATCGCCACTAAACTTGCCAACAAAATCGGCAACGACATGGGCTTTAACTTTATTAACCGCATGCACGAAGAAACCGGTGCTACGGTTGCTGAAATTGCCAACTGCTATGTGATGGCCAGTGAAGTCTTTGACTTACCGGCTTCCTGGGAGTTGATTGAAGGGCTGGATAACAAGATTTCGACCTTAGTACAGACGGAAATGTTGTTCCAGCTGCGCCGCACCGTGCGCCGGGCAACCCGCTGGTTCCTGCGTCACAGAAACAAGGCACTGGATATTGCTGAAACTATCGCTTTCTATCAGCCGACCTTCGAGAATATGACGAAGAATCTGCATAAGATGATGATAGACGACGAAGTAGCCCAGCTGAAACGGGTTGAAAACGATCTGGTACAGGCGGGTGTGCCGAAGAAGATTGCCGTGCGCATTTCTCAGTTAAGCACCTTGTTCTCAGTTATGGATATTGCCGAAATTGCTGCAGCAGATGGCCGCTCTATCGAATTTGTTGCCGAGCTTTACTTTAAACTTGGCGCACGCTTGCAGCTGCACTGGTTCCTGGATCAAATTACCCGTCAGCCGGTTTCCAACCACTGGCAGGCACTTGCCCGGGCCTCGTTCCGCGAAGAGCTGGACTGGCAGCAGCGCTCACTGACTTCTGTGGTGCTGCATATAGACAAAAAAGGCAAAGACTCAAGTGCTATGTTGGATCTGTGGTTTGAGCAAGGAGCTCAGCCGCTTGAGCGCTGGCAAAGCATTCTGGCTGATTTTAAAACCAGCCAGACCCATGAATTTGCCAAGTTCTCAGTTGCTCTGCGTGAACTGATGCTATTGAGTTTACACGGCGATACCATTAATTAAAGAAAACTAAAAATCCCCGCATTGCGGGGATTTTTTTTGCCTACAGGGATGTATTTATCCTGCGATTACATAGAGATGAAAAAGCAGGTTGTAAAACTTTTTATAAAAATAAAGGCCGAAAGTCCGGCCGGAATATTTCATATCAGGAAATACCCTGACTTTGATTTATTTTGTAGCAAAGGAATTGCTACACTAAAACTGTTCAACTTATTTATGCTGTTAAAGGAGCACCATGTTATATCCCGCAATCCGCAAGTTACTGTTTAAATTTGATCCCGAAACCATTCATGAACTTACCATTAAAAGCCTGAAATCTACCGGAGCGACGCCGTTAAATAACTTCTATAAGCAAGCGGTAGCCGATAAACCCGTTGAGGTGATGGGGCTAAGGTTTCCCAATCCTGTAGGCTTAGCGGCTGGATTAGATAAAAACGGTGAATGTATCCGGGCCTTTGATGCCATGGGCTTTGGTTTTGTTGAAATAGGGACAGTAACGCCGAGACCGCAGCCGGGTAATGACAAACCGAGAATTTTCCGTCTTGAGCAGGCCAATGCCATTATTAACCGTATGGGTTTTAACAACAAAGGTGTGGATTACCTGGTTGATCAGGTGCGCAAAGCCGATTTTAAAGGCGTTCTGGGCATAAATATCGGTAAGAATAAAGACACGCCGGAAGAAAAGGCCAAAGATGATTACCTTTTCTGTATGCGCAAGGTGTATCAGCATGCCAGTTATATCACCATTAATATCTCTTCACCGAATACCCCGGGGCTGCGCTCGCTGCAATATGGTGAAGCACTGGATGAATTGTTGTCTTCCTTAAAAGACGAGCAAAAAGTCTTGGCTGAGCGCTATGGCAAATATGTACCTGTTGCCGTGAAAATTGCCCCGGATTTAACCGAAGAAGAAATTGTTTCTATCGCCGAAAGCCTGATGAAAAATAACATTGATGGCGTGATAGCAACCAATACTACTTTAGCCCGGGATCAGGTCAGCCACCTGGAGCATGGCAATGAGCAAGGGGGCTTAAGCGGCGCGCCGGTTAAGGATAAGAGCACAGAAGTTATCGGCCAACTGGCCAAGGTGCTTGACGGTAAACTGCCTATTATCGGCGTTGGCGGTATCGCCAGCGGCGCGGATGCCGCTGAAAAGATCAGGGCAGGGGCGTCATTGGTGCAGGTTTATACCGGTTTTATTTACCAGGGACCTGAGCTGATCAAAGATATTGTTCAGTCTTTATAACCAAGCCAGTTATTATTACTAAATAAAAAGCCGGTTACTTATCAGTAACCGGCTTTTTTTATTCGGGAAATATGCGATTAGTAGCTGTCGTTGTGTACGCTCAGTACCGCACGGCCGGATGGATCTGCCATCTTGCTGAAACTTTCATCCCAGGCTAAAGCTTCTGCCGTGCTGCAGGCCACTGACTTGCCGCCGGGCACACACTCTGCTGCCGAAGGCACAGGGAAGTGCTCTTCAAAGATGCTGCGGTAGAAGTAGGCTTCCTTGGTATCCGGGGTATTGACCGGGAACTTAAAGGCGGCACTTTCCATTTGCTGATCGCTGACCTGGGCTTCGACAAATTCTTTTAAGCTGTCAATCCAGGAATAGCCGACGCCGTCGGAGAACTGCTCTTTTTGACGCCACAAGATTTCTTTGGGCAGGTAACCTTCAAAAGAAGAGCGTAAAATGCCTTTTTCCATTTTGCCGTTACCGCACATTTTATCCGCCGGATTCAAGCGCATGGCGACATCCATAAAGTGCTTGTCCAAAAACGGTACCCGGGCTTCTACCCCCCAGGCTGACATGGCCTTGTTGGCGCGCAGACAGTCAAACATATGCAGTTTGCTCAGTTTACGGTTGGTTTCCTCGTGGAATTCCTGGGCATTTGGCGCTTTGTGGAAGTAGAGGTAACCGCCGAAGATTTCATCCGCCCCTTCACCGGATAACACCATTTTAATACCCATCGCCTTGATTTTACGCGCCATCAGGTACATAGGGGTTGATGCCCTAACTGTGGTCACATCATAGGTTTCCAGGTGATAAATGACTTCTTTTAAGGCATCGATACCTTCCTGCTCGGTAAAGTGGATGCTGTGGTGCACTGTGCCGATACTGTCGGCGACTTTTTGTGCCGCTTCCAGATCAGGTGAGCCTTTAAGGCCTACCGCAAAGGAGTGAACTTTCGGCCACCAGGCTTCGGACAAGTCGTTTTCTTCCACCCGGCGGGCGGCAAATTTCTGGGTGATGGCCGAGACCAGGGAAGAGTCCAGGCCGCCGGATAATAACACGCCGTAAGGCACGTCTGTCATCAGGTGGCTTTTTACCGACTCTTCTAACGCATGACGTAAGTCATCTTTGCTGGAACTGTTGTCGGCTACCGCGTCATAGTCATGCCAGTCGCGGACATAATACTTTTTCAGCTCGCCATCTTTACTGTCCAGGATATGTCCCGGAGGAAATTCACTGACGGTTTTACAAATCGGCATCAGCGCCTTCATTTCCGATGAAACATAAAAGTTACCGTCTTCGTCGTGGCCGGTATATAAGGGAATAATCCCCATATGGTCGCGGGCCACCAAATAGCTGTTGTCGGTTTCATTGTACAGGACAAAGGCGAACATGCCCTGGAGGTGGTCGACAAACTCGCTGCCGTATTTTTCATACAGCGGCAGGATCACCTCGCAGTCGGAATGGGTCAGGAACTCATAATCGTCGGTATGAAGTTCTGCGAGTTGTTTGTGATTGTAGATTTCACCATTAACGGCCAACACGTGATTTCGATTTCTATTGTATAAAGGTTGCGCGCCGTTTTCGGTATCAACAATCGCAAGACGTTCGTGAACTAAAATTGCGTTGTCATTATTGTAAATGCCGGACCAGTCGGGTCCGCGATGTCTAAGTAACCGAGAATACTCTAATGCTTTAGGCCGAAGGGCCGCGGCATCAGTCTTTATATCTAATACACAAAATATGGAACACATTGAAGTGTTACTCCTTTATACAATCATTTAATCGAAATCATGGTCCGCAGAAAAACTGAGTGGTACTGCGGATTTTGGCCACTCAGGGGTTTAAAGAGGTTTTTAAGTTGAAAGTTTTCAGACAAAAAAACAACGGACAGCTAGCCGTCCATTGAATTCACTTTGCCAGTTCTGTCGGAAAAATCAATAGCAATTTGTACTATTTTTACAGAAATTAGTTAAAAAGCTCTATTTTTAAAAAATTAAGTAAGGTTAAGTAAATTGCGGGTGATCAATGGTATTACTTTTGTCGTTGTCATGGCATGGCTTGTCCGGCTGTGATGGTAATCATCCGTTTTGAAAGAAAATAACAGGTATTTATCCATCTAAAGCCGGGGCAGGCGACAAGCAATGCTTGTAATAATGACCCGGGTATATCAAGATATTTATCAAACTCAGTTTGCCGGCATCATGCCTTATTAGTACAGCTATTCATCACCTCAGCAGAAGCGGGAGAGCAGTATAATGACAAGGGGTTTTATCTTATTATTGTGTGTTGCTCCCTTACTGGTTTATTCGGCGACTGAGCAAGCATTGCCGCGCTTGCAGGTGGTAACAGAAATATTACCGCCTTATCAGTACTTTCAGGAAGATAAACAAATAACCGGGCTGGCTACACAAAAGGTGAAAGCCCTGTTTTCCGCCCTGGAGTTATCTCCCCGCATCCTGGCAATGCCCTGGGCCAGAGCCTATAAGATAGCGCAAACCAACCCCGACACCCTGATTTACTCTATTGTCAGGACGCCTGAGCGGGAGCCGTTATTTCAGTGGATAGGGGTGTTGCTCTCGACCAAGACCTTTTTAATAAGCCTGCAAGAGCGCAGTGATATCGTTATCAATAGCCCGGAGGATTTAAATAAATACCGCATAGGGGTCAAACGTGACGATGTGGTGTATCAGCACCTGAGTCAATATCCGTTATCCGGGCAAATGGTCTTTTTGCCCGAAACAGAAACGACCCTGAAGATGTTAATCAAACAAAGGATCGATGTCATAGCCGCATCTCCCGTACATCTGGATTTTATGTGTAAAAGATTGAACTGCGACCCTTCGGATTTTCGCCAGCTGTACGAATTAAAAGATCTCAATAATGACTTTTATTTGGCGGCCAGTAACGCCACTTCAAAAGAGACAGTACAACTGCTAAGGCAGGCGCTTGCTGATCTTGAAAAGGTGGAATAACGGCTTAATGTCCAACCTCTGATGAGTCTTTGCTCTCTGAGTGTGGTTTGCTTTGCCCCATGCTCGGCATCTGATGCGATGTTTTATTGCTGCGGGGCAGGGTTTCCTGCAGATCATTTAAGCTTTTTTTGCGCAGCGGCGTTTTGGCATTTCGGCGCACGGTACTGAAATTACCGATAATAATAATAAAAACGATGGCAATAATGCCGATAATCAAGTAATTATCCAAAATCTACCTCGGTGACGTTAGTAATATATTGTTGATAAAGCTGCGGCAGCAGATCCAGTATGGTTTGCTGGCCTGAAATTTCTTGCCCGGCAAGTGCTTTTGTAAGTAATTCCAGGGTGAACATTTGCTGAAATTTGCTTGCCAGCGGCGCATAGGACAAATGCCAGGGCTCGGTGGCGACGCCCCCCCTGTCTTTATCGTAGGGGAAATAGAAACCATAATGCCTGCTGTTCTGCTCAAGCCATAGCGTTAACTTGGCAAAAGGACCATGCTGCTGATATTCCCAGGGTTCCAGTTGTAGCTTTTGCCCCTGAGCTAACAGGTTATCGGCATAGATGTCGATATCTGTGCCCCAGTGATGACGGCTGGCGCCGGGCAGGGCGGAAAAGCGCATAATGGCATCAATACGCGCTTCATCACTGAGATCTTGCACCGACACGATATTATTGTCATCGTCTTTAACCGGTAACTCTCCGGCAAACTTACGGTTCCAGATGCTAAGCTGGCGAGAGAAGTCCCGAAAACCGCTGGCAATAGTGAGATTAAAGCCGACCTCTTTTGCCGCCTGCTCAAGCGATAGCCAGGCGGGCAGCATTTCTTTGTGTATACCCGGGCCTTGCTCAAGGAAATGTATATGTGAGTCGGTTTGTCCGGTAAGCTGTTTTTCGTTCATCATGATGCCAGGACATTTACCAGGGTCTGATAATAGATCTCGGTCAGCTGTTTTAAGTCTCGGCAGGACACACATTCATTGACCTGGTGTATGGTGGCGTTAAGCGGTCCCAGTTCTATCACTTCGGCGCCTGTGGGGGCAATAAAACGTCCGTCTGACGTGCCGCCAGAGGTGGACAGCTCAGGTTCCCGGCCGGTAGTGGCTTTAATGGCAGCGGTTACCGCATCAAGTAAAGCGCCCGGCTTAGTGATAAAGGGCTTGCCGTTAAAGGTCCACTTAATGTCATAATCAAGCTGGTACCTGGTTAAAATGGCATTTACTTTTTCCATGATCCGGTCAAAATCAAGCTCGGTACTGAACCTTAAGTTAAACCAGGCGGTTAATTGCCCGGGCACGACATTAGTAGCCCCGGTACCCGATTGGATATTGGTTAACTGAAAACTGGTTTCGGGGAAATAATCATTGCCGTCATCCCAGTGGCTCTCGCTGAGCTCGGCCAGGGCCGGCATTGCCTGGTGGATAGGGTTATCGACATGTTCGGGATAGGCAACATGTCCCTGTTTGCCGCGGATCACCAGTTCTCCAGAGATGGAGCCGCGGCGGCCGTTTTTCACGACATCGGCAATTTGTGCTGAGCTTGACGGTTCGCCGACGATACAATAAGTAATTTTCTCGTTGCGCGCTTCCAGGGTATCGATGACCTTAGTGGTGCCGTTAATAAAGGGGCCTTCTTCATCACTGGTGATCAAGTAGGCAATGGAGCCCTGATGATCCGGATAGTCCCGGACAAAGCGCTCGGTGGCAATCACCATAGCCGCCAGGGAGCCTTTCATATCTGCAGCGCCACGGCCATAGAGTAAATCCCCTTTAATGACAGGCTCAAAAGGCGGGGTATGCCATTGGGCTAACTCACCGGCGGGTACGACATCGGTATGACCGGCAAAGCAAAAGACCGGGTCGGTATTGCCCCGGCGTGACCAGAGGTTGGTGGTGTCATGAAACACCATGGTTTCATTGGCAAAGCCCAAAGCGTGCAGGCGCTCAGCCATTAACTGCTGGCAGCCGGCGTCATTGGGTGTTACCGATTCTCTGCTGATTAACGTTTTGGTTAATTCAATCACCGCCTCAGATGTTGTTTCTTCTGCAGCTGTCGCCCCTGTTTTAGGCATTGTCAAACAGTTCCTGATAGCTGGCGTCTTTAAAACCTAAGTGCAACTGGCCGTTAATGGCCAGCAGCGGACGTTTCAACAGGGTAGGCTGCTCCATGACTGCTTTAAACATATTTTCTTCGGTGAGGTTGTCTTTAATTTCTGCAGGCAGGTTACGAAAAGTGGTGCTGCGTTTATTAAGCAAACTGCCCCAGTCACTTTTTTCAACGAATGAGGTTAACAATTCAGGCGTCAGCTGCTGTTTTTTAAAATCATAAAAGCTGTGTTCAACATTGTTTTGATTTAACCATTTCAGGGCTTTTTTCACGGTGTCGCAGTTGTTTATACCGTATATTACTGTCATTTTTTTACCTTTCTATTATTCAGTTTTTATTGTTGTTGCCGGGGGATAAGCTATGTGGCCACAACATTGATTTTAGTCTGTGAAAAATTACACTTAAGCGCGATGCATATATGGCTGGCATACTAGCATAACTTTGATTTTCCATAAATCAGCAAAGTTAATAATCCAGATAATTCATTTTGGCGAGTTATTTAGCCCAGGCAAGCCAGGAGGCGAGTTGTTGCAAATCGATAACCGGTGTTGTCAGTTTAACAACTCCTTCAGTTTTTAGTTTGTCGTGCAATATATTTTTTATGCTTACCTGGTTTGCGATGAAAATCATAACGGATATTGGCTGCTTGGTGCCTCAACGGTAATGATTTTCAGGGCTTTGGCGGTTTATCTTTTACTGTTGAAAACCTGATGGATAAGAATTATGTCGGTTATTCTAGCCTGATAAGCTTTTGGCTTGGAGGATTGAGGGGAGTTAGTATTAATCAGCTTTTATGTTTGTTCAGTAAGACTGTTTAAAAATACTTTAATTCTTGGCAATATCTTCAGTTGGTAGCTATATAGCCCGCACTATTATAATGCGGGCTAATGCCTGTTTAGCAATTACTGACGTTTAAACTCAGAGGTTTTACTCCAGGTCGGCCACTGGCCGTCGACAGAGAGCTCGTAACCAATATCAAAGAATAATTGCATATCTTGCACGGCACCGGATAAATCCCAATCGCTTGAGTATTCATCACATAGGTTGTGATAACACTTCTTCAATTTAGCATCTAAGGTTTCGCGCAACTTTGCTGTTGCTTCATCGGCTGGCTGTGCGCCGCCTTTGGCGTATAATGCCGGGATACCGATATTGGCGAAAGCGAAATGATCAGAGCGGTAGTAGATGCCGCTGGCCGGACGCGGATCGCCGGAGATGATTCGGTCTTGCTTAACCGCGGCTTTGCTCAGGTAATCATCTAGCTGGGATTGCCCCAGGCCGTACACGGCGACATCCTTACTTTTACCGTTAACATTCAGGGCATCCATATTGATGTTGGCTACCGTGTTTTTAGCCGGGATCACCGGGTTGGCGGCATAGAATTTAGAGCCTAACAAACCTTGCTCTTCAGCCGTTACCGCTAAAAAGGTAATGGAACGCTCAGGAACCTTGTCCAACTTGGCAAAAGCTTCCGCCACTTCAATCAGTGCCGCGGTGCCGGTAGCATTATCTACTGCGCCGTTATAGATTTGATCGCCTTCTTTGCTTAAGTCTGTGCCCAGGTGATCCCAGTGAGCGCTATATAAAATATGCTCTTGTGGTTTTTTCGAGCCGGGCAGGGTGGCAATGAAGTTATTAGACACCGACTTTTTGATGGTGTTGTTTACCGTGACCGAAGCGGTCAGCTCGCCCATGTCAACATTAAAGCTGCCTTTGGCGGCTTTGGCTTTGGCGTCAGCAAAGTCTAAACCGGCCTTAGTGAATAATTCCTGTGCCACTTCAGTGGTCACCCAACCTTCAACGGCGACGCGGTTCATGTTCAAATCATCACGCTGGAAACCGAACTGCGGGCCAGACCAGGAGTTTTTAACCACGTTCCAGCCGTATGAGGCCGGTGCGGTTTCATGGATGATAATAGCGCCTTCAGCGCCCTGGCGGCTGGCTTCTTCGTATTTATAGGTCCAGCGGCCGTAATAGGTCATGGCATTACCGGTAAACAGCTCCGGGTTTTGTGTGGCGTAGCCGGGATCGTTTACCAGGATCACCACGGTTTTCCCTTTAACATCCAGCCCCTGGTAATCATTCCAGTTATATTCCGGAGCGTTAATACCGTAACCGACGAATACCAGCTCAGAATCTTTTAACTGGGACAACTCAGTGATGCGGCTGCTGCCCATCACCATATCGGTGCGGTATTGATAATCTTTACCGCCGATAGACAATACCATCTCAGGCGAGGCTTCAATCGAAACCAGCGGTACCTGCTGCAGGAAGCTGTCGCCGTTGCCCGGCTTAAAACCTATGGCTTTAAATTGCTCGGTCAGGTACTCAAGGGTGAGTTTTTCACCTTCGCTGGAAGGGGCGCGGCCGCCGAATTTGTCTGAGGCCAATACTTTTACATGGTCCGCCAGTTGCTGGGCGTTGATGCTGTTGTAACTGTTGTCAAAAGCGTTTGTCGGCTCTGTGCCGGACATGCAGCCGGTTAATGCCGCTGTGCCGATAAGCACTAATCCTTTTATTTTATTCATGGAAATAATTCTTATTAGAAAAATTGAGGGCTGAAGTATAAAACTTCTCTGTGAAGCTGACCAGCATGTTTTTATCAAGTGAAGGCGAAAGGGGGCCGTTCTTTTATTTCTTTCGCCGGGCTGCAAAATTCCTGCTTGTTCTTTTACCCCCCGAATAGCCGAACAGGCAGTTTTAGCGCCTGCTATATTGCAAACCTGGTCAGCTCCGGCTATTACTTTGGATACAAGGATAAGATGGGTTATTGCTAAGCCGTCTTATGGCAAGTAAAAAGTATGGAGACGGCAATGACAGGGATGCTAGAGCAAAGGTGCATACAGGCTCGTCAGAGAAAGAATCACGGACTGAAAATACTGTTTAGTGGCATTGTTGGGGGAGTATGTTTGTTGCTTGGCAGTTGTCAGTCCGGAGAGGGACTTGTGGCGCAGGGCAATTGCCAGCAAACCTCCCGTCTCAGGACCGCTCCCGAGCTGCTCTCCTCAAGCTGCCTCTATCGTGATATCAAAAGCAAAGCGATCTCACCGGAATTTACCGCATTCACCCCCAATTACCAGTTATGGAGCGATGGTGCCCTTAAGAGTCGCTGGATATACTTGCCGCCGGACAGCCAAATCGATACCAGTAATGCCGATCGCTGGGTATTTCCCGTAGGCACTCAGGTGTTTAAAGAGTTCCGTCATTTCAACCCTTCGCAGCAGGAAATTTGGGTTGAAACCCGTCACCTGCAAAAAATCACCCCGGGCACCGGCCTGGATTCCTGGCTGCTCAGTACCTATCGCTGGAATAAACAGCAAACTGAGGCTTATTATCTTACCGAAGGGGACAGGCAGGCCTTAGAGACCAGCCATGATATTCCCCCGGAGCAGGAATGCAGCGACTGCCATCAGGGCAATACCGATCTTATTCTCGGGTTTGATGCCATTCAGTTAAGTGACAAACAGGCACATCACGCTTTTGGCCATGGGCCTAAGCGGGGAGAGGGGGAATGGACCCTGAGTAAGCTTAACCAGACGGGGAAACTCACCGAGGAGATCCCTTTGCCGGTATTGCCCGGCAGTAAAGTGACCCAACAGGCGCTGGGCTATTTACACGCCAATTGCGGCAATTGCCATAACCCTATGGGGTATGCGGCTGAGCATGAAGCCGATCACTTAAGGTTTCGTCATAAACTTGCCATGAATACCCTTGAAAGCACGGATGTTTATCAAACGGCGGTCAATAAACCCACAGAAAACTTTACCGCAGCGCCTTATATTCTCCTGGGGGCCGAGGATGAGGAATTGGCGATATTTAAAAGTGCCGTGTTAATGCGTATGCTCAGCACAGATGAAAACTACCGTATGCCGATGATGGCTTCCGAGCAGGTAGATTATCACGGGGTATCACTGATCCATCGCTGGCTGAAATCCTTGCCGACACCGGCGGATGCGGATTTTGACTTTAAAAAAGCCTCCCTGGCGGCAAAAACGCCCCTGAAACATCAGGCGTACCAAGAGAGGTCGCAAACCTTAACCGGTAAAGGTTTACAGCTTGAAGTACAGTTTTTCCACGATAATTTCGTGCCCCCGGTGATGGCGGTTTACTGGCCGGAAGACAAGAGTTTAGCCAACCAGCCCGTGATGGACCATCAAGCAGGCTATTTCACGGAAAAGCTTATTTTGGGCAATAAAGGCGATACCTTAAGTTTGCGTAATTCTGATGAGGTCGGCCATACCATATTTGTCAGGGACAAAAAACAGGATGTGAAATGGCAGCTCAGCTATATGCCGCCCAATTCCGAATTCGAGCAGGAATTATTTTGGGACAACGACACTTTTGTTGAAATGAAATGCCGCCTGCATTTGTATATGAGTGCCTGGGTCGGCTCAATCAGCAGCCAGTATTACCTGACCTCGACCTTTGATAGTAATGAAGCCTATAAACGCTTGAGTATGCAAGATTATCCGGAGGACTTTACCCAGGTCAAAGTATGGCTGCCCAAATTTGAGCCGATAGACACCCGGATTGAGATCGGCGAAGAGCAAAGTTTTCCTCTGACTAAAGGGGGGAAAATACAGGGGAAACTCAGAATAAAAAGGTTTGCTCAATAAACTTATTTCACGCAAGCAACAGCTTTGCTGATGTGTTAATGATGTGCTCAAGGCGCACCAAAACGGCGCATACGCACTTTAATAAGGCAAGCAGCCAGGGCACCGCTTTTCTAATAGGTTGATCTTTAGTCATATTTTATTGGGCACAGTTTATGCCTTGTAAAATCAACGGACAATGACGTTTATTAGGAATCGGCTATGCTGTTTGGACGTAAAAATAGAAAACCCATCTCAATTCCTGCAAAAAAAGTTTCAACCTGGAAATACACCACCTGCAATTACTGCTCTACCGGCTGCTCTATCGAAATTGGTCTTGATGACGAAAAGCGCATTGTGACCACCAGGGGACATGCCGGCGCCGATGTTAACCGCGGCAAGTTATGCATAAAAGGCATCTTAGAGCATGAACTTTTTGAAAGTCCCGGCCGCGGTACTGAGCCGCTGATCCGCGATAAACACTATGAAAAGTTTGAGAAAACCAGCTGGGATCATGCCCTTGATACCACAGCGGGCAAAATTAAGGAGATCCAGGAAAAATATGGCAGAGATGCTTTTGCGGTTGTCTCTACCGGACAATTATTGACGGAAGAGTTTTACACTTTGGGTAAATTAACCCGGGGTTGTATCGGCACCAATAATTACGATGGTAATACCACCCTTTGCATGGCCTCGGCGGTCAGCGGTTATAAACGTTCATTTGGCTCGGACGGCCCACCCGGCTGTTATGGCGATTTTGAGCATACCCACTGTTTTATGGCCTTTGGCTCCAACTTACCGGAGCAGCACCCGATTATTTATTGGCGGTTAAAAGAAGCGCTGGAGAAACGCAAATTCCCGCTGATAGTGGTTGACCCGCGTGTGACTATGCTGGCGCAGTTTGCCGATATCCATTTGCCCATTACCCCCGGCACCGACTGCATTTTAATTAATTCCATGATGCATGTGATCATTAATGAAAACCTGCAGGATCAAGCTTATATCGACGCCCACACCCAGGGTTTTGAACAGATCAAAGCCCTGGTGCAAGACTATAATCCTAAGGAAGCACAGCATTTATGCGGTATAGATGAAGATACCATTCGCAATGTTGCCCGCATTTATGCCAAAGCTCCGGCGGCCATGAGTATCTGGACCATGGGTATCAACCAGTCGACCCATGGCTCAGACGGCGTGGCCAATATCAACAACCTTAACCTGATCACCGGTAACATAGGCAAACCGGGGGGCACAAGCTTATCCATTACCGGTCAATGTAATGCTATGGGCACACGTGAGTGGTCATCCTGCTCGGGGCTACCCGGTTATCGTTATTTGGAAAATGAAGCTGACCGCCAGGAAATCGCTGATTTTTGGGGCATAGACCCTGAGTTTTTCCCGAAAAAACGGGGCTTGGCGCAAACCGATATTTTTCCTGCCATAGAAACCGGTGAAATCAAAGGTATGTGGTTGGTCGCCACCAACCCTATGACCTCGATGCCGAATACCAACCGCATCAGAAAGGCATTGGAGAAACTCGATTTTCTGGTGGTGCAGGATGTTTATGAAGATGTTGAAACCAACCAATATTCCCATGTTTATTTTCCTGCGTCGGTATGGGCGGAAAAAGAAGGTTGCCATACCAATACCGAACGCCGTGTTAACCTGATCAGCAACGCCATCGAGCCTTATGCCAATTCCAAACCCGATTTCTGGATTTTCAACCAGATGGCGAAACGCTTTGATAACGGCAAAATCATTCACTTTCCCGACACGGCGGAAGGTGCTTTTAATGAAATGAAGCAGCTGTCAAAAGGCAGCACTTATGGTAGGCCGCGCAACCTCGATATTTCCGGCATGAGTTATGAAAAGCTGATCGAGGCGCGCGGCATTCAATGGCCGTACCGTGAAGGCGATGAAGGGCTTAAAGGCGCTCCCCGCCTGTATAGCGACGGCGTATTTCCCACCCCAAGCGGCAAAGCCAATCTGATTGCCGTCAATTTTTACAACAACAACGAACAGCCGTGTGCCGATTATCCCTTCTGGTTAAACAGTGGCCGTGTAGTTGAACATTTTCATACCCGCACCCGTACCGGAAAAATAGGCAACTGTAATAAGTTCAGCCCGACGCCTTATATGGAAATGAACCCGGATGCCGCGAAAGAACTGGGGATTGAGCATCAAAGTTATGTGCGTTTAACCAGCCGCCGCGGCGATGCCGTGGTGATGGTACAGCTTACCCAAAGGGTGTCGCGCAATATGGTCTTTATCCCTTTTCATTTTCATGACTGTGTAAACCGTTTAACGCTGGGCTTGCTTGACCCTTATTCGCGTCAACCTGCTTTTAAACAAGGTTCGGTACGTATAGAGCCGGTAGACCAGCTTGAAGCCGCTCGCCTTAATGCTGAACGCAGAACCTTTTAGACGCCTGATAGAGGACAATATCATGATAGAAGAAAATATTACTCCGCAAAAAACCGCGTCAACCAAGATCCCGGCGGCCGACGATTCGGGGGTAGAAAGTTTTGACCCTGCAAAAGAGGCGGTAGGCCAAGAACAAGAGGGGCGCTCTAATCATTGGGAAGTGCGCACCCAGGAGCAAAGTTATGCTTTTTTACCGGATCAGGAGGTGAAAGAAGAAAATCGCTACGGCCAACTGATTGATCTGGTCGAGCTTACCGGCCTTCCCAAAGAGCGCCCCATGTACATCAATGAAAATCCGGAAGTGGGCAGTAATCCTAACCGCAATAAACAACACGGATTTTTCTTTACTGCAGATAACTGTATCGGCTGCCATGCATGTGAGTCTGCCTGTGCGGAAAAAAATGAAACGCCGGCACATCTAGCCTTTCGCTCGGTAGGTTATGTGGAAGGGGGGTCATATCCGGATTATAAACGTATGAATATTTCCATGGCATGTAACCATTGCGACGACCCGGTGTGCTTAAAAGGCTGTCCGACACGTGCCTATACCAAACATGCCGAATACGGCGCTGTGCTGCAAGATCCTGAAACCTGTTTCGGTTGCGGTTATTGTACCTGGGTATGTCCTTATAATGCACCGCAATTGGATCCGGTTAAGGGCAGGGTATCAAAATGTAATATGTGTGTTGACCGGCTAGAGGTTGGCTTAAAACCCGCCTGTGTTTCAGCCTGTGTCGGTAATGCCCTGGACTTTGGCGTGATTGAAAACACCCCGGAAAACCGTGAGCAATGTAAAACCGAGATCCCCGGTTTCCCAACCCCTGAAATTACCCATCCCAACATACGTTTTCAGCAAACCAAAACCTTGCCCAATGAAATGACACGTACCGACTCCATGCCGGTTAAGTATCATCGCAACGAGAAGGGGCAATACAAGCCGGCAATAGACCAAAAAGCTGGTAAAGCCAAACATTGGAACTTCAAGCGCCTTAACAGCAGGGAAAATCCGCTGGTGTTATTTACTTTATTTGCCCAGGCAGCTTTTGGTGTCTTTTTAATTCCATTTTTAGGCGCTTTGTTAGGCATTGAAGCGTTAAGCGGTTTTGTCGCGTCAGATATGTTTTTACCGCTGACGGTAACATCTTTAGCAATGACCACCTTTGCCTTATTAATGAGTGTGACCCATCTGGGTAAACCGATGCGGTTTTATCGGGGGTTTAACAATTTACGCTACTCACCTATGGCACGTGAAGGTTTTGGTTTAGCACTTTTCTGTACCGGTTGTGCATTAACTTCACTGTTTTTATTGCCCGGTAACGAATACCTGGTGACAGCTGTTAATAATGCCACCTCAATAGATTTAGCCGTGCTAACTCGGGGGATCCCTTTAGACACCTTAGTAACAGGCTTTGGTATTTTTACTTTGCTGGCGGGGGCTGCAGGTCTCTTTTACATGAATAAGTGTTATCAAATTAAAGCGCGTCCGTTTTGGAACCATATACAAACCAGTACCGCATTTGCCGGTAATAGTTTGTCTTTAGGGGCATTTATTGGCGGTATTATTGTGCTGTCGACGTTAACGGCTCAGGGTAAAGCCATCGATACGGCAACGGCGGTATTTGCCAGTGTCTTTATCTTCGGCATGCTCATTGAGGCATTAGGCTTAATAAAGCACAGCTATGATTTAAATCGCAGTGAAAATGAAGGAGGGGCAGCACATTACATACAGTCAACCACCTTTGGAAAAACCTATATATTCCGTAATAGCTTATTAGCTTTTAATATTATTGCGGCAACAAGTTTACTTGCCCTGCATTTAACCGGCACTAATGATGCCAGCTTATTGGTGGCATGGGCATTGTTGGCGCTGGTAAATTGTTTTACCGCTGCTATCGGGCGGGCCTTATTTTATGTTTTGGTTATACCGACAACGATGCCGGGTGCCTTCTTCTGGAGAAATAAAGGTTTTGAACAACATGCACGTGATATTGGTTTGGCGGATAACCCCAGTAGCGGGGTAGCTCCATTGCATTAATTGCGGCACTGCATTTTCAGGCCAGGAGTATTGGTACCTGTTAATAACTTAACTTTAGAGAATGGGACTCCTCTTCACCTTAGGTGTTGGGGAGTCCCATTATTTTTTTATGAGAGCGATATAAGATAAGCTGATAAAGATATTTAAGTCGTGACAGCTAAAGCGAGTCTTGCTTTGTCGTGACCATGTTTAACAGCTTTGTCCGGCTAGTCTCTTTATTAGTGAATAGCAGCTGCTTTTATTACTCGTTTGTTGTTAAGCTGCCGGCATTATTATTAAACGAGAAGGTCAGCTGAGTGCCTTGTTCACAAGATTGCCCGTCGAAATAGCGGCATACTTGTATGTGATCCCTGTTAAAGCTTAATAACTCATATACCTGCGTTTGCTCATCTTGGGTGATATGGAGTTTGCCATCAAGCACCTGATAGCGACCATAGAGGTTGCCGGGGGAATCTTTATAGACAATATGCTGCTCAGTGCCGTCTGCACCGAACTCAGGAGCAAAGATAAGTGAAGTCTGGCTATTAACATCATTAAGTTGCATCCTGGCATAATCAACCCAGCTATGGCCAAATTGTTCAACCCCGGGTTTTTCACTGTATTTTGCTGTCAAAATAGTAGAGCCTTGATAAAAAATCGGGCCCTGATCATAAAATTCGGAGTCTAATCCGCTTTCAAAATATAGGGTATCGCCTATTTTGGCGATTAAATTCCGGGTAAAGGTGCAAGATAAATAACATTGTTCATCCGGACACTCCACCACGGGCCCAAGTTCGGGGTGGACGATTTTATCCCGCAACAGGATACCGGAATCTGATATTGTCCATTTTGATGCCGGGTGTGCAATATTTGGCACGTGTATTTGATCGGCATAATAGTCAAATTGTGCATTTGCCCTTGACCAGCTCCCGACAACATTTTCAGGCGTAAAACGGCTATCTTGTTGTATCAACATATAACCATTACGTGTGCGCCAGGCATTTGCATCTTTACCCCGTACATTGGCGACAAATTTTACGCCTATGTCCTCGATAAACTCAGTGATCCAAAATGAATAGGTGACTTTTTTGCTCTCGGACAGGGTCTTGATCTCTAACTTACGCCCTTTTAACCGCCATTTAAAATCACTGATGGTTTGGTCATGGTGGGTAAACATACCCAGGCCATTGTCAAAGAAAGCGGCTCGGGCGGCGCTCAGTCCCTGAAAATAAGGCTGCTCAGGGTAAGTGAGCAGGTCGATATCCTCAATGACCCATTCTCTGCCAACCAGATCTAAAGGCCATCTTTCAGTATTTTTTCTATTGAGTAACTGAATAACTCTTTGCTCTTGATAACTGTCGATAATCTCACCGGTTTCGTTATGGACTATGCGTTGGTGCGCCACATAGTCATAAAGAGCGGACTGATCAGGCTCTGTTGATGGCGTAAGGGTGATTGATACTAACTCCCCCCGGTAACTGTCTGTTTCTGAGTCTGCAAATTGATATAAAACCAGCGGCTCTAAAGCCGTTACTTCGGTAGTGGTACCATTGTTATGCCAAGTGATATTGACAGCGGAGCGTTCTTTAATTTTACCGCTGCCATCGGCTGCCAATTTAAGTTGCAAGGCATTGTATCCATCGACAGGATCAATGAGGAAGTAGTTCCCGGAGTTGAGGTCTATTGCCTGGTGCGAGCTCGACTGAATTTGTTGAGCCCCGGTGGACATTTCTGTACCTTTCGCGCTGGCCTTGTTAGCCGCAGCCAGTATTATTCCCGATGTGAGTACAAAAATGATCAGATATAAGCGTGTGATGTTTTCTTTCATTATGTTCCCTCAATTAAATGATGTAGTTATGGAAGTACGTATTATCTGACTTAAGAAACTGTCAAATATCACTTTGTTAACAGAATTGTAACATTAGAGCATACTCACAGCGATTTCAAATACTAGATGGTTTTTTGAGCGAATAAGGGAAAGGAAACTCTATATCACGGATGGTTTCATTAGGCACTGTTTAGGCAGCACGACTCTGCGTAATCTCTGGCAAGCCGTATTATCGGATACTAAAGAGAGTGGAGCTAAGAAGGCTGGCGGCGAAGACAACCGCCATAGATTTTATCAAATGAGTTAATGAAAGCCGGTAATAATCATTTGTTATGTGTTAATAAATAACCACTTTATAAATTAGGGGCACTGATCAGGTAGTTATTGGCCTGCAGCGCCGAGGTGGCGGCTCTGACGGTATTGTTTTTCACTAAGATATAGTCGGTATCAAAGGTAGAAATGGCAAAGATGCTGATTTTTTCTTTGGCAAGTACCGCAGAAATATTGGACAGTATGCCGGTCAAGGTAAAGTCTAACGGGCCGACTACTTCCAGGGCGCGCCAGTCTTTTTCCACATCATCACTGGCCAGTTGTACATGCTGGGGCAGTACAATCGAGACTTCTTCAAAGGTTTTGGCAATAAAAAAGACTTTTGCGGCAAATACCTGTTCGGGGATCTCGCTGTTCGCCGGCAAACTGTGTATGGCAAAGGTTTCATCCATTAATCTAAGCGTCAGTTTTGACATGATTTCTCAATATGCAGAGTTAGTTATGATCATACTATAACGTTAAATAACGTTTAACTCTATGTTTGAGCATGGCAAAAGCGAACTGTTTTTTAAGGCCTGGCTGAAGGGAAGAAGGCAAAGAAAAAATATAATGTACAATAATGCAAGCTATTTCGTTAAAAGTTTTATTGTTAGTTATAAAATGATGCTTTCTTTAAGGTTATCTCGCCGTGAACAGAGTCTTGTTGCAAAAATGATATCCACAAAAGCTGTGGATAACATTGTGAGCAAACTTGTGATAGCAAGTTATGTTGTTGTAAAGGTTAGTAAAAAGTGTTGGTACGTTTTTTGAGTCATTGTTGTGTTTTTACTGATAAATACAAAACATATAAAAATAAAGCACTAATGGTGAATTAGGCTTGAATTTGTATTTAAAACGTTTTTATCTTACTTTCACCGGTGCAGTACTTTGCCGTATCTCGTTTTTTCTCGCCTTTTCTAATTTTGGCAATAAAAGAAAACCGCTAACTCCAGCTGGAGTGCAGGGGATAGCGGTACCTTTTTCCTGCTCTGTTATGCTGATCCTGAAGTGATTTATCAGCATAGGCAGCAGCGCCTATTTTACCTGGATCGCGGTTAAGGCTATGGTGTAGACGATATCATCCACCAGGGCGCCCCTTGAAAGGTCATTTACCGGCTTATTCATGCCTTGGAGCATAGGACCGATACTGACCAGATCTGCCGATCTCTGCACCGCTTTATAGGTGGTGTTGCCGGTATTGAGATCCGGGAAAATGAATACCGTGGCTTGACCTGCCACCGGGCTGTCGGGGGCTTTCTTACGGGCGACATTTTCCATGATCGCGGCATCATATTGCAGCGGACCGTCTATTACCAGATCCGGGCGTTTTTCCTGTGCCAGCCGGGTAGCCTCGGCGACTTTCTCGACATCGGCGCCGTGCCCCGAGGTACCTGTGCTGTAGCTTATCATTGCCACCTTGGGGGTAATGCCAAACTGGGCGGCGGAGTCTGCCGATTGGATAGCAATATCAGCCAGCTGCTGAGCATTAGGCTCGGGGTTGATGGCACAATCGCCGTATACCAGGACCTGATCCGGCAGTAGCATAAAGAAAATAGATGACACTAATGAGCTGCCAGGGGCGGTTTTGACCAGTTGCAATGCCGGGCGGATAGTATTGGCGGTAGTATTGACGGCACCTGAGACTAAGCCGTCTACCTGGCCGAGCTGTAACATCATGGTGGCCAGCACAACATTATCTTTTAACTCTTCCCGCGCCACCACTTCCGTCAGGCCCTTATGTTTTCTCAGCTCAAGCAGGGGAGCGACATAATTCTCCCTGATGGTGTCGGGATCTGTGATCATTAACCCGGGGGGCAAGTCTATGCCTTGCTGGTCGGCGATGCGGCTGATTTCATCAATGTTGCCCAGTAATTGGCAGCGGGCAATTTTTCGTTTTGCGCATATTGCTGCAGCTTTAATGGTTCTGACATCCGTGCCTTCGGGTAAGATGATCAGCTTGTTGGCATTGCGGGCAAGCTCGGTCAACTGGTGCCTGAACGCCGGCGGCGACAACGGATTGACCTGGGACGCTTTCTCTGACAGGTGCTTTAACCAGTCGACATTGAGGTGATCCGCGACATATTGTCTGACCCTGTCATGGCGCTGGCCATCGTCTTTGGGTACTTCCGGGTTAAAATTCATTAAATGTCGTGAGGTCTGCCAGGTATCCCAGGGTACGGATAAAATAGGCAGGCCATTGTCCAATGCCTGGCGGCATAAGCTTAATACTTCGCTGTTGGGCTCAAAGCCATTGGTGAGCAGCAGGGCGCCGACTTTAGTGCCGTTGAGGGCAGACAGGCAGGTGGCGATGATAATATCGGTTCTGTCTCCCGGGGTGACAATTAAGCGCCCGGGAATTAAATGGCTGACCAGGTTGTCGACACTGCGGGCGCAGAAAGTGACACTGCGGATACGTCTGTGCTGCATGTCCCCTTCATTGATCACCTTGGCATCAAGGTAATGGCAAATATCGATCACCCGGGGGGCAACCATGTCGATTTGCCAGGGCACCAGCCCCAATAAGTCGAAATAGCGGTTGTTAAACAGGGACAAATTGATAAAGGCATGCAGATCTTTTTTCGGGTTGATTTCACTTTCCCGCGGCAGCAAGCCGTGCTCGTCCTGATCAGGGGAATTGACCTTATTTAAGATACAGCCGATCAAACGTTTGTTTTTGATGCCGCCATAGGTGTCGGCGCTGACTTCTAACCGGTCTTCAAACTGGGCGATATCATCGTTTTGCGGATTGGCCACCAGGACAATATCTGCGCCCAGTGCCTGGGCAACATCATGGTTGATGCGTCCGGCATAAGGCTGGCGGGTGGTGGGGATCAGGCCTTCGATGATCATGACCTCGTCCCCCTCGCTAAAAGCATTAAAGTTGGCGACGATTTCTTCAAGTACTACGTCATGCAGGCCGTCTGCGATTTTTTCTTCGACATCCGCCAGCGGGATGGCATGGCTAAACTCTAACGGCTCTGCTTCGCCGTTTTTCGGATGTTTCAGCACATTCCTTGCCGGTTGGCTGATAGGTTTAAAATGAGCGGCTTTGATGCCTTTTTGCTGGCAGGCATGCAGCAGCCCCAGGGCTACGCTGGTGAGGCCGACACCGAAACCGACCGGTACTAACATAATACGGTAAGACATTATAAAGCCTCCTGCAGTACTTGGATGCTTTGGGATGCAATCACCCCTTCTTCATTGGTGGGGATCACCAGGGCATATCTTGATGACGGCGTTGAGATATCATCACTTTTGCCGAAGCGGGTTTCCTGGTTTTTGTCCTGATCCAGATGGAAATTGAGCAGGCTGAGCTGGTTTATTATCTGCTCACGTACATAGCTGGAGTTTTCCCCTATGCCGCCGGTAAAGATGACACCGTCAAGACTGGTTAAACTGGCTGAAAGGGCAGCGATGTATTTGGCGATGCGGTAACAGAAAATTTCCAGGGCAAGTTTGGCCCTGTCATTGTCCTGTGTTAATGCCGCCTGCTCCAGCTCCCGACAGTCGTTGCTTAATCCCGAGAGACCAAGTAAACCGCTGTCTTTATTGAGCAAGTTTTGTACCTGGTCGGGTGAATAACCTAAGTGTTCGATAAGGTGAAAAATAATGCCTGGGTCGAGGTCGCCGCTGCGGCTGCCCATCATCACCCCTTCAAGTGGGGTAAACCCCATGCTCGAGTCAATACTTTGTCCTGCTTTGATGGCGGTGATGCTACAGCCATTGCCTAAGTGGGCGCTGATAAAGCTGCATTGCGTTAAGGGTTTACCGATAAAGCTTGCTGCCTGCTCTGCGACAAAGCTGTGGCTGGAGCCGTGAAAACCATATCGGCGGATATCGTGCTCTTGATATAACGCGTAGGGCAGGCCGTAAAGATAGGCTTTTTCCGGCATGCTCTGGTGAAAGGCGGTATCAAAGACCGCAACTTGTGGCAGATGTCCCAGGGCTTTTTCTGCGGCATTGATACCGGTGAGGTTCGCCGGGTTGTGCAGCGGCGCCAGGTGGGCTAAATCCGCTATGGTCTGTTTAACTTCTTTGGTGATCAGGCTTGGCTCGGAAAAATGCTCACCACCGTGTACCACCCTGTGGCCAACGGCGCTGAGGGTATCGAGCAATTCCAGCCGAGTTAACTGCTGTACCAGTTCTGCGATGGCCGCTTCATGATCAAAAGGCGCTTTCAGGGAGAATTGCTCGTTTTGCTGCTGATACGTTAATTTAAAGCTTGCTTTGGCGGACAGTAAACGTTCGGCGATGCCGGTTAAAATGGCCTGCTTGGTGTTGCTGTCGATAATGGAAAACTTAACCGACGAACTACCGCAATTGATTACGAGCACATGAATTTGAGACATAAATACTACTGAATAAAAATAACAACTTAGGCTGGCTATTATAAAGAAGTGCTACAGCGGAGTTTTGATATGGGACATAGAGTGGGGCATTAATTGCGATCTATTGTGGGAAAATGAACAATATTATACTGTCTTGATAGCAGACTCCTGCTATAGTGTTATCTATGAATATGAGTGTTGTTGAAATAATCAAGCTGGGTCAGAGATATATGAAGCTCTGGCCGGAACGCGCAGAATTAGGTCAGTATTTTGCTGATTACCGGGCCATCCAGGTGGGCCGTTTCGTTTATCGTCATTTCCCTGCTTTAGCCGTGACTTCTGTGATCTTACAAGTGTATTTTGGCTCTGTGTCGATCTTGCCTCAGGCACTGGTTTACGGCTTGTTTATTGCCAGTATACCGGTGCAGGCGCTGGTGATGCTGGGGGTTAAGGCCGATAAGCATTTACCGCCTTCGCTGGCAAGCTGGTACCGGGAAGGGGTCGCCAGAATCAATGAGCAGGGGGGAAATATCAAACTCTCTGTCCACAAACCCAGGTATGTGGATCTTGCCGGTTTACTCAACCTGACCTATCAGCACAAAAAACAGTAGCAGATTGGGTTTTCACCTTATCTCAACAGATACTAAAAAGCAGCACATGAAATATCTTGTGCTGCTTTTTTATGTTCAAGATGAACGGTATATCACGATCACCTGGATGTGAAGGAGTGATTTATGTTCAGGATGAACGGTATATCACTATCACATGGACGTCATGGAGAGATTTATGCCTTTTTATACAGGCGAATATGAAAATCGGCCTGGCAGCTGAAGGTTGTCATCGCTTTTATCTGCTCAAGTAAAGCCTCGCTGGTCTTAAAGGCAAAAGGTGTCATTGCCAGTAAGTTAATAACATCATCTGGTCCGGTAAAGTCCATTTGGTAATTTAACTTTTCTTCATGCACCAGGGCCAACTCCGTTATTTGGCTTTTCCCGGTATCGTGTTTTTGGGGGTCACGATAAATCAGCGATTTTAACTCAAATAAATGGTTTTCAGCCGGGGTAACCGTCAGCAAATAAGCGCCGCTTTTTAAAACCCGGGTAAATTCCGGTTCTAAAATCGGGGCGTAAATGGAGAATAACCAGCCAAAAAACGCATCCTCAAAGGGTAAATGAGATAAAGTGCCGACACTGAAGTGACAGCTTTTATGGCGCTTGGCGGCAATTTTTACGGCATTTTTTGCGATATCCACCCCGTAAACCGAGTTGTTGTTGGTTTTATGCTGGTGGGTATAGTAGCCTTCACCGCAGCCGGCATCTAATACCGGCAAATTTGTATCACCGTGCGCCTGATATAAGCTGGTGAGTTTGTCGATCAGCGGCTGATAGTAGCCCTGTTCCAGAAAAGCACGGCGGGCAAGCACCATGGCTTTGTTATCCCCGGGATCTTTGGAATGTTTATGCTGTACCGGCAATAAATTCACATAACCTTCTTTTGCCCGGTCAAAATGATGGTTATTGCTGCAATGAAACCCCGATGCCTGGCTGCTAAGCGCCGAGCGGCAGATGGGGCATAAATAATGTGGCAAACTCATTTGGCTTACCCGAACGTTGACCAGATAGGGGCATGATCTGAGGGTTTTTCTATGCCCCTTAGCTCATAATCGATACCTGATTCATTACAGCGCTCCGTCAGCTCTTTTGTTGCCAGTACCACGTCTATGCGTAAGCCGCGGTTGTCATCAAAACCTTTTGAGCGGTAATCAAACCAGGAATATTGCTCGCCCGTTTCCGGATGTAATTTGCGGAAGGTATCGGTAAAGCCCCAGTCTAATAATTTCGCCAACCATTCGCGCTCTTCCGGCTGGAAGCTGCACTTGCCGGTTTTTAACCAGCGTTTGCGGTTGACTTCGCCGATGCCGATATCCAGATCTGTTGGTGAAATATTAATGTCACCCATGACCACCAGGTGCTCATCCGGCTGGTGATGCTCGTCGAGGTAACCCATCAGGTCTTTATAAAACTGCCTTTTATAGGGGAACTTGGTTTCATGGTTGATATTATCTCCCTGGGGGAAATAGCCGTTTAATACGGTTACCTTTTCACCCTGATCGTTGGTGGTGGTCACCATGATCATACGTTTTTGCGCGTCTTCGTCATCTGAAGGGAAGCCCAGCTGTACCTGGTCAGCTTCCTTTTTACATAACATCGCCACGCCGTAATGGGCTTTCTGGCCATGAAAATAAACGTGGTACCCCATGGCTTCAACGTCTTCGAGGGGAAAAGCATCATTATGAACTTTGATTTCCTGCAACCCGATAATATCCGGCTGATGCTTGTCGATTAATGCTTGCAGTTGATGGAGTCTTGCCCGCAGGCCATTGATATTAAAAGAGACTATTTTCATAGGAAGATAACAACCTTAAAGGTGGAAATTATTATTTTGCTTGCAGTCACCGGACCGGGGATTGCTCCCTGCCTGGCTGACGTCGTTGATTGCGGGCAATAATAGCATTAAATATGATTGAACCCCAACCGATTTAGCGAGGCAGGCAAGAGGATATGAGCGCAAGAAAAAGCCCGGCAAGGTTGGGGGTTGCCGGGCAGAAACTGGATATCTGGGAAAAGTGTTATTTTTTCTTGCCTTGTTTCAGCAAGGTAAAGATGGAAACGGTTACGGCTAATAAAATCAAAAGGTTGGTTTCAACGGCGGACATGCCGTGGGCGCTGGCGTGTACCAGGTTGTATTGGCAGAGGAGAAAAGCTAAACCGAGTAAAAAAACAGATGAAATCTTAGCGTTTTTCATAAAGTTACTCCTGATTGTTACGGCTAAGAAAAGTCAGTTATGATGATGTTGCCCACACCGGCTTTTCTCTTAGGGGCTTTTAGGGCATATTTCAGGCCATATAGACTATTTGCTTGATTTTTATACGTTTCATAAGTGAATGGGATCGGCAGTTGTAAAAATATCGGACAATACGTGACAAATTGTCGATGAGCGCTGTTAAAACAGTCAATTTTTCCCGGGTTTATACCTGTTTGTAACTAAATGTAATCAACAGGTAAAAACTTGTAATTTACCCCTTGGCAAACATTAAGCTTTGTTAGAATAAGTGTCATAAATACCTTTGATTGTCTTGGCTTTCCTGCGTTAGGGTTTATTTATCGTTTCAGGATTGAAACTTATTGTCTGCCGATAGGTCTTTAATAGCTTATTGGTCGTCTTGGCAAGCATAGGGTAGCGGTGATGGCTACTGTTGGAGTAAATGAATGTCTGATAATACTTTGTCAGTGAAAAAAATTTTATTGGTTGAAGATGACCGCCAGTTATCTGGTTTAGTAAGTGAATTTCTTATTTCTGAAGGCTTTGATGTCAAGCAGGAGTACCGGGGGGATGTGGTGGAAAAAACCGTACTCTCATTTGCACCTGATTTGATCCTTTTGGATGTGATGTTGCCGGGTAAGGACGGTTTTAGTCTTTGCCGGGACTTAAGGCCCAATTATACCGGGCCTATTTTGATTTTAACCGCCAAAGGCACTGACTTTGATCAGGTATTAGGCCTGGAAATCGGCGCTGATGATTATGTGATTAAACCGGTTGAACCCAGGGTGCTACTAGCCCGTATCAATGCCTTACTGCGTCGGGGACAGTTTGCGCTTAAACCCCAGGAAAGCTCGGCGGTAAGTTATGGCGGTTTGAGTATTAATAAAGGATCGCGTCAGGTGAGCCTGGACGGTGAAAATATTGTCTGCACCAGCCAGGAATTTGATTTATTATGGCTGCTGGCCAGTAAAGCCGGTGAAGTACAAAACCGTGATTATATATACAAGTCTGTGGTGGGCCGTCCTTATGACGGGTTAGACCGCAGTATTGATGTCAGGATTTCCAGGTTAAGAAAAAAATTACGTGACAGCAATGAAACCCCGTTTAGGATCAAAACCATCTGGGGGCAGGGTTATCTGTTTGTACCCGATGCCTGGGTGTAACTGCTCCGCTGATTTGTCACAAAAGCCGGGCCTGTTGTCAATTAAGCCCGGTATGCCATTCGTTTTACACACTTTTCCGCTAGTTTTCTGCCATGTCCCGGGCTTTGCTTATATTTGAGAATATTTGAGGTTTAAATGAAATTCGGTAGTACTTTTATCAGTCTTTACCTGATGATGATCCTCACCTTTACCGGGGTTTCCTGGGTCTTGGATGAATATTGGGCCCAGGAGCTGGAGCAGGATATTGAGTCTTATACCGGTTATAAATCTGTGCTTTTTGCCCTTGGCGATCTGCTTAACCACAGGCCGCGGGAGCAGTGGCCAATTGTCCTGAGCCAGGCATCGGCTAAGTTGAAATTACCGGTGAATCTGATCGAAAGAAATGCCGATAGCCGCTTTAAACCCGAGCACCAGCAGATGCTGGCCAGCGGTGAAGTGGTGGTCTATTACGAAAGCACCAGTATCCGGCTATATCACTTACTCGGTGATGATACTACCTTGATCACTTTAGGGCCGGTGAAAGTGCCGACCCGGCCAAAACAAAAGGCCTTTATCCGGATCTTTTTCCTGCTGGTTACTGCTGTGGTAATTCTACTCTGGTTATGGCCCTTGTCCCGGGATCTCGATGCCCTGCAAAAATCCACCCGTTTATTCGGTAAAGGCAATCTGGATATTAAAGCGCCGACGGCATTTACCCCCACCATAGCCCCAGTGGTGAAAACCTTTAATATGATGGCTGAACGCATTAAGGCGCTGCTGGCGGAGCAGAAGGAGTTAACTAATGCGGTTTCCCATGAATTAAGAACCCCGCTGGCGCGCACCAAGTTTGCCCTGCAAATGTTGGAAAAATCCGAAGACAGGGAGAAAAGTCGTCAATACATTCGCCAGATCAGCAGTGATGTCACCGAGTTGGATGAACTTATCAATGAAATGCTGGTTTATGCCGCTTTTGAACATGATAAGCCGGTCTTGGATTTTAACGCGCATGCCATTGCCGATATTATCGAGCAGCAGATAGAAAAACACAGCTGTTTTAGCGGTGAGCTTAGTTTTATCAATCAAACGGATGAATTAATGCTGGTTTGTGACCGCCACTTTATCGACCGGGCGATAAACAACTATCTGGTTAACGCGGTGAAATATGGCAACGGAGAAATTTGTGTCCGTTTAACTGCAGATAATGATTATTGCTATATCCGGGTGGAAGACAATGGCGACGGGGTTTCCGATGATTTTAAGTCCCTGGTATTTGATGCCTTTTCCCGGGGAGATGAAAGCCGCAGCCGGGAAACCGGTGGTTTTGGCCTGGGGCTGGCGATCGTCCAAAAAATCATGCTCTGGCATCAGGGCCGGGCCTATGTCGAAGACAGCGACTTAGGCGGTGCGTGCTTCGTGCTTTGTTTGCCGTTAAATCCCCACTGGTAAAGGCAGGATAAAGATTAAAGATGCTCGGCTGATGATGCCGGCAACAATCGACGGTTTAAATGATTACCTTTAACGCCAGCCAGCGCCGTTAATCCATAGCCGGGATAGAGATATTTTCCCGGCGTCTCTTTTGTGTTTTCAATTTTATCGGCAGTTAACCCTTCTTAACCTTGCCTTAACCCCGCACATTTTATACTGGCTGCAGAAGATAAGGTGCCTGGCGTAAGACTGTTTTCTTCGGATTTTTTTGTTTTGAAGTAAACCTGTTGCTCCCTGGCACGTTATTAGCGGTGATAATAACATTAGTGAGAGTAAAATCATGTTGCCTGAGTCTTACCCTGTTAATAAAACGGATACGGATCTATATCTACGCCCGCAAAGTACACTCGGGGCCCTGGCAGGCAAAATGGATAATCATAACACTTGGCAAAAGCCGTTAAAAAAAGTGCTTGTGGTGCAGCAAGATCGGCAATTCTCCCGGATTATTGCCGATATGTTAACCCTTGAAGGTTTTGAGGTTTTACAGGAGTTTCAGGGAGTGCATGTTAAGCGTCAGGTCAATCATTATCAGCCTGATCTGGTGATCCTGGATGTATTATTGCCGGATAATTGCGGCTTGGCTCTGTGCCGGGAATTACGCCGCCAGTATAACGGGCAATTGTTGTTTTTGTCAGCAAAAGCAAGTGATATCGATCAGGTGATCGGTCTGGAGGTAGGTGCAGATGCCTATTTGGCAAGACCCGTGGCCTTAAGGGTGTTGCTGGCAAAAATCAAGGCCATGTTCAGGTGGCAGTACCAGCAGCAAACGGCAATGCCTGCGCAGCAAGTCTCCTGCGGTGAGCTAACCTTGTGCCGGTTATCGCGCCAGGTCAATTTGTACAGTGAGCCAGTTGACCTCACCGGACAGGAGTTTGATTTGTTGTGGCTGCTTGCCAGCCGGGCAGGTGAGGTACAGGACAGGAATGTGATTTACCAATTGGTGGCGGGGCGTGAGTATGACGGCCTGGATCGCAGTATTGATGTCAGGGTGTCCCGGTTAAGGAAAAAGTTGCATGATGACCTGAAAAGGCCGTTTAGGATCAAAACTGTACGTGGTCAGGGTTACCTGTTGGTGCCGGATGCCTGGAATTAGTTTTTTAGGGGAAATTGAATATAATAGCAAACCTGCGCGGCAGCTGGGTTTTCCCCGCAGGCTTTTCCCCCGAAGTGAAATGGAGTAAACCGTGAATAATGTAAAACGCAATATCCTGCTGGTGGAGGACGATCTCGATCTGGCGGCAACTGTGGTTGACTACCTTGAACTGGAAGGGATCAGTTGCGATCATGCGGCAAACGGTGTCCAGGGGCTGGGGCTTATCCAGTCTCAGCGTTATGATATGGTGATTTTGGATGTTAATATGCCGCGCATGGACGGTTTACTGGTTTGCCAGAACATGCGGGAGCAGGGCATAGATACGCCGGTACTGATGCTGACCGCCCGGGATACTTTAGATGATAAACTCGCCGGTTTTAAAGTGGGCTCGGATGATTACCTGGTAAAACCTTTTGCCATGCTGGAGCTGGTGGCGCGTATTCATGTGCTGGCCAACCGCCGAAGCGGGCAAACCACCAGCACTGAGCTTTATGATCTACATATAGATTTTAACCAAAAGACCGCCAAGCGCGGACAAAGGGTTTTGCAGCTCTCACCCACTGGTTGGATATTGTTGGAAACCCTGGTGCGCAAGTCAGGACAAATAGTCACCCGGGATCAGCTATGCCATGCCGTTTGGGGGGATGAATTACCCGACAGCAACAGCTTAAAAGTACATTTATTTAACTTACGCCAGCAAGTCGATGCGCCGGGTGAAAGCAAACTTATTCATACCGTGCCGGGACAGGGGGTCGCTTTGCGGCAACAAGATGAAGATTAAACAAGCGCTGAAAAAAGGCTCTTTGCGTCGTTATGTGTTCAGGGTGGCGATGATCCATGCCCTGATAGTGGTGCTTTGTTATAGTCTGCTGCTGCACTGGTTCTTTATCCGTGGTCTGGACGAGTCCAATTATATGTACATGACCATGGAAGCGCAGAGTTTTTCGAAGAATTATGATGCCGGTTTACAGCCTCAGGTGCCGCGCTCCATTCATTTCAACGGTTACCTGGGCTGGCAACAATTGCCCCCCTGGCTGCAGCAACAATTTTCTTCATTGCAGCAGGTCACTGAGCTAGAAATGCGCAACCTGAAACTAACCAATGACAGCTCGACCCGGGAGCAGGAAGAGGTGGTGGTGTTTATGGTGGCCCAGCCGCTTAAAGACGGCAACATCTTTTATCTGGTGCGCCGCATTACCCTGGAAGATCACAGCGGACAGGTGCGTACCCGGATGATAGAGACGGTATTATTGACCTGGCCGCTGGCGATGGCATTTTTACTGACGATTCTGGCCTCAGTGTATTTTACCCTTAGCCGGCTGACCCGGCCTATGTCGGCTCTGGGCAACTGGAGTGCCGCGTTGACTTTGGATGATGTCAGCAAATCGCCGCCTGATTTTGCCTTTAATGAGCTTAATACCATAGCGCAGCAGCAACAGGATGCTTTTTGCCGCCTGGCGGCCATTCTTGAAAAAGAGCAGGACTTTTTACGCTTTTCCAGCCATGAGCTCAGAACCCCGATTGCCGTGATCAAATCCAATACCGAGCTGCTGACCCGGGTACTGGCGGGGCAAAAAGGCAGCACGTCGCTTGAGCGTATCCAGCGGGCGGTGCTTAATATGCAGCATATGACGGAAACCCTGCTATGGCTAAGCCGCGAGCAGGAAGCAAAAGTGCAGGGGCAAGCGCTGGATTTGAGCGAGATGCTGACTACCCTCAGCGACGATAACCAATACCTGTTGCAGGGGAAAAATGTTGAAGTAAGTTTTGACTGTGATCACAACCTGGTAAAGCTTGCCGAGACCCCTTGTCGTTTGATCCTCAATAACGTTATCCGCAATGCCTTTCAATATACCGCCGAAGGGAATATTGAAATTACCTTGTCGCAGGGACAAGTGGTGATCACTAACGTTAACCACAGCCAGGAGGATATCGACCATCACGGGGCCGATTATGGCTATGGTTTAGGCCTGATGCTGGTGGAGCGAATCGTGGCCAAGATGCACTGGTCTTATCAAAATAGCGAGATCCCGGGGGGAAGAAAAGTCAGTATCGATTTTTCCTGAGGTCATGGTTTGAAGCAGTCATCCGGAGCAATATTTATTTAATTGAAATTATTTCAAAAAAAGCCTCAAGTTTTTTTTTAAACCACCGATAACCTAAGTAATCTAAGTATATGGGTGGTTACTGTGGTAGCAAAGGTCGAAAATAATCTGCTGGTTCATGAGTTACAGTTAGGCGAGCAGCTTGGCGAATGCGTACATAGCGCGCGCCGCTCTGACTTCTCGTTGATGCTGGCCATGCTGACCGAAGATGTGCGCGATCACAGCCAGTTTGCCTTGCCGGTAGTGGAAGACGAACCGCGCGATATCACCACAGAAACCTTAAGAAAAGAATTTCACTTGCCGGATGAAGCGCCGCTGGCACTAAAAAATGACACCCAGATCCAGGACTTCAATCAGGCAGAGCTGGTGCAGGACAATCAGTTGGCAAGTTTACAGCTGCAAAATGCCATCAATCCCAAACCTTTGGCTTTTCGCGATGACAAAAGCCATGTGCCGCACCAGATCATGACCAATACCAGCACCCACTGCCAGAAAAAGCATCAAACCGGTACCGGACAGTTATCACGCATGGCTTTTAATGCCAAAGGCTGGCTCGATGCGGTACAAACCTCAATCGTGAAATCTTCCCTGGTTAACGTCCACAGCATTGCTTAAACTTTTTCTTGCTGCGGCAAGGACAAGGCTCATTGCGCTTAATTTCCCTGACTTCATCAAACTCACTGACATCGCCGTCCAGATAACGCCACTGGCCGTTTTCCAGCACAAAACGCGACGTTTCCGTCATTTTATGGTACTTGTTACCTAACAGGTAATGGGCTGAAAATTTAACCACCGGCAGTTCATCCGCGCTTTGCGGGATGGCTGAGCTGTGATGAATCTCTAAAAACAGCCATTTGGTCATGGCCGCCCACTGGACGATTTCCTCGAGGTTTTGCTGCGCCTGGCTGGCCTTGGCATAAGTACGGTAAATATAATCCGCATCGGCGGTGGCATAGGCGCTATAACGCGAGCGCATCAATTGCTCCGGGCTGTTGGCTGTTTTTTGTCCGGTAATTAAAGGCTGGCAACAAAGGGTATATTCAAGTTCAGAACCGCAGGGACAGAGCATAAAAATAAGGTATGTTAATTATTGGGGCGGCTATATTAACACGTAAAAACGCGCTAAAGCCACGAAACAGGAATTTGGCGTTTAGTTATATGAAATGTCCGGGTTTAGTCTTTTATGTCCGGGAAACATGGTTGATCCGGCACCTGAGTTTTGGGTGCCGGTATTAAGCGAATATAAGCCGGGTTTCAGCAAGAAGCCTTCACAGACTGCCGAACATCTGCTCCTTTAATGCCGCGATTTGCGGGGTTTGCTGGTTAAACATGGCGGAGTATTTGGCATTATTATTAATCACACACATGATTTGGAATAAATCGACGGCAACCACCTCCGGCTCTGCCTGATAATAACTGCCCCAGCTGTTTTGTTCGTTTTGCAGGGCGTCTTTGTCGGCATGACATAAGAAATGCGTTTCGCTGCCGGTAGAATTTAACAAGTCTACCACTTGTTTGGTGCCGGCAAACACCAGATGTGAATAACCGTTTAAGTACAAAGAAACCCCCATGGTTAAAAATAACGAGATGGTAAAGCGCGAGGAGCTGCTGTAGAGGTTGCCGATTTCGGCAATGCTTGAGCGCTTGACGTTATTTTGTTTGAAAAAGGCCAGCTCCTGCACCGGCGTTTTAGTGTATTGCTCGATAAAAAGCGGTGTCCGCGCGCTTCTTATCCCCAGTGCGGCTTTGATATCCCCCTTTCTCTTGATGGTGATTATTGCCGGTAAGAAGTTGTCGATTTGTGCGTTGAACGTCTGCCTGAAGCCTTCGCTGATAAAACGCTCAACCTTATTGCGTTCACTGTTTGCCCGCGTGATCAGCTCGGCGGTAAAGGGCAGGGAGCTGTCTTGGCGTTTCTCATTCCTTTCACCGGTAACTGCTGGTGTGATAGTGATCATATATTGTACTCCGAGGCGTTGCTTGCTTGAGTTCAATATATAAAGTGAATCTTAATGAAATCTTAAGAAAAGGTAAATTTATGCAAAATTGCAGACCATCGGTGAAAATAGCCTGCTTTATCTTGGATACGTCTTTTTTAATAAATGCTCGGCAGGGGTTGTGATAAAGGCCTCTTTTGTTGGCGCGTTAATCATTTTGCCGGAGTGAAAGGAAGTTGTTGTCAGCCTGAGCGGCTTGTTTGCTTGACCTCCCGGTGAACTTTGCAATTTTTGGCTGTGCCTGGCAAGTGTTTTACTTAGCTTGTTGACGGTTTTGCTGATCTCGGTTAATTCCTGTGATAACTGCTCCAGGCGGCTTTCAAGCTCAGCTAACTTATTTTTTTTTGTGGGCTGTTGAAAAGCCGTTGTTAGTTGGCTGGCAATGGCGACCGATTGCCCCGGTGCCGCAGCACCATGGTGTTCGCAAAAAAAGCCGCTATTGGCCAGTAACAGTGCACATAATATGATGACCAGATAAATGTTTATCATTTTTCTTCCCCTCGTTTGTGGCCCTCGGGCCGGTGAGTACGGGTGAGCAGGTCATCCTGATTGACAGTTGTCTTTATACTGATTAATCGATTTCACTTACATTAGTGTGCTGAAGGGGAGAATTGTCTCATAGGTTATGAAAAAAAGTTGCTGACTACGGGGGCACTACAGCTTACGATGATTTCGTCGATGAAAATGTTTCTCTGGATGATAAGTTCAGAGAAAAAGGCACCGACGACAGTGTCAATGCCATGTTTAAAGTTGGTGACTAAAGTGTTGCTATTTAGCCGTTTTTTTCCTTGCGTTAAAATGCAGGCCAAAGAGAGCTAAGGCCAATAAAGCGATGGTGTTTGGCTCAGGAACAGCAGTAGCAACATCAAAACTTGCTACCGCACTACCTAAGGTTTCCAGCGTAGCTGAAGCTAAGTAGAAATCACCCGAAATCGCACTGACATCAAATTCAAGCATACCGTTGAGTAAACTGGCATCGATTAATGACTTGGGAAGGAAAGTTTCATAAGTAAAAAAACCGGTATAACCGGAAGTTTCAACACTGTGATCAAGCGTATATTCCTTGCAGGTAGGCATACAGCTGGCAGGAACAGAATCCCAGTGATGGCCGTATTCATTATGTTGATGCTCATACGCCGTATGTGTTTCCATAAAGCTGGTGCTGGTATTGCCGCTGACAATATTACCGATACTGATGCCTGCGGTTTCAATAATATCTTGCGAGCTATAAGTTAAGTGCTCGTAGTCATGGGCAAACCATGAGGAGCCATAACCGTCGCTACGCAAGTAGGGGTAATCTCCTCTGCTATTATCCAGGTCTCCGCGATCCCAGGGCCGGTCATCATCAAAAAAATAGGTGTCGTCGACAAAAGAAAAAGTTACTTTGGCGTAATCATACACCTGTCCGGTTAAATCAAACTGACCCGAGGTGGTATTGGTTGAGGAGCTTAAGTAAAAATTATCAAGCAGGTTGTCTTCAATAATGCTTGCCTGTGCGGCACTGGTAAAGGCCATAACAGCTGCAAAAGCAAGTAGGCCGGTAAACCGTTTTGTATCCATCATAATATCCTTTTATAAAGTGGTGGTGATATACATCCCCTTACATCACATATTACTTATTGGCACTGTTGCCTTAGCCATCATAAGCAATATTGTATAACTCGGTGACTTCCTTTTTAAACTTCCTGATTCTTGCTACAGCCGGTCACAGCAAAGCATATACCATAAAAAAATAACCTTAAAATACAAAAGACTGCAATTCGTTGTTTGAGCGGGATAGAAAAAGTGTAAATAAATCAGACGCCTGGATATTGATTTACTTAAAGAAATGGCACTTGTGAGAAAAATTACTGCTTAACGCACTGCAGACTGAAAAAGTCATCGAAGTTGCAAGCTTATCTATGCGCAAATGTTATCAAAGGCGTTAAGTCCGGCGTTTCTATTGGTCGCAAAAACAGTCGATTCATCGTACAGCTCTTGCTTTTCTTGTGATTTTTTAATAGCGTTGTCGCCGGTTTTATGGCTTTGTTGAAGTTGATTTGTTTTCTGCATCATTTCTTCAACAAGGTTTTAATAAAGAAAGCATATAATTACGATAAATTATCGAATATACAATATATCATTAGCCTGAAGTGAAGCAGGCAACAAGCTTGGACCCATAACATGAAAAAAAGCATTATCGCCCTTACGTTACTGGCGGCCTTATCCGGTTGCAGCCATGAAGCCAGTCAGCCGAGTAAAACTGCTGATGAAATAAATACTTATAGCCAGGCAGCCATTGATAACGCTGTTGAGACTTATACTCAGCAATTTATTAAGCAGCAGCCGGCATTGGCGACTTCGCTAAACTTGTCATCGGATGTGGCGGGCAACTACCAGGGTACATGGCCGGATTATTCCACTAAAGGCATGCTGGCGATGCAACATAGCATGCGAGATGCGCTAGTTTCATTAAAGGCTTTTGATCTTGATGCCATGTCGGACAAAAACAGCCTGCACCTTGGCGTTAATCAGGTGATTGCTGCTTATTATCAGGGAGATTTGGCTTTTCCCGGCGGTTATATCGATACCTGGGGCGGGCACCTGCCTTATGTCGTCAGTCAAATTTCCGGACCGTTGATCGATATTCCTGCGGTATTGCAGGATCAGCACGGGATAAGCTCGAAAGCCGATGCCCTTAACTATCTGCAACGCTTGGCGGCTTTTGAGCTGTTAGTTGACGCGGTGAAATCTAAAGTGCTGGACGATGCCGGTAAAGGCATCATTTTGCCTAAGGCTTTGTTCCCGAATACCTTAAGTTACCTGGATAACTTTGTCGCGCCCAAAGCGGATGAGCATGGCCTGGTGACGCATTTCGCTAAAAAACTGGATAAGCTTGAGCAACTTAGCGCGCAGGAAAAACAAGCCCTGGTAGTACAGGCGGCAGAAACGGTGGCGACTAAGGTTTACCCGGCTTATCGGGATATCAAACAAACCATGGTAGCACTGCAAAAGCGGGCGCCAAGTGAAGACGGTATCTGGGCCCAGCCTGGCGGGGAAAGTTTCTATCAGCATGAGATCCGTTACCTGGCAGACTCGAACTTATCTGCCGATGAAATCCACCAAATCGGTTTAGATGAAGTGACGCGTATCACCGCGGAAATGGATGCTATTTTAGTGTCCCAGGGCATGAAGCAGGGCAGTGTCGGCGAGCGCCTGATCAAGCTGGTGGATATGCCGCAATTTGTTTATGAAGACTCGGACCAAGGGCGTGCGCAGCTGCTGGCAGATCTGAATAAAGAAATCGATAAGGTGATGGCAAAAGCCCCGGAATTATTTGCCACTATGCCAACCCAGGAAGTGGTGGTTAAGCGTGTACCCGTGGCTTCACAGGCGGGTGCTCCCGGCGGCTCTTATATGCCGCCGGCGCTGGACGGCTCACGTCCCGGGGTCTATTCCATCAACTTAAAGGATATGAAGGCGCAGCCAAGTTTTGGCTTAAAAACCCTGACTTACCATGAAGCGGTGCCCGGACATCATTTTCAGATTTCTTTGAATATGGCGCAAAAAGGTATCGGTATGATGCGGCAGAATGCCCAGTTTAATGCCTTTACCGAAGGCTGGGCCTTGTATTCGGAGCTGGTGGCTTATGAGATGGGCATGTATGAAAACGATCCCTGGGGTAACCTGGGACGCTTGCAGGCGGAAGTTTACCGCGCGGCACGTCTGGTGGTCGATACCGGTCTGCATCATAAACGCTGGAGCAGGGAGCAGGCGATAAGCTATTTCCATAACGCTACCGGTACCGCCATGAGTGATGTTGAAAGTGCCATTGACCGTTATATGGCCTGGCCGGGACAGGCCCTGGGCTATAAATTAGGCATGCTGAAAATTGTTGAACTGCGCGACTGGGCGAAAGCCGAGCTTAAAGAGCTGTTTGATATTAAAGCCTTTCACGATTTAGTGCTGTTACCGGGGGCCCGTCCGCTGACCTTGCTGGAGCAGGATGTTAAACGCTGGGTAAAACAGCAAAAAGCCTGACGCAGCTTTGTGTACTAAAAAGGAATAGCAGAGGTATCACAGGGGAATATTTTCTTTGTTGGTGGCGGAGATACGGGCAAATACCGCCTGGTTTTGCCCGTTAACCGATATTTCGCCGGGAAAAGCTTTTCCCGGCGAAAGCTGAGTGACTCAGCAGCTAAGACATCTTAGTTTTTTCTGTTATTGCTTTTGTCGGCTTTCTGGCCGGTATTGCAAGCACAAATCAGCGGATAGTCAACAGGATCTGTTGCTATGGTGCTGACCCCGAGATAATCCACCAGTACTGATTCTGCGGTGCAAAATGCGCCTTCCACCCAGGCCTGATCGTTGGAAAAGGCAGAGCCGATAATGAAGATGTTTTCATTGCTGTCGCCTGCCATTACCGCCGGTGTCCTGATCCGGTTCATCACATCACAGATATCGTAATGGGCGGCCCAGGCGTGGTAACCGGCGCCAAAGGGGTTGAGGCCCCAGTCCATAAACACGGTTTCCAGCGGCGCCGGGATGGTACCGGCGGCATTGGGATCGCCGTAATGGACTTTGGCCAGTTGCAATAACAGCATTTTTTCCATGGTATCGCTGGCAGTCCCTGCGCCATGCAGCGGCTGGTAATCTCGGCTGAGCGGCGTTTCCCGTCTTTCATTTACCCCCAGCTCCATTTCCTGCCAGAATTTGGTGAAACGCATATCATCGTATGACGCCAACATGCCGTAAACCGGCGATGCCTGGCTTTCGGGGGCATTATCGCCAAAGTAATATACTTGCCGCAGCGGCAGATCGGTAATGGTGGGGCCAAAGGTATTGTTGGCCAGATCTATGCTTGGAGGATAAGTGGCGTTTTCCCACCACTGGCTATCAAAAAACATCGCCACTTTAAAGGAAGGCTGCTCAATTACCGACTGCAGGTAATTTTGTACGTCATTATGGTTAAGGAAGTCATTGATACCGGGTCTGTCTGCCAGGTAGCGGCTGGCGCCGGCTACCAGCTCTAAGGCATTGGGAGACATGGCTAAAAAGGCATAATCTGTGGTGAGCGGTACCCCGGAAGGTTTTTCCGGTGAGAGGGAGGTTGCCAGATGATATTCTGTGCTGCCGTTATTGCTCCAGATGGAATGCAAGCGGATATTCTTGCGCACGGTAAATGCCGCGCCGCTGTCCTGTGCTGCTTCGACACATTTATTATGCAGGGCGACGAATAAGCTGGAAAAACCGCTTGAGAGGGTTTTAAAGCTGCCGCCGGGGGCAAATTCGCCATTGTAAACGGCGGCATTGGCGGCGTTCCAGTTAATGACATTCGAGCTGTAGCCCCCGGCATCGGCGGCGTATTGAAAACCTTCGTTGCCGGCCTGATCGTAAAAGACATTCCAGTAGCCTATATTGCCGGCGGTATCCCCGGGGGAATAGACAAACGAGTTAAACTCGCTGGTTAAGGTGCCAGAGGCATAAAACTGGCATTGCTCGGCCCGGGTGGTTACCGGGTTGCTGCCGGTGATCAGATTGGAAATATTGCCAATTAAGACGCCGGCGGCTTTTTCATTGTTGCCCGGTGTTTTGTACGGGGCAACCGTAGTTTCGGTGTTGCAAAGGTTAGGATCATATTCTCCCACTAAACACTTTTGATAAAAATGCTCGCCCCGTAAAAAGAACAGCGGGTTGTCTGTTGTTTGAAAGTCCACCACGACATTGGTGTCGCCGCTGTCCAGCCCTAATTGGGAGATGGTGGTGGTGACCAGCTGGTGGCCTTCTTTTTTAGCCGGATCCCATTGAATGTAGCGCATACCGCCGACTTCAATATAGGATTTGCCGGTATCGTTTTGATAGTGGTGGGAACAAATCCGTCCCGCCGGCAGTCTGTCGCCGGCACCTTCTGCGCCGTAATCGTAATTGCCCCATTCGATAATTTCAACGGTGTCGCTTGCTGTTGCCTTGCCGCTCGTGAGCAGGCGCCATGCGGTATAAAGTCCTGAGGGGCCGCCGCCAAAAATCGTATATTTAGCCATGTTATTATTCCTTTATTAACCAGTTAATGGAGAAGTTGTCGCGTGAGATGGTGTATTGTCCATAGGTGAAGCTGTCGGTATCCGTTTCCAGCATCTGGCAGATCATATCGCCGAGGATAGGGATAAACTTGGCCGCCCAGCCCGCGGTATAGGTGACTATGCTTTTGTTATTGGCAATATGCTCCGGCATATAGTCAAGCAACAGCTGTTTATTGCTGTCTTGCGCCAGGGCAATTAAGCAGGTATCGGTAAAGTAGGGCGCATCGCTCAGCCCGGTCATATGCTCGCGTACCCATTGCGAGTCCAGCTGCAGACTTTGCTCACTGGGCTCGCTCGGACGGTCATCCGGGTCTGTCAGGATAATGCCGTCATCGGGAAAGTCGGTGGCAACGCGGATATAACCCGGGTTCGACCAGTCCACTTCTGGGAAACCGTAAAACTGGGCGCTCTCAACCGGCTCCTGGAACACAAACCAGGAAGGATACTGGATATCATGCTGAGTTTTTTCAAAATACGCCGACGACATCGGCCAGATGATAATCGGCACTTCCAGCGACAGGGACTCTACCGTGTGATTGACATAAGGCCCGGTGGTAATGGCAAGTTTAGCGGTTTGATAGGCTCCCTTGTCGGTGGTGACGGTGATCACCCCGTTAGCCGCTGAGTCGATGTTGGTGACTTCTTCGAGTTCATGAAAGTCTGCCAGGCCAGAATTAAGCGCCTGATCATACATGACCTGCTCGGTGGCTTTGAGGTTGATGGTACCGCCGCCGGCCTGGAAAAAACCTTCGTAATCCGGCGGCAGGTTTTTAAATTGATATTGCTGCTCTATTTGCGCTGCCGTCAGCGGCGTGTAGGGGATGCCAAGGGCGTCCATGGTGGCCTTGGCTGCATCTATGCCGCCTTCCTGGGAGTTTAATTTTGGATCGCCAAACCATAAGCTGCCGTCATCGCCAAGCAAGGTTTCCTGAGTCAGTTGGTCCAGCTCCCGCCAGAAGCTTTGCGAGGCGATACACAGCTCGGCCATATAATCTTGTGCATATTGCAGGCGAAATTGCCGGGAATGCCCGGCGGAACTGCCCTGGTCATTAAAGTAATTGTTTTTCTCTATGACTAAGGTTTTAAGGCCACGTTTTGTGCCGTGATATGCACAAGAGAGGCCTACGGCGCCACCACCGATAATGATGAGATCGTATTGTGAGTTTTGTTCCACTGTATATCCTTGTTGTTAGTTATTTTTATAGTGGATCTTGGGAGGTTTCTTTGAAGAACTGCTATTAGGGATAAAGCCGGGATTCGCTAATTTATCTGCAAGAGGACATGCCAGATCCTGTATTTATTCCGAGCCCGGGGGTTATTGATGAGGCATGGCTCCTTATTGAGGCTTAGCGCATTTAACAGCTGCACTTTGCATGAAACAAGAAACACCAAACAATAAACCATCAGGAGCTGATTAAAATCGGTGAAGATTTCAGGGCTAAAGCAAAGCACAGCCAGGTGCCAAAACTAACAGGCAAAAAACGCAAACCCGAAACCAATATAGGCGATCTCTTGTGCTGCGTCTATAGCAGAACAAGATGAAGTCGTTTGATTTTTATACTAAAAAGAGACGGGAAAATGGCTTGTATAATTTACAGGTTTGCTAGTCTCTGCGTTAACCGTGTTTTATGGCATTAAAAGTGATATGGCTGCCCGGATGAGTGCTATGGTAGGAGATAAGGTTGTTGCCAATTAAGGTTTGTAAATTGTTCATGATATTTTCATATAAGTGTTCATCCTGGGTCAGATGGGCATTAAATAAGCTGACCCAGGTATTTCTGCCGTTATTTTTCGCCTGATATAAGGCAAGGTCCGCCAGGTTTAAGGTTTGCTGCCAACTTAAGGCATTAAAGCTGTTTTTTATAAAAGGAAAGCAGACCAATCCCATAGAGCAGGTTTTTAGCAATTTTTGCCCGCAACCTAAGTCAAACTCTTTTGACGCTACCTTAGCCCTGAGCCTTTCGGCTAAGCATTGTTGACCTTGCAATGACAGCCCTCTGGTAACAATGACGAACTCTTCACCGCCCCAACGCACCACCCAGTCTTCTTCCCGGCAGTTTTGTTGCAGCATTTTAGTAAAGCCGACAAGTAATTTGTCACCGGCATCATGGCCATAGTTGTCATTGACGGCTTTAAAATGGTCTATGTCTATCATCATGATGCCAAAGTAACCTCTTTTTCCCAGGTGCCGTTTATATTTTCGTTTAAACTGGTTAATTTCCTGGGGCATAAATTTATCCAAAAAGTACCGGTTGTAGGCACCGGTTAGCTGATCGCTCAAAGTGAGCTGTTCTAAAGCGTGTAATGCCTGGCTGAGCTCTTCATTTTTCTGGTGCAGCTCCTGGGTTCTTTCGGCAACTAACTTTTCCAGATGGGTGGAATACTTGAATAATTGCTGCCGCATTTGAAAGGCTTCAACGCCTCTTTTTACCGTGAGGGACAATTCGCCGGGATCGAAAGGCTTGGTCATGAATTTGTAGATTTCAGCCTTGTTAATGGAATCAATGACAACCTGAGTGTCAGAGTATGCGGATAGTATGATGCGAATGGTATCCGGTATTTTATCTGCAACCAGCTCCAGGAACTCAACACCGGACATTTTTGGCATTCTTTGATCGCTGATGATCAGTTGTATTTTGCCGGCATCGTCCATATTGTTGATGATTTTGATGGCTTCATGGCCACTGAGTGCGGTGATGACCTGGAAATCAGCTGCCAATAACTGGCGCATCACATTAAGGTTTTCAGTTTCATCATCAACCAGCATGATCAGGGGCTTTTCCGGAGGGCGGCTTGATTTGGAAGGAATATTTTTCATATCAAAAATAGGCATGCATCACTCCTGCGCCTTATATTACTTGCCTAAGTTATAGGCAGATATATGGATACTTTTGTTCCCTCATCTATAGTATAAGCTACCTTGACAGTACCTCCGTGTGCTTCAATAATGCCGAATGAAATTGCCATGGCCAACCCGGTACGTCGCCGACATCTTTCGTGCTGAAAAACGGGGTAAATATTTTCCTGAGTCACTTCATCCATCCCGCAGCCATTTTCTCTCAAACTCATGATTAACCGATACTTCTTTTCGACTGAGGCGAGGGTAAACTCTCCTGTTCATCGGTTATTTTTATTTACTGGTCGCTATCACCCGGCAAGCATTTACGACAATGTTCATAAATACTTGACTAAGTTTGTCAGGAAAGCAAGTTAACAAGGGGAAGGAAAAATCTTATTTTATGGTGGTGTCATTTTCCAGGTAGCTGACCAGCTTAATGGTTGATTTTATTAAACCAGCTTATTGGATAGTCTCTGGTTTGCATACTGAGCCGTGGTGAGAGTAAATGCCTGCATAAATAATGGAGTATGTTTAAACCTTAAGCTGCTTTGGCATTAATGATGTTCTGTAGGCAATGGCATTATTTTCAACTAAGGTTTTTAAGTTGGCCATGATATTGTCATAGAAGTCATCATGGTAGTTGATTTCTCTTTCAAACAAACTAACCCAGGCATTTCTGCCGTTGTTTTTGGCCAGGTATAAGGCAATATCCGCCAGGTTTAAGGTTTGCTGCCAACTTAAGGCGTCAAATTGATTTTTGATAAAAGGAAAAGACACTATCCCCATGGAGCAGGTTCTTAATATACGTTGCTCGCATCCCAAATCAAATTCATGTAATTCAACGTTTTGCCTGATCCTTTCTGCCAGCTGATGCAGCCCCTCGAAAGAGAGTCCGCGGGCAATTACCACAAATTCTTCGCCGCCCCAGCGCACTATCCAATCGGATGTCCTGCAAGTGGCTTTGAGAATTTGGCTAAAGCTGATAAGGACTTGGTCTCCTGCATCATGGCCATAGGTATCGTTGACCTGTTTAAAATAGTCGATATCGATCATCATCATGCCAAAGTAACCATCATCCTTGGGGTGTAGCTGATGCTCTCGCCTGAACTTTGTCAGCTCCTGCGGCATTAATTTTTGCAGGAAGTGTCTGTTGTGGCTGCCGGTTAATTGATCATTGAGACTACGCTTTTCCAAGGTGTTTAATGCCTGAACCAGCTCCCGATTTTTCCTTTTTAGTTCTTCTGTTCTTTCAATGACTAACTTTTCTAAATGACTGGAATAGGCCAGTAGTTTTTGCCGCATTTGAAAGGCTTCAACGCCTCTTGTTACCGTTAACAACAGTTCAACAGGATCAAAAGGTTTGGTGATAAATTTATATATATTAGCCTTGTTGACCGAGTCGATAATGACTTGAGTGTCAGAGAATGCGGTTAAAATGATACGTATGGTATCCGGTATTTTATCGGAGACTTTCTCTAAGAATTCAACGCCGGTCATTTTCGGCATTCTTTGGTCGCTGATGACCAGCTGGATTTTACCCGGATCTGCCATGTTATCTATGATATCAATCGCTTCACAGCCATTGAGTCCGGTGATGATTTGAAAGTTAGCGGCTAATAACTGGCTGAGGACATTAATGTTTTCAATTTCATCATCCACCAGCATGATCAGGGGTTTTTCGCGGGTATCGTCTGTTCTTTCCTGTACATTTTTGATATCAAAAACCGCCATGGGCAACTCCCGTGCCATTAAATATTATGCTTCATCTAACGGCAAATAAATGGATATGTCTGTTCCCTCATCAACACTAGAAGCGACCTTGATCGTACCTCCGTGTTCTTCAATAATGCCGAACGATATTGCCATGCCTAACCCGGTACCGCTGCCGACATCTTTGGTGGTGAAAAACGGGTCAAATATTTTCTTCTGAGTCATTTCATCCATGCCGCAGCCATTGTCTTGAAAGGTTAGCTTTAGCTGATGATAATCCTCGTTTAAGGTGATGGTTAATTTCCCTGCTAAATTGCTATTTTTACGTGTATTTGTTTCTATCGCCTGGCAAGCGTTGACAGCAATGTTCATAAATACTTGACTAAGTTTTGCCGGAAAGCAAGTTATTAGCGGGTCACGAATAAAGTTTGTTGTTATGTCTATTTCAGTATATTGGGTGCTGACCAGGTTAATGGTTGATTTAATTAAGGTAGACAGGTAAGTCTGTTCTTTTTGGGTGTCATCGAGGCGGGAAAATGATCTGAGATCACTGACGATCACTTTAATACGTTTCGTTCCCTCTCTGGCGGTATTGGTTAATTCAATTAATTTGGTAAATTTATTCTCAAGGGCTGCTATTACCTCGGGGTCGGCATCATCGCCGCCGGCGAGCTGCTTTAAAAAGGCCTTTATTTCTTTTATTTCATCCTGCATCAGATACACCGCGGCATAGGCAAAGTTATTGGGGTTGTTGATCTCGTGTGCGACGCCCGCCGTTAATGTGCCGATAGAGGCCAATTTTTCCGACTGCACCAGCTGTTGCTGGGTAGATTTCAGCTCAGAGTGCTGGCTGGCTAATTTTTGAAAGGCTTCGATGAGCTCGCCGCTGCGTTCATTGATTTTGCGCTCCAGTCCCTGGTTCATTTCTATTTTTTCAATTGTTAATGATAAAAAATGTGCCAGGGTATCAATGAAGGCCAGATACTCCTCACTGAGCACCGAAGTGTCTATATCCTGTATTGAGATCACGCCCCGTAACTCCTCCCCCTGGCGGACAATCAAATCAAGCTGGGTGTCTGTTAAACAGTACCCTGTTTCCGGCTGGATATCTGTGGGTAAGGTGGGGTTTTCGGAAAGTGTTTTGTTGAACAGCAACTCGCTGCTGTTCATGGTATTGACTTGAGCCAGGTCGTCATCAAGGGGCTCGGCAGTGGATGACGGACAGAATGAGATAAAAACTTCCTTATCGCCGGTATCAATATCCTGATAGACGATGTTGATTTTTGGAAAATGGCTGAAAGGAATTTCCTGCAGCAGGGTATTGGTGGTGAGCAGCATTGCCGATTTTTTATCACTGACTTCACCTAGTGCCTTGGTATTTTCTAATATGGTGGTTAACCTGTGATTGGAAAGTTTGAGCTCGGTTGATAAATTTGATAACTCTTCATTACGCGCCGTTAATTGCCGTGCTTTGTCGACTATCTCCTGTTTGGCGCCGTTTAATTTCCCGATCATGGCATTAAAGGCTTCTTCTAATATTTTCAGTTCATTGCGCCCCTTAGTGTCGATAACAATTTCTAAATTATCCAGTTTGTCTAAATCGATTTGCTGTGTGGCCTCGGTTAATGACGCCAGGGGGCGGCTCAGTAGTTTTCTTGAAATGATCAGGAACAAAACCCATAAGGCGATGGTTTTAATAATGGCGTTAATGATGATATAGAAGAAGCCCCATTTGACTTTTTCAACGACAACGCCGGAGCTTGAGTAGATGGTGGCCTGGCCCAGAGTGACGGTTTCTCCTTTATTAATATGTTTTATTGAAAATGAATGCTGAAATAATCCGGAGAAATGGGAATAACCCAAAACCGGCTGTTGGTTCCCCTTTGAATCGAAGTCGATAATTTGTCCATTTTTATTGATGATGCGTCCTTTACCTGAAATGTTTCCCCATTCATCTTCGATCTTGATGCCTTCAACATCCGGGGATTCAACCATGCCTAAAAAGACCGGTTGCAGCTGTTCGGTATTATAGTCCCATAATGCTTTAGCGAGCCCGGGTGCAAAGGTATTGCCGATCACCTGCAATTCATTTTTCACTTTTTCTTTCGTGTCGGAAAATTCCACATAGATATGGGCAAGGGTTACGGCAATCGTCAGCACAAGATAGAAGGAAAAGACAACTTTAAGCAGATGTGTTGCGATAGAGTCTTTGACGTCAACCAGGGATGGAGGTCTCATACCGCCTCCTCATAAATTGAAATGGACATTCAACTTAAAACCTTTATTCGTCACCTCTATAATCCACCGCATGTTATAACCGGATGTTCTTTTTTATGGCGGTGAAAAAGATCGCCATATCCGTGTTTTTTTACTTTAAGTAACAGTATAACTTTAGTTTCACTTTTTATCTGGCATCACTAAATGCAATGTTATCGGTCATTTGCTTGAAATATTGCTAATTTTGGCCAAAACCTGAGTGATATTGCGCTTGCATGATTTGCTCTGAGCTTACCGTTGTTATTAAATCTAGTTGTAGTCATAGGAGAAACTTAAGCCAAAAGTTCTTGGCCTGTTAGTGGTAATGCGGGTGACAAAATCCTGGTTGTTGATAAATAGATCGGCACGTTTATCGGTTAAATTATCTCCATAGAATTTCACCGACCAGTTATCTTTTTTCACACCGAGGGAAAAATTAATGATGGTATAGCTGCTTTGACGCTTTCGCTCCTGGGAAACAACTGAGCTCCATGACTTGCCGGCATACTGGAGGCCAAGCTGCCAGTTGGCCTCATATTCCCCCTGCTGCCAATAATAATTAGTACGGATATTGGCTTGTATTTTAGGGGTTAAGGGTAACTCACTGCCGGTAGGGGCTATTTCTATGATGCGCGCTTTGACATCGGTCAGCTCGGTATGGTTATAGGATAAGGCGCTGTTAACGGTTAAATTTTCATTGATATCCCAGGCCAGGTCCATTTCGACGCCAAATATTTCGGCATTGGCGGCATTTTCAATAAAAGTCAGCCGGGAGACATTGATGGGATCAAAACGGGAGACCTGCATATTCTCCCATTCGATAAAGTAGATATTGCCGTTAAAGAGCAGTTGGCGCTCTAATAATAAGGTTTTCCAGCCAAGCTCATAGTTATAGACATCATCAGATTCATAGGTGAGGTTAATGTCGGGAAAGTCCGGGTTAAAGGAGCTGAATCCCCCGGTGCGGTTGAAACCGCCGGGCCTGAATCCTTCGGCATAGGTGAGGTAATAAAGGCTGTTTTTGTCTCTTTGGTAACTTAAACTGATTTTAGGAATGATACCGTCGGCTTCAAGGGGCTCTTCACTGTGTCCGCCGGAGACATCATAGTCGCGTCCGCGATCGGTATTTTGAGAGCCCTGGAAGATGCCGTCGCCAAAATTACTGGAACCGGTAAAATCAGATTCAATATCATACCAGCGCAGCCCCAGGGTCAGACTAAGCTGCTGTGAAAAGTTATATTTGAGTTCGCCAAACAGTGCCATTTGCTCTTCTGTGCGGGTGATATCATTAAAAAAGGTGATATTGGCGGCGCGGGTATCGTCATTGATATTATTTGCGGCGGCTATCGGTGCATTCGGGGCAAAGCCGAGTTCGGTCGCTGCGGCATACCACCATTCGTCCTGGGTTTTTATTTCAAAATCATCATAGAAAATGCCGGCGATGGCGCTTAATGTCTCCTTGGGATCTGTGGCAACCCTGAATTCATGGGTGAACCTGCGATGTTCTTGTATACCGATAAAACCTTTGGTCGGATCTTTACATTCGCGCACCGGGGTAATGACGTCGGGAGAAATGCCATAAGTCGCGATATAATCCGGGTTGGTATAGGTACAAGTGTAATAGGCAATAAAGGCGCCTGAGTTATTATAACTGGTAAAATCTGATGATTGATCTATATCCCTGTCCAGGTAGGCACCGGTATAGAGTAACTCTAGGCGGTTAAGCCTGCCTTCAAGTGTCCATGAGGTTTGTGAAAACTCATCTTCTAAATTATCCGGATAAAAGCGTGCCACTTCAAGATCGCCAATTTCGGGATCGTAATCAAAGACACCGTCAGCATCAATTTTTTGCCCGGCATGTTGCAGCAGCAACTGCCAGTTGTCATTAATGGTATAATTGAGTCCCAACCTGAACCCGGTATAAGCGCTGGAGTTAAAATCATCTTCAACAAACGCCTGGTTGTTGACGGTTTCAAAGGTTGAGTTGTCCGGTACATTGGCAGCTGAATCAGGGTTAATTGACGGGTCTAAGGTAAATTCGCCATAAACATTATCTATATAACCGCCCCGGTTGACGTTATAAAGGGCTGCTCTTAGCGCCAACTGCTCGTTGACCGGCAGGTTGAGATAACCTTCAATGGAGTTGCTGCTCTCTCCCTTGTGGGTATCGGTAAGTGAGGCATTAAAGCCGGCGGAAAAATCATCAAAAACCGGTTTGTTGGTGATATAGCGGATAGTGCCTGCCTGCGAGCTGGCGCCAAACAAGGTTCCTTGCGGGCCCGGTAAGACTTCAATGCGCGAGATATCGGTGGCGTAAACATCCATATTACGTCCCGGCGCCGTGACCGGTTGCTCATCAATATATAAGGCGACATTTGGCATCACCCCCTGGGCGCCGGAAATCCTGAAGACGATAGGCTGGATGGCCATGCCCCGGATAAAGATATCTGCTTGTCCCGGACCGCGCCCCCCTAAGGTGACGTTGGGCATATAATTGACAAAATCGTCAAAGTTACCGATATTTTGCGCTTTTAATGCTTCGCCGCTCATCGCATGTACCGCGATAGGGGTCTCTTGGATATTCTGTCTACGTTTGCTTGCGGTGACGATAATCGTTTCAATTTCATCATCATCGGCCTGGGAAGAGGTTTGCGTTGATTCTTGGGCTAGGGAGTGGCTGACAACACCTGTGGCGAGTGCATATAAAATAGCCTGGCAAACCAGGTTTCTTTTAAACATAGTGACTTACCTAATGTGTTTGCTATGTGGCTAACAGCCTGTAGTCCTGATATTTTCCCTGCTGTTTGAGCTTACCTTATACCAATGCAAAACGTTGGAAAATTGTGATAAGTATAGTCGCTTTATGTGAAAACAAATGAGCTGGTGCAATGCATTGATTTTTCAATCTTAAGCCTGAGGTCTTATTTTTTCGTTATCCGCTTAATATTGGTAAATCAGTGCTTTTCCGCTAGCGGTATGAAGCATCTGCTGATTTTTATTTTGGCATGCCTGGTCTCCGCTATGCTCTTGATGTGTTTAATTGCCAGCTTTTTACCTACAATTGAATTAACTGGGTGAAAACCATGTTATGGCCAGGTGAATAAGCGCATGAAGCATACAACAAGTTTGTTGCTCCTGTGGTTGCTATTAGTTTCGCTTAGCGCTGCTAAAGGCTTCACACAGGAAACTATTCGTATTGCGACCGGGGAGTATCCGCCATTTTTTTCTGAAAATGCCAAAAATTATGGACAAGTTCTTCATCTTGTCAGTGAGGCATTTGCGCAAATGAATATTAAAGTGGAATATGGCTTTTTTCCCTGGAGCAGGAGTTTAGAGCTGGCCAAACATAATAACTGGGATGCTGCTTGCTGCTGGGCTAAAAACCGTGCGAAGCAACAATACTTTTATTTTTCGGATGTTGTTAATTCAGCTGAGATTGTCTTTTTTCATTTAAAAAGTTATCCGTTCGATTGGCACAGTTATGATGATTTAACCGGCATAGAGATAGGGGCTACGGTTCGATATAATTATGGTGGAGTATTTATTGATGCCGATAACGCGGGTAAGCTGTCGCTAGAAATTGCGGCAACAGATGAAATAAATTTTCGGAAGTTATTAGGCGGGAGAATAAAAATTTTTCCCATTAGCCGCAAGGTCGGGTATACACTACTAGCCGATTTATTTAATGCCGAAGAAACTGATTTGGTCACTCACCATCCTAAAGTACTTGTTAGTAATATTACCAGGTTGCTGATACCCAAGAAAAACCCTAAAAGCCAATATTTCGTTGACATGTTCAATAAAGGGTTAAAGATGCTTAAAGCAAGCGGCGAGTATGAACAACATTTCACAGAAGCTAAGTCTGATGACTATATCAGTAAATAAAACAGAGGTAAGTGTTCAGGCAAACAGGAGTTGTTTGAGTGTATTACAATAAAGGTGATGATGAAAATACAGCGCCTGTTTCTTGGTTTGTTATTGGCTATATCTGCGGCTTTTAATTGTTTGGCACAAGAAACCATTCGTATCACGACCGGAGAATACCCGCCATATTATTCTCAAAAGTTCGCAAATTATGGACCCATCCCAGATATTGTGAGCCAGGCTTTTGCTCAAGTCGATATTAAGGTTGAATTTGGTTTTTTCCCCTGGAGCAGAAGTTTGGAACTGGCCAAAAGTAATCATTGGGATGCCAGCTGTTGCTGGTTTGATAGAGCAGAGTGGCATGAGTATTTTAATTCTTCAGACGTGCTGACATCACGAGATAAAATATTCTTTCATTTAAAAAGCTATCCGTTTGACTGGCAATCTTATGAGGATTTAAAAGGTATCAAAATAGGTGCTACCGCCAGGCATGGCTATGGAGAAAAATTTGCTGCGGCAAATAAAGCAGGCAAATTATTGATAGAAGATGCGCCGACTAATGCCATGAATTTAAAAAAGCTATTTGTCGGTCGCATCAAGATTTTTCCAATTGAGCGTCTGGTGGGATATCAATTATTAGCCGATTTATTTACACCCGAAGAAATTCAGTTGTTCACCCATCATCCTAAAGTGCTCTTTTCCGGTCGGGTAAAACTGCTGATATCTAAGAAAAACCCCAAGGGTCAATACCTTATGAAAAAGTTTAATCAGGGCTTAAAAATACTAAAAGAAAGTGGCGAATATGAGCAACTTTTTCTTAAAGCACAATATGGGGGAAATAAGCAATAAAGGGGGAAATAGCGCTGTAGGGCTGGTGTATTACAATAACTAGTATGATGAAAAAGTTATTGCAGTCACTTTGTTTGTTCATTGCGCCTATAGGATCTTTTAGTTGCCTCGCTCAGGAAGTTATTCGCATTGCGACCGGAGAATTTCCGCCATATTATTCTCAGCGTTATGAAAATTACGGACCGACCCCTGCCATTGTCGTTCAGGCATTCGCTCATGTGAATATCAAAGTAGAATTTGGCTTTTTTCCCTGGAACAGGAGCCTGGAGCTGGCTAAAAACAATATTTGGGACGCTACTTGCTGTTGGTTTGAGACGCCGGGCTGGGAGACGGATTTTTATTACTCGGATGCTGTGAGATCAAGAGAAAAAATATTCTTTCATCTAAAAAGCTATCCGTTTAAATGGCAATCCTTTGATGATTTAAAAGGCATAAGGATAGGGACTACGGTTAAATACTCTTACGGAGCCGCATTTGATGCGGCAAATAAAGCGGGAAAATTACTGATAGAACCAGCACCGACGAATGAAATGAACTTAAAGAAATTACTGGTCGGGCGCATTGATATCTTTCCCATTGATCGTTTGATGGGATATCAATTATTAGCCGACCTCTTTACACCTGAAAAAATTCAGTTGATTACCCACCATCCGAAAATTCTTTTCTCCGACAGTGTGAGGCTGTTGGTATCGAAAAAGAACCCCAAAAATCAATATTTCATTGATAAGTTTAATCTGGGCTTAAAAAGGCTGAAAGAAAGTGCTGACTATGAGCCTTTTTTTATAAGGGAACAGCAAGATAAAAAAATTAATCAGTGAAAGCTGGCTACCAGGAGGCTAAAACGCGATAAGCAGGGGCTAAATATAAACGGTATTTTCCCCAAACGCCTGGAAGCATATCTCGAATCCATAAATAAGGGCTTAGCCGGTACAGAATAAGTTTTAGTATATTAGAATGAAACTATGATGAAAAATAACTTGTTCTCCCTTGGCTTATTCGCTGCTGTTGGTAGTTTTAATAGCACTGCACAAGAAACCATCCGCATATCAACCGGGGAGTACCCCCCTGTTTATTCTGAAAAACTTCCAGATAACGGCAAAATCCTGCATATTGTCAGACAAGCATTTGCCCAAATGGATATTAAAGTGGAGTATGGATTTTTTCCCTGGAGCAGGACACTTGAATTGGCCAAAAACAATGCCTGGGATGCCACTTGCTGTTGGGGCCTTACCCCTGAGCGAAGTCAGTACTTTAACTATACCGATGAAGTAACGACAAGGGAGTATGTTTTTTATCATTTAAAAAGTTATCCATTTGACTGGCACTCTGTTGATGATTTAACCGATATAGAAATAGGCATAACGTATAACTATAGCTATGGGCATGAATTGAATAGTGCCGTAAGGGCAGGAAAGTTATTGGCAGAATATGCCTCTTCGGATGAAATCAATTTTAGGAAGTTATTGGGGGGCCGGATTAAGGTTTTTCCTATCGATCGTAAATTAGGGTATCAATTATTATCCAGTTTATTCAAACCCGCAGAAGTTCAATTGCTTACCTATCACCCCAAACCTATTGTTTTAACTATTGTAGGGCTCATGGTGTCTAAGACGAGTAAGCAAGTTGATTATATTATTGAAACATTCAATGAAGGATTAAAACGTTATAAAGCAAGTGGTGACTATGATCGATATATTGCTGAACTTGAAAGAAGTGAAAATCAATTAAATCAATGAGGTGTCAGCACCAAAGGTGCACAGATGCCTGACAGTTTTTATGATGAAAAGATTATTATTGCTTATTTATGGCTTTATTGCTTCGCTGGTGGCATTTAATGGTTTTGCTCAAGAAACTATTCGAATTTCGACCGGGGAAGATCCGCCCTATAGTTCAGAAAAATATCCGGGTTATGGGCAAACCCTTAATATTGTCACTCAAGCATTTGCTCAAATGAATATTAAGGTGGAATACGGTTTTTTCCCCTGGGGCAGAAGCTATGCGCTGGCGAAAGAGAATAACTGGGATGCCACTTGTTGCTGGACAGTTACCCATGAACGAAGTAAATATTTTGATTATACTGACGCCATAAGAAGAACCGACATCGTATTCTTTCACTTAAAAAGCTATCCATTTGACTGGCAGTCTGTCAATGATCTAAAAGATATCGCGATAGGAGCTACGGTGCTATTTACCTATGGAGAAAAATTTGATGCCGACGCTAAGGAGGGGAAACTCCTGGTGGAATATGCGCCATCGTATCAAATTAATTTGACTAAGTTGTTGAGGGGGCGAATTCAACTTTTTCCGATGAATCGGGCGATGGGGCTTCAACAAGTGGCCGATTTATTTACAACAGAGCAGGCGAAATTATTCACCTATCACCCCAAACCACTTACCTCCTTTACAGTAGGGCTTATGGTCTCGAAGAAGCACCATAAAGGACAATATTTCATTGAAATGTTCAATAAGGGCTTAAAGCGCCTAAAGGCAAGCGGCAAATATGACCTGCATATTCCTGAAGATTTTAAAAATGAATACCAAGTCAATGAATAAGGTGTGAGTCGCGCGCTAGCGCTGGAGAGGTACCCGTGTACTAGTATGAATATTATTCTGAATAATTATTGCTAATAGTGCCATTCTATTGGCAAATCCTTTGCCGCCAAAGCTGCTATTTTCGTAATAATAGTGCGCTTAATAGTAATGTGTTTGCGACAAATCGGAGGTAAGTTTTTATGCTGTTGCGGGTGATAACAGCCAACTTCCCCTAATTCCAAATATCCTGTATTTAGGCCGATAACACCTGTACGCCTTCAATGAAAACCTTACCGGACAAAAATAAGGAAAATGACTTTTTTGTCGCTTCTGTTTATCGCTTATCTGGTTATTAATGAATGTCAGATTTTTTTACTAACCATATCGTGGTTTATTTGTCAAGGGTTTTATTGTCTTTAATTATAAGGTTGAATTTTAAGTTTAAAATATCTCTCTCGCTTGGCTTGAGTAAATTGGCATAAAACCTGAACTCCGGTGCGGGTGCGCACTTCGTTAATGTGTGCATTCATGATTTATTGCCTGGTTTTAGCCGGGTTAATGAATTATCACCACGGTTGAATTTATCAACTATGACAAAAGAGTAGGTTTTATTATGAGTTATCTACAAGTACTGAAACTGTTTAAAAGTAAGCTTAAAAAGGGACTGGCCATAGTCATCGCTACGGCCGGTCTGTTTGCGGCAAGTTCTGCCAATGCGGCTTTGCTCGGGCTTACCCTAGAACCGGCCCCGGATATTTTCTCAAGCTTTATCACTGTTGATTATGATATGGGCACTGAAATGTTGACTGCCGACGGCTTTGCATTGAATTTTTTTGATGGCGCAAATAATGCCATTGCCGGCGGCACCTTTTCATTGAACGCGTCAATTGACAATAGCGGTGTATTAAGCGGTGGTAGTTTTACTATTACCGGTACCACTGCAGGTTTTAACTCGGGGATTTTGTTAACGGGTTTATTGACCGATTTAGGTTTTGACGATTTAGGTGGTGATCCGCTGGAATTTATGGTGGATTTTACCGGCGGAGATTTAGTGGGCATGTACGGTCCTGTTGGCGGCATCATCATGACAAACACCGGGTTTAACGCCAACCTTTTCACTAACGACTTTTCCAGTGGTTTAATGGCCGCCAGCTCTGATACCGGGGTACCCATGACCGTACCTGAGCCCGGGGGGCTCTTGCTGTTTGCTGTTGCTTTGATGGGCTTTGTGGCATCAAGGCGCCGTAGTCATTAGCAGCGGAGTTTTTATAGACGTGATTAAGTGATCGCTATACACAAAAAGGAAGCAGGGTGTCTGGCAAGTCCGCTATGCGGGCAGATGGATTTGAAAATTCGAGCTATCCAGGGAGATGGATGCTCGTTTTCAAGAGTAAATAAGGCGCAAAAAATGTTCTTATCAAGATTTTATTGTTTGGTGGGTATAACACTTGCGGATGTGAGGAGAGTTATAAAGGCAGCTGTGATATCAGCTGCGATGACAACTTCTGCACAGGCTGATTTGTTGGATAATACCCTTGATTTTCCTCTGATTTCTTTTAACAGCACTACTATAGGTGCAACCTCTTATAATGCCGCGACTGATGAATTCAGCCTGAATTCGGGGCTAACGGCATTACTTGAAAATTCTTCATCAGTGCCGGTATTTATCAGCAATGGTCAATTGAATTTACAGATCATGGTAGATGATAGTGGCGCTTTGCTTGCCAATGCTGCGGCAGAAGATGTCCAGATCAGCGGTACCTTGACCCTTAACAGCGTGGTTTATTCCGGTACGCTTATCTCAGGCAAGGTAACGGCTTTTGGCTTTAGAGATTCTACCAGTAGTCTTGACCTGTTTGACTTTAAATTTACCGTTACCGGGGGGGCTTTAGCTTCATTTTACCCTGGTAATATGGGAATAGATCTGACCAGCGAAAGCTCAAACTTTAACGGAGATTTTGGCGTAGATTTTAGCGGCAAAGCTAAAGGACTTATCGGTGGAGTGAAACTGGCAAAAGATCCCGCCAGTTTGGGGGACCTTGTCTGGGAAGACCTTAACAGAGACGGTATTCAGGATATGGGAGAGCCGGGCATAGAAGGCGTGACGGTTAATCTGCTCGCTCCCGGCGATGACGGGGTATGTAATACCTCAGATGAGCTTATGCTCGATATGACGACAACTGATGCCGATGGTCTTTATGGCTTTAGCGAACTCGATCCCGCAGACTACTGTGTCGAATTCATTATCCCCGATGGTTATATCGTCAGCCCGCAAGATGCCGGTGGTGATGATGCCATAGATAGCGATGCCGATCCGGTAACCGGGCAAACGGAAACTATTACCCTGGACTCGGGTGAAAATGATCTGACCTGGGATATGGGGCTTTACCGGTTAGCTGCGCTGGGAGACTTTGTCTGGGAAGACTTAAATGCCAATGGTGTTCAGGATAACGATGAGCCGGGCATAGAAGGGGTTACGGTAAACTTGCTCGATCCCGGCTCTGATCTTGAGTGTAATACCGGTGATGAGTTTATTCTGGATAATACCGCGACTGATGGCGACGGGCTTTATAGTTTCAGTCAACTTATTCCCGGCGATTACTGCGTAGAATTTGTTGCCCCGGCAGGATTTGTTATCAGCCCGCAGGATTTTGGCTCTGATAGCAGTGACAGTGATGCTGATCCGGCAACCGGACAAACGACCACTATTTCTCTGGAGGCGGGGGAGACGGATCTGACCTGGGATGCAGGGCTTTACCGCTTAGCAGCGCTGGGAGATTATGTCTGGCTTGATCTGGACAAAGACGGCTTACAGGCGAGTAATGAGCAGGGGAAAGCAGATGTTAAAGTGAACCTGCTTGACTGCTTAGGTGAGCCGGTGCTTGATGATGTAAATATGCCCATGAGTGCTTTAACTGATGCCGATGGCTTATATTTATTTGATAACTTACTGCCCGGCGGTTACCTGGTTGAGTTTGAATTGCCCTCGGGATTTGTGTTCAGTCCGGCTAATGTTGGCAGCAATACAGAGATAGACAGCGATGCCAACCAGTTTACAGGTCGCAGTGCCTGCACCAATTTGTCATCCGGTGAAACTGATCTGACAATAGATGCCGGGGTTTACCAGCCGCTGGCTTGTGATATTTCTGTAAGCAAGAGCTGTGATATCCTTCCGGTGAAAACCAATCCTTTCGTTTGTAAAGATGCCAAGCCGATTGACGAGCTTACCATGATCTGGAATGGCAGTAAGAATATCGATGTAGTTGCCCATTACGGCAAACTTAAGGATCCTGTACTGGCCAGAGTTGATAATATCGCCCCGGGTGATGAGGTTACTATCAGTGGTTTTGCCGGCGCCAAAAATGATGTCGAATGGGAAATATTTAAGGCAGGTACCCATTATCGTTTGGGCATATCAAGTTTTCACTTGTCGTGCTCTGATGAGAATATGAACGGACCCGAGGATTGCGGTAGCCCGCAGGGTAAAAATGGTTCGCATCATGGTTGCGATGATGACGATTGTGATGACGACGACCGCGATGATCACGGCTGTGATGACGACGATTGTGATGATGATCGCGATGATCACGGCTGTGATGACGATGACTGTGATGACGACCGCGATGATCACGGCTGTGATGACGACGATTGTGATGACGACCGCGATGATCATGGTTGTGATGATGACGATTGTGATGACGACCGCGATGATGATCGCAAGCATCGTGCTTATGCCTATACCTTCACTTATTCAGGTGACTATCGTAAAAACGACGATGACGACGATGACGACGATGACGATGATGATGACCGAGATGACGATGATGGTGACGATAAAGACCACGATGACCGAAATGGTCATGGTATCGGCAGTTGGTTGCTTGAAGGAATGGCTGGCAGCAATGGTGTAACACTTGATTGTAGTGCGCCAACACCACCACCAACCCCCACCAATAGCTGTTCATTTGAAGTACCTTCCGGACCCCATTGTAAAGGTAAGATCAAGTCAATGGACTTGCACTACCTTGGCGGAGACTGCGAGATCACGCCGAATAAACAGTGGGGCAAAGCCAAATGTTACGGTATAAAACCCGCTCAAGAACCGGTACGTATCCGGGTGAGTGATGGCGGTCATAAAGTCTATTTGGATCAGTCTGATGTGATGATAGGAGATGTTGTCACGGCTTCGGCTTCAAATGCCGGGCGTCATGAATTTGGTTCCTGGAGCCTGATTGAAATCTTCGATGCTAATCACAAGCGGGTGCAAAAAGTTCAGTTGCATACTTCCTGCTCTAAACCATTAAACCTGGCAGATAAATTCGGCAGTGTTAAGCTGGTTTCACTTAATACCAGCAAACGAGGCAAGCAATCACTCGGAGCTGATGTCAATTACGGTTATGTGATCACGAACAACAGCACGGAAACCTTTACCGGCGTTGCCCTGGATGATGTCCTGGGTACCATAGCCGATCCCCTGGTACTTGACCCGGATGAGGTCTTTACCACCAGTGCTGAACAGTTTGTGCTGCCTGATAGCACCAATGTTTTTGCCAATACGGTAACCGTCAGCGGCGGATTGGCGCCTTCCGGGGTTGCCTGTGAGGCAAGTGCTTCGGCAACCGTTACCCGCAAGGAGCCACTGCCGGATTGCAAAGCCAAAGGGGAAAAGAAACTGACCATAAAAGAGTATAAAGTTAAGTGGAAGCTCTTTAATAAAGGTCACGACCCCCTTACGGTGAAACGTATCGAAGTTGCCTTCCCGGGAGAGCGTGGCATCAAGAAAATAAAACTCAACGGTGATATTTTCAAAGATGGCAATGTTTCATCGCCTGCGGTATTTGATAGCTTTATCAATGACGTTAAAAACCGCCAGATCAAGCCGGGAGAGTACAGACGGCTGGAGATTGAGTTTACCAAGAAACTTAAATATACCTTACCCAAGGACTACACGATCAAGGTATTTTTTGTCGGCGGCTGTATGGTCAAACTGGATATCAGCTCAGATCCGGGTCATTACAAATGCACTAAGCCCATAGATGAACTGACCATGCTTTGGAGCGGTGACAAGAGCGTAGAGGTTGAAGCTTTTAAAGGGAATCGCCATGCTCCTTCTCTCGGTAAACAAGTTGTGGCACCGGGTGATGAAATCAGCTTTTCTGGTTTTTCCGGCTCGCCCAATGATGTCTACTGGCTGCTTCGTGACGTTGCCACAGGACACCTTCTTGGCAAGTCTAAGTTCCATTTATCCTGCTCAGACAAGCATATGAATGGACCAGAAGACTGCGGTAAGATGCAAGGAAACGGTAAAGATGGCGGTAAGGGAGATGACGACGATCATGATGATGACGATGGCAAGGGAGATGATGATGAAGACGGTCATCACAGGTATTATGGAGGAGACGATGATGACAAAGGAGATAAAGGTTCTTTGATTAATCTCTGGAAACTCGAAGGCATAGTTGATGCTGGTGGAACACTAAACTGTACCCCTTGATTATTGAGTTTCATTTTTTTACAAAGCCGGCTTAGCCGGCTTTTTTTGTTATTGAGGTCATGAGAGGTTGAGCTTTTAAGCTTAGGTTATTTATCAGGTATTTATTTATCTGGCTATATAAGGCTTGCAATTTTTCCACTGGAGGCAGGCGTAATGTTGAAAATTTTTACAGTATGATGAAAGTATATTTATAAACCAATGAAAAAGAACGATAAATCAGCTTGTTAGCGTATTGGAGCAAATGTTGCCTTTATTCCTTTGAAATTAAAGAGGGTATAAATATGAAACGAACGAGTTTATTTCTTATTTGTGGTTTATTTGCATTATCCACGACAAATGCTTTGGCGAGCATGATAGTGTTGGATTTTGATAGTTTTCAGGATGGCCAAATCATAGATGATGAGTACTTTAGTCCATATGGAGTGACCATCAATAGCGTTAATTATATTGATGGCGTGGTAGGCAACGGCAATGATGTCAGCAACCGCCAGGTTGCTTTTGATACCTTAAATGACGCTTCGCATGATAATGATCTTGAATATAATAATAACAATAATGATTACAACGATCCGGGCAGTGCTTTTAGTTATAGTGCGCTCAATTTACCCGGTTATAGCGGGGCGAGTAACCCGGGTAATATCTTGATCTTACAAGAAAACGGCAATGGCTGTAGCGATGGTATTTGTGACGACCCCGATGATGAAGGCAGCAGGGCTGCGGGTTATTTCGAATTTGTTTTTGCCGATTTGGTTTCGATTCTAAATCTTGATTTTTTTGATACCGAAGACACCAACAATATGAACGGTTTTAATGCCATTCAGTTTTTTGATGAAAACGACAACGAAATTCACGCCGGTATGTTTGTACCTGAAGTGGGAGATGGTCAGTTTATCCGGCAAACGTTTAGCAATATTACCGATGTAAAACGAATGGTCGTTAATATGCCCGGCTCCGGGGGCATAGATAACTTAGTGTTCAGCACCGCAGAGGTACCAGAGCCACAAAGCTGGTTACTTTTGGCATCAGCTTTATTGTTATTATCTCGCCGTAAGGCTTAAATGATTAAATGAAACATAAAGGCGCTAAAATCAGCGCCTTTTTTATTGCTGAATATTTGAGTGTTCGTTGCTGGCGCCTGTCTATTTTAATGCAAAGTATGGGAGCTTTTTAAAATAAAGCAGGGGGTCTTTCCTTTTCGAGCGCAATCGGCCAGGTGTGACAGCTCTGCTTGTGCCAGGCTGGCGTTAGATAAGATCACCGCCGCACAGTTTCCCTTACTCAGGGCTTTTTCGATATTTTCCAGGTTTACTTTTACTTTATTGGTATTGACCTGCAATATTTTTGAGGTATCGAGCCAGGTACTATCCGACAAACATTCTAAAGCATTTTTCTCCGGGTTAATCACTAAAATCCATTTCTTTTGCTGGTAATGCTGCTGACAAATATCTGTGTATTGTTTTGAGCATTGTTGCTGACTTTCAATGTTTTTAATATTTAACCAGGCATTTCCAGGGGGCAGCTGTTTTGAGTTTAAATGATTGATATCAATATTGTTAGATTCAAGCATAGCTATATTCCCGGGTTGATTAATGGGTGCTGTATTTTTATACAGTATATCGATTTAAAACAAATAATCAAGGCTAGTTTTGTTTATTTATTGACAAATTTGCTAAATTTTTCGACTATGAAACAGTGCAGGTCAGATGAGTTATCTCAGGGATAAGCTAGGAAGCATACTTATACAAAGTTGGCCTTAACTACCACAAGATTAAACGGATTTAATATGACAGCAACAAGCAGCAAAGGTTTTAACCTGCAACGCTTTAATGCTTCCCTTAAGCCGCTGGAACAGGCGCTAGCAGAAAAGCAGCAATCCCAGGGGCATTTGATGGCATTAACGCATGCCTTAACCGATCTCCAACATCAGCTGGATGTTTTACAGCAAGGGGCTCTTCCCGGAAAATCCTGGCTGAATAACCGTTAGTTATCCTGAACTTTATCCCCTGAAACAGGAATTTATTAATATTCTTAAGATAAAAAGCATTTCTTAAGATTGAGTTAAGATTTGCTTGTTAACTTTAACCCCAAGCAGTAACCAAGGGGTAAAAAGATGACAGAGCAGGAAATCAAAACAAGATTAGCGGATATCTGGGACAATTTATCCGGACAAGCGTTATTAACTGACGGTAAAACCTCATTAACCTACCAGGCCTTTATTAAAGAAGTTGAGCTGCTAACGCTTTGCTTAGCGCAGCATAAGGTCACCTCGGTCGCCCTGTTGGCGGACAATTCCTTACAGTGGGTAATGGTAGACTTTGCCTGTCAGCAATTGGGCATAGCGTTATTGCCTTTACCGGCTTTCTTTTCAAAACAGCAAATTCAGCACAGCGTGAATACCGCGGGTTGTCAGCTGCTTCTTACAGACAATCCGGCTTTGCTTTCAGGTAAATTACTTTCCGGTAATGTTACAGCTGGTAATCAAGATGCCGGGCAAAATACTTTTACGGTGCAAAGAAGCGAGCACTCCAGCTTATATTCGAGTGTATTAACGCCATTATCTTTCTATCAGATCACCAATAAAGGCGCATCGGCGCAGGGGGAGCAGTTACCTGAAAATACCAGTAAAGTGACTTTTACTTCCGGCACTACCGGTGCGCCCAAAGGGGTTTGTCTGAGTCTGGAGCAGCAGTGGCAGGTGGCAATATCACTTAAAAATGCCGTGGCGCCTATATTAACCAACAAGGTTAAGCGCCACTTATGTCTTTTGCCTTTATCGACCTTACTGGAAAATGTTGCCGGCATTTATGCCGCCATGCTTGGCGGAGCCACTGTGATAGTGCCTTCATTAACCGAGTTGGGCTTTAGCGGCAGTTCTTCCTTAGACTTTCCGGCGTTATTAAAACAAATCAGCCGCCATCAGCCGTCAACTCTTATCACCACGCCGGAAATACTCAAAGGTTTGGTGATGTCTGCGGGGCAGGGCTGGCAGGTGCCTTCAAGTTTGGCATTTGTTGCCGTCGGCGGGGCCAGGGTGTCATCCAGCCTGATCAGCCAGGCGCAGCAGGCAGGCATCCCCGCCTTTGAAGGTTACGGTTTATCTGAATGTGCCTCTGTGGTCAGCCTCAATAGCGGCTGGGATCATCTGTCGGGCTCTGCCGGAAAACCTCTGGCGCATGTCAAGGTAACTCAGGTGGATGGCGAAATATTCGTCAGCGGCAATACCTTCTTAGGTTATGCCGGAGACCGCAGCTCCTGGGGACAAACAAGTTACGCCACCGGAGATATCGGTCATATCGACAGACAGGGTTATTTACATATTACCGGGCGCAAGAAAAATACCCTGATCTCAAGCTTTGGCCGAAATATCAACCCCGAATGGCTGGAGTCAGAGCTGAATGCCTGTACCGGCATCCGCCAGGCGCTGGTGTTTGGCGACAGCCAGCCTTATTGCATCGCCGGTATTTTACCCCAGACGATGGCCGGGCAGGCCCTGGTCAGCGACGAACAAATCAGCGCCATGCTGGCAAAAATGAATATTCATTTGCCCGATTATGCCCAGGTTAAAGACTGGTTTTATCTTGATGAATCCCTGTTTGCGGACCCTGAGTTAAACACCGCCAACGGCCGGGTAAAAAGAAAGCAAATGACGGCGTTTTTACAAACACAAATTGAGCGTATGTACCGAAAAGCCTCTTAAGTATTGCCCAGGCTGATCACCAACTAACAAATGAATAAACAACAAATTAACGACATTTCACCAGTATTTATAGGAAGATTATCATGAACTTTTTCCAGCGTTTAAAAGAAGAAACCACAACAGAGCAAAACTACTTATTATCCGCCCCTATTATTAATCGTTGCATGCAGGGAGATATTTGCCTGGATGACTATGTTGCCTTTTTAAAAGAAGCCTATCACCACGTAAAACACACCACGCCGCTGCTGATGAACGTCGGCGCGAAATTAACCGAAGAAAAGGAGTGGCTGCGCGAAGCGGTAGCCGAATATATCGAAGAAGAGCTGGGTCACCAGGAATGGATTTTAAATGATATCGCCGCCTGCGGTTATGACAAGGAAGAAGCGCGGGCCAGTGAACCGAATTTTGAAACCGAAGTGATGGTGGCCTATACCTACGACGCCATTAACCGCAAAAGTCCGCTGACCTTTTTTGGCCTGGTACATGTGCTTGAAGGCACCAGTATCGCCATGGCCGACAGTGTCGCCAAAACCGTCGGGGATAATATCGGCTTACCGAAAAAGGCCTTCTCCTATTTAACCTCACACGGGGCAATTGATATTGAGCATGTGAAATTTTTTGAAACCCTGATGAATAAGATCACCGATGAGCAGGAGCAGCAATTGATCATCAAGTCCGCGAAAAGGTTCTACACCTTATACGGCAACATCTTAAGGGGTTTACAGGTCAATCACGGTGTGCCGGCGGCTGCTTAGGAGCAAATGATGAAACTCTCTGATGCCAAAGTGGTGATCACCGGGGCTACCGGCGGAATAGGCCAATCAGTGGCCTATCTGCTGGCCGAACGCGGGGCACGCTTATTACTTGTGGGCAGGAACAGCGATAAGTTAATCAGCCTGGTACAACATTTGGGCAGTGAGCATTCGTGGCTCAGCGCAGATATCAGCAGCGCACAGGGCAGGGCGGATGTCATGCTCCAGGCGAAAAGGTTTGAGGCCAATATGCTGGTCAATAATGCCGGTATCAGTGAATTTAATGAGTTTGTCCAGCTCTCCGATGCCCGATTGGCACAGGCAATGAACATCAATTTGCTGGCGCCGATGTCGTTAACCCGGTCATTTTTGCATGAACTGGGCGACAGCCCGAAAGTGGTGCTAAATGTCGGCTCGGCGCTTGGCAGCATAGGTTATCCCTATTATGCCAGTTACTGCGCCACTAAGTTTGGCCTCAGGGGCTTTACCGAGGCGCTGCAACGGGAGCTTACCGGCTCGCGCCACCAGGTCTTGTATTTCGCCCCCAGGGCAACTGACACCAGCATCAACTCGGATGCGGTAAAGCAGATGAACCGGGCATTGGGCAGTAAAACCGATACCCCGGTGGAAGTGGCCCAGGCCTTGGTAAAGCAGCTGGAGCAGGGCAAAAAACGCCTGGCTGTCGGTTGGCCGGAAAAATTATTCGCCCGTCTTAACGGCTTCTGGCCTGAGGTGGTGGATAACGCACTGGCAAAAAAATTCACTAAAATTCAAAAGTTTGTAAAAATGGTTAATAGTTGAGGAAGACACATGAACAGATTAATGAAACGCAGCCTGATCACTTTAAGCCTGGCATTAAGCACGCCTTTGCTGGCCAATGCCGCTTCCATCGATGAAGAGATCACTAAACTGCAACAGCAGTGGGCCCATGTCAATTATGAACTAAAAGATGATGCCCAGGAGCAGGGCTTTAAAAAGCTGGTGCAGCAGGCACAGGCGGTGACGGAGCAATATGGTGATAATGCCAAGTCCTGGATCTGGAGTGGCATCATACAATCGAGCTTTGCCGGACAAAAAGGCGGCCTGGGAGCCTTGTCGCTGGCGAAAAAATCGAAAAAAGACTTTGAAAAAGCCATTGAGCTTGATGCCAATGCCTTAAATGGCTCGGCCATGATGAGTTTAGGTGTCCTTTTTCATAAGGTACCCGGCTGGCCGATTGCTTTCGGCGATGACGACAAGGCCGAGGAATTGATGAAAAAAGCCCTGGCAATCAACCCTAAGGGCATCGATGGTAATTACTTTTACGGCGAATATTTGTATGATGAAGGCAAATATCAACAAGCCAAAGATTATTTGCAGCTTGCCCTGCAGGCAGCACCTCGTCCTAACCGGCCGCTGGCGGATAAATACCGCCAGGAAGAAGTCAGGCAGGTACTGGAAAAAGTCGAAAAACGCTTAAACAAACGTTCGAAGAAATAAGCATGCGTATTTTATTAGTAGAAGATGATATGCCCTTGGCCCAGGGATTACAGCAATCCTTGCGTCATGAAGGCTTTGTGGTCAACCATGTTAATACCGGGCAGCTGGCGCTTAATGCGCTGGCGGTGCCGGATCAAGACATGGTGATCCTCGATTTAGGCCTGCCGGACATGGATGGTTTGTCGGTACTGAAAAAGCTCAGGAATAATAAAGCCGATATTCCGGTGATTATTTTAACCGCTCGCGACTCTATCGAGCACAAGGTCAAAGGCCTGGACTTCGGCGCCGATGATTACCTGGCCAAACCTTTCGATATTCATGAACTCTTGGCCCGTCTGCGTGTGATTGAGCGCCGTTTGGGCACGGCAAAAACCTCTGTTATCCAGCTTGGCAGCGTACAGCTGGATATTGCCGCCCATAAGGTGGGGATTGACGGGCAGGACATTAACCTGTCGAAAAAAGAGTATATGGTGCTCAAAGCCCTGATGGAAAATGCCGGGCGTATCCAGTCGCGCGAGCAAATAGAATCCCGTTTATATGATTGGGGAGAAGAAGTCGCCAGTAATGCGGTTGAGGTGCATGTACACAACCTGCGCAAGAAATTACCGGAGAAATTTATCCAAACGGTACGGGGCGTGGGTTATACGGTGAATAAAAGCTGATGTCGATTCGCCGCTACCTGGTGCTGATCCTGCTGTCGGTGATCACCCTGGTGACCTTTATCGCCGCTATCGAGGGCTATAACGCCAGTATGCAAAAAGCATCGAGTATTTTTGATGCCGAGCTGAAAATACTGGCCAATACCCTGATAGCCATCGAAGCCGCGCCCGAGCAGCAGGACAAAACCTTGCTGGAGGCAGGCGCCCAGACCAACCTTGCCTTTCAGTTATGGCAAGGCAACGATTTAGTATTAAAAAGCAATAATGCTCCCGACAGGCGCATGAGCCAGAAAAAAAGCGGTTTTACCGAAAATAATTTTCTCGGCCAGCGCTGGCGTACTTATGTGAAATCCTCAGGCTCTGACGGAGGCCGTATGGTGATCCTGGCCCAGCCGGTACAAAGGCGTTTTGAATTAGCCGAAGACGTGATTTTATCGGCGGTGTTGCCTATTATTTTGGCGATGCCGTTATTGGCCCTGTTTATCTCCTTGACCATACGCCAGGCGCTCAAACCCCTGACCCATTTAACCAAAGAATTAAAAAGTAAAAAACCAAACGATCTCAGCCTGCTGCAAACCCATACCAAAACCAAAGAGCTTGAACCTGTGGTTTATACCTTAAACCACCTGTTTGAACGCTTAAGCGGGGCATTTGAACGGGAACGGCATTTTGCCTCGGATGCCGCCCATGAGCTGAGAACCCCGTTAAGTGTATTAAAAATTAATGTCCACAATGTCAGAAACGAACTTGGCCACGAAAGCCAGGCCATGAGCCATCTGACCGAAAGTGTTGACCGTATGGCGCATGTGGTGGATCAAATTTTAATGCTCAACCGCACCAGCCCGGAGCAGGTGAGCCTGGACAGTACTGAGGTTAATTTAACTTCTCTTATTCAGCAAACCATCAGTGATTTATATCCGGAAATTGCCCAGCGCGAGCAAACCATTTCACTGGAAAGCGAAGAGCAGATAATTCGCGGCAATGAATTTTCCCTGCGTATCCTCATTCAAAACCTGATCTCCAATGCCAGTAAATACACGCCAGACGGCGGGGCAATCCAGGTCAGTACGGCGCGGGTGCAGGAGCGCCTGGTGCTGGTGGTAGAAGATTCGGGGCCCGGCATAAAACCCGAGGAATATCAAAGAGTCTTTAACCGTTTTTACCGGGTCGGCGGCGATCAGCACAACTCGAAAATAATTGGCTGCGGCTTAGGTTTATCCATAGTAAAACATATCGCAGTATTGCATAATGCCGACATTGAACTCTCTCAATCTCCCGAGCTTAAGGGATTAAAGGTTAGCGTGAGCTTTACACAAGAGAATAACAAGGTAGCCCGGTTAGCTGCCAATCAAACAACCAACCAAGCAATTAATAAGGTAAGTAGCACAGCAAATGCCCTTTTGCCCGAGGATAGCGATGGATAAGTATATTAAAGGGATTTTGCTGCTGACGACCCTGTGCTGGAGCTGTGTTTCCTGGGGTAAACGTCCGGAATATAAGCTGGAGCTAAAAGATCACCTGTTTTATCCGGCGGAAATTGAAATACCCGCAGGCCGTAAAGTCAAGCTGGTGATCCATAACCATGACAGCACCCCGGAAGAATTCGACAGCTTTGATTTAAATCGGGAAAAAGTGATTTTTCCCAAGAAAAAAGCAGTGATCTTTGTTGGTCCGCTGCCGCCGGGCCGTTATGGCTTTTTCGGGGAATATAACCCCAACACGGCAACAGGCACTGTGGTGGTAACAGACACGCCAGGCGATGATAACAGGGACAGTAATGCTCATTAATACCGTGATCCTGTTTTTACGCGACGGCCTGCCGATTTTTTTGATGCTGGTGTTATTGCTGCTCATTAACAATCAGCTGGCGCTGGGGCGTCAGTGGCTTTATGGCGGCATTGCTGGTGGAATTGCCGGCAGTATCCTTTTGGTGTCTCAGGTGGATGTGGTGGCGTCAACTCTGGAAGGCACAGGTTTGGAGTGGTTTTACTCCCTGGGATATATTTTTATTTACCTGGGTATTTTACTGGCGCTTTATGCCCAATATACCCGGCATACACGGCTCTGGTCGGCTTTAACCGGGTTGCTGTTGCTGGCGGTATTAACCCTGCACAGCAGTAATTTTTTGGTGTATATCACCGGCTACTGGTCGCAATCGAATACCCTGAAACCGCAACTTATCGGCATAGTGCTGGGGTTGGGGATCTTGCTCAGCATCAGTATTTTAGTGTTTTTTGCCCTGGAATTTAGCGACCGTCAGTTATATGCCTTTACCTCAAGCTGGCTGACGCTGTTCTTTGGCGCCGGGCAGTTATTGCAGGCGTCTAAATTGCTGCTGCAAATAGATATGTTGCCCGGTCAGTCGCCCCTGTGGGACAGCAATCATTTGCTGGACGAAAGTTCGGGCATGGGACATTTTTTCACCGCCTTATTTGGTTATGACGCCTCGCCGTCGTTTATTCAGGTAAGCATTTATCTGGCGGCGGTGATTTTACCGATTTCATATTTGCTGTTAGCAGAAGCTAATAAAAGAAAAGTTAATCAGAAGGAAGAACTCTTATGAAGAGTTTCACGGCCAGAGGTTTTATTCGGCTAGTATTGCTTGTGTTGGCCCCGGTACATCTCGCCTATGGCGACGGTGTGGTGGTGGATAAGGTGTATCACCCTTATGTCTTGCCCAATGAAACCGAGGTGGAATGGCGCCTATTGTCCCACAGGCAAAAAAACTCAAACAGTTTAGGGCAAAGGTTTGCTTTTGGTCATTCTTTATCCGAAACCATCATGGCAGAGTTTTACGTGGTGGGAGAGCGCGATGATACCAATGATTTCGGCTTGCAGGCCTATGAAATTGAAATTCGTCAGATGCTGACCCAACAGGGGCAGTACTGGGCGGACTGGGGCATGTTATATGAAGTGGAAAAACAGCATGACCGGGATAACTGGGAAGTTTCCACCGGGGTATTATTTGAAAAAGAGTTCGGTAAAACCAGTTTAACCATGAACCTGTTCGGTGTTTATGAATGGGGGCAGGATCTTAAAGACGAGTTTGAAACCGAATTTCGCCTTAAGTACCGTTACCGCTGGATCCCGGCGTTTCAGCCGGCAATCGAGTTTTATACCGGGCAGGACTTTACCGGAGCAGGGCCGGCCTTTATGGGGATCCACAGGTTCAGCGGCCAGAAACAGTTAAAATGGGAAGCGGCCTTTATCAGTGCTTTAAATACCCACAGTAAGAATCATACCTTCAGGATGGCGATTGAATATGAGTTTTAGTGTGAAACCTGGTGTTGGCACTAGGGGCTTTGCTCGCTGGGGCTAAACCAGTAGGCAGGAGGAATATCCCGGGTTTGCGGTGATAAATGATGATTTTCCAGCCACAGCCAGGTTCGTTTGGGGTCGTTCAATAATTTTATGGCGTTGTCTACCGCCGGATGGTTATTAAAATAAGCTAAAAAACTGCCGTCCCGGTAGGCCTGTTCCAGCCCGAAGCGAATGGCATCTGCCAGTGCCCGGTTATCGGGAGCAACAAAGAAAAAAGTTGCCAGGCGGTATGCCAGTACCAGGTGGTTATCTATTACCAGGTTAGTTTTGGTTTGTTTGAGGATTTCATATTCTCCCTTAACTTCGTGCGCCCCCCGGGAAACCCCATGAAAACGTCCGCCGGCCAGGGCATTAAATAATCTGTGATAGGGCAAAGTGACTACATTTAATCCCGCCTCTTTCATGATCACTTCATCCGGCCAGTTCAGTCCCAGGCCGATCACCGCATTTTTAAATGCTGTTACCGAGGAAATATCGCTAAAAACAGCGGCGTTTTCTGTGGTGGTCATCATAATGCGGTAACCGACCAGGCCGCGAAAAAGTGGAATACGTACCGGCAGCAGTTTTTCTTCCATCTCCTTGCTCGTACCCATGAAAATGATATTGACCGGCCCTTTATTTAGCAGGTTGCTGACCAGGCGGGCATGGGGCACCCCTTTGGCGCTGACGGGGGAGAGTTGATAGTCTCTGCCGCTTTTCTCAAGCGCCAGCTTTAACAGGCCAATCCAGTAACTTTCATAGTCTGACAGCTGGGCGTCCAGGGTGCGCTGATAATATCTCACCTGCAAGGGAGATGAATGGTTTTGCTGTTTGGGGATTGTTGTTTTCTCTTGAGGACGGGCGACAGTGGCCGGGAGTAATACCAGGGTTAACAGCAAGCTAAAGCATATCTGGGTAAACAAAGACAGCAAAGGGATGATCCGCAATATACAATGATTAAGTAAATTTTAAATCATAGTGAGATTTTAGTCATTAAATGAAGGTATTATGATAAAGAACGGCAATCAGGGTATAATGCACTCACTTTGCTCGCGCGCAATATTGCGAGAAAAATTATCAGCTATTATAAACGGCATTGATTGCCATGAATATAAAATGGAAGTATGTTAATTTTTTTATCTGCCAAGGATAAACAGCGCCGGAATATTTTGTCTTTAAGTTGGTATTTCAGCCCTTTTTTTGTTGTCCTGTGTTTGCTGTTTATTCCGGTGCAGGTGACTGGAAAAAGTCTCCCCCTGAAAGCAGCACAGGCAGATTTAGTAACTCTGAGCGCCAGTGTGCCGCCATTTCCGCCTTTTGTGCTAAAAAATCCTAGTATTTTATGCCAGGGAGTGACTAAAAGGCTGTTAAACCTTATCGGTCATCAGGCCAATATTAATTTTTTTTATAAAGATTACCCCTATGCGAGAATTTTGCACTCACTGACCGTGGGACAGTTAGATGTGGCGCTGATTTTTAAAAACCAGAGTGTTAAAGAGGCGGTGCAATATATAGGCCCGGTGGCCAGCTCTCAGGTGATAGTACTGAGTAATAAAAAATACCAGCTAAAACAATACCGGGATTTACAAAAGCTCAATGCGATTGCCGTGATCCGCAAAGCCCAGTTTGAACCGAGATTTGACCGGGACAAGCGGCTGAATAAAGTAAATGTAGAAAACTATGTGCAGGGATTACATATGTTTATTGCTGGGCGGGTAGATGCCGTTGTTGGCTCCAGGGAAGGGTTGGAGTATGCAATGATACAGCTTGATTATGATACCCGTTTGCTTGAAGGTGCCTTTCATTTGGGAAATAAAAGTTGGTGGCTGCATGTCTCAGAAAAGTCAGCGGGGCAGGCGTTTATTCCGGTTTTACAGGAGGCGGTGAACAGCTTTCCCCATAACGACCGGCTCTATGATTTATTTAATGCTGAAAAAAGCAACGGTTGCTACGACAGGCAGGAAGCTAAAGCCGGATAAGCGTGCATTATTGCTATTATTAACAGATTTTTATCGGCCCCTTGTCTTGGTATTCATCTGTTATTCACGGTAGACTAGGGCAATATTAACTCGTTATTTTTTAACTTATTTTACGAACATTAAGGAACAATTATGGCTGAAGAAACCATTTTCTCAAAAATCATCCGCCAGGAAATTCCCACTGAATTATTATTTCAGGATGATCTGGTGACGGCTTTTCGTGATATTTCTCCCCGGGCGCCGAGCCATATCCTGATTGTGCCCAATAAATTAATCCCAACGGTGAATGACGTTACCGAAGATGATGAATTAACTTTAGGGCGTATGATCACTGTGGCTAAGAAGCTGGCTAAGGAAGAGGGCATAGACGAAAACGGCTACCGTTTGATCATGAACTGTAATAAACATGGCGGGCAGGAAGTTTATCATATCCATATGCACTTACTTGGCGGACAGCCGCTGGGGCCTATGCTGGCTTATTAGTTTTTCTGAGCAGATAACGGTAAGTATGTTAGCTTGACTTGTTTGAGAAAAACTCTAGCTAATATACTGAAAAATATGATGAACCAAAGTTGAAACAGTGCTCTGGATATCTGTTTCAACTTTGAAAAGCTTATAAGTATTGTAACCAAGTCACACGTTTTAGATGGCAATTTCGAGTAAAACTTGAATCGTAGGGGAGCTCTTTCTCCCATCATTTTAGGTTAGGTTTTACCACGTTAAGCAAGAATTTGCCAAGCTATGTTTTTGTCTGATGGCCGAATCCCAAATATCAGCAGTAACCTCATCATAAAGATTTCATAACCTCAACTTGTATGGCGAGTTTTTCGGGCAGGAGCCTCGAAGATAAATCCCATATTTGAATCTTGTGTATATTAAAGCCCACCTTCTGCCTAATAGAACAAGTGCCTATATCACAATAATATTTTTACTTGTTATTTTAAGTTTTAAATATCAGTTACTTAATTTTGTTTTGTTCTGGTTGTTTAGGTTTGGTGGTTTTTAACTGCTTTACATCTAAAAAATAGTAAATATTTCATCCAAAAAAGCCCGTTTTCTGTGGATTTATCCTACCTTTTTTACTATATATTAATAGTGGAATTTCAACCAAAGGAGGTGCTTAGCCCCCAGCTCTGAACGGGCAAATAAAGAGTGAGTACATAAAGAGTAAATGAACAACAAGCGCTACCCCTGAGTGCACGAACACCCAGAGATAGCTAACCAAAACAGATACTAATGAGGTATCCATCATGGCTGAATATCATCATACGCCAGAGTCTGTCTCGGCAAAAGTAAAATATCCCCGCTACCGCCAGCTAACCGTACAGGAAACCATTTGCGACTCGGCAGTGAAAATCCGTGGCACAGGCATTAACTATGTACCTGTTAATCTTGAACCTTGTATTATTCTCAAGGGGAAATGGCTGAAAAAGGCCGGTTTCTCTATCGGGCAAAAAGTCACTTTGCTCATTAATCCGGATGAAGTGATCATTACACCGAAGCATTCTACCTAAGGTAAGAACAGTCTAAACAACTGTGCCTGTTGGCAGGCGCGGTTGTTTTACATTGTTGCTATGTAAATAATATAACGGGGCAGAATATAACGGCTATCAGGAGGCCTAGCTGGAACTTCTCGATGATGGCTACGAGGAATAAGAAAACCCCTGCATTTTCACTTTATATCGCTTTTATGTTCTGTAGCGGGCACTTGCTCCCACATTAACTTTGTATATTCTTTTTTTGCTGAAAGAGCAATAAGCGTGAATACCTAAAACTTGGCTACTGCTGGTTTTACCTATCAAGATTCTGTTTTTTTATACAGCTTTGTGTTGTCTGCAAAATTGCTTTATTAGACGGAAAAATTCCGTATTTCTCTTGTTTGTTTATTATTCAAAACATACGAAAAGGTATTGATATAATTGGCTAAATGTTCATTTTACATTTTATTAAAATCTGTAAAAATTAAACATAGTTTTTTGCGTATACTAAACTGTTTTCTGATGAAGGAGAAATAGACTATGAAAGCAGCATATATGATCGCGGCCCTGCTTCTCGCTTGTACTTCAACGGCTATTGAAGTCCAGGCAGAACAAACAATTCAGCTAGACAATGCTTGCAGCTATTTTGGTGAGCAGACTCCCAAATCAACCATCGCCTTCGCATCTCAGAACGAAGCGGTAGCTGAGGTGGCTCGGATTGTAGATGCATCAGGCCTAAAGCCCAATTTCGCCGTTCGAGAAGCAGCAGTCCCAAATGCTATGGCGGCAATCAATGGATGGAAGAGATATGTTCTCTACAACAGAGGGTTTATTAAGGCGATCAAGCAGCGAACACAAGACGAGTGGGCATCCATAAGTATTATGGCTCACGAAATCGGCCACCACCTCAATGGACATACGCTTGAGAAGATTGGTAGTCGGCCGGATATTGAACTTGAGGCTGACTACTATTCCGGTTTCGTTCTTCAAAAAATGGGTGCGCCGTTAAGCTCCGCGCAGGCGGTAATGGAGAAGCTTGGTAGTCCCAGAGCATCTGCTACCCATCCAGCAAAACAAGACCGACTAAGAGCAATAGCAAGCGGGTGGAAGAAGGCTACAACGACTGAATCGATTCCTGGGCGTTCTTCCTGGCCCGAGTACGTTCCATACGAAGGTATTCATGTTGAAAATGACTGTAAGAGAGGAGTCGTCTCTGGTTGGGCGTGGCACCGAGACCAGCGCGACCAATCCGTGGTCCTTCAGATCTATGACGCAATCTGGTCAGAACTACTCGACAACCACGTTACTGCAGACCAACCCTCGGAAGCTGTTCGTCTTATAGATCCAAACTACCCGAATCACGGATTTACTTGGAAGATCCCAGAACGGCTTATGGATGGAAAGCGACATGTCATCCGTATCAGGTTCAAAGGTACGAAGTACTATCTGAACGAAACGGATAAAGAGTTTCTGTGTGAGCGATGAGGTTCGGCGCAAGCGCGGTGGAAGACTTCGTGTTAAGCAGGTGAAAACAACAATGCGGGTCACCCAAAAACTGGCTAGTGACTTATCTTGTTTAAAATTTAATGCTCGTCTTTCTTTTCACACAAACACCTCAATTTAAGGGAAATTATTATTTTCTCCTTATCTTTGTCGCAGTTCATGGTACTGTCATTGGTATAAATAAGTTTTTGTATATTGGCTGTCCATGACTGACACACTAAGAAAATAGATTTTTCAACTATAACTAAGAAATAACTTCAGAAAGTTGCAAATATAATAAATAGTCGGGCAAGATAGATTAAATTACCGTACGCCAGAAGAAGCCTTTATCACTTACTGTTTTAGCTTCGCTGCACTGGGAGCATGAATGCGCGCTTTATGGAAGTCATTATGTCTGGGCTTATAAAAATGATGAAAACGCTGTCTCTCATACAGATTCGCATTGGTATCATTTTTCTCGTCTGCCTTTCCGCAACAGTATCTGCCGAGAACAGGACAGCCGTCATTGTTGTTGAGCACTGGCCGCCCTGGGAAATAGCTCGCGACACAAAAAAAGAACATGTCACAGAGGGATTGGCCGTTGAACTTGTCAGGATATTGGCTGACAGGCTTGATATCAAAATAGCATTGAAAAATGCCCCCTGGGGCCGGGCTCAGCATATGATAAAAACCGGACAGGCGGATGTCATTCCGATGATTATCAAAAACTCTGAACGAGAAGCCGATATGCTTTTCACAGTACCGGTTTATAAAGACAGGCTGCTTTTTACATATTCGACAGATAAATTTGCAACATTTGAATGGCAGCGGTGGGAAGATTTGCGACCTTATAAGATAGGAATAACAAGAGGATATAACTATGTTAGTGAAATAATCAAAGAGAAGGTGTCTTTCGAGCAGGTAACAACTGACAAAATGAATATTCTGAAATTATTGCATGGGCGAGTTGATATCATTCCCCTTTATTATGTCAGCGCTATCGCCATATTCAAAGAGGTTCCGGGACATGAAAAACTGCGCTTTGCCGAAAAGCCTTTAGCGACAAAAGTATTCCGCTTAGGCATCTCCAAAAAATCTTTTCTTGCCGAAGAAATTGGAGAAATCAACAAAACCCTTCAGGAAATGCAGAATGACGGCACTTTTAAGAAAATTCTTGGGGAATACTATTTGCAATAGATAACCTTTACAAAAATCAAGCAACATCACAGCAAACAGTAAAGTGAGATAGCCAGCCAACACTCGCTTTTATCCCTTCTCCACAACATTTTCTTATCTCAGCTGAGACATTTTATCTACTTACCGCACTAATATCCGTGAAACGCTACGGCTTCAGGTTTTTATTACGCCATTACCCGTACCTAAAATGTATTCTATATTCAAACTAAACCTGCTTGGGCCTGGCTTATCAGGCAGGATAAAGTGGAGCGCATTATGACTATTGAGAAAAGCTTAAAAACAGGTTACTTATTTATTGCCAGCGGTGCTGCCTTTGTTGCCGCAGCAGTTATCAGCGAGCAAAGGCCGTTTTATGGCGTAGCGATAGTGTTTGCGGTATTGGGCATCGCTTATATCCGTAAATCCATGAATAGCCGCCGGTAATGCTACTTTAGCGATAACCCTTGATAGCGTTTATTTTCTAAGTAGTGTCGTCTGTCACCCGGCTGCAGTTATTGCGGTTGTGCTAAGCAGCTCGTTGTTATTTGCTAATCCTTCCAAGATGAATTAACATTAACCTGTATAAACATACAGGTTAATGTTATGCTTAAAATCATTCCTTTTTATGCGCAGGCAGGTGTTACCGGCTTTGAATCTCCGGCAGCGGAGTATAGCGAGCTTGCGTTGAATTTAGATCAGTTGTTGATTGATCACCCTTCGGCCACTTTTATCGGACAGGCGCAGGGGCATTCCATGGAAGGTGATGGTATTTTTAGTGGCGATCTGCTGATTGTTTCCCGGGCAGTACAGATACAAGATCAAGACATTATTGTTGCCAACCTCAACGGCGTTTTTGTCTGTAAAAAAATCGATCGGGAAAAAGCCCGGTTACTTTCTTCCTCGCCTGGTTATTTGCCTTATCAATTACAGGAGGGGGACGACTTCCAGGTGGAAGGGGTGGTGATCCGTTCTGTCCGGCTGCACCGCCCGCTGGAGAAAACCTTATAATGTATGCCCTGTGTGATGTAAATTCCATGTACGCCAGCTGTGAAAAGGTTTTTGACCCCAGTATTCGCCGCCGCCCTGTGGTGGTGCTGACCAATAACGACGGCTGTATTTGTTCGGCATGCGGCATTGCCAAAAAAATGGGCATAGGGAAAAAGTTTACCCCTTATTTCCAGATGAAAGATGAGCTGGCCCGCATTGGCGCGGTGATCCGCTCCAGCAATTATGAGTTATATGCCGATCTCAGCCAGAAACTGATGGATACCTGCAGCCGTTTTGCGCCCCACAGCCATATTTACAGCATAGATGAACTGTTTTTGTATTACGGCAAACACCAGGCTTATCTACCGCAAGAGGGCTGGCTGGCCCACGGCGAAAAAATCAGAAAAACCGTGTGGAAAGAAGTGCGCCTGCCGGTTTCTGTCGGACTTGGTACCACCTGCACGTTAGCAAAATGTGCCAATCATGCCGCTAAAAAACTGCCCGGTTTTAATGGGGTTGCCGTGATTGACAATGACAAGACTCGTGAGGCGGTTTTAGCCCAAATGACAGTGACTGATGTCTGGGGCATAGGCTCCAGGCTGGGTAAGCGCTTAAACGAGTCGGGTATTTATTCGGCGCTGCAACTGGCTAAAGCACAACCGGGTTGGATCAGGAAACAATTTTCAATTGTGGTTGAAAACACGGTGCATGAATTAAATGGTGTGGTGAAATTAAACTGGGATGAAGTACGCTCACCGAAAAAAGAAATCTACAGCACCCGCAGTTTCGGTCAACACATTACCGAGCTTGAGCAGCTAAAATTTGCGCTGGCAACCCATGCCGGTATTGCCGCTGTTAAGTTGAGAAAGCAGCAAGGTTTAACAAAATCCCTGGCGATTTTTGCCAACAGCTCACCTCATGATGAGGCTGGATATTACCGGAAATCGGTTTATCACCATTTTGCCGTGCCTACCAATGACAGTTGCCAGATCATGAATGCCTGCTCGCAGGCGGTGGATAAGATTTTTCAAACCGGAGTGCGGTTCTATCGCTGTGGTGTCGGCCTGCTGGAAATCTCCGATGAAAGCTGCTATCAGCAGGATCTTTTTGATGTTGCTAAGGATAATGTTAAGTTAATGTCATGTATGGACAAAATTAATGCCCGCTTTGGTCGGGATACCACGATATTGGCCGGGCAGGGCATAGCGCAAAAGTTTGCCATGCGCCGTGAGTTTTTATCGCCGCAATATACCACCCGCTGGCAGGATATTCCGAAAATTCAATGTGAGTGATATGTTCAAGGTGTGGAGATAGTGTTTATCAATATTGGTTTTTGAATTTGCTACAACAAGCAGGAATGTTTTATTGCGATGTAGTTGAGGGCATCAATTCTATTGGCTAATCCAAGTTAATCTATGACATGTTTTGATGGCTCCATTGACTGGTGTAAGCACATCAATAATTTCTATATTGGAATTCTTAATTCGATAATAAATTGTATGTGACCCTATAAAAGCACAGCGATATCCTACTTTTAAGTCCTTTCGAATTAATCCGCGTGAATGCTTTTCAGACTTTTTTGAGTTGCAGGTGATAATAAATATTTTACCATTACCCGATTAATTCTTGCATAAAGGCATCACCATCTGCTCCTTCCCCTTGATCGAGTTGCTCTTCACCAACCGAGAGTTTCTTTCTCAAAAGGTCAAGTTTAGCTTCATATTCTTCAAGTAGTCGAAGACCCGCTCTTACTGCTTCACTGGTAGATTCAAACCTTCCTTGTCTGACTTTACTTTCAACAAATTTTCCAAAGTGTTCATCTAATGTTACGCTGGTATTTCTAGCCATCATTCACCTCTGTTTCTTGTATTACATTCTAATACTGGCTATGTGCCCAGACAAGAAGGTTTATCTTGTACCGAGTGCGGTGCAAATGTTCCTTAGCAAGCCTCATCATCTTTAAAAGCAGGAGTTGAGGTTTAATTTTATCGTGGCTCCGGGCGTATCCTTATTCATAACGTAGCGCGGTGATCGGGTCGAGATCTGAGGCCTTGGCCGCGGGCACTACGCCAAAAATCAGGCCAATAAAACTTGAAAATGCCAGCGCCAGGGTTACCGCCCACAAGGGGATAATCGGCTCCGGCAGCCCGGGAATAAGCAGCATGGCCAAAAAACCACACAGCCAGCCACAGAGCAAACCCACCACGCCGCCGAGGAAGGATAAAATTACCGCTTCTATCAAATATTGCAACAGGATCACATGGCGCTCAAAGCCCAGTGCCTTACATATGCCTATTTCTCGGGTGCGCTCGGAAACCGACATCAACATGGTATTCATAATGCCGATGCCGCTGACAATTAAAGAAATACCGACCACGCCGCCGAGCACTAGAGTAATAGTATCCATAATGCTGGTGATGGATTGGGTTAACTGCTGTGGCGTCTGTACCCGAAAATCATCTTCCTGATCCGGTGATAGTTCATGGGCTTCCCTGAGCAGGTCTTCAATTTCCACCTGCAAGGTGCGTAGCCTGGAGATATCATCGACATTAAACAGTATGGTGATGTCCTGCATGTTTTCATTCGGCAACAGCCGCTGGCCTATGGTAAAGGGCACCACGATATAATCGTCCTGGCTTAAGCCGAAGATATCACCGCGCTTTTCCATCACACCGACCACTTTAAGCGAGGTGCCGCCGACCTCAATAAACTCGCCGATTGGATTCTCCGGCAGTTTTAAATTTTTCCTGACCCGGTCGCCGATAATACATACTTTGCGTGACGAGGTATTGTCGCTGTCGGTGATAAAACGCCCTTTGGACGGAAAAACCTGGGTCGCTTCTTTGTAGGAGGAAGTCACCGCCACCACCCGGGTCTGGCTTTCCTGACCGTTGCTGGAAATTAATGCGCCGAATTGCCCGAAGGGGGAAAAAGAGGGGATGATGCGCCCGGCGCCGTTAAAGTGCCTTTTGATGCGGATATAGTCGGCCATGGTCAGGCGGTTAAACTCCCCCAACAATCTTTGCTGAAACGGGGTATCCGATTGTATGGTCAGTACATTGGCCCCTAAACCGTCAAAGTTTCTCATGATGGAGTAGGACATGCCCTGGATAATGGAGACAACCGTGATAACAGAGGCGACACTGACCACTATACCTATCGAAGTGATCAGGCTGCGTGATACCCGCGAGCGGATGCTGTTTATCGCCTGGATAAAGCATTGATAAAAAACGTGTATCATAATAATACCGCCTGAACCGTTTCTGTTTCTGGCTCCCGATGAAAGGAGCAGGGCTTGTCTTGTTGTTCATCCCGGGCAATCTGGCCGTCGACCAGGGTAATGCTGCGCCGGCAGCGGCTTGCGATATCCTGATCGTGTGTGACCAGGATCACGGTTTGTCCTTCACTATGCAGGCGGTCGAACAGTTTCATGATATCTGCTGTGGTTTTGCTGTCCAGGTTGCCGGTCGGTTCATCCGCCAGCAGCAAAGAGGGGCGGGTGACCAGTGCCCGGGCAATGGCAATACGTTGCCTCTGGCCGCCGGACAATTCGCTCGGCAGGTGCATTTCCCGGTTACTGAGGCCAACCCGCGCCAGTTCCGCTTGCGCCATGGCAATTTTTTCTTTTTGCGGTAAACGCCAGAACACTAACGGCTGCATCACATTTTGCAGTGCCGTCAGGTTAGGAATTAAATTAAAACTTTGAAAAATAAAACCTATTTTACGGTTGCGTACCCGGGAAAGGGCATTGTCCGACATCTGGCCGATATCTTTGCCGTCTAAGGCATAAGCGCCGGAAGATGGCCGGTCGAGGCAGCCCAAAATATTCATCAAGGTCGACTTTCCGGAGCCGGAGGCGCCGATAATGGCGAGATATTCATTACTTTGAATCTGCAGGTCCAGCTGGTTAAGGGCAAAAATATCACGCCCGCCGAGGTGGTATTTCTTGGTAATCCCCGAGAGATTAATTAAGCAGGGCATAGCTTTCCCCTTGGGCGTTAATTTCGGCAATAGGTGTTTTATCTTGCAGCGAGCTGAGAATACGCGATGGCCCGACAACAATTTTCTCATTTGCTTTTAAGCCGGTTTTAACTTCCTGGTATTCGTCATCGGCAGCCCCGGTAATAACGGTGCGTTTTTCTGTTTGGCCGTTGCTGGCAACAAAAACATATTTTTTGCCTTTGCTGCGCTGGCCCCTGGGCAGGCTGACACCGTCATCATCCGTTAAGCGCTCGCTCATAATGGCCTGTACTGGCACGGTTAACGCCGGATCTGGGTTGTTGGTATATATCTTGGCCCGGCACGACATGCCGCTGCGCAGTTTAGCCGGGCGGTTTTCCAGCAGGGCGACTTTCACCGAATAGGAGCGGCCGGTGGCATCGTTGGCGGCGAAAGCCTGTGAGGCATTGCGCGGTGCTATGGCAATTTCGTTGATGCGGCCTTTTAAACCGCCTTCGGGTAAGGTCGGGCAGCTGATATAGGCTTCGCCGTTGATGGACAGGTTGCCGATATCGTTTTCATCAACGTTGAGATCCACCACAATCGAGGCTTCGTTTGCTATGGTGATCAAACTTGAGCCGGGAATACCTGTGGTGCTGGGCACCGCCGTTTCCCCGGGTTTGATGCTTACCGCGACTACGGTACCGGACATAGGCGCTTTAATTATAGTTTGCCGCAATCTTTGCTCGGCCTGTTTTAAAGCGGCCCTGGAGCGTTTGACATTGAGCTTGCTGGCCTCAAGATCTGACTTGGCAGCTTTTAGCTGATAGTAGGCGTCGTCATAGTTTTCCCGGGTGATGATGGCTTTATCAAGCAGGCGGGCGATGCGCTCAAACCGGGCCTGCAAGTTTTTGACATTGATTTGCTGGCGGTCGACATTTTCAATATCGATTGCCACCTGGGCCTGCTGTAAAAAGATCACCTCTTTGAGATCTAAGTCTTCCAGGTAAATCAGCGGCTGGCCTTTTTCTACCTTGTCTCCTTCCACTACCTGTACCGCAGTTACCCGGGCGATAATTTCCGGGGTCAGCCGGGCTTCTTCGTTATAGATTAAATTGCCGGAAGAGAGCACCGAATCGCGGATCACCCGGCTGGTTACCCGGTCTACTTCAACATCAACCTCGTGGGCCTGGCTAAAGACACGCAGCAGTAAAGGGGATGCCAGAATAAAGATCATGGCCAGGCTCCAAAATAGCTTACTCATGAGTCAATTTCCTCACTTTATAACAGCAAAGCCGTTACCCAAAGCCCGTAGATAACGAGCTCAGGAATAAGGGCGATGGTAAAAGATTGTTTGATGGACAGCGAGGTCGCCAGTTTCAGGCCGATGATGATCAAAAAGATCTCCCAGATATTGATCAAACTGAACGTCGACAGCAGCTGGCCCCAGTCCGAGTCTCCCGAGAGCTTAAAGAACAACTGGTTCAGCGATACCGGGTTAACGTCGTTTGGCAGCAGGGCCTGGCCTGCACTCAGGTAAATATTTAACATCCCGGCGGGCAATATCAGCAGCAGCGGTGCGGTAGACCACATGACGATGGCGAACAGGCGGACAAAGCGTTGTGCCTCTCCTTTGACTTTGAGTACAAACCAATAGATAAAGGCCCGGAATAAATTAATGGACACAGTCAGGAAAACCACCCCCACCAGGCTGACGCCGAGCAGACGGCCTTTTGACAGCGAGTCTAATACCGTTTGTTTCTGGTCGTCGGGAATGTCTGCCACCATGCGCTCAAGCAGCCAGGGCATATCCACGGCGGCATAATAATAGGTATTGAGCAGGGCGGTGATCACTAAGGCGGCAGCCAAAGGGAAAAACAAGGTGATAACCTTTAACCGCAGGGCTTGGGCAAATGCCTGCTGGGGTGAAAACAACAGGCCTGTGTATATATTGATAATGTTCATGTTCTGATCTCTGTCTTTACTTGTCTTTATCACTGCAATTACGGCCTGATGCAGTGACCGGGTTATAAAATATGTTTTTACCTGACGGTAATTGTTATAAATCCTCATTCAGGAAATTAACGACCTTGGGGGCATATTCCATCACGCCGCACAGGGATAAAAAGATGATGGCAATACTGATCGTTGCCTGAATAATAGTGGAGCTGACCAGCTGTATGGTTTCGAACACGCCCCTGAGACTTGTCGGCAAGGCAAAGCTGTCATCGCTGATATTGCCGATAACCAGGCCGATCAGGCTGAAACCTATATAGATGCAGGTCATGACAAAAAACTCGCGCCGAGTTTTTAACAGGTTGTCGGCGTGAATTTTTTTCACTACCGGGATAGCGATAAAAATGCCGAAAAAGGTCATGACGCCTACCAGGGGCTGCTGGTAAATTTCCCCTAAGATCACGGTAAGCACCAACACGGCAACAAACAGGCTGCGGAACATCACCAGGGGGTTGTTGACCAAAGGCGCGGTATCTTCCGCCGGTTTTGCCGGGGCGGTGCCGCATACCTTGCATGTTACCGCCGGGGTGACCTGTTCCATGTCCCAGCTGCCGTTATCGGCATTGTACATATAGACCTTGTTGGCGTAGCCGTCGGCTTTGCCGATTAATATTTTAAAGGCGATCATCGACAGCATAGAAGTGACCAGGGTGGTCAGCGGGCCAAATGTCGGCCCGGTACCGTGTATCCGCTTGACATCGCCGGCATCCCCCTGGCAGGCAAAACAGCTGGACTTACCCGGGATATAATTGGGACCGGCCACTGCGGTATAGTCTAAAAAGCCGCCGGTGACATAGGGCACTTCGGCTTGGACACAAGCGGCGTTGACCCAGGCCATGGACTCTTCCGGGCTGTCGATGGCTTTTACCACCAGGTTGACGTCGGGCAGCAGGGCTTCGACGTCGGCCTGACAGGTAATTTTCCGGTTCAGGGTCACGACTTCTATTTCCGGGTTAAATTCCCGTATTCTTTGCGCCAGCACTTCCACTTTTACCCGGTCGATATCTTTGGGGGTATACATCAGCTGACGGTTGAGGTTGCTTTCTTCTATGGTGTCAAAATCCAGCAGGGTAATTTTACCGACTCCTATGGCTGCCAGGTTCCAGCAGATATGGCTGCCGATGGCGCCGACGCCGAGGATCAGGGCATGGGACTGCTGCAGTTTTTCCTGTACCGCCTCCGGCTGCCTGGAAATCATAGTGAAATAGCCGTGCTGGCGCGAATAGCGGCCTTCGAGCTTTTGCGCCGGGCCTTCAAGCAAGATGCGTTTTGACACTAGCTCTTCCAGGCGCGAAGGGGCTATGCATTTTAATATCTCCGCTTCACTGAGTTCTTCTTTTTGCAAAAAGAAGTCGATGACCGGTTGGAAATCCGCCGAAAAGGTGACCCGGTTGTGGGGCACGGTATTGATCAAGATTTCATCGTTGATCCGGGTGACAAAGGAAAAAGGATTAAAATGGTAACTTTTGGCGCTGCTCATTTTGCGCTCCTTATTTTAAACGCCATCAGCGCCGGATAGGCGGCCACTATCAGCATGAGGAAAAGCACATCAACCCATTGGGCATCCCACAAAAGCAGCACGCCGTCGTGTATCAGCACCAGCATGGAAACGATGAGGATAAATTGAAAAAGCTGGCTGATGAAAAAATAAGCCGTATATTCAATTTTTTTGTTTTTCCGGGTGAGCTGGCTTACCAGAGCGTTGCGGGCAAACCTGGGTTCGCCGAGCAATTCCTGGAAAATATAGTAGCCGTCGTATTCGACAAAGGGGATAAGGTTAATAAACATCAGCACAAAGTTGATGGCGGTGAAAAACAGCAGATACGATAACGCGGTTTCCCCCATGGGAATAAAGGTCAGCATCAGGCCGAGAAACATCAAGAGATTGTTGCCCTGAACACCGGCAATCAGCACTTTTATGCGTTTTTTACGGTCCGACATCAGGTTGATGCCGCTGACATCAGCGTAAAAGGAAGGATGCAGGAAAAACAGCATCATGCCGACCTGGGGCACTTTGACATTAAAAGATTTTGCCACCAGGGCATGGGCGCCTTCGTGCACTATGCCAGTGACTAAAATGGCAAAAAAGTAAAAAATTACGGTAAAGGTGTCAAAGGTCAGGGTTTCCCGGATGTTTTGTACCTGGGGCACCAGCAGGGCGACCATAAGTACATTGATGACCAGCAGCGGCAGGCTGCACCAGTTCAGAAAGTGGCTGAAATAAAGGGCAAACTTACCGCTGTTGTCGATAAACCTGGACGGGTCGAGGTTAAACACCTTGATTTTAAGCGGTGAAAACGGCTCTTTTTTACTTTCCCCTTCGAGTAAATCCAGGTGCTGTACCGTCTTGATAAATTTATCGAAGTACTCCAGCGGAATAAGGCCTCTTAAGGCTTCCACCGTGTTTTTGCCGTCGAGTAATTTAAGCCAGTTAACTTCCTGCTCGCCTAATTTGAAATGCCGGGAAGTTGAGGCATCGTAGACATGGTATATACCTTGTTCGAGCGGATAGAAGTTAATGGATTTTTTTAATGCTAAGTTCAAACCGTCCCCCTTAATTTATGTGCTGCTAGCTAAAATTAAGGGACCAGAGCAAACTGCGCTAAGGCCCCAGAATGTGCTTTGCTTAGCTGATGAACATAAGTCCAACGAGGGCTAAGCCAATACCAATACCTGTGGCGACACCCGCTGAGGTATCGGATACTGGTGCTTCAATGATTTCGATTTCTGAAAAAGTCATAATACTTTCCTTCTAAAATGAATAAGTTAATTGGTTAAATTAAGTTGTAGTTATGGTGCTGTGGTTATGAAACAAACAGTAAACCAACCGCTACCCCGACCACTACGCCACCGGCGACACCGCCCCAAAATTCGGCATCAGATGGTGCATCTACGATTTCAATTTCTTCAAAAGTCATGGTTCTTTCCTCTTGCTTTAATCAAGTTTAAATTAGCTGACGATACTCAGAATCCGGCGTCTCAAGCGCTTGCTCCGGCATCGAAATAAATATTATGTTTATGTGTTTATATGGCACTGTGTAAGCCTTGTACTTCTTCTTAACAAAGGCTTGATGAATATCACCCCCTTACATCTATAAGCTGTTGTTTTTATTCGCTTGCCTGATCAGCTGGTGCGAACTGCTAATGGCTTTTCATTACATATAAGATGTAGGGAGTAACCGTGTATCGGGGTTTGGGGCTGTTATTGTTGACTTGCCAACGCATTCTATTTCTCCTGCTTTAATTGTGTTCATGTTGGAACACTTAGTTAGTGTTGGCAGCGGGTAGACTATCTCACTCGTTTTGCTAAAACTTTTTTGCTTTATTTGCAAGCCAGCAAGTTTTCTTTATTAACGTATTGAATATAAAGAATTAAAAATTGTAAAAAAAATACAGGCATAGGGGATAGGACATAGGGCAGGACAATAGTCGTGCAGGCGGGAGCTAGAGGTCATTAATGGTGATATCGTTATTTATCGGTTACTAAATGAATGATATTAGACGGGCTGCTGAGCCAGAAAGCGTTGAGGTCATCAGGCAGCGGTTCGATCTCGTTTCTGATGCTGCAACCGGCTTGCTCAAGGTGTTTTTTTGCCGCGGGTATATCGTCTGAGATAATTTCCAGCCAGATTTCCGACTGACTGATGCCGGTTATTTTATCTATCCAAAGCACTTTATCGCCAAAGGCAAAGCAGACTGACTCAAAGGGATCGGCAGCGTTGTGGGGTAACTGCTTGAAACCCAGTATATCCTGATAAAAATGAATCACATCTGCGTATTCATGTGCTGGTGTTTTTATTGCAATATTCTTTCCCGGGCTAAATTCTGGTTTCATTAGTCACTCCAAGTTACCTGTTATATAGAGCAATGTTTACCTTGAATAAAATGAAAGTATTTATATTTTTATGATGTTGGCCTAAGTTTAAGTTATGCCATAGTTCATAAGGTTTTACTGCATGTTAATAAACCTAGATAAAAAAGCTCTCCAAGTTTCTTTTATAGCAGGACTGAGTATTATTTTAGTAAGTTATTTAGTGACGTGGGGGGTTGCGAATACCCTTGCAGGAAGGTATATGGACGATATCTTTGATAAATCTGGAGTGGCAAACTTTTTTGGGATCATTTGGTTTTTATGTCTGATTACAGGAATATATTTTACCTTAAAGGTTTATGAGCCAGGTAGGCGCCTATTTAAAAAAGTGACTCTTGAAGAGAAGATTGGCCGCTCCCCGTATAGCATTATTGAAGATACTTGCTCTAAAAATTTAGCTTATGAAATGTTCGTTCGTTCTAGGAGAGCGCTGCTACGTGCTGTGTTAATTATGGGAGGAATTACTTTTCTCATATTAGTTTCTGTTTTGATTATTATTTATGCTGGTAAACTCTCTGCTATGGACTTTCTTTCTGCTACAGATTTAGAAGCGCAGGAGCAAGAGATAACGCTTATTACATCTTTTCAAAATAAACTAAATGAATTCTTGGTAGTTATATCAGTAGATTATTATCAAAAGTCGCCACTTAATAGACTCGCAGATCTTGAAGACAAATTAAAATATATTCAATTTTGGAGTTCTGGTTCTACATACTCCGATGCTGAGGTTGGTTTAATATTATTGGAGACAAAAGCTCAACGAGAAAAATTGGCTTTAATGTTGAAAGATGTTAGAGAACATTCAATTATTAAGCTTCATGATGAAAATACTCCTAAAAAAGAGAAGCAAGAGCGTGATAAGAAGCACCAAGAAGAAATGGAACAGTATTTTGATAATATTAATAAAAACATAGAAGTTCTTAAAAGTTTTTTAGATTCATCTTTAGGAAAGTTAGGTCGTATAAAAAAAGAAAAAGTTGCGGTTAGAAATAAATTAATGTCTGATACTTTATTAAATTTCAATCAGGGAAAGAGTATTTTATCGACTAGTGTTATTAGGTTTGGAGTAACATTAGTATTATTGTTTTTTATCCATGTTTTAGTTTCCCTATATCGATATAATATTAAAATATCAACATATTATATTGCTTTAGCAGATGGCTTATTGATAGGAAATGATTATAAAAAAGTAGATTTTGAATGCAGGATAAAACCACTTTATCCGTCACATATTGATTTTTCACCCCCGCCTAAAATATCAATTGATTCGATTGTTGATGCAGCAGTTAAAACCGCCGCTAGCTCCAAATAGAGAATGTTGCTTTATTCCGGTTATTTATAGATAAAATTATTCATCTTCTATGGTGGACATTTAGCAATAAATTGCTAATATGCCTGCCGAGCCAAGGGGTGCCTGGTTGCGATGGTTTTTTATACGTTACGCGGATAAGAAAACATCAAAACTGTGCTGAGACGAAAGATTCGAACCCTTAGAACCTGAACCGGATAGTACTGGCGTAGGAATGGTTGAAAAATAGCCTGGTGATCACATAAACCGGCGTTATAACTTCCCAAATTTCCTTGCGTCAATTCCCAAAAGAATTGAAGTAATTATGTTTAAATCTCCACTGGTTATCGCCATAAGCGCGGCCTTGTACCAACCCCTTGCTTTTTCATTTGAAAATGATCTTGAGCACATTACCGTCACCTCCGATTTCCGTCAGCAGAGCCTGGCCGAGGTACCTGTGAGTGTCGCGGTGATCGATCAGCAGCAAATTATCGATGAAGGCGGCCAGCACTTTGAAGAAGTGATCAATAAGGTGGCCAACCTTAATTTTGCCGGCGGCACCTCCAGGCCCAAATATTTTCAGATCCGCGGGGTAGGGGAACGCTCTGAATATCGCGGCGCGCCTAATTCATCTGTTGGTTTTATCCTTGACGATATCGACATGTCCGGTTTAGGGATGGCGGCGAATATGTATGATGTAGGTCAGGTTGAAGTTTTACGTGGTCCGCAGGGCACGCGTTATGGCGCCAATGCCCTTGCCGGGCTGGTTTATATTCAGTCAAATGCCCCGACCGAAACCTTTGAACACGGTGTGCAAACCACTTTGGGCGATGACGACTTGCAAACCTATAGCGGTTATAGCTCGGGCCCGCTGACCGATAAATTATTTTACCGGGCCGTATTTGAGCAGCATAAACAAAACGGCTACCGGGACAACAAATACCTGGGCCGTGATGATACCAATGGTATCGATGAATTTACCGGTAAGTTAAAACTGCGCTACCTGGCCTCAGATGAGCTGACTTTGGACTTTACTTACCTGCATGCGGATTTAGATAACGGTTTTGACGCCTGGACCTTAGATAACAATGGTTTTGATACTTTAACGGATCAACCGGGCGTGGATAACCAGCAGTCGGACGGGTTGGCAGTAAAAGCCCAATATACCGGATTTACCCAGTTTGCCTTAACGGCAATCACCAGCATGAGCGATACCGAGCATCAACACGCCTACGACGGCGACTGGGCCAACCCCGAGTACTGGCAGAGCAAACCCTGTGTGGATTATTACGATGAAAACGGCAATGGCGAGTCTGACGATATTATCGGTTGTACCTACGACTACCTTTGGGACAAGCGGGCAGAGCGCACCAGTTACAGCCAGGAAATAAGGCTAAGCTCCAACGAGTCGGGACGCATATTTAACGGCAGCACCGACTGGCTCGGCGGTATCTATTTCAGCAAACTCGATGAAGAAAATGATCTCGATTCCAGTTATAACGGCTGGCCGGATGAAATACTGGACTCTGAATACCAGGCGAAAAATACCGCTATTTTTGGTCAGCTCGACAGTGAGTTAAGCCAGGATTATCAGTTGTCTGTCGGCCTGCGTCTTGAGCATCGCAGTACCGATTATGATGACAGCCAGGGAGATGAATTCTCGCCTTCTGAAACCATGTGGGGGGGCCATATTGCCCTGAGCAAGCAGCTCAACAATGCACATGGCGCTTATGGCCGTATTGCCAAGGGTTATAAGGCCGGTGGTTTTAATATGGGACTGCCGGGCGAACTGAGCCGCTATAAAGAATTTGATACCGAAACCCTGATCAACTATGAGCTGGGATTAAAAAGCCAGTTTGCTGAGCTGGGCTTAAATACCAATGTTGCGGTGTTTTATATGGACAGGCAAGATCAGCAGGTCAATGCCTCGCAGCAAAACCCGGACGAGCCGCAGCGTTTTATTATCTATACCGCCAATGCTGCCAGTTCAACCAGTTACGGGGTGGAGTTTGACCTGGACTGGGCAATCAATCAGCAACTGAGTTTTGATGCCAGTATCGGTTACTTAAATGCCAGTTACGATGATTATGCCTATCAGGATAAATACGGCAGCGAAGTGGATATTTCCGACCGTGAACTGGCCCATGCCCCGGAATATACCTACAGCGCCGGGCTGACCTACCGCGCGGATAACGGCTGGTTCAGCCATGTCAGCTTATCCGGCAAGAGTGATTTTTATTACTCCGACAGCCATGATGAGAAAGCCGACGGCAGTAATTTAATCAATGCCCGTATCGGTTATGAAGCAGACCAATGGGCGGTTTATCTTTGGGCCCGTAACCTGACCGATGAAAAATACGGTACCCGCGGTTTTTATTTCGGCAACGAGCCGGACCTTGACTGGGCCAATAAAAAATATGTCCGTTACGGTGCGCCGCGTCAGTTAGGAATAACCGCGAGTTATGAATTTTAACTTGAGTTAATTTAATTCACTTGTTGGACATATCCGCATAAAATGCCACTTTCGTGATGAAAGTGGCATTTGCGTGTCTGGCGGAGCTTGGATGAACCGGACAAGCACCGGTATAAACCTTATCTAGTGAGAGTAATATAGGGTAATGAGGAGATAAATGATGAAAATATCAATTGAGATCAGCTTGTACCCCCTGGCCGAGCTTAAATTTAAAGATGAGATCTGGGCCTTTATTAAACGCCTGCGGGGCATCGATGGCCTTAAAGTGGTGACCAATGGCATGAGCACCCAGGTTTTTGGCGATTATGATCTGGCGGTAAGCCATGTGATGGCTGAAATTAAGCAAGTGCATCAAAGTGTCGATGCCGCAGTGTTTGTTTGTAAATTTATTAACGGCGATCGCTCTGTAGTTGAAGCAGAATAGGGTTGATAGTAATAATGACTGAAGCTGTATTTGTGGAAACGGTAAATTATTTTACTTCCCTGCCTTTGCTGGAGCTGGCGGCGGTATTAACCTCCTTGCTTTATGTAGTGTTGGCGGCAAAAGGTAATGTCTGGTGCTGGCCGGCGGCTTTTATCAGCACCGCGATTTATACCGCCATTTTTTATGATGTTTATTTATTTATGGACTCCCTGCTGCAGGTGTATTATTTGCTGATGGCGGTCTATGGCTGGTTTTGCTGGCAAAAGAGCAAGAATATGCCGATTAACAATGTCAGCTCTGCCGAGCAGGGAGGCGAGGGGATCCAAAGCTGGCCGCTGGTTTTACACCTTAAGGTGATTGCTGTACTGGCACTTGTCAGCCTGGGTCTGGGTTATGTGATGGCCAATTATACCCAGGCACACTTTCCCTACTTTGACAGTGCGACTACGGTGTTTGCGGTTTTTGCCACATACCTGGTGGCACAAAAAGTACTGGAGAACTGGCTGTACTGGGTGGTGATTGATCTGGTATCGATTTATCTGTATCTGGAAAAAGATCTGACCCCGACGGCGGTGCTTTTTGGCTTATATGTCGTTATTGCCGCTTATGGTTATTATCATTGGAAACAAAGCTTCTCCGCTGAAGCTAAAGTTGCCTTAAGTTAGTTTATCCCCTATGGCCTTACCTGTTATACAAGATGCTGCCCCGGCTTATGATGCATTAAGCAACTTGCCTTGTTTTCATCACATTGAAAGCATTACCCCGATCACTTCCGGTTATAGCCAGGCCTGCGTTAAGGTGATTGACAGCGGGCAGGCTTTTTTTGTGAAGAGCTTTGTGAAGAGCTTTGCTACGCACTCTACCGGCGGCGGTGATGGCGAAGCCGATAAAGAACAATCGCTCCCGGGGGCTGGCAATGAAGTGCTGTTTTCTTTGGCGGCGGGTAAGGCTGGTATTTCTCCGCCTGTGGTTTATCAGGATCCTGATTACCTTGTTTGTCGCTATATTGACGGTGAGCCGTTATCGCAAAGCCCTCTTAAAATTCGGGAAAAAACGGCTTTAGCCCTGGACTTGATGGTCTCTTGTCATCCACTGGATGTAGCCTTGCCTGTGCTGGATATGACGCTGGTAATAAGCGAATTGACCGCTGCCTTATCCGGCGAATTAACGGCGGCACAGGAGGCGCAGGTGAATAAGCTGACGGGGAAAATCACTGCCGGGATCACACCCGGTCCTTTGGTCCCCTGCCATGGAGATATCAACTTCTCCAATATTCTTTTGGCAACACAGGCAAGGGATACAGATAAGGCAATTGAGACAAGCACAGCCTGGTTAATCGATTTTGAATGTTGTGCCCTGGCAGAAAAAGAGTTTGATTTGGCGATGCTGATCGCCGTCAATGAGATCCCGCAGCCGGATATGCTGGCACTGCTCAAACAAGCCCCGTTGAATACCTTTTTGTTTAATGGCCAATACAGCGACAAACTTTGCCATTATCTGGCATTTTGTTATTTGATCAATGCCTTGTGGTATCTGGTGTATCAGCATGAAACCGGCGACAAGCAATTTATGGCGCTGGCAAGCCGCCAGTTTCTCCTGCTGGATGAGCTCGCCCTGGCCGATGGCAGCTTTCATCAACTTTTTGCTGATTTTTACCCGGATAATGAGATAAGCTGCTGAGAAGTTACGATTAATGGTAGTGCGCCACCAGGTTAAGCGGCGCATAATATCGTTAGGACATGTTATTGGTTATTTTGTGTGAATTGGAAAGATTTAGTCGAAAACAATAACCGCTTTTTTTGGTTATTACATACAGCTGGCTGGTTTGGTTTTGCCTTAGTACATTATCTCGGGTCATTGTTGCATGACTCCCGAGATATCTTTGTCATCATCATTTTTCTCAATGCCTATGCCGGCTGGTTATTCACTGTGCCTCTGCGTTATATTTATCGCCGTGCCTGGAATCTGTCGCCGCTTAAAATTGCCATCGTGGTGATTTTGGCCTCTTATGCCACCGGTGTCCTGTGGCAGGTGGTGAAAAATTTCAATTACTGGGAAATCTATAAACACGGCTACCGGCCTGATTTCTGGCTCTTGTATACTAAATCCAGTGTCTGGGCGTTTTATATTATTCTTAGCTGGAGCGGTTTGTATTTTGGCATCAAATATTACCAGATGCTGCAAAAAGAGCGGCAGAATGTGCTTAAGGCCAATACTGTCGCCCATCAGGCCCAGCTGAAAATGCTGCGCTACCAGCTTAATCCGCATTTTCTCTTTAATACCCTCAACGCCATTTCCACCTTGATTTTGGTGAAAGAGAATGACCTGGCCAATGGCATGGTAACGAAACTCAGCGAATTCTTACGCTACTCCCTGGATAAGGATCCGATGAAGCGGGTGACGCTGCAAAGTGAAATTCAGGCGCTGACCTTATACCTGGATATTGAAAAGGTGCGTTTTGAAGAACGTTTGCAGGTACATTTTAATATTGATGAAGAATGTCAGCAGGCGCTGGTGCCGAGCATGATTTTACAGCCGCTGGCGGAAAACGCCATTAAACATGCCATTGCCGTGCAGGAGCAGGGAGGCAGCATTACCGTCTCGGTCAGCCGTTTTGGCAATGATCTCTTGATAGAACTGGCAGATGACGGCCCGGGGGCAGAGATTAAAGACGGCAACTTATTCCGTGAGTGCGGGGTCGGCTTAGTGAACAGCCGCGAGCGGTTACAGGCGCTTTACCGGGATAATTTTTCCCTTGTGGTCTCCAATAATCAGCCTTCAGGTGTTAAAGTAAATATCCGCATCCCGTATGAGTTAGGACAGTAGTAATGAACAGCCCACTATCAACCATCATAGTTGATGACGAGCCCCTTGCCAGAAAAGGCTTAGCGGTACGTTTGCAAGCCCACAGCGATATTGATATTCAGGCCCAGTGCAGTAACGGCCGTGAAGCAATTGAAACCCTTACTGGCGGGCAGGTGGATCTGATGTTTCTCGATATCCAGATGCCGGGGTTGGACGGGTTTGGCGTGATCGAGCAAATTATCGCGCAGGGATTGCCGATGCCAATGGTGGTGTTTGTGACCGCCTTTGATCAATATGCCATTAAAGCGTTTGAAGTGCATGCAATAGATTACCTGTTAAAACCTGTGGATGAGCAAAGGTTAACTCAGGCGCTTGATAAAATACGCCAGCATAAACAAGTCCAGCAGGACAGCGATCATAAGTCTAAGCTGGTACGCCTGGTCAGTGATGTGACCGGCAACGACTGCGAAAAAATTCTGGAACAGCTGGCCAATAATGACGGCGATAAACTGAGCGAAAACTTGACCCAATATACCGATGTGCTGGCCATTAAAGATGGCGGCGAAGTCACCCGGGTAATGGTCAAAGACATCTTATGGATAGATGCGGCGGGAGACTATATGTGTGTTTATACCGGCGAGGGCACCCATATATTGCGTAAAACCATGAAGCAACTGGAAGAGATCTTAGATCCGAAAGTTTTTATCCGCAGTCACCGCTCCAGCATGGTCAACAAAAACTATATCGAAAAGTTTTGCAGCCAGTTAAATGGTGAATACTTTTTGGTGATGAAAAACGGCAAAGAGCTTAAAGTCAGCCGCAGCTATAAAGAGAAGGTAAAACAGGCGATTAACTGTTAGCAGCTTTCAATCGCTAAGTTTCTACTACACTCAGGACCAAGAGCGGGATGGCAAATAACCCTTGTTGCTATCCCGGATAAGGGGGATTTAGCTGTAAAAAATCCTTTGCAAAAACCACCCATAGCCCTGCCTGCCCCTGTGATCCGGGCGTGCATTTGTCCCGTCCCCGCCAATAGGCTCTATACTAGAAAATAAACCTGAATATTATTATCACTATAACTTAGGGGACGTTATGTTTTTTTGCTCCCGACGGGTTTACTCTATTGTCCTGTTCCTTATTGGCTTAACCCCTGCGACAGCCCAAGAGCCGATAGATGAATATATGCAGGAATTATCGTTAAAGGCATTGCTGGAAATTGATATTGCCGGAGCTGCGGTACGCGATCTTGGCCTGGGGCAGGCGATTAAAACCGCCAATCCCTTTGAGCTCAGCGCCATGCAATTGCCGTTATCGGTGGAAGTGATCAACAGCCGGACCATGCGCGCCAGGGGATTAAAAACAGTTACCGAAGCGGCCGAACATCTTGTTGGGGTGATTTCCGGGGAGTCACCGGCAGAGCCGTCGAGTTTTTCCATGCGCGGTTTTATCCGCGACTCTGTTATCGTATTGCGCGACGGTATCCGCCTGGGCCCGGCATCTATGACCATGCGGCCGCATAATACCTTTAACCTGCAGCAGGTGGAGATTTTAAAAGGGCCGGCTTCTTTACATTTTGCGGCGCCAACGGCTTCCGGCATTATCAATATGATCACCAAAAAACCTGTGATTGGCCAGGAAAGCGCCACCGAGTTGTTTGGCGCCTATAGCCGCTTTGACAGCAGCGAATGGGGCATTGGCCGCTCCGGACCTGTTACCGATAAACTGGCCTATCGTTTTGATATCAACCGTGCCGGCTCTAATGGCTGGGTTGATGATACCGACTCTTATTCTTTCAATATTACAGCCTCCATGCTGTGGCAGGTGTCGCCATCATTGGACATGATGCTCAGTTTTGATTATTTAGACGATGATTTGCCTGCTTATTGGGGGACCCCGCTGGTGCCGGCATCTTTTTCCCGGGAGCCGATTTCGGGGATCATCAACACCGATAATGGCTCGGTACTGGATCAGCAGTTAAGGTTTAACAATTATAATGTTGGCGATCAACGCTCGGACTCTGAGCATTTATGGAGCAAAATCACGGCTAACTGGCAACCAAGCAGCATGGTAAAAGTGAAAAATACCCTGTTTCATTTTAGCGCGGACCGGGCATGGAAAAATGCCGAAAGCTATGTTTTTAACCCGCAAACCTTATTGCTCGATCGGGACCGGTTTTTTGTTTTCCATGATCATCAATTTTACGGCAATCAACTCGACATCAATATCGAACATTTGCTCGGTCAAGTTGAGCATCAGCTGACGATCGGACTGGACTATGCCCGTACAGATTTTGAACGTGCCCGCGGATTTCCCGACGGCGACAGTGTTGATCCGTACCAGCCCGTTGCCGGTATGTTTGGTCCGCTTGATAAGCGGCTCAGCCCGACCAAAATAGATGAGTTTGCCATCATGGTTGAAGATACTTTGTTTCTCAACGATGACTGGCATCTAACCCTGGGAATACGAAAAGACTTTATTGATACTACCCGGGATAACTTTGATGAAAACGGTATTTTTATTGCCGAAGACAGCTTTAAAAGAACTTTTAAACCCATTTCTTACCGGCTGGCATCAAGTTATCAGCTGACAGAGAACCTTGCTGTCTATGGCCAGCTCAGCACCGGCCATGATCCCGTCGGTTCCAATATCTATCTGGTTAACGCCAATGAAAACTTTGATTTTACCGACATCAGCCAGGTTGAGCTTGGTGTTAAATCGGTGTCCGCCGACGGGAATATTGAAATGACCTCGGCTATTTATAAAACCAAGCGGGAAAATATTTTATTGCTGGTGACCCATGATAGTGTCGGCAACTCAGGCAGCCAGGTGGCGAAAGGAATAGAGTTTGCCGCTTCCGGGCGTTTATCGAAAAATTGGCGGCTCGGGGGGAATTTTGCCTATACCCGGGCGAAGTATGAGGATTACATGGATCCGGACTTTGGCGTCGATGCTACCGGCAATACCCCGCCGAATGTACCCAAGTGGGTGGCCAATGCCTGGTTCAGTGTCAATAATATTGCCGGGTTGCCGCTGGAGCTGGGCGCTGGTGTGCGTTACATAGGCAAACGCCATACTAACTTTGAAAATACCGTCACCTTACAGGATTATGTGGTGGTGAATGCCTTTGCCGCCTATACCCTGGATAAGTTACGCATCTCTATCAATGTCCGTAATATACTGGATGAAGACTATGCCCCCTGGGGGGATATTTTTTATCCCAATCAGATAGGCATTGCCCCGCCAAGAGCGGTCGAATTAAGCTTCCAAACCAAGTTTTAATCTTTTATGCCTTTATTTACATTAACTATCAATGGCTTGTATAGTAAGGAAGTGATGAGTCAAGGAATTAAAGATGAATAAAGCCAGTTGCCTTTGTGGTGCGATAAAACTTCAGATCGATGCCGAGCCGGTCAAAGTATCACATTGTCATTGTACTATGTGCCAGAAGCAGCATGGCGCGGCTTACGCCACCTATGCCCGTTTTAGGCGAGATGATGTTAACTACCTGCAGGGGGAAGATAAGTTATCCGTTTATAATTCCTCTGAGGATGTCTTACGTAAATTTTGTCGTATCTGTGGCTCGAATATTGAGTGGGGCTGCAGTGAGCGTTTTCCCCAATGGGTGTCGATAGCCTTGGCAGCTTTTGATACTGAGTTGTTGTTAACCGAAATTAAAGAGCTTCACTCAGACTCAAAAGTTTGTTGGCTATCAAAAGCCTAACCTTTTACTTGTCTCTGCCTTTACCTGACTGTCCGGGCGGTCATTATAGTATCAGGGGAAGATAGTATAGATTTTACAGCCCGGCATAAAGGTTTTGCCGGAAACCTATCTTAGGCTGAAGGGGCAAAACAATAAATGAGGTTAGATTTGTTGATGCAGATCAACAAAGTCAGGTTTTGTCCGGTATCTTGCCCTTGCTGCTTGATTTTCATACAGTCACTTGTATTATTGAACGGCATTTTTGCACTTTATTAATAAAAACAAATAATAATCATTAACTTAAGGATTTAGTTATGAAGATGAATAAAAAATGATCAGTGCGTTATTAGGACTAGGTTTAGGGGCTGTTTCTGCACCTGTAACAGTCAGTGCCGAGACTTGCCGTGAAGCGTTTCACCGGTGTATTGCATACGATGATGGTTTAAATGAACGTTACTGTGAATACCAATATAAAAAGTGCAGAGGTTATATCTAAGCGCTGATGACTTTGCAGGCACTGCCTGCAAAGTCGCCTGTCTGGCTGTGTTGCCTGCTTGTGTTTATGCTTTATTTTTTATGGGGCGTTTTTTCGGAGCAAGGTTTAACAGCCTGAGAAATTTCGGACACTGAAAATGATTTTCTGCCTTGCAGGCCGCGGCGTGGCGCAGCCCGTCGCGCATTGTGGTTAGCTCTTTAATTTTCTTGTCCAGCTCATCCGCCTTTGCCAGCAACAGTTCCCTGTCTATATCTGCTCCCTTGGCGGTTAGCATGCCACCAATATCTTCGAGTGATAACCCTGCATTTTGCCCCAGAGAGATAAGGGCTAACCTGTCAATGACACTTGGATGGAAAAGTCTGCGTAAACCGTTCCTGCCGGTTGATTGAATCAATCCTATTTCTTCATAATATCTCAACGTTGAGGCTGGTAATCCGCTGGCTTTGGCGACTTTGGCAATATCCACAGCTCTTCCCCTTAAATATGCGCTTGACTTCAAGTTAACTTGAACTTGTATCATAGTTTTAAAGTTAATTGGGTACAAGATAAAGCAAAGAGGAAAACTTATGTGGGATCAAAGATATGCGACAAAAGAATATGCATACGGCACCGAGGCCAATGAATTCTTACAGGAAAATGTTGCTGTTATGCCAAAAGGTAAAGTGTTGAGCCTGGCTGAAGGGGAGGGGCGCAATGCTGTTTTTCTGGCTAAGCTCGGTTACAGCGTGACGGCGGTGGACTCGTCACAGGTTGGCTTGGACAAGGCGCAAAAACTAGCGCAGGCGCACGGGGTCAGCATAGAGTGCATTCATGCTGATTTAACGGACTATGATCCCGGGCTGTGCCAATGGGACGGCATCGTTTCAATTTATTGCCCCTTGCCTGCTTTACTCAGGCAAAAGATGCATAGCAAAGTGATGGCGGGCTTAAAGCCTCACGGGGTTTTCCTGTTGGAGAACTACACCCCCGAGCAGCTAGGTTATGGTACCGGGGGCGGGAATTCAGCAGAGACCATGATAACAGCTCAGGCGATTCGCCGCGAATTGCCTGAGCTGAGCTTTCTGCATTTAAAAGAATTACAGCGCAGTGTTGTTGAAGGGCGATACCATACCGGGCTTGCCGCTGTGGTACAGGCGATTGCTGTGAAAGCCTGAGTGCGCCGTGCTGATAAGTTTATTTGGCGCAAGGCTCAACACTGGTTTTGCGCGGTGAGTGCCAGAATATTTTCATGGGCGGCCACCAGGTTGGGGTTGACCTTTTTCTGGTGTTGGATCGCCTGCTCCAGGGGCACAGAGCAAATGCGGCTGTTTTGCTCGGCGATCATCACATCGCTTTCATTATTTATCAGCGCCTGGACGGCCGCTACCCCCATTTTGGTAGCAATTACTCTGTCCTTGGCATCGGGTGAGCCGCCGCGCTGAATATGCCCGAGTACACAGGCGGTGCTGTCGATAGCAAACCTTTCTTTGAGCTCGCGGGCAAGGGCGGTAGCGCCGCCGGGCCAGACATTTTCTGCAATCACCATAATATAGCTGTTATGGCGGGTTTGCTGCAGGGAATTAATTTCTTGCGCCAACTGCTCGAGTTTTTGCTCCTGGTTGTCGGCAGAAAAGTTTTCAAACGATAATACCTGCTCGGCGGCGCAGGCGACCCCGACATTAAAGGTGATATGGCCGCTGTGCCGTCCCATCAACTCGACAATAAAAATGCGTTCGAAAGCATTGGCAGTATCGCGGATTTTATCTATGGCGTTAATGGCGGTATTGACCGCGGTGGAAAAACCTATGGTGGCGTCACTGCCGTCAATGTCATTATCTATGGTGCCCGGAATGCCGATCATTTGGCCAGGCCAATATTGCTTTAATGCCAGCATGCCGGTAAAAGAGCCGTCGCCGCCGATCACGATCAAGGCATCGCAATGTTGTTTTACTAAAGTGTTGGCCGCTTGTTTGAGCCCGGTTTTTGTTTGAAATTGCGGGCAGCGGGCGCTTTTTAAAATAGTGCCCCCCAGGCGGATAATGTCATTGACACAGGATAAGTCCAGCAGGGTGGGGTCATTGTCCAGCAGGCCGTTATAACCATGGAGAAAACCCAAGACCTCAATATGCGAATGATGGGCGGCCAGCACCACCGCCCTGATGGCGGCATTCATACCCGGGGCATCGCCGCCGCTGGTCAGCAAAGCCACCCTTTTGAGTTGATTATTCATATAAACTCCCTGCGCGAATCACTGTTATTGCTTTACCTTAGTCAGTTTATCAAATGTTGTTATATTCTAAATCAAGCATCAGTAAATAACGTGTTGTTATTATTGTTATAATATCGCCGACCGGGTTCCCGGCCGCTATTGGCTAAGGTGGTGTACAGCAAACTTTTGTTGCCAGTACGCGACCAGCTTAGATCTTAACAGTTCATATAAGATGTGAAATCGCCGCCATATTTTACTGCGGTAACTTTTTATTTTTCTTGGTGAAGGATTTCTGTTTGTCTGGGCATACCAAGCGCTTCACCGCAAATATTGCCATGGGGCATATGTTCAACCATTTGCAGATATTGCTGCTGCTCCAGTTTTACTAAAGAATGATGATCTCCGGCTTCGAGATATACCCGTTCACTTTTTAGCAGGCCATCATCAATAAGGTTGTCAATGGCAAAGGCCTGGCCTAGCCCCGGAATGGCGCCCTGGGCGCAGTCGGGAAACAGATCCCGTAGCCTGGCTTCACTGACGACATGATACTCCTTATCCATCAATTCGTTGACCCGGGTGATGTCCAGGCGGTGATCGGCGGCCAGGGTAGCCATCAGAAATTTATCGTCCCGGCTTTGTAAAATGACCGCTTTTGCCACCTGGGAGCCGGGCAAATGGGCGGAGCAGGAAGAGTCAAGGGAAGACTGGGTATGGCGATGTTGTACTAATTCGTAGTGGATTTCATGGCTGGACAGATAGTCATTTAAGGTGTTGGAAATAGCCATTATTGCACCTCTGCACTGATAGAGATTTGCTGCAACAAGTATAGCAAGCAAGGCGCTTGACGGCATATTTTACGACGGCTTATGTGGCGTTTTTATGACATATGTCAAAAGGTGAAAGGGGGGCTGATAAATGAAAATGCCCCTGCTTTTGCGCTGAAAAGCAGGGGCATGAATTTGCTTAATAATGCTTAGCTTAAATGTGCCTTAGTCACTTTAAGTACTTTTAAGGTATTGGAAGCACCTACGGTTTCCATGGCATCACCGTGAGTGAAAATCACCTTGTCATTGACGCTTAACTTGGCCTGTTTGATCACTTGCTTAAGCACATCCTGGGAAAGGCTGTCGTTGTCGCTTTGGGTGGAATCAAAGGCTACCGGATAAACACCGCGGTAAATGGCGGTTTTATTCAGGGTTTTATCATGACGTGATAAGGAATAAATCGGTAATCCCGAAGTGATACGCGACATGATTTTCGTGGTATGTCCCGACTCGGTCAGGGCAATGATCGCCTTAACGCCGTCTAAGTGGTTTGCCGCATACATGGCCGACAGGGCGATGGTTTCGGAAATTTCACTGAACATTAATTCAATACGGTGGCCTGAAGTATGAACCGAGCGTTGTTTTTCGGCGCCCAAACAAACATTGACCATAGCTTTAACGGTTTCCACCGGGTATTTACCGGCGGCGGTTTCAGCAGAGAGCATCACAGCATCTGTGCCGTCGAGTACGGCATTGGCAACGTCCATGACTTCCGCACGGGTAGGCATAGGCTGTGAGATCATGGTTTCCATCATTTGCGTGGCGGTGATCACGATACGGTTTAACTGGCGGCTGCGGGCAATAATATGCTTTTGCTTGCCTACCAGCTCGGCATCGCCGATTTCAACACCAAGATCGCCACGGGCCACCATTACCACATCTGAGGCCAGGATAATTTCATCCAATACCTTGTCATCGTTGACCGCTTCTGCACGTTCGATTTTAGAAACCAGGCGGGCATCACAGCCGGCTTCCTGGGCTAGCAGGCGAGCTTCGCGCATATCGGCGGCATCGCGCGGGAAAGAAACCGCAAGGAAGTCGGCATTTAATTTAGCTGCAAGTTTAATGTCTTCTTTATCTTTATCGGTTAATGCCGCGGCAGACAGACCGCCGCCCTGACGGTTAATCCCTTTGTTGTTCGACAGCGGGCCGCCTACGGTAACTTCGGTAAAAACCGAGGTATCAGTGGTAGAAAGCACTTTAAGTTGTACCCGGCCGTCATCAAGCAGCAGAATATCGCCTTCACTGACATCCTGAGGCAATGCCTTGTAGTCGATACCAACCTTTTCCTGGTTACCTTCACCTTTACCCAGGGTGGCATCAAGTTCAAACTTGTCGCCGATAGCCAGCTGGATAGGACCGTCTTTAAAAGTAGACACCCGGATCTTTGGTCCTTGTAAATCACCCAGAATCCCAACATAGACGCCTAATTCCCTGGCCAGTTCGCGCACTGTATTGGCACGGTCGATATGATCTTGCGGCTCACCGTGAGAAAAATTAAGTCTTACCACGTTAACACCGGCTGCTAGTACCTGTTTTAACGTCTCTCTGTCATCAGTTGCCGGCCCTAAAGTAGCAACGATTTTTGTTCTTCTAAGCATTTTAATCCTTACTTTTAAAAAGTATTGAGGTTATTAAATTTCTTTATTCAGACAGCTCTGCTAAAGGGCTGTCTGTTATTGTTTTTATTCCAGGGGATCGCTTTTCCCGCTTGGGGCGTGCGATAAGCCCTTAATCTTTGCGCTCGAACCTGGAGCTTCGTAAACTGTCTTTGACTTTTTTCAGGTTATCCCTGAATTTCGTGCCGCGGCGCAGGGTAAAACCTGTGGCGAGTACATCAATCAGTGCCAGCTGGGCGATACGTGAAGACATCGGCATATACAAGTCGGTGTCTTCGGCCACATCCACGGTTAACACGATATTACATTCCTTCGCCAGCGGTGAGTTGGCGGAGGTAATGCCGATCACTGTGGCATCGTTTTCCTTGGCAATACTGGCCACTTCCACCAGGGATTTGGTACGGCCGGTATGGGAAATGACGATCACGACATCTCCTTGCTGGCTATTAATAGCACTCATGCGTTGCATTAATATGTCATCGAAATAGACCACGGGCACATTAAAACGGAAAAATTTGTTTTGTGCGTCATGGGCCACCACGGCGGAAGCGCCTAAGCCAAAAAAGGAAATTTTATTGGCCTGGGTCAGTAAATCTACCGAGCGGTTAATGGCGGCTGTATCTAAACTTTTACGGCCCAGTTCAAGACTGGCCATGGTCGATTCAAATATTTTCGCGGTGTATTCTTCGGCGGTATCATTCTCATCGACATGCCGGTTAACATAGGGTGTACCGTTGGCTAAACTTTGCGCCAGGTGTAATTTAAAATCAGGATATCCTTTAGTATCCAAACGCCGGCAAAAACGGTTTACCGTAGGCTCGCTGATATTCGCCTGTTTGGCTAATGCCGCTATACTTGCATGGATAACAGTACTAGGGGAGGCCAATATGACTTCTGCCACTTTACGCTCAGACTTACTAAATGTGTCCAGTTCGTTGGCGATCTTTTCTAATATATTCATAAATGCATGATCCCAGATCTTTTTACTGTAATTTATTTTCTGCTAAAACGACAGAATAAATGAAATTTTCTTTCATTTTGACACATAATATAAATCAAAACAGAGAAAATTAGCAAATGTTTAATAATTCACCGCTAGTATTTTCGGCAAAAGGGTAATAAAAGCCATTACCGCAAAAGATGTAGTAAAATTACAAAAAGTTCTTTACTGATGAAGGATCAGACGCTAAATTAAGGCTAAATGTAGTTTAGTTACAATGAGTAAACTAGAGAAAAATACCATATGAAAAATTTAGATAGTCAGTCTGCCAGTGAAATTGTTTTGTTTGGTGCGCTCGGGGACCTTTCTCGTCGTAAGTTACTACCGGCGTTATATCAGTTAGACCTTGCCGGTTTATTGCATCCTAAAAGCCGCATCCTCGGGGTAGCCCGCACTGACATGGATATAAAAGGATTTAGCGATTTTGTTGAAACCAATCTAAATGAATTTGTCAGTGAAGGCCTCGACAGCGAGGTCTTGGATCGTTTTCTCAGCCGCCTGGTGTACCAGCAACTTGATTTCAGCGACAGTGCTGCTTTTAAAAATCTCGCCCAGGCACTCAAGCAAGGGCATAAAACCCGTATTTATTATTTCTCGACCCCGCCGGCGATTTACGGCGCCATCTGTGACGGATTAAATCAGGCAAAACTGATTAGCGCAGCAGATCGCGTGGTGATGGAAAAACCTATCGGCGACAGCTTGGAATCATCCAAGGTGATCAACGACCAGGTATCTCGCTTCTTTAAAGAAAACCAGATTTACCGCATTGACCATTACCTGGGTAAAGAAACGGTATTAAACCTTTTGGTATTACGCTTTGCCAACTCATTGTTTACTTCCAACTGGGACCGCAACAGTATCGACCATGTGCAGATCACGGTGGCAGAAAGCGTCGGCATCGAAGGGCGCTGGGGCTTCTATGATGAAGCCGGACAAATGCGCGATATGGTGCAGAACCACTTATTACAGATTTTATCCCTGATGGCGATGGAGCCGCCGGCGGATTTAAGCGCCGACAGTATCCGGGATGAAAAACTTAAAGTCCTCAAAGCACTGCGTCCCATCAACCATTTAAATATCAAGGAAAAAACCGTACGCGGTCAGTATACCGACGGTTACCTTAACGGCGTGCCTGTACCCGGCTATCTGGCAGAAGAAGGTGCTAACGAAAAAAGCAGTACCGAAACTTTTGTCGCCATCAAAGCGGAAATCGATAATTGGCGCTGGTCGGGCGTGCCTTTTTACTTACGTACCGGTAAGCGTATGCCTGCCAAGCACAGTGAAATTGTTGTGCACTTTAAAGAGCAGCCCCACAATATTTTCAAGGACAGCTACAGCGATCTGCCCGCCAACAAACTTACCATCCGCCTACAGCCGGATGAAGGGGTTGAGCTGCAGATGATGAATAAGATCCCGGGAATCGCTTCACAGCTTAAAATCCACGAAAACAAGCTGGATTTGAGTTTCTCGCAAACCTATCGCGATGAGCGGGTAATCGATGCCTACGAGCGTTTGATGCTGGAAATTATCAACGGCAACCAGTCGCTGTTTGTGCGCCGCGATGAGGTTGAACAGGCCTGGGCCTGGGCCGATGGCATTATCGAAGCCTGGGAAAGCACCCAGGAAAAACCTAAACCTTATGCCGCAGGCTCCTGGGGACCGGTTTCCTCGATTTCTTTAATTGCACGTGACGACAGGCAGTGGGTTGAATAATGTATCAAATCAATGAATTTAATGAAAAAGCAGCGCTGGATAATGCCTTGGCCGATAAGGTGGCAGCGCTTTTAAGCCAGGCCATCGAAGCCAAGGGCAAAGCCAGTTTGGCAGTCTCCGGCGGCTCTACCCCGAAAGGTTTTTTTAAGGCCTTGTCGCAAAAAGATCTGCCGTGGAAAAAAGTCACCATAACCCTGGCCGATGAGCGCTGGGTCAATATTGACGATGATGCCAGCAATACCAAATTGGTGCATGAACATTTGTTGCAAAATAACGCCAGTGAAGCAAAATTTTTCCACCTTAAACAAGGGGAAGCATTAACGGATGAGACCTTAACGGATCTCAACCTGGCGGCGAAATCATCCTTATTGCCTTTGGATGTATTGATTTTAGGCATGGGTGAAGACGGGCATACTGCCTCCCTGTTCCCGTGCAGCGATGAAATTGAGCTTGGCCTGGCACAGGATAACCCGAATGCCTTGCTTAAAGTTCAGCCGAAAACCGCCCCCCATCAGCGTATCAGTTTTACCTTCAGTAGTTTGATCGAAAGTGAAGCCATTTTCCTGCACATTGCCGGGGCAGGTAAGAAAACCGTGTTAAACAAAGCACTTGGCGAGCAGAATATTTTGGAAATGCCGATCCGGGCATTTTTGCAGCACCCACAAGTGAATACGCAAGTATTTTGGGCGGAGTAGTATGATGAATAAAGATATTATAGCGATAACCGAGCGCATCAAAGCGCGAAGTAAAGACTCGCGTAGTGCCTACCTGGAAAAAATAGAACAGGCCAAATCAGAAACGGTACACAGGGCAAGCCTGTCCTGCGGTAACCTGGCCCATGGCTTTGCAGCTTGCGGTAAAGAAGATAAGCAAGTCTTGCGCGGTATTAACCATAGCGATATTGCCATTGTTTCCGCCTATAACGATATGTTGTCCGCCCACCAGCCTTATGAAACTTATCCGCAAATCATTAAAGCGGCGATAAAAGAAACCGGCGGTGTTGCCCAGTTTGCCGGCGGTGTGCCTGCCATGTGTGATGGTGTTACTCAAGGCCAGCCCGGTATGGATCTTAGCCTGATGAGCCGGGATGTGATTGCCATGTCTACGGCAGTTGGCTTATCCCATAATATGTTTGACGGCGCTTTGATGCTGGGGATTTGCGATAAAATCGTCCCCGGCCTGCTCATTGCCAGCATGACTTTCGGCCATTTACCAACGGTATTTGTACCTGCTGGTCCTATGCTTTCAGGTATTCCCAATAAAGAAAAAGCCCGTGTTCGCCAGCAATTTGCCAAAGGCGAGATCGGTGAAGATAAGCTATTAGAAGCCGAGTCTGCCTCTTATCACAGTGCCGGTACCTGTACCTTCTTCGGTACGGCTAACTCCAACCAGTTAGTGGTTGAAGTGATGGGCTTACATCTGCCGGGAGCTTCTTTTGTTGCCCCCAATACCGAACTTAGGGAAGAATTAACCAAAGCGGCTGCCCGTCAGGTTACCCGCTTAACCCAACAAAACGGTCATTATATGCCTGTGGGCAAGATGATAGATGAACGCTCTATTGTCAATGCTATTGTGGCCTTGCTCGCTACCGGCGGCTCAACCAACTTGACCATGCATATTATCGCGTTTGCCAGGGCGGCAGGCATTATCATTAACTTCCAGGACTTCCATGATTTATCTGAAGTTGTGCCGCTGATCACCCGTATCTATCCTAACGGTCATGCCGATATTAACCACTTCCAGCAAGCCGGCGGTATGGCGTTGTTGTTTAAAGAGCTGCTCGGCAATGGTTTATTACATGAAGACGTTGAAACCATCTGTGGTAAAGGTTTAAGCCGTTATACCCAGCAACCGGTATTAGCAGACGGTCAGTTGAAATGGGTTGACGGACCGGAGGTCTCCGGCGATGACCAGGTGATTGCCACTGTCGCCAAACCTTTTAAAGTTGATGGCGGCTTAAAAGTCTTGGAAGGTAATTTAGGGGTCAGTGTCTTAAAAACCTCTTCCATGCGTGAAGGCAGTTTGGTTATTGAAGCCCCGGCAGTGGTGTTTGAAGATCAGCATGATCTTGACGCCGCCTTTAAAGCCGGTGAACTGGACAAAGATTTTATTGCCGTGGTGCGCTTCCAGGGGCCTAAAGCCCGCGGTATGCCTGAGCTGCATAAGTTAACCCCGCCGCTTGGCGTGTTGCAGGACAAAGGCTTTAAAGTGGCCTTGGTTACCGATGGCCGTATGTCGGGGGCTTCGGGTAAGGTACCGGCGGCGATTCATTTATGTCCGGAAGCCTTAGATGGTGGTCTGATCGCGAAAATCCGCGACGGCGATATCCTGCGTCTTGACGGTAAAACCGGTGAGCTGACCTTAAAAGTGAGCGAGCAAGAATTGGCGCAAAGAGAAAATGCCCAGTTCCAGGTCAATGGCCATCACCAGGGCATGGGGCGTGAGATCTTCGGCTTTATGCGCCGTAACCTAAGCTCGGCCGATACCGGCGCCTGCTCCTTGTTTGATGAAGGTGGTGTCGCTTAATGAGTGAATCTATGGTTAATGTGGTCGCCGATATCGGCGGCACCAATATTCGCCTGGGGATCAGTGATGAGCAGGGTAAGATCAGTGAGTTGGAAGTTTTCCAGTGTAATGATTTTGCCAGTTTGGCGGATGTGCTTAAGCATTATTTCAGTGAAAAGGCGATAACCGGCAAATCAATTAATGCCTGCCTGGCGATTGCCTGTCCGGTGGAAAATGATCTGATTTCCATGACCAATTTGCCTTGGCAATTTTCAAAATCTGCGCTTAAAGCAACCTTAAATCTCAACAAGTTATTATTGATCAATGATTATACCGCCATTGCCCATGCGGTGCCGTTTTTAAGCGATGAGCAAAAAGTGCAAATCGGCCAGGGCAGTGCGGCAGCGGATAAACCCATCGCCATTTGTGGCCCGGGTACCGGCTTGGGGGTTGCCCATGTGGTGCCAGCCAATGGCCAGTGGCTCAGCCTGGGCGGCGAGGGCGGCCATGTGGATTTTGCCCCGGTAGATGAAGATGAAACGCGTATTTTAGCTTATCTGTTGTCTAAATACCCAAGGGTGTCTTATGAGCAGGTGTTATCCGGTTTAGGTTTAGAGCAGATTTACCAGGCGCTGATGTTTGATAAAGGGGAAGCTCCCCAGCCTTATAGTGCCAAGGATATCAGCGAAAGGGCGCTCAATGAAAGCTGTGATGTGTGCCAGCAGGCCCTGGCACAGTTTTGCAAAATTTTAGGTAGCTTTGCCGGTAACCTGGCGCTGACTATGGCCGCCTTTGGCGGAGTTTATATCGCCGGCGGCATAGTGCCGCGTTTTATTGAATATTTTAAAAGTAGTGAATTTAGAAGTCGCTTTGAAGCCAAAGGACGTTTTGTCGAATTTAACAAAACCATCCCGACCTTTGTGATCACCGAATCACAGCCGGGCATTATCGGCGCTTCAGCTTATCTTCGCCAACACAATACAGAGGAATTATGACGGTATCAAAAAACTGGCAAATATCGCCAAAAGAGCTTTTTGCCATGGGCCCTATAGTGCCTGTGCTTGTGATTAAAAATGTGGAAGATGCCTTGCCGATCGCTAAGGCCCTGCTGGCCTCAGGTATTAAGGTGCTTGAAGTGACTTTGCGTACGCCGTCGGCACTTGAGGTGATCAGAACGATTGCCAAAGAATTGCCGGAAGCTGTTGTTGGTGCGGGCACGGTGACTAACCGTGAAATGCTGCAGCGCTGCGCCGATGCCGGCGCCAAGTTTGCCATCAGTCCCGGCTTGACCAAAGATTTATTAAAAGCAGGTAATGAAGGCGATATCGCATTAATTCCCGGTATCTCTTCGATTTCTGAAATGATGGATGCGATTGATTTAGGTTATGACCACCTGAAATTCTTCCCGGCAGAAGCTTCGGGCGGGGTTAAGGCAATACAGTCTATCGGCGGTCCTTTCCCGGATATCCGTTTTTGTCCCACTGGCGGCATTAATCCGAGCAATGTCCGCGATTATCTGGCCTTGCCGAATGTTGCCTGTTGCGGCGGCTCCTGGCTGGTGACGGATGATATCGTTAAGCAAAAGAACTGGGCTGCAATAACGGATCTCGCCACCCAGGCGCTTAATCATGTAAAATAATTACAGCAGTTGATGTTGTTAAAAAACCAGGTTTAACCTGGTTTTTTTATACCCGCAGCTTTCGGGTTTGTGATTTAGGTTCACGCCTTGGCACCTATGGTGTGAAACTAATTTTTCTGGTCAGGCCTGTTGCGACAGCCTAGTTATTACAAGGGCTGCTCCATGTTTCTGAAAGGTCTGGGAGAATATTTCCTTTTCGGTCGTCAATGTTTAGCTTCATCTTCACTATACTGGAAAGTGGTTTCTTGAGAATTTTGTAAACCATGATTATTGCTTTGGTTTAGATAGCTGGTATTTAGATAGAAGCAGGAGGACCCTACGGGCTTGCCTTTTATTATCTGCCTCAAAGCAAAGCTTATTAATGTTAATATCGTCAAGGGAGGGAAACAAGCAGTATGACAATAGCGTATTAACACCAGAGCAAGGGGAAGCCTGGAAGGTTTCACCTGATCCCTGCTAAAACAAGTGCAAATCTTGTTTTAAGATATTTAAGGAAGCTTTAACCCGCAGAATATGACATGTCTCATAAGGTTAATACACCTGATCCGAACAATTGATTATTAGTTCCGTTAAAAATCTCAACAGGTTTTTAATGTTTGACCATATTTCAGGCCATAAGGCCTGCTGTAATGAAATACTGGAGAGAATTATGAAGATAATCGACGTGATGAAAAAAAACACTTTAGCCCTGGCCTGCTCTATGATGAGCTTATTGCCGTTAAGTTTTCCCGCCCTGGCGATTACTGACGGCGAGCTCGATGGCGATAACCATCCGGCGGTGGTAATGCTGTTGATGGAAGCTGGCGGTGTTCCGGTTGGCCGCTGCAGTGCGACTTTATTGTCGCCAACAGTTGTGCTTACCGCCGGCCACTGTACCGGGGAGCCGGGAGATTTTTCCGGGATGCGGGTATTTACCGAGTCTAACGTTGATGAAGGTAATAACTATTACCCCAATAAAGGGCCTAACAGTGTTGAAGCGGTCAGTTGGGCATCACATCCAAGCTTTAGCCATGCGGTCTTTGCCCGTTATGATGTTGGCGTGGTGATCCTGCAAGAACCCGGGGTCGTGCTTGATTCCTACCCCAGCTTGCCTGAGGCGGATCAATTTGATGAACTTACCCGCCGCCGTGGCAAGCAAGAGACTTCATTTACTGCTGTCGGTTATGGCTTACAGCAAATAAACCCTGTGTTTATGGAGGCTAAGCGGGTACGAATGTTTGCAACCCCACGCCTTGTCCAGATAAATGCCTTGGGCGCTAAAAATGACTTTTCTATGTTGCTGTCTAATAACCGTAGTACCGGCGGGGTGTGTTTTGGTGATTCAGGAGGGCCTAACTTTCTCGGGCAGAGCAGTGTTATCGCAGGTGTGACTTCTTTTGGTAAAAATGGCAATTGTGCCGGGACTGGCGGGGTGTTCCGTCTGGATCGCATCAATGTACTCAATTTCATTGAAAGCTACCTTTAACCGACAGATTGGCACTAGGGTGCTGTGATCAGGGAACAAACCGTAGATATGTTTTAGCCTAGATCGGCTCTTTCGGATAATAAAAAAACCAGCAAGCTTAGCTTGCTGGTTTTTTGTGTTCAGGTATAAAGTGAAGTTGCTTACATGCTAAGATGGAAGCGCGGCAATCTGTTATCGCCGATTTACCGGGCCATCAGCATTAACTAATGGCTTAAGCCGACTTTAGTACCGCTTGCTCGTAACTGGCAATATAAGACACCAGATCCAGTACCTTGTTGGAATAACCGATTTCATTATCATACCAGGAAACCAGCTTCACAAAGCTGTCGGTTAAAGCGATACCGGCCTTAGCATCAAAATAAGAGGTGCAGGTCTCGCCGACAAAGTCATTGGAGACTACCTGATCTTCGGTGTAGCCTAAAATACCTTTGAGCTCGCCCAGGGAAGCTTTTTCCATGGCATCGCAGATCTCCTGGTAGCTGGCCGGTTTTTTCAGGTTGACGGTTAAATCGACCACGGAAACATTCGGGGTAGGGACCCTGAACGCCATACCGGTAAGTTTACCGTTAAGCTCAGGAATAACTTTACCCACGGCTTTAGCCGCGCCGGTGGAAGAAGGAATAATATTCTGGCCAGCACCGCGGCCACCGCGCCAGTCTTTGGCTGAAGGGCTATCGACGGTTTTTTGTGTGGCTGTGGTAGCGTGGACTGTGGTCATCAGGCCATCGGCGATGCCCCAGTTATCATTTAATACTTTGGCGATTGGCGCCAAACAGTTGGTAGTACAGGAAGCATTGGAAACTATATCTTCACCCTGGTAGCTGTCAAGGTTAACACCACAAACAAACATGGGGGTATCATCTTTGGACGGGGCAGACATGACCACTTTCTTGGCGCCGGCTTCGATGTGTTTGCGGGCAGCTTCATCGGTGAGGAAAAGTCCGGTCGATTCTACCACGACTTCGGCATTGATCTCGTTCCATTTTAATGCCGCCGGATCACGCTCTGCGGTGACTCTGACGGTTTTACCGTTAACTACCAAATTACCGTCAACCACGTCTACTGTGCCATTAAAGCGGCCATGGGTTGAATCATATTTCAACATATATGCCATATAATCGACATCGATTAAATCATTGATACCAACGACTTCAATATCGTTACGTAATGCTGCTGCTCTGAAGACAAAACGACCTATGCGGCCAAAACCATTGATGCCTACTTTAATAGTCATAATAAACTCCGGTAAATATTTTATGTAGTAAAATTACATCATTTTTAAGAAACTGCAAGTAAAAGATCATCTTTTAGCTGTTTTGAATCAATTTTTAAGCATTAATTACGTATGATTACTATATTATAGGTGTTTTATTGGTTTTATCGCGGTAATTTTGTAGGATTTACACCATTTTGCGTGTTACAATGACGCTCAATTTAAATCGGAGCCCCTGGCTTCTTCATCTTTCACAGTTGGAATAAATTGATGACACGAGATACGGTTTTGTGTGACATAGGCTTTATCGGCCTGGGTGTAATGGGTAAGAATCTGGTCCTTAACCTGGCAGATAATGGCTATAAAATTGCGGCGTTTGATTTAAGCAGCGAAAAAGTAAATGATGTTATTTTACAGGATCAGCAAGAAAATAACGCAGACATTCCCCGGGTTCATGGCTGCTCCTCTTATACCGAACTTCTCTCCCAGTTAAAACCTCCCCACCTCATTGTCTTATCCGTACCCGCCGGCGCTCCCGTTGACCAAGTTTGTGAAAACCTGATTGGTGCAGGCATAGGCGCGGATGATATCGTTATAGATACCGGTAACAGCTTATGGATGGATACCGTTGCCCGTGAGCAAAAGTATAAAAATAACTTTATTTTGTTTTCGTCGGCGGTGTCCGGCGGGGAAGTGGGGGCGCGTTTCGGGCCTGCATTAATGCCCAGTGGCTCTGCGTATGCCTGGACCCGGATAAAACCTATTTGGGAAGCGATTTCCGCGAAAGTGGATCCGCAAACCGGTAAGCCGCTGGAACGTACCAAACCCGGACAAGTGATCAATGAAGGCGATCCCTGCGCCGCCTATATCGGGCCTGCCGGTGCCGGTCATTATGTGAAAATGGTCCACAACGGCATTGAATATGCGGATATGCAGATCATTGGTGAAGCCTATCATATCCTGCGCGCCGGCCTGGGATTGTCTACCGATGATATTGCCGATATTTTCGAAAAATGGCACCAGGGTCCATTGGACAGTTACCTGATGGAAATTACGGTGGAAGTTTTACGTCAGAAGTCTTCTGATACCGGTACTTCCCTGGTTGATCTTATTCTGGATAAAGCCGGACAAAAGGGAACCGGCTTATGGACCGCGGTCAGCAGCCTGGAAGTAGGTTGTCCGGCGCCGACCATAGCCCAGGCGGTTTATGCCCGTTCTATTTCTTCTTTTAAAGATTTCCGTGTTCAGGCGGCGCAGAAGTTATCCGGGCCACAAACCGCGACTTTTAGCAAAGAAGAGCAAACGGCCTTTATCGATCGTTTGCATGACGCCATCTACAGCGCGAAAATTTGTGTTTATGCCCAGGGCTTCCAGCTAATGAAACTGGCGGCAAAAGAGCATAACTGGACGCTGAACTTTGCCAGTATCGCCAAGATATGGCGGGCGGGCTGTATTATCCGCGCGGTTTTCCTGCAGCCGATCACCGAGGCGTTCGAGCGCAATGAAGATTTGGATAACTTGCTGCTGGATGACTTTTTTGCCGGGCAGTTAAACGAGCACCAGGGCAACTGGCGAAAATCGGTAGCGGATGCTACTTTGCTTGGTATTCCTGTCGGTGCTTTGTCTTCGGCGTTATCTTATTATGATTCGATGCGGGCCGAAGTGTTACCGGCGAATTTATTGCAGGGACAAAGAGATTTCTTTGGCGCCCATACTTTTGAGCGGGTCGATAAACCGGCGGGGAAAAAATACCATGTGCAGTGGTCTTCACCGGAGCGTAAAACCTTAGAAATACCGCCGGTGCAAAAATAAGGCACTAGTCGGGTAAAATCATGTTTTAGTAAAAAGGCACTTCACTTTAGTTAGTGAAGTGCCTTTTTATATACAGGATGTATGGTATGGCGCAAAGCAGGGATGCTAAGAGCGCCGATATTCAGGATGTATGGTATGGCGCAAAGCAGGGATGCCAGGAGCGCCGATATACAGGATGTATGGTATGGCACTTAGAACTGAAGGTAAAAGCAAGGAGTGAGAAAATACTCACCCCTTAAGGTTAGGAGAGTGAAATTGTCCGGCTTTAATTTTATCTAAGGTGGTATCGGCCACCTGGTCGAGAAAATCACTGTCGAGCTGGAACGCCTCCTGATAGTTCTTCAGCGACTTTTCCGTTAAATCGGTATCTTCCGGATCGTAGAGCCTCATGATCTTCAACCAGATATAAGCTTGTTTGTATTCTTTTTTATCGGTGAAAATTGTCGTGAGGGATTTAAATATTTCACTGTCGATCACATCCCCCGCCTGATATAACTCCAGGGCGTGAAATAACAGGTTCAGGGTTTTGTCCGGGTCGCGTTTGGCATAATAGGTGGCTAGGTTTAACTGCGATGCCGGTGTTTCCAGTTCCGGGCTGCCTTCGAGTCTGAGAAATTTTTCCAGTGACCGCTCATTTAAATACCGGGTCCAGTGAAAATACAGCAGCTGGGGATGCTCCGAAGAAGCGGTTTCCTGCGAAAGCTGTTCAATTCTTTCTTTGGCTTTGATGTAGTTGTTAATTCTGCGGGTTTTCTTTTCTTTTAGCTTGATGTGCTCGATTTGTGAGGCAAAACTGACGCATTCCGCGTAGCTTTCATAGGCGATCAATAAATTATATTTATGTTGATCGCTGGGATTATCTTGTAAATCTGCACCGGCAAAAATGGTTTGGGTGCGCTCCTTTTTACACCAGTTATCTTCCTTAAACTCCTGACAAATCAAGGGGTGAGAATCACATACTTGAGCTAAATTAGGACCTTTATCACAGGCTGATAAGGCCAAAGCGCTAATTGCAGCTAATAGGTGTAATTTCATTCTTTTTCCAATATAAGAGATAAATAATTCTGTAACCGGTGGCGTAAGCTTTCATAGTCGACTACAATAGGCGCCGCTTTAAGGTATCCACGAGTATTATTTCGTAAAATAACGCTGGTGCCCATATATTATATTAACTTTATTGATAATAGACTATCGTTCAATCGACTGAAATAAAAAGGTTTATGCAATGACTTCTCATCTTGAGGAAAAATATCAGACTAGCTGGCAAGAACGTCAAACATTTGCTGAAAATATGCAACCCATTATTGGGCAACTCTTCAGAAACAAAGGCATAGAAGTATCGGTTTATGGTCGCCCTCTGGTAAATGCTTCTGCTATCGATATTATCAAGGCCCACAAATCTGTGGCTTTACATGAAGAAAGCAAATTACGTTTACGTGAAAGTTTTCCCTTTGTTGAAGCCCTAAGCAAGATGCAATTATCACCGGCGCGTATTGATGTCGGTAAGCTGGCTTATCGCTATTTATTTTGCGGCGGCGCCAATGGCCTGTCGATTGAACAATATCTTGAAAAAGAATTAGCCGATATCGTTACCGGCGGCAAAGAGCAGCCGGAACAAGATGTTGTGTTGTACGGCTTTGGCCGTATCGGACGTTTACTGGCCCGTTTATTAATTGAACGTGCCGGTCCTAGTGCCAAGATGAATTTACGTGCCATCGTGATTCGTCCGGGTAAAGAAGACGACTTGGAAAAACGTGCCAGCCTGTTGCGTCGTGACTCGGTACACGGTGCATTCAACGGCAGCATCACCATAGATAAAGAAAACAACGTCATTAAAGCCAATGGCGCCTTTATTAAAGTGATCTATGCCAAGTCGCCTGCGGAGATTGATTACACTGAATATGGTATTAACAACGCTTTAGTGGTTGATAACACAGGTATCTGGAGCGACAGAGAAGGTTTAGGCCAGCACCTGCAGTCAAAAGGCGTGTCTAAAGTGTTATTGACGGCTCCTGCTAAAGATGACATCAAAAACATTGTTTACGGCGTAAACCATGACATGATCTTGCCGGAAGACAGAATTGTTTCTGCCGCCAGCTGTACCACCAATGCCATTACCCCGGTATTAAAAGCGGTGAACGACAAGTTCGGTATCCGCAACGGCCACGTTGAAACCATTCACTCTTATACCAATGACCAAAACCTGATCGACAACTACCACAAGGCTCCAAGACGTGGCCGCAGTGCGCCGCTGAACATGGTGATCAGTACCACGGGCGCGGCTAAAGCGGTATCAAAAGCCTTGCCTGAGCTTAAAGGTTTGTTAACCGGTAATGCTATCCGGGTGCCGACCCCGAATGTTTCTATGGCGATCATGAACCTGAACTTAAAAGAAGCCACGGATAAAGATGGTTTAAATGATTACCTGCGTTATATTTCATTAGCTTCAGATCTGCAAAACCAGGTGGATTATACTGCTTCCAGTGAAATCGTTTCTACCGACCTGGTAGGTTCACGTTACGCCGGTGTTGTTGACTCGCAGGCGACCATAGTGGATGAAGACCGCGCAGTATTATATGTCTGGTACGATAATGAATTTGGTTACAGCTGCCAGGTTGTGCGTGTGATGCATGAAATGGCCGGTATCTATGTACCTACGCTACCGATGAAATAAGCATTTTGCTTGTTTTGATAAAAGGCGCTTTTTGCGCCTTTTTTTATATCTGAAATAGCAGCAGGGCAGAGCGAAGGAGCTGTGTGCCAGCCTTAGCTTGTGTTTTTACTGCGTGATGATAAGCCCGGTTAAAAAAGATCAAAATAAAACTTAAGAAATTTTTTTCCTGGCCGATACTATAGTGAATATCTTTTTTGACGCTGTTAGGCCAAGGAGAAACTATGTCGATTTCAATTAATGGATCAAGCCCCGGGTTACAGACAAATATGACCAATTCCGTGACCGAGGCAAAAACCGAAGCTAAGGTCGCTTCACTTGCGAAAACTCAACAGGAGCTGGAAGGGCACATGGTTAATACTTTGCTTGATTCCAGCGCACAAACTGCCGCGCCAAGTGCAACACCTGGTGTCGGACAAAGTATTAATATCAAAGTTTAATTTCCGCAATAGTGTAAAAATTAACGGGCAGAGATGGTATTGCCTCTGCCCTGATATCATTTCGAATAACGGCAAAGCTGGCGTTATTTTCCTTACCCTATAAAAGCAATCCCTTACCCTCAGCGCAGCTGCCATCAAGGTGGGGATAAATGTGGCGTGAACTTTACTGTTATTGTTGCTTTTTGTTTACGATAAAGTTAATAATAAGCCATAAACGGTTTTCAGCCAGAGTATTCGCCTGTCTTTAAAATGCCTTTTAACCGTGATAGCTTAGTAGTATATCTGTTACTGAAGTGTTATTATTGAGCCGTTGAAGAAGGGATCTTTAACCGCTTTATTTACTTAACCAAGTATTGAGCAGCGTATGTAGAAATAAGACAATGATGCAGCTTTGTTCGTTGTTTTATCTTGATGGAAAATTGGTTACAAATGGATGTAGCCTTATGTATTAAAAGGGAGTTTTAATGTCTAATTTTGATCCGTACACTAGCCGCAGACCCAGCATTACTTTCCTTTCTTATAACGAAAAACCTTCGTTTAGTCTCGGGTGCGCCCACGAACTCTTTACCAATAATATCGCGAATGTCGCCAATTGGTATGACTCTGACGTGCAATTGTGGACCTCCTGCATCAGTAATGCCAGCGCCAAGCAGCGTTTGTTTGAACGCGACTCTGTGCTGATTTCCGATGCTATCTTGCCGTTATGTGTTGAAGAGCAGCCTTTACTGGAGTTGATCATCGACTTGTATCAAAGCGGGAAGAGGTTGATCGCTTTTGGTACAGGTATAGATCTGTTGGCGAAGACTGGGCTGCTGGACGGAAAAACCGTTGCCACCGATCCCCGTTATATCGACGAACAGCTAGAGCAGTATCCGGCGGTCAATTTCAATGCCGAGATGTTATTTAGCGGCGAGGATAATATCTATTGTGCGCCTTCGTCGGTGGCGGCATTAAAACTAGGGATCCATTTGATCAGCCTGGATTTTGACCAAGTCACGGCGACTAAGGTGGCCAAAATACTATCTGTGCCGGCTATCCAGTTGAAAAACCCGCCGAAATTAACCAAATCCTCCAATGCCAAGGGTATTAAAAGGTTGTTGTTGGCCATGGAATGGGCAGAGAAAAACTTAAGTAAAATCGATAGCCTGGATCAACTGGCCAATAAGGCTTTTATGTCCAGGAGAAGTTTTGACCGCCAGTTCCGCGCTTCTTTTAACCAAAGCCCGAAGGAATGGCTCACGGCAAAACGCTTATCTTTGGCGATCAGCTATCTTGAAGGCGGCGAGCTTTGCATTGAAGAAATTGCCGGGGTATCCGGTTTTGGCAGTGCGGTTAATTTCCGCAATAACTTCCGCAACAATATGGGGATTTCACCGACGGAGTATCGCTCGACTTTCTCCAGCCAAATGGTGAAAAGCGCATAAATCCCGTTCAGTAAAAAAGGCGCCTGAGCTTAGCTCTGGCGCCTTTTTTGTTGCTGTACTTTTTAAAGCGACTAAATACAACGTGCCGGTTTAGGTAAACCGGCATATTTGGTTGCCTGTTTCGCCGGCCCTTCGGGAAATAACCGGTATAAATAGCGGCTGTTGGCTTTCTCTTCACCGAATTGTTCTTTCATTGCTTTGGTGAGGGCACGAATGGCCGGGGAAGTATTGTATTTTAAATAAAATTCGCGCACGAAGCGGATCACTTCCCAGTGGGCCGGGGTGAGTTCCAAGCCGTCCTGCTGGGCCAGCACCGGGGCCAGGGCTTCACTCCAGTCCTGGTGCGCCAGCAAATAGCCCTGTTCGTCTGTATCTATGGTTTTATCTTCAAAAACTATGCTCATTGCCAGGTCACCACACTGTCGTTGTTAAAGGTAAGGTGTACAAGTTCTGTCATGGAAATACCTGTGATGGTTTCGGGTAGGGTGACAGCCCTGGCCTGTGCATGGCTGGTCACTACCGCTATTTTTTGGGGGAATAATTTTTCTTGCGCCGCTATCAGCAGGGGATGGTGCAGGTTATAGCAGGCATCATCGAGTAATACCAGTTGATCACCGGGTGTTAAAACCCCGATACATTGCAAAAAGTCTGAACTGTTAAATTGTGAGCTGCGCACCAGATGTAAAATGGACATAATAAGCTCCCGGTTAAAACCTGAAAATAACCTGAAAACCGGCCAGGGTCTGTGCAAACTGCGCCGGTTCAAGTAGGGTGGTGTTTTCAATGTGGAACTTATCTGTTAACCCCCTGTCTTTGAGGGATTGCGCGCAGACATATACCTGTTCGATATCGTAAAACTCAAAAGCCGAAAAAGTTTTCAGGTAATTTTTCTGGTTAATTAATTCCGGGTTTTGTTTGTCAATAAGCTGATAGACGCCATCTCCCATAAAGAAGAGGGCGATATTCTGCTCATAAGAGCCAAAAATTAAGGCAGTATCCAAAGCATCCTTACCGCCGGGAGATGAAAACGGCGCCTGTGAGTTGATAATGGCAACCGTTTTATTCTGTTTCTCTGTCATAGCTGTATCACCCGATCGGCTTTATCTGTCAGTTCAACCAGTTCGCCGAGTCCGGAGACGGTAAACAGTGGGTTGATATTTGTTGGCGTGATATCGTCGCGCAGACCGCGTTTTTCTGCGGCGGTAATGCACAGGTGAAGAGGCAGCTGGTATTGCTGGTGTAATTGCTGCCACTTAGCTACTGCCTGAAATTCATCGCTGGCGATACTGAGGTTGCTATCTGCGTGTAACACGCCTTCCTGGTAAAAGAAGATACCGATAACTTCAAAACCGGCTTTAAGGGCGCTTTCGACATAATCCAGCGCCGTTGCCGTCAGGTTACTGTAAGGAGGGGTTGTGATCACAACCGCAAGTTTTTGTCCCACAAAAATTCACTTATCAAAATATTTCCCCAGCCGGGCATTCGCGCCTGGTTATGTTGAGACGGGTGCTGCGTGATGGGGCTGTGTTTTAAATTGCGGTTATTGTACTTAAAAATGAAACGTTTCTGTATAACTAAGTTAACTCTTTTGCGGGCGGAATACCCTAGCGATGTTTTTGCTCCGGGTGAGGGCAAAAGACTTTTCTTTCTGAACATCTTTGCTCTATGACATCCTGTCACCGCAAAATACTTTTCTTCCTGAACATCTTTACTCTATGACATCCTGTCATCGTAAAATACCTTTCTTCCTGAACATCTTTACTCTATGACATCCTGTCATCGCAAAATACCTTTCTTCCTGAATATAAAAAAGCCCCGACTGGCGGGGCTTTTGTTTTATTTGTACTGCTAAACTCGCATATTAGTCGTCGTTCAGGGCGCCTAACAGGTGCAGCAAGCTAGTGAAGATATTATAAATATTCAGGTAAAGTGATACGGTTGCGCGAATGTAGTTACGCTCGCCGCCGTGAATGATACGGCTGGTATCAAACAAGATTAAACCTGACATGATCAAAATAATCGCTGAGCTGATTGCCAGAGACAGTGCCGGGATAGCGAAAAAGATGTTGGCGATGCTGGCAATGATGGCCACGATCAGACCAACCATTAAAAAACCACCCATAAAAGAGAAGTCTTTTTTAGTGGTCAGGGCATAAGCCGACAGCGAGAAGAAAATTAACGCTGTACCGCCAAGAGCTTGCATGATTAACGAGCCGCCGTTAGGCATGGCTGCATACATATTAAGCATTGGCCCTAAAGAAGCGCCCATCAAACCGGTGAAAGCAAAAATCCAGAAAATTCCGTTGGCTTTATCCGCCTGTTTATTAACGACAAACAATAAACCAAAAGCCACTAAGGTCATCACCAGCGCGGCAATATGGGATAATCCCATTGCCATAGAAACACCTGCGGTGACCGCACTGAAGGCCAATGTCATAGACAGCAGCATATAGGTATTACGTAATACCTTGTTAATTTCCAGTGCTGAGCTTTGACTTGCCGCATTTAAACTCATATTTGATTGCATAAACTTTCCTTTAAGAACTCAGTTATAGTTTTTAGATAAGGGCTGTTTGCCGAAGTTCAAGTCTACATTGTAGATATTTAACTATGCAACACCAGCTTGTTAGCTCTCTCTAAAGCCTTGTGACATATTATGGCACGAAGATAATGGAATTGCTATTCCTTGTTTTATTGTTAACTATCAATTGTTTAGTTTGTATCCTCCAAGATCTGCTTGCGCCGAAAACAATCCATACTGTGATCATTGACCATGCCGCAGGCCTGCATATGGGCATAACAGGTGGTCGAGCCGATGAATTTAAAGCCGCGTTTTTTTAAATCTTTGCTAAAGGCATCGGACTCAGGTGAGGTGGCTGGGTAGTCGGATAATGCCTTGAACCGGTTTACCTTGGGCTTATGGTCGACGAATTGCCACATATATTTGCTGAAACTGCCGAATGCTTGCTGGATCTCAAGAAATCTTTGCGCATTATTCACCGCCGCCTGAATTTTTAGTTTATTTCTGATGATCTTGTCATTTTGCATCAGCGCTTCTATTTGTTGTTGGCTGAATTGGGCCACCGCTTTGACATTAAAATCGGCAAATGCCTGGCGATAACCCTGGCGCCTTTTTAATATGCTGTACCAGCTCAGTCCTGCCTGGGCACTTTCCAGGGTCAGATACTCGAATAATTTATCATCATCATAAACGGGCACTCCCCATTCTTCATCATGATATTGAACATAGTCGGGCTTACTTGTGTCTAACCAAGGGCAACGGCAAAGCTGGGGATCGGGCATTTTTTCTCCTTTAGCGGATGAACTTGGGTTAAATCCATGCAAAATGATTAATTATTTAGCAAATGAACAGCTTTGTTAAATTAATACTTTACAAGCGTTTTATGACACTTTAATATTCGCTCCGTCTTCAGGCAAGCATTGCTTTTAGACATACGGAGAGATGGCTGAGTGGTCGAAAGCACCGGTCTTGAAAACCGGCAAGGGTTTGTAGCCCTTCTAGGGTTCAAATCCCTATCTCTCCGCCATTTTTTAGTTTGTAGATGTTTTTATCTGCAAACCGCTTATTTTTTTGATAAGCAACAGTTTATGGTGAGATGGCTGAGTGGTCGAAAGCACCGGTCTTGAAAACCGGCAAGGGTTTGTAGCCCTTCTAGAGTTCAAATCTCTATCTCACCGCCACATTAAGTCTTGTATAAGTATTTACTGCTAATATAAGCAACAGGGAAAGCTGAAAGAGGTTTTTCTTGTATAGATGCTGTTATTGGCATCTTTAAAAGTTCAATGGTGAGATGGCTGAGTGGTCGAAAGCACCGGTCTTGAAAACCGGCAAGGGTTTGTAGCCCTTCTAGAGTTCAAATCTCTATCTCACCGCCACATTAAGTCTTGTATAAGTATTTACTGCTGATATAAGCAACAGGGAAAGCTGAAAGATGTTTTTCTTGTACAGATGCTGTTATTGGCATCTTTAAAAGTTCAATGGTGAGATGGCTGAGTGGTCGAAAGCACCGGTCTTGAAAACCGGCAAGGGTTTGTAGCCCTTCTAGAGTTCAAATCTCTATCTCACCGCCACATTAAAAAACCCGCTGCTTAGCGGGTTTTTTCTTTTTATCTTTCATCGTCTTTTACTTTCCCTTTAATTAAGCTTATTGTTTAGCTGTTATTAGCCCTTTGGCTGGATTAACATCTTAAGCGAAGCTTCTATTGTTTGTCAGAAAGATGGCTGGCTTGGCTGTATTAGTGATTATTAGTGCGGGTCAAGGAAGGGGCAAAGAAAAAGCCCGTTAAACGGGCTTTACTCAGGCAGAATAGGGGGCTCTGGTTTCACCTGGCAGGTGAACTTAAGTGATTAATCGAAGCGGCTTAACTCAGCGATCCGGGTTTTGCTGACATCAATAAAACACTTTTTATAAGCCGGTGCGGCTTTTTTTCCCGGTGATAATGCCAGGTATTGCCACCGGCAATTGTTTTCCCTGAAGGTGATAAAGTTGCTCTGGGAGCGCTTGAACATGGTCAGCGCCGACTCGCGCCCGGTAACCAGTGCCAGCTCTTCCAGTTTAAAAACCTGATTATTGATCCAGGTCTGTAATTCCCGCTCTACCGAGTCTTTTACAATATCCAGGCATTGCAGGTACTCGCTGTCATCGTCTTTGACTTTTTCGCACTGTGCCAGGGTTTTTGCGGCAATTGCGCTGTTTGGCAGCAGACTTAGCAGCAATAAGCTGGCGCAGGTAGTAATTGCTTTGTTCATGTTATTTCTACATTATTAAATATAAGTGAATGCTCAGGCCGGCAGCACTTTCTTATAGGGTTTGACGGTGATCTTTTGATATACGCCGGCAGCGATATAAGGATCATTGTCGGCCCACTGTTTGGCATCCTCTAAACTATTAAACCGGGCAATAATCAAAGAACCGGTAAAACCGGCTTCGCCGGGATCTTCACTGTCAATGGCCGGGCAGGGACCGGCAACCAACAGCCTGCCTTCATCCTGCAACGCGCTTAACCGGGCTAAATGTTGTTCCCGTACCGTTAAACGCAGGGGTAAACTGTTAGGGACATCTTCACTGTAAATTAAATAAAACATACTGTTTCCGTTTATTAGTCTTTCGTTAGCTCAACGTTTTTTTGTTTGTCTTGAGCTTCTTCCGTGGCCGGCAATCCGTCCTCGGGCAAGTGTTTGTGCAGGGAGATAATGGAGCCAATGGCAAAAACAAAGGTGAGGCCGGTTAAACCGAAGACCTTGAAGTTTACCCAGGTTTCCTGTTCAAAATTAAAGGCGACATAAATATTGAGTATGCCGCATAGGGCAAAAAACATCGCCCAGGCAAGATTGAGCTTATTCCAGACGCCTTCAGGCAGGGTCAGGGCTTCACTGAGGAACTGTTTGATCAGGTTCTTTTTAAAAACATACTGGCTGACAAGTAAGGCCAGAGCAAAAAAACCATTGATCAGAGTAACTTTCCATTTTAAAAAGGCATCATCGTGCAAAAAGATGGTCAAGCCGCCAAAAACCGCAATTAAGCCAAAAAATACCCAGTTCCTGGTAGGGACCGGTTGTCTTTTGACAAAATAATATAAAATCTGCAGTGCAGAGGTTGCGATAAGGGAAGCTGTTGCCCAATAGATATCAAATACTTTGTAAAAAATGAAAAAAATAACTAATGGCAAATACTCGAAGATTGCGTGCATAAATAACCAGAGCAGAGAAAATAATCATTAATTCTAACGAAACTGTCTTCAATAGCCAATCAATTATCTTTGCATTATCTGACTAAATGAGCGAACGCCAGTTTTCCGGCAAGGTAAACTTGCCTGCAGGCTAAGGTATACGGGGCTGTGATTATAACTTTAATGCCATAAATTCCCCTGTGGTTTTCTTGATTTACCTAAAATCTAACATATAGTTAAAAACAGTTGATCAAAATACTACTGAGATATTAGCATGGAAGCGTCTGCAGTTGCCGTATTTAAGTTACCCGCTGAATTAACCATAGTTCAGTTAGAGCAGTGCAAAGCCGATATCTTGGAGCTGATCGAAGATAACGATGCCATCACCCTTGACGACAGCGAGGTTGTCAGAATTGATACCTTAGGTATTCAGTTTTTACTCGCCACAGTTACCCAATTATCATCATTGAATAAACAGCTTATATGGCAATCCCAATCTTCTGCCGTCCAGGCGAGCGTAAAGCAGCTTGGCTTGAATGAACCTATTTTAAATCAATACCTTAATGTTTAGCTGGAGTCTAGTGCAGACGATTACTGTACCTATTTAGGGAAGGAAGAAATTATGACCAAAATATTGGTTGTGGATGACTCAAATTCTATCCGAGACATGGTGAGCTTTACCCTCAAAGGGGCGGGTTATGAGACGGTTGAAGCAAGAGATGGCCGGGAAGGACTCAATACCGCGCAGGGAGGGGGGTTTGACCTGGTGATCAGTGATGTCAATATGCCCAATATGGACGGCATTTCTTTGTGCCAGGCCCTTCGGGAGTTACCCGCCTTTAAATTTACCCCTATTTTAATGCTGACCACGGAAAGCTCCGGAGATATGAAGCAGCGGGGCAAGGCGGCCGGGGCAACCGGCTGGCTGGTGAAACCCTTTAATCCTGAAAAATTGTTAGCAACCATTAAAAGGGTTGTTCGGTAACTTATTATGAGTGTCGACCTGTCACAATTTATTCCGACTTTCCTTGAAGAAAGCTTTGAGGGATTGGCGTTAATGGAGTCCAGCCTGTTGTCACTTGAGGTGGATGATAATGAAACCATCCACAGCATTTTTCGGGCAGCGCATTCAATCAAGGGAGGTGCCGGAACTTTCGGTTTTGATAAAGTCACCGAATTTACCCATCTGGTGGAAACTTTATTGGATGAAATGCGCGATGGCCGCCGGGTAATCGCCTCAGCAGACATAGAATTATTACTTGAGTCGGTTGACTGTATACGCCTGCTGATAGAGTCCGCCCGGGATCAATCCGGTTATGATGAAGCCAAGGTGGCGCAAACCTCACAGGCCTTGTCAAAGAGCCTGTCACAGGGAGCAAGTTTACCCGGCGCCGAAAATACGCCCGAATCAGAAGGGGAAGCTGAACCGGATGCGGTGCAATGGCAGATCAGTTTTATACCTGGCCATCATTTGGTGAAAACCGGCAATGATCCCTTATTGCTCTTTAATGCCTTGGCAGATCTGGGGCCGCTTGAGCTCAGCGCCCAGGCCAGTGAACTGCCGTCCCTGTCGGATATGGATCCGCAAGAGTTATATTTGAGTTGGCACCTGGTATTAACCTCGGCGGCGAGTGAAGCTGAGATCCGGGAAGTGTTCGAGTGGGTGGAAGATGAATGCCAGTTAGAACTGGCCCAGTTAAGCGGGCAAGGAAAACAAGATAAGGAGAGTTGCAACTCTCCTCCTGACGTAACCACAAGCGGTGAGCAAGTCACCGCAGAAGAACTTGCCGAACCGACAACCATAGCTGCTGCAGATAAAAGTCCGGAGAAAAAGCCGGAGAAGGCCCAGGTTAAAAATAAGCAAGATGCCGGCTCCATTCGGGTCGGGGTCGATAAGGTGGATAACCTGATCAATCTGGTCGGGGAGTTAGTGATCACCCAGTCAATGTTATCCGAGTTAGGCAATGACTTTGAGCTTTCCAAGCTTGAACGTTTAACCTCCGGCCTTGAACAACTGTTGCAAAATACCAAAGAGCTACAGGAAAGTGTGATGCGTATCAGGATGTTGCCTATCAGCTTTGCCTTTAACCGCTTTCCACGTCTGGTGCATGATTTATCGAAAAAAACCGGTAAAGCGATAGAACTTGTTATTAATGGCGAGCAAACCGAACTGGATAAAACCGTGATGGAACAAATCGGCGATCCCCTGGTGCATCTGGTGCGCAATGCCGTAGATCACGGCATAGAGCCGGCGGAGATCCGCAAGGCCAAGGGCAAGCCGGAGCAAGGGACGATAAAACTCGATGCCTATCATTTAGGCGGCAACATCGTTATCGAAATCAAGGATGACGGCGGCGGCATCAATAAAGAGGTTGTGCTCAATAAAGCGATAGATAAAGGCCTGGTGGAAGCAAGCAGCAACCTGAGTGAAAGCCAGATCTTTGATTTGATCTTTGAGCCGGGATTTTCAACCGCCAAGGAGCTTAGCGATATTTCCGGACGCGGCGTTGGCATGGATGTGGTGAAAAAGAATATCCAGTCGCTGGGGGGAAGGATCCAGATAGAATCTGAGCAGGATAAAGGTTCGACCTTCAGGGTCAACCTGCCGTTAACCCTGGCGATACTCGACGGCCAGCTGGTCAGGGTAGGCAGTGAAATTTATGTGATCCCGCTTATCGCTATCGTGGAGTCCTTACAGGCAAAAGCCGAGCTGATTAACCGGGTTTCCGGTGACATGCTGTTATATCGCCTCAGGGAAGACAATGTTCCGGTATTACCGATTTATCAATTGTTCAGTTTACCCGCCGATACCACAGAAGTTGAAAATTCACTACTGGTGGTGGTCGAAGCCGACGGACAAAAGGTGGGGTTAATGGTGGATGATTTGTTGGCGCAGCAGCAAGTGGTGATCAAAAGCCTTAAAGATAATTATCAGCAGGTGGACGGGATCTCGGGAGCAACCATACTCGGGGATGGTTCGGTCGCCATGATATTGGATATACCGGGCATGATCCAGCTGGCTATGAAAAGCGCGCAAAAAAACCAGGCACAGCATTATTCCGCTAACGTCCTGGCAGGAGAAACGGTGTAATGAATATACAAGAGCTGGCCCAGGATGTTCCCCGGGTAGGTGATAACGATATCGAAGGCATAGATTTTATTACCAGTGGTGAGCAATATCTGACCTTTATCCTGGAGCAGGAACAATATGCCGTGGATATCTTATGCGTGGAAGAAATCAGGAGTTGGGAGCCGCCGACAAAAATTCCCAATTCACCGGAATATGTTAAAGGGGTGATCAATATGCGCGGCATTATTGTCCCCATTTTGGATTTAAGGCTGAAGTTTAATATCGGCCAGCCCAGCTATACCGAAGTGACGGTAGTGATCGTCCTGACCCTGGAATCCGAACAGCAGTCCCGCACCATAGGTTTTGTTGTCGATGCGGTTTCGGATGTATTAAACGCCGATGAAAGCGATATTAAAAAGGCACCGGCCTTTGGCGGTTGTGTGCCCCAGCATTATGTCGAGGGGCTGGTAAATGTCGGGGATAATGTGGTGACTTTGCTTAATGTCCAGTCATTACAGGCACTGGAGCCGCACCAGCTGAACTAAAAAGTATTGTATCTTGTCGGTAGGCACAGATGAGCCGGTATTGACATAAACGCAATTTGATAAAGGACATGTCATGATGGAAAAAGAGCAAGAATATCTGACCTTTGTGCTGCATGGGGAAGAGTTTGGCGTTGATATTTTATGTGTCCAGGAAATCCGGGTATGGAGTGCATTAACCCAGCTGCCTAATAAACCCGCTTATATTAAAGGGGTCATTAATTTACGCGGTGTCATTATTCCCATCATAGATTTACGCCTGCGCTTTGGTAAGGAGCCGCTGGAATATAATGATCAGACAGTCACCATCATTTTAAGTAATCATGACAAGCAAAACCCTATGGTGGTGGGGATTGTCGTAGATGCCGTTTCTGAAGTGTATAAATTTAACAGCCGGGCGATCCGTCCGGCACCGTCCTTTGGTCAGGTGGTTGATAATTGTTTTTTAAAGGGGCTGGCATCAATAGATGACAAATTGATTATTTTATTGGACTCGAAAGCCTTGCTTGATCATGAAGAATTATATTGTACTGAAAAGGTAGTGCTTGGCCCGGTTGCAGGTTAAGCGTAAATAAAATAATAAATGCTGGTGAAGTCGTACAGTAAGGACAGAGCTTACCGTAATCATTAATGTGTAAGGAATACAGGTTATGACTCCCAAACAGATGACTTTAGTCCGGCAGAGCTGGAAAAAAGTACTACCTATGGCCCCTAAGGCGGCAGATCTTTTTTATCAAACCTTGTTTGAATTATCGCCTACTCTTAAATCCTTGTTTAAAAATGATATTTCTGAACAGGGAGGGAAATTAATGGCGATGCTCGACAGCGCGATTAAATTACTTGATAAGCCGGATAAGTTGCTGCCGGCGGTACAAAAACTAGGTCAGCGCCATTTAGCTTACGGTGTTGAGCCCCGGCATTATGACCTGGTTGGCGAGGCCTTATTAACAACACTTGCCACAGGCCTTGGAGATGAGTTTACCCCGGCGGTAAAGAAAGCCTGGATTGAGGTGTACCAAACCCTGTCTTCGACCATGATAGCCGCGGCCGAGGCCTTAAAAGCACAAGAAGCGCAAGAATTAGCAGAGGTGGAAGCCGCAGCGGACAGGCAGAGGGTGAAAGCGGCCAATAGTGCTGAATCTGCCGGGGACAGCTCAGCGACTACCGCCGTGAAAGAGCGAAAAACGGTTAATACGGGAAAAGCGAAAACCACTAAGCCCAAGAGGAAGGCGACTTCTTCTGCAAAGAAATCTGCGCAATCTTCTAAATCAACTCAGCATAAAGAGCCAGCCATGGACAGCCAAACCAACGAAACCGAAGAACTGGCGGAACGCCTGCAAGGCGCGCTGGAGCAGTCAACTACCGCTATTGTTATGATTGACCGGGACTTTATCATCACCTATGCCAATCAGGCGACACTGGATTTATTGAGCCGGCACGAACAGGTTTTTGCCCAAAAGTGGCCGGGCTTTAAAGCCGATAAATATGATGTCATCGGCTCCTGTATTGATGGCTTTTTGTCCCGGGCCGAGCATCAGTGTCAGTTGCTTAACGATATCAGCAATTTACCCTATCAAACTGAAATTGAGATTGGTGAGTTAACGTTTGAGCTTAATGTCACCGCCATTGAAGACGGCAAAGGGGTGTATATAGGTAACTTATTGGAGTGGTGCGATATTACCCAGATCCTGGCCCGGCGCTCTAAAGCCGTGCAACTGCAGGGGGCGGTTGATCAAAGCGGTACCGCCTGTATCATGATCGACCGGGACTTTACTATCACTTATGCCAATGACGCCACCATCAGGTTATTAAAACAACATGAAGCGACTTTTGCGAAAAAATGGCCGGGCTTCAAAGCGGATGCCGATGCCCTGATCGGCAGTAATATCGACGGCTTTCATACCAATCCGGCGCACCAACGTAAGTTACTGGGTGATGTCAACAACTTACCCTATCAAACAACTATCACCATAGAAGATTTAAAGTTTGAGCTTAATGTCACCGCTATCCTCGATAATGGCGGCAATTATATCGGCAATTCACTGGAATGGCAGGATGTAACAGAGGCTTTGGCCCAGAAAAATAAAGCGGTGCAACTGCAAGGCGCCGTGGACCAAAGCGGCACCGCCTGTATCATGATCGACCGGGACTTTACCATCACCTATGCCAATGAGGCGACCCTGAGATTATTAAAGCAGCATGAAGCCACTTTTGCGAAAAAGTGGCCGGGTTTTAAAGCGGATGCCGATGCGCTGATCGGCGCCAATATCGACGGCTTTCATGCCAATCCGGCACATCAGCGTAAGTTACTTGGTGATATCAATAATTTACCTTATACCACAACCATCACCATAGAAGATCTAAAGTTTGAACTTAATGTCACCGCGATTATCAATAGCGACGGCGATTATATCGGTAATTCCCTTGAATGGCAGGATGTCACGGCGGCTCGGCAAAATGCCGTGCAGGTTGGTCGCCTGACTTCTGCGGTGGAAGGCATGACCACCAATTTGATGATGGCAGATATAGACGGCAATATCGTCTATGCCAATCCCGCGGTGACCGCCATGTTAAAACGTAGGGAAAGCCAGCTACGCAGCGTGTTGCCTTCCTTTAATGTCGATACCCTGATCGGCACTAACTTCGATACTTTCCATAAAAATCCGGCGCACCAGAAAAACTTGTTGGCGAATCCGGCAAACCTGCCATATGCCACAGAAATAACCGTCGCGGGGCTAACCTTCTCCCTGACCGGTATAGCTTTGCTCGATAGTGAAAATAACCATTTGGGCACGGCAGTACAGTGGCTGGATTTAACCGAACAAAAAGATGCGCAAAACCAGGTAGAAGGCTTGATCAGTGCTGCCATTAACGGTGAGCTGGACCGGCGCATCGACACCGATGCCTACGAAGGCTTTATGAAAGCCCTCGGCGATAACATCAATAACTTGATGAATGCCATCGTCGAGCCTGTCACCGATGCCATAGATGTAGCTCAGGCGCTGGCCAACGGCGATCTCACCAATGCCATGGACGGTGAATACCAGGGAGAATTCCTGGCGCTGGCCAATGCCATGAACGGCTCGATTGAAAACCTGAGCAAGATGGTAGATGAAATCCGCAATGCCTCCACCAGTGTGTTTGAGGCCGCGCGGGAGATTGCCGCCGGTAATAATGAATTAAGTCACCGCACCGAATCCCAGGCATCGAGCCTGGAAGAAACCGCTTCGGCGATGGAAGAGCTCACCAGCACGGTACAGCAAAATGCTGAAAATAGCACAGAGGCCAGTAAGCTCTCGGGCTCGGTGATGGCAAAAGCCAGTAACGGCGGTGCTGTGGTGAAAAATGCCATCGAAGCCATGAGTGATATCAATAAATCCAGTAAAAAAATTGCCGATATTATCAGTGTTATTGATGAGATTGCTTTCCAGACCAACTTGCTGGCCCTTAATGCCGCGGTTGAAGCGGCTCGCGCCGGTGAGCAGGGACGCGGTTTTGCCGTGGTCGCCGCCGAAGTGCGTAACCTGGCGCAGCGCTCTGCCGGCGCCGCCAAGGAAATTAAAGGCCTGATCAATGACAGTGTTGAGGCGGTGGGCCAGGGCACTAAACTGGTGGACGAAACCGGGCAGACCTTTACCGAGTTGGTGACCGCCATCGAAGAAGTCAGCAATATGATCGGCGATATCGACAGTGCCGGTAAAGAGCAGAGTGCCGGTATCGGTGAAGTCAGTGCAGCGGTGAGTCAGATGGATGAAATGACCCAGCAAAATGCCGCACTGGTGGAAGAAGCGACCGCCTCGAGTAAGGCGATGGAAGAGCAGGCGCAATCATTACTCGAACAGGTCGATTTCTTTAATAACGGTGAACAACCAAGTGCGGATGTCGGCAGAAGCCGTGTTGGGGAAGTGGTAAGAAAGCCTCCGGCAAAAGCCGTAGTGAAACCGGACACCCGGCACAGGCAGCGCCCGGTGACACAAACCGATAAAGAGTGGGAAGAGTTCTAATATATGTTGTGCGATGAACCACGTGATAATGCATTAACACTAAATCAGCAAGAATTTGCTTTTATTTGCCGGTATGTGCATGAGCATGCCGGCATAGTGCTGAGTGAAGGTAAACGGGAAATGGTCTACCGGCGCTTTTCTCGCATTATCCGGGAGCGCCGGTTATCTTCTTTTAGCGAGTATTGCCATTTATTGCAGCAAAACCCTTTGCAGGAGCAAAATTATTTTATTAATGCCATTACCACAAACCTGACCAGTTTTTTTCGCGAACAGCATCATTTTGATTACCTGCGCCAGCATGAACTGCCGGCGCTGATCCGAAACGGCGGCCATGAAAAGCACATGCGCATCTGGTCGTCGGCATGCTCTACCGGTGAAGAGCCCTATAGCATCGCCATCACCTTAATCCAGGCAATGCAAGGGCTGTTGTCGCAATGGGACGTGAAGATACTGGCCACCGATATCGACAGTAATGTCTTGGCCAAAGCAAAACAGGGGATATACGCCAAGGATAAGCTCGACGATCTGAGCAGTGACATCAAAGGGCAATATTTTAAACAAGGCACAAGAGAAAACTCGGGCAAGGTCAGGGTGGCCCAATGCCTGTCGAAACTTATTACCTTTAAGCAGCTGAACTTATTGCATCAATGGCCGATGAAAGGGCTTTTTGATGTGATTTTTTGCCGTAACGTCATTATTTATTTTGATAAGGATACCCAGCAAGACTTATTTGCCCGTTATTACGACTATTTAAAACCCGGGGGCTTATTGATCCTCGGTCATAGCGAAAATTTAGGCTCGTATCAAAGTGATTTTGACAATGTCGGTCGCACTATTTTTCGTAAACCCGCGTTATCAGAACAGGCTCAAGTGGTGTAGTGATTGTGGCGAGTGCGGCGAGAGTGGAAGTAGAGGAATGTTTACATAAATGTTTGCCAGAATTCACCCATATTAATCATTATTGGGATCGACAAAGGCAAATGGTGGTAGCGAAAATATTACCCGGTGAGTTTTACATCACCACGGAAAATATTGCCATCGCGACCACCTTAGGCTCTTGTATTGCGGCCTGTATCTGGGATATGCGCACCGGGGTGGGGGGCATGAATCACTTTATGCTGCCCCATACCCAAAAGGAAGCGGCGGAGGTCGATTGGGGACAAAGAAAGCGAATCGGTGATGCCACCCGCTATGGCAATTATGCGATGGAGCATTTGATCAACAAAATTTTAAGGCATGGCGGGCGAAGGTGTAACTTTCGCGCCAAGGTCTTTGGCGGCGGTAAGGTGTTAAAGCAAATGTCGGATGTCGGGCAAAGTAATATTGATTTTGTCCTGGGTTATCTCAAGGATGAAAATATCCGCATCGATAATGCCGATCTCGGGGGGGGTTATCCGCGCAAAGTCATTTTTGAGCCGGGTACGGGTAAGGCTTATATGAAACGTCTGGATAATTTACATAACGATACCATAGTGCGCCGGGAAAGAGACTATAAATATAAAATCGACCACCAGGCAGTGGGTGGAGATATTGAACTGTTTTAGTGCCCGGGTAAACAAACCGGCATTGAGCATTTTAGTAAAGGACATTACTAAATGAACAAGATCAAAGTGTTAGTAGTGGATGATTCAATTACGATACGCAATATCCTCACCTCGATATTGGCACGGGAGAGTGAGATTGAGGTGGTCGGGGAAGCTGAAGATCCCTATGATGCCCGGGAGAAAATCAAGCAACTCAATCCCGATGTCTTAACCCTGGATGTGGAAATGCCGAAAATGGATGGCTTGACTTTTCTTGCCAATCTGATGCGGCTGCGCCCTATGCCTGTGGTGATGTTATCGACCCTGACCACCAAAGGGGCCGATACCACGTTAGCTGCCCTGGAAACCGGCGCGGTAGATTACATCACTAAGCCCGATGCCGAGGCGTTAATGGCAGAGCAGGATAGTTTCAGGAAAACCCTGGTAACCAAACTTAAAGATGCGGCAGGTATTAATTTAAAAAACCTGAAACTGAGTAAGAGTTTAACGGTAAAGCAAGATCTTCGGGAGCTGCCTTTTGCCGGCAGTGGACGCCGAAATCACCTGATTGCCATCGGGGCTTCTACCGGAGGTACGGAAGCCATTAAAAGTATTTTGATGCGTCTGCCGCCAACATCCCCTGCCGTGGTGATCACCCAGCATATTCCCGTGACCTTCAGTGCGCGTTTTGCCAGCCGCCTCAATGCCTGTTGTCCAATGGCGGTACAGGAAGCCCGCCATGGACAGAAAGTGCATCCGGGCAATGTCTATATTGCGCCGGGGGATAAACATCTGAAAATAGAGCAAAGAGGCGGGGTTTTATTTTGTTTGCTTGAAGACTCTCCCGAAGTCAACCGGCATAAGCCGGCGGTGGATGTTTTGTTTGACTCCCTGTTGCCTGTTGCCGGCAATGTCCAGGCGGTGTTGCTCACCGGTATGGGGCAGGATGGTGCCCGTGGCATGTTAAATTTAAAACAGCAAGGGGCGAGGACCTTGATCCAAAATCAGGCGAGCAGTTTGGTATGGGGTATGCCGGGAAAAGCGTATGCCCTTAATGCCCATACCGAGCAATATCCGCTGGGGGACATCGCCGCTACCTTACTTGATTTTGCTGCGCTTAAACGCGGTCAGATGAAGGAGGTATTAAATGTCAGTGAATAAGTTATTACCTCAAGTACCGTTTTCTACCCTGTCTTTATCCGTTGTCGGGATTTTTGGCGTGGTACTCGCTTTGCTCAATATTTTTTTTATCGAACAGATCTTTCTTGATATTTTATTGTTAATCAGTTTGTTAGCCCTGTTTGCTCTGACATTGCGTAACAGTTTGCTGCAAAAAGTGTTATCGCCCGAATCGCTTGGCCAGGGGATGAAAACCGCAGGTGAACGGCAGGATATCGGGGGGCAAACGGCTAAACAGGTAAATCAGCAGCCGAGCCAGCAGCTAAGGATACAGTCGGTGTTGGCGGATCTGAATAAATCCCTGTCGCAGGAAGTAGAGATCATAGGCAACGAAGTCAGGCGTACCAGTAGCGTGCTCAGTGACGCTATTTCCGGGGTCTCCGGCAGTTTTAAGGGCTTGCAGGAAATCAGTGATGAACAGCAGCGCTTGTTTAATGAAATCGTCGACTGTAAGCATGACCCCGATGGCGGTCAGGTCAATGTTTTTGAGGCCTTTATTGATAATTCATGTCAGGTGCTGGATGATTTTGTCGAGGTGATAGTAAAAACCAGTAAGCAGAGCCTGGAAACCATGTACTTTATCGATGAAATGGCTAAGCAGTTTGAGCAGGTGTTTAATTTTCTCGGCCAGGTGGAGAACCTGGCAAGTCAGACCAATTTGCTGGCGCTAAATGCCGCCATCGAAGCGGCGCGTGCCGGTGAAGCCGGCAGGGGCTTTGCCGTTGTTGCCAATGAGGTCAGGGCGCTTTCCCTTAACTCCAGTGAATTAAACAACAATATTCGCCAGTCGATTAATCAGGTCCAGGGCATTATCGGCAAACTCAGGGGGTCGGTTGAAGTGATTGCCTCTGCCGATATGAGCTCAACCCTGGAAGCCAAGGACAGGGTCAAGGACATGATGGTGCAGGCAGAAAGTGTCAGCCAGCAAACCCATGACACAGTCGATGAACTGGCGTCGCTCTCCCCTAAGCTCAATGAAAGAGTCTCTGTCGGTATACGCTCTTTGCAGTTTGAAGATTTAACCCACCAGATCCTCGATTCCGTCGGTGATAATCTGGGGCGTTTACAAGCCATTGCCGGGGAAATGACTCAAGTAGAGCACTCGGCTGAGCATAATATTGACAGCCAGTTAAAGAAATTACAGTTATGTTGTCAGCAGGTATTTGAGCAAACGAAATCTGCAGACAAGCACCGCACCGTCGAACAGGCATCAATGGAGGAAGGGGCCATTGATTTATTTTAACAGCGCTAACTTTTTTGTTAGGTAAGTCAGGTAAGTAAGGTAAGGCAGGGAGTTTTTATGTCGATTGAAAAAATTGTTTCAGCAGATAATCAAAATGTTTCTATCGCGATTGAGGATAGGTTCGATTTTTCGTTACACCAAAAATTCAGGGAATCGTATGCCGATTGCGATACTAACGGCACGACTTTTACCCTCAAACTGGATAAAACCAGTTATATGGACAGCTCTGCGCTGGGCATGATTTTATTGCTTAAAGATCATGCGGATAAAATCTCCGGCAAGGTGATCATTAATAAGCCCAATGAAACCGTGAATAAAATCCTTGAGATTGCCCAGTTTCATCGCCTGTTGACCATAGAGCTGTAAAGCATGAATGCCATGGTTGAAAACCCGGATGCCAAACTTGCCCTGGTAGTCGATGACTCCGAGATGCAGTGTATGATATTAAAAAACCTGCTCATGGAGGAAGGTTATCGGGTGTTAACCGGCAATGACGGCGCCAGGGGGGTAGCTTTATATATTGAGCATTTACCGGATCTGGTGTTGATGGATATCAATATGCCGGTGATGGACGGTTATGAAGCGGCAAAACGTATTAAAAGCTTGTCGCCGAACAGCTTGGCCCCTTTGATCTTTATCACCAGCATGGACTCGGATCAGGCTTTTGTCGACAGTATTGAAGCCGGCGGTGATGGGATTTTGACCCGGCCATTTTCTCCGGAGGTGTTTAAAGCCAAGATCAAATCCATTCAGCGGATCAGTAATTTGTATAGCCAGGTGAAAAACTTGCAGCAAGAGCAGCAGCAAGATGCCGAGCTGGCAGAGCAAATTATGTCCGGGGTGATCGAGGCGAGAAATTTTGCCCTTGACCGCATCGGCATTATCAAGCAGGCAGCGGCTCTGTTTAGCGGTGATATCCAGTTAACGGCGTTATGCCCCGGAGGCAATGTTAACGTGTTGCTGGGGGATTTTACCGGTCACGGCCTGCGCTCGTCTATCGGCGCTATTCCCCTGGCTGAAACCTTCAGGGTGATGACAAAAAAGGGGTTTTCCCTGCTGGAAATCATTGAGCAGATCAACCGGCAGTTATATGAGTTATTGCCGGTGGATTTATTTTGCTGTGTTTGTTGCGTCAGTATTTCCAGCCATGAGCGTTCTGCCTATGTGTTTAATGCCGGGTTGCCGGATACCTATATCTTCAACCACGAAGGAAAAATCAAGCATAAAATCACCTCTAACCATATTCCTTTAGGGGTGATGCCAAATCTCTTGCCGCAGGCCCAACTGCAGGTCTTTAGTGTCGCAAGCAACGACAGGGTGGTACTGATCAGTGACGGTATCCTGGAGGCGAGAAACCACCAGGGGGAAATGTATGGTACCCGGCGCTTTGAATTTGCCGCCAAACAAGGCTTTTACCACGGAGATATTCCCGGCAAGGTCTTTGATGCCGTTGATGAGTTTTGTCAGGGCAGGCCGCAGGAAGATGATCTTTCCCTGATAGATATTCCCTGTCATGGCTGGGAGCAAGCGCCGGCACCGGATGAGGCTGCCCAAAGTATTGCCATCAGTGAAATGCATGATTTATATCTGGAGTCCGAGCCAAGCTGGAAATGGCAATTGAAGCTCACCGGCCAGCGCCTGGCGCTGGTAAATCCTGTGCCTATGGCGATGGGACAAATCCAGGAAATAGAAGGAAACGGCGAGCACTGGAATAACATGTACAGTATTTTAACCGAGCTTTATGTCAATGCCCTGGATCACGGCATTTTAAGGTTAAATTCCGATCTGAAAAACTCGGCGGCCGGTTTTGCCCATTATTTTATGGTCAGGGAGTCGAGGCTGAAGAATTTAAGTAGCGGCATGATAGATATCAGCTTGAGTTATCACCCGTTGCAAAGTGGCGGCAAGATGATCATCACCATAGCCGATGATGGTGCGGGGTTTGACCTGGCGGCCTTTTATGAACACCGCCTCAAGCTTAAACAAGCGGACAAGGTCATGTTATGTGGCCGTGGTATAGATCTGGTGCATCAACTGTGTGAAAAGCTTGAATATCTGGACGGTGGCAATAAGGTGCAGGCCACTTATGTCTGGGCGAAGTAATGCCTGAGTGGCTGCGGGGAGATTTCACCGGCTATTGAATTTAAAGCATCTATTGGGGTTTATTAAAAAACGATGAACATATTGGTGGTTGATGACAATAAGTGTATCCGGGATGTGATCGGGGCCATGGTGCTGGCCAATGATCATCAGCCTATCGTTGTTGACGGCCATGTAGCTGCGCTGGAGAAATTAAGACGCCAGGTTATCGATGTTATTTTAATGGATATTGAAATGCCTGAGGTGGACGGCCTGACCCTGACCCGTATGGTGAGAAAGGAATTTAGCCAATGGATCCCGATTATTTTTCTCAGCGCCAATGACAGTGCCCGTTATCTGGCCGAAGGCATCGAAGCCGGTGGCGATGATTATCTGACCAAACCGGTGAAAGAAGAGATCTTAAATGCAAAAATTTTGGCGATGGCGCGTATTGCCAAAATGAAGCAGCAGCTGGACGAAGCCAATAAAAAACTGGAAATGCTCAGTTGTATCGACCCGTTAACGAATGTGCTCAACCGCAGGGGACTGGAGCAAGAGCTGGATGCGATGTGGCAAAAAAATATCCGGCAAAGGGGGGAGTTATCCTTGCTGATGCTCGATATCGATTTTTTTAAGGCCTATAACGATAACTATGGCCATCCCCGGGGAGATCAATGCCTGCAGCAGGTGGCTTCGGTACTGGGGGCAACTTTACTTAAAGGCGCCGAGCTGATCGCCAGGTATGGCGGCGAAGAATTTATCATGCTGCTACCTTCGACTTCGCTGTCACAGGCAAGAAATCGGGGCCGGAACATTATAGCGGCGCTAAATCAGGCGGAGATAGTGCATGAATATTCTGATGTTGCCCCCAGGGTAACCGTCAGTATCGGCATATCTAACAGCACGCTGGGGGCAAAAGACCCCCGGGCGCTGATAGAGCAGGCGGATCAGGCTCTGTATCAGGCAAAACGCCTTGGCCGTATGCAATGTGTGTTGTTTCAGAAAACGACGACAGTATGGTGTTTGGATAAATGAACGCGGATCTCATTCATAACTCACAGGAAGTAAAATGGCTATGTCACAACCTAAGGTATTAATTATTGATGATGACAGAGAATATCTGGAGTTATTAACCGAAGCCCTTGAAGGGGATTTTGTGGTGAAATGCGCCCATAATTTTTCCATGGCGGAAATGATGATCAGTGATTTAGCGCCTTTTGATATCGCTTTGGTGGATGAACATCTCAAAGAGGCAAAAGGCTCCGTCTGGATAAAGCAGCAAACCCGGGGCGGGACCTCGGTCAGATCGTTTGTGCTTTATTCGGGCATGGCAACGGAAGAGGCTATATTAGCCGGATTAGAGTGCGGCGCCGATGATTTTCTTTGCAAACCCATCTCTTTGCTGGCGTTAGCCAATAAACTTAAAAAGCTCATTGCCTACCAGCATAAGATCAAAGACTTTGAAGCCGAGCTGCACTCTAAAGATAATGTCATCAATATTTCCATGGCACAGGCCTCTAAATATGGCGCCTGTATGCAGCTAAGCTCCCGTCTTAACCATTGCGACAGTTATGAAAAGATCCGCGATGAAGTGTTTCATTATTTTTACAATATGAACTTACATGGCTGCCTGGCGTTTTATCCGTTAAATGAAAGCGCTATTTTTTATCATTCGCAAAAAGGCTGCTGTTCGCCGGTTGAAGTGGAAGTGATGGAGATTTTAAAAGCCAAACCCCGCTTATATCGCTTTGGTCCCCGAACCATTTTTAACCATAGCCTGGTCTCTATTTTGATCCTCAACCTCGAAGAAGGCCATATCGATACCGATATTTATATTGATGCCCTGGCATCGGTGATCGAGTGTATCGGCGCGAGAATGGAATTTATTACCTACAAACATTCTTTACAGCAGGTGGAACAACAGATCCAGGAAGCGGTTTTTAAAACCAAGAAAATGCTGGGCATTTCAAAACTTCACCAGCAGGAGGTGATGTCGGAAATCGTACAAAACATCGGTATGAGTTTCCATGTCCTGGACTTAAATGAAGAGCAGGAAAGTTATTTGACCAGCCTGGTACACAGCGCCCTGAAAAAACATACCCAGGATGATATTAACTTTTTGGAAGTCAGTCAGTTATTGGATGTGGCGCTGGCCAGTGTCGATAAACTGCAAGCGCTCAATACCGGCCAGCAGCTTTCCTGTGAACTTGATGAAGAGGATGAGTTATTTTGAAGTCCGTGCCCAGCCTTGCGCTTAAGGATATCCCCTTACCGGCATTTGTGCTGGGAAGCGCCTTTGACATTGTCTCGGTTAACGATGCCTTGGTGGCCTTGAGCGGCTACCGGGACCATGAATTACTGGGGATGGCGGTGCAGGTATTACTGCCGGCTTACCCGGAGCATAAATTGCCCGGGGCAGCAGGTACTGGCGGGACAAGGGAAGGTAGCGGCGATGAAAATGGCAGCATCAAGCGCTCAGGTAACTCCCGGGAGAAGCCTTTGCAGCACAGCAGAGCACCGGGAGAGGAAAAGGCCGGCCCCGCCCATTTAGCCTTGTTGGCAAAAGACGGACAAAAACACTTGATGGAGTTGCGCGCTCAAACCATTGACAGCCAGGTCTTTGTTTTTCTGACTCCCAGAGGCGGAGGCGGAGGCGGAGGCGGAGGCGCTGCGTTGGCGGACAATAACCCACAGGAAAGTGAACAGGCGTACTGGGAATGGCAAGGGGATAAAGAAGAGGTTTATTATTCTTCCCGCTTTATGGCGTTGCTCGGTTATGAAAATCGTGCTTTTAGCGGACCTGTTTCTTTTTGGGAAAAACATATCAATAAAGCCGATGTCAGCTTATTTAACCAACAGTTGGCGCAGGCGACTTCAGGCAAACGCACTAAGGTCAACTTCAGTCTTAAGCTGGTGGATAATAGCGGCCAGGAAAAGTGGGTCAATATCCAGGCGAAAGTCCGGCAAAGCCAGTCCCGGCAAAATAAAGGGCAGCAAGTGTGCCATTTGGTGGGGATGATGAAGGATGTCAGCAAAACGCAGTTTTTGCTCAGTCCGGGGCAAGAGCAAGAGCGTTATTTGGGCCTGGTAGAGCACTTGAGTATTTGCGGGCACTGGCGCTTTAGCCCCGACGATGAGAAGTTTTTCTGGTCCAGCGGCGTGTTTAAAATTTTTGGCATCCGCCCCTCGAACTACCGGCCAAGCATTGAAGAAAGTGCACACTTTTTTGTGCCGTCGCAGCGGGAATTGTTGAAAAAACATCTGCTAACGGCGGTAAGCAGCGCCAAGGGCTTTTATTTTAAAACCTGTATTAAGCGGCCTTCGGGGCAAAAGGTAAAAATTGAAACCATAGGGGAAGTGGAGCTGGATCAGCAGGGCAAGGTGATTTCTATCTTTGGTTTGTTCAGGGATATCACCCGCACCGAGGAAGTATTTGAAAAGCTTAAGCTGCTTGCGATGGTCAATTATACCATCAAGGTGCCGATATTTTTTATCGATGATAATGATAATGTCGTTTATCAGGACTTGTCGCCGCAGGGGGACAGTGAGAAATCGACCCTGTTTAATTACATTAATTTTAGTATTACCGACTACCTGGCGCTGAAAAAGACCACGAAATTAAAAGGACAGATCAAAAGAAATCATATCAGCTTTGACAAGTTCAATAGCGTTTTTAACTTGTGCGTGACCTATGAAGCACAGGAAGGGATCTATATCTGGATCGTGGAAAATGTCACGGATAATTTTCGTAAGGAGCAGCAGCAGATCATCAGTAACCGTTTAGCCTTGCTGGGCAATACTTTTGGCAATGTCTCCCATGATATCAATAATGTCCTGGGGGTTGCCCTGGGGGCCATTGAAATGCTGGAGTTAAAATATGCCCAGGGAGAGCGGGAGATATCCGGTTATATTGACCGGGTGAAAAATGCCATAGATAAAGGAAAAAGTGTGACCGAGCGTTTATTGGCGTTTACCCGTAAACCGCCGGTTAAAGTGGTGGAATTTGATCCGATTCGTGAGATCAAGGAAAACAAGTACCTGTTTAAACAGTTGTTGCCCAGCTCTATTGAGTTAAGCTTTGCCTTTGCTCCCGTGCATTGTTTAATCCACTTTCCGCAGGGGGAGTTTATTAATATTTTGCTCAATATTGTCTTAAACGCCCAGGATGCCATCAAGGAAACCGGGGAGGGGGGGCAAATTGAGCTCTCTGTGGTCTTAAATCAGGAAAAGCACCTGGAAATTCATGTTAAAGACAGCGGCACCGGCATAGCGCCGGAAAATATTTCCCGGATATTTGATCCCTTTTTCAGCAGCAAGTCCATCAACAAAGGTAATGGTATCGGCCTGGCCAATGTCTACAGCACTATGTACAAGCATAACGGCCAGATCCAGGTGCAGGGTAAATGCGAACTCGGAGGGGCGCACTTTACCCTGATCTTCAATTGCCAGCTGGAGGAAGAACAGGTACAGGAATATGCCGCACTTCTGCCGGGGCTCAATATCAAAGATAAAAATGTCCTGATCCTCGATGACGAAGTCAGTATCAGCGAATTTATTGCCTTATATCTTGAAAGTGAAGGGGCATTTACCACCTATGCCAATAACAAGGAAGACCTGCTGGCACATCTGGCAAGCGGGCAGGATTACGATATTTTTATTACCGATATGATCATGCCGGATTTATCGGGTCGTGAAGCGGTAAACCTGGTTAAAGCAAAATTTCCCGAGATCAAGATCTATTCTATCAGCGGTTATATCACCCATGAAGACAGGAAATGGCAATATCCTGTATTGAGAAAACCATTTAATTCCAAAGAGTTGGCGGATTTTTTGATGCGTTAGCAAAGAAAGTAACTTGATGGCCGGGGATTGACACAATAACAAAGGACAAGTTTGGATGACGGTAATGGCAACAGTGAAGGAAATGTTCCCGGTAACGGCGCTTAAGGGCGTCTGCCCGGCTGTGAGCTTGCTTTCCCTGGTCAAGCCCGGGGCCTGGTGTGGAGGTGCAAATGAATAAACCGGTTGCCGCAGATATAGCCGGGCAAAATAGCGGGCAGGGGCTCTCCGGTGTAAAGCGCTATGGGATACAATCTTTGCTGGTTAAAATTGTTTTGGCGGCGGTGTTATTTTGCCTGCTGGCCCTGCTCGGTATTGGCGGCTTTCTCTATCAGCAAACCAATCAGCTTCAGCAGGAGCAAAGGTTAAAGGAACTTGAGCAGCACAGCCAGCTGGTGACCCCTGTTTTACGGGATTTTTATTACAATGCCCGTGCGGATGTACTGATGCTTGATAACGGCCTTACCTTGGCAGAAAAAGGTCTGGAAGAAAAAAGCTTACCAGAAAAAAGCCAGCATCCGGAAATACCAGAGACAAAAAAATTAACCGCAGGCGTAGCGGACAAAATGGAGCACATGTTCCGTGTGTTATTAATGCGCAGCCGCATTTATCATAAAATCAGTTATTTTGAAGTGGCGGAGGCGATCACGGAGAAAATTAGCCTGACACGTGAAAAAGACAAAGTCGTTAAGTCAACGCTGCCGCTACAAACCTTAGGGTTAAATTTTATCTCAGACAATGAGCTGTTGTTTTATCAGGGAACCGAGGCCGATGTTTTTCAGGGACGCCAGGCGTATTTTTCCCAGATAGCCTTGAAGCAGCAAAAAAAGCAAGGTCTCAGGCCTCCTAAAGTGGTTATGAAGGTTATCTTGCCCAGGTACGACAGTCAATCTCTGGTGTTGGGCCGCGCCGGAGGTAAAGAAGGTTTGCAGGGGCTGATTTTACTTGAGCTTGATTTTAATGCTTATATGCAAGTACTGGTTGACGGTCCCCTGGCTGATTTGGACTTTTATCTGGCCAATGCCGACGGTGATTACCTCTATTATGCCCAGTCCCCTGATTCATTAAGCTTCAGGCCGGATGGTTACCGGCTACAGGATGAGTTTCCCCAGCTAAAGACGGTGATGGATAAGCATCTGCTCTTTAAGAAATTAAGGCAGCTCACTTTAGCCACAGGAAGCGGCGAAAGCCAGGTCACAACAGACATGGCTTATTACAGCCGTATCCCTTTGGCTGATCTAGGCATTGCCGGGCATCTTAATTTCTTACTCAGATCCCCCCATCACGGTTACCAGGTAGTGGTCAACTGGATACAGCAGCAGGGGTTTTTCCTGATGTTAGCCTGGCTTATGCTGGTGCTTGGACTCGTGATTTATGGTGCCCGCAAGCTGCTGGCGCCGTTACAGACCCTGACCGAAAGCATACAAGGATATGACATTGCCGCCAAGGTGGATTTGCCCGGTGGCAGACGGGATGAAATTGGCGAGCTTAGCAGTAGCCTCTCCCGGGTATTTGCTACTTTTAGCAAACAGCTGTTTGCCCAGGAAAAAGCGCTTAGCCAGGCAAAAGATTTTTCCGCGGGCTTGCAGGGGGTGCTGGACTCGATTGCCGATGCCGTGGTGAATATCAACCCCGAAGGTAAGATCCTTTCCTTAAACCAGGCGGCCCAAAGAATGTTCGGTTATAAGGAAGAAGAAGTTAAAGGGAAAAGTATCAGGGTGTTGATGCTCGATACCAAGGGCAGGCAAGGGGCCAATGCGGTGTTGGATTATCTGCGCTCGGGCATTAATTGCGTCGGCGGTAAGGGGGAGGAATTGACGGGACTTCGCCACGATGGTGATGACTTTCCCATGTACCTGGTACTGACGGAGGTGATGACCCGGGAAGGTAAACTTTATACCGCCATGATCCGGGATGTGACCGCCAATAAACTGATGGAAGAAGAGCGGGTCCAGGTGCTGAAAAAAACCAAGGAGCTGGCCTGGCGGTTGGACTTTGCCCTGGCGGCTCCCGGCATTGGCGTCTGGGATTATCATGTCCTGAGCGGCAAGGTGACCTGGGATGAGCGTATGTACCATTTATACGGGGTTGAAGCCAATTGCGGCCTTGATCCCGCCGATTTATGGAAATCCAGGATGCACCCGGATGACCTTGACGCCGTTGAAGCTAAGGTGGCGGCGACGGTAGAGACAGGCAAGGCCCTTAATACTACCTTCAGGATCTTGCTGCCCGGGGGAGTGATCAAATATATCGAGGTCCATGCCAAAGCCATGTCTGATGGTTATGGCGGCATTATCCGCCTGGTGGGCACCAATATCGACGTTTCCGAGCAGCAAAACTTACAAAATCTCAAACAGGAGGCCCTGGAGCTGGCGGAAGAGTCTTTGCGCTTGAAATCTGAATTTTTAGCCAGCATGAGTCATGAGATCCGCACCCCCATGAACGGAGTATTGGGCATGTTGGGCCTGCTTGAACATACCGAATTGTCCAAGCAGCAGCAACATTATATCGAACTGGCCAGTAGCAGCGCCCAGTCCCTGCTGTCCCTGATCAATGATATTCTCGATTTCTCTAAAATCGAAGCCGGTAAACTTGAGTTGGAGATCATTGATTTTGATCTGCGCACCCTGCTCGGTAATTTTGCCGAATCTATGGCGGTACGCTCCCAGGAAAACAATACCGAGCTTATTCTTGATGTCTCGGGATTAGACCTTTACATGGTCAAAGGGGATCCCGGGCGCATCCGCCAGATATTATCTAACCTGGTGGGGAATGCCATTAAATTTACCAGCGAAGGGGAGATAGTGATCAAGGCATCCATTGCCGAACCGGAACAAGACCAGTCGCTGATGCTGCATTGTTCGGTGACAGATACCGGGATCGGTATTCCCAAGGATAAAGTGGGCCAGCTGTTTGACTCCTTTACCCAGGTGGATTCTTCCACCACGCGAAAATATGGCGGTACCGGGCTGGGACTGGCGATAGTGAAACAGCTTTGCCAGTTAATGGATGGGGATATCCGGGTATCGAGTGAATTGGGACAGGGCAGTACCTTTAGCTTTGATATCAGAGTAAGGGCCTGCGAGCAGAAAAAAGTCATGATGCCGACTGTCGATATCAAAGGCACCAGGATTTTAATTGTTGATGATAACAGCACCAACCTGGAAGTGTTAAAAACCCAGTTGGAGCAATGGGGGGCTAAGGTGACCCAGGCAAAAAGCGGTTATGAAGCAATGGCGCTGGTGGAGCAGACGCCGGCGAACTTTTTCCGGGTGGCCATTTTGGATATGCAGATGCCGGGCATGGACGGTGCCACTTTGGGAGCCAAGATCCATAACCACAGCAACAGCCGTGAAACTAAACTGATCATGATGACCTCTATGGGAGAGCGCGGAGACGCCAGTTATTTCGCCGAATTAGGCTTTTGCGCCTATTTTCCCAAACCTGCCACCACCTCTGATTTATTTGATGCCCTCACCGTCGTGGTTGAAGGTAAGGAAGCACTGGAAGTGGCGCAACCTTTAGTGACCACCCACCATTTACAAAGCCTCAAACGCAATACCAACGAGGGAGAGATCACAGCAGATGCCCGTATCTTGCTGGTAGAGGATAACCAAATTAATCAAACCGTGGTTCAGGGGATATTAGCCAACCTGGGGATACAGGCAGATGTTGCCAATAACGGCCTTGAAGCTATTGCCAAGCTCAACGCTTCAAAAAGTGATCGTTTGTATCAGGTGATTTTTATGGATTGTCAAATGCCTGAGATGGACGGTTATGAAGCCACCCGTAAAATTCGTCACGGGGCTGGCGGAGAAGCCTATTTACATGTGCCTGTTATTGCCATGACCGCCAATGCCATGAAAGGCGATAAGGAAAAATGTTTAGCGGCGGGCATGAGTGATTATACCACCAAACCGATTGACGGCGATATTATCGAGCAAAAGCTGATTTACTGGCTTAAAGAAGAAAGGAAGTTAGACATCAATCAATATTTGACCGCCAGCCGGATCATGGCCGCACAAACCCAGGCCGAAGAAGAGCAAGGCGAGCAGCAAACGCCGGCGAAAACTGCACAGGAAAAAGCGGTACAGGAAGAAACGGCTCCGGCGAAACAGGGCCCCAGTGTCTTTAAAGACGAGCCTCAGGATGAAATCTGGGACAAGGAAGGCTTTTTGAAGCGCATCCGTAACAACGAAGAAATTGCCCGCACCCTGGTGAATATGTTTTTAGAGGAAATGCCCGAGGTGATCGAGTCCTTATACCTGGCTATCGCCGAGAAAAACTTTGCCGACGTCGCCGCATTCGCCCATAAAATGAACGGCACCATGAAAAATATCGGCGGCATCAGCTCATCAAAAATTGTTGCGAAAATGGAAGAAGTCGCCAAAGCCGGGGATATTAACCAGTTAAACGAAATGCAGCCCCAGCTCAGTAGCGAGTTTGATAAATTTATGACGGTGCTTAATCAGTATTGATCGGCGCCAAAGGGATGGAAACAATACCATGTATAAGATATTAGCGGTAGATGACGCCAAGGATACCTTGTTGCTGCTTGAGTTTGATCTCAGCGCCGAAGGCTACCAGGTCATGACCACAGATGCGGCAGACAGCGCGCTGAGACTCCTGGAAAAAGAGCACTTCGATCTGATTTTACTGGATATGTATATGCCCGGCATCACGGGGATGGCAGCGTTGGAAGTGATCAAAAAGAAGGAAGCACTGCAGCATATCCCGGTGATCATGTTATCGGCTGCCGACGGTGAAGATGAAATTGTTTCGGCGCTGGAGCTGGGGGCGGATGATTATGTCACTAAGCCTTATATTGCCAAAGTCTTGCTGGCCAGGATACGGACTTCTTTGCGCTTGATGGAAAAAAACCGCGAGCTGGAAATTCTGGCCACCACAGACTTTTTAACCGGTATTAATAACCGTGGCCGCTTTTATGAGCTGGCAAGTAAAGCTTTTACCGAATCCATGCGGCAAAAGTCCGGCCTGGTACTGGCCATGTTTGATATTGATTTATTTAAACAGGTTAATGATAACTACGGTCATGAAGCCGGTGATAAGGTGCTGGTAGAATATACCCAGCTGATGGGCAAGGTTTTCAGGGAGTATGATATTCTTGGCCGTCTCGGGGGAGAAGAATTTGCCGTGTGCTTTCCCGATACGGCGATAGAAGAAGCCATCAATGCCTGTGAGCGGTTCCGCCTTTGCCTTGAGCAGCACGCCATCTTGCCCGGCAAACAGGAGCAAGAACCCTTGTTTGTTAGCGTCAGTATCGGGGTGGCGTCAACGACCCTTGCTTCCCCCGGGTTAGATGATCTGATCCGCCGGGCAGATCTGGGCTTATATGAGGCAAAAAACACCGGCCGCAATAAAATTATTGATGCCGACAAGCTGCAGCAAATTAATGAAACACAAGCGCCGTTGATCGATTATATTGATACTATGAATGATGAAGAACCTGCGCCGCAAGTACCCCAGTCACAGGAATTTCCCGGCATAGATCAGAAAATCGGCCTGGGTAATGTGCTTGGCGATAAAAGCCTGTTTAAGGAGATACTGGTGATGTTTTACCAGGATCATCATGACGATAAGGAAAAGCTGCAATCGGCCCTGTCAGCCAAAGACAATGCCACGGCAAAACATCTGGCTCATACCTTGAAAGGGGTTGCAAGCTCGGTTGGCGCCATGGCGCTGTTTGAACGGGCCAAAGCCCTGGACAATGCCATCAGCGGCGGAGAAAAAGATCAATACCAGCTGTTGTTTGAGGGGGTGGCGGCAGAATTAATCAAGGTGATGGCAGGTATCGAGCAGGAGCTGGCAGAGCAGCTGCATAAGGTCAGCAGCTAGTTGCCGCCGGATTTTAGTCGAGCTCTATTTTGATATCGGTGACCGGCAAGGAGCAGCAGGTTAATATTTCTCCTTCGCCGACAAACGCCAGCGGCTCCCCCTGAGGGTAAACCACCTGGCCCCGGTGCAGGGTGACCCGGCAGGCGCCGCAAAATCCGTCGCGGCAATGATAATGTACTTCCAGATCGGCATCCTCAAGGCACTCAAGGATGCTGGGGTATTGCTCGGTGCAGGCGATGTCCTTTCCTTCAACGCTGATCACCGGCGCTTTTGGCTCTTCTGCTTGTGCCCGTACCTGGGGTTTTGCGCCGTGCAGTTGCCCGCCGGCGTCAGGTGGCTTTGCTTCGCTCAGGCAAAGTGTTTCCGGTTTACTCATGATGATCGCGGCTGCCCCGGTGTTTGCCCGGGCGGGACAGGCACTTAGAGATCAAAATCATCAAAATCATCGGAAGACACCGCAGAGTCTACTTGTCCCACCAGGTAGCTGGAAATTTCCGTTTCCTGCGGCGCCACCTGGACATTATCGCTGACCAGGTAAGCATTCATCCAGGGCAGGGGATTGCTCTTGATGGTAAAGGGGCTGGTCAGGCCGATAGCCGCCAGGCGCTGGCTGGAGATGTATTCGATATACTGGTTTAAGATTTCGGCGTTGAGGCCGATCATAGAGCCGTCTTTAAACAGGTATTGGGCCCATTCCTTTTCCTGGTCGACAACATCAAGGAAAATCTGCAGCGCCTGATCTTTCATTTGCTCTGAGATTTCCTGCATTTCCGGGTCGTCTTTGCCCGACATCCAGTTATTAAGGATATGCTGGGTGCCGGTCAGGTGCAGGGCTTCATCGCGGGCAATGAGTTTAATGATCTTGGCATTGCCTTCGAGTAGTTCCCGCTCGGCAAAAGCAAAGGAACAGGCAAAGCTGACATAAAAGCGTATCGCTTCCAGGGCATTGACCGAACAAATCGCCAGGAATAACCGCTCTTTGAGTTTACGCTCTGAAACCTCAAGGGTTTTCCCGTCAACTTTATAGCTGCCTTCTCCCTGGGATTGCAGCAGCTGAGTGGTGAGGATGACGTCATCAAAATATTTGGCGATGCTGGTGGCTCGCTTTAATATCGCAGGATTAACCACGATATCGTCAAATACTTCACTGGGATCGGTAAACAGGTTACGTAAAATATGGGTGTAGGAGCGCGAGTGAATGGTTTCACTAAAAGCCCAGGTTTCCACCCAAGTTTCTACTTCCGGCAGGGAAACCAGCGGTAGCAGCACGGCATTGACGGAGCGGGCCGCCATGGAGTCGAGCAGGGTCTGGTATTTCAGGTTGGAAATAAAAATATGTTTTTCCGAGGCGGTCAGGCTTTGCCAGTCGGCCCTGTCTTTGGAAACATCGATTTCTTCCGGGCGCCAGAAAAAAGAAAGTTGTTTTTCAATCAACTTTTCAAATGCCTGATACCTTTGCTGGTCATAACGGGAAACATTAACGCTGTTCCCCATAAACATAGGCTCTAACAAGGCATTGTTGGGCGTTTGATTGAATGTGGTGTACGACATTAAATACTCCTGGAAATCTCCCCCGGGGGAGATAGAAAAATCAAAAAATTGCGTAACGTTTGCAGCTTATGGTCTCTTTAGCGTGTAAAACCCGCAACCTGAGTTGCGGGTTTTCGCTGGCTTAGATCTTACACGCACCGCCTTCACAGCCGTCGTCTTGTCCCTGATCGCTGGCGCCGTCCCGGGTATTGTGATAATACATGGTTTTCACCCCAAGCTTGTAGGCGGTTAAAATATCCTTGAGGATCTGCTTAACCGGTACCTTGCCCCCTTCGAAACGGGCGGGATCATAATTGGTGTTGGCGGAAATAGTCTGGTCAACAAATTTCTGCATGATGCCCACCAGTTCCAGGTAACCTTCATTGCTGGGGATATTCCATAACAATTCATAGTTATCCTTCAGGCGCTGATACTCAGGTACAACCTGCTTTAAGATCCCGTCTTTACTGGCCTTGATGCTGATCAAGCCTCGCGGCGGCTCGATACCGTTAGTGGCATTGGAAATCTGCGACGAGGTTTCCGACGGCATCAGTGCCGATACGGTAGAGTTTCTTACTCCGTGCGCTTTAATGCTCTCACGCAGGCCTTCCCAGTCAAGGTGCAGCGGCTCATTGGTGATGTTATCGATATCTTTCTTATAGGTATCAACCGGTAAGATGCCCTGGGACAAGCGGGTTTCGTTAAACTTAGGACAGGCACCTTGCTCTTTTGCCAGTTCATTTGATGCTTTGAGCAGGTAATACTGTATCGCTTCAAAAGTGCGGTGAGTCAGGTTGTTGGCACTGCCGTTGGAGTAATACACGCCGTTTTTCGCCAGGTAATAGGCAAAGTTAATCACACCTATACCTAAGGTACGGCGCCCCATGGTGGCATTTAACGCTGCCGGTACCGGGTAGTCCTGGTAGTCGAGCAGGCTGTCCAGGGCGCGTACCGCCAGATCTGCCAGGCCTTCTAACTCATCGAGGGAGTCGATGGCGCCTAAGTTAAAGGCGGACAGGGTACATAAGGCAATTTCGCCGTCGGGATCGTTAACATCTTCCATCGGTTTGGTCGGCAGGGCGATTTCCAGGCATAAGTTACTCTGGCGAATCGGGGCTACTGTTGGCTCAAACGGCGTGTGGGTGTTGCAGTGGTCGACGTTTTGCAGATAGATACGGCCGGTGCTGGCACGTTCCTGGGCAAACAGGGTAAACAATTCAATCGCCTTGATACGCTTTTTACGGATGGAATCATCCTGTTCGTACTTGCAGTAAAGTTCTTCGAATTTATCCTGATCGGCAAAGAAAGCTTCGTAAAGGCCGGGTACATCGCTCGGGCTGAACAAAGTGATAGATTCCCCTTTGATCAGGCGCTGGTACATCAGCTTGTTAAATTGCACGCCGTAATCTAAGTGGCGGACACGGTTTTCTTCAACACCGCGGTTGTTTTTCAACACCAGCAGGCTTTCGACTTCCAGGTGCCATAACGGGTAGAACAAGGTGGCTGCGCCGCCGCGAACACCGCCTTGCGAACAGCTTTTTACTGCCGTCTGGAAATGCTTATAAAACGGGATACAGCCGGTGTGGAAGGCTTCACCGTTACGGATATTACTGCCCAGGGCACGGATACGGCCGGCATTAATACCGATCCCGGCACGCTGCGACACATATTTTACGATCGCACTTGAGGTGGCATTAATCGAGTCCAGGCTGTCGGCACATTCAATCAGCACACAAGAAGAGAACTGACGGGTCGGGGTACGTACGCCGGACATAATAGGGGTCGGCAATGACAGCTTAAAGGTGGAAATGGCGTGATAGAAATTTTCCACATAAGTTAACCGGGTGTCTTTAGAGTATTTGGCAAATAAGCAGGCGGCAACCAGGATATAAAGAAATTGCGCGCTTTCATAAATTTCACCGCTGACCCGGTTTTGCACCAGATATTTACCTTCAAGCTGTTTAACAGCGGCATAGCTGAAATCAAGATCCCGGCTATGGTCGATAAAGCTTTCCATCTGGGCAAATTCAGCTTCGGTATAATCGCTGAGCAGGTGCTGGTCGTATTTGCCAGCTTCCACCATTTTCACTACCTGATCGTAGAGTTTAGGCGGTTCAAACTGGCCATAGGCTTTTTTACGCAAGTGGAAAACGGCAAGGCGGGCGGCCAGGTACTGATAATCAGGGGCTTCTTCGGAGATCAGATCGGCAGCTGCCTTGATGATGGTTTCATGAATATCTTCGGTCTTGATACCGTCATAAAACTGAATATGTGATTTTAATTCAACTTGTGAGACTGATACCTGATCCAGGCCTTCCGCCGCCCAGGTGATCACCCGATGGATTTTTTCTAAATCAATGAGTTCTTTTTCACCATTTCGTTTCGTTACAAAAAGATTACTGTTCATGAAATACCCGTAAAGCCAATTATTGTTTTAATTACCCGTTTATAGCGGCGAAAAAAAGTCTTCTGCGAATTTTTTGAATAAATTTGCTGAATAACTAATGCACAATATATAGGGGTGTTTGAAAAATTCATCACAAGATAATGAGGTTTTAAGGCTATTGCAAGCCTAAAAATCCCTTGCATTTTTCTAAAATGTTGCTCTCAAAAAACATGTTAGTAGTAACTAACTTAGCACATCTGTTTTATTTTGATATTTAGTAAACGCAACGATTATTTTGTCTTAATTTCTTCTCTATAATTATTTTGAACTAAGTTCAGTTATTTTTTATCACTTGTTGAAATAAAAATGTTAAAACACCTATTTTACAAAAGCTTACTTTTAATTGTTCTTTGTTTAACCAACCTGGTTATAAAATAAACGCCAGAATTTGTGCCGGATCTTCGGCGAGTAAATCCGCCTGCCATGAACGGCACACACCCGTGTCGGCAATATAACCCCATTGCGCCACTATAGTGGCCATTTTAGCGTCATTTCCTGCCTGGATATCCCGCAGGGCATCACCGACATAGACGCATTGCTCTGGAGGGAGGGCAAGCTGCTCGCTGGCATATAATAACGGCGCCGGGTGCGGCTTACGCTGCGCCAAACTGTCGCCGCCTACCGTCACGGCGCAATGTGCGAACAGCGGATAATGGGGCAGCAGTTTTTGTGTCAGGGCGATAGGTTTGTTGGTCACTACGCCCCAGGGAATGTCATGCTCGTTTAAAGCCGTTAATAACGGGGCTATGCCCTGGTAAAAGCAGGTATGTTTGGCAATGTTTTCACGGTAATAGCGTAAAAACTGCTGGCGCAGCTGCTCGTAATCTAATTCGGTCAGGGCATCGCCGAAACCGAGTTCGAGCAAACCTTTGGCGCCGTCGGAGGCCACCGGGCGAAAAGCCTCTGGCGGGACCTTGGGCATGTCATGCTGTTCAAGCACATGGTTTAGTGCTGCGCCTAAATCATTGGCGGTATCGAGCAGGGTGCCGTCGAGATCAAACAGCACCCCTTGGTAGCGGTTGTTCTTGGTCATGATCACAGCTTCCTACAGCACAACAGGTAGTTAACATCCAGTCCCGGGGCCAGCTTATGGTTTTCCGTCAGCGGATTATAATGGATGCCGGTGGCATCGATACATTTTAGTTCGCTAGCCTCTGCCCAGGAAATCAAGGTTGAAGGGCGGATAAATTTATCATGGTCATGGGTGCCGTCCGGCACCAGCTTGAATAATTTTTCTGCTGCGACAATCGCCAGTAAATAGGCTTTAACGGATTTATTTAAGGTGGAGAAAAACACCAGGCCGCCGGGTTTGACCATATCGCTACAGGCTCTGACAATGGAAGCGGGATCCGGGACATGCTCGAGCATTTCCATACAGGTGACCACATCATAGGTTTCTGGCTGGCTTTGCGCCTGGGCCTCGGCGGTAATTTTCTGGTAATTAACGGTAACGCCTCCTTCCAGGGCATGTAACTTGGCGACCTTAAGGGGCTCTTCCCCCATATCGATACCGGTAACATCACCGCCTAATTTGGCCAGGCTTTCGGCGAGTATGCCGCCGCCACAACCGACATCAATGATCTTTTTGCCGAAGATATCACCCAGATGTTGCGTAATAAACTGCAGGCGCAGCGGATTAATTTGATGCAGGGGTTTAAAATCTCCGCTTAAGTCCCACCACTGGCTGGCAACTTTTTCAAATTTCGCGATTTCATCCGGGTTTACATTGATTGATTCTGACATGTAGGGTTTAGCATTTATTGATAGATGAGAGGATTCTAAACCAAACTTGTCGGCAAACCTAGTGATTAACATCAAGAAATTGTTATCTAGTGGCGAAAGGGTTTTATTCGTTTGCTTTGCTGTATTGCGGCACAAAAACCAATGGATTTGGGGTGAATTTACCATTGCTTTTATTATAGGGGGCTCATAAATTAATATGCAGACTCACGAACATAAGTTTATAGATAATGAAAACAATCACAGAGCAACTGGCCAATTATAAAAGCGTCCATCTTAACCGCAACAATATCATTACCCATTTTATCGGTATTCCGCTGATCATCTTCGCGATTGCCCTGGTGCTGAGCACGGTCACCTTTGAGGTGTCATTAGATGCCGCTAGCCTGCCTGATTTTATCAACGGCGATTATCGCTTTACCCTGGCCTTAGCCATTGCAGCAGCTGTTATGGTGTATTACTTTATTCTGCATATTCCCCTGGCGCTGATGATACTGGTTTGTTTCTTCCCTATTTTTTATGGTGCGCACCAAGTTGCTCAAGGGGAGGGCAGCTACGTGCTGGCGGGAGTTACCTTTTTTGTCGGTTGGGTTTTTCAATTTATCGGCCATGGTTTTGAAAAAGCCAAACCCGCTTTTATTGATGATTTAAATCAGCTGTTGATAGGGCCGCTGTTTTTAATTGCCGAAATTTATTTTATCCTGGGACTCAATAAGGCGATGGCGAAAGATATTCATGAGCAGGCGGTGGAGAAACGTCACCTGCTGGAGCAGGCAAAAGCATAAGTTTATAGTCGCTGTTCCCGGCCGGGCTATGCTTTGGCCGGGTAAGAGCACAGCTCCCGCAGCCCATTGCGGTTAAATTCTAACCTTTTCCTGCTTTTTATCGCAGTATCGTCATATAAAGAGCAAAAAAAACTTTCCTACCCTCTTAAGGTTTATTCCCTTTTTTATCAGTGAATTATGTTTGTGCCTTGCCGATAAAACCAGCGATTTTTCCACCGGGAAACCAGAGTTAAAATTATCCCTCACAAAGCAGTATTGCCGACCAAACTTTTGTGCTAATATCCCCAGTCGATTAAGAATAATAAGTTCGAAAATTTTCTGATTTAAGGGATACCGTCGATTTATGACCGATCTGGCTAAAGAAATAGTTCCAGTTAATATTGAAGATGAGCTTAAAACCTCATACTTAGATTACGCCATGAGCGTAATTGTCGGGCGTGCACTTCCAGATGTACGCGATGGCCTCAAACCCGTTCACCGCCGCGTATTATACGCCATGAACGTCTTGGGCAACGACTGGAATAAAGCATATAAAAAGTCTGCCCGTGTAGTTGGTGACGTTATCGGTAAATATCACCCGCATGGTGATACCGCTGTTTATGACACAATCGTCAGGATGGCGCAGCCATTCTCTTTACGTTACATGTTGGTTGACGGACAAGGTAACTTCGGCTCGGTTGACGGTGATTCTGCCGCGGCGATGCGTTATACCGAAATCCGCATGGCAAAAATTGCCCATTCCATCCTGGCGGACTTAGATAAAGAAACCGTTGATTTCGTGCCTAACTACGACGGCACCGAACATATACCGGCGGTAATGCCGACCCGCATTCCTAACTTGCTGGTAAACGGTACTTCGGGTATTGCCGTGGGCATGGCGACTAACATACCGCCCCATAACTTAACCGAAGTAATCAATGGTTGTCTGGCGCTGATTGATAACAGTGATATTTCTATTGAAGAAATTATGGAGCATATCCCGGGACCAGATTTCCCGACCGCGGGTATCATCAGTGGCCGTGCCGGCATTCAAGAAGCCTATCGCACCGGCCGCGGTAAGATAAAAATTCGCGCCCGTGCTGAAATTGAAGTCAACGAAGCTTCGGGTAAAGAAACCATTATTGTTCACGAATTACCTTACCAGGTGAACAAGGCACGCCTGATTGAAAAAATGGCGGAACTGGTTAAAGAAAAACGCATTGAAGGCATTTCCGCCCTGCGCGACGAGTCGGATAAAGACGGCATGCGCATGGTGATTGAAGTTAAGCGCGGCGAAGTTGGCGAGGTGGTATTAAACAACCTTTATAAGCTGACACAAATGCAGGTTTCTTTTGGTTTGAATATGGTGGCACTGGCAAACGGCCAGCCGAAACTGTTCAACATCAAAGAAATGCTCGAAGCTTTTGTCTTGCACCGCCGTGAAGTGGTGACCCGCCGGACCATCTTTGAATTGCGTAAAGCCCGTGAGCGCGCACATATCTTAGAAGGTTTGTCGATTGCATTAGCGAATATCGATCCGATTATTGAACTCATTAAAAACTCACCGTCGCCAAGTGATGCCAAGGAAGCCTTGGTTTCCCGTGGCTGGGCCTTAGGTAATGTTGCCGATATGCTTAGCGCTGCAGGTAATGATGCCGCACGTCCTGAGTGGCTGGAGCCTGAATTTGGGATCCGTGACGGTCAGTATTACTTAACCATTCAGCAAGCCCAGGCGATCCTGGACTTAAGGCTGCATAAGTTAACCGGCTTAGAACATGAAAAAATTCTAAGTGAGTACAAAGCGTTATTAGACCTTATTGCTGAATTGATGCATATTCTTGCCTCTCCTGAGCGTTTGATGGAAGTTATTCGCGAAGAGCTGGAAGTGATCCGTGATGATTTTGGTGATGAGCGTCGTACCGAGATAAGCTCTGCTTCCCATGATCTTTCCATGGAAGACTTGATCAACGAAGAAGATGTTGTGGTGACCCTGTCCCATGAAGGTTATGTCAAATATCAGGCATTAACCGATTATGAAGCCCAGCGCCGTGGCGGTAAGGGTAAGGCAGCCACTAAGATGAAGGAAGAAGATTTCATCGAACGTCTGCTGGTAGCTAATACCCATGATACTATTTTATGTTTCTCCAACCGGGGACGCATGTACTGGTTAAAAGTGTTCCAGTTGCCGCTGGCAAGCAGAACGGCCCGTGGCCGTCCGATTGTTAACATCTTGCCGTTAGAAGATAACGAACGCATTACCGCCATCTTGCCGGTACGCGAATACGAAGAAGATAAATATATCTTTATGGCAACGGCATCGGGTACGGTGAAGAAAACCCGCTTGACGGAATATTCCCGTCCGCGCGCCAACGGTATTATTGCCATTAACTTACGTGAAGACGATACCCTGATCGGGGTCGACATCACTAACGGCGACAACGATATCATGTTGTTCTCCGATGCCGGTAAGGTGGTACGTTTTACCGAAGGCAAGAAAAATCCGGATGATGAGAACTTCGTTGTTAAACCGGTTGGCCGTAATGCCACCGGGGTACGCGGCATGAAGCTTGAAGGTGACGAGAAAGTGGTCTCACTTATCGTGCCTCATAACGAAGGGCCGGTACTGACGGTAACCCAGAACGGCTTTGGTAAACGTACCGAGCTGGAAGAATATCCGGCCAAGAGCCGTGCCACTAAAGGTGTGGTTTCCATTAAGGTCAGTGAACGTAACGGCCCTGTTGTCGGCGCGGTGCAGGTGGAAGAGCAGGATGAAATTATGCTGATCACCGATAACGGTACTCTGGTACGCACCCGGGTGAATGAGGTCAGCGTTATCGGCCGTAATACCCAGGGGGTACGTTTGATCCGTACCGCGGACGACGAACATGTGGTGGCCTTGCAGCGCATCGATGAAATCGAAGAAAGCGAGCAAGCGGGTGAAGAAGCTGCCCAGTCTTCAGCCGAAGTCACAGATGTTTCAGCCGAGCAGGGCGCTGCTGAAAATGACGGTGAAGCGCTCAGCGGCGGTGAAGAGGAATAATCACCGCAACGAAGAAGGATTAAGGGCGGATTACCGCCCTTTTTTATTTACAGGAGGTAATGTATGTCATGGCTTCACGGATGAAGAGGGATGACACTTTCATCTTTGCTGTTATCGCTGACTTGACAGCATTAGCTGAGTAAGATGATAAGTGAGATAAGTGGTATTTAGCTTTGGCGAAAATTTTGGTAACTTTTTTAAGACTCTTTTGAAGATAACGAAGAAAAAGCAAAACACTATTAACAGAGGATAATTGCGTTATATGTCTGGTATTTTTAATTTTTGTGCGGGGCCGGCCATGTTACCCCATGAGGTGATGACTAAGGCTCAGCAAGAGTTTATTAACTGGCAGGACACAGGCTGCTCGGTGATGGAATTAAGTCATCGCAGTAAGGAATTCGTTGCCCTGGCCAGCCAGGCTGAGGCAGATTTACGCCAGTTACTCAATATCCCTGAAAATTACAAAGTACTCTTTTGCCATGGCGGCGGCCGCGGGCAGTTCTCTGCCGTACCTTTAAACCTGCTTAAGCCGGGAAAATCGGCAGATTATATCGTTTCCGGCTCCTGGTCTAAAGCGGCGGCGAAAGAAGCAGCCCAGTATGGTGAGATCAATATTCTCGATATCACCCAAGAGCAGACAGACAGCAAAAGCGTACTGGCGCCGCAAGACTGGCAATTAAATCAGGATGCTGCTTATGTGCATTTTTGTCCCAATGAAACCGTAGACGGTATTGAAATTTTTGATTTGCCCGAAACTCACGGTGTGCCGATTGTCGCCGATATGTCATCGACCATTTTGTCTCATGAAATTGATGTGACAAAATTTGGCCTCATTTATGCCGGAGCACAGAAAAATATCGGTCCGTCGGGGTTAACCTTAGTCATTGTCCGTGAAGATTTACTCGGCAATGCGGCTAAAGGTACACCGGCTATCATGAATTACCAGCTGCTGGCAGAAAATGATTCCATGTATAATACTCCGCCAACTTATGCCTGGTATTTAGCCGGCCTGGTATTTCAGTGGCTTAAAGACTTAGGCGGCGTGGCGGAAATTGCCAAGCGCAATCAGGCCAAAGCGAAACTATTGTATCAATATATAGATAACAGCGGCTTTTATTATAATAACGTTACCCCTGAGCAGCGCAGCTTAATGAATGTGCCGTTTTGGCTTAAAGATGAAAGTCTCAATAGCCAGTTTTTAGCGCAAGCCGAAAAACACGGTTTGCTGGCCCTTAAGGGGCACCGTATGGTGGGGGGAATGCGTGCCAGCATTTACAACGCCATGCCGATTGAAGGGGTTAAAGCCCTGGTCGCCTTTATGGATAAATTTGCCGCAGAGCAAAGTTAAAGGCAGTAAACGACAAAAAATAATCAACAAGCAGCAACAAACAAGAGTAAACAGTACTTATAAACAATAATCTGGAAAAAACATGTCACAAGAATCAACATCGCTTAGTTTTATCGCCACCCCCGCTAATGTCGTCAACGGAGAGATCACTGTTCCCGGTGATAAATCGGTTTCTCATCGCTCTATCATGTTCGGCGCACTGGCCGAAGGCACAACCCATATTTCCGGCTTTTTACCGGGACAGGATTGTCTTGCTACCATGAACAGCTTTAAAGCCATGGGCATTGAAATTGAAGGGCCGGATGCTGAGCAAAATGTGACGGTTTACGGTAAGGGACTGCACGGCTTGACGGCGCCTGAACAGCCGCTGGATATCGGCAATTCAGGCACATCTATTCGCCTGTTATCGGGAATTTTGGCCGGTCAGCGATTTGGCACCAGCATGGCCGGTGACAGTTCGTTGAACAAACGTCCTATGGGCCGGGTGATCACGCCGTTAAAGCAGATGGGCGCCAATATTGATGCCGCCAGCGATGGTACCCCGCCTGTGGTTACCCAGGCGCTGGGGCAAGATCAGCAGTTAAACGCGATTCATTATGACTTGCCTATGGCCAGCGCCCAGGTGAAATCCTGTGTCTTGCTTGCCGGTATGTACGCAAACGGTACCACCAGTGTTACCGAGCCGGGCATTACCCGGGATCATACCGAGCGTATGCTGACCGCTTTTGGTTACCCGGTAACCGTTGAAGGCAATAAGATTTCTATCGAAGGGGGTCATAAGCTTAAAGCCTGTGATATCCAGGTACCGGGCGATATTTCATCGGCTACTTTCTTTATGGTAGCGGGCCTTATTGCCAAAGAAGGTCAAATAACCATCAAAAATGTTGGCATGAACCCGACCCGTATCGGCGCGATTAATATTTTGAAACAAATGAACGGCGATCTTAGTGTGATGAACGAACGTATGGCGGGTGGGGAGCCGGTCGCCGATATCCTGGTAAAAGCATCGAATTTACAAGGTATTGACATCAATGAAAGTGATGTTCCTCTTGCCATTGATGAATTCCCCGCTATATTTATTGCCGCGGCTTGCGCGAGCGGCACCACACGTTTGCGCGGGGCAGAAGAATTAAGAGTTAAAGAAAGTGATCGCATACAGGCGATGGCTGATGGTTTAACCATTTTAGATATAAACTGTACGGTATATGACGATGGTATTGATATTATCGGTGGACAAATCACTTCTGGCACAGTGGACAGCCAGGATGATCACCGTATCGCCATGTCGTTTGCTATCAGCTCATTAAGAGCGACCGGTGCGGTCACGATATTGGATTGTGATAACGTCGCCACTTCATTTCCAAACTTTGTAACTTTGGCAAATCAAGTTGGCCTGTCGCTAAATCAGGAATAATCAAATGAACGAACAAATCCCCGTAATTACCGTTGACGGTCCCAGTGGCGCCGGTAAGGGCACGGTTGCGAAAATTATCGCCGACCAGCTCGGCTGGCACCTGCTTGACAGCGGCGCCATCTACCGGGTGCTGGCGGTTGCAATCCAGCACCATAATGTCAGTGTCGAAGAGGAAGAGCCCCTGATCCCGATGGCGGCGCATTTAGATGTGCAGTTTGAAGTCACCGGTGAAGAGGTCAAAATCATCCTTGAAGGGGAGAATGTTACCCACTCCATCCGTACCGAAGAAATTGGCGAACTGGCCTCTAAAGTGGCGGCGTTTCCACGGGTGAGGGAGGCATTGCTCAGGCGCCAGCGCGCTTTTAAGATGTCTCCGGGTCTTGTAGCCGATGGGCGGGACATGGGCACTGTGGTTTTCCCCGATGCCCCGGTGAAGGTTTTTCTCACCGCCAGTGCGGAAGAAAGAGCGGAGCGGCGATTTAAACAGTTGAAAGAAAAAGGCTTTGATGTTAAAATCGGGCGCCTTTTGGATGACATACGTCAGCGAGACGAGCGGGATCGTACCCGTCCGGTTGCGCCGTTAGTGCCGGCAGAAGGTGCGTTAACAGTTGATTCTACTAGCCTTTCGATACAAGAAGTGGTGAATAAAATCCTCTCATTTACCAATGAGAAATTAACGCAGGACAAAGCCTCTTAATTTTAATTGTATTATTAAGAGTACAAACATACGCCTATTGTAAGGATGCATAAGGCTTTATCAATAACCCCATGACACAGGCAAGTTGATTGGATTAATAACTGAGTATATACACAGGTTATGACTGAAAATTTTGCACAACTTTTTGAAGAAAGTTTAAAAGAGATCGAAACACGTCCAGGTTCTATTATCAAAGGAACCGTGGTAGCCATCAACAAAGACAATGTTATTGTTGACGCCGGCTTAAAATCTGAAAGTGTTATTTCTATCGACCAGTTCAAGAACACGGCTGGTGAAGTAGAAATTAACATCGGTGATGAAATCGATGTTGCATTAGATGCAACGGATGACGGTTTCGGTGAAACTATCCTTTCTCGTGAAAAAGCAAAACGCCACGAAGCTTGGCAAGTGCTTGAAAAAGCTTACGAAGAAAAAGAGACTGTTATCGGTGTTATCAATGGTAAAGTTAAAGGCGGTTTCACTGTTGAAGTGAGCAACATCCGTGCTTTCTTACCTGGTTCACTGGTTGATGTACGTCCTGTACGTGACACAGCTCACCTTGAAGGTAAAGATTTAGAATTCAAAGTTATTAAGCTTGATCAAAAGCGTAATAACGTTGTTGTTTCTCGTCGCGCTGTTATCGAAAACGAAAGCAGTGAAGAACGTGATCAATTATTAGAGTCTCTGCAAGAAGGTCAAGAAGTTAAAGGTATCGTTAAGAACCTGACTGACTACGGTGCGTTCGTAGATCTTGGCGGCATTGACGGCTTATTACACATCACCGACATGGCTTGGAAGCGCGTTAAGCACCCAAGTGAAATCGTTAACGTTGGCGATGAAATCCAAGTTAAAGTACTTAAGTTCGACCGTGAGCGTACCCGTGTATCTCTGGGTATGAAGCAGTTAGGCGAAGATCCATGGGTAGCTATTGCTAACCGTTACCCGGAAGGTTCTAAGCTTTCTGGCCGTATCACTAACCTGACCGACTACGGTTGTTTCGTTGAAATCCAGGAAGGCGTTGAAGGTCTTGTTCACGTTTCTGAAATGGATTGGACTAACAAAAACATCCACCCATCTAAGGTTGTTAACCTGGGTGACACTGTTGAAGTTATGGTGCTTGAAATTGACGAAGAGCGTCGTCGTATTTCTCTTGGTCTTAAGCAATGCATCCCGAACCCTTGGGAAGAGTTCGCTAAGAACTTCAACAAAGGTGACAAAGTTAGCGGTAAGATCAAGTCAATCACTGACTTCGGTATCTTCATCGGCCTTGACGGCGGCATTGACGGTCTGGTTCACTTATCTGATATTTCTTGGAACGGCGGTGAAGAAGTTGTTCGTGAATACAAGAAAGGTGACGAGATCACAGCTGTTGTCCTTCAGGTTGACCCAGAGCGCGAGCGTATCTCTTTAGGCGTTAAACAAGCCGAAGACGATCCGTTCAATATGTATCTGACAGATAACAAAAAAGGTGCTATTGTTACTGGTAAGGTCATCGAAGTAGATGCCAAAGGTGCTAAAGTAGAATTAGCCGAAGGCGTTGAAGGTTACTTACGTGCTGCTGATATTTCAGTTGACCGTGTTGAAGATGCCACTACAGAATTATCTGTTGGTGACACAGTAGAAACTAAGTTTGTTGGTGTAGATCGTAAGAACCGCACTATCAGCTTATCTGTTAAAGCGAAAGACCAGGCTGACGAACGTCAAGCTATGGAAAGCCTTAACAAGAGCGAAGACGCTGGTTTCTCAAATGCTATGGCCGAAGCATTCAAAAACGCTAAAAACTAATTTTTAGCGGGCAGGTGAGGGGAAGGTTTCACAACCTTTGAGAAGTGCTTCCCCTCAAGTTTTAACTCCATTGGCGCGAAGCTAAATGAATCACTGGGAGGTCGAATGACCAAGTCAGAACTCATTGAAAGATTGGCAGAGAAATTAAATCATTTATCTGCTAAAGATGTCGAACAAGCTATTAAAGAAATTCTTGAAATGATGGCGCAATCTTTGTCAAAAGGAGAGCGGATAGAAATAAGAGGATTTGGTAGTTTTTCGCTACATTTTCGTGCTCCTCGAGTAGGCAGAAACCCTAAAACGGGCGATGCCGTAGAGCTATCCGGGAAATATGTTCCACATTTTAAACCCGGTAAAGAATTACGGGAAAGGGTTAACTTTTCCCATGCTTAATTTTTTAATTTAGCTAATCAACGGCATGCTACGGCATGCCGTTTTTTTTAATCATACTTTTATGGGGGTTGGTTTGCGTATTGTTCTCTTGTCTTTCTTCATCTTGATCCTGTTTGCTATTGCTTTTATCTTCGCCACTCAGAATAACCAGGTTGTTGACCTTAACTATTTGATCGCAGTAGCAAAGCCAACAGTTGCACAAATGGTGAGCCTGTTTACCGGCATAGGTTTTTTCTTAGGTTTGCTCACCGCTCTGTTATGGAAGTTTGTCTCTGCTTTAGGCGGTAAAAAATCATCCTCTGAAGACATTAAGGTTAGCTGATAAGATATGCTAGAGCTTTTATTTCTGTTGTTACCCATTGCCATGGGCTATGGCTGGTTTATGGGGCGCAACAGCATTAAACAAAAAGATCAAAGTGCCAAGCAGGACTTGTCGATCAAATATTCCACCGGTTTAAATTACTTACTCTCCAACCAGCAGGATAAAGCGATAGATTACCTGATCGAGGCGTTGAAGGTAGAAGATGATACCGTGGAAGCTCACTTTGCCATGGCCAATTTATTTCGCCGTCGGGGTGAGCTTGACCGGGCATTAAAAGTCCATGAATTCCTGGTCAGACAAAGCCACCTGCCAAGCCAGGATAAGCAGCAGGCGGTGTTTGAACTGGGTAAAGATTTTTTAAGCGCCGGTTTATATGATCGCGCTGAAAAAATGTTTACTAAAGTATTAAAATCCAAGACCTATGGGTTGAAAGCCCTGACTTACCTGATGCAGATTTTTCAGTCCACCAAAGACTGGCAGCAAGGGGTTGCCTTAAAAAAAGTCATCGTTAAAACCAAAGATAAACGCTTGCTGCATACCCTGGCAAATTTCTATTGCGAGCTGGCGACAACCGCGCTTGAGAAAGATGAATTTATTGAAGTGCTGGAGCTTTTGGAAAATGCCTTAAGTTATGACCCCAATTCCTGCCGTGCCAACTGGCTGATGGCGCAGATTTATGAGAATCACCGGCAATACCGGGAAGCGAGCCAGTGCTACCGGGATATTTACCAGCAGGACAAGGATTTTTTCCCCGAGGTTATCGAACCTATGCATGCCTGTTATCTGCATCAGGGTATCGAAGAAGAGTTTTTTACTTTTATCCGAAAAGTCTATGAAGAGACCGGCAGTTCCAGCGCCTTGCTGAAATATCTGACCCACCTGGAGTCAAAATACGGCGTTAATAAAGCGAAAGAATTTTTATTGTCGGCACTCAAGCGCCGGCCGACCATACGCGGTTTTAAGCATTTCGTGAAAATGCAGATGACAGATTCAGAGGATAATCATGCCAGTGAAGGCCTTGATGTGATTAAAGAGCTGATCTCGGCTTATTTAAATATGAGACCCCGTTATACTTGCCATACCTGTGGTTTTAACAGCAGCACCCATTACTGGTCTTGTCCTTCCTGTCATGGTTGGGAGCAGTTAAAACCGGTGCGCGGGCTTGAAGGTGAGTAGGTTTCGCCCGTTTGAGCGATGTTTTGTTTAGTTTTTAGGATACACAAGGGTAAAAATGATGAATGATGCAAAAGTCCTGGTTGCGTTGGATTTTGATAACAAAGCGCAGGCTTTGTCTTTTGTCGATAAAATTGACAGCAATGATTGCCGGTTAAAAGTCGGTAAGGAAATGTTTACTTATTTTGGTCCTGAATTTGTACGTGAGCTGGTGGACAAAGGTTTTGATGTTTTCTTGGATCTGAAATTCCATGATATTCCCAATACCGTAGCCAAAGCGGTGGCCGCAGCAGCAGATTTAGGGGTATGGATGGTGAATGTCCATGCCAGCGGCGGTAAGGAAATGATGGTTAAGGCAAAAGAAGCCTTAGTCCCTTATGGCGATAAAGCGCCGTTATTAATTGCCGTTACTGTGTTAACCAGCATGGGCGGGGAAGACTTACAGGGCATAGGCATAGATGTTTCCCCTGAGGAGCAGGTCATGCGCCTGGCGGGCTTGACCAAAGAATGCGGTCTGGACGGTGTTGTTTGCTCTGCCTGGGAAGCCGAAAAGTTAAAAGCCGCTTTTGGTCAGGAGTTTAAATTGATCACTCCCGGCATTCGTCCCGCAGGGGCTGCCAGCAATGATCAAAAACGTATTATGACACCTGAGCAGGCGGTTGCCGCCGGGGTTGATTATTTGGTTGTTGGCCGCCCGATCACTAAAGCCGCCGACCCGCATCAGGTGCTGTTAGATATTAATCAATCCCTCAATAGTTGATGCCGGATTAAAGTTTCACTTCTTTTTGACATAGGCAATAAATACTTCTAAAAATAATAAGTGGCCAATTTCACCGGCCACTTATTCAACCCTCTTTGAGCATATTTCAAATACAAGGATTTAGTTATGAAAAAGATTTCTTCATTGCTGTTGATCGCTCTGTTAACCTGTTTTAGTGCACTATCCATGGCCGATAAAATGCCGGAACAGGCCAAAGTTATGGATGTTGCCAGCCAGACGGTAGATATCAACCAGGCCAGCCTGGATGACTTGATTTCCTTAAAAGGTGTCGGAAAAAAACGGGCACAAGCCATTATCAGCTATCGGGAAATGAACGGAAAATTTGCCAGTGTTGATGATCTGCTCAAGGTCAAAGGCATAGGGGCCAAGGTGCTGGCGGATAATATCCAGCGTTTAAAAATTTAGTGAGCCGTAAATCTTTGACAATGAGTTTTGCGCAGGGCATAAGCTGTTAAATCTTATTTGTATATGCCCCGCACTTACCCGATGAATACCCCTAGTGCCTTTGTTGTGCTCTTCCTGTAAAAACTTCCCTTGCTATTAAAATAAAAATATAAACCGGAGGCGCTTTTGTGGAGAAAAATGGTAAAATACTGCTTATAAGCGCATGTTATGGAAATGGTTTATGTCACTGGAAAAAATATCTTCACAACTTAAGGACTCGGATGCAGAGCAAAAATTGCCGCCGGTTGAACTATGGGATCCCCCGTATTGCGGTGAAATTGATTTAATCATCAAACAGGACGGTAGCTGGTATCACAATGGCACTGTTTTTAAGCGCCTTAATTTGGTGAAACTCTTTGCCTCGGTATTAAAAAAAGAAGGGTCTGACTATTTTTTGGTCACCCCGGTGGAGAAAATTAAAATCACCGTTGAAGATGTGCCCTTTATCCTGAGCCAGTGGTCCTGGGAGCAGGGGGGCGAATACGGTGAAATGCGCGTTGCCACCAACCTGGGGGATGAATTTATTCTGGGGGAAGAGCATCCCTTACATATCAGTGATGACGGCTGTTTGTATGTGACCGTGCGCCGCAACCTGCTGGCGAAAGTTCACCGCAATGTTTTTTACCAGTGGGCAGATATCGCCAAAGAGCGCAAGACCCCCGAAGGGACTGAGTTGGTGTTGCCTTGTGGCGGCTATGAAATTGTCCTTGGCCGTTTTTAATCGGCTTATCGTGCTTTTCCTTCATCTTGATACCTACTCGGCGTTGAGGCTATCCGGTTTTAAGGGCTAGACCGGGCTCAGGGAGCAACATTTTGCAAAATGCAAAAAAGCTCTCAATTTGCACATCCGGGCGATTTTTAGACTATGCTTTGCTTATATCCGTTTGATAATCGAAGGAATTGAGCTGAAATGTCTGTTCAAAGCCAGCAAAATAGCAATACCTTACCCACCTTATTGTTACTCGATGATGAAGAAGGGATCCTGTCCAGTCTAAAAAGGACCTTAAGGGGCTTAGAAGCCAATATAGTCGCGTTTGATTCTGCACTTGAAGCCTTGCAGTACAGTGAACAGCATCCGGTGGAGATCGTGATTTCAGATCAGCGGATGCCGGAAATGGACGGTTGTGAATTTCTAACCAAGATCAGGAAAGACTGGCCCCATTCGCAGCGCATTATTCTGTCGGCGTATCAGGATTTTGGCAAAGTCTCCGCCGCGTTTAATTCCGGGGTGGTGGAGCGATTTATCTGCAAACCCTGGGACAATAAAGAGCTAAGGTTTATTGTCAATAAGGCGCTGGAAGTCCTGGTAACCGACTCGGACAGTAACGATGAAAGGGAAAACCTACTGCCGGGGACACCGGTGAACTTTCACGGTATAGTGGCGGCTGATGACAGCATGAATGAATTATTCACCAGTATCCGCCATGCCGCCACCACCAATGCCCCGATATTTATCACCGGGGAAACCGGAACGGGGAAAGAGCTGGTGGCCAGGGCCTGCCATCTGGAAGGCTTTCACCAGGGAGAGCCTTTTATCGGGGTTAATTGCGCCAATTTCACCGAGCATTTGATGGAATCCCAGCTTTTTGGCCATAGCAAGGGGGCTTTTACCGGGGCGGTGAGTGCCCAGGAAGGCCTGTTTGCGGCGGCAAAAAACGGCACCTTGTTTCTTGATGAAATTACCACCTTGTCCAAGCCGCTGCAGGCGAAACTGCTCAGGGTTATCCAGGAGCGGGAGTTTACCCCCTTAGGCACTACTAAGGTCCAGCAATTCCAGGCGCAGATCATTTCGGCTTCTTCAACTTCTATCGGCGAAGCCGTGATGGCAGGGGAGTTTCGGGAAGATTTATATTACCGCTTAAATGTGATCACCTTCGGTCTGCCGCCGCTTCGGGACCGGGGAGGGGATATTTTGCTGCTGGCGCGTTTTTTCCTGAAAAAATATGCCCGGCTTGAAGGCAAACATTTTCATGACTTTAACCGCGATGCGATCCAGATCATCTGCGGTTATGACTGGCCCGGCAATGTCAGACAACTGGAAAATGTTATTCATGGCATGGTGGTGCTTAACACCGGCAAGAAGATCACCTCGGAAATGATCATTAAGGCGTTATCAAATATGGTGGGGGGCTTTACCGCACCGGTGAAAACGCTGCAGGGGGAGGCGGTGATGGCAACCCAAGACAGCAGCGAAAAGCCGGGACAGGAAGGGATACTGCCTTTATGGCAGGTTGAAAAGCAGGCGATAGAGCAGGCTATCGCCTATTGCCAGGGCAATGTCCCCAAGGCGGCAGCCTTGCTCGAAGTCAGTCCGTCCACCCTTTACCGGAAAAAACAAACCTGGGAATAAGCCCTGGCTTTAGAGCTCCAGCGACAGCAGGTGTGATTTGTTCAGCCAGCGTTTTAGCCGGGCGGCAATCGCGGGAAAATAGCGGCTGAGCTTATCGGCTTCCCGCAATAACTCCTGTTTTAATCCCGGATTATACCTGTCATTAACGACCGTACCCAAAAGCAGCGCCTGTGCCTGGTTAAGTTTGTCGATTGTACTTTTGATACTGGCCCGTGGGGTAACACCGGCCAAAACCGTCAGGATGCAGGCATCACAGGCACTGGCGGCATATTCTCCGGGTAAGTTGCCGCTGTTGTGTAATCCAATCGGTGAAGTATCTAAGAGCACGGTATCAAAGCTTTTCAGCCATTCCCGGATATGGCTTTCCAGCACTCCCGGCTCCCGCAGTTGCATAATAAGCTCGCGCCTGGCGGGGGCGGTAATAACGGCCATGTTAACTTCTTCTTGTGTTGTCAGCATATGGGGCTCGGCAAGCCCGGTTGTTGGCTTGGCCTGTTTTGGCAAATCTAATGCCTGGCTCAGGTGGGGGCTGTGCAGGTTTAAATCTACCAGCAAGGTGGAGCGGCCTGCATTAAGGTTACGCCTGGCCAGCGCCCGGATCACTGTGCTGACGCCTTCTTGCGGTTGGCTGGAGGTGACGGCGAGGGAGCGGATTTTGCCCGCCATCACCGCGGCATAAATGCGTTCAACTTCAATATAACCATCTGGGATCTGCATCATAAAAACCCCAGTAAAGCGGCCAGGGAAACCAGCTCGAAAGTATTTTGTAAGCCGCTGCGTAATTTGGCAATAGTACTTTCCCCCTGATCCGGTACATAAACCGTATCCCCGGCACGTATTACCGGCAACAGGCTAAAGTCGGCGTTTTTGGCAAAGTCGGAGAGATCAAATACCCTGGCCTGATCGCGGCAGCAGGAAAGGTTGATCACAGTGATTTTTTCGATATGGGCGTTGTCGCTGGTGCCGCCGGCCTGGGCCAGCAGGTCTAAAATGGTCATATTATCATCAAAGGCATAACGCCCGGGTTTATTGACTGAGCCCAGTACCCTGACGGTGGTTTCTTTGGCTTTTTCCAGCCAGTGCCGGTTTTGCTCCGGCAGGTAAATGGTATCCCCGGTGTTTACCTGAGGCAGCAAATTTTCATCGCCGGTTTCAAAATATAATGCCAGGTTGACCTTAGAGATCTTGGCGGTTTTCTGGTTGCGGTGACTGATGCGGATATTGCGCAGGTCCGCCTTATCCGTCGGCCCGTCGGCGGCGGCGAGAATATCTAAAAAGTGCATGTCATCGGTAAACATATAACGCCCGGGGGCACCGACCTGGCCAAAGACATAGATAGATTTATCCGATGATTGCCGGACCCACTGGGACTTGTTATCGGTGGGATCTGTGGGTAAGTCGTGCACCCGGATGGTGGCGCCGGCCACTATGGTCGGCAATTCGTGCTCGGCCCGCCCCTGTTTGATAAAACTGTCGAGATCAAAGCGGTAACTGAGTAATTTTCCCTGTTTATTTTTAGAGACTATGTCTATGGAGGAAGTATCTGCCCTTGAGGTCGGTCCGCCGACATGGGCGAGTAAGTCCAGCAGCGACATTTCATCGGACCATTCTATCCGGCCGGGCCTGACCACTTCCCCCAGTACCCGGACGGCACGGCCCGGCGCCACCTTAAGCCAGGACTTTTCATTGATATCGGTTTTTTCCGGGACAAAAATAGCATCACCCGCTTGAATTTGAGGCAATCCCTGACTGGAGGTGCCTTCGGTATAAGCGGACAGGTCAAAAGGGCGGACCTCGCCGTTTGCCTTAATGATGCGGATTTGACGTGACTCGGCAAAACGTGTCGGGCCGCCGGCATTGGCGAGGATATCCATAAAACTGGCTTCAGCCTGTCCCTGGTAGGCGCCGGGTTTAAAAACTTCTCCCATCACATAAATCATATTGGCGCCGGCATTGATCTGCTCCTCTTTTTTTGGGACAAAGATGGTGGTGCCGGCGGCAATGTTCGGCAATAAGTTCAAATCGCCGCTGTCGAGGTAACGGGTCAGATTGAAAAGCACAGGTTTACTGTCGATGATCACCCGTATTTGCTCGACCCCGGCATAACGGGTGACGCCGCCGGCTTTCATCAGGTATTCCACCAGGTTGGATTTTTCATCAAAAACAAAGCTGCCCTGGCTGTGGACTTCGCCGAAAACCTTGATCGCCAACCGGTCTGTGGCATCGCCGCCGGCGGCAATTTTACTTGGGTCAAACTCCATTTCAATGTTACCGATTTTCGATGAAGCCGGCACAAACAAGGTATCCATGGAGCTTAGCCGTGGCAAAAGATCGGACTCGCCACTGTCCAGATAGCGTTTATAGTTAAAGCGCTTCGGTGTTTGCCCGCTTTTGCGCAGTTGCAGTTGATCGAGCTGAGCTCCGGCCCTTAAGCCGCCAGCCGCCTTTAACGCCATTTGTATATCGGCATCGCCGGGTAATAACACTTCCCCCGGGGTATGGACGTATCCGAGGACAAACACCAGTTTTTGCTTTTGCGCCAGGTAGACTTTGGCGCCATTAAGATCTTTAAATACCCGGGAAAGCGCCGTCAGTACCTTGTGCTGCAGCTCTGTCCGGGTTAAACCGGCCACCTCAAGCACGCCGATTTCCGAGAGCATGATCTGCCCCTGTTTATCGACGGTAAAACCCCGATTCAGGCTTTCTTCACCGGGCAGGGCAATATGAATCTTATCCCCGATATGGATGCGGTAGCTTTGCTCACCGGCACTGTCCCGGGCAAATAGTTCACCGGTACCTGTATTAATGGTTTTGCTGGCAGCCAACTCCTCAGCGGCAAAGGCCAATACAGGGAAAAGGCAGGCAAGGCAAAGGAAAATGCCGAATAAGCTGCAGGCCTTTCCCCCTGGGCCTGTTAGCACAGAACTCTTTAAGATGGGGGTCTTTAATGGGGTAACCTGGGTTGTATTACTCATCTTGCCAATCTCCACTTTCTTGTGCCGGAGAATTTTCAATCAGCTCGATACTGACCCGGCGGTTTACTAACCGTATTTGTGCTTCTTTGCCAACAAACAGGGGATCGTTTTCCCCGACGGCACTGACCCGGATGCGCTTTTTGTCTATGCCGAAAATATGTAAGTAACGGGCGACCTGTTTGGCCCTGTTGTTTGACAGTGTCTGGTTGTCGTTTGGGTTGCCGCGATCGTCGGCATGACCTGTGATCAGCAAATGATAGGCGGGGGCCTGTTTCAATAAGATCGCCGCCTCGGCCAGTTGCGCCATATATTTGGGGTTAAGGGCAAAAGAGTCGGTGGCAAACTGATTATCGTGGTTGAGCAGGGTCTGAATTTTCTCCCCCAGCTCTCCCGGGCTGTTTAAAGGCAAGGTTTGCGGCAAAGCGCAGATATCATGCTCGTTGACATACTCAAGCTGATGCTCAAGACGGGCAATTAACCGGCGCTGGATAATAATATCATTGGCGGCATCATAGACTAAGCCGCCGGCAATTTCCCGGGCGATACGATTTTGACGGGTTTTGGCTTGTACCACAGTGGCGGGGAAACATAATTCAGCCCCTTCGAGCACCAGAATATCAAGCTGCTGGCTTAACAGGCTAAAGTCAAAGCGTAAGCCATGCGCCGATGTTAACGGCTGGTCGGCTTCAACCGGGTAATTGCTTGTTAAGGTGTGCTCGGCGAAGCCGCCGCGTCCCTGTGGCGGACTGGTGCTGCAAGCCGATAATAACATCAGGATCAAAAAGCATGCGTGTCTGTGCATCATTACTACTCCCGGTTACGCCATAGCAAAACCTCTGCTTTACTATAACTGGTGCTTTTTCTTACTGGGGTTAGCAATGCACACTTCGCGCCAGGCGTTCTCCTGATTTTATATCGATGAAAATCAAGTGGTTATTATCTCCTCTTATTCTGGCTTGCTGGCAAATTGCAATAATTCCCAGATTGCAATGCTATTTGCCAAACCTGAGTTTGTCTCTGTCTAAAACCGTAGCCGGCATATGCGATGCTCTAATTGCCTTATGAAGGCTCGCTGGCCAATTGATCATAAGCCAAAACCGTGTCTTTGATATTACCCTGTTGCTGGACGAAGGCCCGGGGAGTTTGCCGGTAGGATAATACGTTAAGATCTAAAATGGCCTCGGCGATAGAAAAGGGTTTTTCCGGCGGTACCAGGACACTGCTTTGGCGGCAAACCACCTCGCTGCTGCCGCCGACGTTCGTGATCACCGAGGGGATGTTGCAGGCCTGGGCTTCAAGGGGACTTAGCGGCATGCCTTCAAAGCGGGACGGCAGGCAAAAAACATCCAGTGCCTGATAAAAGCTGGGCATATCGTCAACGACACCGAGAAAATGTACCCGCTTGCCCAATCCTGCCTGCCTGACCTGGTGTTTCAGGGCGCTTTTAGCACTGCCGTCACCGGCAATGGCCAAATGGTAACTGGGGGGCAGGCATTGTAATGCCTTGATCAAGACATCCTGACCTTTGACCGGCTCTAAACGGGCGGCGCAGCCGATCAAACTGGCTTTTTCCGGCAGCTTGAATTGTCGGCGGGCTTTTTGCCGGTCACCGGGAATAAATTTATCTATGTCTATGCCGTTGGTGATCACCTTAACATCAGATGTTTTCAGGTAGTCGCTGATTTTCACGGCAACGGCTTTGGCATCGGCGACCCAGAGAGGTTTAAGGTAGCTTATCAGGCATTTTTGCAACAAGCGGCGTTTTTTATCGGCGAGGTGCCAGGCATCATGCTCGGTATGGATCAGGGACTTGATGCCGCTAAACCGGCTTGCCAGCCCGCCGTAAAGCAGGGGACCAATATGATGGGTATGGACACTGGTGATCTTATGCCAGGAAAATAACCTCATCAGCACCTTGATCAGTTTGGGCTGAAAGCCGGGTTGCTTGTTGAGAAACACCAGGCGCTCGGCAAAGGGTTTTAATACCGGCCACTTTTCCATGGCCTGCTCCCGGGTGCCTTCAAGGCTAAAGATCAGGGTTTTATGTTTGCTGTGACGCATTAAATCCAGTACCAGGGTTTCTATGCCCCCCGGACACAGGTGTTGTACTATTTGTGCGTTTACTCTTGCCTTGGATGCTTTCATGATATTTCTCCGGCTAAGGACTGGATGTTAAAGGGATCTGTTTCTTGACTGTTTGACAGCTGGGCTGTTAACGGCGGAATGCGGCTTAAAACCGGCACCCCGGTGAGTTGTTCCAGGTTGTCGCGGCGATGGATACAGGTGCTGGCAAGCTCAAGCATAATTGCCGTTGAAATCCCCGTGAACAGGCCGCCGATAACTCCCGCCAGCACAAACACGATTGTCGGCAGGTTCACCGCCGCGTTGGGGGTGTAGGGGCGGTCAATCACCTTAATACGTTTACTTTGTTCGAAAATACTTAGCGCGCCGGTGATATTGGCCATTTCGTGGCGGCTGAGCAGGTCTTCGTACAGGGCTCTTTTGACCCTTAGATCCCGCTCCAGTTTTAAGCGCTCCTGCTCATAGACGCCAAATTTTTCACTGGTGTGCTCTAAATCGCTGATCATGGTTTTAAGCACGGACAATTCTTCCTTCAGATGCTCCAGGCGGCCGCGACCCTGTTGCAGGTTCTCCAGTTGGGTCAGCAGCAAGGGATGGTTATTGCTGTTATCTCCCGAGCTTGCCGCGCTGGCGATATCCCATAATTGTTCCGGTTTCATCCGCTTCGGCGTTTGACTGAGCAGCAACTGGCGCTCGTTTTCCAGGTGCCTTAACTGGCGCTGTTTGGCCTGTACCTTGGAATGATTATCGGTATAGCGGGCTTTGAGCAAGGTCAAATCTCCCCGGTAGCGAATGATTTGCTCTTCCAGGCGGCCTATTACCGGGTTGGTTTTACTCAGTTGCAGCTGCAGTCCGCCGAGGCTTTTTTCTACCCCGGCTTTTTCCGCCTCCAACTCGGCTAATTTTTCCCTGAGTTTCGCCAGCCGGGTGATGCTGCCGGCGTGTAATTCCGGAATGTTTTCGGCATTGAGGTCTTTAAATCTGGCAAGGGCGGCTTCCGACTCGTCCAGTGCCTGGCGGCGCAGTTCGAGGTGGTTGCTTAAGAAAACTACCGAATCTGTCATGCTTGAGCGCTCCGGCGCCAGCAACTGTTCAACGAAATGCTTGCTGACCGATTCAAGGATTTCCTTCATGCCTTCGGGACTCGATGAGCGGTAGTCAATGCGGATCAGATCTTTACCGGACATCATCATGGATAAATTGCCGGAGAGCTTATTGATGACCCTGTCCTGTTCTAACGGCGTGGCATCAACAGGGAACAAGGCCATTTCCGCGGCAACGCTGGACAGGATATGGCGCGAATGCAATAAGGTTTGCAATGAGTCAAGCCTTTCTTTGAGCATGGAGGAGACGGCGAGATCTTCCAAAAAGGGATTCATTTTCGCCGTTTCCTGGATCAACATGCTGGTATGGGCCTGATAGTGCTTAGTGCTGAAACTTGAGATCATTACCCCTAATACCGGCATTACCAGTGCAGGTAAAACAATCACATAGCGCCGGCGCCAGGCGCCGATGAGGATATAAAGCAGGCGGTAGCTGAGATCTGTCATAAGGTATCCACCAGTTCGGAGACCTCATCGGCCCTGGCGGCCCAGGTATCTTTGAGCACGGCATTCTGGCTGGCCCGGGTAACATCCCGGTCCAGGGCCCTTCTCAAGGCCTTAACCATGGCCGGCGCGCTGTGGATGACATCAATCAGCTTGCCGTAGGGTTTCAGGGCGGGAAAGGACGTACTGACCACCGGACGGCCCGCGGCCAGGTATTCGCGCAATTTTAACGGGTTGCAGGCCCTTATTTGGGCATTATCACAAAAGGGCAGCAGGGAAACCGTCCAGTGCTGGCAATAGCCCGGCAGCAGGTGGTGGGCCCTGGGGCCGAGAAAGTGGACATTTTCCAGGCATTGCAGGCGACTGATATCAATATGGATTTCACCTATGAAGACAAAATGCCAGTGACTTAACTGCGAGACCACTTTTTCCAGCAACTCGATATCCAGCCAGGGAGAAATGCTGCCATAAAAGCCGGCAATGGGTCTGCCGTCATCGGGTAAGTCGGCGGCCCGGGGGGCCGAGGTGGCGAATAAATCAAAATCGACGCCATGGGGTAAGGCACGGGTGATCTTTGACGGGAACTTGGTGCTGAGCAGTTCGCTGGCGGTGAGGATGAGTTGTGCCCGCTGTACCAGTTCACTTTCCCTTAAGCTGACGGTATCATGATCGACTCCGGCCAGGGCGGAAAAATCATCGCCGCAATAATAGACCACGGAAGACTCCCCCAGCTTGCCGACAACGTCTACCGCGGTGGGCAGTGAAGTCCATAATACCGGCTCGGTAACCTGATGCAAGGCCATGATTTTTTTCAGTTGACGTACCAGGAAATAAGCACCGATCTTACGTGTCAGCAGATGTCTGGGCGCGGGCAGGGTTTGCGGGTTAACCAGTACAAATTGCTCGCTCGGCAGGCTTTGGGGTTTCGCCTGTTTGTCACAAAAGACAAGTTTGACAAACTTGTGCAGCAAACGCTTAAGGTCTTTGCATTTCAGTTTCGGGTGACGCAGGCCGATGGAGTTTACCCAGATCACTTTGCGCTCCTTGGAAAGGTGGCGGATGATATGTTGGGTACTGCTTGGCAATGCGCCCCAGTCTTCACCAAAAACGATAATATCGCGTTTCATAAGCCTATCCCCTTTTTATCAATAAAAGTTAATGGGTTAAAGTTGATGGATACATGTAAATACTGAGCTAGAGGGTCTTAACAACCACCGCAGGTACGCCCCCGGCCAATACGCCGGGGGGAATGTCCCGGGTGACCACGCTGCCGGCGGCTATGATGCTGCCTTTGCCTATGCGTACCCCGGCCATGACCGAAACCCCGGTGGCGAGCCAGACATCGTCTTCGAGTACGATATCTTTCACCTGGTCTTCGGTATCAGGGGCACCCTGCGCCCGCAGTGCGGCATTAACCGGATGGCCGGGATAACCCGCCAGAAATGCCCGGCCGGCGATGCGGACGTTATTGCCTATGATAATTTTTTTGCCCACGGCGATTGTCGTCATCCAGCCGATATCGCAGTTGTTGCCGATAAACAGGGTCGGGTTTTTGCCTTGCCCGTTTATCTGGCTGCTGCGGCCGCTAAAGGTCGTTTGCGCGCTGATGCGGCAATCATGGCCCAGGCTGATATGCAGCGGCCCCGAGAGGTGAGGTAAGCCGCCATAAAGATAAAGGCCTTTGCCGTAGCGGATCAGCTGGCTTTTAAACAGCGGTGTCCAGTAAAAACAACGCAGTAAAAAAGCCATGGCGCCGCTCAGGCTCTGGTGCAGGAAATAAATCAGCTGGCATAAAAACTTGGGGGTGGGAATTTCAGCGATGCGCAGTTTTTTGAGCAAGCGGCATAATGCTTGTACTGAGGGGTGCTTATTGTGCTTAAGCCATTGTTTACCTGTTTGCAGCAGTAATATGGTCATTGCCGGATACCTCTTATTCAAAAGCAGGAAACACGCTTTATTTGCTGAGCATTAATGCTGGCCGGTTTACAAGTGTGTTTACTGTTTATAACCTTGGTTTATCCTTGTAATAGCATTTAAAGTGCCAGTTATTTATTTCTTAAATTACAATCAGTTATGGGTTTTGTTTTTAAAAGGCTGTGCAAATTGCAGAGTAATTCGCTTAAGTTTTTGCTTTTTGCGAATCAATTTGACGGGCCAGGGCGATGATCAGGGCCGCCTGGATATAGATGGGCCAGGTGAACCCCTGGGTCAGGAAAGTGCCTGAGACTATGGTACCGAGCAAGCCGGCATAAACCGCCTGGGCGCAGGCAAGCATATAGCCGGGGGCCGAGGTTAATGCTGACAGCTGGCGAATATTGTTACTTGCGGTTTTGAATAAAATCACAATCAAGGCAATAAAACAAAACAGGCCTAAAAATCCCGTTTCTGCCAGCACCCCGAACCAGGTGCTGTGTACCGCATGATTCAAGCCGTCCCAGTGGGGGCTGTAATAAAAATAGTTGGCATAGAAATTATCCAGGCCGACCCCGGTAAAAGGATTCTCCAGCGCCATCTTATAGGCGGCTTCCCAGGCATACAGGCGTCCTTTGGCCGACGCATCCAGGCCGGCTTCGCTGCTGCCGCCGGAGGCGCGGTCGGAAATACCGGCAAGGGCATAAATCAAAACGGCGCCTGTGATAGATAAAAGGACAAACAGTAATTTGTTGTGCATGCGCCGGTAAATAAACACGGCAAAAACCGCTAAGATGCCCAGCAGGCCGCCGCGGCTTTGGGTGGCGATCACCGCAAAAAACAGCAGGGGCACACTGACAATGCCCAGCAAGCGTGCGGATCTGGCTATGTTGGGAGTCAGGGCCAAACTCAGGGCGAATGCGGCGGGAAACATCAGCACCAGGGCAAGATCATTGGGATCCCCCAGTACCGATCCCAATGCCCGTCCTATGGTGACCCGGGTTTCTTCCACCAAATCTATGCCGGCGGTTTTATTATAGAGCGCGGTAAGGGCAACTATGCTTCCGGCAACCGTAATGGCCAATGATGCGAAGGAGAAATCTTTTTCGCTGCGGGTCAACCAGGCCAGGGCAAAGGTCATCAGGGCGATTTTCCAATACACTCCCTGAAAATAGGTCAGGGCTACCGGGCGGTTGCTGGCCATGAGTACGCCGATAAAGACCAGCAGGAAAAAAATACTGATACAGGTCAGCTCTTTTCGCCACCATAAGCGGATGTTACCGCTGATACCGATATGCCAGCCTAATGCGGCCAGAGAGGCCAGCGACAGCAGCAGAGGAATTTTCAGGGAGTAAAGGGGCGGAAAGACTTCATGAAGGCGGAAGAAGGAAAAGATCACAAACAGCAGCACCACCTGAAACGGCAGAGCCAGCACCACGACTATGGCAAGTGGCAGCAAGGGCAGCACCAGGGGCACAACCGGGTGGGGCAGGCTCCACCACAAGGCGGCGATAAACAAACACACCGAGCCTGCCAGCAGATATTGATCTTTTTTTATCATAAGCCCTCCGCCGCCGCGTGCGAACCAAAGTTAAGAAAACCGGGGTAAAAACGCCACCGGGGCGGGAAACAGGCGCAAATAGCGGGCAAGGGCACATAAAGTCACCGGCACGGCGACAGCGGCCAGCAAGGGGCTCATGAGCTGAGGCAAGTGCGGGAAAAGTCCCGGGGTTGACAGTAGCATCAGTAAGCACACCAGCGCCATCAGCATTAATTTTTTGCCGGGGTAGGGCAAGGGCAGGTGATATTGGCTAAGCAGGTAATAGAGCAGTGCCTTGCTGATATACGCCAGGTTGAGGGCAAGGATCACCCCCCAAATCGCCAGATAAGGGATGCTGATCAGCATTACGATTGTGCCCAGGGCGGCACTGATAATATTGACCACCAGCTGTCCCCGGGTGGAATGGCCGCTGAAACAGCCGATATTGACCAATTCGGCAATTTCTTTAAAGGTCATTGCCAGCACCAGGGCACAGATATAACCCAGGATCCCCTGATAAGGCTCGGGCAGTAAATAGCGGATCAGCAGCGGGGCAAGATAACACATAAAAACGGCAATGATCATCACCACAGTGATCCCCAGGGCGATATAGTTGGCGACTTTACCGGCGCCGTTTGCCTGTTGCAAGACACTAAACCTGCGCGGCAGCCACCACATGCCAAACGGCTGGATCAGGAACACGGTTGCCAGGGCAAGTTTGGCGGCAACGCCGTAGACGGCGACCTGCTCCACCGTGGTCATTTGCGCCAATAACCAGCGATCGAGTCCCATCAGCATAAAAGCCAGCACCCCGCTGCCGGCAATGGGTAAAGTGTAACTGAGATATTTTCTGACCTGGCAAAGGTTGAGCAGCAATCCGTCGGCATCTTTTTGTATCATAAGCAATACCAGGGCCTGTAGGACCGCGACCAGGGCAGTGGCAAGCAAAACGCCGTTAACGCCCCAGTGCCAGTGTAAAAACAGCAAAGTCAGTCCCGCCTGCGTTAAAGCCCGGGTGGTGGTGAGCATAAAAAATGCCGTGGCCTTGTCCTGAATACGCAGCCAGGCCAGGGGAATGGCGATAATGCCTTCAAGGGCAAATACCGTCCACACCAGGCGCAGCTGGTAGGCCGAGACTTCTGCCGGCAATAAGGCGGCGATTTGCGGTGCAAATAACCAGCCCACGAGCGCGGCAATCACGGCGAGTAAAATAGCCAGGGCCAGGATATTACCGCCGCAGCGTCTTTTGCCGGCTTGTGTGTGTTCATGGGCGCAGAAGCGAAAGAAAGTGCCTTCAAAACCCAGGCCCACCAGGATGCTGCCGATAATAGCGACCGAGGCCAGCAGCTCCAACTGACCAAACTGCTCGGGGGTCAGGTAGCGGGTGGTCAGGGGCAGCATCAGCAGCGAAATCCCTTTCATTAATGCCAGCGACAGGCCGTATAACAGTGCCTGGCTGATTGCCGAGGAGTTCATCCTATGGGATAAGGCCTTTAACATACTTTTTCCAGTGCCGCGTTGTCGGTGGCTGGGGAGCGGGTGATGGCGTCTATCTGCTTTTTGATGCCCTGATATTGCTTCTCTGCCCGGTAAGTTTGGGCAAGCTGCTGGCCTTGCCCGGCAATGCGTTTGAGCAGTGTCATATCCCGGCTGACATGGCGGATCAGGTTGGCCAGCTGCCGGCTGTCTCCCGGCGGATATTTGAAGCAGTTGACATTATGCTCAAGCACCTGATCCCAATAGGCGCCGTCGGCGGGAATAAGCACGCAATGACCGGCGGCCAGGGCTTCGAGGATAGATAAACCGAAGGGCTCACTGATACTGGTTGAAACAAAAATATTGCAGCCGGCGCGAATTTGATCGAGGTTTTTCGGGGCCTGGTGCCAGCTGACTTTCTCTATCGCTTGCGGCGCCGTGGAAATTTCTTGTTTGATGTCTTTGGGTTTAATATAACAAATTTCTGTTTGTGGCCTGTCCTCAAGCGGCAGCGATTTGATCGCCGATAACATAAACTCCAGTCCTTTCCATCTTAAAAGGGAAGCGGCCCAGAAAACTTTAACCTTTTCATAGCGACAAGATGAAGGCCAGCTGGGGCGGGGCAAACCGTTAACAAGCTCCTCAAATGTCCTGCTGCGGATGTGCTCCTGTGCCTTTTGCTCGCCTGTGATGCGCTTTAACGCAGCCAGGATTGAAGCACGGGCGGAGCTGAGATAATAAACTTTTTTCGCTTTGACCAGGCACAGGGCGATGGATTTGGACGGCGCCACAGGGCCGTGGATAAACTGCAATATCGGGTATGGGACCAGGTATTTTGCCAGGTATAAGGCCAGATCTACCCCAGGCCCGGAAGGGGCGATGGCAAGGTCGATTTTGCCATATTTAAGGCGGGCGCCGATCACGCTTATCACCAGCAGCAATTGGCGTATCAGGTAACCCCAGCCCTGTTCGCAGTTGGAAAACCAGGGGAGTTGCCATAAAGGCGAAAAGCGTACTTTTTTGCCGGGCCAGCTTTTGCGATCTTTGCTGATCACCGTATAGCGTATGTTCTCTTGCGCTAGGGTCGCTAAAATATGGTTAGTCGCAATTTTTGAGCCGCCGGCAAAGGGAATGGCATCTAAAATTAAGATATGTTTGGGACGGTTCATGAACGGCTCCTTAACGGCTTGGCTTTAATCGTTGTGCACAGGTGTTTATGGGTCAATTTCCCCAGAGCTTTGAAAAGACTTAACAGCGGTTTAGTGATCACCCAGTGCGAGTACCAGTTAAGCTTGCATTTCGGGTTGGCGATAACCTTAAGGTAACAGGCCTGGATATTGGCAACATAACCGGCGATCAGAAAATTATCCCGGGTGTGTTTTTTCCCGGCCAGGCCCAGGGTTAACCTCAGGGTCGGATCCCGGTAGAGCTGGATAATTTTCTCCGCCATGATTTGCGGGTCTTGTGGCGGGATCAACAGCCCGGTTTGTTTATGGCGAATGACAAAAGGAATGCCGCCCACAGCGGGAGCGATAACCGGTAAGGCGTTAAGGCCGGCTTCGGCCAGCACCAGGCCAAAGGCTTCTTCACGGGCCCCGGAAACAAAGATATCTATGCCGCCCTTTAATAACGACGGCAGATCCTGGCGCTCCCCCAGTAAAAAGACGTCTTTTTCCAGTCCCAGTTGCTTTATCCATGCGCTCAGGTTGGCCTGCTCGCTGCCGCCGCCGGCAATGATGAGCTTAACCGGCACCCCGGATTTTTTTACCAGATCTGCTGCTGCGATCACTATGTCCATGCCTTTTCGCTTGATCAGTGAACCGGTGGAAAAGAGCAGGAAATCCTTTTTATCCAGTTTGAGCATAGTGCGCAGATCTACGGCCCTAGCGCGGTTGAATTTTTGTCCGTCAATCCCGTTGGCAACCGTGACCACGCGATTTTCCGGCATGCCGATATCGGTCACTTGTTTGGCAACCGGCGGGCTGACGGCAATGACTTTTGATACCTGACACAGTCCCAAAGTGAGTCTGTCCCTAAGGGGATAGCGGCTGTGCAGGTGGGCGACCAGCGGCAGATGCCGGCTTCTGGCAACTAAATTAAGCCATTGACACGGGGCGCCGCTGTTGCTGTGGATAAGGCGGATATTGTAATGATCCACCAGGGTTTTTCCCCTTTTGACCAGGCGCATAAAGCCATTGACATCAAAAAACGGCGCTTTCCAGCCGAATAATAACGGGAAAGGTTCACAAATGGCCTCTATCTTTAAGGCCTGTACCGCCTGATACATACGCTGGCTATTGCACCAGACCACGGGAAAGAACTTATCGCGGTTCAGGAACGTCAAGAGATCGAGCAGGCATTGCTCGCTGCCGCGGATCCACTCGTCGCCGTAATGGACAAATAATACCGGACATTGCTTGACGGGGATGACCGTTTCGTTTTTGCGGGGATTCTCACACTTGCCTTGTTGCATCTTGCTACCACCTTATGCCGGATGTTGAGCCTTTCGTGATTAAGAGCAAAGGCCAGGCCAAAAATAAAACTGTTATTTTTCATGTGGTTGTTTTTCTTGTTATTGAAGTTATTGCAAGTTGCAAAGCATTTATCGCAATTTGCATAAGTGTTTCGCCTGGATTGACTCATGGTAAATATCCAGCAGGCGTGGCAGGACAGCATGGTTGCTGAATTTTTCCAGGACAGTATTTCTGGCTTGCCGGCATATCTGCCTGCGTGTGAGGCTATCGCAGCTGAGATAGCTGAATAAGGCGTTGCTTAAGCCGGTAAAATGCTCTGGCGGGATCAAGTAGCCGTTATCATTTGTGATCAGTTTGTCCAGGGAGCCGACCCGGTAGGCCAGGACGGGAATGCTGTTGGACATTGCTTCCAGCGCTGACATAGGTAAACCTTCGAATCTTGATGGCATGATCAATAACCTGATCTTGGGCCATATTTCGGACATGCTCTCTTTGGCGCCGTGAAAGATAACATTGTCGGTGGCGAGCGCTTTTAGCTCCCTTTCCATAGGGCCGGAGCCATAGAGGTGAAACTTGTGGCCGCGGTAAAAACGGGCCAGGCGAATAAAGCTATCCGGACCTTTTTCATGGCTGAGGCGGCCGACAAAAGCCAATTGTTGCCCGGTGTTTTCCCTCTGCTTGCTAACGGTGACGAAATTATTGAGGACCCGGGCTTTTGCCGGCAAGGTCTTTTTGATCGGTTCGCTCACGGCAATAAGTGACTGGCATAACACTGAGCTTTGCCGGTCAAGAAAATGATAAAAGGCCAGCCTGCCGCTCAGTTTTTCACCGGCATGGAAGCTGCTGACTACGGGCAAGCGGTTCAATAAGGCGGTAAAGCGCCCCAGCAATCCCGCTTTGTAACCATGGGTATGGAGCAGCAAGGGTCTTTCCCGGATCGCCAGGGAAAGTAACGAGCACCAGCCGTGTGCCAGGCAGGTAAAGGGGATATTGGCCTGTGTCAGGCGGGATTTGAGGGCATGCTCGCCATAATCGGCCAGAAAGATCACTTTTACCTTGAGTTCCTGCGCGGCAAGGGCCGATGCTAGTTGCAATACATGGCTTTCGATGCCGCCGAAATGGCGGCTGTCGAGCAGCAGCCAGATGGCGGACCGGGGTCTGGATAATTTGCCTGCAAGGCTGTTATTGGCGTACATAAGCGGGCCTTTTTTCGGATAGCGGGTAAGCATAAGCAGGCAAATTTGAGACCAGAATATTATTTGTTATATTTCAATTGATTAACCTGTTGCTTGATGTCGCAGGCAATGATTTATTGGTAATATTTGCAAAATGCAATGCAGGATAGGGCGGTATGGGCTGAGCGCAAAAAACGGATGCCGATAGCGCTAAAAGGGAGCAAACGAATACAGGTAAAATGAAGACAAGTTAAAACTAAGGCAAGTCAAAACTAAGGGGCGGTTGCTGCCGGACAGCTTGCCGGCGGCTCTATGGCGGGGTTGTCCTGATCCGGTATCGGCAAATAGATGGTAAAACAAGTACCGTCACCGGGTTTAGAATTGACTTCGATGCGGCCCTTGTGCTGTAAAATAATGTCATGACTGATGGACAGGCCCAAGCCTGTGCCCTGGCCAACGGCTTTGGAGGTATAAAAGGGGTTAAAGATCTGGTTGATATTTTCCGGTTTGATGCCGCATCCGGTATCCCTGATTTCGATAACAATATTCTGGTTAAGCTCATAGGTACGGATAAAAATCTCCCCCTTATCTGTTATCGCCTGGCCGGCATTGATCAGCAGGTTCATAAATACCTGGTTGAGTTTTCCCGGATAGCCTGGAATTTGTGGCAGCCGTCCGAATTCCTGATGCAATTGGCAATGATATTTTAATTCGTTCCAGGCCATGGTAATGGTGGCCTTGATCCCCTCGTTGATATCACACAGGCTTTTTTGCGGCTGGTCGACCCGGGCAAAGGTTTTCAGGCTGTCGATAATGGCAATAACCCGTTCGACCCCGGTTAATGAACTTTGCAGCAAGGGGGCAATATCGCTAAAGATATAGTCGAGATCATATTTTTCTGCCAGCAGGCTCAGGTTTTGTTTTTGCCGTTCGTCGGTTGGATGTGCGGTGATTTCTTGATGATAGGCCTTCAGGCTTTGCGCATAGTCCTGTAAGACATCAAGGTTGCTTTTGATAAAACCTACGGGATTATTGATTTCATGGGCGATGCCGGCGGCCAGGGTGCCTAGGCTGGCCATCTTTTCTGCCTGTACCAGCTGGGATTCACTTTGTTTTAACTCTTCTATGGTTTGGGACAGCTGATCGTAACTCTGCCTGAGGGCAACTTCCCTAAGGTTTACCTGGGCGGTCATATGATTGAATTTTTTGAACAGTTCGGAAAACTCCTTGATGCGGAATTCTTCCTTGAGTTTGAGGTAATTGCCTCCTTTATCCAGCTCATCCGTAGCCCTGGCCACCATAAAGACAGGTTTGACCAGGTAGCGGTAGCCATATAAATAGGCGAGTAGGGTGGTCAGGGCGATGGCGACAATGATCAGCAGGCTCAGTTGCAGCACCAGGGTAAAGACTTGTTGGTTCTGCGCTTCATCGTCGACGGTAAAGCGTAGCGACAGTTGTGAAAATGGCCAGGGGATCAACAGGCTGTGCCCTTTAAGCTGTTCACCAAAACGGATCAGGCTTTGTTTATCTTTTAATATTTCAATGGCCAGGCCTTTAAAGCGGGTGTCCGGTGTTTTTTGCGGGTAAATTTCACCCAGGGGCAGCAGGGTGGTTAGCACCCCCTCTATGGTTTGCTGATAGTTTATCGGCACTGCCAGGCACCAGTAATGTCTGCCGTTTATCGTCTCTACCCCGGTATAATGGGGGATTGTTCCCGAAAGCAGGCCAGCGAGCCAGGGGGTTTGTTTAAAATCTACCACCCGGGTGTGATCTGTGGCATGCAAGATATTGCCCTGAAAGTCTAACAGGCTCTGGGGATATTTTTTGCCCAATATTGAAAGATCTGCCATATGATCCTGGATTTTGCCGATATTGGACTCCGGCTGCATCAAGGTTTGTAGCATGATAGGTGTACGTGCCTGTTCGCTGAGCAAGATTTGTCTGTGGCTGAGAAAAAGCAGGAAATTTTTGCTGATGCTGGCGATTTCCCGGTTAATCACTTTATCCTGCTGCTGGCTAAAGGAAGTGACCACATGGCTGACCACTAAGATGCTGGTAAGCAGGGCCAGGGTTAAACAGCTTAAAAAGACAAAGCGGGCCAGGGCATAAGAAATGGAAATATGTTTCATCTTATTGTGCTTTTGCCTCAGTGATTGCCGGTTATTGGTTGTGTCAGCAGGAGCACTTCATTGTTATCGCCGTAATAACCCATGGTATAATCCTGCCGGCCCAGCGCTTCATGGGCATTGGGGCTGTTTTTATCATAAGGTTGAAACGGCCGCCGGTAAGTTTTTAGCAGCCCGGTGACATCCTGTGATAAGTGCTCAAGGGCATAATGTATTGCCTGTCTGTCTTGGTGAGCATCGCCGGTTAATCCCGCCTGACGGATGGCGGCTATCAGTAACCGGGTTAAGTCGTAGCCATGGACAAAGCCCGTTTGTGCCTTGATATCATAGGGGGTTTTGATCCCCGGCAACTTAGCTTTGGCGTTGCTGAGTACCTTTTGTGCAAACGTTGATAATGAGCGGTTCAGAAATGAAAACCGGGTTTGGATAAATTGCAGATCTATCTCTTTGCGCATCTCGGCATTGATGACCTGGGCAAAGTCCCCGCCAGTGATCCCCCAATGGCTGCGGATCGGCAGGCGTGTTTTTTCCGGTAAGTCGATCATCGCCTGAACAAAGGTTTTGCCCTCCGGGGCATTGCCGACAAAAAAGATCACATCTGCGCCGGATGACAGCACATTGCGTAATAACAACCGGGCATGGTTTTTTCCTATGCCCCAGTTAAACCATTCGATGCCGACGGGTTTAATGCCTTTATCGCTCAGGGCACGGGTCATGGTTTTCTCATTTGACCGTCCCCAGCCGGTATCCTCCAGTAACAGATAAGGTTTTTTAAAGCCTTGTTTGAGTGCATACGTGCTGATGGTGTAGCCGGCTTTATAATCGTCAATGGATAGGCGGAAAATCCAGTTTTCTTTGTCTTTGCTCCGGGTGATAGGCCCTGCCGCCGCCCAGGGGTCTAGCAGTAAAATTTGCTGGTTGTTGATATAAGACTGGTTGGCCAGCAGGGGAGGAGAATGCAGGCCGGAAAACACCGCCAGTGCCCGGGGATCGGCTAAAAAGCTCTCCAGGTTGCTTTTGCTGCGCAGCGAGTTACCCTTGTGATCTTTTAACACTAATTCAAAACGATAGTCTTTAATTTTATAATCGCTTTCAGCCAGGGCCAGCATGATCCCCTGCTTGATGGCGTAACCTGCCGCCTTGGTATGGGTGAAATCGGCATCGAGATAGAGTTTGTAAAACCTGCCAGACTCGCTGCTATGGACGGAAAAAAGCAGTGCCGGGATAAAAAAAAGCAGCAGCAAAGTATAAAAGCAAGAGCGATATGGCTTCATAAAAACTTATCCCGGGCTTATTTGGGCCTTATTTTAGCTTGGTATTGTTATATCAACTTGTTACTCAGGGATGCTTTCACCGATCCTTGTATTTATTATAGTAAAAATAAGCGTTTAGTTGCGGTTATCATCAAAGCGGCATTATTTTTTTGTCACCCGGCTATCGATATAGTGTTGGTAATCCGGGATGGTTTTGTCATATGCGCGGTCAAATAACGGCGAATTGACGATAAAGTCGGCACTGGCCTGGTTGCAGGCAACCGGAATATTCCATACTGCCGCCAGTCTTAATAATGCTTTGACATCGGGATCATGGGGCTGGGCTGCCAGGGGATCCCAGAAAAAAATCAGGAGGTCGATTTTTTGCTCCGAGATCAAAGCACCGATTTGCTGATCGCCCCCCAAGGGCCCGCTGATGAGTTTTTCTACCTTAAGTGAGCTTTGCTCTGCCACCAGGTGTCCGCTGGTACCTGTGGCAAAGAGTTTATGCGCGGCCAGTTTCTGTCTGTGCTGCTGGCACCAGCGGATCAGTTCGTCTTTGCGGTTGTCGTGGCCGACCAGGGCAATGGATTTTGTTTTTGCTGCGGTGACGGTTTTATACTGCATCATTTGTCTCCTTCAATAAGGTTTTTAAATCAAGTGCCTGTTAATTTTCAGTGCTGATGGCGAAAAAAGCTCCCCGGGTTAATCTGGTGAGATCTTTGGGGGCGAGTTCAATTTCCAGCCCCCGTTTGCCGCCGCTGACAAACATAGTGGCCAAGGCTTCACAGCTTTTATCTATCACGGTGACCAGGCTTTTTTTCTGCCCAAGCGGGCTGACACCTCCGAGCACATAACCGGTGCTTTTCTCTACCTGCGCCTTGTCTGCCATGGTCACTTTTTTACAAGCGAGTGCCTTGGCCATGGCTTTGAGATCTAATTGCAACATTACGGGGACTATTGCCACAGCCAATTGTTTGTCCTGTGTACTGACTACCAGGGTCTTAAAAATTTTTTCCGGCGCCACCGCCAGTTTCTCCGCCGCTTCCAGGCCAAAAGAAGCCGAGCTTGCTTCATGCTGGTACTGGTGCAGGGTGAAAGCGATTTTATGTTTTTTCGCGCTGTTGACGGCCGGTGTCATGGCAACTCCTAAAACAGGTTAATAACCTGTCTTGTATGGCAAAAGGGAATGAAAATAACGATTAACTGGTGCCGTCACTATGTGTTATTCGGGCAAAAGTTGCAATGGCCTTGCCGCCTTATCTGCTGCCGGGGTAATTTTTTCGGGATAAAAATGAAGAATAATGAAAATTAACAAATTTTCCTGCGTCTTGTCCCGGCTTGGGGTAGAATCAGCGTTTTGTTATCGGGCTTGATGATCGCCGCAGGCACAAGGGCGAATAATGGCCAGCAGTTCTGACAGGACTTTTCACTTTTATGCGTATTCTTCACACCTCAGACTGGCATCTGGGACAATATTTTTATGGCAAAAGCCGGGCCGCCGAGCACCAGGGCTTTTTATCCTGGCTACTGGAGCAGGTCAGCAGTTTATCGGTGGATTTAGTCCTGGTCGCCGGTGATATTTTTGATACCGGCACGCCTCCCAGCTATGCCCGAGAAATGTATTTTGACTTTGTGGTGCAGTTAAACCGGCTCGGCTGCCAGCTGGTGATTTTAGCCGGCAACCATGATTCGGTTGCCATGCTCGGGGAATCGAAACAGTTGCTGGCACACCTGTCCACCCGGGTGATCCCGGCGGTCAGCGAGGACTTGGAGCAGCAAGTCTTTGTAGTTCAAAATAAAAGCGGCCAAGATGCCCTGGTGTTATGTGCCATTCCCTTTATCCGGCCAAGAGATGTACTCAAAAGCCGGGCCGGACAAAGCGCACAGGAAAAACAGCAGGCACTGCAGCTGGCCATCAGCGAACATTACCAAAAGCTTTACCGCCGGGCCGGGCAACTGGCAATAACTCCCGCCGGGCAAAAACTGCCGATCATGGCAACAGGACACCTCACCGCCTTGGGGGTCACAACCACAGAGTCGGTGCGGGACATTTATATCGGCACCCTGGAAGCTTTTCCCGCCCGGGAGTTTCCCGAAGCCGATTATATTGCCCTGGGACACATTCACCGCGGGCAAAAAGTTGCCAAAAGTGAACATATCCGCTACAGCGGCTCTCCTTTGCCGTTAAGTTTCGATGAGGCCGGGCAGGGCAAGCAGGTCTTGCTGGCAGACTTTGCCGGCGGCGCGCTGGATAAGGTGACCTCAGTAGCCGTTCCCTGTTTTCAACCCCTGTTTATGGTGAAAACGTCGCAGGAGCGCTTAGGGCAGGAAATACAGCAGCTGGCAACGGAGCACCAGCAAGGGTTGTTGCCGGGACAAACACTGTGGCTGGATATCGAGATCGACAGCGGCGATTATCTGCAGGATGTACAGGGGCGGATAGAAACTTTGCTTGAAGATCTGCCGATAGAAGTGTTGAGGATAAGGCGCAGCAAGAAAAACCGGCAAGCGCTGGGCAGTGTCCGGGAGAAGATCACGTTAGACGAATTATCAATATCCGATGTTTTTACCGCCCGCTTGGCGCAGGAAAACTGGCAGACGGATGCAGAGTTTGAGCGCGAACAAAGGTTAACGACGCTCTTTTTACAGGCGGCGGAAGCGGTAAAAACGGAGCAGAATGCATGAAGATCTTAAGCCTGCGTTTTGAAAACATTAATGCCTTAAAGGGCAGCTGGAAAATTGACTTTAGCGCTTCGCCTTTTGACAGCAACGGGGTTTTTGCCATTACCGGTCCTACCGGTGCCGGTAAAACCACAATATTAGATGCCATTTGCCTGGCTTTGTATCATCAGACCCCGAGATTAACGGTGTCGGATAAGCAAAACCAGCTGATGACCCGTAATACCGCGACTTGTCTGGCGGAGGTGGAATTTGAAGTGAAAGGCCAGGGATACCGGGCCTTTTGGAGCCAGCGCCGGGCCAAAAACAAGTTAGACGGAAAATTACAATCCCCTAAAGCTGAGCTGGCCTTACTCGACGGCAGTATAGTGGCGGAAAAGCTATCTGTGGTGCGCAGTGAAATTGCCCGTATTACCGGACTGGATTTTGGCCGCTTTACCAAGTCGATGATGTTATCCCAGGGGCAATTTGCCGCTTTTTTAAATGCCCCCGCCAATGAACGGGCAGAGCTGCTGGAAGAGCTCACCGGTACCGAAATTTATGGCCTGATCTCGCAAAAGATATATGAAGACTTTAAAAGTGAAAACGAAGCGTTAAGACTCCTGATGGCGCAAAGCCAGGGCGTGGTGGTGCTGACAGAAGAAGAGTTAAGGCAAATTCAGCAAGCGCTCGAACAAAATGAGTTCAGGGAAAAACAGCTGCTGACACAGCAGGAAAAAGCCCAGCAGGCCCTGAATTGGCAACAGCAATATCAACAAGCGTGCACGCAATTGGCAAGTGCCAGGGATGCCCTGGCACAGGCGCAGGCAAAAGAAAATGACTCCCAGGATTTGCTGGTGCAGTTACAAAGGGCCGAGCCTGCCGAAGCGTTGCGCAGTACTTATGAGCAAAAACAGGCCCTTGATCAGGCTCAGGTGCAAAACCAGCAGGCGATTGAGAAAATCAGTGCAGCGTTATCGGCAGCCGAAGAGAAAGCCCAAAGCCAGCATGCGCAATTAGCGCAGCTTACTCAAGAGCAGGCGGTTAAAGAGCAGGATTTTACCCGCACCGAAACCTTAGTGGTAGAGACCATTATTCCCCTGGATCAGGCGATTGATTCAGATCTGGGGCAGGTTAATCGCCAACAGCAAGTACTGACACAAATAAAAGAAAAACTCGGTGGTGCTCAACAGCAATTACAGCAAGATCAGGTTCAGCATAAGGCCTTGCTTGATGACTATGAAAAAAACACGGCTTTTATCGGCCAGCATCCCTTTTATCCGCAACTGGCGGAAAAATTACCCCTGTGGCAGGAGAAGTTTGCCCAAATCAATCAGCAAAGGAGCGAACAAAGTTCCCTGGGCGGAAAAATAGCTGAGCTTGAGCAGCAACTGATACAGGCCCGGGATGAACATGAGCGCCAGCAAAAAAGCCGTGAACAGGCCGGCGTCTTATACCAGCAGGCGCAACTGAAGATGCAAGCGCTTAGCGATGAAAAGCAAGGGCTGTTCGCACAAAACAGCGGACTTGATGAGCAGCAGCTCATTGATGAGTTAACCCGGCTGCAGGGACAACAAGCGCAAGCGGGTCAGGCATTGCAAAATGTCCGGCGTTTTGCCCGGCTGGCACAGCAAATCAATGAGCAAGAACAGCAGAGCAAAGGGATCACCCTCGAATTATCAGGCATTACCGCCAAGCGGGATCAATTAAGGCAGACATTTTCCCGGGAGCAGCAACAGTTAAGGGATTTAGACGCCTTGGTCTTGCAGCAGCAAACCATTATGTCCTTGTCACAGCACAGGCAAGCCTTACAGGCCGGGCAGGCCTGCCCGTTATGTGGTTCGAAGGAACATCCGTCTGTTGTTGAATATGCCGGTGCAAGCAGCAATGAATATCAGCAAAGACAAGAGCAGCAAAAGCAGCTGTTAAAGGAGATTGAAAAGCAGGGACTGGAGCTGAATAACCAGGGCAGCAAGCTCCAGGGACGCCATGATACCTTGCTCGAAAGTATTAACGTTAATCGCCGGGAGCAGGAAGAGTTATTGCTTGGCTGGCAGCAATTCCAGGATGTGTTGCAGCTCTCCTATCCGTTAAGCCAGCTTGAGGCTATTGAGGAAAATTTACTGAAAAATGAGTCAAGGTTGGAATGGCTGACGGCACAAAATCAGCAATTACAACAGCTTAATCAGCAAATAAACCAGCAGCAGCAAGAAGTCACCCGGCTGGACAAACAAGTGATGGCGCTGCAAAACCAGTTTGACTTATCGGGCAGTAAGCTCAGCTTTGATCAGAATGCTATCTCCCAGATGAAGCAGCAGTATCAGCAGCAGCAAGCGGCGCTGGAGGAAATTACGCAGCAGTTAACCGGCGAGCTTAAAGGCTTGGCGCTGCATTATCCTGCGCCGGAAAGCTTTGATGCCTGGTGGCAGCAGCAAGTGACTAAGGTACAAAGTTATCAGGATGCCTTAACCAGGCAAGGGGAGCAAAAAGAGCAACTGGCAGCACATCAGCAAAACCTTGCGGTGCAGGAAGAGCAGGTACGCTATTTAGGCCAGGAGCTGCAACAGGCACAGGATTTACTCAAGCAATATCAAGAGTTGCTTGGGCAAAAACAGGCCCAGCGGCAGGCATTGTTCGGCACTCAGTTGGTGGCGGATGTCAGGGGCGATATCCAGGAGCAGCGTAAGCTGCTTGAACAGCAGTTACTCGGCTGTCAGCAGGCCCTGGCGGATGCCCAGCAGCAGCTTAAGTTATTGCAGGGGCAGTTACAGGTCAGTCAGCAGCAGTTACAGCAGGGGATGCAGCAAGTAGCAAGCAGTCAGGAGCAATGGCAATCCCTGCTGAGTGCCAGTCCGTTCGAGCTTGAAAGTGACTTTCTTGCCGCCTTGCTGCCGCAGGAAAAACGCCTGGAGTTAACCCGGTTAAAACAGCAAATTAGCGAGGAAATACAGCAGGCGCAAACCCTGATAAAGCAGGGGGAGCTTGAAAGTGAAAAGCTGCTAGCCGCTAAAGCCGGTTTCGGCGATGGCCAGGATAATGCCGAAATGTTAAAGCAGCAGCTGGCTGCCGTGCAGCAAGAGCTTAAGCTGCTGCAGCAAAAGCAGGGGGAGCTTAGCCAGAAACTCGCCCATGACAGGCAATTGCGTGAACAGCAGGCAGAAATTCTGCAGCAAATCAATGAGAAACAAGATCAACTGGAAGACTTATCCTGCCTCAATGCCATGATAGGCTCTGCCGACGGGGCCAAATTCCGGCGTTTTGCCCAGGGGTTAACTTTGGCGCACCTGGTTTATCTGGCGAATTTACAGCTTGAGCGTTTACATGGCCGCTACCAATTGCAATGCCAGCAAACGGATGCTCTGGCACTGGAGGTGCTCGATACCTGGCAGGGGGATACTGTCCGGGATACCAAAACTCTCTCCGGCGGGGAAAGCTTCCTGGTGAGTCTGGCGCTGGCATTGGCGTTATCTGATCTGGTGAGTGCAAAAACCAGCATCGATTCCCTGTTCCTGGATGAAGGCTTTGGCACTTTAGATAATGAGACATTGGAAATCGCCCTGGACGCCCTGGATAACCTTAATGCCAGCGGTAAGATGATCGGGGTGATCAGCCATGTGGAAACCTTAAAGGAAAGAATTGCGGTACAGATTAAAGTGAAAAAGTTCAATGGACTGGGGGTTAGTGAACTGCAAAGCCAGTTCAAATATGCCCCTGAACACTGATTTCGCGACTTTAACTTTTTCTTATTGAATATTTTGCCATGAATGCCCCGGGATTCATGGCAAGTTGTGATTATTTTTAAGGAGGATTTAATTGCAAACCTGGATTTATTTTACCTTGCTTGCCGCCTTGATGCAGGCGGTACGCACCGCGGGTCAGAAGCAGTTGTCGGGTCATTTAAATGCGATGGCGACAACGGGAGTGCGTTACCTTTATGCTTTACCTTTTGCCTGGTTTTATTTATATGTTTTGCTCGAATATCATCAGATGGAGATTCCCAAACTAAATCAGGCCTTTATTCAATATGCGACCATTGCCTGCGTGACGCAAATCCTGGGCACGGTTTTTTTGGTTGCGGCATTCAAATACCGTAATTTTGCCGTGGCCACCAGTTTATCTAAAACCGAGGCGATCCAGGTGGCAGTGGTCGGGGCTTTATTTTTTGCCGCTCCTTTGAGTCTCTGGGGCTGGTTTTCGGTGATTTTAGGCGTGGTCGGTGTCTTGATTTTATCTAAGGTCAAACTCTCGGTCAGGGAGTTATGGCAAAGCCCCGGCGCGGGTTTCGGGCTGGCTTCCGGGCTGGCGCTGGCGATCACCACGTTATTGATCCGCCAGTCGAGTCTGGCACTGGCAACCAACTTAATAGTGAGTGCGGCGTTGACCCTGGTTTTTATGATCACAGTGCAATCGCTGATCTCCCTGGTGTATTTATGGCTGAAGGATAAAGCCCAGTTGCCCCTTATGCTTAAACACTGGCGTTTATGCCTGTTTGTCGGGATCACTAGCGTGCTGGGTTCCATTGGCTGGTTTACCGGCGCCAGTTTGCAAAATGCCGCTTATGTTAAGGCCTTAGGACAGGTGGAGTTTTTTATTACGCTCGTGCTTACCTACCGGCTGTTTAAAGAAAAAATCGCTTTCGCTGAATATATCGGCATGTTGCTGGTCCTTGCCAGTGTGGTGATCCTCTTGCTTTGGGCCTGATGTCGCCCTGCTTTGTTAACACATGCTTATCAGGGATAAAAGATTAGGGATTTTAGAGGGTTTTTGCTACACTCGCGGCCAAATTAACGAAAAGAACATTTTTGGAATTGCTATGAAAATTGCAGATAAAACCGTTGTCCAGTTTCATTACACGTTAAAAGATGAAGCGGGTAAAGAAATCGAGTCTTCAGTGGGCGGGGATCCGCTTGCCTACCTGCACGGTTTTAATAATATGTTGGTGGGGGTTGAGAAGGCATTAACCGATAAAGCCGCCGGTGATAAGTTTTCTGTCACGCTTCAGCCCGAAGAAGCCTACGGCGAGCGCCAGGAAGATGCTATTCAGCGGGTACCGGTTAAACACCTGCAGGGAGCCGATAAATGGCAGCCGGGTATGACTGCCCTGGTGCACACGGAGCAGGGGGAGCGCCAGGTTACGGTTGTTAAAGTAGGTAAATTTATGGTAACGGTCGATATTAATCCGCCGCTTGCCGGCAAGGTGCTGACCTTTGATTTAGAAGTGCTGGATGTGCGTGAAGCTACAGCTGAAGAAATTGAACATGGCCATGCCCACGGCGTTGGCGGTCACCAGCACTAATTTTTCCATAACATTTTTATTACTTGGTGCCGGCTTACCTTCAGGCCGGCATCTTATGTTCATTTGCAGGTTTTGTCCTGCTCTTTTTTCTGCCCTGTGTAAATTTCGTCCCTGTTTTCCCGGGATAATTTTATACTCATTTTAGCTGCTGACCCTTATTTATCCGGGGGGCTGGGGAAAGGTTAAGTTTGTCTTTCTAAAAAGAGCATCTACACTTAAGTCACTTGAAAAGTAATTCATTAAAACTGGTTCTTAAGGATAATTCTTCTTAACTGGCAGTCGTTAACAATGAAAAGCATCTCAGTAAAAAATAAGCTTTATGTCTTCTCTTTTGTCGTAACCCTCTTTTTTGTCATCATAGGTTATTCCGGGATCAACCTTACCGGCCAGGTAGCACAATCCACCTCGGTTATCTTTAAGGAAAGCACTATCCCCTTAGCCAAACTGCAAAATATCCGCAGTATGATTTGGAATGTCTACTACCGGCTTATCGTCCATGCCAGTACTTTTGAAGATGAAACCATGACTCAGATGCAGGCGGAAATAACCGATCTTTCCGCTCAGATAGAAAAAGGCTTGCTCGGTGTTGGAAAAATCGATGCTGCCAGTAAAAAAGCCAGTCAAAAAATCCTTGGTTTGTGGCAGCCTTTTATTACCGATATTGGTTTGCAGGCCATAGATATGAGCAGTAATTTTGCCAAGGAAGATGCCATGAACAAGCTGCTTGATACCGGTAATGAGCAGTTTCAGGCATTGCTACAGGTACTGGAGCAGGAAATAGCTAAAATTGACAAGCAAACCATGGTTAACTTAGATACTTCAACACAAGATATTCAAGAAGATGCCATCACCCAGTCTATCCTTTACACCTTGGTGTTAGGCGCCATCGTTATTTCCACCTCTTATTTTATTATCCGCTCTATCGTTTCGCCGTTGGTGTTAATGAAGGATGCGGCCCAAAATGCGGCGGAGCATTCAGATCTTAAGGTCAGGGTCAATTATGATAAATCCGATGAAGTGGGCTTTGCGGTTGAAGCTTTTAATTCCATGCTCGGGCATTTTTCTACCGCCTTGAAAAATATAGAAGACACCGCCAGCTTGCAGCTGGGGGAGTCGCTGAAAATGTCTGAAGTCACCGAAGACAACAAAACCGGCATCCTGGAGCAAAGCCAGGAAATTAATATGGTAGCGACCTCAGTCACCGAGATTTCCGCCTCCATTAATGAAGTAAAACGCCACGCCAAAGAAGCCGAAGAAGCCGCCAATGATGCCATGAATAATGTCAAAGACGGTACTAAGGTGGTGGGGCAAACTATCGAAGAAATCCATTCTTTGGCGGACAATGCCAAAACCACTTCCAACGTATTAAGCACCCTGGAGCAGGAAGGGGAAAATGTCGGTAAAATGCTTAATGTGATCCGCGATATTGCCGACCAGACCAATTTATTGGCATTAAATGCCGCCATTGAAGCGGCCCGTGCCGGTGATATGGGGCGGGGATTTGCCGTGGTGGCGGATGAAGTCAGGACCCTGGCGCAGCGCACACAAAATTCCACCGGAGAAATTGAAAGTATGATCAATCATTTTCAGGCCGGAACCAATCAGGCAATAGAAGTGATCCAGGTCAGTATAGAGCAGACAAAAAGTTCGGTGGAAGTCGCCAATAAAGCAGGAGAGTCATTAAATCAAATAGTTGAAGCGGTCAATGTGATCCAGACCATGAATTCTGAAATTGCCCACGCCTCAGCGGAGCAGGCCCTGGCCATTGACAATGTCAATGAAAGTACTGAAAGGATACAACACATCGCCAGCACAGTCATCGAAAGCTCGGAAACGACAGTGACTTCATGTCGCAGTGTTACCGATATGGCACAGCAGGTTAAAGAAATGGTATCTCAATTTAAAGTATGACATTTTTGGAGGCTTCCCATGAGTATTACCCGTCGCAGATTCGTACGCAACTGTTCAGCGGCCGCCCTGGCATTGGCACTGCCTTATCCTGTTTGTTTTGCCAGGCCGGCGCCGTCCTCGGATGAAATTCGCATCGGTTTAGTGCTTTCCTCCACCGGGTTTATGGGCATAGTGGAGCCCTATCAAATAGCGGTTTTGCTGATGGCGATTGAGGAAGTTAACAGCAAAGGCGGCATCAATGGTAAGAAAGTGGTACCTGTGATGCGCGATCCCGCCAGTAACTGGGGAAATTATGCCAAACAGGCAAAGGAGTTGGTGGAAAGCGGGGTGTCTATTTTCCATTCCTGTTATACCTCGGCCAGCCGAGAAGCGTTATTGCCCATTATTCAAAAAGCCAACGGTTTATTGTTCTACCCGACTTATTATGAAGGCCGGGAATGCACCGACAATATGATCATGACCGGCTCATGTCCTAACCAGCAGGTGGATAACTCAGTCCCCTGGATGATTAAACGCTCGGGAAAAAATATTTATTTGATCGGCTCAAACTACATTTATCCCCGTACCATGAACAAAGCCGCAAAATATGCAATATCTGCCAATGGCGGCAAAGTGGTGGGGGAAAAATATGTTGACTTGAATGTGACTACTACCGCCGGATACACAGATATCGTTAAAGATATTAAAGCGAAAAAGCCCGACTGGGTATTATCCAATGTCGTTGGCGCTTCCGGCGATGCCTTTATGCAGGAATATACCAAACAGGGACTTAACAGCACCAATATGCCTATTTTATCTTACCCTATGACGGAGCCGGAAGTGTTATCCGCCGGCATTAAAAACTGTGTCGGTCACTATACCTCCTTTACTTATTTTCAAACCGTCGATTCAGTCGAGAATAAAGCCTTTGTTTCTAAATTTAAAAGCTTCCTTGAAGCGAATAAAAAACAGTTTCCGTTGCCGGCGGTGACTTCCGGGGTGATGCAGGCGGCCTATAGCGGCTTTTTAATGTTTGCCAAAGCGGCACAAATGAGCAAAAGTTTTGATCCCGCTGCTCTGGTTAATGCGTGTAAGGGCATGGAAATCAATGCCCCCGAAGGCAAGGTCAGGGTTAACAGTAACAACCTACATACGGCATTAAGGCCCAGGATAGGGCGGGTAAATGATGCCGGGTTATTCGACATTCTCGATGAATCGGCCAATTTGGTTGAGCCCATGGTTTTTAATCCTAAGATAGACCCGGGTAAAACCTGTGAAAATGGTGGTGAGTACTACATCAAAGGAAGAAGGGTGCCAACTTAGCTATTCAGCAGAAGAGCTGCGCTGAAAATGGCAATTATGCTTGATATTCAGGGGAATAAAGATGTGAACGTACTTATCTTGGACTATGTTTGTATAAAAGGTGGTAGAGCTTAACGAGTAAAAAATATATTGAAGGTATACAGCTTAAACGTGTAGTAAGTCGTACAGAAAACGGTAAATCCTAGCTTGTAGTAAGTCGTAATAAAAAGTGATGCAACTAACTTTGTAGTAAGTCGTAATAAAAATACTGAAAAACTTATTTCGCAGTGAGTCGTAATAATAATGCGGTAAAACTTAATTTAGGTAATTTTTGGAGAGGACTTAATATATGAGAGCATATACGTGTTTAACCTTATCAAGCCTGGCATTAATTTCAGCGCAAACCCTTGCGGCAACACATGATCCGATTTCGTTTTCGGGTTACCTGGATGCTTCATTTGTTTCAGAAGATGTTGATGATAACACCGAAGATGATTTTACCCTGGATGCGCTGGAATTAAGGTTTTTATATCAGGGAAAGGATAACTTAAGTGTTGTGGCGCATGTTCGCGGCAGCAGTGACGAAGACTTTGAACTGGAACAGGCCCACCTTAATTACCAGGTGAATAAAAACCTCAATATTGTTGCCGGTAAATTCTTGAGTATCCAGGGCTGGGAAGCCTTTCACGCTCCTGACTTATATCAGTTCTCTACGTCCGCAACTTTGGTATACCCCGGCATGATGAATGGCGCCAGCGTAACCTACAGTAATGATGATTTTACCTTTCACGGCGCAATAGTCGCCAGTGCCTGGGACTCCAAAGATACGGAAACGGATGATAATGCCTACGACTTTGCGGTTAAGGTGAAATCTATTCCCGACGTGACCATCCATCTGGGTTATACCACAGAAGAAATAGCCAATTATGATCAGGCGCTGACTAACCTCTGGGCCAGCTATAGTAAAAATGGCCTGACCCTGGCGGCGGAATATAATCATCTGGAAGATTGGGGCGGCAAAGATTATGAAGGGGATGGTTGGCTGGTAATGGCAAATTATGAATTTACCAGCAAAATAGGCCTGACATTAAGGACCAGTGCCCTGGAAGTTGAAAATGATGCCGACTTTGACATCACGGACATTGAAAAATGGACCATTTCACCTTCTTATAAAGTGTCTGATGACTTACTGCTTGTTTTTGAATATTCCGAAACAGAAAATAACTTGTTATCTAATGGTGATTCTGACTTATTTGCTATTGAAGCTATCGTGACTTTTTAAATAGATTTATCGGCTCTGCTGCTGGTTTAAGCCATAGCCGGAGGCAGGGGAAGAGGAATTTCGATATTAACTTGTCGATATTCTTCTTTGCCCCTGTGCATATTGTCAGACGATCACATCAATAGTGCGTGCATTTCTTTCCTGTGCGGCAATTCGGTTTTCTTCCTCTCTTTCCCTTTGCTGCACCTGAGCTTGTTGTCTTTGTTGCTGTAATGCTTCCTGTTCGCGGCGCTCTTGTGCGGCCCGCTCTGTTTGCTGTTGACGCTCGGTTGGGGTGACAGATAATTGTGTTTGAACACGATTGATTGAAATAGCCATATTAGCTCCCGTGCATTTAAGCCGTCGTTAACTCACGGTAATCTAAGTATAGTATCAATGTCGCAGGTAAGTAGGGGACAGGGCCGTTGGCAAGCTAAGCTATTGATTGACGGCTTATGCCCAGAAAAGCATGTTTGGCTTTGCTCCAATACCGGGAGCAACAAATTTATTGCTGGAAAAGAAAAAGCCGCCTTGAAGGCGGCTTTTGCTATATGGTGGGTGCGACTGAATTCGAATCAGCGACCTCATCGATGTCAACGATGCGCTCTAACCAACTGAGCTACGCTCCCAAAATTCTGTGCAATTCGCTTAATTTAAGCTGGATGCGAATCCATAAGGAGGGACTAGATAAGTTCTGCTATATCTTTGCCTCTCAACGGGGCGCTATACTAGCGATCTGTTTTCCCTGTTGCAAGCCTTTTTCTAAAAATAACATTAAATTAATGCTACTTTGCTTGTTAAATCAACACGCTGCATTTAATTTGAACGATTGCCAGCGTTTCATTCGCTGCCTTGTATCTGTTATTGGCGGATGACGGTTGTGATGTATTTGGCGAACGGACGACTGCAACATATAGGCGCAAGATGTTAAGGCACCAGGGCTGTTAAATGTAAAAGTTAATATGGCAGGATAGCTCTCATTAGCCAGTATTGTCATTGGTTTTTTATTGAATATTCATGACGGGTTGAAAAAGCAGCTTAACAATAATGCTTCATTAAGCGGTGAGGGAAGACTTTTTGCTGTAACTGAGCTTTTTGGGGGCAGAAAGAAAAATAGCCGCCCTAAGGCAGCTATTCTTATATATGGTGGGTGCGACTGAATTCGAATCAGCGACCTCATCGATGTCAACGATGCGCTCTAACCAACTGAGCTACGCTCCCAGAATTTTTTGTGCAATTATCGAGAGTCTATTCTTATCTTAATTAAGAAATACTTTAAACATCTCTTTGCCTCAACGGGGCGCTATACTAGCGATCTGTTTTTGTTGTTGCAAGTACTTTTATGCAGATTTTCTTAAACCAACAACTGTTTGCCTGTTAAAGCAACAAACCGTGTTTATTTTAAACACATGATGTCCGTTCAAACCGCTGTTGTACTATACGCAGCCGCCAAGCCAGGAAAAATGCTGCGGTGGTTAATCCTGAAATAAAGCCAATCCAGAAGCCATAAGCGCCGATGGCAGGCATTAACCAGTCGGTGACTCCCAGGATTAATCCTAAACTCAGGCCGATTAGCCAATAGGCGACAAAGGTGATCACTAAAATTGATTTGGTGTCTTTATAACCGCGTAACGCCCCGGCGGATATCACTTGGATAGCATCTGAGAACTGAAATAATGCCGCTAAAAACATTAAGCTGGCGGCCAACTCGATAACTTTAGTGTCTGTGGTATAGATAGTGGCAATCTGGGTTTTAAAAATAAGGGTCAGGGCTGCGGTGAATAAAGCGATCATCAAGCCCAAGATCACCGAATAGCGGCAGATGGTTTTTGCTTGCTGGTAATCTTTATTACCGACGGCAAACCCGACCTTAATGGTAACCGCCAGTGCCAGGCTTAAAGGCACCATAAACACCAGGCCGGAAAAGTTAATGGCTATCTGATGGCTGGCGACCACGTTAGCGCCAAAAGGAGCCAGGATCACAGCAACCACGGCAAATAAGCTCACTTCAAATAATAAAGACAGGGCGATGGGGACACCCAGGGCGAGAATGCCTTTAATTTCCGACCACTGGGGCCAGTAAAATTGTTTAAACAGTGGTGCGTGTCTTAATTTTTTAGAGACTAGAATGTAGATCAGCATACTGAAGAACATCACCCAGTAAACAATGGCGGTGGCGATGCCGCAACCGGCGCCGCCTAATGCCGGCATACCCAGCTCTCCATAAATAAAGATATAGTTAGCGGGGATATTGATCACTAGGCCGATAATACTGATGATCATGGTGGGTTTAGTATGGGACAAACCTTCGGAATAATTTCTCAGTACTAAATATAAACAAAAACCCGGGCCGCCCCAGATGATGTAACCCAGGTAGTCAAACATCAGTTGTTTTAAGTTAGCTTCCAGTGTGACCAGAGGATAAAGATAAGGGGCTACCAGGAAGTACAAGAAGATCAAAGATAAGCCTAATATCAGGGCTATCCACCCGGTTTGAAAGCTTGCTTTGGCAACCTGGTGATATTTATTTGCCCCGGCAAGTTGGGAGACTATGGTGGCCAGCGCCATGATCAGGCCATAAATGGTTAAAATCAAAGGTAACCAGACACTGCTGGCCACAGCCACGGCTGCCATATCGGTTGCGCTGACGCGCCCGGCCATTACGGTATCGGAAAACCCCATTAAATTCTGGATAAGTTGGGCAATTAAAATAGGGTAGGCCAGTTTAAGCAGGCTTTTACTTTGTTCGAGGAAATTATTTAAATTCATTCGGGTACTTATTACGAGGACTTGAGTTTGTTAATATGACGCTTTACTGATTTAACCTGACGGATAATATATGTTTACGGGCATAGTGCAATCACAAGCTGAAGTTTTAGCAATAAAAACAGAAAATAATTTATGTCGTTTAACGCTTGCTGTAGAGCCAAAAAATATAGATCAGCTTGAACTTGGCGCCAGTATCGCAGTTAACGGTGTTTGTTTAACTGTGGTGGAATTTGCCCCTTTGGATGAAAATCGCGCCTATATCAGTTTTGATGTTATCGATGAAAGTTTAGCGGTAACAAATCTTGGGGCGTTAACCCTCAATGGCCTGGTCAATATTGAGCGCTCTTTAAAAGTCGGGGATGAGCTTGGCGGGCATATGGTCAGTGGCCATGTCCATTGCCAGGCACAGTTAATCGAAAATCATGTGACCTCAAGCAATTGTCGGTTGGTTTTTTCTTGTTCGCCCAACTGGATGAAGTATATCCTGCCCAAAGGTTTTATTGCCATAAATGGCATCAGTTTAACCTTGGGGGAAGTGGTTGATAATCAATTTAGCGTGCACCTTATTCCGGAAACCCTGGCCCGGACTAACCTAAGCCGGTTGTCCATTAACGACAAGGTGAATCTGGAGTTTGACCAACAAACCATTACAATAGTGTCAACACTGGAGCGAATGAACCTGGTCTGAATTCAGTATGTTGACAAGGGAACTAAGCTGGATGACACATCATCTGTGAGTGTTATCTGCGAACGTCTTGATCCGGTAAAAATTAACTGAGTACCTCTGCCTTGATTGAAACCCTGCGGCAGTGAAAAAGGCTGATTGAATGATTTACCAGCTTTTATTTGCTGTTCAGCTATTGATAAGCCAATCTAGGTGAATATGGTAGCAGCCGTTAAAATACCTGTTCATCATCGCTGTCTACAGCCAGCTGAATTTTTTGCCGGTATTCGTCTATATGCAAGTTAAAATGAATATCGCTGCAGCAGGCGGGACATTCATCATAATAATCTTGATCACCTGAAGTGGTATCTAATGTGACATGCAGGTGATGGCCGCAATGCGGACAACGAATGCGTTGTTCGGTAATATCCTGGAGCATGATGCCTCCCAGATTTAACGCCAAAAAGAGTAAGACATGAGATCCTCAATACAAGGTGTAATGATTCATATCGTTTGTAATGGATAACTCAATTTAGCCATTAACTTTATCTCATTATGAACGGTTTTACCCAAAGTGCGAGCCGCTGCCCCTTTAATGATAAAGGGACAGCGGTAAATGCTTGCTATTGTAGAAAATAAACTTATTTGTAAATTGGTTTGAATGCTGGTTAATGAATGGCAAGGGCGAATAGTCGGCCTAACAGGGCTTTTGCCTGATCAATATAGATACCGCCAAAGAGGTTGGCATGGTTGAGTATATGGTAAAAATTGTAAATGTTTTTGCGGCGCTCATAACCTTCAGCTAAAGGAAAGACGTTCTGGTATCCCCGGTAAAATTCGCCGGGAAACTGGCCGAAAAGTTCGGTCATGGCGATATCAACTTCCCGGTCGCCGTAATAACAGGCGGGATCAAAAATTACCGGGCCCCGAGCGCAAAAACTGACATTGCCCTGCCAAAGATCGCCATGCACCAGGCAAGGGGTCGCATGATGATGGGCCAAGCCGTTATGACACATAGCTATGATATGCTCTATATCGCCCATATAGATGGATTGTTCGCTTAATAATTGTAGTTGCCAGCCGATCCTTTGTTCGGCAAAAAAACTGCGCCAGTTACTCTGCCAGTCGTTGGGTTGGCGGGTGCTGCCCAGATAATTATCATATTGCCAGCCAAATTGGCCATGACCGGAATTTTTATGCATTTGGGCAAGTTGCTGTCCCAGCTGGTACCAAAGGCCGCCATTGTCGCTACAAAAATCGATATGGGAGAGCACAATATAACTCTTATCCAGGGTTGTGCCCACGGCAATACATTCAGGTGTGATCAGGGTTTGGCTTGCCCTAAGCTGGTCAAGAGAGTAGGCCTCTGCTTCAAAGTGATGCAGACGATTTTTATCGTTGAGTTTAATAAAATAGCTGTGCTGCTCATCATTTACTTTAAAGGCGAGATTGATGTCACCGCCGGAAATAGGTTTTTTATCTTTGATAGAAAAGGATTGGCCGGTTTCTGACGCAATGGCCTGCCCGATACTTTGCCACATATAACCACCACTGAAGCTTATTGCAATATCTGTCAGGTAAAATCGTTACTCTTTGCTTAGTGTAGTCTATCTAAGTCGTTTTTTACGGTTTATTCGGCTAAAGCCGTTATTAGTCCTGTTCTTTGATGCCCGGAATGCTTTTTTGTTGCCATTTAGACAAGGGAAGCTGCTTATGTAAGGCTTGCAGGGTTTTCCACATCGCCCTGAGGGAGAGCTTATTTGCCAGCCATAAAGGCAAGTTTCCTTCGGGGCTGGCAATCAGGCGGTAGTGTATTTTAAGTTGTTTATCTGCCAGGGGGGTAAGTTGCCAATGGGCATTATGAATTTTGATGCGAATAGCATTTGTGTTGTTCTCCAGCGCATGACTTGCATCGTTGACGGCAATTTCCACGGATAAGTCAGGGTTTTGCCAGTAAGTGGAATGTATCAGCATTTCTCTGGCTTTTACCGGCCAAAAACCGTCAAAGTATGTGATGAAAATATTTTCCCGGGGGGTTATTTGTGCTAATAAACGGGCCTGGCTGGCATTGTCCAACCAGTTCGGGATATTGGGGTAATCTTGTAAAAACAGTAAAAAGCCCGACAAAGTCGAGCTGAGTTTGAGCTCTGCTGAAATTTCTATCAGTGGACTGTCATTGACGGGGCGGTACCGGACACGTGAGTGCTCATTTTCCCGCCAAAGCTGCCAGGCGTTTTGTGCTGCCGGATCATCCGCCGTCATACTTGATGCCGGTAACGGCATTTCAGCGGCTAGCCGGGCAGAGGGCAGGTTTAAAAACACCAGCAGATAAAGCGCGTAAATTCCGTGGAACAAATGGACACTCCTGAATGCATCGTAGGGCATGACTTATTTTTCCATTTTAAGCAATTGTTTGCCATAAAGATATTCAGTGCAATAACAAGGGAGATTTTGCTCCCGGATGTCGGCATTATATCTTTGCAAGTCGTTCCGTGTGATCCTGTAATTTACTTGAGCAAGCAACAGCTAAGTTAGTCGACTCTTGATAAATTGTACTATCCTTTCTTTACTTAAAGCCATTATCAACCGGCTGTCATTAGGGCCTTGTTGACTGGAGTATGACGGGGTGAAAAATTTAACCTTCACCGCTAAGATTTGGTTAGGGTTTTCGCTGGTATTGATGTTAATACTAGCCGTCATCCTGGTCATTCAAGTCAATTTTGCAGTAATTGCCCAAACAGAAAAAAGAATCGCCAAGACCCGGATCCCCACCGCCCACAGCTCTAAAGAAATGCTTATCGGTATCCAGGGAACCCTGGCTTCCCTGCGTGGCTGGATATTACTTAAAGATCCTGTATTTAAAAAACAGCGTGCCGGATACTGGCAAAATGAGATCGGCATGTCACTGGCGACCATGAAAATGTTATCGCTTGACTGGACCAATCCGGACAATATCAAAACTCTCAACCAGCTGCAGGCAGAGCTGGTTAAGTTCCGCCAGTATCAGGACGAAATAGAAGTCATTGCCGATAGTGATGACAATAAGCCCGCCGCTAAAATTCTGACATTAGAGCTCACGCCTGCCAATCAAGTGATTTTGGACAGTATCACCGCCATGATCAATGAAGAGGCCAGGCAAAAATCCGCTGAGGCCCGTATGCGCTTATTTAAGGCTATGGCTGACTTTCGCGCCAGTATCAGTCAGTCGCAGGTCTATATTGAACTCTATGTTTTGCTGGCGGATAAAAGTTATCTTCAACTCTATCAAAAACAGTGGCAAATCAATGAAGCCCGTTACCTGCAGTTAGTGGAGTTGAGTCCGTCTTTTAGCGCCAGGCAGCAACTGGCCTTTAGCCGGTTAACGGTGGCAAGAAACAAGTTTGCCCAGTTAGTGGACAGGATGCAGGAGATCATGCAGGGGCAAAAAAGCGATCTGGCCAACCATTGGCTGGCGACCCGGGCGATCCCTTTAGTGAGTAGCATAGAATCAAAATTAGCGCAAATGAGTAAAGATCAGGAAATGTTGCTTGTTGCCGACTTTAACCAGCACCAGCAAGGGCTGAACCGGCTGGAGCGTGAGTCAAGCATACTTTTTGGTACGGTTATCCTGCTTATCCTGTGTCTGGCAATCATGATAGTGCGTGCTGTGGTCCGGCCTATCCACCAGTTATTGGCCATGACGGTGAAAATAGGCAATGGTGAATATGCAATAGATACCCAGCTAACGGGCTCGGTAGAAATGATGAGGTTAGGGCGTGCGCTGGAGAAAATGAAGCAGCAAATCGCTGAGCGGGCTGAGCGTTTAGAGCAGCAAAATTGGTTAACTACCCAGGAAAACCGGGTGATGGAGCTTACCCAGGGGGTGTTGAGCCTGAGTGATATCTGCGAGCTGGTGATCTCGCATTTAGCCAGGAGCTTTGAAGCCGGGCATGGTGTCTTTTATCTGGCAAACCAGGTCGATAAGGACGGGCAAGAATCCCTTTCCTTGTCACTTTGTGGCAGTTATGCCTTTACCGAGCGCAAGGAGTTGTCTGCGCAGCTCCAGATGGGGGAAGGCCTGGCCGGGCAGGCGGCAAAAGAAGGTAAGCCGATTTTACTGACCCGGGTGCCGGGGGATTATATCCGCATCAAGTCTGCCCTGGGACAGCAGCAGCCGATGAATATCCTTGCCTATCCGGTGATGCATGAAAATAACCTGGTGGGGATCATTGAGCTGGCCAGCTTTGTCGCTTTCACCGACCGTCAGCTGCAGTTGCTGGAAAAAGTCAGTATTAATTTAGGGATCATTATTGACAATGTCGCCAACCGTAACCGCACCGAAAAGCTGTTGGTGGAAACCCAAAACCAGGCACTTGAGCTTAATCTGCAAAAAGAAGAGTTACGTTCGGTCAATGAAAACCTGGAGAGCCGGGCACAGCAACTGAAACTGTCCCAGGAAGAGCTGCAGCAGCAATCGGAAGAATTACGCGTTTCCAACGAGGAGTTGTCGGAAAAGCAAAAAACCTTAATCGAACAATCGAAAAACTTACAACATACTAAAGCTGAATTGGAGAAAAAAGCGGAAGAGCTCACCACCACCAGTAAATATAAATCAGAATTTTTGGCGAATATGTCCCACGAATTACGGACGCCGTTAAACAGCTTACTGATTTTATCCAAGTCATTGGCCAATAACGATGAAGGCAATCTGACGGATGAACAACTTGAAGATGCGAAAGTGATCCATGAAGGGGGCCTGGCACTGTTGATGCTCATTAATGACATTATGGACTTGTCTAAAGTGGAAGCGGGCAAACTCACCGTGCATATTGAGTCTATGTCCCTGGAAACGGTTTGCCGGGATCTAGAGCTGATGTTTGCCAAACTGGCGCAGCAAAAGCAAGTTGAATTTAGCCTCAGCCAGGATGCCGACGTCCCCGCCGTCATACAGAGCGATATCCAACGGCTGGAGCAGATCTTAAAAAACTTTATGTCCAATGCTTTTAAATTTACCAGCAAAGGCTCGGTCCGTTTGCGGATCCACCGGCCATTACCCGAACTACAGCAACTGCCGGATTATATTGAGGCGGACACTTCCCTGGCGTTTTCCGTGATAGACACCGGCATCGGCATTGCGGATGATAAACAAGTGGCGATTTTTGAAGCCTTTCAACAAGAAGATGGTTCCATCAACCGTAAATATGGCGGTACCGGCTTAGGGTTGGCGATATCACGGGAGCTGGCTCATCTGCTTGGCGGGGAAATAAAACTGCAAAGTACTCTGGGACAGGGCAGTGTTTTCACCTTGTATCTCCCCTTGCATTTACAAGAGATAACTCCGCCATCAGAGCCGGCTTTGCAGGAAGATAGAGTTTTTAAAGCCGCCAAAGCAGAGGCCCGGGTCAATGCTTGCTCCCCACCAGAGAAAATGACGCCGCCCGGCGATTTTCTCGATGATGACAGGGAGATTATCCAGGAAAGTGATAAAACTTTATTGGTGATAGAAGATGATATTCATTTTGCCCGGGTTCTTGTTAAAGTCGCGCGAAAGGAAGGCTTTAAGTGCCTGGCCACCGACAAGGGCAGGGAAGGACTGTTGCTGGCCCAGCAATTTTTGCCTATGGGCATTATCCTGGATTTAGGCCTGCCCGATATTAATGGCTTAACGGTGTTAGAGCAGCTTAAGTTCAACCTCAAGACCCGGCATATTCCGGTACATATTGCCTCCGGAGCTGATTGTGAGCAGGACTCTTTAAATTCCGGGGCTTTCAGTTTTCTGGCTAAACCTGTGGCTAATGAACAAATTGGGCATTTACTCAGTTCACTGGTTAAAACTTCATCTCGCCAATTCAAACAGGTACTGGTGATTGAAGATGATCTTGGTAACCAGCAGGCGATTACCAAGCTGATTGCGGCAGAGACCATCCGGGTAGATTGTGTCGATTGCGGCGCCAAGGCGCTTGAATACCTGGGTGAGCATAAGGTGGACTGTATTATTCTGGATTTGGGCTTGCCGGATATGAGCGGGGTGGAACTATTAACCACCATCAAGCAGTTTCGCGGGCAAGAGCGGGTGCCGGTGATTGTTTATACCGGTAAAGATATTCCGGACGATGAATATAAGGAATTGTGCAAGATAAGCGAAGACATTATCGTCAAGGGGGCCGAGTCACCGGAGCGGTTACTCGATGATGTATCCTTGTTTCTGCACAGTATCCAGAGCGCCTTTTCCATGGAGCAGCAAAAAACCTTAAAAATGCTCCATGATCAATCAACAACTTTGTCGGGACAGGAGATCTTACTGGTCGACGATGATATGAGAAATATTTTTGCTCTGTCGCGGGAGCTTGAAAAGTCCGGGGTGAATGTCACCATGGCGGAAAATGGCCAGGTGGCATTAGAAAAAATTGCTGAGCGTGATGCACCTTTTGATTTGATTTTAATGGATATTATGATGCCGGAAATGGACGGCCTGACGGCAATACGTGAAATCAGAAAAATCAGTGTCTATCAGCAGGTGCCAATCATTGCTTTGACGGCAAAAGCAATGCCGGAAGACAAGACCAGCTGTATTGAGGCGGGGGCATCGGAATATCTCACTAAACCTGTAGATATGGAGCGCTTATTATCTATGATGCAAATTTGGCTGTTTTAACAGGATGATGTTATGGATACACAATCCCGGGAAGCATTTGAAATTAAATGGCTGCTTGAAGCCATCTACGCCTGTTACGGCTATGACTTTCGTGACTATGCCGGCGCTTCGTTGAAGCGGAGGATACTCAACCGTCTGGAGCTGAGTGATTGCCGGCATATCTCGGATATGGTGAGTAAAATGCTTTACGATAGCGATTTTTTTGAGTTGTTCCTTCAGGATATGTCGATCACCGTCACTGAAATGTTTCGTGATCCCTATGTGTTTTTACAGCTCCGTGAACGGGTGATCCCCAGGTTAAAGACATATTCGCGTATCAATATCTGGCATGCCGGCTGTGCCACAGGGGAAGAAGTTTATTCCCTGGCGATATTACTGCATGAAGAGGGCCTGCTGGAAAAAACCCGGATTTATGCCACCGACTTTAACAACCATTCGTTAGAAATTGCCCGAAAAGGTATTTATTCCCAGGATCTGGCGAAGTACCAGGATAATTATCTGCTGGGGGGAGGGAAAAAGGCCCTGAGTGAGTATTACCAGTACAATTATGATGCGGTGATCATGAAGGCATTTTTAAGAAAGCGTATTACTTTTGCCTATCACAATCTCACCCGGGATCAGGTCTTTGCCGAAATGCATCTGATCATGTGCCGTAATGTGCTGATTTATTTTAATCAGGCCCTGCAGAATAAAGTATTAAATCTGCTTATCAACAGCCTGGTGCATAAAGGTTTTCTTGTCTTGGGGGATAAAGAAACCCTGGAATTTACCTCGATGACACATCAGTTTGATGATTTTGAGCCCAGGGCTAAGATTTATCGTAAAACCGCCGCTTTGCCTAAGGCAAATCAAGATGAAGATTAAGCAGTATCATATGCTGGTTATAGGGGCTTCTGCCGGCGGACTTAATGCTCTGGCTGTGGTGCTGGGCCGGCTTCCGGGATCTTTTCCTGTGCCCGTGCTGGTGGTGCAGCACCAGGGCGGGGGTAATGACAGTGAATATTTAGCCCTTTTGCTCGACAGCATGACCGCTTTACGGGTCAAGGAGGCCAGGCCTGGCGAAGTGCCGCTGCCGGGCTCCGTCTATATTTCGCCCGCCGGATATCATTTACAGCTCGAATTGTCGGGAAAGCTGAGTCTGTCGGTGGATTTGCCGGTAAATTTTTCAATTCCCTCCATCGATGTGCTTTTTGATACCGCGGCCGATGCGCTTGGGGCAAGCCTGGTGGCGCTGGTCTTAACCGGGGCAAGTTCAGACGGCAGCAAGGGGCTGAAAAATATTAAAAGCCGGGGGGGATTGACGCTGGTGCAATCGCCGCAAACAGCAGAAGCCCCGCAAATGCCCGAATATGCCATTGCCAATACCCGGCCCGACTTTATCGTGCCTTTGCAGGATATAGGCGCTTTGCTTTGCCGTATCTTTTTGGTGGAAGCTGTTAACGGCGGCAGACAAAGCGGTGATTGTCTCTAGCCTGGCGTAGGAAAGCGTGAGTTATGATCAAACAGAGTGTGCTTGTTGTTGATGATAAAAAAGAAAATCTTCATGCCATTAGCCGGGTGCTGGCCAGCTTAGATGTGAATATCGTGACTGCTGATTCCGGTGAAGAAGCGCTGCGCCGGGTGATTAAACAAGCCTATGCCCTGGTTTTGTTGGATGTGCTGATGCCGGGTATGGGCGGGTTTGAAGTTGCAGAGCTGATGCGTTCCAATAAAAATACCCGCAATATTCCTATTATCTTTGTCACTGCCATGAGCCGGGACGCCCAAAATGTCTTTCGGGGCTATGAAGCCGGTGCGGTGGACTATTTACTCAAGCCGATAGAAGCCGGGGTATTGCTGAGCAAGGTCAAAGTGTTACTGGACTTAGATCGCCAGAAGCAGGAATTGGCGCAATCGTTGGCGCAAAAGCAGGCAAGCGAAAAAATCATTCAGGTATTGATGAATGCGCAAACTGACTCGGCCCTGTTATTAGATAACACAGGTAAAGTCCTGGCCCTGAATGAAGTAATGGCCAGCCGTTTGAACAGGCCATTAGCCTCTGTGGTCGGTAATTGCCTGTTTTCCCTGTTGCCTGAGCAGCAAGCTGAGGGGTTGCAGGAACAAATGAGCCAGGTTCAGGAAAGCCACCAACTACAGCACTATGAAGAAAACGTCGGCGACTTGCTTTTTCAGGTGACCTTATTGCCTGTTGTCGAATTTTCTTCGGAAAAAATTCAAACCTTTGCCCTGTTTGCACGTGACATCACCCAAGAGCGCCAGGTAGCCCTGAGGCTTGAGCAGCTGGCCAATTATGATCAGCTTACCGGCTTGAGCAACCGCGCCACCTATTATACCTTCCAGGACAAGCTGATTGCCGGCGCCAGGCGTGAACAACATAGCTTTGCGGTGCTGTTTATTGATTTGGACCGTTTTAAACAGATCAATGACACCTTAGGGCATGACGCCGGCGATCATGTCTTATCCACGGTAGCGTCACGCATCACGGCAGGAGTACGAAAAAGTGATATTGTCGCCCGTTTAGGGGGAGATGAGTTTGCCATTGCCACCGATAAAATAGCCGACCAGCAGCATGCCGCCAATATCGCCGCCAAGCTGATCGCCTGTGTGATCGCGCCGATAGATTACCTGGGGGGTGAGGTTTTTGTTGGCTGCAGTATCGGCATCGCCTGTTTTCCCGATAACGGCAGCGATAAAGAAGCCCTTAACCGGGCGGCGGATATTGCCATGTATGCAGCGAAACGCCAGGGGGGTAACAGTTACTGCTTCTTTGATCCCGAATTGCAACAGCGTAATAATGAACGTACCCGCCTGGTTAACGGTTTGCGCCATGCCTTGGAAAAAGAGCAGATGCGGGTGTATTACCAGCCTAAGTTTTCTGCCTTAACCGGAGAAATGGTGGGGGTAGAGGCATTAATGCGCTGGTGCTTTGATGATAGCGGGATGATAGCACCGTCGGTTTTTATTCCCTTAGCGGAAGAATGTGGCTTGATCATTGAATTTGGCAGCTGGGTCTTTAACCGGGCCTGTATGGAAATAAAAGCTCTCAATGATGAAGAGTTGGCTCTTGGAGTTTTGTCTGTTTCTGTTAATGTCTCACCGAAACAGCTGAAAGTGGAAGGTTTTGATAAACTCATCAGTAAAGTGCTGGAGCAATGCGAGATCCCCCCGGCCCATGTCCAGATTGAACTCACCGAAAGTTTGATTATGGAAGACCCCGAAGCTTCCATTGAAATGCTCAGTATTATCCGTAGCTACGGGATCAGTATTGCGGTAGATGATTTTGGCACCGGGTATTCGTCGTTAAGCTATTTGCGCCGTTTGCCGATAGATACCCTGAAAATTGATATCAGCTTTGTCCGGGAAATAGGCAAAGACAGTGAAAGCGAAGCCATTATAAAAGGCATTATTGCCTTGGCCCATAGCCTGGGATTAGAAACCGTGGCCGAAGGGGTGGAAACCAAAGAACAGGTGGCATTTTTACAGCAGCACGGCTGTAGTTTGCTTCAGGGCTATTATTTTAGCAAACCGGTGGATATTGAAGCCCTGTACCAGTTTAGCCGTGATTATATTCCCATGAACAGCAAGTCTGAGAGTCGTGAATAAAAAGACGATGATAACGCGCTAAAATATTAAGTCTCGACGATTTTATACTTTATGCTCCCATTGATGATTATTTCATGAAAACCTGTTGTCCTTTCATAGCCTTCGGCTTATTATAAGCCCCGTTTTGTTGCCTTAATATAAGTAGGGCTTTTAAAGAAAGGTCTCTTTAAAGTAGTAAAGAGGCGAAATAAGAATTTTCATTAAGTACCAAGCTTTGAAAATAATACACGACAGCCTGAGTTAATCGGTTGTATTTAAAGAATAATATAGATAAACAAGTGACACTTGGTATGTGCCACCACTGTATAAAGGAAATTTCATGCCTGTAATTACTCTCCCTGACGGAAGCCAACGTAGTTTCGACAATGCCGTATCGGTAATGGATGTTGCCCTGGATATCGGCCCGGGTTTAGCCAAAGCCACCATCGCCGGTCGTATCGACGGCCAGTTAGTTGATGCCTGTGAATTAATCACCCAAGATGCGGCGCTGCAGTTAATCACCAGTAAAGATCAAGAAGGCGTAGAAATTATCCGTCACTCTTGCGCGCATTTATTAGGGCATGCCATCAAGCAATTATGGCCGGATACCAAAATGGCCATCGGCCCGGTGATCGATAACGGCTTTTATTATGATGTTGACCTTGAACATTCCATCACCGAAGACGATTTAGTGGTGCTGGAAAAGCGTATGATGGAATTGGCGAAAACCAACTATCAGGTGGTGAAGAAAACCGGCTCATGGCAAGACGCCCGCGATGCCTTTGAAGCGCGCGGTGAAAGCTATAAAATTGAAATCTTAGATGAAAATATCGACCGTGATGACAAGCCAGCGTTGTATCATCACGAAGAATACATCGACATGTGTCGCGGCCCTCATGTGCCTAGCATGCGTCATTGTCATCACTTTAAACTGATGAAAGTGGCCGGCGCCTACTGGCGCGGCGATTCAGACAATAAAATGCTGCAACGGGTTTACGGTACCGCCTGGGCCGATAAAAAGCAGTTAAAAGCCTATATCCAGCGTTTAGCGGAAGCTGAAAAGCGCGATCACCGTAAAATCGGTAAGACCCTGGATTTATTCCACTGGCAGGAAGAAGCGCCGGGCATGGTGTTCTGGCACAACGACGGCTGGACCATTTATACCGAGCTGGAAAAATTTGTTCGTGAAAAATTACACGAATACGACTACGACGAAGTCAAAGCCCCGATGATGATGGACAGATCCCTGTGGGAAAAATCCGGTCACTGGGACAAATACGCCGATGCCATGTTCACTACCGAGTCGGAAAAACGTGAATACGCCATAAAACCGATGAATTGCCCGGGTCATGTGCAGATATTTAACCAAGGCTTGAAGTCATACCGTGATCTACCCTTACGTATCGCCGAATTCGGCTGCTGTCACCGTAATGAACCTTCGGGCTCACTGCACGGCTTGATGCGGGTACGTGGTTTTACCCAGGATGACGCCCATATCTTCTGTACCGAAGATCAGGTGGCGGACGAAGTAGGCAAATGTATCCAGATGGTTTATGACGTCTACGGTTCATTCGGTTTTGAAGAAATCGTGGTAAAACTTTCCACCCGTCCGGAAAAACGCATCGGCAGCGATGAAATCTGGGACAAGGCGGAGCAGGGCTTAGCCCAGGTATTAACCGACTCTAATATCGAATTTGAATATTTACCGGGGGAAGGGGCTTTCTACGGTCCTAAAATTGAATTCACCCTGATGGACTGTTTAGGACGTGCCTGGCAGTGTGGAACGGTGCAACTTGATTTTGCTCTGCCTGAGCGTTTAGGCGCGACTTATGTCGGTGAAGACAATGAACGTTATACCCCGGTAATGATCCACAGGGCGATTTTAGGTTCATTAGAGCGTTTTATCGGTATTTTGATCGAAGAATACACAGGTAAATTCCCGACCTGGTTGTCGCCAATTCAGGCAACGGTAATGAATATTACCGACAAACAGGGTGAATATTGTGAAAAAGTAGTCAAAAAACTGAAAGAAAATGGATTTAGAGCCAAACTAGACTTGAGAAATGAGAAAATAGGCTTTAAAATCCGCGAGCACACTTTGAAGCGCGTTCCGTACTTGTTAGTTGTTGGTGATCAAGAAATGGTCAACGGCGAAATTGCGATACGTACCCGAAGTGGAGAAGATTTAGGTAAAATGTCTGTAGATGCGTTTATCGCAAAATTAACTGAAGAAGTTAATACACGGGCATAATTTTTTTTAATCCAAATACATATTTTAATTTGGTACAAAGTTCTTTGGAGGAACATGGCTATTAAAGGTGGTCAACGAGGCGGACAAAAAGAGCCGGCACATCGTTTAAATGAGTTAATTACAGCAGAAGAAATACGTTTGATTGGCCTTGACGGCGAACCTATGGGGATCGTGTCATTAAACGATGCCATGGATGAAGCCGAAAAAGCGGGTGTTGATCTCGTTGAAATTAGCCCAACGGCCAAACCGCCGGTCTGTCGCGTGATGGATTACGGTAAGTTTCTTTACGAAAAGAGTAAAGAGCAGAAAGAACAACGCAAAAAGCAGAAACAAATCCAGGTTAAGGAAATTAAATTCCGTCCTGGCACAGATGAAGGCGACTATCAGGTCAAACTACGCAACCTGAAGCGCTTTTTAGAAGGTGGCGACAAGGTCAAGGTAACATTACGTTTCCGCGGCCGTGAAATGGCACACCAGGAACTGGGGTTAGAACTTTTGAGTCGCGTTAAAAACGACCTGGAAGAGTTAACCGTAGTGGAGTTCTTCCCTCGCAGAGCGGAAGGTCGCCAAATGGTGATGGTCTTAGCCCCTAAAAAAGGATAATAATTGGTCACAAAAGTAGCCGGAAATAACCTTAGGTTAGATTCGGCTCACCATTATTATCACTATGAACCGGTAGTACGGGCCTACAAGTGAGATCGGCGGGTATTTATATTCGCGAGTATCTTCGCCTCTACTGCTTAATATTTGGCATAACAATGCGGAGTTATTAACATGCCTAAAATGAAAACCAATAAAGGTGCTGCAAAGCGCTTTAAAAAGACAGCTTCCGGCTACAAGTTCAAACAAGCGGGTCTTCGTCATATCCTGACCAAGCGTCGTACTAAAGTTAAGCGTCACTTACGTGCTAAGTGTCAAATCGCTGCTTCTGACATCAAGTCAGTTAAAAAACTTTTACGTCACGGTTAATAGGAGAGATATAAAATGGCAAGAGTAAAACGTGGTGTAGTCGCACGCGCGCGTCATAAAAAAGTTCTAAAGCAAGCTAAAGGTTACTACGGTGCCCGTAGTCGCGTTTATCGCGTTGCTTTTCAAGCTGTAACTAAAGCTGGCCAATACGCCTACCGTGACCGTCGTCAACGTAAGCGTCAGTTCCGTCAACTTTGGATTGCTCGTATTAACGCAGCAGCCCGTCAAAATGGTTTATCTTATAGCCGTTTCATTAATGGTCTGAAAAAGGCTTCTATTGAAATCGACCGTAAGATCCTGGCTGACATCGCTGTATACGATAAAGCAGCCTTCTCTTTCTTAGTTGAAAAAGCGCAAGCTTCTTTAGCTTAATTGAGAAACTGAGACTTTAGGTAAAGGACGCTTCGGCGTCCTTTTTCTTAACCTTAACGGCTTAGCCTGCCAGTTACCGATATTTTAATTGAATAAAGTAACGGATGATATTTTCTGATGTTGTTGAAACCTCAGCAAAGATGTTATCCGTTACTTTTAATTTCAATTTAAATATCAACCTGGAAAGGACTGAAGTCATGAGTCTTGCGGATAAAGTATTAGCAGTAAATAACGATCTTCCCATTCGTACCGACAGTGCCGTGCACAGTGGTAAGGTACGTTCTGTTTATTGGTTAACGGACGAGGACAGCCGCCGTTTAATCAAAGAAAAATCTTATGATGTCAGTGAAGATACCCCGCTGGCGATCATGGTGATCAGCGATCGCATTTCGGCCTTCGATTGCATCTGGCAGGGCGAGGGCGGCATGAAAGGTGTCCCGGGCAAAGGGGCGGCTCTTAATGCCATTTCCAACCACTGGTTTAAACTCTTCAAAGAAAACGGCCTGGCAGACAGCCATATCCTGGATATTCCCCATCCTTTTGTCTGGATCGTGCAAAAAGCAAAACCTGTCATGATCGAAGCCATCTGCCGTCAGTATATTACCGGCTCCATGTGGCGTTCCTACACCAAAGGCGAACGAGATTTTTGCGGTATTGCCTTACCCGAAGGTTTAGAGAAAGACAGCAAGTTACCTGAGCTGTTACAAACCCCGTCAACTAAAGGCATTTTAGAAGGTATTCCCGGTGTGCCTGCGGTAGATGACGTTAACATTACCCGTAAGAATATTGAAGACAACTACCAGGCCTTTAACTTCAAATCCCTCGAAGATATCAGCTTGTATGAAAAGTTATTAACCGAAGGTTTTGATGTGATCTCTGACGCGTTAGCAAAACTGGACCAAATCTTTGTCGATACCAAGTTTGAATTCGGTTATGTCAAAGGCAGAGACGGTAAAGACAAACTTATCTATATGGATGAAGTGGGTACGCCGGACTCTTCCCGTATCTGGGATGGCGAGCAATACCGCACCGGTAAGGTCGTGGAAAACTCCAAAGAAGGTTTCCGCCAGTTACTGCTTAATCATTTCCCTGATCCGGATATCCTGCTAAATAAAGACCGTATGGCGGAGCGTGAAGCCCTGGCCCGGGATAATGAACTGCCTGAGTCGGTGCTGATGGAAGTTTCAAACACTTATACAGCGATTGCCGAAAAAATTACCGGGGAAAAAATCACCCTTTCGGATAATCCTAAAGCGGAAATTATCAGTATCTTGCGTGACCAATACCAGTTAATTGATTAAAGTGTTTCTGACAGGAAAATATTCCTGTTGTTAATCTTTCAAACCCCGCCGATGCGGGGTTTTTTATGCTTGGCAGCTCGTCCAAACCGGGATGCTTTCACATGAGCTAGACTTAACAAACCTGCCTTGTGTTGATTTGGTTGCTCATGGTTTTTTTGTTATCCCGTTTGCTTGTCCTGACAGCCTGCCTTTCATTTATTACCTGTGCGTTTACCGACCCCGGGGTTAAAGCTCAAGGTGAAAAAGAGCAGAAAACCTTAACCATTCATGTCAGCAGTATCTGCCCGTTTCAATGCTTACCCTCAGAATATGGCGGTAGCAGGGGAATATTTTATGATATCAGTGAGCGAATCTTTACCGCGGCCGGCTATAAGTTGCTGCCGGTATATGCTCCTTTTTCAAGGGCTATCCTGCTGGCGCAACAGGGAGAGTTGGATGTTATGACCACTTTGTATAAGGATGAAATCGCCGGGTTATTGTATCCGGATGAAGCTGTCTGTTATGCCAAAGAAATGTTTTTTGTTCGTTCGGGGGATCCCTGGCGCTATACCGGTTTACCATCCCTGGCTGATTTGCACGCCAGTGGCGATAAAGTTTTGGTTTCCCATGGTTATGATTATGGTAATAGGGTATTTAAGCAATTTATGAAAGTTACCCCCGAGTTATTTTTTGTCTTGGGAGGGGCTAGTACCTTTGAAAGGGCGATACACCTGTTGTTGAATAAACGTGTTCGGGTGGTGGTCTTTGACCACTCTGTGATGGCTTATAGTTTAGCCCGGTTGCAGTTGGAGGGAGAAATCATTCCTGCCGGGGCTATGCACCAGGGCAAGAAACTCTATATTAGCATCTCGGCTAAAACGGCTGATGCCGGGAAATTGAGGGAAACCTTTGATGCCGGGTTAAAACAGTTAAAATCAAGCCGGGACTTTCAACAATTGCTGGCAAAATATAACATCAACTTCTTGTAGCCTAGCCGCTAACGTGACTGTTCCATTTGATTATGACCGCGATAAAGTAGTGGAAAATGATCAAGATTTGTTGCATGCAAAGGGTTCGTTATATTGCAAATACTTGTTATTTTCGTACTTATGTAAAATTTTTACTGAAAAGCCAATATTTTACCTACTTTCTCCATTGATTTTTGTGTAAAATCGTTCACCATTTTATTTATTAACTTAGTCTACCCAAATAGCGAATCATATTTCGCATCCGAGGAGATCATGAACTTAGACGACATTATTTTGCAGGCGGAACAAGCTGTCGCTGCTGCAACCGATCCAACGGCACTTGATCAAGTGCGAGTTAATTTTTTGGGTAAAAAGGGATTACTTACCGAACAGTTAAAATCTTTAGGTAAATTACCACCGGAAGAAAAACCCAAAGCAGGTCAGTTGATTAACCAGGCAAAGCAAAAAGTACAACAAATGATCAATGCTCGTGGCGAGTTATTACGCGCCGAGCAGATCAAAGCAAAACTTGCCGCCGAATCTATTGATGTTACTTTACCGGGTCGTGACAATGACTTGGGTGGATTGCACCCGGTTACCCGTACTATCGAGCGTATCGAAAGCTTTTTCGGCGATCTCGGTTTTACGGTAAAATCCGGTCCGGAAGTTGAAGATGACTTTCATAACTTCGATGCCCTGAACATTCCCGAGCACCATCCGGCCCGTGCCGATCATGATACCTTTTACTTTAATCCTAAACTGGTATTAAGAACGCAAACCTCCGGGGTACAAATCCGTACCATGGAAGTGGAAAAACCGCCGCTGCGTATTATTTCGCCGGGCAAGGTATACCGCAACGATTACGATCAAACCCATACCCCTATGTTCCACCAGGTAGAAGGTTTGATGGTCGATAAAGACATCAGCTTTACCCATTTAAAAGGGATATTGCACGATTTCTTACATAACTTTTTTGAAGAAGACCTGGAAATTCGTTTCCGTCCTTCATATTTCCCGTTCACTGAGCCTTCGGCAGAAGTGGATGTGAAAGGCAAAAACGGCAAATGGCTGGAGATCCTGGGCTGCGGTATGGTGCACCCCAATGTCCTGCGCAGTGTTGGTATCGATCCGGAAGTGTACACCGGTTTTGCCTTTGGTATGGGGGTAGAGCGTCTTACCATGTTGCGCTACGGCGTTAACGACTTACGCTCATTTTTTGAAAATGATCTTCGCTTCTTAAAACAGTTCAAGTAGGAAAGCCAACAATGAAATTTAGTGAATCCTGGTTACGTGAATGGGTGAATCCTGCCATTTCATCTGAAGAATTAACCCACCAAATCACCATGGCTGGCTTGGAAGTTGACGGTGTTGACCCTGTTGCCGGCGAATTTACCGGTGTTAAAGTCGGTGAAGTGATTGAATGCGGCCAGCACCCGGATGCCGATAAGTTACAGGTAACCAAAGTTAATTTAGGCGATGAAATTGTTGATATCGTTTGTGGCGCCAAGAACTGTCGTTTAGGGTTAAAAGTTGCCGTGGCCACCGTAGGTGCGGTATTACCGGGTAATTTTAAGATCAAAAAAGCCAAACTACGCGGCCAGCCTTCGTTTGGTATGCTGTGCTCTGAATCTGAGCTTGGCCTGGAAGAAACCTCAGACGGTATTATTGAATTGCCATCAGATGCGCCAATCGGTACCTGTGTGCGTGAATACCTGAACTTAGATGATGTCACTATCGATGTCGATTTAACCGCCAACCGCGGTGACTGTTTAGGTATTAAAGGTCTGGCCCGTGAAGTCGGCGTATTAAACTCACTTGCCGTGAATGAAGTTGAGACGCCTGCGGTATCGCCAAGCATCGATGATAAGCGCGAGATCACCATCAGCGCCGGTGAAGCTTGCCCGCGTTATTTAGGCCGTGTGATCAAAGGCATTAATGTCAACGCGGTATCACCGCTGTGGTTAGTAGAAAAACTGCGTCGTTGTGGTGTACGCAGCATAGACCCTGTTGTCGATGTGACTAACTACGTTCTGCTTGAGCTTGGTCACCCGATGCATGCGTTTGATTTGGCGAAAATTGATGGCGGTATCGATGTGCGTTTTGCCAACGAAGGTGAAAAGCTGGTACTGCTGGATGAAAATGAAGTGACGTTATCAAGCAATACTTTAGTGATTGCCGATACTGGTTCCGGTGAGAATAACGGCAACAGTAAAGCCCTTGCTATGGCGGGTATTTTCGGTGGTTTGCATTCAGGTGTTACCGCTGACAGCCAGGATATTTTCCTGGAAAGTGCCTTCTTTGCACCTCTGGCCATTCTGGGCAAAGCCCGCCAATACGGCTTGCATACCGATGCTTCTCACCGCTATGAGCGTGGTGTCGATCCCCAGTTGCAGCATCAGGCAATGGAACGTGCGACCGCGTTGTTATTAGAGATTGTTGGCGGTCAGGCCGGTCCTGTGATTGAAGCCAAGCATGAAAGCCATATCCCGGCAGAAAAAAACGTCACTCTTCGCCGTGAAAAACTCGACGGCCGTATTGGTTTCCATATTGAAGACAATACCGTGACTGAGATCTTAGCACGTCTGGGTTTCACCGTTGATTTTAGCAACGACCGCTGGCAGGTGGTTGTCCCCGCCTACCGTTTCGATATTTCAATTGAAGTGGATTTGATTGAAGAAGTCGCGCGTATTTTTGGCTACAACAATATCCCGAATGTTTCACCGACTGCCAAGCTGACCATGCCTACGCACCGTGAAGCCGAGTTGTCTGTGGCGAAATTGCGCAATACTTTAGTCAGCCGCGGTTATCAGGAAGCCATTACCTACAGCTTTGTTGATCCTAAGGTACAAGAGCTGCTTCACCCGGGTCAGGAAGTGATGACCTTGCCACACCCGATTTCCTCGGAAATGTCGGTGATGCGTCTGAGCATGTGGACCGGCTTATTGCAGGCGATGTCTTATAACCAGAACCGCCAGCAAAACCGGGTACGCTTGTTTGAAACCGGTTTGCGTTTTATTCCGGATGAAAGTGTTGAAAACGGCGTGCGCCAGGAGCAAATGCTTGCCGGTGTGATCTCCGGTCAGCGCAATGATGAGCACTGGCAGATGGAAAAAGCCGCCAGTGACTTTTATGATATTAAAGGTGATGTTGAAGCCTTATTGTCATTAACAGCCGATGCCGGCGCTTATGAATTTTCCCAGGCAGAAATTGATGCTTTGCACCCGGGACAGACGGCAGCGATCCATAAAAATGGCAAGCTTGTAGGCCACATTGGTACCTTACATCCTGAATTAGAAAGGAAATTAGGACTTAATGGCCGGACATTAATGTTCGAAATATTATTGTCTGAAGTATTAACTCAAAAACTACCTGAGGCACGCGATTTATCTCGCTTCCCGTCGAATAGACGTGACATTGCCGTGGTGGTTGAAGAGCAAATAAATGCTAATAAAGTGTTACAACTTATTGAAAAGGTTGGCGGAAATTATTTAGTTGATCTAAACTTGTTCGATGTATATCAGGGCAAGGGTATAGAACCCGGCTTTAAGAGCCTAGCGATTGCCATGATATTACAAGATCATGACAAGACTCTTGAAGAGAAAGATATTAACGAAGTCGTTAATCGCGTGGTTGATACGTTAAAAGTTGAACTAAATGCATCACTGAGGGATTAAGCAATGGCGCTGACCAAAGCAGAAGTAGCAGAACATTTATTTGAAAAAGTCGGGTTAAGCAAGCGCGACGCCAAAGAAATGGTTGAAGTATTCTTTGAAGAAATACGTGGAACCTTAGAAAGCGGCGAGCAGGTTAAACTTTCCGGATTTGGTAACTTTGATCTTCGTGAGAAAAGTGAACGTCCCGGGCGTAATCCGAAAACCGGTGAAGATATTCCTATCTCAGCACGTAAGGTAGTGACATTCAGACCGGGACAAAAATTAAAAAGTCGCGTAGAAGCGGGAAATCAGGATAACTAACTGATTTTCACGTGATAAACTTTACAGCTTATCACGCAGACTTTTGATATGGATATCCCGATAAAGGCCGCATTGCGGCCTTTATTACGTTATAAAGGATGTTCTATTAAGCTTATTTGGGTTTGATGCAGATAAGCGCAAAAACCTCCCCTAAACCTGCCCCTATCTCCCGCTCAGTGCTCAATTGCATAACCTTTCCTATACTTTTAGGGCTTGAATGTTCGATAGTGAGAGAGGTTATGAAAAAATTATTAATGCTCCTGGTTTTTTCGTTAATAACAACTGCGACCAGCTATGCTAAAAAACCTGTGATTTGCGGCTCCAACTGGCCGGTTTGGGAAGTGGTACATGCCATGGCTGAGCTCAATCAAATTGATGAGTTTGAGTATCGCTATGAAAAATATGAAACCTGTGTTGCTGCCTTTCAGTCGGGAGTCAGGGACATGACTTTTGTCACCCTGTATGACTTTATCGCGATGCAGCGCATAAAAAATAACGGTGTGGTTCTTGCCGCCACCGATTACAGCTCGGGAGGCGACGGCGTGGTGCTGCATGGCAACAGCGGTTCGCTAAACGGGAAAAAACTCGGGCTGCAGTCGAACTCGATTTCCCTGTATTTCACCCATCTTTTCCTGAAAAAACAGGGCTTGTCATTAAATGATATCCAAATCATCAATGTCAGCAGTGATAAAGTCAGCGAGGCATTCCTTAAAAACAAACAACTAGCCGGTGTCGTCGGCTGGAATCCTAATCTGGATGAGGCCATCAAGGGGGGAGGGAAGTTGACCGCCACCAGTGCTGATTTTCCGGAAAATATTTTTGATCTGGTGGTGGTAAACCGGGATGCGTATAAGAAAAACCCTGAGCTTTATCATAATTTTATTAAGAAGTATTTTAACGCCGTTAATGACAAAGCGGTGCTGGCTAAAATGGCGATGCTGTCGCAAGTGCCGGTGAAGGAGTTTGAACTTTGGCTCAGTGATGCACACATTTATAAAGATGCGACTGGTTCATTGGCTGCCTTTCCCCGAATGAAGGCGGTAGCCGACGAAGTACAGGCATTTTTTAAAATACCGCCAACATCCCTGAAAGGCCGGATACGTAAATCTTTCGGCGATGTGTCACTTAATACCGAGCAACTATTTGACGACTCGATATTAAAAAAGCTGAAATAGGTTTAAGCAATAAGCTTTGTCAGCCGGGGTAAATTTGCTTATGAGTTTATCCAGGTTGCGGGCTTGCCAGGACAAAGCTAAGTCAGCGGGCCCCGGGTAATGATTTGATTGTTTGCCGAGAGTCTGCGGATCAAGCGTTTCACCGCAATAGCGAGTAAATTGCCCAGTAACAGTAAGACAATGGCAAAAGTTGCGCCTGTGGCTAAGGCATGCATGTCCAGCGGCACAGCCAGCTGATATTGCCTGAGTGTGGCAGTTGCCAGCTCGGGATCGATTTGGGTGATAAAATAATATAAGCGGTTCAGGTAGTCCCCTTGCTGCAGATTAGTCAGGCTCTGGTTAAATCCTTCAATACGCAGCATCAGGTTTTCTATCATCTGTCCTGTCTGTTGGAACACATCATCGCTATTGCTTTGATAACGTTCGATCAGGGCCAGTAAATTTCCCTGAAACTGATTATCGGCAATGGCCTGGAATTGATCCAGCTGGTAATGGGCTTCGTGTAAATGGCCGGATAATCTTTGCATATATTGCTGCATAAATTCGGGTAACTGTAACCCCAGGATAAAAAAGACAGTAAACAAACAACGATCAATTAAAGTGGCTAGCATTTTAGGCATAAGCAGTATCTTTTGGCATAGTATCGCTCTTTAGACAAGGACTATTGCCGTCAAAGTCCTTGAACAACTAATATTATACGCGATTAATCTCAATATACGAGAAATCCACTCATAAAGTTATTTGCATATATATCAATGGCTAACAGAGAGTTTAAAACCGTGAAAATTAGCCAGGCAAGATACTGGTAACGGTTTAACTTGTTCATTCGAATAAATAGGATGATATCTTAGTTTTTTTGTGTTTTTAATCTTAATTATCGATAGATAAAATGGCCTCACAAATTTGAGGAGTAGCACATGTCTAAGATTCTAGTATTAAATACCGGCCTGAACGGCGAGCAAAGTAATTCCACTAAATTCACCCAAATGTACCTGGATGTCAGAAAATCATCGGGGTTAGTTGATGAGGTGACTGTGCGGGATCTCAATGATGAGCAACTGCCTCATTTAAGCGCACAGGAAATGCAGGCCTGGATGACCCCGGCGGAGCAGCAAACGCCGCAGCAACAGCAATTGGCTAAGTTATCGGATGAATTGATCGATGAGCTGATGGCCCATGACATTATTGTTATAGGTATGCCCATGTATAACCTCGGCGTACCTTCTACTTTTAAAGCCTATATCGACCGGATTGCCCGTGCCGGTAAAACCTTCAGCTATACCGAAAATGGCCCGCAAGGTTTAGTCAATAATACCAAGGTGGTGGTGCTTGCTGCCCGCGGCGGCATGTATCAGGGAACCCCTATGGATACCCAAACCGGTTTTATTAAAGGTATTTATGGCTTGATGGGCATCAGTGAGGTGGACTTTATTTATGCCGAGGGCCTGAACATGGGAGAGGAAATTGCCGAAAAAGCCTGGGTAGCGGCCAATGAGCAACTCGAGCAAACGGTATAAGTAGTAATATTTGTTAACAATCAGCCTTCGGGCTGATTTTTTTTGCCATATCGCTGAGATCCCCTTGCCTGTGCTGTGTCGACCTTAGCGACAAGGGGATAGTGGGTTAACTAAGTCTCTGATAACTACAGATAAAGCTAGACTTCCTGTTATCTGGCTTTTATGATTTCCCGGCCAGTACCGGTATTTTTAAAATCATTGCTGGCGTGCATGCTGAACCCAAGATAGACGGTTCAGGTATTTTAGCATTGCGTAAGCCGGTTTCCCGATAAAAATACCGCGGCAATTTTCCATCAAATAAAGAGTCACTTTATCTATGCGCAGCAGCCAGTACCCGGAGCGTGATACCACTAAAATCAACTGGGGCGTAGCTAAAATGCTCTGGCCCTACCTGCTTGAATTTAAGACAAGAATAAGTTTAGCCATTGCCTGTTTGATTTTAACCAAAGTTGCCAGTGTTTATTTACCTTTTGTGCTTAAGGATATTGTCGATACCCTGGATAACAATCAAGATAACCGGGTCTATCTGGTGCCTTTTGCGCTGGTGGCGGCTTATGGCTTGGTACGTTTTTCTGTCATGTTATTTGCTGAAATTCGCGATACTTTGTTTGGCAGGGTGACCGAGCGGGCGATGCGCCGTATTGGTTTGCAGGTTTTTCGCCATTTGCACAGCCTGGACCTTGATTTTCATCTGAACCGGCAAACCGGCGGTTTATCCCGGGATATAGATCGCGGCACTTCGGGGATCAGTTTTTTACTGAGATTTATGGTGTTTAATATCGTGCCGACCCTGATAGAGATCATCATGGTGGTGTCTATTTTACTGGTCAATTACGGCATCTGGTTTGCGCTGATCACCCTGGCTTCTATCTTTTGCTATATTGCCTTTTCGGTGGTGGCCACCGAGCGGCGTACCCGTTATATCCGCGCCGCAAATAAGGCAGACTCCTCCAGTAATACCCGGGCCATCGACAGCCTGATTAATTTTGAGACCGTGAAGTATTTTACCAACGAAGATTACGAGGCCAGGGCTTATGATAAACAACTGGCGGTGTGGGAGCAGGCCAGGGCACAAAACCGCTTATCTTTGTTTGCCTTAAACGGTGGTCAGGGGCTGATTATTTCTTTGTCGATGACGGCCATGCTGGCATTATCGGCCTACCAGGTGACCTATGGGGAAATGACCTTGGGGGATTTTGTGCTGATCACCGCTTTTATGATGCAACTTTTTATCCCGCTTAATTTTCTCGGCTTTGTTTACCGTGAAATTAAAGGCTCCCTGGCGAATATTGAACATATGTTTGATTTATTAAAGAAAGTGCCTAAAGTGCAGGATAAAGCCGGTGCCGGTCAGTTGCAGATCAATGGCGGCAATATAGAGCTCAACGACATCAGTTTTTCCTATGACGACAAACGGACGATATTACAAAAGGTCTCTTTTTCGGTTGGCGCTGGCCAGAAAGTCGCCATTGTTGGTGAAAGCGGCTCGGGTAAGTCTACCCTGGTTAAGATGCTGTTTCGCTTTTATGATGTCTCAAGCGGCAGCATTGCCATAGACGGGCAGAACATTACCGAAGTGACTCAGCATTCCCTACGCCATAATATCGGCATCGTGCCGCAGGACACGGTATTGTTTAACGAATCATTATTTGAAAATGTCCGTTACGGCAATCCCGAGGCAAGTGATAGTGATGTTTATAAGGCGATAGAGCTGGCACACCTTAGCGCTTTTGTCGCTTCTTTACCTGAAGGTGTCGATACCCTGGTGGGGGAGCGTGGATTAAAACTCTCTGGCGGTGAGAAACAAAGAGTCGCCATTGCCCGCACTATCTTAAAAGATCCGGCGATCTTAGTGTTTGATGAGGCGACTTCGTCGCTGGACAGCCACTCGGAGCAGGCGATCCTATCCGCTATCAAAGAAGTGGCGCGCGAGCGCACCAGTGTGGTGATCGCTCACAGGTTATCGACTATAGTGGATGCCGATCATATTATTGTCATGAATAAAGGCAAAGTCGTGGAGCAGGGGCAGCATAACCAGTTGCTGGCTCAATCTGGTTATTACCAAAAAATGTGGAAAATACAGCAATCGCAGTCATAATTGTTAGCGAAAAGCGCAGGCGTTAAATCATACTATGCAGGATATTTTGTTATGGACAATAAAAAATATTGGCTAACAGCCGTGTTGCTGCTTTGTCCTTTACTGCTCTGTTTTATACTGCCGGGGAGCAATGCAGTGGCTTTTGCCCGGGAAAATACCATGGTGCCCGCCAAAGCAGCTAACCAACTCAGTATTGAAGAATTACGCCTGCCCAAGGCGATGGCGGCTATGCCGGGATTAACCCGGATATTAGAGCCCAGGATTGCACTTTTTAGCGAGCAATTATCCCGGGTACGCAATCTGACCGCTTTTACCCAGCTGGTGCTGCGCCACGGCAGCGGGCTTTGGCGGGATGCGGTTGCCGGTTTCGATCAGCAACAGGATAATGATGACCGGGCACTTTATTGGGCGCGGTTAAAAATGACCCGGGCCATCAGGCAGGCGCCTGTCTTTACTTCCCTGTTACCGGCGCAGCAGCAAAAACTACTCTGGCAATTTGAATTGTTATCCCGCGGCCAGCAGGATATTAAGTTTAACCGCAAGGCAAAGAAGAGGGTGCTGATCACAGGTTTTGATCCTTTTTTTCTTGACCGCAAAATAACACAAGCGAATCCCTCGGGAGCCATCGCCCTGGCGCTGGACGGTTTATCCTTATCCTTTGACGGCAGCAGCGCTGAAATTGAAAGTTTAATCTTACCGGTGCGTTTTCATGACTTTGATCAGGGAATGGTGGAAACCTTGTTAACTCCTTATTTTAAAGAGAACAAAATTGATATGCTGATCACTATTTCCATGGGTAGGGAGCATTTCGATCTGGAACGTTTCCCGGGTCTGCGGCGCAGTGCCTCAGCCCCGGATAACCTGAATGTTTACACCGGGGCTAGTGAGCAGGCGCCGCTATTGCCTAAACTTGGGAAAAAGCAGCTGTCAGGGCCCGAGTTTTTGGAATTCAGCTTACCGGCCGAGGCGATGCAAGCGGTTGCCGGCAGTTATCCCGTTAATGATAACCGTAAGGTACAAACTCTGGACGGAAAGGTTACCGCTGCGTCATTGACGGCATTGCAGGGACAAGTCTCGGTGGAGGGCTCCGGCGGCGGTTACTTATCCAATGAAATTTCCTATCGCAGTTTATTACTGCGTGAGCAATATGCGCCGCTGATCCCGGTAGGTCATATCCACACGCCAAAAATTTCCGGCTATCAGGCGGCTGAAAGTAAAAAAATCACCACCCAAGTCAAGGCGATGATCAGTGCCGCGCTAACAGGTATTTGAGCAGCTTGCTTATATACCCTTTGCTTTTCATACCTGCGAAAAATACCGTCCATCCTGGATATCAAAGTGACGGAGTTAGCGGAGAAGGCTTGGCGACTACCTGGCAAACCAATAAAGAATAACTTGTATTTTTCCCCCACGGACAACATGCCATTCAACGCTTTTTCTATGATATTTATCGTAAGCGACTAGGCATAGATCACGCCATTTCATAGACTGAAGTTTTACAGCAAAAAGGAGTTTATTATGTCTAAGTTGACAGCCGGGCAGATCGCCCGCCAATATCACCAAGGTCAACAGGATAAAGCGACATTTGTGTTTGTGCATGGCAATACGCAAAATGATACCTGTGGCGAAGGGTTAATAGACTACTTTCAGCGTAAGGGGCATACAACATTAAGTTACGACTTGCCGGGACATGGCGACTCACCATTGCAAACGGAAGATTATTGTTATTCTGATCTGATTGATTTAAACCAGGCAATACTCAAGCAATACCCAGCCAAACACTATATTTTGGCGGGTCACTCGCTGGGGGGCATGATACAGTCAGGCACTGTCGGTCGTTACAAACTCAGCAATGCCAGCTTGTTATTGTGCGGCAGTTTCGATAGCAATCCGATGGATGAGCGTGCCAGAATGGCACATGAGGACGTCAGTGAAATGCGCAAATTAATTCATGATTATGTACAGCAAGGGTATGAGTTATTTCAAGAGCAGCGTAAATTTGATTACTACGCCAACAAAGCATTAGACGATGACAACTTAAAAAATATTAACCGTCAAAACACCCACCCCACAGCCAATGCCAATAATCTCTTGACCTTGTCTGGTTTCAGTGCCCGAACCGAGCTGGTGCAGCTGGGGTTACCTATGTTAGTGCTGCACGGGGAAGATGAAGATGTCATAACCTCTGCCATGATACAAGCCATGGCATCACATTATACAAACATGCAGATAGCCTGGTATCCAAATGCAGGTCATTATGCTTTTTATCAATACCCAGAGCTGACTGAATCATACCTGGACTCACATTACGACTTTCTTATTGGGGCGGACTAATGCCCGGGATGGCCAATGGGGGAGGAGGAGTTTATCCCATTGCTTATCTTTGATGTCCCTATTACCGCAAAATACCGTCCATGCTGGTCATTATTGCTCTTTGATATCCTATCACCGCAAAATACCGTCCATGCTGGCCGTTATTGCTCTTTGATATCCTATCACTGCAATATATCATCCATCCTGGACATAAAAAAGCGGATAGGGCGTTAATGCCGTATCCGCTTATATGCCTAAGTCTGGATTGAGCTCAGCCTAGATATTGTTGGTGACATCCACCGAGAGTTTTAATATTTGTCCGGGCTGCAGGTATTTCTTGCGGCTGAGGCTGTTCCAGCGCTCAATGTCCCGGATGGTGACATTAAACTTATCGGCAATGCGGGCAAAAGAGTCGCCACGGCGTACCCTGTAGGTGATATTACGCATCACTGCCTGTTCCCCCGTTGAGGCATTGGCGAGTTTCGCCTTGGTAAGTTTGGCATTTTGCCAAATCACCAGTTGCTGGCCGGGTTTGATGGTATCGCGTGGTGCTATACCGTTCCATTTGGCGATATTGCGGCTGCTTACCTTATAGCTTTGGCTGATATCCCACAGGGTATCACCGGATCTGACGGTATGTATGGTTTTTACGCCCGCCTGTTTTCTGTTTTGGGTACTGGCCAGGCGTTGATCCTGGGACAAAATATAGTGATCCAGCGAGGTGGCGGCGACCGGGATCAATAAATGTTTCCCGGCGCGGATGCGGGTGCCTTTGACATTATTGACCTGTTTGATCAGCTCAGGTGTGGTATGAAACTTGTTCGCTATCTTGATCAAACTGTCGCCGGATTTTATTTTATAACGCTGCCAGGCCAGCCTGTCCTGCTCACTGAGTTTATTTAAGCCGGCGGTAAAGTCCGCTTCTTTATGACTGGGCAATAACAGGTAATGGGGGCCGTCGGGATCTGTGGCCCAGCGGTTAAAGCCGGGGTTTAATCTTTGCAGCTCTGCCAGCGATAAACCGGATAAACTGGCGGCCTTGGCTAAATCAAGCTGGGAGCCTATATCCACCTGGGTGATCACTGCCTTATTTTCAATTTCATAAAGTTTGAGATCAAAGTCTTCCGGGCGTTTGACCAGATCTGCCAGTGCCAGTAATTTAGGTACATAGGCGCGGGTTTCCTTGGGCAGGTCCAGTGACCAGAAATCGGTTTTCTTATTTTTACGGGCGTTGTTTTTCACCGCGCGTTTCACCCGGCCTTCGCCGGAATTATAGGCGGCCAGGGCCAATAGCCAGTCGCCGTCGAAATACTTGTGCAGATACTTCAGGTAACTGATGGCGCCTTTGGTGGAGGCGACCACATCCCGGCGCCCGTCATACCACCAGTTTTGTTTCATACCAAACCGGGTGCCGGTACCGGGGACAAACTGCCACATGCCCGAGGCGCGGCCGTGGGAATAGGCAAAGGGATCAAATGCACTTTCGACGATCGGCAGCAGTGCCATTTCGATCGGCATATTATTGGCTTCTAATTCCTCAACGATATAGTAAATGAAAGGTTCGGCGCGCTTGGCGACCCGATCCAGGTATTTGGGATGTTTGGCATACCAGTTACGCTGTGCCAGTACACGTTTGTTCTCAGGCACATCGAAAGTGAGCCCGTCGCGGACACGCTGCCAGATATCGTCAGAGACATGGGTATCGTTTTCAGACAGGGTAATGTCGACATCTGCCACCGGGTGGATAACGTCAACGGCTTCATCTGCCAGTAATGCCTGGCTGATTTCCACCGGGCTGGCGATGTTGGCGGCTAACTCGGTATTGACGGCTTCAGGGATTTCCTGCTCCTGGGAAAATGGCGTATTTTGACAGCCAAGCAACAATAAAGAAGCCGGGAGTGAGAGTAATAAATGTTTCATGAAAATTCTATTTTTTTGTTCGTAGCGCAAGTTTTACTTATTTAACCGCTTTATTCAAGTCAAAGTCATCATAACGGCAGGCTCTGGCGTCTGTTTGTTGATGGGTTTGTTAATTTAAAGTAAATATATTGCCTGTTATGATTTTATTTATTAACATATCATTAACTCGCAAACGGATGCGGGTTTTAAATAAAAATAAAATGTAAAAGGAATAAAAATGAATTTAGTTAAGAGGTTATCTTCGGCCGCGTTAATGTTATTGCTACCAGCTGCTGGCGCCTATGCCGATGAAGTTTGTACCACTAAGCAAGTTTCAGTGCCGGTATACTCAGGTTGGGCAAGTTGTACTACCTATTCAAATGGTCAATGGGTTGAGCTTGAGGAATACATAGGGCTGAGTTATTCCAGCACCACAAGAATTTACTCGGGTGCCCTGAGCTGTAATGCACAAGTTCCTTATGCCGGTACCCAGCTGGTTAATGTTGAAGAGTGTACTACAGTGATCAGTGCTGATATTTCTGTTAGCCAAAACTATAAAAACAACATAGGGCATAACATTGTCACGGTATCGAGTAATTCCGAAGCGAATGAAGGGGAAACCCTGACCGGCTATAAATGGTGGGTTAACGGCGCCTACAAAGGCTCATCTTCAAGCTTCTCTATGGATAACTTTGACGGCGGCTATTATGCCAATATTGAGTTGCAGGTAACCGACAGCTCTGGCGCCACGGCATCAACAACCAGTCGTGTCTATATCTATCCTTATACCAGCTCCGGCTCAGGTAACTGCGGCGGAAAAGGCACCGGCAACTACGCCATTAAAAAGGTTGGTGAAGAAGATCAAAAGGCCGTTATTGTGCCGGCGAAAGATGTGGTAATGCCTGCGTGTTACTAGCGCGACAGTAAAATAGCGGAACATACCGGCTATATTTCGAAAGAGGTGCATATTGGCACCTCTTTTTTTTGGCTTGTTGTTTTCTTACTTTAGCCGCTAAATAAGCGCGTAATTAAAAATTATCCTTTCTGTGTCGCACTTCGGTGAAGGTTGCCAGGGTTAGGACCCGACTATCGCCGGTGTTCGACGGGTGATCTGCCAAAACATGCTTTTGTATGCCCGCCTGATGGCAACGCAGGAAAGGGTTGATTTCCTTCTCCCGGGCAATCGTACTGGGTAAGGTAGCTTTATCCTGCGTCCTTAATGCCTGTACCTGCTGGCGATAGGCAATCAATTCCTGGTTGTCCGGCTCTATGGTTAGGGCAAAGTCGAGGTTTGCACTGGTATATTCATGAGTACAATATACTAAGGTGTGCCCGGGCAGGGCGGCGAGCTTTTCCAGGGAAGCGAGCATCTGTGCCGGACTGCCTTCAAACAAACGGCCGCAGCCGCCGGAGAACAGGGTATCACCGCAAAATACAAGGTGCTCGCCGACATAGGCAATATGCCCTGAGGTATGGCCGGGGACATCGATGACTGTTAAGGTCAGCCCCTGGGAGTTGAGACTGATTTGCTCCCCTTGCGTGAGTTTAACATCGCAATAGGGGATATTTTCTTTTGCCGGACCGTACACTGTCAGCGGCCAGTCCTTTTGACGGCAATAGTCAACCAGGGCCTTGATGCCGCCAACATGGTCGTGATGATGGTGAGTGATCAAAATACTGGCCAGTTGTAACTGATTTTTTTCTATAAATTCAATACATACCTTGGCATCGCCGGGATCGACCAAAGTAATTTCATTACTTGCCTTTGAGCCGATAGACCAGATATAGTTATCCGAGAAGGCTTTTATTCCTGTGATCGTTGCAGGAATAGTCGAGGTGACACTTGGATGAGCAGTTGCTGTGCTTCCTGCATTGATTTGGGTGTTATTTTCAGTCATGACCGATCCTTAAAGGTTGTGTAACACAAATTATACCGATATTGACTTATATTAAAACTTAATGAAACCGGCTTTAGCATTTAGACAACCCCATTATCCCAAATCCTGGCAGTCTTTGCCAAATGGAGAGTTGATCCTGGCGGCGATTAATAAACAGCTTGAACCCTGGTGGCCGAAGTTTTTTGGTTATTATTTATTGAAAATAGGCGCTTTAAGCGGTGCCATCAGCTGTGACGATTCGCCTATCCCGCAGCAGTTGACCGTGACTCAACAGTCAAGTCAGCAAACCAGCCAACAGGCGATGCAACAGGAAAACCTGCAAACGACCAGTCAAGAAGGGAGTAGCCTTGCGGGACAGGGAGATATCATTGCCGATATCGATGATCTGCCGTTGTTAAAACAAAGTGTTGATGTTTGTGTATTGAGCCATGCGCTGGAGTTTTCCCTCGACCCTCACCATGTGGTCAGGGAAGCTAACCGGGTGCTGATGCCAAACGGCTACCTGGTGATCACAGGCTTTAATCCCTTTAGCCTGGCGGGAGTGAATAAACTTATCCCTTACCGGAAAAATAAAAACCCCTGGAATGAGCGCTTTTTCTCGCCGATGCGGGTAAAGGACTGGCTGCATTTAATGGGTTATGAAATTATTGCCGATCACAGGTGTTTGCATCATTCGCTGGCAACGAGTGTCGGCCAGGGCAAGCTCAGCGGCTATTGGCAAAGCTTTGCCAATAATTATCTCACCAGTTTGGGCTCAGTGTATGTGATTATCGCGAAAAAGCGGGTGTTGCCGTTAACACCGATCAAGCCCAAATGGCAGCTGCGGCCAAGTTTCCAGCCGGTGAAAGTCTCCACCATGAATTCTTCGAAAATAAAGCGCTAATCACAGTGTTGACAGGAAAAGCACAACAAAAAGCCCGTTAATAATAACGGGCTTTTTAATGGGTAAAAATCAGTTTGTGATTAACTGAATTTTATTTTCCTAGAACTTATAACTTGCCTGAACATAGGCAAAACGTCCCTGGGCATTATGAATGCTTTGCACATAACCCATGTAATCATGGTAGCTAAATGGCGGCTCTTCATTGAACAGGTTGGTTGCACCTAACGTCAGGGTGGTATTGTCAAACCCGGTATAGTTAATGGCAGTATCTACCGTTACCATGGAATCGATATCGGATAAGGTGACGGTAGCGTCATTTACGCCATCACCGTCGGTATCCACGTCTTGGATACGTACCGAAGGATCCTGCTTGAATTCACCGATGTAGTTCACGGCGACATTGGCATTCCAGTCATCTTTTACCCAGTTGGTAGAAAAGCTCCAGCGGATTTCCGGTTGCTCGAAATCACCTTCCTGTGTATCCAGGCGACGTGGACCAGGTGTGCCGTCTTCATTGGCGGTAGGGCGGGTATCTTCGTATTTCAGTACATAGTTCATGACATAGCTGAATTTGAAATCACCCCAGGCATTGCTGTGGTTATAGCTCAGGTCAAGATCTAAGCCCGTGGTTTCAACATTACCTATGTTTTCAAACTGATCGTGAATTTCAACGATTTCACCCGGATCCCCCGGGATCTCAGATGGCAGACGTATGGTCGCACCCGGCACGGTATCTAACTTATACTGGGTATCTTTGGTGATGATGTCTTCGATATCATAACTGTAGTAATCCAGTGAGAAAGACAGATCTTCGGTGATCTGATAAATCATGCCCAGGTTATAGCTGGTAGACTCTTCAGGACCTAAATCTTCGTTACCGGATAAGATCGCAGTATACTCTTGCGGCTCACAGGCTTTATTGATATTACCAACAGCATTACAGCGCGGGTTATCTACCAGGTTGGGAGACTCGTCGGTATTACCTAAGCTGATTTGGTGCAGGGACGGTGCACGGAACGCTGTACCATATGAACCCCTGAAAGATAATTCATCCGTCGGGTTCCATAAGAAAGCGACTTTAGGGTCTGTGGTGGTGCCAAAATCGCTGTAATCTTCATGACGAAGGGCCAGCTGAACTTCCAGCTCATCCAGTACCGGAATGGCCAATTCGGCATAAATCGAAGTATTGTCACGGCTGGCAGCGGCTTGTGTTGCTTCTGTGCCGAAGATTTCACCGCGGATATATTGATCGTCCGGATTATCGCTGATGCTCTCTTCCCGGTACTCGGCGCCGACGGCTAACATCAGTTCACCGGCTTGCATTTCCATGATCGGGCCTGAAACGGTGACATCAATGGATTTATTGGTGGACTTACCATAACGTGTGGTTGTGGTTTCCATATAATCCAGGGTTTCCTGGGAGTTCATTGACGGTTCAAACGGGTTAAAGCTGCCGTTATCGATAGACTCCTGAACCCGGCGCATATTGGCAAAACCATTAACGCCCTTTTCCAGGGAGTCACTTTTGATATAGCTATAGGCGGCTTCCCAGCTCCAGTCGCCGATTTCCCCTTCAAGCCCCAAGACGGTGCGGTAGTAGTCTGAATCTACGCGTTTCTCGCGGTTACCCAGCTCTACCATGCGGCGGCGCATAGTTAAGTCTTGCTGATAGAATTCATGGGTAGGATCATCGGCAAACGGATGATTGACGTTATCGCCGTCCATAAAGAATTCATTAAAGCTCGGGCTGGCGGCGCCGCGGATAGTGGTTTTGGAATTTTGGCCGTTAAACTCGGCAAAGGCTCTTAAATCATCGCTGATCTCATGCTTACCGGTGTAAATAATACTAAAACGCTGTGAAGCCGGGGTTGAACTGGACATGGGGGCATAATCGTAGCGGCAAAGATCGCCAACTATGTCTCCGGGAGCACAAACATCATTGCCAAAGGTATCCGGCATACGGTTGGTGCTGTCACTTCTTAAAGCAATGGTACCGGGATAACCGGATGAACTGCGAAAATCTGTGGCATAGGGATCGTTTGGTCTCAGGGCTGTTTGGTTGGCCGTTTTGGAGTAATCACGGTCGCCAAAAAGAATCTCTTCACGGTCGAAATAGTCAACGATAAAGGTATGGCTGGTAGTGTCGCTGTGGCTGCCCCATAACAAACTGATGCTTTCTTCACGGCCACCGCCGTCTGCTGTATCGCCGGCTTTGGCGGTCACTTCCACCCCTTCGAAATCATCCTTGATGATGATGTTGATAACACCGGCAATCGCATCCGAGCCATAGGTGGCGGAGGCGCCGTCTTTAAGCACATCTACGCGCTTAATGGCGGAGATCGGGATGTTGTTGATATCAACAAATGCCGTGTCTATGGTGTTGGCAAAAGGTGATACCGATACCCGGCGGCCGTTAATCAGGATCAAGGTTGAATCTGCACCTAAACCACGCAATGACACACTGGAACCACCATTACTGGTGCCGTCACTGCTATTACCTTGGGTAGAGAAGGTTCCCTGACCCGCCATAGGCAACTTGGTAAATAAGCCGATTAAGTCGGTCACACCGGTATCGGCGATATCCTTGGCACTTAATGAGGTGATGGGGGAGGGGCCTTCCATATCCTGGCGTTTGATATGTGAGCCGGTGATTTCAATACGCTCAACTTCTTGCTCTTCGGCGAGCGCCTGATAACTTGGCAGCGCCAAGACAGCAGTTGCTACACTTAAGGCGAGAGACGTACGTTTAGTAAATAACTTGGTCTTTTCCATTTCCGTTCCCTTTACTTTGTTATTATTTTACTCTGAAAGTTTCCAATCAAAGTAACACTCTTTTAACATCTTGTTCTAAAAGTCATTTTACCGCCCAAGTTTTAGCGAAAAACACTGCATTTGGCAATGAAAGAATCGGCAATGAATGTGTCGTGTTAAGCATCTCCTGCTTGCCTTTTATTAATAATGCTTCTCTATCTGACTGAAAAATAAGAAATAAAAAAATGATAAAAAGGCTATAATTTGAAATATTTTGTTATAAAACAAATTGGAACTTTTCTTGGTCACCAGTATCCGGCGATCAAAAAGCCTGCAAGTCTTGGTGTGTTTTTCAGCACCCGCTATCAGCTCTGGCTAAAAAACGGGCCCGTTTAAGGAAGATTATGATGCTGATCTTGTAGTTATATTGCCGAGACTTAGGTAAATGCCTTATTATGCAGCCAATAGATCAGTCATCCTTAAAAGATATTAAAATATGCTACGCAATGAACTTGAGCAACAACTGAACCAGCTGTTAAAACCGGAACAAATTAAAGACTTTTGTCCTAACGGTTTACAGATACAGGGCAGCAATGACATTAAAAAGGTCATTACCGGGGTTACTGCCAGCAAGGCACTTATTGACCAGGCCATCGCCCATCAAGTCGATGCGCTGGTGGTGCACCATGGTTTTTTCTGGAAAAACGAATCTTATGTGATCCGCGGTATGAAACATGACCGTATTAAGGCGCTGTTAGAAAATAATATTAATTTATTTGCCTATCACCTGCCGCTGGATATCCATCCCGAGCTGGGTAATAACGCGCAACTGGCCAAGCTGCTGGGCATTGAAACCACAGGGCCGCTGGAGCTGGGTAATCCGCTGAGCGTTGCGGTGCAGGGGCAGCTTGCCGATGAAGTAAGCGGGGAAGCCTTATCGGCACGTATCACTGAAACCCTTAACCGCCAGTGTCTGCATATACCGCCGCCGTCGAATAAACCGATACGCACCGTGGCCTGGTGTACCGGCGGTGGTCAGGGCTATATCGATCTGGCGGCTGAGCAGGGCATAGATGCCTTTATTACCGGTGAAGCCTCGGAGCAAACCACACATGTTGCCCATGAAATGGATATCCATTTCTTCGCCGCCGGCCATCATGCCACCGAGCGTTACGGCGCTAAAGCCCTGGCGGCATACCTGGCAGAGCATACCGATTTATCGGTGGAATTTATTGATATCAACAACCCGGTGTAGATAAACGGCTTTAAATCAGGGATTTGAACCATAAGGCCAGCTGGCCCAGAGACTCATACCAGGCCCGGGTGCTTTGCACCAGGGTTTTGGCATGGGGAAAGTAATAATGCCACTCTTTGTTTTGCTGCTCTCCCTTGACCCAAAAAGCCGCCGGCGCCGGTGTCGGGTTTAACCCCTGCGCTTTAAAGTAGGCCATCGCCCGGGGCATATGATCGGCATTGGTCACCAGCACCATATGTTTGCCCCGTACCCTGGGGGCGACTAGTTCGGCTTCTTCTTCGGTATCGCGGGCATTATTTTCATTGATGACTTTATGCTCGGGTATGCCCAAACTGATGGCTGCCTGCCTGACCTTTTCGGCATTGGTTGTCCCTTGAGTCACGGCGCTGCCGGTAGAGACTAAGGTGGCTTCCGGATGTAACTTATATATCCTCACAGCTTCAGCCAAACGCTGCAGCGAGCAATATTCCAGCTGGGCGATGGCGGGCAGGGCATCGTCGTTGCTGTGGCTACAACCTAAAATGACAATATAATCGACAGGTTTGCTCGAGCGGCGAAAGGCCTCGTATTGGCTTTCTATCGGCGCCATCATCTTATCGGCGACCGGCGGCAGGCTTGACAGTAACAGGGTGAAAAAGCCTAAAACTAAGCACTTGAAACTCAAACCCGGTTTGACTTTGTAGAAAATCAGGGCAAAGAGCAGCAGCAGTAAAATGAGATTGACCGGCATCAGCAAAAGGCCGATCACTTTTTTCAGGAGAAATAAATCCATCTTGGGGCTTGAATGTCTTCTATCAGGTAATTTCGCCCACTATAGCAATTTTCCCTTCGTTAATCATAAGCTTTGCCCTTTTTTGAAATAAAATTACATAGACGTCTAAAAGGCTATTGCAATTAGCCGAAAAATAGGCTGTAATGGCCCCGTTGTTTGCTTTATCGCGTAAGCGTACGAAAGCAGCAGCACCAGAAGAGGCGCGTTAGCCAGGTAGATAACACGAGGAACCACTTTTCCTGAGACGGTTATTGAGGGGGACTAACGCCGAGAGCGCTATTGCTTGTGGTCAATAGCACTCGGTTACCAGGGTTGAATCCCTGGGACTGTCACTCGTTTTCGGCAAGTTTTTGGGTATGTTTAAAAACCTTAGCTTGCTATTCGGTGGAGAGCTTCTGGCTGAAAATGTAAGGTCACAATTCTTCATGAATGCTTATCTGCTCAGTCACGCTCTTCCTTAATGTTTTCAGGTTTATGCCTGTTAGGGAGAAGTTATATGTTTTCTTTTATTAAATCTTTTATTATCAAGCCTTTTGTCGCCTATAGTAGGGCTATCACAGGTAATGTTTGCAACCTTGTTTATGCGGGGGTCTCATGTCACTAGGGGTAAATGCTTCAAACCAGGATGCGGTAAATGCTTTGACCGTGGCAAAATTTGGCGGCACCAGTGTCGCCGATTACCAGGCGATGCTGCGCTGCGCCACTATTATCAAAAATGACCTTGCCAACAAAGTGGTGGTGGTTTCTGCCAGTGCCGGGGTGACTAACTATCTGGTGCGCTTAAGCCAGGAAAATGTCGGCGCGCAGGAGCGGGAGCAAATCATCACAGCCATCTCGCAAATTCAGTTTAATATCCGGCGAGAATTGCCGGAGGAAGCCGGACTGGACTTGCAAATACAGACACTGCTTAGCGAGCTGGAAGTCCTTGCTGCGCAGCAGGCAAATGAATACAAGGCCCAGACGGCGGATGCCATCTTATCCTATGGCGAGCAGTTCAGCTCACTGCTTTTTTCTCGGGTATTGCAGTCTTTAGATATCGCCGCCAGCTGCTTTGATGTGCGCCGGGTGATGAAAACCAACAGTTTATACGGTAAGGCGGTGGTGGATTTAGCCGAACTAAAACGTAACTGTCAGGAGCTTTTGCTGCCTGAGCTGGCAAAGCAAGTGATAGTGACCCAGGGCTTTATCGGCAGTGACAGTTTAGGCCACACCACTACCTTAGGTCGGGGCGGCTCGGATTACAGCGCGGCCTTGCTCACCGAAGCCCTTGACGGCGATAACCTGGCGATTTGGACCGATGTTGTCGGTATCTTTACCACAGATCCGCGCATTACCGACCAGGCACGGGCCATTAAAGAAATCAGTTTTGGTGAGGCGGCGGAAATGGCCACCTTCGGCGCAAAAATTCTGCATCCGGCGACCTTGATCCCGGCAATGCGGCAAAATATCCCGGTGTTTGTCGGCTCCAGTAAAGAGCCGGAAAAAGGCGGCACGTTAATTAAACAGCAAGTGGAGTCAAACCCGACTTACCGCTCGATAGCGCTGAGAAAAGAGCAAACCCTGGTGACGGTAAAAAGCCCGGCGATGCTACATGCCAGCGGTTTTTTGGCCAAGGTATTTTCTATTTTGGCGAAACACGAACTCAGTGTTGATTTGATCACCACCAGTGAGATAAGTGTGGCGCTGACCTTTGATAACCCCACTGGCACTACCCAGGCGCTGCTAACCAGTACCGTAGTGGCGGAGCTGGAGCAGCTGTGTGAAGTCTCGGTAGAGCACGGTTTGTCTTTGGTGGCGGTGATAGGTAATGGCCTGCATGCCGCAAAAGGGCTAGGCAGCAATATCTTCGATAAGATCAACGACTTTAACATCCGCATGATCTGCCACGGTGCCAGCGACAACAACCTGTGTTTCCTGGTACCGGAAAGCGATGCCAATACCGTGGTCGAGCAGCTGCACAATACCCTGTTTTAGGAGATAAAAACGAAGTGCTCCGGTGAGCCCAAATCCTGTCAGCAGACGGGCTCAGCCGGAGTAAACAGCGGTTAGCTTTCGCTTAACCTGGTTAATAGCTGATCTAACTTATTATTCAACATCAAAAACTCGTCCAGGGGCAGCCCGGTTTTGGCAAACATTTTGGCCGGGATCAACTTGGCCTTGCTGCGAATATTTTTGCCGTGGGCACTGAGGGAGACTTGCACGCTGCGCTCGTCAAACTCGCTGCGGCTGCGATGCAGCAGCGCTTGTTTTTCCATGCGTTTTAACAGTGGCGAGAGCGTACCCGAGTCAAGATCCAGCATCTCTCCCAGCTGCTTTACCGTCACTGCTTTGGGCTTGTCCCACAAGGCCAGCATCACCAAATACTGGGGGTAGGTTAAGCCCAGCTCTTTGAGCATAGGGGCATATAAACGGTTCATGGCCTTGTTGACGCTGTAGAGACGAAAGCAAAGTTGTTTTTCCAGTTGCAGGGTGTCGCTCATAGCAGTTTTTCAATATCTGCTTCAATTGCCTGCGGCTTAGTGGCCGGGGCGTAACGCTTGATCACCTTGCCTTCTTTGTTGACTAAAAACTTGGTGAAGTTCCACTTGATACCTTTACTGCCCAGAATGCCCGGCGCCTGTGCTTTAAGGAAGTTAAACAGCGGATGGGCGTTATCGCCGTTGACATCAATCTTGCCAAACAGTGGAAACTTGATATTAAATTGCAGATCGCAAAACGCCTTTATTTCGGCGTTATCGCCTTTTTCCTGTTCGCGGAACTGATTGCAGGGGAAGGCGAGTATTTCAAGTCCCTGATCTTTGTGTTTGGCATATAACTCCTGCAAGCCTTTATATTGCGGGGTGAAACCACAGGCACTGGCGGTATTGACGATTAACATTACCTTGCCCTGATAGTCCTTTAATTCAACCGGATCGCCTTTATAGTCCTCGGCGCTAAAATCATAGATGTTTTGGCTCATTTTCTTTCCTGAAGGTTATGAAGCTAGATAATGAATAATAGTAGTGTCAAATTAAGTTGCGTACAACTTAATTTGTTTTTGCTGATTTTTACAGGCGGGAACGGGAAGGCGGATGTTGCTGGCTGGTAAAAGATAAGGCCCTTAATTTCAATATGTTAAGGGCCTTAGTATCACATCTTAGTGCAGCTTTTTTTATGGTTTATACCAGACCATAATAATCCCTGAACAGGTTAACGATATATTGTTTGCTCTGGTGATCGCTAAACTCGGGCAAATACAGGTTGACGGCATTGCGTACCCGGGCATCGAGTTGGCCACTGGTGAGATCATCGGCGTAAACATAAGGTTCGAGTAATCTCAGTAACTGGTGGTTACTGCCGAATTTGCTGCCGACTTTCTGCTCTGTGGTGGTTTCCCCGGAGGTCCCGCTGACCGGCGGTAAAATACGGCTGACATAGGATACCCTGTGCATGATGCGCCAGGGTTTGGACTTCTCGTTCTCCCTAAGCGGCACCCCCGGTTTGAGTACCTGGCGCAGCGCGGCCGCACCGGGATCATTACTTTCCCTGAGCCAGGCCTGGTCTATCACCATCTCCCGCAGGTAATCAAAGGAGGCTTCTTTGGGCTGCAGGAAGAAGGAATAGAAGCGGTAGGCATCGACTTTACCGGGGCGGTTGATGGCGGTGCCCGGGGTATATTCGCCATGCGGGGTGCTGATGGCGGTGTCAAGATCATAGGCGGCATCACCGACTTCTGCCGCACCGTAAAAGCTGCGCTCGGCTTCATTGATGGTGTAAAGCTGCAGATCTTTCTCCCCGGAAACGCTGGCGGACAGGCTAAAGCCGTCCTTGCTGCTTTTAGACTTAGTGGTAGACAGGTTCAAACTGGCATCGACACTCAGGCCCAAGCCGATATCAAAGGCAACGGCGGTGAGCACGATATCGGTTTTAAAGCCGGCCTTGGCGCTGAATTTAAAGTTGAACTTACCGGTATAGGAATTTTTTACTTCCTCGGTATAACCTGAGCTTTCCTTGTACATGCCGCCTTCGGCGGTCCAGATATAGCGGTTGTACAAGTCGACGGCAAATGCCAGCTTCGGCGGCTCGTATTGCTGGCGGTTTTGCTCGCCCTGATCCGAACTGCCGACAATGGCATCCGAGTTCTGGCTCGGCAGGCCTCCCAGGCTGTAATCAAAGGTCCTGAGTTTGCCGGTATCCCACTGGTTATATTTCTCCTGGATCTGCGCCTGGTTATCGTCGATCTCCTGGATCAGGCGATAGGTTTCTTTGGGTTTGAAGTAGCTGTATTCGCCGTAGGTGGCGGCCTGCGGATAATTGGGATCTTTGATCAGCACAAACTGCGAGTCCTGGCTGCTAAAGCCCAGCTTGCCGTCCAATGTGCCCTGTTTGGTGTATTTGGGGTTGATGGGGAAATGTATGATATTCCGGTCGCGGGGAATATCTTCATTGGGCACTACGCTGTAACCCACCAGTGCCTTATTGCGTTTTATTCTCAGGGCAAACAGATCTGCGGTCAGCGACTCTACCAGTGCCGTCCCCAGGTTATCCGGCTGGAAGCGCCGCTGGGGCGTCAGGTAGTAGTTTTGTTTTCTTTCCTGTTCGCCTCCCAGGCTTTGCTGCAGCTCCTGGCTCAGGCTCAGGTTGGCGGAAAGACTCTTGCTGGCATCGAAACCGCCGCCAAAGGAAGCATTAAAGCCGAGGTTAAAGCGGGATTTGGCCTTGATCACTTTCAGGCTGGGGCCAAAGCCCAGCGGCGAGAAGTTATTGGAGGCATCTACGGTCGGTCCTATGCCAAAATCAAAGTTAATGCCGACAGACCCTGAGTCGGAGCGGCTGCGGCCCCAGCTGTAATTGTCGCTTTCACTGGTGCTGACCGCCACCGAAGTCGCTCCTTTATAATCGCCGCCGGTGAGGTTTTCTCCCGGCACCGGCGGCGCCCCTTCGATAAAGCCGACGATCTGCGGATCTGTCTGTACCTGGCTTAGCCACTCGGTATAAAGCTCCGCTACCGGCTGGCCGGTATAGATTTTCAGCTCGCCGTTATCCACATAGGCATAGGCTCCTTTATACAAGCCGCCTTCAACCCCGGTAGAACCTTGATTGGCGACGGCATAGTAGGCGACATCCAGCGGTGAGTCGGTTTTCATCTCGATATGCATCGGCGAGTTGGCATCGAGGAAGACATTGCGGATAAAGGGCGCATTGTAACCCACAGGCGCTACCGACTGGCTGACCACGAGATCGGTATTTTCGGCATTGCTCGGCTCTACGATATTCAGGGCAAAGCCGTTGGCCGCCTGGTTAAAAACCTGGTTATCGTCGGAGCGGTTAAGGTCATAATGCAGCAATAAGTCCTGGCTGCTGCCGGGGGTGGCGGAGAAGGCGGCTTCTATGATCTGTTCATAGCTGCGCACCGAGCGCCACAGACGCAGATCCCCCAGATGGCCGACACTATGGTTATCCTGGCCGGCATCACATCCCAATTGCAGGCCGATTACGGCATCTCCGGCAGATATATGATCGACAGCCACGCTGTCCAGCCCGGTTTCCCTGCCGTTGACATAGAGGTTGATGCCCTGATCGGCGCTGCCCAGCTGCCAGTTAAACCCGGCCGCGGGTGTGCCGGGAGCACCGGAAAAGTCCAGGCTCAGCTGGTCGTTTTGCCGGTTGGCGGCCACTCCGCCGGCATTTTCCGAGAACGGCCACCAGGCGGTCAGGCCTTCTTCACTGCCGGAAATCAGGGTATTTTGATCCGCCTTGGCCCGCAGCAGGGACCAGAAGGCGGCCTGGTAGATGGTGCGGGAGCTGCCGAGGTTGGTCATCAGCTCAAAGGCGGAGTTATCCTGCTGGTCGAGGAAGTTACCGCAATAATGTTTGTCCGGGCTGTCCAGGGACAGGGAGGGCACATCATCGCCGGCGTCCAGGTTATACACTTCCAGGTTCACTGCCACTATATATTGTGAGTTGGCCCCGCCGCTGCTGTCTGTGCTGGTGTCCGGCAGACTGGGTACGGCGAAGTTGTCTATGGTGTAGTTGTCGGCATTGTTGAGCCTGAAGCTGGTGCCGTCGGGGATCAAGGAAGTCAGATCTGTGGCGGAGCCGACATTGGTGCTGCTGGCGTAGATATCGTTAAGGGCGGCGCGGGTATTGACCGCCTGATCTATGCTGACAAAAATCCGGTAGCGGGTATTGTTTTGCAAGACTGTACCGCTCGACAGCTTAGTGGTGAACTCGTGGGCATCTTCGTCGCGGAAAGTCAGCGCCAGGTTGCCTGTGGTGTCGACAAATACCTTAAAGTTATTGCCTTTTTGCATCAGCACCTGGTTGACATCCTTGCGGGTGTTGGCCAGGGAGAAGGTGAGATCTAAGGTAGTATCGCCTTTTAAGGCAAAGGTGCCGCTGGTATCGTCAACGGTGAGCTTGCGCGCGCGCGGTGCCAGCTCCAGCCCGCCTTGTTTTTTCATCACCACGGCATAATGGGCCAGGCTGTTAAAGGCATAGCTGGTGCGGGACTGGAACTGCTTGCCGGCATGCTGGAAATTGATCTTATATTTCAGCGGATCGCTTTGCGGCACCAGTTTCAAACGGATATCCGCCTGGCGGTTTTGTGGGTCCCGGTAGGCCATTAAAGTCTGGGGTGAGGCGGTTAGCTGCGGCAGGTACCAGGCTTCCAGCGTCATGTCCTGCAGGGCGTTGATCAGTACCCGGCTTTGCTCGTCCGCAGTGGCCTGCAGGTGGTTGCTGCCGTTAAAGTTCAGTCCTTTATCTACCTTGTCCGTGGTCCAGCTGTTGGCTTTAAAGACCGCATCCGGCAGGGCGTTGCTGACATTCTCCAGCAAATTGTTGGCAGGGGAGATGCTCGATGCCGGTACCACATATATCAGGCGGCTGCCCAGCTCCAGGCCGTTGGTATCGGCTTCGGTGATCACACTCGTATAGTCATAGGTTTGCAGATCCAGCGCCAGGGCGGTCAGGGTCGAGGCCTTGCCGTTGACAACCGTGGCAAACTTGCCCGGCGACCTCGGCACGTCGCTCCAGGTTTCCGTCAACCCCAGGGCGCTGTTGACGATATTAAGGTTACACAGCTGGGTCGTGCTGCCGTCGCTGATACTGATGCGGGTATGGTTATATTCGGTTTCGGTGGATTTCGCCTGGATATAGGTTTTTTCCTGGTTGCTGGTGGCCAGGCTGTGTATGGCGCGGCCGGTGGCGGTGCCATAGTAGGCGCTGAGCATCTTGTTGTTGCGGCCTTTAAAGAAGACTTCGACCCCGCCGCTGCTGTTGCGTTTGAGGGTGGGGGCGGTTTGCGGCCGTATTTCATTGAAAAAACCCGCCTTGGCGGTGAGACCCCGCTGGTCTGCCGCCACGATCGGCATCATAAACTGGCTTTCGCTGTTATAGTTTTCCCTGGCATCGTTAAGCTGCTGCAGCTTGACTGCATAATCGAAATACAGGTTCAGCATAACGCCGGTTACCAGCAGGTGGGGGTCGACGTTGAGACCGGCGCCGTGGCTTGGTGCTGCAGTTACATACTGGAAAACGCCGCTTGGCCACAATATCTGCTGCTGGCCACCGTTATATTGCGCCGCCAGCCGGGTGGTTTCCCGTGCCCATCGGAATTCGCTTAATTGCAGCAAAAAGGTCTGGTAGTTTTGCTGCTGGTTCACATCTTCATTGTTAAACAGCAGTTTGCCCATGGCATCGGCGCTGAAGTTCGGGTACAGGCCGGACAAATCGGCATCGAGCGCCATCAGGCTGCCGTCCAGGCTGGGGGTCAGGCGGTTGCCGCTGCTGTCGTCGGGGTCTACCAGGAAGACCTGCTCATAGGCGGCATTGAAAGTCTCGTTATCCCGGATAAGCGCGCTTAAATCCAGGTTGGTGCTGTCGCTGAAATCGTAATCCAGGTTTATCAGGTAGTTGAAGTTAAGCTCAAGTGCGGCGTCGCGGCCAAAGGCCAGTGGCGTATTGCCCTGATCCAGCGTCAGCAGGAAGTTATGCTGCCTGAGCCAGCCGACGGCAATGTCGTATTTGGCCTTTAATGCTTCTACTTGGGTTTCCAGCTCCGCCAGGCGCTCAAGCGACAAGCCCTGACCGCCGGTATCTAAAGCCGGCAGCGCCAGGTGGGTACCGACATTTGCCAGGGTGCCGTCGAGATCAACGGCAAAATCCACTGCCGCAAGCTTAGTGCTGTTGCCCTGGCCGACGGCAGCGGTGAGCATCATACGGCGGTCGCTGAGCACATTGGTGGGTTCGCCGTCGCCGTTCATGCCGTCTTCCTGCACCTGGTAATATTCGAGGTCAAAACCCAGGTAGTCATCGATATCGGCAGCCGCCGGAGTATCGTGGAGTTTATACAGGCGTTGTACCAAGCCGGTACTTTCATACTGGTTGGCGGTTGAGCGCCGCCATAAGTCGTTTGTGGCCAGGGACTGGCCGTTGGCGCTGCCCGGGGTCAGGGTGGCGATACGCTTTTTACTGCTGTGATCATACACTTCACTGCCGGCGCCTTCGTTGATGCCGTAGTAGGCCACCAGGCCGGGGGCATTGGTCTGGGGCACGATATTGACGGCATCGAACAGGATTTCATTTTCCAGCGCCAGCGACCATAACTGGATATCGTCCACCTGACCGAGATCCTGGCTGCCGCCGCCGAGCTGGTACTGGCCGCTACCGATACTGGCAAAGGGCTGGGCCGGTTTGCTTTCGCTGCTGGAGCTCAGGGCCTGGCTGACGCCGTCGCGGTAGATAATGCTCTCTCCCTGGCGGTAGACAAAGGTCAGCTGGTGCCAGTTTTCATCGGGGATCACCGCAGGTATGCTGCGCTGGACTCCGCCGTATTCGAAATACAGGATATTGTTATTGGCTATCCATACCGACAAGCCGGTATGGCTATCGGAACTGAGTAGCCAGCGGGGGCCGTCGCCGCTTTGCGGCAGCTGGGATTTTAGCCTCAGCATCAGGGTGAACTGCTGCGGCTTGCCGTTGCCGGCACTGGTATTGGCGGCCTCAAACCAGGGATTGTCCAGTCGCAAGTAGCTGCCGGAAATCAGCGACAGGGCGTAGCCTGCCGATCCGGGTTTACCGCGCACAGGGATCAGCGGCTGGCCGCTGAAGGGATCCAGGCCCGGCCTGTCCTGGTAAATGCTGTCCCGGTATTGCGTGTCCGGACTGGTGTAGTAGGTTTTGCCTTTAGTATCGAACAGGCCGTCGTTGGCCGTCGGCAGGCTGAAATAGCGCAGCAGCTTACGTTTATGCTCCAGCGCCATAATCGACCAGCGGGACTGGGAGCCGGTGGAAGTTGGTACCAGGGTGACGTCGAACTGGCCGTTATAGAGATCGTCGACAAAGGCCAGCTCATGGGTGGGTTCATAGAAGAAGTTGCCGTTAAGATCGCGGACATCTTTTGAGTCTTTGCTGTTAAAGGGCCTGACCTTGTTGCGGCTGCGCTGATATCTGGATTCCAGTTTGGGGGTCAGGGTATCGCCGGTGAGCACGAAGCGGTCGAGCAGCAAGGTTTTATCGACGATAGCCTTGTTGTTGCGCCTGGGTACGCTGGCGTCGTCTTTGGATTTGGCCTGGCGGCACAAGATCAGGTACTGGCCGTCGGAGAGCAGCTTAAACGGCTGGTTTTCGCCGAGAATGCCGGTGGAGCGGTTAAATACCGATATGCTGTAGTTGTCCTCGCGGGGATCTTCCGGCTGATCTTCAAAGAGGTAATTGTCCACTATGCTGTAGCCCACCTGGCTGAGTTCGGTGGGGAAGAGCAGCTGTTTCAGGGCTGCCGGCCAGTAGGAGACGTCGGTGCGTACCTGGCTGTTGTCCTGGGTGCCGCTTCTTAGCTGTTCGGCCGCCCGCTGGTTGCGCTCGCTGTTGCTGACGATTTGCGGCGCTACCGCGGCGTAGTAGTACCTGCCGTCGCTGGCCTGTGCCAGCAATACCAGCTGGTTTTCATGCTGCACCATACGTACCTGGGTATAATGACCCTTGTCCAGGTTATAGGTTTTGGTGAGGCGGTTGAGCAGGTAGGAATTGTCCTGGTTTACCAGCTGCTCTATGCTGACGTTGTCCAGCGCCGCGTTGTACAGGTAGAGCGGCCCGATGCGCACGATGTCGTCCGCCTCGCGGGACAAGAGTTGGGCATCGGCAGGCAGGGGATTGTCGGCAAAAGACTCGGAATAGCTGGGGGCGCCTATGATGCCGTAACGGGTAGTGCCCGAGCCGAGGGCGCCTTCGTGGGGATCGGCAATTTCCCGGTCCAGGTGGCCGTCGATATACAGGCGTTTAAAGCCGTTGATGCCGTCGTAAATGGCGCAGATATGGTGCCACTGGCCGTCGTTGATGGCCAGGCCGCTGTCCAGGGTATTGAGGAACTGGCTGTCGACTTCGTTGGGGTCGATCACCTGATGCCCCTGAGTGATCAGGCTGGCTTTGCCCTGGTCGGTAATGCCAAGTTCGTAGTAGTGGTTTTTGCCGAAGGAGAGGATCACGCTGGCGCTGTCCATACCCTCAGGCACCTGTACCCAGCAGGCGAAAGAGAGCTGGCTGATACCGGCGCTCTGGTCCTGCACTAAAGGTGCGGGCAACATCACCTGGGGCTGGGCGCCGCCGGCCACCAGGTAGTGCAGGTCGTCGTCGGTATTGATGTCTATTTCGACAAACCTGGCGTGGTTGCTGTTGCCGGACTCGTCCAGCAGGGTGTTGGCCTGGCTTGCGGATTTTTCAAACCGGGTCAGTTTAAATACCAGGCCGTTGCCCTGGGTATCCGGCCGGTCTTTTTTGCGCCAGGCGTTATGCTCCGACAGCTCAAGCGCATAACGTTCAAAGCGGACGGGGCCGATATCGCCGTCGAAATATAGAGCGTTTTCTCCCATCAACAGGTTGCTCTGGCTGCCGACTTTTATCCTGACATTGGCGTCTATGCCCCCCGGGCGGTCGATGTTTTCAAAGAACTCGGCGGCTTCTACTGTACCGTCGAGCATGATGTTGAGCTGCCGGGCAGGGCAGTCGAGATTGAAGGTCACAAAATGCCACTGGTTGTCGTTAATGGCGGTGCTGCCGCTTAGCTGTATGGTGCCGCCGTTATGCACCAGGTTAAAGCGCAGGGTATTGCTGGCCTGATCCACCCAGGCCTGCATAAACTGGCTGTTGTCCATGGAGATCAGGATCTGATCTGCACTTAGGCTTTGCGGCAGTTTCAGCCACAGGGAAAAGGCGAAAGACTCATAGTTTAAATCCCGCGACAGAGTGAAATTGTCGACGATATCCAAATAGCTGTTTTGCCCGCTGACGCTTTGCAGGTAGGGGAAGTTTCGGCCGCCGATGCGTTCGCTTTGCCGCTGGAAGCCGGAAAAGACTGCGTCGTGCTGATGTCCTGAGCTGTCCAGCACCCGTTCGTCGCTGAGGCGGTCTAAGTGATAATCGAGCCAGAAATCCCGTCCGGCGGGGCGGCTGCCGGGTCTTTGCGCCATCAGCGCCTTGATTTGCGCCGGAGACAGCAGATCCCGGCGGATAATTACCCGGCCGATATTAATGTAATTGGAACTTGTCGGCCCGAGGTGAATATCGCCGCTGCCGTCGTCTTCGCTGCCGGCGCCGATAAACCCGACCCTGTCGACACCCGTTCCTAAGCTGCCATGATTGCTGTGCACCCCCTCGGCGGTATCGATCAGCAAACCATCGAGGTAGATTTTCTTGGTGTGGTTGTCGCCGTCGTAAACCGCGCTAATAAAGTGCCACTGGCCGTCGTTGATATTATGGCCGACGGCGGGACTTTGGTCGTGAATGTCCCGGTTATCGCCGATTTGTGCCGCGGTGGCGAACAGAATAGCGCCGGTTTCCGTACCGAAGGGGGCATTGACGGACAGGCGGAAATATTCGCTGCGGTCAAAGGAGACGATGATCTCTTCTTCGTTGTCGCCGTTGATGGCGGGCAGGTTGGTGGGCACCCGTACCCAGGCGGCAACGCTGAGGTAGTCCAGGCTGTCGGTTTCGGTGAATTTTAAATTGCGGTCTATTTGTACATAATTGCCGTTACCGTTTAGTTCGGCTTCAAGGTAGTGGAAGTCGGTGCCGGCGATCCTTTCGGTTCTCGGGGTAAAGTTGTTCAGGGTATTTTCCAGCGGGATCTGCGGGTGCGCCGGGTAATTGGAAACAACGGCGGCATTGTTGTTGGTAAAGCTGTCCTGTTTAACATCCAGTACATGGGGATTTTTCAGCAGCTCCAGATCTTCGAGCATCTGGGCCCTGATTTGTTCGGCGGTGGCGGCACTGGTATCAAATCTCAGGTTGCCCAACCTGGCGCCGGGGTTATGGAAGTTATTTTGCTGATCGGAGCGAAAGCTCATTTCCAGCGGCGTATCGTCAAGCAGAGCATATTCTCCCGTAGCTGTGGTTTGGGTGACTTTCAGCTCGCCGTTGACATAAAAACGCAGCGCATCGTCCCGGGTTTTAGTGACGGTGAGGTAATGCCAGTTGTTATCGGGCAGGGCAAAGCTGGTATAGGTCCAATGGTAGCCGCCTTCGGGAGAGTGGTAACTGATATAGACATACAGGGTATTATTGGAGGTGGTTTCATAGTCTATGCTAAAGCGCCACTGGTTGTTTTGTCTGAGTAAAAACGGAATGGTCCAGAAACCTAAGGTTTTGGCGTCTGCCCAGCAGGACATAGTAAAGTTGTCCAGGTTGGGAATGTGATCCAATATGGTGGCTCCGGCGGCATTGCCGCCCCAGCCGCTGCTTTCCTGGGTGGGTTCGATATAGCGGATATTGTCGCTGCATATGGTATTGGTGCCCGGGTGCCGGTACTGGATAGCACCCTGGCTGTAATGGCCGTTGGTGATGCCTAATACTGAATGGTTACTGCCGCGGCTGATAACTTCGTTACTGTGATCTGAAAAATAAAAGTTAAGTAGACTCATCTTCTTTTCCTTAAGTATGAGAACGAAAAAAGTGCGCAAGGCAAGAGCGCGGGAAGGACAGTTTTTTAAGGATAGGAGCAAATAGTTAAATCACACTTCTATTTTGCTCTTTTTCAAGTGAGAAAAAATCCTGTTTTTCGGGGGATTTTTTCCGGTTGATTGCAGCTTGATATTACCTTTAAAAATTATCAGCTACACTTGTGCAATATTCACGGACAGATATTGCCGGTAAAGCAACCCAGGGAATGAATGGTGAAAGCAGACGCCGCTTTTGCAACGCCTGTGCTCGGGCGTTTTTACGTTAACTTTCACTGTCTTTTCTCAGCCGGGTAAGGCCGGGAGGGCTTATGTCAGAAGAGCCGAAATCCACTATCAGCACGCTACTCATTACCGGCTTAATCGCCTTGATGGGCACTATAGGCGGCGGGTTGATCAAGGGCTACTGGGATAAACAACTGGCGGATCAGAAACTCAATTCCGATTTGCTGATGAAAGCACTGGAGTCGGAGGTTGCCTCCGAGCGCCTGGAAACACTGGCTTTTATGATCAATACCAAGCTGATCAAGGATAAAGAAATTGGTGTGGCGGTATTGTCTTATCTTGAAGAAAAAAGAGACTCGCCGGAAGATATTCCTCAAATGCGCCCCAGCATTACCATGATGAACATGGAAGAAGCAGAGGAGCCGGCAGAGTGCCTGGTGCAGTACGGGCATACTCCTTGTGTCGGCATAGAAAACGTCAGTTTTCAGCCTTGTAAAGACAAGCTCAGTTGCGTGCAGGCGCAAACGGTACACTCGATGCAGGAATGTAAGCTGGCGGCCATGATGGCCTGTAGTAACACTCAGCCGGGGCAGCTAGCCTCAAAAAGTATTTTTGCCTTTTACAACGGCGAGCAACTTGCCTCGCAGGGAGAATTTGATTTTTGCCTGTCGTATGCCAACCGGGCGCAGGAATATAATCACTGCCCTGGACGGAATAAAACGGATACGGTGTCAACTTTGGCCCAAAAAGGGCTTGAATAAATGGCAGGTAAATAACCGGAAGGGGTGAGGGGGAATGTTGCGGACGCTGCTATTGAACGTCCGCTGCTTTATGGCCTGGCTTATTTCTGCAAGCGGGTCAGCAGGCTAGAAGTATCCCAACGGTTACCGCCGCTTTGCTGTACGTCGGCATAGAATTGATCTACCAGTGCGGTTAACGGCAGGGTAGAGCCGTTTTTGCGGGCTTCATCCAGCGCGATAGCAAGATCTTTGCGCATCCAGTCAACGGCAAAGCCGAAATCGTATTCTCCTTTGATCATGGTTTTATGGCGGTTCTCCATCTGCCAGGAACCGGCGGCCCCCTGGCTGATCACTTCAACCACGGCTTCGACATCTAAACCGGCATTGCTGCCAAAATGTATTGCTTCGGCCAGCCCCTGGACAACACCGGCAATACAGATTTGATTCATCATTTTCGCCAGCTGGCCGCTGCCTACAGGTCCAAGTAGCTTGCTGAATTTGGCGTAGGCATCCATAACCGTTTTAACTTGATTAAAATCGGCTTCATCGCCGCCGACCATAATTGTCAGCTGACCGTTAACCGCACCCGCTTCGCCGCCGGAAACCGGGGCATCAAGGAAACCAAATCCGGATTCTTGTGCCTGCTCAGCCAGCTGACGGGCGACATCGGCGGAAGCCGTGGTATGGTCTACCAATAAAGTGCCACGAGCCATACCCGAGAAAGCGCCGTTTTCACCGATAACCACAGAGCGAAGGTCGTCGTCGTTACCGACACAGACAAAAACGATTTCCGCGCCTTCTGCGGCCAGTTTTGGGGTTAAGGCCATTTGTCCCTGGTACTGCTTAACCCATTGTTCGGCTTTCGCCTGGGTGCGGTTATATACGGTAACCTGGTGGCCCGCTTGCTGCAGGTGGCCAGCCATAGGATAGCCCATAACGCCTAAACCGATAAAAGCGACTTTTTTCATTGTGATTAAATTCCTTGCTAAAACTAAATTGCGAAATGGTTGCGGTTCAGGCCCGGTTGGTTGTGTTTGCAATTAACCGGGCTGCCGGATATTTTCCTGCCTGGCAGTGACGGTTAGCTTTGTACGTACTGGTACAGGGCTTTTAACACTGCCATTTTTTCTGTGTTATTTTCATGCTCCATCGCCAGGCTTTCCAGCTTCATCATATATTCGTCCAGGCTTAAAATACCGGGGCCGCCATATTGCAGTTTATTGCTGCTGTACTGCTGCCATTTTTGCAACTCTTCACTGGTTAAAGTGAGCGGGAAATTGCGGGCGCGGTACCTGAACAGCAGAGTAGGCAGACGAGGGTCCTGAAACTGGAAATCATGCCCCGCCAGCTGCTCCACCGGCATGGCATGCAGAACTTCCATCTGCGCCTTGTCGCTGGCAGAGAAAAACTCGCCGCCGTAAAGGGCATGTTCGGCATCCGGGGTTTCTTCGCCCTCAAAATCCGGCATAAAGACATCGCTAAGTTTGTCCCGCAAGGCATCGTGGCCCTTGAGCTTGGTTAAGTTAGCAAGACATTGTTCCCGTGGAATATTGAGTCGGGCGGCATTTTCCGGCAACAAGGTTTTAGCCGGGGAGACAACAGGGCACTTATTGATATGGATAAGTTTAACCGGGATAGGCAATTCGCCTTCGGCCAAATCCTGGCGTTTGGTGTATAAACGCGCTTTGATATCTTCGCTGCTCAGGCTTAATAACGGCTCGGGATCTTGTGCCAGGTCGACGGCAATAACAGCATTTTTATTGGTGGGGTGATAACTCACCGGAGCAAACCAGCTGGTGCAGCCATGTTCGGACGAAATCCGGCTGGAGGTGTGCACAATCGGCGTCATATTATAAACATCAATCAGCTCCGCCACCTGGCGTTTATTTTTGAGATTAAAAATAAAGTCGTAGAGTTTCGGCTGTTTTTCTTTAATGAGTTTTGCCATGGCGATAGTGGCATAAACATCACTCATGGCATCATGCGCCGCTTCATGGCTGATGCCATTGGCCTTGGTCAGCAATTCCAGGCGGAAACTGACCTTACCTTCATCGTTGGTCGGCCAGTTAATGCCCTCGGGACGTAACGCGTAACAGGCGCGCACCATATCGATAATGTCCCAGCGGCTGTTGCCGTGCTGCCATTCGCGGGCGTAGGGGTCATAAAAGTTACGGTAAAACATGTAACGCGTAACCTCGTCGTCAAAGCGAATGTTGTTATAACCGGCAACACAGGTGTTGGGCTGGCTGAAAAGTCTGTGGATACGACTGGCAAATTCTGCTTCGGTTAAACCTTCACGCTGTGCTTTTTGCGGGGTGATGCCGGTGACTAAGCAGGCTTCCGGTTGCGGCAGATAATCTTGTGGCGGCTGGCAATAAAAGACTTCCGGCTCGGAGATAATATTGAGATCTAAGTCGGTGCGGATACCGGCGAACTGCGAAGGTTTATCGTATTTAGGAGACACCCCCCAGGTTTCGTAATCGTGCCATAAGATTGATGGGGTATTTGAGTCGTAGGTCATATCGTTTTTTGATTCTTTTTAAGAGATCATATTCGCAGTAAAAAGGCGTTAAATGATCGGCCAATGCGGGTTATTGTAATGAATAGCCACGGCAGTAATGGCGTAGATTATCGCTTTTGCGTGATTGTGACGCAATAAGGAATTGTGATTTATATTTTTGTAGCTGTTTAGGCAAGGAAATTGGTTCGAGCCAGGTTAGATATGGAGGCTTGGGCACTCTTTTCAGTATTATTCATAATTATATCTATATGATTAGGCTCAAGAGCAATTAGAAACTTCAGGTCTAACGGATATTGCAAAGTTATTGTATTTAAACTAATAAGTTCTATAAAAGGTAATTTCATTAACTGGGCAGGTGAATATGAAGGTTGTTTGGGGGGCTTTTAGTATAGGAATAACTATGGGGTGGATAATGGGGATATCAATATCCCCATTGTCTGGAACCGTTATAACTTCTCTACTTGCCTTGTTAGGAGGAGGTATGGCAGTACTTAATAGCACTAAGCATATTAATGAGAATATATTTCAACAAAATATTCTCATAATTGGGGTGATTTCGTTTGGTATTTTATTAGGTAGCATTGCAGGCATTGTAACCAGAACACATCAATTATTAGAACCAGTCAAGAACAAGTATTCACTCAAGGAATCCCGTTCAAAGCAAGAACAAGGGGTTTTGTATGGACATGAACAAGACACTGATCTTTGTGAATTAAGTAATACGATAGAGGAACTCTTCGAAAGCCAATTACTTACCGCCGAGCTATCTAAAGAAACAAAAAATAAATTACGCGACTGTGGGAGTAATAATCAGTGTAAGCGAAATGTATTAAGGAAGGTGGCAAATTGTTTATGAAGAAAGCGCTGGTTACTTTAATTTGTATGATGAGCTGTTTTCATGCGAAAGCACTTGATAATGTACTTCCTAGTCTATACAAAGTTATCGCTACGGAGTGCAATGTAGGACCTAAATCTCGGACTCTTACTGGTTTTAGGGTGAATGGCTACGATGGTATATTGACAGCATTGCATGGAGTTGCTGGAGAATGTGAAATATTTTTTACCCATGAGCAATCGCAAACAAAACCAATAACAACACGTATTATTGGTGTGGACTTTTCTAGAGATGTGGCTTTATTGTACGCTCCCAAAAAGCCACATGAAGCTGAGTTGATTATGGGGACTGAGGATATGGTCATTGCGAATTCTGAGGTGTATGCTTATGGAAATATTCTTGGGCTTTCGGCTACGGACGTAAAACTTAGAATTAAATCCTCAAACTCGCATCAGATATTAAAACACTTACTAACTACATCCCAAATTAATTATTTTAAAACACGAAAAAGTCCAACAATTGAAGTTCGAGTTATTAACTTGCAGGGGCCATTAACAACAGGTATTTCTGGGGGGCCTGTTTTAACAGCTAGTAATAATGTTGTAGGGGTCGCAAATGGAGGACAAAGGTCGGGGGCTATTGATTTTAGTTGGGCGATACCACTATATGACGTAGATATAAAACCATATAATGAAACATTTTCCCAAAAGCTAAGTCAACTGGGGAAATTAAGACATGATCTATATTTTGCAAGTGACTCAAGCGGGCGATTAGTATCAAATGATGATGTCAGTAGCTATTTACGTAGAATTTTGCCTCAACCAACTATTATTGCGCCTTCTGTAACTTATAGAACTGTTCGCCCATATATTAAGCCCACAAAAGCCCATATCAATCTACCTGACACGTCCAGAACAGGCTTTTATAATGGCCCAATGATAAATCCAAAATTAGTACCTGGACATTCAAGTACTCTTATGGAAATGGCGCTTAGTGTTAATTCTATAAGCATCGAAGGTATAGATAACAACCCTTATGTTGTTGCCAGCACGGTTGATAATTTCGAAAAGATACCTCCAGCGTTCACAAAGTCGGTAGATCCATCAATGTTCAGTGGTTTTGGATTATCTATCTATCAACATGAATCAATTAAAGAAGGGCTTTTTTCTATTGCGGTACTAATTTTTCAAGATGAATTTGTTGCAAATGAATTCTTCAAAGTACGCCAAAATATGAAAAAAGAAGAAGATATATCGCGTCACTATCAGCTAAAAGGTAAAACTGTTGTAGAAATACAATATCCAAATAGTTTAGAAAATCACATAAAACAATCTGCTATTGAATATGTCGCAAATGCGCTTAAATCTTATTAATTAAAGTCTAGGTGCAACTGAAGCTGTAGAGTAAAAAGTTAATCATGTTTATAGTAGGTTACAAACAACGTTTAATTATGAAATGGAGTCTGTAACGGCCCAGATAAAATCCCGTCGCGGCACGGCGCTCAGTAACATCGAAAGGGGGAAGAATATCGTTAAAAGCAGCCGCAATGTCACTAAGCTTGATGTCTCCAGTCAGGCACAAGCCAGCGAGTTAGTTGAGTTTACCAAATATACCAAGTTTTTAGGTAACGGCCTTGCGGTGATCGACTTTACCAGCAGAGTAGGTAATATCCATAATACTCACAAAGCTGGTGGAAACTGGCACCGACAGATGTTTATTGAATCCAGTGGTTTTGCTGCAAGTGCAGCTGCGGGTACTATTGCCATAAATGCTGGAGGGGCTGCTCTGTCTATGTTAATGGTTGCAACTCCTATAGGTTGGGTTGGGTTGGTCTTATTATTGGTGGGGTAGCAGTAGCAGTAGCAGGTACGGCCGCCGCTGTTTCTATGGGGGGAATAGTTACACCAAAAGAAATGTAGCTCTCAGTATGATCAAATAATGGCGTGGTTAGGCATATGAGTGAATTTGAATCTTTAATGTTTTCATTTGGGTTGGCTGGGTGCTTTATTTCTATGATCTTTTATATTATTTTCGGTCAAGTGACCGTAAAAAGGCTTAGAAAAAATCATGAAACAAAAAATATATTAGGAATAGAGTATGCGAGTGGCTGGGATATTATTAATGTTGCACAAGCATTATCAATTCCAAGAAGCTGGCGGCGTAAACTAGAAACCAGCCCATTGTCAGCACTGTATGCAAATTCAGAAATACTGTATAAACATACGACCAAGGTAGATAGGGTATTAGCTGCAACCTTTTATTGGCTGTTAACTCTTTCTGGTACCATCATGATTCTATTAGTTATTTTTGATGCGCTAAGTTTATTTGATTAACTAAATACTGTTGAATTGCACCTTTGCTGCACAAGCTGTCGCGCCTCCTTTTTAGCACAACAGCTTAGCTTTCCCTTTACTGATATTAGCGCTCAGTAGCCCGGTTAGTATCGTCCACTATCCCAGGTTGCTTAGGTGTGATGACAATTTCTCCCTGATTTACCGCAATAGAGGTTTTTTGCCCAATGAGAAAACCGGCCAGCTTGAGCCACTTTCCCCTGAGCACAATACAGGGTTCAAGCTTTACCGGCACATAGTTAATACCTATGCCGCGGGTTTTTGAAGCCGTGCAACAAACGGTTTCCTGTACGGTAAGTTGCCGATAAATGGGATATTTTACTTTTGCCGAGCCTGGCTCTGACGTATGATGATATTCAGCCATGACGTACTCCAGTTTAGTTCGTTGTGGTTAGCGACCTCTGGGTGTCTTTACCACTCAGGGGTTGCGACTTTGCTTGCTGCTTTAAGGCAGCGGTTTATAGATAAGCTGTATTGAAATAGCGTTCTCCTTTTTGGCTTGGATAGCACTATTAATAAAAGACTAATTCACAAGATAAATCAGGTTATGTTTACATATTGTTTTAGGGCTATTTTTCACTATTGTATGGAGTTCTGTACAACTGCAAGTCACTAGAATCCTTTGTGTTTTACTAGGTCATTTATTACCTGAAATGAGGTAATAAATTTCAGCCAGGATTGTATCTGATTTTTGGGGGTCCAGAATTGTGGCCAACAAAAAATAAACTTAGATTTATTTAAATTTAATCTGACAAATTGATAAATCGAGGCATACCTAAACTGATAAAAAGCAGGCAGGTAATATCTATAGCTCTAAATGTATTATCTATACCTTACAAAGTATAGGTAAAATATTTTTATCTAATACCATTGGACCTACTCTATGAAAATTGATTTTTCCCAAATCTCGTACGAAGACCTTGAATCTATTGCCGAGGATTTACTCGTATTGAAAGGCTTCACTATATCCTCTCGTTCAGCACGTGGCCCAGACCGTGGAAAGGATATAATTGCTGTTCGTGATACGACTGATGACATGGGGATAGTCGAGAGAGAAGTGTATCTCGTTGAATGTAAACACTTTTCATTGAGTGGGCGCTCTGTGCGTGAAACCGATATAGGCAATTGGTATGCAAAAATGCAAATCCACGGTGCAAATAAATATCTTTTGATCACCAGCAGCACAGTTAGCGAAACTGTTAAAGATCAGCTGGCTGCAATGACAAAAGCTCCTGCTGACGTTCGCAAAGCAGCATTTTGGAATAAATCGGATCTCATAGAGCTTCTCCAACAACATGAAAAGGTGCGCAACAAGTATTTTTTTTCATGGGAATCAGAAGCAGATGCGGCCGCAAATTACCTTTACAATCATCATTTCTCTGCCCATCGAGGTGCAATATGTTGGTGCCCTGGCATTACAGTAATATTTGGAAACGATGGATACGATCCCGAGGATGGAGAACCATTTAATGATGCCAACCAGCGTTCCCGAGATGAGGTCGTACAATTAAGACGACAACTAGAAGCTCGTGGACTTGATGAACTGGCGTTTGGAAAATCCCAATCAGGTTATACTTGGGTAATTCTCGTAAGGCATGATGACACAGAAGAGCTTCACAAGTTAGTCTGGACGTGCTATCCGACGGGTTCATCGAACAATCAAGCGCAGCACAATCAAACATTCGTTCACCTGCATAGCTATTGGCATTTCCCGCATAAAGAGCATTGCGGTGATTGTACATAAGTCTTATAACGCAATGTTTGGGTGCCCATAATTATGTTCAATATGCCAGCGTACTGCACCTTCATTAAGCTATTTTCGTGTAAGTGGCAAGTAATTCAATTCTTGGCTGTCCAGCTTTGTAGGTGTTTTGTTCTTGAGTATTTTTATTGTTATAGTGGCGAAGTTATTTTTTCAACAAAAACAGTAGAATGGACTGGAATAAACTAATTTGGCGTGCTGCAACTTTAGCAACAACATTAACGATATTTTTTTTATTGTTAACTGTCTTAACTTTTTGGGGCCTAAACACATCTGAAAAATTAAACTTTTTTATTGCTATCTTTACTGGGGGAGCAGCTTTAGCTACTGCTTACGCAGCAAAACAAGCAGCGAAAAGTGCGGAAGTTTCAGAGCGAGCCTCTAAAACGTGGAAACATCAGATGGCATTGGATGTTGAGTTGAAGGAGGCGAAAAAAATTAAGGTCGCACTTATGACTTATTACAGACATTTTATTAATGAAGCTCATAAGTATCATAGTTTTACTTATTCAGAGTTAGTTTCTGATTTAGAACATTATAAAAAAACGGATCCAAAAGAATTCAGTAATTTCATACATAAATATTCAAGTCAAAGCAGCGCTCTATGGTCGGAATTAGAAGCTGCTTTCGATGAGGCCAGTTTTGTTAAGCACGATTTTGAAGAGTTAAAAAGGTACAGAATTAGTCAGTATAGACACAATGCTTCTTGTGAATACTTAATGGTAAGCTTTTTAAAGCCTAGGTTAGAATTTGGGAGTCCTGAACTCAAGCAAGCTATTACTGGTGTATATAGAGTAAAAGATTGGAATGATTTATATTTTCGTAATGAAAACATTATGAAAGTACAAATAGAAATTAGGGATGATGATGGAAGCTTTAAGTCTATTGATGCTTATTGTGATCTTTTTGAAGATGTTGCTCAATGGCATGTCCAGATCGCTTCCCGGATTGATAGGAGGATAGAAGAAATTAAAAATAAACTTAATACCGAACTATAGATATCAATTCGTATTCAGCTAGGCTATCTAATTTGTGAATATAAAAGTGTGCATCATATCTTTTTATAGTGAAATAATCGCTTTATATAACAGATTTTTAGTGTGGTTGGCGACTAATCATGCCATAAAATGGAAGGGGGATTTGAGTCGTAGGTCATTTACCTTTGTTTATGCCGATTAGTTTAAGCGTCCGTATAGGACGCTACTGATAGAAATATCTTTGAAGTCTGAGTGGCTGCAGCAGCTACTTTGAAATATGCGTTATGATGTTACCTACATTAGTCAAACTAGCTACGCTACTCTAACTGGGGGTTAGCATCACTATTTTGCCACTTGTAGCTGCGAACATGTTTTTTGAAATAAACGGAGTCATTAATGAGGATTCGGCTCAGAGCCAAGCCCCTTATAAATTTTACTGATAAATAAATCTTTTTGCTTAATGCCGATTAAAAAATTTAAGGTTGTCACGGCAAAGGGCAGCTGAAAAACACCGCTTTTTTGTCCCGTTGGTATTAATGCCATTAATGGGTTACGTTTATAGCCCTTGTATGATTTTCCCTTGAGGGTGTTAACAATCACTTTTGCCAGATAATTGCCTTGTTCATGGGCAAGGTAGCCTAACTTTGCTTCGCCGACATCAGCGATATCTCCTAAGGCATATAAGGTCTCCTGGCCTATAACCTCTAGCTTTTCATTGACCTTAACATAGCCATGATCATTTAAAATGTGGGCTAATCGGGGTTTTATAAATTCGTTATTGGGCAGGGTGCCTGTTGCTTGAAAAACCAGATTTGCATCACTGGCAACTCCTGTATTTTCATCAATATAGCTATCACCAACTTTTGTATATCGGGCATTAAACATTACCTTTACGCCAAGGTTTTGAAGTTGCTCTAACGATTTTCTTTGCGTTTTTTCTTTGAAGCCGTTTAACAGCGTATTGCTGTTGTGGGCCAAGGTTAACTCTATATTCGGCATGGCATAAGCGATTTCACCGGCGAGTTCCACCCCGACAATGCCTCCGCCGATAACCAATACCTTTTTAGCCATTTTTAGCTGTTCGTAAACGTCTAGCAGTTCATTGTTACGTGAATCAATATCCATGGCGGTATCAGGTTTCGCTACCGACATACCCGGGTAGCGGGTGCCTGAGGCTATAATCGCGCGCTGAAACTGTATTTCGGTGCCATCGACTAATGTTGCCGTGTCTGGCGTCAGTTCTACTACGCTGCTTTGAATAAATTGGCCGGTAAGAAAGTCTCGGTATTTTTTTCTTGCTCTGTTTTGTGTTTTTTGCGGATCGGTAATATTGCGCAGGGTAGCAAAGGTAACTTCAAAATAATCTTTTTTGTCAATGAGCGTTGTTTTTACGCCTGACTTTTCTAATGTCTGGGCTACGGAAGCGCCTGCAAAGCCACCGCCAATAATCAATACTTCTGTTTTCATTTCTTACCTCTACGCTTAAAACCATTTTGCGGTATATTAGTCGGTAGCATTTTTGCGGTAAATGAGCGAATATGAGATGCATGTGTGCATTTTTGCAGAGGTGGTGATGGATAAATGGAATGAACTTAGAACGGCTTATAAATTAGCCCAGTTAAAAACGCTTAGTGCGACGGCGCAGGCGTTGAGCGTTCACCGCTCTACGGTTATGCGACACGTTGATGCCCTGGAAGAGAATTTAGGCGTCACATTGTTTCAACGTAATGACAAAGGTTATATCCCCACCGAAGCCGGGTTGGAAATTATGCGTTTAGGAGAAGTGACCGATAGCCAGTTCTCTCAGTTAACGGCGCGTTTAAGAACTAAAGAGCAAACCTTGGCAGGCAAAATCACCATTACCTGTGTAGCTGAGATCGCCGGTATGCTAATGCCTTCCATTAAACAGTATCAATGCCAACATCCTAAAATGCGGGTTGATATTATTGGCGATCTCAGAAATTTTAATCTCGAATATGGCGAAGCTGACCTGGCGGTTCGTGTCGGGAGCAAGCCTGAGACCCCTGATAATGTGCCATTTTCGCTGTCAGAAATTAAGCTGGCTTTGTGTGCAAGTAAAAACTATATAGAAGATTTCGGTATGCCTGATGAACGAGAACTTGCTCAACATAAATTTATTGCTTTAAAAGACAGGCCCGAACATTTGCTGTGGAACGAATGGATTTATCATCATGTGCCTGAAGAAAATATTGTTGTGTTAGCCTCAAGCCAGCAGATCTTAACGCATGCCTTATTTGCCGGTTGTGGTATTGGTGTTTTGCCTCAGGAAATGATCGATAATAACCGTGATTTAGTGGCACTACCTCTTGGTGAAGAATGGAGCATACCCGTTTGGGCGCTGGTACACCGGGACATGGTGAAAATGCCAAAAATCAGAAAGTTTGTTGATACTTTATTGGCGCAAGAAAAATGGGCTGTAGATCTGTTTTAGGAAGTAAATCAAGTCAAAAATGGGCTCCTTCAAACGGGCGCCAGAGAAAAGTTAAGCCCAAATATGATGAGGTTGTGGCGTTTCTGGCGATGGTCAATCTGACACCTATAGCGGGAAATTTTTCCTATTATCAACTTTACCTGAAAGTGCAGGTTTTGGGCACAGAGCTGGCGCCTTTTTCTTTATCTATCCACTTGGTTAAATAAACCAGTTGTTCCTGCTGGTTTTTTACACACAATTTATTGTTATCAGAAGTATTTAACGCCGAATTATAGTTATGTATAAGTGTGTTACATTGCTTTTGGGCCTGATAAGGCTCGTTTTCTATATAGGCTTTTCTCTGTCGCCACCTTTTAATTGGCGCATAGGCAGCATCGGTAAAGTTTGTTTTGCATGCCTCTGTACGCATGTAAGTAAATAAAACTCTCAGCGCGCCGGTAGCAAATGCTTTTCCGTATTCTCCCGAATCAATCATATTTTTCGTATGCTGGTCGAGATAGCCGGTAATGGCATCTTGCAGGCCTGCGCCGATGCCATACTTTTCGCCATTAAGTGAGGCTAATAGCGCCCCGCAACTGACACTGGTAATGGAGCTGTGTACTTTTGTTTTAGTCAGGGACAATGCGCATGTTTCAGCATCCACAAGGTTTTTAATACATGAGTCCTGGGCTAATTTCTGACATTGACTATAACTGCCGCAAAGTGTTTTTGGAAAAGGAGGAACGGCACGCTGCGCAGGTAAATTACAGGTGCTGCCATTAAAAAGTTTGTTTTTATTAAGCGTTGCCCATGTTTTATTTACCCTGCCAGCATAATACTTCTCATTTCGTGCGCAGCTGTTATATTTTTGTTGAGCAATATTGCGTTGGATCTTTTTTTGTTGGTAGTTATAAACGGATGTTATTTTTATGCCCTTGTTTTTATCAAATAAAGGCTCGCCTTTATTATTGATAACGGCATAACAGAGGTTTGGTGAAGTATGTGAAGGCAATGAGAAAATGAGCGTTTTCCCTGTTGCTTTTGTTTTCGCAATAAGGTGATTTTTTCTGTCTATCAGCCTGAAGACTTTGTCTGTTTCTTTGCTGAGTCCAATTTCTATACCTGTCGCTTTTTGCAGCGTGTATTCGGGTTTGACCGCACAGCCTGAAAATAACAACATTATTAATATCAAATATATAGTGCGCATAGCTTTTCCCCTTAACAGCGTTCATTAAGAGCATTTTCCGTATTCATCTTCACGACTACTTATTTAAAATCTAACTGTGATAAATTTAGCTGCGCTGTAACAATAGCTCTGATTATTAAGAAAACCAACTTATATTCGCGAGTAACGGACAAGCAGGGTGGACACCTTATTTTGCAGCCAAAAGCAGCTGAGTGTTCGGTGCTATGGTTAAAACAAAATAGAGCAAATATCGGCAATTTAGCGAAAGCAAAATGTATGGTCAGTGAATTTTGTCTGCAAACTGTATGCACAAGATTTATCTTGTGTTGCTACAGCTAGTTAATGCAAAGGCTAAGCTCGTTTAACTCAGGTAATGGCCGTTAATTCGGCATTTAGCAGGGCAAATAGCTGATATTTGAAATGAGTTATACTCTTGCTTGTTCTAGTATTATTTACCATTCAATGAAAGTTTCACTTATTATGCGCCCGCGATTATTGCTTTACCTACTGTTAATGATGGTCTCTTCCTCTGCCATTGGGGAAAGTGAGCCTTTAACAGCATGTTATGCGGACTGGCCACCCTATAGCTATCAAGTAGACGGTAAGCCCGCCGGGATCTCTATAGAAATCTATAATGCAATATTGCAACGGGCCGATATCAAGGTGAACTACAGCAAAATGCCCTGGGCCCGGTGTAAGGCTGAATTTTTATCAGGCAAAGTGGATCTCTTAGTCGACGGGGATATTTCAATTCCAAACTCCCTGCATATTGAACAGGGGCCGGTGTTATGGATCTTGATTTTTTGGGTACATCAGGACAGCCCATTTGGTGATTTTAAGGGTTACTCTCAATTTGAAAATCAATCCATTGGTTATGTACGAGATTATGGCTATCCCAGAGATTTTATCGAATATCAGGGCTTTAGAGAAAAGTATGATGTTTTAGATGATTTGCAGGGGCTGAAAATGTTAGCTAAGGGCAGGCTGCAAGCCTTTTTTGGCGACGTAATAAGCAGTACCTTTTTAGTGAACAGGCATCAACTAAAATTGAACGCACTGGGGCCGGCCATGAAAATCAGGTTTTTGACGCTGAGTTTTGGAAAACAGCATTTAGCGCAACATACTGATTTCAACAGGGCGTTTATGACCATGCTAAATGACGGCAGCATTGATGATATTTACAAGAAACATTTGGGGATGTCATATCATGAACTGCTTGAAAAATATGGTGACTAATCTTCAAAGGCAAACTTCATCAATCATCCGTATCGAATTGACAAGTAAATTTGATATAAAACAACTAAATAATCAAAACTAACCTTATTTAAAGCAACAGGTTTGTACCGGAGCATGTTAATGACTAGCTTTATTTTACTCGTCATTATTTTTGGTAACGGAGATAACCATGAATTCCAGAGTCGCCATCGCTCCCCCGCAAATGTCTGTCGGTAGAGCCGCCGCAGATTGGTTTCTTTTTATGTTGTTTGGCTTAGTTGCCGCCTGTACCACCACAGGCACCGACAAACCCGATTATGAGTTACTTGAGCCTTCCACTATGCTTTCGGCGCCAGAGCCTGTGGTGCTAACCGAACGCTATTATTCCAAAGAGCAGGTCGCGCATGGAAAATATATGGTTGAGTTATTGGGATGTAGTACTTGCCATACCGACGGTGCGTTAGTCGGCTCTCCCAATCTCCACCGTTTGCTGGCGGGATCTCAAACCGGTATCGCATTCTCCGACCCCTTGACGCAAGCTAATCCCGGTGTGGTGTTTCCCGGAAACCTGACCTCAGATCCCGATACCGGTATCGGGCTGTGGAACGAGAGTGATATCATTGAAATGCTGCGCACCGGGGTTAACCAATATGGTCAACATACCTTGTCTGTAATGCCCTGGCCGGCATATGCGAAAATAACCGACGATGATGCCACTGCGATTGCGGCTTACTTACTGTCGTTGCCGCCGGTGAAACATGTGGTTCCGAGAAAAGTGCGGCCCGGCAAACGTACTGATTATGATTTTGTTCACTTTGGTGTTTACCGGAAAAGCCAGTAATATGCATATGAGAGCCTTAAGAGGAGTGTTAAGCCACGTTCCGTTCTGCACTTTTATTGCTTTAATGGCTGATCTATTTACCAGCCAGTTCATTTAATCCTGCCAGCTGTTTTTCATTTATCCCCCCCACTTAGGGGGGCTTGGCATACTTGCCAGCGCCCGCGATTCATTTAGACTTCAGGGAATTTGTCCCCTTAACTTGATTAACGATGATCAAGGCGGGAAATATGCTTAAAGGAATGACATGATGCAATATAAATTTATCGCTGTGCTGGTCACATCCAGCCTGGCCTCAGGTGGGGTTATCGCCAATGAGGACTGTGGCTGCGATTTCACTCTGCCTTCAACCCATTACGCTTTTGACGGCACAGAGCAGGGGATTATGCCCGGACAAACCCTGTGTCTGGCCTCTGGTCAGCGCGGTCCGATGAAATTAAGCAATATTCACGGCACAGCAACCGAACCTGTGGTGGTTAAAAATTGTGGCGGAGTGGTAGAAATAATTCCCTATCATTACGCCATCAGTATCCAGCAGTCGAGTCATGTGAATTTATCGGGCACAGGTGATGCCGATAACTACTACGGTATTCGTCTTGGCGGTACCCTGGGTATTGAGCAGCGCTCGACCGATATTGAAGTGAACAATATCGAAATCTATCAGGCTGATTTTGCCGGTATTATGGCAAAAACAGATCCTACTTGTGAGGCAGACACCCAGGCAGGCAACTTTACCTTGGCCAATCTCAACATCCATCATAACTGGATCCATAATACCCAAAGGGGCGAGGGGATGTATTTGGGTTATACCGGCCTGTATCGTACCCTGGTGTGTGACGGTGTCGAGCAAAAGGTTTATCCCCACGATTTGCAGGGCCTGCGCGTGCAACATAACCTGGTGCACAATACGGCGGCGGAAGGCATTCAGGCTAATTCCCTAAGCCAGGACACCCTGATCAGCGATAATCAGGTGTCCTTATACGGGCAGGATCCGTTCGCCGCATACCAAAACAACGGCATCCAAATTGGCGGCAACCGGGTCAATGTGGAAAATAATGTTATCAATACCGGCTCGGGCAACGGTATTATTGCCATTGGTCAGGATATCCGCATCAAAAACAACACCATCTTAAATGCCGGCAGCTATGGTATTTTTGCCGATAACCGTCCTGCGGAAGGTACACAAACGGGGGAGGCGGGTTTACCGCATCAGTATATCAATAACACCATTATTGACTCAGCCGAGGAAGGGATCCGCAGTTATGTGCGTTTAACGGGTGGCGCCAATCTTGTTTGGGGCAACACTATGATCAATGATGGCTTAGCCAATCAGTACGGAGCCGCCAAGTTTATCCATTATTTAAATAATGATGTACTCAGGGATGAGCAGAATAACCACCATATCATCAGAAACTGAGTGAAAGAGGGTTGTATATTTTTATAGGCAGCAGTTCCCCCGGCAATGCTATGCCGGGGGCATGTCCTGAAAGTCTTTTCAGGGACTTTTAGGGAGCACCTGTGCCGCAGTAGCGCTCAAGCTGATAACAGGCGTAGCGATCACCCAGGCGACACTGATCCTCCATCTCATGGCAGGTTAACGCCGGACCGGCTACGGCGGTGACAGAGACAAAGCCGCTCAGGCCAAATCCCATGCCAAGTGCCAGAGCTATTTTTTTGATGCTTGTTAATTTCATACGAACTCCTTTTAATGTTGGCAGACAAGGTAAACATTAATATTTACCTTGTCTTTATTAGATGCTATTAGCGCGGACCCCAGCGCCAGCATAAACGATCATGGGTATCACAGGCAGCGGCGTCGCCTCTAAGGCACCTTTCTTCGAGAGTTTGGCATTCTCTTTCCCCCGGGCCGGCAAGGGCAACAGTTGATGTCAGGCCACTTAAGCCCAGTCCCAGGCTAAGGGCTAATAATGTTTTTCTTATTGTTGAAGATTTCATTTTCGATCCTTTTCGTAACTGATAGTCGAAGATCTGCGTACAGGCTTTAAAGCCGTGCAGACCCCATCAGTCTACTGGGAGTTGTTCTCCGGGCGGTAAAACAGGTTCGCCAAAAAATATCACTGATTGGCCATTTTTCAGCGCTTGCCTTGCTGAAACTGTTTCGGGGTTAAGCCGTAGGTTTTTTTGAAGCACTTGGCAAAATAAGAAGGGGAGGAAAAGCCAATCAGGTCGCATATCAACACGATTTGTAAGCCGGTTTTTAATAACGGCAGCGCGCGGGCCAGGCGGTAGTGGCCCAGGTACTGGGTGAAGTTTTTCTGGAACAGTTGTACAAGTTTGCGGTGCAGCTGGCGCTGGCTGGTGGCGAGTAATTTAGCGGCAAGCGTGCTGTTGAAAAGCAGATCGTGATGATGTTCGGCGGTGATCTTGTCCAGCTTATGAATGAATAAAAGCTCTTTGGCAGTTAATTTATCTATCGGTTTAACAGGAACGATAGTGAACGGCAATACCGGCTCAGTTCGAATAGACTCATTAAACTGTAACAGCTGTTCGGCACTGGTCATCCGTTGCTCCTTCTATGTGTTGTTATTATTATGTTAAACTTTACCTGCCTTATATTATACAGTATACAAAGTGTTGCAAGTTGTTATCTCAGCTTTAGCCTGGTTTTTTGGCATAAACCCGGCGGTGAGCAGTGACCGCGATGAAATTATTTGCTTTGGTAGCGTTATCTCTGGCTATATCTTTAAGTTATGGGCTCGTTAGCGATCGGAATAAAAGCCGGGCAGGTAAAAACGATATACTGGCAGGAAAAATAAACGACAGGAATGATCATGCGGTATTTTTTAATAGCTTGCTTACTGGTTTTGCAGCCGGGCTTAAGTGCCCACAGTTTTGCCGGGAGCACAGGGGAATTAAACTTTACCCTGGCGGGCAGCATAGTTGACGAACAGGCCAGGCCGGTAGCCGGGGTTAAGGTTTCAATACTTGATATACAGGACACGAGCGGCGTAGACGGTACGTTTAAACTGGCTCCTGCTGCTGCCGAGACTTATCAACTCAGGTTCTCGCATCCTGACTATTTTCCTTTAATTCAAAGTTTCAGCCATTATGAGCTTGAACAAAATGCCGCTTCGCTGCTTAACGGTATCAGCCTGGTGTCCCGGGCTAAAAACCGGGTAATGCTGGCATTTGGCGGTGATGTGATGATGGGGCGGCGCTATTACAAACCCTATTTCGGCGATGAAGTGCTGATCCGCCCCGGGCATAAACTTGCTGACAGCCGGGCAATTGTCGAGTTTATCAAACCTTATATGAGCCTTGCCGATTATGCCGCCGTGAATCTTGAAACCCAGGTGGCCGACAAAACACCGGGGGAGCGGGCGCCTAAATCGGTGACATTTTACTCCCGGCCCGAGGTGCTTGATGCCTTAAGCTGGGCTGGTATCGATTATGTTTCTTTGGGTAATAACCATACCTATGACTATAAAGAGTCCGGGTTGCATTCAACCTTAACCTTCCTGGATAAAAGTGCGCTGGCATATTCCGGGGCCGGTGTTAATGAGCAGGCCGCGTTAAAGGCCCACAGGCAGCAGATTAAAGGCCAGGATTTTTCCATGCTGGGTTATGTCGGCTGGGAAGGCAGTAGCAAGCCGACACAAACAGCCAATCATCAGCACGGCGGTGCTGCATACGGCTCTATGGCAAATATGCTGAGCTCAGTTTCAGGGGAGGTTGAACAAAAGCGGATCCCTGTCGTGCAATATCATGGCAGTCGTGAGTATGCCGACGGTCCCACCGGCGTGACCGAGCAAAGGCTAAAGTCGTCGCTTGATGCCGGTGCCGCGCTGGCCATAGCTCACCATCCCCATGTCAGCCAGGGACTGGAGCTGTATAACAATAAGCTTATCGCCTATTCCATGGGCAATTTTATTTTTGACCAGAACTTCAGCGCCACCCAGCACAGTTTTCTTTTATATGTCTGGCTTGATAGCGGCAAATTTCACCGGGCTGAGATAGTGCCGATTTATGTTAAAGGGTATAAGCCGACACCTGCCACCGGGATGCATCGTTATACCGTGATGAAACGCCTGCGGCAGTTATCGCAACTCCGTGATACTCATATAGGCCAATCCGGCGGTCACGGGGTGATAACTGCCGTCAGTCAGCCTGAAATTGCCACGCACAAGCCTGAAAGTAACGGCAGCAAGGAGCAGGCGCTGATGTTTGATAAAGGCGCCAGGGTGGCAAGCCTGTATCATTTTCCCTGGCAGCAACAGCTTTCGGCGATCACCTTGCCGGATAAAACCGCTGCTTATCGTTTGGGAACTAACTTGATCAACGGCAGCGATTTTGAAAGTTTTTCCACCTTTAACAGCCCGGAGCGCGGCTGGCTGTTTGATCGTCATGCCATGGCGGTGAATGACTTTGGTGCCAGTGGTTCGAGAAGTTTATCGCTGGCATTAACCGGGGAAAAAGCGAGTCTTTTTGGCATGCAGAGTTTCCGAAGGGTGTATAATGCCGGCAGCGTGATGACGGTGACGGCTAAATTCAACACCAAGGCAGCGGTAAAGGTGAACTTTTACTGGCAGGGGAGAAAGCGTTCGCAAAAACTTTTTGAGGCCTTTGAGCAGAGTAAAAAACACCTGATCGGCACCGTGCGATTAACCGGTGAACCGGGTTGGCAGCATACCGAGCTGGAATTTAACTCTCCCCGTGTCGGTTATCGAAGTTACCGGGTACTGGCGGAGTTAGTGCTGCAAAACGGTGATAAGGCCCGGGTGGATATTGATGATTTCGCCCTGATCGAATGGCAAGGTGCCTATAGCCAGACGCCAAAACCAAGGTTTTATAATATGGATAGCCGTCAGGTTGCTTATCTGGGTATAGATCGCTTTATAGAGCAACCACTATTGCTGACATTTGACTAGCTGCGAAGGGCTGAGCAATATCAAGAGCTGCGTTAATCGGTGCCGTTTATTTGCTGATTTTTCAGCAGCTCTACGAAATTTTTAAATTGAACCGGGCGGCTGAACAAATAGCCTTGTACCGAATTGCAGGAGTTGTCTGTGAGAAAATGTAATTGCTCTTTGGTTTCCACCCCTTCGGCGATCACACATAAATTAAGATTATGTGCCAGTGCGATCACCGCCCGCACTATGGCCTTGTCGTTATCGTCGGTGACGATATCATTAATAAAGGAGCGATCGATTTTTAAGAAGTCCAGCGGCAACTGTTTCAAGTAGCTCAGTGAGCTATAGCCGGTGCCGAAATCATCAACGGAAACGCTCATACCTATGGTTCTGACTTTGCTGAGTAATTTATTGGCAACAGAGTAATCGTCTACCAGCACACCTTCGGTGACTTCCACCTCCAGCAGGCAAGGGTCGACTTTATATTTTTCAACACAGCTGTGCAGGTAGGAAAATAAACTGTTGTCGGTGACTTGTGCCGAGGAGAGGTTCATGGAAATCTTGATACGATAGCCGAGTTTAGTGAGTTTTTTTACCATCTGGCAGGTACGCTGTATGACCCACTCCCCCATAGCAATAATCAAATCACTTTTTTCTGCCACCGGAATAAACTTATCCGGACCTATCAGACCTTTTGTCGGATGGTTCCAGCGGATCAGGGCTTCGGCCTTGGTGATGGTACTTTTTGCTAAATCGACGATCGGCTGCAGGTATAATTCTAATTCGTTATTTTGAATTGCCAGTCTTAATTCATGCTCCAGTTGTATCAGTTGGTGTGAGGTATCTCTCATCGACTGGGAATAAAATTGTATCGTGTTTTTGTTATTTTTCTTACCGTTATAGGCACTTAAGTCGATGAACTTCATCAAGTCTTCAGCGGTTTGGGCATCGTTTGGAAAGTTAGCTGCGCCAATGCTGATACTGACAGTAAAGGTTTCTCCTTTACTGGTGGCGAAGGGCTTTTTGGTATTGTCGATAATGCGTTGTATGGCTATTTCGCAGGCTTTGCGGTGGTCAATATCTGTTAAGATGATTGCAAATTCATCACCGCCGATCCTGGCGATAAAGTCAGATCCCTTAATCATGCTTTTTATGCGTTTTCCGCATTCTACCAGCAGTTTATCGCCTTCATCATGGCCGTAAAATTCGTTATGGCGTCTGAAATTATTAATGTCGATGTATAACAAATAGAAGTTTTTACCCGAGGTAATATGTTTTTCCAGGGTTTGCCAAAAAGAGAAGCGATTTGGCAGTTCGGTGAGCATATCTTGTAATGCAAGCTGCTCATTTCGTTGCACTAAATATTTTATGGTACTGATGTCGTTGGCAAACACTATCCAGTTTTCAACTTCGTTCAGTTTGGTTTTAACCGGATAGAGAGATATTTTTAGCCATTTTAATGTTGCCGGCGGAGACATCCAGCATAACTCGCCGTTCCAATGTGCTTTGGTTGACAGTATCCTGTCATATTCGGGCAACTGATTTTTCATCAGTTTTAATATGATATCTATGGGTTTGTCCGGCTGTATCTGAAAGGGTTTGTCTTCTTTGAATAAGCGCCTGGCCGCTGAGTTTTCTACCAGGGGGGTTAATTCATTGTCGGTAATGATCACACAAAACTCGGCATTTTCGATGATTTTTGTCAGTGTTGTCGGCAGGGCGCTTTGTTGAGGCGGCTGCTTAAAAATGGACAGCAGGCGCGAGTGCAGGTATTCGTTTTGTATGCACAGGCGGTCATTGGAAAGTAATAATTCACGTGCCAGTTGTTTGGTATGTTGTTGCAGTTGAAACTCTTCCAGTTGGTTGGTGATCACCAGGAAGTTTTTTTGCTGTTTTTTGATCGCAATGGCTTCCAGGTGTAATTCCGTCTTGTTTTCGGTGACTTCGGTCCAAAGTCCGGATCTGATCCGGGCATCGTTCTGGCCAAGCCAAACTTGTCGGGCATCATGTAAAAAATCCAGTAAAAACGGGGTATTATCAGAGATAGTAAAGCTTTGTTGAGGGCATAATTGTGGAAATAACGCTTTTACCCAGTCATTGTCGCCGCCCAGCAGTTTTACCGTACCAGATTTGCTGTCGATAACTTCCAGCACAAGTTGATCCATAGCGTTAAGCACATGGTTAAGTTGTGATGTCATTTTTCTTATTCCCGTGCAATAGCTCAGCGATAGCTAAAAACATGGCTTCAACCTGTTCTCCTGTTTTGGCGCTGGTGGAAAAATGCAGATCAAACAGGGGAGCAAGGCTGGCATACTCGTCTTCATCCAGGCGCCAGGCCGCAGGCAGGTCATTTTTATTAACGGCAAGTATCGCCGGACAATTCGTGCTTTGGCGGGCGAGGGTGTGGATATCAATACCTTGGCGTAATGATATGGTCCGGGTTTGATCAACAACTATGATATAGGCTGCAGCGCCGCGTAAGTAACGCTCCTGAAAAACATGATAGCGGTCTTGGCCTTCAATATCCCACAGCATTAATTGCACTTGTTGCTCTGCTAAAGAGATGATTTTTTTATCGACTTTCACGCCTATACTGGTCAGATATTTTTCGTTAAAAATCCCTTCAACAAACTGTTTAACTAAACTGGTTTTCCCCACGCCGGAGGCACCTAACAGGCAGATTTTTTTTTGGATCAATGTCTCCTCTCCATCATCGTTAACCGCTTTCCTTACAACTCGCTTTCCTTACAGCTAATAGGGCAAGTGTAGCGTATGTCGCTGTTTTTTTCGTCTTGGCCGTGCTCCGTCAGATGTTCCTTTGACTTTACCGCGATCTTGCCTGCGGGATGGCTTTGCTGGTTACCAGTACATTAAGCATCACTGCTCTGGCGGTATCGCCGACCCGGGCAATATCAAGTTGCCCTAACCCGGTGACAAAGATGCTTTTTTTGCTCAGCCCCAGTTGAATCAGGGCCTGGGCAATATTTTGGGCTCTGTTGAGGCTTAATGCCCGGTTTGCCGTCTTATTGCCGCTTTTGTCGCTGCTGCCGATAACGACCAGAGCAAAATCGAGATTTAGCTCTTTTGCCAGCGGTATTAACCGGGTGATATCTTGATAGACACTTTGCAGTAACAGCTGCATTTTCGGGGTAACTTCTTCACTTGCTACGGCAAAGTCAAATTGTACGGAGGAAATACGGCCAATGAGGGTGTTAAAAACGTGCTGTTTGATGTCTGGTTCGTTATCGGGCGCTATTGCTGAAACTGATCCTAGCTGCCGGGTATTTAAATTTACCTCTTCGCTGAAGCCGGCGACAGACAGGGCATTTAACAGCTTTTCCGTGTTTAGAAGATCCAATGTACCCGACAAGATCAGGATATTGTTTTGCCAGTTGATGTTGAGATCCGGGTATGGTTTGAGCAGTTGCTGGGCGCGGCGGTATAAAATGTCGGGGTCAAGAGAGAAATAACGGCGCTCACTGAGCTTAACTGCGTCCATTGACAAGCCGTTTGTCTGAAACCAGTCATGGATAGTGATGGCATCAGGATCCCGTAAAACATCCAGCAAGATTTCATCGTGGCCAAGTACATTTAGCTGTTTGAGAATAATGCCGGGTTGTAGGTCCAGCTGCCGGATCCTGTCAGCCAGTTGTTGGTTGCCAAACCATGTAATGACCTGGAAAGCGGCAAAGAGTACCAGGATCCCTGCTAAAACCCAGGCCGGCCAGCTCATTGTCCCGGTGTTTTTTTTTAGAGATTTTTCTTCCGATAATAAACAGTCTCGCAGCAGGTTTTCTGAATTATCAAACGGCAGGTCATCACCGTCAAAGTTATTGAGTTCTTCAAGATACAAACGGTGAACCTCTTCCAAGGTCAGCTGCAGCTGATCGCTGACTTTTTGCGGGGCATTGCCGATCACTGCGGCAACCACCAAAGCACAGGGCCCGGGTTTGATGAGTAAGCTGAAATTGTCTGTACTGACTGATTGCAGCTGCTCTTTTAACCCGTCTTCATTCGCTAGAAACGAATCACCGACAAAATCATTAATGGCCGTCAGCATAGAAGAGATCAGATCGGCAGTACTTTTACCGTTGTCGTGCAAATCAACCGCTTTGAGCAACAAACCGGTTTCCCTGTGAATCAGCAATATATGTTCAACACGGTAAACGAAAGTTTGCGAAGCTGCATATTGGGCAAAGCTAACCCCGGACTGCCAGGCTTTTATCCGCCATTTTATGCCTTTAATCGTCAGGCTGTTTTCTATCAGCTGGTTGGTTTTTTCCATAAAGTCAGCCAAAAAAGCGGTGACGGATTTTCTCACCAGACTGCCGACGATAGGATATAAAGAGCTGACCAGGCGTTCGCGGTTATGGTTGACAGAATGTTTGACGGCTTCTTCCACCAGGGGCTGCAATACCTTGTCAACCGAACCGTCCTGGTTTTGCCTGTCGTGTAATGCTTCCGTCAGGACATGGCTGACAGTGTGGCGGGCTTCCTTTTTGATGGTTTCTTTGACTAAATGATTTTCTTTTCCCAGTATCAGCGCTCTAACCTGTTCTATATCCTGTTGTGACCCTAGCTGCTCGGATGACGGTTTTTTAGGCATTACAATTGGTCATCTTCTAGGTTGGTTGCCATGGTTGCCAGCAGTTTTGCCAGGGTTTTACGGTCAGTTTTTGAAGAACTGAGCTCTTTAGATACCTCCTCAAGGTGGGTGTTTAGCTGCTCCAGCTTCTTGTTAAAGTCGTTTGCCAGCAAGGTGCTTTCATGGCTGAGAGATTTATCCATTTCTTTGAAGTCATGTGTGGTGGTCGCGGCAAAACTTTTATGCTCTGATGCCAAGCCGGCAAGACTTTTTTGCAAGTCGGCTTCGGTATTATCATGCGTTTTATCCAATAATTGTATGCGGTGATCCATTTGAGAAAATTGCTGATCAACGCTTTGCTGCAGTTTATCGATACGGTTAGAGAATTTTTGCTCTTGTGTGCTCAGGGCTTGTTTGAGTTCGTTGTGTATTGAGGTAATGTGGGCAACTAAGCTTTGCTGGGCTGCACCAAAAACAATTTGTCTGAGCTGCTCGAGTTCATCTTCTGGTGTCTGGGGTTCTGGTATGGCAACGTCCGTTGTTTTTGGCGCTTGTTCCTTCTCTGATTTTTTTTTATTTGGCATCACTCTGACTCTACTTTAGCAGATCAATCCATGCCATTTAGTGTAACAGCGATTTGATAAATCGCCTGTTTCTGTTAGTTTTTTACTGTTTGAAACCGGGCAATATAAAAGCCATTAACTGTTATATTACCTGGTGTGATAATAGTGGACTGTGTTTTGGCAAAGGGTCATTTAATGCCTTTCAGACCGGTGTGAACTAAGTCTGGCAATTTTAGGGGTTAGGGGGTGACTAAGTGAATCAACTTATCATTGATGTTTGGGCCCCCCCATAACTGAGTGTTTAACGGTTGCATCAGCCCATGGTTAAATTCAAAGCCATAATGACGATCTTTTTTTATTAATAGCGGCCCGTCCAGGTCGACAAATTGCGCATAGGCCGATAATAGGGAGACTGGCGCCATCGCCAGAGAACTTGCCACCATACAGCCGAGCATAATGTCAAAGCCCATAGCCTTTGCCTCCCGGGCCAATAATACCGCTTCGCTCAGGCCGCCGGTTTTATCCAGTTTGATATTGACCACCTGGTAGCGGTTTTTAAGATAATCCAGCTCCGCCCGGGTGTGGCAGGACTCGTCGGCACACAAGGGAATGGGCGAGTCGAAATATATCAAACCCTGATCTTTTCCTGCGGGCAAGGGTTGTTCGATTAACACCACATCTAAGGCTTTTAACGCCTGACAACAGCTTTGTAAATCGTTAATCGACCAGCCTTCATTGGCATCAACAATAAACTGACTGTTTGGGGCTGCCTGCTTGATGGCGGTCATCTTGCCGATGATATTGTCGTTATCAAGCTTCACCTTAACCAGCGGCGGGTTATCCAGCTTGGCCACGGCGCTCGCCATTGCCTGCGGCGTGTCGATACTTAAGGTTTGCGCGCTGATACACGGCGTTGCCGGTGGCAGGGATAACAGCGCTGCCACTGTGTTTTGCCGGCGTTTGGCTTTAAGATCCCACCAGGCACAATCCAGGGCATTACGCGCCGCACCGCCAGGCAGCTTTGCTATCAGGGCTTCAAAGCCTTTATCGCAAGTGTCTGCACCGGGCAGGTTTTCACTGCTAAGCGTGTCAAGCGGCAGGTTTTTTATTTGCTGGCTTACCCCGGCAACCGATTCATGATAGCGGCCATAAGGTACGGCTTCCCCCCAGCCGGTATGTTGGCCATCGGAAATTGCCACAAGCACCACATCGGCCTGGGTTTTAGCACCGCGGGCAATGCGAAAAACTGATTTTAGCGGCAATTGCTGGTGAAAGACCTGAATCGTTAATTTTGTGCCTGCACCTGCGACGGAAGCGATTTGGTTATTTGCCATGATCATGCTTTTATGCCCCGGTTGTCATGCTTGTGTTTGTCTCTTTTTTGGCTAAAAGCGCTGCGACTATGCTGTCTGCGCTGTCGCGTACCGGGTCAACACAAGGCAGGGAAAATTGCTCACTCAGGCGTGCACAGATGGTTTTACCTTCTTCTACGCTGACGCTGGAAGTATTGACCGTTATACCGATCACTTTGACATCCGGGTTGGTAAGCCTTGCCGCTTCAAGGTTGAGCGCTATGGTTTTTTCTATGCTCGGCAGCTGGCTGCCCGGCAGGCCGCGCATATGATCGCGGTTGAGATCATGACAGATCACCAGGGCATCGGGCTGGGAGCCGTGCAATAATCCCAGGCTGACACCGGCAAAAGCCGGGTGGGACAAGGATCCCTGGCCTTCGATAATATCCCAGTGATCTTCGTCTGCGGCCGGGGAAAGGGACTCGCTGGCGCCGGATAAAAAGTCGGACACCACACAATCTATGGCAACGCCGGTACCTGCGATCAAGATGCCGCATTGCCCGGTGGCGCGAAAATCCACATCAACGCCGGCTTTTTTCATCGACTTTTCCAGGCTCAGCGAAGTGTACATTTTACCTACCGAACAGTCAGTCCCCACGGTCAGTAAACGTTTGCCCGGGCGTTTTACGCCGGTGCCGGTGACAAATTCTGCTTTGGGATGACGGATATCCAATAATTGCCGGTTGCATGCTTTCGCTTTTGCGGCAACTTCGGGGAAGTCGCCGAGCTTATCGTGCAGACCGCTGACGATATCCATGCCGCTCTCCAGGGCCTCCATGATATAGGGCAGCCATTTTTTATCGAGCACACCGCCGCTGTTGGCAAAGCCTAAGATAAAGGATTTAGCGCCCCGGTCCGCCGCCTGTTTGATATCCAGATTTTCAAGGCCGGTGGTGACGGTGCAGCCGTCGACACTGTATTCTGCTATGCACAATTCGGGACGCCAGTCGGCTACGCCGCGCGCCATTTTGATGGAAAGTTGATCTGTGGCGTCGCCGATAAATAACAGGTAAGGAGAAGCTATGTGCATAATGAAGTTCCTAAAAGTAAAAGCGTAAATAACAGAATTATTGTTATCTCTGAGCTTACTCCTGTAGGCCATCATTAAAAGTAAGAAGGTTTTTTTCGATCATAACCCCGGGTTATGAACCGGGTTAAGTACTTGAAATTCCTTTGCTTAAGTAGGGCAAGAACTCTTCGGTGACTTTCGATAAACTGCGGTTTTCAAGATGTACGGCACTGACGGTAAAAGTCAGCGGCGGATCAAAGGAAGCAATGGCAACATTGTCTGCCAGGTTGCCCTGTGCGGTAAAGCGATCCACCACGCAAATCCCCAACCCCCGGGCGACCAGACGGGCGGCGATAAAATAGGTCTGTACTTTAATCGATGCGTTAAAGGTAATGTTTTCTTCCATAATACGCGCCCACAGCATGTCCCCCAGGGGGCCGCTGTCGCTGATATCGATAAACTCATCCTCGCATACCTGGTTTAAGGTCAGTTTATCCGGGCAGTCGGGAAACTTTTCCTTGGGATAAACGATCACCAGCTCCGACTGCGACAGGGTTTTTGTGCTGATGCCCGGCATGCTATTGGGAGAGAACAGCACTGCCAGGTCGCATTTATGCTCAAGCAGGGCTTGCAGTACCGCATCGTTGTGCAGGGTCTGAATATCGAAAGTGACATTGGGAAAGTCCCGGTGGTAATCGGCAATCACCCCGGGAATGGCATCAAAGCCCAGCGCCGGGGTCACTCCCAGACTGATGGCGCCGAACTCGGATTTTTTGATGTTTTCGGCGGTATTTTTTATCGCCCGCATCTGCTGGTAGATTTTATCCACTTCATCGAACAGCATTTCCGCTTCGTCGGTGGGGATCAAGCGCCCCTTGACCCGTTCAAACAAGTTGAAACCCAGCTGCAATTCGGCATGGGACAAGACTTTACTGACCGAAGGCTGGGAAACATGCAGCATTTTTGCGGCATTGGTGATGGAGCCGGTGGTATAAATGGCATGGAAGATTTCGATATGTCTTAAGCGCATTTAAGGTCCTTTGGAAATTTTTGTTCAAGTATAGGTGTCAACAATTGTTAGCCGCCAACTAGCCACTAACAAAGGGCAAACTCAAATATAGCTGAATAATCAAGGCATTGGTGATATCAATAAAAAAGGCGCCCACCATAGGCACGACAAGAAAGGCCTGCGGCGAAGGCCCGTGTCGGCTCACCAGGGCTTCCATATTGGCTACCGCCGTTGGTGTTGCCCCCAAACCAAAACCGCAATGGCCGCCTGCCATAATTGCCGCATGGTAATCTTTGCCCATCAAGTTGAAAGTAACAAAATAGGCAAATAACATCAACATAACCGTTTGCGCCAAAATCATCAACATCATAGGGCCGGCTAAACTGGCCAACTCCCAGACTTTTAACGACATTAATGCCATGGCCAGAAAGATCGACAGCGCCATGGTGCCCCAGAGATCGATACAGGCACGGCTGACTTTATAGCGCTTAGTGGTCTCACAGATATTGGTGGCCAGCACGCCAAAAAGCAGCGGCACTAAAAATGCGGGCAGTACGATAGCCATAGCCTTTAGCTCCAGGTAGGCCACTTGCCCTAAAGCCATACACACCAGGATGATAAACAAGGTTTCCATCATTTTTTTCGGGGTTACTCTGTCATGATCTTCCGGGTCAAAGGTGACGGTATCGTCAAGGGATTCTTGATAATCAGGGGCTTTGAGCTGATGTTTTTCAATCAGCCGCCTGCTGACCGGGCCGCCTGCCAGTCCGCCGAGGATCAGGCCAAAGGTCGCAGCCGCCATCGCCAGTTCGAACACATGACCCGGCATGCCGTACTCGCTGATAAACAAGTCGGCATAGGTGGCGCCGTTGCCATGGCCGCCGGACAAAGTGACCGAACCGCCGATCAATCCCATTAAGGGGCTTAAACCGGTTGCGGCGGCTATCGAGATGCCGAGGGCATTTTGTATCAGTATATATACCGTGGCGATGCCCAGGAAAAGAGCGACTTTAGGGCCGCCTTTAAGCAGCAGGCTGTAGCTGGCGCCCAGACCTACGGTAGTAAAAAACAAGGTCATCAGCGGGGTTTTTAACGCCATATCAAATTGAATATTCAGGTTAAAGCTGCTGTGGGCGATGGCAAGTAACAAAGAAAAGAGAATGCCGCCGACGACAGGCTCTGGAATGTTATTGTTTCTCAGGAAAGGGATTTTACTGTTCAAGCCATAACCGGCAAAAAGAATGAGCAGTGAAATTAATAAAGTTTCGGTAATGGCAATGTCTATTGTCATAAGCGCAGCTCCGTTTATTGCGGGTTTCTTTTATTGGTTTATTAACCGGCCATAAGGAGATGAGTGTACCGGCATGCTTTGGCGAGCAGCAGTTCATATTATTGGCAAAGCCATAACCAAAAGTTGTACCTGGAGTTGTTACCCGGTTAAAGGCGGTATATGCGGCAGTTTTTCAGAAAAGTGTATCCTGGGTATGGTGGTGGAGACTATATTGATAGCAACAGATCGCTACTTGTATAACTTCAGGTTATGGGGTGTTAACGAAGAGTCAATGGTGCTTGGGGAAAATATTGGGCAAGGTGTTGGCTATAACAATAATCGGCTGAATCAACAGCCGGCAAAATATAAAACATACAACTGATGGCGGTGACTATGATGAAACAAAGCTCTGTACCTCAATATAAACATAAATTAAAGCATCTTAGCTTATGTGTAATTTCCGCGTTAGCAGCCCAGGCAGGTATGGCAGGGCTGGCCTATGGCCAGCAGGCCGACAGCCAGCAAACCCATAACCAGCAAACAAGTGCCGCTGAAAAGAAGGTGGAACGCATCAGTGTTATCGGCTCACATATCAAAGTCAACCATGATACCGGCGCTTTGCCGGTCACCGCCATTTCAGCAGAAGATATAGAAAACAGCGGTGCGGTTTCCGGCGCCGAATTGCTGGCGGATATTCCGCAGCAGGGGGATGTGGCCTTTAACAGCTCCCGGGTGGTCGGCGGTGTCAATGATGCCCGGGGAGATGTCTCTTCTTATAACCTGCGCGGCCTGGGCACAGGCAATACTTTAGTTTTGCTTAACGGCCGCCGTCTGGTGCTGCACCCGGGCACGCAATCGGAAAACTTTGTGCCGGTCACTACGGCCAATGCCAATACCTTGCCGGTGCGCGGTTTAAAAAGAGTGGAAGTGTTACGTGACGGCGCCGCTGCCATTTATGGCTCAGATGCGGTGGCGGGAGTGGTGAATTATGCCCTTAAAGATGATTACGAAGGCAGTGAACTTAATGTCAACTATGGCAGCGAGGAGGGCACGCCACGCGATACCCTCAACCTGAGCGGTGCCACCGGTTTTTATTTTAACGACGACAAGAGTCATTTGTCCCTTTCCGCCGGTTATTATAAGCGGGAAATGATCATGGCCAGCGAGAAGTCCTATGCTGCCAGCTCAGACTTGCGCGGCAATAGCCGTTTTCCCGATGAAGTGGGCATTACCGGTACAGACGATGACGGTAATCCCATTTATAACAGCGACTTAAACGGTTTAAATTCTTCTACCCCCTGGGGGGAGTTTCGCACATCAAGCTTAAGCACCTTCCATTTGCAGCCGGATAGCTTATCCGGTTGTGAAGACTCGGATGAGCTGGGCAACCCGACCACAACCTTAGGTGTTGAAGGGGTCTGTGTCGACCAGGGCAGTCAGCCAACAAGCGACGGCTATGACAGAAACAGCGAACGCTCATTAAGTTCAGGCATAGAACGGGCGAACTTTTACGGTCTTTTGACCCATGAACTTAGTGAAAACACAGAGCTTTATGCCGAAGCGCTTTATTATTACGCCGAGGCAGAGCGGGTGCGCGAGCAGACCGCCAATCTGACTTCCCAGCGCTTTACCATAGCCGCCGATGCTTTTTATAACCCCTTTGGCGAAACCGTGGATTTGAGAAAATATCGCCCCGTGGATACCGGGCCGCGTAATATCAAGGTCACCGACAAGAGCTACCGGGTATTAACCGGTCTGCGCGGTTATTTCAACGACTGGGATTGGGACAGTGCGGTACTTTATTCCAAGGCTACCACAGAAGATAAAGCGAACCGTATCCATACCCAGAGGTTTCAAGAAGCCATCAACAGCACAGATCAGGCAACGGCTTATGATGTGTTTAACGGCGCCGATGTCAACAATACCAATGTCGGCGATCCGACCGGCAACAGCCAATCGGTGATCGACAACTTTATGATCGATGTGGTGCGCGACAGTGAAACCGAGTTGGCGCTGCTTGATTTTAAAATCTCCAAGGGCGATATTTTTGAATTGCCGGCGGGAGATGTCGGCTTTGCCTCAGGCATAGAATACCGCTATGAAAGTTTTTCCGATGTGCGCTCCGATGCGCTGAATACCAGCGAGTCTTTCCTCGATATTGTCGGCGGCGCCAAAGAGGTGGATCAATATGCCAGTGTGGTACTTGGCAGCAGCCCGACACCGGATGCCAGCGGCAGTCGCAACGTGTTCTCGGCTTATGGTGAACTTGCCATTCCTTTGCTCGAAGGCCTGCCTTTTGTTGAACGTCTGGATATGCAGCTGGCGGCGCGTTATGAACGCTTTTCCGATGTCGGTGATATCTTGAAACCGAAAGCGGCCTTGTCGTGGATCATCAATGATTATCTGCAGTTTCGTGCTTCTTATGCCGAAGGGTTTAAAGCGCCGGGACTGCCCCAGGTAGTCGCGGTCGATATTTCCCGGGTCAACAACCGCAACGATCCTATGACGGATACCCGTTATGGCGTGCTGGAAGTACGCAGCGGCAGCGATACCTTAAAACCGGAAGAAAGTGAAAGCTTAAGCTGGGGTTTTGTGGTGCAGCCGACGCAAAACCTGACCCTGACCGCCGACTGGTGGCAGCTGGATCAAAGCGATACCGTAGGCCTTATTCACTCGCAAACCCAGCTGTTATACGATGCCTTGCTGCGCCATCAGGACCCTAACGGCGGTGGCAACCCTGTCGTGACCCGTGGTGGCGATGACAATGAAGTGGTAGCTGTGGTCAACGACTATATTAATTTGCAGGACAGGGAAGTGGCCGGGGTCGACTTTAGCATCAGCTATGATCTGGACACCGACTGGGGGGATTTTAAGTTTAAAGCCAATGCCGCGAAGTTAACCAAGTTTTACCAAGAAGCGGATGATATTACCGCGCAGGTGATTGCCGCGCAAAACTCCGGTGATGCTGCCCTGGTGGAAGCGCTGCAATACCAGGGAGAAGAAGTCACCATTACCGGTAGCGGCGACCTGGTAGAGCAGGACGGCCGCCCCGAGTGGCGGGTGACCTCGTCAATCGACTGGAAAAACGGCGCCTGGGGAGCCGGTTTGAAATACCGTTATGTCGGCGGTTTTGAAGATACAAGCCTGGACTACAGCATAGGGGAAGAAGACTTTAAATATCAGGTGAAAAGTTTTTCTAAAGTGGATGCCTATGTGCATTACCGTTTGCCCAAAGAGGTTTTGGATAACACCAAAGTGACCTTTGGCATTAAAAATATCGGCGATAAAGAGCCGCCGATTGCCGATGAAACCTTTGGCTATAACTCCAGCGTGCATTCGAGCCTGGGTCGTTATTTTTACATGAATGTGAACAAGAAGTTTTAACTATCGCTGATGATTTGCCAGCTAACAGCTAAACTGACCCGCAACTGCGGGTCTTTTTTAACAAGCCTTTTATTTTTAAAAAGAACAGGTGCTTAATGTTTCGACTTTTCAATTTCTGCCTGCTGATGCTTATCAGCGCTTATGGTTATGCCTGCAAATTCAGCAATGTAGAGTTTGCTACCGACTTTTCCGGCGGCCGCCTGGCCCAGTGCCAGCAAGTGAGCCAGGATACCTTTTTGTTAACCTTTAATCCTGAAAATACCCCCATTAACGACAGTCCCTGGTATAGCTTTAAAGTGACCGCCAAGCAGCCGCAAACCGTGAATATTGTGATGCAGGTGAATAATGGCAAACACAGATATCAGCCTAAGATCAGTCGTGACGGCAAACACTGGCAAAAACAGCCCTTTACGGTGAATAACTCAAAAATGCGGATGAGTCTGGCTGCCAGCAGCCAAGCGATCTGGATTTCGGGGCAGGAGATCATCTCTAATGTTGATTATTACCAGTGGGGAAAAAATCTGGCCGCTCATCAAATTGTCGAGCAAGAAGTTATCGGCCACTCGGTGCAGGAACGTCCCATTTATGGCTTAAGTGCCAGGGGCGAGGGTAAAGAATGGTTGGTGATCTTAGGCCGGCAGCATCCGCCGGAACTGACCGGTGCGCTGGCCATGTTCCCGTTTACCGAAACTTTGCTTGGCGTTAGTCCGCTGGCATTAAGTTTCAGGGAGCGTTTTAATATTTTGGTGGTGCCGAACCTGAACCCGGACGGCGTTTTTCTTGGCAACTGGCGCCATAATGTCAACGGTGTTGATTTAAACCGGGACTGGAAAAAGTTTCAGCAGCCTGAATCTTCCGCGGTGAATGATTACTTGACCGCGCTGGTTGCCGGTAAACAAAAAATTGCCATGGCGGTGGACTTTCATTCCACCCGTAAAGATATTTTTTACAGCATGCCCCATGATTATGGCCTGGAAAATCCGCAATTGGTAAACCACTGGTTAAATGCCCTGCAGCAGGCTATTTCCGGAGCATACCCTGATTTTCAAGTGGTGCAAAAGCCGGGCAATAATCCCGACAGAGGGGTGTTTAAACAATACATTGCCGATACGTTTAAGGTGCATGCCATTACCTATGAAATGGGGGACGAAACCGACAGAGATTTTATCGACAAGCTGGCGGTTGAAGCCGCGAATACTTTAATGACCACTATGCTGGCAACGCAAGGGCAGGATGAATCAGGTGGTGAATAGTATGAAGTTAACCTCTCTGGCTGCCACTTCATTGGTTTTATTGCTGGCAGGCTGTTCCTTTTCTTATAAAGCCACTGATAATGGAGAAAACAAGCAGGCAAACCTTTCACCGCCAGTTGCAAGCGCAGATATCTTGATCACCGGAGGCCGGGTATACACAGGTACCGGCACCTATGAACAAATGCTGGATATTGCCGTTTGCGGTGAAAAAATCTGCGGCCTCTACCCAAGTGGCAGTAAAAAAATCACCGCCGCTCAGGTTATCAATGCCCGGGGAAAAATTGTTAGCCCGGGTTTTATCGACCCCCATACCCATACTTTGGAGGAGTTATCCAGCCGGGATAAAAACCATAATCTCAATTATCTTACCCAGGGGGTGACCACAGTGGTTAACGGTAACGATGGCGCAGGCCCTGTGGATATTGCCAAAATGGCAAAGGTCTTGGAAGCAAACGGTATCGGTACTAATGTGGCGCTTTTGGTCGGTCATGGCAGCGTGCGCGAGCAGGTGATGGGGCGGGCGCCGCGTTTTGCCACAGACCAGGAGCTGGAGCAAATGTCGGCACTACTTCACCAGGCGATGCAGGCGGGGGCATTAGGCTTTTCCACCGGGCTATATTATGTGCCGGGTAGTTTTGCTAATACCGAAGAAGTAATAACCCTGGCGAAAATCGCCAGCCAATATAAGGGTATTTACGATACCCATTTACGGGATGAAAGCACCTTTAATATCGGTTTTTCCGCTGCCCTGGATGAGGCGATACATATTGCCCAAAACGCCGACATTCATTTGCATCTTGCCCATATTAAGGCGCTCGGCGTAGATGTTTGGGGGCAAAGCACTGATGCGATTAAGAAAATAGAGCAGGCGCAGGCAAGCGGTGTCAGTATTTCTGCCGATCAATATCCCTGGCTGGCCTCGGGTACCTTACTGCACAGTGCGGTCATGCCGAAATGGGTGATGGCGGATTCAAAGCAGGCCTTTTTTAAGCGTTTAAATAATCCCGAACTGGCGGGGAAGCTGCGTAGTGAAATTACCGAAAATATCCGTCGCCGCGGCGGTCCCGGTTCATTGCTGATCACCGCCTTTAAAGATAGCGCCCTGGTCGGTTTAACCCTGGAACAGGTGGCTAAAATGCGCGCGGTTGATTCGGTAACTGCCGCAATAGCCCTGGTACAAGAGGGAGATGTAAGGGTTGCCTCATTTAATATGTCGCCTGAAGATGTTGAAAACTTTATGGTACAGCCCTGGGTGGTGACTTCGTCGGACGGCACTAACGGTCATCCGCGCAAATACGCCAGTTTCCCGAAAAAATATCAGGAATACGTGGTGAAAAAGGGCTTGTTAACCTTGGGGGAGTTTATTAAGAAAAGTTCGGGGCAAACCGCGAAAATACTCGGCCTGCAAGACCGGGGGATACTGGCGACAGGCTATCAGGCCGATATTATTGTTTTTGATGGTGAAAACCTGGCAGCCAATGCCGATTTCTCCCATTGGAATAAATATTCTTCAGGAGTTGAGTATGTGCTGGTTAACGGTCAGTTGGTGATAAAGCAGGGGGTATATACCGATAAACTTGCCGGCAAGTTTGTCCATTAACAAACTTGCCGGATTTGGCTTATTTAATCATCACAATACCTTAACTAACCACCAGTATCTGTCTGGTGGTTAGTTATAGCCTAAAACGTAATTTGGGGTTGCGTCAGCCAATAATTCAAATACCTTACTAATTGCTGCATCACTGTTTTTAACCGAAAGGTTCCCTGAGGTTTTCTTCAAAAACGCCTTGGTATATTCGCATTCGTTGTCATCGTTTTGTTCATTGTCATTTGTATGTGAAATGTTCATATCAGTAATCTTTGTCCTCAGTAATAGTTGAATAATGATTAGCTGAATTAATCATCTACTCGGAGGGAGACTTTGAACAGTATTAAAGCTTTTGTGGCTTATAAAAGAAGGTTATAGTCGTTAATAACAGCTAAGCGCGCATCTGGTGGAATGAGATAAGTATATTTGATTTTCCCTTAGAGAGTGGCTAATTTTAATTGACCGCGCTAATACCAAACAGTTGTTTATTTGACTCGCGGATTGAGAACAAACAGGATTGACTCGGATGTGGCTATATTCCATTTCACAGCCTTAACCGCCATATTATTATTTTACCCGGAAAGAACAAGACCTCCGCCGGGGTCAAACTTGTCGCCTGTGCTACCCAGGCGAGTGCAGATGCCCTGATACGGGAAATCCCCCCTCATTTAGCACAAAACGTTTATGCCCTGAACCATGCCTGTGGCCTATTGGAGTCGATCGGCTCTTTAATGTCCTACACTGACTGGGTGGTGGCGCCCAAGCTCAGTGAGTGTTTAAAGCTGGATTTATTGAGGTTTTATACCGAGCAAGAAAAGCCATCTCTCTATTTAGGTGAAGAATCCCTTAGCGGCAAAGAGGATAAGGCTCAGTCATCTGGGCGCAGTGAAGTTGGAAAGTGCAGACTAAGAGCCAAGGAAAATTAGACGAAAGCAGCATGTTTACCGGCAACAGTACTAACCACACAAATAGCATGATCATGCGTTTGCAAGGCAGTGTGTATTGCGTGGTCACCGATCAGTTCTATGGTGGTTAATAAGAGTCATAAGCAGGATCAAAGATAATTATTTTATCACCCGGAGGGCATCAAATTTGGGAGATAGCGCTAAGTGAGAGCAGGGGGACCGAGAGTTCAAAGTCATCGACATAGACAGGAGTAATCACAATGATTAGAAGACATAATAGGCAGAGACTAAATTTCAAAACGTACAGAGCAAAAAAAAAGAAGATGGAAGAAAAGCAAGGTAATGCTGTACAAGTTTCAAAAACATCGGCCTTTATTTTTGCTATGCAGGATACCTTAAAAAAATGTCTGCATTTACCTTCTTGTGATAATTATCAATGGCTTTGGGAAAAAATAAAGTACACCTGGCAATATGCCGCCAAATTGCTGGCCGTGATGGCCGCTTTATTAGTGCTGATATCCAGTGCCAAAGGCATTTTTCAAGAAAATTATACAATTGTACCTTTCGAAGTACCTCTAGTGTTTAGTGATTCAGGTATCAATGGTAATGTTGTTGTTTGGAACTTAAGTGATAATATTTCAGCCCTGCAAAAAAGCGGCTGGAGTGTCAGGGGGCTTCATATTCAGAGCGACGCCGACAACACAATAGATAAAGATATCGTGCTGTTTGGTGTTTCATTTAATACTGTTAAATCATTGATCCGCCATGGTTTGGGGATCAGTGATAAATCTATCTCTGGATCTTTGGTTTATCAACAGGACAGACTATTGCTTAGATTAGCGGTCAGCGGCAATGATACCATTATGATTGTTAAAAATATCAATGATTTTAAAGACAGTTATGAAGCCTACGAAGCATTAATGAGAACTGCTGCTCAGGAGCTGCTGAGCGTGATCGATCCTTTTGTACTGGCCAGTCATTTCTGGGCTGAAAAACAGACAGGTAAAAGTCTGAAGATCATTAAACAGATGGTCAAGGATAACAGCAGTTCAGCGGATTCGGCCTATTTGATCTGGGGAAAAATATTGGCTGAGCAAGAAGACCCACAAGGTGCAATTGCCAAATTCAAAGCCTCGGTGGAATTTAACCCCGATCAATACCTGGCATGGACAAATTGGGCGACAATGCTATATAGAAATGGAAAATATCAGGAGGCGATGAAAAAATGTCAAAAGGCTTTGTCGATAGAACCCCAAATGTGGGAAGCCGCTTATTTATGGGCTAAGGCCTTATCAAAGGTAGGACGTCATAAAGAGGCCATTACACTTTTTCAACGTGCCATTGACATTAATGCCAAAGAAGAGCTGGCCTATAATGAAATAAGTTATGAATTTCAGGCGCTGGGTGATATAAAAAGTGCTATAGATTTGCTGTTGCAGGGTATTCGTCAGGTTCCTAATAACGGGCTTCTGCACGCCACTTTGGCAGAAATGTATTGGTCAGATAATGACAAGAAATCGGCATTTGAATCGCTTACCAGGGCCACTGAGTTGGGGTTTGATATTAGTCCATATATTGAGAGTGAGCCTTATCATTCTTTTCATATAAAAGAGGAGAGCTTTGTTGCCGACTCCCCTCAATCCTCTTCCTTAATTATTAATCAATGACATTTTCAGGGGACTATTTCACCACTAATCTTGTTTTTTCAACATGTGGATCCCCAAAAGAGTAGGCTATCGCTAATCTGCCAGTATTTTTATCCAGTATTGGTTTTGCAGAACTTTGGGGCTGATATTCCATTGTTAAGTAATAGGCTCTTTCTTCTGCTTTTTGGTTATTTCGCGAGAGTAACTCAGTGCTAAACTTAGCATTGATAAATATATCATTGGTGTTGGGCGTTGAGTCTAACAAAGAAATCCCGTATACATAACCTTTCGGGTATTTAGGACCGTTAGTTTTCAAGTTCTTTTCAATCGAGCTTGTTGGATCAGTTTCACCTTTCGTATATGCCTGAGCCCCAACAGCCAGGCCAAAATAGGTAGAGAGTGATGGGCCATCGTATGTACCAAAATTAACAGTTATATTAACTTTATCGCCTCTAGCCAATTCATGATTATTCTCACCAATATTAGGCTGCCAAGGTGACCATATCACTGACGTGGGTTTATTTATACCGACTTTTGTTGCATCTAAGATAACTGTAAATGTTCTTGTCATTGTCTTTCTCCTGAGGAAATTGTGCTTGATATATTTGAACCAAACTAACCAGAAGATAGTTTGGTACCAAGGCAAGAGGAGTTAACTTAATAGAAGCAATTCTTTTGCATTCGCTTATCCGTTTTTTTAACGTAATGAGTGTAGTAGAAAGGGAGAAAAAGACAAATATGATTAACTAGGCCACTGAGCAGCTAAAAAATTACAGGGATCGCAGTTTTTTGGCTGCTTCAACTAGTGTTTTATCTTCTTTGGCAAAGCATAAACGGATCACTTTATCGTTAGGTGCGTTTTGATAAAATACACTTAGCGGTATAGCCGCTACGCCCACTTCCTTGACCAGGTATTCGCAAAACGCCATATCGTCCAGCTGAGAAACCCTGGAATAATCCAGCAGTAAAAAGTAAGTACCTTCACTGGGTAAAATGGTGAAGCGGCTGTCTTGCAGGGCGTTGACTAACACATCACGCTTTTGTTGATAAAAGGGGGATAATTCATCAACATGTTCTCCTTGCTCCGCTAACATATCCGCCAGTGCCAGTTGTGCCGGGGTAAAGCTGGAGAAGGTGACATACTGATGAATCTTCCTAAATTCAGCGCTAAGCAGTTTCGGGGCGATGCAATAACCCATTTTCCAGCCGGTGCAATGGAAGGTTTTACCGAAGCTGGAGATGACAAAAGCACGGGCAAAGAGTTCGGCATCGTTTAATACGCTGATATGGGGAGTCTCATCAAAGGCGATGTGTTCGTATACTTCATCGCTGATCAGCAAGAGGTCATGTCTGATCAGCAGGGTTTTTAATGCTTTAAAGTCACTTGCTTTTAGCGTTTTAGCACTGGGATTATGGGGACTGTTGATGATAATCGCCCGGGTTTTATCGTTGATGGCTTCTGCGACTTGCTGCCAGTTGACGGCATAATCCGGCGCCTGCAGGGCAATATGTACCGCGCGGCCACCGGCCAGTTCTATTGCCGGTTCATAGGAGTCATAAGCGGGATCAAAGATGATGATTTCATCGCCGGGGCGGGTGATGGCCTGAATGGCGACAAATAAGGCTTCTGTTGCCCCCGAGGTCACGGTGACGGTATCGGCTGCTTCGATATCCAGCTCATATTTACGTTTTACCAGGGCTGCAATTTGTTTTTGCAGTGGGGCAATGCCGCTGGAGGGAGAGTACTGATTAAATCCCTGCTCGCTATAATGGGCCAGGCGCTGTTTTAACAGGGCGGGGGCATCAAATTCGGGAAAGCCCTGGGATAAGTTAAGGGCGTTATGCTGATTTGCCAATCCTGTCATATGGGTAAAGATGCTGGTGCCAAGGTGAGGCAGTTTACTTTCCACTGTGCAGTTCCTTTTATTTTGTTGTCAAGCTAACCGCGTATGTTATGGGGAAAGCGGCCGCCGCAAATTTTATGGTGCCCTTTAAGGTAGCACAGCAAACTTATCGATACCGTAAAAATCTAACAAGCGATGTAAGAAATACCGAAAAATCATAAGCGTAAATCAGCTTTACAGCTTCTGGCGTTAGGGGACTCGGCCTGAGTTTTATACTTTATTTTATCCACTTCATTTTCGTTTCACACTCATTTCACATTCGCCTCTTTAAGCTGGGCTTATCATAGTTAATAACAGGTCTGAGCCATGTCCAGCTATATTGAATTAAAAAATGTCAGTCAATCGTTTCACGTAAACGAGTCAAAAGTCACCTTATTCCAGGAGCTTAATTTATCCATTTGCCAGGGGCAATCTTATGCGATCACCGGGCCTTCGGGGGCCGGTAAGTCGAGTTTACTGATGTTAATGTCGGGGTTGGAAAGTCCCACCAGCGGGCAAGGTGTTTATGTTAAAGGGGAGCAAAGGAAAAGCCTGGATTTTTTAAGGCCAGATATCGGCTTTATCTTTCAGCAGTTTCACTTGTTGCCGGAATTAACGGCAGTGAATAATGTTGCACTGCCGCTTAAGCTAAGAGGTGATAAAGAGGCAGAAGATAAAGCCAGGCTTTGGCTGAACAAAGTGGGGCTGACACATAGGATTAACCACAAACCAAGTGAACTCAGCGGCGGTGAACAGCAAAGGGTAGCGATAGCACGGGCACTGGTTTTTGAACCCCGCTTTATTTTTGCCGATGAACCCACGGGCAATTTAGACCAACAAAGTGCCACCGAAATTGCCGATATCCTGTTTAGCTGCTGCCGGGAAAATAATGCCGGTTTGGTCGTGGTTACCCATAGCGAGGAGCTGGCGAATCGTGCTGAGCATATATTTTCATTATCGGGTGGGAAAATCAAAGCGCAGGTAAACGATGTGCTTAAGGCGGTGTCATGTTAGGACATCAGTTAACTAAGCAATCTAACCAGCCTTTACTTCATCTTTATATAAGCAATATGAAACTTGCCTGGCACTTTTTTAAACAAGAATATCAACATAGCCATCAACGGTTATTGCGCTGGACCCAGGGTGTACTCTTGCTATTTATTGTTACCTTAGGTCAATCAAGCGAAAGTATACAGCACTACCTGAACAATAATTTACAGGGCTTGCTGGGCGCTGATGCGGTGATCAGTCAGCAACAGCCGTTAACGGCAAAACAGCAAGCTGCTGTGTCTGAATTAACCGATGATATAGTGGTTACCCAACAAATTAAAACGACTTTGACCCACAAAGGGCAATGGCAACAAGTCACCTTAAAAGCGGTAGATGAACAATATCCGTTGCAGGGACAGCTGTTAACTTCTCAAAGTCTGTTTGCGGGTGCTGAGCCGGGTAAAGGCTTGGCTAATACGGCGCAGGCTCATGGCCAGGCCACAGCTTCAGGTCCCAAACCGGGCGAAATCTGGGCGGATGCCAGGTTATTTGCCAGTTTATCCCTCAATATTGGCGATGTTATTCAGGTAGCTGAACAACGTTTTGAGGTTTCACGAGTATTACATCATGAACCCGACAGATTGATGGAAGGGCATAATGTTGATATGCGCGCCATGATCCATGTCCGGGATATGGAGACACTAGGCTTTTCAGCTGATCTTATTCACTATCGCTATCTTATTGGCGCCAGTACCGGGCAAATCAATAGTTTGATCAAATGGCAGCAGCAAGCTATACCGGCTGCGCAAATGCACCATAAACAAGGGGCGCATCCGCTGGCACTGTTCTGGCAGCGAACAGAAAACTTCCTCGGGCTGGCATCCATCATCTTGTTTTTTATGGCGGCTATTGCCATTGACCAGCTGGCGCAAGTGCATATGAAAAAAGATCAATATTTTTCAGCGGTATGTATGAGCCTTGGCGTTACCAAGGCGACCGGTATCCAGGTATCATTTTTTAAATGGCTGATGGGGATAGTGTGTCTGTTACCTGCGGTTTTACTGTTCTCTACCGCCTTTCACTATTTCATTATTCACTGGTTAAGTGAAACCTTTATCGATTTAAGCTGGCAGTGGCATTTGTGGCCGGCGCTAAAGTCCATTGGTTTTGTGATCTTTGTTTTTGCCGTCTTTCATGCGCCGGTTTGGGTTTCTCTGCGCACCAGCTCTGTTGCCCGCTTGTTTACCGGCAATAACAAGGGGGTGAGTCATTGGGTGAGCAAAGTGAGCAGTATCCTGGTGTTGGTAGCTGTGGTGACCACCTATTCAGATAATGGCCTGTTAACCTTGATGTTAGTCACTGCCATCGCACTCACTATTCTTTTAATGATATTCATGAGTTGGGGGGCGTTAACCCTTGGGGAAAAATCTACCAAGCGTTTTTCCGGCTTGATCCCTTTTACCCTGTTTATGATGAAACAGCGGCTGATCAGTAAAAGTACACAAATACTAGGGGTGGGGTTATGTGCTTTTCTACTCTTGTTCACCCTGATGTTGCTTAAAGATCTCGGCGCTACCATGACCAAATATCAAAGACAGCATGATGGCAATGTGATGGTGTCGCAGGCAAGCGAGCAGCAGCTTGATTATATTGAGCACTGGGCAGCGGAGCAGGGGGTAAAGATCCGTCAGGCCAAACCTTATATGTACGCCAAACTGCTTGAGGTTAACGGCCAGAGCCTTGCTGAATTTAGCCAAAAACCCAGTGACAGCCTGGCAACCTTTAATCGGCCGATACGTTTGCACTGGAACGAGACGCTGCCACAAAATAATGAAGTGGTTGAAGGCCGCTATTGGCAAAAAGAGGGGGATAAACAGCGGCAAAAAGAGGGGGATAAACAGCGGCAAAAAGAGGGGAACAAGCAGGGGCAACAACAGGATAACAGCCAGCACTGGCAGCAAGTTTCTGTTGAGCAGGAAGTGATGACAGATTTGGGCTTGGATATAGGTGACAAATTAACATTTTTCATCGGCCAGCAAAGTTTTACCTTTAACATCAGCGCCAGCCATGTTTTTAAACCCGGTGCCGGCTCGATTACCTTTTGGGTACAAATGCCGCAAGCTGGCGTGGCACATATTCAAGCGCCCCGTTACAGCATGGCGAGTTTAGAGCTTGAAGCACAGCAATGGTCATTATTGCCGGCCCTTTGGCAAAAATTTCCAACACTGCGTATGGTGTCGTTAAAAGAACTGACCGAACGTTTTGACGTCATTTTAGCGATGATCACTAAAGTGATCAGCGGCTTTTCCCTGATGATCGTCTTACTTGCCACGGTGGTTATTTTGGCCTCTATCAGTGCCCTTGAAGGCAAAGAAAAGAAAAAGAACAGTATTATCATGAGCTTTGGATTTTCGAAAACGACCTGTTTGCACTTGAATATTATCGAATGGCTGGTAACGGCACTGATCACCGCAACAGGTGCGATTGCCGGCACTTATATTGCGGGCTTGTTGATTTATCAATCGCAATTTTCTTTAACTTACCAGCCTAATTTTATCTGGCTGCTGGCTGCCTTGTCGGCCATTTTATTACTGGTGGCGGCACTTGGGGTATATGCCAGCAGGAGGAACCTGCAAAGCTCTGTCAGGCAGTTAATGGCCGAGGGCTAAGGTTTGCGGCTATCGCATGGCAAATGTTTTGGGGAATTTTTCTTGAAAAAAGGCTGACAAATAAAACCGATTTCACATTTGTTTCACGCCGGGTTTGTCATGCTGTAGCCAGTTCTTAGGAGGAGTGAAGATGAATTATTTAAAAAAGATGAAATATCAACAAGAGCATATGATGACCTTATTGGCTTTATTATTTACCTTAGTCATGGTTGTCTCGGCGCAGGCAAGTGCGGCAGTGAAGAAAAAAGTCGTCATGGTGGTCAGCGGTTATGGCCAGGAGCAAGGGAAAAAGGCGCCCGGCTATGAATTTGAAGAGTTTGCCAAAGCCTATGCCGTTTTTAGAGCCAACGGCATCACCGTTGATGTTGCCAGCCCGCGCGGCGGTAAAGTGGAAGCGGATGAATACGACCCTGAAAAGTCATACAATGCCAAGGTATTAGCCGATAAGGCGATAATGGCCAAGCTGGGCAACACATTGGCAAGCGCACAACTTGATGCTACAGCTTATGACGCTGTTTTTATTGTCGGCGGCAAAGGGGCAATGTTTGACTTGCCAAAAGATAAAGCGCTTCAAGCCCTTATTGGTGATATCTATCAACAGCAGGGTACCGTTGCTGCCGTATGTCACGGACCTGCGGCTTTGGTTGACGTAAAACTTAGTGACGGCAGTTACCTGGTGGCCAATAAAAAGGTCAACAGCTTTACCAATAAAGAAGAAAAACTGTTTGGTAAAAAGTGGCTGAGTAAATTTGACTTTATGCTGGAAGACAAATTAGCCGAGCGCGGCGCTCAGTTTCAATCGAGCGACATCATGTTAAGCCATGTCGCGGTAGACGGCAGGTTGATCACGGGACAGAACCCGAGTTCGACCGTAGCGGTAGCAACAGCCTTAGTAAAAAGTCTGGGAGTAACCCCGGTTGCACAAGAGCAGGATATTGAAGATAAAACCCTGGAGCAGGTGGCTAGGTTCTTGGCATCAGATCAGGCAAATGCTGAGGTTGTGATAAAACATCTGGCAGACAATCAAGACGATTATCATCTTGCCCTGGTCGGTACCTATGGCTTTTATTACTTGAAAACAGCTGAAACAGATCAGCATTTTGAAAATGCCCTTAGCCTGATGACAGTAGCGCAAAAAGCGATTAACAATCCCATGCTGGACATGCAAATCGCAAAAACGCAACATAAGCTGGGCCGTAAAGCTGCTGCCAAAAGCACCTTAAATCAGTTACTGGCAACAAAACCTGATTACAAACCGGCATTAGACATGTTAAAAACCTTATAAGGTTTTACGGTTTACGTATAAAAAATAAAACAAAAAGAAAATGAAAGGGCTTTGGTTAAGCAATTGAGGTCCGGATTCCCTGGTAACAGCTATGACAAATCAAACATCACTTTATGTATTATTGGTTGAAGACCAAGTTAATATTGCCCGCAACATTTCAGAATATATGGAAGCAAAAGGGCATGTCTTTGACTTTGCCGCTCAGGGTCAGCAAGGGCTGGAACTTGCCCTGGAAAACCCCTATGACCTGATCATTCTCGACTTAAATTTACCTGTGATGGACGGTCTTGAGGTGTGTCAGCAATTGCGTGAAAAATCCAGCCGCCATCTGCCCATTTTAATGCTGACCGCAAGGGACAGCATTGAAGATAAAGTCTCCGGCTTCACCGTAGGGGCTGATGATTACTTAACCAAACCCTTCTCATTGCAAGAACTTGAAGTAAGGTGCCTGGCCTTGGCCCGCCGTCATTTATTGCAAAGTGAAAATACCCTGACCATAGGCCCGGTAAGCCTTGACCGCAAAAGGCAACAGGTAACGCGTAACGGAAAAGTGCTGGATTTGCATGCCATGGGCTATCGTATTTTAACGGTATTGGCCGAAGCCTACCCGCAGGTGGTCAGCCGCTCTTTATTATCGCAAAAATTATGGGGGGATGCCCCGACAGAATCAGATGCCATGCGCTCCCATATCTATCAACTGCGTTGTGTCTTGGATAAACCCTTTGATTATCCGGTGTTAAAAACGGTGCACGGTGTTGGTTTTGCTTTGGATGTAAGAGAAGATAAAAATGCCAGCTAACAGTAACACTATCCCTAAAACTAAGCCGGTAAAGTTTCATAGTGTAGGTCGGCGTATTGTTGCCCAGTTTTGTATTTTTACCCTGGTGATGTCGGCTATTTATGGCCTGCTTTGCTTTGCGCTGTTGTACAGCTTAGAAGACGATTTTATTGAACGGGAACTACAGCAGGAGGCTGACTATTTAACCGGAGTGTATCATAAAACGCAGCAATGGCCGGCGCCGGGAAATGCACATATGGCCCTCTATTTTTCTAAAGAGAGTTTGCCTGATGATATGCGGCAGCAATTTATTGACAAGCCTCGCCAAAAAGAATTCTACGGCACTCAAGGGCGGCATTATCACCTGTTGAACCTACCCGAACAGCAAAATGTTTACCTGGTTGCACAAGTGAGCGAAATGTTATTGGTGCGCCCCAGTCGCGACGGGGTATTGATGTTGCTGTTCATCAGCGGCGGGTTCCTGATGCTTGTTGCTTGCATGATAGCCTGGATGTTAGGACGAAAAACGGCAAAGCCGTTAAAACAACTGGCAGACTTGGTTGACGGTGTCGCCCCTGAAAATATTCCCGAGATCTTCGCCCATCAGTTTCCGAACAATGAAATAGGCATTTTAGCCCGTACCCTGGAACATACCATGGGGCGCATCAATCAGGCATTGGAGCGAGAGAAGTGCTTTACCCGGGATGTCAGCCATGAATTAAGAACGCCGGTGGCTATTATCAAAAATGCCCTTGAAGTCTACCAGGTGGGTCATAAGGGCAGTCGCGCATCGGCAGAGGGGGTTAACAGTATTTTTAACCGCATTAATGAAGCCAGCATGCAAATGGAGCAAACGGTAACCACTTTGCTGGCGCTGGCGCGGGAAGAGCAAACAGCGGTAGCAAAAGAGTCGCTGGCATTACTGCCTATGATTGAACAATCGATTATAGATCACAGCCATTTGCTTGAGGGTAAGCCGGTTGACGTACATCTTGATGACAGCTGCAATACCCAGGTTTTTGCACAGCAGGGCATGTTAAAGGTGTTGCTGGATAACTTGCTCAGTAATGCCTTTCAATACACCGACTCAGGGGAGGTCAGCGTCAGCGTGATTGACGGGCAGTTAACCATAGCAGATACCGGACCCGGCATAGAGCAGGGGATTTCTGCAAGTGTATTGGAGCCCAATGTTAAAGGCAGTCAAAGTACCGGTTATGGTTTTGGCTTGTCTATTGTTAAGCGCTTGTGTGAGCATCAGGGGTGGCTGTTAAAGGTTGTCAGCGGTAAGGGGACTAGAATTTCGGTGTCTGTTGATTGATTTTAGTGACTGAGTTAACTGCTTCATTGTTTATAACAAGTTCACATGCCAGAGGAAAATATATTTTCTAATGGCATTTAAGGGGGACTTATCGCTTCATAGCCCAATTTGTATACTGCCTTTTTGTTTTTTAGTCAAAAATCACTGAATCCGTCAGATTCAGTGATGTGGCCATATCTGTTTAATAATGCTTGATTTTTCTTGCGCAAATTAAAGGTTTTGCTATGGTGTTGTCGATTTTTAAAACTAAAAGGTAGTAGTTTATGGAAATAAAAGTATTAGGGAAAACTTTTGCAGGATGCCTCCTCATTACATCTTCTTATGCACAAGCGAGTGTGCCATCGGTTCCATCATTAAGCGGACCATCTCTGAGCACTACGGGAAATTATACCGTATCTTGGTCTTCTGTTGCTGGAGCAACAAGATATGTATTACAAGGTGAAAGCAGCGGCACATTATCTAATGGCTCAAGCACCAGTATCAGCCGAAGTAAAGCAAACGGTACCTATTACTACAAGGTAAAAGCTTGCGCCAATCAGTGGTCAACCAGCTGCGGTGCCTATTCAGCCAAGTTAAAAGTTGTTGTTGATATTCCGCCGCCAGCTAACAGTTCACCAAGGGCTGTTGGTGATTTATTGTCGGCAGAAGAGAATAACGGTGAACGTTGCGTCAATGTGGTTAGCAATGATTGGGATCCGGACAATGATACTTTGACAATCTCTAATGTGTGGAGCGCATCAAATGGCAAAACTTCTAAAAGTGGTCTTTACGCATGTTATACGCCGAACTTAAATTTTTCTGGCAGTGATAACTTTAACTACACAATAAGTGATGGCAAAGGAAAAACAGCGTCGGCTACGGTAAGTGTTTCAGTGGCTGCAAACAGCTGGCCCAAGGCAAATTCAGACACTGCTGTTGCTTCTTATGGAGTGGAAACTTGTATAGATGTTCTGAGTAACGATACTGATCCTGACGATGATTCCTTAACCATTTCAAGTGTATGGTCTGCGCCAAATGGAAGTGTCAGAAAATATAATGGCTTAGCTTGTTACACTCCTGATGTCGGGTTTACGGGAGGCGATAGTTTCAGTTATACCATGACTGATGGCAGAGGAAAAACGGATACAGCCACGATAACAGTGACTGTCCCCGTACCGGATAAACCCATGGCCCCCTTGATAGAAGTCCCGGAAAAAGATGAGGACGGCATCTATCGCATCAGTTGGATAAACCGGTCCGGCAACACCGAGTATTATAAATTAACAGGGGAGACAAATGGTGTCATTTATCAAGGTCCGTTGACTTCTGTTGAAAGAAGAAATTTTGGCGGGGAATCTGATTCGTATAGTTATAAAGTACAAGCTTGCGTTGCTCATGATATTTGTAGCGATTATTCATCAACGAAGAGCATTATGGTGGGCTTAGGTAAACTCGTCGTAAATTCATATGTAAGACCTGACGGTACGCTCAACAACTCCTATGGTGGGACGGTAATGTTCGATGATGCAAGAAGTTTTTCTGCCAAAGCGCGTACAAACCTTGGCTGTCCCGGGTTAAATAGCAATGCCTTATGTAACAGGGCAGATGTTTTTAAGTATATCGATGAAATCAATGATCCCCGAGAAATAAAAATTAGTTTTGAATTTGAGATTCAAGATTACGACTGGAATGCGATATCCAGGCCCTGGTGGATTTTGTTTCAAGATCATGTCACGCTGGATATGTCAGACGGGAGCAACGGTAATAATCCCATAAGTGAGTTAAAAATTGAGAAACGGGGTAATGAACTTGTCGTTCTCCACGAGCAAAAGTCATGTCAGTGGAAAGTTCATGAAGCTGAAACACTTGCAGAGAAAATAAGTGAGGAAGCGTCATGTGACACCTCATCTTCAGCTACATTTAAAGAGCTGGTTGTAGCCACAAAAAATGAAGATGGCTCAACGGAATCCGGTCAACACCTCATGGAAATTGTTATAGATGAAGAAACAGGTATGTCGGTTTCTATCGATGGTATTTTAATTTCAACAAATAGTAGTTACCAAGTCAGATCTAAAGATGAAAACTTAACGCATAAGTATGGGTTTGGTATTTATCATAAATACGGTAAATCAAATGATCAGGGGATAGGGGATACACTTATGGTTGACATTAACAACATTGCCATCATACAGAAAAACAAACGAACGGAAGAAATAATTCCACTTTAATCTTTGTGATCCTTAAAGAAACTTGCTGTAACAGCCAGTTTTATTGAAAACTTTTCAAGCGGTCTTGGGCTTCGAACCTAAGTCGGTTCAAGGCCGCTTTTCCTGCTGATATGAATAATATTTTTGCCGAGTTGGCGGGAAGTTATTTCTACTTATTATCCATTTTAGATATCATCTTTAACCTCCACGCAGTATTGACCGGGCAAATCGTTGTTGTGCCGTTAGCGCAGAGCGGTTAAAGCTTACCGACTGGGGTGTTTGATGGGCGGTTACGCCTGTTCTGAATGTAGGCCGCTGGTGGGCAGACTGACGGTTGTGCTCAGTACGGGCACGTACAGTATTAAAATCACCCAGAGCACTTGTTGGTTGGGCAAAATGTACTGTTCCTCCGCTGATGTGGGGGTTGGCCATTGAGTGCGGCTGATTTGTGAAGGTTTCCAGATGTTGTGCGCCACTGGTTGCCAGAGGGCTGGCCAAGCCGTCCATGATTTCCAGACGTAATGCTGCACTGACATTCATTCCTGTGCGCGCCACTGTATCATCTACATTATAAGCAACGGCTTCCTGCATTTGAGGGCTTGAGGTAAAGGCGTGTACGGTTTGCATCCGTCCCGTATTGGTCGGTCCGTCATCATGCTGTTGCCGGGATCGTTCACTTACCATGCCGCGGGTACTGGTGCTGTTTTCTACACCGTACGCTGAAGGTGCTCTCACTCCGGTTGGATCAACAGTCAGAAACGTAGTCGGTCTGTGTTGCGTTCTTGTCATAATGGTTGGCGCACTGCTTGATCTAGGTCTTCCTGTATTTCTTGACATAGGGATAGCCTTTCACTTTTTCAGATGTTAACTCTTGATACAGCAAGTAGAATGCCATCGCAGATCAGGTTATAAACCATCAAAATAACGCTAAATTCGTTAAAAACGGGAGGATTTGAGGTAAAGACCGGGGAATTTTTTACCCTCGGGAAGTGATTTGACCCGGCTAAAAAGATCTGCGACTTGAGTTAAAACGATTTAAAAAAATTGATATTTGTTAACGACACTCATTGTCTATCGATTTATGTTATAGTCGCCAGTATGTTGTAAACAGAGAAGAAATACGTTTATTCATGAAAAAGAAGCGTACCGTCCATGAAGTTGCCTTTCGCCTGAGCTACGATCTGGGGACTCAGATCACGCCTCAATTGGGCCAATTAGCATTCAAGCCTGCGCCTATGCAATTGCGGGCCATGAGGCGAATTTGGAGTACCGGTGGCGCTACATTGCTGGATATTGCCAGGACTTTAAATCGGGATAAGAGCCAGGTGAAAAGGTTAATAGATGAGCTTTGCGAGGTAGAGCTGGTCAAGCGTGAACCGAACCCTGCAGATAAACGCAGTAAAATTTTAAAGTTAACCAATAAGGGTTACGACTTTTTTGAAACCATCGAAAAAATTGAAGCGGTATTTTCAGAGCAGTTAACCGCAGGTATCCCGGCGAAGGACTTAGAGGCCTTTTTTAGGGTATCGGATCGCCTTTCGGATAACTTACGAGAGCTAAATAAAGAGAGCTCGGCTAAATAATATACGGGGCTAATAATAAAATGCCCGCCTGCCAAGAAAAACCTTAATTTACAAGCCTGATTTTGGCTGCGCTAGAGCGGTATTGACGTTAACGCAGCCTGGAAAGTGGCTTATCAGGCAGTGTTTTTTTCTGCTTGATGAAACATCCTTAAAACCCAGGTCGCGAGTATAAACAGGCCAAAAGTAAGAAACAGGCCGCGCAACATGACATCATCATATTGTTCGTTGAATAATGAGATGACACGTGTCAATCCATTAAACAGAAAATACATTGTTGCCGGCAATAAAAACAGCCATTTTCGTGAATAGGCGGCAACAGCTGTCACCACAGCCATCATTAACAGTGGGGCGCCTAATGTACGAATATTGGTGAGTCCATAATCGGATGTCGGGTTAAATCCGCTTGCTGCTCCTACTGAGCCGGGAAAGAAAATAGCAGCGATAGCTGCGGCACTAAAAACGCCAACGAATAAAATTGAAATCAACTGTGCAATGCGTAACATATCAATAATCCTGTAACTTAATGGTTTTACTGTAATTTAGGTGAACAGGCCAACTAGGCATGTTTCGTTATATCCTTGATTTCCAAATAGCGCTTTAGATCTTCCATAATTCCGGCAAAGCTTTTCGAAAGGCCCCGTTTTAGTAAGGGATAAAAAACATAACCGAAAAGCGATAATTCAATGTGGGAGAGCCAGGTAACTTCACTCTGTGAATTTGAAGTTTTCCTGACCGACATGGTCACAACGTTTCTTTTTACGGGAAATAACTTAGGTGCGTTAACGGGCACAACATCAAAATCAAAATGCATTTGCTCTGCCGAGAAGTTCAATATTTTTTCTTCAGCTTTAAGCCCGTTGGGGTCGTTGGTAAATTCACATACCCGACCGGCCATAGGAGCACCGTCGACAGCAGATTGTCCTTGAACCTTATATGAATTTTCTACTATCCCCATCCATTTATGGGCCTGGTCAAATTGCTCGGCAACGGTTTGCCATACATCCTCTGGATGCCTCTCTATTAGAACTTTCTTCGTTATTTTCATTACTTCACCCCACGTGGTAGAACATAAATGTAGTTGATGTTTGTCAACTTAATTTGAGGGGATGTTATCGATTTTAGTTGATGAATGTCAACCTTTTGTTTTTTGAATGCCTGTAAAATAAATTAATGTATTGAGAGATAAGGTAATAATTATTGCCTTAGGATCTGGCTAGTTTTATCTAAAGGAATATGGCAGCTGGCAATGGCGGTTAAATTTGCTTTTTCAGGGGGTTGTGACATGCCTTCAAGGCTGAGGCTTAATGATCGCAATGCGGCAATTTCGATTTTATCTAATCTGGGGTTAGCGCGGGGTTAAGCAATTCATGGGGGGGAGCAAAATGCCAGTAATCGTAACAAGTCTTCAATAATCAGCTTTTGTTTTAAATCATATAAGTGATTAATTTCATTAAATATTGAACAAAATATCACCATTAGGGAGGGGGATTAAAAAAATGTTAATATAATGTGTTCTTTATCGTTTACTTCAAGGTGAGCTACTGATATCCTTCGCTTTTTTACGAATGCTTTCGTAACTTTCTACCTTTTTCCATCGCATTTTAAATGCAGTTAATTAAAGCAATATGCTTGTTTTTCATATAGAGAAATCGTCATGCCGTATAGAAAAGTAAAATTTGCCCTGGTCACGAGTTTGCTGGCAACAGTGAGTAGTTGTGCCTTGATAGCACCTGAAACCGTGGACGAGTTGGCTTTTAAAGATGCCAATTTTGCCGCTTGTGTTAAAAAAGCCAACCTGAGCAGGTTGGCAGAAATACAGGAGCTTGAATGTGCCAATAAAAGTATTGTTTCGGTTGAAGAAATAAAATACATGCCTGCGCTTGAACAGTTAAATTTGTATAACAATCAGCTTAAGGCGATAGACACCCGAAATAATTCTAAGCTGACCCGTTTAGTGCTGGGAAAAAACAAAATTGCCGCGATTGATCTGAGCCGCAATACCGGCCTGACTATGCTCAATGTCAGTGAAAATCCGCTGGAATCCCTTGATGTCAGTGAAAATAAAGCCTTAGAGCGTTTATATGCCTATAAGATCCCGCTAAGTGAAATTGACGTTACCGGGCTGAAGCAGCTGGAAGATTTAGGCTTAAGCAGGCATAAATTAACGGCGGTGGATTTGTCGCAAAATCCGCATTTGAATATGTTAAACCTCAGTATCGGGACCTTGGCTAAGGTCGATCTTAGTGCCAATCCGGCGCTTACCATGGTTTTCCTTGGAGGGAACCAGCTTGAAGCGATAGATTTTAGCAATAATCCAAAGATCACCCGGTTAAACGTGCGCAATAACCAGTTAACCGAACTGGATGTCAGCGGTTTAACAGAGCTTATGTCATTAAAAGGGGATTATAACCAGCTGAGCACGATTGAGCTGGGTGACAAGCCATCGCTTGAGCGACTTGAGCTGAATAACAACCAGCTGGTGTCGCTTGATCTGACGGATGCGCCTGAGCTGTCTAAGCTTGTTGCCTTTAATAATCCTTTGAACCGGCTGACGTTACCGGAAGATGATAAGATCACTACCTTGTCGGTAGAAGGCACACCTTATGCGCTCTCTGAAGCAGGCAGCACCGCCGAAGATAAGGGCATAGAGCAGCTGCTGGCGCCCAGGGTCAATGTGCTTGAATCCGGACTGATTGTTAAGCAGGGGGGTGGGCAGCAAGTCACCCCCGGCTTGCTGGTGAAGCCAGAACTGGGTCAGTATATCGGTTTTACCTACAGTGTCGATGTGCCCAAGGATGCTGGGCGGTTAAGTAATCAGGTACAGTTTCCCGTCACTATACGTATGACACATCCTGAGCTGACCAACCCTAAAAACAACCATAAATTCTCCGAGTCGAAATGGACAGATACCATGTTTAAGAACAACACCAATTATGCATGGTGGTATTTCGGTGAAGACTATGAACTGGCGGAAGGGCGCTGGAAGCTTGATATTTTATACCGTGACAGTGTGATTGCCAGCAGATCGTATTTGTTGATAGATCCGAATAAATCTGATGAAGAAAGAGATGCGGACGTGCGTCAGGCGCTGCTGATGCATCAGTTGGTACTTAACGGCGAGCAAACCATGTGTGCCGACCCCAAGTTTAGAGGCTGCCTGGATCTTCAGTCCCAACAAGCCTGTGTTGCCGGTTTGACGCCTTATAAAGACAGTTGCCGTAAAAAGTCCTTTTATCATTTGAGAAGTAAGGCCAATCAAGTGCCGTCAGTAGATCAGCTGCGCAGTTATTTCAGTTATTATACCGCCTGTATGTCGAGCAATTATATCAAGCAGCAGCCGGATATTAGTGCCGACCAGGTCACTGACTGCTTAGCTGAAGACGGCGAGTAAATTGCCATAGGTTAACTGCCGGTCATTTGGCAAGTTAATAATATCTTACTTGAAAAAGTGAGTTTGTTTTCCAATAAAAAGCCCGGAGTGTGCTAACCGGGCTTTCTAAATACTGTGAACCGTGTCAAAGCTGTGCTTCTGGTTTATTCCGCAGTCGTTGTTTCAGGTGCAGTTGTGTCTGTTGTCGCCGGGGCTGCAGGAGCAGTCGCAGGTGTCGCTGGAGCCGCAGGTGCCGCTGGAGCCGCAGGCGCTGCCGGGGGCGGTGCTCTACCTGCAACTATGGCAGCAATGGCGGCTTTAATATCATCGGCTTTGCCATTTACCGTGGTTAAGGTTGATTTTTGTCCCGAGGTTAAATCATTGACCAAATCGCCTTTGGCATAATCGCCATAGGCCTTGAGCAGGATCTTAATCGCCTCTGGCCCTATCCCTGAAATATTGATCTTACTGCTTAAATTACTCGACTTTCTTTCGTCGGCAGTTAAGGTGTCCATCGCAGTTTTTATGCCGCCATCAAGCTGGTAGGCGGGTTCGTTGGCACTGGCGGAGGCATCGCCCTTGACATAAATGGAGTCTACGGTGGAGGTGACCGGGTTATGCTCCTGTCCGTCGGTATTGCGGATATAGGCCTTACAGACAAATTTTGAGTTGATGTAGTTATCCGGGTGTTTTTGGGTCGGGTGAACAATGTTTTCACTGATGCCGGCAACATTCACCTGGTAGTAGACCCAGTAACTTTGTTTTTCCACCCAGCCTTTGACGGTTTCCTCGATAGAGGTATTGTGTTTCTTGTTGGCTTCGGCGGTGATCGGGTACATGTTCTGCCCGGTGCCGGGTCCGCCGATGTGGTGGTTGAGTAAATGACCCTTGATATATTTTGACGGATTTTTCTGCTCGGGTGCGGTGATCAGTTTGCCCATCACCACTTTTAATGCGCTGCCAAGCGGTTCGCTGCCTTTGCCTATTTTATCCGGACCGACCGGATCTGCGGTCATGCCGGTGGATACGGTATCGCCTGCCGCGGCGCCGGGTACGTTGACGACATTGCTTTTTAACGAGATGCCGGGGGTTTTGTCTTTTACCGGCAGGTTCACCTGCACATCTTTATTTTTCGATGCCTGTATCCTGACGTTAGTGATCTTGCCTTCGGTGTGGAAACTGACCTTGGTCAGGGCGAACCGGGTTTGAATGGCCTTAAATTGTTTACTCATGGCCAGGGAGTCGGTAGCCGCTTCTGCCGCCAGGGCGACAATTTGCGTGGCGGCATTGACATCTATGGTTTCTTCATCCGGCGTTCTCGGCATTTTCACCGGTTTTTCTTTTAGCGCTTCCAAGGTCAGCGGAGAGGGAATACGTCCGCCGCTGTCTCCTACCATCAGCGGGGTCAGCTGGGGCGGCAGCAGGGCTAGCTGCTCTGTTACCTTGGCTTCTGCGGCAGCGTCTTTGCCGCCTTTTTTCTGGATAATGGCGCGCTGGTCATTGATGATTTTCATGATCGCCAGCGCCTTGGTTTTATGGCCTTGTTTTTCTGCTTTTTTCGGGTCGGTATCGGCAATTACCAGCTTATCGAGGAACTGGTTGACCGGGGTCGGCGTACTGGCTACCGTCAGCTCGCCCTGGGCGCTGGGGTAATACAGGGCGTGTTTTTTGCCTGCGGGGTCGGTGAATTCCTTGCGGGTTTGCCACCAGTTCTTCACCGCGCTGATGGCGCTTTTACCCATTTTTAATAAGGCGCCGCCCGCCGATACCGCTTTATCTACCAGCCAGGTCAGGGCGTCATCCACCTTGCCTTGTACTTTTTTGATCATTTCCCCGATGCGCTTGCCTAAGCCGCCCAGGCCTACCTGGTTGGCAAGGAAGCCTATGGCAATGGGCACGGCTTTGGCGAGTGCCCCTTCGAGGAACTTGGCGGCGCTGAGGATATTGCCCTTGGCAATTTCCGCTACCCCCATGACAAAGGAATTGACGATTTGCAGCATCTGTTTGATGTAGGCGATAAAAGATTGTATTGCCTTATACAGGGCTATGGTGGAGTTGATCACCGCCATAATACCTGTGGGATCGAGCATGCTTAGCAGCTTGGCGGTGACCTTAGTGATAATTTGCACCATGATCCAGTTGCGTATGCTCTCAAGTACCATGTTCCACAAGCCGCTGATTTTTTCTACGACATATTCCCAGATAGCCACCGGACCCCGGGTCATCACGTCTTTGACAAAGGTCCAGATGCCGGTGAGTTTGTCGATCATGCCGCGGATGCGGTTGACTTTTTCCTGGCCGATTTTATCGGCAAGTTTCTTCCAGATTTTTTCTGCGGTAATGCCGAGGATTTCCAGTACAAAACCGAAAATGGACCCCAGGCTGAGGTCTTTCGGTGGCGTGATGCCGGCGTCTTTTACCTGCTGGAATAACCAGCTGGTGACCCCGGCGAACAGGTGCTTGAGGATATTGTCGAAAAACAGCGAGAAGCCTTTTTTGATGGCTTTAAGCAGGTTGAGGATAAAACCTATGGGATCGCGTTTGATATCGGCAAAGGCCTGCATTGCCCGGGTGATGATGTTCATCACCAGATCTGTGGGGAAGCCCATGATCATCAGGATGATTTCGATGATCTTTTTCAGCACTTTGATAATAAAGCTGAACAGGCGTTTAAGCGGGTCGATAAACAGGTTCATGATGCGGCCAAAGGCTTCCAGCGGCGCGGCCAGGTCTGACAGGCTGAAACTGTTCCAGGCCTGCATAAACAAGCCGGTAATATATTTCCAGGTGAAGCCCAGCTCGGCGATAGCGCCTTCTATCCAGCTGGTGGCGCGGTCGATGGCGCCGGACTCTTTCATGGTCTGGAATTTTTCTTCGCCGCCGGGCAGCAGGCTTAAGAAGCCGTGGATGATATTTTCTGCGGTGCGCGGTACCGGATCGCCGGAGAAGGGGTCTTTACCTAAAATCACCGTCAGCAGCGGATAACCGGGAATTTTCCGGGCGAATTTAATTAACCTGGCGATTAAGGCATCTTTGATCAGGCTAAGTATCTTAATGCCGACTTCCACCACAAAGCGGAGAATGCGTCCGGCGGGCTCTAAAAAGATCTGCGCCAGTTGGGTAAAGGCGCCGATGGGATCCATCAGGCTGGAAATACTCACCAGATCCCAGGCTTTGCTGAACATGTTTTTGATGTTTTGCCAGCTGAGATCGAGCCGGGCCACGGCGCCGTCGATCCAGTCGGCGGCTTTTTGCAGCGAGCCGGTTTCTTCCATTTGCCGCAGCTGTTCTTCCCCTGAGGCCGATAACAGCATAAAGCCGCGGATCAGGTTCATGCCATTGCGCTCAACCGCTTCGTCGGTGATCGGGTCTTTGCCGAGGATCACCGTTAATAGCGGATAACCCCGGGTATGGTCTTTAATAAAGCCCACCAAGGAACTCAGCATGTATTTTTTCACTATCTCCAGCAACTTAGCGGCGATACTGGTGGCAAAGGAGATCACACTGGCGATGGGTCGGCGGATAATGTTGGCGGCCTGGTTCAGTACCCCGGAAACATTGGTTAAATCGGATATCGAACGGGAAGACCAAAAGTTACTGATGTCGTTGAGAATAGAGCTCAGGCTGATGTCGAGCTTGGCTATTTTCTGATCCAGCCAGGTGGCGGCTTCTTCCATGGCGCCGGTGGCTTCGAGCTTTTGCTGGAACTTGCTGCCAAAGGGAATGATGTTTAATCCGGCTTCGATAAAGTTTCTGCCGTTGCGGGCCACGGTTTTGCCGGTAACCGGGTCTTGCCCGAGGATGACGGATAATAATTTATAGCCGGGGATCGCCTGGACAAAACCGGCAAATTTTTCCTTGGCCCAGTTAAGCGCGGAATTTAACTGGTCGGCGGCCCAGTTTACCGCGGAGCTGGCGGCGTCGGATATTGCCCCTATGGCGCTGCCTAACCAGCCTCTTTGTACCTTGGCTTGTGAAGAACTTTGCCCGCTGACCCGGCTGATATTGCCGCTATCTGGAGAGGCCTGGGTTTGCGGGGACGCTCCCTGTTGCACCGTATGGGTTAATTCATGGGCCAGCAGGTGTTTGCCCGAGCTTGATTCGGGATTGTATTGCCCCTGATTAAAGTAGATATCGCTGCCGTGGGTAAAAGCTTTGGCGTTGATCTGCTGGTTCATTTGTGCGGCGTTATCATTGGTATGTATTTTTACCGCGCCAAAGTCTGCGCCTATGCCACTTTCCATCTCCGCCCGGGTATTGTCCGGCAGGGGGGAGCCACTGCCTTTGGAGCTTTGTAATGATGATTCAAAAGCCGGACTGGCGGGTGTATCAGAGCTTGATGATGCCTGGCTTGCCTGGATGAGTTTTGTTAATACTTCGCCTTCACCTGCAAAGGAGGCGGCAAATGCGCCCGATTCAGCTTCCTGCTCATTTTCCTGCTCTGGGGAGGCTAAGTCCATAAAGCTTCTTTGAACGCCCGGAGTTGTCTGGCCGCTGCTTTTGCTACTGATGACAGCTGCGTTGTTTGTTTGAGGCTGGGCATGAGTTTGCACACTTGCTTTAGCCTGGTGACCAGAGCCGTTTGTTTCAGCGCCTTTGCTTGCTGAGCCTGTACCCGGAGAAAAGCTGTTAAGAGCGACTACTTTGTCGGCAACGCTGTCGGCTTCTTGTTCATAGCTGGAGTTGGCTGCCCCTATGCTTAATTTAGGCTGAATTGTTTTGGCACGGATAACCTGAGTTAAGGATGAAATTTGTGGTCCCTGGTTATTCGGGGTAACCGCCGAGTTAAGGACTGCCGCACCGCCATTGTCTTTATTGGCATTGCTGATTATGTTGGTAAGGTTGTCGCTACCGTTTTGTGCCTTGGCCTGTAATTGCGAGCGATGAGTATTGGACTTAGACGTCGGGCGACGTGAAGCCTGGGTGGTACTGCACTGTGCAATTGTTTTACTGGCCATGCTGGATCCTTGTTGTTAAATTTTCTTCCCTGAAAAGGGCGGTATTTAGTTGTTTTCTCCTTTGTTGTGATCTGAGTGCCTGGTGGCCGTTGCAGTACGGGGGCTTTTGTTTGCCAGGTTGGCATTTTGCTGAACCACATGTGTGAGTTCATGGGCCAATAAATGCTTGCCGCTTCTTGACTCTGGGTTGTATCTGCCAGCGTTAAAGTAAATATCTTGTTTTAAGGTAAAGGCCTGGGCGTGTAGTTGCTGGCTGAGGTTATTGGCTTCCTGGTCTTTATGAATGCGGACATTGCTGAAATCTTTATGGAAATTTGCTTCCATAAAATGCTTGGTGTTTGCATCCATGGCCTGGCCTGAACCCTGGCGCTCGCTGATGCGTTCGCTCGTGCTGGTATCCAGGGTTGAGTCTGATATTGAGGGCCGGGCAGGGGACCTGGGTTTGCCGTTGTTGGTTTTAGCTTGAACTTCTTCTTCCTCTTCCTTTTCTTCTTCTAATTTGTGCAGGTGCTTTTTCTTCTGCTTTTGTTTTTTCAGCTTAACATCTGCCATTGTTTTGGCCTGGGCTTCTTCCTCTTCTTCCTGTTTTTGCAGTTTAGGCTCGGCTAAGGCTTTGGCCTGGGCTTCTTCCTCTTCTTCTTGTTTTTGTAACTTGGGCTCGGCTAAGGTTTTGGCTTGGGCTTCTTCCTCTTCTTCCTGTTTTTGCAGCTTAGGCTCGGCTAAGGCTTTGGCCTGGGCTTCTTCCTCTTTTTCTTCCTGTTTTTGTAGCTTAGGTACAGCTAAGGCTTTGGTCTGGGCTTCTTCCTCTTTTTCTTCTTGTTTTTGTAGCTGAGGGCGTGCTGTTGAAGCTTGATCTGCTGATACCGGTGAATTCACCACCTGATCGGCAACATGGTCGGCTTCCTGTTCAAAGGCATCATTGGGCTTACCCACGGTTAACTTGTGCTGTATTTGCCGGGATAAGGCCTGTGTGGCGGTATCTTGCGAACTTTGACTGATAATACCGGACAAGAAAGTGCTGCCTTCACTGTTACCTTCACGAACCTCGCCATACTGCATGACTTCACCTTTGCGGGGCTTGCTGCGGTTGACTTTGCGGGTACGTCTTCTGTGCTGTGAAAACGTGGCCATTTTGCCTCCTTAAAAAGTTTTACCTTCTTTATGGAATTCTTTGCGTATACCTTCTTTGATCAGCGAAAAAGGTATGTTCTGTTTTTGCTGTGCCAGGGTCATTAAACAAGCATAGCGCACAACATTGATAATAGATCCGCCGGTCATTTCATAATCATTGGCTAAAGCGTGTAAATCTACTTCATGGTCGAGTTCGAACTTGCTGGCAAAGGCGCTAGACCAGAGTTTCAGCCTTTCTGACTGCTTGGGAATGGGGAAGTGAATTATAGACTGAAAGCGGCGGGTAAAGGCTTCGTCCAGGTTGTTTTTTAAATTCGATGCCAGGATCACCACTCCGGCATAATCCTCTAAGCGTTGCAGCAGGTAGGAGACTTCCTGATTGGCAAACTTGTCGTGGGCGTCGTTGACACTGGTGCGTTTGCCGAACAGGGCATCGGCTTCGTCGAAAAATAAAATCCAGTCTTTGTGCTCCGCCTGTTTAAAGACTTTTTCCAGGTTCTTTTCTGTTTCCCCTATGTACTTGCTGATCACCAGCGTCAGGTCGATGCGGTAAACATCGCGGCCGGTGACTTTGCCCAAAAGGGAAGCCGTCAGGGTTTTGCCGGTACCGGACGGGCCAAAGAACAGGCTGCGGTAACCGGGCTTTATTTTCTTGCCGAGATCATATTCACTGAGCAGCTGATTGCCGTAATCTATCCAGGTTTTAATTTCATAGACCTGGTCCTGGGTGTAGGGGTCGAGTACCAGATCCTGCCAGTCCAGCTGGGTTTCAATCAGTTTGGCAGGAAATTCGGCGCTAAAGGCGGGTTTACGGATGTGCCCGCGGGTGATGAGATCGAGTACTTCCCGCGACAGGGTTAATACCCCGGATAAATAGGACTCTTGCCTGTTGGTATGGTTCAGGGTGATAAAGTCATGTTTATTAAAGAAATGATCAGCATCGAACAGGTAGGAATATAAAAAACGCTTTTCGAGATCTGTGCCTGCCAATAAAAACAAGGCGGTTTCCGCTGTGGGTAAAAAGACTTTGCCCTGGCCGTTGGTGGCGCCGCCAAATTCGGTGAACTCTTTATCCAAGCTGGCGTTGCGGGTAAAAAATACGTCCAGCATTTGCGGGCGGATTTGGCTGACCAGTGCCAGTATCAGCACCACGCGCTCTTCAAAGTTGATATTGTAATGTTGGATAAAACCGTTGTAGTGCAGTTGTGAATCGCTGGCCAGCTTCGGCGGGCTTATTTCAAAAATATCCTGATAGTCGCAATCGTGGCCAAAATGTAATTTTATCCGGGTATCGAGGATCTGATAAAACCAGCTCAGCTCGCTGTTCAATACCTCGGCGGTTTCTGCGATAAAGGGATTGCTCATATTACCATTCCACCTGTAATAGTTCTTCGACCCAAGAGAGTTTGATCATCGACAAGCCCCAGGGAATATTGTCCAGCAGTACGTCATAAGGGCCTTTTTCTACCCTGAGCAGCCAGCCGTTGTCCTGGTGGCTTAACAGGCCTTTTCGGGCTACAAAGGTGTGACGGAAACTGGTGATCGAAGTATTACCTAAAATGCTCCAGTGATTGATCACAGCCTGTATCAGTTTTTCCGACTCCTCTCGCTCCTTTTGGCTTAGCTCGACATAGCGGTTAAGGGGGTGATTAAAATCCCAGCGGCATAACAGTTTATTTAATACCAAGGCATGTTCTTCGGTGTTGGCCTCGCCGGTTGCCAGGTATTGCAGTAAATGCACGGCTTTTTCCCGGGCTTGGAGGTCTTTAAAATCTTTGCCGTTAAATAACCCCAGGTCTTTAAAGTAGATGTGCAGATAAGGCCAGAAGATAACCAGTCCGGCATTTTCTACCGGCAGTCCTTTTGCTGCCACCTCGGGTATAAAGCAGGAGGGCTGTTTGTTCTTTGACAGGAGGTTGTTGCCTTTGTTTATTGGCTCTTCGCTTCTTTTTCCTACGGGCAGGTTCTCGGCTTCGTCAGATGCAAGCTTGGCACTGTTTTGCCGTGTTTGGGGCTGTGTTTGCTTATCAGCTCTGGTCAGGTGCTTGTTCTGATTTGTTTTTTTACTTTGTTTAAGCTCGTCGCAGTTGTCCATGCTCTTACTGTTTTGGCTTTGTTTTCGAGCTGGAGCTTGTTCATTATCCGGTAAATCCTGGCTTGTCTTTTGTGCGCTATAAGATGAATTGATGGCAGAGCTTTCGCTTGCTTCTTCTTGCGTCGCGGGGAGGCTTTCTTCAGTATCGGACAGGTTTTCTGCCATATCGTACGGGTAGTTGGTTTTGGATTGTTTTTTGCTATCAGCTGGCGAAAGTTTTTGCTCACGGAGGGGATAGTGCGGCTTTTTGTTAACCATGTCTTTAGGCTGATTACAGCCTTGGACGTTGTTTAACTTATTGCTGATATCTGTGCTGACACCGTTTTCCCCGCTCTCTGGCTTCTCTGTTTTAGTTGGGATATCGGCATTGGTAAAGAGCGGGTTAGTTCCTGTAATAGCGGATATTTTCTTTCCGACTTTATCTTTAACAGACTGGCTTTCCTGTTGATGTTTTATATCTTTGGCGCTGCCAGCCGTATCTGCTGCATGCATCTGGATTGAATTGCTGGTAGTGGCTGTCGAAAGATCACCTTGTTCTGGCAAAACATTATTCTGGATATTCTCCCTTGCTGTAGAGGTCTCTTGCCTCAATGGCAGAATAATATCATTCAGGGCGGCTAATAAGGCTGGATAGCCGTCACCTGCGGCGGCTTGAACCTGTTTGTTCAGGTGCAGGTGACGAGTAAAGCTTTGGATAGTATCCGGATTTAAACTTGCCGATATTTGCTTGAGTATTAACGAAAAAATTTCTCTGTGGCTGTTATCAATTGATAGCTGATCCCAGATAATTTCCCATACCCGGCGGATATGGTGTTGATTCTCTTGCAAAGAGCCTTGCCATATCTCTTGTTCCGATAAACCGGCGGGCGGAGATGTATGAGATTGGGATGTTTTTTGTTGGGAGCTTTGCTGGCTGACAGGTGAAAAGCTTTGCGCATCTATTTGCTGTAAGCTGCGCAGCAATTCGGTCAATAATTCCGGCCAGTTTATAATTATCCCATTTTTCATTCCGGTGAGGTGGGCATAGAGCCGGTTTAATGTCTTATCGTCAAATTGGCTTATCAATCTGTTGGTAGCAGTTTGATTTTTTAACTGGTTTTTAAAGGCCGGGATATCCAGTTTTTCCTGGTCGATTAAAAGCTCCAGTGTAGCCGTGACCCCGGTAAACTGGCCGGCATCTACATACCAGGGTAAGGTGGCATGGTTTAGAAAATGTGAGAGTAACAACCAGGCATGTTCATGCGCTTTAAGCTGCATGGTTTTCAACCTTGCCGGCGTTTGGCTGGACTCATCGGGAGCCTGAACGCCAACCGAGCCTTTACCTTGGCCGTGAGGCTGTGAAGAGTCAATTGCGGCAGTCTCTTCACCGGGTGAGATGAGTTCTTGCTCTGCTTGCCTGGTTAACTGCTCGTTTGTTTGTATCGAAAGCTCTCTGGGAAAGTGGCGGGTAAACTGCTCGCTAAAGGCCTGCACAAAGTTATCTGCCGACAGCTTGCCCAAATCAAGCTCCAGCTTTTCCATTGTGACATGGTTGTTATCCGGGCACAGCTGATCGCAATGCTCACTAATGACATTCATTAATTCGTTATGTACTAATGCGCTGATGTTGTGCTGAAATTCATAGGCATGACCGGCATCCGGCAGATGAATCTCAACACAAATTTTGTCGATCAAATGATTATTCATAAGTCACGGGGCATCAGCCCATCAGGCTCTCAATCTTGGTTATGGCGGCCAGCACATTGGGTTTAGCCGCATTTTCTTTTCTCACTTGAATTAATTTATCCGACAGCACATTGTCTTTATTTAACTCGATACCGGTTTCCATCAGGGTGCCAAGCGAGCTGCCTATTTGTTTTAAGGTGTTATTCATAGGATCTTCTGCTTTCAGATCGTCTGACATCACAGTCACCAGGTCTAAAACAAGGTTTACCTGAGTTAACATCAGGGGATAACCCAGCTGTGCCATTTCAGGATTTTCGTTAACCGCGACTTTCATCAGCTGGGTTTGTGTTGATTTCAACAGCGGGTCCAGGGTTTCACTGAGCTCCGGATTTCTTTTTCCCGAAACATAAGTTTCGGCTTTGAGCCGGCTGGTGAAGTCTTCTTTAACCAGGTTGACTGTACTCATGGTTTTTTCTGTGAGTCCGCTCGATTCTGGAATAACTTTAACAAAAGGCTCGTTTATCCTGAGGTTATTCAGGGTATCAAGTGGCGTATCCGTATCTATGCGGATGATATCAAACGGTACATGGAAGACTTTCTCCATGGAATTGGCACACTTGCCGTCCCAGGCAACGGTGAGTGTTGCTTTAACTGCCTGGCCCGATTCCACTTCCTGGAGTTGAAATACCATGACTTCTTCGTTATTGGCTGAACTGCCGCCGGGAGAAAACAGCCACTTGGCACTGTTGTGATCTTTCGAGTTGTTCACCAGTTTGACATCGTAAAGACCGTTATCGACCTTATCTATGCTGATCACGCCAAAGGATGCTTGAGGTTTGATCAGGTTGACGGTTAAGTTTTTAACGCGATCGCCCAGTTGGTAACTGATGGTGACTTCGCCGCCGGTATTGGCCAGGGCCGGGGTAAAGGTAAAGCCTTCGCTGTCTTCACGTACGCCGGGGCCGGAAGCCTTGCCGCCACTGACATTAGTTTTGATCCTGTATGCCTGCTTATCGCACCAGACAAATTCTGTGACATCGAGATCTACCAGTAGGGGCTGGAATGCAGGTATGGTAACCATTTGGGTAAAGGTTGCCAGGCAGGGGGGCTTATCCAGCTTCATGGTCACCGGCATTTCACGCGCTACTTCGCCTAAGGGGTAAGTCCGTTTGAAGACCCGGCCATTGGATTTTATGCTGCCCAGTTCATCGGTTAACTGATACTCTTTGCCGCCCGTTGCCAGCATGGTATATTCCAGGATGATCTTCTCGCCTGTGCTAGTGCTATCGTCAACTACACGGTAAGTGAACTCGGCGCTGCAAGGGCTAAGGAGCATTTTCTTGGTTTGCGTGACTTCACAGGCGCCTTTGATCAGTTGCAGTTCAACGTCAAATTCTGTCTGCTCGCTGATATCATAGATATGATCAAGGCTTGCCTGGTCCGAAATCGTGCCGTCTCCAAGCTTATAGGCATAGGAGTCCATACCCGGCGGCGCCTTAAACTGCACCTTGGCTTTGGCATTATCGGCGTCTATCTGGCTGATTATGGCGGTAAACTCCTGCGTTATCGCATCAACTGTCACCATCACAGAAACGGTTTTTCCCTGGTATTCATAGCTGATTTCATTGGCGCCGATCAGCACATCGGGATGCCCCGGATAAAAGTGATAGTCGCCGTCGATCAGCACCAGGCCGTTGCCTCTTGGCGTGCCGCCCGGGGGATCGAAAGTGATCGGTTCGTGTACATCCTGGTGGCATAAGAACAGCCGGTCGATAAAGATGGAGACTTCACGCCGGGCAGGAATGGTGATGGTTTGCGATTTGCTGTCGCTGCAGGTGTCCTGGGCTATGCTCAGGGTCACCGTGACTTCGCGCTGCGCATCTGCCAGCTCGTAGTCGTGCTCAACCGTTTCCAGGTTTTCAACCACTATGTCTTCATCCAGCTGCCAGCTTCGGGTATTGGCGGCCTGAGGATGGGTGAAGGCATAACGGATTTTATCTAAGGAGCGCGCCACTTCTTTAACGGTGAAGTTGGCGTTGCAAATCTCAAAGGTCAGCTCATGACTGGCTTTGCCGACACAGGGCTCCTTGGTGACGGTTAAGTTCACGGTAAAGGCCGATGTCTCGGTTAAATCAAAGGTATGGACCGGGTTGGCTTTGTTGGAGCTGTTGCCGTCGCCAAAGTCCCATAAATATTCGCTGGCCTCCTGGGGCGTGGCAGTAAATTTAATTTCGGCGCTTTTGGGGTCTTCGCTGACCTCAATGATTTTATAACTGATGGCCGCCTTAATTTGTGCCAGTAGCGCCGAAAACTCATAACTGGTGTTATTGAGCAGATAATTAAATTTAACTTCGCCTTCCTCGATATCCGCTGAGGCCGGGGTAAAATAAAAATCGCCTGTGGTAACTTCTTTGCTTACCCCGGGACCGACGACTTCGCCCCCCGGAGGGCTGATGATAAATTTAAATTTACGCTTGTCGTTTTGACAGAAATATTCCAGCGGCAATTTAAACAATACCGGCTCTGTACTGCACAGGTTAATTGGCGGACAGTCGGAACAACAGATATAGGGCAGGGCAAAGTCCAGCACCACGGTATTGTCATCATCATATATTAGGAAGAAGGTACCGCCGGCCCAGCAGCCACCGACATGGGACATGCCGCAATTGTGCTCTGAGTATACCGACAGCAATAATCTTTGCTGAATTTTCAACTTGCGGGCGTTGTAGTTATCGAGCAGGCCCTTAAACTGCTGGAAACAGCCCTGGTCGCGTATCAGATTGAAATAACGCAGCAGTGCCGGCCTGTCTGCTGATGGAATATAATCTTCATATTTGCCGATGACTTGCTCAAACATATCCAGCCGGGTCAGCAGCATCTGGTAGGCATTGGTAAATTTTTCCTGCTCAAACTTCGCCAGGGGTTTTGCCAGCTCTTTGAGCAGCAGATCTAAGCTGGTAGTGATATCTACCGGCTGACTCACTTTTTCGAAAATCTCGGTATCTTCGCGGATATTGAGATTGGCGAAATTCTTATAAAGATAATGTTTGGTTAATAATGAGCTGTCGGTGACCGGATCAAATTTAATTTTTTTGATCAGCGAATCTATCTTATAAGGGGACGGGGTTGCCAGCGCCTTGGCGGTGTTTATTCTAAAACTTGGTTGCTCAAACAGGGACTTTTCCAGGGAGACGCTTTCTGGCCCGGCTTTATCAAGCAGTGTGTGCTCAAACTCTATTTTATCGAATTCAATTTTATCAAGATCCCTTTTTTCAAAAAAAGCCGCCTTTTCTGTCAAGGCAGGTTGCGACAAATCCAGGGTAATATTCCGGCTGGAAAAGAGTGACGGATCATAAGTCAGATCATAGCCAGGACTTTTAAAGAGATCTGATTTTACTCGAAAATCTGCACTGTCGCTGAAGCTGGTGATCCTGGTATCAAACGGGCTGCTATAAAGCTCCGTTTTTTCTGCATACTCTTTGGCCTTGTTTAAAATTTCGCTCTCGGCGACTTTTTGGCGATAAACCAGTTGTTTTTCATCGAGCAGGGCATCCTGATACAAGGGAATACTGGCCAGGGATAAGGTTTTTTTATCTTGTACCGTGATCGGGAAATACTTGGAGCCGTAATCATCGATATAGGTTTCCACCTGGTATGAGCCCGGGGGCAAATTGGTGATTTCCATTTCCCCTTCGTTATTGGTTGTGCCGTGAATATTGAGCTCTTTGATGGCGTAATGTACCCGGCTAAGGGGCAAGTTGGTTTTGCCGTCGATAAATTTACCCTTAACTTTGGTCACCTCACTGATTTCTGTGGTTTCCTTGGGGGTATCGAATTCAATATTGGCGACCAGCTCCTTGAGCTTGTTGTATTCGCAGTTCAGCTTATGCGTCAGGGCGCTGTACACCAGCTCGATATCATCGAACTGACAGCCTAAACCTGGGGTTATATCCTGATATTTGCTGCCGACTTTAAGCGCCATCAACTTGATCGGCAGGTTATAACATTTGATCCACTGGCTGATACGGTCAAAGGCATCCGAGTATTTTTCGCCAAGATGGCCTTCGATGCGATAAAAGGGAAACTCGTTCTGATCCACATCCAGCGGATAATGATGGGCAATAAGTGCATCTGCCGTGGGAAACTTATCTTTGAGAGTTTTTAGCAGCAGATACTTAGGCGCCGGTATCGGGGTCGGCTCAGGTTTTGGTCCGGGCTTAGGCCCAGGATCAGGAATTGGCTTAGGATCCGGTATAGGCTTAGGCCAGGGGAACGGCTGTGGCAGCGGTTTCGGGCTGGGCTTAGGTAACGGCAGCGGAAACGGCTTAGGTCTGGGATCCGGGCCGGTGATCGGCCCGGGAAGCGGTCCGGGAAAGGGACCCGGAAAGGGTCTGGGATCAAAACCCGGAAAAGGGCTTGGATCTATGCCGGGAAACGGCCTGGGATCAAATCCGGTAACGGGGGTGATAAAACGGCCGAGGGAGAATGACTCTGAGATTTTAGCTTCCGGCCCGGTACTGAGGTCATAGGATTTGAGCAAGGTTTTCGGCAAATCTTCCGTCAGCTCTTTAGCTGTACCTTCAAAGAAGACTTCGGGATGTTCAGGGGATAATGCTACATCCGACAATTTTGTGCTCACTTCAGGCGTCAAGGCAAGCTCTGCCTTAAGTTCGCTCAGGGCGCCAATATCTGCCAGGGATATGGTATCTGTCAGTAGCCTTTCCTTAAGCAGGGATTGGATATCCGTCAATGACCTGATATTGACCCTGCCGGTAAAGGGACTGTCTTTAAAAGGAAGTTCGGCGACACATATCGGCGTACTCAGGTTGTCCCAGTAGCTTAATACCTGGTGCGAGCGGCACTGGCTGGCAAGATCAAAATCCCAGAAACTTTTCAGCTGGGGATAGCTTTGCAGATCGTAATAATAGGGCAGGCTGCGTTTACCCAAAGGGGTTTGTTTTTCTTTGCTTGGCGTGACTTTTATAGTGATTTTGCTGTCGCCGGTTTGCGGCACCTTAAACGCCCTGCTCAGCAGCACCAGGCGCTGGAATAAAAACTTCACCCGGTGAATTTTCCCGCCGGCAACCGGCTCTTCCGGCAGGCTGGCGCGGATAAAGTAGTGGCGGTAGGCAGACGGCTTACATTGGGTTGCCACGTCAACTTGTCCCAGCATCAGGTGTTTGGCAAAGCCGGTATCGGGCAGGCAGGCAACGGAGAAAACCTCAAAGGCCAGGTTGATAAACTCCTCATAGGCGAGGATCAAATCTTTGATATGATCGTAATAATATTGGACCCCCTGGGGATAGTTTGCCTGCTGGCTCCAGGGTTTCGGCTGCCAGTCGGCAAAGGGGTTGGCCTGGTAATCTTCACTGAGCAGCGGCGCGTAAACCTCATAAGCTTGCCTGAAAGCCTCGGGAATTTCCTGCAGCGGGTCTTGCTGGATAAGGAAGGCGTAAGATTTGACAATATCTTCCAGTTCCAGCAGGTGATTACTGTCGCCGAGCCAGTGCAAACGGCCTATTTTTAAGGTCGGCAACTGGTATCTTTGTTGCAGCATCTGGTAGAGCAGGGTAGTTTTTTCAGATTTGAGCTTTTGGTTGAGGGTATCGAGCTGATCTTTGGCTACCAGTACGATCCTGACACACAAGTTTATTTTCGAACCTTTCTCATTACAGTCGCTGCCGGTACAGGTATCGAGATCTTCATCTTCTACTTCCAGATAAGCCAGGGCCACCTTGTCTTTAAGGAAATCTTTATTGAGCGCCTTATGCTCTGCGTTGTCGCTATCTCTTTCTTCGGCTGTCAGTAATTGCCACAACGGCACCTGCTTGGCAGGTTGTCCTTCCTCGCTGGTGTTGAAAAAGGCATATTTGACCGGGTCGGTATAGGCGGTGTAGTGGCTAAAATCGGCGCCGGGATGTTTGACCAGGTAACCTAAGGTGGTCAGGCCGTAGCCCGGGCTCAGGCTGATCCCGGTAAAGTCTGCTTTTGTTTGCATCTGGAAACCATGGGCAATACCCGCACCGGCAAAACATTTCCTGGTCCAGCGGCTTTGCAAGTCTAAATAACCGAACAGATCATTTAACTGATCTGCTGTCAGCACTTGGTCTGCCTGAAATTTTGGATAGGTGTTGCACGTGTCCATGTTATTTTCCTTTATCTTCACCTAATTGTGAGTGGTTTAAAACGATAGGCCGGTGAGTCTCATCCTGGTTGCACATAAACAGATGGCTCTGCGGATAATGGCTGTTGAGTTTTTCCATCTCGGTCATCAGTTCGTTTTGCGCGGCTATCAAGTCGTGATTTTGGCAAAACAACTTGCCATGGCTGAATATGCCGTGGCGCTTTAGCTCGAGCCAGTTAAAAAAGGCCGGTTCAAACTCTGCCATGGTTTTTTGATCCACCCAGCAGATTTTAATATGGATATGGGCCGGGGTTTCCTGGCGCAGGCTTTGTTCGAAAAATCGCCGGAAATCCAGACTGGCAAAACGTCTGAGCCAGCAGGGAACGACGGCGGTGACCCTGAATGAGTAGGGATCCTGATAGCCGGGGGAGCAATCTTCATTCAGGGAAACGGTAAACAGTTTGATGTCATCCTCAGAGCAGGCAGGCAAAGGCAAGCCCTGAGTTTTCTTTGACGGCGTCACAGGGGCAAAAGGTCTGAGCAGGGTATGCTCGATAAGATGGAAGCCCTCAAATACCGCTTCCTTGCTTTTCAGTACGGCTATGGTGTAGTCGATGACCTGTTCCACCTCGAAGCGGTAGCGGTAATATTTTTTATGGACGGCGATAATATCCTTGTCCTGATCGAGCAGGCAGAAAAAATACTCCTGGTGGACATTGATATCGATTTTATAGTTTTTCTGTTCCAAGCCGCTGTATAAGGCGGATGCCATTGCCTGGTTCAGGGCATCCAGATCGGTATAATGTTTGGTGCTGTGAAATAAAATGCAGGCGTCCTGCCCGGGAGCCGGGTTGGGATCTTGCAAATGGAAGCGGGTTTCTTCGATATCGTCATCGTCGATTTCTGGGTAAGTATCGAATATTTTTTCATAATCCGGCAACAGGCTTTTTCGCTGCCAGTTGTCTATGCCCGCCAGGCGAGAAGCGCGTTTTTCCAGCCCGCTGACATTATCTCCCGAAGGGGGTTGCAGGTAGTTGTAGCCCTGGCCGCGGTCTGCACTTAGTACCGGCAGCTCCTGTAAAAAGGCGATCTTATCCCGGATGATATCGTCGGCGGCTTTGACGCCGTCGAGCTGGGTGCTGAGCAGGACATAATCGGTAAACTGCTCGCCAAAACGCGCCAGCAGGTGATCGAGAAAACGGTTCTTGCGTGCATGATAGGTTTGCGCCGATTCCAGGCTGGAGTCGCGCTCGCACATGCTTTGCCAGTGGCGCTCTTTTACCGCCAGTAAATATTGCTGCCACTGGTTTTGGTAACTGGAGGGTTTATTCCAGTCGATGGTGTTATCCCCCTGGTGCTGTTTGACAAATTCACGCACCAGGCTGGCGCCGTTTGGCAGGTTGGGCACCTTGATTGGCGGGATTTTAGATAAATCCAGTACCCGGCTGAGTTCCTGCTCGGTAAGGGCTTCCCCGGGGAGTGCCTCTATCCTGGCTTCAAAAGCCTCCTGCTCCTGACCGGGATCGTCTTTGAGGGCTGCCAGCTTATCAAGTTTGTTCTGGCTTAAGCCTTTATCGGCCAGGGTATCGAGTACCCTCTGGCTGAGTTTATAGGTAACGGGTAAAGAAAATAACAGTTGGGAAAAATAGCTGCGTTTAATGTCGGGATTTAAACTGAACAAATGTTTCAGGTTGGCCAGCTGGGCGCAGTAATTGGCCAGGATCTGATCCATTACCGTTAAAAAGCCTTTGAGCTGTTTGGCCTGGGCATGGCGCTGTTTGCCGGCGGACGGCGGCAGGCCTTCTTTGCCTATGCCGTACACCTGGGAAAAACTGTCCTGGATACTGTGATAAAGCCCCAATTGCTGATCTTGCCCACCAGGCAGGGTGACATCATAGGGTTTGGCCTGCAGCCTCGACCTTGAATTGAGCGCCCTTAAGTCTTCCAGCAAGGCCTGGGTTTCCGGGCCGTCTGCCTGGTAGGGGATTAATCCCTTGTACAGCACAATTTTTGATTTGTCGACGTTAAAGCTGATGCCGCGGTTGTTGGTGATGGGCAGGCACCAGTGTTCGCCGTCGTTTAACAGCAGGCCGCGGAAAAATTTGCTCAGCTGCAATTTCCTGATGGCGATAATGCCGTCAATACTCATCAGTTCGCGCATGACATCCGAGATATGGATCACAGTTTTTTGCTGGCAGGCAAGTAAGTCTTCGTCCTTGATAAAGCCGTGTTGGAGCAGCGGGCCGTTAAAAATCTGATCAAGGGGGATGGCCATCTGCTGCATTTCTTCAAGGGAGTAGAAGGTGACCCTCGGGGTGAGGAAGTTTTCCAGCACATAATAGATATTGGCCAGCACCTGATGGATATCGGCATCCGGCCTTACTTCGATATCGGTGCAGATGCCGATTTCTTCGATTTCACTGGTGCTGAAGCGGACAAAGTCTTCACATAAGGTGCGTTGCAGGTGCAACCGCTGTTTTACCTGCTGTGCGGTTTTACAGCATTGTCTGATACATGCCTGCAGATAGGCGCGGATGTCGTCAAGGCGGTCGAGTAATCTCGGCTCTATAAATTTTTTGTTTTCCTCGGTTTTCTCCAGCGGCGATTCGATATGCACTTCAATGGGGATATCCAGGCCGTTGCCGCTTAAGATAAAGCAGCTGACATAAACCGATGAATCGCTGATAGAGGTAAAATCATCGAAATACAGGTGCGCAAATTCATCGACGTTCAGGGCATTTTCAAAAAAGACCGGCCAGGCAGGTTCAAAATGCAGGGTGACGGTTTTTAAGTTGCTGGGAGGCAAGGTAAATTGATAACGCCAGCAGTTGAGATCCCCCAGCGGACTCTGGTTTTCAAATTCCAGTTTGACCTGGTACAGTCCCTGGATATTTAACCTGTTGGCAGATTTTTCTTCATCTGTGCTGCCCGGAGGCGGGGTATAGCTGAGTTTGGATTCCTGTTCGTCGCGATAAATGGCGGGTTGCGATTGGCTTAATAACGCCAGGGTGGCATTGTGGATCAGCGGCACATCAATAATGACCTTACGCCAGTCGTTTACCGTCAGGGCCTTGCACGGCAGGATTTCCCTCGGGGTGAAATAGCTGTCCTGCCCCGGGGCCGGGTTTTCGCCGTTAAACCCCGGCTCTGCTGCTAATTTCGTATCGGTGACAGCACGCTCTGCCAGTATGTCTTCGATGGCATAGTCGGTTTTATAGCCGAGATCTGTGATGGCATAACTGAGCATTTCCAACAAGGTGATGCCGGGATCATGGATATTATGATCTGTCCACTGACTGGCTGCCAATGCCCGGATATAGCCGATACCTTTACTGCGCAAGTATTCATAGTCTTTGCTGGCGCAGAACTCGGGAAACTTGTCGATACTGGCATCTAGGGTCATTTACAACTTCCTCCCGCGGTGATCAGGTGCTTTTTATGGGAGACAAAAATAGAACGGGCGCTGCCCGGCGTTGCCTGCTCGATATCGTAAAAACTGGTTGCATCCGATGCCGGCGTGCCCGGGGGCGGTTCGAGATGTTGGTGCATTTTTACCTCGGTCAGGTAATCGACGTATTCCCTTTGCTCGATAAAATTGACCAGTACCGATCTGTGAATCTTGCCGCCGAAATGGATCTCTGCCTTGTTGTTGCTGTCAAAGGCCCAGGGGGATAAAAAGGCTATCAGATCCTGGTTAAGGGTTTCGGTATACAGTCCGGGATCAAAGCCGCTGCGGAAGGTGACATTAAATTCCAGTTGTATCGCCTCATACATAGGGTTGAGCACACGTAGTTTCTCTGCCGCCCAGGGGGTCATGCGCTGCTGCAAAAAGCTTTTGATCTTATCCAGTTTGTTCAGACTGGCCCTGGGCTCAAGCGGGTCTATGGCGTTTTTATTGGTTAACGAAGCGATGACAATTACCGTGACATAACCGGGGGCAAACTCCGAGGTCATTAACGTCTGGCTGTTATCGGGATTTTTTTTCGGGTAAAGGTAGCTGCTATGGTTGATACATTTGGCCTTGTAGATATCATCAAAAGCCTGCAACACCAGGTGTTCATAGTCCCAGAGGGTGATAGCCCTGTCTTTGTGTCTCAAGCGCTCGGCGACCCGGGTATTAAAACGGCTGTCATTTTCTCCGGCCTTGCCTTCTACCGCAGCAAAAGGCTGGCTGATGCCCTTGATGGTGGATTGTTTTACCTTAAGTTTGCTTATGGTATTGGCGGGCAAAGGGCTGGCTAAAAATTCCTGATGATTGTTGTCGTTGCTGAACGAGGCTTCACCGGCCTGGGTGGCGATAGTGATCAGATCGCACACCGCCGTCGGCTGCTCTAATACCGCGGCCCTGAGCCAGACTTTACCCGGCGGCAGCAAGGTATTGTTATCGTTCACCTCGCCGGGCAGGGTAATGGCCACTATACCCGAGGTATTAAAGGCATTGGTGCTGTCGGTGATCACCTCTTTGGCAGTTAATGCCTGCCATTGATTGTTTGTTAATACCGACCAGTGAATGGTTTCTTTGTTGAACCTGGGATCGGCGCTGCCTTCGGCCACCTGGAAAAACAGGGTAACCAGTTGCGGCAAGCGGGTATCGGATAAGCCGATATACATTTCGCCGCGGTTTTGTTTTAACTGGCCGTCTTCTTCGGTGACAAACCTTGGCATCAGGGGGATCAGGCCCGCTGTTGTTGCTGTATTGGCGGATGCTGTACTGTCTGCCTTGGCTAACGAGCTGCCAAAGGGATATATGTGATAGAGACTTAGCCCGGCTTCTGTGCCTAGCTGGTTAACGGCTACGGATATTTTTGCCTGGTAGTTAAGGCTGATATCCTGCAATACCGGCGTGTAGGGTTCGTTGGGGATCAGGGTCAGCTTAGGGTGGTTTATTTGCTGGATCACACGTTTTGAATAAACCCTGGAGTAACGTTTATGGCCGAGAACATCAAGGGGGCCATTAACGGATAATTTAATAAAGCCCTGTGCCAGGGTGTTATTGAAGCTCGTCAGCTTATCCAGGGCCGGGGCTTGCGGCATCAACGGTTCGTTAGTGCCGGGATCTGCTTTGAGCTCAACAGTCAATTTGTACTGGGGCAGTTCTGTTTCTTCCCCGGCATTTGCCTGTCCGCCGGTGTTGGCGGCGGTTTTATTGAATAACACCAGCTCTGCTTGTTTTTCTTGCCAGGCGTAATTTTTTAAGACGCTGACCTTGGCCTTGATATTGTTTTCATTGATCTTTGCTTGCGGCTCGATAGCCTCAGTGATGACAACAGTGGTACTCCCTGAAGTTGCTGAAGGATCGGCAGGTTGGGCGGGCAAGATATCGTCATAATAGGCTTTATAGTGTTCGGTAAAACTTATTGGCGCTCCCTGCCAGCTGGCGGATATTGACACTGAGGTGACGGGCTTTCGAAAGGCTTCGTCACAGCCGATATAAAAGGCTCCCGCCAGTACCGGCTTGGGGCCAAAAGGCAGAAAGGGTTTGCTGCCGTCCAGTACGCCGAGATCGCTTTGTACGATCAGATTTTTAACCCCGGTTACCGCGACATCTAATATCAAGCCGGTGACTTGTATCTCTTTCAGGGTCTGGTAGGCAAAGACTTTATTCTGGTTTGCACTTGCCTGGTTTTGTTGTTTTTCATCCTCCTGATCTTGTTTTTTCTGGTCGAGGTTTTCCTGAGCGCTTTCCAGCTCTGCTGTTTCACTGTCATGGCGAAGTATGATCTGCATTACGGGAAAGCGGCTTTGGTAGTCTCTCCCGGTAAGTATTTGTGCATCAAAAGGAGTGATGGCTGCCTGGTCAACGGAGAGTGTGACTGTCAGTGCCAGATGATCGCTTTGTTGCAAAAAAGAGCTGATTTGGGCTTCAATCCACTGTTTTTCACCGCTTAAGTTCACCTTGATAAGATCAGGGCTTAAGGTTACCGGGCTTGTCCGGGGATTTGGCATAGTCCCGTACAGTTTTAAGCTGATGGTGCGCTCGCCTTCGCGTAAGTCCAGCAGTGGCGAGCTGATGGCAAAGCCCAATTGCGCTACTTCGCCGGTTCTGGTCTCTATGCTTTTTAATTCGCCGTTAACAAGCTGGCTTTGACCAAAGGGTTTCCATCTCGGCTCAGGGTTGGTGAAAGCCTTGCCTTTCCCGTCACTGGAATTTGCTACCGCAGCGCTAAATACCGGCATACCCGGACCGTTATCTATATATACCGATTTGATATCGCCGCTTTCTTTGATGCTGGCCTTGTTGACCACCAGTTCATTGTTTAAGGCGTAATGTACCGGTGTGCCGTCGCTGTCGAAGCCGGCGTTAAACAAGGTGCCTTGTTCGAGCTTGTGGTGTTTGGGGGATTTAGCCAGCTCAAACAGCAGGTGTACCCGGTCTTTGGTTGCTCCGTGGGGGCGAAAGCCGAGTATGTCCCGGTAATAAAAATCGAGATGTTTGCCTGTCAGTGAATTGATATGGATCTGGGCAAATTTGTAAAGCCGGGTAAAGGCGATAAACAGGGCAATATGGGGTTTATGATTTTCGTTGTGGTGAATAAGATGAAACAGGTAACCGGGGGCGGCCTGGATCAACTGGTTTTGTGCCTGTAAGAACAGCTGCGCCGCAGATGCCAGGCTGACCGAGCTTGCCGTTATCAGGGCTTTTTGCTCCGGGCTTAGCGGCTCACCCGGCTGTGGGGTAATTTCCGGGAAGATAAACCTGTCGCTTAGACTTTGCCACTGGTGTTCGGTATCGCCATTTTCATTGGCGGCAGTTTTCCACAGCGCCGAGAAAACCTGATGATGTACCTGTTTGGCGTTAAATTCAAATGACGGCAGCTGATGCGGGATTGCCGCTTCCTCAGGCGGTGGCAGTTCGAGCAAGGCATTGTAGCTGTTGACGGTTTCGCTCAGGGCAAGTGCCAGTTCGGAGGTGATCAGCCGGTGCAGGTGCTGCTTAAAGCCGCCATCGTTTTGTGCTTTTATAGCCCAGTCATTAATTTCATAAGCCAGCTGGAAGCTAAGTTTGATCAGGGTTTCCAGTACGCCGGATGCCAAAATATGTTCGGCGGGGGATTTTTCATTTAAATAACTTTTCAGCTGGTACAGTAGTACCTTGTAGTTATTGTTATCTTTGTTAGCTACGGCGGCGATAATGCAGGCGAGATCCGAGTCGAAAAAAGCGTGCCAGTCGCCGTCGGTTTGGTCTTGATTGTCGTAATATTGCAACTCGCGGCTGTAATGGTTGGCGAAATTCAGCAAATCTGCCATGGATCTGTCGTCTATGCGGGCATAGCGCGGGTGCAGCTGTTTGAGCCACCTTTGCTGCTGGCTGGTGCCGTCCCTGACCAGGGGATTTTTTGTCTTGCAGATCTCTATGTCCATCGGCGCTCTGTTTTCATCTGTTTGCTCTTTCCATTCGCTCTGTTCATCAACTCAGGGTTTCGGGTTATGGCGTTGTCGCGCCTTCATTGAGATAAAACGGCAGCACAAAGTTATAACGGGAGTTTGTGCTGCGTACCCGGTAATCCAGGGTGATGGTGACCCGGCCTTCAAGGGATACCGGCTCCAGGCTGATTTTTTCCAGTAAAATTCTCGGTTCAAAATATAAAATGGCGGTTTTGATCAAATCTTTTAAAAATGCATCCAGGGATTGATCCAACGGCTCGAATAAATAATCCTTAAGGTTGCAGCCATAAGTCGGGTGCATGATGCGCTCCCCCAAAGAGGTGGAGAGCAGGATTTCCAGGCTTTTGTTGATATCTTCCACGCCGCTGGTCATGCCCACCGAGCGGGTGTCTTTGTTAAAAGTTGGCGGGAAGCCCCAGCCTGTGCCTAAAAAAGGATTTTCTTCGCTCATGCTTGCCCCTGAATCAGCCGATGATCACTGTCGGTTCGCCTATCGCCGCCGATGCGCCGCAGATGCAGGTATCGCCGACGCGCACCGCAGGTTTTCCGCCGATAAGCACAGTGGCGCTGGACAGTACCAGGGGCGTCACCGGAATATGCGGCGGTGGCGGAATAGGGCAGACGTGGGTATCGCCGAGCACGGCGGCGGGCATTTTGCCGATAAGCACAGTCGCTTCCCCCGGTCCGACAATTGTGCCGCCGTGGGTTGAAACATCGCCGACTCTGGCTGCTGCTGGCATACTATCTCCTTAAATGAGCGCTAGTAATGGGCACTTACTCCCATTAGTGCTATGAAATGAAACATCCCGCTCTCTCCTGGCTGTGGCTGCTGCTGACATTTTTTCTCCTTTTTACATAGGGTTAAATTAGTTTATTTGCACCAGTGAACCTTTCACCACGGCAACGGCGCTGGTACTCATTTCTGCTCCCGCGCCGCCTTCGGCTTTAAATTCTGCCGATGCCTTGATATTGCAGTTGGTACCTTCGATATTGACATCACCTGCGGCCTTGATATTGATATCCCCCGGGCTGTCTATCAAAATGCCGTCGGAGGTCATTTCCATCTTATTGCCGTTTTCGTCTTCGACTAGAATGCTGCCGCTGTCTTCACTAAGCACCACCTTGTTGCCCTTGGGGGTTTCCAGGGTATAGCTGACTTTGTCGTCGTCAAAAATCATCTTCATTTCGCTGCGGGTCACCCAGCCTTTTTCATGGTTGTCGTCGCTGCCGGTCAGCGGTGCGGGTTTCGAGCTGCTGTTGAGCATGCCCAGCACAATAGGGTCGCGGGGATCGTCATTAAGGAACCCCACCAGCACTTCATCGTCTATCTCCGGGCGGAAAAAAGAGCCGCGGTTATCTCCGGCATCTAACGTGGAAATACGCGCCCAGACGCCGTCGCCGTCGGGGTTGATAATGGGCAAAGTGATCAAAATTCTGTCTTCGCCGTCGGGGTCTTCGCCGATTTGTTTGCAGATGCCGATTTGCAGCCCCCGCACGCCAGGCAGCAGGGCGGCAGCGGGGCGCTCCATGATATCGAGCTTATCGGCAAACCAGTTGACCGGCATGCCAAAACCGATATCCGAAGTCCAGTTGTCGGTATTGATCTGGTGGCGGATGGCGGTGATCAGGTGCTTGCCGTTAAAACGGTCGCCGACCCCGGAAAATTCCACCAGGGCGCCGGGTTTCACCTCGCCAAAGCCCTGGCAGCGGGCGCGGCCCAGGGTTTTCGCCAACCGGCTGCGGTAAATCCTGGCATCAGACCAGGATTTCAGCTCCTGATCGGCGACTTTGCCGGTATGTTTAAGATTGAGGCTGTCGTATTCCAGCACTTTGGCAAGGTCTGCGGCACTGAGGTTGCCGGCTTCGCTCAGGCCGGGATCTGAGCCTTCTTCCTCGATGATTTCCTGGCTGGCATAATCCCATGATTCGCTTTTGCTGGCCGGAATTTGGTTGCGGGCGTCCATTGAGGCTTCAAATTCCATTAAGGTCGAGCCGTAATTCAGACTTAATACCGGCTCCTGGCCGAGATCGGCGCCGGCAACCGTTAACTTGCCGTCGTCTGTGGTCACCAGTTTGCTGTTTGCTTCGGCGCGGGTGAGGATAAAGTCCCAGTCGGTGCAATTGTACTGCACCATTTCCTTGTGGCTGATGTCGGTTGCTTCAATGTCGGTTTCTACGCCGTAGGCGCCCGCCAGCTCTTCGATGATTTCGCTGTCTTTCATCTCGGTGAAGTAGCGGCTGTTGCGGGCTCCTGTCATATGGATGGCCTTGTCTTTACATTCCACGATCAGCTGCGCCGGTTTGTTTTTCCTGACTTTCAGCCCCTGGCTGATGATAAGGCCCTTAAAGACCTGGGCTTCATCCGAGTGATAACCGGCAAGTACTTCCACTTCCTTGCCCGGGATAAAAATATCGGAGTTACTTTCGGCAAAGTCCTGCTGTGCGGCATCGCCGTCAAGCACCACTAAGGTGGCATTGGCGACCTTGTTGTATTCCTTGCGGATGATGATATTGGCGACATGGGTTTCCGGGCTGAGCTCGGTACCGTCTACTTTTACCGTGAAGCTGGCGAGATCGCCAAAATCCGGCAGGGGAATGACACGTTCGTCGCTCATTTGCCTGCCTGCTGATTCAGTGGGGGAAAGTAAATTGAGCGTCCTACTTCCAGCTCGCGAAAATTGCGAATGTTATTGGCCTTGGCTACCGCCAGGTAGTATTTACTGTCGCCGTAGATGCGGTAGGTCATCAGCGGCAGGGTGTCTCCCTGGTGCACGGTGCGCACATGGGTTAAATCCGGGGAGTTATTGCCTTCTTCTGCTACCCGCAGGGCATCGTCGATATTCTCGGCAAAGGTGGCGGTGACTTTTGCCCGCAGCGGCTTGCCGTCGGGGCGGAACAGGTTATAGCTGATATCGGCGGATTTGAGTACGCATTTCGAAATCAGCGAGCCCCAGGAAATTTTCAGGTAGTGGGGACGGTGAATATCGCCGTTGTTTTTGCCTGTGACCACCAGGAAATGCTCGATTTCATCGGCGACTTCTTTTTTATCCGAGGAGACGCCGGTGCCGTCGAAGACAAAGTCAAAGCTGTATTCCTGGGGTTTGATTTTGCCGAATTTCTGGGTGCTGCCTGTGGTGCCTTGTCCCTGGACCGGTTGGTATTCCACCTCATATTTTTGTTTATAGGTGTTAGGGTTGAACATGGCAACAAAATCGCCGCAGTCCGCCTTGGCGCTGTAATCCAATTTGGTATAGGGCTCGATTTTGAGTTTTTTTAATTCACCTGTTGCTGCCATGTGTTGACCTTATTGTTATTTTCCTGTGTTCGCGCAGTTATTCCCGGGATTTTTATAATTTATCTTTCCAGTTTTTCTTTAAGCAGCTCGCTGATTTGCTCCATGCAGTCGCTGATGATTTCTTCCTTGTCCATGGCGCTGCTGCTGGCAGCTCCTTCTTCTCCTGTGCCTTCGATATAGGCCTTGATCACTAACTCCCTTATTTCTACCGGCATTTAACCCACCTCAACTTGACTTGTTTACAGTTTCTTCTTGGTAAAGTACTGGTAACTCAGCTCCAGGGTTTCTATCACCAGTGAGTTGTCCATGGCCTTAAAGTCCGACACCGACCATTTCACCGGCCAGGCGCGGACAAAGCTGTAAGTATCTGCCACCGGTTTTTGCTCTTCATTGAGCAGGGTGACATACACAGACGTCGGCTCTTGTCCGGCAACGCCGGGATTCGCCTCCAGGTTTTCCACGGCGTGGGTGATCCAGTCGATCAATTTCGAGTCGGTTAATAACCCGCGCTTTAAAACTAAATTGGCATACTTGGCCCGGGTGGGCAGGCGGTGGTTAAAACGGTTTTCACCTCCCTCCACCAGCTCTTCCGTGGTGATCTCCGCCGCCAGGCCGGACACTTCCTGAAAATGTATGTCCTGGGTTTCACCGGGTAAAAACTCAAATTCGACGCGAAAGTTAAACCCGGCGGGCGGATAATAGGCGGCCATAGACTTATCCGTTCTCTATGGTCAGCTTTTCGATGGCCACTTCGATGGACTCGATCGCCACTTCATTGCCGGTGGATTTAAGCCCCGGGCCTTCGACTTTCACCGGGAAGGCATTGATGGCTTTCCACACCATCACAGGTTCATGGGCTTCGTTTAACAAGGAAATAATGATGTCCTTGCGATCGGCAAGCTTATTGGCCGGAGTGGCATCAAGCCATTCGAAGAACTTGTTGTCGGCAGCCAAAATGCCTTTTTTCATGGTGATATTGCCGTACTTGGAAATGCCCGGTCTTTTCCTGGCTTCGCTTTGGGGTTCGTCGCCTGCACGGTATTCGATCATTTGTATTTCTATGTTCAGTCCCGAAACTTCCGAGAAAGACATTTTTTCACCACCCCATTCTACCTGGTAGTGAAATGCGGCTAATGGATAGTCGGCCATGGGTTAATCCACCTTAGTTAAAATTGTTGTTAATGTTTAATTGCTTCACTGTTCTTTTCCTAAGCACTGCTCATTGAGACTCGTTATTAAGAGCTAGGCCTCAGGCATTTTGTGGGAGAAGCGTAAAATAATAAATTCAGCCGGACGTACCACCGCCATGCCGATTTCCACTATCATGCGGCCTTCGAGAATATCCATGGCGGTCATGGTAGTGCCTAAACCGACATTGACGAAAAACGCCTGCTTGGTGGTTGCCCCCTGCAGTGCACCGTCGCGCCATTGCAGGGTGAGAAAATTCTCTATCATGGCTTTGACCTTGATCCAGGTATTGGCATCGTTTGGCTCAAACACCGCCCAGTAGGTGGATTTTTTCACCGACTCTTCCACCATGTTGAAAAAGCGTCTGACGGAAATATAACGCCATTCATTGTCGTTGCCCGCCAACGTTCTCGCGCCCCAAACCATCATGCCGCGGCCGGTAAAGGCGCGGATACAGTTGATGGACTTGCCGCTGTTAACATCGACATTTAAGGTTTCCTGGTCGAAGAAATCGATTTGCCGGTTCAGGCCGACCACGCCGTTAACACTGACATTGGCGGGGGCTTTCCAGACGCCTCGGGTGGAGTCGACCATGGCATAAATACCCGCCATAGCGCCGCTTGGCGGAATAGTGGTTAACGAGGCACCGATGGCGCGGACGATGTTTTTGTAAATGGGGTGGGAGTCGTACAGGGTGTCTTCCTGGGTGGTTTCATGTTTTTTCGCCGCGCTAAGAATTTCGGTGATCGGCACCATGACTTCGGCAAAGACCTCGGTGATTTTGCTAAGGCTGTTTAACTGTTTGGCGGTATTGTTGCCGTCGCCGAACACCTTGGCGGCATCTGCTGCGGCCGGTAGCGTGGTTTTAAAGATTTTGCCCCAGTCGTCGGTGTCCATGACATCGGCATACTTGGCAACGGCATAGAGGTTATAGCTGGAGGTTAATGCGGTATCGGCGGCGATATCATAAGAGATCAGTTTTGTCAGGCTGCCTTTGAGGGAGTCTTTCACCAGGCTGCTGATTTGGGTGACCATGAGCGGGTTTTTCAGCGCTGCGCCGCCGACATACCAGTTGTCCACCTGCAGGGCGATATCATAGATAAAGTTGTACAGGGCTTTATAGTTATTTGCCGTGCTGCTTTTCTTAAACTCATCCAGTAATTTGGTAAATTTTTTCGCTATCGTTGCCTGATCCCCTCTGAGGGTTTCCAGGCCGGTATCGACGGCGTCTTTGTCATCAACCGCCTGCTCCAGGCTGTCGACGGTGGCATCAACTTGCGGATCCGGCACCAGGCCTTTCATGGAAAGTTCGATACCGGCGCGTTTGACCTTGCCCCGGATATCCCGGTAGTGCACGGCAATCGGTAAATTGGTTTTTAGCCAGGGGGTGTAGGCGGCGCCGTATTTAAGGTTGTTCATGCCGATGTTGTTGCGAAAGGCTTCATAGACCAGGCCTTTCCAGTCGTAGGTGTCGGCGGGCTCAATTTCTTCCTGCAAGTCAAAAATACAGACCCTGTCTTGCAGGTCTTTACATTGCACCAGCGCCTGTTTTTGCAGGCCGTAGAAGTTACCGGCATCGAGGTTGACCGCATCCGGGAACAGGATCATGGTGGGTTCGTCCTGCTTTTTCAAAGCCGCCAGGCCGCTGTCAAAATCTGTTCTTACCGGGCCGTCGCTGTTATCTTCAAATACCCCCACTGAGACGATATAACATTTGCCGCCGCCGTTTTTAAAGAACATGCGGATGGCGTCGTACATATAAAACTTTGAGGTCATTTTACTGTCTGCAACCGCGAAGTTTTCGTCGAGGCTGACGCTGTCGACGTTGATTGGCGGCGCTTCGCCAAACAGCAGGTTGTATTCCGGCAATGAGGTGACTTCGGTCGGTTTTAGCAATAAGTCCCGCTCGGTATTTCTTTTTGCCTTTTGGGTATAACCGATAAACGCCGGGATTGCCGTTTCAACTTGCGCAACCGAGGGCGGAAAAATTGATATTTCTTCAACGTAAACATCTGGGGTTTTGTAACTTGCCATGGTTGTCGTCCTGTCCTTTTTTAAATGTAGAAATACACCTGGGAGTAGATGGGTTCACTGCCGGTTTCTGTTGCTATGTTAGTAATGTCCGGATTGGGCAAAGGGGTTTCTTCATAAACACTGTGCCCCGGTCCGGTGGTGATATCCCGTTTTAAGGTGAAGCCTTTTAGCGGCGCCTTTTTTAACGGAATTTTGGTGGTTCCCGAATCGAAGGGGATCACCTGGGTATTGTCCGCCAGAGTAATGCTGGTCTTGCGGGTAAAATTGGCGGTAAAGACGGTGGAGACTACGTCGAGATTCTCCGGCGGGACACTGTCCCGGTATTTAAGGCCAATGAAATAGCGCCAGATGGTAGAGCGGTTGTTGAGTCTGACGCGATAGGTTTTTGCCGTTACCTGGCCTGAATTGTCGATAAACTGATATTCGTCAGCTACGTCTGTATTTTGGAAAATGTCAATTAAACCAAAGGGTTGCTTGCGATAAAGCTGAGAGTCCAGGTAAAAGCTTTCCTGTACTTCGCCGTCTATGACCAGGGTGTAGATATCGGATGTCTGCAGAGATAAATCAACCTGGGCGCTGAACTCACGCAATCCGGCATTTACTTCGGGGTCGAGTTTTTCCAGGGTTTGACTGAACACCGGCATCAGCTGGCGATCTGTGATAGTGAGAGAAGCGCTGTCGCTTTCTTTTGAAAAGGAGTAAGTAAATTGCTCTGCTCTTAACCTGGTCTTGTCCAGGGCCGATAAGTAAGGGCTGCTGGTGTCTTGTATCAGCAGTAGCTCGTCTGTGCCGTCGATATCCTGGATATTGTTTTGCCGGTTATGCAAATAAAAAATTGCCGAACGCTCGCCGGTAAGCGGTAAATCCGAGTAATACACCAGGTTAGGGGTTTTCGCCATCAGCAAAAAGCGCAATCGGCTGAGATCGGACAGCGGGATCAAAGGTTTTGCCGAGTTGCCAGGATCTGATTTGTATAACACGATGAAGCCGCCGGGCACCTGACGAAACAACAAGCCCTGGTTTTTTAACGCTGCTTTGCAGTCAGAGGTCGGGACAATATCGAAGTCTTCATCCCTGTGGCTGTAGCTGTTGTCTGCTTGTTTGTAGAATTCATGGAAGAATTCGACGGCAAAAAGTGTGCGGTAACCCGATTCCATCACATACCGCTCCCTTCAAGTGCAAACTTGCTGACACCGGTCTGTTCGCTGCTGACCAATTCTTCCTGGATGATCAGCATGCGCACCTTATAACAGATGGACGGCAGGTACTTAGCGCCGAGGTAACCCCAGAGGTGGTTTTGCTGCTCCAGCCCCATGGTATGCAGCTCGACAATGAGTTTTTCCAGTTTAGGGTCGAGATCCGGGGTATTGCTGCTGACAAAAACGCTTTTTGCCTGGAAAAAACTCATTGCCGCCGAGAGAAATTTCAGCCCGGTTTCATAATCGTTGAAGTTCGATGCTATCAGGATATAGAGATTTATTTTGATTTCCGGGTTGCGGTACATTACCTGACCGTCGGCGGATTTTTTCACGGCGTTTTGCGCCTTGTTGACTTTTTCTTCCTCGATATTGATCAAGGAAAGCCCGAGCTGGTCTTTGGGGATCACCACAGCGCCGTCTTCTTTTACCAAAGGGCTGACGGCAACGGTTTCATTGCTGGTCACATTAAGATCGGGGAGTGATTTTAAATACTGATGGATCTGATTTTTCAGAACATCCATGCACTTATCAATCATTGCCAGTTATCCCTAAAAACGCCTTAGTTAGTATTGTTATTAAATAAAAGCCGGCACATGACTGCGGTCAGTTAACTGCTGGGATCACTGAGGGCAAGCGATTGGTCAATCAAAGAAAATACTGCAAAATTGAAACGGCATGGGCCAATGACTTTTGTAAATAAAGGTAGTTCAATTAATCAAAAAAAGTAAAAAAAATATCTGAAAAATTGTTAATCAAGCGCTGCCACTGATTGCACAACCAGTTTGGAACCTAACACCCGGCTTTAAATCTAAGTTCATAATGTTCAGGAGTATTTTCAGATGTCTTTTGACAAACAACTTAAAGGGCAAACAAGGATAAGCGGCGCTATGGTTGCTATTGACGGAATTAAAATTGCCGCGGCGATTTTAAATTGCTTTTCCCAACAGCAGGGCAAGGAAATGATGGCTGCCTTGCAAGGGCAGGATTTACCGCTGGCAGAAAAAATTCAGTCGCAGCTGTTCGTGTTTGATGACTTTGCCGAGGTTGACGATCGCAGCATGCAAACCTTAATTGCCAAGATACCAAGGGAAAGCTTAAATCTGGCTTTGCGCGGAATTACGGGGGCGTGCCTGCAAAAGTTTTCTACCAATATGTCGGCCAATGCTGCGGCCATGTTAAAAGAAGAGCTGGACAATGCACCGGCCAAAGCCCTGTCGGAAATTGAAAAAGTGCGTAAAAGCGTGATAGATGTTGCCAGGCAGCTTGAGGCCACGCAACGAATTATTCTAAAAGATGACGGCTTGTATATTTAGTGGTGACTTTCCCGTGGAAAAGGGAAGGGGGGGGCTGGGAAATACTTACCGTCCCCCTGGGATATAGCTGTGCTGATTGTTGTTATTGGACTGTCAATCAGGCCTCTTGAAAATCCGGATGTCCGGCCATGACCTTGAGTTTGTTTAAGTCTCCCTGGGCCCATATATAATGCCTTTCACCGTCATGGCCATTGCCGTTACCTTCCCCGACAATAGAATCTATATGCCAGCTTAAGGTGGAAAGTTTTTCGGTGACATAGGAGTCCTGGGCAAAATCATCGGCTTTAAGTTCATTCACGAGCTCTTTAATGATTTCGTAGACTTGAAAAGAGGGATAGGTACTTGCTTGCCAGGTTTTTAACAGCTTTTCTATTTCATCGAGTTTGCTTATTGGATTGTTCATCTTGCCATTCCTTTGGAAACTTGAGATTTAGTCAGCAAATTAAGATTAGTCGACAAATTAAGAGGTTTCAAAGACCTGCGACAGACAAATTTATTAATTCTACATGAAAGCTTTTTTCATTGTGTTTTTATGGGCTATCGCTGGATAAAATGCTCAATAACTGCTTTGTAATTAAAATTCATATTTTGTTTGCGACAGCATTGTCAGACACGTCGGACAGTGCATGTTCGGCGCTGGCATATTGGGTAACAAGCACAAGTAGGGAAATTCCCGTAAAGCAGTACCCGGGCCTTTCAGGCCAGGGCTTCATCATTGAAACAAATACAACGTATGGTCATTGGGTTTTCTTTGTTTGCACCTGGCATTTTTTCGTTAGCTGAAAGGAAAGAAGAAACTGTTGAAGCTGAAAAACGTTCACCCCAGGGCAAGGTCGGTGTCAGGGGATAATTGTGATACCCCCTGTTATTGATGCTACTTACCATCAATAACAGGGCTTATAAACGGTTAATTATGTATGGCGATATAGACTTCACCATATCTGACATTACCATTTGACCATTTTAAGGTATTACCGCTGCTGTCGGTAAGGGTGTAATACAAATAGACGATACCGCTAAAATCTGTGCTGGCGGTGTATTTGATTTTATTATTCACCACTTCAAAGACTTTCTCTTGGCTCCACATAGCCACTTTAAGGGTATAGCCCTCAACCCCGATATCGTTAGCCAGGGCATCTATAGTAACAGTTTCTCCTTTGGCCAGCATGGCGCTGTCGGTATTGATAATAGGCAGGGATACGCCACTTGGCTGGCGCACATAAATGATTGCTCTACGCCATTCCTTGGAAATACCGCCGCGGCTGTCATGTACTCGGTAGTATATGATCTGGATGCCGGAAAAACCGTCATTGTAAGGGGCAAAAGTGAGCGAATTGCCATTTTGGCTTAAAACACCGTGATCGATATTATTTTGGGATGGCTCCAGCACTACAGACATGCTATCGCCGTCGGGATCATAATCGTTGCTGCTGGGATCAAAAGTGATGGCTTGGCCGTAACGGGATTCGTAGGCAATATCTTTAACTACAGGTAGCTGGTTAGGTTTAGGTGCTTCACCGTTTGCCACTGAAATATCGATAATGATATTGGCCAGTAATGAACCAAAGGCAGTGTAGCTGAGGATCACTTTGTCATCGCCGGCAACCTCAGAGAAAAACTGAAAATCAGTATTGCCGATAATGCTGACCTGCCCATTGGCTGCAGGACTGGCAATAGTGATAGTGACATTTTCGCGGCCATAGGCATTCATTAAAGCCGACAACGACGCGGGTTCTTCAAGCGGTTGGATCACCGTTTCATATTGAGGGACTGAAAGCGATGTTAGGTAGGTGGTGGCATTTAACTCGATAAATTCGGTAAAACCGCTGGAATTACCGACAATGGCCATTTGCGGGTTTAACATTACCGGCTCGGAAAATTCTGTTGCCGGTAGTGCGTTGACGGCGCTGCTGATAAATAATGAGCAGCCCAGTGCCGCTACTATGGTTTTAAATTTCATAACAATTCCTTTTAAATTTACGGAGATTTCATTATCGCCGGACTGCAGGTCATTTTGATCTAGACATAAGCATAGATACGGATGTATTTAACAATAGTTTTACATAAAGGTAAAGAAAAAATCATGACAGAAGCAGTTTTTTTCACTGCAAGCTATTGAACTAAACCGTTATTTTGGATTGTATCCAAAAATAAAGTTAACATACTGTTTCATATGGATGCAGGTGTATTGTAGAAACGAACTAGCTGGCGCTATCAATTAGGACGTGTTGATCTTTTAAAAAGGAGTTTTGAATAGCATGGTGAAACGTTATAATTAATTTCGTTAGAAAATGACAAAGCTGGACAGCTTTTCACATTTACCAAGGTTTGGGTGTCCAAGCTTGGTCTATTAGACCGCTTTTGCCACTGAGCGGTCATTAACGTCAGAGCTGTGACTATTTATTTAGATGAGATTTTGTATCGATAACGCCTTACTAAGCTTTGAGTAAAAGTGTGCCATAATGAAGCGAAGTCGGCACACGTTTACGAATCAAATTTAAGCAACTGGTTAGATTTTTTAATTTAGCTTAAACATTTTTTTACGGACAATTTCAGTTTCATCATCTTTATGCAACATAATTCTAATACACATTAAATAGCGCGGATCCGTTAAAGTGTATGATTTAGAATGTGCAACTTTTTTAAGGACTGGTTTTTCACCTTTAGCCAAGTGAGATAGAACCTGCCCGATCCCTGAATTACTTTCAGGAGCGTTGTTTGGAAATTCTTTTGCTATTTGTTCACCAACTATAGTTGTGTTCACTTGGTGATTTGAAATTTTTCCTAAAGCATAGATAACTTGGTTTCTTCTTCCACTAACAGTTTCGTCAGCATTTAAATGTTTCTCTAAAACGGAATAGTTTTCACGCAAGCCTTTTTTTAGCCAATTTTGATCAGCTAGATCTAACATGGAAGGTTTATATTCCCAGCGGTTATCTTCGATAAGATACGAGAGACCTTCACAGTATTCATGCAATCTTTGTGGTACACCAAGAGTTATATCAAATATGTGTTGTGCTAACCTTTTTAATTGCGTATCGCCAATATTAACTCTCAAAAGATCTTGAAAGCCTTTCTCGGAAAATGTCTGTACTTGGCCTGGAAATAAACCTGCAACTCTTGATATTTCCTCTATTCTATTACCAACTGACGCTGGGTTTTTAGCTGATGAAAAATATTCCAGTACTTGATTAGGAACACCTACAATTAGAAATTTTACATTGTATTGAGAGTAACGAGAATCATCTAAAAGTATTATGATATCACACAGTTCACTCATTAGATCCTCATTTTTAAAAATGGTTTCCACATTATCAAAAACTATTACTACAGGTTTACTGTTAGTGTTTGAGCTGAGTGACTTAAAAGATTCAATTAATTTATCTTCCTGCTTTATTTCATAATTACCTTGATGAGCTAATTCAGCTGTACCAACAGCTTTGATGCCTGCCTTTTTAGTTTCTGAATAGGACGATTTTTGAACTGAACCATTTTTTACACATACTGAATAAATCTCATCTACAATTGACTTCTTTATGGAAGCACTAGCACAATTAGCAACAACGTAATCAATTTCATGCTCAGAAAATACTCTCTTATACAACCATGACTTACCATTACCGCTCTCTCCGAAAAGAAATGAGTGCATACTACCTCGAATCGAACGGATTAACTCTTTTTCCAGCGATTCTCTCACAATATACATGTTCTTATTTACATCTGAACTTCGAGGTGTAAATACATCATTAATACTTTTTCTTTTTCCAAACATGAATTTTCCTATGAACCCAATAAAGATCTAACAGTATATTACGTAGACGCTTCAGTAACACCATCTACTTATTTACATTACAACTTACCGTAAAGCTCTTTTATTTCAACCCCTTATTTCACACATTCAAAACTGGTTATAAAAAGGTGAATATTACTGAGCGTTCTCTACAATATGAAACACCTGCTGAAAGATTTAACCAGTGTGTTGCGCTCATAGATTGAACTCAAGGCACTAACCGGGCATATTATTATAATCATGTGGTGGGCGGCAGGAACAAAGGAAAATTTAAAGCCAAGTATTAGCCTGCTCTCACTTTATCTGTATAACAAGTTGCAGAACTTACTTATTGTTTTTAAAGCTGATTGTTAAAGAGGAATGTGGTCAGTTATTCCCCCAATGCTCCCGCCAAAAACACTTCGAACACTGTAGATTTATATAGTGTTTTGTACTATACCTTAAAGGGTTAAACAACGATTCATCAACAACCAGAGGAGGTGTTTTCTTGCCTGTAAATAGTTAATAAAGAGCAATTGTTTAACCGGCAAAGCGCCGGGTAGCAATTAAGCGCTACCCCTGAGTGTTGGAGCACTCAGCGGCAGCTAACCAAAACAGATACTACTGTACAGAGGTATCCATTATGGCTAACCCTAATGATATGCCAGAGTTTCACTCGGTTAAAGTTTCTTTAACAGAAAATATACCACCCCTCCAATACCCGCCAACAACGCATACCGCGAAGGTAACCAATACCTGTAGTAGCGAATGGGCCAATGTTTGTGTGCGGTTAACACTGATGGGAGGGCGGTATTATGCATGAATCACATTCCACCTCACCTTCCACCTCGAAAGAGGCCATGCAGGATGCTTCCCTTGATCAGGAGGTAACCATTGAGCAGTGGTCGAGTGATTTTCTCGATCTTTGCGATGATTTTTGTCAATTCAGCCAGGAATGCGCTTTTCTCTCTGATGCATTCGCTGCGGTTGCACAAGAGCCTGAGTGCATCACGCCAGATACCAGCGAAGGTATAAGGCATGTAAACTTTTGGCTTAAATACCAGGTCATAGGTTATCGGGAGAAAATAAACCGGCTGCACGATGGCTGGAAAGTTCTCAAGCGTAAACAATAAGGTGAAATAAGTTTTATACAAAATAAGCCGGGTGGGTTTATCAAGAGCATGGCTGAGCTATGCTAAAATTTATCCGGTTTTATCCCCTAACGAGCCGTCGAACAGTCTGGAACTTCCACAAACTAATTTTTGTTAACACGTTTCCCTCTAACTCTGTTTTATTTTTGATGTCCAGTTCTGTTTATGTTTAGTTTTTTGGCTGCCCAGCTTATGTCCCTGAATCACCCAGAAATCTCGTTACTTTGTTCATAAAATATACTTGACACCCATGATTGTTAACTATATGTTTACATTTGGTAACAAGCGGATACTTGTGTAATTAATAATTAGGGAAATAAACATATGAAAATCAGCATAATTTCGACTTTATCAGCACTAGCTTTAGGGGCAAGTATTAGTATGGCTGCCTTACCTGTCCAAGCAACAGCAACAGCAACAGCAACAGCAACAGCAGCAACAGAATGGTGGATAGTAACTTGCTTCAATAGGAGTGGAGGCATTATTTTTCTTCAAGACTATAAGAATTACTCTGATGCAACACAAGCCGCAAGCTACTGCACCTCTATAGGTGGCTCATGGCACATTACTCCTGTCTGATAATTGTTCCGGTAATTAACGGTTCCTATAAAAGGGAAGCACTAACAATAAAATGCTTTCCTTTAATCACAGCAAGTTTGGACTTCTCTTACTTCTGAGTCCCGGATAGGTCTTTATGTTTTTCTTGTAAGCATATGTCCAGCCAGAAATAGCAATAGCTTTCACTATAGAATTTTTACCAGAGCCGTTTTCACTGTAAACGTCCGCTGAACAGCGCCTGGCTAATTAGCCAAAGGACTTGTTTTCTATTTCCTTAGCGCCTTGATCCGATTCGATAGCTTTTTCCAATTCTGTAATATCACTCTCAGAAACAAAATTCGGGACATCCACAAATTAATCCCCTTAATATAGATACTGCAGCACTTATAGGGTTACCCATTGATAATGCCTTTGAAATCAGGATTGCAAATAACAAGTTAGTCAAGTGGAGATAACTGATGAATATGGGGAAATTTTACTCTTCCATCATTCTTTATTTGACAGATAACAAGTTATACTTTACCTAGAGGGGAAAAAGTATCAGAATAGTCGCGATTAATCCCCTGGCCGCTTGTATAAGCTATTGATTGTATTCGGGGTGTCTCATGCGGGGATTGCATGGAAGTAACAAATAAATATGGAGTTAAATGTATGAACTATAACGAAATAAGCAGCATTTTATTTATTTGCATGGGCAATATCTGTCGCTCTCCCAGTGCCGAAGCGGTATTCAAGCATAAAATCAAAATCTTAGGTAAAGATCTAACCGTTGATTCAGCCGGAACCGTTGGCGCGCATGCCAGGGAAAAGCCCGATCAGCGGGCGCAGAAAGCGGGGAAATTACGCGGTTATTCTTTTGATAAAATGCGCGCCCGTAAAGTTACCGAGCAGGATTTTGAAAATTTTGACTTAGTGCTGGCGATGGATAAGCAAAATGTTGCTGCGCTGGAGCGCATGGCACCCAAGCATTTGCGTCATAAAATTCAGCTGTTTTTAGATTACGCGGAAAATTATAGTGAGTCGGAAGTGCCGGATCCCTACTATGGCGGTGCTAAAGGTTTCCAGTTTGTGTTAGATCTGGTGGAAGATGCCAGCGATGGCCTGCTGATGCGAATGGACTAAGAATTCTGAAACGCTGAATATCAGATGAATAAAACCGCGATAACATTATTTGTTATCGCGGTTTTTTATGTTCAGGATGAACGGTCAACTTACATGTTCCAGACGTAAGTTAAGTACCTACAGTCCCTGTAAGTAATGCTGCAATGACACGGATGCCAGGGAGCAGCAATGTTCTGAATGACAGGGAACAGTATGATAAAACCAGATTTATCCCTTAGCCTTTGCGATGCTCAACCGCTCCAGCCAGTATTTCCAGCAACTCTTCACTGGTGTTTAAATCAATACAGGCATCGGTAATGCTTTGCCCATAGGTTAAAGGCTGGTCGATAACTACCGACTGTTTGCCTTCTACGATAAAGCTTTCCACCATAACACCGAAAATCGTGTTATTTCCCTGTTTTACCTGCTCAGCCAGGGACTGGGCGACATGGATCTGGCGGTTATGATCTTTATTGCTGTTGCCGTGGCTGCAATCAACCATGATCCTTTGCGGCAAACCGGCGCCGTCTAAGGTATCGCAAGCGGCGTTGATGTCGGCTTCATGGTAATTAGGTGCTTTACCACCGCGTAAAATTACATGGGCATGTGGATTGCCGTGGGTTTGGTAGATACACATCTGCCCGCTTTTATCGGGAGAATAAAGCACATGCGGTACGCTGGAAGCCTTGATGGCATCCACAGCGATTTTGACATTGCCGTCGGTGCCGTTTTTAAAACCTACCGGGCAAGACAGGGCAGAGGCCAATTCTCTGTGTACCTGGCTTTCTGTGGTTCTGGCACCGATAGCGCCCCAGGCGATCAGATCGGAAATATACTGACCGGTCACCATATCTAAAAATTCGGTGCCGGCGGGCAAGCCCATTTGGTTGATACTAACCAAAAGGTTGCGGGCAAGGTTTAAGCCTTTGGCAACTTTGAAAGACTTATCCAGGTCCGGATCGCTGATCAGGCCTTTCCAGCCCACGGTAGTGCGGGGCTTTTCAAAGTAAACCCGCATGACGATCAGCAGGTTATCCCGGTATTTGTCATGGAGGGTTTTGAGTTTCTCGGCGTATTCAATCGCAGCCACTGGATCATGAATCGAGCAGGGGCCGATAATTACCAGCAGGCGGTCATCTTCACCGTTGATAATGGCTTCAATTTCCTTTCGGCTGTTTAGAATAAAGTCGGCGTCTTTCGGGCTTAGGGGGATCTGCCGGGCAAGTTCGGCAGGGGACACTAAATTTTCAATCAGTGTCGTGCGTAATTCGTCTGTTTTGATGGTCATAGCGTGTCTACAGCATGAGAAAATTGCACCTTTTTGCGGTGCAATATATATATGGGGCTAACATAGCTAAATAAGCCGGGGAAGGGAACCGCTTTATCAGGAATTTTAGCGAAAACTGGAACTTTTTTGATATAAAGCGCCTGAAACCCTATAACTGAACGTTATATAAGCGATTCCGGGGAAAAACAGCCTAGTATTTATGCCGTTGTAATCCGGTGGCAGAAAGTATTTTCGCGGTGATTTCTTCTACCGATAATTTGGTGGTATTTAGAAAGGGAATTTTCTCTTTTTTATAGAGTTTTTCCACTTCACGGATTTCCATGCGGCATTGGCGGGCGGAGGCATATTTGCTGTTGGCCATACGGCCATCGCGAATTTCCATCAGCCGCTGGGGATCTATGGTCAGGCCGAACAGCTTGTTTTTGTTTTTCTTGAGAAAGTCCGGCAGTTTCAGCTCGTCCATATCGTCGTCGGTAAAGGGGTAGTTGGCGGCTTTGATCCCGTATTGCAGCGCCAGGTAAAGTGAACTTGGTGTTTTACCCGAGCGGGAAACCCCCACCAGGATGACATCGGCATGCTCATAGTTGCTGACATTGGAGCCGTCGTCATTGGCCAGGGCGTAGTTAACGGCATCGATACGGTAGTCGTAGTTGTTTTCGTGGATACTGTGGGTGCGGTGGGCCTTGGGTTTGGCCTCAAGTTGCAGCTGCTGTTCTAACGGTGCGACAAAATGTTCTAAAAAGTTATAAATAATGCCGTCACAACTGTCTATAATTTCTCTGATTTCAGGATTTACAAAGGTATGGAACACCAGCGCAGGTTCGCCGGTTCGTTTAGAGATTTTATTGATCTCCTGTTTGACCATTTCGGCTTTTTCATGTGTTTCAACAAATGGAATGGTGAAATGCTCAAATTCGGTAGGAAATAGTGATAATAAGGCATGTCCAAATACTTCCGAGGTGATCGCCGTACCGTCTGAAATATAAAAAGCTGCACGCATCTGTAACCCTTAATGAAAACTTTCAATTTGTATTTTGGTTTCTGTAGCGGGCAGTGTAGAATGTCCGGAGCTCATAATAAAGAGCTTTTCCTTAAATATCGTTAGTTATCCATAATGGAGATTATTGTTGTGCAAGAAAACGTACTTTGGTATGAAAACCTGGGCATGGGTGATGTTGACCGCGTAGGCGGCAAGAACGCATCACTTGGTGAAATGATTTCAAATCTTGCAAATGTGGGTGTGCAGGTCCCCGGTGGTTTTGCCACCACGGCTTACGCATTTAACGAATTCCTCGAACAAAGCGGACTTAATGATAAAATTTACCAGTTACTCGACACTTTAGATGTCGAAGATGTCAATGCCCTGGCCAAGTGTGGTGAAACCATACGCCAGTGGATTATCGACACGCCTTTTCTTCCACAAATGCAGCATGATATCGAACAGGCTTACGGCCAGCTTGCCGCCGGTTTTGATGACGATGCCTCTTTTGCGGTACGCTCTTCCGCCACCGCCGAAGATATGCCCGATGCTTCTTTTGCCGGGCAGCAGGAAACCTTCCTGAACGTACGTGGCCTGGAAGCCGTGATGGTGGCGATCAAGCACGTATTTGCTTCTCTGTTTAACGACCGCGCCATTTCCTACCGGGTGCACCAGGGTTATGATCACCGCGGTGTCGCGCTTTCTGCCGGTATTCAGCGCATGGTGCGCAGCGATATCTCCTCTTCCGGGGTCATGTTCTCTATCGATACCGAGTCAGGTTTTGAAGACGTGGTCTTTATCACTTCCAGCTACGGCCTGGGTGAAATGGTGGTACAGGGGGCGGTTAACCCGGATGAATTCTATGTACATAAGCCAACTTTAGCCAAAGGCAAGCAAGCGGTAGTACGCCGCAATATCGGCAGCAAAGCCATTAAAATGGTGTATTCTGCCGATCAAAGCCACGGCAAGCAGGTGGAAATTGTCGATATCGAGCCTGAAGTTTCCAATCAATTCTCCCTGACTGACGATGAAGTACAAGAGCTGGCGAAACAGGCGGTGATCATCGAGCAGCACTACAAGCGTCCTATGGATATCGAATGGGCCAAAGACGGTCTGGACGGTAAGTTATACATAGTACAGGCACGTCCTGAAACGGTACGCAGCCGTGAAAATGCCAATGTAATGGAACAATTTCAGTTACAGGAAACGGCGGATGTGATTTGTGAAGGTCGCTCCATCGGCACCAAAATCGGCAGCGGTGAAGCAAAAGTATTGGCATCCTTGGCAGAAATGGACAAGATCCAGCCGGGTGATGTACTGGTTACCGATATGACAGATCCCGACTGGGAGCCTATCATGAAGCGTGCTTCTGCCATTGTTACCAACCGTGGCGGCCGTACTTGTCACGCCGCGATCATTGCCCGTGAAATGGGTATTCCGGCTGTTGTTGGCTGTGGCGATGCCACCAGTAAAATCAAAGCCGGTGATGCCATCACCGTTTCTTGCGCCGAAGGGGATACCGGTTATATCTACGAGGGTAAGCTGGAATATAAGGTAACTACATCTCAAGTAGATCAAATGCCTGAGCTGCCGCTGAAAATCATGATGAACGTGGGTAACCCTGACCGGGCTTTTGCCTTTGCCAAGTTGCCTCATGCCGGTATCGGCCTGGCGCGTTTGGAGTTTATCATCAATAAGATGATAGGCGTGCATCCTAAGGCGCTGATCAATTATGACAGCCAGAGTGCAGATCTACGGGAAGAGATCGATGATATCATCGCCGGTTATGAAAGCCCGGTGGAATTTTATATCGCCAAACTGACCGAAGGTATCGCCACTTTGGCGGCGGCTTATTCGCCGGAGAAAGTCATTGTCCGTATGTCTGACTTTAAGTCCAACGAATATGCCAACCTGGTGGGCGGTGAAGAGTTTGAACCGGATGAAGAAAATCCGATGATCGGCTACCGCGGTGCATCCCGTTATATCTCGAAAGATTTCCGCGAATGTTTTGCCCTTGAATGTGAAGCCATCAAGCGGGTACGCAACGACATGGGACTGACCAATGTTGAGGTGATGATCCCGTTTGTGCGTACCTTGGACGAAGCGAAAGCGGTTATCGACATCCTGGCGGAGCACGGCTTAAAACGCGGTGAAAACGGCCTTAGGGTGATCATGATGTGCGAATTGCCATCCAATGCCTTGTTGGCGGACCAGTTCCTGGATCATTTCGATGGTTTCTCCATCGGCTCTAACGATTTAACCCAGTTGACCTTAGGCCTTGACCGGGATTCCGGTTTGATCGCTCACTTGTTTGACGAGCGCGACCCTGCCATTAAAATTCTGCTGGAAATGGCCATTAAAGCCTGTAAGGCCAGAGGCAAGTATGTAGGTATTTGTGGTCAGGGACCGTCGGATCATGCCGACTTTGCCGCCTGGTTGGTAGAGCAGGGCATCGACAGCGTGTCGTTGAACCCGGATACGGTATTGCCGACCTGGTTATACCTGGCGGAGCAACACGGCAAGTAAATTTGCCGCTGATTTTTTGTGATAAAGGCTGCGTCACATAAGTTGCGCAGCCAGTGAAAAGGCCCGATAATTTTACCTTTGCCGAGCACATGACCCGGCAAAGGATAAAATTTCCGGGCTTTTTGTTTTCTGGGTGTTTAGCAGATGTTTTTTGCTGTCGCCATGATATACTGCACGACCTCTAATGTTGTCAGCAGAAATTTATCTTTTATGTTACCCCGGCTAGATCATCAAGACCTTGTTTCTCCTTTATTTCAAGAATTTGCCCAGTTACTTTCCGAGCAGCCTTTTACCGGCGATATCAATTGCCAGTACAGTGCCCGGCTCGCGGTAGCCACAGATAACAGTGTTTACCAGCAATTGCCTCAGCTGGTGCTGCATCCGCGCAGCAAACAGGATATTCAACTGATTGCCCGTTTGGCGGGCGAGAGCCGTTTTGACAGCATAAAATTTAGCGCCAGAGGCGGCGGCACAGGCACCAATGGCCAGAGTTTAACGCCGGGGATCGTGGTGGACTTATCCAAGTACATGAACCGTATCCTGGAAATTAATGTTGAAGAGAACTGGGTGCGGGTGGAAGCCGGCGTGGTGAAAGATCAGCTTAATGATTACCTGCGCCCCCATGGCTTTTTCTTCTCGCCTGATTTATCCACCAGTAACCGCGCCACGGTGGGGGGCATGATCAATACTGATGCTTCCGGGCAGGGGTCCCTGGTTTACGGGAAAACTTCAGATCACGTTTTGGGGTTGGAATCTGTACTTGCTAATGGTGATTTGATCACCACTGAGCCTATGGCGTTGAGCGAAGCCGAACAGCTGGCACAACAAGACTCCAGCTTGGGACGTATCACCAAAGCGGTACTGGCTTCTTGCCGGGATAACCGGGAATTGATATTAGAGAAATTCCCGCGTCTGAACCGCTTTTTAACCGGTTATGACTTAGAGCATGTTTTTAACGATGATTTAACCCGGTTTGATTTAACGCGTTTGATCACCGGCTCGGAAGGCTCGCTGGCTTTTGTCTGTGAAGCCAAGCTGAACTTAACCAAGATAGCACCGGCAAAGACGTTAATTAATATCAAATACGACAGTTTCGACTCGGCGCTGCGCCATTCCCCGAGTCTGGTAAAAGCCAAAGCTACCTCGGTGGAAACCATAGATTCCAAGGTGTTAAACCTTGCCCGTGAAGATATTATCTGGCACAGCGTCAGCGATTTGATCACCGACGTGCCGGGTAAAGTCATGGACGGCATCAATATGGTGGAATATAACGGCGAAAGCGTTGAGGCCCTGGCGGCCCAGGTGAAAGGGTTAACCGATCAGCTTGATCTGGATATCCAGGGGGATAACGGCGTGATTGGCTACCAGGTCACCTCAGATCTTGGCAGCATCAATAAGCTTTATGCCATGCGTAAAAAATCCGTCGGTTTGCTTGGCAACACCGAAGGCAGCCAAAAGCCATTGGCCTTTGCCGAAGATACTGCGGTGCCGCCGGAAAACCTGGCGGACTTTATCGCCGAATTCCGTACTTTACTGGACGGCCACGGCCTGCATTACGGCATGTTTGGTCATGTCGATGCCGGTGTTTTACACGTGCGCCCGGCGCTGGATATGTGCGATCCCGAGCAGGAAGTGCTGCTGCGGGAAATTTCCGACCAGGTGGTGGCATTAACCGCTAAATATGGCGGCCTGATGTGGGGCGAGCACGGTAAAGGTTACCGCAGCGAATACGGCCCGCAGTTTTTTGGCGAGCAGCTGTTTGGGGAGCTTAGAAAAATAAAAACCGCCTTTGACCCGTTAAACAAGATGAACCCGGGCAAGATTTGTACGCCGCTGGAGTCTACGGAATCCCTGGTGTCGGTAGACGGGCAAAAGCGCGGTTATTTCGATCGGCAAATTCCGGTGCAGGTTAAAGACTCTTTTAATTCCGCCCTTGACTGTAACGGTAACGGTTTATGTTTTAACTACGATGTTAACAGCCCTATGTGTCCGTCAAGCAAGGTGACCCGGGATCGCCGCCATTCCCCTAAAGGGCGAGCCGGTTTGATGCGCGAGTGGCTGCGCCTGGTGGAAAATAAAGGTGTCGATATCCTTGCACTGGAAGAGAACATCAACGGCTGGTCGGTAAAACGCCTGCTGGATAAGGTGAAAACCCGTTTTAGCAATGATAACAGCCAGGACTTCTCCCATGAGGTGATGGAGGCGATGTCCGGCTGTTTGGCCTGTAAAGCCTGTGCCAGCCAGTGTCCGATTAAAGTGGATGTGCCTGATTTTCGCGCCCGTTTTATCAATCTTTATTATTCGCGCTATATGCGGCCGTTAAAAGATCACCTGGTGGCCAATGTTGAACTACTGGCCCCTGTGATGGCCAAAGCGCCTAAGCTGGTGAACAAGGTGCTAAGCTCTAAGGTTTATGACAAGCTTTCTGCCAAAACCATAGGTTATGTCGATACGCCGTTATTGTCGGTACCGACGCTGCAGCAAAGGGTGAGTGACGCCGGATATCCGGAATTCAACCTGCAAACCCTGCAGCAAATGCCGCTTGAACGGCGTCAGCAGTATGTGCTGATAGTGCAGGATCCCTTTACTTCGTTTTATGATGCCACTGCGGTGGAGGCGCTGATGAAGCTCAGTGCTAAACTTGGTTTCACGCCCATTTTGGTGCCTTTTAAACCGAATGGTAAACCTCAGCATGTTAAAGGTTTCTTGTCCCGTTTTGCTAAAACAGCCGGAAGTGCCGCCGAATTTTTAAACCAGCTGCAGCAACTGGAAATTCCTATGCTGGGCTTAGATGCTTCTCTGGTGCTGTGTTACCGCGATGAATATCAGCAGGTACTGGGGGATAAGCGCGGTGATTTCGAGGTGCTGCTGGCCCATGAGTGGCTGACTGGCCTGCTGGAAAAAGGGCAATTAGCTCAGATGGCAAGTGTAAAAGGCAATGGCGGCTCAACGGATAAAGTGAGCTACAAGCTCTTTGCTCATTGCACCGAGAAAACCGCTTTAGCCAAAAGCGAGGATCAATGGGTGACCTTGTTTAACCATTTTGATCAGAAATTGGAAAAAATTGCCGTCGGCTGTTGTGGCATGGCGGGCACTTATGGCCATGAAAAGAGCAATCTGGACAATTCCAAAGCCTTGTTTGAGATGAGCTGGCAGCCAAAACTTGAGCCGCTTGCTAAAGAGCAGGTACTGGCTACCGGTTTTTCCTGTCGCAGCCAGGTAAAACGTTTGGGCAATATCAAACCTCGCCATCCGGTAGAAGCCTTGCTGTCTGTGCTTGGCTGATAAGCTGTTTTTTATCTGAAAGTGTAAGTCTGATCCGCCCATTTTCTCTTGTTTAGTGCAGGGAAATGGGCTCAGGCGTTATCATTAAATACCCTAACCTGTGTTGAAACACTGTTTGTGACCGGGGCAACAGCTACAGGTGCTCGCTTGTTATTGTGCTGACTTGATTTCTCTTGTTATGCGCTTATGCTGTTTACACTGACAATTATTTTGGTTGTTAAGTGAATTATTTCTTGTCTCTGCTTTTTGCTTTTCAGTTTTTCTGTGCCGCTCAAGCGCAGCAGCTGGAAGTTGTCACCGATCATTGGCCGCCGTTTATTGTCGATAGTCAACCTGTCTCAGGTACTGTTACCCGCAAAGTCCGGAAAATACTCGATTATGCCGGGCTTGATTACCAGATAAAGCTCTATCCCTGGGCGCGCAGTTATTACCTGGGCATGACCAAACCCAATGTCCTGATATATTCTATTTTCAGGACAAAATCACGGGAGCCTCATTTCCACTGGTTTTGCCCGGTAAATGAAGGTGTCACCATTAACCTATATAAACTTAAGGGCAATACCAGAAATATAGATTCATTAGCCGCGGTCAGGAACGTGCTTATTGGCGTGATGCGTGATGATCACAACCATAGTTATTTAGTGCAGCAAGGTTTTATTGAGGGGGTTAACCTGGACATTTCCGCCGATGAACAGATTAATTTAAGGAAACTGTTCAATGGCCGCGTTGATGCTGTCGGTCTGGCCCAGGAGTCGTTAGAACATCGCCTTGCAATGCTCGGTTATTCCAAAGACCAGGTAGTTAAAGGCATGACTTTGCATATTCCGGCTGTTACTAAACACTGTATGGCACTAAGTGTAGGCTCGGATCAGGTAATCATTGAAAAAATCAGTGCGGGATTTCGCCGTTGGCTGGATGAGCAAAAGTAAGTGTTATTGCTGAAAACAGCCTTGCAAAAAGTGCTGGAGAGCTTTAAACAAGGCTGCAGCTTAGTTATTTGACGTTAGCCAGGTAGTCGGCAATCGCGGCCATATCGCTTTCAGATACCGCAGCCATCATAGGTTTCATTGTCATTGACAAGCCATTGTTTCTTTTGCCACTTTTTATATCTTTCATTTGATTGAGCAAATAGGTGGCACTTTGGCCGTTCAGTTTGGGGTACATAGGGGCTATGGGGGCTTTTCCTTCCGCACCATGGCAGGTTTGGCAGAGCTTTTGTGTGTATAAAGCCTTGCCGTCTGCCGCATTGGCTGTTGCCATAAAGCTGAGGGGAATCGTAAGCGCTAATATGTATTTTTTCATTTATTATCCTTAATTTATCTTTGTTATATTTTTAGTGCGATTAGCATTGGATTGCCGTTAAATACAGTATCAAAACTTAGTGTATGAGTTCAATGGCAAAGCGTTAATGGTTAATAGCTCACTGGCTATCTAATTGTGACAGGACAAAGCTGCTGCCAACTTTTAACGTAAATACTTGTTGCTTTAACGCAAATTGTCCCCCGGGAAAACGGGCTTAGGTAGACTGGTTTTATCTTGTGAGAAAGGAAAAGGCCCGTTGTGTATTTGCCCGCGATTAAAACATTTTTGAAATTTCCCGCTAGAGCCAGGGAGCTAGCCAAAGCGAAACTTGTTGCCTGTTTATTGCTGAACCATCCCGTTTTGGCGGCAGAGCAGGATTATTTTGCTATGACACCGCCGGGTAAGACCCCGAAGATTTTTTCCTTCAACACTATTGTCCCCAAAGGCATGATGGTGGGTAATCCAACTTTTTCCGCGGACGGTAAAGAATTTTATTTTACCGAAGAGCACAGCCGAAATATCTATATGATGAAACGCTCGAACGGGCAATGGGGGACACCGGTGCGGGCCGGTTTTTCTGATTTGGGGCACAATTATGAACCCTATATCAGTCAATCGAACCAGGAGCTGTTCTTTGTTTCTACCCGTGCCCCGGGCAGCGGTAAGTATAACGGCCGTATCTGGCAGGTTAAACGCCAGCCTGATGGTAATTGGGGAGAGCCTGTGTTGGTACTTGATCGGCCGACAACAGAAGGCTTCTGGTTTCCGACATCGCCAAAGCCGGGTCTGCTATATTTTGGCGCAACCCTTAAAGACAGTTTAGGGGAAGGGGATTTTTATCAGGCAAGGCTTAACAACGGCAGCTGGCAAGTCAGTCATCTGAAGCCGCCTTTTAATACCCCGGGTTATGAATGGGATCCTCTGGTCAGTCCCGATGGCAGTTATATGATTTTTCAATCTAAGCGCCCCGGCGGCTTTGGCGGTACCGATATTTATGTCAGCTTCAGTGAGGGAAAAGATTGGGGCAAACCGGTGAATCTAGGCAGCAATATCAATACACCTGAATATGAAACGGCTGCGAAAATTACCCCGGACGGTAAATATATGTTTTACACCCTGGCGCCGGATAAAGGCAAACCGGTGATCTACTGGGTCAGTACCGGGGTGATCACCGCTTTGAAAACGCAATCCTATTAAATATTTCTGTAAACCTTCAGCCGGGTAACCGGCTGATAAATATGCCGTGGCTATCTGCTGGCACAATGTTACGGGCTAAAGCCGTAAGATTCTAATAATAGATTTTCCCCGGATAAGCACTGATGAAGTTTGGTTCATTGTCTTTTCCCGGAAGTTTTTCTTTCGGCGTAGCAGGCAACAAAATTCCTATTTTTTCGAACACTTTTTCCCTGTTATTTGTCTTTTGGCGCACTTTTTCCCATCAATTTGTCGTTTTTTTGTGATATCTGGTCGTAATTCCTACAGAAGGATGCTGACCAATCGGTAAAATACTTCATTGATTCGTAAGCGAATAATCATAAGGCAATAGGGAGAGGTATTTAAAAAGTTGTCCATGTGGTTATTTTTCCATCAAGAGGGCGGTAACTTTATATGTCATTTTAACGACATATAAAGTCGGTATATTGCTTATCCCTGACAGGAGCAGTCAGGAGTAAAGCCGAAAATCGGCTTGCGAATGCAAATAAACAATAAAAATAAAAGCGTTAAGGAAATACCATGAATAATAATAAAAAATTTGGGAAATCTTTGTGTCAGATTTCTATCCACTCTTTATGTGCCGGATTGTTATTGCCTGCCTTGGCCGTTAATGCCCAAGTGCCTCAAGGCTATTATGATAGTGCAGATAATAGCAATGCTCAGGCGTTAAGGAATTCTTTGCATCAGATCATAGATGATCACCAGAGATACCCTTATAGCAGCACGGCAACCGATACCTGGGATATTCTGGAGCAGGCGGATCAGGATCCCGACAACAGTGCGCATGTTATCGATGTTTATCTTAATGCCAGTTATATCAAACACGGCGCCGGTAACAGCGATTATAACCGCGAGCATAGCTGGCCCAAATCTTACGGTTTCCCCAAGGATCTCAGCAGCAACTACCCCTATACCGATGCCCACCATTTATTTATTGCCAACGACAGTTACAACACCAGCCGAAACGATAAACCTTATGATAACTGCACCAGCGGATGCACGGAAAAACCCACCGAATATAACAATGCCCGCGGCGGCGGCGCCGGTGAGTCCAACTGGACCGAGGGCAGCCACACCGACGGTCGCTGGCAGACCTGGAACGGCCGTCGCGGAGATGTTGCCAGGGCGCTGATGTATATGGCGGTGCGTTATGAGGGCGGTAAACACGGCATTACCGGCCATGACGAGCCGGATTTGATCCTCACCGATGATCGCAGCCTGATGGATGCTTCACAAACCAAGACCAATATTTCCGTGGCATATATGGGATTAAAGTCTGTCTTGCTGCAGTGGCATAAAGAAGATCCGGTGGATGCGTTCGAGCAGCGCCGCAATGAGGTAATTTACAGCTATCAGGGGAATCGTAATCCTTTTATTGATAATCCTGATTATGTTTCTTGTGTTTTCGAAGACATTTGCTCTGGTATTGGTGTACCGGACACGCCTGCGGCCAATGTTTGGATCAATGAAATTCATTACGATAACAGCGGCAGCGACGTTAATGAATTTGTTGAACTTGCCGGCTCTGCCAATACCGATTTAACTGGCTGGAGCCTGGTGGGCTACAACGGTAACGGTGGCGGTGTCTATAAAACCGAAAACCTCACCGGTACCTTAACCAACCAGCAGGGCGGAATGGGTACACTCAGCTTTGCTATCAGCGGTTTGCAAAATGGCAGTGCCGATGGTTTGGCGCTGGTGAATGCCGCAGGAGAAGTGGTTCAGTTTTTGAGCTATGAGGGCACTGTAACGGCAAGCTCGGGTCCGGCATCGGGTATGACCTCGACGGATATCGGTGTAGCGGAAAGCTCATCAACGCCTGCGGGTCATTCATTGCAGCTTGTTGGCAGCGGACAGGCTTATAGTGATTTTTCCTGGGCATCGGCTTCGGTTGAAACGGCGGGCAACCTCAATAATAACCAAACCTTTGAGTAAGTACTGGGCTTTTCTGACGTCTGTAAAGCGGGCGTCAGGTTTTTGTCGGGAAAGTATTTGCTTTGTCAGACAATAACATACGAATTGTCAATGCCGGGCAGTTTTTCCCCGGTCTATTGCTGAGCTTTCGTAAATATATAAAAAGGGCAAACCCAAAAGTTCGCCCCGAACACCTTAGTACAACGGGTTGTTGTGACTAGCTGCCATCTTCAAGCCAGGCGGTAGCCGATGCTGATCCCCAGCTACCGTCCTGGTAAAGCACGGTAGCGGTGGCTGTGTATGACCTGAAAGCATAAATGTCAATAGTGCAGTATGCCCCACCGGTGCCGCAGCTTGCCGCTGCGTTACCCCAGATCACCGAGCTGATAGGTTTACTGTCTGCGTCTTTAATTCTGAATACGGCGGTTGCTTTATTCGCACCCCATATCAAAGCAGAACAATGACCTGTTGTAAAATGGTCATAGGCTGGTGTATCTACATAACATTCCATAGCGGTAGCGTATGCTTGGGAAGTTGCTAAACAAGAAGCAACGAGAAGTCCTGTGGTTAATAACTTTTTCATAAATAATCCTTATAAATGAAATTACTTTGTTAATGCAGTGTTTATGATATTACGCTGCGTTAACGATGGTAGCTTTTTTGACCGATTTTGAGCAAGTGCTTTTGTACTATTTTGTTACATTTCTCATGATTATGGCTGTTCAACTGTTTTTTCTGGCATATTCTGCTTGCCACCTCTTTATTGATACCAGGAGTATATGTTTTGGAAAATTCAGGGGGCCTTTGGTTTTGAGCGGACAAGAATAACTTTGAAATGATTAAAAAGGTAGAGACGCAGTTAATGATTGTTTTGCCAAGTGGCGCGATTGACGATGATTTGGGCTTTATCCGGCCAGTCGAGGATTTCGCCGAAATCATAAGCGAGCCAAGTCTGGTCCAAATTGGCAACATGTAATACCTAGCCTTTTTCACTCAGGTCAATGCCGGTTATTAAACTGAAAGTTTTACTCGTCAGGCGGGTATATCCGGGGTTGTTCATTTGCTTGATCACCCAGTCCAGATATTGGCTACCAAAACCAGGCCTTTGAGGTTTGCCATCAGGTGCTGATGTAGTTCATGGCGATATTGGGCTAATTGCCGGGTATTTCCTGTTTTGAGCAAACCTGCGTAGCAATCGCTTGTTTCATCAAAATGGCTGTTGAGCCGCTTTTGAGCACGGGAGCCGGTGCCCCCTTGATTAACCCCATAATATTTTTCTTGTTGTGAAACCACAGATCTCCCAGGCGACAGATACTTTTTCCTTCAAATGTTACATCAAAGGAATAGAGCATAAATTCACATTTCCTTTTGGTGACGCCGCTTATAATGCCGCCAGCGGGTTATTCGCTGAAGCTTATCTGGTGTCTGTCTAGCGGGCATCCGTTATCTGCCAGGGAGGCCTTGTTTGTAGGGAATATTATGTGAGCTGGGCTTAGTGTTCTCGCTAAGCTAGCCAAGTTTAGTGCAGATATAAAAAGGGGTAAACCATCAAGTTTGCCCCGAACACTCTAGTACAACTGACTTGGCTGACTAGCGGCCATCTTCAAACGAAGCGGTAGCCGAGGCTGTACCCCAGGTACCGTCCTGATAAAGTACGGTAGCGGTGGCTGTGTATTGCCTAAAAGCATAAATGCTAACAGCGCAGCCGGTACCACCAGTGCCGCAGCTTTTTGCTGCGCCGTCCCAGATCACTGAACTTATCGGTTTACTGGCTGCGTCTTTAATTCTAAATACGGCGGTTGCTTTATTCTCACCCCATACCATGGCAAAACAAGAGCCTGTTGTATAGTGGTCATAGGCTGGTGTATCGACATAGCATTCCATAGCAGCTGCATATGCTTGAGAAGTTGCGAACGAAGACGCGACGAGTAGTCCTGCGGTTAATAACTTTTTCATAAATAATCCTTATTAATGATTTTATTATTTTTGTTAATACAGTGTATCCGTAATTCCACTGCGTTAACGATAGTATCTTTTTTAACCGATTTTGTGCAAGTGTTTTTGTATTATTTTGTTACACTTTTTCGGCTGTGGCCGCTTAAAGGTTTTTCTTGTGAAAGATTTTGCTGGTGCCGCTTTAGTGGTTTCGGGGATATTTGCCTGGAAAAAATTCAGAAACCATCTTGGGCGGGCAAGGATATCCTTGCAATCATAAAAGCAGCCAAAACGAAGTTACTGCTGCTCCTGCCAACTGGCGCGATTGGCGATGACTTGGCTTTTGTCCGGCCAGTCCAGGGTTTCGTCAAAATCATAAGCCAGCCAGGCCTGGTCTAAACTGGCATCATTTAATACCCAGCCTCTTTCATTAAGGTCAATGCCGGTTAATAAACTAAAAGTTTTGCCCGCCAGGCGGGCATATTCCGGGCTGTCCATTTGCTTGATAACCCAGTCCAGGTATTGGCTGTCTGCCATGGCGCCTATAGCAATCAATAATAGCCGTATGTCATTAGGGTGTGCTTTTAAGTAGTTAAGCCATTGGCATCTTTTGGGTACCGCGATGCGGGAAAAAACAAAAGCCACCGCAGCTTCCTGGTTGCTATTTTCCTGGCTGATAAAGGGCAGGAGCCGGTCGATAAGTTGAACTCCTTGCAGGCTGATGCATTTGCAAATTAAGTTAAAATTACCGGCATTGAGTTCGTTGCTAATAAAGGGGGTCAGTACTGGCAGCAGTTCAGTCTCTTTATCCGTGATCACATTCGTTAGCAGGAAATCCCGGGCGACCTTGTGCTGGCTGTTAAAGCAGGTTTCAACCGCTGTCTTTAGGGATAACGGCGCTTGTTGCTGGTGATACCGGAATGCCTGCAAGCCCAAAAGCCGGTCATTAATTTTTTCTGACTGGCTAAATTGGCTTGCCCAAAATTGTGCTTTTTTCCAGCTGCGCCAACATAGTGCATTTGAAGTTGCTTTAAAAAAACTGCTGTCGATAAAGGCATTGCCAAGCATGTTTTTGACATAGCGAATATCGTTGAATTCAAAGGCTAAAAAAGCCACGATAAAATGCTCGCTGGCACTGTTAGCCTCGTTCTCCAAAGATTGTTGGCATAAACTCCAGCCGTAATCCCCGCTTAACATCAGCCCTTCGAGGTTTGCCATCAGGCGCTGATGTAGTTCATGGCGATATCGGGCGAATTGTGGGCTATTTTCTGTGGCAAGCAAATCTGTGTAGCAATCACTTGCTTCATCAAAGTGGCTGTCTATCACGCTTTTGATCACGGAAGACGGTGTCATTTTGGTTTATCCCATAATGTTTTTCTTGTTGTGAAACAGTGTATCTCCCAGGCGGCAGACATTCTTACCTTCAAATTTTACATCAAAGGAATAGAGCATAAATTCACATTTTCCCTTGGTGACGCCGCTGACAACGCCGCCGACGGATCCTGCTTCATCTCCCATGGAGGTGGAATAGTTTGCCCCCTTTACCATGGCCATCTGACCGTCAACTTTTACTTTTCTTGTACCTGAGCTGGTATCGGATGCCTTACCGGTATTGGGGTAGGGGATAGGTACGGGTCCTCCGGGAGTCGGGGTTTTACAGACATCGGGAAAGACCAGGCTCATGCCGCCGCTTTGCTTGTGTACTACCCCTCTGCCGTTGGCAAATACAGTAGTGGCCATGGCTTTGTTCCGAAATATTGGGACTCATGTATATCAATAGAAGAGATTTTTTGTTTATACCAGCGTAATTACAATAAATTTCCCGCACTTTGGCTATTGTTGTGGCGATAGCGCTTTGCCTTGATCAGCTTAACCCCAAAAAGTGCTGGGCCCTGGTTAGCGCAATGTCGATTTCATTTAACAGCAAGGGGTTTTTATGGCAGTTGATCTCTGTTTTCCACACTAAACAAAAGCGGTTGAGCTCTGGCTCTAGTAATAGGGTTTCCAGGACCAGTTCGGCTTGGGAAGTTTCACCGTTAAAGATCGCCTCTACCTTAAATTCACATGCGGGTAGTATAAAGGTGATCAAACCTTGTTTTGCCAGGTTGGTAAGTGCAACTTTTTCCCCGCCGCAAAGGGAGCCGGGGGGCAGGTTGCAGCCACAGGCACCACAGAGAAAAAATTTTCGCTTAAAATCCAGCGGCAACAAGGGGCTGCGCTGCTGCTGCCATTGACTGTCATAAGTGCCGCTATATTCTTTTCTCGGGGACCAATGGCCGGGAATATATCCCAGGCTCCAGGGCATTACAGTGTCTTGAAAATCGGCGATAAGTTTTTCCGGGTTTTCCAGGTTAGGTAAAGGCAGCCCCTGGAGCTCGCTTTTTTTCCTGCGTCCGCAAAACCCTTTTCCTATGGGGTTTTGCGGATAATAGACGGCAGATTGTGGTGACAGTTCTTGCTCGGGTAAAAAGTGATGACAACCGCCGTAGGCATTTTCATAAATTAAGGGCACGGAAAGTACCGGGACCGGTGTGCTGATATTGCCCTTATGCCAGTGGCGATCACCAAAGACACGGATATTTTTTGAAAACTTGCCTATGCTGATACCGCAGTCAAACTCAGGCTCGGCTTTGCCCGTGGGAGACCAGGCGCTGCCGTTGACTACGATATCCTGTCCGGGCTTGGCCAACAGGCATTCACTTGCATATAGCAGGCTGGAGGTTTGCGGGTCGCCGCTAAACTCATCGCTGAGGATTACCGGGAGTTGCTCTGGTGCCAGTATTACTTCAGGCAACAAGTTGAAGCTGGCCTTGATGCACAGTACGGCAATATCTTCCCCCTCAGGATTGGTAGTGATCAAAAGCTGAGTGGTAAAAGGAGTATGGTTGACCAGCTGTAACATAACCTGCCCGGTAAAACTGTGATGTAAAGGCGATCGAATCAGGTTAAGTTTAGCCGAGATTTTACCGAAAAAGCCTAAAAAATGAATTAGTTCATTTACCTGATTAGACTAGCGGATCTGTTATATTGTGCTAGATTTTTAAAGGGTGGTAAGTGCCACTTTTATACGTCAATTAAGGCTTGCGGCAATTCTGGCTTCTAAGGCCTGTATATCGGATATCAGGCCAAGTCGTTTTTCATGCATCTACCACCAGTGATTGAATAACTAGGCTGGAAAATCCATGGCTGTCACTTTAGAACTTAGCGTCGTTAATACCCAAAAGCCTCAAGTATCGGCGCAGGTGATTAATATAGGTGAAGACGGAGCGACCATAGGCAGGGGAGCAGGCAATACCTGTGTGCTTGAAGATGCAAAACGTTTTATTTCCTCCAGACATGCGCAGATAGATTATTTCCAGGGCAGCTTTTTCTTTACCGACATCAGTACTAATGGCTGCTGGTTAAAGGAAGCCGGCGAGGCTATAGGCAAAGGCAATAGAATAAAGCTTGATAATAGTACGGCGGTTATTATCGGTCCTTATGAACTGCATTTTCTGCTCAATGAAGATGGAAAGCCTGCTATCACTTCAAGTACTGTGCAGGAAGAACAGGCCAGCGATATTTCACGGGATGAAGGGCTGTTAATCGATAATGAGCTAGATCCTGTTCAGCAAATATTAAACGGTGTTAATCCTTTGGCCGAGACAACTCCCGGTGAGGGCGATGCTATTGCAGGGACAGGCTCTGGCTTGAGTGAACAAGCTTTTACCTCCCCCGGGATTAACCAACAAAATGACCTTCCGTTAAGTGATGGCGCCGATAGTGCCCTCGATGGCTATTTTAAGCCGGATAATGTCGCGGTGGAGAAAATTCCTACCGATTGGGATTTCAATGAAGCCGTTACAACTTCAAATGAGCAAGAAACATTTGAAGCGGCGCCTGAACCGGGTAAGGTTTTAAACAAACAGCAGGCTATTGCAGAGCTTGATGCTGAAAAAGCTCCTGTTGAAGGTGCAGCAGATTTTTCTGCGAATATAGGCGCTGAAGGCCAGGTTAATGAAGGTGATGACAGCTTTGATGCTGTTGCCGCTTTAAGTCGCCAATTGGGGCTGGCACTTCCTCCCGAATTGTTGCAAAACCCCGAACCCTTTGTTGATGACATTGCCGATGTTGTCAATGAAGCCACAGCCGGTATTATCAAGTTAATCAATGGCCGGGCTGTCTTTAAGCAAAGTTCAAGGCTGTCGATGACCACCATTCAGCCCAGATCCAATAATCCGCTGAAATTTTCCGTTGATAAGCAAGATGCATTAGAGCATTTATTTACCCGCAGAAAGCCCGCTTATCTTGGGGCGAAAGCAGCGGTCGGCCAGGCGATCACAGATTTGCAAATTCATGAAATGGCTTTTGTTGCCGGGCTACAGGCAGCCTTGCAACAGGTACTGCAGACCCTGTCGCCGCAGCAGATAGAAAAAACCGCTGCCGCATCTCCCAATAAATTGCGCAGCCTGTTGGCCAGCCCTAAATACTGGCAGCAGTATAAAACTACCCATCAGCAGCTTGAGAGCAAGATCACTGAAAACCTTAATGAATTTTTAGGGCAGGATTTTGCCCGGGCCTATGAGCAACAGGTGTTAAAACTTAATCAGGAACAGCAGGAGTCGAGCAAATAATGGCTATATTACCTAAACTCATTTCTTTTACCGCCTTATCTTGGCTGCTTTTAACCGCCTGCGTTTCTCCTGTGGATAAAGAAAGAGGCTTTGTTTATGAAATTGAAGCGGTCAAAAATATCAATCCCAACTTTTCCGGTGATCCGTCACCGGTACTGTTAAGGGTGTTTCAGCTTACCAATGATGCCAATTTCGCCAATTCCGGCTTCACTGATTTATTGGCAACAGACCTTGGCGGTTTGGGCAATGAGTTGATCCAAAGCAATGATTACCTGGTGCAGCCGGGCAGTACAGAGACCATTAAAATTGATATTTCCAAAAACACGAAATATTTTGGCCTGGTATCTGGCTTTATGGATATTGAAAATGCCTCCTGGCGGCAACTGGTGGCGGTACCGGAGGAAAAGATGTACATCTTTGGCAGGGGCAAGCTGTTGATCCGGGTAAATAAGTTAAGTATCAACGCCCAGATCCGGGAGTAAGGGTTATGCCCGGGCAAAAAAGAGTGGTCTGGAGCGAGGGCATGCTGATGCTGCCTCAGCACTTTCAGCAGCAAACCCGTTATTTTGAGCAGCTTATTCAAGGCCAGCAAAATTATGATCAATTCCCAAGGTGGGGAGTGGCAAACCTTGAAATTGACAGTGCCTTACTTAATGCCGGTAAAGTCAGTCTGGTAAAGGCATCGGGGTTTTTCCCCGACGGCAGTTTTTTTGAGATCCCGGACCGGGATAACTTGCCGCCGGCGCTGGAAATCACAGGTCAGGACCGCGGGCAGATCATTTATTTATGTTTGTATCTTTTTCACGCCAACAATACCGAAGTTAACCGCGACCGGGAAAAAGCCAGTTATTGCCGCTATTTGCTCGAAGAAATAGCGTTAAGGGACACCAGCTGCGATCACGCGGAAAAAAATCATGTTGAGGTCTGTGCGTTAAATATAAGGCTGCTCAGGGAAAAAGAGGACAGGGCCGAGTATCTCTCTATTCCGCTTGCCCGGGTGCAGGAAGTGAAAGGGGACGGCAAAGTGGTGCTTAGCCATGACTTTATTGCCTCTACCATCAATATTAAAAGCTGTGCGTATATCTGCAGTGCGTTGGAGGAGCTTGAAAGTGTTGTCCGCCACCGGGCCGAGGCAATTGCCAACCGGGTCTCGGTAGAAGGCAAGGCGGTAGCAAGTGAAGTATCTGATTTTTTGATGTTATTGTGCCTGAACCGTTATTTGCCCCGGCTAGTGCATGTCAGCTCTCAACCTTGTGTGCACCCTTATTTCCTCTACCTGCTTTTTATCGAGATCATTGGTGAATTCTCAACCTTTACCCATGCCGGTAAATTAGCGCCTGATTTGCCTGTGTATAACCATCAGCAGCTGAGTGAGTGTTTTTATGCGCTGATCAGTGAGCTAAAAGCTTCCTTTAGTGCCGTACTTGAACAAAAGTCCGTCAATATCGCACTAAAAGACGGCAAATATGGCGTTAGTGTCGGCGTACTGCCGGATAAGCGGCTATTAACCAACAGTGCTTTTGTGTTGGCGGTGAGTGCGGACATGGGCCTGGATGAGTTAAGGAAATTTTTCCCGGGCCAGGTCAAACTTGGCGCAGTAGAAGAAATTAAAGAGTTAGTGAATGTCCAGTTACCCGGGATCCAAATTACGCCACTGGCGGTGGCTCCCCGGCAAATCCCTTATCAAAAGGGGACAGTCTATTTTGAACTGGTGCAGCAGGGACAGTATTGGCAAAGCCTGGAAACATCAGGGGGACTTGCCATCCATGTCGGCAGCAAATTCCCCAACCTGAAATTAGAGCTGTGGGCGGTAAGGACCAGTTAACGTGTCTAACCATGATGATAACACCATAGGCATGCCGAACCCGGGGGGAAGACGGGGGACGAGCGAGGGCAGTGAAGAAACACAAATTGCCGGCGTTGATTTTGCCCGCCGTGTCAGGGCCAGGCTGGATGCAACACAGCCGCTGTGCCTTGACAGCCTGAAAAATCCTTTATTGGCTGCGGCGAATGATATTTTAATTTTTGTCGGCAGTGCTGCCGTTATTGCCCCGGGCACCACAGCGGAGCAGCTCAGGCAGGATATAGAAGATAAGTTACTGGCATTTGAATCCCTGGCGTTGCAGGCAGGGGAAAGCAGGGAAACGGCAGTGACGGCACGTTATCTCTTGTGTTGCCTGGTGGATGAGATTGTCTTGACTACCCCCTGGGGCAATGACAGTCATTGGGCGCAGCTGACTCTGCTGGCTAAACTGCACAATGAAACCTGGGGCGGTGAAAAGTTCTTTTTGTTAACGGGCAAGCTGCTGCAACAGCCGGGGCAAAACATTAACCTGTTGGAGCTGGTTTATGTCTGTTTGAGCCTGGGCTTTGCCGGCAAATACCGCATCGCTAAAGATAATGGCGCAACCCTGAGTAACATTAACCAGCAACTGGTGGCAGCTATCTCTGATGTACGTCGTGGGGAAAATACTCCTTTGTCTCCTGCCTGGCAGGGAGTCTCCGGAGCCGGTGGGCAAGCATTCAGGTATCAGTCCCCCTATCTGCTCTTTTCGCTGATGTTCATTATCCTGGCCATTGGCTATTTTTCATTTTTCTTTTTATTACGCGGCCAGGTTGAACCCGTATACCGGCATTTGTCGGATGTCGCCTGGCAAGAATTGATCAGTTGGGAAAAACAACAGGCTCCCGATAATAAGAGAGTTATAGAAGCTGGCAAGGAAACCGGGGAGTGGGGAAATAGCGACGTTGCACTGGATAATGTCAGGGAGCTGTTTGCACAGGATATCAGGCAGGGTCTGGTCAGCGTTGACGTGACGCAGGGGTTTGTCGTGATCCGTTTAAAGCACGCAGCACTGTTTGCCAGCGGCAGTTTGCAGCCGGACAGTCAGTTTCTACCGGATAAACTGGCTTTTAAAACTCTGCTTGACGGCTATCAGGGCTCGGTGCTGGTGGTAGGGCATACCGACTCCACCGGTAAAGCGGATTCAAACTGGAGTATCTCCCTAAGCCGGGCCAATGCCGTGAAAACCTGGCTGACATCCCTGATGGACCGGCCGGGGCGCATATATGCCCGGGGCGTTGCAGACAGTCAGCCGCTGGTGGCCGATACCAGTGATGAAAACAGAAGCCGCAATCGCAGGGTAGAAGTGATGTTACTGGCTAAGGGGTTGACACCATGGGACAGGTAAAATCAGCAATGAAAAAACTTTTCTCCCTGAGCTGGTTTAAACCTTTGGTACTGGTTATTTGTTTATCCGTGATCATCTGGTTTGCCGGACCCTATATTGCTTTTGCCGGTTACTATCCTTTATACCAGGCTTCACAGCGCTTTTTAGTGATTTTATTGATATTGCTGGTCTGGGCGGTGAGCAGCTTTTATCGCTACCATCAAGAGAAAAAAAAGGAGCAGCAGCTGAACCAGGCGCTGGCCGGTGACGGACAGGAGCAGGCAGATAAAGATGCCGAAGCCCTTGAGCTCAAAGAAAAGTTCCGCCAGGCTTTTACCCTGATCAATAAGAATACCGGCGGGCAGCAGCTGCTCAGCCGTTTACCCTGGTATATGATCATAGGCTCGCCGGGCTGCGGTAAAACCACCTTGCTGGCCAATTCAGGTTTAGAGTTTCCCCTGGCCGGCCAATTAGGTGAAACTGCGGTCAAAGGGGTTGGCGGCACAAAAAATTGTGACTGGTGGTTCAGCCGGGAGGCGGTATTGCTCGATACCGCCGGGCGTTATACCAGCCGGGATAGCCATAGTGAGCTTGACCGTGCCGCCTGGGAGCAGTTTCTGGCGCTCATTTGCAAGTTTCGCAAAAAGCCCATTAACGGTGTGCTGGTGGCCATCGGGGTTGATGAACTGTTAACGGCAAGCCCGGGGGGGCTTAATGAGCAGATAAATGCTGCCAGGCAAAGGGTGAGTGAGTTAAATGCCTGCTTTAAGGTGAAATTACCGGTCTATCTGCTGCTGACGAAAACAGATCTGTTGCCGGGGTTTAGCGAGTTTTTTGAAAGTTATGGCTATCGCGAGCGCGAGCAGGTATTCGGGTTGACCTTTACCGACACCGATACCGGGGTGATGGCGGAGTTCGAGCAGGCATTCGCGGCGCTGATGCATTCCTTGTGTCATCAGCAGTGGCGGCGGATGGAGCAGGAGCGTGACAGCGGGCGCAAGAAAAGCATTTATTTGTTTAGCCACCAGGTGGCGGCATTAAAAAATGCCTTGAAGGAGTTAGTCAGCGCGTTTTGCCATCAAGATGACTTTACCCGGGGAGGCATAGTCCGGGGCGTCTATTTCACCAGCGGTACCCAGCATGGTGCTCCCATAGACAATTTGCTGGCAAATGTCGCCACCAGTTTAGGGTTAAACGCTAAAAATACCCTGAGTTTTCCCCTTGAAGCGCGCAGTTACTTTATTAAAAATCTGTTGCAAGAGCTGGTTTTTAAAGAAGCCAATGCCTTTGGTGTGTTCACCGCCTATGAAAAACGCAAAAAACGCCTGTTAACCGGCGCTTTTTCCCTGGCCGGCGCCATGACTTTGTTATTGCTGGCTGGCTGGTATTTCAGTTATCAGGATAATAAAACCCTGATCCGGCAAACCGACCGGCAGCTGCTGAGTTGGCTGAAACAATATCAACACAGCGGTAAGGAGGCTATGGCAGTGCCGCAGGGCTTGCAGCCGTTAAATCAGCTGACGAATATGCTTGCCAGCTTAAAAGCGCAGCAGGGCGGTTTTCTTCAGTTGGGACTGGGTCAGGCAGGAGCGCTTAATGATGCCGTAAATGAAAGCTATCAGCGGCTGGCGAATGTGATCGTAATCCCCTGGGTAAAAACCTTATTCGAAAGGCAATTAACGCGCAGCAATGTCGACAGCGGGGTTATTTTTCAAAACCTTAAGGCTTATTTGATGCTGGATCGTGAGCAGGACAGGGATATCGATTTTTTAATGGCGCAGACAAGTATAAGCTGGCAGCAACAAAACCGGCTCTCAAAAGAACAGCTTAATTCACTGTTGAGTCATTTTCAGCAGTTGCTGCATGAACCCGGGCTAAGGGTTAATCTGGATCAGCAAGTGATCACCCGGGCACAAAACAAGCTGAAACAAAGCCAGTTAGCCGACTTATATTATCACCAGTTTAAACAGAGCTATCTTGGCAATACCAGCTTTATGCTTACCATGGAAGATATTGCCGGACCGGCGTGGCAGGATGTCTTTGCCGCGCCACCGCAGCCGGAAAAAGTATTATCTTTGTTTTATAGCCGGGAGTTTTTTGAAAAAGTGGAGCAAGAGCTGCTGGAGGCCTTTTTACATGACCATGGCCGCTATAGCTGGGTATTAGGGGAGCAGGAACAAGAGCCGGATCTTCGCCGGTTAAAGAGCGACATTATGGACCTTTATGCCCATGATTATATCAAGGCATGGAAAAGCTTATTGGGGCAATTACACATAGATGCCTTTACTGAACTTTCCAGAGGGATCCGAGCCCTTGAAAGTGCCAGCGGCAGTCATTCCCCCTTTATTTACCTGCTAAACACCCTTGAGTTAAATACCCGGTTGAGCAAACCCGGTTTGATGGATAAAACCCAGGAATTACTGGGCAAGGGCTTTTCCGGGGAAAGCCGGCTGCAGCGCTTAGCCGATCAGGGGGCTGGGCTTGGTAATGAAAAGCTCTCTCCAAAAGAGCGGGTGACACAGGCGTTTGCTACCATCAATGGCGTAAATGATGAAGCAAGTAAACTGGCTTACCAGGATAAATTGCTCAATGCTCTTTCGGAGCTTTTTGTCCATTTATCGCTGTTAAGTCAGCAAAGCGGCCAGGGCATTGTGTCTGAGACCAAACAAGAGCATAAACCGGTTAAGGGGTTAAGAACGTTTGCCGTCAGGCAAGCTATGCCGTTAAAGCGTTGGCTGGTGCAAATCAGCCAGGAAACTGAAAATGCTTTATGGTATGGCGCCAGCAAGGAAGTGGCCCGCGTCTGGCAACAATCTTATTTAACACAATGCCAAAAGATCACCGGCCAAGGTTATCCCTTTATGCCTTTGGCCAGGCAGGAGGTTTTACTGCAGGACTTTAGTGCGCTTTTTGCCCGCTCGGGGCTGTTGCAGCGTTTTTATGATAAATACCTGGATAAGCTGATTGATAATGTCAGTGCGCCCTGGCGCTGGAAAGGGGAAGTACCGGCAAAATTATTATATTCACAGCAGGCGTTGAGATTTTTTGAGCAGGCAAACCTGATCAGGCAAAGTTATTTTGATATCAGCGGCGACAATCCCTTTGTTGAACTGGAGTTTACCCCGGTATATCTGGACCCCAGAGTGAGGCGTTTCAGTTTGAATATTTCCGGTCAGCCGGTAACTTATCAGTTTGGTCCGCCGATCACTAAAAAGATCGCCTGGCCCGGCAGCAGGGGCGTTGAACACATTACCATGTCTTTTACCCGGCAAGATGGCAGCGAGGTGGTGCACAGGGAGGAAGGTACTTTCGGTTTATTTCGCCTGTTGGCAAGTAGCAAGGTCAAACCTCTGAAAAAAAATAGTTTTCAACTTACCTTTACCCTGGATGGCTATCAGGCTATTTATGCCGTGGCTTCCAGTCGCAGGGTACACCCCTTGGCGATTCCCGCCTTAGGTCAATTTGTCTGCCTGGAGCGCTTATGATCAAGGGCATAGGTTTTTATGGCAAATTACCGGCATTTGGTGATTTTATCCGCCGTAATCTAAGTGCGGTTTTTATTGAGCGCTGGGACAACTGGCAAATGCGCGCAATGGAAAGTGCCGGCTGGCAGCTGAAAGACAAGTGGCAAAAGCTGTATCTAAATGCGCCGGTTTGGCGATTTTACCTCAGTGAAGGTCTGTTGGATGACAATGCCTTTCTGGGGATCACTATGCCCAGTGTCGACAAGGTTGGCAGGTTATACCCATTTACCTTAGTGGCGGAGTTGGACGGGCAAGATAATCCCCTGGCTTTATTGTGCTGCCTAGACAGTGAACTGACTAGCCTTGAAGATTTCTTAATCGCCTTACTTGATGAGACAAGCATAGATCTTAAAGCATTACTGGAGCATTTGACCCGGGAAACCGAGGCAGCACTTAGCGGGCGGTTGATCCCTGAGGCATTGGTTTCACCCTTAACCGGTGGGGAACTTTTTAGCTGTGAACTCACTGATTTGCAGGATCTGACACCGGCAGTATCTGCTATGGCCTGTAATTTTATTAAGCATCAAACCGCTAAATATAGTTTTTGGTGGTCATGCGGCAGCCAGAGGCGCGCGCCGCAATTTAGGGTGTTTGACGATATGCCGCCAGCACAGGCCTATATCAGCTTTTTGGAAAGAGAAAGTTGATGTTGACGCAAAACTGGCAAAGTCAGGCCATCAGCCACCAGGGACGTGTTCGCAGTGAAAACCAGGATGCCTATCTTAGGGATGATAACAATCAGTTATGGTTAGTGGCAGATGGCATGGGGGGAGGAAGGGACGGAGCCTTAGCCAGTCAAATGCTTAAACAGACCTTTAAAGGTGTCCAGCTCAAAGAAACCTTGGTGGAGCGGGTTGAGCAACTGGAGCAGCTGGTCTTTAATGCTAATCTCAAAATTTATCACTATGCCAGGGAAAACTTTGCCGGAGCCTATATGGGCACGACTTTGGTGTTGCTTAACCGCTGGCGTAATCTCGGTATTCTTATTTGGGCGGGGGATTCCCGTTGTTACGGGCAAGATGCCCGGGAGCTATTCTGCCTGACCTGGGATCATAACCAGGCGACTGAGTTGATGAAGTCAGGGCAGCTTAGTGAAGATGACATGAAAAAAATGCCTAAAAGCAATGCCATTACCCGGGCAGTGGGGCTGGATGTCGAGCTGTGCCTGGAAATCAAACTGGTGGATATGACCGCCTGGCAGTTATTTTTATTATGCAGTGACGGTATTTATAGCGAAGTGAGTGACAGTTTGATGTTTAACTGTTTTTCAGCCGATATCAGCATCTTGGATAAACTGGATGACATACAGGAAAAGGTATTAAAATCCGGGGCCCATGACAATCTCACTCTGGTTTGTGTTTATCCGGACCAGCAGCGAGAGACAGAAGTTTCCACCGCCTATTTACACCCTTGGAACAAGGATATTGAGCAACTGCAATTTGATTATTATCTCGGCAATATTGCGTTGGTGCAGCTGTTAAATAAACGGGGGAAATTGCTTGATAATCTGGTTGAGCTATTACCTGAGCCTAGTGATACCACCCAGACATTGCCAACAGGAGATATTAAGGCCTTATACCAGCTATCAGAACAAATAAGAGATAAGCGGGATCCGGTATACTTTATTTTTGCCGGTATCATAGTGTTGATTTTACTTGTCTTTATTTATATATTTTTTGATTTTAGCGATAAAGTGTAAAGCCGGGCTCTGACCTAAGTTATCATTTGTTGCCCGCTAATATAAACAGGGCAGCTCTAACAGCAGGCATTGCAATAAGGATAATGCCGAGGGCTTTTTAGCTAACATATCTGCTTTCCCTGAATATGATTTATGTTGTTACTGTCTCTATCATTGTTTTTATTACAAGTTATCTGACATGGTCTTTTGCATGGTTTTGGCCCAGCTGTCGATTAAAGGTTTGACCTTATTTAAGGTCAGCGGGGTTTTATCGTTATCCAGGGTTGCACCTTTACCGCTTTTTACGGCTGCGGCCATTAATTCACCGGATAATGAATCCACTACTTCCGCTTCTACCTGAAGCTGAACCTCGACGTCACTCATGCCGCCTGAAGCGGCGGTGACAAGAAAGGCAATAGGTATGTATTGGTAGGCTGCCAGGGATTTATCCGTGACTTTAACACCGGTAATCGCCATTTTCATGCGCAGGGTCTTTTCCCCGGGTTCATTAACGACCTGGATATTTTTGGCTATGGCCTGTCGGAACCGGCGGTTAAAGTATTGGCTGATCTCGGTTAATACTTTTTTTGATATGGTATCGGTAGCCGGTGGGGCGGGGTAATAGGAAATAGGATCTAGTAATACCTTGGAATAGCCTCTGGCTTTGACTTGTTTGCTGATAAAACGCTGCAGCTGGGAATCATCATGTACATCAACCGGTTTTAACAGGGAATAATCACTTAAAAAACCGCTGAATTGATTGTTTTGGGCTGTTTGGCTTTGCTCTGTGCCGGTTGAGCCGCAACCCAACAATAGCAGTATTAATAACTGCGAAAAATACTTCATTGCTACGCTCCTGATAACCAAAAAACTAAGAAAATGATAAGTTGGCTTTAGCCTAGACGATGTTTTTGGGATTATCTAGGCGACTGATTTCTGCCCTGGGCTTTTACACTTCAACTTACCCCGGTGAGCATTTATTGAATAATGAGCACATTGGATATATCGATAAGAAACGCACTGGGACAAAAGCTACAGCGATGCACCGTATTCTTTGATGAAGGTGGTGAATTTTTCCGTGCGGAATTGATGAAAAATGGCGGTGTCAGAGGTTATTCTTGGCCAGTTTAATATTGTCATACCCATACTCAGGCTGGTGAGTTTATATGGAATGAAAGCCTTGGATTAATTGTCCAATGTCGTAACTTAATGATAGCTGCAGTTGCTGTTAAACCGTTTGGTCAAATAGGCTGCCCTGGCGATTATCCAGTTGGCTGACAAATTCGCTGCTGATGAAAGCATTGCGCCTTTGCGCCTGACTGGCTTGTGAGGATAGTTCGACAAAAGTCTCATTTGGGGCTGCTACTGCGTTGCTATTGCTTGTTGGTTGTTCCGTTTGAGCACTTTGAGAAGTCTGGGCGCTGTTTTGAATCTCTTGCTGGTTTTCATTAAATTGCTCGATAGCGTTTTCGGCAAGCTCTGCCTGTTGCTGCTGTCCCGCAAAATTGACAGCGGTTGATCTGACGTCATCGGCAGAGGCGTCGGTGGTATTAACTACTGCGGCAGCCTGTCGGGGAGAAATATTTAACTGCTCTTGTTCACTTTCATCCCGGCTTGCCTGAGTAAAAGTTTGTGCCTGCTGTCTCTGACTATTTTGTTCAAGACGGTCTACTGCCTGCTCCCGGCTGATATCGACGGAAACCGATCGGTTGTTGGTATTGAGTTCAACATTCGTCCTATTTTGCGATCTGTCGCCGTTGTCGACATTATCTTCGTTTGGACGCACGGAAACATTATTATTGTTGGCAGGAGTGTTGCCGTTGGTATTGTTATTGCCGTTATTTTGCAATCTGTTTGCGCTGGTTAACGGTGAAAAACTGCTGGAAATGGGGCCCATGAGAGTGTCCGCTGGCTGGTGTCACTTAAGCTAATTATACCCCAGGGTGTGGCTGAAAAATAGTCAGAATTGCCTGTTATTGATCAGACTCAAGGGATATTGTAAAAGAATATTAACATTAAAAACTTTTACTAACAGCAACAATAGCTTTCATATAAGCTGGATAATATGGGAAGCCCTTAATTAGCCATAGGAGTGCTGATGAGAAAAAGCGCGCAATTTTGTTTATTATTATGTTCACTTACCCTGACGGCTTGTCAGAGCACTAAATTTGAGTCGCCGCCGGCTACTCAGGTAGACACCAGTTTCTATCTTGATGAACAATTTCCGGATTATCACCTGGTAGATGTCGAGAGTGCTGAAGAGATTTTTGCTATCGATGATGAAATGCGGCTGATGGTCGCCGAGCAGGTGGCGCCCGAGCATAATTTTAAAAAACGCGCGATAAAATTACTGCGTCAAATCTTTAAAAAGGATAATTTAGGGCTGGCTTATCAAAGCGGCGCCAATGTCATTGCCACTGATGCCTACCATAAAAATATCGCCAACTGCTTATCGTTAACTATCATGTCTTATGCCCTTGCCCGTGAGGCGGAGCTTAATGTCACTTTCCAGGAAGTGCTGATCCCGGAATATTGGGTGCGTCACGGCGAGCATAATATGCTTACCGGTCATGTCAACCTGCGGTTGACGGCGGATAAGAGACCCAGTGAAACCATTATTTTCGGCGGCAATGATATTGAAGTCGACTTTGATCCCTTTGTGATGAAAAAATCATTTCCAAAAAGAGCCATTACCAGAAATACCGTGCTGGCGATGTTTTATAACAACAAAGGCGCCCAGGCGATGGTAAACTCCGATTACATCGGTGCTTATGCCTACCTAAAAGCGGCGACTTTGAGCGATCCCGGTTTTAGCACGGCCTGGGGTAACTTGGGGCTATTATACAGGTATAACGAGCAAAGGGAGCTCGCCAAACGGGCCTATCGCCATGCGATCAGTTTGAGCAAGCGTAACTTCACCGCCATGAGTAATTTGGCCTTATTGCTTAAAGGCGAAGGTCAGTTTGAGGAAGCGGAGAAGATTAAGCAGGGCATTGTCAGAAAACGTGAAAAAAATCCTTATTATCATGCCTTGCTGGCGGATGAGGCTTTCCATGACGGTGATGCCGATTTAGCCGTGCGCCTCTACAAAAAGGCCATCAGGCTCGACAACAAGGCCCATGAGTTTTATTTTGGCCTGGCAAAGGCGTATTATCAACAAGATAGGCTGGACTCGGCAAAACGGGCGATGAAAAAAGCCATCGCTTTAAACCGGGTGCCCAAGACAGAGCATGAATATTTGTCAAAATTAGACTTCTTAAAATCGGCAGGAAAAGAGAATCGATAACCTGAGCAAAATCTTATCGTTATGGCTGGCACTGGTATTTATTCCCGGTTATGTCATGGCGGTTCAATTGCCAGCTTCCCAGGCGCTGCTCTATAACCAGGAGCAGTTACTCTCGCATGTACAGACCCTGGCCTCGGATGAGTTTTCCGGGCGTGAAATGGCAACCCGGGGCAATGAAAAAGCCCGTGTCTATATCATTAATGCTTTAAAGCGGTTGGATGTGGCGCCGCTAGGTCAGGATTACCGCCAGGTATTTAACCACAAATCTGATGTGAGCGGCGCTAATGTGATAGGGGTTATCCCGGGAACAGAGTTTCCGCAGCAATATATTGTGCTTTCAGCCCATTTTGATCATATCGGCAAGGGGGCGAGAGTGATATATAACGGCGCCGATGATAATGCCTCAGGCACTGCGGCCTTATTGAGCATTGCCGAGCAGGTTAAACAGGCCCCTTTACGCTACAGCCTGATTTTATTGTTTAGCGACGGTGAGGAGCTTGGTCTGGTGGGCGCCCATGCTTTTATCGACGCATACCAAAATTTAATTGACGATATCAAGCTCAACATCAACCTGGATATGATCGCCGGTGATCGCGGCACAAAAAAATTAAGGTTTATCAGTAAAGGCATAGAAACCTTACTCGATGAGCAAGGGTTAAAGATGTGGTCTGCGCTAAGGGATTCGGCTGAGATCCAGGTGAAAAAAGGCTTTAAATCAGGCTCGAGCAGTATTACCCGCGGGGCAAGTTCGGTCAATAACCGTATCAGGTGGCGGGCTGCCAGTGATCATTATGTTTTTTATAAGGCGAAGATCCCCTTTGTTTATTTTGGCGTCGGCACCCATAAGAATTACCATACCGGCAATGACGATTTTAACGGTATCAACCAGACATTTTATTTAGGTGCGACCGCGTCGATTTGCCGGCAAATCTACCTGCTGGACCGGTTGATGATAAACTGACAGCACTTTTCCTGCGATATCTCAGTGTGATTTTTTAGGGAAATTCCATCCTCAGGCATTATCAAATGTTATCTATGGGGTTATAATTGCCCTTTGGTATTAAGCAAGCGCTTAAATAGGCGCCTCAACAAGGTTCTGTCATAAATGGATAAACATTTTATCACTGCCCAGCAGTTGCTGGAAGATTCGTTTCGTCTGGCGGCAAAAGTATATGAAGATGGTTTCCGTCCTCAGTTTATTGTCGGTATCTGGCGCGGCGGTGCGCCTATCGGTATCGCTGTGCAGGAATACTTTGATTTTAAAAAAGTTGAAACGGACCATATTGCGGTGCGAACTTCTTCTTACTACGGCATCAATCAACAGAGTAAAGAAATTAAAGTCCATGGTCTGCATTACATCATTGAAAATGCCAATGCCGATGACGGATTATTAATTGTCGATGACGTTTTTGATTCCGGCCGCAGCATCGAAGCTTTGATCAAACAGCTGAATTTGTTGACCCGTCGTAACATGCCGCAAGATGTGCGTATTGCCTGTCCCTGGTATAAGCCGAAAAACTCTAAAGTAGATTTGGTACCTGACTATTATATTCACGAATCAGAAGAATGGCTGGTGTTCCCGCACGAGCTTTCCGGATTAACACCGGATGAGATCATCGCAGGTAAAAAAGATCTGGGCAATATCCACCATTTATTGGTGTAGGGTGTTAAGCGCTGTGTTTATTTTGTGCTTGGTAAACGGCTTTACTCAGGCCTTAAGTTAAGCATTTATGTTAAACGTCGATTGTGTTGCCACATTCGGCGTTTTTTCTTTTACGGCCAGCGAGTTTGGCCTTTTCGGGCAATACATGGCAGCCGAAAGAGCAGGGGGCTAATATATGGTTAAACCGGCAAAGACGAAACTATGCCGTTATCCTTTTACTGTGGTGCCGGGTTATGGCGTGGCATCGGGCCGGGCAGACGATACTCCTTATCCCGAAGGGGCGATAGCCTTGCAAAAACCTTTTTTTTCGGCCTTAGGGTTAGATCTCAGCCGCTGTTTTAATGGGACCATCAATGCCGCCTTTGATTGCGCTCAGGTGAGCCTGAAGCGCTGGGATCAGCAATTTTCACGGGTAAACTGGTTTGCCGCCTTGCCTGCGGAAGATTTCAGGTTTGTCAGTTGTGCGTTGCTCAGACAAGACGCTTTTTCGGAAGAACGCTACCCGGCCTATATTTATCAGGTGGTTGCCAGCAGTAAAATTGGCCATGTTCAACCCGGCAATGTGTTAGAATTACTGGCGCCTGAAATTACCGGTTTAGCTTACGGTGATGTCATGGTGCTGGAGATAAAAGAAAATACTCTGATGTTTGCTTGATGTCATGTTATCAAGCCCGGGTATTGCAACCATGACTTTCCCGACAGCGCCTTAGCTATCAGGTGGTAAAAATTAAGGTGTAAGCAATGAAAAAAATTGATCTGTCTAGTTGGAACAGACGAAATCATTATGAATTTTATAAAGACTTTACCGATCCTTGTTTTAATCTCTGTGTCAGCGTTGATGTGTCAGATGCGGTGAAGTATGCCAGGCAACATCAACTCTCGGTTTTTCTGACGCTGCTGTATTTATCCAATAAAGCCAGCAATGCTGTTGAAGCATTTCGAAGACGTTTAGACAGCGAAAAAAATGTCTGGCAAGTGGATTGTATCCAGCCTTCTGCCACTGTGCTCAAAGCAGATGAGACCTTTAATTTTTGTGATTTTACTTATACCGAAGATCTGCAGGAGTTTGTGCGAAAAGGCAGGGAAAAAATGCAGCAGGCAAAATCAGAGCCGGCGTTAGCGAATGTCAGCAACCTGCCGGAGCAGATTTTCTATTCGGTGATCCCCTGGCTGGAGTTTACCAGTTATAAGCATGCCGCTAATGCCGGTTTTAATGATGTGCCGAAAATTGTCTTTGGCAAAATAACCGCTAAACAGAGTTCGCCAGCCGATGGAGAGCGCTTGATGATGCCGGTATCGGTTGAACTTAACCATGCGCTGGCGGACGGCTTGGATATCGCCAGATATATCGCCGCTTTTGAGAAAAACATCGCAAGTTTATCTTAATTTACTCTACTGGTTTCTTGCTTTACGCCGGGGAAAAAAACAGCACTTTTTCCGGCGCCAGGCCCCGTGTTTAACGGATTACACAAAATTACAAAACCTTACCCTGTGTTTACATGAACGTGCACGTAAATTGCTGATAGTTAGCCGTAATTAAATAAATCCTCAGATTTGGAGCTAACAAATGAATATTAACAGCACAAGCCCGTCACTGGTAACCAGCACACATTCCTACATGGATTATCAAAAAGCAACCCAGGAGCAAATTGAAAAGTTCCAGGCGACCATGCAGGAAAAAACACAGGATAAAACCCTGGATGTCAGCGATAAGGGCAAAATTCACAACTATATGTCAGGCCTGAGCGCGGAAGAAAGAACCGAGGCGAAAACCTTTCTCGATTCGGTGAAAAGCGCGAAAGAAAACGGCAGCTTCGATGCCGCAACCTTTGCGGGCCAGGCGCCTGAGTCCATTAAAAACATGGCCAGTGAGTTTGGCGTTAATTTAGAAGACATGATCGGCAAAGCGCCAAAAGATAACCCCTTGATGAATGCCCAGGGAACCTTTAAAGGCGGTACAAACCTCTACCAGCAGGTTTCAAGGTTAAATTCAGGGCAAGAGCAAACGGCATCGATCATGGATATCTTAGCCGATGAGCAGGTTTAAGGGGCAACTATCTACTGTTTTGCCATACGGCAATTTATTACCGCATGGCAATAAATTGCCGCATGGCCGGCGACCTTTGCCCCATACTTGAACTCAGGCGCTAATTCATCCATTATTAAGCAAGTAACTACCACTGACAAAGATTGCAAGGTTTTGTTATGAGCAAGGATGAATTTGAACGGATGAATTTATTATCGGAAAAGGCCCTCCATCAAACAGCAAGCTCAGTTGAAATGGAAGAATTTCATCAGTTACTCCAGCAGTGGAATGTGCCAAATGACATTAAACTGGCCGGTAATCTTATTGATAAAGATAAAGACGATTTTTTAAACTAGTCCAAAATAACTTTCATCAGCTCAACAAGCTGGCAGAGCTTGTTAAGCCGGGTTTTGTTATAGCCCGCTTAGGAGCAAAGATCAGGGCCGGAGAAAGTATCACTCGCTTTCGTGATCAAGCTGGGCTAGGATAAAACAACAAGCAGGGCAGCGTAAAAAGGTCCGGGTAAAATGCACACCGTCGTCGTATATTGCTTCTTTTAAATAAGTGTTTTTCAATAGGGTATCGCATGGCTACCGCAACCTTGTGGTTTTAGATTTCACTGTCAAATGTTTCCTTGGTTTATTAACTGCCAATCAGGCACTAATAAATCGTTAACAACAGGGAGTGTTTTGATGAATATTGAAGAGTTCGACCGGTTAAACAAACTATCTGAAAAGTTACTCACCCATACCGCGGCATCCATTGAGAAGGAAGAGTTTTATTTCTTGCTGAGCCAGTGGAATAATTCCAAGTATAATCTGCTGCGGGAAATCACCGAATTTAATCATGATGAAGATGCTTTTTATTAGCTGAGCCCGTTATCTGTGATGCTGCCAGGGTGAGCAATGAGCAAAAGATGAACTTACGCTCACCCGGCAGATCTTGGACGGTAACGCTGTTTGCCCGGTATTAACGTGACGCAAAGCGGTGATCGCCTGAATCCAGTACTTGCTGTAACTTGGGCAACAATTTGTGATGAGCGAAAACAGCCCTGAATCTTGCCGGGAACAGCGAGCTATTGAAATGAGCAAAATCGTTCACCCGGTTTAGGGGACGGGTGAGAAGCAGGCATGTTTTAATTAATTTTCAATAGTTTTCATCAGATATTTAGTACTCATGGCTTTCTCAGCTATAGTTATTTTAAGCTAGCGAAAAGGATATTTGATCATGGATAAACTCCCCCCGGCCCTCGTTCAAGTTTGGTTAACCATGGCACATACCGAACAAACCCATTTTCAGGATACCAAAGATAAAGCCATTAAAAAGCTGATCCATCATTTTGGCAATGTTGACATTGCCCAGATGTATGTGGATGAATTTAAAAAAAGAAATGAAGAAGTGGTTAAGCGCAATTAATCAGCAGGGCACTTGTTTGCCAATATCGGGGACGTTTTACCAGAAGTTTTCGTGTTAATATCCGGGCGATTTTCCCCGCCCGGATATTGAGTCGCTAAGGTTTAGCTTTGCTCGGTTAGCCACATATCAACAGGTTCATAATGGAATTTCTTATAAACCTTCTTCGTGGTATCCGGATTATCGGTTTTCTTGTCTATGTTATAGACGGTCCAGAATAACTCGTTTTTGTTGAATTCAAGCAGGGCATAACCGTGAATAGCGCTGTTGAAATCTTTAATATGCGGGTTGTTTACCTGAACGCCGCCATTTAACATGGCCTTAAATACCGAGCCGACATCAATATTTTGATTTACGGTATCCTGCAGGTTAGGGGATGAAATCGCCGGTGTCATCAGTTCAACCCCCACCAGGTTGGAGTAATCCCAGTTGTTGATATTACCGTAATCGACTTTCAGGTAAGAGGTGATACTGGTGTGCAGATCGCCGGTAAGTACCACGAAGTTGGACACATTATTGTCTTTCACGGCAGTCATGATTTTCTCACGCTCCCATTGGTACCCGTCCCAGGCATCATAGTTGGCATAAACCAGTTCAATACCCGCCACCGTACCGGCCAGTTGTGCCAGCAGGGTCTGGTTACCCCAGACTTTCCATTTGGCATTGGAAGTGGTTAAGCCGTTGATCAACCAGTCTCTTTGCTCATGGCCAAGCATGGTTTGCGAGCTTTTTTCATAATCGGTACACCAGAAGTTCTGCCAGGCGCTGCCGTCTTTACAAGGCTCCTTGGTACGGTAGGTACGGCTGTCGGTCATATAAAGATCGAGCAAATCGCCAAATTTGAACGAGCGGTACAGGCTTAAATATTCAAAGGCATGGCTGGCGCTTTCATTGACCTGAACCCGGGCCGGCACATATTCAATCCAGGCTTTTTGCGCGTCACGGCGCAGCTGGCGTAAATTCTCGGGATTATTACCGAAACGATCATCCGTAGTATAAGGATGATGAGGCACGCCCAAGGTATCACGGTCATAATCCCAGTAGGCATTGTCTGCGGTTTCATGATCGTCCCAGGTGATGATAAAGGTATGGTTTTCCATCGCCCGCTGCAGGTTAGGATCTTTACGGTATTCCTTATAGATATAGCGGTAATCCGCCAGATCCATGGCAACATTTTCACCGCTGGGTAAATTCATCGGGTGGACGATTTGCGACTCGAAACCTTCGTATTTGGCATATTCGTAGATGAAATCCCCCAGGTGGATCACAAACTGAATATCTTCATTGGCAATATGGTTGTAGGCATTATAAAAGCCTGTGGTGTAATCCTGACAGGTAACCACTGCCATTTTTATATTATCCAGTTCACCGTTGGCTAAGGTAAAGCAGCGGCCGGTGCGGCTGATAACATCGCCGTAAACAAAGCGATAGTAATAACGGTTACCGGCGCTTAAATGGCCTTCGATATCCATGTTAATGGTATAGTCGCGTTCGGCGCTGATATTTTCAGCCAGTACTTCTGCGGAAAAGACCACCTGGTTAAAGGCATCGTCGCTGGCAACCTGGACAAACAGGGATTGCCCCTGGACATAACTGGCCGGGTTGATATGGGTCCAGAGAATCACACCGGTTTCGCTGGGATCGCCGGAGGCAACAGATAAGTCAAACACTTGCCCTTGCTCATCAACCGTGAGTCCTTGCGGGGTAGCGCCTAACAAAAAGTCGGCATAAACAGGGCTGGTATTGCTGGCTAAGGTGCGAACGGCAAAGGGAGTTAATAAAGTTAAACCTAAAGCTTGTACAAAAGTACGGCGGGAGATTGACATAAAATCACTTTTTCCTTGTCAAAAAATTAAATAATAGGGATATCTAAAAAAGGGGCGGGATAATAATAGAATAAGGGGTAAAAAAACAGCTTTATTTGCGTTTTCTTTGTTGTTATTTGTAATCGTTCGGTTTTTGCTTTGTTTGATTAAAGTTATGGTTACTTTAAGCCGATTTGAAAGTCAGGCCTGAGAAAAAGTTCGAAGGTATCGCAATAAAAATTCATTGTAAAATAACAAAAATCCCCGCCGGGATGAGCGGCGGGGATTTTTAAAACAGCTGTTATTTAAAGCATACTAGAGGTTGTGCTTACCGCCGGCGGCGATGATCTTACGCGCCATTTCATCGGCGACCCGGCCGGTGGGTTTGTTTTGCTCATCGGCGGTGTTAAAGATTTCGAGCAGGGTATCGTAGATCTCTTCCACCTTACGGGTTGCCCGCTCTTTATCATAGTCTTCTTCGAAGGAAACATTGATAATGCCGCCGGCATTGATGACATAATCCGGCGCGTATAAGATGCCGCGGTCAACCAGCGCCTGGTCATGGCGGGGCTCTGCCAGCTGGTTATTGGCACAACCGGCAATGATGCCCGCCTTGATGCGGTCTATGGTGCTGTCGTTGATGGTGGCGCCTAAGGCACAGGGGGCATATATGTCGGCGTCTTGATCGTAAATGTCATTTAAGCCGACAACTTCGGCATTAAATTCTGTCGCCACTTTATCCAGCGCCTCCTGGTTCAGGTCGGTAACTACCAATTTGGCGCCGGCCTGATGCAAATGCTCGCATAAATAATAGCCGACGCTGCCCAAGCCCTGGATAGCGACCTTTAACCCGGTTAAATCATCGGTTTTAAGCTTATGTTTAACGGCGGCTTTGATGCCAAGGAAAGTGCCTAAGGCCGTGAACGGGGCCGGGTTGCCGCTTTTTCCTTCGGTGCCGGTAACATAAGGGGTTACCGTATTGGCAATGGCGATATCGTCTGTGGTGATATTCACATCTTCTGCGCTGACATAACGTCCGCCCAGGCCGTTGAGGGCATTGCCGAAGGCCTTAAACAGCGCTTCTGATTTTATTTGCTTAGCGTCACCGATAATCACAGACTTTCCGCCGCCCATGGCTAAGCCCGCCATGGCATTTTTATATGTCATGCCGCGGGAAAGACGTAATACGTCGATGACCGCTTCCTCGTCGCTGGCGTAGTCCCACATGCGACAACCGCCAACGGCAGCACCTAACTTAGTACTGTGTACGGCGATGATCGCTTTTAAACCTGTTGCTTTATCACTGCAAAATACCACTTGTTCGTGGTCATCGAAATCTACTAAATCAAAAATTGCCACTGTTATTTCTCCGCGAATAATGAGGCTAGTTCAATTGCTGTTTTTATAAATGAACTATGGTTGTAATATTTCGCTGCGCACAATAGCATTTCACTTATATCCAGGCTACTAAACTGTTAAAATATCTTTCATTAAAAGTGTGAAGTTATGAATACAAGCTCTGACTTTACGTGTATCTTAGTTAATTGATGTGAAATAAATAGAAGTAAAAAATGACCAATCAAGTAAATATGAACGAAGAACAGCAAAGTCAATGGGTGCGTGACCAATACCAGGTAGCGACCAAATATCTGGCAGATAAAGGTTTAATTACCGAATCTGTTGCCGTAGAAGAAAGCCGTTACCTGGTGCCGCTACTGGCGGTTTGGAAACTGAAATTACTCGATGGCACCAAAACCTGGGTGATCAGCGGTGACCTGCCCACAGACCATTCCAATGCCGATGTGGCCCCGGATGCCCGAGATGCTATCCGTCACTTTTCCCTGAAATGGCAGTTGCAGGCGGAGAACCTGTTTAAAGCCGGTGAAGCTGAGCAAAATAAGTTTGCTGAAATGCTGGTCAACAGGGCGGAAGGCTTATACCGTCTTTATGAAGATGAAAAAATCTGGGAGACAAAACAAGGCTAAATTACTTGGTAAAACTTGCCCTGTAATCTTCCTGCCGCCAGATTTGGCAGAGGTAAGCACCCGTGCCGGCTGCTGCCGGCATTTTTATGTGCTTTAACGATTAGCTTTTTGTCATAGCAGCTCTTATCTGCTGTTTGACTGATGTCTCAGTCCAGTTGGAATATGTTATGACTTAGATGCTAATGGCTAAGATAGTAATGGGCACTGCTGACATCTTCAATCGGGCATGCCATTCTTTGCCTGGGAATACCGGCTTCCATAAATACCGTACCCACGACATTAAAATGATGCTTGCGAAAGTATTCGACCGAATCCAGCGGACTATGGATAAACACTTCGGTCAGTTTGAGCTCTTTGGCGACTTTAAGTAAACCGTCGAGCACCAGCTTGTCGACATCCTTATTGCGAAAGTGCATCAATACTGCCACCCGGCTGATCTCCCCCGTGGGCAGGATCCTCCCTGTGGCAATCGGCTCTTGCGTTCCATCGTCACAGACGAGCATGTGATAGGCCAAAGGATCCTTTCGATCAAATTCGATCTTTCGCGGGATCCGCCATTCACAAACAAAGACTTTTTCTCGGACATTTTTCAAGAGTGGGGCTGCCTGCTCCCATTGGACACGGCAAAAACTATACGACATCGGACATTATTCTATAAACCAATAACCCTTGTTTAAAACACTAGTTAACAATTGAGCGTTAAGCAAACAGCTGGTGAAACTTTTTATTTCTTGTGTTGTCAAAGGCAAACTTTGCGCCAATTTTATCGCTAAAGCGAAAGTTTTTTCCTCGAGTTTCCAGGCTTCACCGTTGATGTAAAGGCAAGGGTAAGGTTCGGATATAATAAGAGATTTAATGCCTGATACCGGAGTGAAGCGGATTTCTTCTTCCGACAGGATATCATCGAGCTGCTCTGTAGTGATCGGGGTTACCGGCACCAAGATTTCCATGGCATGGTGGCACTGAGTCAGGAAGCTGGCGATGAAATTATTAAACAGGGTCTCATCATTAAGCTGGGCCTGCATAAAGTTTTTGATTTGTGCAATATCTTTACTTTCCAGGTGCTCCGGGTTTTCGGTAAGCTGACGGTTTGGATCATCCAGTCGCCGGGTACCTGCGTCAAGGTCGAGCAGTTTATCGGCAAAGGCTGACCACAACTCCTGATTATTGGGGGCTTGAAAACCAACGGAATAATTCAGGGAGTTTTCCAGGGCAACACCGTTGTGGGGGTGATTTGGCGGTATATAAAGCAGATCACCCGGCTCGGTGACTTCATCGATCACCGGGGTAAAATCCGATACCTGCTTCAGATCCGGATGGGGTAATAGCTGTTTTAAACTTTCATCCGGTAAGCCTACCTGCCAGCGTCTTTTACCTTGCCCCTGGATAATGAAGACATCATATTGATCCAGGTGAGGGCCAACACCGCCACCCGGGGTGGAAAAGCTGACCATGACATCATCGATGCGCCAGTTGGGAATAAAGCGAAACGGGGTGAGCAAGTCATGGGTCTTTGCCGACCAGTTATTGGTGGCCTGCACCAGCAAGGTCCAGTCCTGCTCGCCGAACTGTTCGAAGGCGCTAAAAGGACCGTGCGCGACCTGCCAGTCTTCCTTGTTTTGCTGGCTGATGATGCGGGATTCAATTTCTTCTTCCATGGCAAAGCCTGCCAGTTCGTCGGCATCGACGGGATCGCTAAAATTGCTAAAGGCATTTTTGATCAATAAAGGTTTTTTTTGCCAGTATTCTTTTAAAAATTGCTCAGGGGTTAGATCCTGCCAGTTGATTTGCATCATGATATTTTCGCTTCGCTGATTATTTCGGGATTTATCAAGTGTAGTAAAGGAGAAAAAGAAGGCTGTTGCCTTCTTTTTCCGGTCGAAACCCGGGTAGAGCAGGTTTCGTTGAGCTGTTGTATGACTTGTTACTCTATCCGTATTACAGGATAACTAGTCAAGTTCAGCGATAAAGGATACCGCGCGGCCAATATAACCGGCCGGTGTCAGCGCTGATAATTCAGCCTTAACCGTCTCAGGTAAGTCCAGGGCATTGATAAAGGCATGCATAGAAGCCTGATCAACACGCTTGCCGCGGGTGAGTTCTTTTAACTTCTCGTACGGCTTTTCAATGCCGTAGCGGCGCATCACGGTCTGGATCGGCTCCGCCAGTACTTCCCAGTTATTATCAAGCTCGGTCAGTAAACTGTCTTCGTTGACTTGTAACTTGCTGATCCCCTTACGGGTAGCCTGATAGGCGATCAGCGAGTGGGCAAAACCTACGCCTAAGTTACGTAATACCGTGGAGTCGGTCAGATCGCGTTGCCAGCGGGAAATCGGTAGTTTCTGCGCTAAGTGCGTCAATAACGCATTTGCGATGCCCAGGTTGCCTTCCGAGTTTTCAAAATCAATCGGGTTGACTTTATGGGGCATAGTAGATGAGCCGATCTCTCCGGCGACGGTTTTTTGTTTGAAGTGACCCAGGGCAATATAACCCCAGATGTCGCGGTCAAAGTCGATTAAAATGGTATTGAAACGGGCGATGGCATCGAACATTTCCGCGATGTAATCATGGGGTTCGATTTGCGTGGTATAGGCGTTCCAGCTCAGTCCCAGTGAAGTAACAAATTCATTGGCAAATTGATGCCAGTTCACTTCCGGGTAGGCGGAGAGATGGGCGTTATAGTTACCGACGGCGCCGTTGATCTTACCCAGTAAAGCAATCTCGGCGATTTGCTGGCGCTGGCGCTTTAAGCGCACATAGACATTGGCCATTTCCTTGCCTAAGGTGCTGGGGGAGGCCGGTTGTCCGTGGGTGCGGCACATCATGGGAATCGCCTGGTATTCAACTGCCAGTGCTTTGATGTCGGCTAAAATGGCATCGATTTCCGGTAACAGTACCTGCTCGCGGCACTCTTTTAACATTAAGCCGTGGGAGAGGTTGTTGATGTCTTCCGAGGTACAGGCAAAATGAATGAACTCGGTCACGGCATTTAATTCTTCATTGCCGGCCACCTGCTCCTTGAGGAAATACTCAACGGCTTTAACATCGTGGTTGGTGGTGGCTTCTATGGTTTTAACCCGTTGTGCGTCTTCTTCTGAAAAATTGGCAACAATGGCATCCAGTACCGCATTGGCCTGGGCGCTAAAGGCCGGTACTTCTGCTATCTCAGCCGTGGCGGCCAGCTTTTGCAACCAGCGTACTTCGACGGTAACGCGATATTTTACTAAGCCAAACTCACTGAAAATAGGGCGTAACGCTTTAACTTTACTGCCATAACGACCATCTACCGGTGAAATTGCGCTTAACGCTGAAAGTTCCATAAAATGTTCCCGTGTTAAAATTAATAGTTAAGAAAGTTAAATTTGCTCAAGTAATTCTTGTCCGCACGCAAGCAGCTTGGTACGGCCAAAAAGGATATTTCTTCGTTTACCACCCACCTGGCGCCACAGTACCGTGGCGCGGATCCCGGCCAAAAGCAGTGCCCGGATCTTATGCTGGTTGATCGGCTGTTTTAATATTTCCGGTTCGCCGGCGACCTGGATACGGGCGCCGAGGGGGCTGACGATGTCGCTGTAAATACTGGCCAGGCTTGACAGTAAAGTGTCGCTGGTGATCTCATAGTGATCCAGCTGGCGTTGCGCCTGTTCGATACGACGGGCCAGCTGCTGCATGTTTTCCGGCTTTTTCGTCAGGCGCCGCTCAAGGTTAAGCAGGCCGACGATATAGCGGGTTAATTCCGGGTCTTTATGCTTTGACTGGTTCCCCAGGTGGTTGGTTAATACCGTCAAACCTGTTTTCAAATTGCCGATTCGTCCGCCATAAACCGCCAGGGTGTTTTCCGGTGAGGTAATGGTAATGCTTTTTAACAGCGTCACCAGCTCCTCTTCGTCAATTTGTCCGGTACGTGATAATTGCTGTACCAAGTGCGATACCTGGCATATTGCCGCGAACGTTAACGTTTGTTCTTTCATCATGAATAATAGTGCTACTTAACGGATAAGGATATCGATAATGCCGCCGCCGAGGCAGACTTCATCCTGGTAAAAAACCACGGATTGTCCCGGGGTAACCGAACTTTGCTCTTGCTCGAACATGACTTCGAAATTACCGTCCGATAAAGGCTTGATGGTGCAGGGCACATCTTGCTGGCGATAACGGGTTTTTACCGTGCAGCTTAATGTATGTTCAGGCACTTGACGCGATACCCAATGTAATTGGTTGGCGATCAGTCCTTTGGAAAAAAGCCGCGGATGATTGCTGCCTTGCCCGACGATCAGCACATTGCGTTTGAGATCTTTTTCAACCACGTACCAGGGGGCTTCGCCGGCATTGGCCAGGCCGCCGATGCGCAGGCCTTTGCGTTGTCCCAGGGTATGGTACATCAAACCGTCGTGCTGGCCGATTACTTCCCCTTCGGGGGTTTCGATATCGCCTGGCTGTGCCGGTAAGAACTTCGCCAGGAAGTCTTTAAATTTACGCTCGCCGATAAAACAGATGCCGGTGCTGTCTTTTTTATCATGGGTGATCAAGTCGGCTTTTTCCGCCAGGGCCCGGACCTCGGGTTTTTCGATGTTACCCACAGGGAATAAAGTGCGGCCCACTTGTTCATGGCTTAAGGTATAAAGGAAATAACTTTGATCTTTATTGTTGTCCTTGCCGCGGATCATGGTCCACTTATTATCGCGAAATTCACGGCTGACATAATGGCCGGTGGCGATATAATCGGCGCCGAGATCTTCACAGGCAAATTCTAAAAAGGCCTTAAACTTGATCTCTTTATTACACATAATGTCCGGGTTGGGGGTGCGGCCGGCTTTATATTCTGCCAAAAAGTATTCGAAAACATTGTCCCAGTATTCGGTGGCAAAATTAATGGTGTGCAGTTTTATGCCCAGCTTATCGCAAACGGCCTGGGCGTCGCGTAAGTCTTCGGCGGCCGCGCAATATTCGTCATTATCATCTTCTTCCCAGTTCTTCATGAACAAGCCTTCGACCTGGTAGCCTTGTTCTTTTAATAAATAGGCGGAGACGGAAGAGTCAACACCGCCGGACATACCGACGATGACTTTAGTTTGCTCAGGTGATTTATCCGAGCTGCTTGAATTAGTAGTCATTAACATACTGCGAATCAGGAAAAAAGGCGCGAAATTATAGCATGCGCCTTTAACAGGTTATAGATTAAATATCGCTTTTTCATTGGAAAATGTTATTTAGCTGACTGCGGCCTCCTTTGAGCCGGTTTTTTCCGCTTGATTGTCTTTAAAAAGCTGTGAAAGAAAAGCGGGGCCCATTGAAGAAAGAAACAGCAAGTCAACGTTTTACAACACCTTATATTCCCCCGAGGCAATGTTGTCTATGGTCCACTGGCCGATGCGGTAGCGAATGAGCCTTAAGGTGGGAAAGCCTATGTTGGCGGTCATGCGTCGTACCTGGCGGTTTCTGCCTTCATTGATGGTGATGCTGAGCCAGCTGGTGGGGATGTTGGCCCGCTCACGTATCGGCGGAACCCGGGGCCAGAGCTCGGGCTCTTTCATCAGTTGCACTTTAGCGGGCAGGGTCAGGCCGTCTTTTAAGGTCACGCCGCAGCGTAACTTATCAAGATCCGACTCTTGCGGGCTGCCTTCTACCTGCACCCAGTAGGTTTTATCGGTTTTTTTCTTTGGGTCGGTGAGCTGGTGCTGAAACTTACCGTCATTGGTGAGCAATAATAAGCCCTCGCTGTCTCTGTCCAGGCGGCCGGCGGCATAGACCTCTTTAATATCGATAAAATCTTTTAATGTCTGCCGTTTCTGATCGTCGGTAAACTGGCTCAATACATCAAATGGTTTGTTAAATAAAACAATTTTTCTATTTTTTACAGGTGGTCTGACCTTTCTCGGTTTTCCCCGTCCAGGGCCTGTTTTTGCTTTGTTAGTGTTAAATGTCACGTTTTCTTGCCTTGAAAAAATACCAAGTGATTATTGCCAGCTATTTTAATGCGCTTTGAATTCCTATACTATGCGCGCGCAAAATAAATTTTTACGCTTAGGTCAAAATCAAGCCAGAGTGGCTTGGAACACTCTTTTCCCTAAGTGCTTGGCAATTGAAAGTAGGAAACTAAATGACAACTGATACCTCGAAAATTATTTATACAATTACCGACGAAGCACCTGCGTTAGCAACACAATCTTTATTGCCAATCATTAAAGCGTTTGCGGCAACCTCTAATGTTGAGGTCGATACCCGGGACATTTCTTTAGCCGGCCGTATTATCGCCAATTTCCCGAAATATCTAAGCGAAGATCAGCGTATCGATGATGCCCTGGCAGAGCTTGGCGTATTGGCGACAAAACCTGAAGCCAACATTATTAAATTACCTAACATCAGTGCTTCCGTGCCTCAGCTGCACGCTGCCATTAAAGAGCTGCAAGGTAAAGGTTACCCTCTGCCGGACTACCCGGAAGAGCCGCAAAACGATGCCGAAAAGTCAATCAAATATACCTACGATAAAATCAAGGGCAGTGCGGTTAACCCGGTATTGCGTGAAGGTAACTCAGACAGACGTGCACCGGCTTCGGTTAAGCAGTTTGTGAAAAAGAACCCCCATTCCATGGGTGAATGGTTGGCAAGCTCTAAGTCTCATGTTGCCAGCATGTCTGACGGCGACTTCTTTAGCAGTGAACAATCGGTCACGGTTGAAAAAGCCACCGACGTGAAAATTGAATTTACCGGTGAAGACGGCGCGGTAAAAGTATTAAAAGAACATGTGGCGCTTCTGGATAAAGAAGTTATCGATGCTGCTGTGCTGAGTAAAACAGCGCTGGTAGAATTTTACCAGCAGGAAATCAAGAGCGCCAAACAAGAAGACGTGCTGCTTTCCCTGCACTTGAAAGCGACCATGATGAAGGTTTCCGACCCTATCATCTTCGGTCATGCTGTAAAAGTATACTACCAGGATGTTTTTGCAAAACATGCCGATATCTTCGAGCAGTTAGGTGTAGATGCCAATAACGGTATCGGTGACGTTTACGCGAAAATTGGCCGTTTACCGGAAGCTAAAAAAGCGGAAATTGAAGCTGACTTGCAGGCGGTTTACCAGGATAACCCGGCACTTGCCATGGTGGATTCCGATAAAGGCATTACCAATTTGCATGTACCAAGTGATGTCATCGTTGATGCTTCTATGCCGGCGGCCTTGCGCTCTTCCGGTCAGATGTGGGGACCGGACGGTCAGTTAAAAGATACCAAGGCGATGATCCCGGATCGCTGTTATGCCGGTGTTTACCAGGCGGTTATTGATTTTTGTAAGAAAAACGGTGCCTTCGATCCAACCACTATGGGTACGGTCCCTAATGTTGGTTTGATGGCGCAAAAAGCCGAAGAGTACGGCTCACACGATAAAACCTTCACTATGACAGGTAAAGGCCAAGTGCGCGTTATCGACAACGAAGGTAATGTGTTGCTTGAGCATGCGGTTGAAGAAGGCGATATCTGGAGAATGTGCCAGGTAAAAGATGCGCCGATTCAGGACTGGGTGAAACTTGCGGTAAACCGTGCCCGTGCCACCGGTGTGCCGGCGGTATTTTGGTTAAACGAAGACCGTGCCCACGACAAGCAGTTAATTGCTAAAGTTAATGCCTATCTGCCAAACCATGATACTACGGGTCTGGATATCCGTATTCTGTCGCCGGTAAAAGCGACTGAATTCTCGTTAGAGCGCATTGTTAAAGGTGAAGATACAATTTCTGTTACCGGTAACGTTTTGCGTGACTACCTGACGGATTTATTCCCGATTTTAGAACTGGGCACCAGTGCAAAAATGCTGTCAATCGTGCCCCTGATGAACGGCGGTGGCTTATTTGAAACCGGCGCCGGTGGCTCTGCGCCAAAACACGTGCAGCAGTTCGATAAAGAAAACCACCTGCGTTGGGATTCTTTAGGGGAGTTCTTAGCTTTAGCGGCTTCACTTGAGCACTTAAGTGTTGGCAGCGGCAATGCCAAGGCGAAAGTATTGGCTGATACTTTAGATCAAGCTACGGCCAAGTTCCTGGAAAGCAACAAATCACCGTCACGTAAAGTGGGTGAGCTTGATAACCGTGGCAGTCACTTCTATCTGGCTCTTTATTGGGCACAGGCACTTGCCGAGCAAGATGCTGACGAAGATCTGAAAATGAACTTCTTCGCTGTTGCCAAGGCGCTGACCAAACACGAAGATAAAATCGTTGCCGAATTAAATGCCGCCCAAGGCACTGCGCCTGAGGTGAACGGTTATTACAAGCCTGAACAGGACTTGGTAGAAAAAGCCATGCGTCCGAGCGAGACCTTTAACTTTATTCTGGATATTTTATTATAATTCCTCAATAGAAAGTTGTTTGAAGGGCTAAGTAGCAATACTTGGCCCTTTTTATATGCAGGAGTAGATACTCCTAAAAATGAATGGGCTGTTTATTACCGTCAGATAGGCCATCTTGATATTAAGATAAACAAGCTTTTTACGTGCGCTGAGTCGATAAAATATTTGCAGTCTGCAAATTAATATGCGATGAAATTCCTATTAAGCTAAGTTTATCAGCCATCTTTCCTGTCAAATTAATTTACACTTCACCTTTCTCCCTATTATTCATAATATTTATATTTATTATCACTAAAAAATGATTAGTGTAATTACTCCTTTTGCTTTAATTTAGCATAAGACACTTTACAGGTTGCAAAACAAGTAATAATAACTAAGGTTTATTAAATACTTACCCTGAATTCATTCAATCGGCTCTAAGCCTGTATCTTGTTTGATTTAGTTCTGGAATTATCCCTTTATGACTGGAGAGTCCTATATGTCTAGTAACATCGTAATACCCAGCTCAGGCGAAAAAATCACTTTTGATAATGGAAAATTAATAGTACCGGCTAATCCTATCATCCCCTTTATAGAAGGCGATGGCATCGGGGTTGATGTTACGCCGCCAATGATCAAGGTGGTCAATGCCGCAGTAGAAAAATCTTATGGCTCGTCGAGAAGCATCCACTGGATGGAAGTGTATGCCGGGGAAAAGGCAACGCAAATGTATGACTCAGAAACCTGGCTGCCGGACGAAACCCTGGAGATGTTCCGTGAATATAAGGTGGGTATTAAAGGGCCGTTAACAACGCCTGTCGGCGGCGGTATGCGCTCATTAAATGTGGCCTTAAGACAAATTTTGGATCTGTATGTTTGTCAGCGCCCGGTACAGTGGTTTACCGGGGTACCGAGTCCGGTGAAGCATCCGGGGGAAGTGGATATGGTGATCTTCCGTGAAAACTCAGAAGATATCTATGCCGGCATTGAATACAAGGGCGGCAGTGAAGAAGCGCAAAAAGTCATTGATTTCTTAACCAAAGAAATGGGGGTGACAAAAATTCGTTTTACCGATGATTGCGGCATCGGGGTAAAACCTGTTTCTAAAGAAGGCACCCAACGTTTGGTACGTCAAGCCATTCAATATGCCATAGACAATAACCGGGATTCGGTCACCTTAGTGCACAAAGGTAACATTATGAAGTTTACCGAAGGGGCATTTAAGGATTGGGGCTATCAGCTGGCAAGAGAAGAGTTCGGCGCCGAATTGCTCGATGGCGGCCCCTGGTGTAGCCTGATAAACCCCAACACAGGCAAAGAGATCATCATCAAGGATGTGATTGCCGATGCCATGTTGCAGCAAATCCTGTTGCGCCCGGCGGAATATAGCGTGATCGCGACCTTAAACCTTAACGGCGATTATTTATCGGATGCGCTGGCGGCACAAGTAGGCGGCATAGGGATTGCGCCCGGGGCTAACTTAAATGATGAAGTGGCCATTTTTGAGGCCACCCACGGGACGGCGCCTAAATATGCCGGCCAAAACAAGGTCAACCCGGGCTCGGTGATTTTATCTGCTGAGATGATGCTGCGCCATATGGGCTGGTATGAAGCGGCAGATTTATTACTTAAGGGCATGTCCGGGGCCATTGCGGCTAAAACCGTTACCTATGACTTTGAGCGCCTGATGGATGATGCCACCTTAGTGACTTGTTCGGAATTTGGCGACTGTATTATTGAGCATATGTAATTATTATTTATTCTAAGCAATAAATCAGGCCAGGGACTTTTCCCTGGCTTTTTTATACATGGATGTAAAGGTGCAGTGGATATATGAAGCGATACTGTGAAGAGCAGACATAAAAAAACACAGCATAAATGCTGTGTTTTTTATAGATTATCTTTTGATACTACATAAGATAACTATATCTGAAGTCGGCTTATTCGCTTTCTTCAGGATCTTGCGGTTTAATGCTAGCTGCGTGGTGTCCTTTCGGTCCTTCATTCAGCTCGTAATTAACATCTTGTCCAGCTTTCAACGTGCGGTATCCATCCATTTGAATTGTTGAGTAGTGAGCAAAAATGTCTTCTCCGCCATTATCTGGACGAATAAAGCCAAAACCTTTCGCATTATTAAACCATTTAACTGTACCGTGAGCCATACATCAACTTCCTTCTAAATCCTTCAGTAATTAGGTATGCTTCCCTAAAAGCATTTGCACAATGAGCGCGGTGACTAATAATCAGTCACTTATTGAATCGTAGATAAATTGATGTAATAGTCAAGTTGTTTTTGAAATTTATTTATTTTTTTGTGCTGACTTTTTAAAAAACTTTGCAGCAAAATTAATTCGTAGAGACTAATATAATCTTATGAGTAGTAGGAAAGAACTAACCCAAAACCAAGAAGTCATGGAAGAGGTGGTTAAGGAGAGAGAAAAGCTCGAAAAACCGCCCATGTACACTGTTGTCTTGTTAAATGATGATTACACGCCGATGGACTTCGTAGTTGAAATTTTGCGTAGATTTTTTAATATGGATTCAGATACAGCAACTGAGACCATGTTAACAATTCACTATAAAGGTAAAGCTCGATGTGGCATATATACTGCAGAGGTAGCAGAAACCAAAGTTGAACAAGTTATTCGTTATGCTTTCGAACATCAGCACCCGTTACAGTGTTCGATGGAAAAAGTATAGACTCGCAAGATTTTGATATGGAGTAACATATGCTGAATAAAGATTTAGAAATATCACTAAATTTAGCTTTTCGTCAGGCCAAAGAATCCCGCCATGAATTTATGACAGTAGAGCACTTGTTGCTTGCATTATTGGATAACCCCTCGGCAACCGAAGCATTAAGGGCTTGCGGAGCGGATATGATTAAGTTACGGAAAAGTCTGCTCGATTTTATCGGCGAGACAACCCCTATGATCCCCAGCGATGAAGAAGAACGAGAAACCCAGCCGACATTAGGCTTTCAGCGGGTATTACAAAGAGCGGTGTTTCATGTCCAGTCTTCAGGTAAAAGTGAAGTTAATGGTTCAAATGTCTTGGTGGCCATTTTTAGCGAGCAGGAATCCCAGGCCGCCTATATCCTGAAAAAGTCCGATATCAGCCGCTTGGATATCGTCAACTATATTTCCCACGGCATTGCAAAAGTTGATCAGGCCGATAGCCATAATACCGAAGAGCAGGAGCGCCAGGCAGAAGAAGAACCGCGTGTTATCGAGAACTTTGCAGTCAACCTTAATGAAGAAGCGACAAAGGGCAATATAGACCCGCTTATTGGCCGTGATGATGAATTAGAACGTACCTTGCAGGTATTAAGTCGTCGCCGTAAGAATAACCCGCTGTTTGTCGGCGAAGCAGGTGTCGGTAAAACGGCAATTGCCGAAGGGCTGGCTAACTTGATCGTCTCTGAAAAAGTGCCGGATTTTTTAACAGATGCCACTATCTACTCCCTGGATATGGGGGCCTTGTTAGCAGGAACTAAATATCGCGGAGATTTTGAAAAGCGTTTTAAAGCCCTGCTGAAAGAATTGGAAAATGACAAAAGTGCCATTTTGTTTATCGATGAAATCCATACCATTATTGGCGCCGGTGCGGCTTCCGGTGGTATGATGGATGCCTCCAATTTGATCAAACCGCTATTATCCGGCGGTAAACTGCGTTGTCTTGGCTCAACCACTTACCAGGAATACCAGAGTATTTTTGAGAAAGACCGTGCCCTGGCCAGACGTTTCCAAAAAATTGATATTGCCGAGCCAAGCATCGACGATACCACTAAGATTTTAGTGGGTTTAAAAGATAAATATGAATCCCACCACGGTATACGCTATACCAATAAAGCCCTTAAAGCAGCAGCTTCGTTATCGGCTAAATATATCAATGAACGTTTCCTGCCGGATAAAGCGATAGATGTTATTGATGAAGCTGGTGCAAAGCAGCAGTTGATTGCACCATCAAAGCGCAAAAAAGTGATCAATAATACTGATATCGAAACCATAGTGGCTAAAATGGCCCGTATACCGGAAAAATCTGTTTCCCTGACGGAAAAAGATAGCCTGAAGAACCTGGATCGGAATTTGAAACTTGTGGTCTTTGGTCAGGACAGTGCAATTGATGAATTAACCTCAGTGATCCGCCTCTCCCGTGCCGGTTTAGGCAGCGAGTTAAAACCTGTGGGCTCATTCCTGTTTGCCGGCCCTACCGGGGTGGGTAAAACGGAAATTACCCAACAACTGGCAAAAATATTAGGCGTTGAGTTATTACGTTTTGATATGTCCGAGTACATGGAAAAACATGCCGTCAGCCGTTTGATCGGGGCGCCTCCTGGTTATGTGGGTTATGAGCAGGGCGGTTTGCTGACCGATGCAGTGATCAAACATCCTCACGCTGTGGTGCTGTTGGATGAAATCGAAAAAGCCCATGAAGATGTTTATAATATTTTACTGCAGGTGATGGATCACGGTACCTTAACGGACAATAACGGCCGTAAAGCGGATTTCAGAAATGTTATTTTAGTTTTAACCACCAATGCCGGTGTTGCCGAAACCACCCGCCAATCCATAGGTTTTAAACAGCAGGATCACAGCGTTGATGCCATGAAGGAAATCAACAGCGTCTTTTCTCCTGAGTTTAGAAACCGTTTGGATAACATTGTTTGGTTTAATCATCTCACCACAGCTATTATCCAGCAGGTTATTGATAAATTTATCGTCGAGCTGCAGGCGCAATTGGATGAAAAAGGTGTTTCTTTAGAATTAACTAAAGAAGCGAAGAACTGGCTGGCGAAACACGGCTATGACAAAGCCATGGGGGCACGGCCAATGGCCAGGGTCATTCAGGAGCATGTGAAAAAACCGCTTGCCAATGAGTTACTCTTTGGCGAACTAACTCAAGGGGGAGTTGCCAGAGCCGGAGTCAAGAAAGATAAGCTGGTCTTTAGCTTTGAACAGAAAAGAGAGTTAGTTGAGCATTAAGCACAAAGGATCTTTTAATAAAGCCGGGTATTTCACCCGGCTTTGTTTTTCTAAATACCGGAAAAGCTGTGAATTTATGTTATAGGTAATAAAAGTTGCGCAATAAAAAGCCCTGTCGAGCAGGGCTTTTACTTTTTAATCTTTAACCCGTCAGGTTTTATCTAGCACGGAAAATAATGCGGCCTTTTGATAAATCATATGGCGTTAATTCAACGGTAACTTTGTCACCAGTTAAAATACGGATATAATTTTTGCGCATTTTACCGGAAATATGTGCAGTTACTACGTGGCCATTTTCTAATTCAACACGGAACATAGTGTTAGGTAATGTATCTAACACGGTACCTTGCATTTCAATATTTTCTTCTTTCGCCATTGGGCGCTAAACCTCTAATGTTGTGCATAAATAAAAAGCTGCGCAGATGATGCCCAATTGCACGGCTAATGTAAAGGCATACAGGCTATTTATTTACGATTAACCAGTTATTTTCCGTTAATTTTTCATATGGAAAGTATCTATCCTTATAATTCATTTTTTGGCACTTATCTATTTGGTAGCCTAAATACAAATAGGGCAGGTTGATTTCTGCACAAATCCTGATCTGATTGAGGATAGAAAGTATGCCTAAAGCCGATTTTCTATAGTCAGGATGGTAAAAGGTATAGACAGCCGACAAGGCATTTTCCAGTTTATCGGTGACCGCAACACTGATTAATTCTTCTTTATCCCAGGTTTCTATGAACAGCTGCTCTGATATCTTACAGGAAAGAAAATTTTTAAATTGCTGGTAGCTGGCGGGGTACATGGCACCGTCGGCATGTACGGTATTGATATATTTCTCATATAAGGGGTAATACTCGTCCTTTAGTTCGGTTGATTTCTTCAATACGAAGTGACTATTTCGCTTGAGTAATCGCTTCTGGCTCCTGGATGGGGAAAAAGAACCCACCAGTACCCGGATTGACTGACAGGCATTACAACTGGGGCAGTGGGGACGGTAAATCTGGTTACCGCTGCGCCGAAAGCCCTGGGTCATTAGCCAAGTGTAACTGTCGTTATTCTGGAATCTGTCGTCAACGGCGATTAATAGCCTTTCTTGCTCTTCGGGTAAATAATTACAGGGAAAAGTTTTGGTAATACCGAGTTTGAAATCTGAGCTACTCATAGTTACATCAAGGTGCGCTGCTGCCAAAAATCGTGGGCAATTACCTTATTTATAGCAGTTTCTTTTAATTCAACAAAGGCTTGGCGGGAAATTTCAACGGCGCCCATTTCCTGTAAAAAAGGGTTGAGGATTTGGCAATCGATAAAGGTAACCTTGATTTCTTTCAATAACTTCGCAAGCGATAACAGGGCGACTTTTGAGGCATTGCTGCGTTTGTAAAACATCGACTCTCCTGAGAAAAAGCCATTGATGGCAACACCGTAAAGGCCGCCGACCAATTCATTTTCCTGCCAGACTTCTATCGAATGGGCATAACCTTGCTGATGCAGAGCGATATAGGCAGCCTTCATCTGAGGAGTGATCCAGGTACCTTCTTTTCTGAAAGGGGCGTGGGCGCAAAGTTCGAGCACCCGGGTAAAGTCCCGGTTTAAGGTCACGGTAAAGGTTTGCCGGTTGAGAACTTTTCTTAAGGTCCGGTTGACCTTGATATCTTCTACCGGAATGATAGCACGGGGATCCGGTGACCACCACATAATAGGATCGCCTTCATTAAACCAGGGGAAAATCCCGTGAGTATAGGCATTTACCAGGCGCTTTAGTGATAAGTCCCCGCCAAAGGCAAGTAATCCGTTGGGATCGGTTAATGCTTGGTTAAGCGGGGGAAACGCCAGAATTTCCGGATGGAGCTGAGGGATCATCTGGCGCTGAACTTACTTATTAGCAGTAGCGTTTTTCGCATCTAAATAACGCTCGGCATCAAGCGCAGCCATACAACCGGCACCGGCAGAGGTGATGGCCTGGCGATAGATATGGTCGGCAACATCACCGGCCGCGAAAATACCTTCAACACTGGTCTGGGTTGCATTGCCGTTCGTACCGCTTTCTATGGTCAGGTAGCCGTCTTTCATGTCTAACTGATCTATGAAGATATCGGTATTGGGTTTATGGCCGATAGCAATAAAAGCGCCGGAGACTTCAAGTTCTTCGGTAGCATCAGATTTAGTATCTTTTAAGCGGACACCGGTGACGCCCATGTTATCCCCTAATACTTCATCTAAGGTACGGTTTAAGTGAAGTACGATATTGCCGTTTTCCACTTTATCCATCAGGCGCTTGGTCAGGATTTTTTCTGAGCGGAAGGTATCACGACGGTGAATTAAATGAACTTCTGAAGCAATATTAGCCAGGTAAAGCGCTTCTTCAACAGCGGTATTACCACCACCGACAACGGCAACTTTTTGATTGCGGTAGAAAAAGCCGTCACAGGTAGCACAGGCGGAAACACCGCGGCCCATAAAGGCTTCTTCAGATGGCAAGCCTAAGTACTGAGCTGAAGCGCCGGTGGCAATAATGAGTGCATCACAGGTATATTCGCCGGAGTCGCCTTTTAGTTTAAACGGGCGTTCTTTGACATCAACTTCATTGATATGATCAAAAATGATCTCGGTATCAAATTTTTCGGCATGTTTTTGCATGCGCTCCATTAATACCGGGCCGGTTAAATCATCAGCATCGCCGGGCCAGTTTTCCACTTCAGTGGTTGTGGTTAATTGTCCGCCTTGTTGCATCCCGGTGATCATTACCGGATTTAAATTTGCTCGTGCGGCATAGACTGCTGCGGTATAACCTGCAGGGCCAGAGCCCAAAATCAATAAAGGGCAATGTCTTGCTTCGCTCATGATTACTCCAAAAAATATAATTTATCAAACTCAATTGATTGGGATTCTAAGGAAATAACTCAAGGGGGTAAAATAAATTTTAATTAAAAAAAAAGTGCGCTTTTTCCAAAGCGCACTTTTTATTTTACACTCATGTTTAAAATATGAGCTTTTTAGAGTATTTTCAAAGCCTTTAGTTGATCAGAGCAACTGCCGGATCAACATATTCAAAGCCTAAATTCTCGGCAACACTTTGACAGGTAACTTGACCGTCGATAACGTTAAGACCGTTTAACAGGTGTTTGTTATCCAGTAATGCCTGTACATGGCCTTTATTGGCGATTTGCAGGATATAAGGCAAGGTTGCGTTATTTAATGCAAAAGTAGAAGTGCGAGGTACGGCACCCGGCATATTGGCAACACAATAGTGAACGACATCATCAACAATATAAGTTGGCTCGGCATGGGTTGTCGCTTTTGAAGTCTCGATACAACCACCCTGGTCGATGGCAACATCGACAATTGCCGCGCCCGGTTTCATGCTCTTGATATGCTCTTTGGTAACCAGTTTAGGTGCAGCTGCACCAGGAATAAGCACGCCACCGATCACTAAGTCGGCATCCAGTACATGTTTTTCCAGGGCATCGGCAGTAGAGTATATCGCTTTTACTTTATTACCAAACTGGGCGTCTAATTTACGTAATACATTGGTGTTACGATCTAATACGACAACATCGGCGCCCATACCAACTGCCATTTGTGCGGCATTGTTACCAACCATACCGCCGCCGATAATCACAACTTTGGCCGGCTCAACACCCGGAACACCACCAAGCAGCATGCCGCGGCCGGCATTTGATTTTTCCAGTGCCTGGGCGCCTGCCTGGATAGACATACGACCGGCAACTTCAGACATCGGCGCCAATAATGGCAGGCCGCCGAAATCATCGGTTACGGTTTCATAGGCGATACAGATAGCTTTGCTTTTGATCAAATCTTCTGTTTGCGGCAGATCCGGGGCCAGGTGCAAATAAGTGAATAATATCTGACCTTCCCTTAACATGGCGCGTTCTACCGCTTGTGGTTCTTTTACTTTAACGATCATTTCCGCCTGGGCAAAAACGTCGCTGGCCTGGTTGATGATGCTGGCACCGGCATCAACATAGTCCTGATCGGTAAAGCCGATACCAATACCTGCATTTGTCTCAACAATGACTTCGTGACCGTGATTAATCAGCTCACGGACACTCGCCGGAACCATACCTACGCGATATTCGTGATTTTTAATTTCTTTTGGTACACCAATGATCATATTTGAATACTCTCTGTTTGTTATCTAGTTGCTTCTATCACTTAGTCTGATGACTAAGTTTTATAGCTTGTTGTATATATCTCTAGTATAAAACGCTTTTGGCAGAGTAACATGTCGTAATTATCTTGTTCTTAGAATATAATCCTGTAAAAGGGCTAATTAATAGATAAATGTATAATGAGTGACAGTAAAGGGAAAAAACTTGACCGTATTGACCGTAATATTTTATTTGAACTGCAACGGGATGGTCGCTTGTCCAATATCGAACTCTCCAGAAGGGTAGGGCTGAGTCCGACCCCTTGTCTGGAGAGGGTCAAACGCCTTGAAAATGAAAATTATATTACCGGCTACCGGGCGACCCTCAACCCCCATAAACTGGACGCGGCTTTATTGGTCATCGTTGAGATCACCTTAACCAAAACCAGTCCGGATGTTTTTGATGACTTTTCCAAAGCCGTAGACGAACTTGATGTTATTCAGGAGTGCCACCTGGTTTCCGGTAACTTTGACTTTTTGTTAAAAACCCGGGTGAAAGATATGCTGGCATATCGGGAGTTGCTCGGTGATACCCTATTAAGGTTGCCTGCGGTCAGCGAAAGCAGAACCTATGTGGTGATGGAAGAGGTGAAATCCTCGAATCTGATCGCAATTAAACGTTAAAACGTTTTCACAGGGCCAATAATTTGGTATTTTAAGGTCAAAATAATGAAAATTTTCCAATGGTTGCAATATTGTCTTCACAATCTCCTAAATTAAGCGGTGTCCAGCGGTTACTCGAAGCCGGTTTATTATTCTCATGTGTCTTTGCCATGTTTACCATGTTGGCATTAGTAAGCTTTGACCCGGCTGATCCCGGCTGGGCGCAAACCGGTTACCAAACCCCGGTACGAAACCTTGGCGGCGCGGTTGGCGCTTATTTGTCTGATCTGTTGCTGAACCTTTTTGGCTGGATAGCTTTTACTTTACCTATAGTGATCGCTATTACCGGTTGGCTGCTGTTTCAAAAATTCCATCGCCTGATGCAGTTAGACTATTTAACCCTGGGATTAAAGTGTATCGGCTTTTTCATGCTTTATATCGGCATTACTTCCCTTGCCAGTATGAATTTTGATGATGTCTTTTACTTTTCTGCCGGCGGCATCCTAGGGGATGTCTTGAGTAACAATTTCTTGCCTTATTTTTCTTTTATTGGCAGCACTTTGATTTTTTTGATGTTTGCCTGTGCGGGTTTTGTGTTGTTAACCGGTTTTTCCTGGCTTAAAGCGGTTGATTATATCGGCCAGTATACCATTGCCGGCGCCCTGTATTTATTTGAATTACCGGCAAAGCTTAAAGAGCAGTTTTCTTCCTCCCCTGAAAAAGTCAGTAAACAGAGTGATACTGCTTTGCTCTGCGAGCAGTTAGAGCTAGCTGAGGACAAGAATGACAACACCAAAGAGGAAAGTAATGCTGTTGCGGAAGAGGCAACTGAGGCTGCTCCCGGTTTTGATGAGTTAAACGAACCTTTACCTGAAGTAAATATTCCCATTGAACTTGATGATGTGCCCTTTACCTATAACGGTGAAGATCAGCCGCAAGAACCTTATGTTAATATCGACGAGTTGATGAACGGTCCGTTGGAAATGAATGTTCAGGAGCATGTGGATGATGAAGAAATTGCCGCGGCATTTGAACCGGTTGAATCCATAGACTTGCCGCCGGCCCTGGTTGATGAACAGCCGTCGCAGTTCCCGCCGGTATCTGAAGTGCTTGCCCAAGCCGCGGAAGCTAAAAATGCTCCGCCGGCAAATAAATATGAAGGCATGCCGTCGATTGAACTGCTTGATCGTCCTGATAAAGCAGAAAACCCTATCAATCAGGAAGAGCTGGATCAGGTCAGTCGTTTGGTAGAAGCAAAATTACTGGACTTTGGCATCCAGGTACAGGTGGTTTCGGTATTCCCCGGCCCTGTGATCACACGTTTTGAGCTGGATTTGGCTCCCGGGGTAAAAGTCAGCAAAATTTCTAACCTGTCCAAAGATTTGGCGCGGGCACTCTCGGCTATCAGTGTGCGTGTGGTGGAAGTGATCCCAGGTAAGTCGGTGATCGGTTTGGAATTACCGAACAAGTTCAGGGAAATTGTCCGATTAAGCGAAGTGATTTCCTGCGATGCCTTTGCCAACTCAACTTCGCCGTTGACTATGGTGCTGGGTAAAGATATTGCCGGTGACCCTATCGTCGTTGATTTAGGTAAAATGCCGCACTTATTGGTCGCCGGTACCACGGGTTCTGGTAAGTCGGTGGGGGTCAATACCATGATCGTCAGCCTGCTTTATAAGTCGACCCCGGAAGATGTCCGCTTGATTATGATCGACCCGAAGATGCTGGAATTGTCGGTTTACGAAGGTATTCCCCATTTGCTGGCGGAAGTTGTTACCGATATGAAAGAAGCAGCCAATGCGCTGCGCTGGTGTGTCGGGGAAATGGAGCGTCGTTATAAGCTGATGTCGGCGGTCGGGGTACGTAACCTTAAAGGTTATAACCAGAAGGTATTAAAGGCTATTGAAGACGGCTCGCCCCTGGTTGACCCGTTATGGAAGCCGGGTGACAGCATGGAAACCATGCCACCACAACTGGAAAAACTGCCCAGCATTGTGGTCATTGTCGATGAATTTGCCGATATGATGATGATAGTGGGTAAAAAAGTTGAAGAACTTATTGCCCGTATCGCACAAAAAGCACGGGCAGCGGGTATTCACTTGGTACTGGCAACCCAGCGTCCTTCGGTGGATGTTATTACCGGTTTGATTAAAGCCAATATTCCTACCCGTATGGCGTTCCAGGTATCTTCACGTATTGACTCAAGAACGATTTTAGATCAGCAGGGCGCCGAACAATTGCTGGGACAGGGGGATATGCTTTATCTGCCGCCGGGCTCAGGCGTACCTACCCGGGTCCACGGTGCTTTTGTTGACGATCATGAAGTCCATGCCGTGGTGAAAGACTGGCAGTCGCGTGGTGAGCCAAATTATCTTGATGAAATCCTTTCCGGCGATAGTGAGCAGGAAGTCTTGCTACCGGGCGAGCAAAGTGAAGGTGAAGAGTCAGAATTAGATGCCCTGTACGATGAAGCCCTGGCTTTTGTTACCGAGACCCGCAGGGTGTCAATCTCCAGTGTCCAGCGTAAATTCCGTATCGGTTATAACCGGGCGGCGCGCATTGTTGAAGAAATGGAAATGCAGGGGGTCGTCTCTACACCCGGCCATAATGGTGCCAGGGAAGTACTGGCGCCACCACCAGTAAAAAATACGGTTGATGAAATTGAATAAAAAAATCTTAGTAAAAAACATAACGTTGGCATTAGCTCTGTTGCTGCCAACAACGTCAGGACTGGCCCATGTCAACGGTCATGATGATCTTGGTAATAAGCCAGTTTCTACAGCCTATAAAACAAACGCTAAAGCCATGGAAGTTACCAAGGCAAATGATAGTGATGAGCAGGCGAAAAAAGCGCTGTTAGCTAAGCTCAATAATATCAAACATTTTAGTGCAAAATTTTCCCAGCAAGTGGTTGATGCCGATGGCAACCCACTGCAAAATGGCGCCGGTACTTTAGTGGTCAGCAAGCCCAATTTAGTTCATTGGCAAACCACTGAGCCGGATGAATCGCTGATTGTTTCTGACGGTGAAACCCTGTGGTTTTATGATCCCTTTGTCGAGCAAGCCACCGCCTATGCTTTGGAAAGTGCCATCGCCAATACTCCGATTTTACTGTTAACCAGCCAGGATGAATCTATGTGGCAAAATTACCGTATCAGTAAAATTAACGAGGTCACCTTTATTGTCCATGCCCTGGACAGCAACAGTCAGGTAAAAACACTGGAGCTGAGTTTTGAGCAGGACAAACTTGCCGGTTTTGTTATCTTAGATGCCAGCGGCCAGCTCAGCCGTTTTGCCTTGTCGGGCAGTGATTTTAGCTCAGAGCCGAAAAAAGAACTGTTTGAATTTACTTTACCCCCGGGTGCCTATTTAGATGACCAACGCTAACGGTACTTTAGATCTGGGATTTGAAGAAAATGACGAGTTCAAACCTTTAGCCGCCAGATTACGTCCGCAAACCCTGGAGCATTATGTTGGCCAACAACATATTTTGGCGCCGGGTATGCCGCTGCGCCTGGCGATAGAGCAGGGTAACTGTCATTCTTTGATTTTCTGGGGACCACCGGGTACGGGCAAAACTACCCTGGCGGAGATCATTGCCGGGCATGCCAATGCTGATATCGAACGGGTATCAGCTGTTACATCAGGTATTAAGGAAATTCGCCAGGCGATAGATAACGCCAAGCAAAGAGCCATACATCAGCAGCGGCGCACGGTATTGTTTGTTGATGAAGTGCACAGGTTCAATAAAAGCCAGCAGGATGCGTTTTTACCCCATATCGAAGACGGCACTATCATTTTTATCGGCGCCACCACGGAAAACCCGGCTTTTGAATTAAACCAGGCGGTGTTATCTAGGGCGCGGGTCTATACCTTAACCCGGCTTGCCAGTGAAGAGCTAGAGTTGGTGCTCAACCGGGCCTTATCCCTGGAGCAGGAGAAGGTGCAAATCAGCTTGGATGATGATGCCAGGCAAAGCCTGTTAAAGCGCAGCGACGGTGATGCCAGGCGGCTTTTAAACCTGTTGGAAAACTGTATTGAAATTGCCGTACCGGCACCTGGCTCTGACAATGAAAAAAATGTCAAGGTGATCACCGCCGAGCTCATTGCCCAGGTGGCAGGCAGTAAAATCGCCTTATACGATAAAGGCGGCGATGCTTTTTATGACATGATCAGCGCCTTTCACAAATCGGTACGCGGCTCAGATCCCGATGCGGCCCTGTATTGGTACGCCCGTATTATTACCGGCGGCGGCGATGCTCTGTATGTTGCCCGGCGGTTATTGGCGATCGCCAGTGAAGATATCGGTAATGCCGACCCAAGAGCCATACAGCTGGCCCTTAATGCCTGGGATACCTACCATAGGGTAGGACCGGCAGAAGGGGAGCGCGCGATCGCCCAGGCCTGTGTTTATTTGGCCCTGGCACCAAAAAGCAATGCTGTCTATATGGCCTTTAACCAGGCCAAGGCACTGGCAAAGCAAACGGCAGACTTGGATGTGCCGGCCCATTTGAAAAATGCTACCAGCAGTATCACCAAAGAGTTGGGGCACGGCGCAGAATACCGTTATGCCCATGATGAGGCGCAGGCCTTTGCTGCCGGTGAAAATTATTTTCCAGAAGTGATCGCCGATACCCGTTTATATCAGCCGAGTGATCGCGGGCTGGAAATTAAATTGAAAGAAAAACGTCAATACCTGGATTCCCTCAACAGGCAAAGCCATGACCAACGCTATAAATAGTACCACTTTATACCTTTTTGTTGCCCTCGGTGGTGCCTGCGGGGCCTGTTTGCGTTTTTTTATTTCACAATTAGTGTTAAATTGGCTCGGAAAAGGATTCCCTTTTGCCACTTTGATGGTTAATATTTCCGGCTCCTTTATTATGGGATTTTTATACGGGCTAATTGAACAAGGTATTTTAGAAGTTTCTGTTTACAGAACCCTGATAGGCATAGGGTTTTTAGGGGCGTTCACCACCTTTTCAACATTTTCTCTCGACTCTCTGCTGCTGATACAGCAGGGGGAATTATTAAAAGCCATGGTAAACATTTTGCTCAATGTCGGGCTATGCATTTTAGCGGCCGCCTTGGGAATGTTTATCGTTACTAACAATTAAAACGTGATATATCATGCTAGATCCAAAACTGCTAAGAACAGACTTAGAAAATATCGCCACTGCTTTGGCGAAACGCGGCTTTAAACTCGATACCGAGCAATTGTCCGCTTTAGAAGAACAGCGCAAAGGCATCCAGGTAAAAACCCAGGAACTACAGAATCAACGTAATACCCGCTCGAAATCCATTGGCCAGGCCAAAGCCCGCGGTGAAGATATTCAGCCGTTACTGGCAGAAGTGAGCCAGTTAGGTGATGATCTTAAGGCTGCTGAAGAAGAGCAAAATAAGGTATTGGCAGACATTAATGCTATCGCCTCGGCTATTCCTAATCTGATGGATGAGTCAGTGCCGCACGGGGACAGTGAAGACGACAATGTTGAAATCAAGCGTTGGGGTACTCCACGTGAGTTTGACTTTGAAGTAAAAGATCACGTTGACCTCGGCGCTGCCCTGGATAAAGGCCTGGACTTTGAAAGCGGCGCCAAACTTGCCGGCACCCGTTTCGCGGTGATGCGCGGGCAGGTGGCTAAATTGCACCGTGCCTTAGCCCAGTTTATGCTGGATGTGCACACCGAAGAGCACGGCTATCAGGAAATGTATGTGCCTTACCTGGTGAACCAGGACTCTTTATACGGTACCGGTCAGCTGCCTAAATTTGGTGATGACTTATTCAATACCGAGCTGGCTAACAAGCAGTTCTCCCTGATCCCGACCGCAGAAGTACCGTTGACCAACCTGGTACGTGACGAAATCGTTGAAGAAGCTGAGCTACCGATCAAGATGGCGGCCCACAGCCCGTGTTTTCGTAGTGAAGCCGGTTCTTATGGCCGGGATATCCGGGGCCTGATCCGCCAGCATCAGTTCGATAAAGTGGAAATGGTACAGCTGGTTAAGCCTGAAAACTCTATGGCTGCACTGGAAGAGCTTACCGGTCATGCGGAAAAAATTCTGGAAAAACTGGAATTACCGTACCGTACCGTAGTGTTATGTACCGGCGATATCGGCTTTAGCTCAACTAAAACTTTCGATTTGGAAGTGTGGTTACCGGCGCAAAATACCTACCGGGAAATCTCTTCCTGTTCAAACATGGGAGATTTCCAGGCAAGACGTATGCAGGCCAGGTTCCGTAACAGTGAAACCAATAAGCCAGAGTTGCTGCATACCTTAAACGGCTCAGGTTTAGCTGTAGGTCGTACCTTAGTGGCGATACTGGAAAACTACCAGCAAGCCGACGGCAGTATTAAAGTACCTACGGTATTACAGCCTTATATGAAGGGCTTAACTCAGCTGGGTTAACCTTGCCAGTTTGTTACCTGCGTTTACGGCAATCGCAATAAAATCAATCCGTTGCAATTTATAAAATTGCAACGGATTTTTTTTGAATATTTTTTCTCTCAAACGGGTCATATAGCCATAACAACAGCTTAGGCTTAATTTGTATTTTTCAGGGGAATATAACGTGCTGCGTAGTCTCGCCATTCAATTTGTTGTCTTTTTTGCTATTTTCCAGGGGGCTTCCATGCTCAGGGAAACCAGTATGCTGCCAAGGTCTACCGAGTTGTCGGAGCAGGCGCCGGTATTACCGACTTTGATGGATGAAACCATTAGCTTGAAATCGCAAGGCAAAAAAACCGTACTCTATTTTTTTGCCCCCTGGTGTACCATTTGTCACGCAAGTATCAGTAATTTGCAAAACATCTATCAGGATAATGACGATCTGGATGTGATTGCGGTCGCCCTGGATTACGCCAATGCCCAGGAAATAGCTGAATTTAGCGCCCAGCATCGGCTGGATTTTCCCATTGCCCTGGGTAATGAGCAGGTTAAAGCTCAGTTTAAAGTGCAGGGTTATCCCAGTTATTATGTAATTGATGAGCAAAATATGATCACCGCCAAATCCATGGGGTATTCATCCGAGCTGGGGCTGTATTTAAGGGCGCTTTAGTTATGGATTTAGCTGTTTGCATTGACTCTTTGATCCAGGTCTTCTGATCTGCATCCTGTTTGTGTACACTATCACTTTCTTTTCGGATAAAAGTATAAAAACTATGCAAATAACCGCCAATTTTGACAGTGGTAATATCAAAGTCATCGACGCAACTTCCCCAGGTAATGTTCAGCTGGAGATCAACAAAGACAACCAGTCGGAATTTTATCAGTGGTTTCATTTTAAACTTCATAACAATGATCATGTTGAGCATGTTATTCATTTAATCAATGCCGGCAAGTCAGCCTATGTCGAAGGCTGGGACGATTACCAGGCTGTAGCCTCCTATGATCGCGAGCATTGGTTCAGGGTACCGACCGAATTTGACGGTGAAAAACTGACCATTACCTTCACTCCTGAATTTGATTCTGTGTATTTTGCTTATTTCGCCCCTTATAGCTATGAGCGTCACCAGGATCTGATCCAAAGCGCACAAATGGATATCGATTGTCAGATGTTGTTATTGGGTCAGACCATCGATGGTCGCGATATGACCATGCTGAAAATCGGTGAAGAAGGCAAAGGCAAAAAGAAAATCTGGCTAACCGCCAGACAACATCCGGGCGAAACCATGGCTGAATGGTTTATGGAAGGTTTCCTGGATCGCCTGCTTGACGAAGACGACGGCGTTGCCCGTGCTTTACTCGACAAAGCCGTATTTTATGTCGTGCCTAATATGAACCCGGACGGCAGCTACCGCGGCCACCTGCGCACCAATGCCGTGGGCGCCAACCTTAACCGCGAATGGTTAGAACCGACCATGGAACGCAGCCCGGAAGTTTACCTGGTTCGCGAGCAGATGCTGGAAATTGGCGTAGATATGTTCCTGGACATTCACGGTGATGAAGCTCTGCCATATAACTTTGTTGCCGGTTGTGAAGGTAACCCCTCGTATGATGAACGTAATAAAGCTCTGGAAGAGCAGTTCAAGAAAATGCTTATCGCCATCACCCCTGAATTCCAGGATGAAGTGGGCTATGACAAAGACGAGCCGGGTAAAGCTAATATGACGGTAGCTACCAACTGGGTAGGGGAGCAGTTCGACTGTTTAGCCTTTACTATTGAGATGCCGTTTAAGGATAATGCCTTATTGCCGGATCACATTGTCGGGTGGTCTGATGAGCGCAGTAGCTTGCTTGGTCGTGACGTACTTACCACTATCTATCATGTAGTTGATGATCTTCGCTAATTGCCATGTAATTAAGTCTTATAGAAAGCCAGCTTGAACACTGGCTTTTTTTTAACCAGTTTTCTTTCAATGCCTTACGACAGGTTATTGACAGCGTTTAATAGATAGCTGAGTTTTAAATAATTAATCTCAATAGCATCAGCTATTTGTGGGTGTAATGTTAACAATTTTGTGTGCTTGGTATTCTTTGTGCTTATTTATCAACAGGATAAATTTAGGAAGTACCTCAGATGAAAGCACAAATTAGAAACATTATAAAAACAGGCTTGTTACTTACGGCCTTTACAGTCGTAAGTCAGGCGAATGCCGGTTTATTTCTTCGAGATGGCGGTATGGTGTATGACGATGTTTTGGATATAACCTGGCTGCAGGATGCCAATTATGCAAAAACATCTGGTTATGATGATAATGGCTTAATGAGCTGGGAGCAGGCTAATACCTGGGTCGATAATTTGGTTTATGGTGGTTATGATGACTGGCGGCTATTTAATGTTTCATTTGATTTTAGTCACTGTATAAACAATAGCCTTGCCTGGAGTAATGACAGCACTTGTCAAGATGCGGAATCTGTTCACCTTTTTTATGAAGATTTTGGCTTAACTCCAGGGCAAACATATGGACAGACTACAGGAGAAGGGCGGGATAACTATAATTTGTTTACAAATATAGGAAACAGTTATTACTGGTCCGGAACTCAAAATTTAGATACCGGTGCGATAAGTGTTTTTGCTCCTTTTATTGGTTTTGATGCAATAAATTATCCAGCCGGACAATCATATGCTTGGGCTGTTTTGTTGGCTTTTATTCCTTTTACCTAGCAAATATATAAATTGCAGATAACCTTTAATAGATTTTACGGGAAAAATATAAACAAGATGAAAAAACGGGGCCGACAACTTCTCTGCATCTAACCTTTTCAACTAGAAAACAGAGCAGCCCAAAGTGTTGGAATCTACCTGGTCATAATATCGAAGTGTCCTGCAAATACTAATAAATTCCTGTGATTATCACTATCAACCAGTTCTATGGATAATCTTTTGTCACATTATCATTGACCCCTAGAAGTGCTGCGAGTATGGCTTAGTATTTAGTGTTGTCATTATTGTTTGCGCTTTAACCGCTTAAAGCAGGGGTATAGAGCTAGAGGCAACAAATCCCGGCCAGAGCTCAGATAAAAATGCCCTGCGGCGGTTTTCTTGAGAAAATTTATGATAAGCTAATGCCAACCTATAAAAACGATATTCACAATAACAAAAAATTTAATCACAAATATGTTGGGAGTTACATGTGCAAGAGTTAGTTAACACAATAAATGGGGTGATCTGGAGTAATGCGCTCATTTATTTATGTTTAGGGGCAGGGTTGTTCTTCTCTGTTTTAACCCGTTTTGTCCAAATTCGCCATTTTAAAGAAATGGTCCGTTTACTGCTGTCAGGCAAAAGCTCTGAGCAGGGCATATCCTCTTTCCAGGCCTTATCGGTATCTTTGTCCGGTCGTGTCGGTACCGGTAATATCGCCGGTGTTGCCGCAGCCATTGGTTTTGGTGGCCCGGGGGCGGTATTTTGGATGTGGATTGTTGCCTTCTTCGGTGCGGCAACTGCCTACATTGAATCCACCAACGCGCAAATCTTCAAAGAAGAAACCGATGGTCAGTACCGTGGCGGCCCGGCTTACTATATTGAGAAAGCCATGGGGCAGAAATGGTATGCCTGGATCTTTGCCCTTGCCACTATTGTTGCCTGCGGCATGCTTTTGCCTATGGTACAGTCTAACGGCATCGGCTCAGCCATTGAAAGCGCCTTTGGCGGCGGTGGCACTATCAGTACTTTCCTCGGCGATATCAGCTACGCCAAAGTGATCACTGCTACTGCTATCGTGATGCTGCTGGGATTCATTATTTTTGGCGGCGTTAAGCGTATCGCCCATTTTACTCAGGTAGTTGTTCCGTTTATGGCGCTGGCCTATATCATCATCGCCATGGTGATCATCTTCTTACATATCGACCAGTTGCCGGGTATTGTGATGCTTATCGTCGGTGATGCCTTTACGCCAATGGCGGGTGTCGGCGCCGCTATCGGTTGGGGGGTAAAACGCGGCGTTTACTCCAATGAGGCCGGACAGGGTACAGGTCCTCATGCCGCAGCCGCTGCTGAAGTCGACCATCCTGCGCAGCAGGGCTTGGTACAGGCCTTTTCCGTGTATATCGATACCTTGTTTGTCTGTTCAGCGACTGCTTTTATGATTTTAATCACAGGGGCTTACAATGTTCACGGTGTTGGTGATGCCTTTATCGTACAAAACCTGGCGGCCGATGTTGCGGCTAACAGCCCGGTTTATACCCAGATGGCGGTTGACAGCATTTTTAGCGGCATTGGTAAACCTTTCATTGCTGTTGCCTTGTTCTTCTTTGCCTTCACCACAATTTTGGCCTACTACTTTATTGCGGAAAATAATGTTTATTATATCCGCCGCACCCTGAAGGTACCTGCGCTGAACTTTTTGCTGAAAGTGATCATCATGACCGCGACCTTTTACGGCACGGTAAAAGCGGCCGATATTGCCTGGGGCATGGGGGATATCGGGGTTGGTATGATGGCCTGGTTGAATATTATCGGCATCATCATCATCTTCTTTATGTCGAAACCGGCGATTAAAGCGTTAAAAGATTATGAGCAGCAAAGAAAGGCTGGAGTCGATAAAATCACCTTTGATCCGGAAAAGCTTGGTATCAAAAATGCCGACCTGTGGATGAAAAAGAAAAATTCAGCACCGGTGAGTGACAGTGCATCAACCGTCAGCAGTGATCTGGTTGAAGAAAAAGCATAACAGAGCGATTAATAGCAAAAAATGCTTTAGCGCACAATTTAATTGATATTTTTCAAAATAAATTGACATAAAACGCCCGCAAGGGCGTTTTTTTTAGGTAAAATATTAACTCATTTTTTATGTGAGATAGTTATGGCCGTTATTAATTGTCCGAGTTGTAATAAGAAAATATCAGATAAAGCAAAGACCTGTTCGTATTGCGATATTGATCTGAGTAACCAGGAGCAGCTTAATTCCATCAAGCGTATTAACCGTATTAAAAAGTCGCAAACATTGATGAATTATTCATTTATTGCCATGCTACTTTTCTGTGGCGGTTTCCTGTTTATGTTCTGGCAGGATGTCCGCCCGGGCAGCTGGCAACATACGGCGGCCATGAGCAGTACGGCTGTTGGTTTTATTCTTTATATTTTCATCCGCATACGATTAATTATTTTAAAACGAAATACTAAGTAACCTATGGAATTATTACAGTTAGTTGACAATCTTAGTCATGAAATGTACCTCAGGCTTAAATGCGCGGCAGAAACGGGCAAGTGGCCTGAAGGCACACCGGTAGACAGTGCCCAGCAGGAATCGGCTTTACAAATTTCTATGGCGTATCAGTCCCGTCGCTTAAATGCTACAGAATTTATGAGTGTCGGCAACGATGGCCAGATAGTGACGAAAACAAAGCGTGAATTAAAAAAAGAGTTCAATCAATCCGAGTCTGAGAGCAGCTCAGACGATAACACGATAGCCAGGTTTTCCGATTTATGATTTTTTCCAAACTATTTAAAGCAAACAAGGCCAGATGGCAGCACAAGGACAGTACTATCAGGATCACGGCGATCAGTGAAGATTTAACTGCTGCAAATAGCCAAGATCAGGAAATTCTCCTCCAGTTGCTTAATGAAGATGAACATGAGCTGGTACGCCGTGCCGCCCTGATTAAACTCGCCGACTTTACTCATTGGTTGAGTGCCAGTCAGAATAATTCCAATGCCAAAGTGAAAGAATTTGCCCGTCAGCAAATAAGTTTAATGCTGCAAGACCAGCATGAGCTGAAATTATCGAGCGAGACTAAAGTAACTTTTCTCAGGGAGCAGGCAACGGTGGCCATGCTTGAGCCCTGGCTGCATAAGGAAAGCGATGCAGAGCTAATCATTGAACTTTATAAAAAGATCAATAAACCCCAGTTAATGCAACAGCTGTTTGTGCAAAAGCAAAATCCCCAGGTACAACTATTCTTTGTTGGACAAACCGGGGAAACCGCAGTATTGGAAAAATTTCTGAAAAAGGCGGTCAATGATGAGGTCGGTCAATTAATCACGGATAAAATCAACCAGATCACTGAACTGGCACAAAAGCCGGCTAAAGTGAAAAAACAGGTGCAGTTATTATTATCCAAACTATTAGCGTTAAAAGATATTACCGATTACGAGCAGGTGCTCAGTAAGCGGGAGCTGCTGCAAAATGAATGGCAGCTAGCGCAGGATGAACTTGCTTGTTTGACCGAGGAGGAGCAGGCCAGCTTTGCTGAAAAATATCAAAGCATCACTAACCAGCTGGTGAAAATTTTTGCCCCGAAAGAAGAAGCCTACCAGCAGTCGCTGATCGAAAAAGAGCTGCAAAAAAATAAACAAATTGCCAAAGATAGCTTTGATCAGGAAATTAATGACTTAAGCCAAACGCTAACCACAGCGGTTTTTGAAAATAGCGTACTCGATGAAAGTGAGTTTGCCAATAAGCTGACCACATTAAATGACAAGATTGCCGCTTCGATACTGAACGAGCAAGAGATTGCTGCTTATCAAAAAACTATCCGTCAGCAGCAGGCCAAACTGACTAAGCTGCCCGTGATCGCCCAGTCGGTGAGTGATGCCACCCATTTAATTTCCCGGATCTCCCAGCTGGCCTTACCGCAAACAATAGAAGAACTTAATGAGCGTCAGCCTATCTTCGATGCCTGGCTGCAGGAATGGAAAACTACGGAGAAGCAGGCGGACGGTGTTTTACCTGAATCTATCAAGGCCGCCTACCAGGAATTATCCCAGCACTGGCGCAGCGGTTTAAAACCTTTGCAGCAAGAGCAGCAAGGGCTTTTCCGGCAGGTGCAAAAGAAGATGCCCGAGCTGAAACGTTTATTGGCCAGCGGTAAATATAAGGCTTCTTTTGGCGTATTTAAACGCATTAAAGGCAATTTCGAGCGTCTGTCAGCCAGTCAGCAGCACAGGCTGCAAAGAGACTTTGATCAGGTCAGTGAAAAAATCGCCGAGCTTAGCGACTGGGAGCACTATATTGCCACCCCGAGAAAACAGCAATTGCTCGATGAAGTGAAGCAACTGATCGAACAACCGATAGATAACCCCAATGAGCTGGCAGCGAAAATCAAGCAGTACCGCAAAGTATGGAATTCACTGGGCCATGCCGACGAAGAGCTTGACAAAGATTTAAACCATGATTTTAACCAGGCGGTAGAGCAGGCCTTTGCGCCGTGCCGTTTATATTTTGCCGAGCAGGAAAACCTGCGTGAGCAAAACCTGGTTAAAAGAATAGAGATCATTGAGCAGGCAAAAGCCATGTCCGCTGAACTGGAAAAAACGCCGGTTGATTTTAAACACTTGGATGCCCAGCTAAATAAACTCAATCATCAATGGCAGGGTACCGGGGAAGTCGACCGGGCGAAATATAAAGGTCTATTACACGATTATACCCAGGCACTACAGCCATTAAAGTCGGCAATACGTGAGTTCCACCATAATAATGTCGCCGAAAAAACCGCCCTGATTGAAAAAGCCCGGGACCAGCTTGCGGCAACAGAAGAGGGCGGTGATATCAATGCCGCGATTGAGCAGGTTAAAGGGATTCAGGCTAAGTGGCGCAATGTCGGCTATGCCGGCCCCCGTGAAGAAAACAAATTATGGCAACGTTTTCGAGCCGTTAATGACGAGTTGTTTAAGAAACGCGACTTGCTGAAAAATGAGCAACAGCAGGCGCAATCTGCCCAGCAGGCTGAATTTGAGGCGCAACTGCAAAGCTTAACGGCGGAGTTTGAGCAGGCACAAGAGCTGTCGGCTTTGTCTGTGCTTAAAGAGAAAACTCAGGCCTTGTTGGAGCAAGTGGTGTCAATTAAGCCGGTGATCAAGGCGGTGGCAAATGCGGTTGAAGGGCAAATTAAAGCTATAGATGCCGCGATTGAGCAGCACAAATCAGACAAAGAAAAACAGACCTGGTTAACCCTGTTTAATACTTTATCGGAGATAGCTTCTGATAAGATCACTTCGGCTGATGAGTTAAACGGCTTATCTGCTTTTTGGCAGAAAAAAGTACAGGATGTCCTGGCTGCCACCGATGTGGTGGACAGGAAAGAGAAAACCCTGGAGCTGGAAATATTGGCTGGGGTTGAATCACCGGCAGAGCTGGCCCAGGATCGGATGCAGGCGCAAGTGCGTTTAATGCAGGAGCAGATGTCTTCCGGCGGTGCTGTGGACTTACAGCAAAACTTTATCAACTGGCTGCAACTCGGACGTTTAACCGAGCAGGATCTGGACTTGCTTGCCCGGATCAAAGGTATCTATTGCCAGTAGCTTTTTAGTGGTAGCTGAAATAAGAAAAGCCCGCCAAAACCTGGTTTTGGCGGGCTTTTTATTCCCTGAATATTTATCAGGATAAAGTCAGGCGATCAGGCAACAGTTTCCCCCATGACTTTATCGGCCAATGCCACAAATTCAGGGCTCTCTTTAAGTAAATTGACCAGCGGCAAAAACAAGGGTTCGGGAAGTTCGTTAATCCCGCGCCACTGCCACTGCTTGCATTTATTCGGCTCTTTAATTTCTGCCTCACCGCTGTCACTTTTTGCCACCACAAAAAGGGTGACATAATGTTTATCTTCCTGTTCGAAGATATCATTGGTAAATCCGAGTTTTTTGATTTCATCCAATACCAAGCCGGTTTCTTCTAATACTTCACGTCTTGCACATGCTTCTACGTCTTCACCCATTTCCAGATGCCCGCCGGGAGTCGCCCAGGTATTAGCACCATGAGAGCCTATCCGCTCTCCTAACAAAATTTTGTTATTGCGTAAAATAATGACACCAACACCTACTCGTACTGCTTTATTCATTTTTAATTATGTTTCCTTATTATGTTTGAGCGCTTAAATAACGTATGCCAGGCATAGCCCTTATCCCGGCGCTTACAGGGGGAAGTTTTTTTCCGCTGACTATACTGATTTATTTACTATGCGGCAAGGTCAAGTGGACAGGGTTTTATCTATGGTTAAGTGAAAGAAAAGTGCCTTGCGAGCAACATTTGAACCCGGGATGAAAATAGCTGACCGACAGCTTTTCTTTAGGTTCTTGGAAAGCGGAGGAAAGCACAGACGATGACTTGCCTTTAACAAACTCAGAAAGCCTGTAGAGCACAGTTGATAAATATCATGAAATTGTTAAAGTCTGCTTAGTTTTTTCTTTTTGAAAATGAGCGTATGAGTGAGCAACTGCCGATCACTATCGGAACCGCCGAAGAGTTAATCTGCCAATTGCCGGGGTTAACGGCCGCGGTCAATAAACTGGAGGCACAATTCAATTTTCAAACCATGACGGCGGGCTGGTATGGCGATGAAGATAAAATTTTGCAAACCCATCTGTCATTGGTATCGGCCGGGGAGTTTTCCGTTTTACAACAGCAGAGACAGCCTGGCGAACGTTTTGACTTTGCCGATGATGTGCTCAGCTATCACAACAGTGATTTACATCAGATTTTGTGTATTATCGCCCTGACCAGCAAAGAGCTGGCTTTATTTTCTCAGCGCCGCGAATTGGTTGCAGCTTATCTTCAGGCTAAAATACATAAAGTGTTAAATCTTATCGCCACACAAGAGAAATTATTTCCGATTTAATTCTCCTGTTCTAATACTAATTATCGCCACTGCGTCCGATACAAGTGTTGGCGGGTCTGGTATTATAAAGAAAATAATGAAATATGCGTTGGCTTCTCGCCAACCACTGGATAAATATGAATAAATCAACGTTAGCCAAGCAATTAAGTCAGGTTCAGGAAAATGAAGTTTACTTTGGTCCCCAGGGCTTTGTGATTGCGAGCAGCGAAAGTGAACTGGAAAATGCCCAGCAAGGTTATAGTGTCGATGATGAAGGCCTGGCGCTGTCGGTAGAAGAGCTCGGCGGATGGGAACCTCACTGGTTGGTCATTGCACAAGATACTGAATTGGGAGATCCCTACTTTGTTGATGTTAATGATCCTCAATTTCCGGTCTATACTGGCGTTTACGGGGAAGGGGTTTGGGAGTCGACTCAGGTTGCCTCTTCATTGGCGGCTTTCTTACAATGCCTGTCTCTGCTGAGCAAAAGCGGTAACCAGCAAGGGCCGCAATTTGTTCCCGATGAGAACAGTCTCACAGATCCCGGGCAACTGGCACAGTTACAGCAGGATATTGTTGCGCTTTGTGGTTGTGAAGGTTTCTGGGCCTTATTTTTTGATTGTTATCTCGACTGGCTCAGCGATGAAGATGATGAATTTGACCTGTGATCTTTACAGGTGAAGCTACCAGGGCTCGGGATAAAAGTTTGAAATTGGATAAGAATTAACTTAACCTGAGTCCAAGTTTGGAGGGAGAGTGTGAGTCGTTTCTTGCCGCCGATGTTTTATAAATGCCGGGAGTGTGCCGTTTGACTCACCAGCGCCGGCCTGTCTGAAGGCCGGATAATTGAAGGGATATCAATATGAAAAATGCATTTCAGCTGGCCGCCTGTGCCGGCATTATCACCCTTATCCTGGCAGGTTGCCAGTCAAGCCCGTCTCATGAGAGCCAGCGAAGTGCTTCCGTTAATAAGCATGCAGAAAATAACCAAAAGCGATGGACGTCTTTTGGCGCCTTTGCCGGTAGTGTTATAGGTAAAGAGCTTGGCAAATATCTTGATGAGCAAGATGCTGAACATATGACGCAGGCGACCAGTGCTGCACTGGCTTTGGGTGAGGGACAAAGTTGGGTAAATCCGCAAAATAACACCCGTGGAGAAGCCCGGGTGATCAGCACGGAAAAAAAAGCGGATTCCATTAAAATTCCCGTACTTAAGAAAAGGATTGCTCAGGTACCACCGTTAGATCTTATCGGGCAAACCTACCATGCCATGAAAAAATCAAATGTCCGCGGCGGACCAGGTACCAGTTACCGCATCGTTTCCGGCGTGGTTTCAGGGGAAGCCGTTAATGTCATAGGGAAAGTCAGGGACAGTAACTGGTACTTGATCAGTAAGGATGGCATCGGCAGGGGCTTTATTTACGCGCCTTTACTCAAAGCGGCCCCGGCTGAAAAAATGTTAGACTCGGGTATTGCTGTTGCACAGGCAGATATAGAAGAAAAAGAAGTGAGCTCGAACCGGATTTGCCGCACGGTAGAGCAATTTGTATCATTTGCCGACGGCTCTTCCCGTAAAGATACCGTACAAGCGTGCCAAAGCCCCAGTGGCTGGCAGGTAAAAGCTTAAAGTTAAATAGGTTATTTCACAGTGTTATGCTGCTGTGAAATAACTCCCATTTCTTTTTTACGGTGGCGAGCCGCTCAGGCAAGCCACCCTAGTTCCCAAGCAAACTTTGAGATATTTCACCTGAAAAGAGCAAATATTTTCGAAGCGCCCAAAAGCCGACTATAATTTTACCACATTCGCAGGCTAATTCTGCCGGGGTTTTCAGGACTTTGCTCGTCTTTTGCCCTGTTTTTCCCGCTTAAAGCAATTAGCCGGCTTGTTGCGTGCTTATTATCGCCTGAGTAAATACCTGATGATTAATGAGCCTTCCTTTGGTGTTCGGATAAGACATCAGGAGTAACAAGTGAGTGCACCAGTATAGGAACAGCGTTGTTTTTAGTTTTAGTTTAAGCGAGAAGCAAGTGCTACATTCAAGAAGGGAACAGCATGGCACATCAACAAATTAATTATTCTGATTTCTTTTCATCAATCACCAACCCTTTAAAAGAGACTGTCGATAGCAACGATGCGTCCGGGATCATAAAATCTGTCACAGGCATGCAGTACTCGGAAATTAACGGTTATGGACAAAACGTCGTAACAGGCCCGTCGCAGGTTAATATTGCCACAGGTACGGTGCAGCTGGTGTTTAAAGACAGGATCAACAGTTTTGTCCTGGACGTGCAAAAAGTGCGGGGTGGGGTGTACTTGTACGGTTTTAATATCGGATTGCCGCACCAGATAGAAGGTAATATGATGTGCCGCCACGGACAGGTATGCAATGCTGAATCAGGCCCTATGGGGCGGGCGTTATTGGTTTGGCAGGGGATCAGTACCAATACGGTTACCTTTCATCTTTTTGATCCGGACCGCTGTGCCGATCAATCCTCTCATGCTTCTCTGGCCCTGGTCAGGTATCAATATACCAGCGTACAGGAAAATCCCTTAGTCACTCACATCGATGATGCCAGTCATAGACAAAATCATGCCCGAGTCGGGTCTTCTGTCTGTATCCTGGCGGATCATATCGTACCCGGGGTTCAGGACACGCTGAAATACCACTGGCATGTCTTAGAGCAGCCTCAGGGATCTGTGCTCTCATACCCGGTCAGTGAAACGAATCATATTACTTTCACGCCAAGAGTAGCGGGTAATTACCTGCTTGAACTTGTGATCAAAAACGCCAGTGACAGCTTTATGCCGTTGCAGTTGCATTACCAGGTTGAGCCGGCAGTTGAGCGGCCAAGTGCTTCGCTATTGGCCCGGCAAACGGCGCTTGTAGGTAAACCCCTTAAGATAGATTCGGCCATTACCAGCGAAACGGGTAATGAGGCCTTAACCTATTTCTGGACACTGGACAGGCCTGATGGTTCAAGTGCGGAGCTCGATAGTCCCCGCGCACTTACTCCAAGTTTTACCCCGGATGTTGCCGGCACTTACACTGCCCAATTGATTGTCAACGATGGCAAGGCCAATTCATTACCGGCCAGGGCTACCTGGATTGCCAGGCCTGTTCCCGTCAGGGACCCGTTAGCACATTTGGGAGAGGATCAATACCTTTACACAGGAGACACGGTCCTGCTTAATGGCCGAAAATCACATGATTTGTCTTCTGATAACCTTGAATATCGCTGGGTAATAGCTCAGAAACCACCGGGATCACAGGCAATACTGGAAGGTGTCAGCCTGGCTACGCCACTGTTTACCCCGGATGTTGATGGCAGCTATATCATAGAGCTGATAGCCTCTGATGAGCATAGCTGTTCAACGCCGCTGCGTACCATCTATATTGCATCAAACCCGGATCAGCACCCGGTGGCAAAAATTAGCCCTGGATATACGGCATTAAGGCATACCCGGATTGAGCTCAGCAGCGAAGGCAGCACAGAGCTTGATGATAATATCCGTTATTGCTGGACCTTAAGAACTCCCGCCGAATCGCAAATTGTATTAAGTGGAGACAGTGTCACTAAGCCGAGCTTCACCCCGGATGTAGAAGGTACCTACACCGTTACTTTAGTGGTAAATGACGGCCACAAGGAATCTTTTCCTGCGGTATCGGCCTGGACCGTTGAAGCAGCTCCCGAGGCGACCCCAGTTAAGGGCCTTGAATTAAAAGTTAACTATGGCAGCGCTAGCCCGCACAGGGTTGATGATAGCAACAGTGCTCAGGAATCACTGGTATTGATCAACCGGGAAGATAAGGAACTTGATATCAGCGCCCTGGTAGTCAAAGTTTTAACGGCGCCGGTAAAGGCGAGAAAAACCAGTTGTTATAGTTTTGACCAGGGAGTGAAGCTTAAGGCCGGGGAAGCCATACAAGTTGAAGTATATCCCAGTGATGATGCCCGGGTACGCAGCTTTAATTCCAAAGTCCCCTTGTTTGATGAACAACGTCCTTGTATTGTCGAAGCCAGCCTCAAAGGGAAAACCTTGGCCAGTTATGTGATGAATACGCCAAGTTATCAGGTGGATACCGGTGATACTTTAGGGGATATTGCGGCAAGGCTTTATAACAACCGCGAACGTTGGCAGGAGATTGCCGCCATGAACGGTGTTGAAGATCCTGACCGCCTGGCTACTGGTATGATATTGAAGCTGCCACAGTAATTTAAACATCAAAATCAGGCCAAAAGTGATCTAAGTCTCACTTTTGGCCTGAATCATTTTGCTGAAAATTTATTGTTCATATATTTTTGGCTATGCGCCTGCTCAAATTATAAGAACGGAAATCTTGATAAAAAATTAATTATGTTTTGTCACTTTTAAACATACCTTGGCCATACTTCGTTTTTTCAGTATCATCTGTTGTTTTTAACGTGTTGGGGTTGTTTTTTCTTTTTCCTCTTTTCTTTCTTTTCGCCGGTGCTGTTGGTGCTTCATTTGTTGAGCCATTTTCACTTTCTTCTTTTGCCCGTTTTTTAGATTCTTCTTCTAATTTTTTAGCCTGTTCATCAGCTTGTTCATTAGCTGTTTTTATCAGTTTATTAATTTCCTCTAAGTGTTCATTTTTTCCCTTTTCTCCCGGTAATCCTATGCTGATATCGCCTACTCCAGCTTTTAATTCGTCCAAGCATGAACGTATCGCTTCCCAATTTTCAGTCTTTTTATAGTCGAAATTGATGATAATACCCGTATTTGGGTCATGGATTGTCAGATGACCTTCGTCTGTTTTCATTAGAGTCATAACATGCCGACTACCATCAAGTGAAAATAGGGTGCCTTCTGGCAAGGTGTCTGATATTTTGCCCAGATACTCCATAAGTTTAGAGTTTTTAGTATTAATCTTTTCCGAATAATCAAAATGAGTGATTTTTTTGGATTGTTCAATAATGCTATTCTTTATGTTTATCGTTTGTTTTTCAGACTCATCTATACTTTTCTTTTGTTTTTCAGTTTCTTCTTTCGGTATCTCTTTTTGAACGTCTAACCAATTTTTGATTGATTGCTTAAAATTGTCTCGGGTATTTTTTGCAGAAATAACTCCTGTTGTTATGTCTGTGATCACCATTCCTTGACATACCCCTTGAATAGGGTTTTTTTTATCGTTTGGGTTTAGAAACATCTCATCGCCTTCTTGATCAACTAAATCAAATAGCATATTGTGCTGAGGTAGAGGAGTATAGTCTTTACCAAAATGTCGAGTTAATTCGGCATCAGACTCCTTTATAGAGTAGAGCATTACTAGCGTGCTGTTTAAAAGAGACTTATCTATCTTATCTCTAAATTTTGTACGAATTGAGGAAGACAATTCCTTCATTTTTTTATCAAAGCTTGCTTTTGTTTCATTAGCATTAGCTACTTCTTTTTTTTCTTCTTTCTCTTCGTCAAGAGGGTTAATATTATCTTGCTGTGCTTTTACAGTTCCTCTTGTCCCGTTTGTTTCTTTTTTCTGTTGCTTAAAAGTGTTTGATTTATCAGTTTGATTCGTATCCTCTACTGATTGTTGGATCGCTGAATCAGGCAGTTTAATCACCGACGGGTTATTCGGGTTATAACTATTCTCTGATGAGTTATTATTATTTGCGGGTGTCGATTGCGCTGGTGCTTGCGGTGGAGTTTGGATTTTGACCTGAGTTGCCATTATAACTTACCTTGATTACTTGTTAATTCATACATGAAAATGCTTCTTTTACCCAATATGGATGATTTTGATTTTTGCAGCTTGTTAGCTTAATCTCTGCAATAAATAATAAATGTTGAAGCGTTCAAGTTATAAGAAACTCCTCTTTACTTTTTGTTTCTGAAACATGGACTACCGGGTAGGATCCAGGTCAGGGTTTTCTTCCGGTTCATCTGCCAGGCCTTGCACCCACAACAGGACTTCGGCTACAGGTTCGATAAATTCTGGCGGGATATATTGGTTTTCCTCGGCTGCCGCCAGCAGGCCGCGGGCCAAGGGGCGGTTTTCCAGAATAGGGATGCCTGCCTCACGTGCCATTTTCTTGATGTCCTGGGCCATCATATCTGTGCCTTTTATTGTCAGCAGCGGCAGTGGGGTTTCATCTTTGTCGTAATAAAGGCCGATGGCGACATGGGTCGGGTTGGCAATGATCACCGAGGATTTTTTTACTTTTTCCGGTGGCGGACCGTTTAACAGTTCTTTATGCAGCTGTTTTCTCTGTCCCTTGATTTGCGGATCGCCCTCGCTTTCTTTGTATTCTTTTTTCACTTCATCCATCGACATTTTCAGTTGCTTGATATGCTGGCTTTTCTGGAAGAAGTAGTCAAAGGCGGCGATGACGATAAAGGCCACGGCGGTATAGGCGATCAGCTCTTTGAGCATAGTGCCCAATAAGGGAAAAACGCAGGCCTTGCCGCAGTTGCTCAGGTTTAACAGGTCAGGCAGGTACTTGATCATGGAAATATAAATCAGCGCCGATAACAGGGCGATTTTTAATACCGACTTGAGAAATTCCACCAGGTTTTTGACCGCAAATATTTTCTTAAAGCCGGAGACCGGGCTGATTTTGTTCAGCTCCGGGGTGATGGACTTGGCGGACATCATAGGGCCTACCTGGATAACATTGGCGGCGATACCGGTAATAAAAGTTACCGCGATGATCGGCAGTACCAGGGAAAACAGTGCGTCCAGGCTGGCAGAGGTCATTACTTCCAGTGCTTTTGCAAAAGGTAGCTGATAGAGCTGGCTCGGCAGCAAGATGATTTCTTGTATGGTGCTGACGATAGTATCTGCCAGTGCCATAATCACCGAGCAAATAGTGATCAAAGTAGCGGCGGAGACCACCTCCTTACTTTGGGCAACCTGGCCGTCTTTTTTGGCATCGCGCAGTTTTTTCGGGGTTGGTTGTTCGGTTTTTTCACTCACTTGCTATGCTTCCTTGCGCTTTGTTAGATCAGGGTCTGTAAGGTGGTGATCAGCTCATCACCGAATTTCATATAGGTGCTGAAATGGCCGACCAGCAGCTGCATATAAATGATCAGCACCAGTACCGCTACCGCACTTTTCACCGGCATTGCCAGGAAGAACACATTAAGCTGCGGGGCAAAGCGGCTGATCAGGCCCAGGCCGAATTCGGCGAAAAACATCGCGATCACCACCGGACCGGCAAATAACACCATAAAACTGAAAATATAATCGAGCTGCTCTAAAAAGAACCTGGCATTGTCGAGTTTAATGCGCGGGATCATTTCAAAGATTGGCCACACGGCAAAACTGTTGTATACGGCTCCTAAAAACAATAAAAAGCTGCCGCCGACAAAAAACAGGGTCACGCACACCTGCACCAAAATAATGCCCAAAGGAGAGGCCTGGGAGCCTGACATGGGGTTCATGGCGCTGGCCATGGAAGCCCCGCGCTGGTTATCGATCAACAGGCCGACCGACTCTACCGCCCAGAAGGGGACAGTGGCTAAAAAACCGAGCAGCAAGCCGATGAAAATCTCTTTGAAGATCACAAAAACTGCAAAAAAGCCGGTTAAATCTGCCTGTGCCTTCTGGCCCATGACCAGGGGCAATACCAGCAGGGATAAGCTAAAGGCGACACCGTTGCGGGTGAGCCTGCCGCCGAGCATGGCCTTGGAAAAAAAGGGCAAGATGGCAAAAGCGGCGAGAATGCGGGGAGTGCCGAAAAAAAAGGCACTGAGCACGGCTTTGATTTCTATGAACTCTTCCATATCAGATTCTTGCCAGGGTAGGCAGATAGTTAAAAATACGCTGGGTATAATAAAACAGCTCAGATCCTACCCAATCGGCGGTGAAATACAGGGTCAGGGTAACCGTAACAAGCTTGATGGCAAAGGATAAGGTTTGCTCCTGGATTTGCGTTAACGCCTGAAACAAACTTACCAGGGTACCGACCACAGAGGCGACAACGATAGGCGGCAGGGACAGCATCAGTACCAGCAATAAGGCTTCTGTGGTGAGTTTAATAATATCGGCTTCTACCATGGGAAAGGTCCTGTTAATTAAAGAATATTTATCAGCTATTGATAACTTAATACTAAGCTGTGTAATAAATTGGCCCAGCCGTCGACTAGTACAAACAGCAGTAACTTAAAGGGTAAAGAGATGGTCATGGGTGAAACCATCATCATGCCCAATGCCAACAATACGTTGGAAATGATCAGGTCAATAACGATAAAAGGTAAGTAAATCAAAAAGCCGATTTGAAAGGCGCTGGTGAGTTCACTGACCACAAAGGTCGGGATGATTATCAGCAAGTCATCTTCGGTGACTTTTTCAGAAATATCTTCCGGCCACAGCTCTCCGGCGGTTTCCAGGAAAAAGGCGGCTTCATCTTCGCTGGCGTGCTTTTTTAAAAATACTTTCAGCGGCACCATGCTTTGCTCTACCACAGATTTTATGCCTTCACTGCTTTCCAGGCTGGCGGGATTTTGCTCGACAATATCGGCTATCTGATAGCCAATGGGTGCCATAATAAAAATCGACATAATAATCGACAACCCGTATAAGGCGATATTGGGGGGGATTTGCTGTACCCCGAGGGCGTTACGGATCAGCGACAGCACCACGGCTATTTTCACGAACGAGGTCAGCATCACCGCGGCAAAGGGCACTAAGGCCAATAGCGACAGGCCGGCAATCAGGTAAATAGGATCAGGTAAATTGTTCATGGCTGTGCTTACTCTTGTGTTGCCTGTTCGGCGGGCATTTCTTGTATTGCGGCTTCGCTGCTTTTTTCAGATTCAGGCTCAGCTGCGGGCAAAGCTTCATCTGGCTGCGGTTGGCCAAGGCTTTCTGCGCTCTCATTTTCTGGGGTGATTGTGCTATTTAAACGGGTAATTTTTGCCCCGAGTTTGCCCGCCACAGAAACCAGCGAGCAGGTGCCAATCAACTGGCCGTTGGCCCTGATTTGAATGGCTTGTTCAGCATTGCTCTGGCTGTCAAAGGCAAAGACATGACCGGTTGATAACTGGTTTAACTCTCCTAAAGGCAGGGTTAAATTGCCGGCTTCAAAGGTTAAGGTTACCGGGATTTCATCCATGGCGATTTGTTCGTTATTCATGTCATTGTTTCCATTTGCATTCGTTAAAATTTCTTGCACGGTTAAGCCGTTATTCTCTGCCAGTGCCAGGCACTGGAGCTGCTCACTGATGTTTACCAGTAATACGGGATTTTCTTCCCGGTAATAACAGGTATCGAAAAACACCACGTCCTGATGTTGTAGCCGGGCCAGTTGGTGCATGTTCAGCCTGGTTTGCGCCAATATCAGCCCACAGCTATGGGGCAGTTGCTGCCAGGGGATTAGGCTGCTTTGGCTGGCTGTTGCCACTAAAGGCATTAATTGCTGATATAGCGCTTGCGGTAAATCAAGACAAAAGCTGCCCTGGCCCTGTGGAGAGGTGATTTGCCCGAACAGGCGGAAAATACCGGGGGCAGGGGCTGCTTTTGCCGATTTTTGTTTAGTGATCACCGGTGCTTTATCAAGCGTGGGACTCATGTTTGTTGACTGCTGCAATCGTTGTAAAAAAGGCGCCAGTGCTGCCTGTAGCGTTGCAATGCGCAGCGTTTCCGGTAAGAACAGTAAGGCCTCTTCCGGTAGGTAGTCTTTCACCAGCAGCGCCGTCATTGGCTGATCACAGCTCAAAGTCAGCGACTGGCCGGACAGGGAAAAGCTCAGGGACAAAAAGTTAAAAAAGCTGGCATCATCACTGACAAAGCGGCCGTTAAATGTGTGTTTTTCCAGGTTAAAGCTAAAGGGCCGTAACCGGGCAAGGGCATTGTTGACCTTGACTTGTTCCCGGGTAAATTCGGGTAAATCCAGCGCTTTAATTTCAGCTTGCTGCCGGGCTGATGTTTTTACAGTAAGTTCTGTCATGATCGTTAAGCCTGCTCAAGTTCGGTTTCTTGCGGCTGGCGGTTGCGATGAAGCTGAATTTCCTGTTTGATTTCCAGATTGATCTTGCTGCCCGGCAGTTTTTTCTCCAACGCTTTACGCAGCTGAGGCAGCTCTTTTTGCAGCTGATCGGCCACTGCTAAACTGCCCACCATAAAGCTGACGCTCAAGGCTCCCTGTGCATCCCGGCTCAGTGCGATATTAGCGCCGTTAAGGTGCTCAACCGGTAAGCTGATATTGATGGAACTGTTTTGCAGGTTAGGTAAGTTGCTTTGTACCTTGTTAACCACATACTCGGTCCAGGCCTGGGTATTTGTTTTAGGCGTCACCTGTAACTCAGGCGACTTGGCCAGGCTTTGTTGAAATAATCGGGACTGGATATCAAGCGGCATTACATCCTGGCCGGACTTTGTATCATCAGAAAGGTTTCTGGTATTAAAGTGCTCGGTTTTTTCTCCTTTTTCAGCTCGCTCAAGCAAAGCGCGCAGTTTCTTCTCATCTGTGCTATTTACCTGGTTCAGTTTTTTATGGCTGGCGTCATTACCAGAACGCACTTCACCGGCATTTTGGCTAAAAGAAGATAATTTATCGGCTTGTTTTATCATCATTATCCATCGACATTTAAGTGGCTTGATAAGTTAGTAACAGGGATTGATATTCGGTTGTTAAAAACTACGATTTATTTTTGAAATGGCGTTGAAGGGGCTTTTTAAGAACAGTTAACAAAAGGCGACAAAAATAACATTTGTCGGCGCTTTTAAAAGTAAGTAACGGCGGGTTGCTAAAAGTTGCAAGATTTTTTGCGAATATTTCAGATGAGTCAAAACTATTAGTTCTAATCGTGATCTTTTTAAGTGTAATAATCTGATCTAAAAAGAAAATCGACAAGTTGCGCTAAATAAAGGGGCAGGGTGACGAATAAAGGTAACGAGCCAACACCGGATGACAGGTGACTTGCATCTATGGGGAATGACTTTCACCAGATCTGGAGTGAGCAGGCCTGTTCAAGGATTATCTTCATGGTGCGGATAAGGTGCAACAACTTGCGAAAGGCTGTCTAGCTAAACTTAATCGCAGCGGCTATTTGTTTAATGTTTTCCCCGGTATCTAAAGTGATTTCCTTCACCATGTTACGCTCTGCCATCAAAGGCGACTTAGCTGCCTCGGAGACTGTTAGTACCGGCTCAACGCAGGCATCTAACGGCGCGAATAGGGCAAGCCAGTCCCGAAGTGTTCTCTGGCGAATCACCTCGCTGATATCCTGTTTGAGCAGAGACTGCTGTGTGTTATCAGAGGAGAAAGCCCGCTCTAACCAGTCGGCCTGTCCCAGCGTTTGAAAAAATAGCCGGGCAAATTTGGGCTCTAAACTACCTACGGATAAATAACGCCCATCCAGGGTTTGATAATAGCCGTAAAAACTGCCGCCGTTTAGTAAGGTTCCACCTAAGTCAGGGTCTACACCAAGGCCGACGGCGCCAGCGCCGAATATCCCGGTGAGGGCAAAAGCAGCATCTGTCATGCTGATGTCAAGATGTTGTCCTAATCCTGTGGTGGAGCGCTGGATCACGGCTGCTAAAATGGCCATTACCGCATGGTGGGAGCCACCGGCAATGTCGGCGATTTGCGTGCCGCTTAATACCGGGCCGGTTTCTTTGGTACCGCTAAAGCTTGCCAAGCCGCTTAAGGCGAGATAGTTAATGTCGTGTCCGGCCTTATCTTTATACGGGCCGGTTTGGCCGTAGCCGCTGATGGAGCAATAAATTAATTTAGGATTAACTGCACTTAAGGTGTCAAAGTCCAGGCCAAGTTTAGCCATGACCCCGGGGCGAAACTGCTCAACCAGGATGTCATACTCTGCTACCAGGGATTTGATTTGTGCAATAGCTGTCGGCTGTTTTAAGTCCAGCGTGCGTGATTGTTTATTACGTTGCAGGGTTAAATAGGCATAAGAGCTGTCTTTGAAAGCGGGTTTGACACTTTTCACCATATCCTGTCTGTCCGGCGGATCGATACGCAGTACTTCGGCGCCCATATCAGCCAGTAAGCCGGTGGCGTAGGGGCCGGGCAACAGGCTGGAAAAATCCAGTACCTTTAAGCCTGTTAATGGTTTACTCATAAATTTAACCTTTTGCCGAACTTAACAATGAATCCTGCCAAGGAGTATAAAGGCGGCTTTAACCTTTACCATGATGTATTGACTCAGATTGTTGACATAAAGTTGCAAAAGAGTCTCTACTTTCTTGCCTGCAAGCTATTGCCGGGCAATGGTTTTTCTATATCTATTTATTGGCGGATAGGCTAACCTGTTAGAAGAAGCGCTTTGCGCACTTGTCCGTTTTTGCCTTCTTTTCAGTCTTGTGATAATTTTGATATTTACTGTGGTAAAAGCTTGTTTTATATATGTAATTGTTAACAGCAAACGTTTTTTATGAGGTTGTGTATTTGATGGCGCTTTTCAATCCCGGTGATGATGCCTTTGAACAGCTTATAAATGAAATGCCGGTGGGACTGCTGCTGGTGGATCAGCAAGGAAACATTGTTTTTATTAACGGCAAACTGCAAGCTTTATTGGGATATAGCCAAGAAGAGATTTTCGGCAAAACCGTCGATATCCTGCTCCCGGAGCGCTACCGGGGGGAGCATGGCGAAATGTTAGCCAATTACCTGAAAGCGCCCACTTCCAGGGCTATGGATCAGGGGCGGGTATTGTTGGCCGTGAATAAAAAAGGCCATGAAATACAATTTAAAATCGGCCTGACACCTGTCTCGTTTGGCGGTGAAGCTTATGTGCTTGCTTCCATGATAGAGGTGAGTAATGAGATCATTAAAATAGCGGCCAATAACGATCCTTTAACCGGTTTGCCCAATCGGAATTTCTTTTATGAATTAAGTGAAAACATTCGCAGCGAAGCGATACGTAACGGGGTACGGCTATCCTTACTCTTTATTGATCTGGATGACTTTAAGGCGGTGAATGATCAATACGGCCATGATATCGGCGATTTGGTACTTTGCCAGGTGGCCGAGTGCATAAATCACAGTGTCCGTAGGAATGATATTATCGGCCGGCTCGGCGGTGATGAGTTTGTCCTGTGTCTTTACGGGGTCGCTAATGACCAGGCGTTAAACAGTATTGCCAAAGGATTAATCGATAAAATTTCTGCCATAGACTCAGTAAAGGGCCATGTGATCAATATCAGTGCCAGCATAGGCGTTGCCTGTACCAATAACCCGGGTAATATTGTGCTGACCGACATGATCAAGCTGGCGGATAAATTGATGTACCAGGCCAAAGACAAGGGCAAGGGTAAGGTGATTTGGATTGAATGTTAATTTCCCCTTCTGTTTACGTGTGAAAGTTTAATAAAAATGTTAATTTATTGGAAAAACTAATAGCCGTTTAACGGTGCGTCGCATAAGCCATAGGCAACTGACGTTTACTGTTGATAATAATAACAAGGATATCCCCGATGAAACTTCCCCCGTTTATTGTTTTTTCCGTGATCACGACACTGTTGCCCGGTTGTGCGCTTCTGCCGACTCCGGCCAATGATGCCGCAGCTGTTGATATGTCATTTTTGGTGGAGCCCGGACAACTGTTACCGCTGACCAAGCTTAATGACATCGCCGGAGAGCAAGTCGTCCTTAATACCCCGGGGCGTAAAAAACTGGTGATTTTATTTGCTACCTGGTGTTCGGACTCGCAACGGGCAATGAAAGCCTTGCACCAATCTCCGTTGATCCAGGATAAATCGCTTGATATCGTTGCTATTGCCCGTGAACAACAAAGCACTGAAGTGGCAAGCTGGGCTGCGGAAAATGATATTAAAGTGACACTGGTTGCCGATACCGACCGCAGTATTTACAGGCAATTTGCCCATGCCGGTATTCCCCGCTTTATTATGGTTGATGAGCAAAACCGCATTGTTAAAACCGTATTAGCCGAAGGGGAGCAACAGATAGAGCATATCCGTTGGTAAAGTAACATAAGCTTAAAGGAGCTATATCAATGCTGGAACAATGGCAACAATTACTGGCGACGTCTTTTTCGGTGTTTTTGGATGATATTTATCTGCAGGCGCTGGCGGCCCTGGTCGGCTTTTGTTTTATTGGCCTGTTGTTTGACCGCATGCTTGCCTTGTGGCTGAAGTTTTTTTCTGGGAAACAGCCATCGGCAAGTGAGCAGCATATGCTGGAGTATTTCCGCCGACCGGTATTTTATTCCCTGATATTAACCGGACTGGCCAGCGCCTCCTTATTGCTGGCTTTAGCGGAAAATATTCAGTCGCTGATCTTTTCCGTGTTATATACCCTGGCGATTATTATCTGGGCGCGGTTATTGTTAAAAATCAGCAAAAAAACGCTGCAAAGTTTTTCCAGCCATCCGGAAAAGGTCAAGGTATTAACCCCGAAAACCTTGCCTTTGTTTGAAAATATCGCCTTTATCCTGATCATAGTGATCGCCGTTTATTATATTTTCATTAACTGGAATATCGATATGACCGCCTGGCTGGCTTCTGCCGGCATAGTGGGTATTGCCGTTGGTTTTGCGGCAAAAGATACTTTAGCGAATTTGTTTTCCGGTGTTTTTATTATGGCAGACGCCCCGTACAAAATAGGCGATTTCGTCGTGTTGGACGGCGGCGAGCGCGGAGAAATCACTCAAATCGGTATCCGCAGCACCCGTTTGCTTACCCGGGATGATGTCGAAGTGACTGTGCCCAACTCTGTTATGGGCAATACCAAGATCATTAATGAATCCGGCGGCCGCCATGAAAAATTCCGTATCCGGGTCCAGGTTGGCGTAGCCTACGGCAGCGATATTGATAAAGTCAGGGATATCCTGATGCAAGTAGGGATGGATGAAGAGACGACCTGTGATTCCCCCGAGCCGCGGGTGCGCTTTCGTCAGTTTGGGCCGTCAAGCCTGGACTTTGAACTCTGCTGCTGGATTGAACAACCTGTGCTTAGAGGGCGGATCCTGGATAAACTAAATACCGCAGTTTATAAGGCCTTTATCAAAGAAGGGATCGAAATCCCTTATGCCAAGCAGGATCTCTACATCAAAGAAATGCCCGGCTCAGGCTGTTCCGGCGAGTAAAAAATCACCGGGACGGGGGAAGTCCAAAGCATTTTTAATATTAATAATGCCCCTGGCAGGGCATTATTGATATTAAAAAGAATCTATCACCGACAAAAGCTTACGTTTATTGCCTACAAAAGCACTGGTTAGCGTCATTAAAGCCCGGGCCTTGGCCATGCCTGTTGTATCTCCCGTCAAGAATATCCCCGTAGCAGTCACGCCCGAAAGCTAAATGATATGTTTTAATTAATTTTTGATTTCTAAGAGAAATTAACTTTGCTCAGTCAGGGGACCGTTTTATCGGCGGCATGGAAATTTGGTAAAAATTCTTATTTTGTTTATGACTTTTTTGCCTGTGACTACTACATTTAAATTTACTGCAACAATAAATCAAACCTAAAGCAAGGTTAATTGAAGTAGTTGGTCAATATCTAGGGAGAGGAAATTGAAAAACATCAATTTTAGCGGTTTATTCTGGAAACTTGCCATTCCTGTTATTTCATTATTTGTCATTACTATCCTGATGCTGAGTTTTTATATCCCTCAGGAAATACAAAAAAGGGCGGTTGAAGGAGCGACGATGGCTTCCAAGCAAACCGCGACACAATATAAAACGTTGCGAAAATATTATGTTGAAAATGTAGTTGCTAAAGTTAAAGCCAACTCCGATATGAAACCCGGTATCAACCATAAAGCAGAGCCGAAAACATTTCCCCTGCCGGCAACCATGATCCATGACTTAAGTGCTTTGCTCAAAAACGAAGGAACGACGGTTAATTTATACAGCGCTTATCCTTTTCCCAACCGGAAATCCCGGGTACTGGATCCCTTTCAGAATGAGGCCTGGGATTATCTTACTAAAAATCCCGATGGTGTTTATGTTGCTGAAGCCGAGAAAAATGGCAAAAACCTGGTGCGGGTGGCAATTGCCGATACTATGACAGGCGAGGGCTGTGTTGCCTGCCATAATTCCCACCCGGATACTCCGCGCACCGGCTGGAAAATTGGCGATGTCCGCGGCATTTTGGAAATTAACAGCGATATCACTCTGCAAGTGGCCGGCAGCCAGGCGACCGGCAGTCATATCATGTGGATTCTGTTGGCGACCATGATCATTATTATCCTAGCCATCAATTTTGTTTACCGCTCGGTTATAGCGAAAAAAATTACCTTATTAGATACCAGTATTACCGCACTGGCAGAGGGCAGCAGCGATTTGACTCAGCGGCTTGACGACAGCGGCCAGGATGAAATCTCCCAACTGGCCGGCGGCTTTAACCAGTTCCTGGAAAACCATCGTTTATTTATTAAAAAGATCGCCCAGTCGGCAGAGCAGCTGTCGGAGTCTTCTACCGAATTAAGCACTATTACTTCACAGGCAAAAGAAGACTCGGAGCATCAGAAGACCCAGATCTCTATGGTTGCGGCGGCTATTAACGAAATGTCGGCCTCGATCCAGGAAGTTGCCGCCAACACTACAGCTGCCGATCAATCCGCCGGCACCGCCCGGGATGAAACCCTAGTCAGCCAGAAAGTTTTTAAAGAAAATATAGAGATCACCAATACCCTTTCAGGAGAAATTGAACAGGCAGCCAAGGTTATCCAGTCATTGAAAGTGGATAGCGAAAGTATAGGCTCGGTACTGGATGTGATCCGCGGCATTTCAGAACAAACCAATTTATTGGCGTTAAACGCCGCGATAGAAGCCGCACGGGCCGGTGAACATGGCCGGGGCTTTGCCGTGGTGGCGGATGAAGTACGCAGTTTGGCCAGCAGAACGCAGGAGTCAACGGTTGAAATCAATACCATGATAGAAAAACTGCGCCAGGGGGCCGACAGTGCGGTATCTGTGATGGATAAAGGCATAGCAACGGTAAACGCCAGCGTAGAGCAGGCCTCGCAAACCGGTAATACCCTTGATTCTATCACCCAGTCGGTGACCAATATTTTCGACCTCAATAGCCAGATAGCAACCGCAGTAGAGCAGCAAACCCTGGCAGCGGAAGACATTAATCAAAATGTGGTTACTGTCGATGGTTATGCGCAGCGCAGTGATGATGTTTCGGCCAATATCGCTTCGGCCAATGAGGAATTAAACCAGCTGGCGGTCAATCTGGCTTCTATGGTCAGCCGCTTTAAGCTGGATTAACCCTTAACCCTTTACAGCTAACAAAGATTAAGGGCAAATAGTGTGGCTTGCCCTTAACCCATCGCCACCGGCGCCTGGACCTTAAAATCGTCCAGCGCCTGATCTTCTATTAAATTCGCCAGCTTTTGCTGTTTGGCCGACTCTACCCGGGTCAGCTCGGCATATTTCTGACATTGCTTTTGGGCATAGGCATAGGCGTTCTCTGCCTGCTGCAAGGCCTGGATTTGTTGTTCAAGCGCTTGTTGTGCCTGTTCGATGTCCTGCTCAAGTTTGACCTGTTTGATTTTATAGCCGGAGATTTCATGGTTAAAATCACTGAGCTCATCCATTTTCATCTCACTGCCGATAATTTCCTGATAACGCCGCTTGATTTCCTCTTGCTGCCAGATCATATATTGCTCCAGCTCAGTGCGGCACCGGGTTAGATGCTGCTCGGCATCGAGCTTTTGCTGTTTAGCCTTGGCCAGCTCTGTAGAGGCTTTTTGCTCACGAATGATCTTGATTTGCTGCAGCTTATGTATCATAGGGTTTTACTTTTATCCTGGCAGAAAAGGTATTCAGGCTTATTTGCCGGTCAGTTGCTGTATGGTCGATTCAAAGGCAAATTGTTCATTGACCCCTTGCTGTAAAAAGGCATTAATCGCATCAATTTTGCCGATGGCTTCATCCGTGGTTTTGTCACTGCCGGTCTTGTATTCGCCGATTTTGATCAGCAATTCATTGTCTTTATAGCTGGACAATAAAGAACGCATCTTCACCGCTGCCTTGGCATGCTCAGGTGTGGTGATGGCGTTCATGACCCGGCTGGCGCTGGCTAGAACATCAATGGCGGGATAATGGCCGGCGGCGGCAAGATCGCGCGACAGGATGATATGCCCGTCGAGAATCGAACGGGTTTCATCCGCCACCGGCTCGGTCATATCATCACCTTCTACCAGTACGGTATAAAGGGCGGTGATCGAACCGATATGGTTATTACCGGTGCGTTCCATTAACCTGGGCAGGGTGGCAAAGACCGACGGCGGATAACCCCGGCGTGTCGGCGGCTCACCGGCGGCCAGGCCGATTTCCCTCAAGGCACGGGCAAAACGGGTGACCGAGTCCATCAGCAACAATACTTTTTGTCCCTTATCGCGAAAATACTCGGCAATGGCGGTGGCAACATAGGCTGCCTTGGCGCGCTCCATCGAAGATCTGTCTGAGGTGGCTACCACTAATATTGCCTTTTTTTGCGACTCGGGGTCGAGTTCATGTTCGATAAACTCCCTGACTTCCCGGCCACGTTCACCAATGAGGGCGATCACAATCACATCCACCTGGGCGCCTTTTACCAGCATACCCAATAAGGTACTTTTACCGCCACCGGCGGCGGCGAAAATGCCCTGACGCTGTCCTTCACCGCAGGTGAGCAGGCCGTCGAGGGCCTTGACCCCAAGCGGCAGCGGCTTGTCGATAATCTTCCGGCGAAAAGGATCCGGGGCATCGGCATACACAGGGTAATAGCAGTCGACTTCGAGCTCGCCTTTATCTTCGGTATCAAGCGGGTTGCCCATACCATCGAGCACCCGGCCCAATAATCCCGGGCCCACAGGTACCTGGTGGCTTTTTCCGGTGGGATAAACCAGGGTTGACGTGGAGATGCCCTGCATTTCACCTATGGGGGTGAGCAGGGCTTCTTTTTGTGAAAAACCGACCACTTCCGCCATCAGTTCGTCCGGATGATCCGGTGCCTTTAAACGGCAAAGCTCCCCCAGTTTAACGCCGGGGACTGCGGCTTTTATGATGGTGCCCAATACCTGGGTAACCCGGCCCCGTATCTCGAGGATAGGTGCTTGTTGCAGCTTTTTAGCTAAGTTTTCGGTGAGCTGGTTAAGCTCATGGCTGGGCTTTTGTAGGGGAATAGCCGAAGCTGATGTTGTCGTCATAACACGTCCTGGTTGCTTTGCCTGCATGCTTTGCGGGTTTTCGTTGTTTTACTTGTTTTATTTGAGTAATAGGTAGGTAACCGGGCGGGGGGAAAAGTTGTAGAGAAAGAAAATATTTAAAGGAAAAAGATCGCTTATCATTAAAGCGATCTTTTTATTACGGCACTGCTATTTCATTTCTTGTTGCACCTGGGGCTGCCAGGGAGAGAGTACCCCGGTTTTACTGTCGTAAACATAAATGGCCCGTGAAGACAGGCCGACATATAACTTGTCATTATGTTCACTCAGGAATAAAGCCGCGGTATTGTCTACCGCAAAACCGCCAATTTCCTGGTACTTTGCGGTTTTAACATCATAGCTCCATAAATAGGAACTACTTTTCTTATCAGCGTTATCATAATGATACAAAGTGAAATATAACTTACCGTTATACTCGGTGAGCAGGTTGCCGGAATAGCTGTCTGAGGTTTTCCCTTTAAAACCGGGCACGATACTGGCGCTATTGGTCACAACATCATATTTATATAAACCGCGGCCATACTCTGTGTGGTTGGCGGTAAAATAAAGGCCATCGGCGTAATGTACGAATTGTCCGGGTACGGACGAGCCCTGGCTGGTGGGATCTAAATCTGCCAGCATACTGATTTTCCCGCTTTTATCCTGGAGACAAAGCTCCTGATCGTAACCGCCGTTATCCGGGTTCTGGCAGCTGCCGTAAATCTCCCCCATATAGCTCACTTGTGAGCTTTGTGCGCTCAAGGTTTCGCTGTTAATGGAATAGGGGACTTCCCGGCCGCTGACGGTGTTGTTTTTACGATCATAGATGTAATGGTGGCTGCGGTAGCCGTCAAAGTCGAGAAAGGTAAAACTTAAGGTATCGTTGTAACTTTCATCAAAATCAAGCCGGCCCTTAGCGACCTCTGCCGGTAGTGGGGTAATGGCAGTCAGCGCTTGGCTGAAGGGATCATAAGACCATAGTTTGCGGTCGCTGCCATTGAGTTTTGCCCCGAAGAACAGTTTATGATCATAGACTTTAAAATCGCTGATACTGGCAATTTCATCTTCGTTGGCTAATTCGATATCGTGGGCCAGCAACGAATCGCTCAGGGCATCGTATGAATACAGGGTTCTGTGCCAGTAACCGAGATCATTTTTCACTTTTGCCCAGAAAAACAGCCTGCCGGCAAATTTTACCGGTTTGGAGACATTTTGCAGCTGCTCGCCGTTTGATGTCGGATTGACCTTTATCAGCTTATTGGCATTGTCGTCGTAATAGTAAAGTACGCTTCTGCGGTTGCTGGTATTGTAGTTATCGACGGTAAAATAGAGTCTGCCGGCATACTCCAGCGGGCTACTCCACCACCTGAAACCTTTAACACTCGGGGTGTGTTCTGGAATGCCGGCCAGGGCTAAGTTATCGAGTAAGTAATACAAAGCTAAACAGCCAACTATAAACACACTGAAATTCATAATTTTAGTCCTTTATCTTATTCAAAATACCGGGGCCTCCCGGTTTTCCTGTTCTCGAAGCTTTAAAAGCGCGCATTGTAACAAGCTGTTTACTTAAATGCTCTGATAAATATTTACTTAAAAGGAAATAAATCACAACTTTTTTAATTTATCGGTTCCTCAGGTTAGGCAAGAACAAAAAACGTGTAAACGGCGCCTTAAAAGTAAGCAAAATAACCCGCTAACTAAAACTTATCCCGTTTCATGTTTGATTTTAATTTTAACGGATGAGATTCGATGGATTCACAATTACAAAGCATTCAGTCGCAGAATCTGCAAAACCACGCTAGCCATGCAGCTCACGCCCAGGGCGGCGGGGCGAAAATCAGCCACCAGGGCATGAATTTACAGATCAAGTCGGCTGCTGCCTCAATTGCTGATATTGCCGAAGAAATCGGCTCGGCATTTTCTGAAAAAGCAAAGGAGAAATCGCTGGATAAGCGCAGTGCCCTGCATGAAGTCAGGAAAACTGAGGCGATGGAAAGGGCCGAGAACTACCTGAAAAATGTTTCCGATGTCGAAAAGCAGGAAAAATTAAAAAATTACCTGCAAGACATGGATAAGCACACCAGTGCACAGGGGTTAAAAGAATGGTTATCCGGCTTTAGCTCAGATCACAGCGAGCAATATAGTGCGCTGGAAGTGATCAAACAAAATGCCGCTAAAACCGGTAATAAGGCATTGGAAAGCCAGGCATTGGCCTTGCAGCAGGCGTTAACGGAAAAACACGGCGAGCACATCCGCGCCGGCTTTAATGTTGTCGATACCGCAGCGCAATTTAATGGCAAAGACGGCGCCGGGCAGTCGCTGGCGTCTTCCCGCGAGCTGGTCAGCGGCTATCAGGATACGGTGCTGGACTACGGCGGGGTCGCCAGTACTTTTAGCAAAATTATTGAAGAGCATGGCGAAGAAAAATTCCCGATGGCGCTGGACTTTTTACGCCAGGCATTGGGGGCCGACTTGTCGGCACAAAACTCTTCAGTAGCCAAAGAACGCCTTGAAGCCATTATTGGTGATATTAAAGACATTTTTACCCTGAAGACCTTGCTTGATATGAGTAACGGCCTGGTCAGACGGCTGCAAAGTGATTATGGCGAGGCCCAGGCAAAAATCGGCCAGGAACTGATGGGTGGCATGCTTAAACTTACCGAGGCCAAATGGGTATCGCAACGGGATTTATCTTCCCTGGCCCAGGACATGGATATCAAGCAGTTGGCAACGGAAATATATTTTGGTCACAGGATCAGCGCCATCTTTGCCAAACTGCCGCCGACGGTGTTTGCCGATGATAACACCCGTAACGCGTTACTGGAAACGGCGATGTCATATGTCCATGAACTTGTTGATAGAGAGGAAGAATAACCGTGACTGAATTTTCAACGGACAAAAACCTGACCTGGTCCATGCTTGAGCAATATCTGCAAACCCTGGGTTTTGAAGATGTTTCGGCATTTCGTGGCGAGGTAATTGAACTTGACGTCAGCGGCAACAAGCGGCTGATTTTTGAGGTACTTGAGCGCGGCTTGTTGATTAGTGTGATCAAGGAGGTTGCCGCCTATCAGTTAGCTGAGGTGGTAAAGCCTGCCATGGCCTTGTGCCATTACCGGGAGTTTTTGCCTGTACCAATTTGTGTTGGCCTGGGAAGAAATGAACAGCTGGCTTTTTCCTGCCTGTTGTCCATCGGCGGCGATTTTCTTGAAGTGATTAATCCGGCGGTAGATATCTTATTGTCGATGCATGACAAGCTGGATATCGCGTAACCATGTCGGCAGCAATTAATTGCCTGAATAACAGCGGCAGAGGGAGCAAGGGATGAAAGCGGATTTATTCTCTTTAGATGTCGGTCTGGCCAGCGTTGAACGCTTTCATGCCGACCAGGAAATGGATTTATTTCCCCGGGATAAAGGCTTAAACGGCCTGGGGGAAATTCCTAAGGTTCACCTGGAAGATGTTTTTGGCCTGAGTAACCTTGACCATGAACTGCTTGCCTCGTTAAAACCAAGTACGGCCAGCAGTGAGTTAGACAGCCCGGCGGGGCATATGCGCGCCATGGAAGAAACCCTGGCGCTATTTAAAGACCAGCAGCAAAGCGGCTCTTTGCTGGATAAACAAATGCTGGAGTCTGCCACTGAGCTGGTGGAAGAAAATATTACCAACAGCCGGTTATTAATGAGCTACCGCTTGCTGTTGGTCAAAGTATAAAAAGGAAGGTGATGATGAAACTCTTTAGTACCGATTCCATTTGCTACGGATGGTTGTGTAAGCAAAGCTACCTGTATTTGCAGTATGGCAAGTACGACTCGGCCTTAGTGTTATTGCAGGCCCTGCACGGGTTGCTGGTAAATGATACCCAGGTGTTAAAAATGCTTTGTTATGCCAGCACCCGGGCAAAACGTTTTGACCTTGCCCAGGCCTATCTGGCCAAGCTTGCCAACAACCCGGCATTCGAGCCGGCAAAGTGGCCACAATATTATTTGCTTTATAGCCAGGTTTTACACGCGGTCAACGAAAACTCCCGGGCTCAGGCGATGTTAGCGCATTACCAGGAAGAAATGAGCCAGGAAGAAAAGAGTCAGCAGCAAATAAATGCACCGGAAAAAGAGCAGCCCAGTGCTGTCAACTAATCCTCCCAGTTAACTTGCTATAGAGAAATAAATTATGAACCTAGGCTCTGTGCTTAAAGTCGCCAATACCATAGGAGAGCGCAAAGATTTAATGCTGGCTTTCCTGCTTATCGGCGTTGTTTTTATGATGATCTTACCTATGCCTACCGGGTTGGTGGATGTGCTGATCGCCGTTAATATCGGGATCTCTATCATTATGCTGATGCTGGCAGTGTATATCAGCTCGCCGCTGGAATTTTCCTCTTTTCCCGCGGTGCTGTTATTAACCACCTTGTTTCGTCTGGCGTTGTCTATTACCACCACCCGTTTGATTTTATTGCAGGCGGATGCCGGGATGATAGTAACCGCCTTTGGTAATTTCGTGGTCGGCGGTAACCTGGTGGTGGGGATAGTAATCTTCCTGATCATTACCATAGTACAGTTTATGGTGATCACCAAAGGTTCGGAGCGGGTGGCCGAGGTCAGTGCCCGATTTTCCCTGGATGCCATGCCGGGTAAACAAATGAGTATCGACGGCGATATGCGCGCCGGTGTTATCGACATGGATGAAGCGAGCGCAAGGCGCGGCGTGGTTGAAAAAGAAAGCCAGTTGTATGGTTCAATGGACGGCGCGATGAAGTTCGTTAAAGGGGATGCCATTGCCGGTTTGATCATTATCGTGGTGAATATTTTAGGCGGGATCAGTATCGGTGTTGCCCAAAGAGGCATGTCTGCCGGTGACGCGCTGGAGCTATATGCGATTTTAACCGTAGGCGACGGCTTGATTTCTCAAATTCCGGCGCTGCTTATCTCCATCACCGCAGGTTTTATCGTTACCCGGGTAACCCAGGAAGAGTCCCAGGATCTGGGTAATGATATCGGCGGACAAATTATTTCCAAACCCAATGCCCTGATGATAGGGGCGGTGATCATGATGATCTTTGGTGTCGTGCCCGGCTTCCCGCTGGTGACCTTTTTCACCCTGGCGGCCATTTTTGGCGCCACCGGTTTCTGGTTATCACGCAAAGAAAAGTCAGGGGAAGAAAGTTTTGACAGCAGCGGCAATGCCACTATGGCGCCTTCGGGGCAAAAGCCGGTGAAAAAAGATTTATCCGCCCAGGAAGAATTTGCCTTAACCATGCCGCTATTGGTGGATGTTGCCGCCAATACCGAAGCCTTTATTGACCGTAATCAGCTTAATGACGACCTGCTTAAGGTCCGCCGGGCGCTTTATCTGGATTTAGGTGTGCCGTTTCCCGGCATGCACTTAAGGTTTAACCAGAGCTTACCGGATAATGAATACCGCATCATGTTGCATGAAGTGCCTATTGCCAGCGGCAGCTTACGTGAGTCATCCGTGTTGGTGATAGGCCAGCGCAAGCAGCTTGATTTGTTGGGGCTGAATTATGATATGGACGATAAAATCCTCAGTCCCCAGGTCTGTTACTGGGTGGCGGAGCAGGATACCGATAAGCTTGACGGTATTGGCCTGTCTTACTTACATATTACCCAGATCCTGACTTATCACCTGTCCCATGTATTGAAGAGGTATTCGGAAGAGTTTGTCGGTATCCAGGAAACCCGTTATCTGTTGGAGAAAATGGAAGAAAACTTTGGTGAGCTGGTCAGGGAAGCACAACGTATCGTGCCGCTGCAAAAAATTACCGATGTCCTGCAGCGCTTGGTGTCCGAAGGGGTGTCCATCCGTAACCTGCGTCTTATCCTCGAATCCATCGTTGAATGGGGACCGAAAGAAAAGGATGTGGTGACTTTAGTGGAATATATCCGCTCAAACTTGAAACGGCAGATCAGCTACAAATACAGCAACGGGCAAAATATGCTGCCGGTGTATCTGCTGGAAAATCAGCTGGAAGAGACCATACGCGGGGCGATCAGACAGACTTCTTCCGGGGCATATCTGGCGCTTGATCCGAAAGTCACCAACCAGTTTATCCAGTCGGTGAAACGTAATGTCGGCAATATCAATGAAATGAGTGTCAAACCCGTGCTATTGGCTTCTATGGATATCCGTCGTTATATTCGCAAGCTGCTGGAGTTGGAGTTATATGATCTGTCCATCTTGTCCCACCAGGATCTTACTAAAGAGATCACCATCCAGCCCCTGGGGCGCATAGACATTTAGGGGGAAATAGCAGACAGGGGGTAGCCAAAGTTTCCGGTTATCTCCTGTTTGTTTTGTTTACCTGAACCTTGTGTGGAGAAAATCAACAAGGCAACAGTTGAATATGCCCCAGATTGTGTCCGTCTGGTTTTGCATATCAAGCCATTTTCTTTTATTCGAAGTGCCTCTCTTTAAAAAAATCTGCAAAAGTCGGTAAATAATTTAGGAGTAAACGCCATTAAAGGGCTGCTTATCTCTGGATTTGCTCTTTGCTTAATCGCTTGTACTCGATATTTTTCCGCTTTTTTACCGTTAATTTCGCCGGAAACAAAAAATTTTTGCCTGTTTCTTAAAATAAATGATCAAAATGACAAAAAATTTTTACGGGGAACATTGACGATTATTCACTTTCATTGCGCATTTTCATCGAAAATAGCAACAAATGTGCAAATGCCTGTATCTGTCAGCGCTTTTTTGTTACTAACCTATGAAACCATCATAAAAATAGGTACTTACGACTAATTATCCGGGTTCTGTCCCGGATACCCGGGCGGGCAGAATTCTGCGGTCGTTCAAATAGTGAACGATATCTGTACTCAGACTATTCTGGTCATGCCAGCGGATGTCTTATTCTCGGCATTTTCCTGCATTTTTCTTGCAAATTTCCTCCATATTCTTCCTTTTTTCCTCCACTTTCTTCCTAAGTCTTTACGTATTGCTTACACATTTGTTTTAGATACTTTCTCCGACTGAGGGACTTCACCACGAAGTGCCTATTAATAACAGAGCCAAGGTATGAGGGAACAAGAGTTAAGTTCCGCACCGGGTTCAAGGAAAATAAACGGAGTTTAATTATGTTGAATCAAGCCCCCAAAAATCTTGAAAATGAAAACGAATTAATCGAACTATCTAAAGCCGGTAATGCCAATGCATTAAATGAATTAATGGCGCACTACCAAACCCGCATCTACAGCTTCATCATGGCCAAAGGCATCAAGTGCCATCACGATATAGAAGATCTGGTTCAGGATACCTTTATCCAGATTTATAAAAGCATCCGCAGCTTCGAGTTTCGCTCCAAGTTCTCCAGCTGGGTGTTGGGCATCGCCCTGAATATCGTGCGCAACCATGTAAACCGCTCGGTTCAGTACAAGTACAACTTTGTTGATGTCGCCGACACCGTTTTACAAGATGAAAACACCAACAGTGAACCTGAGCAGGCGCTGATGTCCAAGCAAAGCCTGGCAACCGTCAATGCCCAGATCCAAACCTTACCGGAACATTTAAGCGAATGTCTGCAACTGACCTGTGTTCAGGGGATCAGCTATTCCCTGGCGGCCAATAAACTGGCCTTGTCTGTGGCTAACCTGAAAACGCGTTTGTTCCGTGCCCGCAAAGAACTTAAGCATAAGATCTGCGAGTCACTTTCGATGACGAAACAGCCGGATCTACATACTTCGATATTTTCTATTTAACCCTGCTGATGGCGCCAAAAGAGCAAAGCAGCAGGCTCTGAGTGATGACTACAGAGCAAGACTTATTTAACCGATAAGCCTGACCTTTATAAGAAATAGCAAAACAGAAAATTGAACAAAAATGGAGTTTAGCCATGCTTAACCAAACCAATCCAGCAAATGAATCAGAACTGATCAAAAAATCTAAAGACGGCAATGGCAGTGCACTAGAGCAATTATTACGTCACTATAAATCCAGAATACACAGCTTCATTCTTTCCAAAGGCATTAAGTGTCACCATGATGTTGAGGATCTGGTGCAGGATACCTTTATCCAGATATATAAGAGCATTACCAGCTTTGAGTTTCGCTCCAAGTTTTCCAGTTGGGTGCTGGGCATTGCCCTGAATATCGTGCGCAACCATTTAAACCGCTCGGCCCAGTACAAATACAATTTTGTCGATGCCTCAGATACGCCATTAGTTGATGACAATGTCGGCAATGAACCCGACCGCGACCTGGCGGCAAAAAGTGCCTATCAAGACGTGAACAAACAAATACAAAAGCTGCCGACGCAGTTAAGCGAGTGTTTGCAGATGATTTGCATCGACGGCCTAAGTTACGCCGATACCGCCAATACCCTGGCCATTTCGGTTTCCAGTCTTAAAAGCCGGATTTTCAGGGCACGTAAAGAGCTGAGCTATTGTTAGTAAAATCAGGTGCCTGGCGGCATAGCGAATGTCGCCGGTGAAAATATTTGTTCGTTAAGCGCTTATTTAGCAAAAAATAAAAACTTTTTTACGCAGCCGTTACTAACTAGTTAATAGCCATATTTGGACAGCTAATTTCTCTGACAAGCAAGGGCTTAACAAGAGAGTTGCAATGCAGCAATAAAATGGATTCATTATGATTTTAGACAACTTCGTCGACACCCTTTGTGAAAAGTACAATTTCGCCCGCTTTAACAGCCAGATTGCCGATCTGGGACAGGAGGCTTATACCCTGATCTGTGATGATCTTAACCTGCGCTATTTTGAAGCCTCGGGTAAATTCCATTTAACGGCAAAAGTTGTTGAATTACCCGATGATGAGCGTGAGCAAAGCGAGCTGTTGCAGCGTTACCTGAAGATGGCGTTAACCTATATCAAACGCTACCCGGTTGCCATTGCGATTGAGGGCAGCGAACTTATTGCCTTTTACCAGTTATCGGTGAGAAATATCGAATATGGCCAGTTTGAGTCGGTAGTGGAAGAGTTTCTTAATGCCGTAGCCTTTTTTCAACAATCAGAATCGGATGAAGTGGAAATCTCCCGTCCGGCGATGATGATCCACCCGTAATTTTCCGGCACAGAAGGATCTATAATGACTTTTTTACGTTACAGCTTAATCTTACTTATTTTGTTCGCTTTGCCGGCCCTGAGCTCCCAGCCAGACTGGAAAGGACAGAAATACGGTTATATGGCCAGCGGCGAAACCTTAAAGGAAATTTTGCGGGAGTTTGCCTCCAGTTATGGGATTCCCGCCAATGTCAGCGATTCGCTGGATATGCCCATTAACGGTAATTTTCCGGAAAACACGGCGGAGAACATCTTAAAGCAGTTATCTGCCATCAGTAATATGACCTGGTACTACGACGGCCATATGCTGCACTTTTACCGTACCGACGAGTCGGAAAGTGCCGTAGTGCAGTTAAAATATATCAGCACCCAAGATTTATACCAGACCATGCGGGTGTTGCCCTGGTGGCAGCTCAATGCCCAGTGGACCGCGCTGGAGCAGCAAAAATTGATCTTTGTCGCCGGTGCGCCGAAATTCGTGGAAATGGTGGTCAAAGTAGCGGCCATGCTGGATAAGGAAGTGCGCAAGCAGCACGAAGATAAGTTCGTGATCTCCACCTTTCGCCTGCAATATGCCAGTGCCATCGATTACACCTATAACTACCGTGGCCAGGAAAAGCAGGTCCCCGGGGTATTAAGCCTGTTAACCAATACCATCTCAGGCAACCAGACCGGGCAGGTGACGCAGGTGAGAACGCCAATGCCGACCATGCAGGGCCGCTTGCCGCTATCACCGGCTAAGGCCGGCAATAAAGGGCAAAACAGCCCGGATAGCCAAGCTCTCCCTTTTGCGGAAGAAGAGCCGACAGGCCCCGGCGGCATCAAGCCTTTTATTAAAGCCGACCACCGCCTTAATGCCATTGTCATCGGGGACACCCAGGCCAACGTCGAGACCTACGGCGAATTGATCAAGTCCCTGGATGTACCGCTGGATCAAATAGAAGTGAATGTCACTATGGTTAACATTCAAAGCGACGATTTAAGCGAGCTCGGAGTGGACTGGCAATATACCAGTAATGATTATGCCGTGAATGTCGGTGATATCTCAAGTACAGGCAGCCTGGCAAGCGGCGAGCTGCAACTCATCGCCGGTGCTGCAGGTAACCTGGTCAGCAAGATCCGGGCGCTGGCCACGGAAGGTAAGGCAAAAATTACCTCTCAGCCCTCGGTATTGACCCTGGACAACTATGAAGCGGTGCTTGATAACAGCAATACCTTTTATGTGCGTTTATCCGGTGAAGACGTTGTCGATCTCTTTCCGGTCACTGTCGGCACCCTGGTACGGGTAACCCCGCATATTCAAAGGACACTTGACGGTGAAGCGGTGCGCATGGATATCCAGATTGAAGACGGTCAGCAAACGGAGCAGAGCGTTGATGGTATTCCGGTGATCAGCAATACCCTGATCAATACCCAGGCGGTGATCGGCAAAAACCAGAGCCTGCTTATTGGTGGTTATTACTTTGACTCAGAAGGGGAGTCGGTAAGCAAGGTACCTTTACTGCACAGAATTCCACTGCTGGGCAATCTGTTTAAAAGTACCTCGAAAACCTCGGTGAAAATGCTCAGGCTGTTTTTAATTTCACCACATGTGGTCCAGGCATCGGATATCGCCATGGATAAGCAGGGGGCGCAGCTAAATACCCCGTCCAATTTTAAACTAATCAAGTAACGGAGTACCCAAGATGGCGTTAGCATCTCCACAAGAGCATGGTTTATCCGCCAGCGGCATTGGCCATGACGACCTGACTGCTCAGGCACCGGTCTCACTGGATCAAGAGCTGGAGCAAAAGCAGGAGCAGGAACAAGTAGCAGGCGAGAGCGGACAATTCCTGGCGAAATGGACGCTGAAGATTTTATCCGGCGTGCATTTAGGGGCCGAAATTCCCCTCTACCACGGCAGTACCCGTTTAGGTAAAGGCGAAGATAACGATATCGTGTTATCCGGCGACAATCTGCCAGAGCATCTGCTGACCCTGGTGTGCAGCGAGGATGAGGTTTTTGTCGAAGGCTTAAGCGACCAGCAGGCCAACTACCTGGCGGGTAAAGCCCTCTCGTTAGAAAAACAGGTGGTTAAACCCTTTGAAGTACTCACCCTAGGTTTACTGCACCTGGTCTATGGTCCTAAAAATGAAGCCTGGCCCGAGGTGGCGTTGCCGCAGCTGCAACAAGAGCAGCCAGAGCAAGAGCCGGAATCTGTTGAAGATGAGCAAAATGTTGAAGTTCCCGAGCAAGTGCAACAAGAGCAAGTTAGCCCCGAGAGCAACAAAACACGCTCTAAAATAGCTTTACCTTCGCTGGTGCTGGGCCTGACCCTTGCCTGCGGCGGTATGTTTCTGGGTTTTTCATCCCCCGGCAGCAGTGAACCGGCGCCGCTGAGTTTGGCAGAGCAAGGCCAGCAAGCGCAGCAAAGCTTGCAGCAGCAATTAACAGCAGCTGGCCTGGAGCAGCTTCACTTTAAAAAGCAAAACTTATCCCAGGGTAAAGCCCTGGTGCTGCAAGGCTATGTTGCCGATAACAAGCAGCAGGAACAATTACAGCAACTTATTGCCGGGGCCGATTATCCGGTAAAAATGAATATTCGGGTTTTGTCGCAACTTTTTAATAACCTCAGTTACTTACTTAAGGTACTGGGTTATCCGAACCTGACAGTGCATTACGGTGAGCAGGCGGGAGATTTTGTTATCGGCGGTTACCTGAGTGATAACAGCCGTTGGGAAAACCTTAAAAGTAAGCTGGAGCGGGATGTCGCCGGGTTAGGTCACATCAGCGCCAATTTTGACACCCTGGCATCCAGGGCCACCTGGCTGAGAAACCGTTTATCGCAAGATGGTTTGGATAACCTGGCACTGGCAAAACAAGCGTCCGCCATTGTCGTTAGCGGTGAAATTGCCGCCGGTTCGCTGGCCAGTTGGCAGCAGATAGAGCAGGAATTTAAACAGCGTTACCTGGGGTTACCCAAACTGGAATTTTCGGCGCAAAGAATAGAGAAAACCTTACAGGAGATCAAAGGCGTGAGCCTGGGCGCCGTGCCTTACATCACAACCGCCGACGGCAAACGGGTGATCACCGGCGGTAAACTGGCTGGCGGTTACCTGATTGAGTCCATAGGGCCGGACCGGGTGGTACTGAGTAAAGCAGGCAAGGCGATGATTTATCTTATCGGAGGGCAACACAATGAATAACTGGCTGAAAATACCGATGGAACATGAGATCAGTAAAGATTTTAACGGCCAGTTTATCGGCCGGCAAAAGCAGGTTTTTATGGACCGGGAAAGAAAGCTGAAACAGCAAATGGCCTGTGGCGGCACTGCCGAGCAATTTCGGCAACTGGAACTGGAAAAGCAGGCGTTAGCGGCGGCACTGGAAGTGATCGACAGTGTCTGGAACAAATTGCACCAGTAAAACTTTATATCAACCAAGGAGAATATTATGAGCACCTTTAATACCGAAGCCATCACCAACAGCATGGGAAAATTGTTTGAAGAAAAAGATGCCAAGGTCAGGGAGACATCTGAGTTGGATCTCACCGATACCGGCAACTTGCTTAAATTCCAGCAAGCCATTGGTGAGTGGGGCAATGCCACCAGTTTAGCCAGTACCACCATGAAATCCTTAAGCGATGCCGTCAGCGGCGTTATCCAGAAAATGTAGGAGCGGTTATGAATAACATCAGCGGGGTAGCACTGACTGGCGGGACAAAAACGAAAGAAATGTCCCAGTCACAAGTGCTGAAATCTTTAGCCGAAACCGGTTTGTTGGCGGTAACCCATGGTGAAATTGAGCAGGCGCAAACCATTTTTAATTACCTGCTTAATGTCCGCCCCGGTGCCTTTATCACCGATCTGGGCTTTGCCTTTATTGCCCTGAAGAAGAAGCAGTTTGCCACGGCGACCACTTTATTGCAGCGCCATAGCCAGAGCGAGCAGGACGGTGATTTTGCCCATGCCTTTCTTGCCCTGGTGTGTTATCTCAATAATGAAATGGCCCAGGGGCTGGCCTACAGCCGGCAGGCACAAGAGAGCAATAACCCGGCTGCCGCGCAGCTGGCCCGGGAATTGGCCGCAGAGATCGAATCAGCAGGAGAGAATCAGCATGACTACTGAAGCAATTAGCGCCGTCAAGGCAATAGAGCAGCTTGGCGTACAGGAAGCACAGGGCCCGGCACTGCCGCCGCCGGGAGACGTGGCGCGGATGGAAGCGGCCATGAACAATGGTCAGCAGCAACACCAGTACAAGGTCAATGAGGTGATGGAGCTCGAAGAAATGAGCAGCAAACCTTCGCCTGATGAGCAGGGCAGTAATATCGGCGATAAGGTGCTTGATGGCTTAGAGAAAATTAAAAATGTCCATGAGGCGGAAGTTGAAAGCATCAACGTGTCGCTGGCTACTCCTGATCTCGATGTCCAGAGCCTGCTGGGGCTGCAACTAAAGTTATCCCGGTTGAGCCTGCAGCAGGATATGATCGCAAAAACCGCAAGTAAAAGCACGCAGAACCTGGATTCTCTGCTGAAAACCCAATAAGGAGTCAGGTGTGAACAAGTTAATCAAATGTCTGCTGGTTTTTACGCTCTTACTGAGCTTAACCGCCTGTAAAAGCGTACTCTATTCAAATCTCAGTGAAAAGGAAGCCAACAAGATGCTGGCGATCTTACTGGAGGCGAATATTGCCGCCCAGAAAACCGATGTTAAGGATGAAATGGTGTCCTTGATGGTGGAAGACGGACAAATGAGCCGCGCCATTGAGCTGTTAAAACGCGCTGGTTTACCCGGTCGTAAATTTGCCGATATTGTCGATGTTTTCCCGGAAGACGGTTTGATTTCAACCCCGACCGCCGAGCGTGCCCGCTTTATGTTTGCACTGTCGCAGGGGATCTCCCATACCCTGTCGCAAATCGACGGCGTGATCGATGCCCGGGTACATGTGGTGATCCCGAAAGAAAGCTCAAAACGCAGCAAGAAGCAGGATCCTTCAACCGCCTCGGTGTTCATCAAACACCTGTCGGATGTCGCCCTGGATAATTCTATTCCGCAAATTAAATTACTGGTCAGCAGCTCGGTTGAAGGCCTGGAGTATGACAATGTCAACGTAGTGCTGTTTCCCACCGCCGAAGCCAGTTCTAGCGCCGGGCAGGTAGTATTGGAGCAGGTATTGTCGGTGAATGTCGCACAAAGCTCGGTTTCAAGGTTTTGGCAAATCACCTTAACCCTATTGCTGCTGCTAACGGCTTCCGTTGCCTTTAACCTCTATACCTGGTTTAAGCAGCACAAAGACCAGCAAGCGCAAAAATCAACGGCATTGACTGCGGCGACAGCAGAGTAGGGCAAGAGTATGGAAAACCTGACCATTAAGGATGAATACAGCTTTAAATTAATGCTCCAGAGCAATGTTGATCCCCTGGCTCAGATACATAACTCCTGGTTGAGCCATTTACCCCATGGCGAACTTTGCCTGAAACTGGCTACCAGGAAAGAGGCCAGGGGCAAGTTGCAGGAGTATTTGCAAAGTCATTATGCCTGGATGGGAAAATATGATTTTGAAGCCATCCGCTGGCCGGGGCAACTGGCGATTTTACCGGCACAGCAATTACAGCAAGTCTTGCTTTATTTAGGGATCTGGTACTGCTCACAAGAAATCCGGCACCTGATCAATGCCCGGGATGTGGCAAAAATTCGCGCCGCCGTAGGAGAGAACGGCTACCAGTTTGCCATTAAACTGGCGCCTTTTATCTCCGGTCAGGAAAAGGGCACGGAGCAGGTGAAAGAAGCTCGCCGGTTACAAGGGCAGAAACTGCTGTCGGGATTGCTAAAAGAAAAGAAGTTGCCCTCGTTAAGAAATGCCAGTGCCAAGCCGGCCATCAACGGCGAACAAGACAGTGTCGAAAAGGGGATAGCGCAAACCTTGCAGCACATAGGATTAAAGCTGATATTTGCCCAGCTGAGTTCATTGGCTGAGCCGTTAAAAATGCGGTTATTTAGCAAGTTACCCTATTGCTGGTACCTGGAGCGGCAACAATTGCAATCGGATCCCCTGATGGCTATCGATGAAAATGCCGATGCCTTGTTAATTAAACGAATTATAGTGGAGTGCTTACCCCAATGTTCAAATATGCTGCAATAGCACAAGATGCCAATATCAGCGAAAATCAGACGTTCGCAGATGAGCAAATTCTTAAGGCACAAACGTTTGCGCACCTGACCCGGGCTGATGATATTATTCGCCAGGCACAGCAACAAAGTGACCAGATTCTTGCTGAGGCTAAAGAAGTGTACCGCCAGCAACACCAACTGGGTTACCAAGAGGGCTTGGCTGAGGGAAAAAAAGAGCTGGCGGCGCTACACCTTGATGCCACGGTAAAAGTGCAGGAGTTTCTGCATAAGGTCAATGATGAACTGGTGGCATTGGTGATGGTTGCCCTGCGCCGTATTATCGATGATTTAGCCCCACAAGAGGTGACGACACAAGTGATCAGGCAAACCCTGAAAACCATTACCGATGAAAAAAATATCACCTTAAGGGTGGCCCCTGAATTAGCGCAACAAATGGAAGAGCAACTGGCGGAAATTGTCGCCGACTACCCGGGACTGGGCTACCTCCATATCGAAGCCGACCATGCCTTAAGCGAACAACAAGGTTGTATTCTGGAAACAGAAACCGGTGTGGTAGATGCCCTGGTTGATACCCAGCTGGAAGTTATCAGCAAGACATTAGCCAGTCATTACCGCACTTAACCTGCCTGTTTATTATCTATCAAGCCGGAGTTACATCTCCGGCTTTTTACTGCTTGGCGGGCGTATCCGTTATTAAATTTTCGTGATTGGGGCGGTTTTACCGGCGTAATAAAGGAGCTGAATATGTCTCCGGTACTGTCATGGTATATGAGTGGTGTCAGCACATTTTACATAAATAGCGGCCATAAAAATAACTTAAGCGTCAGCCCATTGTTTTCTCTTGATTTTGGATTTTCGGTATGCTCTATGCTGCCTTTTCCGCGCTGTAACGAGTTAAACCAAATTCCTGGTTTAGCAAAATTCATGTGTTAAAGGAAAGGTAATGAAAAATATTGCATTGATGAAGAATTTGATTGCGATAATTCTTGCTAGTACGCTTTCTTTTGGAGCTAACGCAACCTTTATGACAATCGAAGCTGACGGCGGTTTCGTAATGAAAGATGCCGGAGAGTATACGCTACTTGACGGGAGTGCAGACCCTGATCAGACCGACGGCGTTAAACATGCCGGGGTTCGCTGGGGTGGCGACGGGGCATTCAGCTCTCTAATCCTGGAAAACTTTATGCCGGATATAGATCTGCTGGATACCCCCTATATGATCTCAAAATTAACCCACAATAACTTTGTGATCAGTGCGGAGTTCCTGCCCTGGTTAACGGAAGCGGAGATTTTAGGGGATCTTATGTTTACCAGCACCAATACCGGCGGTATTGCCACGGCCTTTGGCAGTTCGATTATTGCCGATGCCTTTACCGCCGATGCCAGCAGTGAATTTGGTATTGGCTTTAAAGAAACCTTCAACCAGTCACTTCCTGCTAACTGTAGTGCCGAGGATGAAGACGGTGTTCCCGGTGGTCCCAGCCATGTTTTCCTGTCGGCCTGTGACGACTACTTTGATTACACCGTTGACAATACGGCGCCTTTACCGGATACCCTGCCGTTTTCGATACCGTTTTATATCGATGGTACCAGCTACGCGTTAGAAATTTATATTTCTTTTGATGCCGACGGCAGTACTATGCTGCCACCGGGTCGTATCTGGACCGAGGAGGAACTGTCGACTGACCTTTATACTTTTGTTCGCCTAACGGCAATCCCTGAACCTTCGACTTTGGCTATATTTGGACTGTCTTTATTGGGATTAGTATTCTCAAAAAGAAGAGCAGGCAAATGATGCTATCAGCTAAATGATGCTGTTGAACCTCTGATCTTTTCAGAGGTTTAAAGCCACTTATTCCCCTCTATATTTTTATTCATTTCTTTTCATGTAATTACACGCTTCGTACAGTAAGTCATACAGTGCCATCAACTTGCGCCAATATTAAATGCAGCCCCAGCCTGATTTCTTCGCTATTTTGTACTATCACTAGAGGGTAAATAATTTATCAGCGGAGGTGTACTTAAAAACGTAAAAGAGAATCAGCAAATAAACCAGGCGCTGCCCCTAAGTGCGGACACACTCAGAGACAGCTAACCACAACAGATAAACAGAGGTATCTATCATGGCTAAACCTAATGATATGCCAGAGTTTCACTCGGTTAAAGTTTCTTTAACAGAAAATATACCTGCCACCATCACCCGGCTCCCTCCTACAGCCAATGCCTGCAATGCTACGCCGTTAAGGAATAAGGGAGGATGCGGTCATGTCTGAGTCCAAATTACCGCTTACGGAAGAGGCCATCAAAAGGGACAAACTGTCGAGCGATTTCATTAACCTGTGTGACGACTTTGGCAAATTCAGTGAAGAATGCGCCTTTTTGTTCGACGCATTTGCTGCCGTTGGCCGCGAGCCAGAATGCATCACCGAGCACACCAGTGAAGGCATCAGGCATTTGTGCTATTGGCTCAAATATCAGGTCATAGGTTACCGGGAGAGAATAGACGAGATGCAGGACTGCTGGCGGGCACTTAAACGCAAGCAATAATCTTGGCTAAAACCTTGACTAAAGCTTAAACGGAGCAAGCAACGGACGGGTTAACGGTAATAAGAGCTTCAGCTATGCCATGACCCGTTCGATATAACATCTAATCCCCCGTATATCGAACCTTTCATACCCACCTTTACCGTGCTGAAAAATCACTACCGATACTCAGCACAAAAACAGCCAATAAAGGCTATGCGGCAACAATGCCCCCCCATCTAGGGGGGATGTTAGCTGTTCAAACAAGGCTATACTTGGCGCCGTTATTGAGACTTACCCGGTTTATTGAAAATAACCTTATGTTTTACCGACTATTATCCTGTTATTCACACCAAAGAAATTAAGGAAAGTTTAATGAAATCAAAATTATTGCACGCAGGATTACTCTTATCCGCCAGCTGTTTTTTTAATGTCGCTTCTGCGGGAATGCTGACTTCTATCGACTTGATCACAGACAACGGCAGCTGGCCGGCGATAGCGCCGGGGTTTGAGAGCGGTTCCGCCTATGACGGTTTTACCTTGACGGTCGAAGGCACAGCCGGCGAAGTAATGTCGGACATTAATCTGGAATTTAACTTCAGCGGCTTGTTTGATGATTCACTGGCGATCGATCTCAATGGTGACGGCATTATCGATTATGCCCTGGACTTTTATAACATTCATGATCAGTCACCGGGTTACACCCCCTGGGGCAGCGATCGCGATGTTGCCAATACCGTCACCAGGTTGACTATCGGTGCAAGTGGCTCATCAGCGACGGTTTCGGTTTACGACACTGAAATTACCCTGGACAGCACTAACTATGCAAGCTTTGATAACCTCGGTGCGATCACCCTGGAAGATCTGGGCTTTGGCGCCGGCGGTACTATTTTGGACGGCGGCTCTGTGACCACCAGCGAAATGCGCTTTGGCTATATTAATATTGCAGGCCCGGGCAGCGGTACGCCGGAGATCACTTCGGCAAGTTTCTCGCAGCCTGCTGATGTGCCGGAGCCGTCTTCACTGGCTATCTTGGCGCTGGCCATGGCGGGCCTGGGCGTACGCCGCCTGAAAAAATAACTCGCTTCGCCAAAGCACCTGTCTCAGCGACGGGTGCTTTGAGATAACACTGCTTCCCTTAGCCTGCAATTACCCAAATGGCCGTTATTTTGGCTGATTCCGCACTATTCGTTCTGGTAAATTGTCTTTATTATCAGCAGTAAACACTCTGGATAACTAACAATCAGGAAAGATAAAATGGAAGCAAGCGCAATTTTACAGCCGGTATTCGTACTGGGCTTACTGACGGTCGCGATGACCCTTTGGATGTTTTTCACCCGGGTCCCGGCGATGAAGAAACTCAAAATTCATCCGCAAAAAGGCCAGGACACGGCAAAGCTGAAGGAGTTATTGCCAAAAGAAGTGAACCGGGTCTCAAACAACTACAATCACCTGTTTGAGCAACCGACGCTGTTTTATGCAGTGGCGATTTCTATCGCGGCCTTGGGCCATGTTGACAGTTTTTATGTTACCTGTGCCTGGAGTTATACCGTTTTGCGTATTGGCCATTCCCTGGTGCAGGCGACAATCGACCGTGTGATGGTACGTTTTGTCCTTTTTATCCTTTCCTGGCTGGTGTTGACTGTGATGGTGGTGCGGGAAGCGATTGCCGTTTTTAGCTAAATTTACCGTCGGGTAAAGCGACTGATTTTTCCTCTGTCGCTGTTTGTGCATTGCTAAACAGCGACATCATTAGATGGCATTGGTGCCGGAATAAATACACTACTCATAAAATTCTCACTATTTTTGTAACCTTTTGCTCTCCCCGGTTACTTACTTCCTGATAATAACGAAAACAAATTTGGGTAAGTAAGATGCAGGTAAATCAAGCGCAACTGGAAATTATTAAACTATTTGCCAAACAGCTCGGCTATGAGAACAGTGCCGATGTCGATGATAAAGGTTTTGCTTTGGTGATAGACAATAAGGTGCAGATTAATATTCTAAATCAGGAGGAGCGCTGTCACCTGATTGCTTATTTAGCGCCGATTAAAGAGGAAAATCGCATTGAGCTTTACGAAACCCTGCTGCTGGCTAACCATAACCAGGATGAATTAGCCGGTGCCAGCTTAGGCATCTGTCCGAAGAAAAAGGCGGTGGCGTTAAGTTTTTGTCTTGAAAGTGAAGGACTTGACCTTAGCCGGCTACAGCAGGCTTTTGACAACTTACTGGATCACAGCCTGCTCTGGCATACCCTGTTAAACGCCAACGAAGCACAACCCTTGCCGGGTGAGGAACAACCTCTGTCTTCCCATGCGATTTTAGTGTAAGGAGGCAGCTCATGGATGTTATCAACCGTAGTATGTTAAATACGCCTCCTTCGGCTATTACCGGCCAGGGAAAGGGCACAGATACCATAGAAGTGGCCAAGCAAAAGAATTATGGCGGCCATGACGTGAAAACCCAGAAAGTTTCAGACGAACTGTTTAAAGGCATGGCCCGGGGGGAGAGGGCCAATATGTACTCCAGAACCATAGTACCCCTGGTCGGCAACCGCACCGATGATATTATGAAGTCCGGCGGCTTCAGTAATTTCTTGTTTACCATGTCTGACGGTAAGGCTTATGAGGCCGCAAATGCCAAAGAGTACGGCATTAGCTCAAAACTTTCCACCGAAGGGCAGGCCATCGGATCTTTGCGTACCGGCGGCGGCACCTGCGGCAATATCAGTTCCCTGGTATTCCTCTATCGCGCCGCAGAAGGGCATGATCTGCAATTGCAACGTTTTGGCTGGGAAGACCCGGAGAATCCGGACATCAACCATGCGTTTACCGTTGAAGGGCCCGATAAGTATGGTATGTGCGCCATTTATGATTCATACGGCTCCGAGCCGAGTGTGCATTTAATGCCGTATAGTACTTTGGTTAAGTCATTGGATGCGCAAAACTACAGAGTACTTGATCAGCGGGATCCGAATCCTGATGGTGATCCGGCAATAGACCATATGCTGCGAACAGAAACGGCAAAAGGATTATATTCAGGTGCCCAGCATTTTCAGGACTTTTCCCAATTTGACGGCGGTTATGAGCGCCATTGCCTGAAGATGGTCGCAACTTCGGGACACATGTATGATGTTGCGCACTTTCGCGAAGATGATGCTCCTGTTTTGTATATTAACGAAAGTACCCAGGAAGCTTCGACTTTCTCAAAGATGAGTCAGCCACTTTATGCCTTGTTGCATACCGATGGCGTATACACAGACAATGCCGCTAAAATTGAAGAGGCTGCCAATGCCAAGCATGATGTTAACCAACTGGCACAACATGTCATGGATCACGAGTTGATCGTTGGTGATGATGTTGTCCTGAGGCAACCTTCGCTATTGTCTGAAGACAGTGATATGAGTAACAGATCCGACTGGGGCGGTTTGAGCTTTGCCGATTACCGCCATGAAGCCCATGCCTTTATTAATGCGGGCCAAACCGAGCAATTACGCGATTTGGTGGAAAATGAATATTATACCGATGAGCTGTTGTCATCCGATCAGGAAAGCCAAAAACTTGAACTGCTCACCCGTATCAGAAGCGCGCTGGCCGATCCAGGTGTCGAGATTTTAAACCAGGATCCGCGACTTGCTGATGACGTCAGTGCCGATGATGCCAGTATAGCAAGTCAGGATGCTGCTCATGAGGATGAGTTTGTTGGTGATGATGTTATTTTACCAAGGCAGTCCTCCCGTTTGTCTGAAGATAGCAATATGAGTGTGAGATCCGACTGGGGCGGGTTAACTTTTGCCGATTACCGTCATGAAATACATGCGCTTATTAATGCTGACGATGCTGAAGGTTTACGTAATATGCTCGCCTATGCCTATATTGACGGTGACTTGTCCGCGGATCAGGGACCCCAAAAAGATGAGTTGCTTACCCTTGTCCGCACTAAACTGGACGATCAAAGCATAGAGTTTTTAACCGAAGATCCTGAACAGTAACGCTTTATTGGAATGTAACCGGATCATGCGGCAAGCTTGTGCCTGCCGCAGCCGGAGAATTCCTGTCGGCTGCGGCTAATTAATTTTGTGTTTTTGATTATCCCTTGCTATGTCTGTGCCTTATCTACTGTTTTTGCTGTTCTCCTGATGAGATAAACCCCAAGCCGCCTGCACAATATTCAGTACAGCTGGTGCTAAAGCACAGATAATAACCTCCCTAAGTTTCTTTTAGCTCGCCGCTGCCGGATTGCCCCAAAATTTGATTTGAGACCAGAAAACAGGAGGTGATAAAACACGCATTAACTGTGCTAAGTACATAAAACAGGAGTTTTTTGTCATGATTACCAGGAATTTTTCAACCGTCTAAACCGAAAGAGGTAAAGATGATGGATAAGCTCAATACTGAAGAAAACGCCCTGATTCAGGACACGCTGATGACCAAGTTAAATGAAGCTGCGGATCCCAGCCAGGAGTGCTTCTCCGTTGATGACATTGATGTCATTATGAGGCAATTTCATAACACTTTGGGGGATGAAAAGGAAAAGCTCAGGAAAAAGGATCAGGCATTTGTAAACGGCATTGATGCCTTTAGAGCCTTTATTGCCAGGCAAGGATATATGCCACAAAATACTGCCCTTGCTTTTAGGGCTATTGCCGGACTATTGACCATAGTCGAAAATATTTTGTGGGAATTAAAAGGGGAAAAAGGCGAACCGCCTAAACCTCAACGTCCTCCCAGACCTTGATTTCAGCTCTGCTTGTTTTGGCTGCTCTGTACTTGAGGGCAGCTTTTTATCTTTTACCTAAAATATCAACTGCCTTGTTTAATGATCACTGACGAAAGCTTGTATTGCCGGGGCAACTCGATTATTGTCTCGCTATCCATTCCAGTATCAAAAAATGTGCGAAATTACCGGCGCATTTTACTCAAGGAAACTTTGTGCACAGCGACGTTGTCATTCCACATTTGCCAGAAGCCGTTCCCCAGGCTGAGATCGCAGATATTTATGTTAATCAGGGCCAGCAGGTTAAGGTTGGCGATCATTTATTTGATGTCGAAACTGACAAAGTGGTACTTGAAGTGGTTGCTGATGTCACTGGTATTATCGATGAGTTTAACATCAGCCAAGGTGATAGCGTCACTTCCGGGCAAGTGGTCATGAAAATAAGGCCGCAACGTGATGGTGAGGTGCCTGTTGAAGCAAAAAATAGCGTTTATCCTGAACAAAGGGAAAATACTGATCCCCTGGATGTGGTCGTGCCGATATTGCCTGAATCAGTGGCTCATGGCGTAATATCGACAATTCATGTTCATCCCGGGCAGCAGGTGCAAAGGGAGCAGTGTTTATTTGATGTTGAAACCGACAAGGTAGTACTTGAAGTGGTAGCCGAAACGAACGGTATTGTCAGTGACTTTACGATTGCACCAGGTCACTGGGTGAACTCAGGGCAAGTGGTGATGCAGTTAATGCCACAAATGTTCGAGACGTCCCCTGAACCTGCCGGACAGATACAGCAAGTGGCCGCGATGAAAGGTGAAGCCAATCCTGTAGTTAATACACAAGAAAGCGCCGGCAAAGGCGTGTTTACTGCCGGCAGTTTACTTTTTGGTATTATCGGCCTTGTGCTTGGCGTGTTGGTCACGGCTGTTTTACTGGGCTGATCCGCTAGCCTTGTTTTGCCTGCTTTACGGTAAAGACTTCGGAATCGGGATGAAAGGCGATCCAGGCAAACCAAAATGCCTGAAAGCCGGGAATTTCTTTGCCAGAAACTCCGGTGATGCGGCCAGAGCGCGAAGCCAGGTCAAATTCTACCACTAGGGTGTGTCCGGCCAGGAAATCCGTTATTTTACTGCGACCGGTTTGTTTCTGATATAACGCCAGCTCCTTAAACGGATAGGCCTTGGCCTTGCCGTTTATTTCCACTGTCAGCACCACTTCTTTACTGTGATAACGCTTATCGTGATGGGCGACAGGAAAATAAATGGCTTCAGACTGGTTGTAACCTGCATAGGGGGTTTGTTGATAGTTGCGGCTATAGCCGGTTTGCTGCGATAAAACCCGGGTATCCGGGTGTCGTTTTAGCCAGTGCTGCCAGCTGGTGTGCAGGGCAGGCAGGCGGGTGAGTGTTTTGTCTTTCATAGGGCCGCTGATGGCTTGGGAGAGGATCTGCGACCACAGAGACTCGCTTTGCCTATCATAGAGCAAAACATCGCTGTTATAAAGCAAGCCGGAAACACCAAATTCCAGCAATTGCCCGTCAACTCTGGCGTTATAGACTATGCCGGTGCCGCATAAAGGGCAGAAGGTCACGACAATATCTTTTCCTGCCAGTGTGTCATTAACAATTTCATGGTGGTTTAAAATGGCAATGGGATAGGCTTTTGCCTGACCGGCAATATTCACGCCCAATATCCGGGATTGAGGCAGCAGAAAACCGGCTTTATCGGCGTCGACAAATTTAGGATGACTCAGGGCAGGGATACCGTCACGGGGTGGACCGCCATGATGTATTTGCTCACTCGGCACAGAGGTTTGGCTTAAATCGAAACCGTTGCTGGCAGAGCCAAAACCGGGTATCGCTCCCTGAATGGAGATGAAGACATCTGCCAGCAGAAAAACCGCGGCTAAAGTGAGTGGAATAAGCGGCAGTACCTGCCTGGTTGACAGTTTTGCATACCAGCGGGCAAATAATTTTTGCATCATGCCAGCCCCCTTTTTCAAGCAGACCGGTAGTAACAGAGAATGCTTGCTGAATATTGAAAATATCTCCGCAGACAAGTGTAGATAAAATCATCGAAAAGTGACGTTTTATCTGCCAGAAGGTAAAAGTCTTGCCGTTTAATCGACATAAATAGCGAAAATCTTAAATTTTATTTCCTTTCATTAATAACAAAATGCCACCTTGGCATTTTGCCTAAAAATCAGTGCCTTATGATTATTGGCTTAAATTTGTTTACGTATTTATTGCCAATGCAACCATCATTTACTGCTTTTTTTAAGGTAAAAATAGCAAGAAGTTTACAACCATTTTTTTTTATTGGTTACAAAGTTTATGACCGCCTGATGAGAAGGCATCGGGCAAACTTTTTAAAAAATGAAATGGAGAATGGATATGCAGAATCAACCAGTAGCAGGTGGCGTAGGAACAGAAGCAACGAGCAGTGCACATATGAGCCGTGAAGCCACGATATCATTAGTGATGCGGGTATTGGGTGAGCGCGATACTATCCTTGATGACGGTGTTCGTGAACAAGCGGCCAGCATTGAAGCGGCCAACCAACAAATTGTTGCTGCCAATAAAATGTCCCAGTTGACCAATATCGGCGCCAATAATGCGGGTTTAACGGTTGGCGAAATGGATGACTTTTCCGATGCCGACTACCCGGATTTTACCAGCTCTAAATTAAGCAACGGTGATGATTTTATTGATTTCGGTGACGGCACAGGTGTTGTTATTGAAAGATCCGGTGATAACCGCTCCTGGAAACTGGTGGAATATGATCAGTCTGCGGCAAAAGATGGCAATGGCGACCCGGTTTTTACCAACTCAACCCGAGTTTGGGGTGACCCGCATGTTGATGAAGGTGGCGGTGATGCACGTTGGGACTTCAACGAACAGTCCACTTTTATTACCCCGACCGGTGTCAAGATCACGGTTGAAACGGCTCCTTATGGTACTAGCGGTGCTACGGTTACTGACAACCTTTATATTTCCCGCGGCGACGACCAGGCGGTGGTTACCGGCTTAGAGAATAACTCACAAGGCGGTGGCCAGGGTGATGATACTTTGGCTGTGGCCAACGACGGTAGCTTATTTACCGATGCCACTAAAAACGACGGCACGATCTTTGTTACCACTAGTGGTGATATGAGTGACTGGTCCGAACTGAACGGTGCGGATCTTTCTGGTGGTAAAGTTGCTCAAACGGAAGTCACTGCAGAGATCACCACCTTACCGTTGACGGATAAAAACAAGGAAATGCTTACCAAAGCTGGCCTTGATCCGGCTGATTATACCGAAGGTGGCGCCCTGGTATTAACCTCTACCGAAATGGCGTCAGTAAAAACGGCGATGGAAAGCTTATTTACCATAGAAGCAACGCCTGAAAATATCGCTTTATTAGAAGAAATGGGAGCCGATATTTCAACCTTGCAATACGGCAATGCCCTGGTCTTTACCCCGGCAGAGAAAGAAAACCTGGCGCAAATGTCTTCTGATTATGTTGACAGCCTCACCAGCCGCTCGCAAACCGAGTTGATTGCCTTGCAATCGTTAATGAATAAATACGATGAAAACGTCAAGCAACAAACCAACATGCTGAGTACGGCACATGGTGAAAACGACTCTATTATCGGCAACACCCGTATCTAATCCTTGAGCTAAAACGTATTTATAAAGGAAAAAATCATGGCGAATGAAATGTCCAAACAAACCGCACTGGAAGCTTTTCTTAAGGAAAGTAAAGACACCCTGGCACAAGCCCGAGGGCTGCTGAAACAAAAAGAAGATCTGTATCAACGCTATGGTATTACCAAGGCGATGTTGTCGGACACTTCAGAGTTAACGGCCCATGAAAAGGAACAATTAGAGAAAAAATCGGAGGCTTTTCGGGATGAAATTGCCCAGGCCCAGCGCGATGCCCGCGACCGGGCCAAGTACCGGGATATGCCGGTGCGTGCGGCGAAAAAAGCCAGGCACCGTGCTTTTATCTAATGATTTGAGACCTAAATACATCAAGATTCATTAATAAACCGCTTAACCATGACAGCGTTAAGCGGAAAAGAAAAGGAAATTAATTATGGCTAATCCAGTCAACAGCACGAATACCTTAGGGACTGTAGAGCACAAGTTGTCTCTGGAAACGGTAATGATGAAAGCGTTAAGTGGACGTTCAGAGATTCTCGATGATCAGATCCGCGAGCAGGCAAAAATGATCGCCGATAAAAATGCCCTGTTAAAAGAGTTCAATACTTTTTTGCAGGAAGGGCGCAGCGAACAGGCTAAGGGAAAAACTACCGAGATGTCTCCGGAGTTCACTGCCTTTATCAAGGCCAACAACGTTGATGTGCCTAATGACGATAATGATAACAAATACAGCAAGGATGAGTGGACGGCGGTGATTGAAAATATGCAAACCGAAATCGACAGCTTAACCAGTACTTCGCAAACGGATCTGATTGACCTGCAGGCGATTATGAACAAGTACGATGAAGTGATCAAACAGCAAACCAACTTCTTAAGTACTTCTCACGGGGAAAAAGACTCCATTATCGGCAATACCCGTATTTAACCTTAAGTGCACAATTTTTCAGCGGTATTTGTGCACCTTTATTTTTATCAGGCACCTTTGTCGGGCTATTACCAACTGATGGAATAGCCCGGGGCCTGAGACTCAACAGACAGCAAGTGACAACAGCAGGAGTCATCATGAATTTTACACAAGAGAAAATAGACCACACTCTGGCATTAGGTGAGCAAGTATTTGACTTTATCGGTAAAGGCGGCGCTTTACGCGAGCTGAAAAATGTCGATGAAAAAACCATGGAAGCCATCTATTACGTGGCCTACAACCTTTATCAAAATGCCAAATATGAAGACGCACTTAAAGTCTTCAAGTTCCTGGGGTTATACGACCACCTGGAAAAGAAATACCTTATGGGCATCGGCGGCTGCCAGCAAATGTTGCAGCAATATAAAGACGCTATCAACTCCTATTCCATGGCGGCTTTATTGGATATCAGCAACCCGTTGCCGCCGCTGCATGCCGCCGAATGCTATCTGGCATTGGGGGATTTTGAAAATGCCGCCAGCGGCTTTAGTGCGGCACTGGAATTTGCCGGCAACCAGGGCGGCTATGAAGAAGTAAAAGACAAGGCCACTAAGATGCTGGCACTTGTTAAAAACAAATTATCTTAAGGAGTAGAGAGCATGAGCGATGTAACGGTAAATACGTCAACGACGCCGCAAAATAATACCAATACGGGCAATGTCAATGTAAACAATACCAATGCGGACAATACCAATATTTCCCCCGGCTCGGCTTTAGGTCAGCAAATTGTCACCATATTGACCGATGGCCAGGGCACGGCTCAAAGCGATGCCGAGGCCATTGCCAATGCGGTCAAGCTGGCCGCACCTCAGCTGGGAGACATGAGCATGAATGACCTTATGCTTATGCTGACCTCATTGAACCAGGAGGTGACCGAAGAGCAGGCGGTCAATGCCAAGGAAAATATTAAAAACAACCAGCTGACCACCCAGCAGCATCATGACGAGCGCATCAAAAAAATTGAAGATGCCCTCAAGGCGATAGAAAAAGCCAAAGAAAGTAGCGGTATCGGCAAGGTTTTTGGCTGGATAGCCAGTGCCGCCATGATAGTGGCCGGGGCAGCGTTGATCGCCACCGGTGTCGGCGCCGTTGCGGGTACCTTGATGATAGCAGCGGGCGCCATCATGCTGACCTCACAAATCTCGGGGGAAACCGGTGACTGGATGAATGAGGGCCTGGCGGAAGTATTTATGGCGATTGACCCCGATATGTCCAAAGAAGACGCCATGATGGCGGCGCAAATCACTGTATTGGCGACGGTTATGGTGCTTTCACTTGCCTCCGGTGGTGCGGCCATGATGGGCCCTGCGGCAACAGGCACGCTAGCCATTATGGCGGCTAAAGTGGCTGCTATCAGTGGCGTAGTCGGCGGCGCGGCAACCGTTGGCCAGGGGGGAGCAGGTCTTGCGACTACGGCTTATACCAAAGAAGCGGCCGATGCCCGCGCCGATGCCGCCGAGCAACAAATGTTTATCAATGAGCTGATGATGAAACTGGGTGATTACCAGGACAAGCTGGAAGAAATCATGCAGCAATATGCCCAGGGGATCAAAATTGCTATGGAAACCCTGACCGCCAGTACCGAGCTTAGCAGCACCATCATGAACAACACAGCGGTTTAAGCCCTGTTGATTTAACACTTTTACAAAATATTAAGGAAGAAATTATGGCTACAGTTACACCCAATGCACAAGTAACAGATTATTTAAACAGCGACTACCAGGTGACCTTTACCGCAGCAGACGGCAGCGGCACCACCAACGGCATCCAGGGAAAAGATATCGGCACGGTCCAGAATATCCAGCTGGTGGATGACGACCTGGTGGTACAAACCGACAAGGGTACCATTACTATCCATGATGTGCCGCAACTGGCGCCGCCTAAGCTTGAAGCCGGCAGCGATGAATCGCAGGACCGCGTAGTGGGACGCGACTTTATGGCGGATTTTAATGAAATCATGAAGTTATTCCTGGAAACGGTACGTGAGCAAAGAGATGTTAACCGGGAAATGCGTAACGGCGACCGCCAGATGATGGTGGTAAAAAGTGAAGAAGCCATTTCCGCCATGCGTGATAAAGCTGCGAAAGACTTTATGGTGGGCATGATCACTAACGCCGTGACTATCGTCAGTGGCGCGCTTTCCATGGCCGGCGGTATTAAAACCTTGAAAGGCTTAAGCACGCCGTCTACCGGTGCAACAGCGGCGCCTAAAGCCCCTACGCCAACCAATACCACCAGCAGTACTTCCGGCGGTACAGTGAAAACTTCAAATGGTCTGGCCGAAGGCATGAGTGAAGGTTCTACCACGGCGTCAACGGCGAGCAGCACTTCGAGTAACGCCAGTAAAGCCGGTCCGAAAATGACTGAAGCACAGGCACAGGCAACGACGGCGAAATATACCGCTGCCGGTAAGATCCTCGAAGGCGCCGCCGGAACAACCGGTTCAACCATTACCTTTGTTTCTACTGAAGATCAGGAAGAGCAGCAAAGGGCGGAAACCGAGTCTGGCTTGTACCGCTCCAAATCTGAAGATCAAAACCAGTACTTCAGGGATTCAAAACAGATCATCAACGATGCCATGAATATGATCAAGGCCATCAACGATGCCAGACACCAGACCAACAGTGAAATCGTCGGCAGCCGCGTGTAATTGCGATTGGTTTGGAAATGTGACAAAGGTGGGGCAACCCACCTGAGTCTGTTTTGTCGATTCTTTAACGCTTATTGAAAAGAATGCAGGGTAAATATGGAACCGCTAGATAAATTCAAATTATTGATGGCAGATATTGGTGAAGTGCTCAAGGCGAGTTCGGTGGTGCAGTTTGAAAATGGCTATTGGCTCATTGAATACGGTGACAGCGAACTGGTTTGGGTTTATTACCATCAGCAAGATGACAGTTTTACCCTTAGCGGCGAAGCCGGGGCCATAGAAAAACAAGATCAGCTGGAGCTGTATAAGTTTTTCCTGACCTTTAATGCCCTGGGCCAGGAGCAAAGGTCGGTGAAAACTGCTTTAAGCGGCAATGGCGACAGTTGTTTATTACTCGGGGATTACAGTGCGACCTCGTTAAATACCTTAGAGTTTTCTGCGATCTTTTTTAACTTTGCTGAACAAATGATCCACTGGCGCTATCTGCTTAAAAGCTGGCCGACGGCAACGAGTCAGGATAAGCAAAAGCTGGTGGACAATATCTCTTTTATGAACCCAAACATGATCCGGGCATAAGCCTGTACTTTAGGAGCCGAGATGGACAGTTTATGTACCTATGTTAACACCCATGTTAACGATGCCCCCGGGAAAGATATTCGCCTAAGTGCCACCAAGAATGAAAGTACTGGCCAGGTACAATTACATGGCGAATCAAAGCCATCGTACTTTGCCATGAAAAATGCCGAGAAAAAGGAAAGTTTTGATCTGGCCTTGCGTTCGGTGAGGGAAGCGATTCATCAGATAGATCTTCCCGGGGTTAATAATGAAGAAATAAAAGACGTGCTGTTTTCGATATTAAATAAGAAAATGGAAGACAGCTGGTATAAAGGCGGCCATAAAAACAGTCTGAGTATGGAAGCCTTGCATTCGATAACCGCTGCGTATGAAAGTATGACGAATCCCGATGCGGTAGAGCAGAAAGTGCAAGAAACGAAAGTCAGTTTCGCTAATACTCCGGTGAGTTTTGTGGATGAGCCTGATAGCACGAAAAGCAAGCAGGTTGCTACAACTTATTCCGAGTGCCTGGATCGCCTTAACGTCAGCTCAGCCTTGATCAGTTCAAAACTCGAAGCATTAGAAAAAATCACCGTTGATAGCAATGATTACCGGGCCCAGGCTTTACATGACGGCACCCTGGATAAACTTGAGCAGCAGCTGGACAATATTGATAATCTCAAAGATCAGGTTAACCGCAAGATCTCTGAACAGGGGGCTAAGCCCAACGAACCTATGGATCAGGAAATTATTGAGCGGCTAAATGCCTTACTTGATACTACTGATGAACTGGTCAGCAAGAAGATCGACCTGAGCAGGTTCGGGGCTGTACAAACATCGGAAGACGACGAACTTGAGATAGTTTACAGGGAGGATCTGGATGAAAATATTGACAGCGTTTATCAAAATGAAGATGACGAGGCTGATATTGTTTATGATGATCAAGATATTGCCGCCGCTTTTGAGGAGGATATGGCTGCTATTGTCCAGGAGTCGCAGGAACTGCTCGATGATTATGATGATATTCTCGACAGCATGATGGATATCTTCGAAAACAGATAAATAAGGCTTTATATCAATACAGTCCCGTATTTAATCTAATTGCCTGTTTTATATGGAACCTTTTAAACGGCCTTTGAATTTGAGCACAAATCAATTCAGGGCCGTTTTTCAATTTCTTAGCAGGTATTTTCAAACTCCTGTATCCAGCAGGCAGAGCTATCAAGTTTGCATGGAACTAAGCCACAGTTTTGCTATTTTTTTGCGACCAAATTCCCGCTGCTGTTACCTACCTAAAAACAACAAGCGAGAATGTTATGCAATTAACCCAATTTCAGTCAACAAATTGCCCGTCATATGCCTTACTCGAATGGTTAATGACAGCTGGCATTGATTGCTCAGTGATGAGGATCAATGACCTGAATAATGGTGAGCGTCAATTAGTGGCTACGCGTACGATTCATGCAGGAGAGAAGCTGTTAACTTTACCCCGGTCTCATTTGATGAGTGTCGGATTAGCCCGACAATCCGATATCGGAGAAAAGCTGGCACAAGCCGGGGGCAAGGAGGGGCATGCCTTACTGTCAGCTTATCTGTTGCAAGAAAACAACAGGGAAAACTCCTTTTGGGCACCTTATCTGGAGATGTTGCCGACACACTTTAACCACATTCCGTTATTTTATTCCACCGACATGCTCAGTCAGTTACAGGGTTCCCCCGTTATTGAAATGATACTGATGAGGCGTTTTACCCTGGAGCAGGATTATCACCGGCTCAGGGAACTTCCTGAAATGAAAGACGTGACTCTTGTTCAATATATGTGGGCACGAACGGCGATCAACAGTCGTTGCTTTACCCTCAATGGTGAAGTGGTGCTGGCCCCCTTGCTCGATATGGCCAATCACATGTCCAGCCCCAATAGCCTTTGGCAGCAAAATAAGGAAAAAAATGCCTTAGTGCTGGTCAGTCAGGATAACATTGCTGCCGGTGAAGAGATTACCGTCAGTTACGGCCGTAAAAGTAACCGCCGCCTTTTTGCCAGCTATGGCTTTGTCCACGATGATAGCCGTTTTAACAGCGCCAGGATCACCGTATCTCTGGATGTCGCAGATCCCCTGATAGCAGAAAAAATGGCCTTGATGGAGATAGAAAACTATGCCCTGGACATAGATATCGGCCCGGGTGAGCCGGAAGGGTTTTTAAAAGCACTGATGTTTTTACGAATAAGTACATCAAAGTGTCTGCAATCAGAGTTGGCCTGTTACCAAAAACCTCGCACCAAGCTTGATGAAATTTTGGTGTTGCAGGCATTTTTGCAAACTTGTCAGCAAATGCTGGCCCTGTATGACAGCAATGAAGTTACCCAAGTGCCTCACCGCGGAGGACAAAATATAGCTGATTGTAAAAAATTTCTTGCCCAGGAAAAGCAAACCCTTAAGCACTATGTTTCGTTTGTCTCGACCGCATTAACCTTTCTGACTCACGGCAAGCGTATTGATTATATTCAGCAGGAATTAGAAACCCGCTATCAGAGAGATTTATTGGCATTATTTGAGGAACAGCAAATTGATAACGTCAGCAGATATTAATATTGAACCTTTAAAACCGGCACATTGGTCGAAAATTTTACGCATCCGGTTATATCCCTTACAGCAGGCATTTGTGCCGTCACCGATGAAAGTGCAAAGCCAATATATTTTCGACCGTAAAGATAACAAACCGCCATTTGAAGTCTTTGTGATCAGCATAGCCGATCAGGTGGCGGGCTTTTTTACCCTGGTCAAGGATGTTGATGATTATCTCTGGTTTGGCGGTTTCCAGGTCGATACTGCTTTTCAAAACTCAGGGGTCGGCAGGGCGGTTTTTGAAAGGTTATATGCTTTTATTATCAAGTCTCCGGAATTTGCCGGGATCAGTTTGAATGTGCAATACCATAATAAAGCCGTTATTCGCTTTTACCAGCGTATGGGCTTTGCCCTGGTGGCCATGATGAAGCCGGCGGATGAACCTTTATGGTTGATGAAAATAAGCCGGGAAAATATTGCCCAAAAGAGCAAGAGCTAACAGCCTTAACGCCTGCTTACACTATCGCTTTTTGGCTTTAAGTTACGGGCGTTTTACTTTATACCGGGATAGTCATACTTGCTCTACCTGGCATTCAAAGCATTGCTGTTGCCGGGTAGCGCCCGGCAAAAGTCACATCACGATCTTACTCCTTGAGCCCCAGTCTCATTAGCTGCCTATTACTGCTATTCACTTCCTTTACTTTCAACAAAATTGCCTGCCTGGCGAGATACCGAGTTTTTACAATAAATACAGTGCTTTAGAAATTAGAGCCATCAATCAGGTATGTGATACTTATGTGATAAAAATGAGATTGAAACGTTAGAAAACCGTGATCGAATCGTTATTAATGTGTGAGTTATTTTTGGCGGCATTTGGTTAACTTATTTCGTGCTTATATTTAAAAGGAACGATTATGAGTACAAATAAATTAACCCAAATAGAAAGTGTAAATGAAAGCAAACCGAGTCCTTACCTGATCAAAAGCACCAGTGCTAAGGGACTTACATCTGAATCAACCTATCAAAAAGCAGCAGTTCAAAGGCAGGCATTTTTACCTGAACCCTTACAGGAATTACCTTTGTCAGATCGGATCCTGTTCGAGTTTTTCGGTCAGGGGGGGGTAGAAGCTCCGGATTATCACTTAATCCATCAGGCCTTCGAACAATATGCCCGTCTTAATCCAGACGATATTGCCGTCACCCACCTGGGCAGCAGCATTTCTTATGGTCAGTTAAATCAAAAAGCAGAGTTATTGGCGAAAAAGCTGATGACCCTGGGGGTGAAACCCGGCGATAAGGTGGGACTGTTTTTAACCCGCTCTATAGCCATGGTTGTGGGCATATTGGCGGTGTTGAAACTTGGTGCAGCTTATGTGCCGCAGCATTTAGGGGTGACCAAGGACCAGCAATTATTGCATATCATTAAGGTTGCCAAGATCAAGGTCATTTTAACCTTGTCCGATCTTGCCCATTTACTGCCGCCAAGACATGCATGCCGGCTGGTATGGGCGGATGAAGTGATCACCGGGCAAGCCTATCAGCATTTCTCCTTGCCGGATCTGAGCCGCTACCGGGACGGCAGTTTATTGAGTTTTGTGTTGTTTACCTCAGGCACTACCGGCCAACCCAACGGGGTCTGCGTCAGCCACCGCAATCTGTGCAATATTGTATTAACACCGCCCGGCAACTTGATGACAAAGCCCCGGCAAAAAGTGGCGCAAGTGCTTAGCATCGCTTTTGATATGGCGGCCTGGGAAATTTTCACCAGCCTGGCGCATGGCGCAACCTTATGTATTCGCGGCAAAAAAATCAGCGATATTGACCCGGATGTTGAAACCATTATCGCCACCCCGTCGATCTTATCCGCGCTTAACCCTGGCGATTTTAGCAAGATTAAATGCGTGGCGGTGGCGGGGGAGCCATGCCCTAAACCCCTGGCGGATTTATGGTCCAGCTATTGCCGCTTTTATAACTCCTGCGGCCCGACCGAAACCACTATTGTCAATACCATGCAAGATTACCAGGAGGGGCTTAAGTCGTTAACCATCGGCAGTCCGACCCCCAATAATACCGTCTATGTGCTCGATGAAAATGAGCAGCCGTGCCGGATCGGGGAAACCGGTGTGATGTGGGCCGGGGGAGAGTGCGTGACCCAGGGGTATCTGGGCAATGATGTCCTGACCGGACAGAGATATAAAAGTGACCCCTTTCGCGGCAACGGCGCCATGATGTTCAGGACCGGCGATCTCGGACGTTGGAATGCCGACGGCGAGCTCGAGCACCTGGGACGCATTGATGATCAGGTGAAGATCAAAGGTTTTCGGGTAGAGCTAGACTCGGTTTCGGCCTGCCTGGAAAAAGTGGTGGGTTGTCGCCAGGCGGTCACGTTAAAGCTGGATAAGGAAAGCCTGATCGCCTTTGTCACCCCGGCAGAGCTTAATATGGATGAGCTACAACAAGCCGCTGAGCAGGGCCTGCCTTATTACGCGGTTCCCAAGACTATCATGCCCCTGGCTGAGCTGCCAATGACCCCGAGGGGAAAGGTGGATAAACGCGCTTTACTGGCCGGTTATCTGGCCAACAAGCCCGAACCAAATGAGCCTTTGCAGGCACAAGGGGTTTCCCCGGCGGAGGTCAGTTATGAATAACTCAATGGCATTGGCGCTGCCGGAGCAGCAGTCCCTGGTAAAGCGGTTTTTGAAATATCCGTTTCTGGCCCATTACCAGCGTTTATTTTTACTGGTGAGCGCCGTTAATCTCTACTTTTTATTTAACGGCGTATTTACCGAGCACTGGTGGCATGAAAATGGTTTTGCCCTGGAAACCATCAGCGAGCTGATGCTGATAAACCTGACGGTGGCGATTTTGATCCGCCAGCAATATGTGATCAATGCCTTGTTTTGGCTCGCTACGCGTGCCCCTACCAGCTGGCCGCTGAGCATTCGCTGGCACTTAGCCAAGGTCTACCATTTTGGTGGTTTGCACAGTGGCTGTGCGACCTTCGCTACCGCCTGGTTTTTCATTTATAACGCCTCGCTCTGGTTTTATTCGTTGCAGGGCATAAACCTGGTGCCGGACTTTTTACTGGCGCTGTCGACGGCATTGTCAGCGGCTTTAGTGCTGATAGCACTTTGTGCCTTGCCTGCCATACGCCGCGATTATCACAACCTGTTTGAAATCGTCCACAGGTTTGGCGGTTGGAGCGTGTTAGCGGGTTTCTGGTTGCATACCTGGTTGTCTGTTGTTCCGCCAAGTGGTGAGCTAGCCCCGGTATTGCAAAGCCCGGCATTCTACCTGCTTTGCCTGGTCACCATCAGCATAATCTTGCCCTGGCTCAGGCTAAAAAAAGTGCCTGTGTCGATCTCCCGGCCATCTTCCCACGTGGTATTGGCCAAGTTTGATTATGGGGTAACACCCTTTGCCGGTTCATCGACCGCAATCAGCCGCAGCCCCTTAACCCAGTGGCATTCGTTCGCCAATGTGCCGAGCCCGAATGAACCCGGATTCAGGCTGACTATTTCACGTGCCGGTGACTGGACCGGTGAACTTATCGACGATATGCCTTCACACCTTTGGGTGCGGGGCATACCAACCGCCGGGGTCGCCAATATCGAGGTGTTATTTAAACGCGTTGTTTATATTGCCACCGGCAGTGGTATCGGTCCTTGTTTGCCGCATTTATTAGCTGCCAAGGTGCCTGCCTTACTGGTATGGGCAACCCGTGATCCGCGTAAAACCTACGGTGATGAACTGGTCGATGAAATTATGTCGGTACAGCCCGATGCCGTGATCTGGAATACCAAAGAAAAAGGTAAGCCGGATATGGTGGCCCTGGCTTATCGCGCCTACCGGCAATTTAATGCCGAGGCGGTGATCTGTATCTCCAATCAGGCACTCACCAATGAAGTGGTTTATGGCATGGAAAGCCGCGGCATTCCCGCTTACGGCGCTATCTGGGACTCGTGAGCCCAACAGTCAGTGTTAAGGCGGTAATGCCTTATCAATCAATAATTAAAGGAACTTATTATGAATAACATCAATGTAAAAAGCAGCGAAAGCACCAAAAATGAAGCCTTAGAGGCAAGTGCCAATGTCCGGGTGGAAATCACCGGTAAGGTCGCCTTGCTCACCCTCAATCGCGATCAGGCCCTTAATGCTTTAAACAGCGCATTAATGCAGGAGTTGATCGAAAAAATGCAGCAGCTTGAAGCCAGGGAAGATATCGGCTGCTTCGTGATCACAGGCAATAGCCGGGTCTTTTGCGCCGGTGCCGATATCAAGGAAATGCAAAGTAAATCCTGCCAGCAAATGATAGCTGAAGATTATTTCAGTCCCTGGGAGCAGTTCACTGCCATCAAAACCCCGAAGATAGCTGCGGTTTGCGGTTATGCCCTGGGAGGGGGCTGTGAGCTGGCCATGATGTGCGATCTGATTTATGCCGGGGAAAGTGCGGTGTTTGCACAGCCGGAAATTAACCTCGGGGTTATCCCCGGTATCGGCGGCACGCAAAGGCTGACCCACAGCATAGGCAAAGCGAAAGCCATGGATTTGATCTTAACCGGGCGTTATATGCCGGCCAGTGAAGCAGAGCAGTCAGGCCTGGTGGCCCGGGTGTTTACCGATGAAAGCCTGTTGGAAGAAGCCTTATTTGCGGCGCAAAGCATCAGCGAGAAAGGGCGCTTAAGTGTGGCTTTGGCAAAAGAGGCGATAGAGCAGTCGATGGAATTGCCGCTAACGCAGGGACTCTTGTTCGAGCGCCGGGTTTTTCATTCCCTGTTCGCCAGTGAAGATCAGCAAGAGGGCATGGCAGCGTTTATTGAAAAGCGTCGGCCCAGCTTCACTCAGCTTTAACGTTTTCAGCAGACAAAATTTATCAATTAATTTTAAAAGGAACTTTCCTATGTACCAAATGATTAAAAATACAACGAAAAAAGCAATTAAAACCAACACAGTCCAAATCATCAGCAAGCTATTGGTTACCGGGCTGCTCTTTAACGCTACTCCTGCTTTTGCCGAGCAGGATAGCGGCTTTGTGAATGTCTCGGTCAATTACTGGGACTGGAGCCAGGGCACACAGGAGCGCTCCGGCAAAAAAAGTTTCAGTTATGTCGGCGCTGAAGCCGGTGGCGGATACGACTGGGGAGATGTCTATGGGTTTCTTTATCTGCAAAACCCGGCTAAGGGGGATTTTAAAGCAGATCAGGCAGGCCAGCACGGGGCGGATCAATTTCGCATCGAGGCTAAAACCACAGTGAATATCAATATTTCTGACTCCAACTGGAACTGGTACGGAGATATTTTTAATTTCAGCGATTCTGCCGGTGGCTATGAGCAAAACCTGATCGCCGGACTCAGTTATGAACTAAATACCGACAGCGGCTTTTGGATGCGGCCGTTTTTAGGGGCACATTATGTTCATAATAGCGATATAGGTGCCGGCTTTAACGGTGTCATGACCGGCTGGGCTTTAGGTTACACCACCTTTATCAATGATCATAAATTGACCTTTTTCAACTGGAATGAAATCGAGTTATTGCGCGCCGACGAATATGCCGATATTAACGGCGACAAAACCGGGTTAAATGGCGCCGCCTCTGTGTGGTATCACTATAGCGACCAGTTATCTTTTGGCATCCAGTACCGCTATGCCAAGGATAAACTTGGTGCCAATACCTACCAAAATGGTTTTATTTATACCACTAAATATAATTTTTAGTCCGGGTTGTAAGGGGGCCTTCGGCGATGGTACTTAGCAACGATCATCCAGTTGCCCCCGATATTCCCGGTGGCGGTAAAAATGTCAGCCGGGGAAAATGTTTGTTTATGTGCGCAAGGCGGGGATATGCCTTTCCCGTCAGCGCTATTACAGAGCCAAGAAAATATTGCCGTTGACCTGTTCGCCAGACAAGCGCCTGACTTGGTCATTAAGCCCAGATCCGACATTCTTCTATACTGTATAACAACACCTGCTAGCAAACGTTTACGCTTGATGTCTCCAAGCCTGCCCCCAGAGAAAATATGTTTAGCCAGTTAGCCACATTTTTTCGTGCCTTATTTCTTGGTGCGCTGTGTGTATCGCCTATGCTTTTACAGGCCCAGCAGATCCAAAGCAGGGAAGTCGTCCTGAGGCTAAAGTGGTTTCACCAGTTTCAGTTTGCCGGATATTATGCCGCGCAAAAGATGGGCTATTATCGCGAAGCAGGAATGCGGGTCACCATCTTACCCCGGGATATTAATTCAAGTCCCGTGGCAGAGGTGCTGGCCGGCAGTGCGCATTTTGGCATCTCGGACTCGAGTTTAGCCCTGCATAAACTCAATGGCGAACCTGTGGTGGTACTGGCCTGTATTTTTCAAAACTCCCCTATGGTGCTGATCAGCCTGGCCGAGCAGCAAATGGTGTCGCCGCTGGATTTTGTCGGCAAACGCATCATGTATCAAAAAGGGGTCAATGATGCCATGATCGCCGCCTTATTCTATGAAGTCGGGCTAAAGCCCGGCGATTACCAGTATTTGCCCCATAGTTTTGATGATATGGCGCTGATCAAAGGAGATACCGATGTTATCTCCGCCTATATCACGGATCAGCCTTTCCTCTATAAACAAAAAGGCATAGAGGTGAACATCGCCAATCCCATCAATTACGGTATCGACTTTTACGGCGATCTGCTGTTTACCTCGCAAAGCTTGCTTAAACGGGATCCCGAGCTGGTACTAGCCTTCAGAAAAGCCAGCATCCGCGGCTGGCAATATGCCCTGGAAAACCCACAGCAGGTGATCGACTGGTTGATAACGGATTATCACAGCCAAAAAAGCCGGGCTGCGCTGACATACGAAGCCCAGGCCACCCGGCGGGTGATCAGGCCGTTATTAACTGAGCTTGGCAATATCAATATGGGGCGCTTTACCCAGATCTCGAAAATCTACCAGGAAAAAGGCCTGGCGCCAGAATCGGGGGATTTAAGTGGATTTCATTATCTGGATTATTTTAAGCAGGCCCCCCGGGAGACATTTTATCTGCGGACCGCGATTTTCTTTGTCGTGCTTACCCTTTTGGTGGTGGCGACTGTGCTTAATCTTAACCGGGGCTTGAAAAAGTCGGTGGCACAAAGCAGCGAAGAGTTGTACCGGGCTAATCAGCAATTGCAGGAGACTATCTATAATGCCGAGGCGGCCAACCGCTCAAAAAGTGCTTTTTTGGCCAATATGAGCCATGAAATCCGAACCCCCCTTAATGCCATTATCAACATGTCGAAGCTTTGCCTGCAAACGCAAGTAAACGCCAAACAACACAATTACCTGACTAAGGTCCATAGCTCGGCTAATTTTTTATTGCAAATTATCAATGACATTCTGGATTTTTCCAAAATAGAAGCGGGCAAACTCGATCTTGAGAGCAAGTCTTTTGCCATCGACGGTCTGTTATCGCAACTGGCGATGTTAGCGGGTCCTAAGGCCAGGGATAAGCAAATACAGTTACTGTTTGACTTACAGCCGCCGCTGCCGCTTTATTATACCGGCGATATGCTGCGCCTGGGACAGATCCTGTTAAACCTGGTCAGCAACGGCATTAAATTTACCAGCCAGGGTTATGTGAGTGTGACTTTTAAAGCGGTATCGGGCAAACAGGATATGGTGACGCTGGCAATTACCGTGCAAGATACCGGTATCGGCATCAGCAAAGCGGCACAAAAAAACTTGTTTCATTCCTTTAGCCAGGCAGATGTCTCTATTACCCGCCGTTTTGGCGGCTCGGGTCTTGGCCTGGTGATCTGTAAAGAGCTGGCGTCTTTGATGGGAGGTGAGTTGCTGCTCAGTAGTGAGGAAAATGTCGGTACAAGCGTGACCGTCAATATCCCCATGGCGCTTGCCCCCGCGCCGGCACTGCCGCAGCAGTGCTGGGTGCCGCAGGTGCTGCTGATCGGTACGGATAAGAAAACCATCACCAGTATGGCAAATACCTTAGCGGTGTTCGACATACCTGTAAGCTGTGCAAATTCCGTCCACGGTTTAGCGGATAAGCTCCAGGATATCGAGCTGATCCTGATTGACAATTCCTTCGACCCTGTGCTGACCCCGGCGGCTGTGATCGACTTTATCGAGCGACTCGGTCAACGGTGTGACTACCTGGCCACGGGGGATAAAAAAATACCGGTTTATTTATTGACCTCAGGCCAGGCTATGCCGGAGCAATTGGCAAGTTATACCGGATATTACCTGAAAAAGCCGATTTATTATTCCCGGTTATACCGGGCGGTGTGCGGCGAGCATGATCCTGTTGATAAGCCGCAGGCAACACCGCAACCTGTATCACCAGCCTGGCAGGGTAAACAGGTACTGCTGGCAGAAGATAATGACATCAACCGGGAAATCGTTATGGAATTATTGGCGGACAGCGGTATAAAACTAACCGCGGTCGCAGACGGTAAAGCGGCAATTGCTGCCTTAGAGCAGCATGCCTATGATCTGGTGCTGATGGATATCCAGATGCCGGTAATGGACGGTGTCACAGCCACCAAAATTATCCGTAAAAACCCCGATTGGCAGCAGCTGCCTATTATTGCCTTGACCGCAAGTGCCATGGTGGGTGACAGGGAAGTCGGTTTGAGCATAGGCATGAGTGATTATCTGACCAAACCCCTGGATGCACAAGACTTTTATGCGGTACTGGCCAAGTGGTTGGGGCCGAACCATGACAAGCAAAAGCACCAGCAGCAAAATACCCGGGAGAGCGAAACCGTGTTAACCATCAATCAGCGCCAGGTCCAGGGCATAGATTTACAGGCAGGATTAAGAAGTTGTCTTGGCAAACGTCCTTTGCTGGAAAAACTGGTGGTGCAATTTGCCAAAAAGTTTTGCCATATCAGTCCGGAGCTCAAAGGCGCCATCAAAAACCATGACTATGACAAAGCAAAAGCCATCAGTCATAACCTCAAAGGGGTTGCCGGTAATATCGGCGCACTGACGATATCCCGCCTGGCCGCCGATATCGATAAAGGCCTGGCACAACAGCCGGTAGAAATAGCAGAAGATGCCCTGGTACAACTTGAGCAGGAGCTGCAGCGTTTATTGGCCAGTCTCGGCAGTCTTGGTTAGCCCATTGCCTTAAGTCTTACTGTGTTCTTTCTGCTAAACGCCTGCTAACTGGTTGACCATTTATTGACCTCGATCAAGTGTTGTGCTCGTTTATTGCCCTCTCGCTGTTTATATGTTGCGCGCAAAGACGCAAAGGCATACAAAAGCCGGGTAAGAAAAGAACACGGAGTGTGTGCTCTTAAACTGATGTTGCCCGAAAGGGCGAAAAGCTTTCTATTGTTGAAATGAGCTTTCATTTCATTAGCTGTCGGTAGAGTTATATGGAACAAAGGAGAAAGGAATGTCGTTCTATACAGATGTCTTGAACTATGAAAAAGTGAAAACCCTTGCCGCAGATATTGATCAAATCGATCTGTCCACCACGGAAATCATCAAAGACCCGGATATTGCGGCGGCAACCGCACTGTCAATTTACAATAATGCCGATATCAGCACCGAAGCATTAATCGAGGCGGGGAAGCGCAGGAAAAAAGCTTACCGTAAAAACAATATCATAGGTTTTGTGCCTATTTATCTGACCAATCACTGTGACGGCGAATGTAAGATGTGCGGCATGCGCAAGAATAATGACAGCCTGGTGCGCCAGTTTTCCACCCCTTCGATGATAGATGAGCAGCTGAAATTCCTGTACGAGCAGCAACATATGCGCGGGGTGGCTTTTTTAACCGGTGAATATAACGACGGTTTTGCCCGCAGCGCCAATGCTTTTATTGTCGGCTATGCACTGCGCCGCGCCCTGGATTTCGGTTTTAAAACCGTTTATATGAATATCGGCAGCCTGCAGCCGGAGTATATGGAAATCATTGCCGACTTTATCAAACCCGAAGACAGGCACAGGGTGGCGATGTGCGTCAATCAGGAAACTTATAACGAAACCATGTATACCCGGTTTATGGCCCAGGAAGGAGATGCCTTTAAGGCAAATTTTAAAAACCGCATCGACTCTCATGACTCCTGGTCGAAAATGGGCTTTGTTTCCCACCAGATAGGTTCCTTGCTTGGGGTTAACAAGGATGTCGGCGAGGAAGTTGCCGGGCTGATCGCCCATGCCAAGTATCTGATGAGCACCACGGCAAAAACCGTGTTTTTCTCGCTGCCGAGATTAAACCCGGCCCTTGGCACCTCGAATAAGAAACTGGTTCAGGATGATGCTTTAGTGCGTGTGATCGCCACTTTGGCCTTTGTTGCGCCGGAAAGTGCGGTGATGATGACCACGCGCGAAACGAGAGAGTTGCAGGATCAGGTGATGCCCTTGCTTGGTTGTCTGGCCCCGGGAACACCGGAAGTAGGCGGTTATCTCAATGATCCGCAAATGATGCCCAACAATGAAAAGGTGGCCCAGTTCAGAATTTCCGATACCCGGATGCCAAGGGATACTTTTGAGCGGGTAGAAGCCAATACCGAGTTTAATATTCTCGATTTTGTCTCTGAAAATAACCGCGCTGAAACCGAGCTGGTTGCCAATCACTAGCAGATTAACTTTCCACCGCAGCAAGCATCAACAAGGCTTGCTGCCTTTAACGACATTTTAAGGGATATATTATGTATAAATTATATTATGCGCCGGATGCCTGTTCGCTGGCTGTTCATATTTCATTAGAAGAGCTTAATGCCGACTTTGCTCCTTTGAGGGTAAATATCGGCGAAGAAGTCAGTCCTGAATTACTGGAGGTCAATCCTCTGGCGACCGTGCCTGTGTTGATTGACGATGATTTGATCCTTACCGAAGGGGTGGCGATTCTTAACTATTTAGCCGATCATTTTCCAAAATCCAGTCTCAGGCCGGAAACCGGCAAGGCCCGCGGTGAATTTTACCAGTGGATGAACATACTCTCTGCCGGGTTGCACCGCAGTTATTGCCGGGCATTTGCCCCCGGCGCTTATGTCAAGTCTGAACTGGCGGCCGATGAAGTCTATGAAGTGGCGGATGAGGAAATTCAGGAAATGTTTATTTTTATTGATAAACATCTTGCCAGCAGAAGTTACCTCTTGGGGGAGCAGGTCAGTTTTATCGATTTTTATCTCTTTGCCATGCTTGGCTGGACCGACGCCCTGAGTTGTCCGCTGTCAAGTTACGAGAACCTGAGCGCCTTTTATGAAAGGATCCGGGTGCGTCCTGCGGTACAAAGGGCTTATGCCACGGAAAATGAATAATTGCTGTTAGTGACTTTGCTTTAGCAAGGCAAGAAGGCGGATGCCTGCCCGGAAAAGGGTAATGCATCCGCCTTAAAAAGCTGCCGAGTAAAAGGCGGGTTAAATAAAATTCAGCCGGGAAGAGAAATTATTCAGGTTCGGCAATGCCTGTGCCAGTTGCTGTTCGGTGAGGCCAAACCAGCGACCCAGGGGCTCTGCCATTTGTTCTACCGAGGTTGTGGGAATCAAACGGCCGCTGCCGGCATCCTGAGCATGGCCAAAGGACATCGGTGGCATATTGCCGTAAATATTGCGGCCATTGACCGCATCGCCGATGACAAAGTGATGTCCGCCCCAACCGTGGTCGGTACCGTCATCGTTAACCGCCAGGGTTCGGCCGAAATCAGAGGCGGTAAACAAGGTAACCTTATCCCCGAGGCCAAGCTCCTGCATGCCGGTATAAAATGCCGTAATGGCGCCATCTAACGCCGCATGCAGTTCGGGTAAGCTTTTTGCCTGCTCTGAGTGGGTATCAAAACCGCCCATGCCGACGATAAAGACCTGGCGTTTTACCCCTAAGGCCTCTTTGGCACCAATGGTACGGGCAACCCCTTGTAACTGCCTGGCAAGGTGACTTTGCGGGAAGGAGGTGGTTAAAGGAGCGATCCCGGCAAGTGCCCGGTTATAGCTGTTATTGGTGGCGCTGGATTTTGCCAGGGCGGCGGCAATATCCTGCTGGGCTAAATTGCTGCTGCTAAAGTCTGTTGCTGCAAAATGCGAGGCCAATAGCTGTGCCAGCGCTTCGTTATCGTCAACATCCCCTAAAGCGTTGATTTCCTGTGCTTCACCGGCATTTATCTGGTAGGGAATGGCATGCTCTCCGGTAAGGAACAGGTCATTGCCGCCGCTGGTGATGACACTAAATTCCCGGCTGCTGTTTTGACCGGCGCTGATGGCGGCATCGGCAAAAGCGCCGCCCCAGCCATAAACCGCCCCTTCGGGGGAGCTGGACAGCCAGGTGGCTTGCTGGTCGTTATGGGAAAATAACCGGCTGGGTAAGGCTACCGACTCCTGTTCAAATTCAGCTTGTGTCGCCGGGGTGATCAATGGCCCGACATTGCCTATGATGGCGGCATTGCCCTGAGCAAATAAATTGCTGATCCCCGGCATTTGCGGCGGCAAAGCAAAAGCGCGGCCGCCGAAACTGGCAGCATTATCAGGATTCAGGGGCAAGAGATTATTTCTGTCCCTTTGCCCCTGGTATTGACTGACCAGCGACCGGCGAATTTGCGCATAACGGTTATAAGAGCTTTGATCATAAGGTAAAACGGTATCATGATTGTCCATACCGCCGTGGAGAAAGACGCATACCAGCGCTTTATAGTCATCTCCCGTGGCGGCCAGGGCACTGAAACTGCTCAGGGCAGAGCTGACCGCTGTTAAGCTGCCAAGGCCGGTGGCGGTAGCCAGAGCGGTGGAATTTTTCAAAAATTGTCTGCGATTCATTTTCATGGTGATTGTTCCTTTACGGCATACGCCCGTTAGCCTTGTACCAGAAATTCAGGGCTGGTCATGATCATTAATATGGCGGTTTCTACCCGCTGGGCTTTATCTTCGGCGTCGATGGCGTTAATGGCTGTGATAATGCGCTCGCTTGAGCTTGTTGATAAGCTGCCTGCGGCCAGTAGCGTATTAAGATGGGCCACTAAGGTTGCGGCATTATCAGCCAAAGCGATTTCATCGCTATAGTCGGCAGCAAAACTGCTGGTAGCTGGTCCGGGATCTAAATTGATATTATCGACTTCGACAAATTCCGCATATTCCTGGCTGTATTCTTCACTGTCCATATCCCCCTGAATGAAGAAGCTGATAAAGTTGATATAACCGGGTAAAGTCGTGGCGTTGATAATTTGCAGCTCGGGCATGGTCATACCCGCGGCGCCGGTTAAACTTGCCGGTTTAATATAACCCGGGCGATAAAAGTTAAACACCGAAGGAGAGCGGTAGGCATGCTGGCCTAAACTGCTGGCTGCGCTGGTATCCCATAACTCAAACATATATTCAGGGCTGATGCTATCACCGGCAAAGGCCCGCGCCCATTGGCTAAACCTTAACACCGGCTCTTTGACTTTGCCAAAGCCCTGTTCGGCAGAGGTTTCTCTGGCGGCATCATCGGCCAGTACCGCCGCCAGGGTTGCTTTTAGATCTCCCCTGATTTCTGTACCGACACTGGTGCCGTCTTTAAAGCGGTATACGCCATTTTCAAAAGCATTGGCCACCCGTTCAATATACGCCGGGCCGGGGTTGCTGGTGACGAAACGCTGGATCAGCTGACGGCTGATGAAAGGCGCAAGGTTAGGGTGGGCAAAAATAATATCCAATGCCTGGCTGATGCTTTCCTCAGCCGGGGTATTGGCGGCAATGGTTTGGCCGAGGAAGGTTTTTTCTAAACTCGAATGGGAGTCTTCAAAGGCTTGCATCGGCATGGCAACCCTTAGCGACTCCGTTAATTCTTCGCCGTTATCATCGAGACCTTCATATAAATTTAAGCCGGTAAAGACTCTTGCCAGCCCGGTAATATCGGCATTGTTATAGGTTTCGATCGCCTGGCCCCGGTCGTCCACTTTAACAGTGCCGTCCATATTTAATTCAACCAGGCCTATGGTAAATAACTGGAGTATCTCCCGGGCATAGTTTTCATCAGGCATTCGTCCGGTGTCGGGATCGCCTTTTTCACTGCCCATATAAGTCAGATAAAACCCCATGGCGGGGGAATAGGTGACCGCTTCGAGTAACTCCCGGTAATTACCGAAAGCATGGCGGGTCAGCAAATCCTGGTAATAACCTATGGACTGGGGGACATCAAACAGCAGGTTTTCGCCAAAATCTGACACCACCAGAATCTGTGACAGGGCAAAAGCCATGCGCTGGCGCAACTGATCGTCCGCCACCAGGGCATTTTTCCAAAATGCCATACCGGCAACATGTTCGAGCAAGCCGACTTCCCGGTATTGTTCAATCAGAGGAGAATGCAGGCTTGGCGGCTTTTCAAATTCATTTTTTAGCCAACTTGAGACACTGACCCCCTGCATGGCTGAAATACTCTCGTCGGTCGGTCCGAAGCTGGCCTGGGTCAGGAAGCGGCTTATCTGGCCGGAATCTGTCAGTACCGGATCTGTGCCCGTTGCTCCTCCATTGCCGTTATTACCTGTTTCACCCCCTGAATTCGAGCCACCATTACCTGAGTTACCCGTATCCGGATTTACCACCGGGGTGCTGTTGCCGTTATTCGTGTCCGTGCTATCGCCACCACCGCCACAGGCGCTAAGCTGCACGATAAGGGTAAGTGCGAGGGCTAGGCTAAAATGCCGTTTCATTTGAATCTGCTCCCAAAATACATAAACCTGTGTTGATTTTATAAGAGCACAGGCCGAGTTTTGTTTGAGTAATGTTATGCTTTTGTAGAGGGCTAAGAAAGAAGGAATTTTTCGCCTATCTTGGTGTAAGCCGCGAATTTGGCTGGTGCCGCTTAATAATCAGGCCGGGATCCGTTAAAAAAACAACTTTTCCTTCAATTGCTTGTGCTACATTCGGATACAAAGCGATGCATTTCTCAGCTGTTTAGCACTTTTCACTTTTGTTAAATTTTCTCCCACAAACCACGAAGTAGGGGATGTCCCCGGGTGAAGCCATATGATGAATACATTGAGAAAAATAACACCGATATCCAAACCAGCTCAGCGAATCGTCCAGCAAAGCGATTTAAAGCGTAAAAACTATCTGACACTTGCAGGTATTACAGATGAAGCCCTGGCTTTGGTGAATGCTATTTTGGATCAGGCTGATGCGCTTTTTGCCCGGACAAGCTTAACACTCAGTGCCGCTGATAAAGAGAAACTGATAGAAATTAATTACTATATCAAAGGGTTATACAGACAAAAGCAGACAGGAGATGCCATTTGTATTAACCAAGAACTTAAATGCTGGTATGAACAAAGACAGTTTCTGCTGCAAGCGGTGATGACAGACGGGCAAAAGCAGCTGTTAAAGACTTTTAACAGGCAATTGCGCTTTATCCTGGATGCCGTACAACATAACCGTGGTAATCAAAAGCTGAATAAACTGTTTAACCACCTGGAACATGAACTTAACAATAAGCAGGCATTCACTGGTAACAATACCGGCAAGCGCTTGACGGCACCTGCCTACTTACCGCAACAGTCGGCAATGCTGACCATCAACCTGGCATCTTAACCGGCCTAAACAGCTTTGCTGCTTGCTTTCACTGCGACTTGCTCTTAAGATAATTTAACTGGTCGTATCAGTTGATTGGCTGATACAACCGGTCAATAAACCCGGATGTTTGGAAATAGAGCAAGATGCTCAGACAAAGGATTGTATATGAAATTTTTACCCTTAATCGGCCTGGCAACTATGCTGTTGGCCCCGCCAAGTTATGCCAATGACCAGGTACTTGAGCAGGCACTGCGACAGGAACTGGATACTCACTTCTTGCAGGATAAGATTGATAGTATCGATGAAAACGATCTCAGCATACGTGAAGATCTCGGGGAAAGCTGGATAAATAATAGCAAACAGCATGAACTTGAGGTCATTCGCGATGGTATCGACCAGCTCGGACATTTAATGCTGGGTACTTATGTGGTTGAAAACAGCCCGGTACTGGCGACAAACCTGGCGGATGAAGTTACCGGCGGTCACCAGGACTACCGTATTTTACGCGATGCCCACCCCAAGGGGCATATGTGCGTCAACGCAGCTTTTGAAGTTCTGGAGAATGATTTTTTTCCGAAAGAAAGCTTTTTAGGCAGCACTGGCCGTCATCAGGCAATCGTCAGGTATTCCAATGCCTCGGCAAGCCCACAGAGCGATGCCGACAAAGATATCCGTGGCGGCGCATTGAAAGTGTTACTGCCAGAGCAGGGGCAAGAGCATGATTTTTTAATGATCACTGCCCCCACAATTCCCACAGATAATGCCGAGCAGTTTGTGAACCTGGTGAAGGTAGCCCGGGTAGCTAATTGCATCGGCATTATTCCAGAAGGGGAAAGTGATGGTTCATTATTAGGCGCCATTGCCGACTTTGAACAGCAAGTTGTAGCCCTCGGGCAATGTATCCGTGATGGCGGCTTATCCATCTTGGATGTGCCCCAGGTGCTGCTGGCCCTGAAACGGGTTAACGATTTGAACAAGGACAGTGAGATAGAATCTCTCTTAGATAAAGACTTTTTTTCTGTAGCTCCTTATGCGTATAACGACAATGTTTTTAAATTTGAAATGTCTCCAGTCAGCTGCGATGAATTTAACCCCGAGCCTTCGCTGTTAACGGCAGAAGAAGCAAACGCCGATAACGGCCTTGAGCGAAATATAAGCCGGGTCATTTCCGCCGGCAATGCTTGTTATGATTTTAATGTTATCTCCCGGCCTTTATTTTTAACCGATAAGCAAGCGATAGAAACCCATAACAAAACCTGGGATGAGATGGCATTTTATGAACTTGAAAGAGTAAAAGTCGCCACGGTAAGTATTTCCCAATTCGAACCGGGGACAGCTGTTTCCCCGCTGGCCTGCGATAACATGACCTTTACTCCCCGCCACAGTGCGCCGGGTTTCAGGCCATTAGGCTCCCTTAACCGGGCAAGAACTTTGGTCTATGATGCGCTGGCAGATTTTAGACTTGAGGCTAATACCTATTTGCGTCAGCGTTAAAGCAGGTAAAGACTCCGGCAGTGAAAGAACTGATTTGTTCGCCGCCGGAGCAAGAATTTTATGTTAAATTTATAGCAAAGCAGAGGCATTTAACGAACGGTAATTAAGGGGAGCATATGAAAATAGCCGTGTTTTCCAGCAAAGCTTATGATCAGCAATATTTGGGGAACTACTGCGATAGCGGTTTTACCATGACTTTTTTTGAGACCCGGTTGACTGCACATACTGCCGTGACGGCACAAGGCTTTGAAGTGGTGTGCTGTTTTGTTAATGATGATCTCAGCGAGGCCACCATCAAGGTCTTAAAAGAGGTCGGCGTCAAGCTCATCGCCTTGCGCTGTGCCGGCTTTAATAACCTGGATCTACAGGCGGCACAACAAGCAGGCATTACCGTGTGCCGGGTACCGGCCTATTCTCCCCATAGCGTAGCCGAGCATGCGCTGGCGTTGTTATTATCCCTGAACCGAAATATTCACCGCGCTTTTAACCGGGTGCGGGAAAACGACTATAGCTTAAACGGCCTGTTAGGTTTTGATTTATACAAAAAGAAAGTCGCGGTGATAGGCACAGGAAAAATCGGCGGCACTTTTGCCAGAATCATGACAGGGTTGGGCTGTGAAGTGATCGCCTGTGATCCCGTGCAAGATAGCGAACTGATCAAGCTGGGGATCTCTTATGTCGCCATGGAGCAACTCTGGCAACAAGCGGATATTATTTCCCTGCATTGCCCCCTGCAGCAGGATACCTTTCATCTGGTGAACGAACAGGCGATTAGCCAAATGAAACCTGGCGTAGCCCTGATCAATACCGGCCGCGGCGCACTGATTGACACTAAAGCTGCGATCTCCGGATTAAAGTCCGGGCATATCGGTTATCTCGGTCTGGATGTCTATGAAGAAGAAGCGGATTTATTTTTTGAGGACAAATCCAACACCTTATTGCAGGATGATGTTTTTGCCCGCTTGCTCACCTTTCCCAATGTACTGATCACCGGGCATCAGGGATTTTTTACCAAAGAAGCGTTAACCGTTATAGCCCAAACCACTATGGCCAATATCCGTGCTTTTGCCGCTAATAACTTTGCGGCAATGCAGCTGGTGAATAAATAGCGTGCTTATGAAGAGGCGGTGAAAAAATTAAGACCTTATTAAATTCAGTTTTGATGAGGCCTGTAGCGACAATTTAATAGCCAGAGTAAAAATAGCCAGCATCATCAACACAAGCATATTGGGCTCAGATACCAGGGCAAAGTTATGGTCATTAACTTGCGCTACCTGCGCTTGATCCAGCGCCATATCGTAGATGAGCACTTCATCTACCGTGGTTAACCTGGCGGAAAAGGTTGGCAGGGAGGTGATCCGACCGACACTGATATTATCAAAAGAGACCGAGCCCAGATCCGTAAATAATTTTGAAACTATCAAGTGTTCGTCGACGTAATAATTAAACGTCTTTTCAACCCGGTCAACGGTGATAAAAGCCCAGTGATATTCACCGTCTGTGGTTAAGGCGTTTGGCTGAGATTCTGACTCAGGATCTGCATGCCTTGCTTCATTGGTGCCAATAACAAAAGCATAGGAGTTATCCCTAAGGTGATCATCGTAAACCCCGCCAAATCCGCCGGTGGCCGAGGAATTGGTATTGCCAAATATACGGCCATTGGTATGGGGGGCATCATCTGTTTTGTATTTTATCGCCCAAGTAAAGGAAGACATTTCAAGGGACTGCAAAGTGGCATGATTGGGTAAGGAAATATACTCTGTGGCATTTACTTGTCCTGCCGGGTTATTGATATAAATGGCCTGGTCAAATTCTCCGGCAACAAAGCTAGGGCTTCCAGTGATACTAGCGTTTAGGGCATTACCCGACTTATCTGTAATATCACCGTTAAAGTCATAATGAAGGATTAAGGCGGCATTGACTTGTTGGGGCAGGCTATAAATAGAAAAACATAAAATAGTGAGTAGGTATAAACGCATTTTAATAAACCTTGGGTAAGTTAATTTCGAATAAGTCCATTTGGCTTAAATAAACGCTTATTTCAGGTTCCGTTTTATGCAGCTCCTTTTAATGAATAAAAATAAGCAGGTTTTTACTGTATCGATTTGTATATTAATACGGCTACGGTAACAGTGATTAAAACTATAGAACACTTATGCCATAAGCTATCACCTATTGCAGGATGATATTTTTGCCCGCTTTTCACTCTTTCCTAATGTGCTGATCACCGGACACCAGGGATTTTTACTAAAGAAGCGTGAACAATCATAGCCTAAAGCACTATGGCCAATATCCGTGCTTTGCCGCCGGTGACTTTGCTGCGATGCAGTAGTAGGGAAATAACCTGGGGTAGTTTATTACCCGTTAAGGGTGTTTTTTTACCCGGGAAAAGCCGTAAAGGTGATCAGCTTACCCGTTATTTTACCGGGGAGATATTTAACCCGGGTCATTCTTTGCCGTTTAGTTTCTGGCTGTCATTTTACAGCTTTTGTCTGCGGCAACAGCTATATCGATCTTCTGTCCTGCCTGCGGTGAATCAGTTTGTTCAAGTTAAAACAGACAAGGTCCTAACATGAAATCTTTAAATAATCTACAACAAACAGGCGGAAAATTTATTTTTTGTTATATTTATAATGGTTAGTGGCCTGAAATTAATGACCGTTGGCGCTATTTTTGCTTTACCCTTTATCTAATATCTTGTGTTATCTGAACCCATTAGCCTGATGCTCAGGTTAACCAAAAGAGTGGCATTGCACGCATGGATGAATTAAACAGCAGGGAGGAAAAGCCTTTGTTTAGTATCATAGATAACAATATTATCGGACAATCCGCCTCGATAACCCAGGTTAAAAATCTCATCAAGATCAATGCCCAATACTCTGCTCCGGTGCTGATCACCGGGGAAACAGGGACGGGTAAAGAGCTGGCTGCCAGGGGGCTGCACTATAGCGGCATTTTTGCCGACAAACCTTTTATCGCCCTTAATTGCTCGACTTTTTCCGATGAACTATTTGTCAGTGAACTCTTTGGTTATAAAAAAGGCGCCTTTACCGATGCCAAAACCGATAAAGAAGGTTTGCTGGTGGCGGCCAATGGCGGTTCTATTTTTTTCGATGAAATTGACAGCTTATCGCTTAAATCCCAAACCGCGTTATTAAGGTTGTTGCAGGAGTCGGAATTTCGCCCGGTGGGCTCAAGCCAGGTGATTAAAGCCAATGTCAGGATTATTGCTGCCGCCAACTGCGATTTGTGTGAAAAGATTGCCGCCGGTGAATTCAGGCAGGATTTATATTTCAGGCTGTTTATTCTCAGTGTGCGCATGCCGCCGCTCAGGGAGCGTCTTGATGATTTGGACGTCCTGATTGCCTATTTTATCAATAAATTTAATGATGAATACGGCCTGAGTCGCAGCGGCATCTGCGAGCGCCTGTCCAGCAAACTTAAAGAATATCATTGGCCGGGTAATATCCGCGAACTGGAAAATACCATTCACCGCTATTACCTGCTAGCCGGCGGGCCTGTAATTGATGAAGCGGTAACTATAGACTTAGATCATAACAGCTTGCCGCCAACAGCCAGCGGTCAGCAAATTCAGGCGCATCCTTTTGCTGACAGCGGTAAAAGTGAGTCCGGCCAGCTCGAAGCAAAAGCCGAAGTAGAGTCAGAAACCGGCCTGGATTTTTGTGAAGCAAAACGCAAAGCCATAGAAGACTTTGAAGCAAGCTTTGTCACTAAATTACTGCACCAAACTAAAGGTAATGTCACCAAAGCCGCCAGCATGTGCGGTAAAGAGCGGCGGGCCTTTGGCAAACTGGTGAAAAAGTATCAGATCAACCGCCAGGGTTTGCAGCTGGATTAGCAGCTGATCAATCGTTACTCAGTTTTCACTTTATTCTCCTGTAATCTGTTCCCGGCGTTACTTGATGGACAGGGTTTTTGCCCGTGTGACTTTCTCTGTTTTAACCCGTCAGTGGCTGTACCCGCTTAAAGGGTAGTAATCAACCCAAGAGGGTCTTTTCTCCCCCATAAAAACCGCACCTTCTGGATGTAGCTAAGCAAAACAAGATAAATTTTATCTTTTATATCAATAAAATAGTTTGATTTTGTTTAAAAAGGGATTGCTGGCACCCCTTATGCACTACTAGGGCCTCAGGGAAGTTATTAAGAGAGCTACATGAGTATTAATTACCATTATCAAACAGATGTTGTTGTGCTCATCAAGCATTACCTGGAGGAGCATCCTCAAAGCGAGGATACCATCAAGGGGATTACGCAATGGTGGGTCAAACAGCAGAAGTTTGCAGATTCGCTGGTCGCTGTTGATAACGCACTGAAAATTTTAGCAATGCAGGGTGATGTCTGCTCAGTAGAACGCAACAACAAAACGTATTACAGGTTAACAAAAAGCAAGTAAGTGTTTTTGTTATTGGCAATAAATAAATTGTGATTTGGAGCTAATTTTGGAAAGTATTCAGAAAAAATTATCCAGGGTCAGATCGCCAAGGGTACACATCACCTATGATGTTGAAATCGGTGATGCCATAGTGCAACGTGAGTTGCCTTTGATCGTCGGTATTCTTGCAGATCTGTCAGGTAAGCCTAAAGAGGCGTTACCCCCGATCAAAGAACGGGCTTTTGTGTTTATCGACCGTGACAACTTTGACGATGTGATGGCCGGCTCACAAGTCCGTTTAGCCTATTCCGTCGCCAATGCCATTTCAGGAGAAGAGGGCGCAACCACCAATCTGGAATTATTGTTTCACAGTATCGAAGATTTCAGTCCGCTGAGCCTGGTCAAACAAATTCCCATCACCAGCACCGTTTACGCCTCACGCTGTCGTATCCGGGATTTTATGGCAAAACTCGACGGTAATGATCCCTTAGATGGCATACTCGACGAAATCCTCGCCGATGAAGCCAAACAAACGGAACTTATCGGTGTTTATGAAGGCGCAGAAGACATGTCTGCGGTGGAGCCGAACGAGCTTATCACCCGTATGCTCACCGAAGGGCGTATGGCGCTTGATGATAGCCAGAAACCTTATGCCCTGGAGCTGATCGGTGAGTTTGCCTTATCGATATTAAAAGATGCCGGGGAAAATGCTGCGCCTATCGCCTCAGATCGCATGAGCGATCGCATCTCACTGATCGACAACCAGTTGACCCGGCAAATCAACCTGGTGATGCATGATCCGGCCTTTCAGAGCCTGGAAGCAACCTGGCGCGGATTACATTTCTTGGTAATGAACACCGAAACCGGCAGTCACCTTAAACTCAGATTGTTTAATGTCTCCAAAGAGGACTTATTAAAAGATCTGCAAAAGGCGGTGGAATTCGATCAAAGCTCCTTGTTTAAGAAAGTGTACGAAGAAGAGTTTGGCACTTACGGCGGCGATCCCTTCAGCTTTTTGGTGGGCGATTATGAATTTGGCCGTCACCCGGCTGATGTGGAATTGCTGGAGAAAATCTCCGGTGTCGCCGCCTCGGCGCATGCTCCCTTTATTTCTTCCGCCTATTCAAAACTGTTTGATATGGAAGACTTCTTCAGCCTGGCCCAGCCCAGGGATCTGACCAAGATTTTCGACAGTGCCGAATTGATCAAATGGCGCAGTTTCCGTGAAAGCGAAGACTCCCGCTATGTTACCTTAACCTTGCCGAAAGTGCTGCTGCGCCTGCCTTACGGCCCGGAAACCGTGGCAGCGGAAGGCTTTGATTATGTCGAAGATGTTGACGGCACAGATGCGAAAAAATACCTGTGGGGCAATCCCGCCTATATTCTCGGACAACGTATCACCAATGCCTTTTCCCTGCACGGCTGGCTGGCGGCGATCCGCGGCGTAGAAGGCGGCGGTTTGGTGGAAGGTTTACCTACCCATACCTTTAAAACCGCGGCAGGCGATGTCAAGCTCACCTGTCCGACCCAGGTGTCCATTACCGACCGGCGGGAAAAAGAGCTTAATGATTTAGGGTTTATGGCGATTTTACATTGCAAGGGCAGTGACAAGGCGGCGTTTTTCGGCGGCCAGACCACAGGTTTGCCGCAAAAATACAATACCGATGCCGCCAATGCCAACGCCAGGATCTCGACTATGTTGCCTTATGTGCTCAACGCCTCGCGTTTTGCCCATTATATCAAGGTGATCATGCGCGATAAGATTGGCAGCTTCCAGACCAAGGAAAACGCCTCCGACTACCTCAATAACTGGATAGGCAATTATGTGCTGGTGGACGACTCCGCGCCCCAGGAAATGAAAGCCAGTTATCCGCTTCGGGACTCGCGTATAGACGTTACCGACGTGCCGGGCAAACCGGGCAGTTACCGGGCGGTGGTCTTCCTCAGGCCGCACTTCCAGCTGGAAGAATTAACCACTTCCATCCGCTTGGTAGCTGAATTGCCTTAGGCCCGGATAAGCTTTTTAAGAGAGAACGATTATGGATTTAATTTTATTGCAATTTGGTGTCAGCGGTTTTACTAAACCCGATGACACATTGGCGGGTACCACAGGGGCATCACTGATTGACGGCGCGGAAGGTCCCGACTGGAACGCCATTAATAACGGTGAGAATCCAAACGGCACCTTTGATCATAAAAACTGTATCGAGCTGGTGTCTATCAACCAGGGCATACAACAGCAGGTAACCACGGATGTCAGTAACAGCTCCCGTACTTCCGGGCGGCCGATCATCTCGGACTTTACCTGTGTCAAATATGTCGATGTCACCTCGCCGCGCATGTATGACTATTGCCTGCGGGCCAAGCCCCTGGACACGGATACCGGCAATCCCACCACGATTTACGTGTTACGTAATTCCGGGGATCAGCTCAATATCATTATGCGTTTTGAAATGAGGCTGGCGATGATCAGCGAAATCCAGTTCCAGTCGCACCCCAATGATATGCCGACCGAGCAGTTTAAGCTTAACTTTACCGAAATAGCCTGGCACCACCAGGTGCAGGGGGCCAATGTCGCCAACAAGGGCTTCTCGGCGGCGGCCTGGAGTATTGCCAAAAACCGTCCTATTGGTGCTTTGTCGCAGTAATGTTATGCCTTAAGAAAATGCCGGTAAGTATTTGCCTGTTTACTGAGTTATCAGGGATCCGGCATCAGGCACCAGGCAAGAGGGAGCGAGCGGCGGATGGCTAAGTCACTGTTTGAAAAGCTGACCCTACCGGGTCAGCCGATGAGTTTAAAGCAGTCGGTGACCAACAATATCGCGCGGCTTCTGGACAGTGGCGGTTATATTGATGCCGCTTTGGATTTACGCAGCGACTCCGGTCATATGATCACCGACAGTATTTATCCCCATGCCATGGCGGCAATCGTGGATCAGTCGGCGGGTAATAAGGAGCAGCAGGAGCTGTACCAGGCCAGGCTGGAGCAAACCCTGTTAAGACATGAACCCAGGTTAAAAGCGGTGACTGTCTATAGCGTGCTCAGTCAGGGCATGCGTACGGTGTGCCGGTTGAAGATAGAGCTTGTAAACGAAGTATTCGAGCAAGAGTTTGTTTTTGCCAACCTTGAGTAAGGTTTAAGATGAATAAACGGACGTGCAAGTGACCAGTTTATATGAGTATTTTCAAGAGGAAATGCGCTTTTTGCGCACTTCGGTAGCAGACTTTAGTCATACCTACCCGGAAGTGGCTGCCGAGCTCAAATTAAGCGCAGGCCGCTCTGCCGATGCCGATGTCGAGCAGCTGTTGCAATCCTTTGCTTATATGACCGGACAATTGCGCGGCGATCTGCAAAAACAAAGAGATCAAATCCCCAACCAGTTGTTGCACAGCCTCTATCCCAACCTGATCCGCTCTTTGCCCTGTATGACAGTATTAAAGGCCAATGTCGAAAACGACGGCGCCAACTTTATCAACGGTTATACCCTGGAAAAAGGCCGGCAGTTTATCGGCAAGGCCAGCCGTGTGGTCAAAGGCGGCCAGAGCGAGAGCACCGACTGCCAGTTTATCAATTGCTACCATACGCCGATGTGGCCCTTTGATGTCGATGAAATCAAGGTGTTGCCGAAAAACTACTTTGCCTTTCTCGACCAGCGCACCGATGTCCAGTCGGTGATCTCGGTACAAATTGCCAATACCGGCACCGAAGCCTTGCATCAATATCCGCTGGACAAGCTGCGTTTTTATATCGGCGATATCAGCCAGCGCATTCAGCTCTACCGGCTGCTGGCCGACCGCCTGGTAGGTTGTGCGGTGCGGGTCAACGACAAGGTGGTGCTGCTCGATGATGCCGGCAATAAAGCCGACAGCGCCATCGAGTGGCTGGGATTTGGCCGGGAAGAAAATGTTTTACCTGATGATGCCGGCAGTCACAGGGCTTATCGCCTATTACAGGAATATTTTACTTTTCCCGAGAAGTTTTACTTTTTTGAAGTGACCCGGCTGCTTGAGAAGCAGGCACTAAACGGTGCGGTGGAAAGCTTTGAAATCCTGTTTTTATTGGATGAAACCAGCAATGCCATCTCATTAAATAAAAGTAGTTTTGAAGTCAATTGCTTTCCCGCCATTAACCTGTTTGCCCGCTCCTTCAAACCGGTGCAGCTCAAACAAAACCAGCATGAATACCGGCTGTTGGCGGATGAGCGTTTTTACCTGCAATCGGAAGTGCACAGCATCTCTGAGGTGCGCAGCATCGCTTTTGACGGCAAAAGCAATACCGTCAGTGCCTGGCTCGGCACCAATACCAAACCCACCGCCAACCAGTATTATATTACCCGGTTAACCCAGCTGTTGACCCCGGGTGAACGCGGCTGCGATACCTTTTTATCGATTTATGATGCCGACTTTTCCCCAAGCCAGCCGATAGACCAGACCTTAGTGGTCAAAGGCTGGTGCAATAACCGCCGCTTGCCGGAAGCACTCAGGGTCGGGCAAAAACTGCAGCTGGTGGGAGCCGGTCCTATGCTCAATGCCGATGTCGTAGAAATGCCGAGTAAATTTAAAGGGGCCAGCCTGGACGGGGAAAATAATATCAAGTTGTTATCCCAGCTGTCGCTGAACCTCAATGCCTTGGGGGAGGGGGAGAACCGGCTTGAGCTGCTGCGCCAGTTGCTGCGTTTATATTGCGATCCCAACGCCGTTTCCCATGCCCGCCAGCTTGACGGCTTAACCGGCATGGAGTCTAGTGCCGTGGTAAAACGCATCGGCAGGCAAATGTGGCGCGGGCACTGCCGCGGTACCCGGGTATCGCTAGCCATCAATGAGGATTATTTTGACGGCGCAAACCCCTTGTTGCTTGGTGCGGTATTAAGTTATTTCTTTGGTTTGTACACCAGCTTAAATCATTTTGTCCAGCTGCAACTTATCAGCGATAAACGTGAAGGAGTGTGGAAGCAATGGCCAGCGCGCATTGGCGAACAGGTTATACTGTAGCCGATCTATACACCAAAATAGACGCCGACTGGTCCTTTTACCAGCTGGTTCGGCTGCTGTTGCCTGCGCGCGAGGCGGATGAACATCTGCTTAACCTGATCCATCAATATATCGACTTCAATGCTTCCAGTGCACAGGACTTCCCGCCGGGAGAGATCCGCGAAGTCAGACAGGCAAAAGATGGCAATGGCGAACAGGCAAAAACACAAATCATTTGTAGCCGTTATAACATCGCCGGTTGCGGCGGGCCTTTGCCGGAAGCCTTTGTCGAAATGCTGCACGATGATATCACCGACGGCAAAGGGGCGATGCAGGACTTTATCGATCTGTTTAATAACCGTATCCAGGCGCTGAGGTATTTGATCCGCGCCCGCAGCGATCACACCCTGGCCAGGGCCCCGGCGCAAAAAACGGAAAGCGGACGGTTTTTATTATCGCTAAGCGGCCACTTAAGCGAGCAGCAAAGGAAACTGCATCACCAGGGCAGCGATACCTTAATCGGCCTGGCGGGAGATCTGGCCAATACCCGCATGACCTTGCCGACCATGACCAAGTTATTTGCGATCAACTTTAATCTGCCGCTGATGGACATGAAATGTTTCCAGGGGCGCTGGTTAAGGGTGGAAAGCAGCGATCATACCTTGCTGGGTCAGGCCAATCATCGTCTCGGGGAAGAAGCCACCCTGGGACGGGATATCTGGGATCAACAGGCGGTGTTTGAGCTGGTGCTGGGTCCTATGCCTGCTAACAGGTTAAATCAGCTGGTGCCCGGCGGCGAAGAGCATGACAAATTGCGCTGTCTGGTCCAGTGGATCAGCGATATCCGCTGTGACTGCAAGATCACTCTGGTGTGCGATCACAGTATTGGCTGCGCGGCGGTATTAAGCCAGGAAAAACAAGTAAGCAATGTCTTAGGGTTCGGCTCCTGGCTCTCGAGTGAAAAAGCCGATGACGATAGCACCAAGGCATTAGGCGACAGACGGGTGAGCTTTATGCTCAACCTGGTGCACTAAAGCTCAAATAAAGAGCTCAGATAAAGTTCAGGTTGAGAGAAAGCTTAGCCGGACAGATAAAGGTTCTTTTTGCATTGACCTTAAACCCATATAAAAAATAAAAGCAGACGGAAAAAACAATGAATTTTGAGGACAGGTTCACCATTAGCCAAAACGGCTTGCCGCCGTTTTCTTTGCGCCGCACATGGCTATATCCGGCATTGCTGTGCGCTTGCCTGGTTTTGCTTGGCGGCTGTAACAGCATCAATCAGGCACTGAGCAAGGTGGTGCCGTTTTACAGCTATGATAAAACCACCATATCCGATATCAGTATCACAGCAGACGCCGACAGCAACAATACCGTGCCGGTGGCGATAGACTTTGTTTTTATTTTTGACGACACGGTTACCCCTGTCGTGCAAAACCTGAAAGGACCCCAGTGGTTTGCCAATAAAGCCGGTTTATTGCTGCAGTACGATAAAAAAATGACCCTGGCCCATGTTGAAATCGTCCCGCTGACGGCAAAGCACAGTATCGACTTGCCCGATGGCTATGATGATGCGGTTAAGGTGCTGATGTTTGCCAATTACATTGATGTCGGCGGCCAGGTCATTGCAGATCTCACCTTGTTTGATGAAGTGCTCATTACCCTGGGCAAATCGGCCTACCAGCTAAAAGAGTTGAACCCATGAACAATAAAGCGCGCACCCCACAATCGATCTGCTGGCATGAAGGCATGCTGTTATCGCCGCAGCACTTTCAGCAAAACCATCTTTACTGGGAAGCCCAGCTGCAGCTGCAAATGCTGTCCATCGCCCAGTACCGCTGGGGAATAATGGCTTTATCGCTGGATGAAGGCCAGCTGCTTGAAGGCAAGGTAGACATACGGCAGTTAAAAGCCGTGATGCCGGACGGTTTATATATAGATTACCACGCGCAGCATGACATGGCGCTGCAGCTTGATTTGGCCGACAACGAAGCGCTGGCAAAAAATAAAGCGGTAAAAGTCCACCTGACCGTGCCGATTCGTGTGCCCGGTAGTGCCAGCGAAAGTACCGACATCCAGCGTTTTAATGTCAGCGATGGTCAGCCGGTCAAAGATGACAATACCGGTGAAGGTGAAATGGTGCTGCAATACCTGCAGCCGATTTTGTCCCTGCAGGCAGTCAATAAGGTGAAGGAGCAGTATATCTCGCTGCCTTTGCTGGAAATAAGCCAGGTGGACGACGGGCAATTTTCCGTTACCGACTATTGTCCGCCGGTTTTTGGCATCGGCGGCGATAATTTTTTAACCTTCAACGATTTTATCCAGACCCGTAAACCGCTGCAGCACAAGTGCCAGGCGCTGGCCCTGTCCCTGAGGAAAAAGGCGCGGCAACTGGCGGGGTTTTCAGAAGACGGCGAGCAGCAGCTGGGCAGCCGTATTACCGAACAGCACAGCGTCTGGATCCGCGCTATGGTGCAAAACCTGGCGGAACTTGAGCTGGTCAGTGACAACGACAACAGCTCTCCGTGGGAAGTCTACCAGGTACTGGCACGCATGGCAGGGGGGATCAGCATACTTGATCCCGGCCGAATGCCGCCAAAACTGCCCCGTTACGATCATAAAGATATTTTACCCAGCCTTGCCTTTGTCCTGGATTATATCGGCGAGCAGGTCAACCGGGTTAACCTCAAGTACACCAGCATCGCCTTTGACGAAACCCGTGACGGCTTCTTCACCCTGACGTATGACAAGGCTTGGGCGGGCCGTGATTTATTGATAGAGCTTATCCCCAGGGAAAATACCAGTCTGGCGGAGCAGGAGCAGTGGCTTAAAGCCTGCCGTATTGCCTCGTCGACCTTACATAACGATTTAAAAACCAAACGGGTATTGGGAGCAGAAACCGCATCCCCCGACCCCGAAGACAGCTCGGGCGTTACTGCCGCCAGCGGCCATGGGCTTTTCTACATCAAGAAGAATAAGGATTATATCAAGGTGGGCCAGACCCTGGTATTAACCTGTACCAGCGGTAAATTAAAAGATTTTCAACCTAAACGTATCGTATTGCATTTGCCCCATGAAGCATAGCAACCAACAAGGAAAGGCTGAGTCATGAAAGCTGAAGCAATTAATCTGGTGGCCCTGATGAGCCAGTTTTACCAGCAAATAGCGACGATAAAAATCTGGATCCGTGAAGGCCAGCTCAATAACGAGGTGATGGCAATTTTAAAGCTGGATAACCTGCCCAGCGACAGTGAAACTGCCTCAGCCATCAGTTTGCTGCTGGGACAGTGGCTCGACAGAAAACAGCTGGAATATCGCTATAGTTTAACGGACCGGGAATTGTATATGTTGGACAAGGCCTGTTTTGCCATGGTGTCACTGGCGGACGAGCTATTGATCATGGATCTGGACTGGCCGGGTAAGGCGCATTGGCACCAGGTGCTGCTGGAGCACCAGTATTATCAAAGCTGCTCTGCCGGTGCGGTGTTATATCAGCATATGGACGAATTGCTCAGTGACGGTAACTATGACGACCTTGAGCGGCAACTGGCCGCCTTATACCTGTTAGTACTGCGCCTGGGGTTTTTCGGACTTTATCGCGACGACGAAGAGCAGCAGGCCTATTACCGCAAAAAATTATTTAATATCGTCAACCGCGGGCAAAGTGATGAAAGTGTCGCTATCAGTAAAGAAGCCTACCAGCAGCAACTCGTGTCGGAGCAGGAGCAAAGATTGGCACCGCTGGCTAACTGGTACCGGGCGATCACTTATGGCGTGGTGTTTTATCTGATTTTCGGGGCAGGCCTGTGGTACTCCCTGACCTGGAGCCTTAACCAATGGATGGGCGGCTAATGTCATGGCTCAGTGAAGTCTTTACCGTTATTTTGGCAAAGCTTGGCGCTTTTTCGGGGGCAGCAATGAATTTGTCGGCGAATGCCGATATTGGTTCGTTAATCGAGCAGCTCAAGCAGAGGTTTAATGAACTGCTGGCGCAGCTCAGCCTGTTGGCGCTGGAGCTCAAACAGGCGCTGATGGACCGATTGCTGCCCATGGTGGAGCAGCTCAGGCCCATCTGGCAAGATCCGCTGTGGCAGGCGCTGGCATTGATATTATTGGCAGTATTGGCGCTTTTACTGGTGTTATGGCTGCTCAAAAGCGGCAACCAGCTGCTGCAATATCTGTTTGGCTTGTTGGTTGCCGGCCTTAAAAAGGGCTTTGCCTGGCTATTGGCACCGTTTCGTTTGCTGTCCGAGTGGCTGGGCAAGTTCAGCAAGGCCAAGCGGAAAAAATCGCGCTGGCAATGGCTGCACCTGGGGCAGGTGCGCCGCGCCGTCAATGCCATGAAATACCTCACCACCAAGCGCGACTGGCGCTATAACATGCCCTGGTTTTTGCTCATCGGCGAGCAGGGCAGCGGTAAAAGCGCGCTGATCAAAGCCGTAACCAAGGGGCGCCGGGCGCAGCTGCAGCCGAGGGAGAAAAAATTAAAAGATCCCGGCAGCGGCTGGCACTTTTTTGATCATGCTGTGGTCATTGACCAGGACAATAAACCTCCGGGCTGCAACGCCGAACTCAGCGATCCCCTGGAGCAGGAAGCCTCAAGCTTTAATGAACCCGAGCTGAGCCCGCAGCAAAGAAACAAACGTTTTAGTTACCTGATCGAGCTGTTGCACTGGTATCGACCGGAAAGACCGGTGGACGGCATTATTTTAACGGTATCTGCCAAGACCTTGCTTAAATGCCGTGAACCGGCAACCTTACTGGCACTGGGGGAAGACTTATTCCAGCAACTATGGCAGGTACAAAAACAAACCGGCTTTGTGCTGCCGGTATACCTGATCGTTACCCAGTGCGACGGCATTGAAGGTTTTGAGGCCTTTTGGCAGGCACAGCCTTTAGCAAGGCGGGATGAAATGATCGGCTGGTCTAATCCCTACCGGCTCGACAGCGCCTTTAGCAAAGACTGGATCAACGAAGCGCTTCATCAGGTCATGGAAAATCTGCAGGCGGCCCAGTTGCAAGTGGCGGCCAGCGGCCAGGAAATAGGTGATATCGACCGTTTTATGTTGTTCCGCCATAATTTCTGCGCTTTATTTAAGCCGTTAAAGGCTGTGATCAGCAGTGCTTTTGCCCGCAGCAGTTTTCAGGAAGCCTTGCCGCTTAGAGGCATCTACTTTAGCGGCGCGCTGGAAAATAAGGTCAGCTTTGTCAATGATGTGGTCAACCGCAAAATCTTCGGGGAAAAACACCTGGCCTTTCCGCTGGAGCAAAGGTATTTTTCCACCCAGAAAACCCTGCGCCGTTTTCAACTGGGATCGATGGCGGCAGCGGTATTCCTGACCCTGTTGCTGGTTTTTGACGGTATCCGCTTTAACCTTTATACCGATGTGGTGCAGGCCAAGTTGCGTACCCTGGTAAGCGCCGAGCAGGATTGTACCCGCGAAGGACTGGACAGTTACCGCTTGCTAAGCGATCTCACCGAGATCAGCGAACGGCCGCTGCTGATGTCGATGCCTTTGTCCTTGTTTGATATTCAGGCACACAAAGAACAGCAACTTGTTGCCAACGATTTATTTAATAAAATCCTCTTTGCCGGTCTGGAATGTCGGCTGAAACTTAAGGCGCAAACCTTAAGGCTGGAAACGGAAGAGAAAGATGTCGGACATAATTACCGTAATGTCATCACCGACATTACCACCTTCAGCCATCTTTTGCGGGAATACCAGGTAAATCGTGAGCGCTTTTTAAGCCTGGCGGAGCCGGTCAGCAATCCCCATGGCCTGGGCAAAAAATTTAAAGCACTGTTAAATTATCTTTATGATCGCCCGGTGCCTGAGGCGGTGGATACCAGTGCCAGTTTGATCACCGGGGGCCTGGTGCTGCTAAATTACAATGTCGACTGGGACGAAAAAGACCGCAGCCTGATCAGCCGGGATAAGTTGCTCGGTCATCTTGACTACCTGACCCAGACATTGCGCAGCGAATTATCCGAATACACCCAGCAAGTGCCCTTGGTAAAACTGCAGGAGATCAGTGAAAAAGTTCAGGTATTGCCTGCCGATAAAGTGCTGCCGCCGTCAAAACTGGTGGATAACATCAATGAATTTCAACTCTGGCTGGACAGAACCAAGAAAGACTGGCTTTCAGCCACCGCCTTTACCAGTCCCTGCGGCAATGTCTACCAGCTGATGGGTCGGCTGCGCCAGGAGTTGGTGGCAGTAGGGTTTGATAAAGACCGCTTGGCGGTGATGGTGGAGCGCTTTTCCGAAAAAAGCTGCGATCAAGAGGTCAGGCACAAACTGGCAGATCTCAATGTGCCGCCATTTGGCCCCTTATTTATCAAAAATAACCAGGGGCGGTTAAGCTTCTCCCCGGCAATAGAAGGTTTAGCCGAGCAAATAGAAGCGGCTAAAGCATTAACTTACATGAAAAGCCAATATGCCGCGGTGTCAGACGCGGCCGAGCCAGTCGTTGCCTGGGAAGAAAGCACCTTGCAGGAACTGCTTAATAATCTGCTGAGTTATCAGGAGTTTCTTTCCCGCTTTAGCCAGGAACAAAAGCCGTTTTTCAGCAATGCCCTGAACCGGCGTTTGCAGCGGGTGACAGAGCGGCTTTTGAGCGAAGCCATGGTGCGTCCCTATGAACAAGCCCCGTCGAGTTATCTTATTGCCGATCCGGCAACGGCGACCGAAACCTCATTAGGCAAGTCGGTGGCAAGCTTTAAGGGGGTTAGCAGCTTGCTGCTGCAAATTAACAGTTTACTCAAACAACTGGGGGATAGCGGCAATGCCATACGTTTGCAGCAGGTCAGCCATACTTTTGCCCTGGAGCAACTAGAGCAGCTGGAAAAACTGGTGGCCCAAAACCAGTTATACACCCCTGTGCTGACGCCCCGTTGGGACAGTCGAGATTTCGCCCGTATTTTATTTAACCTGGACACAGACAAGCAAATTACCAGTTACCTCACCAATCAGCGGCAAAGGCTGAGTTATTTGGCTTATAACTATGCCGAGCCGTTGATTGGTTTTTTACAAAACAGCTCAGGGTTAAGCGATAAACTGGCGCAGCGCTGGTTTTATACCTTAAGCGATCTTGGCCGCTATCAGCGTAATGAACCTGATAATCAGGCACTGGCGCTGGAAAATTTTGTCAGCGAAACCCTGGCGGGTTTAACCACCAGCAACTGCTATGATAAAGCGGCATTTGATAACCAGGCCCCCAATACCGGCTGGTTTGTCACCCGCAGAATTCAATTGCAGCGCCAGGTGAGCGTGCAATGCCTGGACGCCGGTGACAAGGAAGTGATAGACCGTTACCTGGCGATACGGGACAGATTTAACCAGCAGCTTGCCGGCCGTTTTCCCTTTAGCTCGGTTGATAAAGCAGGCATAAGGGATGTCAGCAGCAAGCAGCTGCAGCGCTTCTTCAGCTATTACCGCCAGGCCTCAAAAAACCTGCTGGCAGATATGAACACCCTGGATAAACTGCAACAAGATAAAGGTGCAGCTAAACCAGCAACTGAGTCTGCCGGTGCCGCAACCACGGCAAAAGGTGCTAAAACTTCAGATGCACAAGCTAAGTCAGATCAGCAGGCTAAAAAACGTACTTCAACAGAGCCGCTACCGGCTTCCTGGCGGGAATTTATCAGCCAGATGAATACCATCAGCGACTTTTTCAGTCAAAGCTGGAACAGTAAACAAAAACAATGGCAAGTACCGCTGACCATAGAATTTTCCGCCTTGCCGCAATATGCAAAAGGCAGCGATCAAATCATCAACTGGCTGCTGAAAAGCGGCAAGCAGCAAGCAAGTTTTCCCAACGGTGACAACTTGCTGTTATGGCAGGTAGGTGAGCCGTTAAGCCTGGATTTGCGCTGGGCGACGGGCTCGGCGTTTAAACCGCTGATGCCCGAGCAAAGCGGTGATTTGGATACCCGGGTAAATCCTCCCTTGATGGTGGATCAGCAGCAACTGAGCGCCACCTTTAACAGCCAGGGTAACTGGGGCTTATTTGAATGGCTGGCCCGCTATGCCAACAAAGGCATGAGCGGTTTAAAAGCCAGCCGCCAGGATGAAACCTTACTGGCATTTCAGGTGCCGGTGCAGTTAAAAACTGCGCCCGAGCCGGGCAAGCAAACGAAAAAGCAGGCTTATTTAAGCCGCTCGAATTTATTGGTTTGGGTAGAGGTTACCGACAAGCAGGGGGATGCGAAAAAGCTGCCTTTGCCGGGGGTTTTACCTGCCCATGCCCCGGGCTTTAATGATTAACCGCCCAGTGAACGAAGGACAAATGGTGCCAAGATGAGATTAGCAACAGCAGAGCAATCACCAGATGAATATATCCAGCATTATTATGGCTATACCTTAACAGAATTACTGGCACCTATAGGTAAGGAGCAGGTAGGCGAGTCGGTACGTCATAACGGGGTGTATTTTAACATCAAGCAAGCCCGTGAGTCTGATGATCCGACATTGCCGATGGGGGTATGGACCCATGAATTAAAAACCGCCGACTGGCAAAAGGTAAAAGAACTCGCCCTGGAAGCCCTGGCAGAAAAAAGTAAAGATCTGCAGCTCGGTGTCTGGCTATTTGAAGCCAGTATTCATCTTAACGGCTTTGCCGGCATAGCACCGGCGGCGTTACTGATAGAAGCATTATGTGAAAAATACTGGCCCAATATGCACCCGGAAATGGTGGATGGCGATATAGAATATCGCACTAATGCTTTAAACTGGCTTAATAAAAAACTGCTGCCGGTTTTGGGATTAATTCCTATCACCAAAGCCCAGCTTGACGGCGAAGAATATTGCTGGAACGACTGGGAAAGCGCCTGCCATTACGACAAATTAAAAAATCAGCAACAGGTAGACACCGAATGGGACGGGGCGACCCCGCAAAGCATTAAACAGCGCCTGGCGGCGACATCGCCGGATGAATTGCTCAAGCTGGTTTATCAGCTTGAAGACGGTTTGCAGGCATTAAATCATTTGCAGGAGTGGCTGGACAAGTGTTGCGGCAATGACAGCCCTAATTTGAGTGATATCAGCGATTTGCTGCGTCAGATTGATGACATGCTCAGTAAAGAGCTTACCCGCCGCGGCATATCCCTGGCCAGGGAGACTGAAAAAGAGCTCCTTGCTGCCGGTAAAGGGGAGGGGGATGCTGGCGATGCAGGTGCGGGGCAGGACGACATGGGCAAACCCGGTGGCAGCGGCTCGGGAGATGGTCCGATTCGAGATCGCAGCGATGCTTTTATTTGCCTGCGCAAGGCGGCAGAATTTTTAATGCAGGATGATCCTCATAGTCCCGTACCTTATCTGGTGTATACTGCCTGTGAGTGGGGGGAAAAGTCTGCGCCGGATCTTTATCAGGAATTGTTTTTGGCCAAGGGCGGGCAATTGAATATTTTTGAAATTATGGGATTGAATGTTGAGCGGGAGCATTGATGTTAGAAGTATTTTTTAGTTAGTTAAGCCTGCTGTTTAGGTCATTATATTTTAATCGCTGTAAGCAGTATCTTACATAAGGTGAAACATGATAAAGAATAAAGTAAATGCTGCTAGTATCAGCATTGCTACCGCACTTATATCAATTGATACTCCTAATTGTCTTGGGCATCAACGTATTTGGCCTCACAGAGATGAGTTTATAGAAGAGCTACTTAATAAATTGCGCGAGTCACTAATCAATGACCACGGAATTGAATTTGACGTTGTAAGTATTGAGCCGGGAAGCATCAATATTCGCCTTCAAATTACGGCATCAATTTTTGCAATTGTTGCGGCAACTGCAACGTTCATGGATACAGAAGCAGCTGAAGTCGTTCGTGAGAAACTTGAATATGTAATTAGTGAATACATAATTCAAAGCGATTACAGTGAACCATGCAATGTACACATGCTAGGATTTGCGAAAAGAGGTTTATGTTACGGCCCAGTACAACAGGGGGATACTCTCACTTCAATTGCAGAAGCATTAAACCCAAATGGTGTTACCACCAACCAAACTTTAATGGCACTATATAAATATAACCCACATGCGTTTTACGATGAGAATATTAATAACTTGCATGACGGAGTATTTTTATCACTCCCCAAATCGCCAAAATATCTTAGTAAGAATCATGCAGATGAGCAGGTAGAATTGCATAATGAGAAATGGCGTAAATAGATATAGCAATCAAAATTCACGCGATAGCAACCCTGGCTAGACCCCAATAAATGTCTTGGCGAACAACGACAGCAAGCTAACATATTTCACTAACAGCTTATTCATAATTACTAATACTTACCACTTATTCGTGGTGGCTAGTCTTGGCCTAATTTCATTGGTTGTTTTGCAATATTAGGCTTTTTATCATAGATGGTATAATCAGATAGTTTGGAGGGGTTATGTTAATTTCAATTGTTCTCATTTCTATTTGGGCATTACTTATGTTTCGTTCAGGTGTTGCTGAATATAAGTATTATCAATCGGTAAAAACTCTTGAGCCGGAGATATGGGAAAAATTAGGCTCTCCAAAGTTTTTAAAGATCCCTTTAGTATTTATATCCCCCAAAGGTTCAAAGCTTTTACGAGGCATTTCAAATAACGCTATATGTGAGCTTGCACATAGACACCGTCAAGCTGGCATTCAATTTTTGTCGTATGTTGTGTTGGTTTTAGTGGTCAGCATTGTATATTTCAAAGTTGCCTAACAGTACATGCAGGATATCCAAAACCAGGCTGTGACTGGCCACGTCACATCATAGCGAAAGCTTGCTCATTCATTTAAGGGCGATAATCATTATGTTTGGATTCGCACGTTAACGAACTAGTGCCGCAAAAAGAAATCCAAGTTTGGTGAGAGTACTTATAACAAGACAAATTGTCCGCAACAGCGTACATTACCTTTTCCCATGAATTAGCATCATAGCCAGATGAAGAAAATTTTAGTTTTAGCCATAGCTGCCCTTATTTCCCTTTCAAGTAAAGCCGATACATTAAAGCCATTCGTAAGTGATGGCTGCAGCGCCTTTCCTGATGGCACGCTTGAACAAAACGAACTATGGCTGTCTTGCTGTCATCAACATGATTATGACTACTGGAAAGGTGGCACCTATCAAGATCGCCTGGAATCGGATAAAGCTTTAGAGTCTTGTGTGGCTAAGGTTGGAGAGCCCGAAATAGCATTGTTAATGCTGGCTGGTGTAAGGATTGGCGGCACCCCGTTTTTACCGACCAAGTTCAGGTGGGGTTATGGCTGGCCATATCCGCGCCTTTACGGGAAACTCACTGAATCTGAGCTTGAGCAAGTTAAAAATTTAACAGGTCAATCAAGTTCGGCTACAGAAAAGCAGGGACAGAAGATGTAACAAGAGCGCCCCTTTTTTCTGTCGTTGATATCACTCCCAAAGGTAAATAAAAAGCCTTTTTGCTGTTTGACTTTTAACCACTTTGTTCGTAGTTTTATTGATGTCTGTGTTAATAACAGGCATCAACAATTAACAACAAAAAAGGACTTAGAGATGAAACTCAAACTAACAAAAGAAAAATTAAAAAACCTCTCTAAAGATGCGAAATCGCTTCCCGTAGGTATGACACCACAAGTCGGTGGCGGTAACCCCACCACATATCAGTTGACGGATGCGCCGGCATGTAGCTGGACCGACGGCAGGCATGCCTGCAAGGAAATCTAAATTTATTCAGCTGCGTTGAATTGAGCCTCATTTCTATGGGGCTTTTTATTGATTGTTTCTTAATTAAACATCCACCCGACAGCTTGACCAAGAGATATTCAAAAGACAAATATCCATAGGTTTTTTACCTGGTAAAGTGTAATCTGGCGTTTTTATGCCGCTTGATATGGCGCTATGTTTCAAGGGAAGTTAAGTGAAAAAATATGTAGCGGGATTTCTGTTCTCAAAAGACTCCTCCCATGTCGTTTTAATACAAAAACTAAATCCGCAATGGCAAAGAGGTTTATTTAATGGTGTGGGTGGAAAAATAGAAGAAAATGAATCGTCTTGCGATGCCATGGTTAGAGAGTTTGCAGAAGAAACGGGGGTTACCATAGCCAAAGAAAACTGGACTTGTTATACGCAAATACATCGCCCCGGTTATTATGATTTAGATGTTTACTTTGCACATTCAGATTTTGCTTTTGAAGCGCGTACCATTGAAAAAGAACAAGTTCATATATTTAAAGTGAATGAGTTACCCGCTAACCTTATTCCAAACCTTAAATGGTTAATACCGCTGGCTTTGGATCAGCAGGCAGACTTTTCAAATCCATTCTCACTGAGAGAAATTGCTACCGAGCGGACCGAAGCGTAACAATATAATAAATAAGAAAAATAATCACTGGCCGTTGCGCATTTAAACAACTATCATTTTTCTACTCTAAAAACTTTAAACTCAATAGGGTTGGATCATGAGACCACGAAAAATTGTAGCAGCATGGGTCGAGGCATTTAATAAAGCTGATGCCGATCTTATTTCAAATTTTTACAGTGATGATGCAACCAATCATCAAATTGCTGACGGTGAGGTTGTCGGCAAAGAAGCGATTCGGGCCAAGTTTGAGCAAGAATTTTCGACAGCCGACATGGTTTGTATTATCGAGAATATCTTTGAAGATGGCGAGTGGGCGATATTGGAATGGAAAGACCCGCTTGGCTTACGCGGTTGTGGTTTCTTCCATATAATAAATGGCAAAATTCATTTTCAAAGGGGCTATTGGGATAAGCTGTCATTTTTAAAGCAGCATGGTCTGCCAATTCCTCAGTAATATTAAGTAGCTAAGGCCTGATAAGCTTGGCAAGCGGGGAGGTGCTGAAAGTATGGTTTCACTACAACGCTGTTGCTTCCAAAAACCAACTATCAACCCATTCTGAACTGTATGAATCACATACAGTCTAGCCTTGCTATATACTTTTATCTGGTATATAAATTTTTTGTACCGATTTGATATCACTATTAATTCTATCAATGCGCTTTACACAAGGATGTCATCAGTAAATATGTGTACTAAGCATGGCAGCTGTTTGGGCTGTTCAATTACTTTTCCTTATAGGAATAAAAATGGACTTATTAACAAGATTATTACCGCTTGCGGCAATTTTAACCCTTTCTTTTAACACCTCGGCTGCGATTGGAGATATTATTTCCGTCAGTTACAAAGATGCAATAAGAACGACGACAGAGAAATGTAGCTGGGTGGAAACCTCAGGATACTTTTATGCAAGACTTATTGGTACAGAGGAATTTATATGTACTTCTGACTATACCGTAAGCACATCACCTGGTGAAGTTTATAGCGTTGCCTTTAATTATGGCAATAAAGGAGGTTGGGCTGATCACTTTGCAACAAATGTTGTGATCCGTATGATCTATTTGGATGCTTCTGGTGTTGAACAATATGAAGATATTACTGTCGACCCCACTCAGTGGACGTATGGCTTAGGGCCCGTTATCGGCAATTATGCTAATTTAATCCGGGTTTCTGTTCGTGCAGTTCAATATAATGCAAAAACATCCTCAGAAAACCTTTACTTAACTGTTGTGGATTTACCGGCAGATAATCCAGATGCCCTTGAACCACCAGCACCTGTCACACCGACAATTTCGCCTAATGTAGGGGAGGTCTCTTGGTTTTATAATAGCTTTGCGGCCGAGCTCTCTGGCTATATTCCGGTGATGGGACAGTGGATTACAAAAGATGATTATCCTGAGCTTGTATATGTGGTTGCTGAAGGTGATGAATCTGTTGAACAGATTCAATTACGAGATTGTCGAGGTGAGTTTATTCGTGCCAAAGACTTAGGTCGAGGTGTTGATGCTGGCCGCGATGGAGAACACCAGGGAGACGAACTGAAAAGCCATAATCACAATATTGTACATGCGGGCTATGGTGGCTCTGGAGCATTTGGGTTTGAATCGGGAACCGGTTCTTATGTTCACCCAACAGAATATACCGGTGGTTCGGAGACACGTCCGCGCAATATAGATTATGTGTGTGCTATTTACCCTGGCCAACCTGCGGTAACACCCCAGTAAATCTAAAATCTATCTAACACTCTAGTTTGCGAACAAAGAGATATTAAAAAGGCCGATAATTTCGGCTTTTTTATAATTTCAATATCAGACTTTATAACTTTCGATAATATTTAGGGCTTAACTGCTACAGCCATGCCTCTAAAAAGCACCTATTTCATCAATTAATGCAATTTACCCAAGACTATTGCCGCAAAAACAAGGATAATCCCCCAATTAAGATCAATCCGCTAATTGGCAGCCGGCAAAAACCTTAAACACCAGGTTTGAAATGCTTCCGATTGCAGCGTACAACTTCGGAAACCGTTCGATGGAAATCAAAGTTAATTATCTCGACAACCTTAGAATTGAAGCTAAGTTTGACGAATTTTCTGTTATCGCTGATCAGCCGATCCGCTACAAAGGTGATGGCTCGGCCCCCAGCCCGTTTGACTATTTCCTGGCTTCGTCCGCCCTTTGTGCGGCTTATTTTGTCAAGGTCTATTGTGCGGCCCGCGATATTTCTACCGACAATATCAGGCTTTCGCAAAACAATATTGTTGACCCTGAAAATCGCTATAACCAGATTTTCCAAATTCAGGTAGAGCTACCGGAAAGCATTTCTGAAAAAGATCGCCAGGGCATTTTAAGATCCATCGATCGCTGCACCGTGAAAAAAGTAGTGCAAACCGGCCCCGAATTTAAGGTTGAAGCGGTTGAAAGCCTGGAAGATGACGCACAGGCGATGCTGATGGGGCACCCGGGAGAGGATGCCAGCACTTATATTCTGGGTAAAGATCTGCCGCTTGAGAAAACCATCGCCAACATGACCGGCATTTTGGCCGATCTTGGTATGAAAATCGAAATTTCTTCCTGGCGCAATATAGTGCCAAACGTATGGTCGCTGCATATTCGCGATGCCGCTTCACCGATGTGTTTTACCAATGGTAAAGGCGCAACCAAAGAGAGTGCGTTGTGCTCGGCATTAGGCGAATTTATCGAGCGCCTTAACTGCAACTTCTTCTACAACGACCAGTTCTTTGGCGAAGAAATTGCCAACAGTGATTTTGTTCATTACCCGAATGAAAAATGGTTTAAGCCGGGTGAAAATGACGAATTGCCGCAGGACATTTTAGATGACTACTGCCTGGGCATCTACAACCCGGAAGGTGAACTGCGCGGCTCACACCTAATCGATACCAACTCAGGCATGGTAGAGCGCGGCATCTGTTCGATTCCCTACGTACGTCACTCCGACGGAAAAACCGTATATTTCCCCTCTAATCTGATTGAGAATTTATTCTTAAGCAACGGCATGAGTGCCGGTAATAACCAGCATGAAGCGCAGGTACAGTGCTTGTCGGAAATTTTCGAGCGGGCAGTGAAAAAGCAGATCATCGAACAAGAAATTGTGCTGCCGGATGTGCCGATGCAGGTGCTGGAAAAGTACCCGGGCATTTTAGCGGGCATTAAGGGCTTGGAAGAGCAGGGCTTCCCTGTGGTGATTAAAGATGCTTCATTGGGCGGACAGTTCCCGGTGATGTGTGTCACCTTGATGAATCCGAAAACCGGCGGAGTATTTGCCTCTTTCGGTGCTCACCCCAGCTTTGAAGTGGCGCTGGAGCGCAGTTTAACCGAGCTGTTGCAAGGCCGCAGCTTTGAAGGCTTAAATGACGTACCTAAGCCAACCTTTAACAGCATGGCAGTGACTGAGCCGGAAAACTTTGTTGATCACTTTATCGATTCAACCGGCGTGATCTCCTGGCGTTTCTTTAGCGCCAAGCATGATTATGAGTTCTGCGAGTGGGACTTCTCCGGCACCAATGCCGAAGAAAACGAAAGCCTACTGGCTATTTTAAAGCAGCTGGACAAAGAAGTGTATATTGCCGAGTTTAATGAGCTTGGCGCCAGTGCCTGCCGTATTCTGGTGCCGGGATATTCTGAAGTATATCCGGTTGAAGACCTTATTTGGGACAATACCAACAAAGCACTGCATTACCGTGAAGATATCCTCAATATCCATTCATTAAGCGACGATGCCCTGGCAAGTTTGGTGGAGCGTTTGGAAGAGAGCCAGCTGGATGTTTACATTGATATCCGCACCTTAATTGGTATTGAGTTCGATGAAAATACCGTATGGGGCCAGCTAACCATTCTTGAGCTGAAAATTCTTATCTACTTGGCATTAGGTGAGCTTGACCAGGCCATTGAACTGGTAGAAGAGTTCCTGCAGTATAACGACAACACGGTAGAGCGCGGTTTGTTCTATCAAGCCGTTCATACCGTACTTGAGATAGTGCTGGACGAAGAACTGGAGCTGGAGCACTTTATCGACAACCTTGGCAGAATGTTCGGTAAAGAGAACATGGAGAATGTCGTTGGCTCGGTAAGTGGTGAAATGAAGTTCTTTGGCCTGACCAAAACCAGCATGAAGCTTGAAGGGTTGGACAAACACCTGAGACTGATTGAAAGCTATAAAAAGCTTCATCAGGCCCGTAAGATCATCGCTCAAAACTCAGAAGGTTAATGGTGTTAAAAGCCGATCTCCAATTGGGGTGATCGGCTTTTTATCGTGGCAAACTTACTTAAGTAAATATCTGTACCTACCTTGTATTGTCCGTTGTTAATGACATATAAATGCCTGAACCTGAAAATAAAATTCTGAAATTTACCCTTGCGCTGTCGCTATTAAGCTTTGTGATATTTTTAATCGCTGCTGTTATTGTTGATAGCCAGAGCTTCGGGCTCTATTCGGTTGCTTTTATGTTTATAACGTTTGGAGGCCATAATTGTTTATCCTGGTATTTTAAAGAAGACATAGGGGTTACTGCCTGGTTAACAATTAAGGCGGATTCACATTGGTTTGTCAGATTGTTCGGGCTATTTTCTTCATTATTTTTTCTCTTGTTGGGTTTGCTCCTGTTCATAGGCATTTATAGACAATAGCCGATCAGCAATATGTTTTTGCTCATGATATGAAAGTACTCTCAGGTGCCTTGTAAAGGCGATAACGTAATGTTTTCCATAGTGTTTAACTCTGTGTACAGCAATCCATACAGTATGTGTAAGTAAGCACAAAACTAAATACAAGCACAGCCTGATTTATCCGCCCAAAAGGTCTTTATTTAATAGTGCGATCCACCTTTGTAAGGAGAGCACCACTTCCAGTACCTTCAATAGTCAACCGCTGCTATTTATGCAGCAAGCAAAGGCGCAACCCCTGAGTGCTACGACACCCAGAGGTCGCTAACCACAACGAACTTCCGAGGAGTACGTCATGGCTGAATGTCATCATACGTCAGAGCTTGGCTCGGCAAAAGTAAAATATCCCATTTATCGGCAACTTACCGTGCAAGAAACCGTTTGTTGTACGGCTTCGAAAACCCGCGGCATAGGTATTAACTATGTGCCGGTAAAGCTTGAACCTTGCATAGTGCTCAGGGGAAAGTGGCTTAAGCTGGCCGGTTTTCCCATTGGGCAAAAAGTTAGTATTGCGGTAAATCAGGGTGAACTTCTCATCAGCCCTAAGCAGGATAGGTAAATAACGGAGAAATAAATCGGCCAATAACGGTCAAATAAAAGCCAAGCTGTGTGCAGGCGCAGCAGCTTGGCCACAAGCGGTTCGCTGTTCAGGCAGATGTCAGCAGTTGGGCACATCGTATTAACTGTCTGGTGTCATGGAGTTTTTTCTTCCTCATACTATAATTCCTTTGCAATACATCAATGGAAAATGAATGGCTTAAGATTTCTATTTATATCTTTAAGCATTATAAGGGAGAAGGTTTATATGAGCAGTTTATACAATTCAGCCAAAGCGCTACCATACCCAAGCAGTTATAGACACGGGTGGCTTCCTGAGCCCGGAAGCGAAAGTTGGTTAAAGTTTCATGCGGAAGTGAGTGAAGCAGCCGGAACAGTCGAAACAATTCAGGGAGATGAATGTTGGATCGATCCTACCGTGATAGCGTTATTCGAATATCTTACCAATGATCCTACAGTGTCTATTTAATGACTACGGCCTGCCGCCAGAATACAACTATGCGGGATACCCCAGATTTAGATACGGATGGTGTACCGATCCCTTTGATTCCTAATGCTGCTTTCTTCGCACTTGTGTGCAATTATCTGCTGACCTGGTGGCCCCGTTACATTAACGATGACCTTGTTGGTCTGCCTTTTTCCGGGTTCACCGTAGGAATTGATCCAACCTTACCCGGCTCTCAGCTTTTGGGACTGCCTGAGTTTAATCAAAAGATGGGAGCGGTGTTGAACAAATGGCATGAATTTCTCGGCACAGCAGCCTCCGCACAGGGATTCTCTGTAGAGGGAGAGCAATGGTTGTCAAGAAAAGCTAAAGCTTCTTACCAATTTGACCTGTGGAAGAAGGACAGCCCAACGCTTCCTTACTGGTCATCCTGGAATTCGTTTTTTACGCGCCAATTCAAAGATCCTGCCAGCGCTCGTCCTATCGCCGCACCTGACAATAACCAAATCGTAAATTGTCCCAATGACGGCTCCTTGTTCCGCTGGGATTGGCAGGTGAATAAGGATGACACTTTCTGGTTCAAAGACATGAACTACTCGTTGCGCGATATCCTCAGCTCTCCGCTGCCGGAGCAACAGAGTGTCATTGATGAATATGATTTGCCTTCACTCTTTGAGGGGGGATACGTGTTCCAGACATATCTCAATCCTTATAATTTCCACCGTTGGTGGGTGCCGGCAAACGGTAAGGTTTTGTTTGATCCGATCAGTATTCCTGGAGCCTATTTTAATAAGCTCGTTCTGCCGGATTTTGGCGGTGCGACAACGGCCTCATTACCATATCTTGCTGAAGTCAATGCTCGTGGTTTGATGGTGATTGAAACCCCTGATTACGGTTATATTTGCTGCATTCCCTTGGGCATGAGCGAAGTGTCAACGATTACGTTCAATGATCAGATGACAGCAGGGGCTACCGTTACCAAGGGCCAGGAAATGGGGATGTTTAACTATGGCGGCTCTTCTTTTGTTATTATTTTCCAAAACCTTCCAGACAAGCAGCTTGTCTTCATGGACGATCAAGGTAATCACTACCCGCAACGTCCCGAAGGGGCAACGAACAGTTCAGGAGCAGGGGAGAATGTAACCAATATTGGCTCACAAATCGGTGTTTGGTTTTCACGTTAAGAGCCTGTGGCAAGTGGTATTGCTCAGCTATGGTTAAGTAACCATCATATGGGTCGTTGCAATCAATTTTAATCGGGTAAGGGCTGGTATCTAGCCAGCTCTTACCACAACACCCTGTATGCAGGTCCGTACAGGGCGTTTCATTTAGGATAGTAAGTTAATTCCCATGCTGGCTAATGGGCGATTCCATTGTTCTCTCATATTTAGTCATGCTAATCAACCCGACTCCATGAATTGATAATCTTTACATAAACCTATAATTCCTCTTTTATTTTTCGATATGTTCGTTAATATCGATAGAGTGAAATTCAATCAAATTCGGGGCTCAACATGGACGCAAAACCGTCAAGGGTGCAGCGCATTCTTAATCGCGTAGAAATAATTGGTAATCGATTGCCAGATCCTGCTGCATTATTTGTTTTTTTATTGTTCTTAGTATGGGGCTTATCCTGGGCACTGTCCGGCGTCAGTTTTGAAGCCGTCGATCCAAGGTCTGGCCAAGGAATACAGGTAATCAACCAATTGAGTGGCCCGGCCCTTACCCAGTTCTTCTCCGTCATGGTAAACAACTTTTCACACTTTCATCCCGTTGGTGTGGTTTTAGTTGCCATGCTTGGTATTGGTGTTGCCGAATATAGTGGCTTTATCAACGCCGGACTGCGGGCAATCATGGCCAAAACCGCCACTTGGCTTTTGACTCCTATGGTGATTTTAGTCGGTATTGTCAGTCATTCGGCGGTAGATGCGGGCTATGTATTGGTAATTCCTCTTGGTGGCGTAATATTTTATGCTGCAGGTCGTCACCCCTTAGCGGGGATCGCCGCGGCCTTTGCCGGTGTATCGGGCGGATTTTCGGCAAACTTTGTTCCTTCAGCGCTCGACCCCATGTTGCAAGGCATATCGCAAGCGGGTGCTCAATTACTAGACCCCAATATTTTATTAAACCCATTGAATAACTACTATTTCACAGCGGTCTCTTCAATTGTCATCACATTGCTTGGCTGGGCGATTACCGACAAAATTATCGAACCTAAGTTGACAGAAAATAAACTCGATGGCGATCTCAGTGAATTGCCAACCATGGAGCCATTACAGCAAGAAGAGCGTATGGCGTTGCGCTGGGCTTTACTTGCCATAGTAGTTGGCACTGTGGTTATGGTGTTTAGTGCAAGTGTTGAGACTTCTCCCTGGCGAGATGCAAATGGCTCACTCACGTCTTTTTCGTCGCCGTTAATGAAATCCATTGTGCCATTAATTTTCTTGCTGTTTTTCATCCCTGGCCTGGTGTATGGCATTGCCATAGGGAAGATACGCAATTCAAAACAAGCCATTGAAGGCATGAGTAAAGCCATGTCGAGTATGGGATATTACTTAGTCATCATGTTTTTTATTGCTCAGTTTATTTACGCGTTTGGGCAATCTAACTTAGGGGTGTTATTGGCGGTTGAAGGTGCAGAGTTATTAAAGGCTATGGCGCTTCCTGCGCAGTTCACCATCGTCGGTATTATATTTCTTACGGGGTTCATTAACTTATTCGTCGGTTCGGCTTCCGCCAAATGGGCATTGTTAGCCCCGATATTCATCCCTATGTTGATGCAGCTAGGCATCTCACCTGATTTAGCACAGGCTGCCTACCGTATTGGCGACTCCAGTACGAATATCATAACCCCGTTGATGCCATACTTTCCCTTAGTTGTGGTCTATTGTCAGCGCTATGTTACCAGCTCGGGGATTGGTACTTTAACGGCGTTGATGCTGCCTTACTCTGTCGTGTTTATCGTTGTCTGGAGCTTATTTTTATTACTCTACTGGCAACTTGGCCTACCGCTTGGTTTGCAAAGTAGTTACGAATATTTTGCTAATTGATTTGGCCAAGTCAAACCTAACTTGTTCAATATTATGCGAGTTATATAGTTTCAATAATTGAATGAGTAGAAATGCAAGATGGGGCGCTGCTCCTTGTGAGTAAGAGGCATTTATCACTGCCCCTAAATTGGCGCTATGCGCTCTGCTTGAGTCGCGAGGTATATTCAGTGAGAATCACATTAGCTTTAGCGATCAATGTATTAATGCTTGTGCTCACCTTTTTGTTTATGAGCTATATGTATATTGCAATTTTGATCGCCATTTCATTACTTGTATGGTTTTTTTACTTTTTATGGCGTCGCCAGCAACTTGTACAGGAGCGGGTTGAAAGAAAAATAGTAGGACAGAAAGTCATCATGCCGACAGAGCATATTATGTTCAGAGCTATAGAGTCATCCGGCTATTCTCAAGCAAGTGGTATGGGTTATATCGCACTCACTGAAGATTTACTGTATTTTGAGCTTATTCTTCTTGATCTGGCCATTACAGTGCCAACAGCAAGGCTTCAAGGTGTAGAGTTTGTTCGTCGTTTAAAAGGTGTTTCACCTGTTAGGAAAATGCTGCGTATCATGTTTATCAATGAAAATGGCGAGGACGATTCCATAGCGGTTAATGTTAAAGATATGGAGCATTGGAAAAATGCAATCTCAGATATTTGCAAAAAGCCTTAATAAGTGTAGCCAACGGGTTATTTTCTCCGCAGCTGTATGGGTTAGGGGGCTTGGATAAGTATGCGATATTTTATCTTAATGACATTAATTGTTACTTTTTGGGTAAGCGCTCATGATCAGCAAGTGCTTAGTGAGCAAAATGTCATTGAGGTTCACGAGGCTGATAATAAGTACCTATACGAATCATGGAAATTTGAATTAGAAAATATTGATTATTCCAATGGCATTGATTATCAAGAAGCGAATATTATTATCAAGAACTTTGCTTTCACACCTAAGGCTGCCAGTTGTGGTGCTACCGGTATCATTGTCGATTATGGCGTGTATTGGAAAGTAGCGACATATGAAGGCTTTTCCGCGATTCCAGGAAAATCAATATTTATTCATAAAAAGAGCGGTAAAATGTCTCAAGACGGTAACGTTTTGTTTTCCCATCCAAATAAAATGAAAATGTCGTATTCAGAAGGTACTCATCTGGATATTTCCGTAGTAAAGTAGCCTGATGAATTAAACCGGCGGGTTCGTTACACGCTCTCCGCTGTTCAAAGCATTATGCCAAAGAGAATCTATTTTCATGCCTGACCCCGATTTAGCGAAAATTATGACCTTTGTATTGCCGGAAGATCTTGGCCGGTGGCTCGAGGTAAATCACGCTACCGAAAATGAACTGTGGGTGAAGATCTTCAAAAAAGGGACCGGGATCCCAAGCGTGACTTGGGACGATGTTGTGGTTGAGTCACTGTGTTGGGGTTGGATTGATGGCATCAAGAAGTCACTTGATACCCAAGCCTATATCCAGCGGATCACTCCCAGGAAAACACGAAGCAATTGGTCGAAGAGGAACAGAGAACATGCAGAGCGTCTGATAAGTGAGGGCCGGATGCAAGAGTCCGGGCTCGTACATGTGCGTTCTGCCAAAGAGGATGGTCGCTGGGAGAACGCCTATGCGGTAAGTGAAATGACAGTGCCTGCAGATTTTTTAGCAGCACTTGAAAGCAAGCCGAAGGCGCAACAGTTTTTTGAAACGCTTACTAAATCGAGTCGTTATGTTATCGCCTACGGGTTAACCAGTGCGAAGAAACCCGAAACCAGGCAGAGGCGATTTGAAAAGTTCATGGCCATGCTTGCCAGCGAAGAAAAGCCGACCTAGTCTGCAAAAAACGAAAAGGCATAACAAAACCAGTCAATCCAAGCTCCGCGTATAGATATGCTACGGGGCAAACGTTATATGATCTAAGCCATCGGAGATAGAAATATATGGATTATTCAAGTACCTGTAGTTGTGGTAAGGTAGCGATTAACATTTCACTGCCCAAAAATATTGAGGAGTACGAACCAAGAGCATGTGATTGCGATTTTTGCACCGCAAGAAATCTGTCATATTTATCAGATGCGAATGGTCAGTTGAAGGTTTATCACTCAAATGAACTTGAAGCATTTAAGCAAGGCTCAGAGCAAGCTTCATTTTGGCAATGTTCATCCTGCCATGACTTGGTTGCTGTCACTTGTGAAATTGATCACCAAACAAAAGGGGCAATAAATGCACGCATGTTTGAGCAGCAATATAATTTGAGACCTGCGGTTTGTGTATCACCAAAAACTTTGGCTCCGGAAGAAAAACTTAAGCGTTGGAATACGGTTTGGTTAAAGGTTGAGTTTTGTGATTAGTACAAAACATGACAACAGCATTCATTAGCAAGTGGCAGCAATTCGCATTTTCGCAGCGTTTCATGCTGCAAATTATAGCAAGGTTGTTACAGGTATTTTTATCAATGGGTATACTTTTAATTTTAGGGAGCCTGCTCGGTGGAGTTGCTGTAGGATTGTTATTTTCTACCGTTTATACCGTGAAGAAATATCGGAAAGGTAATACAAAGAACTGGTTATTTCGTTTTCTATTTTCATTCTTAATTTCCGGGGTGATTGCATTTGTCATTTGCGCCATTCTACTCGGGTATATTATCGCAAAAAACGGACCTTAAATCGTTCACACATCATCAATCAAAGCGGCTTCCGCGCTGCTTACTTGTTTAAATCTATGTTTAGGGAAATAACATGAATTCAAAAAAAACCGGCTCTTGCCTTTGCGGTAAGATAAATTTTGAGATAGCAGGGGAGTTTGACAATTTCTTTCTTTGTCATTGCCAATACTGCCAAAAAGATACCGGCTCGGCCCACGCCGCCAGCCTGTTTTCAACCAGTGCCAAGCTAAACTGGTTATCCGGGCAAGATAACATCCAAACTTTTAATCTGCCCCAAACCCGGCATGTAAAAAGCTTTTGCTTAACTTGCGGTTCGGCAATGCCTAATATTCAGATGGATGGCCAATTACTGGTGGTTCCTGCCGGCAGCCTGGATGATGACGTGTCGATTCAACCCAATGCTCATATTTTCGTTTCCAGCAAGGCTAACTGGGACAATAACTTAGAACAGCTCACTAAAATCGAGAAATTTCCTTCGTAACAACCTAAGCCCGGTAAACTTACCGGGCTTGTCCTACAAGATTACTTCCTCCCGAGAGGCGGGCAGGCATCGGAGCCGAGAACAACAGCAGAAGGTGTTTCGGCTCCATTTGGACCCCGGTTAACTGTGCCCAAGGGAATTTCACCTGTACGCTTCCTGCACAGTCCGGGGCTTAATGCTGATAAACTAATACCTAGAAATTAATCACGGTAGAAACGGCTTCTTCGCTTGCTGTTTCTATCGCCATTTTTATTGCTCGTTTTTGCCAGTCAATATCAATCTTGCCGTAGTTACTGCCTGACTTATTTACCAGGTGGCGGTCACCTGTGGTTAACGCAGCAATATCGGCTGAAACCACACCGACTTTGCCCGTGGGAATCGTGGCGCCAGTGGGAGCACAGTTACCCCATTTTCCTTCAATCCCTTTACCGCTGCTATCCAGCTCGGTATAACACCAGGGCTTAGTATTATCCAGGGTGATACAGCCCTTGTATTCAATACCGCCATATTTAAATGGCAGTTTACATTGGTTATTAAAATTGCCGTTGCCTGCGGTATCGGCATAAACCGGCAGCCGCAGCGGGTTGGGAATATGATAGGGCCAGTTTTGACCAAAACCGGAAGCGGTAACTTCATACAAGGCTACCTCGCCGCCATGTTCTGTTGATGCCGGCATGTTCTTTTGCAGCAATTCACCCCAGTGTTGGTCACCAGAAACAAAGATGATGGCTTTGGCATTACCGTCATTCATGGATTTTTGTGCCATACGCAGCAGTTTTTCACGCTGCTGGGGCATTTCCGCCCAGGACTCATAGTTAGTGCCCGACATGTCCTGCTCTTGCAGATTACTGATCGCCTGGTCAAATTGCTTGCCGTCGCCGTAGGCACAATAGCTAGATTTATTGCGTTCCCGGTTTAACGGCGGCAGTACCTGAATGCCGCTGGCAATAATTTTTATTTCGGACTTTTTGTTAAGCTCTGCCTGTAACCAGGACCATTGCTGCTGGCCGAGTATGGTGGAGTTTTCGCCTTCACATTGGCCGTAGCTTGAAAAAGTTGGCGAACGGAAATAGCGGGCATCGAGCATGATCACATGGGTCGTTTCATTGACGGGACCGGCTATTTTGGCACTGTAAATTCCTTGCTGGCCATTAAAGCGCGGGTCATCGGCGGGCACATCGTAATGGCGTAAAAAAGCCTGCTGGCTTTGTGCGCGTTTGGGATAATGCTTGCCGTCATTATTGGCGCCAAAGTCATGATCGTCCCAGGTGGCCATTACAGGAATATCGGCCTCAAGGAAGCGCTTGTAATCGGCATTTTGTTTTTTATCATCGTATTTTTGCGCCATCAGGGCCATATCTGTGGTATCGGCATAGATATTATCCCCGAGCCATAAAAACAGATCCGGCTGTTGAGCTATGACCCTGCTCATGGCCGCTGGCATATCGCCTTTAACCTTAAAACAGGAGCCTGCGCTGATGGTATCCAGTCTTTTGCTCGTGTTTAACTGGCTGTGGGCCAGCAGGGGCTCCCCGGCGGGAAGTTTACACTCGTCCCAGCCGCCGGAGGGTTTATAACACCAGGGAGATGTGTGGTTTTTTGAGGTGCAGCCGTGAATTTTCTCTCCCTGATATTCGGTTACCGCATTACAGTTTTCGCCTCCCCGGGTCTGTTGCAGCGGTATGGTTTCTTCACGCACAATGCCCCAGCTGGAGCCGTCAACCGGGGATTTCAGGTAGCACCACTGCTGACCTGAGTTATCGGCGTCGGTTGTGCCCAAATAGGTGTTTAGCTTGTAGTTAAAACTGCTCTTGCATTGGTCGTAGTGAACTTCCGGCGCCGCATGGCTGATGCCGCTTATTGCCAGTAAGGTCAAGGTGGTAAGGTATCGCATGGTTATTCCCTGAAAAGTATAAAGTGGCTTGCTGATAAAGCGAGGTGCAGTTTGCAGAGAAATAATTTCAAAAACATTTCAGTAACATAAAAGTTTTATGACTTTGTCGCTAAGGCAGAGCCTCTGCTTGTAAGATACTTAAAAATCAAGGAATTTCGGCTTACAGAGGTGGTAACTGTACCCGCTTGATATTATTTTTGCCTGCTGCTCCCTAAGGGGGTATATTGGCGTGATGGATTTAATTTAGCAGTATATCTCCCGGAGCACTCAAAGATGGAACTAGTCTTTTACATTATCGTCATTTGCCTTTTAGTCACGGCGGCAAGCCTGTTTTATTTTAAAACCAGGGCTAAAAAGCGAATGAGTTATATCAACAGTTATCAATTTCCTGATGCCGTGACTAAAAAGGTGGCACAAACTTATCCTCATCTTAATGACGGCGAGTTGAGGCAGGTTATCAAAGGGCTGCGCGAATATTTTCATCTGAACAATTTAGCCGGCGGCAAGATGATCTCTATGCCGTCTCAGGTAATAGATGTTGCCTGGCATGAGTTTATTCTTTTTACCCGTAACTACCAGACCTTTTGTAAACACGCCTTCGGCCGTTTTTTACATCATACTCCGGCAGAGGCGATGCAATCTCAAGTAATTGCCCAGGCCGGGATCAAACATGTCTGGCGTTTAGCCTGTTTAAGAGAAACGATCAATCCGCATTCCCCGAAAAAGCTCCCTCTGGTTTTTGCGCTCGACGCTCGCTTGAAGATTGAAGACGGCTTTAGTTATGAACTTAATTGTATGAGGTCCGGTGTGGTATCGTCAGGCTCATATAAGGGGTCACATACAGGCCAATCCACCAGTGCAGCATTCTGCGTTACCCATATTGGCTGTTCATCTGATACCGGCTTTGGTGGTGGCGGATGTTCGGGTGATTCCGGCGGTTCAGGCTGCGGTGGCGGTAGTGGCTGCGGAGGTGGTGGCGATTAACAGCCATTATTCTGATGTGCAGTAAACTGGCGATGTAATTGACATGCAGGGGAAGGGGATAACTCCCCTTATTCCATAGCAATTTGCTTCATTACCGATATGGCGTGAGCAGGTTTTTAGCTAAATACGGAGAATAACGATGACAACTAAAGGAACTGATAAGGTTAATATCGCAGACAAATTTTCATTATTTGATGAATTGTGGACGCCGAAAGTTATCGCGCAAATGAACCAGGTGCAATTTAAGCTGGTAAAGATTCAGGGAGAATTTACCTGGCATAGCCATGAAGACACAGATGAAGTGTTTATGGTGATGTCAGGCTGTATGTCCATTGAACTCAGGGACAAGACCATAAGGTTATCCGCCGGAGAGATGTTTGTTATTCCCAAGGGGGTTGAGCACAAACCTTACGCACAGGAGCTGTGCCAGGTAATGATCATCGAACCCAAAGGCGTGATCAATACAGGGGATGCCGGCGGGGCGCTTACCGCAGAAAATGATGTTTGGATTTAAGGAGAAAAAGATGACTGAGAGTCAGCTCAAACAAGAATTGCTTGAAACTTATATGCAGTATTATGTCGAAGGTTTTAAAACCAACAATGTTGCCTTAATAGATCGCATGGTGAAATACCCGCTCACCTACCTTAAAGACGGGAAAATGACCTTATGCGAGCAATACCCGATAGACCCGCAAAAGCTCAAACAAGAAAAAGCATGGGATCATTCGACCGATTGGCAATTTGAGATCCAGGGCATTAATAACAAAGAAGCACATGCCGTGGCTTTAGCCGTACGGCGGCGTGCAGACGGCTCAAAAATAGAGTCTGTGCACGGTTTTTATGCCTTTAACCGCACCAGCGAAGGCTGGAAAATGTATGCCCTGGCGGATATTACCTTTTAATACAGTATCCGTGAGATGAAAGTCGAGTTTATCGGCTTAAATTTGGGTAGATTTTAACCCGAAAAATAATAACTCAGGGTCAAAAAGTATGCAGCCGATTAAATCTTGCCGGGGAAATGGGCTGCATACTATCACTAATTCATTATAAAACAATAAATTAGATAACTTTGCTAAGATGTTCGTTGCTGGCACTGAATTTGCCATTTACAGCTTATGTAGGGTAATAAAATGAATTAACAGGAAATGTCATGGCAACGGCGTCCCTGGTCCCAGCGAGTGAACGTAATCAAGTAAGCAGTGCTTCTGCCTATCAACAAACGGCTGAATTAAATGCGGTGTCGGCTATGTCAACCGGTGGCCGGGCCGTTAACTGGCTGCAAACGGCTGATATGCTTGCTCAAAACCAGATAGGGGCAGGACAAAGGCTGGAGCTGATGTTGCAAATGCGCCAGGCCCTGGCACCAGAGAGTCCAGTTTTATCCCAAGCACAATTATTACTGGCCAGTGATTTGGCCGGTTATTTAAGTGACTGGCCTTTACTGGCCTCGATTTGCGGCAAACTGCTTGAAATAAACCGGGGCGATAGCAAAACAGCTGAAACCTATTCCGGCGCTGAAGGGTTAAATACCAATGAACTTTGCATTAAGCAAAGTTACTGCCTGGAGCAAATGGGTTTGTATAGCGAGGCACTGGCGGTACTGGAAAATCAGCTGCTGGCCCGGCCATTTGATCCCGAACTGATCACTAACTATGAATACTGTAAATCGCAATGGCAACAGCTGCCGTTTGCCCTGACTGATTTGCAGGACGATCCGTTGATGTTACTGCCGCTTACCGAGCAGCACCTGGAAAATTTCAGCTGGCAATATGCCGACTCCCGCATCCGAAAACTATGCAACTTACCGAAATTCACCTCAAACGAGCAGTGGCTACAATGGCTTGACAGTTGCCGGCAAGAGCGGGGGTTATACCTTTTTGCGGTGATGCATATCGAATGGGGGTTTATCGGCTCGGTTTCACTGGAAGTCTATCAGGGAGTTGGCTTTTTTTATTACTGGCTCGGCGCTGATTTTCAGGGGCAGGGTTATGGTCCTAAGGCGGTAGCAAGACTGTTGACCCTTGCACAACGCTATTTTGCCCAGGACTGCTGTTATGCCAAGGTTTATCACCATAATGTTCCGTCGCAAAAAGCCATGGCCAAACTGGGCTTTACCCCGCTGGATTTCAAAATAAAACCGCCTTTTGCTAATGAGATCTTTTATTACCTGGGGCCGGAGAAAAGCCAATGGGACTTATACCGGGAGCTGAACTGGTTACTGCAGGCACAGGACTCAGAGCTTGAGCTGGAAGAAAAATACTTTGCCCCGTGCAAATGAAGACGGGTCAATTTTCACCCTGATCACAAGTCGATGTCTTGATGGAGAATTTACATCCGTAATTATAAAAAATACGTTTAAATAACAGCATGTTGAAGCATCAAATTTAATAACTTAACTGGAACAGTTTCTGCCTTTGAGGTTAGTACCTTCACGTAAGGTATTAACCTCTATTTTTATCAGCAAAAAAGGTGAAAATTTATGTCAAATGCACACAGGCGAAGCCCAGGAACAGGCTTCAGGGATGACCAGCAGCAATCAAAACTCGCAGCTCATCCGGGTACGCAGTAACAGTGGCTCAACCTATGATGTACATATCCATCAACAGGGCAGCTATCATAGCCGAACCACTAATTAATATTATCCGGAAAATACGGTTATTGAAGCCGGGTTTTAATGAACTGTTATCCGCATTATCCGGAGGGATAATACCCCGAAGATATGCCATTGTTTTCATCAGAATCCGGTTAATTCATCCTATTTTAGTTGGCATGATAAATGCCGAATAAAAGTGGTATTAGTCAGGCGGGGAAGCAATCGGGCATACCCCGGGTCAACAAAGGAGAGCAAATGAATAAATTAAGGCAATTTACCTCAGATTTTGCCGGCGGGTTTGCACAATCTGGTTTTGAACATGCCACCGGACAGAAGGTCAATACCCGGCCTTCGGCAGGTAGTACGGCGGGCGGTCTGGTTGGCAATTATGTCTTTGGAAAAATGCAGCAGTCACAGCCAAGGATACATTATCCACAGCCAAATCAATACCCTGCGTTTAACTCCGGCAATAGTCAAAGTAACAAATAACCATTTTATAAAATGGCTCAGCTATTTGTTAATGACACTTCCTGGACATCAATAGTGAAAACCATTGATGTCCTCTTCTTCAGCAGAATGCTTACTTACTTGAGGTGATTGAGGTGGCTGACGGCATCTTTTAACTGCTCATCCAGCTCTTGGTGTTTGAGCTGTTGTTTCTCACTGTCAAAATTATCGTAAAAGCTCGGAATAGATAAACTAGCTTTAACAATGCCGTTAAAATACGGGGCCGACTGTATTGCTGTGGCCAGTACGCTGGAAGCCCCCATAGATCCCGGAGAGGTTGACAGCAGCACCATAGGTTTGTTTTGAAACACCTTAGGTTCGATGCGGGAGCACCAGTCAAACAGGTTTTTATAGGCGACGGTATAAGAGCCGTTATGCTCGGCAAAAGAGATGAGTATGCCGTCACTTTCGGTTATTTTCGCCAAAAAAGCCTTTGCCAGTTGAGGGTGCCCCAGCTCTTCTTCCTTGTCCTGGCTGTACAGGGGCAATTCATAATCATTTAAATCCAGGAGCTCAACTTCACTTTTTGTCAGTAGCTGTGCGGCGTATGCCACTAATTGTTTATTGATGGATTTTTTATGGTTGCTCGCGGCAAAGGCAATAATTTTCATCTGGGCTCCTAAAGGTATTTGATAATGGCAAAGGCGTTAACTAGCACTAATTGTAGTTGCTTATTTATCCTAATGAAAAAGGCTGCTTAATATCAAGTAGTTATATCGGGAGCTTTGTTTTTGACCCTGTCGGTAATGTTAACTCCCTGCTCATTTTAACTGTAAAACGGGGAGACACTGCCCGGGTTAAGTAGCAATGGCAACATAGGTTGCGACTATGACAGCTGAAAGTGGTTTTCCGGGTCAATCTGGGGACTTGTGGGTCAAATATTGCCCGGTTGATGGCCATTAAAAGCTGCTGACAGACAAGCCGAGTATGGCAAGTCATATACAGGGCAAGGCTTACAGGACTCAAAGCATTTTTATTACCTTGGCATCAATCATGCCTGATAACGACTAACAGCACTCCCGGGTAAATAAAGTGGGTTTAACAGTATGACAGAGAGCCGGCAACCTTTAGACTTGATGGCAATAGTGCCCGAGCGGCGGCAAACACGGCCTTTGGCAATTAAAATCGAACTGGGTAACAGCGACAGCGACCTTAATGATGACTATCTGCGGGTATCTTCCTTTCAGGGGCAGGAGAGTGTCTCCGGCCTGTACCAGTTTAATCTTGAACTTAAAGCCAATGAAGACAATCCCGCCAGTGTTGCCAAGATAGATACTTCACAGCAGTTTGCCGGCAGCGCTAAGGAGCAGCTGGCACAAGGCATGGGGGCGGATTTATTGGCAAAGTGGGCCCAGCTGCGCATGGGGCTGCCTTATGATCTGGATCGTTTTACCCATAAGCCGCTCGATGCCGCCCCCAGCTGGGAAGATGATACCCCGTCGCGATTTTTCAACGGCATAGTGACCTCAATCAGCCATAGCGCTCCCGGGGCCTATCAGTTAACGATACAATCACCGCTTTATCCGCTGACCTTACGTAACCGGTACTTTATTTACAAGGATATGTCGATAGAGGAAGTGGTAAATGCCTTATTGGTACCGGAAACCCTGAATTATCACAGCCATCTGTCGCTGAAATTTAAACTCAGCGGCCAAACCATCACCCGGCGCCAGGACTGGCTGCAGGCAGGGGAGTCAGACTTTGCTTTTCTGCAGCGGGTGCTGGCCAAGGCCACCATACATTTTTATTTCATTCATGATCATAATCAGCTGACCCTAGTGTTTTCCAACCAAACCACCAGCTTGCAGGAAGTCGCCATTCCCGGGGCCGCAAACGGACAAGTCGGGCTGCGTTATAGTTACACCGACATTAAAACCCTGGGACTGCAGCAAGATGATCTTTTCACGGAACTTAAATATGAAGTAAAAATGGTGCAGCAAACGGTGCGTACCGTGCTGACGCGGCAGCAATCGGTATGGGAAACCAACCAGGTGGCCAAGTACACCAGTTATGATGATACTAACGATCCCGGTAGCACCAGTGTCGATTATCTCAGGCACCGCTGTTATGCCTACGGGGTAGACGATGATGAAGTGCAGGGACAGGAGCAGAGGGTTTGCCAGCAACTGGCCACGGAAGAAGGCACCTTAAGCGGCACCGCCACCTCGGCTTTGCTCAGCCCCGGGTATACCTTTACCCTGATACAAGCGGCGGTGAGCGATACCGTATCGGCCAGCCGTATGCCGGCCCAATTTAACGGCCGCACGTTTGTTGTCACCAAAATCAGCCATAAAGCCAGCGACAGTGAAAGTTATACCGGCACGGTGGAAGCCACCGAAGTCAATATCAGCGAAGATGCCAACAAGGATACCCTGATCACGCCTTTTGATATGCAGGGCACCCAGCAGGGCAGTGTGCTGGCCAAAGTGTTAAAAACCGCGGTGCCCAAAGACTGGCGCTACCGCAATAAAAACAATTTCCAGACAGAAATGTCGTCCGCCACCTTTGATCAGGATGTTGACCGCAGGATCGGCTGTATCGTCCAGTTCGCCACTGCCACAGGCGCCGACGATACCCATTGGGTGGCACTTTCTTCGGCTTCGCAAACCGCCCCCGAGGTTAATGCCATGGTAATGATAGGGCGCGCGGGCAATGAAAGCGAACTGCCGGAAATTCAGCAGGTGATCTCTTCCCACGGCCAGAAAACCATACAACCGCCGGAGCGGCGCGCCAACCACTGGACCGCCAATACCTCCTGGGGCAGCAACTATTCCACCAGTTACGGCGACGGTATCAGCATACGTTACGGTAACGAATCTGTAGTGGATTTGCCCCAGTCGATTAACATTGTCGAAAGCGCCTATGATAATCCCGGGGTGCTGGCCACCAACTATGGTAACAGCAGTTTTAACAAAGGCAGCTCTTTTGGCTTTTCCGTCAGCGATAATGATGAAAGCGGTTTGTCCAATGCCAGTGTTTCCGCGGGCTGCAATTTCAGTGAAAGTCACAGCAAGCAAAATTACAATGTCAGCTTCACCGGGGCCAGCCAGGGCTTTTCCAAAACCAATAAAAGCGTGAATGTTTCTTACCAGGGCACTTTCAGCGATACCATCAATTATGACGAACCCAGCTTTATCAACGGCAAGATTCCACAGCAGTCGATCATCGATATCTGCGACGCACTGGCGGACGGCTCCACCTATAGCCAGAGCCACCTTACCGGCAAAACCATCAGTTTAAGCGGAACCGGTACAGCGCCGCCGACCAGCTATGATGATTCTGCCACCGTTTATTCCCACTCCATTACCGTAGGCAAAGTAATGAATACAAATGAACTCACCGGTGATACTATCAGTGAGTCCACCACCACGGGAGATACTACCAGCACGTCAAAGCAAACCGGCAATACAAACAGCAGCAATACCCAGATAGGCAACAGCGAAAGCTCCAACACCCATATCGGCAACAGCGACTCCACCAGCAAACAAATCGGTAGTACCACAAGCAACAGTTTGTTTATCGGCACCAAGGATGAGGTGCAAACCAATATCAGCGCCACCAACTCATTAGTGACCAATATTTCTGCCGCCAATACCATAGCCACCAATATATCCGCCACCAACAATATCAGCACTACCTTAGGGGTAAGTAATAATATCGAGACCTATATAGGTGCAAAAAACAATATCAGCACCAGTATTGCCGCCAGTAATACCATCAGTACCAATATTGCTGCCAGCAATACCCTGAGTACTAATATATCCGCCAGTAACCAGGTCGCCACCAATATCGGGGCCAGCAACTCGACCGTGACCAATATCAGTGCCAGCAACAGTACTTCTACCACCATAGGGGCCACCAATAATACCGAGACCTTTATCGGCGCTAAAAATGTCACCTCCACCAGCCTGGCTGCCACCAACAGCACCAATGTCTTTATCGGCGCCACCAATGAAACCTCGTTGAGGCTGGCAGCCAGTAACAGCAGCAGTGTCAATATCGGCGCCTCGATGAGCGATGCAATGAACCTTTCTGCCAGTATTTCCAGCGCTACCACCATGGGGGCCAATATTTCCACGACCACCAGCATGGGGGTTAACGTGAATAATGCCACCAACATGGGAGTGTCGGTTAATTGTGAAAACAACTTAGGGGTCAAGGCACAAATTAGCGAAGGGCCGGTGGCGGTTGAAACCAAAGAAGAATTAATCGCCAAGTTATCGGGCACCACGGCGGAGATCGTAACCATGAGCATGATACTTTGATCATGCAGATTATTAAGCCCGCCAAGCTGAGCCTGATCAGTAAAACCTACGGTTTTCATGGCAACCGCTTTGCCATCGGCGCCATATGCTTCTTTCGCCTGGGCGGCCAAAAAGCAAAAGCGGAGCTGTTAACGGAAAACAGCCAATGGCCGCTGATCAGCGCATACCTGAACAACAGCATATTGGACATGGGGTTTGCCAAGCCTCATGGCGAGTTTTTGATCGCCGGCAGCGCCTGTGCGCCAAACCGGCAACCGGTGACAAAAATGAAGGTATCCGCCGGTATCGGCAAGGTGAAAAAGCGCCTTAAAGTCATAGGCAACAGACACTGGGACGGGGGACTGTTAAGTCCGGCAAGTTATCCGGCCCCTTTTAAGCAAATGCCGTTAAGCTATCAAAATGCCTATGGCGGTGAAGCCTTTGCTGAAAATCCGCTCGGTAAAGGGGTGATCGACAAAAAAAGCAAAGATGCCAAAAGCGGTTATTATCAGCTGGCCAACCTTTATCATCACAAAGAAAGTACCGGTGCCGACAGGCAAAAGCGCAGGGTTGCCGGTTTTGGCCCTTTGGATATTTGCTGGCCGCAAAGGGCCAAATACCAGGGCACTTATGATCAGCAATGGTTGAAAGCGGTTCATCCCGGTTTTCCAAACGATACCCGGGCGCAATTATTTAATGCCGCGCCCGAGGACCAGCAAATAAAAGGCTTTTTTAATCCCGGCGAGAGTTATCGTCTTGAAGGCATGCATGCCGATTTTCCCGTGATTGAAGGTTTGTTGCCTGACATTAACGTACGGGCTTTTATCAGCCAGTTGCAAGGGAGCGATGAACACTTTAAAGAGCTTAACACCGTCATTGATACTGTATGGTTCTTTCCCGAGCTGTTACTCGGGGTAGCCATTTACCGTGGCATCGCTCAAGTTAATGACTCAGACGGCCTGGATGTGAAAAAGCTGTTGCTTGGCTGTGATGGCGCACAGGATCCTCCCAGGGAGGTCGATTATTTTCAGCAGGTGATGGCATTAAAAGCCGATAGCAAAAGTGCACTTGCCCATATCTTTAACGAATCGCAGCTGATGCCGGCAAAAACCAAAGCACAACAGGCACAAGAGGCCGAGCTTTATGCCAAGGCGAAAATAGAGCAGCAACAAAGAATCGAACAGATGCAGGCATTACAGCTGAAAAAACTGCAATCATCACATCCGGATACGGCTATCCCTGAAACTAAAGCCGAGCCGCAGCCCGTTGAAGATGAACCGGATCCCATTCCGCAAGAACTCTTGGCCAAAGGAGATATCGACTTATCTTCTTATCTCAAATTTACCGATAGCTTGCAGGCAAAAGCCAGAGCCGATATGGAGAAAAAACTGGCTGAGGCACAGCAGCTAAAGCAGCAACATACCAAGGCAGCGCCAAAAGCCAGCGAATCGGTAGAAAGTATGCAGGCCAGGGTGAACAATGTGGTTTATGTGCTCGCCACCGACTTAGCCGAAAAAGCAGCCAAAGATAAAAGTCAGCAGAAAAAGCCCCAATGGGCGGGATTGTTGCCTTGCGATTTGCCGCAATCAGATCATATCAAGCAAGCCGCCAATATAGCCTCGGGCAGCGACAGGCAAACCCGGCAAAATTCACCACAAGTGACGGTTTTCCCCAACCCTTTGCCTTCGCAGGGGCCAATAAAAATGCGCCGCTGGGTAATGGAACTGTTGCAGTCAGGGACTTCGCTGGCAGGCAGGGATCTCGCCGGAGCCGATTTATCGGGTCTCGATTTCAGCGGTCAGGATATGCGGGATGTCATGCTGGAGCAGGCGGATTTAACCGGCTGTAATTTTACCGCCTGCCGATTGGACGGCGCGGTTTTCACCCAAGCCATTTTAGACAAGGCAATATTTACCGGCTGCTCCTTATTTAAGGCCAACCTGGCATCGGCAAAAGGAAAGCAAGTAGGTTTTAACAAGGCCGATTTAACCCAGGCGAACCTTATGCAAACCTCCCTAAAACATTGTGACTTTAGTGATGCCAGTTTAAACCAGGTGCTGGCAACCGAAGTAGACCTAAGTTATAGCCTGTTGCATAGGGTGGGTTGTGAAAAAGGGCATTTTGTCCAGGCTAAACTGGCGGGTAGCGACTGGTTGCAGGCGGACATTAAAAACTGCATTTTTTTACAGCCGGTGATGGACAACAGCAACTGGCAACAGGCGACATTAACCAAAACCCTGATGGTTGAAGGCAGCGCACAAGGCATCAATTGCTGCGGGGTGCATGCCGAAAAAGTCCAGTTCAGCAGCGTGGCACAGTTCTCTCGGGCAGATATTTCCGGGGGCAAATGGCTAAGCTGTGGTTTTCGCGGCCTGAATTTAAGTTTGTCGGACTTTCGCGGCTCGGTATTTAAAAACTGTGACTTTGGCGAAGCAGATCTCAGCGGCAGCCTGTTTAATGAGGTCTTGCTGGACAACTGCATCATGAGCCAGGCCAGGTTTGATAAAAGCGATTGCCGGGGCATATTGATCAATGAAACGGCATTGCGCAAGTGCCTGTTTAACCAGGTGGATTTACGCCAGGGGGAAATCGTCAATGCCGACCTCACCGAAGCTGAGTTTAGCCATTGTCAGACCCGGGACTTTAAACAAAGGCCCATGCCTTCAATAAAATAAGCTTGGATAAAATAGCCTGCTATAAGGCAGATTTTATATGTAGGCAGACCCTTAAGGAGAGTAAATGAGCACATTAGACACTATCCGGGAAAAGTTGGCCAGCTGTCAGCCGGTGATGGGACTGGATTTATCCGGTGAGGTTTTACAGCAACAGGACTTAACCGGGGCGATCTTTATTAACTGTAACTTTACCGGCGTTAGCCTGGAATCGTGCCAGCTAAGCAGGGCTGTTTTTACCCAGTGCAACTTTAGCCAGGCCAAGGTGGCAGACTGTTGCCTCAACCAGGCCAACTTTATCCAGTGCGATTTTAAAGAGGCCCTCTGGCAAAGCCACTGTGAGATGGCGATGTTGAGCGAGTGCGACTTTAGCGGCGGCAGCTGGCAGGAAATCAAGGTACAGTCCAGCACCTTAAATCAATGCAATTTTGCCGGGGTTAAATTCAACCAGTGCCAGTTCCATACTGCAACCCTGACGGATATCGAAGTGACCAAGGCCAGCTACAGCGGCTGCATTTTTACCAATATTGTCTGGAACAATACCGATTTTAAAACCATCTCGTTGAAACAATGCGCCTTTACCCAGGCCTTACTATTAGGCTGCGATCTCAGCGGTCAGGATCTGACGGCGACGGTTTTTAAACAATGCACCTGCAACGACAGCTTGCTGGTGGGCACTAAACTGGCCAAAGCGGACTTGCAATCGTCCAACTTCTCAAAGTGCGTATTAACCGGCACCGACTTTAGCGGCGCCTTGCTGAGCCAGGCACTGTTTATCGAAAGTAAAATTACCGCCTGTATCTTTGAGCAGGCGGATTTATCCAGCGCCAATTTCCAGCAGGCGGAGATAAAGGACAGCAACTTTGCCGCTTGCCCGCTGGCCATGGCCTGGTTCAAGGGCATCAAAGGCACCGGACTGGATTTTAGCCAGTGCGATTTAAGCTATGCCAATTTCAGTTATGCCCAGTTAAGCAGGTGTAATTTCAACAAGAGTAGCTTTTTACGCACCAACTTCCATGCGGTTAAACAAACCGATTGCAGCTATAAAGGCGCAGACAAAAGCCAGTTGCTGACCACAGATGAAGAGCAACAAGCCATGGACGAAAAACTGATTGAATCCGGAGTGACCCCATGAATGCAAAACTAAGTTTTAGTGCCAATATCCAGCCTCAGTTAAGCACGGTTTTTACCGGGGAAGTTACCGGTTATGATGCCAAACGGCAATGCTGGCAGCTGGACCGGCAATTTGATGCAAGCTGCGCCGTGAGTTTACTGGTAAAGCCCGAGGTCGGCGATAAGGTGTGTTTTATTGAAGTTGACGGCCATTATTACCTGGTGCAGTTACTGGTTCGAAGCCGTGAACACCAGGAGTTAGTGCTGGAGTCGGACAAAAAAGTGCATTGGGTCGCACCGGCATTGCGTTTTACCGCCTTTGAAAAGCTTGAACTGATCTCACTGAACAAACTGGCACTGACCGGGAAAGATTATCTGATGTCGGCGGCAAGTTCCATGGTGTTACATGCCGAGCATATGATCCAGCAGCTGGGACATTTATCCCTGACAGCCAGGGGCTTGTTGAAACAAAGCGCCAAGCACCAGGTGATCACCGCAGAAAAAGATGTCCGCATCGATGGCGAACGTATCAATATGGGCTGAGCCGTGTTCATCAATAAAAGGAGCTAGTTATGTTTGCCAATACCCAAATGACCGCCATTAACCTGGGTTTTCCCGATGTCTGTAAAACCATCGTCGGTCCGGCGGTAGTGCCGATCCCGTATCCCAATATCGCCACCACCTCAACCGCCATTCCCAATATTTTCAATCTGTTTACCATGGCGATGCCGGATCATAACCTGATGACAACTGTGCCTTTGTCCAACGGCGATGAAGCGGGTGTCGCCATGGGGGTGGTATCGAGTATGATCATCGGTCCGGTGCGCCATATGTTCGGCAGTGTAAAGGTATTTAAGTCGGTGATGCCGGCCACCAAGATGTTGTCTCCGACAGGACAAAACGGCATGGCACTTAATGTGCCGGGCATGACGTTAAGCCCGTGCCAGGTAAAAGTGATGATTTTGTCCTGATTGTTAAGTGAAAGTTTTATTTAAAGGCGCTGAATTGCCCGGACTTATCCAGATGTTTACTTTCTCTGTGTCCGCTGCGCTGATCGTTTGTTTGTGCCAGGTGATTGGCGGAGACTTGAAACGGCACCTGGGTAAAAACCTTCTTATTGATTGCTCCTTGGCCCAGTTCGGTTCTTAATTTGGTGCCCGGTTTGGCATCGCCGCGACCCACCGCCTGAATATAATCCAGGCCCGAGCCTAAACCGTTAAAGTAGTCCTGGCTGGCGCTGTTTAACTTATGATAGAGGCCTGAACCGGCCCTGGTGGGTAAAAAACCGTCTACCGCGGGCTTTTCCGGGCGGCGCAGTGAGGTACTGGGCAGGTTCATTTCATTAAGGGTGCGGATTTGCAATTCGGTGGGGGTGACGCCGTTACGGGCAAAAATATCGTTTTTAGCCGCCAGGTTATCGCCGTAGGCATTACCCAGTTTAAAACTGGTAGCAGAATTGCCTTTATCCCGGACAATGCGCACCATCTGGTGATAATCACGTAATATCGGCTGGTAGTTCATAAGCCCGGCTCCCTGTACTTGGCTATAACACGTTGGCAAGTAAACTTTTGGACCCGGTTTATGGCGCCGCGGGCGTTTTTGCCTCGGCTGCTTTGCCATCACCTTTTTTATTGTCAGAAAAGGGCCACCTGATCAGTGTAGTTGAAATTCCATGTTTTTCTTCCAGCTGCCGGCTTTGAAGGTTTGCCTGCATCTGGTTGGAGTAGGGGCCAAGGATAAGCAAATACCAGTAACGCTGCTGATCGCTCACCTTGATGATATCCGGGGTTTGCGCTAAAGCGTATTTTTGTCCCTGACCAACGGCTTGCGCTAACTGGCTAAAAAGCCCCAGACGCAAGCCAAAGTCTGCTGTATCCTGCTCCGGGGGATTGAGCAAAGTAGCGGACATCTGCAAAGGTTTTTTTAATGAATCCTGGTTAATCAGGTAGCCAATATGTTTATCGACGCCTGTGCTGCCAGGTTGAAACTGGGGCAGGTAAAGGGTAAGTCCGGTTCCGGTGGCGAGTAAAATCACAAACAAGGCGGTGATATTTTTTATCATTATGGTGTTAGCACTAAAGTCCGTTTAGCCCTAATTTTATACCATATCAGGAGATTACTCGAAAATGGTCATATAATTCACTGCTGTTGCCGCTTTCCCGGTGATAAACTCAAAGACAAAGTTCAACTAAAATATAAATAAGCACAGGAGCTGAGGTGGGTATGCACAGCAGAAACCGTTATTTTCCCATGGTCGCTTATAGCGATGCCGGACCTGAACTGCGCGCTTTGTACGATGATGTGATGGCACATTTTAATGTTGATTTTGTCCTCAATTATTTTAAGGCCCAAGGCAACAATATTGCCTTGTTAGCGGGAAACTGGGCAAAGATTAAGAGTGTGCTTTTTCATGGCACAGTACCCAGGCTGCTAAAAGAAGAAATCATCTACCGTATTTCCAAACAGCAAAACTGTCAGTATTGCATGTATGTTCACAGCAAGATCATTGAAGATTTACAGGCCAAAATCCAACACTTAAAAGGTGAAGGTAACAATACCGGGCAAGCGGGTTATTTAACCCGGGAGCAAGAAGGCGCCGTTGAGCTGCTGGCCACCATGGCAGCGGAAAAAACACCGGATACGCAAGTGTATTGCGATCAGCTCCTTGCGTTAGGCTTTAGCCAGGAGCAGATACCCGAATTGTTGGCGGTGGTGGATTTGACTTTCATGATAAATATGCAGGCTAAGGTTTCCGGCATAGCCATTGATGAAGAGTTACTGCATAAGTTAGAACTTTAACAAAAAACGATAACCTTATGCGGCTTAAAACCCCTTCATTTTATTTTGCAGGGCAACCATGGCTTGCTGGCCGACGGTGATCAGGCCCTTTTGCGGCCGGTTCAGATCCACCACCAGCACCAATAAAGCGGCAAATGCCATCGACAAGGGCAAGATAGCCAGCACCCGCTGCTTTCCGGCAAGCCCGGCCTGGGTTCCCATAGTGACCATGGTCAGGATACAAATCATAATGATCGCCGTCCAGACACTGGCAGGGATACGGTTGCGCAGCCCCGCAGTTAAACGGTTTTTATGCATTTCAATCACACGGTTGACGGCTTCAGCCACTAAGCTGGTATTAAAGTCCGGCGCTGTTAATGCTGCGGCAGCGACCTGCTGCCAGAGCTGTTGATGAATTTCGACTGAGCGTTTTATCAGGGCATTAAGATCCTGGCCTTTTACCGCCTGTAAGCGAATATCGACATATTCCCGCAGCAGAGGTTTTACTAACTGGCGATACTCGGATGCCAGTAAATCAGCCCGCAAATACGCGCTGCCTATGGCATTGGCTTCATCGAGGACATTTTTCCTGCGACTGCCGTGGTGATCTGCGGCAATGGAAAAGGTAAAGGCGAGTACAAAAGCCAGCATGCCGAGCAAACCGGCCACCATAGGGGCAAAGGATGCCGCGGCTTCTTTATCCTCGCTACGTTTAACATATTTACCTAAAAAATAGCCCGTAAAGTAGGATACCAGCATGATCACTGTGATCGAGAGGTACACCGTTTGAATAGATAATGTATCGAAATTAAAAAAGTTCATAGCTGATCTTTTGCGCCGGTCACTTACAAAATAGCTAAAATTTTTTCACCCGCAAATTTTCTTGGCGAAAACTCATCCAGGGGCAATGTCATGAAATAGCTCAGGTCAACCCGGTTACCACAGATCAGGGGGAGTGTTTTAACCGGGGTGTGCAGCTTTTTAAGGTTAGCTCGTTGATTTTTCTTTGATTTGTAAGACAAACGCCGGTGGCGCCAGGGCTGCGGCCGGCAAAGGAGATGTCTCAAGGTTTTCTGCTTTTAAGCGATAGGGAGCCAAAAGGGATAAAATATTTTCGACAACTTGTATCGATAAGTTAGCCGCAGGGCAAATATGCTCTCCCCAGCCAAAGGGGATAAATGGTTTATCCTTGTCCAGTTCGGCGATATCAGACATATCCCGGTTTCGCTGCCAGCGTAACGGGTTAAACCGCTCAGCCTGGTGCCAGTTGTCGGGGTTACGGTGAACGGCATAAGGACATACGACAACGGTATCTTCGGGTGTGATCTCTTTGCCGGCCAGCAACTGTTTTTTTGCCGGGTATCGACCTAAGTTCCAGGCAACTGGCCACAGCCGTAATGCTTCAAGTACAACCCAGCCGGGTTTGGCATCGGCATAAATTTCGCCATTATTGTCCCGGCCCAGCATATACACGGACCAGCCCAGGACAAAACCGATTGAGCCTGCGGTAGAAAAAATAAAAGAAAAGAAGACTTCGATTAACTGCTTTACCGGCAGCTGCTCAGGCGTCTCTTTAATGATCACATCCAGTAGATCTCTGGGCTTATCTATGCTTTGTTGACGCCGTTGTTTGATTTCCCGGGTGATAGCCCTGGTGATGCGAAAACGAAATAACAGGCGCTGCAGGGCATTGTAGTTGTCGCGGGCTCCGGATAATACCGCGCGCTTCACCACAGCCGAAACCCATTTTCGCAGCTGCTGTGGGGTTTCTTTATGTAATAAGGCATGTTCAAAATGGTGGTATATCAACCAGTTTCCGGTATCAGGCCAGTGACTTACTGGTGTAAATGCCTGCTTTACTTTTTCTTTTAGGTTAGGTTTGTTTTCTTTTAGGTAAAGGGTTAAAAACTGCTTTGCCTGACTACTGATGGCCTGTTGCAGCTTACGCGGGCCCAAGACCCCGTGCGCGGAAGTAAAAAAATCTGAGTGTTCGGCAAATAAGCCATCTTTATTGGCCAAAACCGCTTTTGCCGCTTTACCGTCCGCTAATAACAGCTCGCGGTTAACATTCCATACCGCCTGACCGCCATTGGCAAAGGCCTGATCCAAAACCTCAAACGGATTCGTGTCCCAGCGTTCGATTGCTTCTTCATTATCCATAATTCTCTTCCTTACAAACGGCGGATTTCACCTTTGAAATTAAGCGGCAGCGGCATGGCCGCCAGGGCCATGCTGACTTTCTCGGGATCTTTTAAATGCACCTGATACCGGGTTGCCATTAAATAGGCAAAAATAATTAACTGGTATGTCCCCAGGGTCTGCCCGACACAAGCCTTAGGCGCCCAGCCGAAGGGAACATAACTTCCCCGGTTTTTCGGGCCGTTAGCGGCGCCGGGCAAGAAGCGATCCGGGTCAAACTTATCAGGCTCAGGCCAATGCTCGGGATCATGATGGATAAAATATGAGCTAAAGACATATTCCTGCCCGGGCTTGAGGGTCTTGGCCTGCTGCCAGTGCTTTGGGTTGATATTGATGTCGGTGCGCACCTCGCGTGTGGTAATCACCGGTGGGCTCCAATGGCGTAAGATTTCCTTAACGAAGCGGTGGGTTACCGGCGCGACTTTGGTGGGGGCAGCAAACAAGGCTTGCGGGCTGATCTCCTTGAGTTCATCGCAAACTTTCTGTTGCCATTCTTCGTTGGTGCATAGTTCATATAATAAACATGAAGCCGAAGCCCCCGGCGGTCCGGCAATAGCCGTTAATATCATAGTGACGGCGTCAACGGCGCGATCTATGCCCAGGCGGGGCAGCATATCCACGATGGGATCGAGTAAATCTTCTTGTCTGGGGCGTGTGCCTTTGGCCCGGGCGCGCAACTCACGGCGTACCGCCGATCCGGCCCTGATTTGCGTCATGGCCCCACGAACCGACTGCCAGAAATTTTCCGGTTCCGGCTGCTCTTTAGTGAAGGGGCAAATTTTAAGGTTTTGATCTGCCAAAATAAGCGCATGTGCTTTGTCCGGCAGCTCAGCAATAATAACGGGTAATAATGAGCGGGCTATGACTTCCTGAGCAAATACCACCAGATCCAGTTCTTGATCGATACGCTTTTCAATCAGGCGACACATCTCATCGAATAACTGCTGGAGATTATCGAGTTGAACATGGCCATGCAGGGACTTAAACCAGGAGTCACGGATCTCGGCCCAGGAAAAAGGACAGCCAGACTTGCCTTTAAGGGTGTCCGATAATTTATCCGGCAAGGTCAGGTCGGCATAGTTTTCGGCATTAACTTGCCTGGCAAAGCCAGGTTCGAGGATTGCCAGTGCCTCTTGCTCGTTATCGAGGAAAAAAACTCCCCCCTCATGCTTACAGCGCTGCTCCAATTCCTGATAAAACGGGCTTTGTTTAGGTAACTTACTCATAAAGTTTGATTTTATTTTTATATGAAGGCTGGATAAGATGCGGGGGACCAGGCCCCCGCATTAGGTTTTAGGCAATAAACCTATACGTTGTGGTATAGGAGCCAGAAGTATCTACCTGCCGCTTTTTTCTGACGAAGACCAATAGCACGTAAAAATGCTGATTTGATTTTTTTCATGGTAAGTTCCTTTTTTGCTTGATTGGAAGTTGCCTGGCCAAAGCCGATGACGCTAAGCATTAAGCCAGACAAAGTAACGAGTATCCTTTACCCGTTATTTATACGTTGTGATACATCAACCAAAGGTATCTGCCGGCAGCTTTCTTTTGACGAAGACCGATGGCGCGTAAAAATGCTGATTTGATTTTGTTCATGGAAGTTCCTTTTTTCTATTATGTTATTTGAGTAAAAAACAAACTAACCTGACCATGACTGCTCAAAACTTGACCAAGTGGTAAATGAATATAGCCCGAGTTGATAAAATGAGTCAAGCTCGATTCGATAATAATTTTTTCAATTACCGAACAAGTAATTAACAATTAATTGACGGTTGCCAATAGTTTCCTTATCCCTTATGTTATTGACTGCTTTTAAATTTTTACATGTTATCTCGGACAGGACGTTGAAATTTTAAATACTCATACGGATACTCAGGAACAGCTGTCGCTGCGGCATCACAAGGGCTTTCACCGCTTATGCCTGGCATCGGTTATCTCAGGCTGGGGAGAACAGCTCAGCATCATTGCCATGCCCTGGCTGGTGTTATTTTTAACCTCAGAGGCCTGGGCGCTGGGGTTGGTCATGAGTTTATTTACCATACCTATGTCGGTATTTATGCTGCTGGGCGGCGTGATTGTTGACCGGTTTTCTTCCAAGCAGGTATTGCTGGTAGCAAAATATGCCAACGCCTTCTTCTTGTTTATTTTGTCACTGTTATTGTATTTTGATGCCTTAACCCTGAGCCTGTTATGTTTGCTGGCAATATTAATGGGAACCTCCAGTGCCTTTACCATACCTGCCGCCTCTTCATTTTTACCCGGGTTAGTGAGCAGGGAGCAACTGCAGGCCGCCAACAGTATCGGCATCAGCCTGCGCACCATAGTCAGCTGGGTAGGGCCGCTGTCAGCCGCGCTGCTCATAGGCACGGGCAAAAGCAGCGCAGAGAACCTGGCATTGGTCTTTTTACTGGACGGGCTCAGCGTGTTGTTTTCAGCACTGATACTGCATAAGGTGATTGTCCGCCAACGCGAAACTAGCCCCGAGCTGAATTTTAAGCAGGGGATTGTCCAGGCCTGTGGTTATTTCTGGCAACACAAAGCCTTGCGCGAGATTGTTATTTATGTTGCTGTGATAGGGTTATTTATTGCAGGTCCCATCGGCATTGGCTTACCTTTGTTTATTAAAGAAGAGCTGGGAGGCGGCGCTGGCTTTTTTGGCTATTTAATGTCGGCAGAAGCCCTGGGCATATTTACCGGGGTAACGGTGGCAGGTAAGTTTTCAACCATTGGAAAATTGACCCTGGGACAAAGCCTGTTGCTGGCCGACGGCATCGTAGGTGTCGCACTGGCGGCATTATCGCTGATAACCTCCCTGTATCCCGGGCTGTTCTTACTGTTTATTATCGGCATGGTAACCGGCTATGCCCAGGTAAGTCTTATTACCTGGGTGCAGCAACAAGCCAGTCCGCATATGTTGGGGCGGTTAATGAGCATAGTCATGTTTATTGTCATTGGCCTGGCGCCGTTAAGCACGGGCCTTTGTGGTCTTGTCATGACTTATATTGCTCCCGGTACCTTGTTTATTGTCTCCGGTGCGGGTTTGATTGCCGTTGCCTTATCGGCTTTATTCTTAACCCAGGTATCCAGAGTGCAAAGCAATAACGCACATGCTCGGGATAATCTGTAACAGGTTTTTATGTGCAGGGCATAGCTGGAATAAAAATTCCTCTATACCTGCCTGTCCATTACCCTGGTAGGTTTGCCGCCACCTCTGCCACGACATCAGCAAGTGATATGCTGATCATGTTTTCAAAAGACTCAAGGTAAAATTTACGTTAATGCAGTGTAACAAAATATTGCGATTGTAAATTTTTCTTGCTAGATTGAATACACTGCAAATTTTTGCAGTTACATTACAAGGAGTTAAATATGAAAATAATAAAAGCAGGTGTTTCACTCGTATTGGCATCAAGTCTATTACTTAGTACCAGTGCCATTTCAGCCGGCACCTATGTTACTACTTGCGGATTTAATCCTTTGCAGATTTTTGATCCGATCGAAAGAACTTACACCAGCAGCCAAGGCTATCAGCAGTGCCCTACCTATATTTATATTAACGGAGAGCGCTATAACCATATTTATACTTTGCATGACGGTAAGTGGGTAAGTCCTTAACCTCGAAGTGTTAAATCCACAGGCGCAAGCTTGGCAAAAGTTTAGCGCCTGTGGATCACAAGTTTTACTTCAAGCGATCAGGAACCCTTATGGTCAAAGCGATCTAGTTCAAAGGAATTTATAAAGCCTTACCATTTTTGTCGATCGCATCGAGCTGGTTGCCGTCGGGACCACTATCTCTTGGCGGCATTAAAGCCTTGGCATGGCAGGGCGCTTTTATCCGTTAACAATCTCAAAAAGACAGCAAGATAGGCAATTTCAGCCTCAGTATAGTCGCGGATACAACCGGTGCCATCGTCATCACTGTCAGCGCCTTCAAGGGGGCAGGTTCTCGCTCAGGTACTTAAATTACTTCTGACATGCTTCATGTTCATCGTAGAACTTTTGGCTGGAAGAGCGGACATTGGAATAATGCTCAATAACACGCTCCAGCGTAGGAAAAATGCCTTTGTCGCCATATGGTGCCGTGATGCAGACAGTAAGCAGACTGGTCATTCTGAACTATTTAGGTTATTTGCAGCATTTTAGCACTCAGGTTTAGTGGCAGGTGAAAAAATTTCAATGAAGCTGCAATCCCAGCAATCAGTATAGTCGGGCTATTCTTGGCTTATAGCGAGACATTAAAATATGCAATTATTACTTATTAAAATCACTATTTTAAAAGATAATATTTGTTGATTTACCTCAAAGAAACTTATTGATGCCCGGACTTCCTTATTGCTTAAGGATTATACTGGAAAGGCGGAAAATTTGAACTTTATCGCTTGAGACAGGAGTTAGATGGACACCACCACCGCCTTATTGCAAATCGCCGTGGTCCTTATCCTGGCACGGGTATTTGGTGAAATTGCCGGCTATTTTCAAATACCGACAGTGATAGGTGAAATCCTTGCAGGCGTCATCCTGGGACCTTCGCTTTTGGGCTTGATTGAGCCCGACGAACTGATCCGGGTTTTTGCTGAGGTCGGGATTATTCTTTTATTATTCCAGATAGGGTTAGAAACCAATATCGGCAATCTGATCAAAACCGGCGTCAAGTCCGTCGTAGTAGCCATAGGCGGATTTTTTTTGCCTTTTATGCTTTGTTTTTCCTTAAGTTTTCACGGCTTTGACATTAATGTCCTGACTTCCCTGATGATTGCCGGCACTATGACCGCCACCAGTATCGGCATCACCATGCGCTCCATGAAAGATATCGGCCAGCATAACAGTAAAGAAGGCCAGATCATTTTAGGCGCAGCCGTGCTCGATGACATCATGGGAGTGATTTTACTGGCGATCCTGTTCGACTTTTCCCAGACCGCCACTATCGATTTGACCAGCGCCTCGCGCATCATACTCTTTATGGTGGTATTTTTCCTGGTAGCACCGACACTGGCTAAGGCCATCAGTTACCTGATCCGAAAGTTCGAGCCACAAAGTACGCTGCCGGGTTTAGTACCAACCACCATTGTTTCCCTGGTATTGTTTCTGGCCTGGTTGTCCCATGCCATTGGCATCCCCGAATTGCTCGGCGGCTTTGCTACCGGACTGGCATTATCCCGCCGTTTCGTCATTCCATTTGGCATGGCGCTGCGGGTTGATGAAGGCTTTTCCAACCATGTGCACCAGCAAATGAAACCTATTATCCAACTGTTTACACCGATATTTTTCGTCTCGGTAGGTCTTTCACTCAACCTTAGCCAGATCGACTGGACCTCCTCGTTTTTCTGGTTTTTTTCCTTATCCATGACCGCGCTGGCGATCGTTTCCAAGCTCGGCGGTTCATTGCTGATCAAGGAAAAACTGGCAAGAAAAGTCGTCATCGGTTTGGCCATGGTGCCCAGGGGCGAAGTCGGTTTGGTGTTTGCCGAACTCGGACGCACCGCCGGACTGTTTAATCATGAAATTTACGCCACCATAGTGATAGTTATCGCTTATACCACTTTATTTACTCCTTTTTGGCTACGGCAGTTTTATAAGCAGTTCGGGCATCAGCTTAAAGAGGAATAAGGTGAAAACGTATGGAGTTTAAGTGAAATCAACAAAAAACGCCTATTTGTATAAATTTAATACAAAAAGTCGTCAGAGATCAGAAAGCTATGCTTTTTAACTTGGGGTTTATTTTCTCTAAAAAACAGCTGTAGGCCTTGTTTTATATAAGGTTAAGCGCATTTTCCATCAATTTTTGCGCGTCGCTACGTGAAATCTGATAAATTTTACGTGGTATTACCCGTTAGATTTTACGTAGCGCACTGTTTTTTATCAAAGATATTGCCTGATTATTGTTCCCTAATATTTTCAGAAAAACAAAGTTCAATACTGAGCAGTGGTTAATCCAATTCTTTTAATTTTTTCTTTCGTCCGGATAAATGTCTTTCCCTGGCATCACTTTCAATATACCTGTCGGTGGTTTGCATCGAAGAGTGACCGGCATCGTCGCGTACATGCTCCCGCGGCCGGGTTTTCACATCTTCTGAAATACCGGTATGACGCAGCCAGTGTACCGTGGCCAGTTTCAAATCTTCAGCATCTTCAGCCAGACCGTCGTTTTTCATGCGTTGATAGCTGTTATCAAAACATAATTGCACTATCGAACGTATCTGCCGCGTGCTGGTGACCGGACCTTTGCCTTTTTGTTTGGCAACCAGCGGCGTATGCTCGCCCAGGGTCGGCATGGCAGGTAAATTCAGAAAACGGCGGTAACGTTTAAGGGCGGCGATCATTTCATCACTGACGGTAATTTTACGGGATTTATTGCCTTTACCTATAACATGCAACCACCAGTGGCCGTCGCTGTCCCGCTGAAAATCCCCCATAGACGGCGACGATCTTTCATCTGCCACCAGCTCGGAAATCCGTAAATACATGCCCAGCAAGCAGTTTAAAATAAACAATGAACGCTCATGTACTTCCGGCTCTTCAGCCGCCATATATTCAACGGTTTCAATCACATATTCCCATTGTAAATTACTGATCCGCCGCACCGGTGCGCTGTTTTGATTTTTCACCATAAACTTGCTTTTTTGCCGGATCAACAGCACAGGGTTCGCTTCAATCAATTGCTCCTGAATAAGGAAGTTATAAAAAGAAGACAAGACAGCAAAGATAGATTGTACCGAGGCCTTGGATAACTCAAAGTCTTTAATGTCCGGGCTCAGGCCTTTTTTATTGTCGATTTTCGAAACCGACGTCACAAACGGGCGCCAGTCGGGGTTGGCCACTCGTAGGCCATTTTTTGATTTAAAGCGGCCGACATTTTTATTGCCGATCCAATGCTTGGGCGGTTGCTGGCAAAAGGTCACATAGCTTTCAATATCTTCACGTTTAAGTGCCAGCACATTCTTTTGATGTACCAGCCAGGCCCATTGCAGCAAACGTTCGGTTTCGCGGCGGTATACATTGAAGGTGGCAGAGCTGCCGTTGTAACTGTAAATAAATTTCCAGGCGTATTCGAATTCGTCATCGGCCAGATCGGGGTCAAGTTCATCATCAGCGGATGAATGGCTTGCGATAAACGGGCCGGCATCAAAGCGCTTTAGCTGAAACGGATTGTCCAGATAGCTGAGGTTATCGAATATCGGCTGTGGTTTTACTTTTGCGGAAAGTGTCGGATTAGTTGCCATAAGTCACTGATGTTTTGTGATTATTATTAATAAGCTTAGATATGGCTCTAGTGTACCCGGATAAGCGCCTTATGGCAATACTTCCGATAATAACAATTATCGGAAGTATCAGGGGGTGTAAAATGAAGGGCTAATCCCTGCTTTATCAGCTTGATATAATTTGCTCTGAGAAACTTGCACTTGTGATAATCAGCGTTTTGTTGTTAGTGCTGATGACTGTCCGATAGATTTCCTCATCGGATTTGGTATAGGTTTTTGAGTGATGAAATTTACTTGCCAGGCAGCTCCCCCTTTGCTGCCTGACCGGGCAGCCAATTGACAATACCAGTATCCCTTGTCATATTTATCTGAAGGATTGACTGGGAATCAACATGCAGATCTCACTCCCTGCAGAGCTTGAAGCCAAAATCAAAGCCAAGGTAGACAGCGGCATGTATGATGACGCTGCCGAGGTGATCCGTGAAGCGCTGCGCTTTATGGACAGCCATGAAAAATGGCTCAGCGAAATCAAGCTTTCCCGGTTACGGGAGCAGCTTTTACCGGCGCTCAACCAGCTCAACAGCGGCGCTGGTATTGTGCTCGACTCGGATGCCGCCTTGCAGGCACTTGTTCACAAGCTTCAACATTCGGCTTCAACTACCAATGGCTAACTACTCCCTGATCATTTCGCCATTAGCCCACCAGGATCTGGAAAAAATCATTCAATACGGCACCCTTAACTGGGGCCGGGATCAGGCGTTAAAATATCTTACCCGCTTTCAAGCCGGTTTGTTACGTTTGCATTCCTCGCCGAAAATAGGCATTTTACGCGATGATATACTGGAGGGTTTATATGTATTGCCGGTTGAGAAGCACTACATCTTATATCAAGTCTTGGAAAGTAAAGTAGAAATCATACGCATCCTGCACGCCAGGTTAGATCCGCAAAGGGCTTAGACGGGGGCGCTATTGGTTCGAAAAAGCAGCCCCCGGCACTGCGTTTAGTTAACTAATCCAGTACGCAAGACAAACTTGCCCGGTCACTGCTGCAAATCCGGCCCGGCAAAACCGGGCTGATCGCTTCACCCTTGGCCCACTTGGCTTTGATATTATCGGTCACTGTGGTTTTAAGGTCGATCAGCTCGTTAGCATAAACAATTTCCTTATCCAGGTTGAGCATAGTATAACCATCCTGATCCCCCTTACTGGGATCGGCAATATAATCACTCACGGCGGCAATAATCACATCATCGTTCTTGACCGGGGTGATATTGCCCGACTTATCTATCAGGCTTAAATCGCTGAAGCTGTGATTTTTTACGTCGTGGCGAAAAGCGAGTCCCGAGCTTTGCAACCACCAGCCGTTTCCGGTCCAGTCTTCTATGCTGTGGGCTATGATTTGCTTAAGCTGCTTACCGCTGATTTCTATCAGGCGGACATTGACCGGATATTGGAAAATACCGTTGATATACCAGTTATTCAGCTCGGAGCCTGCGGGGATATTCTGGTTTAACCTTAAACTGCCGGAATTGATCAGGGCTATCTGTACCTTGCGCTCTAGCTTGATATCATCGAAGGCACTGACCATAGTGTCGGCAATGGCGGCGCCGAGATTGGTTTCGTAGCGGCGGATCTCCAGCTCCTCGGCAATAAGGTCAACATCGGTTTTGCCTATCACCTTAAGCAAACAACTCTCTTCTTGCTGATGCTTGTCGCAATACTCTTGCTCATAACGTTTGATCCATTGCTCGGTGCGTTTGGCTACCGCTTCATCTGAGGCTATGGTGGAGTCTTTGACAATGCTGTATCTGTGGCTGATCTCAACAGCTCCCCCTGAGGAAACCGTCACTTTGGCAATTGTGGCGCTGCGAAGGTCGGCATCGGCTTTAATGACACAAGGCCTTGCCTTGCCAACAGGCACGCAGATATGCTGGCGGTTATGTTCGTGGCCGCCAAAAATAACATCCGGACCGTTTTCTCCCAGCTGTTTCAACAACTCGGCATCTTCTGAGATCCGCAAATGTGTCAGGGCGACAATCACCTCAGCCCCCTGCTCTTTTAAAGCCTTGATCTGCTTCCTGGCCACTGCCAGGTAGTTATTATCTATAGCAGCGTACTCGGGGATCGCCATATCCGTAGTGATACTAAATAAACCCACCTTAACCCCGTTGATGGTGGTCACGGCATTGCTGATCAACGACTTTTTAAAACCGGCGCTGTTGCTGCCGGCACTTTTATCTAAGCTAACATTAGAGCCAAGCCAGTAAAAATCGGACTCTTCAATGCGTTTTGCCAGCATAGTGGCATGTTTTTTTGCCGACTTATCAAACTCATGATTACCAAAGGTTACGTAAAAGCGTTCATCAAAACCTGAATTTTCACCGTCTAGCTGGTTCATCAGATCTATCATTTGTTCGCCTTTGTACTGGGTACTCATGGATGAGGGAAATAAAAAGTCGCCGGCATGCAGCAACAGGACATTTTCATCATTTGTGCTAAGTTGTTCCCGCAAGGTGCGCAAGCGTGCCATACCACCGGATTTTCCGGCATCAGTGCCTTCGATGTTATAAATATCGTTCACCGCAAGTATGGTAAATTCGCGCTTTTCCCGGGCTTGCCTGTTTTGGCTGTGAGTGCTTATTTCGGTTAAGGTGGTGCAGGCCCCTAATGTCAGCACAGATGCCAATAGCGATACTGTTAACCATGTTTTTTTCGCCATAATAAACTTTTCTCCGTTGCGGTTGCAGCTCCGTTGGCCGGGAGCGATATCATTCACGATGATCTTTATTTTTACTGAGTTAAGAACAACTTAGATTTACCCAACAGTTTATTCGTTATTGGCGGCGATCACCAATTTTTCCTGCCGGAAATATTAGTGTGATTTCTGCGAGAATAGCGCTCCAGAGCGGCTTTATACTGCTAAAATTAACATGTGCCGGCTGCGCATTGGCGGCACAGGAAAACAATTCGCGTGGCTGAACGAGGGCTGTGACGATGAAAATCAATCATATTCTGGTCATAATCGATCCTACCATAGAGCAGCAACCGGCCTTGCTAAAGGCTATTCCCCTGGCAAAAAAATGCAATGCCGCCATAGAGCTGTTTTTGGTGGTCCACCACAGTGCCCTGGCCCCCAACTGGTTGAACCGAGAGCATCCCCAGGAGCATGTGATTGCCGAATACCTGAAAACCAAACAGCGCTGGCTTGACCGTTATTTGGCCCTGGGCCTAGAGGAAAATATCGCCATCACCTCGGAGGTACGCTGGCATAAACCCCTGCACGGGGAAATTTTGAAAAAAATTACCGAATCACATACGGATCTGGTGGTCGTTTCCACTCATCAGCACTCAGCCATAGAGCAGCTGAATTTCAGCGCCAATGACTGGCAATTCCTGAAAGCCTGCCCGGTGCCTTTATTGCTTGCAAAAGTTAATAACCAGGCAGATTACCAAAACATCATGGCGGCGGTTGATCTTAAAAAAAGTCCCGGCGGCTGCCGGGAACTGGATAGGCATATTCTTGATACTTGCGTGATGCTCAGTGAATATCTTGATGCCAGTGCCCATATCCATCATGTGTATGATCCTAAAGGGCACGAATTATGGCAAGGTAATAACCTTTCGTTATTGGGGCTTAATATCCCCTCTTATGTCAGTCCTGTACCGCCAAGTCAGCTAGAAAGTTACCACAGAACCGAGTTTTTCCGTTTAATTGAGCACTATGCCTTTGAGGATGAAAATCTTCATCTCGATACCGGTATTGCCGCTAACCGGCTGACCCGGAGCGTGATCAAACATCACATTGATTTATTGATCATGGGGGTGCGCGACCATGCTGGCTTTATCGGCAATACCACGGGAAAAATTGTTGACCATGTCAATTGCGACATCCTGGCCCTAAAATCGGCAAGCCAGGAAATCCATTAGCCATTCCCCGCTAATCGCGGGGGTTGTCTTTGAGTTGTTCACGCAGGTGTTTGGCTTTACGTCGGTAATTTTCTCCGTCGCCGTAATCGATAAAATGGCCATATCTTTGATGCGGTTGGTGCCGTTTTCGCCTGTGCTTTATCGGGCACCAGTACTGCTCTGTTCTACTGGCGATTTCCCGGGCAAAAGCGATCACGCCGTTGGCATAGCCGCAATAGAGGCAGTTGAACTTTTCAATGACATTGAGGTAATCCAGGCGATGGCGGTCGAAAATAAAATATTTTTGACGTTTCACTTTAGGGATACCGTATAAGGGAAAGCAGATCAGCTGATACAGGCACAGGCAAATATCTAAAAAGAACAGTGGCACGGCAACAGCATAGATAAAAGGCGCGCTGGCCAGGTTACGTATTTTGCAGTTTAACAACCAGGGCAGTACATGGACTTTCAGCTCTTGCTGGACGTCTTCGACTTTATGCTGGATGATCACCTTGCTGTCTTCGATCTGCTCCCGCATCCTTTGCTCTTGCTTGTGTAGCTCTTCCAGCAATTCTTCTTCAAGCTCTGCCATGCGCATTAAAATACGCCGGTATTTTTCATTCATACCTTTTACCTGCGCACAATATCAGGGGCGGAAATGAGCAAGCTCAATTAACCGCCATTATCTCCAGCTTAATACCAGGTAACGCTGTTGATGATCTTTCTCCACCAGCAGCAATACCGATTTATTGCTCCGGCTTTTATCTATCGCCCGTTTAAATTCACCGGCGGTATCGACATCTTTGCGGTTCACCTGCAATATCACCGAGCCGGACTCTATTCCGGCCATGGCTGCCACCGAACCAGGAATGATCCGGGTAACCACCACCCCCCGGCCGGGGTTGACATCGTATTTCCTGGCAAGATACGGCGTAATAGACTCCACATGTAATCCCAGTTCTTCGCTGCTTTGTATTTCCGCCGCTGTTTTTTGTGTTTTGCTTTGCTTGCCAATTTCCACTTTGATAACTTGTGATTTCCCGTCCCGGATAATGGTTAACGCTTCTTTGTTGCCGGGAGCCGTCATGGCCACCAGGTTACGGAAGGTGCCGACATCTAAAACCTTTTTATCCTGGTACGCTATGATAATATCCCCCTGCTTTAAGCCCGCTTTATCTGCCGGCGAGCCCTGCGTTACCTGGGATACCAAAATTCCGTCCTGATTTTCAAGTTCAAAGGATTCTGCCAGCGCTAGCGATAAGTCCTGGATCACTATGCCCAGATAACCCCGGATAACCTTACCCGAAGAGATCAGCTGCCGGGCAATGCTTTTTGCCAAATCGATGGGAACCGCAAAGCCTATACCCATATAACCGCCGCTTCTCGAGAAAATGGCGGTATTAATGCCGACCACCTCACTGTTGAGGTTCACTAAAGGCCCGCCAGAATTTCCGGGATTAATGGCGGCATCGGTTTGAATAAAATCTTCATAGTCATTAAGCCCCAGGCTGTTTCGCCCAATAGCACTGACCACTCCCACAGTCAGGCTGTGGCTTAGACCAAAGGGGTTACCTATGGCAACCACCCATTCCCCGACCTCTAATGTCGATGAATGACCAAGTATCAGGGGGGGTAAATCGCCGGCCTTGATTTCCAATACCGCCAGATCCGATTGCGGATCGCTGCCGGTGATAATGGCAGAAAATTTACGGCCGTCTTTAAGGGTAACCTGGATATTATCGGCATTTTTGACCACATGATAGTTGGTCAGAATATAACTTTTATCGGCAAACATACTTTGTTTATCGGCAAAAATAAAACCGGACCCCTGCCCCATAATTTTCCGGTGATCTTTAGGTAGCTTGGGATGCTGAAAGCCACGAAATCGCTCACCGAAAAACTCATTTAAAAAATCTTCGCCAAAAGGCCAGCCTTCACCAAAAGGAGAATAATACCTGGGATCTGAGCGTGAAATGGCTTTACCTTCCACCTGGATGAAAACCACAGAAGGCGATACCGCACGTGCTATCGAGGCAAAGGCTTTGCCGGTTTGTTGCAAGGATTTAATTTCATCCTTATCCGCATCTACTGAAGGAATAAAAAACAGTAATAGAAACAATAAGGAAGTGGCGGGAATATTGAGGTTGACTCTTTTCATACCTGCTCCGTATCGATCAAAGGATGAAGGCAGTGACCTACGCATACCAGGCAAAGTGAACGAGCCTGGCAAGGTGTCTATCTGAGTATAGTGTCTCTTGGCAGGGAATGTTCAGTTTCACGTCTTTCATCGATAAATATCTGATGCAAATCATGTAAAAGCACTTAGCCATCTTACCGGTTTGGATCTGCGGCCACCAAAATTATGAGACATTGTTGTATCAGTTCTGTCTACCATGTATGATACAAGTATGTATCACAAACGACTTTCCTAAGGACTGCCAATGAAAATCAGATTTACCCGCTATAAGCAATACCCGGAGGCAACATTATGATGTCGGCGGCACAGCTTGGGGTATTGCCCATTATTAAACATTTCCCGGTTAAGTTAATCTCCACCTGGTTACTGGTGGTACTGGAAAATGTCCTATTGGCCCTGATACCTTTGTACATAGGTTTTGCCATCGATGACCTGCTTACGGGCGGCACCGGAGATTTGTTGCTGGTTGGCGGATTGCTGGCATTGCTTACCTTACTTTCTGTCCTGAGGCGAATTTACGATACCCGGGTATATGGTGATATCAAAGTCTCTTTAGGTATGGCCGTAGACAGCAGGAATAATAACCGGCCGGTTTCACTAAGAAACGCCCGGCTCGACATGGCCCGTGAGTTGGTGGATTTTTTGGAGCATGAACTGCCGCAACTGATGACGGCTGTCATCCAGATACTGATCACTTTAGTGGTGCTGAGCAGTTTTCACTGGCAGCTGTCCGCAACGGCCCTGACGCTAACCCTAGCAATGTTGTTCATTTATGCCCTGCTCGACAAACGCTTTTACCTGTTGAACGGTAAGCTTAACGGCCAGGTGGAAAAACAGGTGGCAACCCTTAAAGCAGGCGCGAGACCTTTGCTGGCTCACCTCATGCGGCTGAAAAAATATGAGGTCAAACTTTCCGACACCGAAGCCCTGCTCTACGGGGCGATCTTTTTGCTGGCCTGTATTTTTATCATCACCAATCTATGGCTGGCCGCCGGATTATTAGAACTTTCCAGCGGTAAAATATTCTCCATTGTCAGCTACTCCTGGGATTATGTTGAAGCAGCAATTTTATTACCGGTAACCATGCAAACCTGGTCCAGATTAAAAAATATCACACTGAGGCTAAATGAATCCCGGGACACTCAGGTGACGCTACAGACAAAGCGCAACTGACGGTCTCGGTGCAGGCACGATACCGGCAGGCTTTGCCTGCTTTATTTAAGGCGTATGATCAGGGTGCATTTATTGTTGCTGCCGGCATCGTCAACCCCGTAAGCCGAAACCTCAGCCGCTGGAGCACTACTTAAGTTATTGCGTAGCTGTAACTTAAGCTGGAAGATTTCATTTTCTTTGAATATACGCTGAATATAATTATACAGCCGGGGATTAGCCATAACCAGAGCCTGAAATCAACGCAGGGTTTTATATAAAACCGATAAACATAGGCAGAAAACAAAGTCGCCGATACGGCTAACAACAGGACAATGAAGCTAGAGCTCGGGCAATAAAAGGTAATGGTCGTATGCCTTATGGCAATCAACCCGCCTGGGGAATAAAAGTTTCAATATAACTCTGCCCGCCTTCACCGTTTCGTTTGGCATAAACCGACAGGCTGCGCTGGACAGCTTTCCTTGGAGTTAATTCCAGCGCGTAAACCATATCGGTGAGACGGCTGACTTTAAGGGGTAAATTTGCGACGACAGCCGTTAGTTTATCAAAATCCAGAATAAACCCGGGGCCTGCCAGCGCCCAGTCCATACCCCTCTGGTCGGTGAGAATTTTACCGCCGGTTTTCAGGCAGCCGAGATAGTTTTCCAGCATCTGATAAAAGTGATACTGACAGCAACTGAAAGAGGCGAGATTGTTATCGACGATAAAATCAAACTGGCTTTGCTCAAAGTAACCGGCAAAATCCCTGTGGTATTTGTTGGTAACATACACCTGGTAGTTTTTAAGCTTTAATGACTCGGCAAACTGTTTTTCTGGCTTGGAAACGGTAATACCGTCAACGATCAAGCCTTGTGGGATAAACCTGGCGGCAAGCCCTGAATTGCCCACTCCGACATGTAATATCCGGCTGCCCTCAGGAACTTCCTCAGCCGAAAGCAAATCATCAAGCACTGCTTCAATACGCTGTTGATCTTCTGTCGTGTCCCGGACGGAGTAATCCACATAAAGATCAAAATCAACCGCAAGCCCCGGCGCTGCTAATGCACCACAAAAGACCGGGCCGTTGGTAAAGTTAATATCTGACATGATTTGCTCCGGTTAAACAGTTAATGACATGACTATAGCTGCGGGTGCACGCTGCCTGCTTCACTTTTTCTCTCATTCCACCCAGGCACGGTACATCAGCCGTTTAGTGTCCGCATCGGTAATCACCGAGCGGGCATGCAGGCACCTGAGGTTATCGACAATTAAAAAATCCCCCGGCGCCATTAAAAATTCAATTTTATAGCGGCAATCCTGCTCGATAAGCAGGTCCACTTGTGCCAGGGTTTCCATCATTTTTTCCGACAGGCTGATGTTTTCACTTGCCAGTGCAGCCTCTATGCTATATCGCCGCCAATGAATGGCCTGTTCAGCCAGCACTGGTCGCCAGCAGATGCCGCCGCACAGGTAATCGGCAATTTGCCAGGGCACAGGTTCGTTTTCCAGCAAGTCGATTTGCTCCTGCTCCATGCCTTGCTTGAGCAGATTGTATATGCCGTGAATATCCAATAACCGGGATCGCCCTTCTCCCCGGCTGTCAGCACGCACGCATTGCATGGTCACATAACGCACCGGCGCCAGGCGGTCGGCACCGTCGATATGCATTTTCTCACTGAGTTTGGCAACGGCGTCTTTGGCTTTATTTTGGTTGTAAATATCGGTTTGCGGCGCTACGTGGTGAATAAGCTGCGCCCTGGGGGTCTTTTTATCAAAGGGCCGGGCCACCAGTTTGCCCAAACTGCAATTAAGCGCCACCAATAAGCGGTAATGCTCATCAAACTGCAACCCTTTAACCAGCACGGCATAAGGCGGCTGGCGCAAAGCGGCTTTAAACAATTGCTCCAGGGTATCAAATTCATCCGGGCAGCTGACCCGCATACAGTTATAGGCGTCAAGTTGGATTTGCGCCTGGTAATAGTCCCTGTTGGCATAGGCGGCCATTTGCTTGCTCGCTAATAACAGCCTGGCCGCTTTGTCATCTGCCACCTGGACAATGGCGCTTTGAGGTAAAGATCTCATGATATTGATAACTTTGATTAAAAAACATCCGTGAATATCTACATTACAGACCATAAATACGCAGATAACAATATTATAGCCCCAGTGATAGTTATAAAAATATCAAAGAAACAAGATGTTATTGTTTTCCGATAAATGGCGAGGAAGTTGGAATAGCCTGGTGCATGTACTAGGCTTAACATGAGCCGGATAAATACACTTGCAGGTTTTATTGGCTCAAGGCAAATAAAACATCACCAGCCAGGCGCAGGAAGCGATATCATGCAAGACTTACTCAGCTCTGAAAAATATCTATCCCCTGCAATCCCTTATTCAATGCTCTTTACTGCCCTGTTGACTACGGTTTTTCTTGCCTGGCCTCCTTCGCTTCGGGCAGCTACTGTGCCAGCAGAGATCAAGGCAAATCACTTAATGGCGCCGCAGGAAGGAAAAGTCACCAAAGAGTTGCAACAACAGCTGGATCACAGCCAGCATCTGGCACACTTAAACCGGGCTGCGGAAGAAGCGCACATTATGGGGAATTCGCCGGTCTCAATCCCCAATCTGCCCCTGCTTAACGAATTGGGACAAGAAGTAGCCCTGATGGAGGGTTTGATCCGGGACAAAATCGTGGTGATAAATACCATATATACCCGGTGCACCACGGTTTGCCCTGTGATGGGAGTACAATATACCCGGCTGCAGCAGATGTTAAAGCGCCGTTTTGGTCAGGAAAAAATACTCAAGGATGTGCTGTTACTGTCGGTCAGCATAGATCCCGTCAACGACAGGCCGAGACAGCTGCGGGCCTTTAAAAGTAAGTTTAAGGGCGGACCGGGCTGGACCCTGTTAACCGGTTCAAGCGCCAACATCGAGAAATTATTAAAGGCCACCGGGCTTTTTACCGCGGATCTGCAGGAGCATACGCCAATTACCCTGGTAGGGCGTGTCAGTCAAAATACCTGGACCCGGTTATCCGGGATCGGCTCTCCCCGTCCGATAGCAAAACTCGTGGATAAACTGATCAACAGTCCGCCCCCGTTAGCGGCAACCCATATGCATGCCGCCAAAGAAGATAAGCCGCAACAATAAAGGAGCTCCCAAAATGCCGGTAACAAGACTAAAGCTGCCGGGAACAACATTGTTTCCTACCGCTATCCGGGTATTATTCGCTTTAATGTTCCTCTTCATCTTTGGGGTGCAGGCCAAAACAGCTGGTGATACCGGAGCCAATCAGGCGGAAAAGCCGGCCCGGCAGTATTTTACCGATGTCCTCCTGGTGAACCAGATGGGAGAGCAGCAGGCACTTTATAGCGATCTGCTGCAAGATAAGGTTGTGATCATCCATTCTTTTTTTAGCTCCTGTAAAAGCGTCTGTCCCGTCTCCATGAAACTCATGGCCGGTATTCAACAGCGCTTTGCAGCAGATATGGGCAAAAACTTGTTTATTCTTTCCTTTTCACTGGACCCAGAAACCGATACGCCGTTAAAACTGCAGGCATATGCCCGCGAGCTGAAGGCGGGTCCCGGTTGGCAGCTTATTTCCGGTGACAAGGAAAATGTCGACTTTGCCCTGAAAAAACTGGGGCATTATGTAGATGATATAGAAGATCACAAAAATACCCTGATCCTGGGAAACGAAGCGACAGGCTTGTGGAAAAAAGCCCTGCTGCTGGCTAAACCCGATGCCCTGGACCAACTTATCAGGGAAGTGCTGACAGACAGGTTACCGGTGACGGCCTCGCTGGATTCGCCTTAACCTGCTATCGGGGCACCGCCTTAAAAGGGGACAACAAATGACTAAATTCGCGGCTTTGGTATTAATAATGCTGGCAAGTGCACTTTGTGTTGATGTCTATGCCCTGGTCGTGACCACAGCAAAAGAAAAAACGGCTGAAATGAGTAAGCAGCAGCGCCGGGGGCAACTGATCTATATGACCGGCAGAAGCCCCTCCGGGCAGGATATCCAGGCCAGGCTAAACGATAAAGCCGGCAGCCTGCCCGGGAGCTTAATGCCCTGTGTCAACTGCCACCAGGATGACGGCAAAGGCACCACCGAAGGCGGTATTTCGCCGCCGGATATTCGCTGGTCAAGCTTAACCCGACCTTATGGCATTAACCGTAAAGACGGCTCAACATCCCCTGCCTACGATAAGCGCACAATCAAAAAGGCCATCAGCCTGGGGCTGGGCTCAGGAGGACAAGTGCTTAATCCTGTCATGCCCAGGTACCAGTTAAGCCACCAGGACATGGATGATCTGCTCGCCTTTTTAACCGATCTGGGTAACTACCGGGTCAGCGGCATCCGGGAGGATAGCATACGCATAGGCATTATTTTAGGCGGAGTAAGTTTAAGGGGAAAAAGTTCAGATCGCCAAGACACTGCCGGCCAAGTTTCACCAAGGTCGCAGGCCGTCAAACAGCTGCTCGAGAGTTACTTTCGTGAAATCAACCTGCAAGGCGGTATTTACCAGCGTGAAATTGAAACCGTTTTTATCCCGGGACCTGAAGACTTCTCTCCACAAAGCCTGGCAAAGTTCAGGCAAACCTTAGCCGACAGTCAGGTCTTTGCCTTCGTTGCCAGCGCACTGGGGGGAATAGAAAAACTGATGGCCGATTTCAGCCTGGCCTCGGGCATCCCGGTGATAGGAGCATTTTCTCCGAGACCTGCCACCGACTTTCCCCTTAACCCCAATATCTTTTATTTATTATCGGGACAAACCCGCCAGTTATCTGCCCTGCAACATTTTACCCAAGGACCGTATTTCAAACAAAATCCCACTCAGGTCAGCCAACAACAAAAACTAAAAGCTGTGGTATTCATCGAAGACAGTCCTGAGTATATTCCTTTAAAACAACAGTTCAGCACCCAGGCACATCATATTATATTACGGGCCGCCCCTGCGACTGCAGACAAGACACTCAAAGAAACCTTAACCACTTTGAAACAACAGAAATATAACCAGGTTTATCTGCTGACCTCATCTGCTAACCAACAAGCCTTCATCAGGCAGGCAAATGCCGTTAATTGGTGGCCTTATGTTATGTTGCCGGGCAGTCAATTCGGCAACGCGTTACTAGCCAGCCCATTGAAATTTAATGAAAAGATATTTATTGCCCTGCCAAACCTGCCGTTTGATTATAAAAAAGGCGGCATTGCTTTATTTCAACAATTGTCACAAAAATATCAGTTAAGCCCGGACTACCAAAATAATCAGTTATTGGCGCTCGCCGCTGCTATTTTATTGCGACAGGGATTGATGACCACGGGGCGAGAGCTGACCCCGACCAAGCTCATCGCCAATATGGAAGGCTTATACCAATTTGAAACCTCATTGACCCGGCCGATAAGTTATGGTCCCAACCGCCGCCTGGGCACCTCGGGCGCTTATGTGGTTTCCCTGGATTTAGTGAATAAAACCATTATTCCGGTATCAAACTGGCTGGAAGTTGAATAAAAGGCCGTAAAATCAGACTTGATAAAATAAGGAAAAACAGTGATCACTCTGGCAAATAACACTATGGATTTAAATGAAGTCAATGTCATTTTACATGTCGATGATATCGGCATGGTCCAGCCCGGCATCAGTGCTTTTGCCAAGCTGTTTCGCAGCGGAAAAATCATATCCGGTTCACTAATGGCTCCTTGCCCCTGGTTTGCATTGGCGGTTCAGCTGCAACAAAAACTCCCCGAAGCGGATTTGGGTCTGCACTTAACCTTAACCAGCGAGTGGGCAGGCTACCGCTGGGGACCTGTTTCAACGGTGGCAAAAAACTCAGGCCTGACGGATACCAGTGGCCGGTATTTCCACCCATGCAATCTTGATGTCTGTGAGCAGGCCAGTATTGAAACCGTTACCACTGAGCTCAATGCACAAATTGAACTGGCTCAAAACCTGGGCTTTGTCCCCAGCCATCTCGACGGTCATATGTTTACCTGCCAGCAGGCCAAGTTTTTACCTGTACTGCTGGATTTGGCGCTGGAGCATCACATTCCGGCGGTATTTAGCCGGCAACAATTAAATACCTTGCCAGCAAAAGCCTGTCATCATTGGGACAAACGCTTAAAGCAATTGGGGTTGCCTGTGTTTGACAGCATTTCCCGGCTGCCGCTAAATAAAGGCGAACAGGTACTCAAAACCTTTTTCAGTCACCTGCCCCCGGGACTGCATTATCTATATGCCCACCCGATAAAACCAGGCACAGAACTGGCGGCTATTACCTATCAGGCGGAAGATAGAGTGGCAGAGTATCATGCCTTAATGAACTTTGACCTGGGCAAGCTGGCGGACTCAATGAACATTAAGCTCAGATCCTTTAAAACCCTGGACGGCTGAAGGTTATACACTTGTTATTAAGACAAGACATTGCCCATAAACAGTTGCACTTGTATTTTATTCATATATGCCATTGACTTATCCGGGATCCCTACCTAAGTTCAACTAGTAATGTTTAAAAATGAGCACAAAAGTAACCTTATTTTAACTATGCTCTGCTGCTGCAATGCCCTCTTTTTTGAGCCCCCGTATCCAAAGGAACTGTGAATATGGACTTTAGCCTACTGACAACACAGCAACGCAAAGCTTTTGATTGTGATGGATTTTTGGTGGTTGCCAATGCCCTGTCAAAGCAGCAGGTCAGCGCGCTGACCGAAATTACCGATCATAAAGCCCGGGCTTTTCTCGACAAACACGATGTGCCGTTAAGGGCGGAATATAATCAGCTCGATCTCAGACCGGGTTTGCTGAAATATCCCGAGACAATAGCCCTGCTCACCAATGCCAGCACAGTGCCTTTAGTGGCCCAACTGCTCAGCCCGAATATTCATTTGCATTCCACCGCGCTTATTTACAAACGCCCGAGCGACCCCAACTTGCCGCCAATGCGCCGCGGCTGGCACCGGGACATCCGTATTCCCCGGGATTTAGGCCACGAAAACCTGCCCCGCGTAGGGATAAAGGTCTGTTATTGCCTGACCGATTTCCATGAAAAAAATAGCGGTTTGACCCTGCTTGCCCGCGGCAGCCAAGAGCTCAATGGCCCCTTAGTCATACCCAAAGGAGAAGTAGATCCCCAAGGCCTGGAAATTTGCGACCTCAAACTTAACGCCGGTGACGCCTTTTTATTTGATAACCGCATTTACCATACTGCTTCCCCGAACCGCAGTAACCGCGTCTCTAAGGTGCTGATGTTCGGATATGCCTACCGCTGGATGAAACCGGAAGTTTACCTGGACAACCCGGATCAAAAACGCTTGCACGCCTTTGACCCCGTGACCCGGCAATTGCTGGGGGGTTATACCGACATTGACACCCCTGCCTGGGCATTGCAGGCCTGGGCAAAGAAAAACAAGGTTAACCCTGAGCCAGTCCCCTGGCATGTAGAAATACAAACATAACCCCAATAATTAACGGATTAAACACCATGAAAAAGCAAAAACTTGCCCCCAGGGCCTTTAACCGTGAAATCTATCATGATGTACCTGAAAACGTTTTTTATGGCACAGATGACGGCGATCAAGACGGTAGTTTCGGAGAATTCAAAGAATTTGAACATCACTATTATCAGGTCGAGCCGAAACGGCGTGATAATATCCATATGATCAGCGTGGTCGGCGGTTTATATGGCCTGAACCTGTTGCCCCTATGGCGGCCCAAAAAACTCACTTTTTTTGATATTAACCCGGCGGCAGTCAGTTATTTTCACCTTATCCGCAACAACTGGCTCAGCAGCAATAGTCAGCAAGAGTTTCTGCAACGGTTAACCGATGCCGACTACCCGGTAGAAAATGAACAACAGGCCTTTATCCGCGAGAATATCCGCTTGAAACAAGAGGGAAGATTGCCCCGGACCCGGGGCTCAAGCAAACGCTCTTATCAGCAAAGCTGGAAAATAGCCCTGGATAATTTCCAGCTCACCAAGGAGATCTTAAAAAACACACCGACCGAAATTCGCACTGAGCCTATGGAAAGCAACTCTTTCAGCCGTTATATCCGTGAACAGGACAACCTGTGGATTTACGCTTCCAATATCAGCCAGTTTCACTTTTTTGAATTGGAATTTAACGACCCTGCCAATGTGGTGATTTTGCAGATCATTCACCCGGAGCTGCCGCAATTGCTTGATCTGAGCGATATGGCCGGCAAGCCGGTTAAATTAAATGTCGAGATCCCTTTAAGCGCAGAATACCTGGTACCGGCCGAGCAGGTTTAACTTTCGTAAGGGAAAAGGACAACAGCACAGACTAATAAAGGACAAAACCCATGCATAAAACTCGTATTCAGACCAATGCCGCCGCACCTGTGCTTGGCACCTATTCCCAAGGCATCCGCGCCAGTGGCGATATTATTTTTTTATCCGGGCAAACCGGGCGCAATGAAGACGGTGACATGGAAACCGGCATTGAAGCGCAAACCCACAGGACACTGGCCAATATCGATGCCGTGCTCAATAGTGCCGGTTGTACCCGGGGAGATATCGCCAAAGTCACCTTGTTGATGGCAAACATCAAAGATTATAAGGTGATCGACCAGATATATGCCGCCTGGCTGCCGGGGGATACGGTGACTCCGGCAAAACCAACCCGTACCGCTTTTCAGGTCCCCGCCTTGCCGGCAGGTGCACTGTTAATGATAGAGGTAACCGCGATCAGTCCGACATAAACGAAGGTTAATAAAGTCATGTATTGATCTGAGTTTCAGTGCCAATACATGACTTACTTGCGTACAAGGCAAATCCTGGGCAGGCTTTCAGCCGGGTTAGGCTGCATAGAAGAATTCCCGGCAAAAATAGTTACGGCCGTTATCGCTATTTTTATAGACATTAAAAACAGATATCACCAATACCCCTTGTTTCACCCAGCCGTGCAGGCTGGCTTTAATCGCGGGGAAATCAAAGTTGGCAGAAAATTTATTACCGACAGCTGTGTCATTGTCTGAAAAGATATCGACGCCAACTTCGGCTAATTCTACCTTATTGCCCTTTTCATCCAAACCAAAGGCGCGCATTGTAACCTGTTGTTTGGCATCTAAAAACTCAATCTCACAAAAACCTTTGCTGCCTTGTTCGGTATTAAGCCATCTCCCCAAAAGTACAACCGGTTCCCCGGCGCCTGGTTCACCTTCGCTGGCCGATATTTTATCCAGAGTGGGTTCGCGGGTATTGGTGGATGTTCGCTTGGTATTGCTCTTATCTTCTTCGGTGATATCTTTTACTTCCGGCGGTTTTATTTTACGGCTTAAAATTTGTTGCCCCGAAATCACATTGGTTATGGTTAGTTTTGACATTGTATTCTCACTTCCCTGATTTAAATTGTGCTTTGTCGTCTGAAATATTCTCTGGAAAAATAATTTTTGTGATCACCATCGCCTTTATAGGTATGCAAAGCGGTCATGATGATCAAGCCCAAGTTCATATTGGCCTGCAAGCGCACCTGCTCATGTTCAAAACGATATTCGGCAACAAAAGCATCAAAACCGGCCTTATTGATGTCATCTTCAAATAAGGTGGTGATCTCGGTTTCGCCCCAGTTCTTCTCTCCCTCATCTGCAGCCGAATACACCCTAAGCAATAAAACATTATCCTTGTCACCGGGGACCTTTTCCTGGATCTCAAACCTTCGAATTTCCTGGCTGTTTTTATTGGTATTAGCCCAGGAACCTATCAAGGCAAGGCCTTGTTGGGGCTTGGTTAACTCTTCACTAGCAACAGGAGCGCTTTCAGTAGAAGCTGCTTGGTCTTCGGATGATAGATATAATGAATGATTCATGATCCCTCCTGGTTTATCCCTAAATATTCCGTTTCAGACAGCCGTTTTAACTTCCACTTAATGCGTTATCGCTGTCATTAATGTCGCATTCATGATTATAAACTATAATCAGATCAACGGCCCCGGCCAGCAAAAAAAATACACAGATAAATAAGAGTGAGTTTTTTAAACAAGGTTTATCTTCCTGCTTATTGAGCTACAAACCAATAATAATTGAAGAAAATATTATGGATAATACTAACCAGCAAACCGATAATGCCAAGTTCGCTCCCCAGCCCCGCTCAGCTAAAACACTCAGCCAGAGCCAGTTGCAACATTACCACCAATTCGGTTATATCAGCGGCATTGAGATTTTATCTAAAGCCGAGCTGAGCTACTTCCGCCATCATCTTATGCTCACCTGTAACCAGCTGGGGGGAAATATCGGCCGTTTTGACGGCGCCCATGAGATCTTTCCCTGGGCCTGGCAGCTCAGCACCCATCCGGCGATCATTCATATTATCCGTCAGCTGATCGGGGAAGACATCCTGCTCAAATCAACGCGTTTTTTTTATAAACATCCCAACAGTGATCACTTCGTCGGCTGGCACCAGGACGGCTTTACCGAACAGGAGGAAGGCCCCGATGTTCCCACCATCTGGCTTGGCCTGACTCCCAGCTGTGCACAAAACGGTTGTCTGCAATTCATACCCGGCTCACACACTAAGGGCCTGTTGCCTCATCCGAAAATCCCCCATGCCAATAACCTCACCTATGGCGGTACTACCGCACAAACAGCAATTGAAAATGCCATCGACATTGAAATGCCTGCCGGATCTATGAGTGTGCATCACCCGTTAATGGTTCACGGCTCACAAGCCAACTTAAGCTCATCGCCCCGCATCGGTTTTTCCGCCAGTTATGCCACGCCTGCACTGCAAAAAAGCATAAGCCCGGTGGCCCGTATCGCAGGCAATGCCAGGTTAAGCCCGGCCCTTAATTTTATCCGCGAACCCAAAGCCTGTTCGACCCGAAAAGCCATAGCCAATTATCAACTTGCCCTTGGCCACAGCATTCGACGCTTAAAAGAAGCCGAAGATACTTCCCCGGTTTAACCGCAGGGACATAGTGATGTCAGCTCCTTTGCTTAGCGTGATCATACCCAGCTGGAACCGCGCCAACTGGGTATGTGACGCCATTGACAGCGCACTGCTTCAAGGTCCGGACGGCAGCATAGAAGTGATCGTCATAGATGATGCCTCCAGCGACCATACCCGGGCATTATTACAACAGCTTTATGCCAGGCAAATAAAGGCCGGTACCCTTGTCTATCGCAGGCTCAGACAAAGAAAAGGCAGCGGTTATGCCCGCAACCAGGGGGTTGCCCTGGCAAGCGGCACCTTTCTGGCATTTCTGGACTCAGACGATCTCTGGCTGGAAGGGAAATTAGCAGCTGAGCTTGACACTTTTGAGCGCTTTCCAGAAACACAAGTGGTGATCTCCGACAGTTTAAGCTTTGCCGAAGGAGAAGCAAACAAGCAAAGCCGTTTTGAATTTAACGGCCTGCAGGCAAGTTGCAACAAACGCGAATGCTGGCTTAAAGAATGCGACTGGTTATGGACCAATTGTGAAAATTCGGTGGCGACCTGCTCTATCACTTTACGCCGGGACTTATTGCCAACCCTGGGGCTGCCGCTTTTTGCCGATGATTTAATTTCCTGCGAAGACTGGGAGTTAGAGCTTAAACTATACCAAGTTTGTCGGGTCAGGGTTATCCCGGCACTCTTTGCCCATGTACGCAGTTTCGACGATGCCAGCCGGGTAGAACGCGCCGCCGCCAACAAACCCAGAAGCTTAAAACAAACCTTAAGCCTGCTGCAGAATCGCCGCACGGTCATGGAGCGCACCCGGCTTTTACCCGAGTTGCCACAATACTTGCATAACGAATTTAATCGCATGCGCGAACTCACCGAGCAACAACTGGCCCAATTACTCACTCACGATGGTCAATCGCTAAGCCTTGATAACTAGGTGGATAACAACAAGGCGTTATTGACCGCCTGATAATAAGAACGTTCCTGTTGCAAGTGGCAAAGATCAACCCCCGACTGTTTATCTTTAACGAGCGAATGTTCACAAAGGCTCAGGTACAGCTTAGTTTCAATAAAGAAATAACAGTCATCTGCCTTAAACTGCTTGTTATCAACCCCTTGCCGCCAATAAAATTCACTGCTCGTTTGAGCGCCACTTTGATAGTGAGTTAAGTCCAGCCCTTTGCCATCGGCATTCTGCTTCAGCATCTGACTGTCTGTAGCCGTTAACTTTATCTGACGGGAAAAGCCGGATGTGAACTGATAACGCCGGCACATTTGCAAATTGCCGCGAAAATCCATCGGCTGCAAATATAAACCATTGGTTGAAAGCACCAGATAATCAAACGCTTTTGCCAGCTTGTCTGCTGCCCGGGCAAAATTTTGCTCCTTGGTATTATTGCCGCTAAAGAGCATGTGGCGGGTATTTTGTGGCACACGAGTATGATCCAGTATCGAGTATTTGCCCTGTTCAAGAATGCAAACCGACAAATAGCCCTGGAAATATTCAAAGTAATAATCGAGTAGAAAATATAAATTTTCCAGTGCTGAGAGCTTGGCATTGCTGGCTAAATGGATAAAAACACAGGTTTTTTCCAGCAGGCGGTTGGCACTTTGTCCGAATAAAATCAGGGATTCACGCAGATACCAATGGTTTTCAGTTTTTTCCTGGGCATCGGAGTAACCACTGTCCACCCAGGCCAGGTAAGGATGGGCACAATAACAGGGGTGATTTTGCTGAAGCATAAAATTGTTGATATCAAGCAGCTGCTGCGAGCCTTTGTTTAACTGAATAAAGGGCTCAAACAAGCTTTGGTGTATGGCATAGGCAAAAGTGGAATATGCCTTGGTGATACGTGTGATCCCCGGGGAAACCGGTACGGGGTCTTCAAGCTCTATCGCACCGAGAAAAAACATCTGCCAGTTGGCGGGTAAACGCTCCAGCACGGCGAAGAACCTATTTTGAAAGTTTTCGGCAAACTCAACATCGTCTTCGAAAATAAGTACGCTGCTGACCCCCAAATGACGGGCGTGTTCAACAATGGCGACATGACTTTGCAGGCAAGCGTATGCTCCCGGAGTTGACGGCCAGCTATCAGGGACAGATGTCCGGATGCCGTCGATGGCATCAAAATACACAACATTGGTTATCTGATTGGCGGCAAAGCGTGCTTGCATCCGTTGCCGGCGATCGCTGCGCCTTTTCAGGTTCAGGCAAACGATCAACGGGAAAGTATCATTGATCTTGCGCCCTTCCCCCTCCGGGTTTTGACGGTTAAGCTCATACTCCGAAACCGTCCCCCCGGGGTCAAGCTGATCATGCGAAAGCATATAAACTCCCCTTCCCTGATGGATTATTGAAAAGTTTGCTGACAGTGCTGCCGGGAACAATAATATATTTTAACTTATTCTTAGCTTGTTCTTAACTGGTGGATCACCCACGGCCCCGGCTTAAGCTATTTTTTCAGTATAGATAACATATAGATAACAATAACTGAAAAAGTCATCTATTTTTATAGATGAGGTATTTCTCTTCTCCTTTACTTAAGCTTAATGATATGGATATTAATATGACTAAAAGGCAAAGCTTGTGTGTTTCTGTGATCATTCCTTGTTTCAATACCCAGGCAAGCATCTCAGATGCCGTTGCCTCTGCCACACGGCAACAAAATGTTGACCTGCAAATTATCTGTGTCAATGACCATTCAACCGACACTACGCCGCAAATATTATCCTCCCTGGCATCACAGGGAGAGATAGAATACCTTGACGTCGAACAAGGCCAAGGCGCCGCCAATGCCAGAAACCTGGGGCTGGAAAATGCCCGGGGGGAATATATCCAGTTTCTTGATGCCGATGATCTTTTACTTGAAAATAAACTCTGCCGCCAAGCCGGTATTCTGGCCCAAAACAATGCCGATTTTATCGCGGGTGCCTACCAATACCAAAACCTGGCCGGGGATTGTTCAATGCATTACCCGGATAATGATCACTGGCATGGCTTAATTGCTTCAAAGCTTGGCAGAACCAGCGCCAACCTTTTTCGCAAAAGCGCGCTGGTCGCCCTGGGGGGCTGGTCAGTCAGGCAAAAAAGCAGCCAGGAATATGAACTTATGTACCGGTTGTTAAAGAACAATCATAAACTGGCCTTTGATAACCAGACCGGCGCTTTAATAACAGCCAATCCCGGCAGTATTTCCCAAACGAATTTACTGGATAACAGCTGGCGGTTTATTGAGCTGAGAACCCGGATCATCAATTACCTCAAAGCCACGGGAGAGCTGACTCCGGCTCATCTGGCGTTATATTCCAAGGTATGCCAGCGCTCCCGGGAAGAAGTTGCACACCTGAGCGAAAAACCTGAAATGGTGTGTTAACCGTTTAGGGCAAACCAGGATATTTGCGGCTAAAGTCACGATTAAGACAAGGCTTTTTCAGTGCCAGTGTTAGCCACTGGCGCTTAATATGATCGTAAGGAACTTCAAAGTTTATCGGTTATTTTTCCGAGTGCCTTTTCGCAATGCGCTGCACAACAAAATCACTAAAGATTTTTCCTCACTATCAGGCTGTGAGGCATACCGGACTAAGATCAGCATATTTTTCCTAAGGTTATTTCCCCCAGTAATACATTTTCTCTTGCCTGGATAAAGGCACAATCAAACAATAAGCCGATTATTGCACAATAACCGCCATATAAAAGGCATGATGAAGGGAGGATAATCCCAAAATCAAACATTCAGCTGATAATGGCTTTTACTAGCAACAGTTTACGACCAAAAAGAGGAACTTTTTTATGACCTTTACCCTGGCCCTGATGGGCATCGCCCTGCATACTTTATTCTGGGAAAAACTGCCGGACTGGGGCACCTGGTTTAACAGCATCATTAAGCATCTGCCAGCGCCGCTTGCCTATCTTTATGAGGCCTGGCGTTGTCCTTTTTGCTTTGGCTTTTGGTGTGCCCTGGCGCTACACGCGATAACTGATATCTTTACCATTAACGCGCTTAGCGTTATGCCTGAATTTTTGGGCAGCCTGGGGATGCCCCTGGCCTGGCTTCTAGATGCCCTGGCCACCGCAACCCTGATCATGTTTGGCCATTTGATCTTGTGCGCCCTTGCAGCGCCGGCTATTAAGGGATATCAAATGAAAGAAACATTTCGTCAAAACATGTCGGCTAAAGGACATGACTGATTTATTTGCCAGCGAACGTCTGGTTATCTGCCGGGGCCGAGAGCTGTTTGCACAGGATAAACTTGCCCTGGCCGATGCGATGACGACACTGCTGACCCCAAAGGTGGTAGAGCCCTTGCCGATGAGTTTTCACGGGATAAATAGCCGCTCTAAAGCACTGCACTGGCTGCAGCAAACCATGGCAGAAAGTGAGTTACTTGTCGTGCAGTTAAAACCTGCGCGGCAGGTTATCGCTGCTATCCTGCTTCATGGCGTAGCGGAAAGCAAAGCAGCAATCAATATCGGCTATTTATTGGCAGAGCAGTATTGGGGCAAAGGATATGCCGCAGAAATGCTGACGGCCCTGATCCGCTATTACAAACACATGAAAAACATCTCCACCTTAAATGCCGGTGTTGCCGCAAACAACATCGCATCAATCTCGCTGCTGGAAAAGTGTGGTTTCTGCCACATACCGGGCCACGGCAATGAAACCTTGTTTTACCGGCTTAAACTTTAGCTGTGCAATCAGAGTGCAATCCTTTAAAAATACGGCTTAATCCTGATAGTGTACCGCCAGCCAGATGGTCTCAACGTCGGGATCGGTCCAGCTGACCTTATGTTTTTGGTGCGCCTTGATATCAAGATGATCACCCGGGCCCAGGGTGATCTCCCTTAAATCTTCGAAGCAGAGTTTTGCCCGGCCTTTTAATACCATAACCCATTCGTTATGCGCCTGATCATACCATCCTGATTCAGGCGAGCTTTGTCCCTTAGAGACAATACGCTCTATCTGTACCTTGTCATTACCCGCCAGCTGCTCAAAGACTTCTTCGCTTAAATCTGCGGGTATATGCTCAAATATATTATCCATTACTTTTATCTCCGGGCAGTTAATTATTGTGCTTGTTTTAACAATTGCTGATTCATATTTGGCCCGCCCAAAAAGTCTTTTCTGGGGGTATAGTTGATCCAGTCGCTCTGTTTGATGATTTTATTATCACCATCAAACTGTAAAACAATCACGAATAACCAGGGGCCCATGGCTTTGCCGTTATAGTTAAACGGATGAAAATAGCCCCGGGTGAACACAGTATTATTTTCGGTTACTTGCTCGGTCACCGTCAGGATTTTATTGCCCCGGTTCAATGAGAACTCGCCATTGTCCCAGTTAAGAAAATTCGCTATTTCCGCTTTATTTTTTGCGTGGTGGCCATAAATAATGTCATTAAACTGGGCATCTTCACCGTAAAAAGACATAAAAGCATCAAAATCACTGCGCTGTGCATAAACATGAAAATAATCTTTGGCAATATCAGCGACTGACGGATGTGATCTGCCGGCACAGGCATCAAGCAAAACAACAGAGAAAACAGCAAAGCAAAGTTTTGAAAACAAAGACATAAAAAGCAGAAATTCCGATAACCTCAGTATGGCGGCATAATAACAGATAGACGAAGACAACAAAATCAAAGACAGGATCGGATTATTTTTTAACAACTCACGTCAATAATAAGCCATTATTTATATATCGCCCTTTGCTGAGCACAACGATATTTATCCGGATCCTCAATAGTCTCTATCCGGATGATCTTTTGAATATAGTCGGGGGCAAGTTTACATTCCCGAGCCCCGATAAGCACATGCTCTTTATACCAGGAAAAAGGCTTCAGCCAGGTATCTATATCGGTGGCGTAATAAATCGCTGCATTTACGGCAAAGCCGGCGTCATTAACGACACTCACCAGCTTTGCTTCATAACCCGCCCCCAGGCCTTCTGCGTGATCTAAAATGTATTTTTCCTGCTCAGCTATCTCGAATAATCTCCCGTAAACACGATCACTAACTGAACCGGTATAAAAAGCATCACATTTGGCGGAGCCGTCTTGGCCGACTTTGTGAAATCTTAAATCATGACCGGCTAAGAAAAAAAGCCCTATCGGAACAGCACTGGGAGTTCTTTGCTGCAAACGCCGTAAAGACATGTTTGAGCCATAGGCAAAATATTTCATTAAAACTCCCGGCTAAAAACAAGACTAACATAAGTATAACCCGGGATAAGTTACCTTAATAAAACTCTAAACCGGAATAAGGGGTTAACTTTAATGATGCCGGCCTCTGCGCCAGGTTGCCAACATGAACTTCCAGCTTATGTCCGTCCGGATCGAGAATATAAAGGGACTCCCCTTCACTTTTGTTCTCTTTCCAGGTGGTAACCCCGGCGATAAGTAATTTATCCCGGATAAGGGGGAAGTCGGCAGCAGAAATATCAAAAGCCAGGTGACTATAGTCACCGGCGGGGCAACTGACATCACAGGATAAACAAAACCAAAGCTCCCCCAAAGACAAATAGGCACCGCTGTGCCATTTAGCATGGGGCTTCATGCCCAAAAGATTGACATAAAAGTTAAAAGAAACCGGTAAGTTATTGACAGCAATGGTAATATGATTCAAGCCTGTCAGCATTTCCCCCCCCCCAGTTTTAATGTTTAAGTTATTAAGCCAGTTGCCAGCGGCAAACCCCTTTAATATCGACATTTGCCCCCAAGCGCCGGTAAAACTTGATGGCTCCGTGATTATCTTGTTCAACTTCCCAGCGAATACGGCTTGCCCCACGGGATAAACCGACTTCTTTGGCCTTCAACATCAAAGCTTCACCAACCTTTTGACCACGAAAATCTTCCCAGACAAAAACATCATCAATATTCATATAACGGGCCCCTAGCCAGATGGAGTAATTCCAGGTATACGAGCAGTAACCGGCAACTTCCCCGTTTATTTCCGCCAGCAGCACACCAAATTCAGGTTTATCGCCAAAGCCGGCACGTAGCAATTCTGCTTTATCGGTAATAACGTATTGCTGCTGATCATGGTGTTTTGCGATGGCGATAATTAACGCATAAACCGTGTCGATATCAGACTGGCTGGCTTCTCTAACACTAAGCATTCTTTCTCCCAAGATTATTTTAATCGTGACATGCCTGGCTATTAGCAGAGCACTTTTTGCATAAATATATCTTAAAAACATCCAAATCATCAATAAACTACGCTCCTTGTATCATGTTAATGATGTCATACCGGGACGTAAGGGAGGTGTTGAAAACAACCGATGTCATCCTTGTCTAAGGGCTGTGCATAACCCAACAAGTTAAAATCTGTATGGTAGAGTTGATAAATCTTTTGCCATAAACCTATATCAACAGATTTGCTGATATCGGCTTCATCTAAAGACAAGGTTTGTGTGGCATTAACCTTACGGCCAAGATTGATACCGCTGCGCCTGGCAAGTGCTGTGGTTTCACTTCTTGATTCAAGGTGCACCAGCTGATAAGGCGTAACTTTGGACAAATTCAAGGTCATTGATGGTTCCTGCCCGCCGGGATTTGAAAGCTTTGCCGTTATCCTCTGTGATTTCAATGCTGAAGCTATTTCATTAAGCAAATAACACTGGGGCTGTAAATGAACATCGCGCTGATAAACCCCGGGTAAAAAGTCGATAAATTCCCGGTAAGATGTCTGCAAAAATCTCTGCAGCTTGCTGTTATCATCCGTCTGTTGGTCGAGGTCTAATACCTGAAAAAATAACCGCTGGCAGTCTTGCCAACTAAGTTTTCCCGGTTTTTTCTTGCGGATATTACGGCGAAATTTATCGTTAAAGAAAGAGAGCAGCCGGCTACAGGGGCTGCGAACGATGACATAATAGTCTGCGCCATTATTCAGGGCCAAAGGCAAAAATGAAGCGGTAACCGGATCTAAAGATTTCTCATCAACCAAACGGCTGTACATGACCTTATAACTGGTGGAGATCAACAGGTTTTGTTTGGCATGATAAAAATGAGGCATACGCTATCCTGCTGCCATTAAAGTCCCTGACGTAAAAAAGCAATCACCTCATCCTGCTTTTCCGCCCCCCAGCCCGGGGTAGGATTGACATCAATAATATACGCCTTGTGATCATTATCCATTACCATATCAACAGCGCCAAAACCCATGCCCATGGTTTCCAGCATTAAGCTGGCATTGTCGATCAGAGTTTGATAGGCGTGATTTTTACTGTGCTGAAATTTCAAAAACCAGTTTTTACGCGGCAATCCCGGCAACATCTTCTTAATGATGTTACCGTTGATGATCATGGATAATACGCTGTGGTTACCACAGCGGTAAAAGCGAAAGAACTTGCGCTCCTTATTTTCAATATACCTTTCTATCATCACCCCCTCATCCTGCCACAGGGTTTGTTCCACATCGGCTAACCGGGTTTTAAAATAGCTGTCAAACCCCTTTATCTGACAATCATGTATGTCTTCAACCCCCAATGCCACCATGAGATCTGAAGGCAGACTGGCCTCAAATTCACCGCCATAATTGTAATTACTTTTCACCATCACCGGCATTTTGCCCTGCTCCGGTTCAAGATGATCAATTTCAACATCCACCAGGCCTAATTGCCGGTTCAGGCTCTGTATGGTGCGTTTGCGGATATCGGTGACTTCACTGTTGATCACCGTAAACCCCAACTCGGTTAAGGTCTCAACGGTTTCTTTGTGATGAGTCAGCCACAGCCGCCAGTAGGATAAATTGATCTGAAAAAACCAATACAAGTTTTGCTGCGGATGAACATTGGCTATCTCCCTGGCTTTGGCGATGATACGACAATCATCTACCCTGGGCTCTGCCTCGATGATCTCCGCCTCAGGAAATAACCGGGGTAACAAGAAATCTTCCCGGGTACGCCATTTATAAATAACGATATGCATCTTGCTCTCCTTGCCCAAACAGGCATAAACGTCCTGGATATTTGGCATACCAGGCTTGGGGCCCCAGTTGCTGACGGATCAGGCTATTCTCAATAGCAAATAAACGGTTGGCGGCCACCGCCTGACCCGCGCACGAAACTATCGAAGGCGGGTTATGCCAACAACAACTGCTGCTGAGCTCATCGATATAATTAAAAGGTGCCGGAGTCAGTCCGGCATTAAAAATACGATAACTGTGCTCGGTATGCCCGCCCCTTCTAAGCAGAGCGAACTGGCGGTGCCAGCCGCCTACCGTGGCGAGTGCCCGCTGGCTGAAAAAGTTCACCTGGGCGCTGCCGAAACGGGCATGGCGGATTTTTTGTGGGCCAGCTGCCGGTTTTTCCCTCGGCAAGAAACTTGGCTGTCCCTCTTCGAGTAGCCTGGATGGCTCATGCAGGGAAAAGTGATGGATGCCGGTTTTTTCATAGGCGTCTATGTGAGCGGTAAAGAGCGCAGACTTAAGCACTTCTACATCATCTTCAATGAAAAAATAAAAATCATAATCCCCGAATAAGCTCATTACCCGGTTTTTCGCCACGCCAACCCCTTCCGGAAAATCGGCGATAACACAGTTAACCCCTAGCTGCTGTGCCAGCGTCAAAGTTTCCTTGTTGGGCAAAAGCGATAAACCGTCAATCACAAGCACCAGATCAAACCCGGGTAAGCCCTGCAACAGCGTTTGCAAACCCGGTAAATTTTTCGCAATCAAGGCGGGACGGGCACAGGTAGTCAGGGCCACAAGAGCACTGATATCAGAGCTTTTACCACGTCTGGCATATTTGTGACCGCCTTCCATCAACGGATCCCGTCGAGTAATTTTTCGGTTTTCGTCACCCGGGTTGTCCCCAGATCGGCAGCCATAGCGCCATCTGGCTGCGACAGCGGCAAAGCACCGCCGCTGATTTCGCTTAATTGCGCGGCATCTTCCGGGATGCCATGGCAAAATTTCGCCGGGCAACCGGCTTTAATCCAACTTGTCAGCCCTGCCAGGTAACCTTTTAAATAGACATCTCCCCAGCGGCTCCAGGTGGCTTCGCGGCCGAGGGAAGAAGTATTGAGTTCTATCACCCAGGGCTGCCCCTGGGCATCATACATAAAGTCAACACCGCTAAACCCCTGGCCATATTGGGTCAGGGCCTTGCCCAGTTTTGCCAGGGCAGATTCAAGGGGAGGAATAAAACCCAGCTCGCTTCTTTGATAAAAGCCCTTGTAGAATTTGCGATCAAAAACAGAGCGGGTATGCATATGGCGGCAGGCGAAAGCCTGATCATAAAAAAGATCTACCTTATGGGTATCCGGACTACCGTTGAGGATGCGCATAAAAACATCGGCATCCGGGTTAAAGCGCCGGGGATTAAAAGGCTGCCAATCTCGTCGGGTCAGGCATTTTATGCCGCCCCGGGAATAAGACCAATCTGCTTTAAATAGAAAAGCATCCGTCCCCCAACGGTCAAACAGCTTGGGGATGTCATTGATATCAGCCACCGAAGTCCAGCTGACCACAGGTAAGCCGCAGCGCTCGGCCAGTACCAGACGCTGTCGCCGGTTAAGGCAACGTTGTCCCAGCACCCGGCAACCGGGAGGTATTTTATCTTCATCTACCGGGTCATGCAGCAATAATATTGCCCCCGCATCCGCCTCTTCCACTCTTGGGTACCATCTGGCCCGGATACCCAGGGTTTCAAGTTGTTCACATAAAAAGGTTAACCCTTGCTGGACACTAGTTTCACTTGAGCGATCAATAAAATTTATTGTTTCCATTATATACGCCTCTTATTTTTTTCTGATCCAATCCCCTTACATCATGACTACAAGGTTAATTACGTCTTTAACTTTAGTTATAACCACAGCTTTTACCGCTTTTTTATTTTTGTTATTCAACTCCTTATTAGTTTTAACGCTTCCGTTTTTATTTTTTTGCATAAAGCAGGTCAGGTAATACACACCTGTGCTGCCCGATGCTTGTTGATTTCCAACCGGTATTGCTGCACATATGCCCGGGCCATATGCTGATAGTGATATAAATCCAGGGCATGTTGCCGGCAAGCGTGCGCCGACAGGTTATCAACGGCTTTGATAGCCTCCAGGTATTGACTGAAATGGTGACAGACAAAGCCGACTTTGCTGTTAACAATATCCATGCAGGCTCCCTTGTCACTGGTGATCACCGGGGTGCCGGAGATCATGGCTTCTGCCAGTACCAGGCCAAAAGCTTCATTGATTTGTGTGGGAAACAATAACGCCCTGGCACCGGCAAATAAACCGGCTTTATGTTTGCCAAAGATTTCACCGACATATTCAACCCCGGGCACATCACACAGCTTGGTTATTTCCCTGACCAGGTCTTGATCGCGGCCAGAGCCTGCCACCACAAGTTTTACCCCCGCTTCACGGGCACAATCAATGGCAATATCCAGTCCTTTGCGGCGCGCCAGGGGCAAGGCAGAAACAAACAGCAGATAATCGCTTTTTTGTTCACGGAAAGTAAATTCGCTGGGATCTATACCGTTATAGATAAAACGTTTGCTGTCATAAGTACGTGCCAACGAGGGAGAGACATAAATCCAGTTCTCCCGGCAACGGCTTCGCGCTAATCCATGCACAGCCAAATCGGTATGACAGGTGGCCACCCAAGGCAATCCCCGGCGTTCAAGCTCAGCCCCTAAGCTGGAATCACTTCTGAGATGATAAATATCAGCATCAAAAACAGGTTCAGAGACGATAGAGACATTAGCCGGTAATTTGGTTACAGGGATTGCCTGTTCCGGGTTTATCTGCTGACTATTTTCCAGACTCTCTTCCAGAGTATTTTCAAGATAATAAACCACCTGGTGGCCAAGCTGTGCCAGGCCTTTTACCAAAGCGTCAAAAACCCTGCCTCCCCCGGGCCCGCCAACAGCAGCCGGATATTTATGCCTGGCTTGAACAAATATACGCATCTTCGTCTCTATGCTTATTTTTGGCTTGAGCGTTTTGCTCAGGCTTACTTACCCGGTATTTATCTATGGCTCCTGGGATGCACTGTTTTTTCTCCTTAAGATATTCCAGCAACGCCTGACCATGAATAGCGCAGATGGCGCGACACCTTTGGCTGTTGCTTTGATAGCCGGGTTGCGCGCGGGTATCAAGCCAGCTACGGCTGTGATCGATATGAAAGACTTCCAGCTGCAGCCGACATTGTCGTAAAAACAAACGAATAACATGCTCCATGGCATTGTCTTCACCGCCCCAGCCTTCAAAGTTTTCATCCCAAAAACCCAAAGCCTGCAAGCTTTGCCTGCGGATAAAAAAAATGCCGCCGGCAAAGGTATTGCCATAACGCCTGTTTTTAATGGTATAAGTTGCCGAAACCTGGCTCATGTCTGCTTGAACGATTTTTTTATCCTCTGCCAGATCTGTAGTGGGCATAGCTAAGTCGACATTGGTGATATAAGACTTTTTCGGATCCACGGCATCAAATACCTGCAGCGCGTCAAAACAGCTTTGATAACTTTGCTTTGTCAAAAAAATATCGCAGTCGGCAAAAGCAACAAAAGGACGCATGCTGGCATTAACGCCAACATTGTTTGACCAGCCGCGATTAAACAGACCGGCATTAAAGACAAAAATCAACTGGCAATAAGGCAGATCATCAGCTGTTAACTTAGGCGAGTCGTCTTGCTCAACGATAATAATATTAAGCTTGTCGAAGGTTTGATGAAGGCGGGAGACCACATAAAATAACGCCTTTCTCCTGTCGACAGATGACTCCCGGTAACTGATGATGTAATCAATTTGCTCCGGGTTACAAATACAGTTGTCCTTCATAACACTCACATCACCTCAAGCATCATTTGCCTGGGTGCCTGCATTTTCATTGCCTGCCAGTTGGCAAGCAGCTGGATATAATAAGCACCGCTTTGCGGCGCCTGCCAGTTGATGCGGTACAAACCTTGCCCCAGCTCGGTGACCTTGCTGCGGCTTTTCCATACCCCGGGCACCAGGACAGTTAAACTGCTAAGCTGTTTCAAACCTTCAATCGGAGCTTTGCTGTTCGCATCCACCAATTTAAAGGTCAGTGCCGTGTTTTGCTGCGCTTTTAATGGCTGAGCCTGCCTCTCCTGCACTAAGCTTGCCGCCACCTGCAACAAGCGACTTTCTTCCTGTTCAGCTTCAGGTTTCACCCTGACTTCAAAACAATGCACCACGCGGGGGGACTCCAGGAAAAAAGCAACATCATAGGTACCAGCCTCGGCCAGTCGCCCTACCGTCTGATACTGGCCGGCGCTAACTTCCTGTAAACTGCGGTCAACAGCAATCACGGCACGGGCACTGCGGCTGAAATTTTTAAAACTGCCCATAGGGGCCGCCATGCCTTCTTTGTAATAATAAATTTGTTTATCTTTGGGATGGGCAATAAGCACAGCATTTTCCCCCGGCGCCTGAATAATGCCCGCAGCAGGTGTGGTGGCAAGACCGAAACCTTGCTCCCCGCCGGGAAAGTCCACCACCTGCAACGAAACCTCTTCATCGACAATGGCATCCATAGGTATCATTAAAACCGTTTCGCTGCCGCGGTGACGAATGTAGGCCAGGGTATCGCTGAAATTAACCTGATCCGGCCCCTGCTCCACCTTACCTTGTTTGGTGATTTTGTCATTTAAACTATCCAGGATATAGACATGATCATTTACCGGATTGACGACTATGCCATGGCGGCCATTCGGCGCAAAAGCAAGATCGCGAATGCCCGGATCCAGGGAGATCACTTTATTTATCGTCAAACTGCTGGCATTAACACTAGTAACTGTGCCGTCGCTGCTATTACTGATATAGACGGCATCGGCTGCCCGGGAATAGGCCAGGCTGACCGGGCTTTTGCCGCTAGGCAAGGTTTTTACAGGGCTCAGACCGGCAACATCAATAACTGTCAGCTGAGCTGCCCCCTCAGCGGCAATAAAGGCATATTGATCATCGCCAGAAAAGGCAAACTGATGCGGCCCGGCTCCCAGGGGGAAATCAGCGACCGGCTCCAGGCTGCGGGTATCTATCACCAGCACTCCCTGACCCGTTGCTTGCCCGGCTTGTGTTTCCTTCCTGCCCTCATAGGCAAGCCAAAGGTAGTGCTGATCCTGCTGCAAGGCCATTGCTTTGGGTATGCCCGATATTTTCATCTCGGTTATGACCTGAAAGCTTTGGCTGTCGACCACCGCCAGGCGCCGGCTTTTCGGCAGTGAGACAAATAACCTTTGCCGCACCTCAGCCAACTGCCAGTCAAAGCCCGGACTGGATAACGCCACCATAGTCAGCAGATTGCTGCCGCCAAAATGAAACAGGGGATCGACCACGGAGATAGTGGCATCCTGGTTCATTACCAGCACATAATAGGTGTTAAGGTTAACCGTGGGTTGAGCCAGGATCGAGCCGCCGATAAAGCTTTTCACCATGTTTTTACAGCTAGCCGGGGTATTGGGAATGCTTTCGGCGCGGCGTTGCATCCAGCCCGCCGGATAAACACCGGAAACCGGCGCGCCGCTGCCGTCGGTAATGGTAAAATTAAACACCGCATCACTGTCGGCAAAGACTACTTCGGGCATTTTCTCTTTATCCTGACTCTCCTCCTGTTGCAGCGCAGATAAGCTAAAATCCACCTTGATACCGTTTTGGACAATACCTTTTTGGGAAATAGCTGAAGCGTTAGCAACATCCGCCAGCACCAGCGCAAAAAACATGGCAAGCATCATCAGCAGCGCTTTTTTCAGCACTTTATTTAAGGGTTTAACTAAACTCAGCATTAACAGCTTATGCATAGATTTTTTCTCTCCACTCTTTACTGTTAACCATCACCTGTTCGGCACTAACAGCAGCCAAAAGCCCGGACAATTTTTTCAAAAATAACCGGGTCACTTACACTAACTACAAGTCACGGTTTGCGGTACAGTCGCCGGGGTAACTAAGGTACAACCACTGGGTAATTGGTAGTTATCAAACAGTTTGTCCGCATAAATATATTGAAGATCGTCAGGATCATTGGCATTTCTTTGCGGCACGCACACTAACGGCCGGATATTAGCCGTCATATAATCCTTACCCGGTTCACCGACCCTGAAGATGCCCCACATGCCATAGTTTTGATCTCCCCCCGGATATGAACGATACAAATAGTCTCCCGGGCTGGCAAAAGTGCCGCCGGCACTTGGCAGCACGATATCAAAGCGATCGGCGGCGCTGACTCCCATGCGGGAGCCCTGCCACTGTGAATCCGGATTATTGGTGATCACGGTTGAATCCATGCCATAAGGCTCTTCCTGCCAGACATGGCCAAACAATTCAAAAACATGTTGATCGGCGCCATGGGGCTCCATTACCCGAAAACGAACCGGATCCCCGGGGTTAGCATGGAATATCGAGGTTTCCGGCTCACCTAAAGGCGTACCGTCGGGATCATTGGGGTAAGGTTTACCAAGATCATTGGCAAAGGCACAGGCCATATCCAGCTGGTATTTATCCGGCTGACCGACATTAGTGCCGCTGGCCACGGTATCCCGGTAGCGGCCCCGCCCCTGCACCACACCGTCAATCACAGTCTCCCCGGCATTTTGACCCGAGTCTTTACCCGCCATGCGCTCAACACCGTAATTGATGGTGTTGGTGAACTTGGAAAATGCCAACTGCTCCTGCAACATGATCACATATTCCCTAAAATAATTTTTCCCGCCCTGCTCACTGCCCGGCGGCAAGTGCACAGTAGCGTTAACACCGGTTAGAGAATCGCTGGCAGATGCAACCTGAGCGACCCCCAATCCCATAGAGGAAGGACAAGTGGTTTTACTGCCGTCTTGCGAGCTCCAGCAGGAACCGGCGGGCTCTATCACCATACCCGCCAGCATGCCGTAACGGGTCTGCTTGATGGGATCTGCGGTAAGCAGGTTGGCGCTGCCAAATTCTGCCGGGATAAAACTGCGGCTGCCGTCGCTATTATCCCTGGTTATCCCCGCATACCAGGTATAGGTGCGCATATCTCCCAAAGGCACACTCTGGTTCTCGTTAAACCCCAGGTTAACGCCATTATCCTTGTTGATATCGTAGGAAACCAATTGCGGCGCCAAGGCCGCCTGTTTCGAGGCCTGCAACTTCATGTCACATTGCCATTTATCGTAATAAAGCTTTTTGCAGTTATCCCCGGTGGCCTGATCTGAGGTATAACGGAACTGCAACAAGGCATTTTGCCCGTTGGGGGCATTAATGGTTTCGGCAACCGGAAAAGCATCCCCTGATGTTTTAAACTTATTGGCCAGGTTAACCGTGATACATTCCCCGGCTGCGGCCCTGAGCACAAAAGGTTCAATATGCCGGGCGGCGCTCTGGCCCGGCAGGTTCGCCAACAGTTTATCATGGGTACATTCACTGCCTTCGACGCTGACATCGCAGCCAAAGTACAGCAAGGCATTGGGATCGCTCAACCGCTCCCTGTCGCTGTAAATCAGTTTGCCGTCGGGGAGTTGGGCGGCGGTTACTGTTACCACATTATAAGTACGTTGCTTGGCATCAACAGGACATGCCGGTGGTGTTTTTCTGTTTACGGCTTTTGCCCGTTTACCCGGCAAAGGCTCGAGACAGAGATCCTGGCGCCCTTGCTGGTAAGCGCGCATCAGTCCCCAATTGCCGTTAAGCAGGCCATTTTCTTCCGAGCTCGGGTTATAAAGGTAATCGGCAAACTGCACCCGCTCCCTTGCCCGGTAATTACACCCTGCTATCTGGGTGGGATCCCCGGCATCTGCCAAGCTTTGCCCTGAATTCACACTGGAGACGGGCACATCAAAGAGCATTTCAAAATGCTCGGATATGCCCATGGGCTGGTTACTGCGGTAACCAGAATTCTTATTCGCCGGTTCAAACAGCCAGCGAAAGCCCTGCATACTGAAATTATGCATATTGATATGTGCCCCCACCAGGGTGCGTACTTGTACCTTGTCCCCCTGGTACATCCTCATCAACGGCGTATAGGGATCGTCCGGATATACACCGGCACTGAGCGCTGTGGTGCTTGCCCCAACTGGCGTCTGAGTGCTGAGCTCGGGATCGGCGCGTTTAATGGAGTTATAGACATAAGCAAGATCCCCTTTAGGTCCCGAAGTTTGTGCCTGTTTGCCGTTGCTGTCTATCGGGGTCGGATCCCAGACCCTAAAGGGCAAAGGTTCATTGCGGTAGTTCACCGAATAAGTGCCTAAGGCAAACGGCGGCGTGGTGCTGATCAGGGTCGGGGTTTGCACTTCACCCGCCTGTTTTTGCGGCGGGCTAATGGCAAAATCCGGTGCCAGGTAACCAGAATAGCCGCGGGTAAAGCTCTGGATGGCAGCAACATAATCGGCATCATTGCCGTTCACATCCTTGTTTTGGCACAGGTCATTGGTGGTTGTTACCAGGCAGATGCTGTCCAGCGCCTGGTTAAAGCTGTCGCTGGAGCCGTAGGAAAGCGTACTGTTTATTTTAGGGTAACAGCTGGCGGGCAAGCTGCCGTCAGCCCCGGTGATACAAGGCGCAGGCCTTAAGCCGTCCTTGGTATATGCGAGCTGGAAATCTTGAAACTCAAGCATAAACTCCCGGTAACTGTCCGACGGCTCTTTCGTTTCGATAATGGCCTGCCAGCTGGTGGGCCCGCCGTCCAGCCGGGTATTAAGCGGTACGCCGGTTTCCGAATGCTTCCACACCGAACCTTCCGGTTCTATTAGCAGCCCCATATACAAACCCGCCTGCTGATGGGTGGAAGGACTGAAATGATCATGGGTAAAAACGGTGCGCATGGTACGGTCTTCTCCCAGATCGTTAAGCTGGGGATCCGCATACCAGCGCTGTACCGTGGTTTGCGCGCCACGCCATTCATTAGCGGCCCGGTCAAGACAATCGCTTTTATTGCTGCCGGTCAGCTCATTACACAGCCAGGTGGGCGCTTTTGCCGTGAGGGCGCCGTTATGGTTGTCCAGCTTGCCGTTATTAAAGGCGGCTATGCGTTCCACCACGGTTTGCGGGCTGAAAGTACCGTCTTCATAGTTCCAGCCGTTGGCGCCGCCGTCGGATGAAGTAACGTCAAATTTCACCAGGTGAATATGCTGGCCGAGGATATCGGTGGGGGTGCGCACCTGAAAATCATCCAGCTCGTAATATTCAGGTACGACATTGGCAAACCAATAGTTGACGCAATCCCCGGAATTGGCCCTGAAAAATAACGGCTCCGGCGGTCTTTGCCTGTTCAGGGTCGGCAGCAGATCCTGCCATAACACGCCAAAGCGCTGCTGGGAGTAATGCCAGCCTTTTTTATTGAGTACCACATCCATTTGCATATCCACGCCGCGATAGTGGCGTAATTTATCCGGGGGCGTCGGCGTCGGTGTCGCTAAAAACTGGCTGCTGGAGTTAGTCGCACAGGGATCGGCATAAGGCGCCCCCTTTTGCTGTAATAAGCCGTTTAAGACAAATTTATCCGCGACACCCTGAGGCGTGCTGGAATTATGGGTGCGGGTGGCATGCGCCCCCATGGCCACTTTCTCTATGTTGGTGCCATCTTCCGGTAAAGTAGTGCCCTGTAAAACATGGGTAAATTTACTGAAATCAAATTTATTATGATATTCAACAATTTCAGGATCGTAGTTATCAAAGGCTATGGTGCCGGGATCTTTGGGATCGGCAAAAAATGTGCCTGGTTTATAAACCACATGGCGGGGCAAGCCACCGTTAAGCTCGCCGTCGCTGGCTGTTTGGGCAAAGTCCAGCGGCGGATGCGGCGCCCTTTCCCCGGCAATACCGGGAATAAAAAACGGATAACCGGGATTTTGATAAACCGTACCGTCGGCAAGCTTACCGACATAGCGGCCGTCGCTATTGGTGGAAACACTGATATCCGGCAGTACTATCTGGCCGTTTTCAATATGCACTTCGCCCGGCAACGGTGCCATGGCGATGGTAGGCAAAGGCACTATGCCCGGGATCGGGGTACCGGCGGCAATCTCGCCGTCGGGTAAAGCTCGGCTGCCTGTTGCCGGTCTGCCGTTATCACTCAGCACTGTGCCTTGCTCAAAGACATCATGCACCCGCCACAAGCCCCACATGCCTTCGGCAAAATGCGGATAAAAATGGCAATGGAAAATAGAATCCCCCACCGTCTGGTTGCGGTTGCCGCTGCTGTTATACACCATATCCAAAGTAAAAGAAGATCCCGGACCAATCAGCTGGCTGTCCAAATAATGGCTGTCATCGCTGTTGGGGGAATGCAGCCACTGGTGGGCATGCAAGTGGTGCAGATGATGCAAAGTGCCGGCACCGTGGTGAATGCGCATTTTCACATGATCGTTCATATAGCTGTGGTAGACATTGGCGGGATCGTCGGGATAAAAAGCCTTGGTCGCTTTTTTCCCCAGCCTCGGCTGACAATTGGGCGGATTGGGGTCGCGCACATCCGTAGGCTGGCCAATCGGGTGATTTTCCGAGCAGAAGTTGGCGGGGATATCCACCACCATGGCAGGATCTCCCACGGTCCAGGAGCTTAAAAAGAATTCTTCATAGGCACAAGTGGCGCAGTCGTACATGGGACCGACATTGATACGGTTAGAATAAATTTCCGGCCCTATGCCCGCCATGCCGTAGTTGATGGCAAAAAAATCTCCCCCGGCGGCAAAGGTATTGCCATTGGTATTGGAAGCGCCGCCGGCAAAGGCGGCAAAGGCCTGCTCCGCCCTGACCGGCTCATGATACATAATATTAAACTCCCGGTAAGGCTCCAACGGCTGCGGATATTGCGGGCCGTCGCCAAAAGGCCGGCTACCCGGCTGAAAACGTCCGGCATCGGGTCCGGTAATAATGGCGGTGGGATCGGAATAAACCAGCTCAAAAGTATTTGCCTGGCCATCAAGTGGGCTTAACATATTAAGTACCGGCTTATTGCTGCCGGTATAATGCGCCTGATAATCGATTTGCGGCTGTCCGCTGGCAGTTTTAACCGGATTGCCTGAAGCGTCTTTTTTTGTTGCTGCCAGCATAACCTGCTCGCTTACCTGGCTGCGGTAATATTCGGCCCCCTTGGGCTGGACATTTAATGAACCGAACAAGCCAAAGGTTAACTGTCCCTGAAAAAAATTACTGAAATTATCGGCGGCGCTGTAGAGCACAAAGGTGCCTTCGGCGGGGATAAACAGCGAGTAGTCCTTGCTAAATCCGGGTGATGCCAGGTTATTGGCGTTTTTCCCGATATAGGCGCCGTCATTTTTGATCGCCTCAGGGTTATTAAGCCTTGTCGAAAAAACCTCGGTGCCTTCAATATGCACCCCGGCGAAACTGGTGAGCTCTTGCGGCGCCGGTGCCAGCAAATTGGTAAAATGTATATCCAGGCAATCATGAACATTGGCGCGCAGTACTATGGGTCTGGGCCTTTTGTCATGGCGCAGGCTGACATTGTCGATCAAATCCCAGTAATTTCCGGCTTTTCCTGCCTGCAAATCCGCCAATAAGGCATTGCCATTATCGCTGTCGCTGCCGGTATAGATCAAATCGGAGGAAAGCGCGAAGATCATGCCGTTAAGCTGCGAAGCGCCCAGGCGGTTGTACCAAAAAGGCTGGTTTAACGCCACCATATTGACTTTGACTATCCGCTCAACCTTGCCGCCGATTTGACAGCGGTTATCTGCTGCTGACGGATATCCGGCCTGGGGTAAATTAGGGGCCTGGGCGCAACTGCCCACCAATACAGATAACAGGCCAAGCGTCATTGCCTGCTTTATCACGCGCATGGGGCGCATTAACAAGGCTTTTATCAAGCCAAAAAGATCATCACCACTGCCCATTGTCTTTCTCCTGGTTATGACACCAAAAAATCATCTTATCCGTGATGTTATCCGACCAAGACAGCTAAGGCCGTTTGATACTCGCCTGGTTAACATACCCGGCTGCATCGCGTTTTCTCTTTTATTCACACCGCTTATTACGGCATCAGTAAAGGCAATACCCGCTTAGCAAAAATCCGCATTTCATCTAACTGGGGCCAGCCTGAAAAAATAAACTGGCTCACCCCTATTGCCTGATAGGCTTTAATGGCCTGTGCGATCTCTTGCGGTGCTCCCACCAGGGCAATGGCGGTAGCTCCATGGGTCTTGACCGCACCATTCCATAATATTTCACTGAGCCAGGGTGATCTGTCAGAATTCGCTTCCTGGTGGCATTGCTTGATGCCATAAGAATCGCTTTGCTGGACAAAGTTTTTCTCCGCCGCTTTAACCGCCCCGACAGCAGCTTCACTTTCCTCCCCCGAAGCCACTAAATGTTCGGCAGCGGCCCAGGCCTGTGCCCGGGTTGGCCTGCAGATCACCGATAAACGGATTGCCACCTCTTTACCGGCACTGAGCATTTGATCCGCCAATGGCGCCATATCCTCAGGTAATCTTGCCAGACTGATCCAGGTATCCCCCTGGCCAGTGGCAAGTGATAATGCCTGCGGCGAACTGCCGGCGATAAAGCATTCAGGCCCGTTTAAACCGGCAGATAAAAAAGACGTACCGACCCTGGCATTAAAAAGCTGATAATATTCGCCGGAAAAATCAACCTCACCGGTATTAGCCCACAGTTGCCGGCAAATGGCCAGAAACTCTTCGGTGCGCTTAAAGCGCTGATCATGTTCAAGAAAATCCCCGTAGGCATGTTGCTCTTTCGGGGAGTGGCCCGCCACCATGTTCAGGGAAAAGCGGCGGGGGAGCAATTGGGACAAGGTATTAAGTGTTTGAACAAAATAACTTGGCGGCATCAGCCCGGAGCGGCAAGCGATAATAAACTTTATCTTTTGCGTTTGCAGACCCAGTGCCAGGGCTAACAGCACGGGATCCGGTTTTTGCAAATTAAAGTCAATCAGCAGGGAATCAAATCCCAGCTCCTCGGCTTCCCGGGTAAAGGCCAGTTGCTGCGCTAAATCCACCTGACCGCTTTCGGGGGATTGCCCCATAGTGTGGCGGGTTCGCTGCAAGCCACAACCGGAAGATTTATAAGACTGGCCCTGTTGCTCCCCTCCCTGGCAAAGACGCCAGTGGATTTTTAAGGGGGCCCTGACGGCTCTTTTGGTTACTTGCTCAGACATTTTTACGCTCCAGTCCGTTTTCGAGTACCGGCTCATCCATAGTCACAGACGTTAACAGCCCCTGAATATGCTGATGGAGAATATTGCCCAGGGCAATAAAGTGCTGCTTGTGCAAACCTTCGGGTTTGGCTATCTCGGCTTCACCGCCCAGGTTGATCACTTTCGCCGCTATCCAGGGATAAAGGGCAATCAGTTCCCGGCACTGGCTCTCATTCATGCAATAAATTTTCTCTGCCCGGTGAATATGCTCCTCCGTCACCTGTTGTGCCCGGTGCTCATCCAGCTCAATATCAAAGTCCGCCAAAGCCGCTCTGGCCGCCTCCGGCATCGTTCGCTGTTGCCCCAATTGCAAGGCGGCACTTTCGGCATATATATCCCGGGTCTTTTCCTCCGGGCATGTCTGCTGAAAATGTCTTTCCAGCACCTTATTGCAAATGGCCGCCGCCATAGGCGAACGCATACGGTTGCCGTCGCAAATAAACAGCCAGATGCGTTGCAGCGGGTTTTCCAGCGAATGAGGATGTCCGGATATCTGCTTGCTGTCGAAAAATGACATTAAGGTCAAAGCAAGACAGATGGCAAAGGCACTGCTGAGCTGAATAACACTGAGCTCCTGCCCGGCAAAGAAGAAGTATAAAATGAACGAGGCGCAGACCCCGGATAATAAGCTGGCACAGCGGTTCACCGGAATGGCAAAGGTATTCTCCCGCCGGTTCAAATAAATCAAACTGCCAAAAACGGCTAAAATGCCATAGAAAGCTCCGATCATCATCGCCGGATAAATCACCTTGGAACTCACCATGACCGAGAGATAATCAGCAAAGGATATTTGTCCGCTGTTGAGGTGGAAAATCACAGTGAACACAGCAATGACAAGCAAAGCCGACATCGCCACAGTATTTTCCTGGACAAAAAACTGCCGGTTCACCGACTCCTGCGCATCTTTGGCATAATGGGACATTAACCTGAGCCTGAATATATAGCCACTAAGGTAGGCCGCCAGATTAAGGAGTACCAAGGGGGCAAGCTGATATTCTGCCGCCTGTGCCAGGGCCAGGGCGACGGCAAATAAACTTAACACGAGCCCGCCCCAGGAATACCAATGCACTTGCCGCCCGGAAAAATGATCCACCAAAGGCGACATCATCAATACCCCGCCTCGCATCAGCAATAAGGCAAAAACTATCGAGACCCCGACAAAGCTGTAGGCCAGTGTCGTGGTGACAATAATGACAGAGAACGCCAGCCCGGAGCAGGCGGCCCAGCGGTTGATGCCCGTAAAGGTTTCACTAAAGCTGCTCTTTTCACTTTTAAGAAAGCGGTACCAGCCCAGGGCATAAATGATCAACGGCATAGTCAATACCGTGCCGAGCAGTACCCAAGGTAAAAATGCCGACGGGTTGAGGGCCTGCACATTGCTGCTCACCCCAAGGTTTGCCAATAAACCGGAAGAAAGGGCTTTAATCAAGGCACTGTAGGGAATATAAAAAGCAAAATAACCCAGAGCCAGCAGCCAGATGCTGACAGCAACGGGATAATACTGCGCTTGATGTTTCATTGGCAAACTCCTGATCTGCTTTTATTCTTCCTGCTTTCACCCTGAACTGTTGTTAACAAGACTCCTGGTTTTGCCTGTCAGGCTTTTAATTTAAAAAAGGCATTATCAACCTTTACTCCCAGCGCCCGCCTGCCTATGGTGGCCAGGATGTGATCGGCATTGTCATGCTGGACATAAATACTCAGATCCCGGTAGATGCGCTCCAGCACACTGGGTTTATTCAGTGCCCGGGCGCCGCAAATCTTAATGCATAAGGCAACCCCCTCCTGTGCCAGTTGCTCTGCCAGGAAACGAAATTGAGCCCCCTGCTCGCGGGCACGGTCAAATTGCTGTTGATCTAAGCTCTGTGCCACCTGCTCCATCCATAAACTTAAGGTATCGATATTGAGTTTCACCCGGGCAATATGTTGTTGTACATAAGGGTCCTGCTGCCTTTGCTGGGAGTTGACCAGGTTAAGGGCATATTCATAGGCGGCATCCAATGCCCCGAGAAAACTGACGCCGTAATGGGGAGTAAAGCGGCTTTGCATATCCCGGGTCAGGAACTCGCCGACTTCCCCGATACAATCTTTTGCCGGAATAAAAGTATTATCAAAATTAACCTTGTAGGACACGGTAGAGCGCATACCGATAGGATCCCACCAGTCGCCGTCAAAGCTGATGCTGGGATCGGATAGATCACAGGCCAGCATCAGCAGATTGTTTTCCCCGTCGCTTACCTCCCTGGCCCCTCCCGGCCCGGCCAGGCTCACCAGTAAAATCGCCCGGTTGGCCCCCACGGCACTGGTGGCAAAAACCTTGTTGCCGTTGATCACATAACCCGAGTCCCGTTTTTCTATCCGGGTGCCTATGCTGTATTGCTGGTGGGGCAACTTAGTTTGCGGCTCTCCGCTCCAGGCGGCCCAGCGATGGCCTTTTTGCATCACCTCGCTAAACCAACGCTGCTTTTGCTCTGTTTTGGCCAATTTATCTATCAGCATCAGGGCATTATTATGACCTTCCCAGCAACGGGCAAAGGATAAATCGGCTTTGGCGATGGCCCGGGTCATTTGCCACAGGGCATTGACATTGCCGTATTCAGGCGCAAATCCGAGGCCGCCAAAACCGGGGGCAACCGGGGCCGCTAAGGCATTGATATGAAAAAGATCGGTAAAATTCTCCGCCGGAAACCTGGCCTGAAGATCGTAGTCCCGGGCCCTTTGGCTAAACACTTCCTGTGACAAGGACTCAAGTGCGGTGATCATCACACCGGGGTCCGCCGCGTTAACTGTTGTTCTTATCTGGCTTTTCATAACCATCCCTGTAAAAGTCCCGCATTGAATGTGGCTGTTGCTGTGTGTAATGCCTGAAATAAAGACATGTTAGCTGTCTGCTGCACCAGGACGGGCCTGATGAACATAAAATTCACGGCAAAAGGTTTTATCTGTCAATTGTTCAGGCCCGGTGTTATTGACAGCGAAAAATACCGTAACAACCATTAAGCCCTTATTCGAATATGCACAAAATAAACCGCTGATACTGTCTAATTCGCAATAGGCAATAAAGCCCATTTCCTGTTGATCAAAGCTATAGGGGGTTAATGACATCCTGGGCCAGGTCACTCCGTTACAGTCGCCAAAAACTTCCAGGACCCAACCTGAAGAGGTCTTTTCAATAGAAAAGGCCTGCATCCAGCTGCTGTGGCGATGCGTATTATGCCAACAGCCAGGCAAAGCCTGAAAATCTTCCTGTGCCTGGATATTTGCCCCTGTTGTGCTCTCCCCGGCATTATCTTCATTTGCCGGGGAAAACCCGGTTAAGGAGACTTGCTCATCGGCTGGTAAACTTGTTTGCCGGTAATAAAATTCCCGGCTTAATAGCTTCTCTGTTTGGCGGCTATGACCGGTCCCCTTCTGCTGATAAGGGTTTAAAGGGTTATCCATTTCTCGGTAACTTTGCAGCACCAGAACACCATTTTTTTCATTGGCGGCAACAGTTAATCCCGACGGCTGTTGATAGTGATAAAAACCCGTGGCCAGCTCACTGCCGGGATTGGCCACGGGATGAACATCCAGGAGAAGCTGTGTTTGCTCATATTCCCCGGATGTCGATAAAATGGTTAACTTCAAGACTTCGCCGTCTAAGTTAAGGGTAAAGCGAGTGATAAAATCCCCCCGGGCATTGACATTCACCCAGGTGCCGAGCAGATTACCGAGCTTAAGCCTGCTTTGACATTGAACGCTTTCACTGTGCTCCATAACCCGCTCTCCCTGACTTTTTATCCTTTAGTTCAACAGATTTCCCGGTAGGTTTTCGGTGAACCGGTTAGCTGGTGGTTATCCCTTGACTTGTTAAACGAAACAGCCCGCTCCTTTGCCGTTATCCCCCGGGACTTTTTATCCGCAATCACACAATCCAGTACCTGGCAGGCCTCAGGGGGTAATAACTGGCCGGTTAAGCGATAAAATTGTGACAATAACTGACTTCTGAGCATCATCAGGCCGTCAATAACCTTTAAGCCCTTATCACTTGCCCTGTGCAATAAGCCATTTGGAAATTGATTGTAAACAAAATCAATATAAATCATTTCCTTGTGCAGACAGTCCGGATCGAAAGTCATATCTGAGTCTTGCTCGAAAGGTATGGTATTGACCAGCACATCAAAGGCGTCAAGTTGTAAATCGGTAAGGGATAAGCAAGGTAAATGAAGTAATTTGTGCGCCAGGGCCGCCCTTTGCACCCCGCGATTAAATAACGTCACCTCCGCCCCTTGCTCATACAAGGTTTGTGCAACAATTCGTCCCGAGCAGCCACACCCGAGCACGGCTACCCGTTTACCTGATATCTCAACGTTATGCTGCTCCAGCAACAGTGTCAGGCCGACATCATCTGTAGTATCCACCTGAATTTGGTCATTATCGACTTTCAAGACATTGGCTGAGCAGGTACGTTTGACCAGCTCCCTGCTGGCAGGATAATTCTGGCTGATACTGCCTTTAAGCGGCGCCGTTACCGTTAAACCGCGCAAGGGTAAGTTGATGGCGGCCAATCGCGAAATATAATTGTCTAAAGTCTGCTGGCTGTGAATGTTAAAATGCAAATAAATTGCCGGATATTGCAAGGCCCTCAAACCGGCATTGTGGGTCAAAGGAGAAAGGGAGTGCTTAATGGCATCACCTATAATGCCGTAAACACCGTTGATATCCTCGGGCAAGGTACTGAGACAATAATTTTTCTCCATCGCTATTAGCGACAACAAAGAGCTTGGCTGCAAGTTGGCAAAAATAACCCTGGCGCCTTTATAAAAGGCACAAATGCGGCTCCAGCCCTCCTGTTCGGCTTCATCATATGCCGTGACTTTATCGCTATCGTTATAATGCAAAAACTCCAGCGCCGTTAACCCTTCGGGGCAGATAAGGCGATAGATAAAAGCATCAAAGTCGCTGTCGCTACGATATTGCTGGGCGAGGGTTCTATAACCTTTGGTCTGCCGTGCGGGTATGCCGGTATCCGGGTGTTTGGCAAGCGTCGATATCCTGCGGGTAATGATGCGCTTCTCGGCCGGGATCAAATTCAGCAGCGGAGTGACCAGATCAAATTCGGCATCAAGTTCAAAAAAGTCCACTCTGTCCATGACTTTAATAATATGGCTCTGCAGTGCGAATAAGGACAGCTGGTCATGGGCACAGGTAAGATCTTCTTTTGCCCGGATAGACATAGAAAGTTTCACTGCCGCTTGCCCGTGTGTGCCTTTGACTAAATCACTTAGGCGGCGAATATCTTCTTCGCTGGCAAGGCCATCGGTAAAGTGAACAATATCACAGTGGGATAAGGCCAGTTGGCGGGATTTTTCATCCGCTAAAAAATGCGATACAGAGGTTTCAGCGATAATCGTCCTTGTTGACATCTACTTCCCTTATTATCTGTTTATCGACCGTAAAATAAGATCGAATTTTTAAGTCAGGTAAATAACCCGCTGGTTGACCACACGCAATGATCACCAATGGATTATGATGAAATGTAGATGAGAATTTTTATTAGCACAAGTAATCGGCAAGGTTTACAGGATGTAAATAAGGCGTGCTAGCCTGAAATAGCGTCTGAGTTTATCCCGCTGATTATCACCAGGGCTTTCACCAAATGAAACAAACAATCACAGGTGAAAGCGCTAGTTTTATTTTCCGGTGCAACACCGGCTTAAATAATATTCACTCCCGTTACCTGTTCCAGCGCCGCCATCAAGCCCCATCCGCCAAAACCTTCGGTTACCGCAAAAACAATATCGTTTTGCCCGGACTTTAACGGCAGGAATACACTGTCAAATAAGCCTACCGTGCCGTAGAATCTGTCGTCCTGACTTTTAAAAGTATGATCGCTGTGGCTCAGGGCTTGACCATTAACAAAAAGGGTCAACCTGTCGCTAAAGCCATATTGTAGCCTGAGCAAACGTGCCTGATCTGAAGCAAGGGTTAGTTTCACGAGCAAGGTATTTTCAGTTTTAGTCCGCCCGGCAACCCTGGCCAGATTTGCCATACCCAGCTCATTCACTGGTAGCTGTGTCCAGTTTTGCCTGTTTATCAGGGAAGGCTCCAGCATGCCTTTTGCTTCAACGTCATCACTTGCTACCGCCATGGTAGCAACGGAAAAAACAGACACCAGGTTTTCAGGTAACGGCTTAAGCGCGACAGCAGTGCCCCTGGTTTTTACCTGCTTTTGATGGCTGATACGAATATTGGATAAGTAATAATCATCCAAGGATCCCTGGAAGGAAATCCCCCCGGCAATATCGCCATGGGCCAGCTTTTCAATATGCAGCACCGGCTTTTCACTATTGATATAAACATCCATTTTTTCCCCGCTGACCACCAGCTTGACCCGGTTCCAGTTATCATAGTGATAACTCACCGCTGCACCATAACGGGCGCCGGTATAAAGCTGCCAGGCAAAAATATCGTTAAATGAAGGGGTATATTGGTTTGCCGAGCTTGTACCCGAAGCATTTGGCCTGAGATAAAAAACTTCGCTATTGCCCTTTTCGGATTCGCGAAAATGTATCCCGGGAAACCCCCTTTTATTACGTATGCGGATATCGAATTCAATCACACCGTTATGGAAGTTTTCTCCGATGAGTTTTACCCTGGCCCTGTCCGAGACTTTGATGCTGGGTCGTCCCTGATAATCAACAAACCTGGCTTGGTCCTTTGAAAACTGCCAATGCTGGTTATCCAGAGGGATAACACCGGCGAACAATTTACCGGAGAAAAGCAGCAAATTGGCAAAAACTAACATTAAAAAAGATTTCATATTTTCCTCACTAATCAAGACTAAAAAATGGATAAGCAGATAGTAAAAGCCAGTGGCAGGACAAAACAGGCCAATTAAGTAAAAAAAACCGGCAAACTTTTACATAAGTTTTACAAAGGCTGCAGATAAAACTTTGTTATAGTGGCGCAAGCCAAAAGTGTGAGTGAAGTGGAGTTCCCTTGAATAGAAAACCCCGGTTATTGATAGTCGAAGATGAAATCAGCATACTGCACGGTTTAACCGACCTGTTTGTTTATCATGGCTTTGAGGTGGCAACCGAGCAAGATGGCAACAGCGGGCTGGAACAGGCGCTCACGGGAGGGTTTGACTGCATTATTCTTGATGTGATGCTGCCGGGACTGGATGGTTTTAGTATCTGCAATGCCATCAGGAAAGCCTCCAGAGAACAGCCCGTGGTGATGCTCACGGCAAAAAGTTCGGAAGAAGATATCATCAACGGCTTGACCTTAGGGGCCGACGACTATATTGCCAAGCCTTTTTCCGTACAGGAGCTGGTCTTGAGAATTAAGACCATTTTACGGCGCAGCGGCTGGCACGAGGAAAGCGACACGCTGGAACTCGGGGAAAATATTATCATAGATGTCTGCAATTTATCCGGCACTGTCTATGGAAAACAGCAGGTATTCACCCGGCGTGAAGTGGATATCCTCAGTTTATTGTATCGTCGTAAACGGCCTGTGCCGCGCAGCGAATTATTAACAGCGGTATGGGGCTACAGCAAATCCGCCGAGCCGGATACCCGCACCGTCGATATTCATATTGCCAAACTGCGTAAAAAAATTGAATTAAATGCTAAACAGCCAAAAATCCTGGTAACCTTTCGCGGCGAAGGTTACAAACTCATGCTTTAGGCCAGCCCGCTGGAGACAATTCTTGATATTTGCCAAAAAACATATCGCCATCTTTCAACAAAACATCAACCATTTACGCCTGGTGGTAACACTGTTTTTCCTGGGGCTGGTGATCCCTTTAGCCATCATTATTTCATACGGCTACCAACAATTTGAAAGTGAAATGTATTTTCAGTACCGCTGGAAATCTTCCAACGCCCAGGCGCAAGTCAACAAAATACTCAAACAAAGAATCAAGGCACAGGAGCAGCTGTCCCAGGAAAGTTATAACTTCTATCAATGGCTGGAAAGCCCGGTTGACCTGTCCTGGCGTAAGGCCTTATCTCCCCTGGCCACCCCGGAAAACTACCCCAAAGATATCGGCTTTATAGGGTATTTTCAAATCGATACAACCGGTACTTTAACAACCCCATTGCTGCCTTATTCCAGCCGCGGAGAAATCGCGACAGAAAATAGCCAATTGCAATGGGATGAAATAGAGCAGCGCCTGACCAGCCAAAGCAGGATAAAACAGCTGGTACAGGCAAGCGGCCTGTTACAGGCAAAGCCGTTGCCGGGCACAGAACAGCTGTGGCCTGAAGATGAAGAGCACCAGGAAGAAAGTCAGCTCTCATCCGGGCAAGAGATAACAGCAAACCAGGAAGCTTTTCAGTTAACCAGTCTGGATGGTGAACACCTGGTTTTCTACCGTAATATCTGGTTAAGTCAGCAAAGGCTCATTCAGGGGTTTGTTGTCAATAAAAGTCAATTTTTACAGCGCCTGCTGCTTGATTATTTTAACCTGGCCCGTTATGAAAATACCGTACTACTGACAGTCACCACCAGGAGCGATGAAAACGCAGACAAGCAATATTTTACCTATCAAATCGACCAAGCCGGTCAGTCAGGGATCCGGGCTTTAACAGCAAGCGATTCCGCCATGATCGATGAGCTAAAAAATACCAGGCTTTACCAGGGAGCTTTAGCGGGACTATTCCAGGATATAGAGCTGACCTTTAGCACAGATACCCTGCCGCTTGGGCCCGCTTCTGTTTATGTATGCTTTTTTATCGGCCTGTTATTTTTGATCATTATCACAGGTTGCCTTGGCTTTTACCATTTAGGCTTAAAGCAAATAGCCCTGGCAGAGCAGCGTATGAATTTTGTCTCCTCCGTCAGCCACGAACTGAAAACGCCGTTAACCTCGATTTTGATGTATTCTGAGATGCTCAAATCTGAGATGGTGACCGACAAAGACAGGCAAAGTGTCTATCATCATTTTATCTTTGATGAAAGCGAGCGCCTTGCCCGGTTGATCAACAATATCTTGCAATTATCCCATATCAGTCGCCAACCGGCCCGGGTAGCGCTGGAATATATCAAAATTGATACCCTGGTGGATATGATCAAATCCAAGCTGGACTCACTGCTGAGAAAGCATGATTTTCAATTAACCGTCTCCCTGGATAAAGGGTTAACCGGCGGTGCACGCCTGAGTGTCGACAGTGATGCCTTTACCCAGGTGATGATCAACCTGGTGGACAACGCGGTAAAGTTCTTTAATACCGCCGAAATTGACGATAAGCAACGCCGCGGCATAGCGCTGAATTTTATCTGCAGCAAAGCGGATAAAATCCAGCTGGAAATCCGCGATTTTGGTCCCGGCATTTCCCCCGACCAGCAAGATAAAATCTTCGAACTCTTTTACCGCTGCGGCAATGAACTTACCCGCACGACACCGGGCACAGGTATCGGCCTGGCGTTAGTCAAACAACTGGTTTTGGCGCAGCAGGCCAGCATTACTCTGATACCCAAAGAAATCGGGGTAGCTTTTGCCATTGACTTCAATGCCCGGTATTAACGGAGTTTTCTAAAGACAAGTTTCTCACCAGCAAGCCAGGTCGGTAACCCTATCATCCGCCTGGAGACAGCGCCCGGTCCAATAATGCCCGATCACTGGCCATTTTTGCCTGCTGATAATTGATAGCGGCCCAGTGTTTTGCCTTGTTGCTGTCGGGGTGAACATCCAGGTAATAGCGTGCAAGCTGCGCGCCATGATCGTTTTCGCGGCGGCTTTCTCTTAACTTCACCCGCTCGGCCATCAGCGCTTGCCATTGGCTGTTGTTTGCTGTTTGTGTCTTGCTGTTTTTTTCGGCAATCGCCAGGCGCAGCAATATGGCATCAGGCAAACTCTGGGTTTGTGCTTGAATGGCTAAAGCGGGAAGCCTTGTTAGCAGTAAATCATCATGTCCCAGCGCCAACTCAATATCTGCCCACAAGGCGATCAAACTCACCGGTGCCCGGGAAAGGGCTATCCCCCTCAGGTGTTGCTGCGCAGCCAGGGGCCGGTTTAACCTCAGTGCCATCTCCGCCAACACCTGATTTGCCCACAGCAGTATCGCTTGCTCCGGCTGTTTGTCTTTTGCCAGTAAATTTATCAAACTTTGATAATTTTGCTTAAGTCGGGCCTGCTGCCCCAAATCTTGGCTGTCAGCATCCAGGGCACAAATGGCAACAGCTGTGAGTGCGATATGCCCGGTTAAGGCCAGACAGCTTTGTTTGGCCTTATGATAAAACCCCTGTACCATCAATATATTAGCCTGAAGCAAACGGGCATTGGCCTGCTCGGGCGCCTGTTCCAGCAAGGCAGTCAAAACATCAAGCGCCTGAGAAAATTTATGCTCGCGCTGCAATAACTTGGCATATAAATAAGCACTTTTGATACCCGGCTCCTGGTGATAATAGCTGTGTATCTGGCGTTTGATCTTAACAGCCATCCACTCCGACTGACCAAGCAGCTGCCCCCGTTCAAGTAACACTGCCAGCTCTGCCAGGGACAGCATTTCCCGGGGGCTGCCGGTGACGGCCCCGGCGGAACTCCCCCAGCTATGCTCGGCATCGGCGGCAGGAATATAGCCGTGGCCCTGGATTAACCGGCTATAACAAATAATGCCTATCAAGACATAGCCGCTTAAGATAAGACATAACTTTTTCATATCAATTCCTCTGTGCATTTGGCCGTCCCTGGCCGGTTGAAATTAACGGCCAACTATCAAGTGTTAAAAAACAAACAAGTCCGCATAAAAATCGCTCGAGTCGATATCATAAGTAAATATCCGGCCGTTGAGCTTTACAGGCACATCGTTTGCCTGCTGCGCAAAGGCATCACGGCTAAAACGGGAGAAATCCACCATGAGCGCGGTAATGGTGATGCTTGCCTTGGCCGTCACCTCAGGATTTACCCCGTCACTGACACTAAAAATAAAGCTGTCACTGCCTGTCGTTTCCTCATCGGGGCTGTAGCTAAAACTACCGTCTTTTGCCAGGGTTACCCGACCTAAAGCAGGACCTTGCACCAGGGTAAAACGTAACGTCTGCCGCTCGGGATCTTGCGCCACCAGCTTATCCCGGATCTCCCTCTCGGTTTGCGTACTAAAGGCTTGCGCCATCACCTCGGGCGCCAGGTTTACCGGCTCATCCGAGGCACCTTTCTGATTTTTGCTACACGCAGATAACAGCACCAGGGCAAGAGATAATGCCAGCAGTTGGTATGACTTACTGCTGGTTATACTTTTAAGATAAATCATGAGCTGCTCCTTACCTTGACCCCGGAACGGGCTCGGCTAAATAGGGAAAACGTGTTTTCATCATACCGGCATGACCGGGAGCGCCATCGGTAAAAGGCGCCAGGCCGACACTGGCATCAGAAGGCGTACACAAGCCCAGCTCAACCGCTGTGCCATTAACATCAATCGGATAACACAAACGACCCATGATCACACGCAAGGCGATATCAACCACGTCATCTCCCGGGCGGCGGCCATTTGGAAAACCCGACAGATCGCCGTCAATAACCCCCAGCGGAGATTGCTGATTTGCTGCTATCGAAGGGATTTGGGTATTGAGCCTTAACATTTCCGACGGGGTGATCTCAGCGAGCTGGTTAACCCCGAAAAAACCGGTTAAAAACGCGGTGACTAAGTCATTGCGGGGAAAATTTGTCGGTGCCAGAGTGGCGATGTCCGTGCCTAACGTCTGGTTTACGGCATCTTTAAACAAGATATTTAACAATTCCGCCAGACTGGGATGGGTGACATAATCAACAAACTGGCCATCGTTTTTCGGCTTGGCGCTGGAGAAACGATCTTTATCTTTTAAGCCAATCACTAACTCATTCACCAGCGGCGCTCCCAGGCGGGAAACCTGGGTTTTTGCACCGCCGCTGATATCGGGCCGGGCAAAGGTCGCCCTGGGATTTAAAATGCGTACCTGAGGCATCCGGGCACTGGTCCAGGCGCCGATACTGCCGTTGCCCTTACCGGTCAGGCAAGACTTAGGGACTTCAATGGCAAGGGAGGTAACGTTTTTATCGATTAAATCATCGTTATCCGCAGACTGGGTGATGCCACCGGGAAAGCCGCCGCCGTCACCGGTACCGGGCGCGCTGTCCCCTTCTACCGGCACGAAATTCACCAAATCAAAGATTTTTCCCAAATTAACGACAAAGGGATCTTTTCTTTGCCCGACAAAGACCTTCGCCGCGCCGTCGCAGCCGGGAATATCCAGCGGGTAAATAAATTGCTCGGCATAAGCCTGATAGCCCCCGGCAGCGCCAAAGGTTTTAAAGCCGATATAATCCAGCGGCTTATAAAAGAAATCCTGACTATTTTCCGGGTTAGTCAACGGAGTTGACTTGCCCTTTTCGCCGTAACGTATGCTTAATTGATAGGACTCGATAAAATTTGCCGCGCTTTGATCGGCAAAACTGATTGCACCGATATTTTTTAACGGCACCGCCACGGTTTTCAGATTATCTTCATCACCTATGGTTAATGCCAGGCCCTGCTCGTTTGATGAAGGAACTGCTGGCAAAGCATTGTTAAATTCAAAGGCAAAAGTGATATCTTCAATGGCATCACCGTCGTTATCAATATGTATGTTATAAACCGCATCTGCGTCCATGGCGAAATAGTTGGGGCCGCCGTAGGCATCCTGCAAAGGGATATAGTTTGCGATCAGGGTCACATAATCCTCCCGGCCGGCTTCATAACTGTTAAAAGCAAAAAAGTCCGTTGAGTCCAGGGTCGGGAAGCGGCTGATATTAGGGGCTTCGCGGTGACTGGAAGCCTGCACTTGCCCGGCAATAAACCCGTTACTGATAAGAGCACCGGCAATAACAGCGCCGGCAAAGGCCCCGAAGGCAATTCCCCGAGACAAGCTTGAATAAAAAGTTTTCATGACGGTTTCCTTTTTAGCTGATGGCGTCATAACTAGTTACGCGGCAAAAAGAAAAGCGGATGCACAAAAAGATATTTTTAAAAGAGAATAAACGGTTGACGGAAAAAGCAGCTCCGGCCCTGTTTCAGGCCGGAGCAAAACGATTTTACAGGGAGATCAGTGGAGTGGTATACAATACTTGACTCGGCGCTCCCGTTGGTGAGCCGCCCAGCGGTTCCAGGCTTACCGCCAGCAAGCTAATATCATCGGCGCTAAATTGTGGTTTTTTCACTAATATACGGCTGCCGGTTTTTGGCAATAAACCTAAAGAGACCGGGTTATCCTGTCCCTTTAATACCATCCACAACTCATAATCTTTGTCGCTATAAACCGTCAGGAGGGAGCTTGCCTTGATATTAAGTTGCGCTTCTTTGACATCAATCAGCCATAACACTTGTTGTTGCTCATTTTGTACTAAAGCCACCTGTTCACTTTCAACCGGCACACTTGGCTGCAACAGGAAAACAAGCAGCACCAGGCTTGCCGCCACGGCAGTAATGGCAACCCCTTGCCACAAACGAGCAAGCGCAGGAAATAGCTTAACAGGCTCGGCTTTAACCGCTTCACTTACCCCGACTTGATGCGGATCAATGCGTTGTGAAATGTTCTGCCACACCTTAGGGTTAGGAGGCACGGCAGTGATGCTATTGCCCATTTGATTTAGCTGGTGCTCCCACTGCCAGGTTGCCTGGCGTACCCGGGGGGAAGACAACATCAGGCGCTGGAACCTTTGCCGGGCACGCCCGCGTAAGGTCCCCAAGACATATTCGGCACTGAGCCTGTTAATCAGCTCGGGATCCTCATAATTCATAGGGATAAACACCTCTGCAGTTGTAGCAGGCCACGGCGGATCCAGCTTTTAACCGTACCTAAGGGAGAATGAATATATTGCACGACTTCATGGTGACTCAAACCTTTAAAATAAGCCAGGTGAATCGCCTGTTTTTGCTGCTGCTCCAGGGCCTGCATACAGTCGGCAAGTTTGCTGTGCTCTTCATAACTAAGCTCATCCTCAAAGTTATTTGCGCCATGCTGACTGCTAACTTTGTGATTCACACCTTCCTCATCCAGCGCCAGCTCTTTTCTGACGTTTTTCTGGCGTAACATATCCAGGCAGCGATAACGTACAATACTGGTCATCCAGGTCATTACCGCCCCCTTCGCCGCCTGGTATTCTCCGGCGTTATGCCAGATTTTAACAAAAGCATCCTGCAGCGCTTCTTCGGCATAAGCCCTGTTGCCAAGGATCTTTAAACAAAGGGCAAATAATTTACCTGCCGTGGCCTGATAAAGGGCTGAAAATGCCTTTTTATCTCCCTGTGAAGTGGCGCTGAGCAGGGAAAAATACTCTTGTGGATCCATTTGGCTCCCGGGTATTGCAGATTTGCCTCAACTAATCTAGAAAATTATAGCCATGTTTTTCAGGGCGGTTGGATAATTGGTAAAATTTCGGCTTTAAGGGAGATAGTAAAAAAACAGAAATGATGATCAGCCGCCGCCCCGGAAAATAACGGGAGCGGCGTATGTTTAAACAACTTCAGTCAGTGCTTGTTGTTTTCAAGTTGCGATTCAGGCTGAGGCAATAACTTTTGATACTTTTCAGCTAAGGGATAATCCGGATTGGCGGCGACAAAAGCCGTTAACTGCTCAACAGCCTTTGCCTGTTCGCCGGCTGCAAGCAGTTGATCTATCTCGGCTAACCAGGCGGCAATACGCTTTTGCTGTAGCAAATCATGGCTTGCTGCTGTTTTTTGCGAAAAGCTCATTGAAGTTGCCTTAACTCCCAGCTGCTGACTGTCCTGCTTTGCTTTATCCTTACTTTGCATTTTTGCCGGGCGATCATAGACTTTCGTGGCTCCGGTTCTTTGAGCCGGGGCTGTAAAAGCCTGTACCTCGGGCACTTTTGCCGCAGCCTCCTGGCCTGCCCCGGCAAATTCGGCTTTTAGCCGGACTTTATCCAATTGCGTATCGGCCGCAGGTAATAACTGCTCAATCTCGGGCTGTGAGCGCAAGCGACTTTGTGCCCGGGTCTCAATTTGTCTTGCTGACGGTTTTTCATCCAGGACAACACTTTCTTGTTGCTGCTCTATGCTGTCTCTGGCCTGCTCAGCACCTTGATAGCTTTCAACTTGTTCAAACCCCCCCGTCTCTTTTTGGGCTTGTGCCGCAGAAGAAGCCGGTGCTGATTGCAATGTTTGTTCAGCTTGCGGTGTGACATGATCATAGTCACCTGACTGGGGGCCGTACCTTTTTGGCACCAATTCCTGACGCCAGTCTTGCAATAACACTACACTGCCCACCAGCACCACAGAAGCCGCCATGGCCAGCGGACCACTGCGGGCCTTAATTCGCTCAATTAAACTGACAGGTTTAACCTCGGCTTCAGCCATTAACACATCTTTATTTCTTGCCAGATGTAAAATGGTATTATCCAGCTCCGCCGGTGGCTGTTCTTTCGCCATTTTCCGGTACAAGTTGCTAATTTCCTGCTCAGCGCCTGCCCTGTTATCACTTTCATGGTTATCTTTCATCAGCGGCCCCCTGCATTTTACCGGCAATACATTCACGCAACTTTTGATAGCTATACCTTAATCGGCTTTTAATGGCCTCTTGCGATACTTCAACAATTTCAGCGATCATCGCGGCGCTAAAACCCCCTTCTTCTTTTAACATAAAAACATCCAGCTGCTTGGGCGGTAATAACGACAGGCACAGTTTTAAATAGCCGAGTTGCTGTGCCTGTTCGCTTTGCTGCCGGGGATCTTGCCCTTCGGCGATAACCGCCTCTGGCATATTTTCTTGCGCCGGGCTGTTAAACTTATTGGCTGTTTTTAAGGTGCGGCTATGATCTACCATACGGTTATAGGCAATACGGTACAGCCAGGTAGTAAATTTCGCACTGGGCTGATAGCCTTCGCTTGCTTTTATTACCCGGCTCCAGACATCCTGGTATAAATCTTCCGCCAGGCTTTTTTCACGGCACTGACGCAGGAAATAACGGTATAAGGGTCCCTTATGCCGGTGGTAAAGCATATCAAAGGCAGCTACCTGCCCCTGTTGATAACATGCCATAAGCTCCTCGTCGTCGAGTGACTCCAGCGGGTGTTCTGTAACCTCATTTTGCATTAAATTTTTTGCCTTACCTTGCCTTTTCAGCCCTGCCTGAAATGTTTGCATCCCCTGTAAAACCTGCATCATCACTTATTGCCTGTCGCTGATGCCTTTATCTGTCAATGCCTGCGTCGTACGCACCAGTTGTAAAAACTCTCCGCGATAACCAAAGTTATCCGGGCCTTTAGCACCGTTTACCAGGGTAATGACCTCATTATATCCATAATTTTCAGTAAAATGCCCGCCTTTTAGTAATTGTCCAAAGGCGGCAACCGCACCGGCAAAACGAAAATCATCACTGGCCCGGGACAAGTCTTTTGCTGCGCTTTTAAAGGTAATGGCATGTTCAAGCAATTTACTTGAGCCGCCTTCCGGTGCTTTATAACGCAGCCTCAGGTAGGCAACTTCATCCCCGCTACCGGGCACTGTGATTTTGGCATCGGCGGCTTTAGTTTTGCGGTAACGCAAATCGTCGATACGCAACGCCTCACTACCCACCATGGTCAGCTCATACAGGGCGGTCACCGTATGGCCGGCGCCGATTTCACCGGCATCTATTTTGTCATTATTAAAATCTTCGCGTTTTAACAGCCGGTTCTCGTAGCCGATCAAACGGTATTCAGCGACAAACTCAGGATTAAATTCCAGCTGGATTTTCACATCTTTGGCAATGGTTTGTAAGGTCGAGCTGATTTCATCCACCAGCACTTTGCGCGCTTCGTTTAAGGTATCTATATAGGCATAATTGCCGTTGCCGACATCCGCCAGTTGCTCCATTAACATGTCGTTGTAATTACCTGCGCCAAAACCTAAGGTGGTCAAGCCGATCCCCGCTTCACGTTTGCGGGCGATCAAATCTTTTAAGGTTTCAATATTAACGGTACCGACATTAAAATCGCCGTCTGTGGCCAAGATCACCCGGTTGACACCGCCGGTAATAAAATATTGCTGCGCCAGCTGGTAGGCCTGCTCTATGCCTGCCGAGCCATGGGTTGAGCCCCCGGCGCGCAACTTATCCAGGGCCATGGCGATTTTGGCTGTTTCATTGCCTTTGGCATTTTCCAGCACCACGCCGCTGGCACCGGCATAGACAACAATGGAAATACTGTCGTTTTCGTTAAGCTGCCGGGTCAGCATTTTCAGGGATTTTATCAGTAAGGGTAATTTGTTTGCCTGGTTCATCGAACCGGAAACATCCAGTAAAAATACCAGATTGGCCGCCTTAATCTGGCTTTTATCCAGCTCATAACCTTTAAGGCCTATGCGCAATAGCTGGCGTTTTTCATTCCAGGGGGCCGGCGCCATTTCTGTGGTCACGCTAAAAGGTGCTGCCTTGGTATCCGGCACAGGATACAAATAAGAAAAATAATTGATCAGCTCTTCTACCCTGATAGCATCCCCCGGCGGCAACCGTCCCTGATTGATCATACGGCGCATATTGCTGTAGCTGCCGGTATCAACATCAATGGAAAAAGTCGAGACCGGGGTTTCATCTACCCTGAAAACGCCGTTTTCATCCATCTTGGCATAATTTTCCCGATCAACATCGCCAGGAAAGCCCGGACCGGGTAATGGTGGCCTTGGCATACTGGCGGGACCGCGATATTCCATGGTGGTGACCAGACGTTGTGCCTGGCTGCGTTTAACTTTTTTATCCGCATTCGCTTGAACCGTGTCAACGGCCGCTATTTCAGCAACCGATGCCTCGGGTGTTATCTCAACGGGAGGTTGTGGCTTGGCTTGCTCTGTTTTCGCCGTTTGTCCACCAACCTGCTGCGTCTGGGTTGTTTCTTGCTGCTCATTTTTTGCCGGTTGCTCCTGATAGGAACAACCGGTTGCCAGCAAAGTGCTCAAAATGACTGCGGGAATGCAGCTGCCAGATGCTTTATCTGAGCCTTTATCTAGAAATGATACTTTCATAATTTTTGCTTCTTCTTGATAACTGATACCCCTATAAACGAAACAAAAAAGTAAAAGGGTTAAAAATTTTGATAAAAAACTTATTTTTTATTTTTCTCCTTTTTTTGTCGCTTATTTATCAATAATGCCGCCCTAAGTTATTAACAAGCAAAATGATTAACCGATTGGATCAAATAACAAAGAGTTTGGGTTTATTTAATGGCAAGCACGAGGTAACATGCTTTTGTAGATACTTTGTTGTTCTGGCATAAACAAATTGTTAGCTGTTCACTCGCAGAAGTGGCTGATAAACGCCGGAACCAGAAGTGCCTGTAGCCAAAAATAAAAATAGCTTGGCTGTAGACACCAGAGGAATATCCTATTCATCCGTTATCCAGGTAAACACGTACTTTTCGGAGGGCTTAAACAGACTGTTTTAGGGCAAAGGCTGTAAAACATTTGTATGGATACCAATATGTTGCAAACTAATAACAAGAAATACGATACAAAACTGATCAATGCGTTAATTCCCATTACCTGTAAGAACAAGCTTGAATCTACTTTGATCAGTTTGACGCCAAAAGAAAATAAAAGCACCCGCTTTTTGATCAAAATGGAGCTGGCACGGTTAAAAACCGCTTGTGTCCGCGCCATAGATTTACGCCGTAAAACCAAAGAAGCGTGCGAAGATTATGTTTTTGCCGACATCACCCATTACCTGGATCAAAAATCCGTCAGTATTTTTGAATATCTGATCAAACAATATGGCGGCGAATACACGATTGGTGTCTATGAAGCCGTGCTTGCCGCGGCAACGGATCCTTCCAGTGCCAATGTCTTGCAGGAGCTGGAGCAAGCTTCACAAAATTTCGAACGTTTTGATGTTGAGCATTTATATTTTGGCGACTACCGCACCCGCAACGAAGACCGTATCCACTTTCGCTCTGAAATCCTGCTGGCCGTAGATGAGCAGGAATTGACCACTTTTACAGCAGATATTTCCACCGTCGGTATCCGCTTTTTATTGCCGGAAGAGGCCAAGCTCGCCAAAGGTCAGGAATTTAAAATACAGTTTGCCGAAATAGCCAAAAATTATGTCGGCGAAATATTGGAGAAGTTTGTCAATTATAAAGTAGTCTCTGTTGACAGCAATGACGAAAAAACCTGGATACGGGCCTTGCGTACCAGCTCTAATGCCAAGCTGGATGAGTTTTTAACCACTTTTATCAAGTCTCAAAAAGTATTTAACCGGGTAGACGCCTCGGATCTTGAGCCGGTATTGCTAAACAAGGGTTATGAAAAACTTTATATGCCAAAAAGCAGCGCCCTGCCGCTATTTTTCAATGGCCAGGGGCAGCTCAATTATATCCTTTCTTCCGAGCGGAACCAGGAAGCATTGGACTACTGGCATAACCAGAACAAACAAAACATTTTACCCTTCGCTTTAACCCCCAAGCGCATTAAACTGCTGCTGCAACAAAATAAATCAGGCATTACCACGGCTTTGTACGGTTTTACCCTGGTAAAACAAAACAGCCGCCTTTATTTTGTCGCCACCGAACAAGAGCTTGAGCAAACCGGGCTGTTACCCGCCTTTATCGCGTTGGGATTAAAATATAAAAGCCTGCGCGTATTTAAACTGCAGCTGGCCATTATCAGCAGCCGCTTTGACCAGTTGGGGCTTGAAGCCGACGGCCTGGCGCCGATAGCCAAAGAAAGGCTGCAAAAGCTGCGTTTTTGCGGCGCCATCACAGATATCACCCACGACGAGATGCTGGCAGATTATCAGGCAAAAGCTTTTAGCGCCAGCTCGAAGGATTTGCAGCAATTACGCCGCTTTATGGTGGCGGGTCAGTCAGGAGCGACGGATATTATTCCGGTGAAATTTATTTCCAAGCGCAAAGAAGCCCGTTACGACTACAAAATGCAGCTAAGGGTTATTAAAAATGACAGCCGCTATATCGGCTACAGCAAAAATGTTTCGGTGCGCGGACTGCAGGTGGAATTAGAGTCCGCCATTACCGCCAAATCGGGAGATTTGCTGACCATAGAACTGCCGGGAAAAACACCGGAAGATGGCAGCTCCCGTCCGTTTGCTATAGTGGCCATCAATGAATCAAAAACCATTTTGCATTTAAAATCCGCTTCGCTTGAACACAATATCGATAACCAGAACTTCTTCCACCTGCTTAAAGATTATGTCGACCAGCAAGTGGATAAAACCCCGACCAAAAACAAAGGCCTGTCGGAAGGTTTATGCCGCTTGTACACCAAACACGGCCAACTTAACCTAGTGTTTTTATCGAAGCAAAAAAGCCGTTACCAGGCCTCGCGTTTAGCCACTCACAGGAATAAATCGCCATTAAACCAGCTATTGTCGGTATGCTCGGCGAAAAGCATCGCGAAAAACAAAGCACAGGCCAATAAAAGCGCTGAGCCGGTAAAAAAGAGGACAAACGAGGCATTGCCCGGCCAGGCCAATACCGATTTTAACCTTTACCCGATTTTAAATTCACCGCTCAATGACATCATGCAGTCGACCCAGTTTAAATGCCTCAGCCATAAGCACCAGCCGTTAACAGCCAGGTTATTTATTTTTGTCGATAACAAAAACAAGGATGAAATCAAAATCATCAGCAAGTTTTCATCGGAGCTGACCTCCCCTAAGCTCAGGGAGATCTTTTTAAGTAATGCCCGTACCCGCGGCGAAGTCTATGTGTTGCAACTTGAGTTGTTAAAAACGCCGGAAGTTGACTGCCAGTTTATCGACGACCGCATTGCCGGATTAAAGACCTATTCCCGCTATCGCATCGACGGTATCAAAGACGAGTTGGCTAAAGTGGAAGGCGTACTCAATATTGTCGATATTACCGCTGAAACCTTGCAGCGCATGGCCTTAAAAACACAGCCGAAAACAGCGGCAAGAAACCCGAGTTAAGGGAAAATTTGGCTGAGTTCCTACTGTTCCTTGAAGTAAAAGGTTCGTTACACTGTTGATACCGACAAGGTAGTTATCGGTATCAACAGTGTGACAGGAATACATTTTACTTATCAAGGAAGATTATATGAAACCAGCAAAACTTGCTATCTGGCTGCTCGGATATGCTTTAGCGGCCCCGGGACAGCCATGGGCTCAAGAAGTGCGTGCCTTGTCAGAGAGTAACATACAAGCGGTCAACGTAACCCCCGACGGCACGTCTTTTGTTATCCTCCATCCGGGAGATCATAACGGTGACGGCAGCGTACGTTTATGCTTAACCCCGGGGCGCAGCGATTGCGACTATATCAGCGATGAACTGACCCCGCAGCAAACCCTGGCGGTAAAATTGCCGTTTAAAGGCCAAATAATTATGCCTCATGAGATCACCTATATTTATCCCAGCGATCTCGACCCGGCAAACATTCCCGGCAGCATGGATGAGGCCACCAATATTTACCTGAAAAATGATACCAGCAATCCGGACGCCCCCCGGTATCGCGGCCTGAACAATGGGCAAAAGCACTTTTCCGATTACCTGGAATTTGAAGTTGATCACGTGAATAAACGTACCATCATTTATTGGGATATCACCCAGGATGAAGGGCTTTTAGGCGATGCCATCAACATCGATTTTCAAAGTGCCAGCGACTGGCATATCAGTTTTGCCATGTCCGGTTTCCCGTATTTCGACCACCGCCGTCGTACAGAACCGAGCAATTTTACTTTTTCCATCTCATCTGAACAAGCGGCGGGGTTGCCACATTATTACACCCCAACCCTTGAACAGATTGAAATCGTCTATTAGTGATTATAGCCTGTGCCGGTATTTAACCGGCACAGGCTGTCACTGTAGCAACAAGGCAAGCTTGAGTGGTTATCGCCTTCAATTAAATGCCGATAACTGCATACCGCCGTTGATTTCTATGCTGTCGCAGGCAAGGCGAATTTCTCCCGAGCGCCGTTCGATGGCCTGCGGCAATGCCAGGCACTGAGGCGCTGCACTGATCAGCTGTTTTCTGAAACGGTAGATCTGGATATTAATATGATTTTCATTGAGTTTAAGCATCTTGCCCAGGGCTTCTTTATCCAGCCAGCCCTGATCGGCTTTGATCAGGCCCGCCTCTTTATCGGTCAGGCGCTGACGGGCCAACAGCAGCAATAAATAGTGGTGATTACGCTGCTCCAGATTTATCTGGTGCTCCCCCATCTGCACCGTCAGGGCAACATGTTCTTCATCCTGGCTGACATCAAAAGTCATGCCCAACCGGGTCAACTGCTGGTAATTACCGCTGACAACCCGGGTCGCCTCACTGGGTTTGGTTTCAACAAAACGCCAGATATGCTCTTGCGTCCCCACCAAATCACCGTTTTTTAACTCAGAAATTCCGGCCGCACTTTCACAAACCCAGTTGCCACAGGTATTTTGATACAAGGTAATTTCAGGAGACTCTTCGCTGGGCAGCACCATAATATCTTCAAGCATAAGCCGCTCAAGTCCCGGTGTTTGCGGCACCAGCATACTTTTGGGGGCATCAAGATTAAGCATTTGCCAGGTTTCCGCCTCCAGGCTGCCAAAATTGAGCTTATCATCCAAAGATAAAGGCATTTTTATGCCCTTAGGGACAAGCTTGCCGTTAACGAAAGTGCCGTTGGTACTGCTGTCTTGCAATAACCAATGTTCGCCGTCCCATAAAATAGTGGCATGCAAACGTGAGGCGTCCAGGTTGGTTAATTCGGTATTGGTTGCCCCGCGATGACGGCCAAAAACATGCTGTACTGACAGATTCACTACATCTTGCGTATTAAGATTGAGTAATATCGCCATCTAAGTTCCCTTGTGTTTTTATTTATGCTTCGAGCTTTAGCTCAAGTTTACTGTTTTCTCGGATGAAGTAAATTATTTAATCCGCATAGCCTATATTGAAACCTTGATTGCTAAAGCTTTCCCTGTGTTTTATAAACTCAGGCTAAAGTGTTTTTGCAATACCATTAAACTGCTCAAATGCATAAAAACAGGATCCAATCCGGCCTGCTCTGCCAGGTCTAATTGGCAGGCTTCAAGATAAAGCCTGGCCACCTTCTCTTTGCAATAGCAATCCGGCAGATAAGCCAGATCAAGAAAATATCCCTGAAAAAGCTCTGCCAAAGGCCCCTTATTATTAAGGCTTGCCGGTGCACCGATAAAAGGTCTTTTTACCTGTCTGGCATAACTTTCCGGTATAAATTTGCGGGCAACTTGACGTAAGATACGCTTATCGGTTAACCCGTCAAACTTATAGTTCACGGGTAAACCATGAATAAAGGCCACCAGGGCATTATCCAAGAACGGTGGCCGCCCTTCAATACCATTGGCCATCTCGGTTCTGTCTGCCAATGCGCCTAAGTTATAACTTTGAAAGACCGACTGATAATGTAACCGTTGCGATAGCTCGATAGGGTGACGGGCATTGCCGAGCCCATTACCAGCACTAAAAGATAAGGATGCGGTATTTTCGCCATCAACTCTTAACCCGGCTAATATCGATGCTACCGGCAAGGCATGCACGACCTGGGCAGGCAATTGCCCGGTTTGTTTTTTCAGCAGCTCTAACGTTTTGTGCCAAGGTTGCGGAAAGACATGTACTTGGCTATACGGCCCGGTCAGATCTTGCCTGAAAAAGCCATAACCCAACAGGGATTCATCCGCCCCCTCCCCCGTGAGCACGGTTTTATGGCCTGCAGCGGCTAATGTTTTGCTTAAATAGAGTTTGGCGGCGACATTAATGTTTGGCACCGGCATTTCGCAGTGAATAACGGCATGGGCAAAGTTATCCGCCAGCACAGTGTCGTTAACTTCAACAATGTGATGGTGAACCCCGACTTCCCCGGCAAAAGCTTGCGCCTGTCGGCTTTCATCCAGGTGCCGGTTTTCAAAACCTATACTGTAGGCATTTACCGAGCCGGTTAACCGGGCCGCTATTGCCGTGATCACAGAGGAATCAATGCCGCTGCTTAAATAGGCCTGATTACTTTTATCCTTTAACAGCCGCTTATCTATTGCCTGAAACAGCAAGCTTTCAAACTCGGTGCAGGCCTGTTCAAAAGTCGCTGACACCGGGGGAAAAGCCGACGGCTCCAGCGGCGACTTTTCCAGATAGGGAAAATGTTCAACTCCTGCTTGCGAGACTTTTAAAAGGTGTCCCGGCGGCAAGCTGTAGATGCCTTCCACAAAGGTTTGATTGCTTGTCTGTACAAAGTATTCCGCCTGCTGCAAATAGTGCGGCTCCCATTTAGCCGGCACACCATAAGCCAGCAGGGCCTTTATTTCTGACGCCGCCAGTATTTGTCCCTGGTATGAACAATAAAATAAGGGTTTAATGCCATGGCGATCCCGCCCCAGATAGGCCGTTTTGCTGTCCCTGTCCCAGACGGCAAATGAGAATTCGCCGTCAAGGGTCTTTACTGCCTCGATACCTTTAGCGGCAATTAAATGCAATAAATACTCGCTGTCGCTTAACGTGGTAAATACCGCTCCCAGGTTTTCCAGTTCGTCCCGGTTATTGTAAAGCTCGCCATTGACGGCAACTGTCAGGCGGCCATCAGCAGAATGCATCGGCTGATGGCCGCCAATTTCATCATTAATCGCCAGCCGGGTATGCCCGATAGCCGCCTGGTTTTTTTCAGCAAACCAGAGCCTGAGATCATCCGGCCCTCTATGGGCCAGGGCAGAGACGGCGCTGCGAAACCTTTCTCTGATATCGGATGTATCACAGGCAGGAGGTGAATAACAAAAAACTATACCGCACATAAAATACCGCACATAAAATAAAACCTTTAGATATAAAGCGCTTGCTGGTTAATGCTCGATTCCGTATTGGCCTTATCCAGCCAGCCTAAAGTTAACGGCGCCTGATACAAACGTTCGTTCGCCAGCTGGGGCCAGATATGGCAAAGTCCGGGCACAAAAACCTTCACCGCTTTAATGGGTAAAGGTGCACGGGAGTAATTCACCGCCAGGGTTTCAAAACCCAGGGTTTCAAGTTTTGCCACGATATTGAGGATATCGGTTTTAAGATCGCCGCTTGATATCAAGCTGTCCTTGATGGTTTTTGCTTGCTGCGCTGGCAATAAAAAAGCTTCTTCCCTGACGGCATTAAAATCAAAAGACGCCCCCTTTTGCTCGCGGATGGGGATAAGCTGGCATAATTCCGTTAACGCCCGCTGCGCTGCCAGCTCAGGTTGTAAATGACAGCCAAAGCCAAAACTCAACCCTCCAGCTTTAAGGTCCCGGGCAACAGCCGCCATCACCGGCACCCCGATATCATGGCTTAGGTCCAGCACCCAAAAGTCATACCCGCCAAGGCTTGATTTCAGTTTATCAAAATGTCCGCTATCAAGCCTGTTCAGGTCAAATGCCGGTCTTTCAAGCCGGTTATACCACCACAAGGCAGTTGCATCCCGCTCTATTAATTCAAATAACCCCTGCAGTATCGCCTCTTCCAGGTTATTGCCGGCGGCACAGCCATTAGAATGCCAGCGGCCAAACCTGTCATCATCAAAGGGAATATTGGCAAAACAGGATGCCAGCGGCACATACACCTGATCTTTTGTGGTCAATGACCAGCTGGGAAGCCAGTGTATCTTGCTGCCGTCATATCTACGGGCCGCCTGCTTTAACTGCGCATCCGCATGTTTGGGATCTGCGAACTTTTGATATTGTGCCTGACTGTAGGGCGCCAATTGCTGGAAGTCATAATAAGGTTTATCCAATTCTTGAGCTGCAGCCAAATGCAGCGGCTCATCTCCCTGGTAAAGGGCGCTGTAACGCTCTATGGTTTCACATAAAGCGCTGACCCTGGATTGGACGTCACCGACCCCTTTACCCATGCAGATCTGTACAAAACGGTTGTTGTCTAGTTGCAAACCATCTTTTGCCGCCGGGGATTTAAAAAACGCCGCCGAATAAATTTTAATGGCATTGCTTTCGGTGCCTTTCACCGGGCGAAGATGTGTGATCACCCCGGTCAGCGGACTGATAAACGGCGTAATGTTTTGCAATGTCTGCTCCGCAGCAAGCGTGCGGGAGCCGCCATCTCGGTTAAATGCCAGCGGACAGCTCTGTAAAAGCAAAGGTTGGAGGATTTGCCTGGAAAAATCCTCATCACCTTCCCCGGCTAATACTAAAGGATGGGCCTGGACTTGATTGCCGGCAACTTCCAGAGAAATCAATTGCTGCTGAGGTGAATGGATTTGCGCACTCAGCAGGCGGGTGAATATCCCTTGCAGCTCGGTGCTATATTGCCTGCCGACGGTAAAGGGAATACATCTGCTATCACCGGGAAATAGACGTTTAACCAGCGAAAGTACCGGGTTGTTATCCGTGAGCCGCTTTTGCAATGCCCGGCAAAAACGGCCGGCACTTGCTCCTGGGATCAGCGGAGAAACCAGGATTTTCTCCCCGGTCACTTTAATAAAGCACAAATCATAGTGCTCAATATCGCCGAGCCCGGTTGTCAGCTGGCAAAAGCTATCCACCAGCACAAAACAGAGCCTGCGCTCAGATGTGCGTTTTATTTTAACGGCAGTAAACATATCCGCCAGATGGGCAATATTCTCCGCAGTTTCCTGGGACAGGTTGATAAAATAAAGCTCACCCGATTTTTCAATAACCCCCCGCCTTGCTACCGTTTGATTAATATAACAGCTTACTTCCTGGTTAGTTGATAAAATCTGCTGATGTTTCAACACCTTTATTTGTTGCAGAAAAGCCGCCCCTTTATCCGGCTCAAGCAGTAAACCGGATAATATATCCGGCAAAGTATTGATGCCGTCGATGAGGTTAATACCGGGAAAGTCGATATGACTGAGCATAAAGGAGTCGCTTTCACTGACCAGCAAAAGATCTTTATTTTCCAGCACATAAACATTAAATTTCGGATGCCAGGTGACAGTTTCTTGCACAACTACCTCAATATTCACTACTTGTTATCTTACTTTTATCGCCCGGACCTTAAATTAATAAGGCTTGTTGGTTCAATGACAATTCATCATTTTCCTGCGTTAACCAGCCCATCTCAACCGGCACTTGATATAGGCGTTTCGCGGCAAAATAAGGAAATAAATGGCAGGTACCGGGAATGATCACCTTAGCGGTATAAAGCGGCATATCCTGACGGGTATAATCCAAAACCAGGGTTTCCAGCCCCAGGCTTTCTGCCCTAGCCTGGCAATAACGGATATCATCCAGGATATTGCTATGTTCCACCCGGGCATAATCAGCAAAGCTGACGGTTTCCGCCGGGCCCGGCGTTAAATAGGCTTCCCGGCTGATGGCATCAAAATCAAAAGGCGCGGTATTATTGTTCCTGATCTCCGTGATCTGGCAAAGTTCGGTAAAAGCACGCTGGCTGGCAATAACAGGATCAAGATGACAACCAAAGCCAAAACACATTTTCTGCTGCGTTTTATGCCGACTGATCGCGGCAATCACGGGAATGCCAAAATCATTAGTCAAATCCAGCGCCCAGTACTCCCATTCCCCCCCCAGGGTGTGGGATAACTGCCGATGTAAAACATCACTCATGCCGGAGAAGTCCATCGCCGGTCTTTGCAGCTTGTTATACCACCAGATGGCAATCGCATCTCTTTCAACAATTTCTAAAAAGCCTTGTAATACCGCTTCTTCCAGGCTGTTGCCGGCGGCGCCGCCATTATGATAAAAACGGCTGTACTTTTGCTCTTCAAAGGGGGTATTGGCATAACAATAACTTAAAGGCAGGTAACGTATTTTTTCTTGTGATAAAGACCATACCGGCGTCCAGTAAAGGGCACTATCTTCTTTGTGTTCAGTCGCTGCGTACAGCTTATGCTCGCTAAGCGGCTGCTCGATAAATGCCCGGTATTGCCGCTCGCTAAAGGGAGCAAGTTGCCGGGGAAAGATATAACTGTCATGGTGATAAGACGGCGCAGCATAATGCATGGCTTCATCCCCTGTATATTGAGAGGCCAGCCTTTCAATGGCTTCACTTAATGCACTGGCCTGGGACTGCTGATCACAGATCCCCTTGCCCATAGTAGTATAAATGAAATTGGCATTGGACAGTGACTCAGTCGGCAGATGATGTAAATTGCCCGGATATTGGAAAAAGCCGCTGCGGTATATTTTATTTATCTTATCCGAGTCTCCCGACAGACAGTTTATATGGGTCAACAAACCGCTGACCGGACTGATAACCCCTTTGAGCTTTTCTACTGTTAACTCAGGAGGCACACAGCGTACGCCGCCGTCTTTGCCGTCGGTTTTTTTTACCGGCTGCAGACTGAGCTTACCCCGCTCAAGCGGATTTACCGCGTTGCAATCACACTGGGGGCGGAAAATAACCGGATGACGGATAAGCTCATCCCCGGCCAGTTCATAAAAGTGTTCGGTTATTTGCCCTGATAGCAGGTTATCAATATGGGATAAGGCTGTTTTACAGGCTTTTTCAATGGCATGATGCTCAAACCTTACCGGTACCGGACGTGTCAAAGAAGGTATTCCCTGCCCCTGCTCGTAACTGATACACCTGAGGATTTTATTCGCCTTCATACGATAATTAAGGCATTGCCAGCAGGCATTATCCTTTTCAGGAAGAAAATAAGGCCCGATAAAACTGCTTTGCCCGGTGAACTTGAGCAACAACCAGGGCTGGCCGTTTGATAAAAACTGACGGTTTATGCTTTCCAGCCTGGGATCCAAATAATCATCGCAGAGCACCAAGCTGATATCATAGTCGGCCGTCAAAGCCGCCAGGGTTGATTTGAACGCTTCGCCAAAAGCATACCGGGACAGGTAAATATTTCCACCCGGGCAAGTAGTGATATCATCCTCAAAATTAATCAGGTGATACTGCTGATTTTCCCCGCAGCTTTCACTAACCTCTTTAACATATCCAGAATTGATAAAACCAACCAGCTGCTGATAAAGCGGTACCTGCTGTGCTGCTATGGCTTTTTTAAATACTGCCAGCAAGGAAGTATCCGTTTGAATAACAGCCTGAATAAAGTCATAAAGCTCACGAGAGATGAGCACTTCTTCATCATCAGCAAGCAGCAGCATATGCTCGGGATCTAAAGGGCTGATCGAATACTTTTCATGCCAAAAAAAATGGCTCTGTGCTGATTTCATCATCTTTACTTACATGATTTACAAAAAGGCCATGCTCCCTTATCGGGGACATGGCCATTACCGGGAAACGAGATTAACAGGTAAAGGGGAACGCCGAATCATCTATGTTATAGCGGTTTAATGCTACCGGTGCCATAGCGTCAACTTTAGGCGGCACAGGTACCACAAGCTCCATCCCCTGCAGAGGTAATTGCGGGTTTTCATAGCGGGTATCCGGGTTGATCTGACCTTCTGTAAAGGCATTACAGGTTTGCTGATCATATTGCCAGGTCCAGTTACCCTTGCCGTTTTCATCTTCAGCGTATATGGCATCTTCATCTTCAAACAGGATCAGATCTAAATGGAACGGATAATCGTATTCCAAAATATCTTTAAGCAATTTAATGGTTTGCCCAGGCTTATGACAATCAAGATCTTTGGTGATAAACAAATTTCTCATGTCTTCATTGGTCCACAACAAAGAAACTAAATTGGCCATAACCGCACCGAATGAGATATACAGGGAGGCATCATCGGATAAGTCATAAGAAGGTCTTGGCACCTTAGGATCCAATACCGTAGGGATCAATTCCACCGGGCTGCGACAATCCAGGGCCTTATTATATTTCTTCAAATAAAAGTCCTGGTAGGCCGCTGAAAAATATACACAATATCTGCCATAGGCTTTAATAAACAAGGCACAGTCGTAATCAAAAAACTCTTCAACCAAAGATAAGTCGCCCAGAGAACTGGCGCCTGAAGCTTTGTAAGTCAGGGATTGTTGCGACTCAAGCTTTTCATTGAACATCCAGGGAGATTCATGGATAAAGGAAGCAATGGCGCGAGTTAAAAAGTGACTCTCAGTAGCGGGATCCGGAGCAACCGGTTTTTTTGGTAATTTCAGGGTAATGCGGTTATTCAGATAAGGCTGTAACATATACTGACCGCTTAATTCGTTATAATACGGTGCTATTTCCTCATACCAAAACAGGTAGGTATTATATTCTCCTTCGGCATCTATCTGTTGTATCTCAACGCTTTCTTCAGGATTTTTAGGCCCCAATTGCAGCAACATTTTAACCCAATATTTGTCTTTGAAAGATTCTCCGTTGAAACTTGAAGGATCTACAGTTCTGAAATCCAGATTTTCCTTGTTACACTGAGCGATAAAACGTTCGATATCATCACTGTCAGTCCAGATTTGCGCAATAGATTGCAGATGAAGATCTCTTAATCTTGTTAAGTCCGTCAGTATATTGAGTGGTTTAATCATTTAGCTTCTCGTTTTTATTATTTAACAGGGTTGAAATATCAGTAGTAATTAAGTGTTCGCTGTATTTTGCACCTATGTCTTGCGCCACGCTTAATCCCTGGCGTAATTCAGTTAAGGCCAAATCTTGTTCATGTTCAAAATGCTGTAACCGGCACTGGGCCAGTTTCCAATAAAGCTGGGGTAAATAATAATACTCCCCTATTTCCCGGCACAACTCGATACAAGCGTTATAGCGGCTCACCGCCGATACCGGGTCGCCATTGGCGATAAAGACATCCGCAATCAGGGATGAAAAATAAGGCACCGCATGTTTAGAGTAATTGGCATCGAGTATTTCCCGGTAATCCGCTTCTTTACTCATATCGCCGCTTGCCCATGCCTGAATTAAACCGCCGTAAGCCTGATAAATCGGCAACTCATATTCATCAGAGAGCGATACCAGCTCACTGGCCAGCAATAAAGTTTTCTCCCGGTTACCGACATACTGGTTGACAATAGCGGCATACATCAGCGCAATAGCAACCGATGGAATATGCGCGATTTCTCTTGCCTTTGCCAGCCCCAGCTCGGCATGCTCCAGTGCCAGAGACACCTCCCCTAAGTCCCAGTAAATACGCCCTAAGGTGGATAGGGCAAAAACCCGCGAATTCCAGCCATATTTACTTAAGTGCTCGGCATCGGTGTCATCAAAAGCAATTTTACTCGCCGCCTCCATGGCCTGCCTGCCCCCCTGACAATCGCCGCCGGTATAGCGAAAGTAACCTAAACAGCTCAGCGCCGCGGCCCGATCTGAATCACTGGAAAAACGGCTGATATCCTCAAGCTCGGCTTCAACATCAGCCAAATCGCCTCTATCGCCAACCACCAGGCCATAAATGAGTTTCCACCACAGATGGGTAACAAAATCACTGTTAAGCTGACGGCTTTGCCGGTAATCTTCCCCTTCGCTTTTTAGCAGGGCAATCGACGAGTCGGTATAATATTTAACTTCTTCCGCCGCCCAGCCGCTGACCTGCATATGGGCCGTGGTCAAAATCGAATTAATCTGCAACTTATGAAGCGTTTGCTGCCCGCCAGGCAATTGTTCAAGCCACACCAGAGCCGTCTCCGCCTGGGTAATAGATTCCTGCGAGGCCGACTGTTTTAACATACTCTCAGCCGCTAAGATGCCAAACTCTACCGCTTTAGCAAAAACTTCTGCCAAAGCATAATGTTGCGCAATCAGGCTGAAATTTATTTGAGATAAATCAAACAAATCCGATTCAAGCATACTCGCCACCACGGCATGGGACTTAATCCGTTGCTCTTTAAGCATGGAATCATAGGCTGCATCCCTGACCAGGGCATGCTTAAAGATATAACTGTCGCCGGCAACCTTGCGCTGCAAGATGATCAGATCCGCTTCGATTAATTCATTCAGATCAGTTTGCAGCTGGGCTTCACTGTGATTAGAAGCGGCGGCCAGCAGCTTATACTCAAACTCCCGACCGATAGTTGCCGCCAGCTGGGCCGTTTCCTTGGCATAAACCAGGGTGTCGAGCTTTTGCTGTAAAGAATCACGTAAACTGCCCGGAACTTCATTGATATTATCGGGGTCAACAAAATCGGTAATGCCGTTTAAATGCCGTACCAGGGATTTTTGTTTCAGCATATTCACCAACTCTTCAATAAATAGCGGAATGCCATCGGTACGGCTAACCACCACATCCAGTAAATTTGCCGATACCTGTTGCTTATCAAACAGGTTGACAACAAACTGTGCTGTCTTTTCCTGGCTCAGCTTATTCAGGGCTATCGACTTTACATTACTGGCCGTCAAGACCTCAGGCAAAGGCTGACGGGAAGTGCTGATAAACACATCCCGTGCCCCTTGACTGGCAGTGCTCAGCCGGGCAATAAATTCCAAGGTCGTCGGATCCGCCCAATGCAAATCTTCAAATAAAAATAAACGTCTGTGGTGTGTTTCATTGGCATCCCCCGGGTCATCACCGAGTAATAAAGCCGCTAAGGCGTCAAATAAAATTTGTTTCTGCATATCCGGGCTTAAGGGTTTCACCTGAATATCCTGCGGTAACGGCAGGCCCAGCCAAGAGCATAAGATCAAAAATGCATCCTCACCCTTGCTGTCCTGTGGATCTAAGCCGAGCATTTCATCACGCAGTTTACCGGAGCCATCTTCCGGTGCCAGCGTATCAAGGGAATACTTATATTTGATCAGGTTTAACACCGGAAATAAGGCATTATTTTGATATTCGGGCAGACACTGAGTCACATAATGGCTAAAGCTTTGGGCATCATTTCTTAACTCAAACACTAAACGGGACTTACCTATCCCGGCCTCACCAAAAACATGGGCGCATCTGACGGCGTTGTTTTGATTGTTCCCCTGGTTTTCAGCGGTATCCACCAGGGATTTGAGCCAGGCCAACTCTTGTTCCCGGCCGATAAAGTCATGATTGTTCTTATTGCCGCGCAAAAAGCCAAATGCTTCAACCTGGCGCTCACCAATCAGGGAATACAAAGGCCTGGGTTGTGGAGTAATGCCAACAATTTGCACTTGTTGCGGCTGAAAAGTTAAATAGCTGTCCAGTAACAGTTTACTGTTTTGTGTAATTAACACCTGATTATCTGCAGCTAAACGGGCAAGATCCAGGGCTATATTGGCAGTATCTCCTTCAGGTGTAGCATCGGCATAGGTGGTCACAATCCCGGTATGCATGCCCATATGAAGGCGGATTTCAATGCCCTGATTTTGTCTTAACAATGAGTTTCGATGGCTCAGCTGGCTACTGATTTCCAAGGCCGTGCGGGCACATAAACGGCTGTCATTATCACTGACCGCAGGGTAACCATAATAAAATAACAGGGTATTGCCTAAACTACCGACATGAAAAGCACCGTAACGTATGGCGGTATCGATACACTGGGCTTTTTGATCCCTGTGAATGGCATCGACTACCTCGCCATCGGGCTGGGTATCACCAATCGATTTAACATTGAGCACAACCGCCAGTGCCGTGATTTGCTTACGCTCGGTTAAGCTGGCATAGGTTGAGTGAACAGCACTGTTGTCAGTGATCAAGGTTTCATTGATCAGGGTTTCATTATCACCCGGCTGCACCACTAAGGTATTATCGGTGGAAAAATGCTCGCTGGTATGCTGGTTAAGCTCTCCCACCAGGGTAGAAAAATTAAGCTGATGGAATTCATGATAAAGTTCGGCAGCATCCGCCGCCCTTTCTGAGGCTTTCTTATTCAGCACCCGACGCAATAAAGCACTGACACTGTGCCCGGCAAGGGAAGCCGGCAAAGGTACATTCGACTGACTTAACTGCTTGTGAAAAACCGATGCCAGGCTGGTGCCGGAAATGGCGGGCTGTCCGGTTAAGCATTCGATAAACACTAACCCCCAGACATAAATATCGGTTTTAGGTGTCGGCGGCTCTCCCCGTAACTGCTCCGGTGCGCTATAGGACGGCGTGCCCAGTGTTTCCTGGGTCAAGGTAATGCTTTTATAATCAAGCTGGCGCACTTCGTTGACTAAAGTACCGATACCAAAATCGAGCACCTTGGCATGAATTTTAGCACCAACTTTGGTCAACATGATATTCGCCGGTTTGATATCCCGGTGGATCACCCCCTGTTCATGGGCATGGGCCAGTGCATCGAGTACCTGCCCCATGACGGCAGCGGCATCAAGAGGAAGCAAGGCGCCGGAGTCTGCCAGGGTTTGTTTTAAGGTTTTCCCGTCCACATATTCAAATACCGCATAAAGCAGGTTGTCATGGCAACAGCCCTTATCAAGCAGACGAACAATATTGGGATGCTGCAAGCGGCTGCATAACAGGGTTTCCCGATCGAAACGTTCGATATAGCGCTTTTTCTTGGCCTCATCAAAATCGCTGCTGACCGATAAAAACTTAATGGCAACATCTTGATTAGTATTAAGTTGTTTGGCCAGATAGACCTGACCGAAGCCTCCCTGACCTATTTTTCTGACCAGACGATAGGCATCTGAAACAAAGCCCAGCTCTGCTTCTAGTGTATTTATTGTTATTGTCATACCACTATAACCCTGAAGCTTAAACAACAAGCAGCCGACCTTATTGCAGGACTGTAATGCTAACTGTGCTTGTTTTACTAAACGGGCTTTGAGTGTATCACTATGTTTTTATCAGTTTCAATCAGTTATCTGTTTAATGTCAATGGGCTTTTTCAACCATTCATTTTCCCCCCAATTCTTGTACAAAAATTATCTTTTTGGCTAAAAAATAACGCCACCATTGGCCATGATAAAATGAGGCGTGCAGATTCAGCCGTAAAGATAGCATTAAAACCTGTAGTTATATTGCGCCGACACTAAGGTCGCATCCCCGTTTGAGGTAAATTGCCAGGCCTGGCCTAAGTCATCGGTTTCGGTAAACTCCACTTCTTCCCCCTTAATAAAGCTCATGCCAAGATCAAAAGACGAGGCATTTTTAAAGTGATAAGTCATGCCCGTGCTGTACCAGATGCGATTACTGTCGGGAATGGAAATTGAGCGGTAGGCCTGCTCTATCGGGGTTTCATCATAGGCAAGCCCTGCCCTGAGAGTCAGCACATCTTCCAGGTTATAGCTGATGCCGACGGCCGAACGCACCGAGTTTTCAAAATATTCATCTTTTTCAAATACCGGGCTTTCTACCCCTTCGGCATAAGCTTCCAGTCGCTCGAAACTGCTCCAGCCGGTCCACTGCACGCTGTAATGCAGGGCCAGATTATCGCTCAACTGATGAAAGCCGGATAATTCTGCAATATCGGGTAAGGTAATTTCCAGCTCCCCCGCCAGGGTTTCTCCCGCCAGGCCGCCAAATGAAAGCGGCAGGTCATTGCTATAATCACCGGTTAAGATCAGATCAACCTGGCTACGATAGGCCAGAGAAATCCTGTGGTTGTCGTTGATTTCATATAACACCCCGACATTATATCCGTAGGCGATATCATCCCCGGTCATATTGGCCGCTTCTGTTTCCTGGGCTATGCCGTAGGGGTTGGCGCCAAAGTGCCTGATCAAAGTGGCATCGGCGTAGACCAGGTTAACGCCGAGCCCCAGGCTAAAGTGCCGGTTGAAGCGATAGGCACCGCTGGCATTGATATTTATTGTCGTCAGGGAAGTTTCACCGGCGAGCTGGCCTGCCGGATAATCATCGGGGAGTTCGGTAGCTAAGCCAAAATTTGAAAAAGCGCCGAGTCCGACAACAAGGTTTTTATTCAGTGGCTGGATATAATACAGCGCCGGGATCAAAGCATCGGGAGCAATACTGTCCTCATCAAGCTCGTTATTACTGCTGCCTTCAAGGGATATATCCGGCCCGATGGCGGTGCCGACCACAGAAAATTCCGCTTGGCTGAACATGGTCATGGCACCGGGATTTCTCGCCATTACCGCGGCATTATCACTGACGGCCCCTTCTCCGGCAAATGCCCGGCCAAGGCCGGAGGCGCTGTGCTCATTGAGGGCAAAGGCAGCGCTATATGCCTCAAAGGCCAACAGGTTTAGGGTCAGCGCCAGGACTGTTTTTTTCAAATTCATTTATTTTTCCTTTTCACGGCAAGGGACAACGCTGCCAAGGTAAACACAGGGGTAAAAACAAGCCAGGGGAGATCAGCTCAATGGTACATTTGTCTGCTTTAGCGGTAAAAAAGAGGCAATAACATCAGCAAGTCCGAAACGGACTTATTATCGAAAAGACGTTTACCAGCGATGGAATAAACCTATGCTTCACCCCCTTTTTCTTAAGCAAAGCACAGGTTATCGCCGGTCACACCGTTTGCCAGCGCCCTTTGATCAAAGGCGCATTACGGCGGGAAACGGGAATCGCCACGTCGGAGAAATCCCTGATTTTTAGATACATACGCCGCATGACACTGTAATAGGCAAAGATTTGTTCGCTGTTGACCACATATTTCCTGTGCACCCGCAAAAACTGCTCCTGCTCCAGCTGCTGGTGCATAAACTCCAGCGGGGCATCGCTGAGTACAGAATCGGTATTATGATTTTTTTGCCCCTTGAGGGTTAACACAATGCGGCAGTAGCCGCTTAACGCTTCCAGATAACAGATCTCCGAGGCGTTAATGATCACCGTCGCCTCCCCTTTTCTGACCGCCAGCTGCTGCTCGTCTTTTTGCCCGTAAATTTTATCCGCCAGCTGCTGCAGGTGCGCCACCGGAATACGCTGCTGCAGGGCCGCCACCTTTTCCAGGCTCTGGTTAAGTTTGCCCAAAGTCACAGGTTTAAGCAGATAATCTACGGCATGGGTCTCAAAAGCTTCAATGGCATAGTTATCAAAGGCCGTCACCATAATCAACTGATAATGTTCGTCCCGGGTATGCATCGCCACCTGCAAACCGTTCATGCCCGGCATTTGTATGTCCATAAACACCAGCTCCGGCTGATATTGGCGGATTTTTTCCACCGCATCATCGCCGTCGCAGGCCTGGAGCAGTTGTTCAAAGCGGCAGGTTTTCGCCAGCATGCTTTCCAGTTTACGCCGGGCAGCCGGTTCATCGTCAACGATTAGTATGGTTTGGTAGTCTGTCAGCATAGCCTTATCTTATTTCCGTTTATCTTGATTCGCTGTGTTATTAATCAGCGTCTTAAACCTGGCCCGAGAGCTGATCAGCGGGCAGTTCTATGGTTATTTTCGTTCCCCGGCCCGGTTGTGATTTGATCACAAGTTCATGGCCGCTGCCATAGAGCAGCTCCAGGGTATCGCGCACTATCCCGACCCCGTGACCATAAGTCTTGCCTTCAGGGTTAAAGCCTATGCCGTTATCTTCGATAGCCACATATAAGGTATTGTTTTTACAATGTATATCCACTTTAATAACACCGGGTTCTTTTTTAGTAGCAAAGCCGTGGACAATACAGTTTTCAATAAAAGGCTGCAACATTAACCCCGGCACCTGTATCTGCAGACAATCCGGGGCAATATTTAATTCATATTCCAGCCGCTGCTCAAAACGCATTTTCTGGATCACTAAATAATGTTGGGTCAGCTCTATTTCCTGAGACAAGGGCAGCAGCAGTTGATTTGAGCTGCGCAGTACCCCGCGCAGCAATTCAGATAACTCATCCAGCAGCAAACTGGCATTATCCGGGTTATGTTCAATTTCCGAGGAAATGAGATTAAGGGAGTTAAACAGCATATGGGGATTCAACTGGGCCTTCAACGCCCGAAACTGGGCTTCTTTGTAATTGGCATTAAGCTCCATATGTTGCTGTTGTTGCTGTAAAATATATTTAAGCGAGGCAAACAGCAACACTTCGATATAGGAGAACATCAAAGGCCCCATCGGCGTTTTCGCGGTAAAAGGCTCCGGCACCAGGGGAAGAGAAAAGCTGTTGAGCACCATAAAACTGGTGGTGCCGCCAACAGTGGCGCATAAACAGTATTTGCTGATAAAGCCCTTGGTCGAATCACTGTTAAGCTGGGTAAAAATTTCAAGAAATTTAGCAAACAGCAGGCACAGCAGTGCAGAGCTCCACATATGCAGGCTTAACCCGGCCGCAAGCTCCAGCGAGTAAAAACCGAGATTGGTCATGGCCAGGGAGAAAAACAGAAAATTAAACAGCGGTACATAAATCAGGAGAATCATCCTCCTGGAATACCATTGACTGAGACGGTAATCGGCTATCACAAAATAAAGCTCTAAATTATAGGAAAAAATAAAATGGGATAAGCCAGCATATTACCTAAATGCCCCATCTGCGTCTAACCCGGAATTAAACTGTACTATCGCCCGGTGAGTCACTATGGCGATTACAAATAATTGAGTTTAATGCTGATAGCAGTGTCGCCGCGCACAGAGACTTTGGCATCGTCAAACCCCGGCAGGGAAAATTTTACCTGTAAATTATTGGAAAAAGCCACGCCTTCTTCCGGCACACCAAGAAAGTTACGATCAAGCAGTTCATTGGCATTTTCATCATGAAAAATAACCACGGCATAATCACCGTCGGCCAGATGATTAAAAATAGCGCCACTACCGGCATCATCGGCATCAATGATCTGCTCCCGATAAGGTTTTTTGGTAAAGTCATCTTCATTATCAAACAGTGCCAGCACGATTTTCCCCCGGCTGCTTTGTGGCCCCGTCACCACAACATGCAGCTTGCTGAGTGCGCCTGTACTGACAGGCTCAACACCTGATGCTGTAACACGCTCGGCAGCACCGACACACCAGGAGGTAAATAGCAAAGGCAATAGTAAGCCCGATAAGCTCTTATTCATTTTTATGCTCTCTTTTGATCCTTGTTAATCATCAGGCCTGCTCCGCCGGCCATCTTTAACCAGTGTATTTTCCCCGCTTAATCAGCACCAGCAGCAATTACCCCAGTGGTACACCCGGCAGATTGAATGGTACATAAATCGTGAATATGTACTTTTCAGCCGCCAATTTGTACCACTGGCAGAATAAGAAATTGCCCCTTGAAATAAGAAAGCTTATTTTTGCTGTCAGATGAAAAGTAGATAAGAGTATTGCCAACACGGCGACTCTTTGCAGTTAAGAGAGAAAAGAGGCAGCGCAATGCAAAACTCCATTTTACTGATAGATAACGACCGGGAATTAACTGCCGAGCTAAGCCATTATCTTGCCAGCGAAGGTTTTGACCTGACCGTGTGCAATGATGGCCTCTCAGGTTTGCTTGAAGCCAACCGGGGACAATATCATTTAATATTATCAGATCTGATGCTGCCTAAGCTCAGTGGTTTCGAGTTTTTGAAAAAGCTCAGGTCCACCAACCAAACACCGGTGATGATGCTAACGGAGCGGGACGATCAGTTTGACCGCATCTACGCACTGGAGTTAGGCGCGGATGATTATTTATGTAAACCCTTTAATCACAGGGAACTGGTGGCCCGGATTAAATCCATTGTCCGTCGCATGCTGTATTTCAAGCCAATGGAAATGCAAAACACGATAAAAAGCAATGAACTGGTATTATCCACCACCACCCGCGAGGTCTATTGCCACGACAGCGAGCTGAATTTAACCGGCTTTGAATTTGAAATCCTGGCCCTGCTGATGTCCCATGCCGGCACAGTAGTAGACAAGGATAAAATTGCCGATCAGGTATTAAGGCGCCCGCTGTCTTCTTTTGATCGCAGCATAGATATGCATATCAGCAAAATCCGCAAAAAAATTGCCGAGATCACAGACCAGGAGAAAATCAAAACCGTTCGCGGCGCCGGCTATATTTTCCTGACCGGCTCAGTCGCACGTCATTTAAATTAAGCCCGGCGACAACCTATCAAACCGGAGCTAGTTACCATTGCTCCGGTTTAAAGCTGCAGTTAAAAGCCTAAGCAAACAAGCCCACGCTTGTATCTCGCCATTATTTCCATTTGAATTTACACCTTCCCCACCGGTATACTCGCCTAACCTGAGTTAACCATAAATGACCGCTTCCCCTGTTAGGAAAGACTTGATGTCACACGCTTTTTCCCATAAATCTCCGTCAGAAATTTACTTATTATCATTACAGTCAACCCAGAGCCGGGTCACCATGAGCTCGTTATTAAATATCGTGGCCTATAAGCTACAGCAGAAAAAAACACACCAGCAGGTGGACTGGTCCCTGGTTAATTATGAACAAATCCTAAGCTTATTGTCTGATTTAAGCCAGCAGGGAAAGTCCCCCGCCACCATGAATGTTTATCTGTCGGCACTAAAAGGTGTCGCCAAAGAAGCCTGGCGCAAAAAACTCATTGATGTCGAAAGCTACCAGCATATCAAAGAGATCAACCGTATAAAGGGCAGCCGCAGCAGCAAAGGACGGGCGCTGGAATTAGATGAGCTTAATGAACTCATTGATTATTGCATGCAGCAAGAAGGCGTACTCGCTATGCGAGATGCCGCAGTCATTGCCCTGGTTTACGGTGCAGGCCTGCGCCGCCATGAAGCCGCAGGCTTAATGCTTAGCGATCTCGACCTAAGCGATGGCACCATCAAGGTGCTGGGCAAAGGCAATAAAGAACGCATCAATGCCCTGCACAACCGTATTCTCGAAATAGTGGAAGTCTACCTGGAAGAGCGTTTAACGGCTCCGGGGCCGTTGTTTTTAAGGGCTAGGAAAGGTAACCGACTGATTAATGAACCTATTTCCGGGCAAACCATTTACGATATTATAATACGCCGCTATAAAGAGGCGGGATTAAAGCGTTTAACCCCGCATGATCTGCGCCGCACCTTTGCCACTAAACTGCTCGAAGGCGGCGAAGATGTTTTCCTGGTGCAGGATCTGATGGGCCATTCCTCGGTGGAAACCACCAAAAACTACGACCGGCGCAGTGAGAAAGCCAGGAAAAAAGCCGCCAAGGCGCTGCCGTTTTAAACCTGATTTAAAGTGGCTCACATTTTGCTGGTAATATCACTCCCTAATATTAAACTCCCTAACCGGAAACATTATATGAAAAAAATTTTTACCGTATTTATAATAACACTATGTAATCTCTTAATTTCTTCACATGCCTGTGCCGCCCTTGTCTCTCTGGATTTTGATGACATAACCGGTAATAACGTACTCTGGCAAAGCGACAGATATCTGGCAAATAAAGAGGTTTTGTTTCAAGCAAACGACGCTGATTTATACGCCTACGATGATCCGTCTCCCGGTCATGGCGGGGAAAATGTCGCCACATCCGGGTTAAGTTATATTTACTCAGGTACGCCAGGTCACGGCAATAGCGCTATTACCGTGACCTTTTTTGACCAGGGCAATTTGGATAGCTTTGGCGTTACCAACTTTCTTCAATTTGATGTCGTTGATTATGCCAGTGAAAATACTGCTTTATGGAGCTATCGCGTATTTGATATCAATGGCGACACCTTGTTTAGCGAAACCGGTACCGCTTCGGGTGAAACGGTGCAGATTTCAACCAATATACCGCTCATTCACGGTTTTACTTTTACCCCTTCCATTGATACCGAAGGTTTGGACAGCTTTGTTTTTGAAAACGTTACTGCTGCCAACAGTGCCAGTGTACCTGAGCCTGTCACTGCGCTTTTATTCGGTTTAGGCGCTTTAGGTCTGCTCACCAAAAGAAAGCTATCATCGCCGTAACAGCTTTCCCAGCCTTGATGGCCGGGGATTAGCTCTATCAGGAAAGAATCAGAACCTATGGCCCTGCGCCGTCGCAACAAAAGCAGGCCATAGCGGTTCATTACCTTTAAACAGTGGCGGTTTTCCAGGTGATTCAACAAGATAATACCATTTATGGCGCAGGGGAAAATTCTCTGCGCTGCTATAGCCAACAGATAAAACTGCCACAAAGCTCTTCACACTAACACTTAAACGGTAAGTTTCATGGGCTAAACTAAGCTTGTATTAGCCGAATGCTAAAACAGGCAATCAATAGCTAAAACAGATAGCCGCTTTAAGCCGGATCTTGAAAACAGGATAAATCCAGCGCTATGCTCTCCCCCAGCCAATAGACATATTCAGTATGATCCCTGAGATCGTCACCGGTTACGGCATGAACAAGCACGCTCAGTTGATTGCGGTTTTTATCCAACCAGGGAATAAGCGTATCAAAGTCTTTATCATTAAAACTAATTTGGCAGCTCCACTTGGGATGCGGGCCAACAGGGTTCTGATTCACCCGGCCGATTTTCAAGCCAAAACGTTCACCTGCTTGTTCGCATAAAGGAACAGCTAAATGTAAAGTCTGCTGCTCAAAATAAACATGGGCATGATAAGCCTGGTGGATATTCACAGGGCGATTAGGGTTGTTCATATTAAGCTCTCAATCACTAGTATCTTTATTTGCTCTTACACTTGTCGGGTATTTTAGCCAAGTTGACATCTTCTTATCGCCAAAGCGGCGAGAGATTAAAACATGGCTTGATCCCCTTTAAAAGCAAAAATGAGTAACTCAATTTACTCAAGCCGGGATTTACCCTGTTTATTGCGGACTATTCATCACATGCCTTACCGGGAAAAAGCCGCTCAAGATTTTAAGCGGCTTTTAACGGTCAAGTCAGGATCTGGCCTTTTTAAAAGCCCTTTCATGGACAATGCGGTATAACACCGGCAACACCAGTAAAGTTAACAGGGTCGATGAGATAATACCGCCAATCACCACAGTGGCAAGCGGCCGCTGTACTTCGGCGCCGGTACCGATATTAAGCGCCATGGGCACAAAACCCAGACCGGCCACCAGAGCCGTCATCAGTACCGGACGCAGCCTGATCATGGCGCCATCGACTATGGCTGAGATCAACTCGCTTCGCTCTTTGCAAAGATCACGAATAAAGGCCAGCATAACTAAACCGTTTAACACCGCCACCCCGGACAAGGCGATAAAACCGACCCCGGCCGATATCGATAGCGGCATATCCCTGAGCCACAGGGAAATGACGCCACCGGTAAGGGCAAAAGGAATACCGGTAAAAATAATCAAAGCATCCTTGATTGAGCCAAAAGCCATCACCAGCAGTCCCAGTATCAAGGCCAGGGTCAGCGGCACCAGAATCGACAGGCGATCGCTGGCAGATTGCAGCTGTTCAAAAGTACCGCCATAGGCTAACCAGTAACCGGCAGGGAGCTTGACCTCCTGCTGAATACGGCTTTTTGCCTCGGCAACAAAAGAGCCGAGATCTCGTCCCCTGACATTGGCGGTTACCACGATGCGCCTTTTACCGTTTTCACGGCTGATCTGATTCGGCGCAGGCGCTATCGCTATCTCGGCCACTTCCGATAAGGGGACATAGCGAGCGGTACTGGCCGCCAAAGGATTAGCTCCCGGCAATGGCACCGGCAAGTCTTTAAGGCGCAGGACATCCCGGCGCAGCACTTCAGGCAATCTCACCACCAAGTTAAAGCGGCGATCCCCCTCAAAAATAACTCCCGAGGCTTCACCGCCGATGGCCGTAGCAATCAGATCCTGCAACTGGGAGACATTCAGGCCATAGCGGGCAAGTTGTGACCGTTTAGGCACTATCGACAACATAGGTAAACCCGTGACTTGTTCCACCTGGATATCGTTGGCACCGTCAATTTTTTCAATCACTTCCCTGATGGCATTGGCGGAGGTTAACAGTTGCTCAAGATCATCACCGATCACTTTAATACCGAGATCTGCCCTGACTCCGGAAATCAGCTCATTAAAACGCATTTCAATCGGCTGGGTTAACTCAAAGTTATTGCCCGGCTGGCCTTCAACCGCTTCAACAATTTCTGCCGCCAGTGCCTGATAGCTCATCTCAGGATCCGGCCACTCCTGACGGGGCTTTAACATAATAAAAGTATCGGCGATATTCGGCGGCATAGGATCGTTGGCCACTTCCGGGGTGCCGATTTTTGAGAAAACATTCTTCACCTGCGGGAAATGTTTAATGCCGTCTTCCAGCGCCTTTTGCATCTCTACCGCCTGCTCCAAGCCGGTGCCCGGGATACGGATTGCCTGCAGCAGTATATCCTCTTCATTAAGCTTAGGAATAAATTCAGAGCCCAAGGTCGTTGCCAGGTAAATGGAAAAGGCGACAAAAGCGACAGCAGCTGTTACTACCAGATAACGCAGCTTCATCGCCGCCATCAGCAGCGGCTGATACAGTGACTTGGCAGCAAGGATCACCCGGCTTTCTTTTTCGCTGATTTTCCCGGTCATAAACAAGGCGACGGCGGCGGGCACCAGGGTTAACGAAAGCACCAGTGCCGATAACAGGGCCATTACCACGGTAGCCGCCATAGGGTGGAACATTTTTCCTTCAACCCCGGTCAGGCTAAAGAGCGGGATATAAACCAAGGTGATAATGATCACGCCAAATAAACTCGGCCTGATCACTTCATTGGTTGCGGTATAAACCACATGTAAACGTTCTTTTCGTCCCAGCTTGCCGCCCATTTGCTGCGCCTGGGCCAGTCTCCTGGTGGCATTTTCCACTATGATCACCGCGCCGTCGACGATCAAACCAAAATCCAGCGCGCCTAAACTCATCAGGTTGGCGGATATGCCTACCCGTACCATACCTGTGATGGTGGCAAGCATAGCCAAAGGGATCACCGCCGCCGTGATCAGCGCAGCCCGGACATTGCCCAGCAGCAAAAATAGGACCGCGATAACCAGCAAGGCCCCTTCAAGCAGGTTCTTTTGCACCGTATAGACCGCCTTATCCACTAAATCGGTTCTGTCGTAAACCGCTTGCACTTTAATGCCCTCGGGCAAAGAAGCTTTCACTTGTTCCAGCTTAGCCGCCACGGCTAAAGACACTGCTCTTGAGTTTTCACCGGTTAACATCATGGCACTGCCCAAAACAGTTTCCCGGCCATCCCGGGTGGCAGCGCCGGTGCGCAGGGCTTTACCTATCGCCACCTCTGCGACATCGCTGATTTTCACCGGAATTTGCTTGATATTTTTAACCACCACCTGCTCTATGTCTGAGATAGTTTTCAGCTGCCCGGGAGAGCGTACCGTGAGTTGCTGACCGTTGCCTTCAATATAACCGGCGCCGCGATTGCTGTTATTGCTTTTCAGCGCCCTGGTGATATCTTCAAAAGAAATGCCAAAAGCGAGCATTTTTCTCGGCGATGGCGTGATGTGATATTCTTTGTCAAAGCCCCCTATGGTATTGATTTCCGTGACCCCGGGCACCAGCGCTAACTGGGGTTTTATAATCCAGTCCTGGATTTCCCTTAAAGCCGTGGCATCATAGGGACGGCCGTCTGCCTGAACAGCCTCATCACCAGCTTCTATGGTGTACATAAAAATCTCCCCCAAGCCGGTAGAAACCGGCCCCATCTGCGGGGCTAAATCAGCGGGCAATTTGCCTTTGATGGCATTTAACCGTTCATTGATCAAGCTGCGGGCAAAATAGAGATCTGTGCCTTCTTCAAAGACAACCGTTACCTGAGACAAGCCGTAACGGGACAAAGAGCGGGTATAAGCCAGGTTGGCTATGCCGGTTAAGGCGGTTTCCACCGGGTAAGTGATGCGCTGCTCGGTTTCCAGCGGCGAATAACCCGGCGCCCGGGTATTAATTTGTACCTGAACATTGGTGACATCCGGCACGGCATCTATCGGCAGCTTTTGATAACTCCAATAGCCAAGGGCGGTTAGCATCAAGGCCAGGGAAATCATAAGCCAGCGCCTTGCAATCGACAGGCGCAAAAGTGATTCGATCATTTTTCTGTTTCCTCGCCCTAGTGGTGGTGTCCGGCGCTGGATTTTTCCAGATCCGCCTTCAGCAGATAGCTGTTTTCAACAACATAGTGCTCGCCAACACTCAGCCCCGAAAGCACCCGGGTAGAGATGCCGTCACTTTGTCCCAATTGCACAGCGCGGGTTTGAAAGCCTTGCTCTGTGCTGACGAACACCACCTGCTGCCCCTCAACTTCCTGCAGAGCACGGTTAGCCACCACAAGCGGTACTTCGATTTGACGCAACACGATTGAGCCTGAGAGCAACACACCCGGTGACCAATTCCCCTTGCTGTTATCCAGAGGCACTCTGGCAATCAAAAAGTCCTGGTTTGACCGGCCGGGTAGCAGGTGTTTTATGCTAGACTGAGCTTGCTCAAACCCGGACGAAACCGTAACGGCTTGCCCTGATGTAACCGTTTGTGCCTGCCCGGGAAAAATTTGGTATTCAACCCACAAGCTGCTGTAATCCGCCAGGGTCAACAGTACTTGACCGTCGGCCAACTCCCCCGGATTAGCGTTACGCGTTACCACATTTCCTGAAATCGGTGCGGTTAACGGATAACGGGTCAGGCTGGAGTTAGACTCTACTTGCGCCAACACGTCACCCGCTTCAACCCTGTCGCCGACATTAACGTTAAGCTCAGTGATGACGCCAGAAAAACGTGCCTTTATGTGGCTGATCCGGCTTGGCTCAGTAACAGATTTTCCATATACGGTGACGGTTTGTTTTATTACGCCGCTACCGGCAGGCATGGTCTTGATACCTGCCTTTTGTGCAAGCAAAGGGGTGATTTCAATAAGCCCTTCCTGCCCGCCGTGCTCATCACCATGCTCGTCTTTATGGCCATTACCATGTCCATCACCGTGTTCGTCGGCATCTTCGTGTGGCGCTGAGTGCTCATGATCACTACCGGAGAAAGCTGCTCCATAACTCTTTTGAGGAAAAGCCATCACCAGAGTCCCTAAAAATAAGGAGATTAATGAAAAGGAGGAAAAAGGCTTCATTGTGTTAATCCTTGAAATTTATTTTTTACACTATGTCCGGATAGCTCCGGGCTTACAGCGGCAGACAGCGGCTCAGCAATAAGTTGCTCTATATCCGCACCATAGGATAGAGCGGCAATACCGGCTTCAATCAACGACCTGCGGGCAAACAGTAATTCTTGTCTTGCCGTAATATAATCCAGATAACTGTAGCGTCCGCTTTGATAGGCAACTTGTGTTTCATCAAGTGCCTGTTTTAACGTGGGTATGATGGTATTTTGCAAACTCTTGGCGGTAAAAATCGCCTGTTTTCTGCTTGAGTAGGCCAGAAAGAGTTGACTGTGCAGCTTGAGCACCGCGGTTTCTTTTCGGGCAAGCACCTGTTCACGCTCTGCCCGGGCCGACACCAGCGTGCCATGATTGCGCTCAGGGGCAAATAACGGCAGGCTAAAACCTGCAATGAGTGCGGTATCATTAAGTTCCTGGTTTTGTTTTACCCCCACCGACCATGTGATATCGGCCTTTGCCTGCGTGCGGGCCAAACGTATTTCGGCTTCTTTTAAGCGCTCTTCACCGGCCAATAGCAAAATCGCCGGATTTTTTTTCACTTTGGCGAATAAACGGCTGAATTCGATATCGTCGGAAAAGTTGAAAAGCTGCCCCTGTACCCGGGAAAATGAAGGCTGGGTTTCCTGCCACATCATGGCTAAGGTCAGTTTGGCCTGCTCCAATTGTTGCTGCTCGCCCGAGACGGTCAAAGTTGCATTGCCGACAGCCGCCCTCGCCCGTTTAACTTCTGCCCCGGGGGCAGCACCGGCGTTAAAGCGCTTTTCAACTTCCTGCAGCGCCTCTTGTGCCAGCGCTCTGGCTTCTTTAGCCAAAAACACTCGCTCCTGTGCACCAAGCACAACTATATACCTGCGGGTAACCTCCCCCAGCAAGTTTAACGAAGCAAGCTTTCGCTCGGCTTCATTAACCAGGCTGCGGTTATTGACGATTCCGAGGCGTGCAGAGCGCTTGTCCCCCATTTCCAGCACCGAAGATAAGGAAACCGTAAGAGCGGCAGCGGTAATACCGCTTAAATCCCCGGTTCCGGCAAAGTTTTCCAGCTCAACCCCCAGTTCATAACCCGGCGTTAAGGCCTGCGTTTGTTGTTGACCCTCCAGAGCGCTTTTCCGGTAATTAAACACTTTTAAGGACGGGTGTTCTTTAAGTGCGCGTTTAATGGCCGAGGCCAGAGTTAAGCGGGTTTCTTTAACCTCATCCTGGGACAAGTCCTGTGACCTGTTTTCGGCGTTTGACCAAGCGCTGAACAGCAATAGACTAACAGCCACTAAGCATTTTGCTGCCGGGCGTAGCAAGTCTGCGCCTTTAACAGGCACATAAAAACTATAAAACATCTGTGTTTTATCCTGCGTAATCCAATGAAAATAGTGGTTTTTTTAAATAAACCACCCGGTATTAAATAACTCATTCAAAAGAGAGTTAATAAATTTACAGGATCAAATTTTCGGGGGCCGCAACAACAAATAATAGGGACTATCAAACCGTGCCGGTTCAAAAGCAGAGATAAAAGGTTCAATACTATCAAATTGCGGAAACAATGACGCCAGTGCAAAAGTCACATTTGAACAACAAGGACAAGATTGGCAACTGCATTCAGCACAATCTTCATGGACAGCTTCCTGCTCTGATATATCCAGCTGCTCGGCTTTCACCTGACTGTGATTCTCACCAAAATCACAAAAGTCTGTCGCAGCAAAAGCCGATTGCAGGCTAAGAACAGCCACCAGCAAATAACCCCATATAAAAGGCATTAATTTCACCAATGGCTGAAAAAGGCAGGCTAAGCGACTCATGTGCTGTAAAAAATAAGGGATAAAACCCGTTAATATTTGAATTCATCAACTAATCCCTGCATCATAAACCTTCCAGTTACAGTAAGGTCAAGACTTTTGAAAATCAGCCAGCTCGCTAAATTAGCCCAGGTTCCCAGTAAAACCATTCGTTATTATGAAGATATCGCCCTGTTGCCGGCTCCCTGCCGCAATGCCAACGGCTACCGTGAATATCAACAAGCAGACGTTGAACGTTTGATCTTTATCAGGCGTTGCCGCGAGCTGAAAATTCCCCTCGAAGATATTAATACCCTGATACAGGTGCAATCGGATAAAACTTCCTCCTGCCACGGGGTGGACTCGCTGATTGAGCAACAACTGGAAAAAGTCCGGCGCACCATCTCAGAGCTTACCCAGCTTGAACAGACCCTGCATGCCTTATCGACATCCTGTCCCAATGATATTGTCGGCGAATGCCAGATTTTAAAAAACCTGCATCAGGATAATTAGACATTATATTTTCTCAAGGGAACAACTTATCCTGCTCTTCCCTTGTGAAAAATTTCGCTAACGGCTTAGCCGTATAACCTTAGCTCTGCCATTAAATTATCATTTATGATATTTTATATTTATCATAAAGAGATCAGTAAATTAGAGTATCACTTGATAAAACTTACCCATATTAATTTCAGCCGGATAACTCCCTCTTGTAACGGAGTGCATGCCATTAACACTTTAGCGGTATTTAGCTTATGACGGCCCCTTTGAATAACATCAAAGTTATTGACTTAAGCCGCATCTTAGCAGGCCCTTGGGCATCACAAATGCTGGCAGATATGGGGGCACAGGTGATCAAGGTTGAGCGCCCGGGCAAAGGTGATGATACCCGTTTATGGGGCCCACCGTTTATCTCTCCTGCCGCCAAGCAAACTGCCGTAAATAAAAGGTCGACAGGATCAGCAGCAGAAAGTGCCGCTTACTTTCATTGCGCCAACCGCAATAAACAATCGATGGCCGTCGATATCACCACAGCACAGGGGCAGCAGCTCATTAAAGAGCTGATCCTGCAGGCGGATGTGGTGATCGAAAACTATAAAGTCGGCGGTTTAAAACAATACGGGCTGGATTATGCCAGCCTCAAAACACTTAATCCCAAGCTTGTTTATTGCTCCATCACAGGTTTTGGCCAAAACGGCCCCAGCGCCCATAAAGCCGGTTATGATGCCATGATCCAGGGGGAAGGCGGCCTGATGAGCCTGACCGGTGAGCCGGACGGTGTGCCGATGAAGGTAGGGGTTGCCCTGGTGGATATCGCCACCGGCTTATATAGCTGCAATGCCATTTTAGCAGCCCTGCTCGCCAGGTATTCAAGCAACAAAGGATACGGGCAATACATAGATATTTCCCTGCTCGATGTCCAGCTGGCCATTTTAGCCAACCAGGGCATGAATTATCTTGCCACCGGTGAGAATCCGCAAAGGCTGGGCAATGGTCATCCCAATATCGTGCCCTACCAGACATTTGCCACCCAGGACGGCAACCTGATCCTGGCAATAGGCAATGATCAGCAATTTGAGAAATTCTGCCGCCTTGCCGGTTGCGCCGAGCTGGCAGAGTCGGGCCGCTTTAGCACCAATGCTGCCCGGGTTTTAAACCGTAAGCAGCTTATTCCTATCATAGCGCAAAAACTTGCCAGGCACACCACAAGCTGGTGGGTGAATGAACTGGAACAAATCGCGGTGCCCTGCGGCGCAGTCAATACCCTGGAACAGGTAGTCAATCATCCGCAGATCAAACACAGAAAAATGATCAAACAGGTGCCGGATGAAAACGGTGATTTGATCAAAACCGTCGCTTCACCGATAAACTTATCTCAAACACCGTTGCAATATAAAAGCGCATCGCCGAATTTGGGCCAGCATACCCGGCAATTGTTGACTCAAGAGTTGGGTTATAGCCAAAGCCAAATAGATCGGCTGTTTGAGGCCGGTATTATCTCCTGATGAATACTGAATATCACGCCGGGCTTAATACCACCCGGCTTATATTTTTAACTTAAGCGGCTAATAAAGCCTGTCATTTGCCTCAGCACCACAGCTTGTGCTTCCAGATGCGGCGTATGCTGGCAATCTTGAATAATTTTGCCCTCTGCCGGCCCGGACGATTGCTGCACTATGGCATCCACCTGGGCAATTGAACCGTATTGATCTTCTTCTCCCTGCAGTGCCAGCAAGGGCACGGTAATTTCAGGCAGTAAAGCTTCGATATTCCAGTGTTTAAACCAGCTGGTCAGCCAGGTATCGGACCAGGCCTTAAAAATATTTTCGGTCTTATCGCCGTGATATTTAGCCAAACCTTTAAGTTTGCCCGCCTGCCAGGCAAGATCCGCGGCTTCTATCCCGGCAATCGTTTCCGGCTCGACAAACACATGGGCCGCTTCGGTGATGATACCTTTGAGTAAAGGCGCTTGCCTGTCTTTATGATGAGCCCCGTAGATAAGACTGATACTGCCGCCATCGGAATGGCCGATTAAGATAAAGGCTTTCCCCGGGATCACCGCTTCCAACACCCAGGGCAATTCTTGCCGGGCATAATCATGCATATAATCGATAGTACGTGTTTGTGTTAACGGCGATGACTGACCGTAGCCCAAACGATCATATACCAGGCCGGGACATCCCGTGGCCTGACAAAGCAGCTCGGGAAATCCCTTCCACATCGCCTGGCATCCCAGACCTTCATGTAAAAACACCAGATATGGCTTGTTATCATCTGCAGCCGCAGGAATTAACTGATAACGGATAAAGTCGCCGTTGGCGAAAGGAACAAACTGATGATTTGCCAGAGCACTTGCTGAATCAGGATACGACAAAACTTTTCCTTACTTTACTTAAAAGAATATTTTTATTTAAAAACATGGGGTGATAAACAATTAACTAGTCAGTATTAATTGACCAAGCGTTGAGGATCTGTGCCAGTTGACCGCTATCACGCATTTCGATCAACGCCTGATTAAAACGGGCAAACTCATCGGCAGATACCGAGGCCTTACTGAGCATAAAGTGAATATCACTCTGATAGACAACCATAGGGTGTACTTCAAACTCCTCTTCCATAGCATACCTTTTGCCAAAAGCCTTCATGGTATTGGGATCCACCAGAAAGCCATCAATTTGCCCTTTTACCAGCATCAGCACATTGCCTTCGATATCAACGGCTTCTCTGAAGTGGGCACTAAACTTAGGGTCTTGCATGAGTCCGGCAAAAACTTCACCGTAATAATAACCTCCCTCAATCCCTATCATATAATCACTCAAGGTAATATCCGTCAGAGAATTAAGGGTAAACTTTGCTGATTGCTCCTTTTTCAGGAACAAGCGGATCACTTCAAGGCGGTATGGCACTGAGAAATAAGCATCTTGTGCCCGCTCATCGTTATAGGAGACCCCCATGGCAATATCCATTTCGCCGCTTTTAACAAATTGCAGCAGACGCCGCCAGGGGATCTCACTATAACGGATATTAAACCCGGCGCGTGCTGCCGCAGCATTTAAAATATCAAAATCAGCACCAAGGAGTTGCTGGGCTTTATTACGATACTGGTAGGGATACCAGATTTCCCAGCCTGCCGATATGGTCCGGGCCTGGCTATAGAGAGGGAGAAAAATTAAGGCAACCAATAACAGCGATTTTATCATGACAATAAACATTCTTGTGTCGGCTGCCCTAAGGTTATTATAGCGGATGAACCTTTAACGCCAATGCCGGATCCAGACGGACATTAAACCAGTTAATGCGCCAGTCCAGATGGGGGCCGGTTGCCCGGCCGCTTTTACCGACCGCCGCCACCACCTGGCCCTGTTTAACCTCATCCCCGGCTTTGACATAGGCATCGCTTAAATGCAAAAAGGTCGAGGTGATACCCTGGCCGTGATCTATGATCATAGTACCGCCGGAATAAAACATGTCCGGCACATATAACAGCACTTTACCCGATGCCGGGGCTTTAACCGGATCGCCGACATCTCCGGCATAATCCAGGCCAAAATGCGGCCGTTTAGGCTCACCGTTAAAAACCCGCTGACTGCCGTACACACCGGTAATCGTTCCCTTTATCGGCGGGATAAAGCCGCCGGCAAAGCTGGTGAGACTGCTGGCGGTTTTCCTTGCCTGGGCAATTTGCGCATTGTCTTTTTTCGACCGGGCAACCGCTTTGGGGTTGGGCTGCATGATGCTTTTCTTGATACCTTCAATGCGCTGAATATTATATTCACGTTTAGCGGGCGTCAGGTATTGCTCCCGGATAGAACCGTTTGGTGAAATCACCTGTAAGCGATATTTTTTACTGTCGTCCCGGCCAAAGCCAAACACAAATTCCCCTTCAGGCGAGAGTTGCAGCTGTTGATCATCAAGTTTGACGGTATTAGCCGCCGAGGTTTTCCCGACAACCAGGCCCCCTTGCGAAATTTCACCAAAAAGCTCCAGGCGGGTTTGGCTTTGGGCTGTGCTGTGACCTTTATGGTCTTCACCATGGGCACTAACAGTTACAGGCGCTGCGGTAAAGAACAGACCCAAACAAACAACAGAAAGCAGTTTTCTAGACATCGGCTATCGCTCCCTTGGCTACTCCTTCAAAAGCAACCACTTTAAAGTTATCTTGTGGCGAGGTTTTTTTCAGCTGACGGGCAATATAATCCGCCAACAATTCCACGGTGGAATCACAGTCAACCACTTCAAGGATGCTGGAAGGCACGGCAATATCAAAACGTCCCTGGGGCGCATGGTAGGCGAAATATTGGTGACCGGACACCCTTTCATCTTGAGCAGAGGCTTCTTTGTCCAGCGCTGCTTTTGCCTGGGCCGATAGCTGGATCTGTTCAAAACTGCTTCTGTCTTCTTCACTGGCCAAATAAATATCCTGCCAGCGCTGACACCAGTTTTTCTCTAACGAGATAGAGCGCATGTCATTTTTATAAAGCTGGATTTTAGATCTGTGGCCATGGGCAATACGCTGACAGTTGCCGTCATGTTTTTTCAAACCATGGGTGTAGTGGTAATAAAATCCGTCAATTTTTTCCGGACGCAGGTTCAGGGTCAATCCCTGGATATTGCCGGGTAATTGCTGCTTGATAATGGTTTGCAAATGGGCGGTCACCGCTTCAATTGTCACCGCCTCGCTGTCAATTTTGGCAAAGGCACATTTAGGCGACTGCAGGTAATAACTGCCCACCTCCGAGTCAAAATCCACGTATTCATGCTGGTCATTATCAATAGAATCAGTAACGCGTAACCTTGATTCTTTGTTAGGTAACAACAACTTATGATCTACCGCGTCATCGATGATGGCTTTGATCTGTTTTTTGACAATGGCAAAGTCCAGCACCATGCTTTGCTCATTTAAGTCGCCATCGAGCAAGACATCCACTATCCAGCTTTCACCCACTATGCCCCTTTGCTTACACAAATAGGAAAAGTCGATCACCGTTAAGTCATTTACAAATAATTGCATCTTTACTCCCTTAACCTTTCACTTGCCAGGTGATGGTATCGTCTGCGCGGATCGGGATAACCTTGTCTTCGCCAAAAGGTAAACTGGTCGGCACCTGCCAGCTTTTCTTCTCTAAAGTGATTTTATCACCATTGACCGGTAAGCCATAAAAACGCGGACCGTTAAGGCTGGCAAAGGCTTCAAGTTTATCCAGGGCATCCGCTTCTTCAAACGCTTCGGCATAAAGTTCAATCGCGGCATGGGCGGTATAGGCGCCGGCGCAGCCACAAGCGGCTTCTTTCGCCTGCTGGGTATGCGGGGCCGAATCTGTACCCAGGAAGAATTTCTCACTGCCGCTGGTCGCCGCTTCTATCAAGGCCTGCTGATGGATATTACGTTTCAGGATAGGCAAGCAGAAATAATGGGGACGTATGCCGCCAACCAGCATATGGTTGCGGTTGAACAATAAATGGTGGGCGGTAATGGTAGCGGCAACATTGCTGCCGGCTTCATTGACAAATTCCACGGCATTTTTGGTGGTGATATGCTCAAGCACTACTTTTAAATTGGGGTACTGGGCTACCAGAGGTCTTAAGGTTCTTTCAATAAAGACCCCTTCACGGTCAAAAATATCAATATCATGGTCGGTCACTTCACCGTGAATAAGCAGCAGCATACCCAACTGCTCCATGGCGGCAAATACCGGTCCCAGCTTACTGATATCGGTAACACCGGAAGAAGAGTTGGTGGTGGCACCGGCCGGGTAAAGTTTAGCGGCTACCACCAGCCCCTGCGCTTTGGCGTCGATAATATCTTGTGGTGTGGTTTCATCGGTAAGATATAACACCATCAAAGGGGTAAAATGAGCTTGTGGGTTTTGCGCCATGATCCGATCGTAATAGGCTTTGGCTGAGCTGGCATCGGTGACCGGGGGGACCAGGTTTGGCATAACAATCGCCCGGCCAAAATAACGACTGATATCGGCTACCGTATTGGTTAAAACCGCGCCGTCGCGCAAATGTACATGCCAGTCATCGGGACGGGTAATGGTTAATGTTGTCATGGATCTTACCTATTTATTTAATGCTGTTTAATGCGGCCGTAGCGGAAAACAACCTTTGCTACGGCAAAAATGAACCATATGCCCAGGCATATGGACTAATTCTCTAACTAAAAGAACAAAATCTTTATTCGCTAACTGCTGTGCAATTAGCGATTTTATCATAATCCGGCGGGATTATTCGCTTTCTTCTTGTGCGCCCTGCTCGGTTTTTAATAAATTAAGCAGCTGATCTTTTAAATTAGGCGGCACTTTATGTATGGTTAACGTTTCCTGCACCGGATTATAAACCACATCCCGGCCAAAGTGACCCCGGTCGAAACTGACACTGATGCCGTTACCGTAACCGGAATATTTGGTGACCTTGTTGATCACCGCCTGGTCATGGGGAAAAGACTCTTCGATCGGATAGGACTGCTCCTGGCAAAACTGATAAAAGTCCTGCTCTTTTTCTTCGCTGCCCATCACCTGGGACACTTCTTTTAAGGAAACATCCTGTCCGGTTTCTTTTTGCTCTTTACAGTAACTGAGCAGCTCTTTACGGGTTTGCTGCTTTTCATCCGGATCAAGCTGGTTAACGTTGACATAATCTTCCACCGCCTGCACTAAGGTCTGGCTTTGCTCTTTAGCATCGACGCCTTCTTCACAACCGAGGAAGTCTAAGAAGAAATCCGAAACCTTACGCCCGGCGCGTCCCTTGATGAAGGAGATATAGCGGTTGCCCTGGGGGTTTTGCTGGTAGTCGAATAAATCAATGCGCGCCGCCAGCTGCAATTTTTCCGTGTCTAAGTGCTGATCGGCGGAGATATTAAGCTCGCCGTCAACGCTGTAATGCTCGGATACCGGAATCACCGCCGCCAGCAGATAACGGCCGCCCATATGTTCGTAATGGCAAATTACCAAATAGCCGGTTTCCGCCAGATCATATTTACCCAATTCGTTTTTCAGCATATTGGCGCCCTGCACGCTGAAATTATAAAAATTTTGCACCTCAGAAAGATAACTTTCCATAATATCGACAAAACTGGCGCTGTCACCGGCGCCGGAGTTGGTGGCAAAATTACCGTAGGCTTTACTGCCCTTGGCGTTATAAATGCTATGCAGCGCATCAACAAAGTTCTGGATCTTCTGGCCGATTTCTATGGATTCTGGGCCAAATTGCAGTAAAACTTCGCCAGTTTCTTCTTTTTTCGATAAAAAATGCAGGGCGATATTGGAAATTATTAAGCTCATAGGTAAAGGTCAGTATTATATTGTTCAGGCATTTGATAAACTACGCGCCAGTTTATCATCAGCAATTAAGTGTAAAAGATGCCCATTGTATCCAAGTATTCCAATGAACGTGTAGAAAAAATTATCCAAGATTTATTAAATGTTTTAGTTGACGAGGGCGCAACCCCCGATTTAGCTTTAATGTGCCTTGGAAATACCATCACAGAAATTTTAAATAATCAGGTTCCTGAGCAGCAAAGAGAAGCAATAGTAAACAATTTTACCAGTGCTTTGAAAAAGTCTGTACAAAAATCACATTAAAAACCACTATTTAGCTAATAGTATTTTCCATTTACCAGAGAATAATCATCATCCATGCTGTCATTTGACCGAAAAACCTACAGCAAGCGATTATTGCAATTAATCAGCTGGAGCCACTGGTTCACGTTTTTTAATATTGCCATTACCATCGCCCTGTCTTCGTTTTATTTGTTTAGCGAGTCGAGTCCGGAATCCCTGCTGGGTCAGATCTATTTAGTAACCACCTGGCTCAGCCATATGGCGTTCCTGACCTTTATCAGTTTTGTGCTGATCGTGTTTCCGTTAACCCTGTTGTTTCCGTATACCCGGTTTATCCGCACCAGCGCTTCACTGATCTTTACCCTGGGATTACTGCTGCTCATTCTCGATGCCTTTATCTATACCCGTTTGGGCTATCATTTAAATGCCTCGTCGAGCGATCAGATCCTGGCGTTGATTAGCAATCAAATACAAGATGATCCCAGGTCTTTCTGGTTTATCTCGATAGTGTTATGCCTGGTTATTCTCGCCGCTGAACTTGTGATCAGCAATTATGCCTGGAAGCATTTAAAGCAATTACAAAAAACCGTGTTCGCCCGCCCTATCGTTTTAGGTTTAGTCGCATCGTTCTTTTTCAGCCATATCACCCATATCTGGGCGGATACCGAACTCAATTATGATATTTTGCGCCAGGATACGGTACTGCCGCTTTCCTACCCGACCACCGCAAAAACCCTGCTGACCAAATACGGTATGTTTGACCAGCAGGACTATGTTGCCCGAAAGACCAGTCCGTTATCTTTTTCTTCGGCAGTGCCTCAATATCCGGCGCTCACCGGACAATGTACTAATCAAGAAGCCCCGACGCGTTCAGCCTTTATTATCTTAACCCGGGATATGTTATCGGATAAACAAAGCCGGCAATTTGCCCAACGGGCTTCATCACCGGCGATTAAATTGCAGCATCATATAGATAACGCCGCAGGCGATGATGCCTGGTTTAATTTATTGTACAGCTTGCCGAGCATTTACCAGCAGGAAATCATCAAGCAAGGCCAGGAGCCGGTCTTATTCCAAAAGCTTAAGCAATTAAACCTGGCGAGCAGTTTTACCCGTATCGGCGATGATAAATCAGAGCAAAGAGATGCCTTGTGGCTGGAAAAGCTGTTTAACGAACACAAAAAGTTAAACGATATCTCCAGTTTGATTTTTGCCAAAAAGCTCAATAATTTACAGCCGGGACTGCACCTGATTTATTTTTCGGACCAGGATCAGTACCAGTTTGAACTCTTTATGGATGCCCTGCTGCTGGCACAACGCCAAAAACAGCAACAGGATATCATCTGGGTCAGTTCAATCGGCAATACCGGCAAGGATAGCGGACTGTCGATAAAACCAGCGCTCTTGCTTTGGCCAGACGCTAAAGCCAGCAATATCAGCAGCCTTACCAGCCAGATGGACCTGCAGCCGACCTTATTTAAAAACTGGCTGGGATGCGACATGGATACTGGCCTATACAGTAACGGCAGCGATCTTTTGACCCTGAAGAAAAACCGGGTGATTGCCAATACCACAGACGACGGTATTATGGTGTTTAACAAGGATAAATCTGTTTTTATCGACCAGAACGGTAATTTCCAAAGTTATTCAAGGCAATTGCAGGCACCGATCACGGTAAGCTCCGACTTCCCGCTGATGATAGACGGTGTGCATTTTATAAAACAATTTAGCCAATTAAATAAGCAAACACAGTGATTTAGGGCAATAAATCAGCAAACAGTTAATAATTAAGTTTTTTTCATTGCATTCATTTAATAAATCATTATTATACGTCTCGCAAACAAGGAAACACATTAACTGTTTGCCAGTCGGGGTGTAGCGCAGCTTGGTAGCGCGTGCGTCTGGGGGACGTGAGGTCGCAAGTTCGAATCTTGCCACTCCGACCATATTTTTTCTGTCTTAAGCGACAGATAAAAAAAGCTTAACTGATACTATCGGTTAAGCTTTTTTTTTGGCTTTTTTCTACTGACCACTGCCCTCGGGCACCAGCATCGGCAAGTCCATGCAGCCATAATCAATACCCAGTTGACTCAAAATGCAAGTTAACTGTCCCCTGTGATGACTCTGATGATTAAACAGGTGCTGGCAGACATCGGCGACACATTTATTAATCAGCTCCCCTTCAGTGCTGGTATAAGACATTAACCGGGCGCACTCATCGTCAGTCAGGCATGTAAAAAACTCAACAATGACTTGATCCACCTGCTCTCTTAAAGCACGAATATCCGTTAACTCCTGATGATAAATATCTTGCGGCGACACCGGCTCAGGAAAAACATCAAAATCAGTAACGGTAAAACCGGCCAGATTATTAGCTGCCAGACGTTTTAATAAAATCAAATCGCCAAATAAAAGATGGTTCCAGTAGCTGATCACATTCGGGAAGAAAGAATGGCTTTCTTTGGTTAATGCCTGTGTACTTAACTGTTCGCAGCAACTAAGCAGTTGCCTGTTTATCCTGATATTATAACGTGACAACATCCGGAAATTTTTAACTAAACTCAAGGGGAAACTCCTTTTCATTTGATTGAATATCAATGACTATTTTTTTTGGGCTAACAATTTTTGCCAGCTTTGCTCAGATATTTTTTGCGGTAGTGTCAGGTGAAAATGTTGCTGTAACATCTCACGGTACAGCCCAGGCTCGGTGCATTCAGACTCCCGGCGCACATTATCAAGGGTTTCAATAAAACGGCCGTTGGACATTGTCTTGCGCCCGCCCGGCGTGGCTACAGAGCAGAGCGACTTTTGGGTGAAGCTCGATTGGGGCGAACTCTGGTGATATAGGCACATGTCATCAAAAGCACTTATTTCAAATGCTTGCAGTGAAAAAAGATATTGCGCCTGCCAGGTTTGCGATGGCTTTTGCTGCATCAGCACCAGGCCGTCCTCGGTCTTGACCACTTTATAATTGACCTGCCGCTGGCATACGGCCTCCGGATTCAGGCAGGTAAATGAAACTGAATCGGGCTTCTTGGCCGCGTACACCTCATCTCCCCGCATCAGGCATAACGGCTGTATAAAAGAGTCGCCAAAACCCACATCAGCAATATATAAGGCATTATCAAGGCGAACCGAGAGCAGCATATGATCAAATGCCGGTCCGTACCCCTTTTCACCATGCACACGTGCGGCATGCAGATGAACGTCAAAACCTAATGTCGATAGCAGGCAGGCAAAAAGTGAATTAACTTCATAGCAAAAACCACCGCGCTTCCCGAGAATGACTTTAGCAAACAATGGTTCAAGCGACAGTTCAATACGGTGTCCCAAAGCAATATCAAGGTTTTCAAACGGTACATTTTCCATGTGCGCCTGATGCAAGCTTTTTAATGTCGTGATATCGGTCAGACACTGCTCCTGATAATTTAAACGTTCAAGGTAGAGCTGAACTTCCCTGGCGGTTAAAGCCTTTTTGACCAAGACATTTTTTAACATCTTATTTGTCCTTGATAAATTCCCACCGTTATTGTCAGCACCCGGTTAACCGGGATAAACCTTTTGGCGGCTCAAAACAGGCAAAAATATTAACAGCTGAAAATTGAAAATAAAAGCGAAGGACAAAGAGAATTATTCTTTGGATCACTTCCGTCCGCCAAGGATCTTTTGCTGATCCAAGCCGTTCTTATTCAAGGTTAACGGCCCTTTCCAATATAAACGATCCTCCAACACAGCCTCTGATAACTCCATAGAAATCGGCCTCAACTTAACAACAAGCCTGAGAAGAGTTTTAAAAAACAACGAAAGGATCTCAAAAAGATCCTCTTAAGTTATATGCGATCCCAAGTAAGTGAATAAGTGCATACCAACCAAACCGACATCCTCCTAAAGGGTTATCAGAGTTATTAGCAGGCTCGACGGTGGAGTTATTGGAGTTACAAATAATTTTCACCAGGGAGTTATTAGGGTTATGACCGCTCTTGTATTTAGAGTTATAAGAGTTACAATGAAATTTGTTCACTTTTAGGCCAATGTTCAATTTCATTAAGGGAAGTGTGTATGAAATATCCGGTGAAGTTTGAAAAAGAATTAACCGCCGATCACTACCAGATCACGGTACCCGATTTGCCCGGTTGCCAGGCAAAAGCCAGAACCATAGATGAAGGATTAACGAAAATAGATCAGGCAGTCGCCAGTCATATGAGTATATTGGCAGAATACGGTGAAGCGATCCCAAATGCTCGTTCGGTAGATTACTACGTTAATCAGGCAGGTCAGTTTGCCCAAAGCAATCACGCTATTTGGGCCATCATAGAAATCGACATCTCCCCTTACCTGGGCAAAAGCCATAAAATTAATGTCACCCTGCCGGAGTTATTGATCAAGAAAATCGATCACCAGGTGGCCCAATCGCCCGCTTACAAGACACGATCGGGATTTATTGCCACCGCATGCCTGAGTGAATTACAAAAATAATAAAACAACGGGTGAGTTTAGCGACAATATTTTGTTAAAATCTTTTTATTTATCGTAACGGCAAAACATCACCTCCCGGGACTTTTGCCAAAAGATCTTTTATTTACACTTTTTATTAAAGTAAAGCCAAGGACAACAGCCAAAACATGACAAATGCCCATTTATTACTGCTGAGCAGTTCACGTGCAAAACAAACCGATTATCTGAGCCATGCCAAAGAGATGATCAAAGAACATCTTGGTGATATAAAAGAATTATTGTTTATCCCTTATGCCGGTATCACCATCAATTACGATGAATATACCGAGATGGTGCAAACCGCCCTCGCCGATCTGGATATTAAAGTAACCGGCATACATAGCCATGACAATGCTGCGGATGCTGTACGATCAGCACAAGCAATCGCTGTTGGCGGCGGCAATACCTTTCATTTATTACACCAGTTATATCAGCATGAGTTGCTGGCGGTGATCCGCGAGAAAGTAAACTCAGGTATGCCTTATATCGGTTGGAGCGCCGGTTCTAATGTCGCCGGATTAAGCATACGCACCACCAATGATATGCCGATCATTGAACCGCCAAGTTTTAATGCCCTTAACCTGGTTAACTTCCAGTTAAACCCGCATTTTACCGATTATAATCCTCCGGGCCATAACGGTGAGACCCGCTCACAGCGCCTGGCAGAATTTATGGTGGTAGACAAAGAAACCCCGATTGTTGCCATCGTTGAAGGTACCGCGCTTAAATTCAGCCAAGGCAAACTCAGCCTGATCGGTCCCGAGCCGGGCTTTATTTTCCAGGGAGGAGAAAAGTCGGATATAACCCCGGACACAGACTTAACCCATCTGCTTGGTTAAATGCCTATATCACTTTAAGTGAGAAAAATAAGGCGCTGTCACCAGGAAATGATGATAGCGCCACATCAAACCTATTATTTTTGATAATACTGGCTAATAGGCCCCAGGCCGGCAATAAACTTCATGTGCTGATGCAATTTCGGCGCACAGCTTTCCACCAGATCCGTAGGAATAAAATCCAAATGACCGGCGCTTAATGCCCGGGTCCAGACAAACACTTTCAAATCGGCTATGCTCAGGCGATTTTCAATAAAATAATCTCCCCCGCCTTGTTCGAGTTTAGCTTGTGTCCATTGCAGGTACTGCTTTAATGGCCCGGCAACCAGGCTCTGACGTGCTGTTTTTAATTCTTCCCCCGACAAACCGAAGGTTGCCACCAGTTTATGGGTGGCATCTTCAATAGCATCTAAAATTTCATCGCACAATAACGCCTGAAAATCATCTTGTGGGTATAAATCCGCCTGTTTGCCAACATAACGGAGAATACTGTTGGATTGGGTTATTTGTCGCTCATTTAACATCAGCACCGGCACCTGGCGCAAAGGTGTTTTTTCCCGTACGCTGGGAAATTCACTGAAACCAAAGCGTTCATCGACAAATTCAATACCGCTAATATGCAGGGCAAGTCTTATCGGCTCGGCCCGTCCGCCGTCAATGTCAAAATAGGTTAATGTCATATTATTCATGATAGATCCCTTATGTTTTTAAATGCCTTCGGGGTTAACTTTGGGATCTCAGTGGAAAAAAGCAAGGCTGAACCAGGCTTTTTCCATTCAGAGCCAAATGAGCAGTGTTACCGGACAAACCCGAAAATGCCGACATTTACCGTGCAAACAGGAAATACTTGTTAACGAAAACACACAAACAAACAAGTTTGTTACATTTTGTAAACATCATTGTTAAATTATTTAGCATCCTGTATGTTAACGGCACTTTCAGATGGCGATATGTTTTTATCGCAACATCATGAAAAGTCATAAGAATAGTTTTACATTTTAAATTATAAAGGAAGATTTAAATGATTATTAAAAAAACAATTTTATCCGCTTTATCCGCAGGCTTATTTGTATCTTCAGCAAATGCTGTTGAAGCACCCGTTACCGCAGCAGATAATGCTGCAGATGCGCCTGTTCAATTGGCCGCAATCAAAAATTGCCCAAATTACTTTTTAATTCCAGGTTATGTCTATGAGTCGTATATCGGCGAAGATGGCTGCCGTCACTGGGTATTAATCTCAAAAGGCTAATCCTTCAATTATTAGCCTGCTCTCAAAAGTGCTTATGGCGCTTTTGAGACAAGGTATGAAAAATAAAGATCACAAGTTCCCCTCCTCCAAACGAGCACTTTACCCCCTGTTATCTTGACTGACCATGGACCATGGCAAAACATCACTCATCTATTATTAACTGTTAAAGCAACAATATACCGCCTGCAATGTTACAACACCTATTATGATCACAACCACGGCTAACCATTACAAGCCCGGACTATTACCGATGGAAATAAAAAACGCCTAATCCCGGTCTTGGCTAAACAGAAATGAAAGCCATTAAAAAGACACAAGCATAAATCACTTTAAGAGACATATTTTGTAACCCTTAATTTGAAAATATCGCCCCCTTGATGCTGTCTTTTTATTACCAGCCATGAATAATGATCTGGTTCCATAAAAGCAAATAACAACAATCTGGAGAATAAATATGCTCAAACCAATTTCCGCTCTGTTACTCGCCGCCACCTTAACGACCCCGGCCATGGCGGATGATTTTTCCGATAAGATCAAGCAGGCATTAAAGTCTGAACTGCGCAGCGAAAAAGAAAAAGAACGCGACAGAAACCGTAAACCGGTTCAAACCTTAGAGTTCTTTGGCATTAAAGACGATATGAAGGTAATGGAGCTGATCCCCGGCCGCGGCTGGTATACCAAGTTATTAGCCCCCGCTTTACGTGATAACGGCCAACTTTATCTTGCCCTCGGCACAAGCCGCATCGAAAAATCGTTGGAAAGCGAAAAAGCCCTGAATAAAGTGAAAGTACTCGCTAAAGACAGTGAATTTAAATACAACGAAAACGAAGAACTTTATGATCTCACCAGTACAGATCTTAAGGTTAAAGATCTCGATGCGGTATTAACCTTCAGGAACTACCATAACCTGACGCTTAAAACCCGTACCCAGCTCAATGATTCCGTCTTTAAAGCATTAAAGCCCGGCGGTATCTACGGGGTTGTTGACCATACCCGCCGTCATATGCAGGGTACTGACAATGAAAATGGCCGCCGCTTTGATCCGGTATTGGCGATCAAAGAAATTCAGGCTGCAGGGTTTGAATTTGTCGACTATTCCACACTGCACTATCGTCCGGATGATGAGTTACGTTATGAAGTAGGCCGCAAATCCGTAACCGGCAATACCGATCGCTTCACTTTCTTATTTAAAAAGCCTGAGTAATCAGGCTTAGCCGAAAATGCCCCAAAGCCATTGCTTGGGGCATTTTCGGGGTATGAACTATCACATAAGCAAATTTCCCTTTCCAAATCAGTAGAACAGATGCAGCTCCAGGAAAAACCTGTCCTGATTCCACAGGGAGTTTTGCGGAATGGCATCATAAACTCGAATTCCGGTACGTAACTGGGAAAAACGGTTCAGGAAATACTCCCCCACCACAGAGCCGCGCACGCGCTCATTCTCATCAATATCATCGTCGGGATCCAGGTACTCATAGGTAAACTTCAAATTTGTTTTCTTGTTCACCAGATAATTGACTTCAAACAAGGTCGCTATCATATCGGTTTGCTGATCGCCGTTTTCATTTTCAATCCAGTCTACTTCCCCCAGCAAGGTAAAGTTTTGCCAGTTAACACCGGCAAAAACATTATAGGAGGTGCTTTTCTGACGGTTCGGCGCTTCATTAGTCGAATAAGAAACACCAAGGCGGTAACTTCGCTGGATATAGGAGCCGACAAAAGAAAATTGCTTGTCCTTATTATTTTCCCCGCTGCCCTGAGTGCCGTTGGTCACGCCGAGACTAAAAGAAAAATCCCCCGGCTCTATGCCCACTTCCAGGCCGATATCGGAATTATCGAAATTAAAACCGGTGACTTCACGGATAAAAGCGCCATCATCTTCGAGCCTGAGGCCATAAGGCAGGAAAAATTTCCCCGCCTTGATATAACTGCCGCCGCTGAGGTTTTTCCAGATCACCGCCGCTTCCCTGGTTCTCCCTCCTTCAGGGGCCACCTGCTGATCCAGGTAAAACAACAGATCCGGCGTGAATTGCGCCCCGATATACAAGGTGCCGTTGGTAACCTCGAAACTGCTGGTATTGTCAAAATCAACCGGCTCAGTACTCGCCCCCTCAACCGCATCTGCCTCATCAAAACGGGTATAGCCATAGCGGCTGCGGATATTACCGCCGATCAGCAAATGATCATTAAGTTTAGGAGAGAAAGTACTCTTGCCCGCAGGCAGCAGGGTTTGCGGGTAAACAAAGCCAAAGTCCGTTCTCTGTCCTCCGCCGGTGATATTGGTATGGCAGGCCGAGCATTTTAATCCTTCTCTGACCGCAAAATAGGGCTCTGCTGCCAGCTGCGAAGATAGCAGACAGGCAAAAATCAGCCAGATCGCCACTTTAGGGCGAAGGGCTAACGCTGTAATGTGAATATTCATAAAAAAATCCTAGTGCTCAAATTAAACGCATTTTTAATAACAGTGATGTGATCAGGCAGGCTGCTCAGCCCGCCTTCCCGGACGCTAATTGTTTGTCGTAGCTTTGAGCCGGGTGAAAATCGCCATATCAGCAAAGTTAAAAGGATCATTTTCATGGTGGAAGACATAATCCTTGCCGTAACCACTGTCGGGGTTGGCCTGGCTATGACAGCTGGCACACATCCCATCCATCAGATTGGCCCCCCGGGTTTCATCACCGTTATCATCAAGCATGATCTCCAGCGAATCCGGATCTAACATAAACCACTCCCAGTCCTGATGATCCGGACTGAAATCGCCGCCCCGCTTCACCATGGCAGTGATCTCGACGATAACGCCTTCTTGCTCGACTTCTTTAACCAAGATGGTGCCTATCGGGTAGCCCTGCTCCATGCTATCGGGATTGGCATATAACTGTTTCTTGAAAATCCGCCGGGTCGAGTCGGGATTGTCGCCGCCATGGGCCATGCCGCCCAGTAAAGGGTTTTGATCCGAGCGCTCTTCAATTTCACTCCAGCTGCGAAAATCAGCAAAGTCACTGTTATCCGCCTGGTATTCACTCGGGTGCTCAAAAACATAATCTCTGCCGCCGCTTTGCGAGTTGGCCAGCGAATGACAGGTATTACAACCGTCATCCATCAAATTGCCCCCGCGCCCGACAATTTCAGAGACATCAGGATTAAGTTCAAACCATTCCCAACCACTATTGCCGGGATTAAACTCCCCGCCGCGTTTTACCATGGCCAGCAGGCCGCCGGCTGCAGAAAATTCTCTTTCCCCGTTTTGCCAGCTGGTAACTTCCTTAACAAAAATAGACCCGTTGGGATAGCTGTCGGTTGCCGTCAGCGCCAGTGCATTGGCATATACCCGGCGCGAGTAGTTATCATCTTGTGCCTGGTGGGCGCCGCCAAGGGCATTATTGGTGGCGCCTATGGAGTAATCTATCGCCGACCAGCTGCCATAAGCACTAAAGTCACTAAGCTCGGCAACAAATTCAGCCGGCGTGGCCACTTGTGGTGGTGGAGCGCCGTCATTAACCCAGTCAATCACCAGCTGGATTTGGCTGTCATCGAGAAATGGCGGGCCGCTCAGGGGCATTTGCCCGCCGGAAATATCTTCATCGCCACGAATTTTTTTTACCAGGTAACTGAGTTCGGGTTCATCCGGCTCGATCAAATTCAGCGTCGGCTGTTGATTGCTGGCGACGCCGACGATATTGCCATAGGCATTACCTTCAGAAAGATCCAGCCCCTGGGGAGCCTGGGCGCCGATATGGCAGGCAATACAGCGTGCGGTAAAAATATCGTCCTGGATTTGTACAAACAAGCCTATCACCGGCTCAGGCGTATCTTCAACAAGTGGCTGGCCATTGGCGTCCAAACCTTTGCCATCACCGGCTTTGCAGCCGATCAGTATAAAAGCGATCACGCAGATCCTGGCATAAATTAACACCGCTCTTATCTTTTCTATATTATGCATAGAGTTGCCCTCTGCACTGGCAAATAAAAAAGGTAGAAAAGTTGCTCAAACCCTAAAGTATTTTAAGGTAACTAGTTAGGATAGTTTAAAGTACGAAAAAAGCCGTAGAATATTCACAATTTTATAGAAAAAACCCGGCAAGCAGGTTTTAGTGCAGATAAGGCATCACTGCATCAAGCTATAACAGGCAAGGGCTGAGTCGCTCGTGACGGGCAGAAATAGCGTTATACTTAGAGCAAATCCGCAGATGTGAAATTGAGAAGCCTGTTTTGCTGCAACCTGGGTCACTTCTACGTTCATATGCCCGAGCTTACTTTACTACGCTGTTAATCGCTGTCATACCGGTTAACGCATGGAGCGGAGACTTTTTAATCAGCAAGCCGACGAATGCCCGAACCGTAGAATTATGCGCCCAAATGATCATACCCGCTTACCAGGCACTGGGAATAAATGCCGTAATGGTAGATCTTCCCGGCAGACGGGCGCTGTTTGCCTCTAATTCAGGTAAAACAGATGCCGAATTATGCCGGATTGATAATATTTCACAGCACTATCCGAATTTAGTCAAAGTAGAGCCCGCCCTGCAGCACTTAACCATAGTGGCACTGAGCATCAAGGCGTTACCACAGGTCAAAACAATGGCGGATCTGAAAGCATATAAATTGGGATCGCAAAGAGGCATGAAAGCGGCGGAGAATTATTTTCGACAAGGTTTTATTCACTATGTCAACAACTACCAGCAAGTGATACAGTTACTCGATGATGGTCTGATAGACTACGCGATTTTACCGCTTGAAGCGATAAAACGTCACCAGCAGGCGAATTACCGTAAAGATTTTTTCATTCACCAACCACCGCTATTTCAACATAAGCTCTACCACTATATTCATAAACGTCATCAGCATTTGGTTGCAGCATTGGCCTTGGAGATCTCCCTAATACAATACCGACAACAACAGAAATAATACCGTTATACTTATGATCACCCCTGCCAGTTAAACTTGAGACAACTGCCTTGTTGCAATTGACATCATTTTTATTTTCCTGTGCCCGCTCTTTCTCTATTGTGCTGTTAACGGCAACAGTTGTGGTTAACTCAGCCCGGGCCGGGGATTTTTTGATCAGCAGGCATGAGAATGTCGCCTCGATACAAGTATGTGAAGATATCCTGCACCAGGCATACCAGGCATTAGGGATCACCCCGGCAATCGTCGAATTTCCCGGCCGGCGGGCATTATTTGCCGCAAATACCGGAACAACCGATGCCGAGTTATGCCGGATAGACAATATCTCCCGCCAATATCCGAATTTAATCAAGGTGGGACCGGCGCTGGTTGAGTTTAGCATCATCGCCCTGAGTATTGCCCCCTTGCCCAAGATCAAAACCAAGGCAGACTTAACCGGCTATAGCTTAGGCTCGCAAAGAGGTATGAAAGCCGCGGAAAATTATTTTCAGGAGCATAATGTCTTATATGAAAACAACATAGAGCAAGTGATAAAGTTACTCGATAACGGCCTGGTAGATTACGCCATTTTACCCTTGGCTGCGGTCAGAAAATTCCAGCAAACTCGTGTGCGGGATGACTTTGTTATTCACCTGCCCCCTCTGTTCCATCATAAGCTTTACCATTATGTTCATAAGCGCCACCGGCATTTAGTACCGGCGCTGGCCTTGGAAATTTCCCGGATAAAGCACAAGCAAAGACAACAAGACTGAACATGCCCGGCCAACTCACTCTTGGCCGGGCACTGTTATTTAAACGCTAAACTAGCACTGCGGTATCAATTAAAGCGGCCGCTTCATCAATATCCAGGCAATCCCCCAGGCGGGCAATAAGCGGCATCGGCAATAACTGGCTGAGTTCAGCAATGTTTTCGTCAAGATAAGGCATCTGCTGCTGGCAATTGGCCACCCAGCCAACGCACTGTAAACCGTCAGCCTTTATGGCTTCATAGGTCAGCATGGCATGGTTAAGGCAACCTAATTTCATATTAACCACTAAGATCACCTGAAAAGTCCCCTGTTTGGCAAAATCAGATAAATAATGTCCCTGTCCCAAAGGCAAACGCCAGCCTCCAGCTCCTTCGGTGACAACAGTATCCGCCTTAAGTGTTTGAATCTGCCGGTAACCCGTCATGATCTCGGATAAAGTGATCTGCCGCCCTGATTTTTCTGCAGCAATATGCGGGGCTATCGGCTCGGCAAAAGCAATAGGATTTATCCGGGAGATACTTTGCTGACAATTAGCGCATGACTGCAATAGGCTTGCGTCTTCATTAACCAGCTGCCCGTCGATTAATTCACACCCGGCGGAAACCGGTTTATAGACGGCGACTTTTTGCCCCTGGCTGACTAATGCCGTCACCAGTGCCCGGGCAACATAAGTTTTACCGGCATCGGTATCCGTTGCCGTAATAAAAAATTCATTCATTGATATCGTTACTTCTTTTTGCGGTCACAGCAAAGTTAATCGCTGAGTTTTACCATCAAACCGGAAAACACCTTATAGGTTGCCGGGTAAACACCGCCCGGCTCCTGGAAATCCTGATAGGAGTCGGTCATTTTCTGCCATTTATCTTTTCCTGCCAGTCCTTTATTACCCTTGGCAGGCACCTGGTTGGCACCTAAGCCTTTAAGCTCATGGGCCAGATGCAGGACATTTTCATATTCGAGCACGATATCCTGACACTGGTGCTGTAATAATTTCGACTGAGGGCTGTCAAACATCGCCAGTAATTCCTGCTCGCGCTTGAAGTTAATCACATGGCGATCATCATCCACCTGGGCCCAGGAAGATTTCAGCTCATACAAGGTGCCGTCGGTTAAGGTAGTAAAAATAAACAGGCCGCCGGGTTTTAAAACCCGCAAAATTTCCTGCACCACATCTTCTAACGGATTACACCACTGGATCATCAAATTGGAATAGATTAAATCTATGCTTTGATCTTGAAGGGGTATGTGATGAGCATCCGCCTCCAGCCAGTGAATATTGTTATTCCGATTTCTTTGGGCAAAATGCAGCATTTTTTTCGAGAAATCCAGACCTATTACCTGATGGTAAGAGCCCGCCAAAATATCGGTAAAAAAACCGGTGCCCGCGCCTAAATCCAGCACGGTTAAATCATTACGGTTGGGTAACCAGGGCATTAAATGTTTGCCGCTAAAGCGCTGCAAACGGGCGGAAACATCGTAAGAGTTACTGGCGGAGCCAAAAGAGCGCGCAATTTTTATTCTGTTTTTTGTTTCTGGCATTAACCAAGAGCCTCATTCAAACAAGCTGCTAAATATTTGATATCATTGTCATTGTGGTTAGCGCATATAGTAACACGTAACCGGGAGCTGTTAACAGGAACCGTCGGAGGTCTGATCGCGGTGAGCCAGATGCCCTTCTTTTTCAATTTTTCACTGATGGCCAGCGCAGACTTTTCATCACCGATAATTAACGCATGTATCGATGACTCGGTCGGGGCTAAGGTTATCCTGGGATCAAGTGCCTGTGATAAAGAAAAACTCAGCTGTGCTATTTTATCTCTTCGCCATTGTTCTTTTTGTATTAGCTCAATACTTTTAACCGTTGCCCACGCCACAGCCGGTGATATTGCCGTGGAATAAATATAGTGCCTGGAAAAGTTGACCAGATATTCAAACAGGTTTTCTTCGCAGGCAATAAAAGCACCGCTACTGGCAATTGCCTTGCCAAAGGTGGCCATGACAATATCGACATCCCCCTGGCTGACACTTCCCTGACCCTGCTGGCCAATCACCCCTATGCTATGGGCATCATCTAAATATAGCCAAGCTTTGGCATTTTTTGCCACTGCTGACAGTTTTTTTATTTTAGCCTGGTCGCCGTCCATGCTAAACACCCCTTCCGAGACGATAAGATTATCATCATCTGGCGAGCACTTCAAAAAACCTTCCAGCTGGTCAATATCATTGTGACGAAAACGTTTCATGCTGGCTTTGCCGCCGCTAGTTTTGTCGCCATGACTAGCACCAAGTGCACCGTCAATTAAAGAGGCATGGCAAAGTTTATCCAGCAAAAAATGACATTTCTGCTGACCCAAGGCCTGCAATACCCCGGTATTGGCAGCAAAGCCGCTGGAGAATAACAGACAGCGGGGTTTATTCAGCCACAGGCAAATCTGCTGCTCTAACACCTGGTGGGCATAACTAAAACCTGTGATCAAACTTGAGCCGGTAGCACACAGGCCAAAACGGTCGATGCCTTCTTGCATCGCCCGGTTAATCTCGGGATGATTATTTAACCCCAGGTAATCATTGGAGGAAAAATTAAGGTAGCTTTTACCCGCGATAACCACTTCACGTCCGCCCCCGGAGGCAATAGATACCCTTTGGCGGTACCGGGACTGGCTTTGCCTTTGAGCCAACTGCTGATCAATAAATTCAAACGCCATGGTACTTCTTATAAAAGCTTTAAAAACAATGGGACTTGGGAAAAGCAAAATTTTCCCAATCCCGATAACAAATTCTACTTAGCGACAGATCTTAAATTCGGTTAACAGCTTTATTCTGCGTTGTAGAACAAATCGCTGTTTTCCTGATTAACAACCGCGGTACGTAACCTTTGCGCTTCATCACCTTCATCCAGCTCATGGTTACTGACGGTTTCGGTATTGATGCCGAGCTTTTTAAATAACATCATATCCTGGTTGGTTTCCGGATTGGCGGCGGTCAATAATTTACAGCCATAAAAAATTGAATTGGCGCCGGCCAGGAAACACATTGCCTGCATTTGTTCATTCATGGCTTCACGCCCGGCGCTTAAGCGAACATGGCTTTTTGGCATCAGAATACGAGCCACGGCAATACAGCGGATAAATTCAAAATGATCGAGATCTTGTACTTCGGATAACGGCGTACCTTCGACTTTTACCAGCATATTGATCGGCACACTTTCCGGTTGCTGCGGCAAATTCGCCAGTTGTACCAGCAAGGATGCACGGTCTTTCGCCTGCTCCCCCAAACCGACAATGCCGCCGCTGCACACTTTCATACCGGCGCTGCGGACATTATCCAGGGTATCTAGCCTGTCCTGATAAGTACGTGTGGTGATGATCTGGTTATAATGCTCGGGTGAGGTATCCAGGTTATGGTTGTAGTAATCCAAGCCGGCAGATTGCAGCTCATTGGCCTGATCCTCAGAAAGCATGCCTAAGGTCATACAGGTCTCCAGGCCCATGGCTTTCACCCCTTTGACCATATCTACCACATAAGGCATATCCCGCTCTTTCGGGTTACGCCAGGCGGCTCCCATACAAAAACGGGTCGAGCCCTGGGCCTTGGCTTTTTTCGCCGCTTCAAGCACCTTTTCCACTTCCATCAAGCGCTCTTTGTCGATATCGGTTTTATAGCGGGCGCTTTGCGAGCAATATTTACAGTCTTCCGGACAGGCACCGGTTTTAATGGATAATAAGGTACTGACCTGAACTTCATTGGGGTTAAAATGCTGACGGTGCACGGTTTGCGCCTGAAACATCAAATCATTAAACGGCAGGTCAAACAGCGCCTGTACTTCGGCCAGCGTCCAGTTATGACGGACAGCTGTGTCCCCGGCCTGGTTGGTTTCATTATTATTCATTGGCTGGGTTACACCCGGATTTGCTGACATAAAACTCTCAATTGCATCTTTATAAGTTAACGGGTAGTCTAGCCAGCCTAATAATGATGTCAACGTCAGCCAAACAAATTAGTTAACGAATGAATAAAAAAGATACAGAATTACTTACATTTGACCGGGAAAACATCTGGCACCCCTATACTTCCATGTCATCTCCCCTGCCTTCTTATCTGGTAGAATCTGCCAAAGGGGTAGAAATCACCCTGGCATCCGGCGAAACCCTCACCGACGGCATGGCGTCCTGGTGGGCAGTACTGCACGGCTATAACCACCCGAAACTGAACCAGGCCATTATCGAGCAGACAGAGAAAATGGCCCATGTCATGTTTGGCGGTTTAACCCACCAGCCGGCGGTGGAATTGTGCCAAAAACTGATCGCGCTGACACCAAAATCCCTAGAGCGGGTGTTTTTAGCCGACAGCGGCTCGGTCGCGGTGGAAGTGGCCATAAAAATGGCGCTGCAGTACTGGCACAGTAAAGGTGAGAAAAACAAACATCAGCTGTTAACGGTGCGCAACGGCTACCACGGCGATACCTTTGCCGCCATGTCGGTTTGCGATCCCGTCACCGGCATGCACCAGTTATTTGACCAGGTATTAATGAAAAACCTGTTCGCCCCGGCACCGGGCATTGCCATAGACCAAGAGTGGCAAGCACAGGATACCCAAGCCCTCGAAACCTTATTTGCCGAAAACCACCAGCATTTGGCTGCCTTTATCATAGAGCCTATCGTCCAGGGCACAGGCGGCATGCGTTTCTATCACCCCGAATATTTAAAAGCCTGCGCCGCGTTATGTAAAAAATATAAGGTGCTGCTGATAGCCGATGAAATTGCCACCGGCTTTGGCCGCACCGGCAAGCTGTTTGCCTGCGAATGGGCGGATGTTTCACCGGATATCTTATGCCTGGGCAAAACCCTGACCGGCGGTTACATGAGCTTGGCGGCCACCTTATGCTCAAAAGAAGTCGCCACCACCATCAGTGACGGCGAAGCCGGCTGCTTTATGCACGGCCCGACCTTTATGGGCAACCCGCTGGCCTGCGCCGTTGCCAGCGCCAGCATAGACCTGTTAACAGAGAACAACTGGCAGCAACAGGTGGCCACCCTGGAAAGCCAGCTAAAACGGCACCTGCTGCCGTTAGCCAAACATGCACGAGTTAAAGACACCCGGGTACTGGGAGCCATAGGCGTGGTGGAAGCGCGCCAGCATGTCAATATGGCCCAGATCCAGAAAAGATTTGTTGAACTTGGTGTCTGGATCCGCCCCTTTGGCAAGCTGATTTATATTATGCCGCCTTATGTATCCACCAAGGAAGACGTGCTCAAGTTGGTCCGGGCAATTGCCACGGTATTGGATGAAGAGCAATGTTTTACGCTTGATTAGCCCCTAAGCGCTAACGCCGCAGCTCAAAAAGCCTGGATAATAATATAGGTTATCCAGGAAACCGATACCAGAAACAGCAACACCAGGTTGAAATGCAGGTTATCGGTGCTGCGGCGGTTACGGAACCTGTCAATAATAAAACAGGCGATACTGCTAAAGGCGCTAAACCATAAGATCAGGTATAAATAGTTGGTGAGCGGCATCAGCCAATGGCTTCGGATCGGCAACTGGTAATAACGTACCAGACCATAATTTTTTTCCGGGGCGGCATAAAAAGAGACAATTAACGCGCCAATAAAGCACAACCAGCCGCCGATAGCTAAAAGCCGGGCAAAATATATCCAGCTGTCCGGGGCTTTGCGCCGATCTTTACCCCGCCAAATCATGGCCACAACTCCCTTTTTATTCCCTTATTCAGGTTAATAGGTTTATTTTCATTAATTATCGTACTATTTAGCAAGTTTTACTTGAGAAAAGCAATAGTCGCGGTAACATACCAAACCCTACAATTAGGATAATTATTAAAGAATAAGAGGTCGATAAATGTCTGTTATATCGATTACGGATGTATTAGCAGGAAAATACCCCGTTAACGAAACCATCACGGTACATGGCTGGATCCGCACACGTCGCGATTCCAAAGCCGGTATTTCATTTTTAGCCATTCACGATGGTTCATGTTTTGATGCCATTCAGGCCATAGTGCCGAATGAGTTAGACAATTATCAAACTGATGTACTTAAACTCACCACAGGCGGCGCGGTAAAAGTGACCGGCACCTTAGTGGAATCTCCGGGCCAGGGACAAGCTTTTGAGATCCAGGCAACGGCAGTTGAAGTATTAGGCCTGGTGGAAGACCCCGATACCTACCCTATGGCAGCCAAGCGCCACAGCATCGAATATTTACGCGAGCACGCCCACCTGCGCGCCCGCACCAATATCGGCGGCGCGGTGACCCGGGTACGTAATACCCTGGCACAAGCAATCCACAGATTCTTGCACAGCAAAGGATACTTCTGGATCAGCACGCCATTAATCACCGCCAGCGACTGTGAAGGCGCCGGTGAAATGTTCCGTGTCAGCACCTTAGACATGGAAAACCTGCCGCGCACAGACAAAGGCAATGTCGATTACAGCGAAGACTTCTTCGGTAAAGAAGCCTTCTTAACGGTATCCGGCCAGTTAAACGTGGAAACCTACTGTTGTGCCATGTCCAAGGTGTATACCTTTGGCCCGACCTTCCGCGCCGAAAACTCCAACACCAGCCGTCACCTGGCGGAATTCTGGATGGTTGAGCCGGAAATCGCTTTTGCCGACCTGGCCATTGCCGGTGATCTGGCCGAAGAAATGCTGCGTTATGTCTTTAAAGCCCTGTTAGAAGAGCGCGCCGACGATATGGCCTTCTTCCAGCAGCGTGTCGATAAAACCGTCATTGACCGTTTAAACACTGTCATTGAAAAAGACTTCGTGCGCATGGACTATACCGACGCCATCGAAATCCTGCAAAACTGCGGCAAGAAATTCGAAAACGAAGTTTTCTGGGGTGTGGATCTGAACTCAGAGCACGAGCGCTACCTGGCAGAAGAGCATGTCGGCGGACCTGTGATCCTGCAAAACTACCCGAAAGATATTAAGTCTTTCTACATGCGCTTAAACGACGACAAGAAAACCGTTGCCGCCATGGATATCTTGGCACCGGGCATCGGCGAACTGATCGGCGGCAGCCAGCGTGAAGAGCGTTTGGATGTGCTTGATGAGCGCCTGGCAGAAATGGGCTTAGATCCGGTAGATTACAGCTGGTACCGCGACCTGCGCCGTTACGGCACAGTGCCGCACTCAGGTTTTGGTCTAGGTTTTGAGCGCCTGGTGGCTTATGCTACCGGCATCCAGAACGTACGTGACGTCATTCCTTTCCCGCGTACGCCGAACAATGCCGCTTTTTAATCTGGCTTAAATTGTTAAAACAATTAAAAACCCTCATTTGAGGGTTTTTAATTACCTATGTTTTTTGCTTATTTCTCGGCATATCCCTGCCTACTAAGCTTATGATTCACCGGTTTAAGCAACTAAAGTCAAAGCTTAAACTCCCGCATTTTCTCTTCAAGATTTGTGACTAGAATACTGATCCTTTTTACATCTCCCTTATTTGCATCCGCTTTTTCAGAAATCTGTTGTGAGGTGCCGGCAATTTCGGTGATATTCTCATTGATATCATTAACCACTGTCGTTTGCTGCTCGGCAGCGGTGGCAATTTGTGCGTTCATATCATTTAATCGGGCCACTAATTCCACCACTTGACTCAAAGTATCTCGGTTATCGCTGCTGGCACTAATACTGGCATTGGCCATTTTGCCTGATGCTGCCACCATTTTAACCGCGGTGGATGTTTCGCTTTGTAGCGCATTAATTTTATCACGAATGTCTTCTGTAGATTGTTGGGTTCTGCTGGCTAAAGTTCTCACTTCATCTGCGACAACCGCAAAACCCCGTCCCTGCTCTCCCGCCCTGGCAGCTTCAATTGCGGCATTTAGTGCCAATAAGTTAGTTTGTTCAGCAATAGATTGAATGACATCCAGCACCGAGCCGATTGACTGGCTTTCCTGAGCCAGCTTTTCAATTGATGCCGAGGCCGACACCATTTGCTGATTTAAATCATCCATATAGCCTGTTAGCAAACCCGCAGCATGGCTGGTGTCCTGACACTTGCCGTCGGTTTCTCTGACAGTTTCTGCCGCCGTGGCCGCATTTCTGGCCACTTCCTGTATGGTCGACAGCAGCTCATTGGTGGCAACGGCAACACTATCGGCGTTTTGGCATTGATGTTCGGTTTGCCCCGTGGTTTCGTCCATCCCCTTTAGCATTTTGTTAGTTGACTGGTACAAGGTCTTGGCCAAATTTTCTACGCAATGGAGAATTTCCTGGATTCCGGTTAATAAGTGATTAAATGAATCGGCCAATGAGGATAGTTCATCCTTACCGCGATAGTTGACCCGGGTGGTGAGATCTTTTTCTGCGGTCACGGAATTTACCTGGGCAATAAAACTCTGGATAGGGTTTGAGATCCCACGACCGACCATATAGGCAACCGCAGAAATCACAGGCAATAACACCAGCATGATCATCATCATCACCCACCAGATTTGCGCGGTCAATTTATCCTTATCAGCCATGGCTTCTGCAACATCAATTTCACTGAGGATCCCCCATTTGACCCCGGGTATGTCTAAAGGAGCAAAAGCCGACAGCACCTCGACCCCCCGATAATCTTTGATTGTTCGAATACCGGTCTTCCCTGAAATAGCTGCATTTGCACCTTCGGTATCAACGGCTTGCAGCCCTATAGCGGTATCACTGGCATTAATTTTTTTCAATACCATCTCATCGAAACCAGCCTTTTTAAGTGCCGCCAGATAATTGGCCTTATCTTCCATCAAAAAACGGCTCTGGCTACGTAATAAATCATCGTCCCCCACAAGGTAAGTTTCACCACTATCCCCGAGGCCAACATCCCGCCAGCCTTGCTGGTAAGTCATCAGGTCGTTGATCCTGTCAATCGGCATTTGAAAAATCAGCACCCCTAATTTCTTACCATCGGGGGCAAATATCGCCGCGCCAATAAAGGCCGCTGCCGCATCATAAGAAGGAAAATAGGGCTTAAAATCTACCAGGATCCCGCTCGTTTCCGCTGTACTTTGATTAGCCATGGCATAGGCCTTGGCAATGCCGGTATCTTTATAGGGCCCGGAAGTGAGCGAAGTAGCAAAGTCCAGCTCTTTAAATACAGAATAAACAATATAACCGTTATCCGGTTCCACCAGGAAAATGTCATAGTAGCCAAATTCATCAAGAAAATGATTGAAATGTTTGTGGTACTTGCCATGGAGTAAGCTGTATTGGCTGCCATCATCAGCCATATCCAGGGCATTCTTACTCCCTAAAGCATGGGGATTTCCACTGATGTAAGCATGCTGCAGTGACTTGCTATTTTGGGGCAATTGCTGCAATTTCCCCGTAGCACTAACATCGGTACCGGGATTTTTACGCCGGTATTCGGGATCGAATTCTCCGCTATAATATTGTGCCAGGGCATCATTGTCCCTGAGTGAGGTTTGCTGATCAAATTTAAAAAACAGCTCAGGAAAGTCACGCATGGCATCGATCACCATGGTATTATCCGACAACGCTTTGAGCTGGCGCTTAATGGTCAGAAAATAATTTTCTATTTGGGTCTTCTGCAATTCTCTGACAGCAACTAGCTGCTCAAAAGCACTTTTTTCCATGGCTTTTGCCGCAACCGATGATGCTTGCCAACTCACTAACAATCCTGCTATTAATATTCCCATCCCTGATAATAATACTGACGCTAAAATTATCTTAGAGGAAACCTTCATACAACAACTCACTAATTTAACGGTACTTTTAAGTCTAGCGGATTTTGATCTCTTTGCTTAACACTGAAATCTTTGTCCTTTATTACTGTTTTTGTTTTGTGTATTTGATGGAAGATAAATGTCAACAGACAAATACAATCATCAGACAGCTCCATAAAGAAAAAACATACTTCTTGCCTTTAATCAATGAGATAAAAATCAATCTCATCAATATCCACACCTCAGTTGCCACTCCTCCATATATTTCAAAAAAATTAAACGAGCTTCTGTAAATATCACCAAGCCAAAACTCCCCCGAAGATGAGTTTATCTCCGATAAGGCCCTGATAATACGATAGCAAAGAGGCTGTTTTGAGCTTACAGCGGATACTTTTTTAAAATCGCCATTATTTCACCGTTATCCTGCATGGCCCTGATTTGGGCGTTTATTTGATGAAGATGATGCCTAAATGCAGAGCTTCTGGCTATAAACAGGGAAAAATCCGGGTTATACAGCAATGGCGATATTTGAACTAACTTATGTCCTCCCGGCATTTTATCTGTCAGTGACCGTGCGGTATGCTGATTTAACACCACCAGATCCAACCGGCTCTTCAATAACAGCGCCAGTGAGGCTTTTTCTGTGCTCGACCAATAAAGAGATATATTTTCTCTTTCCATGGCATCAATGAACTCAGGTCCATAATTAAAATCCCGGGTTGCCCCTATTTTATAAGGCCGTAACTGTTGCCAGGAATGCCATTGTCCAAGCGGAGCAGGATGTAGCGCATAAAAATAAAAGGGGCTGGACAAAATGCGGCTTGAATATAAGCCATAACGACTGCGCTCCCCGGTTTTAGATACCATAAGCGCCATATCAGCACTGCCGTTTTTTATACTATTAAGCACCCGGGTAAAAGGCATTACGGTAAAATCGGCTTTAATGCCGATATTCACCAACAACTGACGGGTGATATCAACAAAGATACCGCCGGTAACTGGCCCGCCTTCTTCCCCTTCTATCCAGGGAGGCCAGGGATCGCAGGCCACCTGAATCGTTTGCTTACCTTTATGGCTGTCATCGGCATTTATCAGGGGAGCATACAGTAAGGGGAAGAATAACAGAGCAAGGACAATCACTTGACTTAATCGGATATTTCGTCTTTGAGCCGTTCGTTTCATTGCTGATATCAAATCCTATATCACTGACCATAACTATAGCCCAGGGCAAAGGTGATCACTATCTACCAGTTTTACGTCTGCTTTCATTATCCAGCCCAACTCAGCAACGAATGCACTAAAGACTTGATCATTAATCTATTTATAGACCCTGTCACTTGACTAAAATCAAAAAAAACAACAACCAAGAAACCAGGTGCTAACAAGAAATTGACAAGTTCATTTTTTGATAATACTGTGCGGGCGCGTATTTCATTACGCAGCAAAAAGTATTTGGAATTTTTAAAAAGGAAGTATTAATGAACAAGCAAACCGCACTTACCCTGCTCTCTGTATTCTCCGTATTTACCTCATCGCAGACACTGGCAGACTCAACCCCCAAGAGCTGGGGCATGTATCGCCACCGGTGATTATGCTACGGCATTTGGTCTGAGTGCACAGGCTAAGGGTAATTTCTCCACCGCCTGGGGATTAGGTACAGTAGCAGATCAAGAGTTAGCTATCGTATGGGGACATAGCTCAAAGGCCATGGGGATACGTTCAACCGCCTGGGGCATGACCTCGCAGGCTTTGGGAACAACATCTACGGCATTTGGCTCCAACGCGATTGCCGAGGGTAACGGCTCAACCGCCTTTGGTAACAACCCTGTCGCCCAAGGTCACAACTCAACGGCCATTGGCCAGTATGTTACCGTTACCGGGGACAACTCAGTTGCCGTGGGTTTTGGTACTTCAGCCGAGCGAAAATACCTGGATCAGCCAGATAGCTTTGGCGTCATCGGTGGCACGGTAAAATTCTGTAATGCCGCCGGGGTCTGTATCGATGATGTGCAAAACGCCATAGAAACCCTGCAAAATGAAAACAATGCCTTAAAAGATCGTGTGCAGGCACTGGAAAACAGCAGTGGCGGCGATATAAATGATCTGCTTAACCGGGTTCAATATCTGGAATATAAAAATAGCGACTTAACCAATACCATCTTTGATTTAAGTTACCGAATCCGTAAACTGGAAGAAAGTGCAGCTAACTAGTTGCTCGTTTATCGCAAGAGCATGAGGTGCTCTTAGGCACCTCTTTAACAATACATAGCAACGCTGTTTATTTAAAAACAGTGACATAATCCTGGTAAGGTTTTACCGGCTTGGGCGGCAGTGTTTTGCTTTGCGACCCTATATATAAGAAACCGACAATTTGATCTATCAGTTTAATGTTCAGCGCTTCTTTCACCTGGGCATTGTAACTGAATTCGCCGGTGCGCCACATAGCGCCATAGCCTAAAGCAAAAGCCGCCATTTGCATGGCATGGGCCGCACAACCCGCCGCCACTAACTGCTCCTGCTCGGGTACCTTGTGCTCAACATATTTTGTACTGATCACTATGATCATCGGCGCGCGAAACGGCATTTTTTTCGCTTTAGCGATTTTGGCTTCTTCAGCGTTTTTGGCTATCGCGGCGTTTACCAGGATATCGCTTAACTTATCCAGACCTTCATTTTCTATCACGGTAAAATGCCAGGGTGCCAGACCGCCGTGATCCGGCACGCGCATGGCGGCGCTTAAGATTTTATCCAGATCTCCCTGACTAGGGGCCGGCTGTTCAAGAAAAGGGTTAGACTGGCGCTGCAGCAACAGCTCAATGGCATCTTGGGGTACTTGATTCATAGCTTAGCAATAATTCTAATTTATATTTATGCCGCTAGTGTACCCCATTAAATAGCAATAAAATACCCGCAGATATCAGGGGTATTCACAGCCTCCATTCCAGGTAAGCTGTGCTTTTTGGTGTAGTTAAGTTAACAACTCCCGGTGACGCTCTTTTGCAGCAATTGAGCGGCTAAGAAAATAATCAACACTGGTAAAGCGCCCCGCCCCGATAAAAAACAAGGCCAGCAGCATAATAAAGTAGGTGGTGGCAAATTCAATGCCGTTATTTAGCACCACGATATTGCCCTTTTCATATAACCAATCGGGATTACCGTTGTCATCAATGATCTCACGCATACGATCCAAGCGTTTTTTCGCCTCAAGGCTGTTCTCCAGACTTTGCTGCGATCCCTCAATCCCTACCCAGGAAAGCACTTTCGCCGGGCTGGTGTCCGGGTTGGTGGGGGTAATGGCAAACCAGCCGTTATCTAAATGCACACTGGTGGCAGCCACTACCATAGTAAACATCAAAGGAATGGAAACTAACCGGGTCAACAGGCCAAATAATAACAACCAGCCGCCGAAAAACTCGGTCCAGGTGGCAAGGTTTGCCAGCAAGGCAGGAAATGGCAAGCCCAAGCCCCAGTCGGCATTGCCGAACCAGGCAACAATATTGGGATCTGCGGCCAAACTTGCCAGGCCGGTCACGTCCGGGTTGCCCAGCTGGGTTTTACTGTAACCGGCAATAATAAACACCGGGGCCAAATATAAACGAATCAACAGCGCCGGCACACCGTCAAAAACAGGCAGTTTTTTTAACAAATCTTGATACAGGGTAAATAACTTCATAATTGGCAATTTTATCGGTAACAATTCTAATAAATGATGCTTATAAGACCCGCTTTAATCCAAATACTTTCATCCCTGTTATTTTTAGCTATTTAATCAACTTTTTATCCACGCTTTAGCAAAGATAGCCGTTCTTATAAAAAAACGTTAAAAATATTTACAAAATAGACTACTTAACTGTCAAAAGATTAAGTAGCATACGCACTATACTAGAAATTTAACTGATTAGAATTTTATGAATCAAAGTCCAGGTACAATCAAACGTTTGAGTTTATCGCTATGGCGCCTACTCAACATCTCGCGCAAGGTGATCGTCAACCTTGTGTTCTTCACCCTGTTGTTATTGTTTTTCGTCGCCATTTCCCAGGACGGCGATAAAGTCGTGATCCCCAAACAAACCGCCCTGGTGTTAAACCTCAAGGGTGATATCGTCGAGCAAAAACGCGAAATCGATCCCATGAGTGCTTTTATGGCAGAAGCCATGAACCAGCCGGAAGAAAATCCCGAAGTTTTATTAAGCGACATCCTGGAAGTGATCAGCCAGGCAAAAAATGATGACCGGGTGTCGGTATTGGTTTTACAGTTACAAAATATGAACCGTGCCGGTTTAACCAAGCTAAGCGATATCGCCAAAGCCATCGAAGATTTTAAGACCTCAGGCAAGCAAGTCATTGCCGTAGGGGATCAATACACCCAGGACCAATATTATCTTGCCAGCCACGCCAACAATATCTGGCTCGATCCCAAAGGCTGGATGATTTTAGACGGCTATGGCCGCTACCAAATGTACTTTAAATCGGCACTGGACAAATTGGCCATCAGCCAGCATATCTTCCGCGTCGGCACCTATAAATCTGCGGTTGAACCTTATATGCGCGACGACATGTCCCCCGCTGCCAAAGAAGCCAACCGGGTATGGCTAAACGATCTTTGGGGCCGCTATAAAGAAGATGTTGCCAAGCAAAGAAAATTCGGCGTCGAAAACTTTGACGAAAGCATTGATGACTTAGTCACTAAATTTAAAGCCGCCAACGGCAACTTTGCCGAATATGCCTTAAATAATCACTGGGTAGATGCCCTAAAAACCCGCGAGCAAATGCGTGATGAGCTGATCAAACTTGCCGGTGAGAACAGCACAGGCGACAGCTATAGCCATGTGACCTTCAAGGAATATTTATCCACCATTAAATCTCCTTTCCCTGTCGTCAACCCGGGCAGTGACAAAATTGCGGTTGTGGTTGCCAAAGGCACCATATTAAACGGCACCCAGTCGCCGGGGACTATCGGCGGCGACAGTACAGCCAAGTTACTGCGCAAAGCCCGTCAAAATGACAAGGTGAAAGCCGTGGTCTTACGGGTCGACAGCCCGGGCGGCAGTGCTTATGCCTCAGAAATTATCCGCCGTGAAATCGAACTGTTAAAAGCCGCCGGCAAACCTGTAGTTGCTTCTATGGGTACCTATGCCGCCTCAGGAGGCTACTGGATTTCCGCTTCCGCCAACAAGATCATGGCAGCCCCGACCACCATCACAGGTTCTATCGGCATCTTCGGCCTGATGATGACCTTTGAAAAGTCATTAGACAAGTTAGGCATCCACACCGACGGCGTCGGTACCACAGACATCGCCGGTTACGGCCTGACCCGGCCATTAACCGACGGCATGGCGCAAATCTTCCAGCTCAACATCGACCGCGGCTACCAGGACTTTATTTCCCTGGTCGCCGACAGCCGCAACATGACGGTGGAGCAAATCGATGAAATCGCCCAGGGCCGTGTCTGGTCAGGCGCAAGGGCCAAAGAGCTGGGTCTGGTGGATGAACTGGGTGATCTTGATGATGCCGTGAATGCCGCAGCAGGCATTGCCGGTTTAGACAATTACGATACCCTGTTAATAGAAAAAGAGCTGACGCCGCAGGAAATTTTCATGCAAAACCTGCTGGGCAATGCCCTTGCCCTGATTGGCACTGAGCCGGTAGCAAATTCAGGTCCGGTGGAACAATTTATCTCGACTGTGCGCGGTGAGCTAACCCGGTTAAACCAGTTTAATGATCCCCAGGGCATCTATTCTTTCTGTCTAACCTGTGAGGCTTATTAGCCCGTAAGGGTAAACCGCAGTCAGACATTACACAACGGCCCCGCTTAGCGGGGCTTTTTACACTTTCCTTTATTGACATATAACAAGCCAAGCCATATGAAAAAACGTATTTATGTCGCCTACACCGGCGGTACCATAGGAATGAAAGAAAGCAGCCAGGGTTATGTACCGGTTAAAGGCCATTTAACCGAGTTTATTAAGCAAACCCCTGAATTTCAGCGGGATGAAATGCCCGATTTTGTTATTCACGAGTACCAGCCGCTGATCGACTCTTCCAATATGGCGCCCAGTGACTGGCAACGTATCGCCGAGGATATCCGCGACCACTACGATGACTATGACGGCTTCGTGGTCCTGCACGGCACAGATACCATGGCCTATACCAGCTCGGCGCTGTCGTTTATGTTTGAGAACCTGACCAAACCTGTGATTGTCACCGGCTCGCAGATCCCGTTAAGCCAGTTAAGATCCGACGGCCAGGTCAATTTGCTAAATGCCTTATATATCGCCGCCAATTATCCGATCAGCGAAGTCGGCTTGTTCTTCAACAATAAGCTGTTTCGCGGCAACCGCAGTATCAAGGCCTATGCCGACGGCTTTAACGCCTTCGACTCCCCCAATATGCCGCCGCTGCTCGAAGCGGGCATCAATATCCGGGTGATTGCCGGTAAGGTTGAACATAAGCCGCACCAGCCACTGAAATTAAGCGCGATCACGCCACAACCTGTGGGGGTGATCCATTTATATCCGGGGATCAGTGCAGAGTTGGTGGCCAATGTCATCAAGCAGCCGGTCAAGGCGCTGATCTTAAGGAGTTACGGTGTCGGTAATGCCCCGCAAGATCCCGAACTGCTTGCCTGCCTGAAAAAAGCCAGCGAGCAAGGCATAGTGATCGTCAATATCAGCCAATGTACCAAAGGCACGGTTAACATGGGCGGTTATGCCACAGGCTCTGCATTAAGCCAGTGCAGTGTGATCTCAGGTTATGATATGACCTTAGAAGCGGCGTTAACTAAATTACATTACCTGCTGAGCCAGGGACATGATTATCACCAGGTTTGTCATCTGATGCAGCAAGACCTGCGCGGCGAACTGGTTAGCGGATAACCCTGAAAACCAGAAAAAATTAGCTATTGCCCGGTTTATACAGCAATAGCTAATTTTTCTGCTGCCGCAGCAAGTTATTCAATACTTGTAAACGTTTCCTGTTTTCTTCATCATCCCGAAACGCGACAACTAACTCTTTATCCATAATTTTTTTTACATACACAATATTATCAATACCCTGCTCGCTCGCCAGATACAACATCACTTTAGGATCGGTAATGGCCACCTCATCACGGCCAGTTTCAAGCTTTTTCAGCAAGGTCATTTCATTCGATGAACCATCGCTATGATGCGGATATTTTTTCATCGCCTCCATCACAACCTTGGGATAAATATAGGTACTGACTACACCCACGGAATATTTTCTAAACAACTCATCAACACTGTTAAAACTTATCCGGGTACCGGCACGTTTAAGCACGGCGATTTCCGACCAGTCAACCGCAAGTGAAATGAGCGCCTTGTCAAAGATATCTTCAGGCCACACGGGAAAGGCGCCAACATACTCTTTATTCTTTTGGGCCAATAGCTTAGCACGATTCCAGGGATAAAATTCAACCTCCAGCATGATACCGGCCTGTTGCAGTATCTGCTTTAACTTTTCAATAGAATGCCCTTGATTGGCAAGTTCGGCGCCGGCATATGGCTGCCAGTTCAAAGAAGTAATCTTCCAGGTTTCCTGTGCCGGTAAAGTTAACACTGGTATCATCAAAAAAAACAACAGTATTAACCTGGATTTATTCATTGCTCTTCCCGCGCCAATATCATTTTCCATCTAGTATGGAGTAGCAATCAGCTTTTTTCCTGACTGATCATACTCAACAAAACCGTCGCCGAAGCCATGCTCGGGGATTTTCCCGAGTTTCAAGGGAAACTGCACCAGGGCAATAAAGCCGTCAATGAAACCCGCAACTATATTTTATTATCGAAAAATCCCCCCCATAAAGCCCTGCTGCCAAAAATCAATGACACGATAAAAGCGATGAAACAAGACTGCAGCATCCACCACCTGCTCAGAGGCGGCCAGCTACCTTCAGGCACAGCCCCCGGCCATGATTAATGCCCCTGATCGGGAGATTAACCCAAAGGGATGGCCAGCTTAAAAGCAGCTCCGCCCAAATCACTTTGCTCCACCCGTAAATCCCCCTTATGCAGAGCAGCAATTTCCCGGCAAATGGTCAGCCCCAGGCCATAACCTGACACCCGATGATGGTTTTTACCGCTGAGTCTGAAGTAAGGCTGAAAAATTTGCTCCCGGTATTGCTCGGGTATGCCCTCGCCGTCGTCTTCAACGCTAAAGAGCAGATACTCTTGCTGGCGATACACTTTAAGCTTTATCTGCTTTTTACCGTATTTTATCGCGTTACGGAGCAAGTTATTCAGAGCGCGGCTTAATTTTCCCTTATCGGCCTGAAGCCGGGTATCGGATCCTGCGGAGATCTCCAGCACTATCGGGGGAGAATTGTCCTTGCTCAGCTTTTCATCTCCCTGGCTTTCTCTGCTCTTGGCTTCAATGGCCAGGTTCTCACACAAAGCTTCAACAAACGGGATGATCAAAACGGGCTCATTTTTTAACGCCAGCTCCGAGCGCTGCATTTTTCCATATTCGAGGAATTCATCCACCAGTTCATCGAGCTGAAAAACATCTTCTTCCAGGCTGCGTAAATGTGCTTGCCTGTCTTCTTCACTGGCATGCTCGAGCAAATCAAGTTGTAGTTGCAGCCTGAACAGCGGCGAACGCAGTTCGTGGGCAACCGCCTGAGTCAGACGTTTATGTCCGAGCAACAATTGTTCGATACGCTCGGCCATTTCATTAAACCTGAGATTGAGTCGCCCCACGGTGAGGCTTTTTTTTGTCGGCGCCCGCTGGTCCAGCTGGCCCTGGCTGATTTTATCGGCAGTATTTTCCAGATAACGCAGCTTCCTGTGTAAGCCGTATAACCAGATAAAGCAATTGAGGGCGATAAAGACGATAAAAGCGATAAAAATGGCCATACCTACGTCATCATCGATAAGCAGCAATTCATGGTGTTCATCTTCAGCGAGACGGTAATATTGCACCGGGGTAAAGGCCTTAAAATAATTATATTCGTCATCGTCAAACCAAACCGGATGTTGGTTAAGTTGTGCCTGGATCGCTTCCGGGATCTCTTTTGGCGCCACTTGCTCTATCAGCAGCTGATTTTTTTCAGCGATCTGCTTTATCAGTTGCTCACGCTCCTGCCTGCTGATATGGGCATCAAGGCGTTCCAGTAAAGCAACTTCGGCACTAAACTGCTCGGCATCGATAATATTCTCGATATCTATGATCAAAAAGGTATTGATCAGGTGAGCGACCAGAATAAACACCATAAAGGTCGCCAAAATTCCCAAATACAGGGAGATAAATAATCGGGTCATCTGCTTATCCGGTGAACCTTATGCTCGTCATTACCAGTAGTCGGGAACAAAAAGATAACCTTTCCCCCGTACGGTAATAATGCCTTTGGGGCGGCTGGCATCGTCATTGAGTTTTTTTCTCAGCTGGGCAATTTTGTTATCTATGGTCCGGTTAAGGCCGTCATATTCAAGTCCGGATAACACTTGCAGCAATTGCTCGCGCGAAAGCACAATTTCCGCCTGACTAGCCAGGGCCCATAGAATTAAGAACTCCGAAGGGGTTAACGGCACAACTTCTTCGCCAAGCTTGCATCTTTGCAGGGAAGCATTAATCCACAACCGGCCAAAGGCCAGCACCTTGTCACTTGCTGCTAACTCGCCGCTGCCTGCCTGCTGAATGTTATCCTGACGCCTTAACAGCATGCGCACCCGCGCCAGCAACACCCGGGGTTGAATGGGTTTATGGACAAAGTCATCGGCGCCCATTTCCAGGGCCGCCACCTGATCCATATCATCACCGGTGGCCGTTAGGATCAAAATCTTGCCGCTATATTTTTCCCGGATATTACGGCAAATCGACAAACCGTCCTGTCCCGGCAACATCAGATCCAAGATCACAATCGAGGGAGGATCTGCCAGAATTTTTTCCGCAGCCTCACTGCCACTGGAGATAACATTGACGCTAAAACCAAAGCCTTGAAAATAACTTTGCAGCAAAAACGCCATTTTCTCGTCATCTTCAACCAGGGTAACACTTTCTTTCACAAATAACAGAGTCCGCTCTAAAGGAGTGAACTCCATTATATAACATAATCAAGCATCTACAGCGGTTAATCTGTAACTAAATCGTATTGGTTCAATTCTGCTTCACTCATAATATGCACACCGTTAAAAGGCGCAGCATTGATAGTATAAAAGTAAAATTTCGGCCCTTTTTCTGCTCCCATCATTTCCCTGAAATAAGTCAATTGTGCACCATGGGCCTCATGCTCCTCTCCCAGCTCGTTAGCAGGTTTGCCTGCACTGCAGCACCATGAGTGTACCCCTAGCTTACCGCCGGTGTGATATTTTCTTTCCACACCGGCAGCAAATAAATCAACACCGCCGGAATATGCCTCGCCATCGGCTGGCATCAAGGTGGTTAATCCCGCTTGACGAATCAAACGGCCAGTATGCATGTTGATAGCGTCATTGACCGAACCGTCAACACTGTCAAAAACCAGAGTACTTATCGTGTGGCTATTCAGTATCTCCTGCATATCAATATAGGTTTGCGTGCCTAAAGTTCCCGAGATTGTCATCCGCTCACCTTCATGAACTAAAGTACTGCTGCCACCGGAAATTAAAGATTCATTAAAAACAAGCCGAACCGGGTAGCTGTTTTGAGTTTGCGTATCCACAGCCGAGCCGGTGTAAATATAATTATCATCATCTTCTGTTATTTCAATGGCCGTGCCTTGCAATAACCGACTGGTCTCAAAGTTCTCCAGATCGCCGGTATCTCCTTCCATAAAAATCAGCTCACTTACCGGTTTTTCTCCATTAAGATCAAAACCTATTCTCACCATACCTGCCGAATACTTTGCCAAAATAAAATTGTTTTCAACAGACATATCAATAAAGCTGATAGCAGATTGCCGACCGTCAAACTGCAACTGTAACTGTGCCTGCTGTTGTTTAAATGTTTCGACATAGGCCGGTACATCCTGCGGCTGGATATGATGTACCTCGACAGCTTTATTTTCACCAACAACCGTATTTGACTTTGAACCAGAGCCGCCACACGCCTGCAACACCATAGTCGTAATAACGACCAGAGGAATTAACTTTTTCATAATGACTTCCTTAACGAGTAATTGACGGCATTATGAATGTTCCCCAAAGATGACAATAGAACGAATAGGTACGGCTTTGTAACGAAAACCGTTACATTTGCCAACAGACCTGCTTCCTGGTACGGGAAGCCGCAGCCGACAGCGAACGTATACAGGCTATCAATCTACCACGGCAACACCGGGAGGATAGTAAGTGATCTCAAAACGTATGCCGTCATCATCTTTCATAAATAACGCCTTGGCGCCGTTAAAGTCCTGCACTTCGGGCACCTCAAAACCCGCCGCATGCATTTGCTTTTGTACCTGATAGACAAAGTCTGTAGACGGCGCCGAAAAACCAATATGGTTCATGCCCGCACCATAGCGTTGATAGGCCCTTGTGCCCTGCCTGGCCTGGTGAAACTGAATAAAGAAACCCTCGCCGTCGGTCCAGATGTGGTCCCGAACTTGTTCAAAGCCCAATAACACCAGCAAGCTTTGATAATAAGGCATACTTTTTTCCAGCGAGGTCACCAGCAAACTCAGGTGATCAATTTTTAACGCCATAAATACTCCTATTGAGATAAACACGGCCGCTATCAAATCATTTATTGGCGCTAAAAAATAATTAATGTTACAACTAACTATTATGAAAAATACTAATAACCCTGATTTAAACCAGCTCAATATCTTCCGCTTAATGATGGAAATACGCCATGTCGGTAAAGTGGCGAATAAAATAGGCGTCAGCCAGTCGGCATTAAGCCATATGCTCAAAAAACTGAGAGCACAGTTTGACGATCCTTTATTTCATAAAACATCCACCGGCATGGAGCCTACCGTACGGGCTCAAGAACTTTACAACACCATCATCGCCCCCCTGCAAAGCCTGAACAGCGCATTACTAGCCAGCCATGAATTCAACCCTTTAACTAGCAACAGAACCTTTATCTTAGGTACCTCAGATTACCTGGAGAAACTGCTGCTGGTGCCCCTGACCCACCACTTACACCGGCTGGCCCCCGGCATAAAATTAAGATGTGTCAGTTATCAGGATACGGACTTGGCTAAAGCGCTGCAAAATATCGACTTTGTTTTTGGCCGCTATGGTACGCCGCCACAAAACCTCTATCAAAAAAAACTCTGGCAGGACAGTTTTATCACCCTGGTCAGCCGTGAGCACCCGAACATTCCTGGTGACGAGCTCACCCTGGAGCAATTTATTCATGAGCAACACATATTGATCAGCCCCCATGGCAGCGGCCGCTCGATAGTCGATAAAGCACTGGCAGCATTAGGCCATAGGCGGGAAATCATACTGGCCAGCCATTTGTTCACCACCCCGACAGCACTCGTTGAATCCAGCCAAATGATCACCACCATGCCCAAACGTCTGGCATTGTGCTGCGCCAACCATAAAAAAGTTAAATTTCTCCCGCCGCCGCTAACACTGGCGCCTTTTGAAGTCAGCATGTTATGGGGGCCGCTGAAACATCATGATCCCGGCCATCAATGGTTTCGACGTCAGATAGCAGAGCTGGCGGCTGAACTCGAATAGATCAAGACATTCATCGGTCATAATGCTTATCATGCCGCTATTTTCTGCAGCCGTGTCAACCAAAGCAGCCGACAGGCGTTATCAAAGGCAGATAAAAACAATATGGGAAATAAAATGAAAAGCCATTACCGCAAACTTTTTTTATTAGTCACTTTGGTACTCAGCTCGGTTATTTACGGACAGGTAAAAGCCGCTCCCTGGCTGCTTCATTACCTCTAAGCCCAAAAGCCACACTGGCCGACGTTAAGCCTCGGGCACCTTTACCGCCTCCTGGTTGCGCCGAAATTCTTCCAGTCCTATATTGCGAATGCGCTCTATCCAGGCATCTGCCACCTGGGAAGAGGCATCGAAATGACGAATAGCCACTTCCTTTAAAATCCTGTGTTCATTGGCGATGGTGGTGGGAAACAAGCCGGCATCGTCGGTATTAACGCAAAAGCGCACCGGTCCCTTGCGTAAACCGAAACGGTTAAATTCGCTGTCCTTGTCAAGCAAGGCCTCAAGCGGCGGTGCCCAGCGAAATAACGGGTGCTGACTGAAGCAATCAAAATGACCTATATAAATATTCGAGCTGGGGCAAGCCTCTATAGTGATACCTTGATCATCATATTGGTGCATCAGATGATCCTGAATAGCAGTGATCCAGTCAATTTCATCCAGGGTAAAATAATCTTGCCCCTGCGTCACACGGGTCCGGGCATCAGGATGATGTGATTCGAGATGCCGTACAAGCAAGCTTTGTTCAAAAGGATTGTCTTCAGCTTTTTTAAAAAACTGCTTGCTTAAGAAATAGCTTTGCCAGATTTTTATGGCAAGTTTATTTCTTTCTGCATCAGATAAAGGTCCTTCAAAAAAACCCGGTAAATATTCAAGATATAACAGACTATCTTTTGACTCCATAAAGCTTAGTGGACAGTTTCGCCTTAACTGCCAGGCGCAGTATAAAGTGGCAAGATCATGATTCTCACCGTAAATCTGCTGACACCATTTAGCAGCTCTGACTTGCAAACGATTGGCAAAAGGCAAGATTTCGGGAACAGACAAGGATAACTCTACCGCTTGGTGATAGAGCCAAACCAGGTTGTCCAAGTGCTCCCCGGCTGTAATTCTAACGGTATTATGCTTTTTCGCCCAGACATCGGCTGCGATACCTAACGCCAGGGCATGCCCTAACCTATCCCCTTCGCCAAAATCACAAAAAGACACGGTTTCATCAATATGGCGCAAACCTGAGATCAAATGATGAAAATCTTCCCCGCTATGAATACTTAAGTGCAGCCTGCGTTGGGGTTTGTATTCGCTATACGAATTTTTCCATGGGCTGGCTCGCAGGTATCGTAGTGACGGGGCGAAGATTTCTATTTTCACCTGGTTTTCATTACCTGCTACATCCAGCCCTCTTACCAGATTAGGCAGGTTTACGGTTCTTTCTTTATCCGGCGTAAACAACTTACTTTTCACTTGATGGTTTTGTGCTCCATAAGAAGAAAATAAAGTTACCAGGCGCTGGCATTCCTGCTTCAATGCCAGCCGCTTGTTCCTTTGTAACTTATCTTGTCCATGGCCACTGCGGGTAAAATGGATACAAAACTGGATATTGTGCTCAAGTTTAGATTTTTCCAGCTTTTTATAAACTTGAGATAAAGTCCTTTCGTTAATAAATGCTGGTGCTACCTTAAACTCCCGAAACACCTTGCCATGCATATCAGTGGTTAAGGCGTACCGGCCATATTTTTTACTACTGTGGCCCTTTCTGGCGTTGAAACGGAAAAATTCAGTGAAATAACTTAATCCCAACCCTTTGTGTATCATGCCGGTTCTTAAGATCTGGCTAACATGGATATAAGCACGAAAAGCCGTACGCCAGGCGCAGGAAACTTCCAGGTAACGCTCAGCATAAAATAATGCCGACCAAATAAGCAAAGCGGATTTATCTGCGTCAGCAGTTAATGCCCTATTTAGTAATGTTAATGAAAGATTAAAGCTTGCCGCTTGTTTGATCCTTGCCGGTAAACCGCGATTTTTATATAACATCTGAAAATCATCATAAAGACTGATGTTAAGATCCGGCATTTCTTTTCCGGGAACGAAGGTCAAGGCTTCCACCAGGTGACAAAACAAAGCATGTTGCATCCGCGGTAAACGACTGGCATCGATTTCCCCGGTGCTGATAAAGCGATATTCGCGTAAACTGGGCCAGTTAAAAGGCGCTTGTGCGCTATTCCCCTCAAATGAATAGTCCACAAATGCCTGTCGCTGACCGCCGTGTCCACCGATATGGGCATGGTTGTCGCCATATGCCTGGTGTTTGGGGCGGCTCAGGCCCTGCATGCACTGTTCAAGATTAACCAACTGCTCAGGCTGCAAACGGTCATGTTTGAGCCTTTGTGCATAACTCCATCCTAATACCAGGCTCGGCTCTATAATTGAACACAGCGCCAGCCACTCATCCAGATAAGGTTTGGCCACTTCAAAACGATTACCCTGCCAGTCAAGAAAGCGTATCTGCCACTGGCCGATGAAATCCAACGAGTAGTTTTTATGCCAGGAACTTGCCAGGGGTTGCAGCACTTTTTCTATATCATCACGGCGCTCATTGGCCAGCAATTTATCCGTTAAGCTCTCTTGTGCTATCTCGTTAAAAGCATTAAGAGACACCTCATCCGATAACAAATGAAAAAGCCAACGGTCAGAATTAAGTAAGCTCACCTTAGCGACATTTTCCAGAGAATTAGTCAACATAGTTAATCACTGACTTTTTTACTGTATTCATTAAACAACTTATGAATTCTATTCAGTGCCCTCTCATGCCTTGGGCTCAATTTATCAGGGTGTAATTCTGACCAGCTGATAACATCCGATAATACATCCAGAGTTACTGGCCCATATTCTTCAAAGAGCTCTTTAAATTCCTTTATGGTTAATTGATTTAATACTCTAATGGGATTATCAAACGCTGCGAATCCTAAATCATTTAATGTCGGAAACGTACGATTCGATTTTTTTGACTCATCAACAAATTTTCCCCCGAGTGATTCACCTGCCACTCTTCCCCCAACGGTTAACTTATTCCACAGTAATTCATGGGAGTAATCTTTGGTTAAGGTAAATAACGGATGCGCTACCAACGCCTGCATCAGCCGGTTCCCTGCCATAGTCTCGTCACTGACGAATTCCATCACATTAACCTTATAAGCCCTATCACTATTTTTCCCTGAAGAAGTCATTAAGTGCTGGTTATTTGGGGTGGTGGCAGTATTTTGCAGTGCGATATCCCCTTTATCTTTTAAAAAGGCCCCGATGGAGGTTAACAACACAAATTCAAAGCGTTTGGCAACATGAAACAAGTTATCCGGATTAGCTGATTTTGGCAGCAAGGTATTATTCACCCGCATTTGCAATAACTGATTAAACACCTTGTTAAATACCAGGGATAACAAATGACATAAACCGGCACTGCGTGCCTGTTCTAGCTCTTCTTGATAATCCTCTTGCCAGGTTACTATATCCCGAGCAAAGCTTTGACTGTCGCTAACATAGGAAATACTGCTGTCTTCGCCGCCTTGCTCCGTTTCATCCTCATTAAAATCAAATGTTTTAGTCGGGGCGACAAAATGAATGGAGTTTAACGGCTTAGTATTAAAGATATCTTTAATGATATAGCTCAAGGCAGACTCATCACGAAAGCGGTTTATTAAACTCAGCGTAAAAATTTCAAACGCCTTGCCAAAAAAGATCTGCCGGGCTCTATAGGACGAGGTGCCATAAAAATCACTATGGGTAAATAAATCCAATAACAAGTAACTGTTTTGCTTAACCTTGCCGTCATCCATATTATCTTTAATATCACTGATCGATGCCTGGGAAATAATATATTTTTCCTTAAACACCTCTATCGTAGGCATAGCGACTAAGGTATTGCTGATGGCGGGAATAGCGGTCAAGCTGTTATCGGCATCCTCTCTTCTCGTCGTTAAGGCATCGAGCTGACCTTGCCGCCAATTAGACAACCTTTTGCCGCTAATATAATCTTCAAAATATAATAGCGGGTCTAACTCTTTTTTAAGTTGGGCAAAATAGTCTCTTTTCTTAAATCCCTGCTTATGCCTAGCAAGTTTACTTTGTAGCTCGACATTAAATAAGGCCAACTCAGATAGACGTTTTATGCCGGCTTTCACGCGAATTTCAGCATCGGCAAGCAAATAGCCTTGGGCAAAACGGGCACTTTCGGCATACCTGACATAATCTGACCAGAAATTATCAATCACCTTGCCTTGCTTAACATCATCAACATAACCGATAAAGTTTTTGGCGAACTGCACCAGTTTCCTTGAAGTATCCGGCCGTTTCAAGGTATGGCTATTTTCCAAGCCGTTGACCAATGGGCTGGTGAGTTGCGTAACCCTTTTAAATAATTCTGACGGGGTTAACGATTGCTCGCCAGTGCCCGTTATGCTGATATCCGGCATCAGGTAATCTACATCAAGCAGACCTACCCTGAGGTGCTCAGGAAAAACCTTACGCCAGTATTGCATCGCCAAATGCTCTGCATACTGACTTTCTTCAGTATCGGCAAAAGGTTTCCTACGCTCATATTGCTCATTGCCGGAATAGGCAAAATAATCCCTGAGGATCTGATGATAGATATTTTCATCACCACAAACAATGGGAATAAGCCGCGGGCAGGACAAGATACGGCGTATGGTTTCCAGCACGTCGTGGGCTTTACCCAACGCCATATCGACATCATCTACCGGCAGCACAAATACTTCTTTACCTATGCATTTACAACAATGCTCAAGGTAAAGGTGAAAATTATTCTCCAAATCCATAGACGACTGATAGCTGATAATACGATCTAATCCGCTAACATCACGGTTATTGTACTCCGTTTGCCCTAACGACTCGGCCAGGCGCCCCAGCAGATTCTGGTAAGCTTGTTTATCTTCAAGTTTGTGTATTCTTCCGAGCATATAATTATGAATGTGGGCAATGACCACATTAACGAAATTATCATGGTTTACCAGTAAAGTAGGATCAATGATATTAAGAAATACCGCCTTATCTTTATTTGCTAATCCCTCAGCCTGCTGCCACTCTTGCTCAAGATTATATAGAAACACGGTTTTCCCGGTACCGCGACTACCGGAAATAAAAATAGCGTCATGAATGCGCGGTAAAGTTTTTTCTTTACTATGTTGTGTTTGTTCAATAATGCTGCGGCTTTCTTCCACCAGCGCGCTAATATTCGCTATGGCCAGCTCATAGGCACGCCTTTGCCAGCGCTGGCTTTTATCTTTATATTCCCCGGAATATTCCGCTGAGCTAACATCTAAAATCAGGTTGGGTTGTTGCGCCATCCTTGTTGTTCCTTATTATTTTTATTTAATCACTACTTAACCGCCCGATTGCCGTCACTTATATAAACACGGCCATTATTTCCAGCGGACTAACCCCTTTCAAAGAGCATTTTACTACGCATATGCCTGCCTCAGGCTCTATAAGTAAGCTTTATTTTTTCAGGCTCTTAACCCAAGAAAAAGCAGCATCATTCGTTGAAAGGTAGTCACCGATAATATCGCGTTGGCGTTCATGGATCTGGGTTTCAATAATTTGCACGTATTTCTCATGAAGCACGGCCATTCTTTTGTCTTTATTATGCCCGGAATATAACGTGGGCACCTGAGTAAACTCCCACAACAGCACTTCCAAGAGGTCCTGTGTTTTCTCATAACGTGACCACGCCCGGGTAAAGCCATGCTGCTTATTCAGAAAATAGCAAAAAGCAAAAACAGCCAGGGTGACAGCCGCAATAATCGGGCAGGCATTTTCACTGTTTGTTATAAGTAACAGAAAGATAATTAAGAAAAAATCAGAAATTATCAGCCAATTAAGCTCTTTGGAAAGTTTCTTCTTAAAGCCTTTATATTGCTCTGAAGTGGTTTTCAAAATCTTGTCTGCTTTAGCGTTAAAGCTCAGGCAAGCAATCCAGGTTGAAATGTTTTTATATCGATATACTCGATATAAAAGACTGCTAATAAATAAAGTAGCCCAAACCCCTAATAAAATCGGCTTTAGTCCTTCATGAGAATAAGCCGTTAAAATATCCCAATCAGCCCAGGCCAGTTTTTGTCCGATAACCAAAAATAAACTGATAATGCCAATAAACAAACTGAAAGTACCAAACCTTCTGCTTGCCAAATGATCAACATAACTGCTTAATTTAGCTTCTTCAAAAGCCAGTATTTTCTTTGTTATTCTTAATTCCATCTACATTCCGATTTAAGCATTTTCTTATTATATATACAGCCAATGACTTGCTTGCTAATAACCAAACAACGGCGCTGAATTAAGGCAAGGGGCAGTCAAAGAGATTTCGCTGTTAAAAGTGCAGTAGATCACCGCATTTGTCAAACAAATCAACAGGAAATAACATCAAAGCAAGGGCTAAAACATAAAAAACAGCTACTTTGGTGAATAATTCACCTTAATGCGTTCTTTATCACTATAGAGTAGAGCAACAGCGTTACGACAGCCCGTTACCGGGCCCTGACGGGACAAACTTTCTGCCCTTTGGGTAAATGCTCTAACAACAGGCTGCCAAGCTCAGCTACCGGACAGGGCCGGCTAAAATAATAGCCCTGAAATTCTCCGCAACGCTTTATTGCCAGCAACCTCAGTTGCTCTACAGTCTCAACCCCTTCGGCGATCACGGTAAAACCAAGGGAATGGGCAATGGCAATGATCGCCTCGACAATAGCGCCGTCATCACTGTCATCAGGCAAGCCGCTGACAAAGGTTCTGTCTATCTTGATTTTATTCAAGGGAAAGCGTTTTAAATACGACAGCGAAGAATAACCGGTACCAAAATCATCCACCGAAAGCTGAACCCCCAAAGTTTTGATTTGATGAAGGATAGCTATGGTTTCCTCGATATTGCGCATCATCATGCTTTCGGTGATTTCAAATTCTACCTTAGCGGGTGGAATGTCGTTAGCAACTATCGACTGCTCTATGGTGGCGAGTAAATCTCTTTGGAAAAACTGCCGTGCTGACAGGTTAATAGCCATACTCAGCTGCTCAAAACCCAGGTCATGCCAAAGCCTGAGCTGATAACAGGCCTGGTTAATCACCCAGGCGCCTATGGCGACAATCAAACCGGAAGACTCCGCCACCGGAATAAATTTATCCGGAGAAATTAATCCCTTATGCGGATGATACCAGCGCAATAAGGCTTCCACCCCGGTGATCTGCATGGTAGCCAACTCGACCTGCGGCTGATAAACCAGGGTAAACTCATCATTTTTCAGGGCATTTCGTAAATCTTGCTCTAATTCCACCAGCTGCTGGGCGTCAATATGCATTTGCTCGGTATAAAACTGATAACCGCTGCGGCCGCTTTCTTTGGCACGATACATGGCATTGTCGGCGCAACTGAGTAAAGTAGAGATCTCATCGCTGTTATCCGGATAAATGCCTATACCGATACTGGCGCTGGTAGTCACCTCACAGCAGGTCAGGCAAAAAGGGGGTTTCAAGGCGTCAAGCAGCGCCTGGGCGACTTTTGCCACCTGTTCAATGCCGGCAATAGCCGGCAGCATTACGGTAAACTCATCGCCGCCAAAACGGGAAACCATGGCATCTTCCCCCACCACCTGCTCAAAGCGGCGAGCCACCTGCTGCAATAATTCATCTCCCACCGGGTGGCCCGAAGTATCGTTAATCAGCTTAAAATTATCCAGATCAATAAACATCACCGCCAGGCGTACACCACTTTTGATGGCATCGGCCATGGAGATTTCCAGTTGCTGATGAAAAGAAACCCTGTTGGGCAACTGGGTTATGGCATCGTGGTGGGCCAGTTGAAAAATTTTTTCTTCGGCGCGTTTTTTCTCGGTAATATCATTGATAATAAAAATATATTGCTGCACTTTATCATGGTCATCAACAGCAGATTTGATCATTTGCCAGCTGACATATTCTTCGCCATTTTTTCTCCAGTTAGTCATTTCCCCGTGCCAGGCCCCCTGTTTTTCAATTGCTGGCCACAACTCACGATAACAGTCGCCATTTTCTTCTGCCGACATGTAACGACAAGGTCTCTTGCCGATAACTTCCGCCAGGGAATAACCGGTAAGTTCAGTAAAGGCAGGATTGACCCGGATGATCTGTTTTTCAGCATCACAAATCATAATAGCTTCGCTGCTTTCATTAAAAACCTGCTCAGCCAGTTCCAGCTTATCCATAACCCGCCGGCGCTGCAGCTCCAGCGCCACCCGGTTGGAAAAAAGCCCCAGCAAAGGTTTTTGCCAGCTGGAAATAAACATAGGCCTGGTGTCCATAACCGCCATAATACCGATCACTTCATCCTCTGGCGTGATAATAGGTGCGCCAAAATAACTTTCTATGCCCATCAGCATTAACAACTTATCCTCTGGATAACGCTCGGCGGCCTTTTCCGATACCAGCTCAATCGCATGGTTCATCACGTCTTCACACGGCGTTCCTTTAAGTGCGTAGATAAAATTGTCTTCCGTCTGGTTACCGTTCCAAACCGCAAGGGTTGCGATGCTATTCTTGGTTTGATCGGCAAACACGCCAATCAGGGCAAAACGGGTTTCAAACGTTTGTGCCAGGCCGCGGGCACAGCGGATAAAAAATTCCTGCTTTGCCGAGCCGTCAACAATATGCAGCAAGCCTTTTATCGCCTCCGTCAAATGGGTTTGATGATAAATTTCTTTTTCCAGCAAGACATTGGCACTCTTTAATTCCAACGTTCTCTGGCTGACCTGGCTCTCAAGGCTTTCCCGGCTCTGCCTGAGACCGGTAATAGCATGCAGGCGCTCTTCCTGGCTTGCGATCAGCAATAATACCGTGATCATCACACTGCCAACCGCGGCCTGCAACACCAATAGCGAGTCATGCTCCGTTGCCAGCACAAAAGGGCCAAAGCCGTTTAAAGTGCCAACAATGGCCAGTACCGACATGATCAAAATCATCAGGGTTGCGCCGTGATGGTGAAAACGAAAGGACATCCAGAACAAAATAGGCAATAAAGCAAAAATCAGCAGATATTGGCTGGCGTAGGAAGAAAATTGCGTGAAAAACAGCAAGTACATTAACGCCAAACTGAGCAGGATCAGCCCTATTGCCTCTACCTTCTGCGCTGCGCTGTAGCGCTCTTTCGGCACCCTGCTCCAGGTCAGTAAAAATGGCGTTAAAATAAGCCCTCCCGCCAGATCCCCCAGCCACCAGGTATGCCACAGCAATCCAGCAGCTTCTTTAGCCAGGGTTCCGGCCAGATACAAACTGGCAACGCCGCCGCTGGCACTGATCATGGTCGCAACACATAAACTCAGGATAAAAAACACGGTTTGTTGTAATTTGGCAAAAGGCCAGCGGCTGGCAAAACGGATGATCAGATACCCTGCCACCAGCACTTCCAGGGTATTACAAATGGCAATGAACAACCCCGCCATCACATGGGTTTGCAGGTAGAGATTAATCAGCACAACTCCGAGAAAGATCCCCGGCCATACCTGGTAACCGTAATAAAGCAGCGCGGCAAGGGCAATGCCGGTAGGCGGCCATAGCGGCGTAATGTTGACTTCGTCAAAAGCCAGTTGCAAACCGAGCCAGGCGGTAAAAAAATAAATGATTGCTAAAAAAGAAATATGAACTAAGTTACGGCTAGCATTATTTGGCATATTAAAGAAGTTAACCCCATCATATAGCCAATATTCTTTCCAGTATAATGCATTAGCAATGGTTAGCCGCAGCTTTGTTCCCCCCATACAACAGAAAAGAAACCGCTTGCACTTGACAACAGGCAAGACAAAACAACAAATACCACAATAACAAGCTATTAACTGTCAGTAAAAACCATGGAGTTCGCCGCACAGGCTTTATTTCCGTTCGTGCCTCAAAAAGCAAACTTTGCCATTGTGATATAAGCGGCTATTGCTCCACACCAGCCTGCTTGCTGATTACCGCCATCGCCAAATAGCAGAGGTGTTAGCAGTAACTATGAGCTCCATTTTCCATCCGGTAGTCTAAAATTAATCTAATTGACTTTTATTTCATTATGTTAATACCAGTTAAAGCCGCCGACTTCCGAAAATAGACCATATGCTTAACTTTGAAAAAGCAATAAAAGCGCTCTCGAAATTAACCTTCACCATACGCCTGACCATACTGGGCACTTTCCTACTGGTAACGGCGGCTACCGCTTTAACGGCACTGGCATTGCAGTTTTATTTAAGCCGTGAAATCGCTTTCACCGCCACCATAACCCAGTTTAACAACATTGCCCAAAACGTCAGTGAACGTTTGGAGGAAATGGATAATACCGGAGAAAACCTCACCCGAATGCTTGAGCTGTACCAGGAATTAAAAGTACCAGCCAGCGCTTCAACCGGCCACCCTTTGCTACCGATACTAACCCGGGCACTGAGCGACAATAAGCTTATTTACCAGATATTGATCGGCTACCCCGACGGCAGTTCACTACACCTGATCAACTTAAATACCTCGCCACTGATCAGGAAAAAATTCACCGCCACCTTAAATGACCGCTGGGTGATGATAAAAGTGTTACCGCAAAAGCAGGCAAAAGCCCAGATCTGGGAATATTATAACGCCGGACTGCAACTGCGTACCAGGCAGCAAAAAAACACCAGTTACGACGCCAGAACACGCCCCTGGTATAAAAAAGCCACCGCCAGCAACCGGGTGATCAAAACCCCGCCCTACATGTTCAGCTTTTTAAAATCTCCCGGGGTCACCTACGCTAAAAAAACCGCCGGTGACCATGTAGTTGGTGTCGATATCTCATTCCACAGCATGTCGGCCTTTCTCCGCGATCAGTATATCTCCGAGTCGGGAGAAGTATTCATCTTTAATGACAAGGGCCAGGTGACCGCACGCAGAATCCCCAAATCGGCAAACGAACACACCGACACCTCGGCTATTGCCTTATCTCCCCAGGAACAGGCATATATCAAAGCCCTGCCGACAATCCGGGTATCCAATGTCTACGACTTTCCGCCATTTGAGTTTTCCGTCAGCGGCGCCCCTAAAGGCTACTCGGTGGATTACCTGCAACTGATAGCGAAAAAAACCGGCTTAAGCTTTGAGTTCATCAATGGCTATAGCTTCAGCCAATTGATCGCCATGTTTCGCAACAACGAAATCGAAATATTGCAATCTATGATCCCAACCCCCGGCAGGCAGGAGTATGCGCTGTTTTCACAGCCCTATTTCAAAAGCAGGATAGTTGCCATTACCCGTAAAGGCGAGCCGCCAATAAGCCGCTTCGAACAGCTCAAAGGTAAACGCATTGCCTTGCCCCGCAGCTACGCCCTGAGCGAGTATCTCACCACAGAGCTCCGCGAGAACTTCCCCGAGATCCAACCGGTGATCACCCAGGACTCTTTAGATTCGCTAAAGGCACTGCAACAAGGACATGCCGATATCTATTTCGAATTAGCACCGGTTACCGAGCATTTAATCAAAAACTACTTCATTAATAATTTAACGCAAAATACTGCCTTGGCAGAGCTATCAGCCATGTCGGAAAAATTTGCGACTTATCATTTTATGCTCAAGCCAGAAAATGCCCGACTATTGACAATTATCAACAAAGCCATAAGCTCGATTACCGACAGCGAAAAGCAGTGGCTGAGTAAGAAATGGCTGCCCTCTTCGCAGCAAAAAAACGACCAAGCCGCCCGGGATAAACTGACCCTCGACAGATTACCGCACCGACAACTGCTGACCCAGGTGGGCGACGGCCAGGCGACCACGCAGGAACTGACCATCAAAGGTACGGTTTATTTGAGCTATACCCGGGCACTGCAGTCGCTGGACAACGACAAAGAATACCTGGCAATTTTGATCCCGATAGACAATATTATCGGCCCCTATATGGAGCAGGTTAAAATTTCCTTGCTGATCACGACTTTGACCATCATCGGCTTTATACCGCTGATCTTTTACCTGACCCGCACCATCGTCAACCCGATCAAACTGCTGATCATGGAAAATGACAAAGTCAGAAAGCGCTGCTTTGACCAGGTCACTAAAGTGCCGTCGATGATCAAGGAAATCAACCAACTGTCCCATTCCATGGTTTACATGGCCAGCGCCATGGAAAAACACGAAGCCGAGCAAAAAAACCTGCTCGACTCCTTTATTCAGCTGCTGGCCCAGGCCATCGACGATAAATCCCCCTATACCGGCGAGCACTGTGCCCGGGTGCCTGAACTGGCCTTTATGCTGGCAGAAAAAGCCGATGCCTGCCAAACGGGCCGCTTTGCCAACTTTCATTTTAAAGACGAGCAAGAGTGGCGGGAATTTAAAGTAGCCGCCTGGCTGCACGACTGCGGCAAAATCACCACCCCCGAACACATAGTAGACAAAGGCAGCAAACTTGAAGCCATCTACAACCGTATACACGAAATACGAATGCGTTTTGAAGTACTGCTGCGCGACACCGATATCACCTGCCTGGAGCAAATATCGGCCCACCCCGACCAGGCAGAGCAACTAAGGCAGAAACGGGACAGAAAAAAACAGCAAATCGCCGACGACTTCGCCTTTGTCGCCGAATGCAATATCGGCGGCGAATTTATGGACGATGACAAAATAACCCGGCTCCGGGCCATTGCCGAACAAACCTGGCAACGCAACCTGGCGGATAACCTGGGTTTATCCCCCGAAGAAAGCCGCAACCTGCCGCCAGAGGACACCTGTCTGCCCTGCACCGAGCCTTTGCTTATCGATAAAGCCAGGCACCTGACCCCGCGCAGCGACGGTGTTAAAAGGCAAAAAGCCTTCGACTTTAAAGTTCAGGTACCCCGGCACAAGCAAAACCTAGGGGAAATCTACAACCTGAGCATACAACGCGGCACCCTGACCCCGGAAGACCGCTATATCATCAATGAGCATATTATCGCCACCATCATGATGCTGGAAACCCTGCCGCTGCCAAAAGAGCTGGCCAAAGTGCCGGAATACGCCGGCGGCCATCATGAAAAGCTCGACGGCACCGGCTACCCGAGACAATTAAACGCCGGGCAACTTTCCATTCCTGCCAGGATCCTCGCCATCGCCGACATCTTCGAGGCCCTGACCGCCTCCGACCGCCCCTACAAAAAGGGCAAAACCTTAAGCGAATCCCTCAATATCTTGCACCACATGAGTCAAACCTCGCATATCGATACAGACCTGTTCGAACTGTTTTTAACCAGCGGCACCTATTTGCAATACGCACAGCGCTTTATGGCAGAAGATAAAATCGATATTACGGATATCAGCGCTTATCTGAGATAAAAGGCATAAAAAAGCTAAAGAGCGCAAGCAGGAAACCCAAATAAAAATCACAGAAAACGGCCGGTTTGGCAGAAAAACTGGCTCAACCTTGTAAAAACAGCCGTCAAACCGGGGGAAAACGGCCCGGGGCCAGCTATCCCCCTTAGAACAGCACACAAAATACCACCTAACTTTCAAATATTTAAAAATTATTTCCTCAATAGTCCCGAATCATCTAAACAACAAAAACAAAACAACCATTTAGACTAAAAATTCATCCCCTCCATATGGATTTATCCCCCCTTTTACACTATAAAAAGTAATGGAAAACCAACCATAGGAGTCACTTTAAACACAGCGGTTTACCCGCCCGAATATAAGCGCGGACAAACAGCAAGCAGACAAGCAACATAAGCAATACAGACACAACAAGCGCTACCCCTGAGTGGTAGGACACCCAGAGATAGCTAACCTCAATAGATACATAGGATATCCATCATGGCTAAAGATAATGATATGTCAGAGTTAAACTCGGCTAAAGTTTTTTTAACACCTTTTTTAAAAAGCATTTCCCACAGGCTACCGAGCAAACAGCCAAGCCGGCACACCAGCAACCCCAATCACGGGCAGCCGCCAACTGCCGGCAATACTAACCTCAATAGGATAACGGTTTCTGATGCGAGGCACTCTCGCTGTTGGCGCACAGCTCAGCAGATGATGCTTGCTAAAGGCTCTTTGTCATGAAAAAGCTAGCCGTACTAACCGTTAGGGTGGATTCGGCGACAGATGACGCCATTCAGGCGTTAGCTCAGGCAGATGACAGAAGTGTTGCCTGGATCGCCCGCATGCTGATCACCGAAGCACTCGAAGCCCGTAAAGGTGCAAAACCCCAAAATGACAAGCAACAGCCGGGCAAAAGCTAATTTATAGCTACAACGAGTAAAATTAGCACAGGCCAAACAGCACCGGACAGCCAAAACGGATTGCCAACAACAATCCGTTTTTAATTGCCAATAAACCGCTGTCCAGCTTTTGCATTAGTCCAGCTTTTGCAATGCTGCTGGCTTTTAGCTTTTCCCTGTAAACATACCGCCCGCTTGCCCGGGGGATAAAGCAATAACAGTACAGCATCAGGGAAAAAGCCGACCCGGTGCAGGCATAACTTTTTCGGGCAGGAAGCCTTTTAGCCAAGATAAAGAAAAACGCATAAATCCGGTTATATGCTCTCCCGCATGCCCAGGCAGGCCGAGGCAGGATGAAACTAAAGCCGCAATCCCAAACAGTTAAAACTTCGCCATCGGATAGGTAAAAAACAACAAATGCAGCATATTCAGCAGAAAATGCACCACTATCGCCACACTCAGCCGCCCGCTATAGAGATAAGTAAAACCATATAAGGCCCCGGCCAGTGTCGCCACCACAACATAAGCGACACCGCCGCCAAAGTGAGCAAGCCCGAACAACACACTGGCAATGGCCATTGCCCCATAAGCCGCCGTTTTCGCCGAATACTTCAGGCTAAATTTCTCGGTTAACTTTTGCTGGATAAAGCCCCTGAAAAACGCCTCTTCGGCAACACAGGTAAACAACAGGTTATTAATGGCAAACAGCCACCACCACCCGGGCAGGCTGAACTCAAGCAGGATCAACTCCATCAGGAATGCGGTGATAAAAATCAGCCCGATAGCCCCGCTAATGCCAAAGACCGGCTTAACATGCTTGCCCACCGAAACATGCTGCTCCTGCGCCGCCTGGAAAATACCCGGCAAAATAACCTGCCGGTTAAGCATCCCCGGCAGCATTAACAGCAAAGCAAAAAACAACATAGGCTTGTCCAGGTTCAGATAGAGAGTAAAGGGCAAACTTTGCGCGCCGGTAGTAACCTGATCTAAAACATGCAAATTATTAAAACCCGGCAATAAATGGGCGGCTAGCGCCAAACACCAGACAACCACGACCCCCTGCACTAAGGTTTTTACCTTCCCCGATAAAAACTGCTGCCCCCCGGCCAGGGCAAAACCCGCTAACAACACGGCTGCGCCGACAAAGGTGAGGTGTTGGTAGATAAGTGCCAGCACTAAGGTCACCGCCAAAGGCGCCAGCCATAAACGTTTACTATAAAAAGCGCTGATAACGGTAAGCGCCAGGCATAACCAGATGAAACCGCTGTGTTGTAATTCGTTCAGGTAATACATAATGTTTTTATTGGGGTTGGGCTTTATCCTTTAATGCCGAGAGCTTAACATTTTTTTGTTCGCCAGGGACAGATTCGCCCTGTAAATCTTTTTTTATCAAGGCACTAAGCGGTTAAGGTTTGCAATTTGTATAATTTACCTGCTTGAACGCCCCGGCTTGCGTATTCGTCTGTTTGCTTTGATAGTGAATGCCTGTCGAAGCCTGCCATGTGAGAACGTCAATCATATTAACGGGCCTTGATCGTGTCGTGCCCGTGACCAGGTTGGTTTCCTGCCATTGATAGAGAAATCCGGTCAGCTCTACCCGGTCGCCGTCTTTAAATGCAGCTACAGCATGCGGGTCGGGAATGTCAGTCGGCATATTGGGAAATATGCCCGTATCCGTTATTTTTCCATCCATCACCCGATAAAACTTGGTACACAGCGGATCGCCGGTAACCGTAAAATACTCCGCTTCTATCGTTATAGGGCTGTTACTGATACGCACGTATTGGCGCTGCATGTAAGGTTCAGATAGCCAGAGAAAGCCGGCGATTAAACACAATACAAGTAAAAACACTGATTTTACCTTCATAAACTATGCTCCGGTAGTGATTAGGATAGAAGCAGCTATCAAGTAACTGATGCCGGTAATGTAAATTAACCGGACTTTATCATGCTGGTATCCATAAAACCGGACATGGTCTAGACTTTTCTTGTTCAATAAAAAGCAATCAGGGACTGATGACCATGACTTGGCTTAATACAGGAAGTATTTCAGAAAAAGATGCCTTTGACACCCTCGCACTCGACCGCCAAAGCGCCATAGATTATGGGTTAAGGCTACCCAATGATTATGCCTATCATAAAACACAGTTTGCCCAGCAGGCTCTTGCCATGCTGTCCAGCTTAAACGATTATGACCAGTATCAGGTGCTCAGGGAAATTGTCTTTATTAGCTCGAATCCCGGTACGCCTTCATCAGTCAGGCACAGCTTAAATCCGTTCAACCGTATATATAGAACCAGATACCCTTTCCAAAGTTACCATTATCTTATTGAATATAAACTAACTACAGATGATAAAGTTATCATCAGCGATATCCTTTTTGACAAGCAACTACGTGGCAGTAAAAGCAACAGCGCCGCCGAACGAACTATGTTGTATCACGTAGACAGGGTTCCAAATGGTCCTTCTTATGATGAAGCAAAACCACAGAAAGAAATTGATAAACTCACCGGAGCATGGCAAACCCCAATAGCGACAACACAAATACGCACCGAGCATGCCGCGGTCAACGGCATGAAAAATGATTTGGACAAAGCTGCCTGGTTGATGGGCACCCATGCCGATGCGGCTTATCAAACCGATACCATTAAAGCCTATACCTTGTTTCATAACCCCTCAGATAATACCGGACTAGATGTAATAGAATGTGCTTTTGACAAACGCCAGGGCAGTAAATCACACAATGCCCAGCATTTAGCCGCAGTGCTTGCCCAGCGCCATCAACAAGGTAAAGCAACTAAATGGGTGGCACATAGCCAAGGGGTTATTGTTTTTTGTGCAGCCTTAGAGCATTATCGTCTTCATTACGGCGATGAGTTAAAAGAACAACAACTCGCAGTACACGGCAGTGGTGCCAATATCGAAAGATTAACCCGAATTGCCAGCAACCTGGGGGTGAAAATACACCAACCTAGAAATAACCCTTTTGATATTGTGCCGAATATTGCCGGTGGTAATGACTTATCCCCCAGCAGTTTAGTGCGTTGTTTAAAGTTCAGCGGCTTGGTTATCAGCGGCAGTATTGGCGGCAGCCCACATACCTTGCCGTTTTTAGGGTTGAAAACTTATCACAAGCAGCTGACCATGCTGGGTGACTATAAGAATGCCGCCCGGGTACAGAAATATATTGATAAAATTGGATAAGGCCAAGAATTATGATAATGCATTTGCTAAAAGGTTACTGGCGCGGCTTTGTCGGCGGCCCCGATTTCAACGACCAGCAAACACTGCAATTTATATTGGAAGATCACCAGCTCAGTATCAATCTGCCACAAAGCAACCTGATCACAGAAGAACCACCTAGGCCAGTTAATTTTCCTTATAAATCAGAAGGCTGGTTTGACTCACATAAAGAACAGCAGCAACACAATAGCTGGGTGCATATCAATACAGCGCTTTGGATGTATCTACCGGTGATTTCCTTCACACCCAGTTCGGAATATGGCATGTTAGGCTGTTCCTTATGGATAAAACGCCTGCCTGCCGGTGCTAAGATAGATCCTTTTAACCTCAAAGCATTAGCCCGCTTTGTTATTGATGAATATGATAGCTTTCATAATGGCGACATAGACGAAAACTTAGCGGCCGGGAGAAATACCCAAATCAAACGAGATCTTGAAAAAGAATCTGCGGCCCGATCAACCCCTTATAGTGAAGAACGTTTTGCAGAAGCACTAAAGTTGGATATTGAATGTCATGGCCAACCGCCGATCCCACCGGCCAAAATAGTTAACTTTGATAACCACCAATGGGTGTTCTACCAAGAAGTAAGAGCAAATAGCCGAAGCAGAAAAGATTATTACTGCCTGGGGCTTGATCAGCAGCATTACTTAGTTTGCCGTTTTACTCACAGGGTGGACTTGGGCAGCAAACATAAAAAGTGGCGTGACCATGCCTTCGCTGCGCAAGAAAAAATTATCAAAAGTATTGCGTTAACGCCTATAGAAGAGTCTGTTCAAATACCAACGGAGAATACAGCTGGCAGAAGCAATTTACTCGAAACAACTGCAGCACAAAAGTCATAACAGCAAGCCACTTGCATCCTATCGTGGATAATGACCTAAAAAACTTAGCACAAGGCCAGAAAACAATATCGGAATAGCAATAAAACATAAAATACTTTTATGCTGTTTGCTATTAGTCTTTGCCACGCTACTGGCACTTACCTACTACGATATGACAAAAATGGATACCGACAAAGTGCTACAGTTACTAAACATTGTCAAATAATTCACGAGCTAAACTGCTTAAAATCAAGCTATTGGTACTTGATATTGAAATATGGGCAGGTTTTGCCCATAAATAGCACAATGCTTTCGCCCGTGTAGGAAGGCAATAAAAGTAGCAACGCCTGGCGCACAGATATCATCAACAAGAGTCAGGGGGCAAATCCAGCTAGCTAAAATAATGAAGGCCGGTAATGTGAAATATTTAAAATTTATAAATTTTATGCTTTTGCTGCTGCAAACCATTACCTTTGTGGTTATTGCCCTCATCTTGCATGTTGCTAATGCACAATTTAATGCAATAAGCGACAGCAGGTATGGTGCTGATTCGGCCTTAATGAATAATGCCTTGCTTGATTTTTTTACCAATACCTTCTTTGCCGTTGCCATCCTGCTGACCGGTATTTTTGTTTGTTATCAGGCCCTGCGCGTAAAAGATCTTAAGGTTAAATTATCTATCAATGGTGCAGCCTATTTTATATATACCTCAATTGGCACCTTGCTCATTTATCATTTGTATATGGTGTAATTATCAATATTGGCGGTTTAGGGACAGTTTTCGCAAAAGTGCTCAGCACCTGCGCCGAGTTCTGCTCATACCAGGCTGCACTATACTGGCTATAAGTTAACACCCGGTAAAAGTATAAGGATCAGGTATGCAGCTATACGCAACTCAGCGCTTGGCAAAAAGGCAGTCATCCAAGGTGATGCCATTAGCAGTAATCCCCCCGGGCTTAGCTCATTCCAACCAACAAAAGATGCGTAACATTTTAAATCCTTCGCAAACAACAGCCACCCTCTCTACACAGGTGGTGCAACAGCAAAACAGCACAAGTACTGTTATCCAACGCATCCCCGGCAACTCTTCCGAGTATCATGAAGATTACCGCCCTACCTATTTGATCACCAAAGCCGAGTTACTGACCTTTGGCGGCAATCAAAGCTGGCCCCATAGCCTGCCGCTTTTTACCGGTAAATTAGCTAAGAATAAAGGGGAAAAAGCCAAAGGCGGCAAAGCCAGGGTTGAACCTTCGGTAAGCATCTCCAAGGCAGGTATGGAGCAGCCGTCATTAGATCACCAGGTGGTTACCGAGCAGGCCCGGGATGATTTTGAGCAGCAGATAGACAGCAACCGCGCCGCCTTTGTGCCCCCTACCGCTTCCGGTGAGTTTTTACTTTACCGCAATAAGGGCGGATATGCCTTTCGCAGCGCCTCCAACCAGGCGTTTGAGTCCGGCGGTAAGCGCCCTAATGAAGAATTTGTCACCTGGCTCGAAAGCCGCACCATAGATGATGTTATCGACAAACCCACGGCTGCCGATAAAAAAGTCTGGAAAAAGTTTAGAAAAGTCGCCGCGGGCGAAGGCGGCACCGCAGCGGTAAACGCCTGGGACAAGCAAACCTTAACTTTGGGGGCGGGCTTTACCGGCGCGCGGCTCATTCGGGTGTTAAATGCTATGCCCAGCGAATATCACCGGCAATTGTTTGCTGTCGGTATTGCCGTTACCTCTGATTCGCTTTTAATCTACGACACAGGCATTCACGCCATAACCAGCGGTAAAAATGCCTTTAGGGTCGCTGCTGTCACCTCTGAAATTTTGGCGGCCTTTATTCAACTGGCACAGTCAACACAAATGGCCACGCAGGACGGAGAAAGCAAAGAGCTGAGGTTATGGATGCTGATGGCGCAATTTGAAGAATTTAAAAAACGCACCGAAAAATGCCCGAAAATCCATAGCTGGGGCAAGCAGGAGCAAAGCGCAGCCGAAAAGCTGATGCACTGGCTCGGGGCGGTCAGCTGTAAGGCGATAGAGAAAACAGAAGGCGATCCGCAGAAAATGGCCGATGTCGGCGCCCGCGTGATCCGCAAGCACTGGAAATCGGCGGGTTTTGCCAATGAGCAGGCTGGGCTTGATCGCCTGAAAAACTTATTCAGCAAGCGCGGCTTTACCGTGACGGTACAGGCATCGGAGAGTGCTGAATAAGGATAAATGAAGGTAAACCTGGTTTAGCGCCGTGTACTTAAAAAAGGGCCCGCAGGCCCTGATACAACTTATTTTGGTTTCAGCCTTAATATTGCTTGCGCAAACTCATGGTATCTCTGCCGTTAATCATCACCGTATTACCGAATAACCAGCCGTTTAATCTCAACAGCTGCACATCTTCATCGACATGGCCAACTTCTGTATCAAGCGATTGCTCTTCATCAAGCTTAATGCTAACGCCGCTGTCCAATTCAAGCCATTGATCATTGACTACCTGAATTTCACTGGCAAACGGCAGGGGTAAAGCAGTGTCAGGAAACGAAAGCGTGCCGCTGCTTTGCGCAGCATAAATGGCCAAATAACCTATGGTTTCTGCTCTGTGGGTGGAATCGTTTAAACTTTCCTGTTCGTATAAACTGATGTTAAAGCCAGTGGCCGTAATGTCGTATACCCTCGGCACATAAGTATCAGGGCCGTTCGTGCTTGTGCCTGCACTATCATCACAGGAGCGGCAGCAAAGGTCGTGGCAAACGACATGGCATGAACGGTTGAATCCACCGTACCGCTGTCATTAATATCCATCGTGCCTACTTCCACTATGGTGCCGTCGGCCATAGTATAAATACCGGCTTCAATCGTCACAAAGGCCATTTCTTCGGGTGCATGCTCGCCGGATAAATAATTCCAGTTTTTAAATTTCGCTTCAAAGCCGTCATTGCCGATATTGCGTATGGCAACCGTGCCCGGATTGTCATCGAAATAACTGGGAATAGCAGAAAACACCACGGAATTTTCTCCCATATGGTTAATATCTATCGTTGTCCAGTCATTGCCAACCCAGCGGTATGCCTGATTGACCGGGTTATCTATGTCCGTTGAAAACTGGCTTAAAATTTGAAAATATTGCCGAACGTCTGCTGCCGTGACCCCGGTTGGCGCTATCAGCATGTAGGCAGCAATAAAATTATCTAAGCTGATATCCGGATTATTTTCCAGAGCGCGGCTGTAGGTATCCCGAATATCCACCAAAGTCCCGTATTGACTCAGGGCACTAAGTTGCGACTGGTAAAAAATATCAAAATTTTCCGGTGTCACTTCAAAATCATAAGAAAAATGCGCAGCTTCTCCGGTTAACTGTTCAAGCGCCCTTACCAGGGTTTTAAAACGAAGCACCTCTTGTGCTATGCCGCTATTGATTGCCGTCAGCCTGGCATTAAGTTCACCGCTGTAATGCTCCAGCTTGGCAATACCGTCGCTTAACTCCTCTATGGCAATATCGAGTTCATGGCTGGCATTGCTACTTTCAAACAAGTCAATGGCAACATCAATACCAAAAGCGATGGCGATCACCGGCCCGGTCATCGCTTCAAGGGTTGCCAAAGTGACTCCTTCAACAACAGCACCGGCCTCACCCACAGCAACCTCCACGCCTACTTGCTCGGCGGTGATAGCTTCTGCGGCTCCTGCTTCGGCGTCCACCCCGACCCCGGCCGAGATTTCTGCCAGTTCCACCGCCTCAACTTCTACCGCTTCTCCTGCTTCATTACTGATATTCTCCGCCAGATTATTGTTAGCAAGACGTTCGTTCACATAATTTCTAAATTTAAAGATCTGCCTAAGGGCAAGAGTAGCGCCGCCGAGCACATCGACCACGCCTCTGGTGGTATCGAGCCAGGCAGGAGGCGCACCGGCCATATCGACATTGCTCAGTTCAACGCGATATTGCTGCCAGCTGAGTTCATCCATTACTATGCTGTTAGAGCACAGTAATAAATACTGGTTGGCAATCACCATGGTTTGATATTGCTCCAGTGCGGCATTGAAAGTCACTATGTTATCGTCAACAGCATCCTGCTGTGCAATGAGTTGGTTGTGCAGCTCAAAAACCTCCTCCCTTTTATAATCAAGGTGGTATATCCAGTTATCCCAGGGATAAGTAAAGGAATAACCGGGCAGTGAAACGGCAATGAAAATGACCGCCGTCAGTACTTTAGAAACAGATATTTTTTTCACAATCCTAACCTCCGTATTTAAGGTAAAATTAACCGTAACGTTCGATGTCAACGAGTCGTTTTTCATGGCCGTTGATACCGGGACAGCCGTAGCAGAAACGGCTCCGCTAGCGCAAACTCAGGTTAGGAATACGCCTTTTTCTTGTAAACCGTTAGGGGGGAAAGTGTCCAAAATTTCAGGATTGTTGACCATTTTGTCTATGGCAAAGCTAGAATGTACTCAAACTAATGGCGCAGATCCGATGGTTCGGCATGGTCTGTGCCAAACACTTCAAGGTAGGCTTTATAGGCTTTATTAAAGTGGGCGGGATCTTTAAAACCCACGGCACTTGCCAGGGTTTTGGTGCTGCTATATTTATTTTCAAGCACAAAGCCGTAGGCAGTTTTCATACGGTATTGCTTCAGGTATTTTCCGGCATTTATGCCGGTGCTTGAATGGACTTTTCTTCTTAATGTTTTTTCACTCATAAAGGTTAACTGTGCCAGCATCTGGCAGTTCAGATCAGGGTTGGAGATGTTTTCATCGATGAGCAGGTTAAGCTTGTGCATAAACTGCTCTTTTTTAATGTCCTGAAATGCATTCGGGGCAACGGCTATTTGCTCTGCTCCCTTATCGGACTCTTTGGCTTGCTTCCCTGCCTCTTTCGCCCGCAAACTTTCTGTAACAAGTCCCTGGAACTGTTTCAGCTTATATCGCGTTTTTGCCAAAAATACAGAAGTTAAGGTCAGGACCAGCAAAAAAACCAGTGGTAAGGGCTTAACCATCACAATAGGCAGCAAAATCCCTTTAGCCATCAAATCATGCACAACCAGAGCTACGGCACTGATAAGCAAAACCAGCAAGACCGCACAAAAAGACGATATGGATTTCTTTTCAAAAAAATGAAACATTATTGAATAAACAAGATAAAAATATACCGAAAACAGCCCCATAGGCATGAGAATATTCACAGGGAATCCCAGGTAATTAACCTTTTCTCCGGCAGGAACAAAGGGCCTGAGCGTTGCTGAGATATTATTCATCCGGGTTAGCCGGGTGGCGACTATCACCAGCAAGGCTATATAGCTGACTGTCACAAAAACAGGGAAAAAAACAGCCGAGCTGACTGCTATAAGGCGCTCCTTTGCCATAGCTACCATCTATTCGCTTTACCATAGAGATAACCTATAGTGACATATTCCTGGAAAAAATAAACCCGGCGAACACCGGGTTTTCATCTATGAGCCCTTGTTTCTGGCTGCTGATCACATGACTATTTGCCTGCACCGGGCAAAATCAGCTTAAAGGCCGCACCGCCGAGTGCGCTGTCTTCAACAATTAATTGCCCGCTGTGCATTTCGGCTATTTCCCGGCAAATAGTCAGGCCCAAACCATAACCTGATACCCGCTGCTGTGTTTTGTCGCTGATACGAAAGTAAGGCTGAAAAATGTCCCGGCGATACTGTTTGGGTATACCCGGGCCGTCATCTTCAACGCTAAAAACCAGCTGCTGCTTCACCTGGTATACCCTTAACAGCACTTGCCTGTGACCGTATTTAAAGGCATTTCTGAGCAGGTTTTTCAGGGCGCGGGCCAGCTTTAACTTGTCCGCCGTTAACCGGGTATTATCGCCAATGTCCAATTCCAGCTTAATATCCGCATCGGTTTCTATAGTCAGGTTTTCACACAGGGCGTTGACAAAAGCCGGGACTTTAATAAGTTCGGCATTTAAACGCAGCTCTGTCCGCTCCATTTTGCCGTATTCCAGAAACTCTTCCACCAGTTCATCCAGCTGATAAATGTCTTCTTCAACGCTGCGCAAATGTTCATGCTGCTCTTGCGGTTTGGCATGTTCAATAATGTCCATTTGCAGGTGCAGGCGAAACAGGGGCGAGCGCAACTCGTGGGCAACGGCATGGGTCAGGCGCTTATGCCCAAGCAGCAGCTGCTCTATTCTTTGTGCCATTTCATTAAAACTGTGGTTTAGGCGCCCTACCCTGAGCCTTTTCTTCATCGGCGCCCGCTGATGCAACTGCCCCCGGCTCAGTTTGTCTGCGGCATTTTCCAGGTGGCGTAATTTTCTGTGCAGGCCGTATAACCAGAGGAAGCTGTTGGCGGCAAAAATAAAAACAAAGGAAAACAGCACGGTATACATGATGGTTTCACTTAAAATGATCAACTCGTTTTCTTCATCTACGCTCGTGCGGTAGTAGTTAACCGGGGTAAAGGCACGGAAGTAATTGTACTGGTAATCGTCAAACCACACCGGGTGATTATCCAGCTGCACCAGTACTTCCTGCGGTACCTGGTCTTTGGCCACTTGTTCGATAATCAGCTGGTTTTGTTTGGCGATCATTTGTATCAGTTGTCCGCGTTCATGTTCGCTGATCTCGCTATCGAGCCGCTCCAGCAATTGCACTTCGGCATTAAACTGCTCGGCGCCGATAGTATTGGTGATGTCGATAAACATCGAGGTAATGATCAAATCTACAACCAGTAAAAAAATAAACATGGACACTAAAATGCCCAGGTACAGGGAAATAAATAATCGGGTCATGGCTTTGTCTTGTCCGGTTAAGCTTGTTAGTAAAGGGGATTAGGGTCTTAGTGCTACCAGTAGTCGGGCACAAACAGGTAGCCTTTGTTGCGCACGGTAATAATGCCCTTGGGACGGCTGGCGTTGTCTTTGAGCTTTTTTCTCAGCTGGGCGATTTTATTGTCGATGATCCGGCTAAGACCATCGTATTCCATGCCCGACAATAAAGGCAGCAGCTGCTCACGCGACAGCACTTGTTCCGCGTGGTAGGCCAGGTGCCAGAGAATGGCAAATTCCGATGAGGTCAAGGAGATCTCAACTTCCCCCAGGCTGCATGACTGCTGCGAGCGGTTCAGATACAGCTCGCCATATTGCAACACTTTAGTTTCAGCCGCACGGTTTTCCTCCGCCGGGTGATCTACCAAGCCAAAAGCACCGCTGCGTCTTAATAACATCCGGATACGGGCCAGCAACACTCTCGGGTTAATGGGTTTATTGACAAAATCATCGGCCCCCATTTCCAGCGCCGCCACCTGATCCATATCGTCTCCGGTGGCGGTTAAAATGAGAATTTTTCCATTATATTTTTCCCGTATGCTGCGGCAAACAGATAAACCGTCTTGTCCCGGCAACATCAGGTCAAGAATCACAATGGTAGGCGGGTTATTGATGATTTCCCGGGCGGCATGCTCGCCTGAGTTAATAATATCCACCCGGTAATCAAAACCACAAAAGTAGTTTTTCATCAACAAGGCCATTTTTTCGTCGTCTTCGACTATGGTAATACTTTCTTTCACAAATAACGGCGTCCAATCCATAGAGGCGGGCATATTCCACTTCTTTATTACAAATTAAAAAACAATCAGCTGTTCATCAGCGCTTGTATGTCTGGGGTTTCGGCGATAAGGCTGCCGGCCACTGCAGGTTTCATAACGCCATTACTTAAGCATAAGTACGGGCGCAGTTATGAGCACAGCTACGGGCACAGGCACATGGGGGGCTTTCATCACTTGCCACATGAATATCATTAAAATATTCCGGATTCAATACAAGAAAAGACAATAATCAGGCCTGACCGGCGGCGTCATTTGGGCGAACTTGCCTGAAAAGCTAATGCTTATAAAAACTTAAGCCCAGTGCTGCGAATAACTTAAACGGAGAAACCATTACAAAGCCGTACAAAGCCATACAAACCGCGACAAAAAGTTGATTCATTTTTCGCCGGATGCAGAGATATCCTTTGCCCAAGGGATAAAAAACAAGCTATCGGCTGCTTTATATCCCCAGGCCTTACTCTATTTCATTGAAATCCTTCGTTTTAGGATCCGTTATTACAAGGTAGTAAATCTATGACTAAAGCTTCGACCGGCAAGGCTTATGCTTTGCCCTTCTCTCTGACTGCGTTAATCGCGTTGTCGGCGCCGGCAACTGCGCTTGCGGCAACACCGGCGCTATCGAGCAGCCAGGCGTTAAATCATCAATACCGGCTGCAGCAGCATGAGCCCATCGTTGCCGGTGTTATCGCCGGTACCCATAACTCGTACAGCTCAAATGCCTATAACTTAAAGCTGGCGGAGAACCAGAACCTGTCCATCACAGAGCAGCTTAATGCCGGCGCCCGGATATTGGAGTTGGACTTGTGGCGTACCCGGGCGGTGGAGTATGGCGCGGTCTATTTATGCCACAGCAAAGTCACCTGCGGCAGTGTGATTAACGGCGGCGATTACATTTACCTCGACAGCGCCTTAAGGGAAATAAGCACCTGGACCCGGGAAAACCCGGATCAGATCCTGATCATCAAACTTGAAAAGCAGATGCATGATGACGATTACCACTTATTTACCGAGTCGGTACAACGCCAGATAGGCGATATTATCTACCGCCCGCTGCAGGCACAAAGCCAGCAGCAATGCCAGGGATTCCCCGCCGCCTTAACCCCGGCGCAGATGCTGGCCCAGGGAAAACAAGTGATCTTCTACGGCGCTTCCGCCTGCAACGGCAAGTCCTACAACTGGGTCTTTAAAGGCACCAACCCGGAAAAAAGCGCCGACCGGGTAAAAGACAACCGCAGCGCCCTGCTAGCTTGCAGCGATCACGGCGATGGCCGCTTTGCCCTCTTTTACGATCAGGCAGAAGAAGATTACGGCACAGATCACTATATTCCCACCGATATGATCGCCGGTTTGTCTGCCTGCGGCGGCAGTGCCTTTGCCTTTGACTGGTTAACATCAAACGACGACCGGATGAAAGCCGCACTTTGGAGCTGGGCACAGGGCCAGCCGGACAGCAAGCCAAGCGATGCCGGCTCAGGCAAGGCCACTTGCGCCGTCAGCAGCAACGGCCGTTTCTATGATGAAGACTGCTCTTTATCTTATGCCTATGCCTGCAGCAACCAACAACAGCAGTGGCAGATCACCCAAGGCAAAGGCAGCTGGCAAAACGGCGAGGCCGTATGTCAGGCAGAATACGGCACAAGCTTTCATTTCGACGTGCCCCGTACCGCCAGGCAAAACCAACAAGCTAAAGCAGCCCGTAATTTTGAAGGACAAGACTACTGGCTCAACTATGCCTACGGCGAAAACGAAAAGCTGTGGTTAAGCCCCGAAGACAGAGCGGCAGTTAAGCCGGATAAGTCCCGTTACCTTAAGGTACAACGCTGGACGGATAACCAGTTTGTCTACAGCGATTATAAAACCGGCACAGGTAATAATATTTCCCTCTGGCGCAGCAAGAACCTGCCAGAGAACTGGTACCCTTTAGGTGATATTCCCGGCCTGGCCACCGACGGCCCCTGGGCGTCTTCCTATTCCCGCAACCCCGGCAGCTCGATCGTGGTTTTTGATGACGGCACAGGCAAGCTGGCGCCACCGGCAAGTTATGCCTGGCGCTGGAACGACTGGAAAACCGGCGGCGCCTACGACATCACCTTTTGGCAGCCGATCCCTCCTGCGGGCTACACCTGCCTGGGGGATATCGCCATCAGAAGCCACAGCCGGAGCCAACCGGATAAAGATCATCTGCGCTGTGTCAGGAACGACTTGTTGCTTGAGGGCCAGGCCCACTGGTACTGGAGCGACTCGGGTTCAGGCGGCGAATATGATGCCACGGTTTATACCAGCTCAACAAAAGTCGGCGCCGATTTAGCCGCGGGATTGCCCGCCAATGTCTGGAAAACCCGGAGCAGCGGACACAAGGTTTTAAACTTCAATAAAGTCAATATGCTCACCCCGGATAGCAGCTTATAACTGCGGCATAAGCACACGGAAAATTCACAAAAACATCGGCCTGAATGCAAGTTAGGCCGCAAGCAAATAAACATAAGTGGATAAACAAAAGCGAATAAAAAAGGAATGCTTCTATGAAGACAACAACAATGAGCAAAAAGCCGACTAACAAAAAAGCCCTGATGCTGGCCATAACCGCAGCCGCCGGTACTTTTACCGCCTCCGCCGACCAGCTTGGCCCCTATCACAGCCAGGACTGGGTCGGCCAGATTTATCAAAACCGGGGAGATACCCGGTTAAGGGACATAGTGATCCCCGGCACCCATGACTCGGGCACCTATAATATGCACTCGGGTTCGGATCTTTCGCCGGATGCCGAATCGTGGGCGCCTTATGTTACCGGGCTGTTGGGACAGGCAGGCGGCCATATCATAGCCAAATGGGGACGCACCCAGTCTTACGATATCCACACTATGCTGGAAAAAGGCATACGCCACTTTGATCTGAGGATCAAAAAACATCAGGGAGAATTTGTCATCGTCCATACTATGGTGGCGATGAAGGTTAAAGACGTGTTGGCGCAAGTCAAGCAGTTTGCAGAGGCACATCCGAAAGAGCCGATAATCCTGGAAGTAGCCAAAACTCCCGACAGCGCAGATATGCCCGCGTTATTGGATTTGTTTGATCAATACATAGGTCAGCGTAAGCCAAATAACAGTGTTAAAACGGCGGATCTTACCTTGAACACGCTTTGGCAAGATCATGGTGGTGACGGCAAAAATGACAATGTGGTGGTGGTCTGGAGCTCTTCCAGCGAAGACGGCAAGTCCCGGGGCTATTTCGGCGCAGAAAACTTTACCGGCACCTGGGCCAATACCGAAAGCTACGGGGAATTACGCGACCGGCTGCTAACGGGGCTAAAAAGCGCGCCAGATGACAAGCTCTTCTACAGCGCCTTCACCTACACCCCGACGGCCGGCACCATAATCAAAGACGCCATAGGGTTTGGCAAAAAACGCAGCCTGCTCAACTGGAGCCAGGACTTTTTACGTCCCTACCTGGGGGAGCTGGTTCCCGCCTGGGCACAGGCCGGTTACCGCCCCAATATTATGACCGCTGATTTTTTTGAATACACTGCCCTGATCCCCACGGCGCTGCAACTAAATACCCTGCCGCCCCAAGCGCCAACAAATAAGCTGCAAGTCACCCGGGCCGCGGGCGTGAAACGGGTGTGGACCGATGTCAATTCCGGCGCCGACACCGATGGCTCGGTATGGGTGGCAGAAGAAAAACCCGGTTATAAACCTTTGGCCTATATGCCGATCACCGGCTATCACTTCGACCCGGCGATTGACCAGTTGCTGGTCAAAGCAGATCAAGCAGGGGTTGTCCGGCCTTTAGGTTACAACTGGGTTTGGGACGATGTCGGCAACGGCGGCAGTGAATTTATCCAGGTATGGCGGCCGATAGCGCCCGCCGGTTATGTTTGTCTCGGTGATGTCGCCACGCCCAGCGCCCATCAGCATATTGCCCCTTCCACCGACTTGATCCGCTGCGTACATCAAAGTTATGTCGCCCAGGCGCCGTCTATATATCAAAAATGGACGGATAAAGACTCCGGCGGGACTTATGACGGCTCTTTATGGGACAGCGCCAACCATAACGGCAGCACCTATAATATCGGCGCACTGCGCACCAGCCGCGGCTACGCTCAACCCGATAACGCCCTGTTTCAGTTACTGCTGAAAAGCAAAACCGTGGAAATGTAAGCTGTGTAGAAGATTAAGTCTTTAGTTCAAGGCATCAGATTTAAAAAATCAGGTTTAGGGAATTTGCATTTTCTAAACCTTTATCCCAAACAGGCTGTTCCCGGCTAAGGATATCGCCGGGAGCCGCTGCTGTTGCTGCCCGCTTTCAACTCAGGCGAGGGGTAACATCCGCCCGCTAACGGTTACAATGTTTCCATCTGCCGCCCCAGGTTATTGGTTTTCCAATCCCGGTAAACCTCTGCCAGACGCAAGGCAACATCAAGCTCCCGGTTGGGATCTAAGTCTGTCAGGATAGTATTGATCTGCTCAAAGTAATGTACGGGATCCTTTGTCAGCCGGGGATCGATCGACGTTAAATATAACTCCAGCTTGGCCATGCTGTTGGCGCCGCCGTTCCACATAAGCTTGGCCGAAGCCCTGTCCAGGTTGATGTAAGCTGCCCAGATTTCATCATGATCCGTCTGCCGGTAGTCAAAAGGTTCGATAAAGTCTCCCGGCAGCAGCTTTTGTATGACAGTCAATTCTCCCTTTAGCCCTCCTTCGGGGTATTCGGCAATATAAAGTCCCTGTGCACTATGTTGGCTAAACTCGGGCAGCAACAGATACCGACCCGGCTCGGCAACATTAAATGCGGTGATGGTGCGCCATTTTTCCACCTGGCGTTTTTTATCGAGTGTGCCCGCCACCAGGATCAGCTTGTTGTCATTTTCCAGCAACACCATAACCTCAGGCGACATATCCGCCTGGATATTACCGCAAATAGCCGCCTTCACCATAAACGTTGCCCATTTGCCCGGTAACAGCGTACTTAGCGGCATCACATCAAGGTGCGTACTGTTAAAACGCTGACAGGCTAAGTCGGCTTCTTTTGCAAATACCTGGTGTTGGACTTGCTGCTTCGTCTGTTCGCGCAAGTCATATTCAAACAGCCCTTTGCCAGGTTCGGCAATGAACAATTTGCCATTGGCAAAACCTGCTGATTTAACTAACTGCCCGGGGGGAATAAAGTCCGCCAGCGCCGGCAGCCCTCCCCGGTATGCCGGCTGTGCTTTTACTTGTGTTTTAGCTTGTGTTTTAACTTGTGTTTCGGCCTGTGTTTCGGCAGTTTTTTCATGCTGGTGGTTGCAGGCCATGACCGCAAACAGGACAAAAAGAAACAAGCATTTATTTAATACTATCGCTCGCATATGCTTTCACTCTCAAAAACTAAACGGCAGCATCAAGGCCGGACCTGGATGCTGCCAAATGAAGCCAATTTTGGATTCATTGGGGTTAATTGGGGTTAATTGGGGTTAGGAATATAACGGCTGACACCGTCGACTCTGTGGGTTACCCGCCATACCGGGACGGCACTTTCACGCATTTGTTTGAGTATCTTCGCTGTGGTGATCTCACTGTCATGCAAATCTGTGCCCCTGATCAGGTGCGGCGACACCACCCTTTCAAAGAAGAATTTAAGGTTATTATCGCTTGCCGGCAGGAAATAGCTGCGGGAGTTATATTTATCCACCGCCCAGGGCAAAGTATTGTTGTTATCGTCCTGTACTTCGCTGGTCACACCTTTGTCAATGCTGGCATTAAAACTGATCGTGCTGGTATTGTTTTTACTGCCGACAAAGCTGCGCGAATAGTAGCCGCCGACCCCGACGCCAAAACCGGCGCCTGTTGGCGGATTTTCCAGGACATAGTCAACATTGGCTTCAATCGAGAAGTCATAACCGAGCCGGTCGGTCACAGAAGCTGCTGCCGTGGTACTGGTGCCGATAAAGCCGCCGTCGGAAACCGCTATGCCCGACACCAGCAATTTATCGCCGATAAAGGCTTCGGCGGAGGTGCCGGTAGAGCCTGCCCGGGAGACATTGGCGGCGGCATTGTAGCGTTTTTCCAGCTCCAGCTGCTGACGTTTATCTTCGGTGCGCCAGGCGCTTTCTTCCCTCGGGTTGAAATAAGAGAACCCGGCATTGTCTACTTTCTTCGGGCCGATATAACCGTCGAGAGAGCCCGCTTTGAGATATTCGGGATTGAGCTTAAAGTTGATACTCTCTTCATTGACGGCGGCATCGGAGAAATCCAGGCTATAACCTACCAGCTTATTGGTCTTGGGGTTATACATGGCATAACGCGAAGCACTTAAGGTCGAAGTGAACAGCGTACCTTCGGTGTGCGGCGCCCACAGCTCGGTTTTACTGCCGTCGCTATTTTCTTCATAGCAGGTATCGAGATAGGCACTTTCATTACTGTTACACTTTCTGCTCGGCACGCTACCGGTAATAAAACTTTTCCTGGAGATATTTTTAGTCAGGCTGTAATCCTCCGCCTTGCCAAACGTCGCCCCGCCGGTTACGGCAAGTGCGGCGGTCAGGCTGTGCTCGACAAAAATAGCCTTGCCGCCCCAACGCACATAACCGCTGGCTTTGGCGCCCAGGGCATTGTTGGCATCGGTAGAAACCGTGGTGCCCCTTTCGATCATAATTTCGACATCCGACAGTTCGGTGGAATAGGTCCAGATCCCGTTTTGGTTGCGGCCCAAGTTTTCCCGGGGAACCGGCGGCGGCCCTTCCATATAACCGATAGGCGTACTGCTGACCACCACACGTCCGGCAAAGCGGCTTTTTAACTGTCCGCGATCTTCTGAGGAGAAGGCGAACTTGTAACTGCCGTCGTCTTGTTTTAACAAGGTGACGTATTCGCGTATCAGCCTGGCTTCTTTTCTACCGCCAAACTCGCTCAGGCGGCCACTGCTAAAGACCACAGGGGCAAAACCGCCGCTGACCGGCACATCATTTCCCTGGTAGAAAACGCCAAATTTAGGCGACCATTTTGGCAAGGTATCCCCTGCTCTTGGGATCTGCAGGGCCTGGTATTTGCCAAAGGCACTCCTGTCTGACGGCGCCGGCCAGCTATGGGGAAACTCCAATGCCCTTACCGTATCTGAGCCGTCCACACCCCAGTTGGTGCGCATACTGGTTTTATTCAGGGCAGGATCTAACACATGGCTGACGATATCGCCGCTGGCCGCACGGAAATAATGGTGCAACAAGCCGTCAGAGCCAAAAAACAAGCTGCTATTGCCGGTATCGTTATTCTTTAATGCTACATCGGCATAGCCGTTATATGACAGCGCCCTTTTGCCCTGTTTCGGCTCGCCGCGGCTGTCAATCGGAATATGGGTAAACCGGGTTTCCCGGCCGTTGATATTGGTTGCTATGACCAGCTCCCGATCAACCAGGGCATTGATTTGCTCGCCCGCGGCACTTGCTGCGGCGGAAGTATCGATCACGATAGAATCTAAAGCACGCATATAGCCGTGGTTTCGGGTATACAGGGCTTGATGCCATTTGCTGACCGCGGCTGTCGTGCCGTCTTTAAGGTAGTTGATATTATTGGTATCGAAGATCTGATCTTTACCGAGCCGGTAACTGGCAACCGCCATATCCAGGCTATTGCTGCCGGAGCAGAAACCGCTGACCCCGGTCGTTAAAAACAAACGTTGTCTGCCTTTGCCTTCGCCGGCGATTGCAGCGGAGATCTCGTCTATTTGACACAATTCATTGTCAAGGGTGCCCGCCAGCGCATAAGGGATGACAAAAGCCGGCTCTAAAAAGCTGTTGCCGTCTTTATCGACGGTAGAAATATCGACCTCTTCGGTAAAAGATTGTTTCTGGGAAGCCTTAGTGACCACCTCTGTGGCATTGCCCGGCACATAACGCTTGCCGGAAGATTTATATCTCGACTCGATTAAACGCAGAAACTTGTTGTCCACCTCGGAAAACTCAAAACGCTCCACCAGGGCGTTAACCTCTTTGCCTGTGCCGTAGCCGCTTAAACCGTGGGCCCGGAACAGATAAAGGTATTGTCCGTCGGTTTCAACATCAAATGCCTGACCCTTATAAGCAGCATTACAGACAGGAACAAGGTAACCGCCTTCACTGCTTTGGCTAGCATTACTGATCGCCGGGTCGCTTAAGAAACGTTTGCCTGTGGGAATATCATTGCTACAGCGCACATCGTTATCCTGCAGGTAAAGCGGCAGCGCCTGTGCTTTTTGCCAGCCGTTTTCATCCTTATAGATGTATTTGATCTCATTCTCTTCACCGAAAAAGACAAACTTTTTATCCTTATAGCTGACACCGGCGATGCGTTTGACATTATGTACGGCTTCCTGGTTAACCGCCGCAACGGGATCGTAAGGCGGCATCAGGTAGAGTACGGGTGTCAGGCTATCTTGGGTCAAAATAAGCAAGTCATTAAAACCGTCGCCGTTGAAATCGGACGATGTCATACCGGTATCCTTTAACACAGTGCTCGGCAAATTATAATAACTGCCGTTATCGTCAAGGGCCTTAGTGTGTTTAATGCCGACAAAACTGACATCTTTGCCGTTAGTCTCTTCATTGCCAGTGGTTGAATATAAAACGAAAATGCTGCCTGCTATGGTGGCAATATCATCGCGGCTGTCGTTATTAAAATCGGCAACCACCGCCAGAGGGTTGTCTTTTTTCGCGCTTGAGTGTTCGATAACCGACTTGGAGAAAAGACCGACTTTACTTCGGGTAACCGTTTTTCTGCCGGTACGGTCCACTTTGGCTTTCACCGCATGGCTGGTGTAAATGGTATATTTGCCGTTTTCCATAAAGAGAATATCTTTACTGCCGTCACCGTTAAAATCGCCGATACGCACATCCTCTTCACCAAAATCGGCAAAAGAAGTCTTCACCTGGTTGTCATTGCTGGTTTTCAGGTAGTCGTTATCGGCATCCAAATAGAGGTAGCTGCGCCTGAAAGTGGCATTTTCACCTTCCTGTGCAAACCAGATATCAATTTTCGCGTGGCCGTCATCGCTATTGCTGATGCCGTCCAGATCCTCTTTACGATCCCACCTGAGAAAATCATCAAGGCCATCGCCGTTAAAATCACCAAAGGCAGTATTGGAGTTACCGATATACAGCAAATGTTGTGCTTTGCTTGCCTGGCTTGAGCCGTCGCTGCTGTCGGACATTTTCACCGTCAGGTATTCATTTTCAGGCCGGTAGGCAATAAAAGCACTGTGATTATCACTGCGGTTCAGGCTGCGTCCCATAAAGCTGTAATTGTCATTTTCCCCTTTGAAAAAGCTGATTTCATCAACGACGTCGGGAAATGCATTTATGGTATATTTTTTCTTTAATTGTGCACTCTGGTTGTTCGGCGAGCCGTCACCCCGGGTACCCGTGACTTCGACGCTATAAACCTCTACCGCTTTAATGTCGCCATTGGCGGTCGTGGTTACCGGCCTGGAGATTGAATTTGGCAAATCAAAAGCACTGCTTGAAAACATAAAGGGGGTATTGGTTTCGGTAATACTCAAACTATCCGGCAGCTCGATGCGGGAAAAGCGGACCTGCCCCGAGGTAAATAATTCCGACCACTGCCCTCTTTGCGCCTCGGGAGCATATTTGCCGCTACCGCCGACCGAGCGGTTAAGCAAGACCTGTATGCCATGGCCGCTGTTGCTTTTTTCCAACAGGAAAATATCGTCGGTGCCATTGTTGTCCAGATCGCCATAATCATTTGAAAAAAGAGGTTTGCCGCCGGATGTCGGCAAGGTGGTGCGCTTTAACGGCACCGTAGAGGTGTGTTCTTCAACTGCCTGGGCTAACACGGGTATACCCAAAAGCAGCATCAGGGGAAAACTTATCAAAGATCCCTTTTTCTTACTTCTTAACATATTCATACCTATATCTTTAAAAACTTAATGTGAAAAATTAAACCTTGTATACAAAAAATCACTCACCTCCTTATGCAAAGATTCAAGATAGTGCTCTGTCAGTGATGTGTTGACTTCGGGGGCAACTTGAACGATTCAGATAAAAACCGGGCCAGATATCTGGCATAGTACGAGAACATGACCCGGGCGTATTAGCATTGCGCTGCGCACACAGAAAACCGGGAGCGCCTGTTTACTCTACAAGTTAACGGGTGAAATTAATGTCTGGCTTTGTCCCGGTTTGTCCCGGCTTATCTTCACCTGTCACGCTTTGTCTTGATTGGTCTCAAAGCCAGCTTATAAAACCTAAAACCAAAGAAAATATAACCAATAAAATTCAACAACTTGCACATTACCTATCCAATTTCTCGCGGTTCCCGCCCAGTCTTTAGGGCGATAGACAAAGGCTTTTTCTATCACTAAAGTAGCGACCGGTTTTTGGCCGCATGCTCTTGCTATCACCTCTTGCTATCAAGAAAGGAGCGGACCATTAATCTGTGATCCATAGTGAAGTTAAAGGAATAAAATGAAACCCTACCAAAGAAGAATACTGTTACCGTTTTTATTAATCAGCCAGCAGGCTCTGGCAGCCGATGTCTGCGAAATCGATAAAAGCACACTGGAAAGCAATTTATCCAAAGTTGAAGCCACGGTAGATACCCTGGCAGAAACCGAATTGCCGTCGGCAACCAAACTCTCGATGCTGGCAGAGCTTACCCCTAAGCTCACGGCTTTTGTTGATGTCCTGGGCAAGATAGGCACAGTGGCCGGCCTGGGCATAGGGGTTTATGAAATTGCCGACGGCGCCAAAAGCCATAACTCGTCGGAAATTATTGACGGCAGCCTGAACATTGCCAGTGTGGTGGCGCCGGAAATTGTCTCAACCATAGTCGGAGAGCTGGCCGGTGAAGCCATCGGCGGTATTGCCGGAGGTGCGGCGGCCTTTGTCGTCATTGAAGGCATGGACATCTACAACGGCGTAAAAGTAGAAAAAGTGATTTCCAGCATAAAACACCAAAATGCCAAACTCAGCGAAGTCTACGGCGCCAATGTCACCGCCCTTGAACAAGGCTTGAGCGAAACCCGCCGGGTGATTGCCGGTGATTCGGATGAATTATATAAGATCACGACAGAAAATTTCGGCCGGGTTGCCGTAGAGTTAACCAAACGTTCTATCGACACCCTGGGCAATACCTTTTATTTAAGGGAAATGGGTAAAAAAGCCCTGAAATTATCGCAGGAAAATCACGATAAAAACGTGTTAACTTATAGCGAAGGCGGCGATAGCTTAGATAAAGACATCATAATGCAACGCCTTGAGGGCATGAACTTTAACCTCAAATTTTGGTACAGTATCGAGAAAGAGCAAATAGGCGGCGAAGGCAACGGCCGCCCCGTCAACACCAACGGTATTTGGAATGATTACTTTATCAGCAACAACTACTATTGGGGCCTGAGCCAGGCAACCCCGGATATGACCACCAACGAGCTGGAAGTTCGCCTGCTCACGCCGACTCTTTTTTCTAAAGGTGTGCAGAGCCATTTTATTCCGCTGGACAAATGGTCTAAAGCCACACTTGAGCCCGTAGTCACCCGCCTTGTCGATAGCGCTTTTGACGATAAACAGGCATTGGCAAAAGACTATCACGCGGTATTGCAGCAGGTGCTCAATAACTATCCCAAACTTCAAGCGCAAATGCTGGAAAGTTATAACCAAACCATCACCCAGCGGTATTCCTGGCTGAAATTCGGCCAGCAGCTGATGGCACATTTGGATTACAGCGATGAAAAAACCATAGATGCGCTGATTTGGACCTTCAGGATATTAAACCCGCTGGCAGCCTCTTTTGCCGAAGGTGCGCTGGATAAAAAATTAATCGAATCCGTCAATGTCAGCCATATGGTGTCCTCTGTTGTCAGCCACCTGATCAGCTCAGGTGTCGATATTTCTGCCCCCGGGACATACGATAAAGTCAGAAAGCTATTTGCCCACGATAAAGCCCCAACGGCAGTGACTTCAGCTTTTGATAAAGCCTTTAATTTAGCCAAAAGCGCCGCCAACCAGCGCCTGTTGGCAAAAAGTGCCGTTAAACCGCTCAAGCTGACACAAGCGGTTATCAACGAGCATTTGGCTAAAACCAAGGTAATGGTGGATGACGGCACCTTAAAAGGCATGTTGGATCGTGCCATCAACAGCCATCTGAAAGAAAAGGTCTTTGTTCCCTTACTCGACCCCCTGGCATTGGCAGAATTTACCCAGGCCGCATCGAAAATCCACTGGGCATACAACAAAACGGTTGTCAGCATTATCGACAAGCACAAAACCCGGTTAACCGAAGTTGAAGCCGGCGATAAGCAAAAAATAGCCGAAACTTTACTGAACTTAAAACTGGAGCTGTTGGCAAATTACGCCAGCTTTAAACAAAAAGACTTGCATGTTGATCCCAGGTACAAATGGGTCAGTTTCAATACCCTGCCGCATCCAAGAAGCGAACTTGACAGTATCGGTAAATATATCGATGCCACCACAAACAATTTATAACCGAGTTTATTCGCAGAGAATATGGAGAAAATAATGAAAAAACAAAAACGTTCAGTGAATACCCGGGTTATGCCTTTGCTCCTTGGTACGCTTGCCTTAAATACATATGCCGGCATTTTTGATGCCTGTTTTGGCGGCGGTGAATATAAGCCGATCACCGAGCAGAAACTGCAGGCAAGGATGAGTAAAATACCGGATAGTTTCGGTGTTTGTTTTAATAAGGCATTATGCCTGGCCAAGGTTGAACGCCTGCTGACTCAGGCCGATGAGGATGTTGTTGTCGCCGCCACAAAAACAGATCTGACAAAGTCGACCAATTATACCCCTGAGTATAAGTCGCTGATGAATTTAAATGATGACGGCCTGTTACATACCAGTCTCAATAACAGCAATGCCATCAATAATTTAAACCTTGGTGATATCCACGACTCCGGCTTTATCAACTTTAAGCGCTTAAACGGCGATAAAGCTTTCTTTCATACCGTTTATGTTCAGGTAAGCGCCAGCGGGGAAAAGTTTCTCTATAGTGCCAACGACGCTTCTCTGGCGCGGTCGATAATGCAGGCGGGCAATGATGAATTGGTTCAGGTCGGGGGCTCGTTACGTTTTAAGATGGATGAGAATACCGTAACCGGTTTCAATCGTTACCTCACAAACCATGAGGCGGGCGAGATAGGTTTTGTTTACACCCCCGCCAACCAGGTCGCCGACAATATCGCCCATTTTGGCAACGGAGTATAGACAGGCCACCTTGACTAGTGTTGTTATAGCGGGCAGACAAGGCAGGATATATACCCGCCTTTTATAAGGGAAAGCATGCTGAATTTGCTTGTCCGCCCGTTATTATGCATTTGGCTTTTTGGGCAATTACTTTCATTAATTACCCAAAAAGCCATTCCCCTAGATTCACAGTCAAACAAGCTAGAGAATAAAAGTTTAAAAATCAAACTCTTGACAACCTCTTTCACTCGAAGAAAGACACAGGGTTAAAGGCTTTTTTTGCCTATACTTACAGCAATTCTTTTTATCTACGCCACCGAATTACAAAAAGTAATAAAACCTTTATTGCTATTAGCCGGCCATTATGCGAAAAATGCGCTACTTATTTATTTTCCCCAACACTAACAAAAGCCTGTACACCAGGATAAAGAAACGGCTTATTGAGTTGGCTTATCCCGCGAAGGTGGTTTACCCGTGAAGTACTTTGCCGGACTGATGTTGTTTTTCTTATTCCCTGTAACCGCGATAGCAGAAGCAGAACAACGGATCCGTTATTTCCAAACCGATGCCAGATATGATTACCACGTTGAATTATTGCAGCTGGTACTGGATAAAACCCGGGATGAATTAGGTCCGGCGGTTTTGCATGCTACCACAGCCAACATGAGTCATGGCCGCGGCGAATTGTCATTGAAAAATGGCCAGATAGACATCGCTTTTTTGGCCACCAACCTGGCCCGGGAGCAAAAATATCGCGCCATTAAATATCCCATTTTGCAAGGCATACTCGGCTACCGGATATTGCTGGTACATAAAGACAAGCAGGCAGATTTTGCCGACATTAGCAACCTGGCACAGCTTACCAGCGATTTTATCGGCGGTTTCGGTACACACTGGGCCGACACAACTATTCTTAAAGATAACTACCTTAAGATCATCACTAACCCTTTATACCTGAACCTGTTTGCCATGTTAGACGCCAAGCGCTTTGATTATTTTCCGCGCGGCATTAATGAGGTCTGGCATGAAAGCAGCGCATTAAAACAACGTTATAACAACATAGTCGTCGAAGAAACCCTGGCATTGTATTACCCCTACCCGGTTTATTATTTTGTCACCAAGAACAACCGCCGCCTGGCTAAACGGGTTGAACTGGGGTTAAACCATGCCGTCAAAGACGGTTCGTTAAGAGCACTTTTTTTGAAGTATCACCTACAAGATATTAAGCGCAGCCGCTTACATAAGCGTAAAATACTCATGCTAGAAAATAATCAGCTTCCTGACGGTACGGCAAATCCAGACAGCCAGTGGTGGTTAAAACTGACAGAAAATGTAAGATAAAACCCCAAAATCGGACGGCGTCAATTGCTGCAGCACAAACCAATGCTAAACGCGAAAAGATAAATAGATGCTTTATAGCCACTTAGCCCTGCACTTAACATGATAGTAACGCCAGCCCACACCACAGACAAAACCAGACACAAAATTGCAACAAAAATACCCTTTGCTAAGCCGTTATTTGATGTGTAGTATATGGGTGTTGCTGAAAAATTATCGCCAACACCTAAAACTTTAAAGGACGCGCGCCAATTGGATAACCAGGGAGTGGTTGTTAAGTAAAGTTTAGGAGACTCCCTTTATGGGAAATCACCCCGTTAATCAACAGCTAAAAAGCTGCCGTAATCCCCTGATAAAAGCCGCTGGTATTGCCGCCGCTTTTACCTTTAGCGCAAATGCTTTCGCCACGACTACCTTAGATGTGATGGCCCTTTATACCGACGGGGTCCAGACACAATATGGCAGCAGCGTTGAAACCCGCTTAAACCAAATCATCAGCGTTTCCAATAAAGTCTACGCCGACAGTAACCTGGATATCGAATTACGCCTGGTGCACCAGCAACATGTCGATTACAGCGACTCGGTCTCACCTGAGCAGGCGCTGACGGATCTCACCTGTGACTTTACCGCGTTGCAAACCCAGGGAGTGTGTAACCGCGGCGAAGCATTTAGCCAGGTCGATGATTTGCGCGAACAATACGGCGCAGATTTAGTTTTACTGATGCGACCTTATGCCAACAGCCATAACAATGTTTGCGGTATCGCCTGGATCGGCGGCTACGGCACCAATGGCGATTTCAGCAACCCCTTGTGGCGTGAAACCGGCATGGGTGTGATCGGCATGGACGGCCCCTGCGGCGACTGGGTTACCAGCCATGAACTGGGCCATAACATGGGCCTGACCCACTCTTCACTGCAAGACAGCGAAGGCGGCACTTTCCCCTGGGCCTGGGGTTACGGCGAGTCCGACAACTTTGCCACTATCATGGGTTATGCCTGGCTCTTTGGCAGCAATACCCAAAAGGTCTATAACTTTTCCAGCCCGGATTTAGACTGTTTCGGCTCTGCCTGCGGTATCGACCACAACGAAGCTAACGGTGCCGATGCCGTGCATGCCTTAGGGGTTGCCGCGCCGCAGATTGCCGCCTATACCGCGACCGTGATCACAGATCCCAACGACGGCACTGACGGTTCAACCGACGGAGAAACACCAGAGGAAACTCAACCCTCGGACGATCCCGATGAGGCCAAGCAAGCCTGGTTAGATGCCAAAGAAAAACTGGCGGGGCTTAAAACCGAGCGTAAAGCGCTAAAAACCGAGCAAAACACCGCCCGCACAGCCTATAAGCAGGCCAGACGTGCTTATAACAAGGCTTATAACAGTTATCAGCGCCAGTTAACCCAGCTTAACAGCCTGTACCAGCAAGCGATGCAGGCAATTAATGATTATAATGCCAGCAGCAGCCTGACCACGGCTCAGCAACAAAGGTTATACAATGCCGCCATCAGCAAGGCAGACAGTTATAACGCCAAAGTGCTTGAAGTGAGTGCATCGGCAGAAGAGCTTAATGCCCTGCTTGACGCTTACAACAGCGCCAAAGACAGTTACGAGCAGGCCCAGGCAGCTTTCGAGCAAGCCAAAGCAGCCGTAGCAGCACAAAAACAAGTGGTTGCAGATGCCTACCAGGCTTATCAGGATGCCTTAAACGGTTAACCGGCAATGACGGCCATCAGCAGTGGCATTGTAAGCAGCGCCAATATCAAGCCTAAGGGCGGGATATTGGCGCTTTCTTTATAGAGTAAAGGCATAAGGGAAAAGGTTAACGATGAAAAACAACAAGGGGCTTTTTTTCGTTTTGGCCATAACAGCAAGTATCTTGCTGCTAATCTATTTCCAGCCATTTACCACGAATAAACACCAGACCCAGCAGCCGGGTCAACAACAAGAAAAGCAAAAACAGCCTGAACAAAGTATTTCAGCCCCACTCCCGACAGCACTCAAGCCACTGCCCTCGCCGCCGTCTCGCGCCACGATAAAACCTCTTAAACCTGGGCAGCTCTCGCTGCAAGGTAACGATATAGAGCCTGAAGACGATGCTGAAATTTCCGCCTGGCAGGTTAATAAGCAGGCCCTGGCCAGGGTACCAACGACCTTTGCCGATACCCCTTATCAAACCATTTCCTTTAATGACAGCCTGCATGCAGAGATCAGTGTCGGCGACACCGTGTCACTACCTCTACCCGATGGCAGTACCGTGGAAGTCACAGTCACCAAAGAAAGGCTGGAGAAAAACGGCGACTATACCTTCGAAGGCAATATCGAGCAGAACAACCACAGCTATCCCGTGGTGATCACCCAGGGCGCCGGCGGCACTTTTGGCTCAATAGCCACCAATGACAATACCTATAGCATCACGACTGTTGACGGTGTCGGGGTGATTTATCAAAACCCGCCACTACCGCCAAGCCATGATGATGATTTTTTGATTGTGCCTAAGATCAATCAATAACAATGTTTTGTTTTCCGAGTTAAACATCCGGTGCTTGTACCAAGCATGCCGGTAGAAACAATTAACTTTATCGGCAAACACGCTTTCGCCCGTATCATAATGTCCTAACTTGTCGGCTTAAGTGTAAAAGTCATCGACAACCTATTGAAGCCTTCATTGCATGCCTCAAATGCGCCGTTTGACTTGTGTGATCTTTGCAATACCAACAAGGTGTACACCAAAACTTCCCGGGTATGTTTATTAACAGTCACATTGTCATTTGTTTGCCAGGGACAGGAGCATAAAGCCGCCTGTAAACATTACTAACTATGCTTTTCCGCCCCTTACTCCCCCATTACAATAACAGCTATCATATCCGGTTATTTCCCCGATCTTGTCGATCTGCTCAGCAAATATTACGCAACCCGGTTTGTTATTGCTTCTGCAAATAGCAGTGAAATTTCATTTATCAAAAATTGAGGTGGGATAATCCATCCGGCATACGCACTAGCTAAATAAGCTGAAAGCGCAAAAGAACGTTCTGGGTGCGGTAGTCAAGGGATTCAGGCTGAAGGCTGATATTCGAAGGTACTGATATCTGTAGAGGTATTTAGCACCTTCTATAAAACTTCAATAGATTACGGAAACAAAGATGAGAAATTTAAACCTGTTAACTTTAGCCACCACAAAACAATCCAGCCTACTGCGCAACAGCAAGTTTATCATGCCGTTAAGCCTGTCGCTGTTATTAGCAACGCCGTTAGCAGCAAGTGCAGACGAAACACACTCACACGACCACGCGGATGACCACTCCCATGAGCAGGTATATCAAACCCGGGAGCAGACGGTTTATGAAGATGTCAAAATCCTGGCCGAGCAATCCGGTTTGTTAGTCGCCGATGTGGAAAAAGCCATAGCCTTTCAAACAAAGTTCTCGGAATTAGCGCAAAAAATCAACGAGCAATTTCCCGATAAAATTTCAGGGATCTGGGTCGAGCCTGTGCCTAAAACCCGGGGACATATGCGTTTTAAAGGCAAGATGCCAAAAGAAATCCGCACCCTGTTAAGAAAAAACCGCCTCAGCAATAAGGTCAGGGTTCAAGAGAACGACAAATTGTCCCTGGCAGAACAACTCAAGCGGGTAAATATCCTGTCGCGCTCTTTACTGGATTTAGGCTATAAAAACGCCATCACAGCTTTCAACCAGAAAACCCAGATGATTGACAGCACAGTACAGGCATCCAGGCAAAAAGCAAAACCCGATAAAAAAGCCATCATAGCCCAGGTACACAAACAGCTGCAGCTGCAACAAAGCAAGGCGCAGCAAGAAGATAGCTTCTTTATGGATAGCAAGGCCCTGTCCATCTCCGAGCAGGATCTCAACCTCAAGGTCGTCAGCGGTGATGCCCCGATGATCAACTTTGAGCACAGCCGCGGCGGCAACTGGCTGCGCGACGACGGTTTTCGCGAATGTACCAGCGGCTGGGCAGTTTCCGGCGGTTCGGGCGACGGCATTATTACCGCTGCCCACTGCAGCGGTTTGAACCAGTTTGAAGAACCGGGAGTTCCTTTATATTCCATGACCTGGCGTAACCAGCACTTAGGCCCTTTGGGAGATACCGAATACCACACCACCACCCATATTGAACCGGCAGAGTTTTATGCCAGCTCGGGACAAATCCGCGAAGTCAATAACTGGCGCTGGACCTGGTCTATGCCCGGCGCTTCCGTGTGCCGTTATGGCCGCTCTTCCAATATCCGTACCTGCAACCATACCGTGCTTAATATCGGGGTGACCGTCAACCAGAACGGTACCCTGGTGGGCAGCATGGTCACCGCCACCAACCATTCGGGGATCGGCGGCGACAGCGGCGGTGGCTGGTCTTGGGGCAATACCGCCTGGGGCATACACAGCGGCTCTATCTGGAGCGGCACTACCTCGGTGTTTACCCCGATATATGAAGGCATGATCTCAGTAGGCACTTTTATCAAAACCCAATAACCAGTCAAGCAACCACCTTAACCTGATGCAGATCGCAGGGACAGACAAGTTCACAGGGATGTGAGCTTTATCTTTTATCTGCGTCAGCAGAATCAGTGGTTAACTTGCCTTTATCAATCTATGCTTTCGGACAAGCCGAATAAATAACGACCCCTTGCGATAAACCCGCAATGCCGTCCGTTCAGGTTCGGGAGGTTTTATGAAAATATTTATCAGCCACGCCAGTAGTGAGCAGATTTTAGCCGATGCATGGAAACACCTGCTGGAAGATTTAGGCGCCAATATCGAGGCCTGGTATTCGGATGACCCGGATCCCGACGGCGGTATAGGCCCGGGCAAGTGGCGTGAGAAAATTGAAAAAGAACTGCAAAAGGCGGATTTAATTTTCGCCCTGTTCACCCCTGAGTCGAAAAACAGGCCGTGGATCTACTTTGAAAGCGCCTATGTCCTGGGCATGGGTAAAAACAAAACCATCATTCCTATCGTCTATTACATGGCAAAAGAAGAACTGCTCTCACCAATGCAAGACTTAAGTATTTTTTGCGGCGACGACGAAGCTAGCCTGACAGATCTCTACTACCGCTTGGTGAAAAAATATAAAGGCACACCGGTCAACCCCAAACTACTCAAAGTTGCCTTTAAGGACTATTTAAAAGCCGTTGACAGCTATAACCAGTCAAGGCTGGCGGAAAGTCTGTTCCACGGCCATTTTCATAACCAGCATACCGCTGCTTTCTTACAGGGCAACTGGTATTCAAAATGGACACAAATTGCCGAAGACGGCAGCCAAACCCCGTTTGAAGTTCACCCGGTAAAAATCTGGACCACGCCGGAGCGGCTGCGTATTGTCGGCGAAGGTAAGGACTGGGCAGATCATTATCCTATGGAGGGCGTGGTATCGTCTGAAGGCTATATCGCCTTGAGTTACTGGAGCCAGGGGGAGATTCCCATATGCGGCACTGCTTTGCTTAAACTTATCGGCGGCAACCGCATTATCAGAGGCACCTGGCAAGGTTATACTGCTGCCAGCTTAAACCAGGGACTCGGCTTTATGGCTGGCGAAGTGGTTATCGCCCGTGACCGGAATGATCTCAGCTGATAGCATGAATTGCCAAAAAAACCGAAAACCTTAGCCTTCTGCGTTTCATATAATTGCCTGAATAGCCGCTCCAGGCTTTATTGTTTATTTAGTGTATGTTTATCAGACTCTTGTTTGTCGACAATAGCACCTTTATCGATACTGGAAAGTAACGCCTTACCGGTGAATATCAAATTAACACCATAATAAATGACACAAACTTTGCGTCTCAGTTAAGCTCACACTTGGCTTTCATGAGATTTTCTCTGCCGGTCAGTGCACAACGAAAAGCCAGATAAGCCGTTAATACCGCCTCAGGGTCTTCTACCTGGGGATAATGCCCCACTTGCCCAAGGGCCACGACATCGCAGGCAGTTTCCGGCATCAGCTCACAGTAACGCGTTACCATGTGCGCGCCGGATATCGGATCTAAACTGCCATTTATCAGCCGAATTGGCACCCTGGCATTCACTAATGCCCCAACCCAGCGCTCACGATTTATTTTGCGTTCGGACATGTAACGGATAAGTTTATGACTGATAGCCAATCCCCGGTTATGTTTCATTAATGTCCAAAAATCCTGCCACTCATCATCCGACATTTGTTTATCCGGCGCTAAAATCCCATTAAGTTTTTTGCGTAACGTTCGCTCATTTGACAGATAACTGATCACTTTTCCTATCGGACTAAGCAGCAGCTTTTGCAACAATAACGGCCGGTGGGTTTCAGGGAACAAGCCACCGTTAAGCAAACAAAGGCTGTTGATAACATAACCGTTTTCATCGGGTGTTTTACTGACCTGTCCATCCTGGAATCTTGCCAGTAATTCCTGGGCCACGGTATCGCCATAATCATGTGCCATCAAGTGGAAACGGCTAATGCCCAAATAAGCCCATAAAGCCTGATGCAGATCCGCCTGGTCAAAAATACTGTAGTTATAATCCCGGGGTTTATCGGAAAAGCCAAAACCTATCATGTCCAGGCACACCACCCGGTAACGTTTAATTAACTCGGGCCAGAGTTTATGCCAGTCCCAACAAGCGGTGGGAAAGCCGTGAATTAATACCAGTACCTCACCTTCTCCCTCATCCCGGTAGAAGATATTATGCCCCCGGTATTGAAAATATCTGCCCTGTTGCTGCCATTGATTCAGTTTCATCAACATACCTTTGCATCCCTATGTTTGTCATCCAGCCTTAGCGGCATTGGCCATTTAAAAAGCTCGCACTGACCGCTATCAATTGATCGCGGGAGGAGGAAAAACTGTGATCGTCTTCAATCAATTGATAGGATACCCGGCTATTGTTAGTCCCTTTTAATGCCGCCAATAACGGCTTGATATGCTGAGCCATGGGGATCACTTCGGTATTGGCGGCAATGAGCATCACCGGGCGGCCGTTAATTTTGTCAATGCGTTTAACCAAGTCCAGCTCAGGGCCATATTGCCTGATTTCCGCCTCGGCCTTGGCTCCCGACCAGCCAGACAGCATAAACAAGCTATCACTGTAACTGCGCCAGAGCTCTGCACTTTGTTTTTCTTTAAAAAAGCCCAGGCCGTCGGCCCCGAGATTAGCGCCGTCATAAGAGAGCGAGCATTTTACCGCCGGATTATCCAATATACCGGCAATGGCCATATGCCCGCCCATGCTGTGACCAACCAGGGAGATTTTGTCCGCATTTATCCGCAAACTGGCGGCATTTTTCTCCTGCCTTAAATAAGCCAAAACCTGCTGGACATCCTGCTCGGCACCACGAAAGGAGAACTCCCCCTCGCTGCCCCAGGCTCCGCGGTAATGGAAAAAGATCACATTCCAGCCTTCACGGCGCATCGCCTGGGCCACATCCAGGTTCTTCTCATTGCCGGGATAGCCGTGCAGTAGCAAAATCGTAGGATGCGGCCCCGCCCCTTCGGCCAAATAAGCCAGGCCGGACATGCGCTTACCATGTGAAGGTATGGTCAGTTCGACGATACTGGCGGGATATTTTCCGCGGGCTTTGGCATTTACTTCAAAAATGGCAAAGGTTGAAATCACCAGGGAGAACAGGCTGATCAGCAAGAGCAAAGGCCGCATGTAATTTTCCTTAACTTAGCGCAAGTGATAAATAAATTGACGTTTATACTAAGTCAGAACATGCCGTGAAAACAAGTAATTAGCAGCATAAGGCTGTAGGGCTGCGTGCCCGCTCTAAGCACGCAGCCAGGCCTTTGATTGGGAAGTTAGTCCGGCAACTCACTGCAGGCAAAGGGGCCGCTAAATTCCAGCAGCGCCTGCGGCAAATGTATGGTCTCTTTTAATTCACCCAAATGATAAAGGTTAAAGTCCACTTCTGCCTTCATCGATTTCATATAGTTTTGTTCGCCGCCAAAAATAATCACCGAAGGAAAATTCAGCAGATAAAAACTTTCCGGCGCCGCCCTGGCATCAAGCACGAGTTTTTTACCGATTTTGTTCAGCTCAACATGTAACTCTCCGGCGCAGGCATCTATTTCCCGTTTTACCGAAAGACCTTTAAACGCAGGGTAAAACACCAAGTCGTAATTATCTGACACATAACGGCCCGCCCACATCTCAACACTGCTATCGCCGAAAACCGCACCGGTAAACATAAAAGCGACTTCGTCGGACAAGCCCATGGTATACATCATACCGGCGCTGGACTCCTTATCGTACCAGCCCTTGTCTACCTGGGCATAACCCGGGCCGCTCCACCCTTGCACACCGTCGTCAAAACTGTATTGCACAGGCGTGGTGACCGTATACAGGAACCATTTCCCGCCGACACCAGGCAACTCAGGAATAATGCCAAAAGGTGTTTGTCCCGGGTTTAATCCCCCCCAGTAACGGGTATGGGGGCCGTCCCAGGCCAGAGAAAAGGTAAAATCCTCATGGGTGACGCTGATCTGCTCTTCATCGGCAACAATAATGCCCGGCACCTCATAATAAAAGGCATCAGCCTTGCTCGGATGCTCCAGGATAACCTCATCATAAAAGAGATCATATTTTACCGTTGCTCCCTGAAGCGGCGTAAAGGCCAGGTGCATATAGGCCTTTTCCTGCCCGTCAACAGAATCCGGAGCAATATAGGTTTGAAAACTAATTTTAAAATAACCGATTCCCGGTGCAGCAACATTATAAAACCACTGTTCGGCCCAGGTGACCCGTGAGCTGGGCTCATGGGCTCGGATATCATCCAGATTGGTTGACCAGCTTGACAGGGGTAAAAAACTTAAACAAAAAACCAGTAATAGACGCAGCATATTTGTTCCCTCAATTATCTGCATAACGAAAAAATAGTGATGTAGAGTGCCACCCGGCACTCATTTTTATAGATATATCATAAAATTAACTTAAGTGTTTATTTTTTAACCCTTGAATCTGCGAGTTTTTTACAGTACCTTAGCCTCATGGAATAAATATCGGACGGAGTCGGTATTTGCCATGCTAACAAGTCAAATCACCAAAAGGCATATACACGGCTAAGGAAAGTCGTCGACCCGGTTAAAGGTGGTTTATTCATTGGCATGTCGCAATTAAGCTTACTTGATAGCCGATTCTGTTTGCTTGCCCGTAAAGTGAGATCCCCGATTTATTCCTGTTTTGGTCACCGTTACTCATGGAAGAATAACGTGCGCCGGCCTTTTGCTGATCCGCATTTACCTTCCTGAGTGGCATAGTTTTAATCATTTATTTTAAAAGCCAAATAGGACTTCAAGATGGATCGAAGACGTTTTATTAAAACGGCGGGTGTGCTCTCCGCCCTGCCCATGGTGAGTTTTGGCCATGAACAATCTCAGCTGGCCGCCTCAAGTTTTCCCACCAGTATTATGCACGGCAGTTTAACGCAGTCCAGTGATGAACTGACGGTATTATCCGGACAATTGCCGCAGGATATTTTCGGCCATGTCTTTATGACCGAAGGCATTTCCCTGGAGGAAAACCAGCTCACCCCCAACGGCAGGGGCGCCCTGACCCGGGTCGACTTCTCTGCCGAAACAGCGGCTTTTACCCGCAAGATGATCAATACCCCGTCTGCCATCATGCAGGAGCATGTGACCGCCCCGTTTGACAAGTTTGCCCTGCTCGGCGGTACCGTCTATTTCAGTATGAACCTCGGCTTTATGAATTACTGCAATACCGCCCCCAATTATATGGGCAATAACCGTTTTGCCCTCAGTTATGAAGGCGGTATGCCGTTTGAGTTCGACGCAACCACCCTGGAGCTGGTAACCCCCATAGGCGAGCCCTGGGAATGGCATTCCAGCCTGCCGCCTTTTGCCGATTTACTGGCGCCGGACAAGTGGCTTTTCCCCCAGATAAGGACCACGGGACATCCTTACTTTGATCTCGACTCAGAAGAATGTTTTACCATCAACTATGGCGGCAATATGGGGGAGTCCGGACTGAAAAACGGCTTTATCCGCCTGATCCGCTGGGATTTATCCGGCCCGTTCGACAGCTGGCAGGTTATCGGCCGCAATGGAAAAAGTGCCTATATTACAGCAACTTCCCACTCGCTAAGCGTTACGCGTAACCATATTTTGATTTTTGAAACCGCTGCCCGGGTAGAAAATGCCCGCATCATGGGTATACGCACGGTCACGGCGCAAAAACACCGTACCCCGGTATGGATAATCCGCAAAGCCGACCTGCATTTTGGCCAGAGTATGGTGTTCGCCGATTACCTGGAGCTGGACTTTGATACCTCGGATATCATGTGCAACTACAATGATGACGGCGACATCATTACCCTTTATGGCCAGTACCTGGGCGCCATGGATAAATCAGAGCCTCAGTTCGACTGGGAGTCCCTGTATTTCGGCGGCCGGGTGGAGTCGGAAATTGCCGGTTACCCGGCAGCACCGGTGGATGTCGGTGGCCTGGTGCGGGCACGCATCCGGGTAAATGCGGTCTCAAGTGAAGAAATTAAAGGCGACTTTGACGTCATCCGCGACCAAAGCCTGTGCTGGGATATGAACGACCCCGCCTACCGTGGCCATTTCCAGTTCCCGGAAACCTTTGAGCATATCTACTGGGCCGCCGTAGGTTATCGCCCCGAACACCTGGTTAAAAGGGTAGCCAGGGCTTATGATGATTATCCGGGCCGTTATTACCAAAACGAAACTTTACCGCAAAGTGCTCAGCCCTCGGCGCTGATCCATATGGATTGCAGCGCTATGACTATCAGCGACAGTTACCAGTTTCCTGAAGACTGTGTGATGCGCACCCCGCAATTTATGGCGCGGAAAAACTCCACCGCCCAGGATGACGGGTATATTTTTACCGCCGTGGTCAGGAAGGAGCCCAGCAACGGCCAGTTTACCGGCAAGGAATTCTGGCTGTTTGATGCGAAAAACTTAAGCCAGGGACCTGTCTGTATCCTGGGCAGCGCCAAGCTCGATTTTGCCACCACAAATCATGCCTTATGGGTGCCTGAAATCGGCCCGCGTCCGCCATTGGCTTATAAAGCAGATCTCAACAGCCATTTTAATGACAAGCTTGCTTGTCATAGCCGGCAGGTACAGGAGGTGTTAACCACCTATGTGTTGCCCAAATTTGCTTAAGCGAAACCAGAATCACTACACCTTAACAGTAAACACCATTAATCACCCATGGAGGGGAGCAATGAAAATGATAAAACTCTTTATCGCATTTTTGGCGCTTAGCGCCGTTGCCGGACTGTCGTTTGGCCTTTATTCAACCGAAAACCCGGGAGAAACCCTGTCGAACTATCAAAATACCTATGAGTGCCATCCGGCCGTGATCCACACCCCGAGTTCTGTTGAAGAAGTCCAGCAGATTGTCCAGGACGCCATCGCCAACGGCCAGACCGTCATGACAGGCAACCGTAAGTTCGCCAGCCAGATAGACGCCGCCTGTACCGCCAACGGCCAGGTACAGATCACCCTGGAGAATATGAACCATATCCTCGCCTTTGACGCCGAGGCGAAAACAGTTTCGGTAGAAGCAGGGATGCGTTTTAACGATCTCAATGATTTCCTGCGCAGCCAGGAGCTGGCGGTCAATATGGTCACTGAGCTCAATATCTTTACCATAGGCGGCATGCTCGGCAGCGGCACCCATGGCTCTACCCTGGCCAAGCCCAGCAATATGATTGCCGATTACGTCACCTCCATGACCATAGTGAACGGCTTAGGGGAAGTTAAGGTACTTACCGGCGAAGCCCTTAATGCTGCCCGGGTCAATCTCGGGGTACTAGGGGTCGTGGTGGAGGTTACCCTGCAGCTCGAACCCGCGTTTAAAGTACTGGCGGATGTTAAAGGCTACAGGGACGATACCGGCCTTGAAGATATTATCCTAGATGTTGCCCGCGACAATTATAGCGCCAATATCGCCTGGTTCCCGGGAATAGGCCGCTATACCACCACCCTTTATAACCCTATGCCGCTGGAAAGCGAAGGCAATGCCTACAATGCCCAGGCAGATGTCAGCGATACCCAGGAGTTCTTTTTCGGTTTATTGTTTGACGCCCTGCATGAATTCCCGGGATCCGGCCTGCAATGCCTGGCCGCCAAAGTCAGATACGGCGCACGGGATGAGTCTTATTACCGCGACCTTGATACCGGTAAGGTGGTGGATTATCCGATTGGCCATTCGGATCAAATGCAGTACTTTGAATGTAAAGATCCCGATTCCTGTGTCTGGGATAAGCTGCCGATTGCCTTGCAGGAAGTGGCCATTCCTTTGGAAGAATTGCCCAACTGGATCATGGACGTGCGTGAAATCCTCGCCGCCCACCCCACTACTTGCTTCCCGTTAAACGGCATTTATTTCCGCTTCGGCAAGGCATCGCCGAGCTACCTGGGCATGAGCGCCGGACGTGATACCGCCTATCTAGGCATAGAATATACCCTGCGTCAGGAAGGTAATGCGGTGCCGAAGAACTATTTTGTCAACCTGGAAATCGAGCAGATGTCCATCCGTAAATATGGCGCCAGACCCCATTGGGGTAAAAACTCGGTGGCAATATTTGAAAATGCCCCGGCGAAATATGAAAAATGGGACGAGTTTATGGCCTTTAAGAACGAGATGGATCCGCAAAACATCTTTACCAACCCGTTCTGGCAACGTATTACCGGCGAAGACTCCCTGGATAACTACTTCAGCCCTGAGTGTAATGCCCGGGGAGAATGCTATTGCCAGACGGATGAGCATTGCGCCGACGGCACCAGCTGTCAGGCCGGCGCCTGGTATGATGACGCCCGCATCTGTAAATAGTGCTATAGCTGCTAACGTCAGCGACCGCCGTACTTAACTACAAGTGCGCAAAAAAGCCGCCAGCTTTTTCATCCTGGCGGTTTATCTAGTTTATTTAACAAAAGAGCAAGCAACCGGGAATAGCTGCCCGGTTGCATTCCTTCCCTACAGCACACTCATATCCGTTAAAAAAGCGCTATTCTTGATAGAGGCATATTTATCCCTCAGGCGGAAAAATGAAGTGCTTAACCCGGTATTTGACCCTGAAACGCCCCCTCACTGATGCCAGGCTTATCATAACACTGGTGTTTATTACTTGTTTATCGCCAGTATTTATCCAGGCGGCAGCTCAGTCCCCCGAGCAAGAGCCAAAAAGCAACTTAGAAGCCTTATACCAGCTCAGCCTTGAAGACTTGATCAGTATTCAGTTTTCTACCGGCATCGCCGGCCCCGCCCAGAAAAAGCTGGACTCTTCCATCGCCATCACCACCATCTCCTTTAACGAACTTATCGCGCTGCAACCGCAAAGCACTGCGGATTTGCTGGAAGTGGTACCGGGCTTTTTCACCGAAGACAGTGCCGGTGAAGTGCATAGCAATTTTTCCGCCCGCGGCACCTGGGGGGATTCCAACCGTATGATAGGCATGCACAACGACGGCGTGATGCATGCCTACAGCGATATCTTTAACGGCTCGTTAGGCAAAATTGATTTCATGACCGAAAAAGTCGAAGTGGTACGCGGCGGCACTGCCGGCATTATTTCCTCCCGCGGCCCTTCTGCTGTGGTGAACTATATCACCAGAAAAGGCAGTAAAACCGGGCAAGGCCAGAGCGCACTGAGGCTCAGCGATCATCATACCCGGCGGTTTGACGGCTATTATTCAGGGCCGTTGACGGATAACTGGCTGTTTGCCCTGGGCGGTTTTTATCGCCGCCAGGACGGCCTGCGCGACCGGGGCTTTACCGCCGACAGCGGCGGACAATTCAGGCTCAACCTCTCCCGGCAACTATTCACTGATAACGCTGCCGATGGCGAAATTATCCTGAGCTATCATCATGTTAACGATAAAAATGCCTTTTACCTGCCAACGCCGATGACCCATATGAAAGATCCCCGGGCCATAACCGGCGGGGTAAATGCCCTCAAAGGCAGTTTAGCCAGCCTGGATGCCAAGCAGGTAAACCTTGTCAGTCCCGACGGCCTTATCAGCCATGACCTGGAAGATGGTATCCATACCCGGGCCAATATCTTTGGTCTGGATATCAGTAAAAACTTTAGCAACCGGCGCTGGAGCATAAATAACCAACTCAGGGTTATGCATTACAAGGGGGACGGCAATGCCGTTTATCCCAACGGTAATAACCAAATCCAGGAGGCAGCGCAGCGTTTATATGGCGACGGCGGTATTGCCGACACTATGTTTACCGCCTTCCCGGGAGCCGTTGCGGTGCAATATGCCTATGCCGGCAGCGGCGAGTTAATCCCGGATAAGCAAATGTCGCTCTTAAACCGCAACGGCCTGACCCAGGAGCTGAGCTACCGCCATTTCGGCTATCACCTGAGCCAGGTGGTCAATAACTTTACTGTCCGCTATCAAAGCCAGGATAATATCCTGACCCTGGGCAGTGTTTACCTTACGGCGGACTACGATAAATTATACCGGGATCAGCATAAGTATCTGGCAGAATTAACCGACAATGCCCGTAAACTCGATGTGGTTGCCTTAAACGCCAATGAAGAGATCATCGGGCATTACACCCGGGAGGGATTCAGCGATTTTTTTAGCGAATTTTCCCTTGGCGATGCCAAGCTCGACTCCCTGAGTGTATATCTGCTCGATGAATACCAGCTGACGGAGAACTTCAGAATGGACTTTGGCGTCCGCTATGAAGATTTAACCGTAAAAACCCGCGCCTGGCTCAGTGAAGCCGATCAGCATATCCCCCCACCCTATAATGATGTCGACATACTGGCAGATGACAGTGTTCGGGCCTGGCGTACAGATGAGCGCTTTACCCTCAGCCCGAGACATGAAAACGACATCGGCTGGTCCGTCGGGGCAAATTACCATGTGAATGATCACCTCGCCCTCTATAGCCGTTATACCGATACTTTTATGTTTCGCTCGGATTTGCTCGGCGAAGTGATTAATGCCGCCCGCGGCCGGGATGTTTCCCAGGCCCAGAAAGAGTCTAAAACCGAACTCAATTTCTTCGAAATCGGTTTGCGCTACGCCAGAAAAAGCTTTGCCACCTCGCTGACCCTGTACAATACCGAGTTCACCCCGCAGGCCATCAATGTCACCGTCACTGAAAACGGCCGGGATGTTTTTAAAAGCATAGAATTTGATACCCGGACCTGGGGACTGGAATTCGAAGCGAGCTGGACTCCCCGCCCCTGGTTTAGCCTGGCAATGACCGGCGTTATCCAGGACGCAGAATATACCGGGGCACAGGGCTTGATTGACGGCATAGAAGTTGACGGCAACCAAATCAACCGCATCGCCAACGAGCAAATAAGACTGACGCCAACCTTCTATTTTGGCAATAGCGAGCTGTTTTTCACTTATCATTACCTGGGGGATCGCTTTGGCAATGCCGCCAATATCAGTAAACTACCCGCTTATGGGACTTTAGCCGCCGGCATGTCTTTTTTCTTAAACGACAACATCACCTTAATGCTAAAAGGTACCAACCTTACGAAACAAATCGGGCTGTCAGAAGGCAACCCCAGAGACCAGAGCCAGTTTAACCAGCTGGAAATTGCTGATAATTTTTATGCCAGGTCAATTTTTGGCCGCACCTTTACCGCCTCATTAACTTATGCCTTTTAGCACAAGAAAGATGTTTTTTAGAAAATAATGATCTCAATCCCACAGAGCCTAAAATCAACCCCCTCGGCTAACCATAAAAAAAATCTATCAATTTGATATTGATGCTTTTTTTATTCTCTCACCTGCTTTCTGCTATTTTCCCGGAGAAGCTGAGAAGCTTTTATCGGCTGTGGCAGATGAATTTTTATCCATTTTCAAAGCGGCCCGCTCCATTAAAGCGATCGCTTGTGCTAATGTTTTTGATAAAGGTAAGTTTTATTTGCTCCCCTGCCGAGGAGGGAAAAAGGACAAAAAGAGTTAACAAGATAGGATAAATGAAGGAATAACGGCTTACTCTGAAGAGAGAAATTAAGCAATTCATGCTTGATATTTGGCTTTATTCGGTTCGGAAAGTTACTTTACTGACAAAATCTAAGGTTATTTGTTAATGATTAAAGTTAAAAAGTGGTTGAGATCATACTTTCGTTCCGGACTCGATGAACAAAGGTATAATGATATCAACAGCCAGATCACCATCATCTATTTTTTCTCCTTTGTCGGCATGCTGGTGACCGGGGTTTTAGCTGTTAATGCATTATTTAATAATAATTATCTACTGGCCCTGACCCTGCTGGTTTCCCATATCGTTTATTTCTTATGTTTTTATATATATAAAGTCACCAAAACCATCAAATTATCTCTGGCCATCATCTTATATTCCAATTTTATTCTGATGTCGTACCTGGTGTATTCCGGTGGGGTCGATAATACCGGTCCTTTGTGGATCTTTATCCTGCCTTCCATTGCCCTGTTTATCAATGGCCTGATCAGGGGCATAGTGGTTATTTCAGCATTTATTGCTTTTATTTCCCTGCTGATGTTTTATCCCAATGAAGCCCTGCTCGCTACCAGCTATCCGCTGGAATTTAAATTACGCTTACTTTATTCTTTCATTACCGTCAGCGCCTTGTCTGCCTATTACGAATATGCCAGGGAAAGTTCCTATCTGCATACGTTGGAATTAAGCCGCAAATATGAATTATTGTCCCGGTTAGATCCCCTGACCCAGCTTTCCAACCGGCGCGATGCCACCAATACCTTAGAGCATGAACAATTACGCCTGGCACGCAATGCCGAAACCCTGGCCATTATTATTTGCGATGTCGACTATTTTAAAAAAATCAATGACAGTTTTGGTCACAGCGCCGGCGATTACGTCCTGGTGGAGCTGGCCAAGTTGTTCAAACACTGCAGCCGCGGGCAAGACACCATCGCCCGCTGGGGCGGTGAAGAATTCCTGTTTATTTTACCGCAAACCAATCTCAGCCACGCCCAGGATTTTGCCGCCAAACTTCACCTGGCACTGGAGCAGCAGCAAATGTGCTATCAAGAGCAGCTGATCGAAGTAACCTTAAGCATGGGGATCAGTGAATTAAAGCCCGAACAAAGCATCCAGGAAGCCATCAGCATCGCCGATAAATACCTGTACCAGGCAAAACAGGCCGGCAGAAACCAAACTTTCCCCCAGATCTCGGCAGTAAAATATGATGCCACAGATAAAGCGGTAACAGGTTAAGGCTCCCGCCTAAACCTTGCTTGCACTGTCACTGCTATCCATTTTCGTCACCTGGCGGACTTCAACCGAAGACTCAGGGTACCTGAAATAGGGGCTTTTTTTCGCCCAGCTGACGGCTTCATCCATATTGTCGGCTTTGATAAAAGAATAACCTGTCACCAGCTCAGAGACTTGGGTTGCAGAAAGATCATTAACAACCCCGTCCCCTGCCACCGTAAAACCGCTAAAAATCAACGGCGCGCCTAATGACACCAGCTGCTCGTTTTCCTGCAATGCCGCCACCCAGGCTTGCCACTCAGCTTTTGATGCGGCAATTTCCTGCCCGGATGCCTTTGCCATCCAGTTGGCATCACCCCCTTTATAGATCAGCATAAATTGTTCCATTACTCTCTCCCTGCTAGCCATGAATATACTTGTTGTTGCTTTTAAAGAGTTTAGCCAAGCAAAGCCTTAACGACAGTCATTGACAAGCTTTTGGGGAAAATATTGCTTGTGTGCCCCGGGAACATGTATCCGTTAAAATTGATAACGGACACTGAGCCCGGCGTTACGATCCGGCGCCGGGGTTAGTATGCCGCCGCCAAGTGTAGGAAAACCATGGATAAAATAGCTTTCATCCCAGATATTATCGATCCAAAACCCCAAAACCCAGCGGCTGTCGGGCTCATGGTAGCTGACATCGAGATTAGCCAGGTCAAACGCAGGCACCGCACTCACCTTTATATTGGCGGGATCCTGATAGCGGATCTCGCTATAACTGTGGCTATAACTGATATTCAGCTCAGCGCCGCTGCTTAACATACGCTGATAAGTTAAAGACAGCGCTGCGGCATGTTTGGGGGAATTACGTAACCTATTATCGGCAAAGTTTCCCTGGGTACTGATAAATTCCTCAAAGCTGGCATCTAAATAACCGTAGTTCCCCCGCAATTGCCAATGATCTGCCAGCATCAATTGCCATTCCAGCTCAAGGCCTTTACTGATAGCATCGGCAGCATTTTCGGTAACGATAACGCCGATATCATTAGGATCGTTTGGATCATCCACTAACTGTAATACCTGCAAATCATCATAAGCCATATGAAAAAAAGCGGCATAAAGACGGGCATCCCCGCCCGGGCTGTGCCACTTAAAACCCAACTCATATGCCAGGACATTCTCTTCATCAAAAGGGGTACGGGCCGCCATGGCATTTGGTGCCTGGCCCTGATAGCCACCGGACTTGTAACCGGTGGAAACACTGAAATAAGTATGCAAACCCGGATTGGGCCAGTAGTCGATGATCATTCTCGGGGTAAATTTTCCCCAGGACTTTTCCGCTTTTTCGCGGTATTGCGTACTAATGATCAACAACCCGGGAATTGAGGACTGATGAATATGTTTTTTATCCCGGCTAAAGCGCCCGCCCACCGTTAACGACAACGCCTTACTAACGGAAAAAGTTGTTTCTGAAAACAAAGCAAAGCTATTGGTGACATTGTCCTGGAAAGAGAAACTGTCGGGATTAAAATTAAAAGTTTCAAGGCGCTCGATATCCTCATGGAAATAAAAAAGCCCGGCAAGAAAAAACCAGCTTTCCCGCTCAAGACTCAGCCGCAACTCCTGGCTAAACTGCCAGCTTTTTTCCCTGACATCATTGGTGCCCGCCACAGGCCTGCCAAACACGGCAGCCAATAACCCTTCCTGTTCACTTAAGCCCTGTTGGTCTATGGAAGAGGCCATGTCTGTTTTACGATAGCCGCTAACCCCATGAAGATCCCCCCAGGACAAAGTATTATCGAATTGCAGCGTCAGGGCATAAGTATCCCGGTTTTGAAAGCCGTCATAACCAGACAAGTTATAATAGGGACTGTGCGCCGCCTTAAGGGAAGTTTGCTCGATTGCCGCACCGATTGCGCCTTCAACGGCGTGGCGGCCTGCCCCTTCTCTTCTTAACCAGCTGTATTCCCCGATCAGGCGCCAGTGATAAGGAGAATGCGGGAGGTAGAGTTGCCCCTTGATGCCGCTGTCATTAATATCCGACTGCTCATGACCATAACCGCTGTTGACCACGCCGTCACGTTGGCGGTGGAACAGGGATAAACTGCCCAGATATTGCCCTTCATCGTCAAGGGCTCCGCCCCAATAACAGTTCAAGGCTAAAATGCCGTCATTGCCCAGCGCCAGTTGCACATCTTTGCGGCTTTCTTCTTCCGGTAAGGCCGAGATAACATTGATCACGCCCCCGGTGGCATTTTTACCATACAGGGAGCCTTGCGGTCCCCTCAGCACTTCTATGCGTTCGAGATCATAAAAATCAAACAGAGATCCCGCGGCCCTGCCCACAGGCACGCCGTCGGCATTCACCACTACGGCATTATCGCCGCCGGCGCCGTCTTCGTTTGATCCTATACCCCGTATAAAAAACTGCGGCTGACCGACATTAAATTCCCCGGCAGAAAAGCCCGGGGTAAGATACGTCAGTTCAAGGGCATCAAAAACCCTGAACCGGCCAAGCTCTTCCCCCCAAAAATTGCTGACCGCAACCGGGACTTCTTGCAGTGTTTGCTGACGCTTTTGTGCGGTAATGGTAATGGTTTCCAGCTCAGGGGAGGTTTCGTCAGCAAGAGTAAGGAAGTTAACCGCAAGTAATACAGTGAGAAGTAATAAAAACCACAGATAACGGTTTTTCTTGTCAGTCAGGGAGCACGTATACATTACAACCTTCCTTATTCGCTAATGAGTTAACCATTTAGCGAGTAAGGCCAAACACACTTTGTGTTTGAGTATAGGATAAAATTGCAATAACCAGCCGCAGCAGGCATGATAACCAAGGTATTTGGAGCCGGCTTTAGCTTTAACAGACCGCCTGAGCTGACAACCAAATTAAGCAGGCACTTCATCCGTTTATCTCAAATAAATAGCCGACAAAGCGTCAGCTTCAGGTAATAATTTAACAACAATATAAAAAGGTTAATGGTTATGGACTATCAACAATTTTCCAAAGTCGACCTGGGGTTTTTCCCTACCCCGTTAGTCAAACTTTCCCGGTTGAGCCAGGCGCTGGGATGCGAAATATGGATGAAGCGCGATGATATGACCGGCCTGGCCTTCGGCGGCAATAAAACCCGCAAGCTCGAGTATATTCTCGGCGATGCCCTGGCCAAGGGTTGCGATACCATCATCACCGCCGGAGCCGCCCAATCGAACCATTGCCGGCAAACAGCTGCGGCGGCAGCGCAATTAAACCTTGAGTGCCATTTGATCTTAGGGGGCGAGCAGCCGGATAAGGCTCAAGGCAATCTGCTGCTCGATAACCTTTTCGGCTGCGATATTCACTGGGCCGGAGAAAACCGCAAGGGAGAAGATATTCCCGCCCTTTATCAACGCTTGCAGGCCGAGGGCAAAAAGCCCTATATAGTGCCCTATGGCGGTTCCAACGAGTTGGGAGCACTGGCTTTTGTTGATGCGGTTAAGGAGCTGGCGGAACAATCCCCGGGACTGGCTTTTTCCCGGTTGATTTTTGCTTCCAGCTCAGGCGGTACCCATGCCGGCTTAATGCTCGGCAAACGGTTCTTTAATCAGGCATTTGAACTCATCGGTATTAATATCGACAAAGATGAAAACGCAGACTTGCCTTTTGATGCCCAAATTCTCGAACTGACAAGAAAAACGGCAATCATGGCAGGCAGCACTGAAACCTTTTCACCTCAAGAACTGATCCTCAACCCCAATTATCTGGGACAGGGTTACGGTGTTGTCGGCGCGCCGGAAAATGAAGCCATCGCCATGACCGCACAACTTGAAGGCATATTATTAGATCCTGTCTATACCGGCCGTGCCATGGCGGGATTAATCGATATGATCAGAAGCGGAGAAATCTCCCAGGGTGAACAAGTGCTTTTCTGGCATACCGGCGGCGCCCCTTCGCTGTTCGCCTACACAGAGCAGCTGGATTTAGCGCAGGATAAAAACCAGGCGCTATGATCCCGGATAGGCTTTGTCATTAGCGTCGGGGCAGTCATTCTCTCTCCCTGGCGTTATCACCGCTGAAATATGCTTCTCCCCCCGAAAGCAATACATTCTTAAGCTGTCAATATCATTAGATTTTTATGGCAGTCCTGTACTTCTCTACTAGTCTTTATTTTATCCTCCCGACATCCCGCTGATCACAAGTTGTCGTCACCGTACGGATAAATCAGCCATGACTTACTAGGAACAGCAACCATGAGTACCATGAAATTAAAAAGAGGTAATAAAGAGATCACCCTGAAAAAAGTCGACGATCAATTTGCAGTACGTTTAAAACAGGGGGCCGCCACAACCGAGCAAGAGCTCAATGCGGTATTGCGCCAGCCCAATGTACATTCCTGCCATATATCGGCGGTTGAGCCGGCAAGGATGGATGTCTTCTCCCTCAGCGACAGTAAAGAGCTCGAACACACCATGGATTCGTTGCGCCATGCCGAAGAAAGCGAGGTGATCAGCCATGTTTACAGTCTGGATGATGATAAGGCAACCCCGGTTGTGCCCACAGGTAAATTAACGGTACAATTTAAACCCGGGGTCGATAACCATAACCAGGAAAAAATCCTCGCCGACTATGGCCTGGAATTCGTGCAGGCTCTGGACTACCTGCCCCGCACCTACAGCGTTTCCTTAACCCAGGCCTCGACCATGAATCCCCTGAAAATTGCTGCAGCGCTAGAGACGCGGGATGAAGTGGAAACTGCCGAAGCAGATCTCGCCTTTGAAGTGGCCTTAAAGCACCAGCCGATTGACAGTCTCTATGCCCAGCAATGGCACCTGAGCAACAGCGGCGGTCCCGGCCTGCGCTCGGGAGCGGACGTCAAGGCCGAACCCGCCTGGGAATTTACCCGCGGCAGCCGGGATATCAGCATATGTGTAATGGATGACGGTTTTGATCTTAACCACCCGGATTTAAGCGGCACCGGAAAAATCGTCTCCCCCAAAGATTTTGGCGATAATGATACCAGTCCCCGCCCGGTGAAAAGGGACGACAACCACGGCACTGCCTGCGCCGGGATCGCCGTCGCCGAAGAAAACGGCAGCGGTGTGGTCGGCCTTGCCCCCCTTTGCGCCCTGATGCCGGTACGCACCTCCGGCTGGTTATCCGACGACAGTGTCGAAGCCCTGTTCCAGCACGCCATAGATCACCATGCCGATGTGATCAGCTGCAGCTGGGCGGCGGCGAGCTGGAATTTCCCCTTATCCATCCGCATGAAAGGCATTATCCATAAGGCCGCTACCGAAGGGCGGCGCAATAAAAAAGGCTGTGTCATCCTCTTTGCCGCCGGCAATGAAAACCGTCCCCTGGACGGCATCAAAGACGGCAGGGTATCGCACCAGGGGTTTGCCCTACACCCGGACGTATTGGCGGTGGCCGCCTCCAACAGCCTGGATCAAAAGTCCGATTACAGTAATTTTGGCCCCAAACTCTCTGTGTGCGCCCCCTCCAGCGGCAGTCCCGGCAAAAGGATCGTCACCACCGACCGGCTCGGACAAAAAGGTTATCAGGCCGGGGATTTCACCTTCTCCTTCGGCGGCACTTCCAGCTCTACCCCGCTGGCAGCCGGTCTCGCCGGGCTGATGCTTTCCTTTAATGAAGATTTAACTGCCGCCGAAGTCAAAGACATCATGCAAAAAACGGCGGATAAGATTGACGACCGCCCGGGTGAATACGACGGCAACGGCCATTCGAGCAAATACGGCTTTGGCCGTATCAATGCCGAGCGGGCACTGGCTCTGCTTGCCGCCAAAGATGAGCAAAGCCTGCCCAGAACCCTGTTTATGGAGCACAGGGTCAGCAAACCTATCCCGGATCAGGGCAGTATCGATGAAGAAATTACTTTCCCGGTAGCCGCCAACATCACCGGCTTTGAAGTCTCCGTTAACATTACCCACACCTATCGCGGCGATTTGACACTGATACTCAAGTCTCCATCAGGGACAGAGATAGTGTTACACCAAGATACCGGCGGCAATGCCCAGGATCTGATCAAGTCCTACCGCATGTCGGATGAACCCGAACTTCTGGGCGCCCTGTCAGGCAGTGCCGCCCAGGGGCAATGGCGACTGACGGTCAGGGATGAGCTCGCCCGGGATGTCGGGGTACTCAATAAATGGGGCATAGCCGTCACCTATTAAAGCAAGTTTACCGGCTATCCGGCACTTTATGATAAATTAGGGTGACATGGCTGGCTTTGTCGCCCTAAGCCTGGACTGATAAAACGGTTTTAGCACCGGTAAAAACTGCTGGAAAGGCCTGAGATGACAATAATCAAGTCTTTACGTTTCCTGCTTTTATTAGCCCTGCTGGCCCTGATTGTGGCTAAATGGGACGCCTTATTTTCTATGTCCGCAATCATAGCCAGCGATAAAATCCAGGCACAGGTATTAACAAGCAAGCGCGCCGTTATCACCCGCCACAGTCGCGGCGCAGATTATACCGTCATTCAATATCATCTCACCCTGAGCGCCTCATCCGGACAACCGTTCCATTACACCCTGGATAACAGCTTGTTAAAGGGCAAGGCGCCCGTTAATGGCGAATGGCTCTCCTTCACCCGGTTGAGGCGCAAAAGCGGTGCCAGCGATTATCTGATTGACCGCGCCTCTTTGGAGCAAAGGTTGATACAAGGCCCTCAACTGATACCTTGAATTTAATCTGCTTAGCGCCGCTGCCAGCAATACATAATGAATTGCATACGTATGTATGGTAAAAAACGTATATTTTTGCCGCTTTTCACAGTAAAAAGAAAACTGATCTTTTATGCCTTAATATCAGATGCTCCTTTTGTATCCACTTATGTTAACTTATATCAGCTAAGGAGCAGATGTTATTAATGCCAACAGGCAGGCCGAAAATAACAACCAAGGGCTTATTCACCCTTAATAATCCCCTGCTTCGAGCGTTATAAAACACAGGAAATAAACATGCAAAAACCCACGTTATCCTTTTGGCAAATCTGGAATATGTGCTTCGGTTTTTTTGGCATCCAGTTTGGTTTTGCTTTGCAAAACAGCAATGTCAGCCGGATCTTTCAAACCTTAGGCGCAGACTACTCCAGTATGACCATACTCTGGGTAGCAGCCCCCCTGACCGGGCTTTTTGTCCAGCCGATCATCGGCTATATGAGTGACAGAACCTGGGGCAAGCTCGGCCGACGCCGTCCCTATTTTCTTTACGGCGCGATTTTGGCCAGCCTATCCCTGTTTATCATGCCCCACTCCCCTGCGCTGTGGATTGCCGCCGGTATGTTATGGGTGATGGATGCCTCGATTAATGTTTCCATGGAGCCGTTTCGGGCTTTCGTCGGCGATATGTTGCCGCGCAAACAAAGGGGCATGGGTTATGCCATGCAGAGCTTTTTTATCGGCGTAGCCTCCGTAGTCGCCTCTGCCTTACCCTGGATGATGACCAACTGGTTTGATATCAGTAATACCGCCGAGGCCGGTGTGATCCCGGATTCCGTCAGATTTTCCTTTTATGCCGGTGGCGCCTTGTTTTTGCTCGCCGTGCTCTGGACCGTTTATTCCACCAAGGAATATTCCCCCGAAGAGTTGGCCGCTTTTGAAAAAGCAGAAAATGCCCTGGCCCCGCAAGAAGAATACCAGCCAAGCCGCAGCGCCAAACAGTTTTTCCAGGGGGGTGTTATCTGGGGCTTAACCGGGATAGTGGCTACAGTACTGGTTGCTTTAAATATTGAACAACTGGATAAAAACCTGATGTTGCTTACCTGCGGCCTGCTGGTCTTTGGCCTGTTCCAGCTGATTGCCGGATTGCTGGAGAAAAAAGGCAATAACAGCAACGGCTTTTCCCAGGTGATGGTGGATCTCTTTAATATGCCAACCACCATGAAAAAACTGGCGGCGGTACAGTTTTTCTCCTGGTTCCCGTTTTTTGCCTGGTGGTCTTCGGCGACACCCGCTATCACTTCCTTCCATTACGGAACCAGCGATGTCACCTCAGCCGCCTTTAATGAAGGAGCTGACTGGGTCGGCATCCTGATGGCCGCCTACAATGTCTCCGCCGTGTTCGCCGCTTTAACCATCCCTGTGGTGGTCCGTTTATTTAATTTAAAAACCGCCCATATGATCAATCTTTTCCTTGGCGGGATCGGCTTTATCTCTTTTGTGCTGATTAAAGATCCTACCTACCTGATTGCCCCTATGATAGGCGTAGGTTTTGCCTGGGCCTCGATCTTGTCTTTGCCTTATGCCTTGCTATCCAATGCGCTGCCGGCGAAAAAAATGGGCTTGTTTATGGGGATATTTAACTTCTTTATCGTTCTGCCGCAGATCCTGGCCGCCAGTATCTTAGGTTTCCTGGTCAGCAAGTTTTTTGCCGGGGAAACCATTTATGCCTTGGTTATCGGCGGTGTCAGCATGTTGATTGCCGGTGTACTGACCTTACGGGTGGCAGAGCCGGAGCAGGAAATCCAGCAGCAAAAAAAGGGTGAAGCCCTCACCAGTCACTAGATCTTTTAACGGTGAAACTATGGGGCTAAATCAGGGAGCTTTTTCCCGGATTTAGCCCCTTATTTTTGACCTGCATATGATTAACAAAATTAAGATTTACCCTGCATGGTGGAAAGTTAATCAGCTAATGTGCCCGGGTCAACCTCAGCGGTTCAAGTCCCCACCAGGGATCCCCTGACGGCAAAGGAGAAGTCAGGGTGTGTAGAAACATCTGTAAATCCTCACTTTCTTCATCGGTTAATTTCAAGGGTAAAATGTCAAAGTGCGGCCGGCTGGGATGCAGCTGACGGTTATAAACCGGCGGAGACGGCTGATTATAATGTGCTATCACCGCTTTGAGATCGCTAAACTGGCCAAATTGCATATAAGGAGCGGTTTTGGCGATATTGCGCAACGTTGGTGTCTTTAACGCCCCCACCAACTCTGGCCCGCTGACTTTCAAAAAACGCATCTCATCACAGGCACTGCTGTCGGCATCACTAAAATCAGACAGGCAAGTAAATTCATCCTGTGCCAGTAGCTTCACCCCCTGGTAACGCCCCAGCTCAACGCTGCCCTCAAGCGGCTCGGGGGCGCCGATATTATGAAACTCATAATTCGTAAACAGCGGACCATTATGGCAACTGGCACAATTGCCTTTGCCAACAAATAACCTCAGCCCCCTGACCTCGGCCGGCGTGAATAATTGCTGCACAGTTTTGGCCTGCTCATCAGTGCTGCGGGATGTGTCTGAACCGCTTTTCTGTTGCTTTTCACTCACCAGGGCATCAACAAAGTGATCAAAACGGGCGCGGGGCAACTCTAGTCTGCGCTGATAGGCCATCATCGCCTTGCCGGCATTACTAAACACCCGGTTGACCCAGGTTTGTAATGCGGGAGATAAGGCTTGCCAGCGTTTGATTTGTGCTTCATTGCCCAGCGGAGATGCCGGTACTGTCAGCTGCGTCAGCTTCTGTGGCAATGTTTTTTCATCTAAGGAGCCAAAGACCTGCTGGTATAGGGGTAAATAGGTTGTTAATAACGCATGGACATATTCAGTACGGCTGGTATTAAACTCATTAACATCTTCTATCGGGCCCAGTGCCTGAGACCACAAACTGTCTTTGCGGCCATCCCAGAACTGCCAGGGACTAAAAGCCGCCCCCAATACCGTCGGTGAACTGCGAAAAGTCAAACCTGCGCCCTGGCTGACTTTTTTGCCGTCGGTAAAATATAAATCCGGCTGATGACAACTGCCGCAGGAAACCTGGTTATTCCGGCTTAAGCCTTCATCAAAAAACAGTTTTTTGCCCAGCTTTGCCGCCTTGAGATCATCCGCCAGCCGGTTGCCGGGCGCCGCCGGCAAAGGCTTAAGCCGGCTCAGGGAAAATTGTGCCAGAAACTCGATATCCGCCCCGGTAAAATGATAAGGATCAACGACCTGGTTTTGTTCTTGCTCCTGGCCGTTGGCCGGCAACATTACAGCAAATAGCGCCAGCACAGTAAGCATATAAAACATGGTTAACGAAGGAGAAAACGCCGAAATTAACCGGGTATCACAATTATTTGATAGATTATTTTTCATCACAGCACCAGATTAAAGGTAAAAAAATCATCTGCGGATTGGCTGTTATCCGCTCCCGGTTGGCGCAAAATAAACTTCATCACCCACCAGCCTTTCATCTGAAACTTGAGCCCGTCTACCAGGTAAATGCCCGAGTCAATTTCCTCAACCACGGCGGGTTTAGTGGGTAAACCGTGCACATGCCCGGGCATATGTCCCTGCACTTCAATTTCAACATCTTCAACCGGATTGCCCCGGACATCACTGATCATCAAGCGCCATTGATGGATCTCATTTAACGGCACCGAGGAGGCTGCCGCTTGCCCTGTCCCCGGCTCTTTTTCCGCCAGGCTGCCATCGCTTGATTGGCCAGAGCCGCCGGGATGGACCTCGATATGGGCAAAATACTGTTCATGGCGGGAAAATTGAAAGGAAGAGATATTAAGATCTGCCGGTGCATTTTGTTTACCTAAGGCGGGGACTTGCAACGACATATCCGGCTGCGCTGTACTCGTTGACGGCTCGGAGCCAAAACCAAGCATATTTTTATGGACACTCCTTACCCGGGTATTATGGGCAAGGGAGCCGTTAAAGTTATCTTCCAGGGTTAACGCTTCCCGGTTATGCAGCCACTGCGGCCAGATATGCAACAAGGCCTGTTCAAAATCCGTTTTCGCCTGCTGCTTTAATGCCAGGCTTTTAGTCCTCAGCTCTGCTCCCTGCTGCTGTGCTTGTGTTAACTGACTGAGCAGCCCCTGTATTTCTTGCTCAAACTTTTGCTTGTCTGTACTTTTAGCCGCCCTGACACGGATCTTTTTCAACTGCTTACGGATCTTATTGGCATTGAGGATCAATTCATTTGCCTGCTTTTGCCACAGGTTAGCCTGATCAAGTTGTGCCACCGCTTTGGCCACTAAGGGGTTTTCAATGGCCGTATCCGGTAATTTTTCCTGTGCGACGGCTTTAACCGCCAGCAAGAATAAGCTAAGCGACAGCATATAAAACAGCAAGGATTTTACATTCTGAGATTTATTGTTATCAGCAAGTCTTTTCATGTTAATGCACTTCATTGAATTTATTATATTGACCAGGCTTTAGATAAAATCTGTACCAACAAATAAAGGGGGCAGTTCCCTTTGCCCCTTTTATTACCGCTGTCTTGTACAGATTAACCAAGCCGTTTCATTGCCTTAAGGGGTGAAGGTCACGGTATAGTCTTCCACCTCGCCGTAATTAAAGCTGCCGCATGCAGAAGGTGCGCTGGTATATCTCATGACAATCCGCATCCGGGTATCGGCGCCGGCAGTCGCCGGGATATCCATAGTGCCGCTGACGGCATTTCTGCTGGCACTGCCGGAATCAAAGACTTGTTCACTATCGGCAAAAGTGCCGTCACCGTTAAAGTCTATCCAGACTCGCCAGTATTCACGGTAGCTGTTACCGCTAAACGCCGGGGTAAACTCCACCGTATTGCTGCCTGTGTTCAGGGACACGGTAATATCGGTATGATCGCTGTAAGGAGCACCTGCCGACGCATAACTGGTACCGTTAAACGCCACTTCGCCAATCCACTCTTCAGAAGCATTATTGCTGCTGGCTTCACAATAGCTTATCGGTGGCGGCGGAGGCGGCGTGTCGTTTTCAATCGCATCCCAGTCCGGTTTGACAATAAACAAGCCGGTGCCGATATCGCTTAACACGATATTGCCGCTGGCAAAATACGGATAATTACTCCAGGTGCCCGAATATTGCGCGCTGTCGGAGCCGGGAATGGTATCGAAATAGGCCGCTTCGCTGAGATTGCCGTTGGCAATATCATCGGTTTTCAGGATACGCAATCCCGCGCGGTAATTGGTTTCAATCACATAGTTGTTCAGGGTATAGAGATTATGATCTATCGCTGGGGTCGGCCCGATATAGCGCCCTATTTCGCTGGGGTTGTCCAGATCGGTAACATCCCAGATATAGGAGGTGGTATTGTTGCCGGTACCGGATTCGTCGAGTTCATCATTCATGATCAAGGTGGTCTGACTGTTATTTAAAAACCAGCCCTGGTGAGTATAGCGCGAACCGCTGTAGCCGCTTCGGGAGATCTGCACCGGGTTACTTTTATCGCTGACATCCACTATGGTGATGGTATCTTCATTGTAGGCGACACAGATCTCACGCCCGCTATAAGCGGTATCCGGCCCCTGGTAATGTACGCACTGGGTATCATGGGTATAACCGTCGGCGGAAAAACAACCGGCATAAGACGGCGAACCCGGGTTGATCAGGTTGACCATAAACAAACCGCCGCTGCACTGGTTGCTGCCGACAATATAGGCATAACCGCTGTCTTCGTTGATGGCGATATTATGGGCGGAGCCAAAGTCGTTCATATGGGCGGTTTCTGAAAAGGTCGAGCCCGGAGACGCCGTGCGCAGCTGGGTCAAATCAAAAACCTGCAAGCCGTGGTTACTCGCTTCCGAGACGATATAGGCGTGATCATTATAAACCTTCATATCCCGCCAGGAGGAGCTGCTGTTATTATGTCCCGGTAATAAACCCAGATGCACCGGATTGACCGGATCCGAGATATCGACAAAAGCGGTGCCCTGCGTGCGACCGACAATCGCGATTTCCTTGCCGGTCACGGGATCTGTCCAGCCCCAGATATCATTTAAATTGTTGCTGCCTCCCCCCATCTCGGCTTTTGGCATAAAGGCCTGCAAATGAATATTGTGACAGGGGTAACCATTGGCCGAGCCGTCAACACATAAATTACTTAGCGCCCCCGGCCCCTTAAGCAGTCGTATTTGTGCGGCGGTAAGCCCTTCATTGCTATTATCGTATTGGTAATTGTCTTTATACATGGCGCTGTGACCCCAGCTTAGCCCGCTAAAAACTACGCTAAACGAAAGCAACGCCGATACCAGCGATTTTCTCTTCATAACATGTTCCTATCGAATATTGGTTTATGTTTGAACTCAGGTGACACGACAGGAAGAAACGGCCCCGTAGCGACTCCTTCGCTATTGATAATCAGGGGACAGCAACCGTTGCATCCATACAACGACAATAATATTTTTACTGGAAAATAACCGAAAATCAGACCAGTGGAATTCTTAAACCCTTTACTTATCTCCTTTGAATCGCTTCCGGCTTTGCGCTTATACAAAAACACACAAAGCAGACAGAGATTAACCCTAATCACTTTAGGTGCTGATTAAAGGCCTTGCCATGAAAAGCTGATAGTCAAAAACAAGACACTGAGCCCTGGCCTGAAATAAACCATTTCATACAAAGATAAAAATTATCAATATCTACCGATAGTTAACAAAATTTTTACCTCCAGGAGTTATTAAACCCGAGTGAGCTCAAGGGCTTTAATAAATGGCTGGAAATTGTTGCTGAACAAGTCTTATTTTTTGATCTGGATGACAACCCAGGGGGTCAACAGGAATAGTAGGTTATATGAGTAAATATCAAGCTGACACCGAAATGGAACGACTATTTTGTCTAAAACCGGCAAGTATCCATAAATAAACCCTTAACGATATAACAGACAGTACTGAGACCGTTAAAACCACGGGCAAGCACCACATAAGGAGCTTCTCCACCATATATAAATACGCAGATTAGGGAAATTCTCGCAATACCTTTATATAACAGATATTTCAACGGTTCGTTCTCCCCATAGAGACATATTTTCTTTAGCTGCAATATTTCTATTCCTTCGTCGTACATTATTTGCGCAATTAAAAAGCTGTTCTAGACTTTAAATTAGTTTGCAGTACCCGGTAATTCGTTAATACGATTTTATTTACTTCAGACAAGGATGTTAATGTGAAAATTCGAGCGAAGCTGTCCTTACTTTTTGGTACCATCACCGCCTCCTTTGTTATTCTTTCCTGTATTGCCGTCGGTTTTATTGCTTATGAAATGGGCAGAAATGTCATTCAAAAACAGGCAGAAAAACACCTGACGTCGGTGCGCGGGCTGAAAAAAGATCAGATTGAACGCTACTTTTCCATTATCAGGCGCCAGGTACAAACCTTTGCCAATGACCGCATGATCATGACCGCCATGCGCGACTTTAAACGCGCCTATGACAGCTACCCGCTACCTTTTAACCGCACCGAGCACCCTGTCGAATTAAAAAACTATTACCAGAACGAATTCGGCAAGCATTTTGATTCCATCAATGACGGGGAAAACCTCGATACCCGCGAGCTGCTCACCAACCTGCCTCCGCGGGCCGTAGCCCTGCAGCAACAATATATTGCCCTTAACAGCAACCCGCTGGGAGAAAAAGACAAACTACTTGAGGCCGGCGATGGCAGCCTCTATAGCAGCATACATAAAACCTTTCATCCCCATATTCGTGACTTCTTACAAAAATTTGCCTATTACGATATTTTCCTGGTGGATGATAAAACCGGCAATATTGTCTACTCGGTCTTTAAAGAGCTCGATTTTGCCACCTCGTTGATCAACGGCCCTTACGCCAACAGCGGCATAGGTAAAGCCTTTCGCGCCGCCAACAAGGTCAATGACCCCGGCCATGTGGTCACTTCCACCTTTGAGCCCTACCTGCCCTCCTACTACGGGCCCGCTGCCTTTATCGCTTCACCGATATACAGCGGCAACGAAAAACTCGGTATCTTGATTTTCCAGGCACCCATTGACGAAATCAACGCCATTATGACCTTTAATAATAACTGGCAAGACTTTGGCCTGGGCAGTTCAGGCGAAAGTTATTTAGTTGATCAGGACTATTACATGCAATCTGCCAGCCGCTTCCTGATAGATGACAAACCCGGATATCTGGAGGCATTACGCAATGCTGGTGTTCCCAGAGATAAAATCAGTAAAATAGAGGTCAAAGGCACCAGCATCGGCCTGCAAAAAGTCGACAGCCAGGGCGTTAAAGCAGCCCTGTCGGGTGAAAGTGGTTTTGCCATCTTCCCCGATTACCGCAATGTCGAGGTGCTCTCTGCCTATGCCCCGCTGGAAATAGAGGGCATCAAACTGGCCATTTTAAGTGAAATAGACGCCGCCGAAGCCTTTGCCCCGCAAGCCGTACTGGCGAGTACCATCAGCTATTGGTCAATCGGTATTACCCTGATCCTGGTGCTGCTCTCCGGCTTTATCGGTTACCTGGTGGCCGGACAAATCACCAAGCCTATTAATACTGTGGTGACTTCACTGAATGAAATTGCCGCAGCAGGCGGCGATCTCACCCGCAGGATCAACTCCAACCAAAAAGATGAAACCGGCCTGCTGGCCAAAGGGTTTAACGGCTTTGTCGATAAGATCCATTCGGTGATCTCCGACGTTGCCCACAATACCCGGCAATTATCCGATACCGCCAGCTCATTATCGGTGATCAGCCAGGAAGCCAGCTCAGGGGCACAAGATCAGCAAACGGATTCTGATGTGATGGCAACGGCTATGACCGAAATGTCTGCCACCATCAAGGAAGTCTCCACCAATACCCAAAAAGCCCTGGAAGCGGCAAAAGCGTGCGAGGCCACCACCAATAACGGCAAAGATGAAGTCAACCGCACCATCTCCCAGATAAAATCTCTTGCCGGTCAGGTCACCTCGGTATCGCAGGCTTTAACCCAGGTAAACGACCAGTCGCAAAAAATTACCAGCCTGGTCAATGTTATCAATGATATGGCAGAACAAACCAATTTACTGGCTCTTAATGCCGCGATAGAAGCGGCACGTGCCGGCGAGCATGGCCGAGGCTTTACCGTAGTCGCCGAAGAAGTCAGGAATCTGGCCTCACGGGTGCAAAACTCCACCGAGGATATCCGCGATGTAGTGGGTAAATTAAACAGCAGTATAGACGATGCCAATACCGCAATGTCACATGGAGCGGAACAAAGCGAAGCCAGTGTCTCTCAGGCAGAAAAAGCCGGTTTGGCCTTGGATGAAATCAGCCGTTCAACGGTCAATATTGAAGATCTCAATGCCATGATCGCCACCGCCATGGAAGAGCAAAGCGTCGCCACCGAAGACATTTTACGCTCGATCACCAACATCAGTGTCGTTGCCACCCAAGCTGCTTCCGGCACCGAAAAACAGGCCAATATGAGCGATGACTTGAAGAAAATGGCGGAACTGCTTGATGATGCTATCGCCCAGTTCACGGTATAAACTGTCAACAAATGTGCTGAAGCAGCAATTGAGGGTTTTCTTTCAAGAGTTCAGTAGCTATCAAGGATTTCCTGATAGCTCCCGGAATGTTTAAGTTGCTGCAGGGCAAGGTTAAACCGGCTCACTATGGCATGACCGCTTTTCTTGGGGAAGATAACATACAAAGGCACAAGCGCCATGGCCGGATCCGACGGGCTAAATTTCAGCCCCTGAAACTGGGGATAATGATCGGTAAAAAACTCTCCCACCCGCTTACTGCAAGCAAGAAGGTCCACCCTCTTTTTGCTCAGCATTTTAAAACACTGCAGCATAGAAGCTGGCCGGATCAACGTCATATCATGCGCTTGGATCAGCTCATCCAAACGGCCTTTTGCATAACCCAAAGGTAAACAAATTGTTTTTTTATCATAGCTTTTAGTATCTGCAGATTGATTATGATAGAAAACATTCTCAATGAAAATCACCGGCTGACTGAAATAAAATGCCGCGGCGCGTTGTTCATTACGAAAATAGGGAAAGGTCGCCTGATATTTTTGGTTTTCGGTATTGGCAAGCCCTCGTGCCCAGGGCTCAAAGCTCACCTTAATTTGTGCCCCGTCAAAAGTTTGGGCAAAAGTTGCCTGTACCAGGCGGGTGACCAAGCCGCCACCTGGCAGGGACTGGCCGGTAAATGGCGGGTAATCGCCGGACACCAGCTTAATTTGTGTTGGCGATTGTCCGTAGGCGGTCAATGAAACAAGCAAGCAGACAACTAAGAGATAACCTTTTTTCACTCAGGGCCCCGAAAAACAGCAACGACAATTTCACCATAGCACCGTAATGCGGATATAAAAACCAACAGCGTATATTTTTCATACCGCCATAGCCATAAGGACAAGTGCTTTGCCGTTATTCACGCCTATAGCCGGCTAAAATACGGGTACTGGCCACAGAGGTTTCAAAATATCGGGTTTTGACCTCAAGATAATCGCCATCACTGAAAAAGCTGTCTTTTGCCGCTTCATCACGAAAATAAATGGTAAAAACCCGATTAATGTTTGGCGATTCTTGCGGCAGTAACACTTCAGAAACACGAAAGTCTACACCAAACCCCCCGCCATAAGTGGCCAAAATCGGCTTCATCGCCTGGCGGTAGGCTTGATAATTTTCATCATCAATAACTTCTAATCCCACTAACATTTCATATGCCATCTCGTTTCCTTATTTTTCTTGCTATTTGACTGTCAGGTCGCCAAATCAAAGACATTTTCCAGCTCAGAAACCTGACTGATGGGGATAAGTTTCACCCCCTGAGTTTCCAGGCTCTTATGGTAATTTTTCTTGGGCACGATCACGATTTCAAAACCGTTTCGGATCGCTTCCTTGATACGCTCTTGCCCCATGGGCACGGGGCGCACTTCCCCGGATAGACCGACTTCGCCAAAGGCCAGGGTTTTACTGGAGAGGATTTTGTCGCGAAAAGATGACAACATAGCCAGCAACATAGGCACATCGGTACCGGTTTCATTAAGCTTCAGACCGCCAACAACATTGATATAAATGTCATTATCGCCGATGGACACCGACATGCGTTTACGCATCACCGCCAGCAACATGGACAAACGTTTATAATCCACCCCGACCACACCCCGCTGCGGGCTCTCACCGTTACTGACATCCACCAGAGATTGCAGGTTCACCAATAAAGTCCTGCGCCCTTCCGCCGAGGCATAGGCTATATTGCCCGAAGCTTCAACACTGCCGTGCTCTAAAAAAATCGCCGAGGGGTTGGTGACATCTTTGAGACCGTCCGCCATCATCGCCAGGGTGCCGATTTCTTCAGCGCTGCCAAAACGGTTTTTATCGGCGCGTATGGTGCGGTATTTAGAGTCCGACTCCCGGGCAATACGCAAGGTGGCATCGCCGATATGGCTCAGGGTTTGCGGGCCGCTGATGCTGCCGTCTTTGGTTTCATGGACAATAATAATCGTAGTGATGCCGTGCTCTTTCGATGCCCGGTTTAAATAAGCCGCCGACTCTTTTACCTGGGTAACATTACCCGGAGAAGAATCTATACCGGTTAAAAACATGGTTTGTATGGAATCGATCACCAGAAATTTATGGCCCCGATCCAGCGCCACCTGACAAATGCGCTCGATATCGCCCGTGGTCATGATATCGATTTTGCTTAAATCCAGCTTGAGACGATCGCCCCTGTCCTTGATCTGGTTTTTACTTTCCTCGCCGCTGACATAAAGCGCCGGGGCAATTTGACTTAAGCGGGAGAGGACATCAATCAGCAAGGTCGACTTGCCCGCCCCGGGAGAGCCGGAAAGCAACACCACAGAGCCATGTACTATGCCTTCACCTAACACCCGGTCGAACTCGCTGCTGCCGGTTTTATAGCGGTGCAGTTGCTGATCGGAGACTTCGCTGAGTTTCTCAATCTCAGTGTCCTGCACCGAATAACCCGCCGAGGTCTGCGCGGTTCTCTGGGTCGCAACCTTGGCTTCTTTAAATTCAACTATGGTATTCCATGCCTTACAGGCGCCGCAATTGCCCTGCCAGCGCGGATAATCGGTACCGCATTCCGAGCAGACATAACTAATTTTTGTTTTTGCTTTCGCCATGAATTCTTTTCTTTCCTGTTGGGACTTTTCTCATAAAAAGCCGACAAAGATTTTGGCCGCTCATTTTAATCAAGCCGCGTGCAAGAGACAAATGTTAAACGCAGATTTGTCGCTGCTAACCTTTATAGATATTGCGCAAAGGCCCGTTGAAGGGTGCCGTCATTGTTCACCTGCTCAAGCCAGGTATCAACATACTCAAGCCAGATCAGATCCCTTACCAGCAAAAAAGCCTTGGCAGAATAACTTAAGGTGCCATTCATAGTGCTGCATAACTGAGGGTGTTTTTTCGCCTGCACCGCCACTTCTATTTTGTCGGTGATCATCACATCCGCCCTGCCCGCTAAAATTTGCTCAAACACCGTAGTATTATCCTCATGGACAAACACCTGCGCCTGTTTGATATGTTGATTGACAAAACGCTCGTTGGTACCGCCTTTATTGACGATAACCCGGGTCTGCGGCGTGTCTATTTTCTCCAGCGAGTTATATTGATGTTTTTGCCGGCACAGTGAAATCGGCGTTTTGCCACCGCTATGGTAACTGTCAGAGAACAGGCCAAGCTGCTGGCGAAACAGCTTTTTCGAGATGCCGCTCATCATAATATCGTATTGCCCGGTGCCAAGATCTGTTAATAAACCGGGCCAGCTGGTGGCAAGAAAAACGGCGCTGGCTCCCAGTGTTTGGGCTAAGTCGCGGGCGAGGTCTATATCGATACCGGCTCTGTTATTGCCGGCATAAAATGAAAACGGCTGATAATCTCCGGTAGTACCGACATAAAGGATTTTTTCAGAGACAATGCGATCTAAACGGCTGGCATAAGAGCGTGGGTTAATCCGGGACAGTGCCTTAAATAATGCCGCCTTATCGTTTATATCCAGCGCATCGTGCTGCACAATTTGCTTAAATAGCTCAAAATCATGGCTTGCTTTACTGCCATCTGTTGCCGCCAAACGGGTAATAATATCGGCCCCTAAGGTGATCAGCTCAGCACGAATTTTTTCAAGGGAGGGGGCATTTTCGGGTAACAATAACCTTGTCGGCACCCCATGCTCAGTCCAACGCTTGTGGTAATAAGCCTGGATTTTTTTTGCTAAGGTGATTTGTATTTGAAAAAACGGCGTGATTTCTTCCGAGGTTAGCCCTTGTTCCATGGCCTTGGCGACACTTTTCTCAATAACCACCTGCTCCCTTTCTAAATCTTCAATGGCCCGTTTATGTTGCCATTTATACAGGGCCACCGCCTGCATATGCCCCAGGCGGGTATTGAGCAGCTGATAGAGATGACTATTGTCCGGCTCGTTAGCTTGTGTTTGCGCAGATGCAAAAAAATGGCTAAAACAACAAATGAAAAGTAGCAGATATGATTTTTTAGATAAAAATTTCATTATTTTTATGGGATTAATCAAAAGGAGAATGCCGTAAAATATCAGTTCCTGTTGAGATTGCAACAATCCCTTCCCCGATTTTAACGCTGATGGCAATTTATCATTGAGCATAGTTAGCAGCTGGTAAATTGCCACAGTAGGCACAAGCCTGGTTTGTTCCAGGATCTTTTAGTAACCCCATGTTGTCACAGACAAAAAAAAGCCGCGGCACTGCCACGGCTTTTGCTTGCTAAGGTAAAGCTATCAAATTATTGGCTTACTTTTGCAGTTTCTTTACCGCCGATAAAGAAACTGGCAAGATACGCCAGCAGGCCAATTAAGAAGATCACCCCGGAAACTTCGCGCATCCAGTAGAAGAGCGCCAGCTTATCCTGTGTCGCCATAAAGCTTAATGCTTCACCGGACTCAGGCAGACGCTGTAACCATACCTGCAAGATACCGGCGCCGGTCAGGAACAAGGTGATAAACACCATGGCCACCGTCATCAGCCAGAAGCCCCACATTTCACAAACCTGCGCTTTGTTGCTGTTGGCTTCGCCGATACCGCGCAGCTTAGGCATGGCATATGAAATGATGGTCATCACTATCATGGCATACGCCCCGTAAAACGCCATATGGCCGTGCGCTGCGGTGATTTGTGAACCGTGAGTGTAATAGTTCACCGGAGCCAAAGTGTGCAGGAAGCCCCAGACACCGGCGCCTAAAAATGCCATTACCGAAGTACCCAGCGCCCAAAGCGTAGCCGCTTTGTTGGGATGTTCACGGCGGCGGCGGTTCACCATATTAAAGGCATATAACACCATGGCAAAGAAAGGTAACGGCTCAATGGCTGAGAAGATAGAACCGATCCACTGCCAGTACTCAGGTGTGGTTAACCAGTAGAAGTGGTGGCCGGTACCTAAGATACCTGAGATCAACGCCATGGCGATGATGACATACAACCATTTTTCAATCACTTCACGGTCAACGCCGGTTACCTTGATCAAGACATAAGCTAAGATAGCACCCATGATCAGTTCCCATACACCTTCAACCCATAAGTGCACCACGAACCACCAGAAGTATTTATCCAGTGCCAGGTTTTCCGGGTTATAGAAAGCAAACAGGAAGAATACCGCCAGACCAATCAAACCTGTCATCAATACCATGTTGATAGCGGTTTTACGGCCTTTTAATATCGTCATGCCTAAGTTTAACAAGAAGCCCAGGGCGACCACCACAATACCGATTTTGGTAATGGTCGGCTGCTCGAGGAACTCGCGTCCCATGGTCGGCCATAACTCGTTAAAGGTAAACTCTGCCAGCGTTGAATAAGGCACCAACAGATAACCTAAGATGGTGGCGGTACCGGCAGCGGCAAACACCCAGAACAGGATAATCGCCAGTTTCGGGCTCCACAACTCAGTATCGGCTTCTTCCGGCACCAGGTAGTAGGCAGAGCCCATAAAACCAAAGAGTAACCAGACAATTAATAAGTTAGTGTGCACCATACGGGCAACGTTAAAGGGGATGGCGCCGGCAAGAAAATCACCGACCACATATTGAAGCCCCATGATCAAACCAAACAGGATTTGACCGACAAACAAGATCAAAGCGAAAGCGAAATAAGGCTTAGCTACGGCTTGCGACTGAAATTTTAAAGTACTCATGCAGCTTATCCTTCAATGTTTGGTGGCCAGCTATTAACATCCATTTCTGAGGTCCACTTCAGAAACTCCGCTAAATCATCAATTTCTTGATCGTTCAGGTGAAAATTAGGCATTTGACGACGACCCGGAATATTTAATGGTTGTGATTTCATCCAGCCGTTGAAAAACGCCTTAAAGCCCCCTTCTCCCCCTCTGCGGATATAAACATTACCCAATTCAGGTGCAAAATACGCGCCTTCACCAAGCAAGGTGTGACAGCCTATACAGTTATTATCTTCCCACAGCGCTTTTCCCCGCGCTACGGATTCGGTGAGATTCTCCCTATGATCTCTTTGTGGCATTTCCTTGGTTGTGTGGAAGGTCAGGCCCAAAAATATCAACAGGAAGAAGACACTTCCCCCGTAATAGATATTTCGTGCCATGCCTTTGGTAAAGCTTTCGGACATGTTGTTTTCCTTAAATAAGAAAATGAATAAAGCGAAAGCAAGCATAGTCCTCTTTTGCCGGCACGATATTGATGGAAATCAAATTTTTAAATGAGTATTTCAAAAGGGATCGCTAATAAAAAAGAACCTTGCGCCATGTCAAAAAATAGCGAAATAATACGGGTCAAAAAAGTATCTCCATACGGCCAAAGCCCTTATAAACATTAGGGTTTATAAGGGCTTCAACCTAAGAGCAAGCATTTTTTATGAAGGGATAACAAGCGCCCGGTCGTTATTAAGCGAGGCGAAAAACGTAAACAACAGGATGAGCCGGCAATGAAAAGCCGGCGTTAAAAAATGGGCAGTTTTTTAGCCATCGCCCGGGACAAGTTCAACATGCCCAGCAACACCAGGGCGGCATGCATAGTAACAAAGTATAAGATAACCATCATCAAAGACAATTGCATGCTGGCAGAGAACATCATATAAATAAGCGGCACTATCACCAACAAGGCACCGGCCAGCAGGGATAACTGCAACGATCGATATAAATGAATACGGGCCCAGTTTCTCTGGTGCTTAAAGCGAAGAAAAAACCACACTAGCACCAAAAAGCAGATCCCGGGCAAGAGTAATAAATTGGCAAGATAGAGGGACTGGCTGATAATCGCCAGGCGTTTGGCCGAAGATGAAGCTGCTGACATCGAGTTTCCTTATTGACTGCCCCGGAGCGATACCGGGAGAAACGGTTTCCTTTACCGCTGTATCTATTCATTTGATGGTAAAAGGCGCCCCGAGCCTCTCGAAGCGCCACCTGAGTCACCTTATGACCTATGACTCATCAAAGTAGATTTTCGCCACATCCATCAGCGCCGCCACCGTTTGCGGATCATCCGATAACGGCTCCGCCAGGCAAGAGCGGCAAACATCCAGCGGGTGCATACCGCTGGAAATCATTTTCGCGGCATAGATCAATAACCGGGTAGAGGCACCTTCATCCAGGTCATTTTGCTCCAGGCGGCGCAGCGCATGGGCAAGCTCTACCAGCTTATGGGCTAAATGTGGGGTGGCGCCACCTTCTTTGATAAGAATTTGCTGCTCCACGTCACTGCCCGGGTATTCAAATCTTAAAGCAACAAAACGCTGGCGGGTACTGGGCTTCATGCCTTTTAATAAATTCTGGTAACCCGGGTTATAAGAAACCACCAGCATAAAGCCTGGGGCGGCGGTGATCAATTCTCCGGTACGCTCCAGCGGCAGCACCCGGCGATCATCGGCCAAAGGGTGCAAAACCACAGTGGTGTCTTTACGCGCTTCGACAATTTCATCAAGATAACAAATGCCCCCTTCCCTGACCGCCCGGGTTAAAGGACCGTCCTGCCAGTAAGTGCCTTGCGGACCAATCAGATGCCTGCCGACCAGATCGGCAGCGGTTAAATCATCGTGACAAGACACGGTATAAAGGGGTTTATTGAGCTTTTGCGCCATATGGGAGACGAAACGGGTTTTACCGCAACCGGTGGGGCCTTTGATCAGTACCGGTAATTCATGCTGGTAGGCATGCTCAAATAAAGCAACTTCGTTGCCCTGCTCTTGATAAAAAAGCGTTTGCTCGTCTTCATTTGCTATCGCCATAGTTACTGCATTCGTACTGACAGTCATAACCACTCTTTAATTTATGCAAGTATCGTGAGCTAGAAAATACCCTTAACCAGGACGAAGTACAAACCCCCATTAACGCTTAGTTGATACGGATCAAGACTAGATTAAAACTAACGCCGTTAAGGGGGATTTTTCGAACTGGCGCTGATATCAGGCCAGGGTACACCTACTTTATCCGGCAGGTAATCGGCCAAGGTTTTGCGCTTTTTAAGCTGAGTGAACCCCAGGTTAAACTGCTCTTTGAAATAATCGCCATCCGGATGTGCTTTGGAAAACAATACATGACCCAGTTGCGCCGCTAACGGTTTGGGATGGACCACCAGCCGGGCCAGGTGTTGTGGCGAAAACTCCTGTTTGGCGTAATACCAGGCAGACTCGGTATTGGCAAAAATATCCAACCGTTCCGCCATCAACATTTTCCAGCCCTGCTTATCATAAGGGTGCCAATTGACATCAAGTACTTTGTCATGAGCAAGACGGTAAAAGTCCGGGGTGTAGGTATAGCTGATGGTGGCGCCAATTTTATAAACCGATAAATCTTCAAGCCGTTGCCAGTGAATATCCTTCTTTCTTAAGTGAAATAATACCCAGTTATCCCTGAGCATAGGATGGCTGAAGGTAAAAAACTCCGCCCTTTGCTCATTCTTGTCAAAATACATCACCGCGGCTTCGCGTCCTAACTCCACCATGCGCAGCGCCCGGCCCCAGGGGACAAATAAAAACTCGGTTTTAATGCCCACCTGGGCAAAAACATCTGTCACTAAACGGGAAATATAACCCTTGTCTTTGCGGTTTTCATCAATAAGCGGCGGAAACTGTCCGGTAACAATAACAAGAGAAGATTTGGGCTGTTCATGCTTTTGTTGCTTATTATCACCAGCTGCACTGTGCGGCTGGGCAGCCTGTGAAAAAAACGCAGCCACGAGCAAAAACCACAATAACAGCAGTTTTATCGTGATACTTTTAATAAAATGAACTAGTTGTGGGCAGTTATTCATCAGCAGACAGCATTAACTCCCGATTCCCCCGGTAAACTTAAGTAAAGCAGAGAAAACATGAATAAAATAATCTCCCCATATGTCACCACAAATACTGGTGATTAATCAAGTTCTGACCAGATGTTTCTGTTACCCCTGATGATCAATAATGCCTCTTACTCGCGGCTCAATATGATCATTAAAGGCGGATTAAACCAACGAAGTGCGATACTTGAGGCGCTAAAACTGCGCAAACGGCCGATTTATATCAGTACCTGCACCACCACCTTTGGCATGTTGCCACTGATGTTAAGCCCGGGCGAAGGTGCGGAAATATACCAGGGCCTGGCGGCAGTGATCATTGGCGACATGACGGTCAGTGCGCTGTTTACCCTGAGTTTTTTCGGCATTTTGTCTTTACCGCTATTTACCAGTTTCGCAAAAACTTATCGAAGCACAAAGAAAATAATCACAGCAGATGCCGCTTGAGCATAAAAAGTTTTACTTTTAGCTGTCTGAGCTTCAAGGGCGACAGTAATAGCTGTTAGCTCTGATGGTAAGGTAATAATGCAAGAGGATATTGAAGAGGATTGTTTTTTGTAAAATTTACTGAACCATTTTCTGTCTTTCATAGAGGATCTGCTATCTGAATTTAGATAACAGATCCTTTTTCCCGGGAGTGATATCTCCCTAAGAAATTAGATCATCAGTTCCTGACCACATGCTCTGACAATGTTAACCCAGTGACGGCACATGTTATCGTCCATCACATAGTTGCAGTAATAATTTGACATGCTGTAGGCTTGACGGCATTCGCTGCTAGTTGCTGCACTTGCTGTAGTTGCCAGACTGATACCCATACCTAAACCCGTCAGGGCTAACATTAATTTCTTGTTCATGATATTCCTTATATTCACCCGTTAGTCGATGAATTTTCTATTATTATTTTTCAGTTAATACCTGCTTCCATGCCATCGTGGCCAAAAGCAGGTACCGGACTAAACTACTGAACAAGTTAAATAATGTCAAACAAATATTTACAAGTTTTATACATTTGCCGTCACATATTTACATTATTAAAACAAATTAGTTTAACAAAAAAGCAGCAACAAACCGGCATTGCTCCCTAGTCGGTGCCGGGACATTCAGGAGCAAACATGGCATCGTCAAAAGTATAAGTAAAATCATCGTTACACCAACCGCTGATCAAGGAATGGCCGTTACGCACACATTGATCATGATTTAAGCAATCCCGGGTCAGGATCTGGTTTCCCGATGGACAGCCGCCGCCACAGTTGCCATAACACTCCCCCCGCTGGCGGACATTAGGGATATGATCCGGTACCGCCGTGGTCCATTGGCCGTTAATAAAGGACTCGGTATTGCTGCCCCGGCTGCCCACCAGGGCTAAACTGGTGCATTCGGGGTCATCATAACCGCACTGGTTACCGTCATGACTTGCGGCAAGTTCAAGACCGTTATAGCTACACAAGTTTTCATAGGCAGAGGTAGAAACGCCATCGATAGTACGCTGCAGACTCACGCTATCCGGGGTTTGCGCCCATAAAGAAAGTAAACGCTTAAGCATATTGGCGGCATCGTTTTGCTTGCCGTAGCCCTGCAGCTCATAGGTTTTAAGTAATGCCGTAAGTTGCAAGCGGTCTTTTTCGTTTAAAAATACTGCTTGTCCTTTGGCATCCAGGGCGGATAGTTTTGCACTTTTACTATCCTTATCCACCGATGCCGTCAGGCTTTTACCGTGAACAACCAGCGCAAGTTCAAATTGTCCCGGGGCAATTTGCATACTGGAAAAATGTAGCTGCGTTCGTTTCTCCCCCTGTACCGCCAGCGCTTTGCCAAGTATATTTTGCTCACCTTGCCCCCAAAATACACCGGAAATATTTTCCCTGTCGATCTTTATTTCCAATGGCTCTGGTAACCTTTTACTGTTGGTATCAGCCTGAAGGGAAAGTGGCAATATGGTCAAAAGCAGAGCAGCGAGTTTTATCGTTTTCATATGTTATTATCCTTATTAAAAAACAAGTCCTGTTTTATTTACTCAAGGATAAAGGTATGCCAGATTATTGAATTTTCAAATAAAAGTGGAAATATTGGTAACAATGGCTGAAAAGTTACGGCTGGAGTAATATTAATCGCTGCGATGTTGGGCAATGAAGAAATTATTTTTGTGGTGGTAAAATTAAGGCGCTCAGACTCGTCTCCCTAAGCGCCAACTTTTTAACCGTCCGGTTATAACAGCTCAAGCTGCAACTTAAGCCCGGCGGTGCTGATCCGTTATAAAACCGCGGGATAAAATCTGCTCCTCGCTGCTGTCTTGTTCATTTGCCTTGCCGGTATCAAGAAAATCCACCAGTAACAAGGCGGCAAACAACAATTTTACCACCAGGCCTTCGGTTATCGGTGAGGCTCCGGTCACGGCACTGACGATATACAGGGTTAATAAAAAAATCAAACCACCGGCGAAACTCTGCCTCGGCCGGGTATAAGAGAGTTGTGCGAACATCAAAAATATCGCCCCTATCCCCAATGCCGCAATCTTAATATGCGGCTCCGGATGCTGGTTTACCGGCGTAAACGGCAATAGCCAGTGGATCACCACCAATAAATACAAAACCACCTGCGCCATATAGGATAATCTGAGTTCATTTTTTCCTTTCATCGCTATTCACCCTTTTTCAACCTTAAGCTATAAGGTTATTCTAGCGAAGACCGGTGTTATTAACTGCTATGATTTGTAACCCATTTGTACCACCATTCCCCGCCCTGCAAGCCCTGGCAACAAGGGAGAAGAATAAAGCCCGTTATAAAAATAACATCGACTTGCCTGCTGTTGCTGTTTAAAAAGCGCGGCTAACCACATGGCCATTATCAGCGCTACTGGCCCTCGGTGACATAAAGGTAAGTACGCATGGTTTTCAGGCTGATGCCATTAGGATCGTCTTCGTCAGGATCACCCGGATTGCAATCATCACTGCTACAAAGGGTAATAGTGCCGCCATCGGTCCCTTCGCCCACACCAACAAATAATAATTTGCTATGCTCTGAATCATCCGGCGGAATGATCACCGTCGGAGTATCCGGGATCCGATCACCAACGCTTAATTGCCGCCAATCATAAATGGTCGTACCCAACGCCAAATCAACGGCATATAATACACCGGCACCGGCACTGAGTTCACAGGTATTGCTGTTACTGCCGGATGCCGGGGTAAAAGAAGTAAAATAGGCAACACCGGCCACCGCAGTCGCCGCCGATAAGCTTTTCTCGCCACTGCCGGTGTAATCGACAAACCAACCGCTTTTACTGCTTACGGCAAGCTCCAGTGTTTCCCGCTCCTGGGTAGTCATCGTTTGGCCAAAAGGGTTATTGGTATAATCATATAGGTCGGTGATCTCAATCGCATCCGGAGTCGGCGGCGTACTGGTATCGCTAAATGACTGGGTAAAAACCGTTTCATCGCGGATCATGAAAAACTTATCACTGGTATCGGTCGCCGAGGGAGTGGAGCGATCGCCACTGCCGATCAATATCGCCTCATAGGGCCTTTCCTGGCGCGTGACTACCGTAGTGGTTTTGCCGTCTACATCGGTAACCGAAGTTTCTATGGTATCGCTGATCAGGGTTCTGACAATAGAAGGTTCACTGAAAAATCGCCTGTCATCAGCGTTAGAGGTACCGCCTAGCTGCGCCAGTTTAAAGGCCGTCCACGGAGTATCGCTGCTGTTGGGGTTATTGCCGGGCATATCGACACGCCAGACATTACCGCCGCTGTCTCCGGCATATAATCTATCGATCAAACCGTCTCCGTCACTATCTAAAGTCCCGATACTGGCAGGAATACTGTCGGTTAATGCCGTCACCTGGGTATGTTTGCCAGAAGCGGTACCCGGGCTCAAACTCCACAATAAGGTACCGGTTTTGGCATCTGCCATATAAATGGCCCTGCCAACAGTATCATTACTGCCCGCCCCTGAGCTGTCCTTACCGATATCATAGCCACCGCCGAAAAAAATCACCGGACTGGCACTACCGCTAACAACATTAAGCGCCGAAAAGCCTACCCTGGGCTGGGACCAGGATTGCCCGAGCTCACTGTAACCGGCCGTGCTGCTGTCAATATGCCACATCAGCTTAGGTGAATCCGGGATGGTCACATCAAGGCCATAATATGAAGATCCTCCCCTGCGCAAGCCAATGAAAATCCAGGCCTTATCTCCGCTGGCGCTGCTGATGGTGCCATCACCGTTTTTATCCAAAATATATGAAGAAGCCGAGCCGTCAATACCATACACTTTGGCCGAGGTGGGAAAGTTGTCTTTTAGCGATTTGATATTGGGAAAAAATTCTTTCGGCATAAAGGCCCAACTTTCATCGACACTGTCGCCGTTATCGTCAAACATATGCAAAACACCGGCATTGGTGCCGATAATAATGCGTATATCCTGAGATGTGCTGGAGCCGCCATAATTGATCACCAGCGGCTTGGAATGCAGGGGATCGGCAAAGACATCAAAGCGGATATCCGTGGTAGAGCCGTCACTATCGGCATCATCGACATCAATTCCCTTGGCCCAGTTAAGATGGGCATCAATCTCATCCTCGGTAACATCCAATAGCGCCGCCAGGCCCGCACTGCCGCCCAGGGTCGCTTCGGCATTGGCCCGGGTCAGGGCAACCAGCGCGGTAGAAGCCCCGAGGTCGCTTAAAATATTACGATCGGTTTTACTGCGCAGCATGTCCGCGACCCCGCCTTCCTTGACTTCATTACCGTCGGCACTTGCTGACTGGGTCCAGAACGTTTTGGCATTATCGTCTATGCTGCCTTCGCTGTTAATGGCCGAGGCATTGGTCCTGTCTACCTGTACTCCGTTGACGACTTTAAGTTTTTTTATATTGCCCTGCCAACGTGGTCCCCTGTCCGGTAAAAACATCGCATAATAAACCGAATCCAGGGTTTCGGTACGGTCAAAATTATTTGAAGCAATTGACGGCGAAGTAAAGCTGGTATTTTCCCGCGAAATCTCAATCAGCGCCGACTGCAGGGAAGAAAGTAAACTGCTGGCATCTTCAGCCGGGTAATATTCCCCCCCTCCCAGGGTGGCCGCTTCAAGTAATAATTCCCCGGCATCGTTGATCGCATCCTTACCGAAACCGACGGTAAATAAGGTGGCATATTGATTACCGTCAATATCCGCATTGATATCATTGGTATTCATCCAGCCCGCCAAAGCCGCCAGGTAATTATTGGTGCCGTTGACATTAAAAGGGGCGCCTATTCCGGGCAAGCCGCTGACATAAGTATCTGCCGCCAGATCCCGCGTCGGCTGGCCGTCGGTGATCAAAATCACATAAACCTGGTTACTGCAACCGTTATAGGGGGCGATATAGGTTTTACTGTCTTCTATCGAGGTATCCCGCGGCGGGGTATTGCCTCTATAGCTGCTGCCACGGTTGGAGTCATTATCGCCAAAGTCTACCGACAAGCCGCCGAAATAACGGCGCGCCTCGTACAAGGTCTCGCATAAAGGGGTATTGGTTTCCGCGTCTAGTTCAAGGTTGATAATATCGATCAGCTCCTGGCGCGCCGCTGCTGTGCTTTCCTGGATACCAAACACCACCCGGCCGCCGTCGCGGGTATATTCCCCGCTGTGGTTATGATTGAAAATTTGCAGGCCAAAATCTATCGACGGCGCCGATTCAATCAGATCGGTCACGGTATCCTTGGCGATATCAAGCCGGCTGCGGTTTACCGTGGCGATACTCTCGCTCTGACTCCAGCGCAAATAATTATCCGTATATAAGGTAACCACTTCCCCGGTCCCCAGCTGGGTCTGGGAGTCCGCGGCGTTGGCGGTATAATAAACCGGGTTTTGCTTAGTGCCCTGTCCGTCTACCGGGTAACCGTCGGGTAAGGCTTCCAGCGGTGAATTTTTCTTTAATATACCGGCATTTTCCGGATCCAACAGGTTAACGTCATCCCAGCAGTCGATAACTTCTATGTTGGCGCCGCTGTTATCAGGAATTTCCTGCCAGCTGCCGGAGTTGCCCTGAAAGCTGTATTCGCGGATATGGCCGGTATAATACCCGACACTGTCCAGGCGTAATTTGGCGGTATGGCAAGAGTTGATATCATCTAAAAAACGTCGGGCTTCACTTGGACTGTCGGGGACCGGGATGGTGCCGTCAACCCCGGTGCCTTTAGTGAAATAAATAAACCGCTCAGCTAAGCTGTTAAAGCCGCCGATAGCGGGATAAACGGTATTGGGATCATAGGGGGTTTTGACCTCTTCCGAGGTGCTCATACTGCCGGAGTTGTCGAAAATGATCAGCACCTGGGGTTTAGTGCCGCTGCGCTGGGAAACATCACCGACATAAAGTTCAATATCTTCAGCCGCAAGATAGCCGGAGATAAAAATAAGTAAACTGCACCCTAACCACTTGTTCATACTACTGCTCCCGTGTTCAGAAATTACTGCTCTTGACCGGGAATGACCTGCTAGCAGGAGATCTCTACCTCCATGTAGCCGGTTTGAACTGTATTAACGCTTTATCTTACTGGCTTGATTAAAGCCGGGGAAACCCAACATTACCTGCGCTTTCCTGCCTCACACTATGCCTTATCAAACAAACATTGAAATGATAGCAGTCAGCTTTTGCATTCTTTTGCATCAAAGGAGTACAGAGAAAACCGCATTCACCGGTATATATACAAGTAATAACCGGTAAAAAACGAGCAAATAACGTACACCTCAAGCTTGACACAATTAGAGAGCGACTGCAAATCGCGCTATTTTATCAATACTCAGACAAGTTTATGCAGTGCTATATAATTAAAAAAATTGCAAACTTAGCAAACAAAAGTCGCCTGCCCGGTAAAATCGGACAGGCGACTAAAAAGCAAATAGCCGGGGTGTATTATTCCTCTGACAGCTTATCCATGACTACAAAGCTAAGGTTATTTCACTGCTACTAAAGTCTCTTTTTTTACTTCATTGGTTAACCATAAATAGGCTTTTTCCAGGGTCAGATCCGACTCACTCAGGTAATAATCGGCATCCCGTTTTACCAGGATATCCGGCTGAATACCGTAGCCGACAAAATCACGGCCATCGGCAAAGGTTTCCCGCTTAGAGCAAATTTTCCCCTTGCCGCCGCCGGGCAGATCAAAAAACAGCGGTTGTCCCGTGCTGCCAAAGGTGGGCTCGCCTATGGTTTTGAAATGCTTGACGCCGTCGGCATACACCAGGAAATCTTCCGCCGCACGCGCGGTTTCCCGGCTGATCAGAATAGCCGTTGTGATCACCAGTTTGTCTTTTAATGCAATTTCATCGGCATAGAGCACATTGGCTTCGCTTTCCTGCCAGGCCTCACCATTATAATAGGCTCCGTATTCCTTGGCCCAGTCATATTGCCGGGCGAATTTCCCCCAGGCCTTATAGGTGGAATTATGCACCCGCATGCGGCTGCGGGCACCGGTGAGATCCCTGAAGGTCAGGTATTTCAAAATTTCTTCAGCCAAAAAGGTGTTGCCTCCTTCATTAAACCTGAGATCAATCACCAAACCATTGGCTTTTTTCAGCTGGGGCAAAGAAGCAATAAAGTTTTCCACCACCGCCATATCCGAAAAGTTGTTCAACGCTACATAAGCAAGCTGATCGTCAAGCCATTTCATCGAAAAGCTTTCCTCATGCCTGATACCGCGGGCGGCATGCCAGTCGACGGCTTGCTTGTTATGACGGCGACTGACATTGAGCTCTTTGATTTCCCCGTCCGGTACGCGAATTTTCAGTTTAACATTGCTGCCGGGGGCTCCTGCCAGCAGCCCATAACCATATTGTTTGTTGCCGCGTATCCCCTGATCCCAGAGGATATGCGTGGTAGAGCTGCTGATATAGGGAAAAACATCCTGCTCAAGCACAGCCGCACTCTCCCGGCCGTCGACGGCTAAAATCACAGAGCCTAAAGGCAACTCGGCGGCCAGCGCCTTATCTACAGCCACCACAATCGCCTGGCGATTGGCTTCTGCCAGGCGGATCGCGGGAAAACCGACATACTCATCTACTAACCCCTCAGGCATTTCTATCGTGGTCATACCGTCGTTAAGCAAACCGGCAAAACGGCTCAGCACCCGGTAATACTCATAAGCATTTTCGGTCGCCAAGACCCGGGGAATATATTGCTGATAAGCCTGATCCCAATCGAGCTCTTCAACCTGATCAAAATAGGCAAAGTTATAACTGACCTCTTTCCAGAAAAGCGACAGTCCGTACAGTTTCTCCTGGTCGCTCATCTGCGCCTGTTGCGCCACAGCCGCTAAGCTTGTTAAAGCGCTCAATACCAGACTCAGCAAAGTGATCCGTCCTATGCTTGGCAATCGCATCTTAGTCATTCCTTTCTATTGATAAACATCTGCTAGTCCACCGCCACCAGCGTCGGTTTTTTACGCGGCCCTTTTTCCACCACTTTCGTCTCGACCTGCTCGCCGCTCACCAGAGCGGTAAGATCTATCACCCGATCTGCCATATCTATGGTTTCTTTGCGGTGAGCGATCATGATCCGGGTCACCCCCATATTTTTAAGCACCTGGTTGATCTTTCTTTCGGTTTCTATATCCAGGGCGCTGCTGGCCTCGTCAAGAAACAATACTTTCGGCTTTTTATACAGGGCCCGTGCAATCAGCACCCTTTGTACCTGGCCGCCGGACAGGGTACTGCCCATGTCGCCGGCCAGGGAATGAAAGCCCATGGGCATAGCCTGGATATCGTCAAAGATATGGGCGTCTTTGGCCGCTTCCTCGAGCAATTCCAGATCTTGCTCTATGGCAAAGAAGCTGATGTTTTCGCCGACAGAGCCTGATAACAGGTTATCTCCCTGCATCACCGCCGAGGTCACGCTGCGGTAATTATTCAAACCGATTTGTTTGATATCTTTGCCGTCAAGCAACACCGCCCCCGAAGTCGGCGGCATCAGCCCCATAATAATCTTCATCAAAGTAGTTTTGCCGAAGCCCGACGGCGCGGTCAGCACCACGCATTCCCCGGCTTCTATGGTCAGCGACAAGTCCTTAAACAAAAAGGGCTCATTGTCGTTATAGCGATAGCTGATCTCTTTTAGCTCGATTTTACCGTCCACCTTTTGCAGCGCGGGAAAATCGGTTTCCAGCGCTTCTTCCTGATCTTCCAGGGCAATATCGGCAATGCGGGATAGATGCAACCCCAGCATGCGCCATTCGAATATTTTCTCCAACAAGGTTTGCGAGCTCAGGGCAAATTGCTGACGATAGGCCAAAAAGGCAAAAAACATGCCCATGGTCAGGGCATCGCCAAGCACCAGGCTGGCGCCGAGCCAGATCAAGAAAACATATTCCAGGCCATAGAGCAGCTCCTGGAAAGTACTGGTGGCTATGGTCAAACGGCCAAGCTTGATATCGGCATTCATCCAGTCGGCATTGGCATTTTCCAGCTTAGACTGGCGTATGGCCTCACCGCTGAAGATTTTGACCGGTTGTACCGAGCGTATCGACTCATAAAACAAACCATCGCTGGAGGCGCGCAGTTGCAAACTTTCCTTGGTGGAATTGCGGATCCGGGGATAAAGCACCACACGGGAGATGGCATAAAGAGAGACGGCGCCAACCGTCACCAGTGCCAGCGCAGGACTGAAGATAAACATCATGCTCAGGGTCAGCAGCGCCATCACCCCGTCGATGGCGCCTTCGACAAAACCTTCACTTAAAAGTTTTTTAACATAATCCAGGCTCTGGAACCGGGAAATAATATCCCCGATAAAACGTTTGCCGAACCAGCCCATGGGCAGGCGCAATAAATGCCGGAATAAATTAGAAACCAGCTGGATCCCTAAGGTGGTACGCAAAAACAAAATCACCCAGGAGCGAAACGCCTTGGTCGCTACCTGCAGCAACATCAGCAAACTAAAACCTATGCCTAACACCAGCAAAAAACTGCGATCACTGGTCACAACCACATTATCCACCACCAGCTGGATAAAATAAGGCGAGAGCAGCGCCAGTAATTGCAAGGTCAGGGATAAAATCAAGATCTGGCTTAAGCTGCGTTTAATGCCGGTGATACTGCGCCACAGCACAGAAAAACCGAGCTTGATTTCTTCATCCTTGCTTTTAAAGTCTTCCGTCGGCCTTAATTCCAGTGCAATGCCGGTGTAGGACTTGGAGGCCTCGGCCCAGCTATAAAAAGCTTCCCCTTTACCGGGATCGTGAATAATCAACCCGGTAGCGGTCACCTTTTTTAATACGACAAAATGGTTGAGGTCCCAGTGCAGGATCACAGGGACGGATAAATTGACTAACTTGTCCATCTCAACCTTAACCGGGCGCCCGGTCAGGCTAAGCTGGGCACCGATGCCGATCAGCTGCTTAAGGTTGGCGCCCTTGAGACTAACCGGATATTTCTTGCGGATAGTGAAAAGATCAATACGATGGCCATAATAATTGGCAATCATACAAATGCAGGCCAGACCGCATTCCGCCCCTTCACTTTGCAAGATCACCGGCAACTTACGGCGGCTACTGAAATTGAGCTTAGATAATAACTCCATCACTTAATCTCTCTTGCTAGTGTGTCTTGGTTAAAAGGGGCTCGAATACCCAGGCCAGCAAAGACCGGTTTTCTCCGAGCACATCGGCGTCGAGCAACATGCCCGGCTGAAGGTTGACCATCTTACCCTGGGCATCTATTTGCTGCTGCGCCAGCGCCACGGTTGCCCGGTAGGCCGGCTGGTCGATAAGGGTATCCACTTCCGCCTGGAAAGGCTCTATCAGGGTCTTGGAAATACTGTTTATTTTTCCCTGGTGCAGACCGAATTTTTGGTAGGGAAAAGCCTGATAACGCAGTAAAATATCCTGCCCCGGCTCCACCAGGCCTATGGCGCTGGTGGGAATATAAATTTCCGCCACCAGCTGGCTGTCTTCGGGTAACAGGTTCATCAGCGGCCGGTTGGTTTCGGCAAAATGCCCCTGCTGATAAAAAATATTCGACACTACCCCGGGACCCGGCGCCTTAATGTAATAAAACTTATCGGCGCGAATATCCGCCAGCTCCCGCTCCAGCAAGATCATCTGCTCCTGGTAGCCGACAATCATGGTATTGCCCTTGATCTCAACATTACGCTTTCGCTTGTCGGCCTCTTTTGCCTGCGTCAGGAAATTGCGCCTTTTACGTGACAGGTTTTTTAAACTGATGCGTTTTTCCAATACCTGCGCATATTTACTGTTGTATTCAGACTTGGAGATTTGCCGGTCTTTTAACAGCTTTTCCACTTGCGACAATTCAATGCTGAGCAGTTTCAGGTAATCTTTTTGCAGCGCTATCTCATCATTCACCTGGGCGGCTTCGTCGGTCAGGGTGGCCTGTCTGGCAATCACTTCTGCCAGTTCCAGTTGATTGAGATCCTGCTGAAAGGCGATCTTTTCCTTAAGCAGGTGGATACTTTGCTTGATGCTGGCGGATTTCTCATTGGCAACACTGGTATCGAGTCCCTGGCGGTCGGTGCGGATTTTATACAGCGGCTGTTCCTTAAGCACCACCTGCCCTTCCTTAACCAGTAATTCCTCAATCACCCCCGCCTGATAGGCCATCACTTTTTTAACCCCGGACGGTGTTTTCAAAATGCCTTTTACCGAAGTCGACTTGGTATAATCGCCAAAGGTTAAAAACAAGACGATGCATACCATCAGCAACAGGATAAAACCAGTGATCACGGCAAAAGATACCGGACGAATAAGCAGCACATCACCGTGACGGGCAATTTGTGCTTCCAATACCTCCTGCCGGTAAATTGAACGTTTCTTCTTCACAACCATAATGCAAGTACCCGCAACAATCCCTGAAAAAATCTGCCTGTTAACATCCGAAGATCCCTGCTAGCTTACTTCCACCACAGCAATATCAGAAGTATACGCGGGACGTGTCGGGTAAGCTTGCGCCGGACAACTAAGCTCTTTTTCATCCAGGCTGATAAAACCCCGGGTCCAGATTTCCATTTTTTCACCATCGAGGGCAAAATCGCCATTGCGGTCAATTTTGCCCAGCTTGTTACGCTCATCATTGAGCATAACGGTGCATTTTCCTATGGTGCCGTCGGCGCGGATCAATAATTGTCTCGGCATTGCTGCATAACAGATATAGGCATTGCCGCCATCAACATTTTTCACCCTGTCATCCAAAGTGTCAGACATTAAGTCTTTTATCTGGTCAACGCGCTCTTTGGCGTTTTTGGCGATATAACGGCTGGCATCGGACGTTTCAACGCCATCTCCCAGGTAATTTATTTTTTCTATCGTACAGGTATAGCGCTTATCCGCACCGAATTCCGACTTAATCTTACGGCATAAAGCCAGCATAGATTCACTATTTTGCTCGGTAATATGCAAGCGTAACATCACGGTAAAATCAGCATCCAACTGCTGATATGACTTAAGGTTTGACCAGATTTGCTCAAAGCTGCCCTTACCATTGATTTGTACCCGGGTAGTATCATGACATGCCTGATCACCGTCCAGAGTAATTTGATAGTCTTTGACCCCTAACGGAACAAAAGTTGAAAACATTTTATAATCAAGAAGGTAAGCATTAGTCGTCATATGGGAGATATAAGTGAATTCATATTCATCCCGTAGCTGTTGAATATGGCTGCAAATATCGATAATCGCTTTTTGATTCAAGGTCGGTTCGCCACCGAACCAGGAGATCATCAGGTTCTTCAAGGTCGGGGCTGCTTTCGTTAACAGATTCTTGATCCCTTCAACGGTATCTTCACTCATCTTGCCTATTTCAAAGTCTTCATAACAATAGGTACAGCGAAAATTGCATTTTTCCGTAGGGAGCAGGGTTAAATATAAATGCCCTTCACTGGCAGCTAGGATGTATTTTTTTTTGAAATCAAATCCTTGATTATTCATTAGGTAGCTTCCTTATTATCATTCTTTTAGGAATTCATTTGTCAGCAGACAGCATGTATTTACTGTGCTTTTCCGGTATTCGCGGCATTTAAACGGATGGCTTTTTCAATTTCTCCTGCTAATTGAGCATGGCCAAGAATAATGCCGCATTATTGTTTGAGGATTTACAATACAAGTTACAATAAAAAAAGCTTGTTATCGTAACAGTAAAAACACACCACCAGCCTATTCAAGCTCCATGCTACCGTTGCAGGTACAGTTATTTCCATTGTCACCGCCGGCAACTTCTTCTTCTAAAATATCCCTTTCCTCCTGAGCTATTTCGTTTAGAAATTTTTCTTTATTTTCTTCAATTTTTTTTTTATTTTCTTCCGTCATGATCTCGTCCTTTTTTTAAACTTGTAGAAATTTACAACCCATTAATAAATAAAGTTGCCATTTCAGTCTATGTAAAATAATGACTTAGACACACAAACTTCCAGTCAACAATCATCAATCATCAGCCACTTTGTAGGATTTTCACCCTGAATAAGTTCGAAAAACAACCTAAAATAATTGGCGAGATCTCTTGAAGCTCATTATCCGGCAAGTATTTAGCACACATAACGGGTCAATTTATACCCCCTTTTCTACCTGTGTAACCAGAGTTCACCTGCTTGATAAAATGTGATTCAAAAAGGTTTGGGTATAAAAATAATCGACCAGGCAAATGCATGAAAAGGACTACTGCGTCAGCTTACCGCTAGCAGAGATATAGAAGAAACAGCATAACCGGGCACCACCCAGATTTATTTTTGATTAAAACCGCTGATATCGCCTTTTTATTCCTGGCAACAGTAAAAATCAGTCATGAAGAGATGGTTTCCAGCCACTTTGACAGGGTTTATTTATCAGACCAGTCCCTTTGTCTATAGTTTTGCAATCACTAGCTTATTAGAGAAGGCACAAACATGGCAGAAAATATTCACTTTGATGATAACGAAGAACAACCACTTTCTGAGGAAGAATTGCAGGCATTAGAAGACGATATCCTTAACGAAGCCGCCGGCGGCACCAATGCGCCCCCCATCAGTCCTAATATAGGTTGTTAATTCCAATGCAGGCATGGGAATTATAAGTCATTCCCATGCCTGTGATCTCACCACCGTTTTCAGGCGAAAGAGAATAGCACTAAAGCATATCCCGGTTGCAATAAGTCAGCTTTTCAAATTCGCTGACATTCATGGCAATATTGGCCACGTCCGGAAACATGGCAACAAGCTCAGTCACCATCTGCTTTGATAAGGCAGCTTTTTGCTGGCAACTTCGCCCCTGCATAATACTGGCGAAAACATGAACAAAAGCCTCACGTGTTCCGCCAATGCTGTAACTGCTGTATGGATTGATGCGTACTTTAATTTCACTTTCTTTAAATAAACCGGACGCCACAGCAGATAAATGCAACCGACGCAGAATCTCTTCTTCCGGCTGAAGCGTTAACAGCTCTGCACAGCAATCGACAACAAAATGCGGCATTTCACTCTCCTTAACTTTACCCGTGTTTATTTTTACGTGATTTTTTGGCCGGTGATAGAATAAACCAAGGGGATGGTTTGTCCTTTAAAGGGCAAGCAGTAACCCTGATCTTCAACATATTCAAGATCAGGGAAGCAATTATAGGGGCTGTAGGGATACTCTTGAAAACCTTCGATAGCAATACCGGCGTTAATCAAGGCGGTAATCACCTCACTCAGGGAGTGCGGCCAGGTATGCATGGTCGAAGTTTCGCCTGAGCAGTTTTCGGTATAAGTGCCCTCCTCTTCGATATCCGGCGTCTTAGAAGGAAAATAACCATAACCGGATAACACATCATTGAAGGGGTGAAATTCTACCAGGTAAAAACGTCCCCCGGCTTTCAAGGAATTGGCAATAGTTTTCGCCCAAAGCTCCAAATCAGGCAACCAGCACAAAACGCCATAAGAAGTAAAAACAATATCAAACTGCTCTGTACTGGTTTCACCAAAACTATAAAGATCGCTGGTGATAAAACTGGCCGGTAAATCCACGGTTTGCGCCAGTTCTTTTGCTTGTGCTATGGCTTGTGATGACAAGTCAACCCCGGTTACCTTTGCGCCCAGGCGGGCCCAGGACAAAGTATCCAGGCCAAAATGGCATTGCAGATGGAGTAAGCTCTTGCCGTCGACATCCCCCATCAGCTGCCGTTCAATGGGGTTAAGTGAAGAGTTACCGGCAATAAAGCCTTCGACATCATAAAATTTAGAGGCAACATGTACTTGGGTACGCTTGTCCCATGCTTCTTTATTAATTTCCAGATAATCCATATTATTATTTTCTTTTCCTTTAACTGGTTTGAATATTATCGTTTTATTGTGGCTGACACCGCCAGTTTATGCACAGCGCGGTTGATGATAAAGGTTAACATCAATACCATTGCCGGGGGAAGTTCCTGTTTAAACGGAATAAAAAAATATATGGGCCAGGTTTAGCACTTCCGTGGTTAAGATTAAATACCGGCAACTTCCTGCGCCGTTAATAAACGGCTTTCCCCCACTTTAAGCTGCTCCGTTAAGATTAATGAGCCGATAGCCACTCGATGCAAAGCAACAACAGGATTGCGAAAACGTCCAAACATACGTTTTATTTGGTGATATCGACCTTCAACCAGTGACACCATAGCCACATGATCCGATATTATCTCTAACTTAGCCGGTTTCGTTGTGATCTTTTCATAGCCAAAATACATCCCTTGATTAAAGGCCTCAATGTAATCCTCATTGAGCTTATTTTGCAGGGTAACCCGGTATAGTTTTTCCACCTTTTTTTCCGGTGACGTTAAACGCTCAGACCAACGGCTGTCGTTGGTTAACAAGACCAAACCCGAAGTATTTAAATCGAGACGGCCGACAAGATGTAAACTCGCTTTATCGACACTTTCAGGCAAGTTAACGATATCAAGCACGGTTTTATGCTGTTCATCTTTTGTTGCACTGACCACGCCAACAGGCTTATGTAACATGACATAACTTGCTTCATTGGCTTGCAACACTTTGTTATCAAGAGAGATATGAGAGAATTTATCAATAATCTGATCAATATTGTTGGCAATAGCACCATCAACCATAATACGTTTTTGGGCTAACATTAACCGGACATCCCGACGACTTACCTGACATTGTTTACTGATAAAGCGGTCGAGCCTTGATGTGCTTAATGTCATATACAACCTTAATAAATAATACCTTTTAGTGCCATTTGCAGTGAGCCCTATTGTTAAGCTAAATTCACTCAGGCTTTCTTGACAAACTTCGCCGTCACCATCATTTCACCAGCACCATCCACTTTGCAGTCCAGCTGGTGATCCTTTCCTTCGACTATCCGCCTAATAACGGCTTTAGTGCCAACCTTAAGCACCTGAGAACTGCCTTTGATTTTAAGATCTTTAATCATGGTGACTTTATCACCTTCTGCCAGCAAGGTGCCGTTGGCATCTTTTACCGTAAAAGTCTCTTCTTCGCTCAAGGCTTGTGACGGGTTCCATTCATAGGCACATTCAGGGCAGATCAAATGGTTTTGATCTTGATAAACGTATTCAGAATTACATTTTGGGCATGGAGGAAAGGACATACATGATTACTTCTTCAAATTATTCTTGCGCATATGGTAATGGCTCTCTTTTAGCTTGGCGAGCACATTCTATCGAATTCAGGGGATTTCTTGCCGGTTCTGAATAGGGGGTCCTCCATCAAAGCAGCCGGATTGGACACCACCGAGGGCTTTTAGCAACATCCATAGACAATAGCGCTATAACCTCAACACTTTCAATCTTACCTCGTCCATCAATAGTTATCTTTAACATCACCGAAGCCTCCAGATCACATGGAATACATTAAAGACACGAAAACTAAGAATATTTGCAATTAATAACACAAACTCTATTGAAAGCTGAGCCAGGTTAGCAGTGGTTAACTACAGCCGCCCGGCTTATGGCTTATCAATAAAAAACGGCCAACTTTCAGCTGGCCGTTTCTATATGAGCCTATTCAGGCGTGACCTACTTAGGTGTAATGATCATTTCTTCCTGATTTATCACAACACTGACTTTTTGCCCGACAGGAAAACCCGCCTGTCGCAGCCACTTGCCCCTGAGCACAATACAAGGTTCAAGGTGAACCGGAACATAGTTAATGCCGATGCCGCGGGTTTTTCCTGCTGACTCGCAGGTGGTCTCCAACACGGTAAGTTGTCGATAAATAGGATATTTTACTTTTGCCGAGCCTAGCTCTGACGTATGATGATATTCAGCCATGACGTACTCCTTTGAAGTTCGTTGTGGTTAGCAACCTCTGGGTGTCTCACCACTCAGGGGTTGCGACTTTGATTATTGCTGTTACGGCTTCACTTGCATGATAACAGCGGTGCTTGAATAGAAAGTATTGAGGTAAGTGCTCTCCTTTGTTGAATGGATAGCACTCTAAATAAAGACCATCAAACTGACTAAATCAACAGAGAAATGGTCTTTATTTGTGATTAATTTGAGAGGGGTTTCTAAGGGCTTATTGGTCTCTAATTCGGGGTTATTTAACCATCAGGGTATCCACTAATTGCGGGTAACTCTGTATGCTAACGCCAGCAATCAGCCGCTGGCGGCCTCGCCAGTCGGTTGCATTGCATTGTTAGCACCTCATCGGTTTTCGGCATTCTTGAAACTGCGATAGAAATGATGGGCGTATTTCTCACAGCTATGGTCATGGAACAAGTGAACAGTTCTTTCGAAAATGAGATTGGGCAGTAAGCCTAGTGCAAATGCAATCAAGCCTCGACGTCTGTCCCAACTTTTCGTAGTCGCTCGAACGCTCGGATTTATTGCTCCGGACCTTTTGACGTACCACTCTCGCCCGAAGTGCGTGTAGACCACACCAGGAGGCAATACGTTGGCTACGAGGTCATTACCTTTTGTCGCTCGATGATATCGGCCATTAAGGAGATTTTCTCCATTGTTAGCGAAGTCGGCATCACCTGCACGAGGCTGGCCAAAAGTGTAGACATGGCCCAGCCGCAAGCTCTCAAATCCACTTGTACCGAACAATTCAACGGAGCGCAATGCAGCGAGTAGTGTGACTGCTCCGCCTAGGCTATGCCCTGTAAACCAAACAGGGCGTGGATCATTGAACTCGTTAGCTCGGCTCAGAAAAGTGGAAATTTCCCCCCATACTGCGTCGAGCTGCGACAAGAAGCCGGAGTGCACAGACCCAATTGTTTCGAATGGAACAAGATGCGCTTTTGCATCTGTACGTATGTCGGTAAAACCCGCAGTCCCACGAAACACGATCGCACAAAATTTTCCGCAATCGGCAGCGAATCCATCAGCCCCTGTCTTGTCGTCCTTAAGGTGGACAATATGCGAACTGCGTCCGGCAAGGTACTGCTCAATTTCGAATGGTTTCCGATATGCAATCGCCGATAGCATGGCCATCGTCCAGCCATTTACAGCCTTGTACGTACTCAGTTCATGATTGAAGTGATCCAGTGGATGTGAGTCTGTCTGCATATCGATCCCTTCTCTGCACTAACAGCTTAACAGTCGGCAAAAACCGTATTTAAACACAGTTTTCCCCGTCTTCGAATTATTTGATAAAATGTAAAACATACATTTACCTATATCATATCAAGCCATTGCCATCATTTTGTTATGCGTGTTGCCAATCATAACTAATTATCTTTTTATCAAAATCTAGCTCATGCTGGATTTCAATGATCCTATGAGGAATTTTTGCTTGCTTAAAGAACTCCGAAAACTTTAAAAGCAGTTTATCCGTTTCGGGTTCTGATAATAAACTCCCTATAGAATAGCTTTGAGTAACCCCCTCGGTCCAATCAAGTGAAAAGCCCGCAATTGTAGAGACTCTATTTTGATGAATATACTTCTTTCCAGAGTCACTTTCTCTGATTTCAACACTTAGCGGAAATAATGAAATTGAATTTTCAATCTCCTCGTAACCGGCTGAATAATCTATGTCGATAATAAAGTCTCGATTGCTCATTTGTCTTTACGCATAACACCTGCATAAGCGGCAGAAAACGCATGGCTATATTTTATGCGAGGAACGAGCACAAGCCATGCTTTTTGTGTCCGTTCTTGATGCTATTGCTATATGCTATTTAACTCATACTATTGATGATTTTTTCGGCACATTGCTCTGTAGAGTTTATATGAGTATTGATAATCATATCGTATAAGACTTCATGATGAACACTTTCATACTGTGATTTAGCTAACCCAAGTCTACGATCACCTCTAGCTCGTTCTCGTTTTTCCAGCTCAACCAAAGGACATTCTACTTTTATTATTTTCAGGTTAAAAAGTTCAAGTTCACTCGTTAACTCCAAGTATGTCTTTTGACCACAAAAAACTATATCTACAATGACATTATGGCCAGTTTCGGCTAATGCTTTAACAGATTTTGCTAAAGCAAGTTTCATATTTGGAAAATTATTAGATCCTGCGGGAATCCCATAAGGTGTCATGTCCCAAAATGCATCTAAAGAGCAAAGTAAATAAACTTTAGAGAGCTTTGATTGGAGCTGTCTAGCCAATGTTGTTTTTCCTGAACTAGAAGCACCATTTAGTACAATTACATTTCCTTTCATCATTATAAAAACCTGATGCAGACTCAATATGCAAATAACGCTATGCTCACCAGAATTTTGGGAGCTCAGCGAGTAAAATTTCTGTGTGTAGCGTTTTGTTAGATTTTTTACACATATCCAACACTGAAGCAACCGGTGATTACCGGAGTACATGTTTGTCAGGTTAGCCAAAGTTAATCGCGCAGTTTACTTCGACCCATTTGATTTTTTTACTAGATTGTTAGCTGACTCTGATAAAGAGTCGAAAAATCCCGTCGTTTCCTTAGTTACTATTTTTGATACTGATGTGGAAAATAGATCTGTAGCCTTTTGTACTTTTTCAAAGCCATCTTTCTTAAACGAAGCATCAACTACTTGTTTTTGCCATAACCTGTGGGCTGAATCTAATTCCAATTTTGCGACAGTGTAATTCCTCCATGACTCCTCATACTGAAACGTTTGGGAGAAGCCTTGTGCAATTACTATTGCTGCACCTATGAAGCCTACCCAAAACTTCTGTTTTTTGAAAACATCATCCATTATGGCTATGAGCGGTAGAGATGCTCCCAACACTATTATTAATACTGCTAGCAATCGGGAGCTACGTTGCCTAGAGGACATTCGGTTTTCATACCACTCCTTGAAAAAGCAGTAGCTTCCATCAACCTCTGCATCAGAGAAAAGTACGGTTTGCTCAAGCGAATCAAGGTATTTTCCTACACCTGCCACATCAGATGCTTTATTAAGCTTTGGTATAAGATTGTCTTTGCAACTACCTGCAAAAGTGGAAAACGAGCACATTAAAAAGAGCAGTATTATTAAGTTTTTCACTAGATCCTCCCTGAAATCTAACGCCTTACTCACCAGAATTTTGGGAGTGCAGCGAGTAAAATTTCTGTGTAGCGATTTGTTATAAATCGTTTACTCGTAACTTTGCGTATACTATTTCAACTTTCGGTAAGCCATCTTCAATTACAATATGAAAGGATTCATCTGATGTAGTTGAGATAAGTAATTTTCCATTTAATACAATTGTTTCAACTACTTTATCAGTAACAATAGCTGAAGTTTTATTGTTTGAGAGCACAATATTTAAATCAAGAACTTCATATGTAAAATCCCCAGGCATGGCCCAGCTCTCTTGTGTTAATTCTAAATATTGATCTTTAGTTAAAGTTTCTTTTCCGCCAAATTCAGCTGGTAAATCCATAATGATTTTAACATCATCAGAAAATGATGATGCAAGTTGCTCTAGGTTTTTTGTATGCACAGCTTCTATGATATTTTCCATAAGGTTGTTAACACTTTCTTCATCCAGATAATTCTTTGCAGAGACTTGCAAAGAAACAACCATACAAATCAAAATAACAACCGACTTTACTTTATTCACAACATCTCCAATAGTAATTTAGATTTATAACGTTTGAAGCAGCGGTGAGTTTACAAATCCGCTGGCTTTACTTGTTAAAAATTTTGTAGGCACGGATTCTCATTGCCATATGCCCAAACTGGTGCGACTGCTTGCAGCGCACCAGTTTCATTAAATTTGAGACCAACCCAACCTGCCCAAGTGCAACCTTCTTTTTCATATGATTCTAAGTCGGTATGTTTACTTACGATTGCTACGACTTCCTGCTTGTTTAGGTTGCCTGCAATTTCGGGAAGTACTGCCATTAATTGTTTTCTTGTTTCGTCCAGTTCGCGCATCTGCTGATCTCGATAAGAGTTCGTTACTCCTTGCTCAATAGCGCCATACAACCACAAAGCATTGCTACCGACCAGAAGAGTTATTAGTAAGGTGATGATCCATTTCATATGCTTTTACTTTTAACAGCTTAATAGTCGTCAAAAAACCGTATTTAAACACAGTTTTTCCCCGTCTTTAAATTATTTAATAAAATGTAAAATATACATTTTCCTATATCATATCAAGCCATTAACATCATTTCTAAATAAATGAAATTAGAAAAATACCTTTTTCTGCCGTCTAATAAGGCTATCAATTTAAGAACACCTAAACTGTATAAAACACAGCGCAACATCCTAAACCAGAAGCCACCATTTATCCTTTACAGTTCTAAAAAGCACGTAAGTCTCTTCAATAATAAAAAACCCGAACATTGTCCGGGGCTTCATTTTCTTAATTCACACACTGTTGTGCATTGTTTAGGCTTATTTAAGTTTTACAGTTAACCAAAAACTCGGCCTGCAACAGCTATATTGTGAAAGCGTATGCCGCTATAACTATTTTCATCCATGGGGGGTTTAATGACTTGTGCCTCGTTCATAATTGATTTTGTTATATACGTTATATTTACCTGATGGTTTTTTCATCGGTATACGCTTCACTTCTTCTAACGTATTGGCATCATAAACTATTACTGCACCGTCATTATCCCAAATACTCAGCAATACATATTTTCCATCTTTGGTAAACTCAACATGGGCAGCGGTTTTCCCCGGTGCCGGCGCGATGGTTTTTACTATTTCTAAGGTATCTTTTTTGATGATATGCACTTTTTCTTTATTAGGGCCAAAGAACACATCTGCCCAGGCATAAGGTGACTTGTTGTGGCTACGCATAAAAAAGCCTGGACCGTCAGTTTTTATCTCCTTGATCACCTGCCAGTTTTCCATTTCGATCACGGTTATTTTACCTTCTTTGATATTCGGGGAAGCAAAAACTTCTTTCCCCTGATAATCCCAGGTAATGCCTGAGCCTAAATGAGGCATGCCGGTAAGCTCAATCGTGGCGACTTTTTTCTTGGTATCAAAGTTGATCACCTGGCCATTGTGGCTGTTACGCGCTGTACCTATCAGGTTGATATACTCAGGATCGAAGAAGAAATCATCCAAATAATCTTGGGTTTGAATACGACGTACCGGAAACCTGTCTTCACTTTTCCAGTTCTCCACTTTTCCTTCACCGCCATCTTTTCGATAATCGTGCGCCCAGCCTTTATAGACATCTACACCACCTTTATCGCTATAGGGAATTTCCCATACTTCTTTAACGTCTTTCAACGCCACAATAAAGCTGTGACGCGGCGGAGCATTATAAACGGCACTGACACGGGAGCTGACACCTTCGCTGCTTTTCGTTTCGATCATTTCAATGGGGGATAAATCTTTGGTATCTAAAATCACCACATTATGAGGGAGGTAGTTACCAACAATGGCATATTTACCATCGCTTGATACCGCTAAGTTCCGGGTATTGATCCCTGCCCTGACTTCGCTGACAATTTTCATGTTGTAAATGTCGTATTTGCTGATCCAGCCGTCACGTGAAGCAAAATAAACAAAACGGCCATCGGGTGAATATTTAGGACCTCCGTGTAGGGCAAAGCGCGTTTTAAAGCGGGTAATGGGCTCAAAAGTATCACCGTTAAGCAAGGTCGCACTGTGATCGCCTAATTCCACCACAATAAATAAGTTCATTAAATCAGCATCAAATTGCGGCTTGTTTGGCAACTTGCTTTGCTCGAAGTGTTGGATATTGGTGGCTTTGATATCTGCCAAGGTCCACTTGGGTAACTCTTTTGCCGGGGTATAGATGTAATCAATTAAACTGGCTATTTCTGTCTGGTTAAGAGTTTTATCAAAAGCCGGCATTTGCGTAGCAGGTCGACCATTTTTAATCACCTTAACCGCTTTGTTTTTTCTCAAGCGAGACAAGTTTTCAGGAAACAATGCCGGTCCCATAGCGCCTAAACGGCCGACACCATGGCATGATTGACAGTGTTCAATATAAAGTTTTTCGGCTGCCTTATTGTCTTTTATTGTATTTACCTGACTAGCAGATACGGCTAAGGAGGCTAACGCAAGTGTCAAGCCACTTATTTTGCAAATCAATCGTTTTATTTTCATTGGGTAACCTTAAAGACTAAGCTGTTTGCGCTGTTTTTTGTCAACAATATTTACTTGCTTATTGGCACTAACATCTACAAAAGCCTGATTTGTTGAATCACAGCCAGCTTTTTCAATATTGATGTGCTGGTTAACATATCACTACTGTTAATAAGGTTACCTTGACCTGAGTCATGGTTGCGATGCACTAACACATCATTGAATAATTCTTTGATCTGCCTTCGCTAACTTTAAATCTCTTACTGACTTTTCCCTGCCTCAGAACAAATAAATATCCGGTAGTCGCTCATCTTTTCCACAACCCCGTATCTAACGCTACTTTAAAAATAAACCTGGACAGCCATCTGTTGCTTATGCCAATCCTTTGTTTTTGAAAAGGCCGGTTTATGCCTCCCCAGCTTCACTGACCGCTATGCACAAGTAATTCCCACTCTTTATTTGCCGGGAACAATTACTTTACAACTGAACGAGATTACGTATTTAATAACGCATGGACATTTTTTCTGAAGGTTTTGTACTATTATTCAACTATAAAAACCTTGTTTTAGAAAAAGTATTGAATTTGCGATGGAATTTGGTGAAACAACAGCCATTACCAATGCGCTGAGAGCAAAGAATAAATGTGTTATTTGCGGCAAGGCCCATGCTAAGGCAAAGAAGAAAAAAATAAAAAAAACTGCGCCTTCTAATTCGAATTGGCATCGAAAAAGTATGAGCAAGGTTTTTGAAAAAATCAGTGCGAAAACTAAAATTTATCCGGATAACGCTTTTCCCCCGCCCTACGCCCATCAAGGTCATCATTGCCTGGCGCTGTCAGCTTTTACAGAAAACTCCAATTCATCAAGCCCTACTGACAAAAATGTCACCTTAAACTTCTATTTAGATGAAGTGGGGTTTTATCCTAACCGACAACAAAATTGCATAGGATTACCAGCTTTACCTGCTCACGCAGCCTATGATGATTTCTGGAAGGCATTGGATTATAAAAAGCCATTACAGATGCATGGACAGGCACACGATGAAAGCTATTTTACTCAATGCAGAACATTACTGGCCCGACTCCGGGCTGTGATGTCAAGAAAAAGTGTCTGTGAGAAAAAAACGGAAGAGCAATGGAAAAAAAAGCTTGAGCAAATGATATCTCAAGCCGAGAACTATGCTTTTACCTGTCTTGCCGCTGCTAATATGCCATGGCGGCTGCACCCTGTAGATCTGCGCTTTGCAACAAAGTTATATTTTATGCCGTTGCACCAGGAAGCTGTGCTGGAGAAAGACCATGTCCATATCACGGGTTACGGACGCGGGGAAGACTATTGGCAAGTCAGATACCCGAAAGTCAATTTAGATACCGGTGATTTCTAGCTTGAAATGGAGCAGCCTTTATTATGTTTTTTGTCTTAGAATACACAAACAGCCCCCCTGTTGTTGGCGGGTTAGGTTATCGGGAGTCTTCTATTGGTTGTGATTGGCTTGAGGGAATGAAGTTGGATTCCGTACCTGAACAAATGTTGGTCACTATAGAAAATTCTCCATCTAGCTTGCCTGATTACTTTGAAGTCTCGGATGCACCTATTGTCAGCCAAGCTTTTATCAGCGCATTATCATCGGCCGGCGCCGATAACTTTGAAGCCTATCCGGTCTTAGTGAAAATAAACGGGAAAACAGTATCGGGCTTTTTTGCCTTAAATATCATTGGCCGAATAAACGCCCTTGATCAGGAAAAATCTGACTATGTATTAGATAGCAGTGAAGAACCTGAGGATCTTGTGATTGTGCGCATGAAAAGCATGGCCCTCAAATCAGAGCTGATTAAGGCTTTTCATTTATTCCGCTTAGACGAATATCAAGATGTGATTATTGCCTCGGAATCAGTCAAAAATAAAATTAGCACCTTAACCGGCGTAAAGATTTCACCGGCCCTGGGGTGGAGTGACAGCCATCGTTTCTAGTACTAAGGCACAGCCAGCTTGCCAGGTTCAAACTGTCCGGAGATATTTACTCAAAGAATTAACGGCTGAAACTTTTCCTGTGCGCCAGCGCTGTATTTAACTCCATTTCCTTGCTCTAAGTACCGTATTCCATATAAAAAAGCCCTGAAGATCAGGGCTTTTTACATCAAGTCTTTTAACTAAAACAAACTTAGCTATTGCTTAACAGCATTAATCTCGGCATCACCGTTGTCCAGGCCCAGTTTATAACCGAACGAAACATGGTGAAAACGTGCACTGGTGTAATCATCATGAATGGCAAAACCAAAGTTATAAAGCTTGCCCGGCTCAATGTTCACGTCACCCGGCTTGTCTGAAACCAGTTTACGTTTCACCACAACAGACCAGGTGCCATTATTAAGGCTGGCTTCAACTTCACTGCCCTGCCCGCCGTGCATTTTACGCTCGGCCAGGATCTGTCCGTCTTCAACCTGCTTGCTGCCAGATTTATAGCGTACTATGTCCATAAACTGGTTGGCATTTTGGGCAGCATCGATATCAGCCTGAGACTTGAGTTTATCCCAACCTCCCAGCGCTTTGCCTCTGCGCCCTTTAAGCTCCAGCTTAGTGCGGGTTTCTTTAAGGTATTTACTCACACCAACATCAAAGTTCAGTCTGCTGGCTAACTCCGAGCCAAGTAATACCTTGCTTTCCGGTGCAAACGGCATGGTATTGGCGTCTGCATGACAGGTGCCCCAGCAACCGGCGCGGTCGGCATATTCGACATCATCGGTTGACAACATAAAGGCCAGTTTCATGGCATTTTCCGGGTCCATTTTACCGCCGTCAACAAAAGGTGCCGGGGTATGCTCAGCGTCAGGCCAGCTAAAGCGTAGGTACAGGTTTTCCTCGTCATGGGTGGCATCAATAGTCACCTTGATACTGCCGCGTTTACCCGGGATCACGCTAGGTTCGAGTTCTTTTTCACTCTCACCGGAGACGATATTCTGGCCGATATCGGCAATTTCTTCTTCGTGACACTCTATACAGCGGTCGCCTTTGCTAAAGGCGCGTTTACCGCCGTGGTTTCTGCCCAGTATCCACTCGATAGACGCCGTGCCCGGATAGAAGAGTTCAATATCTCTTGCTGCAGACTTGCCCCAGTCAACCTTGATATTACCCGGCGCTTGGCTGCTTGCCACAGCTTGTCCGCCGTTGCCAACGGCTGGTTGGCCTGATGCATCCGCCAATGCTGCCGCCACCGCAACGTCAATTTTCTTCTGTATTTCCGCTTTGGCTTTTTCCGCCTCGGCTTTCTCGGCTTGCGCCAGGGCTGCTTCTTTTTCTTTCACCCGGACCAGGCCTTCCTTATACATTTGCGGAATTTCGCGGATAAAGTCAGGGTTAGGCGCTTCAAGGGCTTCAAGCTCTTCATCGGTTAATTGATCCCTGACATTATGGTGCGCTATACCTTTATGACAGTCGATACAGGTCTGGCCGGTTTCAAAGGCATTTAAATGTTGCTTTCTTGCCCTTGGTTTTTGGAATTCGGGGTTCATGGATTCGAGATTATGGCAGTTACGACATTCCCTGGAGTCGGTATCTTTCATGGTCTGCCAGACGCTTTTCGCCATGGTGATCCTGTGGGCATCGAATTTTTCTTTGGTGTCATAGGTGCCCAGCATCCAGTGAAAGAGCTCTTTGGAGGCCTGGATTTTACGGACCATTTTGTGGATCCAGGGATCCGGCACGTGGCAATCGGGACAGCCGGCACGGACACCGGTGCGGTTGGAGTAATGGATACTCGGGGTATACTCCTGATAAACAGTCGATTCCATTTCGTGGCAGCCGATACAGAATTCTAAATTATTGGTCGCCTCCATGGCCGTGTTAAATCCACCCCAGAAGATGATACCTACCACAAAAAAGACCACAGCACCGGCAACGGTTGTACCTAGCATCAGGCGACGGGACCAGAAGCCAGGTTTGCTAAATGTTTTTAAAACCATAATTTAACTCGTTCTTATGAAAAGACGGCGGACATGGCTCGCCCATGTCCGCAATTTCATTTACCTTTACCGGTGAAGGTTAGGTTTTATGATGGATACGGTTGTAAACATTAAATTTACCTGTTGGTGTGGTCAGGCCTTTAATGCGATGCTTCTCTTTCAGTGTTTTCGCATCGTATACCACGATCTCACCGCTTGGGTTCTTGGCATCTTTACGGTTCCATACCGATACCCAAACCTCGGAGCCATCATCGTTGAACTCCATGTGCAGCGCCGCTTTGCCCGGCTCTTCCGTTACCCGGATGGTTTTGACAATCTCATGGGTTTTCTTGTCGAAAACCTGTACCGATTGCTGAATTTCCGGCTCAGGATGTTTCAGCTGATCCGCCCAAACATACTGGGAAGTTTCATGAGTACGGATAAAGGCGCCGGGACCATCGGTTTCCACTTCGTAACATAGCTTCCAGGCTTTGTCCGGATGACCGATAGGATCGTTACCCCAGACAGAAACCAGACCCGTACCTAAGTGAGTAGTACCGCCTACTGGACCACATTCTTCGTCAATCCAGTTAGCACCTGGCCCCGGATGAGGCAAGGAATCAACATCGATCATCGACTCTAACTTACGGGTCTTGGTATCAACCACCACCATTTTATTCGAGGCATTGGCGGCAATCTGGAAGTAACGGCCGCTCGGGTCGAAGAAACCGTCATGTAAAAATTCTGACGAATCGATATGATCGATACGCAGGTTGTCAATGTCGGTGTAGTCCACTTGCCACATCTGACCCAGCTCTTTCACCGCGACCATAAAGGTAGACTCGTTAGGCGTGGTATAAATTGCCGCAACACGGGCTTCATTAACGTAATCGCCTTTGGTGTTGTAACCGCGGGTAGAAACCACTTTTAGCGGGTTCAGAGTGACCGCATCCATAATCACGAAATGCGAAGGCCAGTAACCGCCGGCAATAACATATTTACCGTCACCGGATACCGCGATATCACGGGCGTCATAAGCCATTTTAGTTTCAGCCACTAACATTTTGTCAGGGGTTTGCCATAAATCGATTTTGTTGACCTTACCGTCACGGCCAATGGTATACCAGAAACGGCCGACATCTTTGACATGGTCTTTTTTATGATGCTCGGTACCTTTGATCACGTGTACCGCATAACCGGTATTGATATGGGCGATGATTTCTTTGGTATCACCGTCAACAATCGCCGCTTTACCGGCATCACGCTCAATAACGACAAAGAAGTTCTGCCAGTTGCGGTCATGTTTAGGTTTAGTCGGGTAATCTTTCGGCGCCACGTATTCCTTGGTATGCTCGCGCATCTGGCTCAGGGTCATTTCCGGCGGTACCGGCGGCTCCATTTGGATAAAGGTGGCCAGGTTAGAGATTTCCTGTTTGGTGAAGAGTTCATCAAAGTTGTTCATGCCCCCTTCTGTGCCCAGGGTAATGATTTTTTCCAGGCGTTTTTGCCCTTTTTTCAGCATATTTTCCGGTTCAAGGTTTTTACCTGTTGCCCCTTTACGGGTCACCCCGTGACAACCGGCACAACGCTGAAAATAATGTAGCTCCGCTTTTTTAAAATCTTCTTCAGATAAGGTAGGTTCAGCTGCAGTAACAGACATACTAACACCGCCAGTGGCCATACCCACTGCAAGTCCGAGTACTGACAGACCGTATTTTATTTTTTTCATCGGTAACACTCCAGATAGTATTTTTAATTAAATTTACATGCTCACAAAATTGCCAAACATCCGGTTACCGCAGCGATCATTTCGGTTTAAAACCTTATTCACTCAATAATCTCCCTCGATAATTTTAATACCAGCAGCTAACACCATTCTTACTCTCAAGCTGCCCGTACATGGATGCCTGCTTTAATCATTCACCTTACGTGAATGTGTTTATTAACGAGTTTTCTTGCCTGATTTTCTCCTTAGACCTTAGCCTTGATGGCGGCCACTATCAGGCATAAACGACATAAAAAACCTGACGCAGATCAAGCTTTAAAAAAATGCGTTTTTATTTAAAAAAGAATTTGATCTGGCGCAAAAAACAAAGTTATTAACCTCTCTTTAACCAAATTTAGGTTTACCATGGCAAAGAAAGAATCATTTATTGAGCAGGAAAAACTACATGACCAGCCACTCTAAATCCTTGTTATACGCGGCTATTATTGGACTTCTGATAGTTGCAATATTTCTTGGTTTTCTTTTTGGGTTTAATAATCCCGTCTCCTGGATCCTGATCGGGGTCTTACTGATGACCCCGGTAATTTACAACCGCACCCATAAAACCAATACCATCCCATGGAAAGACGAATACAGTGTCGGCATAGAGAGCCTGGACAACGACCATAAAAAACTCATCTCGCTGCTGAACCAGTTCACCACCGCCTACGATTACGCCATGAGTGAAGTGTACGAGCGCCAGGCCCTCGATGATTTAATCGATTACACCAAATACCATTTCGCCCGCGAAGAAAAACTAATGGAAAGTTTTGATTACCCGGATTTTGACGCCCATAAAAAACAGCACCAGGCAATGATCGGCGAGGTTGAAGTGTTTGTAGAAAAATACAACCGCCAGGGACACCAGGCGCTCGATGAAATCAGCAGCTTTTTGAAAGACTGGCTGATCAACCATATTAACGGCACCGATAAACATTACGGCAAGCACTTGAAAAATAACGGCGTTAACTAATTTTTAGGAGCTTAGTACGCCGACAGGCTTTATTCACAACGCACTGCTGCTTGTTCACCCAACCAAGACAACCAGGGAGTCAGGCGTTGTGAATTTTTTCATCTTTTCACCCCTTTTCATAGCGGACTCTAAGAGAGCCATTAAGCCGTTGAGGCATCCCCCAAGTACTTGATAAGAAAATCGACGCAATGCTTTATTTTCGGTATTTGATATTTTCCCTGCTGGTACAAAATATATAAATCCACCGCCGGTATCTTGCCGTAACTGACGGGATTTTCTGTCGGTACCTCCACCAGCTGTCCGGATGCCAAAGCCCCCTGGACTTCCCATAATGGACTGACCAACAGCCCTTCCCCCGCCAGCACGGCATCTAAGATGGTTTCACTTTTATTGCAGGTCAATACCGGTTTTACCGGAATTTTTTGCCAGTGGTTATCAACCAACTCCCACCAGGAAACCAGCCCCCTGGGACTGCTGACGAATAAGCAAGCGGTGATCATTTCCAGTGCCGGTATGGACTTTCAACAGGAACATACGATCGCAATGGACTTTCAACCCCCCTACCTCAATATCGGCATCAAAAATGTCAGCTTTGTGCCGGTACAAGGGGTTGCCATGGGGGAAGAAAGTGCTGCTAATGCAAAAAACAGCGCCAGGGATAAAATTGATTCCCTGGTGGCCGGTAAGTTTAACCTGTCAGCTTAATAAATCCTTAATTTTCAGTACCCGACTCGCCTCTAAGCAAATCGGGTCTGTGCAAAGTATTTCAAATAAGCTATCTTGATGTTCCTTTCCCGGCTCAATCCCCTGCCCGGTGAAAAATAACTCCGCGCTCCCTTGTCTTTTTCGGTTGAAATCAGGCAGAAAAACAAAAAATCAGCCAAAGCCTGATTTAAATCAAGCAATTCATCTGCGGCAATTCAAAACCATGATCCCCGACAATAAACGTTTTTTTTATCCCTGCTACCTTAAGCTCAGAATTTAACACTACGAAAAGTAGGGATAAACGTGAATAGCAAATTAACTCCTTTGTTTCCCATCAGTTCACTGGTAAGCCTGATGTTTGCCTCCCTGTTAAACCTGTTCTGCGCATCGGCACAAGCGCAGCAACCGACACTGGAACGCCAGCAGGAGCTGCTGCATTTGCTCAGGCAAGACTGCGGCTCCTGTCACGGCATGACCCTCAAAGGGGGCCTGGGACCTGCGCTGTTGCCGGAGGATCTCGAACAAAAGCCCCTGGCGCTGATCAACAACACCATACTGTTTGGCCGTCCCGGCACGGCGATGCCCCCCTGGCAAGGCATGTTAACCGAACAGGAAACCTTGTGGTTAAGCCAACAACTCAAACATGGAACACACGCCCAATCGACTGAAAAGGCAGAAAAATAAATGAGCATAAACATCAAGTCAGTGAAAAAAACCTTAGCTTGCGCCCTGGTATTAACCTCAGCCTTAGCCATACAGGCCTGTAGTCAAAATGCCATGATGTCTTCCCAATACTTGCGCGCCACCGGCGATCTCGGCGTCTTGATCGAGCGCGCCACCGGCCAGGTGAAAATTGTTAACCACAGTGATAATAGCGCGATCAGCGAAATCGACGGCTTGGGAGATTTATCCCATGCCTCGATTGTTTTTTCCCGTGACGAACGTTTCGCCTATGTCTTTGGCCGGGACGGCGGCCTCACTAAAATCGATCTCCTCACCTCCCGCATCGATAAGCGTATCCTGCAATCGGGCAACAGCATAGGCGGCGCCATCAGCCAGGACGGCAAGCTGGTCGCCGTTTCCAACTATAGCCCTGGCGGGGTAAAAATCTTTAACAGTGAAACCCTTGAGCTGGTGGCGGAAATTCCCGCCACGGTATTAACCACTAAACCGAAAAATAAGGACGGCAGCCCGGTACGCTCTAAGGTAGTAGGTTTAGTCGATGCCCCCGGTCATAAATTTGTCTTCAGCTTATTTGACAGCCATGAGATCTGGATAGCGGATATGTCCGGCCCCGAGCTGAAACTGACTAAACACCAGGATATCGGTTTATTTCCCTACGATGCCCTGATAAGCCCTGACGGCCGTTACTATATTGCCGGTTTATTCGGCGAAGACGGCATGGCAATGCTGGACTTATGGCACCCGGAAAAAGGCGTACGCCGGATCTTAAAAGATTACGGTAAAGGCGATAAAAAGCTGCCGGTCTACAAAATGCCCCACCTGGAAGGCTGGGCCATGACCCAGGACCATGCCTTTGTTCCGGCCGTAGGGCAACACAAGGTACTGGTGGTTAATACCAAAACCTGGCAACAGGTGGCGGAAATCAATGTCCACGGCCAGCCGATTTTTGTAATGGCGCAGCCGGATAACCGCCAGATCTGGGTAAACTTTGCCTACCCGCGAAACGACACCATAGAAGTTTACAATACCGAGACCTTTGAACAAGTAAAAAGCCTCAAACCAGGACCTGCGGTTTTACATATGGAATTCACCCCCAGAGGTGAAAATGTCTGGATGTCGGTGCGCGATAATAACGAAGTCCAGGTCTACGATACCCAGACCCAGGAGCTGTTATCGACCATGAAGGCAAAAAGCCCGAGCGGTATTTTCTTTACCAGTCGCGCCCACCAGATAGGCCTGTGATCATGACATTATCACTATTACAACAACAACTGATCAATGAGTGGCAAAAAGGGTTTCCCCTGACCTCTTCTCCTTATGCCCAGCTGGCGAAGGAGCTGGGCAGCAGCGAAACCGAAGTGCTTGCAGCCCTGAAAGAGCTGGAGCAGGCGGATATCCTTTCCCGACTCGGCGCGGTATTTGATCATAAAAAGGCCGGCGCCAGTACCCTGGCAGCATTAATGGTACCGGAAGAAGATCTGGAATATGTCGCGGCTATCGTCAATAAATTTGAACAGGTCAACCATAACTATGCCCGCGAGCATGATTATAACCTCTGGTTTGTGGTCACCGCCGCCGATGACTTTACCCTGCAACGGGTGTTAACACGCATTGAGCAATTAACCGGACTGGAGGTTTTAGTCTTACCCATGGAAAAAGCCTTTCATATCGACCTGTCGTTTCAAATTGACTTTGACAGCAAACAGCCACTTGCCCGGGTGAGTTAACATGATGCAGACACCATTATCCAAATCGCCAGAGCCGCTAAGCCCGGCCGCATTGTCTATATCGCCAGTTCCTGCAGAGATAGCACCGGACGGCACAAGTTTAACCCCGGAGCAGCAAAGGGAGTTACGGGCTTATCTGGAGCAAGGTTTACCCCTGAGCCCCCGTCCCTACCAGGAAATTGCCGCCAGGCTTAACACCTGTGAAACCGAAGTGATCAAGCAAATTCGCCACTGGCAGCAGCAAAACCTGATCCGCCGCCTCGGCTTGGTGGTTAAACACAGACAGCTGGGTTATTGCGCCAATGCCATGGTGGTATGGGACATCAAAGACCAAGACATCAACCATATTGCCGGGCAACTGTCAGCACGGCCGGAAGTGTCGTTATGTTACCAGCGCCCGCGCCGCCTGCCCCATTGGAGATATAACTTGTTTTGTATGATCCACGGCAAAGACAGGGAGGCTGTACTTAAGCAAATTAACTTACTGACCCGGGAGCTAAAACTCGATCATATCAACAAAGATGTGCTCTTTAGTTACAAAGCCTTTAAACAGCAAGGGGCAAGATATAGTCAAAGGAAACAGGTAGATGAGCGAGCTTAAAGAAAAAACACCAAGCCGGAAGCAGGCAAATAACCGGCAGCGGGGAGAATCGATCACCTTTGATGATTTAGACTTTTCTCCCTTAGATAAGGCACTGATCAATCTATTGCAACGGGGCTTGCCGGTGTGCGAAAGGCCTTTTGCCAGTGTTGCCGATGCCCTTAACACCACAGAGCAAGCAGTACTTTCCCGCCTTAATAGCTTATTGGCACAGGGAGTATTGTCCCGTTTCGGTCCTATGTACGATGCTGCCTGCCTTGGCGGTGCCTTTACCCTGGCGGCTATGGCCGTCCCCGAAACCGAGTTTGAGCAGGTTGCCGAAATCGTTAACGGCTTTGAACAAATAGCACACAATTATCAGCGCAACCATCAACTGAATATGTGGTTTGTTATCGCCACCGAAAATGAAGCAGAAATAGCGACCGTGATCGAGAAAATAGAAACCGAAACCGGGATCCCGGTATTAAATGTCCCGAAATTGGAGGAATTCTATGTCGGACTCTATTTACCCATTTAGCCCCCGGGCATCAGAGACCCAAAAGCACAACTCCCGCGAACTGTCAGCGCTGGAGCGCCAATATGTCTTGCTGACACAAGACGGTTTACCCCTGGTGGCCAAGCCCTATCATACCCTGGCACAGCAACTTGAGATCCCGGTTGGGCAGGTATTGGCCATGACAGAAGATTTGTTGGCCCGCGGCGTAATCCGCAGGATTGCCGCCGTGCCCAACCATTATAAATTAGGTTATCGCTTTAACGGCATGACGGTATGGGATGTCAGGGACGAGGCGGCACACGAATTTGGCGAGGCGGTGGGAAAACTCGACTTTGTCAGTCACTGCTACCTCAGGCCCAGACACCTGCCCCACTGGAATTATAACTTGTTTGCCATGGTACATGGCCGCAGCGAAAACGATATAGAACAGTACCGGGCGCAAATAAAGCAGCTGCTGGCTGAAGTATTACAAAACCACCCGACAGATGAAAACCAGACAGATAACGGCTTAAAGAGCAACGACATGCTCACCAGTACCCGTATCCTGAAAAAAACCGGCCTGCGCCTGAAAAAGCAGGCACAAAGCAAGTCGGGTGACCAGCCGTGAAAAACAACGGAGATTAATTATGTTCAGAATTTCCCAGTTACTAAAAACCTTAACCCATGATATGCCGGTCGCCCCGAAACGCAATATGCCGGGCCCCGTGGTGATCTGGAATTTGATCCGCCGCTGCAACCTAAGTTGCCGCCATTGTTATTCAACCTCTTTAGACATAGATTTTAAAGACGAACTTTCCACCGAGCAAATCAAGGCCACCATAGACGATTTAAAAGTGGCCCATGTGCCGGTATTAATTCTCTCAGGCGGCGAGCCGCTGCTGCGCCCGGATATCTTTGAAATCAGCGACTATGCCAAGCGTAAAGGCTTCTACCTGGCCCTGTCCACCAACGGCACCTTGATCAACGAAGACAATATCGATGCCATCAAAGCCGCCGATTACCAATATGTCGGTATCAGCATCGACGGCCTGGAAAGCTTCCATGATCATTTCCGTCGCCAAATCGGCAGCTATAAAAGTTCGATGAAGGCGATAGATCTGTGCAAAGAGGCCGGCATTAAGGTCGGCATGCGCTTATGCCTGACCAGGGACAACTTTGACGATCTGCCGGCCCTGCTTGATATCATGGAAGAAAAAGGTGTGGATAAATTTTACCTGTCCCACCTCAACTATTCCGGTCGCGGCAAACGCAGCGCCGAAAACGATGCCATGTTTAAAATGACTAAAGACGCAATGGAAGTCCTGTTCGAGCGCGCCTGGTCACATATCCAACAGGGCATAGAAAGCGATTTCGTGACCGGCAATAACGATGCCGACGGCCCCTTCCTGCTGCAGTGGGCGCAGAAGAAATTCGGCGACAGCCACCCGCAGCGGGTAGAAAACCTCAGGCAAAAGCTGATCCAGTGGGGCGGCAATGCTTCCGGGGTCAATGTCGCCAACATCGACAATACCGGCACCGTACATCCGGATACCTATTGGTGGGATCATGCCCTGGGCAATGTCAAAACCGGTAAATTCTCCGATATCTGGAAAAATACCCGGGATCCTTTGATGCTCGGTTTTCGCCAAAGCCCAAGGCCGGTGAAAGGCCGCTGTGCCCGCTGCCAATACCTGAATATCTGCGGCGGTAATACCCGTACCCGCGCCTTCGCGCAAACCCGGGATCCCTGGGCAGAAGATCCCGGCTGTTATCTCGAAGATGTGGAAATCGGCCTGACAGCCAAGGCAGAAATGCAAATCCCTGTAGTAGAAGTTTAAAAAAGCGAGTGTGAGCAAGATGAATATAGTGAAAAATAAAATCAGCCAAACCCCTTTTAACAGCGGGGAAGTTGCCCTGGTAGGCTCAGGCCCCGGCGATCCTGAATTATTAACTTTAAGAGCCCTTAGATTTATCGAACAGGCAGAAGTCACCGTATACGACCGCCTGGTCAGCGATGAAATCATGGCTCTGCTGCCCGAAGATAATGAAAAATATTACGTCGGCAAAGAGCAGGCAAAACACTGCGTGCCCCAGGATAAAATCAATGAGCTCTTGCTTGACCTGGCCAGACAGGGCAAGCGGGTATTACGCCTTAAAGGCGGCGATCCCTTTATTTTTGGCCGCGGCGGCGAAGAAGCCCAGTATTTACTGGAAAACGGTGTCAGCTGCCACACCTGTCCCGGGATCACCGCGGCATCCGGCTGTACCACCTATGCCGGTATCCCCCTCACCCACCGCGGCGTCGCCCAGGGCTGTACCTTCATCACCGGCCATATGCAAAATAACGGTCAGCTCAACCTGCCGTGGCAAAGCCTGGCCTGCGACAGCCAGACCATAGTCTTTTATATGGGCATCAATACCCTGCCCGTTATCACCGAGCAGCTGATCAAACACGGCAGAAGAGCGGACACCCCGGTCGCCCTGATCCGAAAAGGCACCCGGGAAGATCAGGAAGTCTACCGCGGCGTGTTAAGCACCCTGCCGCAACTGGCGCAAAAACATAAAATCACCCCGCCAACCCTGATCATCATCGGCGATGTCGTTAATGAGTTAACCAGCGAAGCGGTCAGCATTCCCGGTTTTTTATCCGCAGATGAGTATGCAGCACGCCTTGGCAATGCCGAACTGGTGAAATACGCCTGATCTAAGCGGGCTCACTGTCACAGCACTAAGGCCGTTCGCGGTCTTAGTGTTGTCGCTGATATTACTAACAGCCCCAAACGATGACACAACTCACAGACAAAAAACACCAACGTTTAAAGCCCGGTACCAGCAGCATTATCAGCTTTATCACCGATAAAACAGACTATCAGCGATCGGGAAAATAGTAATCAGGTTAAAAAATTAAAACAGGAGAGCTGGACCAGCTTACCTGCAAATAAGGCGGCAACACCGATTTGCACGTAAGGTTAAAAAGTTAAATCAGCAGACAAGCTGAGTAAGGGGAGATACCCCGGGTCGGGGAAAACCGGACCCGGTGCATATCAGAGATTAATTGGCTTTAGCGGCCTGCTCTTCAGTGACCATTTCATATTCATAATGAAAAGCCCTGTGTGGACGGCCTGAATCGCCGATGATCTCAACCGTAGTTGATCTTGGACCGACCAGAACGGCGTCAAACTCTTTACCCTTTACGCAGCCGTCTTCTGCACCACCAAAAATATCGCAAGTTAATTTAATTCGCATAGCTTCTTTTCAATTAGATAACAACAGATAGCTGACAATTATATCACAGATATGCCTGCAACGAAAAGGGGCTAAAAACGAGATTTATTGATCTGATCACCGGGAGACACCAATAACCATAAATAATTTAAAGTATATTTTTCTTGATCTTAGCGCTTAATGGCTGGTTTTTACTGAACAAGCAAAAAGAACTCGGCAATGACAAGGTAATAACACAGCTCAAAAAACACATGCTCTGCATATATTGCCATTGCCGCTAAATAGCCCTTCGCCATCGCCAAAGATCGTTATACACTAACAGCCTAGCCTGTCGGGCAATCTAATAATTAGCTAATATGAAGTGACACATCCAAAATGAAAATAATAAACTCGCAACGCCTCAAGTATGCACTGATGACCGGCGACGATGCCCAACACTTGTTTGAGCTTGATCAGGATACAGAAGTTATGCGCTACATAAACGGCGGTAAAGTCACCACCATGCAAGAGATCAGGGAGGTCTACATTCCCAGGATGCAAAGTTATACCAACGAAGCGCTGGGTTGGGGCCTGTGGAAGGTAGAGCTGACGCAAACAAATGAATTTATTGGCTGGGTTTTAGTACGGCCAATGGAGTTTTTTACCGACCACCCGCAAAACGACAACCTGGAGCTGGGCTGGCGTTTTATGCAAAAAGCCTGGGGCAAAGGTTATGCAACCGAAGCCGCACTGAGCATTACCAAAGCCATCGCCGAGCAAACATCAGTCAAGTATTTCAGCGCTGTTGCCATGGAAGACAATGCCGGCTCCATTAATATCATGAAAAAACTGGGCATGGAATTTCTAAAAAAAGAACTGCACAAGGATCCCCTAGGCGATATGGAAGCCGTCTATTACCAGTGTGATGCCAGGTAACCCCTTACGATAAGTGATAACATCCAGATATCAAACGTTTAATTTTACGCCTTACCTTCTGGCTTAAGAAGCAACCACCTCATCCCCTGCCCGGGCTTAATTCTGTCCGCTCAGGGGAAAGGCAGTACCGGTATTCCCGGGCAGCATTCGCAGTTATTTCAACTATAATTTCATCAAAGCTGCAAGGCGTCAGCTTTGGATTTTAACCCCTCTCCCCTTGCAAACATTTGCCTTTTGGAGATGTATGATGAAAGTACAAAATAAGCGCATCGTGATCTGTTGTGATGGTACCTGGAATACCCCGGATAAACCCACCAATGTTGTCAAGATCGTTCGCTCTCTCACCCCCTATGGCAAGGATGGCAAAAACCAGGTGGTTTTTTATGATCAGGGCGTGGGCACCTACAATGCCTCAGATCGCATGATGGGCATATTCGGTAAAGGTATCGGGCAAAACATTATCGATGCCTATCGTTTTATCGCCCACAACTATCAGGAAGGAGATGATATCTACTGCTTTGGCTTCAGTCGCGGCGCCTATACCGTCAGGGCCCTTGGCGGTATGCTGCATACGGTTGGTTTATTACCTAAAGACGAGCTGCATACCCTGCCCCAGGCCTATAAGTATTACCGCACCCCACCCCACAAACGTGAATACCAGCGCTATTCCCACTATCCCAAGCCGGAAATAGCCGTTATGGCGGTATGGGATACGGTCGGGGCCTTAGGCGTACCTATTCCTCTACTGGGACAATTAACCAAACCCTGGGTAGGATTTTTTGACACCCGGTTGACGCCGGAAATCAAGCACGCCTACCAGGCGCTGGCCATCGATGAAAAAAGGCCCCCCTTCAAACCGGCTTTGTGGACCGGAAGCAGCCACCCGGGACAAACGATTGAACAGGTATGGTTTGCCGGCTGCCATAGTGATATTGGCGGCGGCTATGATGAGTCCAGTTTATCGGATATCAGCTTGTTGTGGATGATCCAGAAAGTCGCCTCGTTAGGACTGGATTTTGATCAAAGCTATCTCAAAGACAAATCAAAAGTTGATGCCAATGTCTGTGGGCGCATGCATGACTCCTATAGCCTGCCTTACCGGTTAATGGAACGCCTCGGCGGCAAAGCTGAAATCCGCTCCCTCGAAGGAGAGCTTGATTACCCCGCCATTAATGTCTCTATTCATGAAAGCGTGCTTGAGCGGCTCAAAAAAGTCGATGACTACCAGCCGGAAAATCTGCATGAAAGCTGGTCTTTTGCCCGCAGCGACGAAAGGCGGCACTTCTCCCGCATCATCACCAGCCAGCTCACCGGGGAAATCCAGATAGATCAGCAGCAAACCCCTTGCAAGATATTGGATTATTCTCCTTTAGGCGGCGCCCGGGTGCAATGCGACAATGAATTGGATAAGCTGGAGAAGATCACCATAAGCTCGGCAAAATTTGCCAAAACCCTGGCGACCTGCGCCTGGAAAAAAGACAATATCTACGGTCTGAATTTCGCAGCATAACTGGCGATATGTTTTGCGAAATTCTAAGCAAAAATTGACCTGTGCTTTAATAACAGCATTTGCAAGATAAGTCGCTTAACGCTTTATCCCGCTGGGGGCCAATAACAAATCCCCCCTGTCAAAATGCCCACGGACGGGACAAAGTTGACAACGCAAGCGCCGCAACCACAGGCGACGCTTGCGCAAACCGGCTTACTTGGTCATTAACTGCTTAACAAGTTCCTGTCCCAGCTCGGCATTTTCAGCAGAGCCGTCAAGGGCGTTGCGGGTATCCTCAATAAGTTGTCGCATATTTTCTTTAATGGTTTCCGAGTCGCTTAGCTGATGTTGTACCTGGGCAATGGTAGACTCCACCAGGCTAGAGCTTGACGTCGACAAGGCCACTAAGGATTGCAGGTTTTCCATGGTGGTACCGGCGATATCGACACTCGAATCAATAATGCCCGAGACCTGCTTTTGCTTATCAATAATAGAAGAGGAAATATCCATGATGTTTTTCATTTCATTTTGGATCTGATCCGCCGACTGGTTGGCGGTATTGGCCAGGGAGCGCACTTCATCTGCCACCACGGCAAAGCCCCGGCCATGCTCACCTGCACGGGCGGCTTCAATCGCCGCATTTAACGCCAGTAAATTGGTTTGATCAGCAATACCTTTAATGGACTCCACCAATTGGCCGATATTTTTATTGTTTTCATCCAGACTCACCAGTAATTCGGTAAACTCCCGAATATATTGTGCCGAGGTCATCACATTCTGACTAAGATCTTCAAGCTGTTTAATACCCTGTTCAGAAGTTTCTGCGGTATCTTTTGCCGATTTGAAAGAATCGTGGGAGGTTTGTTCAATGCCTTCGGACTGTTCGATAAAGGACTGGATCAGCTGATAGTTATCTTCAATCTCTGCCAGGCGGTTCGAGGAAGCCTGGTTGACCTTTTGCGCATTGTCGGTGATCTGCCGGGCAATATCCAAGGCGCCGCTTTGTTCAAGTTGCTCAACTAACTGCGCTTTGGCCATCAAATCGGCTAATTCATCTTTCGCGATCAAGGCCTGATCGGCGGGAATATTATTACTGTTAAATAGATTAAACATTAGAAAGCCTTATAAGTTAATAAGTTGAGTTATTTATTTTCCAGATTCATCATAGTATCTACACTGGCATAGGTGGAGACGCAATAAGGAACACAGTAGGTCAGCAGGATTTGGATATAGTTGCCCAATGCCAACTGCCCTGAAAGGAAAACATCCAGTTGATTTATCATCACTAAGATAGTGCCGACAATTAATGCGACCTTTAAAGAACGTGTGATCACTTTGGCTCTCGTTGCCAGATGAAACCAATGTATGAAGCTACTGCCAGAAGTTTTCATAAACATCACATTAAGTTAAAGTGAATATTCAGACCAAGGGAACCACGAGTATAGAGAAAAATATCTGTCGGCTCACCAAATAAATCACTGTTTCGTAAAAATATTATTTTCTTCCTCTGGATTGATAAAACCGATTGCCACGGTTTTTATCACTTTTTCATCACCTGCATATGCCGGATAACAGTGAACAAGTGCTGCAACATCACGATCAATAAAAGCCAGCGTCCCAATAATTTTAGCTGGTTTTCACTATCCGGGCAGAGCAAATCAGATTTGATTAGCTGATGGCGCAACAAAAGGGATAGAAACTGCGGTAGCTGGAAATAGCAGAGATCTGCTTTATCTAGCCAGTCTTTTGATGTTCATAGTGAAGCTTCTGCCAACAAGCACCTGGGGTAAAGGAAAAACACCGCGGACAAGCAAGTTGAAACCGGCACGGCTATGGCGTCTCAAACAGGGTTAACAAGGGAAATGCTGGCGCATAACCTTAAGTTATGCGCCTAAAGAAGGTCAGCGCCAGAGGCTTCCTTACTCCGCCATCGCCAATAAAGCGACTCGTTAGAGCAATAAAACCTGAACTATTTCTCGCCGTTAATGCTTAATGCCATGGCTTCTGCCACTTTTATGCCGTCAATGGCGGCTGACATGATGCCCCCGGCATAACCGGCTCCTTCTCCTGCGGGGAAAAGTCCGCGGGTGTTGAGGCTCTGCAAGCTGTCGTCACGTTTAATACAAATAGGGGACGAAGTCCGGGTTTCCACGCCGGTCAGGGTCGCTTCATCCATGGCAAAACCTTTGATCTTACGGTTAAAGGCAGGTAAAGCTTCACGGATGGCCTCAATACAATAATCAGGTAAAACGTCCGACAGGTCCGTTAACTTGATACCGGGTTTATAGGAAGGCTCAACCTCCCCTAAAGCCTCGGACGATTTGCCTTTAAGGAAATCCCCCACCAACTGCGCCGGCGCGTCATAATTTTCACCGCCAAGCTTAAAGGCAGCGCTTTCCAGTTTACGCTGAAAGTCTATACCCGCCAGCGGGTGACCCGGATAATCGGAAGGGTCAATACCGACAACGATGGCGCTGTTGGCGTTCATTTCATTACGGGAATACTGGCTCATGCCGTTGGTGACCACGCGGTTTTCTTCCGATGTCGCCGCAACAACCGTGCCCCCCGGACACATACAGAAACTATACACTGAGCGGCCATTGTTACAGTGATGGACCAGCTTATAATCAGCGGCCCCTAAAGTAGGGTGACCGGCAAATTCACCATAATAATTCTTATCTATCAGGGATTGCTTGTGCTCCACCCGAAAACCCACAGAAAACGGTTTAGCTTCAACATAAACCCCTTTGTTGTGGATCATCTGAAAGGTATCACGGGCGCTATGCCCTATGGCCAGGGCAATATGTTTTGACTTTATTTGTGAGCCGTCCGCCAACGTCAGGCCGGTTACCTGGCCATCTTCCAGGTGCAGATCATCCACCCGGGCGCCGAAACGGATTTCACCGCCGAGGGCGATAATTTTGGCACGCATTTTTTCCACCATGGACACCAGTTTAAAGGTACCGATATGGGGCTTGCTGACGTAGAGAATTTCTGCGGGCGCGCCGGCATCAACAAATTCATTTAACACTTTGCGGCTGTAGTGTTTCTTATCTTTGATTTGCGTTGATAACTTACCGTCAGAGAAAGTACCGGCTCCGCCTTCGCCGTACTGTACGTTGGACTCGGTATTCAGCTGCTTCTTGCGCCAGAAACCAAAAGTATCTTTGGTGCGCTCACGCACTTCTTTACCCCGATCGAGAATAATAGGTTTATAACCCATTTCCGCTAAAATCAGGCCAACAAAAATACCACAGGGGCCAAAACCCACCACCACAGGACGTTCTTGCAGATCTTCGCTTGCCTGTGCGACAAACTTATACGCCATATCCGGTGTTTTTCTGATGTTCGGATCCCGGTCAAACTTTGCCAGCAATTCATCGTCAATCGTGGTTTCCACATCCAGGGTATACATCAGGAAAATCGATTTTTTATTCCTGGCATCTATCCCACGGCGAAAAACTGTGGTCTTGACCAGTTGCTCCGGGCTGATTTTCAGGCAGGATAAAACCTGGGCATCCAGTGCTTCCTGGCTATGCTCTAAGGGTAATTTGATGTTCGATATTCGTATCATCCGGGAATTCCAGTCATGTAAATCTTATCTTTGCTAAGCTGGACAGGCCTGTTTATCTCGGGCAATTTTTTACAGCTTAAGTCGTGCAGATCCACCCGGCGTATATTTTCGGCTAAGCTGATACTCAATGTCACACTTGTGTGCGACTTAGAGATAACTCAGGGCACACAGGACGGGCAAATAGCCGGCGAACAGGTTAACAGCGGGGATCCGGGGCGCATTCTACTGCAAAAGCGCCGTTTGCGGAAATACTTTTCACCCGGGTCTCGTATGCGGTCATGAATAATTTTATCATAGGCATTGAAATTACCCCGATAACGGGTATGATCTCGCCGCCTGAGCAGATAGTGGATAATTTGTCAGTTTAAACGGCGGAGTTGGCGGAGAAAATCATGGCGTTTGTAGTAACAGATAATTGTATAAAATGTAAATATACCGACTGTGTTGCGGTCTGCCCTGTGGATGCCTTTCACCAGGGGCCTAATTTTTTAGCCATCAATCCCAATGTCTGTATCGATTGCGAGTTATGTGTACCGGAATGCCCCGCCGAAGCCATTTTCCAGGAAGAAGCCCTGCCACCGGGCCAGGAACAATTCTTAAAATTAAATGAAGAGCTGAGTGAGATCTGGCCGGTGATCACCGAAGTGATTCCTGCGCCTGAAGATGCCGACAAGTTCAACGGTATCGCCAATAAGTTGCCGCAACTGATGGTATAAGTCCCTTGAGTTACTAAGCTAACCCTTCTACATTCTTGCGCCGGCGTCAACCCGAGCGTGTGTGCCAGGAGCATACCTTTTTCCGTTAATTACGCCAGAGTTTGTTCAAAAGCCAGGGGAAGAGCCTTTTCTCAGCCTTGATAAAAGACAGGGATAAAATGACGAAAATATAAGCTTGTTAGCAGCGTTATATAGCCCATATCGCTCTGGCCAGGCAAATCCGAAGGAAACTCAGGCATTAATCCGCTTATCCTTAAACGATAATGTCCGCCGATACCGCTCGACACCCGGGGAGAGCTCGCAAAGTGCCGATATTAGCAACAGGCTGCTGATAAGCAGCTGATGGTGCTTAGTACTAATTTATCTGTACCGAACCGCCCTTGATACGATTGGCAAATTGCGCCCGGCTTAACAGATTGGTACCGCTCACCAAAATTTTGCCATTTTTTTTCAAGGTGATGCTTGCCTCACCGCATTTTAATACCAATTCATTTTTTGCCGTTAAGACCAGCCGCTTATCGTCAAGCTTTAATTCGAGCGGTTTATGCTGCTCCTTTGACTCCTCACTTGGCTCTGTGCTTAGTTCCTCACCTGATGCTTCACTTAGTTCAGGACGAGAAAATTCAAGCAAAGGCCCAATAATCACCGGTTTGAGTGGATCGCCGCCGGTAAACAGCAATGCCAGTTTCTTTCCCAAATGCTGATGTTCAAGCAGTACGGTGGTTTGGGCAATAACCGGCTCCTCGGTGGGATTTTCACCATAAACGACCAAAGGTTTATCATCAGAAAAGCCCACCAATACACCGATAACAACACCGTGTAAGGCTTGTCTCTGCCCTTTTTTATTGATCAGCTGTTGCATTTTTACCTCCTTAAGTACGGCTACAGGCCGGTTAGTTTTGGGTAATTTTAGCCCCTTTGATGACAACATTGCCGCCGGCCTTAATATTGACTTTACCGCTGGCATCCAGGGTAATATTCTTGCCCTTCACCGTGATATCGCCATTTTTTTTCATTACCACTTTTGCATCGCCGGTAACCAGGGTAATTTCATCGCCGGCAGAGATGACAATTTTTTTCTCAACCTGCTGCAGGTAATCTTTGCCGATACTGATCTTATGGCTTTTTTCATAATTTTCAATCACTTCACCAGATACCGTCACAGACTTATCCTTATCCACGCTTTCCATCAAATTTTTACCTACGGTTAAGGTTCGGTTGGCGCCTATGGTAATGGTTTCATTTTTGTCGATATTTTCATTATTGTCTTTCGCTACGCTTAAACTGCGATTTTCCCCGATACTGACACTTTCATTTTTTGCCACCGATTCGCTGCGGTTATTGCCTATGGCAATAGTTTCATCGTTGCCGACACTTTCACTGCGATCATGACCTATGGTAACCGTTTCATCATGGTCAATATTCTTTTCCATGTCATGCTGGCCATGCAGTAAAATAAGCTCGCTGTCTTTACTGTCATCAAACATCAAAGTGTTGTCGCCGCTGCCTTTGGGGGTACTGCGGGATTTTAAACCGCTCACCATCGCCTTTGCCGGCAGGGAATTCGGACTTTTATTTTGACCGTTATAGACCCTGCCGGTAATAATCGGCCGGTCGGGATCTCCGCCGAGAAATTCAACGATCACTTCCTCGCCGATGCGGGGAATGTCGATACCGCCAAAGCCACTGCCGGCATGTACCTGGGATACCCGGATCCAGCAAGAGCTGTTCTCGTCACTGGCTCCCTGACGATCCCAGTGAAATTGCACTTTTACCCGCCCCAATTCGTCGGTCCAGATCTCTTCACCGCTTTTCCCCACCACCACAGCCGTTTGCGGGCCATACATGATAGGTTTTTTCAGCTTGATATCCGGGCGAAAAGTCGTATCAGCCGGGATCGCCGTAAACTGGCAGCGATAAACATCTTGCCCTTCATCAGCGCTGTCGGCCTTAAAATCATCATTTTCTATGGCTAAGGTCGCAGAGGCCACAAGGTAATCGCGGTTTTGCTGCTCCCTGAAATACTCGGTTAAGTTAAAAACACTGCCGGCAGTAAGCAGCCTGTGGTTACTGGCCCCGGATACGGTTTCAAAACGCTTGTTTTCACTTTCCATCAGCAACCGGGTATAGTTATCCCCCAGAGATCTCTGCTGGTATTTCCCCGGATACCGAAAACGTTCAAATGCCGATAATGACGGCAAAACCGGATCACTGGCCAGGGTTTCGAGGTTTTTTGCCGGCGAGTGATAGTCATAGTCGGTTCTTCTGATCCCGCCGCTGCACACTTTTTTATGTTGCTGCCATTGCTCTATGAAGGCACTTTGTCGCTGCTGACGGCGATATTCGCTTGCCCGGTAATGGATATCGCCTATTTTCTCCAGCGAGCTGTTCTCGTCCACCAGCACCAGGATATGGTTATTTTCACTGTGTTTAAAAAAATAAAAGATCCCTTCCTGCGCCAGCAAGCGCGAGATAAAATCAAAATCGCTTTCATTAAACTGCACCACATAATCTTTGGCGGGATATGAACCACTCAAGTGATCTTCAACATCAGAAAAGCCCAGTTCATCAAACACCGTTTTAATAATTTGCGGATAACTTTGCTTTTGGAAAATGCGGCAATTTTCACTTAAATTCAGCAGCCATAGCCAGGGACGAATTTCGGCAAAATACCTGAACTGATCGGCATACGGCTCCATTTGATAAAATTCAGTGACATAACCATTGATATAACGCGGACTGCCCTCGGCGGTGGCAATCGAAACGGTAACACTTTTTGCCAGCAAGTCATCACTGTTGATGCAGTTATCTTCACTGAAAAGTTCTAATTTGTAATGGAAAGGGGCGGCTAAGGCCTCAACGCCCTGCAACTTATATAATAAAAGTTTATCGGCCGCCAACGGGGTGCTGATGGCAAACTGTCGCTTGCTTTGAGTCGCCAAAATACTGTCCTTTATTTACAGTAGGCTTAAAACCCGGGAGATCTCTGTGTTAATTATTGGAGTTTTTCTCCAGCAATGCCATTTTCGATTTTAAAACCGCCAGCTCCGGTCTTGACGGGGCCAGCTTGGCCAGGCGGTCATAAAAGACCCGGGCTTTTATTAACTCCCCCTGGTTCAGGTAGCCGTCCGCCATGCTCACCAGCTGCTTATAGATGCGGTCCAGGCCTTTTTTTGCCTGTGCATTTTCCGGATCTATCGCCAATACCTGCTGATAAAAGTAATGGGCACTGTTATTCCAGGGTAAAGTAAGATTACCGCTTTTGACCTTCGACTTGGCTTTTTGAATGAGATCGGGAATAGAAGCCCGCAAACGGGCCTGTCTTTCATCCCATTGTGCCTGGGCAAATTCAAGATCTTGGTATAGCTTGATAAACCCGGGATCTTTTTCAAGATAGGGTGCCAGGCTTGCCATTTTTTTCCGCGTCGGGGTCAGGCGGTTACGCTTTATGTCTGTTGACAGCAGGTTAAACAACTCAGCTTTAACCGCCTGATACCCGCCGCTTGCCTTTTCATGTTCCGGCGATACTTGTAACAGCTGAGCGTAGGCCAAAGTAGCCTCAAGCCATAATGCCTTTTGACTTGCCCCTTCGGCTTTTGCCAACAGCAGCTTGCTGGTATGTAACTTCTCTTTTTCAGCGATTTCATCTTGTATTTGGTTAAACAGGTTAACCGCCAGCGGATTATCGGGATGTAAAGTGATCGCCCGCTCCAGTGCCGTTAGCACCACAGGATAATTTTCAGCGGCACTGCGCTCCTGGGCAAAGGTGAGAAACAACTCGCTTAAACGCCGGTAGCCCTCAAGCGCCTGCTGCTCAAACGGCTGCTGCAATAGCACCTTGCGGTAAGCATTCAGGGCCGAAGTTAACCGGTTAAGGTTGAGGGGATAGTGCTGCAAGTCCCTCTCTCCTTGAGCCAGCAGGGCCGTTAATTGCGCCTGCGCCATAGGCTGGCTCCCGCTCTGAGCCGTTTTTTCCTGCAGGGCGTTATTGAGGACAACCACCCGCTCCTGTTCATTGGCGATACGTGAGAGCCGGTAAATCGCCTGGCGGGCGCTGCTGATATCCGAGCGTTTTATCGCCTCTATCGCCTGCTGCTCTACCGCTGCGACAATAGCATCAAGTCCCTCAATAGCTTTTGCATTATCCTGCTCAAGCTCCAGCACCATAACATAAAGAAAATAGGCACTGAGTCCGGCTTCGGCGTAATAATTCTCTTGCTCGAAAGCACTTTTAGCTTTTAGCAGATAACCCTCTACCTGCCTGGCCTTAAATGCTGTTTTTTGTTGCGCCAAAACAGCCTTGTCGGCATAGCCGTCAATACCGGCCTCAAGGGAGCGAACTTTGGGATGATCCGGCATCAAATTTCGGGCAATCGCCAGAACCTGCTTCGCTTGCTCAAGCGCGCGCTCCTGAACAAAGATCTTGCCGCTGTCGACGGCTTTATGAAAAATCACCGCTTTAAGGGTTTCTACCTCCTGGTTTTCCGGTTGCAGGCTTGCCAGCTGCTGCTGTTTTGCCAGCAGGTTTTCAATGTGCACCGCGGTGAGCTTTTCAACCTTTAATCCTGCACTAATTTGTGCCATCAAGGAGCGGATTTTTTCCCGTGTCTGCTGTTGCCCATGCACCTGCTTTTCAAGGGCGTCCAGCTGACGGGCAAAAAGCGTCAGCTGGGGGTGATCACTGTCTATGCTCGCCAGATCCTGCAAAAGCGCTCTCGCTTTTGCTACTTGACGGCTTGCTAATAGCCGGGATAACTGCCCCTCCATGCCCTTAATGCTTTCATCCAGCCCCTGCCTGGCCGGTAAACTTGTGCCGTCGAGTTGTAAAATCTTGGCAAATGCCCCCGCCGCCTGCGTATATTCAAGATGACTTAAGGCCAGCTCTGCCCGGCTAAACAGCTGCTGTTGAGCAACTTGTAATGTAACATCCTTTTCTTGTTCGCCGATAAACGGCAGCAACAGCATCCATGAAATAAGCAATACCGGTAGCGCCACCATGAAAGTATTTTTAACCCGGGGAAATACCGGAGCCTGCTGACACTTAGCAGATAAGTTTTTTCCCCACCGGGCTAATTGGCGCCAAAACTTGCTGACCGGCTCTATTAACCGGGCACAATAATCCCGGGTTTGCTTCACCGGTAAATGAGCAATTCTGTCCTTGAGCACGGCATAATACTTGGCGATAAAACGCCCGAATTTACCGGCATAAGCCGTCACTTTTTCCTGCATTAACGACATAAAAGCAGAAATATTAACTCTTTTGCTCTGCTCAGCCAGTTGCCCTTTATTTAACGCACGATTTAATTCGCTACGTGAATAAACCACAGTGTCTTCGTGCTCTTCTTCGGCCAGCCCCTTAAGCGCCTCATACATCTCAAGTCCGCAGGCATACCTGTCTTCGGGCTTTTTCGCCATCACCGTATTTAAAAACGTCTGATAGCGGGCAAACTTTTTCGGCAGTAGCGGGATAGCATCATTTAAATGCTTAATCGCGGTACCGACAGGCGTAGTGGCTTCATAGGGCACTTTTTTGGTAAGCATTTCATAAAAAACCACCCCCAGGCTATATAAATCGGAGCGCCCGTCAAGCTCATCCCCCATCGCCTGCTCCGGACTCATATATTTGGGGGTTCCCATCACGCTGCCGGCAATGGTCATATTGGTCTTGGAGTCTTCCCGGCGGGCAATGCCAAAGTCTGCCAGGGCAAAACTGCCGTTCTCACGGATCAAAATATTGCTGGGTTTAATATCCCGGTGAATGACCCCTTTGCCGTGGGAAAAATCCAGGGCAAGCGCCATTTCACCGATACATTGATGCACCAGCTTAAGGTCTAAGTCATTATGGATAATGCCGGCGAGATCACCGCCGCAAATGTATTCCATGGATAAGAAGTTGTGGTCATTGATATGGCCGACGTCATACACCTGAATAATATTCGGGTGCATCAGTTTTGCAGATATTTTGGCTTCACGGACAAAACGCTCGCTGAAACTTTGATCAGCATTTAAGCTTTCATCCATTATTTTTAAAGCGACTTCACGATCCAGGTTAATATGTCTCGCCTTATAGACGGACGCCATGCCCCCCTTACCTAACAATTCCATGATTTCGTAGCCGGGTATTGCAATTTCCGACATAATTTTACCTTTGCCAGTTAGCCATAGCTCCTTATCCTGAAAGTATTCATCAATCGTCTGCTCGCAAAATTCCCTGTTTGAAACCGGCGATTAAAGCCCGTCAGCGTGCACCGGACCCCTTGGCCCCGCCAAGGTCAATAGCACAGGAGGAATGTAGAGAAAATACTATAAAGCCCCGTTAGCCCGTAAAATATAGCAGTTAGATTTTCGGCTGCCCAGTTTCTGCCCAAATCAATTTCAATCAAGCTGTTGCTTAGCCTGTACTGCCATTGCATTGTGCTATATTTGAACTATGCTTACTCCGATCTATGGGCTTTGATAATGCCCTCAAGGCAAGCGTCAAGGCTCATCGGGTGTATCGTCATACTATCTCTGTCGGATAGCTTTGATCATAAATCACGTTGGCGCTCAGCATGGATTACTATCAGGTAATTACAGCAATAATCAGCAATGATTCTCCCTGTGGCAACAGCCTCGAAGATGACCCTGGGGTAGAAGCGCTTTATTTTCAGGCCGAAGGCCAGCCGGAACGTTTTGACGGTAACCATACCCTGCCCGCGACCCCGCCCGACTGGGCAAAAATCGAAAAAGCCGCCGCCGGCTTTTTAACACAAAGCAAAGACCTCAACCTGGTTGTTCTGCTTTGTCAGTGCGCCCTTAACCGTCAGGGCATAGCTAAATTCAGTGAATGTTTAACCGCCCTGGATACTCTGCTCAATGACCACTGGGCTGAGGTGTTCCCCCCCCTGGATGACGGCGATGCCACCGAGAGGTTATCGGCGTTGGCAAACCTCAACCATATCAGCAAAACGGTTGCGCCGTTAAAAAACATGCAGCTGGCTAAATCAGGACTTTTTGGTCCCTTGTGCCTCAAGGATCTGGAAGCCCTTGAAATAACCAATACCGATGGCCTCGAAGGATTGAATGAAAGCCAGGTCCGGGCAATTTTTAAAGATACCGACCAAGCATTATTATCCCAACTGTTTGAGCAAATAACCACTTGCCCCGAGCAATTAAAAACCCTAGCGGCAAGTTTCGCCCGCCAGGATCCCAGGGGCCAGTCCCCGAGTTTTGACGACTTGCTCACCGTGCTGGGAAAGATTCACCAACAGCTGGTCAAATATGCCAACCTTAGCGAAACAAACCTTAACGCAGAAGAAACAGCAATACCTGTGGGAGAGCCCGCCATGCAGACCACTATGCAAACCACAATGCAGCCTTCACCCACTAGCAATAACGGCACTATCTCTTGCCGGGCCGATGTTGAACAGGCCATAGACAATATCTGCGATTATTTTCAACAGCATGAACCCTCCAGTCCGGTTCCTTTATTGTTAAAAAGAGCAAAAACCCTGATTAATAAAGACTTTATGCAAATAATGAATGATCTCGCCCCCAATGGTGCCGATCAGGTCAAAGCCCTTGCCGGCATAACTGAGCAAGATTAAGGAGAAAACAGGTGTCAAACAGCGGTCAGAAATTTATTGGTAGGAACCGGGCTCCCCGGGTACAAATTGAATATGATGTCGAACTTTACGGTGCCGAAAAGAAAGTGCAGATCCCGTTTGTGATGGGGGTATTGGCAGACTTAAGCGGCAAGCCGGAAGAAGATTTGCCGGCAATCTCAGAGCGCAAAGCCCTGGAAATCGATGTCGATAACTTTGATGACAGGTTAAAGTCGGTCAAACCCAGGGTGGCGTTTCGCGTTCCCAATACCATGACAGGCGAAGGAGAGCTCAGTGTCGATGTCTCTTTTGAAAGCATGGATGACTTTTCACCGGCAGCCATTGCTGCAAAGGTTGACGGCTTAAAAGATTTATTTAAAGCCCGGCAACAATTAGCCAACCTAATTACCTATATGGACGGTAAAGAAGGTGCGGAAGAGCTGATCCAAAAAGCCATTGCCGATCCGGCCCTGCTTGAGGCCTTGATTTCGGCCCCGAAAGCAGATGCACAAGAGGAAAACCAAGATGACTGATGTAAAAGAATCGCTGGAAGGAGAAGGCGAAGTCCTGACTTCGGATACTTTTTCCCAGTTATTGCAAAAAGAATTTAAACCTAAATCCGATCGGGCCAAAGAAGAAGTCGAAAATGCCGTGCAAACCCTGGCGCAATATGCCCTCAAAGACACACAACTGATCAGCGAAGATACGGTGCGTTCGATAGAAGCCATTATCAGTGCCTTAGACGAGAAAATGAAAAACCAGCTAGATGCCGTGATGCACCATCAGGACTTGCAAAAACTCGAAGGCACCTGGCGCGGATTGCATTACCTGATCAACAACACGGAAACCGATGAGTTTCTTAAAATCCGCGTGATGAATGTCAACAAGCTGGAGCTGGGTAAAAACCTGAAGAAATTTGCCGGTACCGCCTGGGATCAAAGCCCAGTCTTTAAAAAGCTCTATGAAGAAGAATACGGCCAGTTCGGCGGCGAACCTTACGGCTGCCTGGTGGGGGATTATTATTTCGATAACAGCCCGAGTGACGTCAAAATGCTGGCCAATATTGCCAAAGTCAGCGCCGCCTGCCACGCCCCTTTTATCGGGGCGGCATCGCCGAAAATGCTGCAAATGGATACCTGGTCAGAGCTGACCAACCCCAGGGATCTGACAAAAATCATGTCGACTCCGGATTATGCCCCCTATAATTCCCTGCGCGAGTCTGACGATGCCAAATATATTGCCCTGACCATGCCCAGGGTCTTAGCCAGACTGCCCTACGGCGCCGATACCGAGCCGGTGGAAGAATTCGATTATGAAGAAGACAGCTCAGGGGCCGACTCCAGCAAATATACCTGGATGAATGCCGCTTTTTCCATGGCGGTGAACATTAACCGCTCTTTTAAACTTTACGGCTGGTGCTCGAGGATCCGCGGCATAGAATCCGGCGGTGCGGTGGAAGGGTTGCCGGTACACACCTTTCCCAGTGATGACGGCGGCGTCGACATGAAGTGCCCGACCGAAATCGCCATCAGTGACCGGCGCGAAGCCGAGTTATCCAAAATTGGCATGATGCCGCTTATCCACAAGAAAAACACCGATCTGGCCGCCTTTATCGGCGCCCAGACCATACAAAAACCGATAGAGTACGACGACCCCGATGCCACGGCCAATGCGGCGCTGGCGGCGAGGTTGCCTTATTTATTCGCCTCTTGCCGCTTTGCCCATTACCTCAAATGTATCGTCAGGGACAAAATAGGCTCCTTTAAAGAGCGCGAAGACATGCAGCGCTGGCTGCAAAGCTGGATATTAAACTATGTCGACGGCGATCCGGCCAACTCCACCGAAGAAACCAAAGCAAGAAAACCGCTGGCGGCCGCCGAGGTAACGGTTGAAGAAATAGAAGGCAGCCCCGGCTATTACAGCGCTAAATTTTATCTCAGGCCCCATTACCAGCTGGAAGGGCTGACGGCTTCATTAAGACTGGTATCAAAACTACCTTCCATTAAACAAGGTTGATTGACAACGATTGACAGAGGAGAAAGATCATGGCTGTTGACATATTTCTACAACTCGATGGCATCGAGGGGGAGTCTATCGACGACTCCCATGCCCAGGAAATCGATATATTATCCTGGAGCTGGGGCATGTCCCAAAGCGGCACCATGCATTTAGGCGAAGGGGGCGGCGCAGGTAAAGTAAATGTCGAAGATATCTCCTTTACCAAGTATATCGATAACGCCTCCCACGCCCTGATGCTGCGCTGCGCCTCGGGTGAGCATATCCCCAGCGCTAAACTCACCGTCAGGAAGGCGGGAAAAACCCCGCTGGAATATATTATCATGACCTTTACCGATTGCCTGGTCAGCTCGATATCCACCGGCGGCTCCGGCGGAGAAGACAGGCTGACGGAAAACATCGCATTAAACTTTGCCGAAGTAAAATTCGAGTATTCCAAACAGAAAAAAGACGGCTCAGGTGAAGCTGCGAAAGAGTTTGCCTGGAATATTCCCAAAAATGTCAGTGTCTAGACAAATGCGCTTAACTAGCAGCTTTTGGAGAGCAACCGGTGCAGGCTGAACAACTATTAAAAAATCAGCAGCTTAACATGTGTCTGGAACAAACTTGCCAGCAAGTTCAGCGTGCTCCGGATGATATCAGGCAAAGAGTTTTTTTGTTTCAGCTGCTGTGTGTGATGAACCAGTTTAACCGGGCAAGTGAGCAACTGAGCATACTGGCAGAGTTAAGCGACAGCAACCTGGCATTAAAAAACACTTACCAGGCGCTGATTAACGCAGAAAAGTCCCGCTTGCAAATCTTCAACGGCTCCCAGGCGCCGATCATTTTTGGACAGCCCGGCGAATGGATCAGCTATTATCTCCAGGCCCTGGTCAGTTTTAAAGAAAACAATATCCCACGGGCAAAAAAAGAAATAGAAACAGGCGCCTCGCTGGCGCCGGCCATAGGGGGCAGTATCAATGGCAAAACTTTTTTATGGCTGGCCGATGGCGATGTACGCCTTGGCCCGCTGCTGGAGATCATCATCAAGGGCAATTATTACTGGTTACCTTTTACCCGGATAAAAAAACTCATCATAGATGATTTTGAAGATTTGCGGGATCTGGTGTGGTGCCCCTGCCACTTGACCCTGGAAAACCAGGGGGAAATGATCGCTTTTATTCCCAGCCGCTATCCGCTGTTATCCGGGTTTGATATCAAGCAAGATCCCCCCGTAACTGATGCCGACCGCCATGCCAAGTATTGCCTGGCGAGCAACACCTCATGGCAGGCCCCCGAGGAAAACTTTTATATCGGCCAGGGGCTGAGAAGTTTTATTACCGATCACGGCGAATATGCCCTGTCGGAAGTCAATACCATTATCCTGGACCACGGCCCGGCATGAACAACCTCAACCGGTTAATATTCCTCACCCGGGCTCAGCTTGCCGCCATCAAAGGAGCAGCACTTTATGCCTGAACTTAGCCCGCAGGAGCGGTTGCAACCGTCATTGCTTGACCGGCTGACCGATGATGCCCCCGACAACAGCTCAGAGCCCAGGGAAAAACGCATTATCTCGGTCAAGGAATTAAAAAATTCGGTACAAAGGGATCTTTCCTGGTTACTAAATACCCGTAACTTATCTCCCCTGCTGGCGGAGAAAGACTACCCCGAAGTCACTTGCTCGGTACTAAATTACGGGCTCAGTGAATTAACCGGTATCAGCAGTGCTTCCCTGCGCCGGGACAAACTCGAGCGGGATCTGCTCAAGGCAATCAAGCAATTTGAGCCCAGGCTGATTGCCAACACCATAAGATTATCCGCCCGGGTCAATACTACAGAGGCCAATGCCAATGCCGTCACCTTTGAATTAACCGCCGAGATGTGGGCCCAGCCGCTGCCGCTGCAACTTTATGTGGAAGCCGAAATGGATTTGGAAAATGGTGCATTTTCCTTTAAAGGGCAAAGGATAGCTTAAATGGATCCCCGTTTACTTGATTTATACAATCAAGAGCTGAAATTTATCCGTGAACTGGGCGCCGAGTTTGCACAGGAATACCCGAAAGTGGCAGCCCGCCTCGGCCTGGAAGGTTTTGACTGTGCAGATCCCTATGTCGAAAGGTTACTGGAAGGCTTTGCCTTTTTAACGGCAAAAATACAATTGCAACTGGACAATCAGTTTCCCCACTTTACCGAAAACCTGCTCAATCATTTATTTCCAAGCTTTTTGATGCCAACCCCTTCCATGGCCATCTGCCAGTTTGAGCCGGATCAAGAAGAAGGCAGCCTGCTTGGCGGTATGGCGGTGCCCCAAGGCACTTCCCTCACCTCCGGCTTAAGCAAGGGGGAGCAAACCAGTTGTGAATATAAAACCGCGCAGCCCTTTACCCTGTACCCGTTAACCATCAGGGAGGCGGAATACCTCAATGCCCAATCGGTTGCCGCCCTAAGCACAGGGCAAAAACATTATTCGGCTATCCAATTGACCATAAATTGCGATCCCCTTTACCGCCTGGCCGATATTGACACGGATCAGCTGGAGTTTTATTTACGGGGGCCGGAAGCCCTGCCCATGCATTTGTTTGAATTATTATATACCGGCTTTAACCAGCTGAAATTCAGGGAAAACGACAAAGCCAACTGGCAAACGGAGCAACACCCGGTGACACTGGCATGCAAACAGCTTGACCGGGATAAGGCACTGATGCCCTACAACCCCCGTTATTTTGACGGTTTCCGCCTGTTGCGGGAATATTTTTTATTTCCCAAGCGTTTCTTGTTCCTGACCTTAACCGGCCTCAAACCCATATTAAAAAGGACCAAAGGCCATCAAGTACAACTGTTGCTGCTGTTATCCCGGGAAGACCGCCGCCTGGAAAATCTGATCACCTCAGATAACTTTTCATTATTTTGCGTGCCTGTTATTAACCTGTTCAGCAAAAAAACCGACCGTGTCAAGGTGTCACCGGGGCAAAGCGAATACCATGTGGTCGCGGATAAACTCAGGCCCTGTGACTACGAAATCTGCGATATTCAATCCCTGACCGGTTTTAGCGCCGGCGTGCAAGAGCAGGCAAATTTTTCAGCTTTTTACGCCGGTAAAAGCCGGGGCAGCACAGGCAATTATTTTGCCATCAAAAGAAAACCGCGAAAATTAACCGCTAAGCAAAAAAATTACCGCGGGCGCAGCAGTTACATAGGAACGGAGACTTTTATCAATCTTGTCGAACAGCAGCAGACAAACGCTTCACAGTCCCTGAGCCAATTGTCGGTGACCGCCCTTTGCTCTAACCGGGATTTACCTATCCTGATGCCCCTTGGCAAAGGCAGTACCGATTTTACCCTGGATATCAGCCTGCCCTGTCAGAAAATCCGTTGCCTGGAAGGACCAACCCGCCCCGCACCGCCGATAGCCGGCGGAGAAATGAACTGGGAAATTATCAGCCAGTTAACCTTTAACTACTTAGGTATTGATGTCAGGGAGACACAAGGCACCACCCGGGCCCTGAAGCAACTGATGAGTTTATTTGCCGATAAAAATGATGTCGCCGCCGTCAAACAAATTGAAGGGGTCCACGCCGTTCATTTGACCTCGGCTACCCGCCGTATTCCCCTGCCCGGCCCCATCTGTTTTGCCCGGGGACTGGCAATAGAGCTGGTGCTCGATGAGGCTTGCTTTGAGGGATCCGGGGTCTTTTTACTGGCGCTGGTATTAGATCAGTTCTTTGCCCGCCTTGTCAGCATCAACACTTTTACCCAGCTAACGGTTAGCACCACAGATAACAAGGAGATATACACTTGGCCGGTACGCATGGGAATGAAAACGAGTTTATAAAACATATACTCCAGCAAAAGTCATATCTTGAATATGATTTGTTTGCCTTGCTGCGGGCCATTGAACGCCTCAGTCCCCTCTATCCCGGACTGGGCTGTTCCAAAACGCCAAGGGATGATCCGGTGCGCCTGGGACAAAGTCCGTTACTGGCATTTTTTCCTTCTGCTATCAGCGAAATAAAAAAACATCCGGATAAACACTTATATAAAATTAAAAACAGTTACTGGGGGCTTTTTGGCTGCAACGGCCCGCTGCCCACGCATCTGAGCGAATATGCACTGCAACGAAAAATAGCGAAAAAAGATCTCACCTTATGTGAATTTGCCGACATTTTTCATCACAGGTTATTATCCCTGTATTACCGTGCCTGGAAAACCGGGCAAGCGAGTCTGCATTTCGATAAAAGCACCAATAACGAATTTCATAAATATATCAGCGCCTTATCCCGAAGTAACAGCACAGATCAGCAAAAGCAAACCACTGCGCTGCTCTATTGTGGTTTACTGACCAATAAAAATACCAGTTTGGCCCTTGCCGAGCAGATGCTTACCGGGCAGCTGGAGGTAACCACCAAGATCTTACCCATGCAGGGACAATGGTTACAGATAGATGCCAAAGATCTCAGCCTGCTAGGCAAAAGCAACAACCGTTTAGGCAAAAGCGCCATTAACGGCAGGCATGTTTTTGACCGCTTAAATAAGCTCAGTCTGTGCCTGTCCAGGCTGAGCTTAAGCCAATACTTAAGCTTTTTACCCCGGGGAGCAGGGCACAGGGAGCTCTGCAGCTTAATCAACCTGCTGGTGCCCAGAGAAATGACCATTGAAGTGCAATTGACATTAAGGCCGGGGCAAGCAACATCAAGCCATTTAAAAAATAACACCCGCCTCGGTTTTAACAGCTGGCTGGGCAATCACTCCCGGCAGACAGCAAGAATGGCAGAGCAACAAAAGTCTTATTTACTGCAACGCGAGTCACCTTAACGGAGCAAAGTTATGGCAGAGATCAGCAGGATATGTTTATTTGGCAAACTTAACTCACTGGCATTTAAAGCCGTTGAAAGCGCTACTGTTTTTTGTAAATTACGGGGGAATCCCTATGTGGAGATCAGTCACTGGCTACATCAGATCTTACAGCTGGATGACTCGGACTTACACCGCATCATCCAGCATTACCAACTCGATCTGGCGAAATTGCTCAAAGCACTGACCCAGTCGTTAGATCAATTACCCCGCGGTGCCAGCAGCATTTCCGATTTTTCCCACTTTCTTGAGCTGGCCATAGAAAGGGGCTGGGTCTACAGCAGCCTGGTTTATCAGCAAAGCCATATCCGCACCGGCACCTTACTGGTGGCCATGCTCAAAACCCCGGAATTGAAAAATATCCTAAACGCCATTTCCCCGCAGTTTGCCGGGATTAATGCCGAGTCTTTAAGCGATGAACTTGAAGATATTATTCAAGCGTCGTGCGAGCAGCATTTATCCGCCAATGATGCTTCTGATCCGGGGCGCCAGGCCCGGCAGCCGGGTGAAGCCAGCAGCGCCCTGCCCCTTGATAGTTCAAGTAGCCAGGGGGAAGGTGAAACCCTGAGCCGCTTTACCACAGATTTAACCGAGCAGGCAAAACAAGGCGGTTTAGATGCCATCGTGGGCCGGGATGAAGAAATCCGCCAGCTCATCGATATCCTGATGAGGCGTCGACAAAACAACCCGATCTTAACCGGTGAAGCCGGTGTCGGTAAAACCGCCGTGGTGGAAGGTTTTGCCCACAGGTTAAACAAAGGGGATGTGCCCCCCAAGCTGCTCGGGGTGCGTTTAAAACTGCTCGATATCGGTTTACTGCAGGCCGGCGCCAGCATGAAAGGCGAATTTGAACACAGGCTCAAACAGGTGATCGCTGAAGTGCAATCCTCCCCTGTGCCGGTTATTTTATTTATCGATGAAGCCCATACTTTGATCGGCGCAGGTGGCAGCGCCGGCACTTCGGATGCCGCCAATCTGCTCAAACCTGCCCTGGCGCGGGGAACCTTAAAAACCATAGCGGCAACGACCTGGGCGGAATACAAAAAGCACATAGAAAAAGATCCCGCCCTCACCCGGCGCTTCCAGGTGGTAAAAGTTGCCGAGCCGGATGAGGAAAAAGCCGTGATCATGCTGCGCAATCTCACCGGGCCCCTGCAACAGCACCATCAGGTAGATATCCTGGATGAAGCGGTCGAAGCCGCAGTAAAGCTCTCCGCCCGCTACATCAGTGCCCGCCAGCTGCCGGATAAGGCGGTCAGTTTACTCGACACCGCCTGCGCCCGGGTAGCCATCAGCCAGCACGCCACCCCGCCGCAGCTCGAAGACAGCCAACGGCAAATCGAGCAGCTTAACCTGGAGCAAGATATTTTAACCGAGGAAACCCGCCTCGGACACAATCATACAAAAAAACTGACCGCAGTCGACAAGGCACTGGCACAACAAACCAGCCTCGCCGCCGAGCTAAGCAAACGCTGGCAGCAAGAAATCGACCTGGTTGAGGAAATCGCCGCTTATAAGCAGGAGCTCAGTGAGCTTACTCCCGGCTCAGCCGCCAATTCAGGCAAAGAGCAAATAACAAAAGCAACAGAGCATGAACGGAAACAGGACAAAAAGCACGCGGGGTTATCGAAAAAACTAACCTTAGCGCAAACGGCTTTACAGACATTGCAGCGGGAAGACCCCCTGGTTTTGCCAGCGGTAGATTATCAGGCGGTAGCCTCGGTTGTCGCCGACTGGACCGGGATCCCTGTGGGTAAAATGGTGAAAGACGAAGTAGAAAATATCCTTAAGCTCAGCGACATCCTGGGCCGGCGGGTGATCGGCCAGGACCATGCGATGGAGATGATCAGCAAACGCATTCAAACCGCCAGGGCCGGATTGGATAACCCCAACAAACCCATAGGCGTTTTTATGCTGTGCGGCCCTTCCGGGGTCGGAAAAACCGAGACCGCACTGGCCCTGGCAGAAGCCATGTATGGCGGAGAGCATAACCTGATCACCATCAACATGAGTGAGTTTCAGGAAGCCCATACCGTATCAACCCTAAAGGGCGCCCCACCGGGATATGTCGGTTACGGCGAAGGCGGCATACTCACCGAAGCCGTGCGCAGAAAACCCTATTCCGTCGTGCTGCTGGATGAAATTGAAAAAGCCCATGCGGATGTCCATGAGATTTTTTTTCAGGTCTTTGATAAAGGCATTATGGAAGACAGCGAAGGCAGGTTGATCGACTTTAAAAATACCCTGATCCTGCTTACCTCCAATGTCGGCAGCGAATTAATCATACGTTTGTGCCGGGATCCGGCGTTAATGCCAAAGCCGCAAGGCATGAACCAGGCGTTACGTGCCCCTTTGCTAAAAGTTTTCCCGCCTGCGCTGTTAGGGCGCCTGGTGACCATTGCCTTTTATCCGCTATCACCAGAGATGCTGTCGGCCATTGCCCGGCTGCAACTTGAGCGTATTAAAAAGCGGGTCGCACTCGAGCATCAACTCCCCTTTGACTATGATGATAAGGTGATAGCACTTATCGTTTCCCGCTGCGCCGAGCTTGAAAGCGGCGGCCGTATGATAGATGACATCCTGACCAACTCCTTGCTGCCGGCCATTAGCCGCCATTACCTGAACAGCCTGCTTGAAGGAAAAGCGCTGAAACAGATCTCGGTGCGGGTAAAAGAGAATGAATTTATTTATGACTACCAATAACAGATGATCAGTAACGGACAGGTAATAAAATGGACTCGCTGAAAAACAAAACCCTGTGGGACTGGATGGGACTGCTGTTTATACCTATGGCCTTGCTCATCGGCGGCTACCTGCTTAACCAAAGCCAGATCAAACAGCAAAATAACATTGAAGAAGAGCGTATCAAGAGGCAAAACCAGCTTGAAAGCCGGCGTATCAGTGAGCAGCGTTTTATTGAGGATGAGCGTAACTATATCAATATTCTCAATAACTTTCGCCGATCTATTACCGATCTGATGATTAACGGCAGCCTTAATGACAGCGGCTATCACCCGGTTTCGGTACAGGCAGCCACGGCACTGACCGCTTCCACCGCCCCGCAGCTGGACGGTGAAAGAAAGGGGCAAATGATTATTTTTTTATATAATGCCCGGTTGATCATGAAAGACAATCCTAGAATTTATTTAGCGGATATCGATTTATCCGGGGCAAATCTGGCCAATACCCGTCTTGTTGGCATTAATCTGAGAAAAAGCAATTTAGCACAAGCCAAATTTACCAATGCCGATTTAACCCAGGCCAATTTTACTTCGGCGCAGTTGGCCGATGCCGATCTGAGCCAGAGTAAATTAATCGCCACGAATTTCACCGACGCCAGGCTAAGGGGCACCATCATCAGCGAGCACCCTGCCCACAGCTCGATAAAAGAAAACCAGGAGTTAATTGAAAGCCTAAGCCGGGCTCAACATTGGCAAGAGGCAGTTTTAAGCCCGCCATTACAAGCAAGACTCAAGCATTTACAACCAAGTAAAGAAACCGCCAAAGATAAAAAGCCCTGACATTTAAACGCATATTTTTCCAGTATTTAATTATCATGAGCAGCATTTAAGGCCTGCACGACAAAGCGCTCTATACTGTGTATGGAATTGCCGCTTTTCGGGCCGGGTAAAAACACACCGCTGTCGGTGAGATGATAGATATTAAAATGACTGCCGTTTTCACACACGGCAAAACGTTTAGCCTCCCGATGAAAATAAATCCTGCTTTTATCTTCCCGGGTCACCTGATATTCGGGGCAGCCCTTAATCGCCCGTTTAATTAACTCAAAGTCCATTTTCAGTTTGTTATCTTGCCTTAAGGTATAATTACTTTAATCAATACAAAAGCATATCGCAAAACCTTTCATGTAAAAATAATGCTGCCCGCGCTAAAGCCGTCGCCGGCAGCCTTATTGATAAAGGGTTACCCGCTCTTGCTGACTTTTATCATCAAGATCCTGATATAACATACCCCGGTTACGCCCCGCGGCCTTTGCCGCATACAGTGCCAGATCCGCCCGGTGCAACACCTGCTGATAACTTTCAGCAACCGGTATTTGTGAAAAATCCGTATAAATGGCCCCGCCAACACTGATGGTGACATACATTTGCGTATCCGACGCAGGATGGGGTATTTCCAGGCGACGGACACAGTTGATAATTTTTTCAACATTATGACGCAAGCCGTCAACATCGGTATTACTGATCACTATGACAAATTCTTCGCCGCCATAGCGGGCCACCAGATCATCCGCCCGGTGCATACAATTTTGCAATGCCCGGGCTACCTGAGCCAGGGCTTCATCTCCCTTTTGGTGGCCATAAAAGTCATTAAATGCCTTAAAATGATCAATATCACACATAATCACCGCCAAAGGAGAGCGGTTTCTTTGCATCAACAGCCACTGGTGTTCGATATGGCCGACAAAGGCCCTGCGGTTGGCAATTTTCGTCAAGTGATCGAGCAAAGACAAATCTTCAAGCAATTGTTTTTGCTTATTGACTATCTCCACCAGAGCATTAAATCTTTGCGCCGCCTTATCCATTTCATAAATATTAAAACGCACATGCAAGGGTTTTAATTTGTTACTGACCGCCATTTCCTTCATACGCTCAATAACCACTTCTAACCGGGTTACCAAAAGTTTATTGGTGGTAAGCACACCAAGGAACAGCAAAAGCAGCAATATCGACAACACAATAATAAAGTGGCTGTCGATTAATTCCATGGTGATGGCTCTATCATGGCCTATGGTCAGTAAGATCACCGGTTTACCATTGATATCGCGGATCAGCCGCTGGCGCTGATAAGAAAAAGCTTCGCTGCTGGCGGGCAAAGCCAGCCCCGGAATATCCTGGTATTGCTCACCCTCTTTGACTACCCTGGCCCGGATATCCAGGTTTAATTTCTCTGACATGGCCTCAAAGCGGCTTTCACGCAGTTTATGGATAAACACCAGGGCACCGATATTGTCGCCACTTTTGTCTGAATGCCTGATTTGTGTCGCAGAAAAGGCCACCGGGCCAAGTTGACTGGCTAAAATCCCGGTTCGGTTAGGTACCCCTAAATATTCCTGGCTTGGCAGTACCAATTTATTCTCGGGATATTTTTCAAAATCAAACAGATCCGAAGAATAACTTTTGCCGGTTAAGTGATCGTAGCTTTTTGAAAACACCAGCTTAAAATCCCGATCCAGGTAAAAAACCCCGTCATAAGCCAAGGTAATAAAGCCGGGATCGCCGTAGTTTTCGGCAATAAACTCGGCATTGGGCTTTTGCATAAAGCGATAGTTGCTGTCCCAGACGGCATAATCATAATTTACCGCCTGATTGCGGGTGATTTCACTGGAAATTTCATGCTTTAATGCCGCCAGCTGGCGATCATGCAGCAGGGAGAGCGTAGCTTCAAAGCGGGGAATTTCGATAAAATAGCGATAACCAAGTAAAGCAATTGTTAAAATGCAAATAAAAATAAACAGGTAAATCAGGACTATTTTTCGAAACTTCATCAATAAGATCAACCTTATACAGCAAATAGAGAATGTTCAGGACTATAAGATTTCCTTTCATTGGCCATTGATAACAGACAATTTACTTTAAGACAAAGCGTAAAAGAAGAAAAGCATAATCGTGCCCGCGGCCGGAGAAATTGTCAGCCATGGCAGGATTTTTAAAACAAAGAGGATTAAATAGTGCAAATAAACACAAGCGATTCACTCAGCTGCCGCAGAAGCACTGCTCTTTTCCCGGCAGCCAATCCTTAGGTTTTACCCTTATTTGCTAAGGCACTAAAACAATAGGGATACCTATGCAATGGGCAAGTTTATTGGCAACACTGCCCAGTAATAAATCAGTAATGCGTGAGCGGCCACGTCTGCCGACAAACAGCATATTGGCATGCTCAACCTTTACCCGTTCACGCAGCACTTCGACCGGCTCGCCCCACACCATTTCACAGTCGATATTAACCCCGCTGTCTGCATATTTATCCTCTAAAGGGGCAAAGACATTTTTTTTCACATAGGCCTCTTCATCCTTGGTATTAACCGACGGCGTGACAAAACCTTCTGCCACTATCGGTTGCATCCGGGACCAGTCAAGGACATAGAGCAATTTAACCCGACTGCCGTTACTTTTGGCCAGGGTTACCGCCCTTTGCGTAGCCCGCTCGGACCATTCACTGCCGTCGATACCCACCAGATATAAATGCTTATCCATTTTACCCCCTTAAGTTTTCCGTTAACTAAAAGTATTATAAGCAGATTTATAAATAGCTTAGCTTTGATCATAGTCACTGCTCACGGCCAGGCCGTTTTTCTTGATGCCTGTGCCATTTACTCTGCTTGCCTGAGCTCAGCTGTTAATAAAGATTATAATTTTGGGCTTTTTTTAAACAAGTTTTTCGCATAAGCTTATGCGCCAGATCAAATTACTCTTGTGCGGTAAACTCCCGGCAGTGATAAACGCTCCTTGCCAGGTGATTGCTGATCCTTTGCAGCCATCTCAGCGCCTCCATATACTCTGTCGCCCGCGGGACGGTGACTTTTCCCAGGGCAATATCCGTCATGATCTTTTTTCTCACCGGCTCAAGTTGCTCAGCTAACTGTACACGCAGCTCCCGGGCAAGTTGATAGGCTTCACGCCAGCGTTCGCGCTGTAACGCTACCACTAAAGACTCAAGGTGCCCGGAAATACCCAGCTGGATATTTTCCGGCAGCGCTAAGGCCGCCAGGTTTCTCACCTGAAAAATCTCTTGATCACAGCGCTGATGTAACCTGTGCAGATGATCTAAAACGTGAATCATGGCCAGTAACTTTGGCCATTCGGCTTGCTCGGTTTGCTGCAAATGGATCAGATCAACAAACGCCCGGGTTTGCCTCAAAGCGGTTTGCAAACAGGGCAAATCATCGGACGAACCTTTAAAGCGCTGTGCCAATAGCTGCTTGATGTGCATGATCAAGTCGATCAACTGCTGTTTACTCGAAGAAAACACGGCATTTACGGCAATACTCGGCTCAGACAAGAGACTTTTTTCCAGCTGCCCGGTATAGGGAGACGAGGCATCCGGCACGATTTTCATCATCAGCCGGGCAAAATATTCGCTAAACGGCAGCACCAACAGCACCCCGGCACCATTAAAAAAAGTATGAAAAGCCACCAGGGCGATTTCGCCGTTGACCTGCAGTTGACCCGGGGCAAAATATTGCCAAACCCAGGTATAGGGCGTCAGCAGCAACAAGGCCGCCATTGCCGTGAGCAGGTTGTAGACCACATGTGCCCATCCGGTTCTGCGCGCTGCGCCGGATGTTCCTATGGTTGCCATCAGTGCGGTAATCGTGGTGCCGACGTCCATACCAATGACCAGCGCCGCCGCCTGGTTAAAATTAACCGCCCCGGCATAAAGGGCGGTAAGGGCCGCGGCAACGCCGGCACTGGAAGATTGGGTAACAACAGTGATCAGGATGCCCAGGACAACCAGCTTTAAACGTCCGGCAAAGGTATCCGGCGGAAATTGTGCCGGGGTCAGCAAGTTTTCCACGCCCGCCATGCCTTGTTGCATCATGGAAATGCCGACAAAAATCAAGCCAAAACCGGCTAGCGCTAAACCCAGGCTTGCCAGGCGTTTTCGGGCAAATAGTTTTAATATCGCCCCCAGGAAAATAACCGGCAAGATCAAAGTGCCCAGTTTTAATTTAAAACCCAGCAATACCACCAACCAGCCGGTAATGGTGGTCCCGATATTAGCGCCGAAAATAATGCCCAAAGCACCGGAAAAGCTGATCAGCCCGGCACCGACAAAGCCGACGGCGGCCACCGTCGTGGCACTGGATGATTGTAAAATAGCAGTGCAGACAGCACCGGTAGCCGCACCGGAATAAGGACTGCGGGTAAAGTTTTTCAATGCCCGGCGCATGGCAGGTCCTGCCAGGGCGTGCAGGCCTTCGGTCATGATGATCATGCCAAGCAGGAAAATCCCCAGGCCACCTATGGCCTGAAGCAAAGTTAATAAGCTTGTTATGCGACAACTCCCTGTCAGCCGGGGATGTTATCAGCATAGCTGGCAAATAAATTTTTGGTAAACGCAGATGATAAAATGCACGCCTGGCCGGCACGGAAATAAAAAGCGTCATCTGATTGAAATGACTTATAAATGATAGCTGCAACTGACCGTTGACAAGACTGGGGTCTTTATTGATCCTGGGTATTAGCAGGGGGAAATGGAGCGGCTAACGAGACTCGAACTCGTGACATTCACGTTGGCAACGTGATGCTCTACCAACTGAGCTACAGCCGCATGTAGAACTTAATTTTTATGCTAATTTTACATCTTAACAGGTATTAAGATGGTACCCGGGGCCGGACTTGAACCGGCACGCTGTTACCAGCGAGGGATTTTAAATCCCTTGTGTCTACCAATTCCACCACCCGGGCAAAGTTTTCACTTGCCACTCGTTAATTTAAACGAAAGGTAGTTAATCGGATTAAGAAAATGGAGCGGCTAACGAGACTCGAACTCGTGACATTCACGTTGGCAACGTGATGCTCTACCAACTGAGCTACAGCC
>NZ_CANDNZ010000003.1 GCF_947387555.1 Thalassomonas sp. RHCl1
GTTTATGATCGAGTTCGAAGACCGTTTAAAAGACTTTATATAAAACTGGCAGTTACACAGAATACGGGACAGTCTCCAGTCGCATGATATTGCGAAATGATTTTTATCGTTTTGACGAAAAAATTGCTGCCACCGTTACTACTACCGGTGGATGGTTTGATTTATCCGAAAGAAGATTAGTCAAGCCTCCGAAACCACTGTTAGAGGCTCTTTTAACGCTTTCAAAAACGGAAGGCTTTCTGGAGCTGCCTTCTAGTGTCCGTTGAGGGGGACGCAAACCTTGGTTTAACTATTAGATGTATCGATTCCACACTCGATCTTACGCATCTTAAATCAGGATGCGACTTCAACTAGCAGTGGGAACGACTGCTAATGCCACAGAGCGGTCATTAACATTAGAGCTATGACTATTCATTTAGATTAGATTTTCTATCGATAACGCCTCAAGCACCGGTGAAGTCTGCTGGCGCGCGTTTTTGCGTGTCTTTGCAAAAACCGCGACAGTAGTCGGAATCCGCGTGACTTGACTTGTTATATGCGGCTTCATTTATCACTCTACTACCACCCAGTCATCCGAAAGTATTTCAGATACCGTGAATATATAGGGGAAGTATTGCCCATCTTTTGAAAAGGCGATTCGTTTTAGGTTAAATTTTTCTGCTATAAAATGAGTGGCCACCTGAGGGATAAGTAGAAAAATAGCTTCAGCCTTCTGAATAAATTGAATATCAACGTCAGGCCTGTAATTGGCGTCATGTACGACCTTGTGTCTAATTGAAAAGGTTTTATTTACAATCTCATGCCAATCATCAAAAAGGTTCTTCACAACAAATTCATCTGCTACTTGGCCATTAACTCCGCAAGGCCCAGCATCTTTTGAACATATACTCTGTAAAAAACTGCCTCCCCATAAGTCATCGTAAGCCTCTTCTAAGTCCTTGATGTTCTGAAAGTTAAAACTTTTACTCAATAATTCTGACAAAGCGATATCGCTCTCATCAAATGTGTCTGCCGCTGGTTTCATCTTTCCCAACAAGCGGTTGGTAAGGTTTTCATCCTCGGTATGAACATATATAAAAACATCGCGAAAGAATGTCTCCCAACAACTAACAAGAAACACATAGTATTGACGATATGCAATTGTTAAGAGGTCTTTCTTATTGTCATCATTTAAGACAAACGAATGCATCAAACGGCAATTTTCATAGAAATTTATTTGATGTGAGGAAAAGAAGTCATCAATAGACTTCCTACTATTCCGAAGAGCGATTAACTCATCAACAAGTTTATCCGTTTTCTTTCTAATCTTTCTCACACTTGGACCTCAAACGTGCAGAGCATATACGCCCGCATTTGCGGAAAATTGGAGCGCAGCGGAAATTTTTCCATAATATGCGCTTGTATGGGCTCTTTTATTTGTAAAGCTTTATTAAACGATCAAACTCTTTATCAAAGCTATCAACATCAGGTGACTCTAAAACAAATGTGAAGTCTAAAGTTACTTTTTCTTCACCATCATTAATAGCTTGGATAGCTGCAGGGGTCTCAGTATATAGCCGTTGCACAAGTTCCTCTATTTTGAATATTGAATCATCTGGAAACCCGGAAAGCACTGTTAATATAGGTCCAAATTCATTATCGACTTCTAAGGTAGTAAATGACAATTTCCAATCAATTATTTGCCCATACACTTCAATCAATCTTTGGCTAACATATTGAATTTTTTCATAGTCACCCTCAACACCAGGTTCACCAAAAGACTTTGTAACAGCCGTATTTATCAATGTTGTGGTGATGCGTATTAATTTAAGCATCTCTGAGTTATGAGAGCTTATCCATTCAAAAACTTCTAATGGATCATCAATTGTAACTACATCATTAAATGAAAGACCATATTCAAGGTCAAATTTTTTATACTTCAGATCATCCATGTACGACTTACATAACTCTGCAAACAGTAAATACTCCCATCCTTCGGGCTTTTCAATTACAAGTCTTGCTGCAATGGGAGGGTATTTATTTTCAGGTAACGTTAATTTATTTGCTTTGAGCTTTCTCCTAGATTCAAGAGAATCCATGAACAAGTAAGGGATTTGTTGAAGTAAAGCAGACTTGATGTCTTGTGCTAAGTCGAATTTGTAAACCCAGTTAGATTTAAAATGGGAAACACTCTCTACAAATTCAAGTACTTTTTGGTTTTCAACATGGCTAGAAAAATCAGCAGTTGGATTGTTTTTCCAAATAGGCAAAATATTCATAATATTTGAGTTTACAAATACATATACAGGAATACCTTTTTTCTTTGCCTCTATATATTCTAAGTTAGTAATTGATTTACCGTTATTTGTTTGAAATCCATACCTACTACCAACAAGAAGAATAAAAATATCAGCTTTTTCTCTTACATTTCGTAGGCAATTAGAAATAGTATCTGTATCAGGAGAGACTGGAAAGGAGTCATATTCAGATAATACAGGTTCAAGCCCAAATGTATTAATTAGTTCTCGTATATCTGCTCTAACTTGCCCCAAATCAAAACAAGTAGAGCTTACAAATACTGTTGGTTTATATCCTACTGGCATGTTGCTCCCTCGATAGTGAAGACTCCTTGAGCCCTAACGCCCGCAACATCGGGCTATTTGAAGCGCAGCGGAAAATAGCTCCGCGTGGTTGCGCTTGTTAGCATTGACCTTCATCAATTTTGTCAGCTAATACAAATCCATATACAAAAGTTGCTATCATCCATACAACAATCATCTCTACTGAATATGTTGGAAAAATTAACCCTAACGAAGCTAACGAAAGCCCTGAAGCAAACGAAATTTTAAAAAATACTTTAAAACCAGGTAAGTTAGACTTCAAATATTTAAAATCTGACTCAAATAGATATAGAAGTACAACAACTATTGTTGCCAACAGTGTATACCCGATCTCTCCTTTCTGTAATATTAATATCGGCATCATTAAGCATCCACCGGTAAATGGAAACCTCTGTGAAGTACGTCTTTCTTTATTCATATACGTCTAAATTTAATAGGTATGCTAACAGCTATATTAGCCGGATTAATCCCGCATTTCTGCCAGAAATATTGCCGACAAAGTTATTATTCAATATTTCGATTTTACCTTTTTACTATCATACTATCAATAAGTTATAAGTTTGTGACTTTTGAACTATCCGTTGAAATACGGGGTTTTCCCTTATTTTAGGTAGAAAGACGGTTTTTTAATTCAGCCTTTACTCTTTTTAACCATACATGAGAAAAAGTATGTTTTTTTGTTGATAATTTTCGTCCGCTTTGCGCACTAACCGGACTGTAAGGCTATATCCAGAATTAGTGGTAAAACTGTCAAATGAAGTTTGAGCCAAAATAACTAAGTCCATCACCTCCTTGCATCTTTGCTGCTCCTTATATTTGGTTATAGATATTTCATCGGCTCACATGTAAGACCTTCTATAATTGCACTCTTCAAAGCAGCCCTTTCGATAAAACCATCACCAGCAAGTTTTCTCTCTACCAGCTGATTAGTTAGTACCTCTACAAGTTCATCATTTACCGGGGCCAGCTTCTCCCCATCTATTAAGCACATTTGCACAGAGACCATCCGGGCGGTGTCTAAGTGTTTCGAATACAGATACCAATACCGTGCAGCTGCACCACAAATCACTAAGATTGCCGCCCACTTATGCCATTTCTTCATTGCATTTCTACCTTTATTGCCTTTAGTACACTCTTCTTTTCTTCATCCGGCAAAGTATCCAATAGTTCGATCAGGCAATTTATTATTCTTAGTTCCTGCCTTTCATACTCAGCCTTTCTCGCCGGGCATTTCACCCTAGTTAATTGCAATACCGCTGAATCATGTGCGCCATTTAATCCCATGATGGCGGTTACTGTTGGGCTATATAACATTGATTTACTTCCTTGGTTTGTAATTCAAAAACTCAAAAAATACCGGACCACCAATTCTTTCCCGGCCCGCTAATTTCTTTCTAATTGTCCTGACGGATACCCACCTGGAAGACCACACATTTTCCCTTTCACCGTCTATCTCAAGTTCCCGGCATACATATTTAAGTTCATGCAATATTGCCTCTATGGCCAGTTCCGGGTCGCTGCACCCATATCGAAGTTCTGACCAGCAAAATACAGGGTTTGCAGCTATGAAATAAATTATTGCTTCCCGCAGCTCTGCACCATATCGGTCAATACCAAGCGCATATAACACCAGTGCCCGAACTTCCACCATGTCATAAATGGTGATTACTGGTGGTCTGGTGACACCTGCTTCGTTGAGGATCTGCTCTATCGGTATTCCTGCGCCTTTCCTGTTGTTCACTATCCTAAGCAGCGCATCAGTGAGTTGCTTTTCCTTGAATCCGTCCGGGTGCATTGATTTCTTTTGCTTCACTTGATTACTGATGGCGCTAGTTTACTGGTACAACTTCAAACCTTCCTTCTCATTAAAAAATAAACTCAGAAAAAAAATTTAATGAAAAGGAAGGTTTGAAGTTAAATCATTAAGATCCAAATCATCGATAAACCACCAGGGAAGATACAAAAAATTGAATGATGATTTGATTCAAAGAGTACTCGCCATAGTTCGCCAGACTCTAAAGCAACAGGAGCACTTACCAGAAGATAAACAAAAATCTGTTGAACAGATTATCAATGAATCTGGTGTTAGTGGTATTGGCCCTCAAGGGATGGCAGAGTTCAGGGCCGGGATATATGCCGGGTTAGGCATTGGAGTATGTCAGCCCGGTACGCTCAGGCAAAACTTGCAAGGGCTGCTCTTCGACCATGATGTATTTCGCGTAAGTGAACTAAGATTTTTCTTCCCCGGAGATCCGGAAGCGGAGATATTCAGCAACCTGACAGAACTGGGGTATACCCTCAAAACCTTAGTCGGAGAACCGGAGCCAGTCTGGCGACCTAAGTTCATGCAGCGCGCAACAGTGACAAGAAAGCTTGCATCACGCAAGCGTATTGGTAGCCCTGAATACTTAGCCTACTTATCGTATAAGCCCCCGCAACGCAACGATACGATAACACGGCATTAAGGCGGTCTAGTCTCCCGCCAAGGGCATGGAAGCATACAGGGTTTAAGTGTTTTGCTACTCCTTTTACTTGAATCCTGTGGGAGTCATCAAGGACGATGGCATATCCCTTCCAGGACGATGCCATACCCACCTCTATCATCCATCCCACCACAAAAAAGGGCAAGTTCAATACTTGCCCTTTTAATCACAATGCATATATCAGCTGTTATCTGTGCTAATGCCTGTTACCTTGGTTCTGGTTCCTCATAAGGCTGTTGACCAAGATTCGAGGCCATGAGCCACACCAACAGGAAAGTTAACCCCAATAATGTAAACTTCACATTCTCATATTGGTCATAGGCCAATGTCCATGTAGAAAAGAATTCAGCCACTGGTCCGGTTATCCCGAACTCTGGTAAATGCCGTAGGAAGTTTTCCCCAAGTGCCATCAAGTCAACGACCATAAACAAAGTCATCAAACTTGCCAGCGCCATTTCAGCATTATATTTATAAATGTGGTCTGTTGGCTTACCTTGTGATTCCAGTCTGGCCCTTGTGAATGGTGCCCTCAATATCAGTAGGAAGAACAACACTAGATCAGTAACGAAATTGAAAGAAAAGATAATGGCATTTACAGCCATATTACTCATAGTGTCACTTTGGGTAACAATGAGATTTTGAAAGACCAACATTTCTATCACATAAACAATCAACAATGCACCGCACAAATGAACCACGTTTATATTGTCCCGGTTCATCAGCATGATCAGCAGTAACGAAACATTTATAATTACTGAAACATGAAAAGGGTTCTTTGATATGATGGCATATACCACGCCTGCAAATATTAGTGTTAATTGAAACAACTTAACCATGTAATTCTAATCCTTATTACTCGACCGACTACGGGGTTTCTTCTTTTTTGAGTGGTTCAAAGTTATCAGCCACAGGTGCTATAAAAGCTGCCATCTTAGGATCTACCCCTTTGTACCCACCAGAACCGCCTGTGACAGCTTTCAGGTCGTCAAGAGTTAGTGCTGTTGGATTAACCCCTTTACCGCCATTGCTGCCGCCAGTGATATTTTTTAGTTCATCAGTTGTTAACTTCTGCATGATCATCGGTTCCTTGTAGATTGATTGGTTGTTTGAGGTGGTCTGTTTTTGGTGCTGCCCGGTAAGCGTTAGGTTTTGTTTCATCTCCTAGATCCTTATATTGAGAAAATTGTTGCTCAAGTGCTTTGAATTGCTTTGCAAACCCCGAAAGGTCAAATCCGCAATGAATGCAGATAAGAAAGGCTTTATCATATTTTGGCTTACTCTTGCCGTTCTCCCACTTCTCCACAGTTACCCGGCTGACCCCAACTTTTTTCGCCAGCGCTTCGGTGGTTAGGTTGACAGAGAGTCTGGCGCGCTTTAAGTCATCTTTGCTTGGTATGAAGGGCATTGAATGATTCCTTTATATTTTTATATTTCCGTATTTGTACATGCGGAAATATAAAGGAAACTAGAAATAAAAGGAAGGAATACAATAAAAACTATGATGCACATCATACTGCCCCCCCAAGGGCAATATAGGTAGATTTAGTTGATAAGTGACATGTATTAGGGTAGTAGAGAAGCGCCCTCAGATTTGATTACAGAGAACGTTATTTTTAGTTATTTATAAGAAATTTTCTCTACAGCCACCTTTAGCCTGTCTAAGCTGATCCCGTGGGTGTAGCGCTTGTTGGTGATATTATGTGACTTCTTATAGCCTAGAATCTGCTGTGTGATAGCCTCGTTATCCAGTTTATTAACTTTATATTCGGCCCCTTTTATTTCTGGCTGTACATGAAAGTTTTCGGATTAAAACAGCTAGTCAAATGCAGATAGACAAAAACCAGCCATGTTTACAAGAAAACCGTGCAAACCAAAAGCCGATTGCTAAAATGCAATTTTCTAATAAATGGAAGTATTACAATGAAAATGATTTCACTCTTCATAATCACAGCGGCAATCAACCTTTTAGCCATTAGCCCAGCTGAGGCCCAAGAACACAATCTGCCAGTATACTCCTGCGATACTTGTAGCGCAGCTAAAGCGATTACTGTTGCAAAACAACATTCAAACCCGCTTGAATGCCATTGGAACAATCCCCCAGGAACTGCACCACAACCGGGCGATCAATTTTGTGAAACAACATACAAATTATTAGCTGTCGCAAATCCATTAACACGCGAATCGTGGAAATTCAAAGTAACCACAAGCTCAAATAATATTTACGAAAAGCTTATAACTGTAGAGCAAATAAACTTTCTAGAACAAGAGTCGGAGCTTATTAGTTCTTTCTTTAATATTGACCATGAATTCCGCGAGGCTGTAACTAATGCAGCGACAACTGTAATGAGTAACAAAAAAAATAACATACTGAGTTCTAGTGAAGATTGCTCCGAGCACCCCATTAGCTGGTTCACAGTTCAGGGAAAAGAGAGAATGAAACTTAGAATGACGGCCGAAATTGAAAGGAAATTAAATGGCAGCAGCTGGTGGAGTAATATAACTGACAGAGTTTCTAGCGGCGCAGGGCTAGGCATAAGTAAAGATTCATTTCAGATCAGCGTTCAATTTGATATTAAAGAACGTCCAGTTTTTAGTCATATAACATGGAACGATCATACAGAGAACTTACTTGCCTTTGAGGTAAGTTATGCCGGACATTTTTCTAGTTCAAACAACCAACGACTAGCACTATCGTTTAAATTGATAGAAGGTGCCAGTCGCATCGAAGGTTTCGGTCTAGAAAATTTGAACGCATCACGGGTTGATATGCGTGGTATGGAATTTAGCCAGTGTTTTATAGAGTTTTTTGAAGACCTTTTAGCAAGTGATGTAGAAGATATGATTTCAAGAGATGCAGGTGGATTTACCGTATCTCCAACCATTGGTTGGGGTGGTATGGGTAGTGGCGGTGGTTTATGCACTACCACAGTTCATACCAGAGCAGGAAACCGCCAGCAAACATTTATTTTCCCGGTATCTTGCTAAAGCGTGTTGATCTTTGCGGTATAAAAAGTAGATGGCATGAAGACAAGGTATAATTGATTTCACCAAAAAACAGTTACGCCCATCAACATGCCAAGACTAATTAATGAAACTCTTGAAGGCATTATCTGTATCGGTTCACACTCGAACTTACGCATCTTAAATCTGGATGCGGCTTCAACTAACAGTGGGAGCGGCTGCTAATTAATGCCACATTCGAGACATTAGATAGTTGGTACTTAAAGCTGATTTGGATTAGATTTTGTATCGATAACGCCTAAATCACTAGTTGCTGAGGTTGGCATAGCAGATTTTGGCTATCCAGTTCTGTATTGATTTAGATTAGGTATTGGTAACGCTTTAAGCAGCGGTATAGCGAATCCGCAGGTTTAACCTGTTAAGTATTATCATCAATTACAATTCTTAGGCCTGGCCCTTGTGGTGCTGACTCATCATATTCAAAATTGTACACAATAATATGTAATAGCATTAAATTTATATACTCTTTAATTGCCTGCTTTTGTTAGGTGATTGGTTTTAAGTCTATTATGAATGAACAGGGCCTTTACCATAATACTGTAATATAGCTTCAATCAGGGCTTTAGTAGTTCTGCTTAACAGTCTATTTGAAGGATAAATTAAATTTATTGCTATTGGATCGAGAGCGAAATCTTCTAAGACTTCGATTAGGTCGCCTGATTCAATGTATTTTCCGACGTATTGCACAGGTAATTGAGCCACTCCAATTCCTGACTTAGCAAAATCCAAGATACAAAATGCGTCATTTGTTTCTAATGTGCCGTCTATTTTCACTGCTTTCTTGAATCCTTCAATTTTATAATTCCAGCGTCTTGAATTAGACAATGCAGTATTAACAATGCAGTTATGTGAACTCAAATCAAATGGCGAATTGATTGAAGGCCTGTTTTCAAAATAATCAGGACTTACTACAGTTTTAAAAGATATTTCAGAAATTTTTTTTGCGTAAAAGTTAGAATCAGATAAAACTCCTGACCGGATGGCTAAATCATAACCTTCTTCGACTATATTGACACTTCGGTTTTCCAATCTCAACACTATGTCTACATCAGGATTTTCAGCTTTAAATTGACCAATAACTTTTGAGATATCCTGTTGCCCTACCATAACAGGAGTAGTGACTTTCACGCGGCCAGAAAGTTTGTCGCTTGCATCTGAGTTATCCTTTAAATAGTCAATTTGATTTAAAATCACTTCCATCCTACTTAAATACTCTTTCCCGTCTTGGGTTAAGTGAAAAGAGCGTGTCGTACGGTGAATTAAGCGTCTTCCTAGCCAATTTTCTAGTTCACTTATTTGTCTACTAACGGCTGAAGGAACAATGTTGAGTTTGTCTGCGGCACCAGTAAAGCTATTACTTTCTGCTACCTGCCTAAATACTTGCATTGATTTTATTACATCCATCAGTATTCCTTTTTATTATTCAGTTTTACTCACAAATGAATTCATATTTTTGTTATTTTTTAAATAATTTGCAAGTGCAATACTAGCTTCACATTAGCTAAACAGCTAAATAAATCTGTAAACAACCTCGACAAAAACAGGAAAGCGATGATGAAAATAGTATTAATTGGTGCAACAGGCACAATCGGTAAAGCAGTATCAAACGAACTAAAAAAGCACGAGGTGATCTGTGTTGGCTTTAAAGGTGGCGACTATCAAGCAAACATTGAAGACAGAGCGTCTTTAAAAGCCTTGTTTGATAAAATTGGTGAAGTTGATGCCATTGTTTCTACTACAGGTATGATTGCATTCGCTCCAGTTGAAGACCTAACGTTTGAACAAATCAAAGCATCAGTCGACAGCAAGTTACTTGGCCAAATCAACATATTCCAGGTTGGTCGCGAATATGTTCGTGAAGGCGGAAGCATCACTTTGTCATCAGGTGTATTAGCACAATATCCAATGCACAGCGGTTCAGCAGCAAGTTTGGTTAATGCAGCAATAGATTCTTTCGTCAAGGCTACGGCATTTGAGATTGGTAGTAAGTTGAAAGTAAATAGCGTTAGCCCTCGTTTCGTAAAAGAAACAATGGAAATGATGGGAATGGATAGCGCTAGCGGTATTTCTGCCGCAGATACAGCCAAGGCCTATGCGCACGCCGTTACGACCAGTGAAACTGGTCAATCATTTGATGTAGTTGATTACATCTAATTTATCAATATTCCTCTGCGGAACAATTAATCCGGCTGACTTGTATGCCAATTTCGTCCGAATTGAGAGTGATGCAGAGTCTTTTACAGAAAAACAATAGGTGAAGTCATGTCGAATACAGAAAAATCAGCGATTGTAACTGGCGGCGGCTCTGGTATGGGCGCTGCGACTGCGAGAAAACTCTTAGAAAATGGCTGGTCTGTAACTATCTTTGGGCGAACAAAAGCAAAACTAGACAAATTCTTGGCTGATATTGGTCAACCTGACAAAATTCATGCGGTTCAAGGCGATGTAAGTCAACGTGATGATGTACAAAACTTGATTAATTCGCACATTGCCAAATTTGGCCGTTTGGATGGTTTAGTTAATAGTGCTGGGGTCGCTATTGGTGGCTCGATTAGCGAAGTAACCCTTGATGACTGGAAACAGGTGATGTCGATTAATGTTGAAGGGGTTTTCAATACTATTAGTTTGGCAGTTGAGCATTTGAAGAAAGTCGGTGGTTCTATCGTCAATGTATCTTCTGTTTCTGGTTTAGGAGGCGACTGGGGTTTTAGTCCCTACAATGCTTCTAAAGGGGCATTAAGTAACTTTACCCGTGCACTTGCACTAGAACTGGGTAATCAAGGTATGCGTGTCAACGCAGTTGCTCCCAGCCTTACAGACACTGATATGACGAGTTTTCTTACCGAGAGTGATGAAATGATGGCACTGTTTAAAAGTCGTAACCCCATTGGAAGAGCAGCAAGGCCCGACGAAATAGCCTCCGCCATCATCTTCCTGTTAAGCGATGACGCCAGTTTTATCAATGGTGTTGACTTGCCCGTAGATGGCGGTATTTCAGCATCAAATGGTCAGCCAAATTTCTTCGGGTAAATCCCTTGAGCTACTTAGCCGTATTCAAAAAGAAGGGAAATGAAATATGTTAAAACATCCAATAATTGTCGATCTTGAAAAACGCAAGACTTCTAAAAAGTACGATCCATCAAAGCGAGTGCCTCCAGAAAAAATGGAGATTCTATATGATTCTTTGCGTTTGACTGCATCGTCGATAAATTCCCAACCCTGGAAATTTATCGTTATTGAAAGCAGGTCAGCTAAACAGCGATTGGCAAAGACTTTTTCTCGTAAAAACCCTCATAACAAAAAGCATGTTTTTGACGGGTCGCACGTCATCTTGTTTGCCCATAACCCCAAATATTCAATCTATGATTATGCCAAAGTGGTTGATGCTGATATTGCAAATGGCAGAGGAGTGATTGAAGACCGGGATAAGTATTTAGCCAAATTCTCGTTTGCTGAACTAAAAACTGATTTGTCTGGCAACAATGCGGAGTGGACTAAGGCTCAGGTATACATAGCGCTTGGCAATGCACTTCATACACTTGCAAGGTTAGATGTGGATGGAACTGCTATGGAAGGTATTGATCCAGAATTAATTAGTCAAGAGTTTGAGGATGAATTAGCTGGGTATGTGTGTGAAGTTGCACTTGCTGTTGGCTATCACCACCCTGAAGGAACGAATGCTAAGCTCCCAAAATCAAGACTGGCAAAAGAAGACATAATACAAGTGCTTTAGGCTTCAGTTTTAGTAAAGAGTACTAAGTAGATATTAGGAGAAACTTATGAAATTAAGCTAATGCCACACTGCGGACATAAGGTGAATAAGTCTTAACTTGATCTATCGGCTCTATTATTAGGATGCAATCAAACCTGATAGTCGCATTTGTGTTGGTATCGGCCGCTTATGCGACTTATTTATTGAATTTTATCCAGGTGCTTTTCTCTGACCTTTACAGGATTCTGAAAACCAGTCAATAGTTCCCCGTTACAGGGTTTAGCTACTACTTCTGCTCTGCTTTCTTAGCAACGATAAAGTAACTAGATGCTCCTTTGTATAACTCTTCTGCTTCAATCGTTTGAAATTTTTCACTTTTTATCAAATGATCAATATCTGTACTTCTATACCTTCGAATTGAAATTGGGATTACTCCTATTTTGGACAGTATCCTCACAAGATACATTTGCATCGAAACTAACAATGACTTTCTGCCTTTTAAGCAAGGAGTTGAAGAAATAAATAGACCGTCAGTTTTTAATAATTCATATATTCTATCGATGGCCTTAACAGGGTTTTCTATTGTATGAAGCATATTGAAGGCTAGAATCACATCAAAAGATTCTTTTTTGTACTTTTTGTCAAAGATTGTGGTTTGGGAAAAAGAAATATTCTCAACATTACCATCAGCTGCTTTATTTTTTGCAATTTCAATCATCTCTGATGATATATCGATAGCATGAATTTCTTTAACCAGGCTGGAAAACTCACAAGACTTCGTACCTGTACCACAGCCATAGTCTAAAATAGTTTTATTGTTACTGAGGTATTTTTTGGCTTTTTCTCCTGTTTGGTGATGAATATATTCAAAACGTTCCTCCGACTTATCATATCCTTTTGATGCTTTATCCCAGAATTCTTCATCTTTATACATATTTAAAACCCAGTTCGTGTTTTTAGTACTTTTAAACTACACCGACTATCAAGCTTCGAGATAGTCTAACTTGTTTTCTCAGTATTTTATCAATGCTAATATGAATAAGTAGAGCTAAATTTGAATAACAGGTATTCATATGAGTATAGATTGGAAGTCGATAGATTTTGATTGGAATAGAGCAAGAGCTTTCCTTGCAACAGCAGAGTTAGGGTCATTGTCTGCTGCTGCAAAAGCCTTGAGTTGTTCTCAGCCTACATTAAGCAGGCAGGTTAATGCTTTGGAGGATGAGCTTAAAGTCGCGTTATTTGAACGTGTGGGGAAAGGACTAGAGTTAACACCTAATGGCATAGAGCTACTGGAATACGTGAGAGAAATGGGCAATGCAGCTTCCTTTTTCTCACTAGCTGCATCAGGCAAAGCTGAATCTATAGAGGGCAATGTGTGTATTAGCGCATCAGAAATCATGGCTGCTTATGAGCTGCCAGCTATCGTTGCTAAATTAAGGAAGGCTGAACCTAAAATCGCTGTGGAAGTCATAGCGTCTAGCGCAAGCAGCGACCTGAAAAGAAGAGAAGCAGATATAGCTCTGAGGTCTTATAGGCCTACGCAACAAGATTTAATTGCAAAAAAAATCAGAGATGATGACTTTTTTCTTTATGCAACAAAACAGTACTTAAATTCTATCGGCTCTCCTAAAACGATTGATGACTTTAATAAAGCTGATTTTATCGGGCTGCCAGATTCAATGAGAATAATCTCGATGTTGAATCAACGAGGACTTTACCTCACGCAAGATAATTTCTCATTAACGACAAGTAACCATACTGTCTATTGGGAACTACTTAAACAGGGAGGTGGAATTGGTTTTATACCAGAAACACTAGGAAGCTCAGAAGGTGGAGTTGAAAAAGTATTACCCCAACTAGGCCCTTACTCTACTGAACTCTGGCTTGTTACTCACCGAGAACTCAGGACAAACAGACGAATTAGATATGTTTTTGATTTCCTAAGCGATGAATTAACAAAAAATAAATACGCTACCTGAATATTACTGCGGGCCATTAAATACCTGCTAATCGCTCATTACTGCCTGTCAGGTGAACATGAACCTATTTATCAATACTGTAAGGTCAGGCATGAGCTACTACAGATTAACCCCCTAGAATTCAAATTTGGCAGCTCAAGTTAAAACTTATTCACATACGCTAGTTACACCTTAACCGTTAACAAATTCAACGTAAAATTTTGCCCCGCCTAAGCTCGAGCTATTACTTACCGAAATTGTCGCATCGTAATGGCTTAATAACTCTTTCGTGATTGCTAAACCAAGCCCGCTACCGCTTCTGTCCGATTGATTTTCCCGCCAAAAGCGCTCAAAGATCTGCTCCTGCATTTCACCGGCTATGCCTTTCCCCGAGTCTTCAACCGAAAAAGCCTTGTCCGATATCGAGACTTTAATCTCGGCGCCGAGCGGAGTGTGTTTGATGGCATTCTCTAACAGGTTTTTTACTATGACAGTCAACTCTCCTTCGTCGGCCTTTACGGTGCCGGCATCACTGTTATCCACCAATTCCAATGCCTGATCTTTATCAACCGCCATAGGCGCAAGGTGCGAACAAACATTTTTAATCACATCCGCCAGAATAAGATCTGACAGCTGTTGCCCCGTCATATTTTGCGCCCTGGACAAGTCAAGCAATTGTTCGACGATGCGGGATATGTATTGGGCATCGTTAATCAGCTGCTCCTTGGCCGGCGATGACGGTATTTTCAGCTCTAAGCGGTTTAAAAATATCGTCAGCGGGGTACGCAGTTCATGTGCGGCATCGGCAATAAAGCGCTTTTGTTGCTCGAAACTATTTTCCACCTTTTCAAGCGCATCATTCATGGCGCTGGCGATGGGAAACAGCTCTCTGGGAACGTCCTGCACCTGGATACGCTGTTTAAGATCTTCAGGTTTTATCTTTTGGATCTTTACGGTCAAGGCATTAGCCGGCTTGACAACCAGCCGTATGGCAATAAAACCTACCGATAAAAACAGTAAAAAAGCGACCAGGATAATACCTATGGCAACATCGACAATCGTCGCCTCAACCGCTTCATTAGCCAAATCTTTTAACAGGTCGCTGCGGGCAATATCAAAGTAGTAATTTTGCTGTCCTATGGTCACTTCCATGCGATGCAGGCTGATGTTCCTGTTTTCAAGGCGCGAGTGATATAAGGGAATATTTAAACCAATACCATTGAATAAATAACCCTGCGTTTCCTCGGGCACGGAAAGCATAACCAGCCGGCCGCTATCAATATCAACCAGACGATAAGCCAGGTTGGAATATAAGGCATCAAAACCCCATTTCAGCTCAACTTCAGAGTCATCGAGTTTAATATCACCGGCATCGTCTATATATAAAGTTTCCGCCATATCTTCATTTAAGCCCTTCATGCTATGTTTAAGCGACAGCTCGGCAAACTTCTCCGAAAAAACCAAAAATATCACCAGCAATAAGCCGAAGAAAATACTGCCGGACGAGATAAAATAAATCAGTAACCGGCTGGCAATCGAGCGGGCCGGTTTTACTTTACTTGAGCAGATAACCTATTCCCCTGATAGTGGTGATTTTTGTTGTTGCCCCGCTGTCGCTGAGTTTTTTCCTCACCCTGTGCACAGCCACCTGCAGGGCGTTATCGGAGAGGGCATAGCCGTCCTGGTAAATCATATCCTCCAGCGACTCTTTAGAAACGGTCAAGCCAACGTTACGCATCAAGCTGGCTAAAATGGCGTGTTCGGTTTTGCCCATCACCAGGTTGTTGCCGTCCACAGTTACCGCTTTAGAGATAACATCCATACTGACATTGCCGGCGGTTAACCGGGTATTGGAGAGGGCATTGGGACGGCGCAGCAGGGCACGTAACCTGGCGATCAGCTCGTCAACGGCAAAGGGCTTGATCAGGTAATCGTCGGCGCCATGATTAAGCCCCTTAATTCTGTCCTGCACTCCTCCCCTGGCGGTAAGAATCAGTACCGGCACCATATTCCCGGCCCGGCGCAAGCCTTTTAATACCTCGATACCGTCGATATCGGGTAAACCCAAGTCAAGAATAATGGCGCCATAACTGCTCTCTTGCAGGTATAGCCTTTGCTCGCCGGCGCTTCTGGCAATGTCCGACAAATAACCTTCCTGAGACAATGCCTCCCGGATAAATTCGGCCAGTTCGCCGTTGTCTTCGGTAATGAGTATTCTCAAAGCTGCCCACCCCTAATTTTATTTTCATTGAGCATTAACTTAAGCAATGCCGGCAGTACAATTAATGTTAAAACAGTGGATGTGATTAAGCCACCGATGATGGTCCAGGCCAACGGCGGCCACAGCGGACTGGACGGCGAGGTCAGCGGGATCATGCCGATAATGGTGGTGCAGGCCGTTAACAGTACCGGGCGAAAGCGCTCTTGGGTTGCCTGCTCTATGGCGTTTAACAAAGAGGCGCCCTCTTCCCTGATTTTTACTACTACGGTATCAATTAAAATAATCGCGGTATTGACGACTATGCCGGTCAGGGCCAATAACCCCAATACCGACATAAAACCAAACGTGACCCCGGCCATGGATAAAGTCGGGGTTACCCCTATCATGGCCAAAGGTATGGTTAACATGATCAGTGCGGCGATCCGATAGGAGTTAAATTGTAAGATCAGGGCGCCAAACAGTAAAATAGCCCCTATGGGTAAGGTTTTGATCAGGGCTGCGTTTGAACCTGACTCTTCCTCTGCCTGGCCGCCAAATGCCAGCGTTAACTGATACTGCTCCGCTATGTTCTTTAATGCCGGCGCCAGGCTTGCCAGTACCTGTTCGGCATCAAAGCCGGGTTTGACATCTGCCATTAGGATATAACTGTTAAAGCCACCCCAGCGCTTTAAAACCGGAGCTTCCCCGGTAAATGTTTGCCGGGCAAAGGTTGTTAGGGGAAAAGCCTGGCCCTGATTGTTCATCAGTATACTGTTCATAATGTAATCGCTGTCTGCACGGTTGATGTTTTGATGATCGCGCATCATGACCCTGACAGACTCGCGCTCCATCGGGATATTTGTGATATGCATGCCGGTGGTACGCCAGGCGATAAATGCGGATAACTCCGAACGTGTAATGCCGGCTTTTTGCAGGTTAAGCTCGTCAATATCCAATGTCAGTTTAGGTTTGCCGACAACATAACCACGGCGGCTGTCAATAGTTGCCGGGGCGGCGTTGAGCAAGGCGAAGATTTCTTCCGATGCCGTCAGCAGTTTTTTTCTGTCATCACCCAACACCCGGATTTCGATCGGTGCTTCAATTAAAGGCCCCTGCCCTATTTCTCTTGCCCTGACCCGGGTTGACCTGAATTGTCCGGCGAACTCCCGGTTTAGTTGTTTGACTAAATCCGGGATCATTTCGCTTGTTTCGGTTTTAAAGACCACCCGGGCAATATTAGGTTCATTGCCGGACTCGGATAAGTTGTAATAAAAACGGGGACCCGAATTGCCGACGAAGCTGACGATGTCGGTAATCTTGCTATTTTTTTGCAGCAAGGCCTCAACCTGCCTGACGGTTTGCAAGGTGGCACCATGGCTTAAGCCAAAGCTGCCTTCAATATCGATGAACGCCTGGTTACGGCTCGTTTTCGGGAAAAATTCACCCGGCTGACTTTTTGAGACCACAAAAGAAACAGCCACCAGGGCAATAAAGGCCAAAATCACCGTTTTCGGCTGCCGGGTGCCCAACTGCGCCAGCTTTGCTCCGAGGCGGTTAAAGTGGCCCGAGTTGCTGCCTTCTTTGAAAGAGGCGAGGTTATTGGTGATGGCCGGTAATAATGCCAGAGAATAAAGGTAGCTGGTGATAATCGCGATTATCACCACCACAGGGATCATGCGGATAAAGTCGGCGACATCCCCTTCCGACAGCAGCATGGGAATAAAAGCGGCTATGGTGGTAAAGGTGGAAGTTGCCAGCGGCTTGTATAAGTCTTTAATGGCGTGTTGTGACGCGGCAATGCGGCCAAGTCCCTGCTGGCGGTAACGGGAGATAAGCTCCGACATGACAATACTGTTATCGACCATCAAGCCCAGGCTGATCACTAACCCGGCAATGGACATCTGGTGCAATACGCCGCCGTAGATACCAAAAAAGCCAATGGAAGAAAGGGCAATGGCGGGGATCGTCAGGGTCACCACCAGGGCCACTTTTTTAGACATCAGCAGGAAAAGCACGATACCGACACCTATGCTGCTGTAAAGCAAAGATAAAGCAAGATCGTTGCGGCGCTTTTCGGTCCATTCCGGCTGAAAGAACACCGGGCGGATCACAAAGCCGTCGTTTTGTGCATTCAGTTTGGCCACCTGAGCCAATAAAGCTTCGCCGAAATCGGTCACCCTTAACTGATCCGGCGGCACGACAATAGACAGGCCGACCTTTTGCTCGCCGTTGACCCAGAAACTTTCCAGTTCAACGGGAGAGAGTACGGGTTTGATCCCGGCAATATCAGAGAGGGTCATAATGCTGTTATCGGCTGTTTTTATTTCTACCGCCTTTAATGCCTGGACATTATCCAGGCGCGTGATTGAAGCGATATTGCTCTGGTACTGCCGGCCTTTAAGCAAGCCGATATTTTTCAGGGAGTTGGCTTGTGATATCTGCCTGCTGATATCTTGCGGCGAAATGCCCAGCTCGAGCATGAGTTCCTGGGGATAAAAGACTTCAATTTGCTCCTGGGGATCGCCGATAATGTCAATTTTCCGGATGGCTGACAGTTTATATAATTCGTCCCTGACATAAAGGGCATAACGGCGCGCCTCCAGCAGTGAAAGTTCGGTATCTATGGCCAGCAGCACACCGGCGGTGTCCTGTGCGCGGTCGTTTAACTCAAAAACGGATACCAGGCTGGCAAACCTTGCCTGTGCTTCACTGACTTTTTCCCGGACCCTTTGCCACACCAGCTCAGTCTCATATACGGTTTCCTGCAGTTCGATATCTACCGAGGCGCTGCCGTCGGAAACACTTGAAGACACCCGGTTAAGCCCGTCGACCGAGGCCAGCAAACGCTCGAAAGGCTGTACTATGGTATCTTCGATGGCACTGGCGGACATCCCAGGTGCGACAATCGTCACATTGGCGTTACGGTAGGGGAAAAACGGGTCTTCCTGTTCATTGATATTAAACCAGGTAAAGGTGCCGAGCAGGCTCAGTATGATCACTAAACCAAAAATCAGACGTTCCCGCAAAAACCAGAATTTATCTTGCTGCTTCATATTACGACCTAAAACTTATATAAATTCACCGGAAGGGAGACTTCGTTGCCGATCAATACCTGGCTATCCTGACTAAGCTCTCCGACAATGAGGACGGTGTCGTTTTGCATATCCAGTATCGATACCGGCAAACGGCTTAAGCTATTATCTACCTTGATAATATAAGGCTGGTTATCCACGTTATAACGTATTGCACGATAGTCGGCTTTATAGGCCAACACCGATCCGGCAACATAGCGCAGGACAATGCGTAAACCGACCAGCTCAGGCTTTAAGCTATCAAATTCAAAAGTGACAGTATGCAGGGGGACACCGTTTTCGGTGGGCAGGGATTTCTCAATCACAGTCCCTGTGTATTCCCGGCCGTCAGCGGGAAGAAAAAGCGGATGTTTGTCTCCCCTTTGCATGGCAATGGCAAACTTTTCCGGGACGGCAAAACTGACTTTTTGTTTTGCCGTCGACTCAAACCTGAAAACCGGCTCCCCCGGGTTAATAAAATCTCCCTCACGCTTATAGATTTTTGCCACTATACCCGCTTCTTTTGCCTTGATTGAGGTTTCGGCAAATTCATTTTTTGCCAGGTCAACGGCAGCCTGTGCCTCCATCATCGCCTGCTTTGAAGTATCAAAGTCGCGCTTGGCTTCATCCAGCGCCTGCTGGGCAATCAAGTTTTTACGGTGCAACTTCAGGCTCCGGCTTAACGACTCCTGATCCAGCGTTAACTGTGCCTGCGTTTTTTTTAGATTGGCCCTTGCCTGCTCCAGCTTTTCAGCCAATATCGGGGAGTAAAGCTCGGCAATCACCTCGTCTTTATTGATTCTCTGTCCTTCCCTGGCATTTAAGGTGACAATTTTTCCCGGTTCAAAAACACTTTCACTGTATGAGTGAAATCCCCGGGCTATGCCGTGAAATTGCAATGCTTGCCGATACCGGGTTTGCTCCAGTGTTTGCGTCTCCAGGGCATTGGTCAGCAGCGCATCAGCCAGCGGCTGCTGTTGCCTGCCCGGCGCCGGGTGCTCTTCAGCAACGCAGGCGCTCAGGACAGATAAAGACGCACCTGCCAGTAATAAAGCTGCCAGTGAAGTGCGATAGTTATTAAAAAACATACATATATCCAAGGATAAAGTTGAGGTTGCCGGATTTGTCGATCAGCGGGCTGTCTTTAATTTCAGAGCCATACGCCGTATATGAGGCATAACCGATAAAGTTATGGTGTTTGCCCACTTGCCAGCTCGACTGAATGCCCAGTTCAACATTGCTGGTGCTTTCACCAAGATACATGGCACGGGAGGCGGTTGCTTCTACGGCACGGACACCATAATAGTGATCAACCAGGTCTTCACTGAGGCGGGTAAAAGTGACATAAGGCTTCAGCTGATAATCGCCAAAATGGAATGACTTGGCATAAGTCAGGCTTAACTCGTTACCTTCATGTTCACTGGTGGCATCGGTAAGGTATTGCAGCGAGAACTCGCCAAAGTCAGTGTTATAATCCAGCGACAAACCCAGATCCAGGGCCCCCGAACGCTCTTCCATGCCTGCAAAAATATCGCCGTCATCTTCTTTATAGCCGTCAAAACGGTATTGGCCGACAAAGCTGAATTCAAGCTCATCAAAACCCAACAATTTATAACCGAAATTAGGGCCAAGCAGGTGAAAGTTTTCCGATTGATAATAAATGATAGGGATGGCATTGGTTTCATTACCGACATCAACATAGCCCTTATCACCGGTACTGACCCCTAATCCCAGTCCCCAGCGGCTTTCGGCGAAAACGTTACCGATTGTTAAGGCTGTTAATAACGCGGCATAGGTGATTAACTTCATTCTAGCAACTCCAAATTTAGCTTGTTGTATTCGTCTGGCGGCGCAGGATAGACACTGCAGCTGGCCTGTTTCGTATTCTGGAGTCATGATAAAGGGGCTAGCTTTCCCGAAACTTACAGCCGGGAAAAATAACGCCAGATGCTGTAAGGTTAGAGAAAGAAATAACCTGCATTAACGATCTGTCTTATTCATTGGTATTGGTTTCTTTTATAGAGTGACAAAGGATGGTGTTATTTTTGAGTAACTTGAATAAACTGAATAAGTTGAAAATCATTCTGCTGTTTTTACTTTTTATCAGTTTTTTGCCAAATGCCTCGGAGAAAGTAGTCGAGGTCTTGAGCCTGGAAGATTATGCTCCTTTTGTTTTTGTTGTTAATAAGGCTGCTAAAGGAGTCAGCGGGGTCGTCTCCGGGAAAGAAGCTACCAAGCTTGTTGATGGCTTTAGCTGGGAGGTATTTCGCGACAGCTTTCTGGCAATGGGCTATACCATCAAATTCACTATAGTTCCCTGGGCCAGGGCTGTGGATGCCCTGAAATCCGGCCATGGCGATGTACTTTTTCCTATGGGGAAAAATCAGGAAAGATTGAAGCTTTTTCATTTTTCACAAGAAACCGTCAATAACGTTGATTTTGTTATTTATGTCGCTAAAGCCGGGGAGTTTTCATGGCGCGGACTCGCTTCATTAGACGATAAAGTTATCGGCGTTAAAAGGGGCTTTAATTACGGTGATGAATGGAATGCCCTGAACTCGGTGAAAAAATACGATGTCGGCAAAATAGTGAATGGCTTTAAAATGTTGGAGCGGGGACACATTGACGGCTTTATCGGTTACAAACAAAGCTGGGATTATGTTTTGAAACAACAGGGCTGGGAAAATAAATTCAGACAAATTCCCGTATTCCAACCCGCCCGGGAATTTGTCGTCTCATTAAACAACCAACCCCGCGCTATGGCCTTATTGGATATTTACGATAAGGGGAAACGTAAACTTATCGACAGTGGCCGGCTGACTGAATTAAATAAAAAATGGTTTGGCATTGAAAACTAACCATAAAAAGTAAAAAGGCAAATATTCCTCCGCTAAAGCAGAACAACACTTGCCTTGAGCTTTTCACCCGGGCCGGAATAATTCTCCTGGCCCGGTGAGCATTAGCTTTATTAAATCAAAGCTATTTCCAGCTACAGAGTTTAATAGCCGAAGTTATGTTTCAGCTCCGGATGGTCTTTACTTAACTGCTGCCAGGGATCGAGTGTGTCGCGGGTAATGCGGTCACAGTAATCGCCGTTGGCCGGGATAATTAAGTCGAGTACGAAATCACTGCCGATAGAGATCCCTAAGTCGATCAACAAAGGGGTTGATGTCAATAGGGTGTCGGCCAGGGCACCGGCGCCGGCTTCCAATACGCTGTCGGCAAGCGTCGTGACATATTCCTTGCTCAGTTTGCTCTCATCCAGCGGCTGACCGTCGGCTGTTTCTAAACCGCGCAGGACATCAAAGTACATTTGCCACTCTTCATCGGTAAGTTCAAGCACGGTTTTATTGTCGACGGTTACCGCATCGATAAAGGCGTTGATACCTGCTTCTATGGTTTTGCTTAAACCGCTCACTCCCAAGGTCAGGAAGTTGATAACAAAATCTGTCAGCACTTCATTGGCATAGGCCAGTTTGGTATGAGGGTTCGAGCAGAACTCGGCTTCTTTAGAGCGGTAAAGGATCAGGGAGTTTTCCCTGGCGCTCGGGCGCATATCGTCATATAACTTTCTTGCCCCTAAGCCGGTATTGGCAGCATTTAACAAGTCACCGTCATCGTTATCCAGTGCCCAGGTAAACATACCGCCTAACTCCTGGGCGACCACATATTCCGCTTTTTTCTGTACCGCCCATGGGGTGTCTAACGTGACCACCACATTCTTGGTATTGTCGTCGGGATTGGTGGCAACCAGGTATTCGGCTTTGGCTTTTTCATCGCGCACATACTCATAACCGGGTTTTAAATTGCCCTGGTCGTCATAGGCGGTGGCTTTGATATGGCGCCAGGCAACGTTGGCAGCTTCCAAGGTACCGATATTGCCGGGCGAATTGCCCTGAGCTTCGGTCGGGAAGGCATATTGTCCGTTGGTATTCAATTCAGACGGATTGACATTGGCCCATAAACGTCCGTAACCGGCATAGCCGATGATGAGCTTACGGGAGTTGATCCCTTGCTGCTTAAGGTATTGCACGGCGCTGTCGATACTGTGCCCTTCCAGTTCGCCGTTGGTATAAAGGGCGGTATGATGGCCTACGGTATTGTCCCAGGCGCCGTAGTAGTCATAAGACATCATAAAGATATGATCTAACATGTCGCCGATACCCGGGTAATCGACGCCGTCTATGGTCACCGGCTGCCAGTTTACCTTGGTCAGGTGTTTTGGGGCCGTGCCCATGGCGGAGGATAACTGGTAGTCAACGCCGCGTTGATTGCCCAGGGCATCCAGTGCCTGGCGCAGCTCGTAAACCAGCTTGGTATGGTTGTTGGTGTCTCTGTCTCCCATAATACCGGTTTTTGCGCCGTCAACGCCGACAAACTCCCAGTCAAGGTCAATGCCGGTGATATGTTCATTGAGCTTAAGGTAGTTGATGACGCTGTTGATAAAGGTGGCCCGGTAACTCGGGTTATTGGCGATCACCGGGAAAGGATCGCTTAAGGTCCAGCCGCCGATGGAAAGGTACATATCGAAGTTTTTGCCGTTACGGTTTAATACCCGCTCCATATGGGATAAATCGTTTTTCAAACCCCAGGCGTAGTCAAAGCCTCCCTGCTCTCTCAGGGTGACGTCACCGACATTGTAGAATTCTTTGGTCGGCGTTGATGCAAAAGGATTTGGGGTATTCCGGCTGTAGTCGATCACATGGTAAGCCGTCTGGTTCCACTCCCTTTTCCACTCGGGCAGGTTCATATCCGGCTTGCCGTAATGGGCCCAATGGTCGGGAATGATCATAGTGCCTGTGGGTTTGTCGGCGCAGAGTTCGGCAATTTTCGGTCTGGCTTCTATGGTGGCACTTTCATTGCCGAACCAGTTGCTGGCGTCTCCCTCGCTGCAAATGGCGGCAAAAGAAACCTGGATAAAGTTCATATTATTGACCGGCAATTCATTGGGGGTGTAGGCGGTAGGAGAATAAACGCCCCAGTCGGTATAATAACCACCGATTAAATACTCATGCTCATTGCCGGCAGCATCGGTATAAGTCGGGTTTTGGAAGGTTTTATGGGTCGACCTGGCGCTGTTGTAATGGGTGATCACCCTGTCGTCTATGGTTTTTGGGAAGGGATCAAAGCCGGGCACAGGTGATGCTTCAACCACAACCGCATCCGCTTTAACGCCGTTATTGTTTACCTGTACCGATTCACCGTTAAGTACGGCGCTGATGGTGGCCAGGCTGCGAAATTCAACATCGTCCTGAAGGACCAGATTAAAACCAACCTGGGTCACTTCATAAGTGATATCGGTTTTTTTGGTCAAGGTGATAATATCGCTGCTAGCTGTTCTTTCAATGCTGGCATCGGCTCCCCAGGCACTGGTGATATCGGCAATGGTATTTGGCGGGTAAGCGATCACCATTTCGGTCAGGTCGGTGGCAAAGACATATTCGACCGAGCTGGTTGTACCCCATATTTCCCCGTGGTAGAAGTCAATTTCCGCCATAACGCTGAGCTCTTCCCCTTCGGGGGCATTACCTTCTGTTGGCACCGGGCCGACTAAAGTCCAGGCACCTGTTTGCCAAAAGCCGTTGGCATTACCCGGTTCATAGGCAGCGTTACCGCAGTAGGCCCAAAATGCCCCTTCGCAGCGGTAATAATTGCCGTTGTGGTCGACCACTGTGCCTATGGCATATTGCCCGCCGTTCTCATAAGCGACCGCCTCTTCGATCACTTCGGCTGCCACAACTGAAATACTGCTTCCGGTTAATATTGAGGCAATCAGCCAACTGAGTGGTTTTTTATTAAAGCTCATTTTTCATACTCCTTTGATAGTTCTGTTAAGTGCTTATTTGAAGACATTACCGTTAACCTTGTTTAAATAAGCACCAAATCATTATGAGAATTTTTAAAATGAGCTCAATACGAACAACAGCGAGCAAATGGCAGGAAAAATCAAATATTGTTCTGAAAATAACCGACAGGCCGCATTATTGTTGACTAAATGGTCAGGCATTTATTGTTCTGAATAGTTCTGAATTGCTCTGAATCAGCCTGAATCACAGTAAATCAGTACAATATTTATACTGGAACGCAAGTGGTTGATATTTATTGCTGCCAAATTGGAACGGTTAAAAGGTGTGGACACAGGTATTGTTTATTAGCTGGAGGCATGCGGATGCATTGCTATTTTGACTGGCTATAGCAAAGGCAAAGGGCTTTGCTGTAGCCAGCGCGATTTTAGTAATCCCCTAATGAATATTCACATAAGCAACTGGTTAACAGGGAGCATGGGCCGCACAAAGCAAGCCCTGTATTTAAGCGATTTGATAATAAGCCGGTAAAGTTTTAGCTGCTACTTATCTGAAATGATGTTTAAAGGAGTTCCGCCCTGTTAAGCGGAACTAAAGATGAATGATCAGGGCGGCTGAAAGCCCCCGACACAAGAGATGCTTAAGCATCTGCGATTGTACATTGCCCTGTTATTTGCCTGTTTAACTTATCAAGCTGCTCGCGGCTTTGGTGAATCAGCTGCTTTGCCCTCGCCTGGGCTTGTTGCAGTTTATCGGTTTGCATAACCGGGCTTAACAAGGGAATGTTTTGCCAACCCAGGCAAATGGCGGGATTTTTATGGCATCCGTCAACTAAATGTACTTCTGCCCGGGTTAAGTCCCGGTTAAGGGTAAAATAACTGGCCAATACTTGATTGATAAAAGCCAGTTCATCCCATTGAAGCGCCAATGCCTGCTCTTTCATCGGTGCCAGTATCCGGACCAGGTTTTCATTTTTACCTGCTTGCCTGGCAATGTCTGCGTTTATCACAGCCGTTGCTATTTCGATAAAAGTTATGCTGTTAAAGCTTGCTTCTGCACTTGCCAGCAGGGGCAATGCATGGCTAACCTCCTTATATTCCCCCAATGCCAGTTGTGCGAAAAAAGATAAAATCAGCGGATCGGCAAAAGTATCTTCCCCTAAAATACTTCTGCGATAACCGGCATACCAGGGGGCATAAGCTGAAAGCTTATTTTGATTAAGCATTTCTACATAGGTCAGCCAGGGAATACGCCAATCCCTGTTATCAACAGCAGCCAGCTGCTGTTGCCAGGTATCGGCAGCATTAAAGGCCTGCAAGCTGTTATTGAGTAGGGCCATATTGCCGTACAGGTCATTGTTGCACAGCAATTGTCCGCTGAAGCGGGCAAGCAGGTTCATGGCTTCGGTATAATTTCCGTTTATCATCAGCCAGTCGTAGAAGACATAATAAATATTCGTCGACAGGTAGTTTTCATGTTCCAACCCGGGATAGATGGCGGCAAGCTCTTGTCTGCGTTTGCTCAGTATCAAAGATTTAAAATAAAAGTAGCTGTTATCTTCAAAGTACTTGTCCCTGTGATAGCCTTTTTCAAAATGTTTTAACGCCGGCAGTTCTTCATCAAGCTCTAAATGAAACAAGCCCTGGATAAAGGTAATAAAAGGGTCTTGATCCAGGTTTTTCAGCAGTTCAAAGGCAATATCAACATTGTCCTGGTTAGCCAGATAAAAGGCCGCAGCCATCAGGGAATAGCTGCTTTGGTTATAATGCGACAGCAGGTGGTTGATGCCCTGGCTCAAATGTTGGTCTTGAAAATACTCTATGCGGTAAAAGGCATATAAAGCATCCATAAAATAATACTTAGCTTTTTTTTGCTGCTCATTAAGGCTGTTTTTTTCAATGTCCTCATTGATTAACCGGCGGGCTTGGGCTAAAGGTTGTGGCTGATCAAAAGACAAAGATGCCAATGCTTTAACTTGTCTGTTGCCATTTACCAGTTCGGCAATGCCTGAATTATCCTGTTTTAAGGCGGGCTCATGAAAAACTTCCAGCAACTCACCGGAAACCGCTGCCAGACCTTGCGCATCCACCAGTTTGCTGAGCGGCTGGATAGACAGGTGGGCCAGGCGGGAAGGTTTGCCGACAAACAGCAAATTTAATACCGCTTTCTTTTTGGGGAGCAATTTAATGACTAATTTCTTGGTATCGCCTAATTGGTCCAACTTGGTTAATAAAGCTGTGTTAGCGGCGAGCTTAGTCCCTGGGGTATTAAGATCTTTGGCAATGCTGCTTTGATAACGTCTGAGAATTTGATTTTCCTGCTCTGCCACCTCAAGCTTATGTTCGACAAAAATCAGGTGGCCGTCGGCATTTGCTGCTATATCCGGTTTGTTGAACCAAAAAGTTGTCACCAGGACTAGCAGCAGCAAACCGCTGATAGCCAGCGCAAATACCCGTCTGCGCATGGGAAAAGTTGCTTTCTCTGGTCTTATATTGGCTTTATCTGTTTTTTCTACAAGGCTTTCAGGGGGCGGGGAGCAAGTTTCAATGCTCACCAGCAATTGATAGCCATGGCGGGGAACCGTTTTGATATAACTTTCACCTGAATCCCCTTCCAGTGCCTTACGCAAAGCACGTATTGTCTGGTAGACCAGGTTATCTGTGGTAAATTCCGTTTCCCATATCTGCTCTTTAATCTTAGCTAAAGGAATAATCTCGCCCGGGGTGGCGATAAAAAGCTGCAATAACTTAAAAGCTGCCAGGTTAAGGGGGATGGTGACATCACCATGGGTAATACTGTGGGACTGCTCATCTATCAGCCATTTGCCAACTCTAGTATTCAATATTCATTTTCCTTGTTGGTAATTCATGACACGATTCTTTTAAAACCTGGGAAAAAATCGTTGCAGAATTTCATTTTATATCCTTCCAGCCACAACATTTTGCTTGGGCATTGTTTGCATAAGCAAGTATTTCAGGACTCAGTGCTGGTTCAAACTTTTACTCAAAAAACGCGTTTATCACAATAATAAATATGAATAAGCCAAACCATTTTCATTTTGAGCAAGGCTAAATGAAATTTTTCCATTATCCCCGACCCTTTTAGACCTTGAATATGTATACAATATTTCATTACAGTTTTAATTTGCGCATTACTCTGTTGAGGGAAAAGGAGGAAAACCACGAAGCGAACAAAAAACAGACTATCACTGCCGTGTCTTTTGTTTGTTTTATTCAGAAAAAATATCTGATAAATCTATAAGTTACCGGTATTAAATCAAGTTGGAACTGTCAGCTTTTTTTACAGACTGCCAGCTAGCTTACATCTTGGCTGTTATTTTTAACGGCTGTCAGCGCTTGGCATGTTTTTTGATTGCGAATGTTACAAATAAACAACAAAGGTGTAAAAAAAGTGTTTGATATTTTTAAGAGAAGCTGTGTGTTTTTGGTGGTACTGTTATCCTTTAACGCCCACTCGGCACTGATTACTATAAATGAAGTCGATTTAACCCTTGACCCCAACCATCAAAGAAATGGTTTCCAGGTACAAGGCAGCGATTCAACATTTCTTAAATTAAGAACGTCAGCATCAACTGGCTGGGATGAGTTTCTTGTTGACCAGGCGGGGATCTGGGATGGATTTCGCCTGGCAACAGAAACGGAAGCAATTACCTTGTGGAACAGCATCTTTTCATTATTTCCCGGTGACGCATTACCTGCTGATAACAGGGGTTATGCCGGTAATCACAGCCTTTCATGGACATCGGCACAAGTAAATGACTTCTTTACCTATAGCAAACCTAAAATTTCCCTGGAAGGTGCAGACAGTACAGGTAATCATGCTTATTTTTTGCAGGATGACGGCGGTATCGGTGCAATCAGCTATAGTTTCGCTTCATGTTGCCGCACCGGGGTCGCCAGTATTTACTTTGATATAGGCTTAGATCCGGCCAGCAGTATTTCAGCCCCTTCAGGTTCGTTATTGCTGGTATCTACAGGTAATGCCGCCCAGGTTACGGAGCCGCCAATGTTTATGCTTTTGGCTCTGGGGTTGATGGGATTAGTCTCGCGCAGGTTTATCAAAATATAAGGTTATTTCATATGAAATAACCGCTTTCAGTTAAGAGAGCCAAGTTAGCGCAGCCTGAGGCTGATGCAGTCTTTGGCTCTTCCTCCCTCTTTGCTACCGGAAAATCATTAAGCGATAGCGGTGATGTTTTTCCGTCCCTTACCGAGCCCCGAGCAATCTCCCTTCAGGGTTAATCGCGCGCCTGTGAATATGCCGGATAGTTAAAAAGTTGCGTCTTTTCCCGTCAAAGCCCGTCTTAAATGTTGCAAATGGCCTTAAAGGCTTTACCGATAAATGTAATGCGGGAGACTCCTTTGACTAACTTCGACAAGATCAATGTTAAACACGAGAACAAATTTATACGGCATGACCCGAACATGCTCAATTCTGTCTATGGCACCACAAATGTCGAGCCCTACTGGGTCGCGGATATGGACTTTGAAGTTGCTACGCCGATTCGCGATGAATTGCTCAGACTGGCACAAAGAGCCCACTTTGCCTACGAGTTCAACAGCCAGGATGTGCTCAAAGCGATTGTTGACTGGTATCAACGCCGGCATGACCTGGTGCTGAAACAGGAAAACCTGGTGCAAGTGCCCGGGGTACTGACCGGAGTCGCTATGCTTATTCGTGAGTTAACAAAGCCGGGCGACGGTGTTTTGATCCAAACGCCGGTTTATCACCAGTTCAAAAAGGTCATTGGCTCAGCAGGCCGTGAAGTGCTCAGAAGTCCGTTGCAGGTTATTGACGGTCATTACCGGATGGACTTTGATGACCTTGAGCAGCAATTTTCAAGCGGTAAAGTGAAAGTGATGTTACTGTGCAATCCCCATAACCCGGTAGGCCGGGTATGGACACAGGATGAATTAGCGCAATTGCTTAAGCTTGCCCGGGCGTATCAGGTGTTTATTATCAGCGATGAAATTCATTCGGACATTATCTTTGCCGGACATAGCTTTCATAGCATGGCAGGATTCACCGGAGAGAATTTTGCCTCTTTGATTGGCTCACCCTCTAAAACTTTTGGTATGCAGAGTATTTCCAATGGTTATATTTATAGCGCCAACCAGGATTTATTGGCAAAAACGAAAGCTTCTTTGGATTCCATGTACTTAGGTCATAGCAATGTCTTGAGTAATTACGCCACCATTGCAGCTTATACCCAAGGTGAGATCTGGCTGGATGAATTTCTTCAGTATCTTGAAAATTCAATCAACTGGATACAAGATTTTTTGCAGCAGGAACTACCCCAGGTACGCTTGTACCCGGTAGAAGGGACTTACCAGATATGGCTGGACTTTAGCAATACCGACCTCCCGGCAGAGCAGGTTAAGCAGCTGCTGGTGGATGCCCGCATGGCACTGACCCCCGGCGCCTGGTTCGAAAGCGGTAACGAGTTAATGTTCAGGATGAATATCGCCTCGCCTTTAGCACAGATACAAGAAGCTTTTAAACGGCTACAGCAGAAGTTGTCTGCTTAATGGTCCGGGCAAGCGCAAACATAGGCCGCTGCGGCTTGCCCGTATTTAGGTAAGATAATAAGCCAAGGTACAAAGGCGGCGGCTTTGGCTATTTGCACAGGGTTTTATAATACATTTTTCCTTTGTCATCCTTAGGGGCAAAGTCGGTTACGCCGCCTTTGCCAATCTCAAAGTCACAATGACTCATCATAAGTTCTCGAAACTTCTTTCGCCCTCGCTGCACCCGGCTTTTTGCTCCGGATAACGACAGCCCCAACTTATCGGCGATGTCTTGCTGGCTTAAACCTTCCAGTTCGGCAAGTTGCAGTGGAATACGGTACTTGTCCGGTAACTCGCCAATCAAAGGTTTGAGGCAAAGGGCCAGGGTTTTATAGTTTTCCTCTATCGGGTCTTGCTCTTCAGAGGCCAGGCTTTCCGGCAACTCGTCATAACTGTGATGAGCGCGATAATGATCCATGATCAGGTTATGGGTAATACGGTATAGCCAGCTCTTCAGACTGCCGCGTACTTTAAGCTGATGTAAATTGCTGCTGGCTTTAATGTAGACCTCTTGCAGTATATCGTCGACAACATCCGGGTCGTCCAATCGCATGTCGATGTAACTGCGAAGTTGTGCTTTGTGATTTTTCCACTCGGTAAGCATGAATACCTCAAACTGCTTTCATTGATGGTGCTATTTATTTATGACGTCAAATCATCAATAAGGATGCAAAAAATATTACTCAGGGGAAAATAATCTTCCAGCACGCTTTTTTGCATCTTACTGCCCTCTTTCCCGTCTGTTTAATGGCGTGGCACTAACAGCTGCGAGCAAACTGAAAAATGCTTTTTTATTGTTACCCCTGGAGAATTATAGTGTTTAGACGATTAAAAGAAGACATACAAAGTATATTTGAACGAGATCCTGCGGCAGCTAATACCTTAGATGTGCTCGTGAGCTATCCCGGGCTGCATGCGATCACTATGCACCGGTTGGCCCATGTATTATGGAATAAGAATTTCAGGTTAGTTGCGCGACTTGTCTCAAGTTTGAGTCGCTTTATTACCGGAATAGAAATACATCCCGGAGCCCGCATCGGCCGCCGGTTTTTTATTGATCATGGCATGGGGGTAGTCATCGGCGAGACAGCGGAAATTGGTGATGATGTAACCCTTTACCATGGCGTTACTTTGGGAGGAAAAAGTTTAGGGGGAAAAAGCCCGGGTAAAGGCAAACGACACCCAACCCTTGAGAGCGGTGTGAGTGTCGGCGCCGGTGCCAAGATACTCGGGCCGGTTTGTCTTGGAAAAAATGCCAAAATTGGCGCGAATGCTGTGGTGACAAAAGACGTACCCGAAGGAGCTACGGCACTGGGTATTCCCGGACATATCATACATAACAAATTAAAAGTTGCGGTTAACGATATGCATCAAACGTCCGGCACCCCATCCAAAGTGGCTGGTTTAGTTTCATAAGCCAGCTCCCAGCCCTGATATGCAAACTATTCAGGTTTATAACCTTAATACCAGGGGGCGTATCCTGGCTATAGATTACTTTTTCGTAGCTCGTTAAATCACGGTACAAGTACTCGAAGTAGTGCGCCAATTAGAGCAGTCATGAAACAGCCATTATTAATGTGGCTGCTCAGCATGCGGCATAACCTACATACCGGCTTTTCAACCATCAGTATATAAAGCGAAGAAATAACAACAAGTATTCATACGGTTGATACAAAAAGATTGAAAATCATCCCCTTGATCATAAGCGCCCACAAAGGGCCGCAAAATAGAGTAAGCGCTAATAAATTCGGGTTCACCACCAAGAAACAGACCGGCTAAGGCCAACCGGCCGCAGAAATTGAATGTTCTTACTGCGTCATTGAACTTGTCAAAGCCATTTCGATTCTGCTTTCTGCTGTTGCCCCCTATGTAAAGATATGTAAATAAAATCGGCAAATGTGCAAGGATCATGAAGAGAACGTGTAGGAAAAAAGAAAGTTTGTTGCAGAGCAGGAGTAAAACTGGCGAGTCGATCTTATCCGGCATAGGCTGGTTGAGCTTAGTTCATTGTTTTGGCAATTCACTAAGCTGGCTTTTAGGAAAAATAAATAAAATAAAAAGGAAGAAGTTTATGAAAGCAATAAACAAATTTCTCTCGTTAGTGCTAGTTATGGGGCTTACGGCCCAAGGAGCTCAGGCAACGGTAGATGAAGACTTACAAGCGATCATTACTGCTCAGGGATTCACCGGTGATCCGGCAAAAGACTTTGATTTGCCTTTGCCTGACGAACCGGAAGCCGACCTGGGGAAAATGCTGTTTTTTAGTCAGGCGCTTGGTGGAGAACTAAATGCAGCCTGTGCCAGTTGTCATCACCCTTATCTGGCGGGGGGAGATGCTTTGGCACTGGCAGTAGGCGTTGACGCTGAAAACCCGTTGCTACTCGGTGATGGCAGAAAACACCCGGACGGCATCTTTAATAACCCCCGCAACACCCCATCGGTGATGAATGCCTGGATATGGACACAAGGCCTGTTTTGGGATTCGCGGGTTGAAAAACTCGCCGATGATACCATCAGTACCCCAGACTCCCCCTTTGGCGAAACCGATGAGGCTGCCGGCGACAACTTGTTAATGGCACAAGCGGGGTTTCCGGTAACTTCTGTTGAAGAAATGCGCACCGAAAATTTTGAAACCGGTAACTCGAATCAGGCGGTTCGTGATCATTTGGGCCATCGCCTGGCAAACACGGGGATTGGTGTCAATGAGCTGGCCAAAAATGAATGGCGCCAGCTGTTTGAAGGGGTCTATGGCAGCCAGGCCCAGGAAGGCGAAGATATCGTCAACTTTGATAATGTCAGGCGTGCCATCGCCAGTTATGAAAACTCAATGAACCTGACCGATAACCCCTGGTTCCGTTATATCAAAGGGGATATCAATGCCATGAATGAATCGGCAAAACGGGGGGCAGTGTTGTTCTACACCGCAGCCCCAGAAGGTGCCGGTTGCTCTGGCTGTCATAGTGGCGAGACCTTTACCAATCAGGGCTTTTTTAACGTTGGCTTTCCGCAGATTGGCCCAGGTAAAGGCCACGGTGATTCCGGATGGGAAGATCATGGCCGTGGCGGCGAGAGTCTGCTGGAAGCAAATAACAACGCATTTAGGACCCCCACCCTGCTCAATGTCGGCGTAACAGCACCTTACGGACATGCCGGTGCTTATGAAACACTGGAACAAGTGGTGGACCATTACAATGATGTCGATAACCACTTGCCTGCATTTGTTGCTGCCAAGTCTTGGTGCCAGCAAGCACAATTTGCTGAAAGCGAAAATTGTCAGACCCTGTTTCCCGAAGCGGAAACCATTGCCAGCGGTTTACTGGCTAAAATAGCGGCCTTACGTGAGCTGGGGATCCCGGCTATGCTCCCCCTGGAGCTGAGCGATGATGAAAAAGCTGATCTGATCGCCTTTTTACACGCGCTGACCGACCCCTGCACCCAAGATGCCCGTTGTATGAGCAAATGGTTACCAGACCCTCGACGTGGTGACCCGGATAACCTGCAATTAAGGGCCATCAACAAAAATGGCTTGCCGTTAAGCATGACCAGGCAGTGTACTGAGGTTACCCTGCAAGGTGGCCGGTTACCGCTGGATCAAATGGAGTGTATTTCAGGCGGCAACAACGCTTTCTTTTTTGAAGTCGCAGAAGATAATACCGTCCTTTATATCAGCACCACAGGCGGTACAGGTAATGCGGATCTCTTTTTTAATGCTGATACCTGGGCCACACCGCAAAATGCCCAAGCCAAGTCAATTTCTGCAGATAATGAAGAAGTACTGGTGATCACTGCAAATCGTGGCTTGCGCTATATTTCTGTTGGTAGCAGGAGCGGTTATGAGTTAACGGGGATCACCGTGAGCATAGGCAGACAGTAATTGTCGGGCCTGGCTAAGCTGACTTAGGCTGCCAGCTGACGAGCAGTTATCAACAAAAAAAATGAAAGCAACAGCAAGGAATGAAGTTGCAGCATTTACCTTGCCATTACCGGCAGCAGGCATGTTTGCCTGCTGCCGGTATTTTTCAGTGACCCAGTTAAAGATCATATCCTGTGCTAATAGGCTGCGGGAATTATATAGTTGGCCATGATATCATCGGCCTGGTTCACATATAGCGGCCACTCCAGGTAATTGCCCTGGGTCATGACTATCACCATATTCTGCTCCGGGAAGATATTGATATATTGGCCGCCATCACCGTCGGCGGAAATATAGCGCACGCCATTAAGCTCTCTGTGCCAGAAAAAGTAACTATAATCACCGGCAAAGCCAGCCACCTGTACCTTGGCAACTTCCTCAACCCATTGGGCGGGTATTACCTGTTCACCTTGCCATACGCCGTTATTTAAATAGCTAATGCCAATTTTTAACATATCCCTGGGACGCATGTGCATTCTTGCCGCCCCTTCCGGCAGGCCATCGGGTTGTGAGCGCCAGTCGTAATCTGTGATCCCCAATTTACGGTAGAACTGGGCGTCTGCCCAATCCCGTATCGGTGTTGGCACTAAGTTATCAAGGGCTTTTAACAGCATATTCGGACTGGCACTGTTGTATACCCAGGCCGATTGGGGACCCAGGTTATCACGGCTAAGTAAAAAGTCAGTGAAATCAGTTGATTGCCACATTAATGCCAGATCATTACTGCCCCATTCATCCCAGGAAAAGCCAAGTTGCATGGTAAGTAGATGATGAAAATTCAAGGCATTTTTGTTGGCATCGTCAGTAAAAAAATGGCTTTGCTGCGGTAGTAGCGGCGCAACGGCATCACTGGTTGAGACATTAAATTGTTCAAAGGCGATACCAGCCAGGGTAGCAGTTAATGCCTTATTGACGGAGGCGATATAATGTTTGTCGGTGCGTCCCCATTGTACAGGCGCCGGTGTCGAGATCCGGGCAATATTATTGTTGAAGTCGATAAAGTCATTGTTGCCGGGGAAATACTCTTCAACGGCCAGCACACCGTCTTTGTAGATCAAAAGACTGTGTAACTCCTGATAGCCTGCACTGGCATCAGCCAGCACTGTTTTATTCATAAGTTGACTAATCAGGGTACTGTCTAAACCCGCACTGTTGAGATCTCCGGTTTGAATACCGTCGGTTAGCTGCACCGGTTGATGGTAGTGATAACTATGCGCTGGTGAAAGGCCGATTGTGGTACTGCTTTGCAGTGAAACATTGCTTTCTCTGGGGCGGTAATGCTCGGCACTCACTAAAACCGCCAAATGCTCCCGGTCGACATTATCGGTTACTTCGATGCTGAAGCTGCCTTGTGCATCGGTAAAGACTTGCAGCTCAGTGTCTATAAGCTGGACCCTGGCATTGGCTATCGCTTGTGCCGGATCGCTGCTATCAAGTACCACGCCCGTTATCTGCATGGTGTTATTGGAGGATGAACCATCACATGAAAACAAGAAAAAACAGACAGATAGTAAAATCGTTTTATGGCTCAGCAACATGATGAAATCCTCTTGATTGTATTCTTCATTTCGAGGGGATGTCCGGCCATTGCCACCGGAGAGGGGCATGATATCGCCAGCGTAATAGTTGCGGGCCAAGGGCTTAATATATTCATGGGTAGAGTCCTTATTTTATAATTATCTTTTTATTGGGGGAACGAGTCGTTTAGGCCAAGTTGTTAAATAACTTGCCTCCCCTTCCTTGAAAAACCTGATTAACCATTGCTTTGCTGATAAATATTTAAGGCAGTCGCGGTATTGGTTAATCAAACAAACCCTACCATGAAAGCGCTTACACTTGTATCAAGACTTGAATATAAAACTGCTGCACCCGCTTTAAGGTACAGCAGTTTTGCTTATGGCTTTTTAATAAAGCCCGGGGTTAGTTTTTAGTGGGCAGATTTGGCTCCGGCCGCTTAGCTGTGATCACCAGCTCTGCCTGATTGACAACAATACTGAGCTTTTGCCCGACAGGGAAACCGGCTAAACGCAGCCATTTTCCCCTGAGTATCACACAGGGCTCAAGTTTGACCGGCACATAGTTGATGCCTATGCCGCGGGTCTTTGTTGCCGTGTTGCAAACCGTTTCCTGTACGGTAAGTTGCCGATAAATGGGATATTTTACTTTTGCCGAGGCGGGCTCTGGCGTATGATGATATTTAGCCATGACTTACTCCTGTAGAAGTTCGTTGTGGTTAGCGACCTCTGGGTGTGCTACCACTCAGGGGTTGCGACTTAAGTTACTACGCTTGCTTTATCTTTTGCTAGGTAGTAACGCCTGTTATTGCAGCAGCTCATTGGTGGCAGTGTTGCAATAACTGCTCTCCTTTGGACTTGGATAGCATTATTAATGAAAGATCAATTTGCGGGGAAATCAATGGCGAATTGGTCTTTTTTTTGAGGTGAAATCTAAGGCTTGTTTGCGGCTTTTTACTTGTGAAAATGATTAAATGAATATTTAATCATATATCATCCATTCTATGGGCAGAATGTAGAAGTTGCTGGTATTTAGATGATTGAAGTTCAATAAGATTTTGAATATGTTCTTTGACGGTTTGATTGGTTGAGACATCAATAATGATCATTAGCCAGCTGTTTATTTTTTCATTGATGTCGGCACTAATAGCAAGCACATCATCTATGGTTACATTTGGCTGCTGCTTTAGGGTTTTAATGTAGCTTATCGACTTATTCTCGATGTCCTCATCAAGCCATGAATCGAGAACGCTCTTTGATTCTGTTTTTATTAACCCGTTAAGATATGAGATGGCATCGGTTTGTTTCTGTATCACAAAATGCACAAAGATGCGTGTTCTCTCATCCGTTATATTTGCTAAAAAATATTCATATAAACACGTTAGCTCTTTATTAATATCAATAACGTGTTGGTATACTTCTTTTAACTGATGAAATCTCATACTTTACCCCTTTTGATATATAAAGCAGGACAGCAATCTTCCTTTGGTATCCCGACAACTGATCATGGATTGGAGCCTTTCATTGCATGGTGACAATGACATAACAAAATTCATCTGCAACATAGTGAGAGTTTCTATAAAGCAATATCAAAGTAGTCAATTTGACTTTTTATGGACAGTCACCTGAACAGTGCATTGTCATAATGACAACCCGATAAGGAACTTAGTTAATGCGCTATTAATAGCCCCTTTTTATAAAAACTTGTCAGCTAACAATTGCTTTTTTATTTTCTTAAAGCCACATTTAGCGCATCTATTGCTGCCGACCAGTCAGAATCATTTATCCATGCATCTTTGATAAACTCTTGTTGCCAAGGACTTAAAAAAGGGGCGCACTCTAATGAAATACTGTGATCGAGCGTATGGCTGTTGATAAATATTTCTATTTCACTTTCAGTGTTTGCCAGGCCAAGCTGACTGAACAACTCCGCCATTGTTTTATGACCTAATATCATTTTGATTTCCTGTTGAGTTAAATCAAATGAATACCTGCATATTGAATACCACTTTAATAAACCGATACTGAAAAATTGAATTCAGGGGTTTTAAATGGCCAGAACGCTGGGGCCGGGCCTGTATTTTGAAAAGTTTTCTTGGTTTGAGCAAAGTACTTTTACCGCTACCGCTTTCGCCTAAAACAATGGCTAAACCACTTGTTGGAAACCGGTAATTGACTTGGTTTAAAATAATTTTGTCGTCGCGGACAAAGCATAGGTCTTTCATCACTCAACCTGTAATAAATCAGGTTTGGGCAGCCGAATATCCGGTTGCCCGTATGTTTTCCCCCATTTATCACATGGCTTACTGACAAAACTTGTACCTGCAAATTTCTGATTGGGACTTAAGCACGTATTGGTCTACCTTGCCTGCCGCCGGCTTACAAATTTCCTGCGCCGGCATTTAGCTGGGGAAGCCTCCAGTCGACAAAAATATTCGCTAAACGTTGCGAGACACCAAGCCTGTCGTTGGGATCCAGGTTATAAAGTACCTCGATGATTTCCCGCCTGTTTTGATCTGTATGGCTGGTAAGTGCCGGATTGACGGAATCGAAATAATCATCCAACTGTCCGATGCTTCTCGCACCCGCATGCCACATCAGTTTGGCGGATGCCCGATCAAGATTCAGGTACTTCATCCAGATCTCGGTATCATCACCCGGACGGTATTTAAACGGCTGAGTAAATTCTCTCGGATATAAGGTTTTTATAAATTGCCACTGTCCTTGTTTTTGCCGGGCTATTTGTAAACTTCTGGCGCTGTGGTGGTTGAAATGCGGCAACAGAGAGTAAGCTTCCCCGGCATCCGCCGTTACTGTGGTGATTTTCCGCCACGCATTGAAATCAAACAGCTTTTTAGGCGAAACAGAAAAAAGCGCTAGCTGTTCGTTTGCCCGGGTAAGCACAAAAACCTCCGGCGAAAGTTCGGCGGTAATATTGCCGCAGATGGCAGCCACAATCTCTTGCTGATTCAGTTGCCCGGTTATTTCGTTGTTGCTTTTCCCCGGTAGGGTAAACCAGTTAATTTGCTCGCTTTTATAGTCCTGGCAGGCTACCGCTTTTCCCTGTGGTGCAGTTTCATCGGCCAGTAATTTCACCGGGCGCTGGTGCCGGTTATAGCTAAAAACCGATCCTGTGCCCTGCTGTAGCATTAATAACTGCTGATTGCCAAAACCGACAAGGTCAGCCACTTGCTGCGAGGTTAAATCCTGCAGGTAATCCAGGGTTGCACTTTGCTCTCTAAGATATGGCTTTTGTTCGCTAAAAGCGGCTGTATTTGACTGTTGTTGTGAGTCCCGGGAACTAACCGGTGCAGCGGCCTGTTTCCCGGCCCTTGCCGCAGCCTGAGATGACTCATAGTTGCAGGCGCCAAGCGCTAACAAGCCAGCGGTCAGGGCAAGCGCAGATAAAGATTTATTCATAATTTTTAACCTATTGTCGGGTAAGCTTACCCGGTAAGAATCAAAAGTTGAGGCGGACCACAGGGTACAAAGCACCGCTGTGATCCTCTCTTTAACACAATAATGAAGATTAAAAGCTATTCGCTGCCATTGCCGGGATTAACAATCGGCCGGCTAACGCCATCAACCCGGTGCACTATGCGCCACATGGGGTTCGGCTTGCTTTGTATTATCCGCAGCATGTCCACCGTACTCTTGTCACCTTCATGAAAATCATCGCCCTCAAGTAATTTAGGGTCTATGACATAGTCAAACAAATCCTGGAAGTTACCCTCACTGGCAGGCAGCAAATAACTGCGGGTATTGTAGCGGTCAACCGTATTGGGCAGCGTATTGTTGTTTTCATCCTGCACTTCACTGGTTACCGCGCGATCAATATCAGCTTCAAGGAATATAGATTCTCCAACCGTTTGTCCCTGCTGGAAATTACGGCTGTAATAGCCACCGGCGCCGGCGCCAAAACCAGCGCCTGTCGGCGGGTTTTCAAAATTAAAGGTTGAACTGGCATCAGTTTCTATTTCATAACCATAATAATCGGTAATGGAGCTCACGGCTTTAGAACTCTTGCTCTTAAAGGCGCCATCGGTTACCGCAATGTCTGCTATTAATAGCTGATCGTTGACGAACTCTTCCGCACTTTGGCCAACAGATGTAGTTCTGGCTTTAGCATAACGCTCTTCAAGCTCCTGCTGCTGCCGGGTACTCTCCAGTAACCAGGCATTTTCCTGCCTGGGGTTAAAGTAGCCCTGACCGAGACCTTGCACCTGATCAGGACCGATAAAACCGTCTAGTGAACCAGCGACCTGATATGCCTTGTTAAGTTTGACCTTATACACCTGCTCCTGAACGGTGGCATCAGAGAAATCAAGCGCATAGCCAACCAGTTTTCCGTCGTCAGGATTATGCAGCGAATAACGCGAACCGCTTAAGGATGAAACAAAGATTGCACCTTCGGTATGGGGCGCCCAAAGTTCAACCGCTTTGCTGCCGTCTGCATTTAAGGTATAGCAAGCATCAAGATAAGGGCTTTCCTCTCCCATACACTCCCTCGTTGGCACACTGCCGGTAATAAACGACTGACGGGATATTTCTTCTTCTAAAGCATAACTTTCATCCCTGCCGGAAAATGCACCGGTTTTTAAATTAACAACCGTATCTATAGATATTTCGATAAAGGGCGATTTACCGCCGACGGTTAAGCGGCCCGATGCAGTAGCGCCTCCGGCATCGTTGGCGTTGGTAGAAACAGTGGTGCCGGATTCGATCCGCAACTCCACCGATGACAGCTCAGCGGAGTAGCCCCACTTGCCGTTTTGATCCCTGCCCAAGTTTTCACGGGGAACCGGCGGCGCACCTTCGATAAAACCTATCGGGGTTGAATCCAGCGTTACCCTGCCCGTGAGCCTGGCTTCCAACTCTACAAGCGGCACTTCAGAAAAGGCCACCCGGTAACGACCGTCCTGCTCCTGATGCAGCTCGACAAACTCCCGCACCAATAACCCGGATTTCAGGCCGCCTTTATCGATAAGGCGTGATGTTTCAAAGGCCAACGGCGCTATAGTATGGGCAATAGGCTTATCGTTGCCTTGATAATAGGTGCCAAACTTAGGTGTCCACTTGGCAGGGACATAGTTTGGCAGGTCACGTGGTACGGCTAAAGCTTGCGCCGGATTTTGTTCGTCATCCGGCATAGGCCAGCTTTCGGCAAAGCTCATTTCTCTGACGCTCTGGCCTGGACTCGTTCCCCAGTTAGGTTGTAAACCTCTGCTCGATTCCGATAAATACGGATCCATGATATTTTCCTGCAATACCTTTTGACGCGTAGTACTGCCGTTGCCCCGCCAATATAAATGCGTCAGGCCGTCGCTACCGCTATAAAAGCGAGGCTGGGTTGCCACGTCAGACCCGGAAATAGATGATTTCGCCATATTAGCAGCTATGGTTGTATCCTCGTTTAAAGAGTAATGCGTAACAATAAAGCCACTATCCCCATTACTTGATGCTAGTAAATACTCTGTACCAACAACTTCGTCAGTTTTTTCGCCCTCACTATGGGTTGCAGTTGCTATGGTTTCAATGACAACAGAATCAAGATAATTCCCTGTGTACTTTAAAAGACCTCTATCGTAATACCAGTAACTGGTGATTTCTTCTCCCCGATCATCAAGGTAAGTCAAATTGCTGGTGGCAAAAAGCTGTTCAGTTCCTTTGCGTATGTTGAGCAGCTTTACGGTATATCCATCTGTGGTCATGCATGCATCACTGACTTTAGTGCTGAGCATAAAACGCTCCCGGCCATTGCCTTCGTCTACCCGGACAACCGTTACGGCCTTTACCTTACAATCAGGACTATTCGTTATTTCCGAAGCAGCGAAGGGCACCAAAAATGCAGGTTCGTAAAAAGTATCCCCCACAGCATCTACGGTTGATAAGTCATCCTGGTCGCCAAAGTTTTGTGTGTGTTTTGCTTCGGTGATGGTTTCACTGCCGCTTGAATTGACATAACGCTTGCCGGATAAAGAAAAGCGCGACTCTACCAGGCGGATCAACTTATTATCGACATCGGAGAAATCAAACCGTTCCACCAGCACTTTGGCGGCGACTGCTGTGCCGTGCCCCCTAAACAGGTAGAGGTATTGGCCGTCTGATACAACATCAAATGTTTGCCCCTGATAGGCTGCATCGCATACAGGTTGCAGGTACTTATCTACCGCGCTGTCCTGGGGAAGTGCGCCGCCGGGAGTCAAATGAGCGCTTGCCAGGAACTCAGCGCCTTCGGGTTTATCATTGTTACAGCGCGGATCATTATTTTTTTCATATAAGGTCAGTGTTTCCGGCTCGTGCCAGCCGGCCTCGTCCCTGAAAATATATTTGATAGCATCGTTTTCCCCAAAGAAAACAAATTGTTTTTCCTGGTGGGTAATACCCTGCATATGGTTAACATTCGTTAACGGGGTTTGCGATACCGCAGATACCGGGTTATACGGCGGGGTAATATAAATAACGGCATTAGGCGTGGACTCGTCCCGGGCCTCTGGGATCAGCAATAAATCAGGTACGCCGTCGCCGCTGAAATCGGCGGACTGCATTTTTTGGTAGGTGCTGCGTTGTCCGCTGAAATGACTGTTAATGGCCCCTTGTCCATTGATTGTTTTGTCATGATGGATACCGGTAAAGGTTAATTCTGTGGCAGTGGCCTCATCGCCGCTACTACTGTCACCGCCGATAGCGCCGGAGGTAGAATAAAGAATATAAGGAATACCATTCCATAAAGCGATGTCGTCTTTATCATCGTTATTAAAATCGCCTATGGTTATAAGTTCGGGTGAGTTGAGATTAACATATTCGTCGTTAAAACCATTTTGCGAAAATAACGCGATATTTTGTTTGAAGGTTTCCCGCTTGCCATCGCTGTCTTCTTCAATGCGCACGGCGTGACTGATATAAACGGTATAGTCGTGACCGTCGAGTACGACAAAGTCATCACTGCCGTCGCCGTTAAAGTCGCCGATACGGATTTTATTTTGTGCAAGTTCAACAAACGACTCGTCAAAAATATTATCGGAAGAGGTTTTACGGTAGTCGGCATCGGCATCAAGATAAATACTGCTGCGTTGAAATTCGCCGGTAGTTCCCAGACCAAACCAGATATCTACCTTGGCATGGTCATCGCTAAGATTAGGCATATTATCTTTAGTGTCCCAGCGTAAAATATCACTGCGGCCATCACCGTTAAAATCACCGATACGGACATTTGAGTTGTCTGCGGCAAATAACCAGTTAGGATCGTCACTGTCGCCGTCGCTTTCACTGTTCATGGTTACGTGGCTGCGACCGTCTAACTTGGCCTTATGGCGGTTCCCCGTACCTGATTCCGGAATACTAAAAGCAACTAACACGTTATAAGTCCCGTCTTCCTCCTTATCAGGACCTTTATCCCTGATCAGCACATCGGTCAGACCGTCACCGTTGAAATCACCCAACGACAGCTGGTTTTCGTTGTTAAGGCCATTGTAGGCATCGCCGAGGTCTTGCGTGTCGACCAGCGGATAGGAATGTGTGCCAAAAAAATAGCCGCTATAAATATCACCGGAGTTAAATTCATCTTTTGCCCACTCCTTGGTGTTTTCCTGGCGCAAGAGATCATCACCGCCATCGTTAAACTGGCCAAAATGCAGGTCGGTATGATCACCGGCAAACTGCCAAATGAAACTGTCTGTCAGGTTAACATCGGTAAAACCAACTTCTCCGCTCCTGAATAACGAATCGTCGGGGCCAACTTGCCGCCCTTCGGTTGTTGCATGGCTCAAAAAGATATCCAGCGCATCAGCATCGATGTCCTTATTCTGACGGATGAGATCGGCAGAGCCGTTGCCGTCGATATCGGCAATATAAACTTCGCTGAGCTTGCCCCAATCACCGCCAAATTCGGCAGCACTGAGTTCCTGATATTTCCAGGGAACATGTGATCTATGCTCCTCTGTGAGGCCGGCATTAGCATACGGTGAAAGCGATGCAATAATTGCAGCCAGGCTGCAATAAGGGAAAACTTTTTTTAACATATAAACTCTCCTTCTTAAAACTGCTAAATCAGCGTACTTTGACCAATAGTGTTAACCGCTATCAGGGCTGAAACTATTAGATCTCCATCTTGCTGAGCATCAATTCCGGCCTTACCACTTACTGGTGTTTTTATATGAGGCGATAACTCCACTATCCGAAACCGCCCGGTTATTTATCGAACACCTGGTTTTGTCATTTCCGCGGCAACTGAAAAACATTTAACGGAAAATCAGCAGTTCGATAACGCCGGAGAAATCAAGCTACCACCCGGCAATGTAACTAACTGTAAAGAGTTCTGAAAAGTTCTGAAAAGTTCTGAGAAATGAAATAAAACTGTTTTATTTCAACTAACTAACGCTAGCCGGCTTTATACTTCAACAGAAGTAGGGATATGCGGGAGAAATAAGAAACGTTCAAAAATGGTACGATAAATTATCTTTAATAAGTGCCTGGAGAGTAAAGAGTCAGGTGTATAGCATGCACAAAATGAAGGCTATGTTCCTTTAGCTGGTTAAAAGGCGGAGTGTTTCCGCCTATATGGCACAAATACGAAATTATACTCTTGGCAGTCATTTTTTATTGTAAATAAATTTACGGATAAAATGATATTTTAATACCAAAACAAAACCAAGAAATGATAGCAACCTGTTGAGTTGATTATAAATAAAATCAAAAAACCATCATTCCCTCAGCTTTTATGTAAGTCAATGACCGATTTTTTCTTCATTACAACAATCTGTCACCGGCCTGTTCGCACTCGGTACAGACGATTAAGCATTGCTATTGATAATCTCCCCCGCAGCCATTTCAATCACATTATCCTCAGGTTCGATAAGATCCAGATGATGGCTGATCATAATAACCCGCATTTTATCCGCCAGTTTCCTGAGCAAAATCATCAATTCCATTTTATTGCTGTCGTCCAATGCCGAGGTAGGCTCATCCAGCAGCAATACCTTGGCTTGCCGTAAGATAGCCCGGGCTATGGCAAAGCGCTGCTTCTCTCCGCCGGAGAACTGATGGCTTTGTTCAGACACCATAAGCTTAAGATCATGATTAATGCGCTCTAACCAGGAGTGCAAACCTACCGATTTTAATGCGTTGAAAACTTCGTCATCCGTTACTTGTTGTTTAAGCCCTAAAGTCAGGTTGTCGCGGATACTGGCATGGAGCAGTTTAGGCTCCTGATCAACCCAGGCTATCGATTGGCGAACCGAGGATAGGTTATATTCGTTTAGCGTTTTGCCGTTGATGAATACACTGGTATGGGTTTCAGGATAAAAACCTAAAAACTGATTGAGTAAAGTACTTTTGCCGCTGCCGCTTTCGCCTAAAACAATGGATAAACCACTTGCAGGAAACCGGTAATTCACTTGGTTTAAAATGGTTTTGTCGTCGCGGACAAAGCATAAGTCTTTCACCGCCAAATCGGTAATATTTTCTAACACCAGCGGCGCTGCTGAAGGTTCTGTGGGCAAGCGGCTGATTTCGGATAAGCGCGTTGCTGCGCCGCTGGCTTTGTTCAGGTTGCTGAAAAACATTGCCATGGCCATTAGCGGGAAGGTCAGGCCGAATAAGTACAGCAGAAATGCCGTGACTGTGCCTAAGGTCATAGTGCCCTGTTCAAGCCAGTAGGCGGAAAAGGCTAAAATGGCGATCATGCTCAGCATCAGTACCAGGTTAGAGATAGGCCCGATCAGGGAGAGCACTTTAGTGGCCCGCATTTCCTGGGTAAAGCATTCGTCAAGCAAGTCCCGGGAGCGCTTGTGCAGTTCGCCGCCGGCATTATGGGATTTCACCAGTTTGCCGTAGCGCAGCCATTCGGTGACATGTTTTAACAGGTTGGCTTCTGCCGCCTGCGTGGCTTTACCGATATTATTCATCATTAAGGCTATCGGCGTGATCAGAATAAAACCGGCCAGGACACAAGTCACTAAAACGACGGTTAAGCGCCAGTCTAAAACAAACATAATAGTGATCACCGCCACTAAAGAAACCAGGCCGCTGAGCAAACCGATAAGATCTTCCGCTAATACCGATTTAACCTCCTTTGAGTCGTTGACGACCCGCGCACTCAGCTCGGCGCTGTGCTCCTGATCTAAGCTTTGGCTCTGGCTGTGCAGCAGGCGGCCAATCAAACTATAACGCAAACGAAAACTTATCTGATGCCCCAGCCTGCCGCCAAACCAGGCTAATACCGCCTCAAAAACAGCGGTGAATAAAACCAGGGCAATTAAACCTAATACCACAGCAGTGCCGACACCGTTGGCGCCGATAGAGTCTATTAAATGACTGGAGTACAAAGGCAGTACCAGTTCAAGCGCTGTAGTAATAACGACCAGTAAGCCTAAGCAGACAAATGATTTTCTGTCGGGCTTATGCGGAGAAAGCAGTTGCCACAATGACTGGGTATCACCCGATGATTTATCCATAAATACCTCTTTAAAATGACCGTACGGTCAACAAAATGACCAATATGTACTTATCGTATTGACCGCACGGTCATATGTCAACTGACTTATTGGTCATTTCCCAAATTTATGGCACAATACGCCCGCAATCTGATCAAGGAAATCATCTTTATTATGTCGACAGTAGCGACTTCAAAACGTGAACTTATTATGGCGACGGCAAAGTCGATATTTATCGAAAAAGGCTTTCGCGGCACCACCATAGCAAATATTGCCGATGCCGCCGGTATTGCCAAAGGTTCGGTTTATTCATACTTTTCCAGCAAGCTCGACATTGTCAGAGCACTGTTTTTACAGTCCGATGAAAAAAACCAGTTTTTAGTCGATCAGCTGTTGGAAAATGAAGATAAAAAAGGCGTATTGTTACTGGAAGCATATTTGGTACAGGAATATCAGGAAGTATTGAATGAACGGTCATTCATTCAAGTATTTTTGACTGATGATATGATAGTCATGGACTCGGAAGTGATGACAGTGGTGCAGGAATGCCGCATAAACTACCACTTATCACAACAAAAGGTGCTGCTGCAGGCTTATGGCAAAGATATCAGTCCCTGGTTATATGATATTGTTTCCCTGGTAAACGGATTACTGCAGGAATACACGGTTTATTTAACCTTGGACGATGCCGACTTCTCAATAAAACGCTGTGCGCACTTAGTGGCATTTTGCCTGGACAGTGCGATAACCGCGTTAAGCAACTCGACACTTTCGCCGCTATTAACCAAAGAGAATTTCCCGCTTACGCAAAATATAGATAATGAACAACACCAGAAACGAAAGGCTTTGAAACTGCTGGAAACCATTAAACGCGAGGCCGAAGACATGGCGGCCGGCCAGAAAAGTTTAGTGCTGGAAACATCATCCCTTATTGAAAATGAATTGTCACAACCTGCGGTAAACTCAACGCTCATTCGCGCCCTTATCGCCAATTTGCGCCCTTATGCCGAATTAAATGTTTATCGTAAACGCCTTGCCGATGCGTTGGATGTTGAACTGATCTAAGGCGGTGGTTGCTGCCGACATTAAGCCGCTGCACCTGCTTTTGGTACAGCAGCATAACTTATGGCTTTTCCATAAAGCCCGGAGGAGTTTCGGCGGGCAGGTTTGGCTGTGGTAACAAACATCTTTTGAAATTTGCTGAGAAGCATATGTTTACCCTGCCCCTTCGTCAGCATATTTTGCTATTGAGCCTCTGATTTATTCCCCCGATATCAGCAGCTATGTATCAGGCTAATGCCAATAGCCTGATGCTCTCAACTACTTGCTCTGGCCGCATGCCGCCGAAATTTGTTAAGAAGTTAATATGTTTAACACCAATGTTTCGGTAATGTTGTAGTTGCTCACTAATTTGCCCGACTGTTCCGAACAGGGCGGTATTATTGGCGACCATGCCTTGAACCTCAGAGCGAACTTCTGCCAGGTTTTTATCTTGCAGTGCCGGGGAAAAGTTTCTCAGTGAAGTTGCCGCAGTTTCAATGGCGCTTTCTTTCGTTTCTGCCGCATAGGCAAATACGGTGACAACAACTTCGGTCTCTATGTCTGGCGCTGTAGTCTCGGCTTTACCTTTGTTATGCGCCTCGATGATCTCTTGCAGCAACGACAGGTTTTTTCCGCCGGGAGAAACTATGGTCATCACCGACTGGCCGTTTTTACCCGCACGATATGCAGACTCGGGGGTTACTGTCGCAATATACAAGGGCGGCATAGGAGACTGAACAGGCCGTATATTCAGGGAAGACTCAGCTTCAAAGTCATGGTGTGTCCAATAACCAATGATGGCCTCCAGGCTTTGGCTAAAAGCGTCGCGGCGATTTTCAAAGTCGATGCCCATATGCTGGTATTCGGTAGCTACCTGGCCGGTGCCAACCCCCATATTCAGGCGACCACCGGAAATGATATCAACCATAGCGTAGTTTTCTGCCGTTAAGGCAGCATCACGCATAGGTAAAACAGCAACCGCCGGCCCGAGGCGAATGTTTTTGGTACATTGCGCCAAAGCGCTTAGCAGTACTGCCGGATTGGGAATACTGCCTACGTTTTGTAAAAAATGATGTTCGCCAACCCAAAAACAATGGTAGCCGAGCTCGTCAGCCAGCTGAGCATATTTGCGGGCTGCGCCATAGATGTCTGCAGTTGACAGCTCTGATATGCCTGGGTGGTGATCTAGCGTTGAAAATATTGATTTATACATCAGGGTCTTCCTAATTTAGCTGCTTGGTCAAAATGAAATAAATGTCGATTTGAAAATTTTTCTCTCCTTGTTCATTAGAAAACCGGGAGAGCTTTGAAGCTTAAAGGGTGAACCTGTAGACAGGTCAAACAGCCATGATAAAAAGGTTTATAGTCAACTTAAGACTCGCACAGCTTGATGAAAAAGCGGTTGACCTGTCTATGGCTTCATACTTTAGGGTACAGGCTTACTTATAGACGGTTCATTACCTGCGAGGAATATCATGAACAAAACAACACTAGCCGGCAGCCTTTGTGCTTTAAGCATTTTTTTTAGCGGAAACTTATACGCAAATCATCATGAAAGTACGGAAAATTCTGACTTTTCACATATTTCAGGAGCTGGTTTCTCTAAAGAAAATGCACTCACTATCTCGCGCAGCGGTTCGTTTGAAATAGAGATAGCACCTGAAAAGGCATTGCCTCTGTTTACCGGCCCCGGCGAAAGACTTTGGGTGCCGGGATGGGATCCCGTGATTTTAAGCGGCGATGGATTTGAACCGGATACCGTATTTTTGACCGGGCATAACGGTAAAACAACGTATTGGCAGGTGCTGGATTATGATAAACAAACTAAACATGCCCGTTACCACCGCATAAACCCGGACTCAGATACCGGGACTGTTGATGTATTATTAAAAGCAAATGGCAGGGGCGGCTCGACGGTTCATGTTACTTATAAATTAACGGCGCTTACGTCAATGGGAAATAAAAAGCTGCTTAAGCATTACGATCAGGCCAGTTATGCCAAAATGATGGTCGAATGGCGGGACTTGATCGTCAGCCATATGGATAAAATCAACCAGCACCTGTAACCGTCAATAGTAGCTAAGTCGGCAGAAAAAAGAATGAGGAGTCACCTATGTATACGGTTAACCAGTTAGGAAAGAAGTATGATCTGTCGCGAAGCACTTTGCTGTATTACGACAAAATCGGTTTATTAAAGCCTTCAGCCAGATCTGAGGCTAACTATCGTTTGTACTCCCCAAGTGATGTTCAGCGCATGGAAAAGATCGCCACGTACCGGGAAGCCGGTCTATCGCTGGAGTCGATTGCCGATATTCTCAATTCCGGCGAGACAAAATCCACAAAAGCGTTAGAGCAAAGGTTGATCAACCTTAACAGTGAAATCAGTAAACTAAGACTACAGCAGCAATTAATTGTCGGGCTGCTGGGGCGTGATTCCTTGATAAGAACGTCAAGAACCATGAATAAAGAGCAGTGGGTCAATATCCTTAAAGCCTCGGGCATGGATGCCGAAGCCAGGCACCGCTGGCATGTTGAGTTTGAAAAAGATCTGCCGGAAATGCATGCCGACTTTTTAGAGTCGCTGGGCTGTAAAGCGGATGAAATAGAAAAAATCAGGGCCTGGTCAAGGCAAAATATCAAGCCTTAACAAAACTTGCTGGTACGGTGGAAATAAAATTAAACCTTTAGAGCTGATCATTGCTTTTAGCAATTGCGGCGTGTTTTTACAGAGATAAAAGAGCCACTGTGGTAAAGGATGGTTTTGGCCAAGGGCTTGACTGCGTTTTTATGAAATTAAATTTGTCCCTCGGTATAGATCTTCGATGACTTTCAGGGCATGTAGAATGATAGCTTTAAGTGCAGGCGTCGCCATTAGAATGTTCAAACTTGTTCATTTCACATACAATACCCCAAAGAAACATATAAATTTTTGTCGTGTATATGAGTGCTAAAGGTTTTACTCTAATAGAATTGGTTGTTGTACTTGTACTTTTAGGTATTTTAGCCGTAACAGCCCTGCCCAGGTTCATCGATTTAACAGGTGATGCCAGAGTTGCTGAAATGCAAGCACTTCAAGCAAGCCTTAGCAGCGCGATTGTCATGGCGCATGCCAAAAGCATCATCTCAGGGACCACTAACTCTGTAAGCGATATAAAAATTGGCGACACATATTATGCCATTTATAACGGTTATCCTGATTTTATTGAGCGAGGAGACGGTTCAGAGCAAGGGAAAGGCTTAGCAATTAACAGCTTAGTCGAATTTGATACTGATAATATTACTTTTGATGGCAATTTTTCACCTGCAGTTTTTGATCATACCCAGGCGGCAACACCACATAAATGTCGAATAGAATACTTCCGGGCTCAGAATGCGACAACCCCGGCTGTTTTAACTGCAAAATTGGAAGATTGCAGTTAAAAAACAGGACCGAGAATCACCGTTTGACCTGTCTATTGATTTAGGGTGTAGATTACACATCGTAATTTTCTTTTTATGTTAATCACGAGGTCATGATGTCAACCCGTATCCCGGGATACGGGTTGCTTTTATTAGCCGTTGACTTGCTCACACTTTAAATTGCGAAAGACTGGTGTGCAGCTGCTGGATACATACCGAAATAGACATATTGGCGTCTGAAGTTTTTCTTGCCCCTTCGCTGGTGGTAGCCGCTATGTTTTGTATGGATAGTAAATTACGGTTTATTTCTTCTACCACAGTGGACTGTTCACCTGTGGCGTTAGCAATGTGGGCATTAAGCTCGGTAATATTGGAAACGGCATCAAAAGCACTTTCAAACGCTTCGGTAGTTTCTGTGCTTTTAAGCAAGCAGACTTTTGCCCGCTCGCTCCCCTTAACCATGCCGTTAACGGCATTTTTTGCTTCACCCTGCAAACCTTCCACCAGCTGCTGGATGTCCAGGGTTGAACTTTGCGTGCGCTGCGCCAGGTTACGTACTTCGTCGGCAACCACAGCAAAGCCGCGTCCGGACTCTCCTGCGCGGGCAGCTTCTATAGCCGCATTAAGCGCGAGTAAATTGGTTTGCTCGGCAATGCCGCGTATGGTATCGAGCACTGTGCCTATCCCTGTGGTTTTCTCCGCCAGTCGTTCGATAATTTGCGATGCATTGGTTAATTCAACCGATAACTGCTCCATGATACTATGACCGGCTACCGCAGAGTTATTGCCCTGCTCTACTTTTGCACGCACCCCTTCTGCCGCTTCAGATGCCCGGCCGGTATTTTTTGACACTTCCTGTGTGGTCATATTCATCTCGGTAACTGCCGTGGCAACCTGCTCTGTTTCATTACGTTGTTTTTCTGCATTATCAAGCGTTTGTTCTACAACTTCACTGGCGGTGCCGGATGATTCCGCCAATTGTTCGGCCGAAGCATTTATTTCAGCAATGATATTTCTTAGTTTTTTCAAAAAAGCATTAAAGGCTATTGCTGTCTGCCCGGTTTCGTCGTGGGTATGCTCAGGTAATGTTTGACGTAAATCGCCTTCCCCTTGGGATACATCGGTTAAACGGGCATTGAGTAAGTGGATTGGTGTGGTTATGCTTTTAGCTACCAGGTAAGGCAATATCATTGCCACAATACAGGCGATAACGAGCCAGATCACAATTTGTACGATACCGCTTTGTTCGTCATGTTCGGCTTGCAGGGCGGCTTGGGCGGTAAAATTTTGAATTTCATGTACAACATCAACCAGTTTGTCATTTATTTCGTGCTGCATCTGCTCTGTCGCACTGGCCATTTTAATGGCTGTGGAAAGCTGCCGGGACAATAACAAGTCAATTTGTTTGTCTATGGCCTCTGCCAGCTCGAAGTGATCTGCTTCTATAACGGTTAATTGTCTCTGTAAGGATTTAAATTCAGCTGTAACTTCTTCGCTATGGGCAATTTTGAGAATGCGGCTGATAAAGTTGAGAGTCTCTTTTAATTTCGCTTTATCATCCAGGGTTAGCTGCTTAATCTCTTCTATTAATTGCTTGTAGTCATCGCCGGGAACACTGTTATCCAGCAGTAATATGGCACTTTTAAACATTAACTTCTCAAAGAGAATGCTTTGTTTTAATTGATTTTCGGTAATGATGGATATTTTATTGGTTAACGGGATGTCTTCTTCTGCAATGGTAACGAGCTCTGCACCTATCTTTGCCATTTGCAGATAACCGATTAAACCAACGAGCAGGATAAGTAAAAACTGTATTGCTCCCATAAAGTAAATTTTGTGAGAGATTTTAATTTTTAGCATAATTACAGTACCTTAATTGTTTATCGCTTTCTTGCTTAGCCAAATGAGTACTTATCTTCCTACAGAGTACTTTAACCCTTTGTATTGATAGAATATGATGGATACGACTTATTTCCGCTTTGCTTCCCTGCAATACATTGCTCCTCCAGGTTGATTTTCACAATTGACCCTCCAATATTTAATAGTAACCAATGGGAAGGCTAAAAAGCCTTTGTTTTTACTGAATTTACTCTTTAATGATATAGGTGGATATTTATGTTCTTATCATTATCTGGTGTATAAACCAATATCTTCAGATTGATATGGGTTTATTCAGTTACAGGACAGTATCTTGTGAATAAATTCGATAACAAATAATTTGCTCCAATGATGTTATCTGATGCGACTTCCTGTCACCCATGAAAAGTTTATGCCAGAACAGCTATTATTGCCAAAGTAGAACGTACAGCTATTCGCAATGAGCCATTGCCGATTGTATTAATAACAATCTACTCCCTTTAATTGATCACTTTAGCTTGCTTGAATCTATGCTGAACCTGCGGAGAAACTTGTTAGAGATCACATTCTATTTATTCACATCAACATCTATACTTCCAAAAATATGGAAGCATATTGCTCTTTATATTATGACAAATCATATTTCTGTAAAACTAGCATTATAGTTTTGCCTGGGGTCTTAGAGCATGGCGATGAAAAGTTCAGTCCTGATTATTGGTTTTTACTTATGGCTGTTGCTTTAAGCGTCAACTCTCAGCTGCCAGCTAAGCAAGCAGAGAAAACTCAACTCTTAAGGCCTGAACAAGTATTCAAGCTCAATGGTGATCCTGAACCGAGCCAACTCTTTGTTAAGTTAAAGGGCTACCTTTACCACAAAAACAAATACACATAGGTTTGGAGTATCGTTTTTAATCCAGGCCATGCACTCTTGCTACCTAACTTTGACCGGGGTTTGCCCATAGTTCAGAAAGGGATAATAAGCAGGTCAACACAAAGGATACCTTATAACAAAAGAACTCATACTTTATAACGCTATTGTCTTTATTGTGCTCATTTAAATTAAAATTCTCACAAATACATAAAATAAAAACAAATTCATTTAAAATCAACAGCAAAAAAATTATTAACTCCATTTTATATCGTAAAATAACTATATAAACATACCTCATCAGATTTATTTTTCACCATAACACATGAAAAACACCTCTTTACTTTTGTTATAATATCACATTAATATAAATATAAACATTTACACGGAATGTATAAGTGAACTCACAAATGGCAAAGCATTAGGCAAGGACATTAACGGATAACTCTTTGAACTATGCAGTTCAAAAGCAAGATCAGAGCAGGTAAACCTATGACAAACTCAGCAGCGGCTATAGCAACAGACTTACCGGCCACCAACCCCCGGCGAGCATCGATATCAGAGCAACCGTCGGTGTTGGCCGATATTTACCGGGAAGACGTCAACCTGGCTGTCTGGCAGTACACCTGTTCAGAGACACTGATTGACAGCGTAAAGACACTGATTGCTGAAACTCCCCACCTAAAAACGGTCATTTCGGTTACGCCGCAAGATGCCTGCGCGCAGATATCTGAGCATTTAGCGGATTTAGCAGCAACAGATGAGCTATGTCAGCATATCAGCACCTTAGTCGACATGTTTTGCACGCTTTTTGACTTAAAGCGGGCCGGCCTCAGGCTTACCCTGTTAGATCGCCCTATGTGTCCCAAATTTCATGTCGATAAAGTCCCTTGCCGCCTGGTAACAACTTTCTGCGGCACAGCCACCGAATGGCTGCCACATGAAACCCTGGATCGTTCAAAACTGGGTGCAGGCTGCAATGGTTTGCCCGATGAAAGCTCGGGACTTATGCGTGCCCAATCCGACATTCAAAAATTAACCGCCGGCGACGTTGCCCTGTTAAAAGGTGAAGGATGGTTTGGCAACGAAAATGCAGGTTTAGTGCACCGCTCACCGGCCCTGCCTCCAAATGAACAGCGTTTGTTACTGACCCTGGACTTTATTGACTGAGCCGCCATGACCAAACTTCTTCCCGGCACCAAGCGGCTGATTGGCGCTATCTTCTTGCCCTTGTTGGCTTATTCGTGCCCGAGTCTGGCCGGCGATCACGGCGCACATGTTCACGGTTACGCTGAACTTAGCCATGGAAAATAACGCCATACATTTACAGCTTAGCGCCCCTGCCCAAAGCCTCGCCGGTTTTGAGCATAGGGCCGCTACCGGGGCCGAAAGAGCACACCTGGCCGATATTAAGCAGCAGATCTCGTTAGCCAACAATATTATCCGCTTCCATGGCACCAGCTGCCTGCTCAAAGATGTCGAGATCAATATCAGCGCCATTGAGCCAAGTGAAAAGGCAGCCTTACCCCGCCAGCCTCAACCGGCGCCGGCTGAGCATGCAGAAATCATTGCCGGCTACCGGTTTCACTGCCAATCATCCGAAGAGTTGACATCGGTTTCACTTGAATTATTCAGGCCGTTTGCTGCGCTTGAAAAAATACACGCCGTGCGGCTCAGGTCATCGCAGCAAGGCTCTGCCCTGCTTACCCCGTCCAACAAAACCATTAACCTAAGGTAGATACAGTGGAGCAAGTACAAACATATCTCTTGCAGGCAGAAAAGCAATGCCAGCAACACGGAAGTCGTCTCACGGCGCAGCGTAAACGGGTACTCTCCCTGCTGCTGCAAGCCGAAAAAGCCCTGTCCGCCTATGAATTACTGGATTTATTTGAAAGCCAGTTCAATCAGCCACTGGCGCCTATGTCTATTTACCGCACCCTGGAATTTCTGGAGGGTGTGCACTTAGCCCACAAACTGAATATTGCCAACAAATACGTTGCCTGTGCCCATATCGGCTGCGGGCACTCGCATGGCCTGTCGCAGTTTTTGTTTTGCCAGCAATGCCAGCGGGTGGATGAAACCCGCCTTGATTCAGCCATGCGGGCCGAACTGGCCGGCGCCATGAAACAAACCGGCTATCGGCTGTTATCTCCGCAAATAGAACTGAACTGCATATGCAATGCCTGCCTGCTCCAAGGGGATGGCAATGCCAACACCGCCCATAGCCAAATTTAACAAAGGTTAACTAAATGAAGCTGTTACAAATCTCTACCGATAAATTAGCCATTAGCTTGTCTATGCTCTGCGTGCTCCACTGCCTGGCCTTTCCGCTGATACTTGTTTTGCTGCCAAGCATAGCGGCATTACCGCTGGAGCAGGAAAGCTTTCACCTGTGGATGGTGCTGGCGGTGATCCCCACCAGTATTTATGCATTAACCTTAGGCTGTAAAAAGCACAAAAAACGCTCCGTGCTTTTTGGCGGGCTTTTCGGCCTGGCAGGGCTGATCGCGGCGCTGTACTTAGGTGAAAGCCTGCTGGGAGAAACAGGAGAGAAGCTGTTAACCGTCGCAGGGGCAACCCTGATCGCTCTGGCACATTATAAAAACTTCCAACTTTGCCATCAGCTGAGCCCATGCCCTTGTCCTGACAGCAAGGGCAGTTCACAGCTTTAGTTTACCGCTCATTCTTCATCATAATTTTCGATATCGTGAATATTCAGGGCCAGGGCAAAACCCGCCCCCTGTACTTTAGCGATGATAAAGAATGGTTGATCGCTGACTTTAACTGACCCGTCTACGGATTAAGCATAAAAACGCCGAAGCAGGAACACGCTTAATATTGAGGGGCTAACCCTAATATAAATGCTTTAAATCATGGCGGATCACCGAATGAACCAAAGGCCGTGATACCTTGCCCAGTAATCCTTTGCCGTTGAGATGCTCCGCCATCACCTTGGAAAATGCACTTAACTGCCCGGCATCTTTATGGTTATCTGCCTGCGAGAACAAAGCTGGGTTTAAGCCTGCATTTTGCTCAATGATCACCCGTTTAACCAATACGGCAATGGCCAGCAAAGGCGTTTTGTTTTTTATTGCCATAGTCGATAAAACCCGGCTATCCGATGTTAAGCTCGCTTCTCCCTGTACTGTTAAGGTGAAGTCACAACCCGGGATAATAAAAGACAGTGACACAAATTTTTGCTTAAGAATATTACGTAAGCTAATGGCCACTTTATTACCCGGCCATTCAGGCATCAGCAAAGTATGGTTGTCTTGTACTTTGACAAAACCGGCTTGGCCGCCACGGGGAGAAAGCTCGGTGGCTCGCTGTTCATTTTGGCTCAGCAATAATAAATAAGGGGCCAAGGCGATCATTCCTATGGCATCATCGGTGAGCGTGGTGGTGTCAGTGTTGGTAAAAGCTTTTGTTTGCATATCTGCTGTTTGCACCGGCTGCCACAAACCCGCCCTGACGGCGGCCCGCGAACATTGAAAATAAGCACTGAGCACATGAAATATTATGGTTTGCGTGCTTTCACCTGTGCCGGTTTGCATATTTGCCTGTGCAAACCCATTTAAACGCAAGCCATGACCTATGCCGGGAATAAAAAAGTAGAGACTGCAGGTATTCTGCTCAGTGAGCAGCCCGTTTAGTTGCCCGTTATTAAAGGCTGGTTGGCTGGACTTGGCGGGCAAGCAAATATTCAGGGCTTCGGGTGTGACAGACAACAAGGTCTTTTCGTTTAACGCGAGATAATAAAACCCCAGGGCCGGATGCGCGAAGGCAATGCAGGCGAGTGTAGCCTGGCCCAGGTATTCGAGACAATAGTGATCTAAGGTGGTTTGAATGCGCTTATCCATACGTTGGTGGTAAGGCGGGATAATTTTTCTTAACTCTTGTTCATTGCAAATATCTGCGGTAAATGACATCAGCAGCCTCCTATTTTTTCTGTTTATTTATCTTAAAGGCATTGTTTTGCTTAAGTTATGTCCCGGGGCTTCAACTTTGCGGCTTTTTGTGTCAATTTAACCAAAACCTTGTCAGTGGCCGGTAATAAAGGACTTATGCTCAACAAGAACAGTGAAAACATCTCGGAAAAGTCTGTGTCAGCCATTGCCGTGATTGACCTGGCGCGTCAGTTATTGGCGTTAAACATCATCACGCGGCAAGATATTGAGTTGATCGCTCCCCCACTTCGCCAATATTTCACCGACAAGTACTGGTCAGAGCCGGCCTCGACGCTAGTGCAGGAGCAGCGATCACCTGAGGCATATCTACTGCGCTTATGGTTGCTGGCTGAGGAAAAAACTTTACAGCCAGGTTTTGGTTTAACCATAGGCTGCAGGGTTAATGAGCAAGCCAAAGGTATTTTGGCAAATTGGATTTCTCAGGCGGAGACGCTTGCAGAGATATTCAACATTTTTAACCGCCATATTATGTTATTGAACCCTTCGGAAACTTGGTGCTTGTCGAAAAAGAAAAACAGCTATGTGCTGAGTTTTAAATTTCTCGACAGCAGCTACCCCGTGGCGGCAATCGAGCGGAGTATGTCGGCCTTACTGGCCTGGGCAGGTTATTTTTGTGGTTTTACCATACCTGTGATCCGCGCCGGGTTTGCTTATGCGCGCCCACAGCATCACAGTGATTACGATAAGGTTTTTGGTAAAGAGGTTCGTTTTAGTGCCGGGTCTAATTATCTTGTGCTCTCCCGGGAGGTGATGCGTTTACCTATCCCCCATGCCAATCCCTACCTGAAGCAAGTTATTGGTGAACGGGCAAAATCTATCTTGCATCAGTTATCGGCCAATAAAAGCCTGTCGGAGCAAATAAACGCCTTATTATCTTTTGACTTGCGCCGTTATTCTCAGCAGCAATATGTTTGTGAACAGCTGCATATGAGCCGCTCTACCCTATACCGTAAACTCAAAGCCGAGCAGACAAGTTTTAGCAAATTACTGGATAAGGTAAGAAAGAGCATGGCCCAGCGGGGAATTGAAAATAAGTTAACCGTTGAGCAGCAATGTCAGCAGTTATGTTTTTATGACAGCAGCAGCCTTTACAAGGCTTACAGGCGTTGGTCTATATCGCCATAACCGGCTCCTTAAGGATAAAGTTACCGTGCCGGGGTTAAAATCCGCAGCACTGGCCAGCCAAAGGTGACGTATAGCCGCTACTTTTTAGCTGTGCAGCTTTGTGGATGTCCCGCATTGCGTGTTTTATTCGCTAGGGGCCAGTTTTTTGTGTGCCCATATCTGTTTACTCTGTGCTGATTTTTTGCTTTTATATCAAAGACTCTTCTATCAAGCTCTTGCGCCGTCATCATTTTTATTACAGAATGTTTTCAGTTGGTCTACATGGAATTGTCAAAGTTGGCCGTAAGCAGTTGATAAATGATCATTGAAGTACATTTGACACTAACAACAGAACAATCATCCAATTCTTCATCCGTTGTAACAGCACATCCTATATACGGTTAGCTTGAGATCGTTCCTCCGTTATTCACTTTTTTAATTTATTTAGCTAATTTCCGCTTCCAGCCTCTACTTTGATTTTTACCTTAACTAACAATAACTTCCCCTTATCTCCACTAAAAAATACCGGGGAAGGCAATTTAGATTCGAGCTTTACGTTGTTTTTATTTTACTTAACAGGAAAATTATCATGTTATTCAGATCTAAGACTGTTATTGCCACCTTGCTGGGGCTTTGCGCCTATGCTGCCAATGCAGATCAGCAGATAAGCTATCAACAGGGAGTTAATGGTTATGATGGCGCACTTTCAGTGATATTCGATGGTGGCCGTCACCAGAGCACAGACAAAACGGCTCATTATTTCAGATACAGCGGAGTTAACCGACGTTACAATATTGAATATTTCGACCTCGGCGACCTTAACCGACAAGGCCGGGTGCTTGATGCCAAGTTGACATTTTACCGGGTGGGCGGCTGGGCCTATACCGCATCCGATATTGACGTTCGCCAAATACTGGACCCGGATAACCTGGGCGGGGATTATACCAGCGGCTGGAAACTCGCCGAAGGATTTCGCACCGGCGCAAACCTGGAGTCCAGGGATGACAGCACAGGCACAGATATCAAATGGCGCTTATCGGATCCCGACAGCCCGGAGGATCTTAATGCCGATTATTTTGCAGGGGTTTTACGCAGTGCTGATGAAGCACCGGCATTCAGCCCGGCACAAACAGATGCTGTCGGCAGCGCTTACACTGTAGATGTCACTTCAGATGTTCAATGCATGCAGCTGGGACAATGCCCTAACCACGGCTGGGCACTAACCCATGCCAGTGATGATGCCAACATCCAATACTTTACCGGCACTTCACAGCACAGTGAAGTTCAGTACCGACCGCAATTAACCATCACCTTTGCCGACGATGAATTGGAGCCTTTGGTTTTACGCTCAGAGCCTAATGGCGCGGCTTTTTTATCAACAACGCAAAGTGTTGATTTATTACTGGAAACAAACGAGATTTCTCAATGTCGTTTTGACCGTTCCCCCTATGCCAGCTTTGAGCAAATGCAATACCTGCTGACGGCTTCAGCCGACGGCCTGACGCACCAGGCCAGCTGGTCAAATGTTGCTGCCGACAATGCTTACCTGCTCTATGCCCGCTGTCAGGATGAAGCAGGCAATACCAGCCAAACACCTCATGTATTTTCTTTCAGCCTTAACGCTACCGATAGCGATGGCGGTACTGAAGGCGGCAGCAATGAAGGCGGTAGCAATGAAGGCGGCAGCAACGAAGGTGGCAGCAATGAAGGTGGCAGCAATGAAGGTGGCAGCAATGAAGGCGGCAGCAATGAAGGCGGCAGCAACGAAGGCGGCAGCAATGAAAGTGGCAGCAATGAAGGCGGTACAGAAGAACCGACCCCAGCCGGACCCGGTGTCACCCTGAACTGGCAGGCGCCGACACTCAATGTTGATAATAGCGCCCTAGAAGGTATCGCCGGTTACAAAATCTATTACGGCACGGTTCAGGGCAGTCCTGATACTGTGGTTACCGTAACCGATCCCCAGCTTGAAAGCCTGACACTATACAACTTGGCTAACGGTGAATATTACTTCTCCATGAAAGCCTTCAGTACCACAGGCATGGAAAGTGAAACTTCCGCTGAATTTTATTTTCAGGTCAGCAATTAGATTCTCCCTATATTTTATTAAATTTTTTAAAGGCGTTTTAGGATGAAGTCAAAAATATTATTACCCCTACTCGGCTGTTGTGTATTGGGCCAGGCCTATGCTACAGAATATTTCGTTCGCCCCGACGGCGGCACCTTAAGCCAATGTAACGGTACTGTAGATAAAGCTTATGATGAGGCGATACCAGACGGTTTATGTGCCGTAAAACATATCTTCGAATTACTCGATCCGCAAAAAAAAGTCGCGCATATTGCCGGTGGCGATACCATCAATATCGCCAATAATGCCGACGGTTCGGTTGCAGAATATGAGATGGGCCGCCATGGAGAATATACCAGCGGAGGCTGTCATGACGGCTGGGCCTATGGCTGTACAATGCCAAGCATTCCCTCCGGCACCGTCGCCAACCCTACCCGTATTCGCGGTGAAGGCTGGGACCAGGGTTGTAGCGCACCACCTTCGTTATGGGGTTCGGGCCGGGCCAAACAGCTTTTTACCCTTGACGGCAGCGAAAATGTAGAAATGTCATGCCTGGAAATCACAGACCACAGCAGCTGCATTAAGGCCAATGGTTTTCCGGATGCTTCCCTGGTTTGTGATCGTTCCAGCCCCTATGATAAACCGTTTGCCGATATCGGGATTTACCTGGCGGATGCCGACAATATCAAACTCACCGATATCCGTGTCAAAGGGCTTACTACCGGCATCAGTGCCGGGCGTTTAGGTGATGTCACCCTGGAAAGAGTTGAATTATTCGCCAACTCAGGGGCCGGCTGGAACGGCGATATCCTCGGTGAAGACAATGTCACCGGTACCATTACTTTTAAAGACTCGGCAATTACCTTCAGTGGCTGTGGATTAATCTACCAACCGGGTAGCGATAGCCATGATCAGCCGCATGCCTGTGCCAAGCAGGATCTTGGCGGTTATGGCGATGGCTTAGGCACCGGGCAAACCGGTGGCGACTGGGTCTTTGAAAACACTAAGATAATGTATAACAACAGTGACGGTATCGACCTGCTTTATCATGAACTGGGCGGTAAGATTACCGTAAAAAACTCCCGTATCGAAGGTAACGGCGGCAACCAGCTTAAACTCACCGGCAATGCCGAACTGGTGAATAACGTGATTATCTCCAACTGTGGCTGGAACGCGGATCAGGACGCAGCCTTAGGCGCCAACGGTGAGCACTGTCGCGCCGCCGGCACGGCAGTCATTGTTGGCTGGGCGGCCGCCGATGACAAAAGCGTGTTGTTGAACAATACCCTGATTTCTGAAGGTGACTGTATCATCTCTGCAAATGACCGGCTGAAAATGGGGATTGATAATCAGTCATTGTATGCGGTTAACAATATTTTCTATGGTTTGATCGACGAAACGCCGGGGGATGCGCAAAACAGCTGCTTGTATTTCCATAAAGAAGGGCTGAATTTCCCCAACCGTCAGGTTCACAACAATATTATCCATCAGGTGAAAAACTTCGGCGATCCCTGTAATGCCTTTAACAACAATGTCCCAACCGGTGATAACGCCAATGAAGGACTTTGTACTATCGTCACCAACAGGGATGAAAATAATATGCCGACCTATTTTAATGATGCCGATTACAGCATAGCCAGCAACCCTCACTTTTTAAGGGTAGATCCCAATATCCGCCACACGGCGTACGATATCAAGACCATGGAGCTTGAGGCAAACAGGCCTTATCCCAAGGATAGCCAGTCACCGGCTTATAACCTGGGTTATCAAGGGAGTGTAGGCGGTGTCGCCATTCCGAGTACAGACTTTTTGGGCAACCCGAGAGGTTCATTGCCGGATATTGGCGCGGTTGAATACACAGTGTCACCAAAAGCCCCTTTGATTATCAGTATCGTACCTAAAAATTAACGCCATAAGGCGGCATCATGAAAAGTTAATTTTCAGATGAACACCGCTTTGTTATGGAGAAAAGAAAAACCGCTCCCGGATTTCCCCGGAAGCGGTTTTTTATCATCGGAAAATAAATAACCATGACACCCAAGATGTCCGATTGAATTATTTTCTTGTGTAAATAACTGGCCGACAGGGGTAAAGCTGCTGCGCCGGGTTTTAAATACGCAGAATTTGCCTGCAACAATCTGATTGATAACCACCAGCTTTTTCGTTATGCAAGTTTATGCTTGTCCCGCATTGCCCGGGCCTTGTATTTTATCCGGGCAGCGGCTTCACGGGTAATTTCAATAGTTAAGGTATTCACTGCTAATGTCATCTTTATTCCCCATCTTATTGTTAGTTTTGGCTACTGCTGACAGGGAAATATTCTCACTAAAGTTTCAAAGAGAATTTTTTTCAGCGGTTTGTTCTCCAGCTCTGCAATATTTAATGTCTTGGCTATTTTAGACGCTATCGCTTTACGGTCTTCGCCATTTTCAAGGCAAAACTGATAGCTGATATCATCAAACTCGCTGGAGAAACGGCGCGGCAAACGGGTCTGATACGCCCTTTGCAAAAAGGCATTGGCTTTCACCTGGCCCGCATAGCCCGGCTTTTCATCAACAACCGTGGCGCTTTCGGTAAACACCGCAGCATCAATAAAGCCGTCGATATAAAGCTTACAGGCATTAACATGCCCGACATCCCCGCCGCCCTGGTAAGCCCTGCAAGAGTCGATAATTTCGGATTTATAATCGGCCCTTGCCGAAAACGACATTGCCGACAGCAAACCCACAAGCACTAGCACCCGGGCTTTATTTATTTTGCTATTCATTTGAGATAATTTCAGAACCATGACCAATCTCCACTGTTTTATTTAACTTGGCGTTATTAGACTGAGTTTTAGCAAGCTTCGCTGATGAATGGCGGATCACTAATGCGCCGGCCAAGGCAGAGCATAATGAACCAACCAGCACACCGACTTTTACCTGTGTCTGGTACGCCAGCCCCTGCTCTTCAAAGGCCAGGGAGCCGATAAACAAACTCATGGTAAAGCCGACGCCGCAAAGCAAACACACCCCGTATACCTGCCCCCAGGTGGCGCCTTGAGGCAACTTACATAATTTGAGTTTCACCGCCAGGTAGCAGGCGGCAAAGATCCCCAGTTGCTTGCCGACAAACAACCCGGCGATAATGCCTATGGATATCGGCGTGAACAGCTCATCGACACCGGCGCCGGTGAGCGAAACCCCGGCATTGGCAAAGGCGAACAGCGGCAATACGAAAAAGGCGATCCAGGGGTGCAAGGCATGCTCTATCTGGTAAGACATGGACGTGCTTTTTTCCCGGGCGACGGGGATAAACCAGGCCACGGCAAATCCTGCCAGGGTAGCGTGCACGCCGGATTTCAGTACCGCCGCCCAAACCACAATCGATACCAGAATAAACGGGGTCTTATTCGACAGCTCCATGCGGTTAAAGGCGAATAAAATAGCCAAACCAATACCGGCAATCATCAAAGAGGTGGTGGACAGATCCTGTGAATAGAACAAGGCGATAATAATGACGGCGCCGATATCATCGATGATCGCCACCGACAGCAAAAACAGTTTCAGCCCCGGCGGCAGGTGCTTGCCGAATAAAATGAAAATCCCCAGGGCAAAGGCAATATCGGTGGCCGAAGGTATGGCCCAGCCGTTCATGGCCTGCATATCCTGATAATTAAAAGCGGCATAAATTACCGCGGGCACGGCGATACCGGCAATGGCTGCGGTAAAAGGCAAGATCACCTGATCCGGCCGCGACAGCTGCCCGTAAAACAGCTCGCGCTTGATTTCCAAACCGACAACAAAGAAAAACAGCGCCATCAGGCCGTCGTTCACCCAGAGCACCAGGGGTTTGGCAATGGCGAAGGTACCCAGTTGAATACTCACCGGAAACTCAAGGAAAGACAGATAGCCCGCCATCAAAGGGCTGTTTGCCAAAAACATTGCCAAAACGGCACTCAGCACCAGGATGATGCCCGGACTGGCATCATTTTTCATAAAATTCTTCCAGTGAAGAATCAGGGCACTCTCTGACATGGCCTTCCCTCTCAGTACTGAAAATGGATAAGCAATAGTTATAAGACAGGAATCAAACAATAAAAAGTCGAATGTAATTGACATATAATCAACTAAAAGTTGATAGTAGGTTAATTGTTGTCATACTGCTTACCAGGGGTTAGAGAAAAAATTACACGGGGTTTATGATGACCAGGCTCAATTATCACCACCTGCAATACTTCTATATCATTGCCAAAGCAGGCAGTATCGCCAGGGCCTCGGAGATTTTACATATCACGCCGCAAACCCTAAGCATGCAGTTGACGACTTTAGAAAATCAGCTGGGATATCAGCTATTTGAACGCAGAGGAAAAAAGCTGGTGTTAAACGACATCGGCCATATCACCTTAGGGTATGCCCATGAAATTTTTAACCTGGGAGATGAACTGGTTAATTCGATCAAGAACCACTCAACCGACTTTGCCTTCAGCTTTGCCATCGGCGTCACCGATATTATCGCCAAAGTATTTTCCTTTAATTTTCTCCGGGAAATTTACAAAATGGACGATGCCATCAAACTGGTGTGCAAAGAAACCAGTTTGGAAGTGCTGCTGGGAGAGCTGGCCACCAACAAACTCGATGCCGTGCTCAGCGACACGCCCCTGCCTTCGAACTCAGCGATCAAGGCCTATAACCACTTAATTGGTAAATGCGGTATCACTTTTTTTGCCGCCACCGGGCTGGCAAAGCAGTTACAGGACGACTTTCCCCAATCCCTGAACAACCAGCGTTTTTTTATCGCCGGGGAAGGCAGCAACCAACGTATGAACCTCTTGTCCTGGTTCGAACAAAACGATGTCACGCCCTTGATCATCGGCGAGTTCGACGACTCGGCTTTAGCCAAATATTTTGGCCAGGCGGGCTACGGGGTATTTTGCGCCCCCAGCATTATAGAAAACCACGTGGTGGAACAGTTCAACGTCAAGATATTAGGCCGCACCGATGAAATTCACGAAACCTTTTACCTAATTTCCCCCGAGCGCAAGGTTAAGCACCCGGCGGTTCAACATTTACTCAGTGCCGGTAAAGAACTGTTTAAAAAACCTATGATATAAAACGCTAATTTCCCTAATCGTGCATCGAATCTGCGGGTCAGGCTATAAAGCTAAAACGACATTCTCTTACAGCACTTACTGTTATTGATGCTAAGGTTGTCACATCTTAATAAGCCGGTGATTTTCAAACGGCTTCTTAAGATTGTATATAGAAAGCCCCAGGGTACTAGGCTCAAAAAAGATAACACTTCCTCATTGCCTGATAGATACTATCAAAGTCTAAGTATAACTATTTGTATTTAAATGGTTATTTATTTTCCTTAAATGTTGTAGTTCAAAAATTGACAACTTATTGCGCTAAGGTGTTCCTCAGTTAATACAGGTGTTTTGCTTGGGTAACAATCCGCTATTGTTCCCGACAAGTATTCACAGGGTGTTGAACTTGAAAAGGAACAGAAGATGAAATCTTTAGAAGTATTGGCACAGCTTCACCATGACTTAGGCTTGGGCGAGTTGGCGCTGGATCACAACGGCAGAAGCAGTATCAAGATAGAATCCGATATTATCGTGACCTTTGAACTTGATATTGTACGCGACCAAATTGAACTTATCGGCATTGTCCTTAAAGGGCCATTTGACGATAAAGCCGCCTTGTTTTCCCGTTTGCTGCATGACAATTTTCGCTCAAATTTAGCCGGGGCCAGGTTGGCGCTGGACAGCTCGCAGGAGCAGGTTTTATTGTGCCAGACTTTAGTCACCGAGCATATCAGCCACTCGCATTTTGAACTGGCCGTGGCCCGGTTTGTCACCCTGTATGAGGAATTTCGCGACAGCCTCGGCGCTGATAGCGATACAGCATCAAACCAGCTTACCGATAATACGGCGCCGTTAGCCAATGCATTTGCCGACATGCCCTTTGGCATGATCCAAGCTTAGGGGTCTGATAATGGATATGATTAATCAGGCGTCGGCATTCAGACAAACCTCTCTTGATGCCGAGCATCTGGAGGTGAAATCACTGTTGGATGGAAAATCGGTCACCTCATCACAGACGCCGGATATCGGCAACCGCGAGGGGCTTGCCGAATCAGGTGTGCGCACTATGCGGGATCGCTTGTTGGAGTTGGTGGATTCTCCCCTCATTGGCGACGATGTTCCCATGGAAATTGTCGAATCCTCCATGAGTGATACTTCCTCCAGTGCAGGTATAGCAAAAGCACGCTCCATTGCCGCAGAGGTCATCAAGGAAAACGGTACCATAGACGGGGATAAACTCACTACGGCGATCGAACAATTAGAAGCTGATGTTGTTAATCCCAAACAGTCAAAACGCATGGCCGACATGCTGACCAAGCTAAAAGACAGCGATGAGTTAAAGACGGGGTTAACCAATGTCTGCAAAGATTACAATCCCCATAACAGTGCCAAAAATGCCATCCGCCAGACATTAGGATTGGGCACCACAGCCTTCGTAGACAAAACGGATGCCAGACGGGCCGCGTTAACGGCCTTTATGTGCGATTTGCGCCAGGGCAGTGCCGGCAGTTGTTTTGGCACCTCGACAGCCATTCTGGTCAAAAATCATAAACCGGAGCAGTTTATGACCGACATGAAGTCGTTGATGGAAAAAGGCTCCCTGACCCGTGGCGGCGTTGAAACCCCCATCAATATGTCGGTGAGCAGTAAATCGTTAGAAGCGAAATTAACCATCAATAACAATGGCCAAGTCACCAAAATGGATGAAAAAGATCTCGATGAAGCGGTGAGCTTACTGGATAACCCCAGCTTTAAAAGTGCCATGAAAGCTTCCGGCATCGCCGAAGAATCTCAGCTGCAAAAAGTCAAAGATGCCATTACTGCGTTAAATACCGACGCGGCAGACACCATTGATATCACTGCGGCAAAAATATTGAAACAGGTATTACGCACTAAGTTTGATATCAGCGCCGATCAACTGGCACAGGTAAAATCTGATTTAGCCGAAGGCAACGATATCGACGCCGACTTATTGCAAAAAGCCAAAGGTTATGCCAAAGCCTGGGTAGCCGCCAACAGCCTGGCCTCGGCTGAAACCGACAACCGCTTGTTACGCGCCTGGGAATACACAATATCGTCGATGGCAGAGCACGGCACCGCAGATGAATTGGCCAATAACAGTTTCTATAAAATGATGTTTGGCAGCCTGGATAGCACACCAAAACTCAGCTTAGACGCCAAAGCGACCGCGTTAAAAGACAGCTTTGACATAGAGTTAGATGACTCCCTTACCGAGCAAGGCCTCAGCGACGCCCTGGTGAGCCAAATCCAGGCCAAGGTCAAGCAGCATGTGCATGTGCTGTATAACGCCGACTATCAAGCTGGTGACGATTTATCGGAAGACGGCAGCTCAGATCGCGGCGGTTTCCAAATGCAATTTTCCCCGTCAGGTAACCGTCTCAACGACTTAGTTTCAATCGATAATAAGCAGCAGTATAAAGAGATGATGCAGTCACTTATCGACAAGGCGGTGAGCGAATTAAAACAAGATGAAACCTATGCCGATGACGACACCGCCAAATCCTTCATTACCCAGCTGGGGGCTGGTCTGAAAGCCTATGCCGGCGACGATGACTTTGTCACCTATAGCCAGGCAAAATTGAAATCAACAGCCCCTGAGTCTAAAGAAGATAACTATGAACCATGGGGGATCAAGTCAGGCGCCAATACCCGGGTGACCATGCAGCATTACTTTGAACTGGACGACAAACCGACACGAGAAACGCTGGGCGATACTGAAGAAGGCCCGACCCTGGACTCGTTCAATTTCATCGTCAAAACGTTAAGAAGTATGAACGATGACAGTGCATTGGAAAACAAGCTGGCAGCCAATGAAAACTTCTCTGTGCCGATTCAAACCGGACACCATGCGTTTTTACTTAAACTCAGCCCAGAATTAATGTCGGGGGTGACCTCAGGCGATGACATTGGCGATTGGCTGACAGACACTTTCGGCGAAGGCTATGACTTAGGCGTAGATAACATAGATGACTTCGGCACAGGAACCCGAAGCGATATGTTAGGGTATGCCCGAACGGTGCTTGCGAACTTGCAGGACATCACAGATGATTTTAAAGCAGACATCACAGCTAAAGTTGAGCACGCTATCAGCCTTGAAGATGACGTAGACGACGATCTTAATTTTCATGATGTTGTCATTGATAATATGAAGAGCGCCATGGATAAATATTTTAAACAGTATTCAATAGACCACGGTGCAAACAGTAAGTTAAGCGCAAATCAGTTGAGCAACTCGGATCATTTATCCAGTGATTTACTCGATGAAGCGCTGTGGAAGTCACGTGACAGCCTGGGCAACATGTTGCCAGATCCAGTAACTGTTGTTGTCGCAGATACCAACTGGGGCACAGGCGATAACCATAAACAATTTGCCTATACCTTGAGCCCGCAAAATAGTACCGTAAAATTTGTTCAGATAGATGAACATGGGGCTATGACGACTAAAGATGCCGATAAATGGTTTTCAGAGTCCACTGCAATTCTTACCGATATGAGCCAATATAGCTAGGAGGCACAATGCAACAAACACAATCTCAATGGAAAATTGCCGACAGCCTTTTTATTGGCTGTGAGCAAGCGGATGACAGAGGAAAACCCTCATTTTCAATTCTGGTCGGCGACAAGGTTTACTCACACGGTGCACAACTGCTGCAGGACTACCCTTGCCTGAGACAGGCGGAAACGGCAGAGATAACCGCCAAGATCCTGCTGTTTCTACACCGGGGCGAGCACGACAGCGTTATTATTGATGCAGACGCGTTTCAAAAGAGTTATCAGTCACGGTTATTACAGGAGCAGCTTGATGAAACACTTGCCCCTTTGTACCGCCAGCATCCCGAATTTGATGTTGAGCGCGTTCACCAACCGCAATGGCAAAATAACCGGCTTAGCTTCTTTTTTGTCGAGCATAACACGGGGCTGCCGTATTTTGTGTCATATGACTACCCGGCAGCGGGCATGGGTCAATCGCTTTTTCCGTCAGATCAGGAGCATGAGCCCGGCTTAGAATGCCGGTTGTTAGCAAGCCTGTAGCAGCAACTTCATAGTGATGAAGCTAATATTAAGCGGAACGATACCTGAGCATGGGATTATCAGCAAGATACCCCATAGCTCGGGTTTCGCTTAACTGTAACTAAGCCAGCACAGCATTGGACAGCCAAAATCTGATTTATACCATCACCTTTTTAGCTGTGTAAGTTTGTAGATGTCCCGCATTGCTTGTTTCAAAATAAGCGGAAAATTCTCAACTATACTAACCATTATTCCAAACGCTATTGCCTTCTAATTAAATAGCCCATGCCTTTTGAACGTTCGCTCGTTTCAATGTGCCTTGTTCTTGGAGCAAGTCTGAGTTACCTGTGCGCGCCTGCATCTGCGGCAGAAGAGAATGAAATCTTACAAGAGTTGTTTGAGATCAGCATAGAGCAGCTAATTAATATCTCCATTGCCAGTAAAACCGAGCAAACAATACAAGAAGCCCCTGCGATCGTATTTGTGGTGACACGTCAAGAGATACAGAAACGGGGTTGGCGAACCTTACTGCAAGTATTGGATCAGGTGCCGGGTTTTATGATCCGAAAACAAGAAGCGGGCGCATACTCTCTGGTCGTTCGAGGTATGCGGGCTGTTGCCGGTGCTTTGATCATGATTGATGGCGTGGCGCTCAATGACCCGCTTGATGGTAACTTTGCTTTTTACGACTTTCCGGTCGGCGCTATTGAAAAAATTGAGATCATACGAGGTCCGGGATCTGCACTTTACGGTGGTAATGCCATGTTGTCGGTGATCAATATCATCACACAGCTTCCTGATACTCAGGAAATAACCCAGGCTCAAGTGACACTTGGCCAGCATGACTACCAGGGGGGAGCGATAACGATTTCGAAACAGCTTAGCAATTTAGCGCTCAAAGGCTGGTTCGAAGGCTATGATAGCGATTCTGAGTCTATCGCCATCAAATCCGACGCCGTAGATGACCTTATCAGTAGAGGTGAAGCACTTGACACCTTTGGCGCTATTGGCGGCGCCAACACCAAAAGGCGCACCCAAAGCCAGTTTTATACCGCCGGCTATCATTTGGCGATGACAGAGGGCTGGGCCAAAGGGCTGTCTGTTCAGGGGCTGCATATCATAAAACATAAATGGCCCCGCCTTTCCCGCCTGCTTGCCATCCCTTCTGATAACAATTTAGAGCTACGACACGATCTGAATAAATTTGCTGTCCACTATGATCAAAAGCTCAACCATGCATTGTCAATCGCCGCCAAAGCATTCTACACCTACCTCTACAATCGCTCGTCGGGACAACTGACACGGCCTTACGAACGAAATGATGACGAAGATTTTGACGGCATCAGTGAACGCTGGCCTAATGGCAAGCAGGAAATAAGAAGCTATGAATTTGAAATTTACGGACTTGAATTGTCAAACCTCTGGCAATTTAGCCAAGAGCTGTCAATTACCTCAGGTATGGTTGCGCAAAAGTATCAACTGGGCGATACAAAAAACTATGCCAATGTCACCAGCGCCATCAACGGCAGTCCGTTATCAATCAACCTGGGTCAGGTTGTTAATCTTCAAGTACTAGATCCCAAAAACAACAAGCCGACATTCTGGATTGCCCAAGACGTTAGCCGGGAGTTGCTGGCAGGTTACCTGCAAACACTCTGGCAAGCCTCTGAAGATATTTCAGTGGTTGCCGGCATTCGCTATGACAGCTTTGATGACTTTGGTCACTCCACCAGCCCGCGTATCGCCATGACCTGGCAATGGTCTGATCGCATCCATCTGAAAGCCATGTACGGTGAAGCGTTTAATCCTCCCTCCTTTATCAGTTTGTATGATCAAACCGTTACCGACCAAAACGAGTCTCGTCAGTTTGGCAACCCCAATTTAAAAGGGGCCGAAATACGTACTTCGGAATTTTTATTGGGTTATCAGTTTGATGCACATTGGACAATAACAGGCTCTGCATTTTATGCCCGTACCAAAGACGAAGTGATCTTCGATACAGACACCAATCAATTTAAAAATGAGGGTAAACGCAGCACCCGGGGCATTGAAATAGAAATCAAAGGAGTCTGGCAAGATTATGATCTTTGGTCACATTATACTTACCATCAGCCAAAGGAAGGCTCAGGTACGGGGGCTCCCCTCTACCCCGAGCACCAGTTTAATTTGGGCATAAGTGCCAAGGTTACCGACGCTTTCAGTGTGGCGAGCAACTATACATATCGTTCTAAAATGAAGCGCGAGCCGATGGACAACCGGGAGCCCATTTCAGATAACCACAGGGTTCAACTCAGCGGCCATTATCAGTTATCTCAGTCGCTCAAACTGTCACTTTCCATAGACAACCTGTTTGACAGTGAACGGTTTAGCCCGGTGGATATCACGCAAGCCCAGGCTTTACCCCATGATATTCCGCTTGAAGGCAGGCAAGCGGTGTTGTCTGTTACCGCCAGGTTTTAACAAAGGAGATAGTCAATGAAAAATATCAGGCTATACCCGTTAATATTCATCATTTTTGTACTGCTTGCCCCAGCATGCTCGGTAGATGAAACCATCAAGTTGCCTGAGCCGGAAAATCCACCAGGCGAAGGGCAAGCACAAATTGTCAATATAGGCTCCTTAAGCATAGAGGTAATCAACGAGCAAGGCTTGCCCGTACCCGGTGCCGTCATAGGCAGTATCCCAACCTTAAATCCGGTGCAGACAGTAGAGCAGACGCCGACAGATGCTAAAGAGCGACAACTGACCCTGGCCCGGTTTATCACGGATGAAGCCGGCCTCTATACCTTCAATAACATCACCTTCAATGTTTTGCAGTCGCCGCTTATTTTTAACGCTTACGATAAAAACGAGGCGACTCAGATGGTTTACTTTGGCTCCACTTTTGTTGACTTAGAAGCCGATCAAGAGGAAGTTAAGGTGACGGTTCAGCTTACTGGACAACCCGCTATCAATGCCGACGTTAAAATAGCACTGTTTGACCCCGAACCTTTCCCACGCGCCATCGACTTCTTTAGCCGGGAAGGTATTTATTTCGATAACCTTATTTATGATCAATATCACCTTGGAGGAGCGCACGAGTGGCAAGATTGGGATAACTCGACCTGGGATGTGGTGCTTAATTTAGAAAACCTGAGCAATTATGATGTTATAGTGATCGGCTTTGACGCCTCTAAATATGTTCAATTTGACCTCCTGGTAAGGTATCGGCAGACGCTTATCGACTTCATCAAAAATAACAATGATAAGCTGCTTTTCCTGGCCCAGCAGAATCATGCCAGCTTTACCTGGAGCTGGGTAGCTGACTTTGATGTACCGCAAGAAGGCCTTAACGGAGGTTTTTTAACCACTCTCTATGATACGGCCCATTTAGAAGATGGTATGCTCACCCCAAGTGGGCAATCACATCCGATATTTGCATCAACTCCTTTAGCTTCTGACCTTGATGCCGACACTAATAATGTTGCCGACGTATGGGAGAACTGGATTCATATTGAGCCGAATAAACCCCAGATAAAAGAAAAAGTTGCCTGGCATGCCGGAAATAGTGAAGTTTTTGAGCAATATGGCTGGGATATTTTGGTAGCAGGCCCGGCTAGTGAAGACTACTTTAATTTACCGAAATCTTCCGGCGTGATAACCGCAATTAAGCCCTTTGCCAACGGCAGCCGGATATTTTTCAGCGATGCCACCTATTATCAGGCCTCTTATGGGCCACAAAAATCGGCTTCAGCCATCATCCTTAAAGATCGCTTGGTATCTTACTTAGCTACTTGGCCCGGTTTGCGCCAGGATTAAGCTGAGAATATTTATATATGCTGAACCGCATTATTTTATCTTCTTATACATAGACTTATACAACATAAATAATTGTAGTAGTCAATAATACCCGTACAGACTTTTAAGTTTTTCCTCTGTTTTAAGCACAAAATCAGACAACTAAAATTTGATTTTCAGCCACCACCTTATCACCTGCTAGATACTTTACAAACACCAGCATAATTATTCGTATTTAAAATGGGGGGTTAATTTTCAAACATTATTGTTCAAAAATTGACAACTTATTGCGTCAATCTGTTCCTCAGTTAATACAGGTGTTTTGCTTGGGTAACAATCAGCTATTGTTCCCCGACAAGTATTCACAGGGTGTTGAACTTGAAAAGGAACAGAAGATGAAATCATTAGAAGTGCTGGCACAGCTTCACCATGACTTAGGTTTGGGCGAATTGGTGCTGGATCACAACGGCAGAAGCAGTATCAAAATAGAATCCGATATTATCGTGACTTTTGAACTGGATGTTGTCCGTGACCAAATTGAACTTATCGGCATTGTACTTAAAGGGCCATTTGACGATAAAGCCGCCTTATTTTCCCGCTTGCTGCATGACAACTTTCGCTCAAACTTAGCCGGCGCCAGATTGGCGCTGGACAGCTCGCAGGAGCAGGTTTTATTGTGCCAGACTTTAACTACTGAGCATATCAGCCACGCGCATTTTGAACTGGCCGTGGCCCGGTTTGTCACCCTGTATGAAGAATTTCGCGACAGCCTCGGCGCTGATAGCGATATCGCAGCATCAAACCAGCTTACCGATAACACAGCGCCGTTAGCCAATGCATTTGCCGACATGCCCTTTGGCATGATCCAAGCTTAGGGGGTCTGATAATGGATACGATTAATCAGGCGTCGGCATTTAAACAAACATCTCTTGATGCCGAGCATCTGGAGGTAAAATCACTGTTGGACGGAAAATCGGTCACCTCAGCACAGACGCCGGATATCGGCAACCGCGAGGGGCTTGCCGAGTCAGGTGTGCGCACCATGCGGGATCGCTTGCTGGAGCTGGTGGATTCTCCCCTCATTGGTGACGATGTTCCCATGGAAATTGTCGAATCCTCCATGAGTGATACTTCCTCCAGTGCAGCAATAGCAAAAGCACGCTCTATTGCCGCAGAGGTCATCAAGGAAAACGGCACCATTGACGGGGATAAACTCAATACGGCGATCGAACAATTAGAAGCTGATCTTGTTAATCCCAAACAGTCAAAACGCATGGCCGACATGCTGACCAAGCTAAAAGACAGCGATGAGTTAAAGACCGGGTTAACCAATGTCTGTAAAGATTACAACCCCCATAACAGTGCCAAAAATGCCATTCGCCAAACATTAGGATTGGGCACCACAGCCTTCGTAGACAAAGCGGATGCCAGACGGGCCGCGTTAACGGCCTTTATGTGCGACTTGCGCCAGGGCAGTGCCGGTAGCTGTTTTGGCACCTCGACAGCCATTCTGGTCAAAAATCATAAACCGGAGCAGTTTATGACCGACATGAAGTCGTTGATGGAAAAAGGCTCCCTGACCCGTGGCGGCGTTGAAACCCCCATCAATATGTCGGTAAGCAGCAAGTCGTTAGAAGCGAAATTAACCATCAATGCCGATGCCCAGATCACCAAAATGGACGGTCAAGATCTCGATGAGGCAGTGGGCTTAATGGACAACCCCAGCTTTAAAAGTGCCATGAAAGCTTCCGGTATCGCCGCAGAATCTCAGCTGCAGAAAGTCAAAGATGCCATTACCGCATTAAATACCGAAGCCGCAGACACGATAGAGATCTCTGCGGCAAAAATATTGAAACAGGTATTACGCACTAAATTTGATATCAGCGAAGAACAACTGGCACAGGTAAAATCTGGTTTAGCCGAAGGCAACGAAATCGACGGCGCCTTATTGCAAAAAGCCAAGGGTTATGCCAAAGCCTGGGTAGCCGCCAACAGCCTGGCCTCGTCTGAAACCGACAACCGCTTGTTACGCGCCTGGGAATACACGGTATCGTCGATGGCAGAGCATGGCACCGCAGATGAATTGGCCAATAACAGCTTCTATCAAATGATGTTTGGCAGCCTGGATAGCACACCAAAACTCAGCTTAGATGCCAAAGCGACCGCGTTAAAAGACAGTTTTGACATAGAGTTAGATGACTCCCTTACCGAGCAAGGCCTCAGCGATGCCCTGGTGAGCCAGATCCAGGCCAAGGTCAAGCAACATGTGCATGTACTGTATAACGCCGATTATCAAGCAGGTAGCGGTTTATCGGAAGACGGCAGCTCAGATCGCGGCGGCTTCCAAATGCACTTTTCCCCGTCAGGTAACCGTCTAAACGACTTAGTTTCAATCGATAATAAGCAGCAGTATAAAGAAATGATGCAGACAATTGTCGACAAGGCGGTGGACGAATTAAAGCAAGATGAAACCTACGCCGATGACGACACCGCCAAATCCTTCTTTACCCAGCTGGGGACAGGTTTGAAAGCCTATGCCGGCGACGATGACTTTATTGCCTACAGCCAGGCAAAATTGAAATCGACAGCCCCTGATTCTAAAGAAGACGACTATGAACCATGGGGGATCAAGTCAGGTGCCGATACCCGGGTGACCATGCAGCATTATTTTGAATTGGACGACAAACCGACCCAAGCCACAATGGGCCATGGGGACCAAGGCGCAACCATAGACTCGTTAAATTTTATCGTCTCAACGTTAAGAAGTATGAATGATGACAGCGCATTGGAAAACAAGCTGGCAGCCAATGAAAACTTCTCTGTGCCTATTCAAACCGGGCACCATGCGTTTTTACTTAAGCTCAGCCCGGAATTAATGGCAGGTGTGACCTCAGGCGATGATATTCCCGACTGGATGGCAGCAACTTTCGGCGATGACTATGATATAGGCGTCGATAATCTAGATGACTTCGGCACAGGAAGCCAAGGCGAATTATTAGCGTATGCCCGAACGGTGCTTGCGAACTTACCGGACATCACAGATGATTTTAAAGAGACTATCACATCTAAGGTTGAGATCTCTATCGGCAATGAAGATGACGAAGTCGACGATCTTAATTTTCGTGAAGTTGTCATTGAAAGTATGATGACCGCCATGGATGAATATTTTAGGCAGTATTCAAGCGACCACAGTGTAAACAGCCAGTTAAGCACAGAACAACTGGATAACTCGGATCAGTTAGCCAGTGATATACTCGATGAAGCGTTGTGGAAGTCACGTGATAGCCTGGGCAATATGCTGCCAGATGAAAAGACGGTTATTGTCGCAGATACCAACTGGGGCACAGGCGATAACCATAAACAATTTGGCTATACCTTAAGTTCGCATACCAGTACCGTAAAATTTGTTCAGATAGATGAACATGGGATAATGACGACTCAAGATGCCGATAAATGGTTTTCAGCGTCTAGTTCGATACTCACCGACATGAGCCAATATAGCTAGGAGGCACAATGCAACAAACACAATCTCAATGGAAAATTGCCGACAGCCTTTTTATTGGCTGTGAGCAAGCGGATAACAGAGAAAAATCCTCATTTAGCATTTTGGTGAGCGGCAAGGCTTACTCACATGGCGCACAACTGCTGCAAGACTACCCTTGCCTGAGACAGGCGGAAACGGCAGAGATAACGGCCAAGATCCTGCTGTTTCTACACCGGGGAGAGCACGACAGGGTTATTACCAATGCTGGTGAGTTTCAAAAGAGTTATCAATCACGGTTATTGCAAGAGCAGCTTGATGAAACGCTTGCCCCTTTGTACCGCCAGCATCCCGAATTTGATGTTAAGCGTGTTCACCAACCGCAATGGCAAAATAACCGGCTTAGCTTCTTTTTTGTCGAGCATAACACGGGGCTGCCGTATTGTGTGTCGTATAACTGCCCGGCTGCGGGCATAGAGCAATCGCTTTTTCCGTCAGGTACAGAGCATGAGCCCGGCTTCGAATACCGGTTATTAGCAAGCCTGTAGCAGCAACAAAATACTGGTGAAGTTGCTATTAATCGGAACGTTATAGGAATATGGGATTCTCAGCAAGATAACCCATAGCAGTAAAGTCTGAGCCTAATAGTTTTTATAGGAACAATAATTAACAACCTGGATTCAAGTTTCAAATACACCACTTTTAACTTGAATCCAGGAGGAATTATTCGGCCATACCACCAAGGCTACGACATAAACAACATTAAATAATTTCTTCAGTTGGTTGTTGCAAGGTTGCAAGCTGGTTGACCGCCTCAGTTAAATCGAGGGATTGAATGTAATCATCCAGTTTATATAAAATTGATTCAAGCCCTTTAAAATCTAACTTCTGTAAGTCAAATTCAAACACCTGTGGCGATTGATACATACGCACAGAAAAAGTGCGATTGGTTAAGTCTGATACAGTGACCCACTGGGTATAGTCATGAACACTCTTTCCTCTTGAGTCTCTGCTGGTACCAAGAGGAATATCAACGGTATTGAGAATATGAAAAGCCAGTGTGGTTGCGTCAGCTTTCCCGACGGCAATATCAGCATCGATCGGCGCTTGTTCCCTGTACATTTGTGCACAGCAGTTGCAACTTTTCTTAAACTTATTCGCTTCGTCAATTTCTTTTTGAGTTAACAATTGGAAGACTGGAAATGAAAAATTAGTCATCATCGACGCACGGACAAAGCGGTCAACAGGTGTAGAACTGCCGGGTAAACCCGAAAACCCCGTCCCTTGGGCGTGTGAAAAACTCTGGAATTTATAAGCAGCCTGTTTATACGTCTTGATACTTGGTGTATCAGGCACACCTTCATCATCCTGAAAGTTAAATGGCACCACATTGACATAATTATTGATAACATTCTCTTGCTGCCAACCAATCAAGGGATCGTTTGTCAGTGCTCCTATAGGGTTCAAGTCTGTGATCTGCAATTGCCCTTTAACATACTCAAGTACAATGCTATTGCCTTGTGCATCATGCACGGGAAAATGAAAATTCATTGCACTGGGTACAGAACTCGGCTCAAAGGGATTGGCCACTAAGATCTTATCTTTGTTTTTAACATGACTCTCAACCAGAGATGAGCCATTCGAGTTAATGGTCAACGAGCCGTACTGTAGACTGTCAATAACATCTTGGCAGGTTGCACAATTCGATAAGATCCAAGTTGTAATGCTCTGATAAAACACGACGCCTTTCGAGGCGACAGGTTTAGCATCTTCATCAAATGGATTTTGATACACTGATTGAGCCAATACCATAGTGCCCGTTGTAAGCCCCTGATCATTCATGCCATTTGTCGCAATGTTTGAATATAAATCATCGTTGTCTTCACTGCTTTTTTTGGCAGCCCCCTGTAGGGCTTGGCTTATTTCTGTGGCAAAACCATTAAGTGCCATAAAGTTATATTTGCCGGTCCAAGTGAGTAGATTAGGGATAATCCTTTTTATATCGGCGCGAGGAATAAACTGTGTTCGGTCCTTATCCTTTAATAATCGTTCGAGTGAGTGAGCCGCCATCTGCTTGTATGAAAAGCCTTTTCCTCTGAAAAATAGTTCTGACTTTAAATTTGGACCCAGCTCCATCGAGCGGCCAATAACAGGTATGATTTTATTAGGGTCTAATGTCAGTGCTTTAATAGAAAAGTCGGTACACATAAATATATTCCTTTTAAATGGACTGTTACGGGCATCCATAAATTGATAGCCATGGAGCTGCACGCCACTGGCCATTCGTAATTTAATTAATGAGTGTCCCGTTTTTTAGCTTTTGTTTTTTAGCTTGAGATAAGATGACTCAGATGACTGTAAAAAGGTATTACACCACCATTACAGCCAGCAAAAAAAACGTGGGATCCCAGATCTTGTTTTTGCACTCATGCCTGGTGGGGACCGTCTTCTGGCTGAGATTGAGCTGATAATACAAGTTTGAGGATGTCCCGCATTGCTGTGTAAAACTCAGAAATTATTGATGATATACCCTCAAGTCAATGACACTGACCTTATAGGTTCTTTTAAGCGAGAACAAAGCTGTTACACCTGCCCCCTCTGACACTCTTGACATACAGGCGATCTATCCTAGTCTCAAAGAATAGAGCAAGTGCTTTACTAACTATTAGATGTCAAAATTTAGATAGTGTGGCAAATAGTTATTGCACTGCGCGTTGTCGATTTAAAGGGAACGTATGACCCCTAAACATCACAAACAAAATCTAACAGCTCTGCTATTGTCCGGCACAATATTGGTTCATTCAGGTAGTCATGCACAAAACGATGAACCCTACAAACTGCAAAATATCAGCTTAGAAGACTTACTCAATTTAACGGTATCATCAGCATCTGGTATTGAAGAAACTCTGCGTGATGCCCCAGCCGCCATGGTTATCATTACCTCAGCCAATATAAAACAACGTGGTTACACCAGTCTTGACGAAATAATTTTGGACTTACCAGGGTTCGATAGCACAGTGACTAATGGTAATGGTGGCGTCATAACGTATCAACGCGGGTATCGCACGCCATTAACTCAACGAACCCTGATGCTAGTTAACGGCATAGTAGATAATCATTTATGGTACCACGAGGCAACACTCTCAAAAAATTACCCTTTATCAAACATAGACAGGATCGAAGTTTTATATGGCCCGGTAGGGGCAGTGTATGGACCTAATGCTTTTTTAGGAATCATCAATTTAATCACACTCGATGCCAAAGATACGCACCAGAATGATGATTTTTTCAAAGTGAATATTCAAACAGGAAGTTACGATACCCAAAGTGTCGATTTAACCGCTGGCGGCAATAGTGACCACTTTACCTATAACCTTTCTGCTAAATATTACTTAAGTGATGAAGCTGGCATAGATGATCTATCACCTTGGGGATTTGTCAGTAACGATCTATTGAGCAACAGAGATATTTGGGGGCCGGTAATATATGACACAGCGCTTGCTAATAATTGCTCGGCGGATGGTTGTCCCCATAGCTCTAATAACAACGACTTTGGTAGCTACCACGATCCGCAGAGAGAATGGGGTATTCTCGCCGATGTAAGTTTTAAGGATTTTACACTGGGTGTTATTACCTGGGATATGCGTCATGGTTGGGGTCCGCAATATCCTCATGACAGAGCGCAACCCGGTGCTGAATGGTATCGAAACTCTGAACAATATTACTTGCGGCATACAGTAGACTTTAACGAACAACTTCAAATTAATACCCTTGTGCTCAGCAGAACCAGTGGCAATGGCGGCTACTGGGTAGAAGCTTTTCCTGGCTCAAATGCTTTGTCTGGCCCGGATGTAGTCTCATATCTGACTATTTCAGATTGGAGAACACATAATAAAAGCTGGCTATTTAAACAAGATTACGAATTCGGCTATAGCGACACATTAATAATCAGCGGAGGGATCAAATTAGAAGATAAAGAACTCACCAAAGCTTATGATGCATGCGGTTATTATGCCGAAACTTTTTGCTCGTCCGATACGCCTGAAACTGCTGGAGATGGTGTTGCACTCAACACCGATAGCACAATAAATATTCAGCCTGATACATTAAGTAAGATGCCAGACGAAAACTTGGCAAATTTAACGGATAGAGGGGCATATTTGCAGGCTATTTGGAGCATAGACGATTGGCGAGTAAATGCGGGTATTAGATACGACAGAAATAGCTTGTATGGCAGTACAGTTAATCCTAGAGCTTCTGCTATTTATTATCTTTCAGACAAATCAACCATAAAGCTGTTGTATGGCACTGCATTTCAGGAGCCGGCACCGATTCAGCTTTGGGGAGGATGGAGCGGCCGAGCTGCAAACCCTAACCTCAAACCCGAAGAAGCGAAAAACCTTGAACTTATCTATATGTACCAGCAAGACAATTGGCTGCATGACTTGTCACTATTCACCGCAAGATATGACAATGTAATAAAAGAAGAAGCAGAAAATGCAGGGAAACGCAGTACCATAGGTCTGGAATATCGCGGTAAATTTCAGTTCGATAACTTTATTGAAGGAGCAAGTAATATTACCGGACACCTGTACTATACCTATACTAAATCGAAAAGCAGTGTTAGCTACGACCATGAGCTGGATTTGTGGGTAGGTCAGGGGATCGAAAATTGTCATGAAATCGCTGCAAGCAACACGCTGTCATACGATCCCTGTAGTGATATGAATATAGATCTTGGAGATATTTCGCCTCACAAAATCAATGCAAGTATCAACGTCCCAATAGCAGAATCGTTTAATGTCAATGTTAAAGCCAATTGGGTAGCAAGTAAGCGACTTTATTTAAGAAACGCGCTACGTGCAAAAGGTAGAAAAAATGATGAATACTTAACCGTCGATGCAAATATCAGCTATCGGTTCGAGCCTTTTCAAATTGGGCTAAAAGTTAAAAACTTATTTGATGAAAGATATTACCACTCCGGCGCAGAAGCGGCGGCTAGCGGTGACGATTTTGAGCATCGTTCGCAAGGTTGGGCAAATTCCCTTATCCCACAGACAAGACGGAACTTTATGGTGACACTCAGTATGCGTTTTTAATTTCGGGTCATATTCTAAATAGAGCCAATTGACTAAGTAACGGCATACCAGACAACTGCCATCCACTTACCTATAGCTCGGTAAGGCACTGCCTTTAGTTAGCAAAGGTTTAAAATGATATAAGCATAAGCCGTTTACCGCTTGGGGTCCACTTCAACTCCAGGAACAACAATAGCAATAACAGCTGTATTTCAGATCACTATAGGTGTGCTTTACCCATGAAAGATATTGTCGGCACATACTTGTCACTGCGCATAACCGGTGTGAACTTACTGCTACTTTTTTTGGCTTCTTGCGCCCTGCCCCCTTCGAACATTGAACGTCTGATAAACCGCCTGGAAAACCCCGATGCCGGGGTGATGATTGTCGCGCATCGCGCCTGTTGGCAAAAAGCACCTGAAAACTCTTTGAAATCTATCGACGACTGTATCGCCTTAGGGATCGATATCATTGAAATTGATGTGCGCAGAAGCCAAGACGGCGTTTTGGTGTTGATGCATGACAGTACGGTAGATCGAACCACCAATGGCACCGGCAAAGTTTCAGAGCTGACCTTGGCGCAATTAAAAAAGCTACAACTAAAAACGGGTAATGGTCAGCAGGGAATGTTAACTCAACAACGTATTCCGACATTTAAGGAGGTTTTACTCAGCACCCAGGGCAAGATTCTGATTAACCTTGATGCCAAAGAAGATGTTTTTGTGGCGGCGGTAAAAGAGGCTTCATCATTAGGCATGGAAAAGCAGTTAATTATCAAAATAGAAGTACCGGCGGGCAATGCCAAACTAAGCGCTTTTAATTTTTTACCCCAAATTCACTTTATGCCTAAAATTACCCAAGGCAATGGGCCGCTGGGTATATTGGCGCCGCAATATATCAGCTATAACCCGGTGGCGTTTGAAGTTAAGGCCAAGATGGAAGCTTATCTTATAGAAGGGGCTGATGATATCGCTGAAATAGGAGCCAGATTATGGGTGAATACCTTATCAGCTACCCCTGAAAAAGCCGCCGGACATATTGATATGTTAGCCATAAAAGATCCCGACGCCCACTGGGGGCGGCTGGTGGAACTTGGTGTCGGCATGTTCCAGACCGATGAGCCAGAAGCCTTGTTGAACTACCTGGTGGCTAAAGGTTTACGTTAAACTTGTTGCTTTTACCTAAGCCAGTTAATTCAAATAGCTTAATCGTTGAACATCAATGTCAGTAGTTATAATTTCATGATAGTAGCCTTTATAAGGCTTACAGACGTTGGTCCATATCACCATAACCGGATCTTCAATGATAAAGTTGCCGCGCCGGATTTAAAACCCACAATGAATTTGACAGCTAAAACCTGATTGATAGTCATCAGCTTTTTAGCTGTGCAAATTGTGTATGTCCCGTATTGCTTGGCAAATGTGATAAAGCATTGGCCAGCGGCAGAGATCTGAACATGCAGCTTACTGATGGCGTTAAGCCCTGTTTCCCGGATTAGCGGATTAGCGGATTAGCGGATTAGCGGATTATTGCAAGAATACATGATCGACTTAATCTTAGAGGTGTCAGCTTATCAATCAAACCTAGTGCGCCTGTATGGCCCGTTTTCGCCCGTATGGTGAATTCGATATTGACCGGAAATGCCTGCCGAGACTTTGGATGTTGCACGGACCTGAGCCGACTGAACCTATGATAATAAAGCTGCTGTACCGGCTTTAAATACAGCAGCTTAGCTTATGGCCTTTCAATAAAGCCCGGGGTTAGTTTTTAGCCGTCACCTTTGGCTCCAGTTGCTTGGGTGTGATAACGACCTCTGCCTGATTGACAACGATACTGAGCTTTTGCCCTACAGGGAAACCGGCCAGGCGCAGCCATTTTCCCCTGAGCACGACACAGGGCTCCAGCTTGACGGGCACATAGTTAATGCCGATGCCGCGGGTTTTCGTCGCCGTGGTGCAAACCGTTTCCTGTACGGTAAGTTGCTGATAAATGGGATATTTTACTTTTGCCGAGGCGGGCTCTGGCGTATGATGATATTTAGCCATTACGTACTCCTTCAGAAGTTCGTGGTGGTTAGCAATCTCTGGGTGTGCTACCACTCAGGGATTGCGACTTAAGTTACTACGTTTGCTTTAGCTTCGTAATAACGCCTGCTATTGCAACAGTCCGTTGCCGGAGGTGTTGCAATAACTGCTTTCCGTTTGGACTTGGATAGCATTTTTAATGCAAAGACCAATTTGCGGGGAAGTCAATGGTGGACTGGTCTTTTTTTAGGTCAATTTTTTCTCTTGCGCTTAACCCTTTACGGCAGTTTTTAATTAAATCAGTGCCGCTCTTTTAACGCCGAGAGCCGTTAAAAGGACAGTGCCGGCTTAGATTATCGGGTTCAGGTTATATTAAGGCGGCTCCTGCTAGCTCTTAGTTTTTTTCGGGGCTGGTGTCGCAACAGGTACCGGTAAAGCAGTTAGGGGAGCTGTTGATGTTGTGCTGCTGGTGGCGGACGTTGCCACTGATGCCGCGGCTGAAGTTGTCGTTGCTGCCACCGGTACCGCTGCCGATGTAGCGGTTGCCGCAGAAGGCAGCATAGCTGCAGAGCTTGGGCTGTGGTATTGATAATATTGGTTATCTCGTTCCCGTACCAAGAACCTTGCCGCAGGCTTTTGATGCCTTACGAAGTCGCCCAGGCCGGATTCGCGCCCGGTTATATAGTTGGCCTTATTGCTCATAGGTAATACGCCCATTTGCGAGGCGGCTTTTCGCGGGGCGGTTAATGGTTTATCCGGTACATGGCCAAATACTTTTTTTTGCAAGACCTTAGGCCCTTTAGGAATTGCCGGTTTTTTTTTGCTGGCTTTTTTCCCTTTATGGCTATCGCGTGTTCTGCTTCTGCTTTGCATATTTGTTGCTACCCGATCAACATTTTTATCTATTCTTGACGGAGTAACTGGTGCTCCCTGACTTTGCAGGTAGTCATTGGTCAATGCCGCATACGCCCTTATTTCATTGCGGTCTGCTTGATTTAATGGTTTGGTCCTATGACGGTCGTCGAAAACCTCGTCGAACTGATCATAACTAGATCTTCTTCCTCTCATCTTAGCTCCCAGGTTAACCATCAAGTCCTGCCCGGGCCTATATTCTTCATCAGGAACATGTGTTCTCATCGCGGTTTCATGTCTGCTCGGTGAAGGCGGTGGTGTTGCCACATCCTCGCCCTGGTGCGGGTTTACCACCAAAGGCGGTCCTTTGTCTCCGGCTATATCCTCGGATGCGTCATTATAAATTGGCGTAAACTCCTGCCCGACCCGGCCAAAATAATCTTTTGTTTGGCGCCGTTGATACATACGAGCACTGGTATGCCTTAATTGCGGATATGTTTCTTGTAGCCGAGCGTATTGTGGGCCAAGTGGATCTGTTGCTGCTGTGCTTGCCCGGGCAGGCCTTGCTGCCAGAGTTCGTGGCGAAGGCCGTAATGCCGGTGATAACTTCTGCGCTGGTGCCGCAGTCGGTAATGCCTGATATGCTCTGGGGTGAGAAACCGCCGCAGCCGCTGCCGCCGCAGTGTTTGCCGGTGGTGGCGAACTAAGCATAGGTGACGATGTCTGAGTGGGTGACTGAGGCAAAGGGGGAGCTGTGACCGGATGCGCAACCCTTTGCATAACGGCCACAGCGACAGCCGGAGCCTCCTCTGTGCCCTGCTGTGCTCTATGGTGACGCTTAGCCGGTGGAGGATGGGAAGCGGTTGGTAACGGGACAAACGAAGACGATGAGTTGCCACTTAGAGGCCTTTTTCTTGATCTACCGGCACTCATCTTGGTAATTCCTTATGACTTTGTTATCAGTGAACTCAGCTCTCTTGTGATTTAGCAAAGCAATTAGGTTGCCAGGTGACAGGATTATCGTTTAAGCCGTTATAGCAAGCGAAATAACGGCTCCGCAAAGGGCCTTTTAAAGTGTTGATGTTATTTAGGAGGGCAAGCGGGTCATATTCCGCCCTACTTTGTTACCCGGACGGGTTAACAAAAACAGTTTTTCGGCGAAGAGAAAGATTTACATAATTAAAAGCAGGGATAAGATGTCTGTTTTGCCCTTGTTCCCTCTCACTTAGCTTGCTATGGGCTGTTTCTTGAACACAAATCATCTAACTCTTTCAGTAATTTCAAAGACTCAACTAACTCCATCAGACTAATCCCCCCTGACCACAGTGCTTTAACCCCAACACGGCCAGTACGCATACAAGCAACCAAATGCTTATAGCAAAACCAAACTTTTGATGGCGGTAATGATAAAAAGCAAATATGCAGTTAGCTAAGTATCCGGCTAAAACACTAGCTATTTAAAAAGAGCCTTATTGGTTGTCGTCTTAAGTAATTAAATAACAATAAGATTTATAGATGTGAGTTGTGCGTATTCATTGAAAATGATTTATGAATTGTTGGCCTGTTATGGTAGTTAAACAGGCAACTTTACATTCTGAATTGCTTGTTCACCCGTGTATCAGTGGTTGAACAGACGATGGAGTATGACTGTTTTTATGAAGGGTGGCCAAAAAATTTCATTTCCGCACTTGGTTGCGAATACCTACAATACCGACACGATAAAATGTATAGCGGAATACGCCGCAGCATGATTTTTTGACAGACCTTGACTGCAAAACGAAAGGGCTGTTTAACCCCATTTGAATTAAGTAAGAATTCAAGACTGTATTAGATTAAAACGAAGGATTTTAGAAAATGTGTAGTATTCGCAGTATGGCAATATCATTTTTGTTGGCAATTTGTTCAGCGCAAGCGTCGGCAACTCTTATCTTCGACTTTGAAATTGACTCATTTAGCCCAATAAATATAAACGGTCAAATTGGTGATAAATTTAGTATTGCCGTTGACAGTGAAGCAGATCTCGAAACTGGCGTCTCAATGTCAGATGTTCTTTGGGTTTCATATGACACAGCATATCTTGGTTACCAGTTAATTGATGACTTTGTTTTAAGCTACGACGATGAATTACTTGCACAGTTTTTTACTTTTACTGACTTAGGTAACGACCTTTGGCAATTCGATATTTTAGTTGGTTTAACGGACGATAACAGGTTGATTAGTTTTCAAAAGAATAACTATAGCTTGCAATTCGGACAAACTGACGATGGCAGTGGCGCAATGAGTTTATCCATGTTATCACCAGGTGAAGGTGTTCTTGCCCATGAGCCGGCCACGACACGTGTTTTTAGTGCTCAGGCAGCATTGCCAGTACCGGAGCCAGGTGCTTTAGCAATATTTTTATTGGGTCTTGTCGGGGTAGCGAGACAAACTCGAACGAGAAAGTAGCACTCAATCAAACATCGTATAGTTGAGAAGTAAAAGGTTAGCGAGACTAGCTTAAATTTTATGTAACTGCCTATCACGACGACTTTTTATAGAGTTAAGGGTAGGCAGATTATGAATAATAAAGAACTTGAAGCCTTTGTCGGGTAGGCTATTAAAAAATATCAAATCCGGGCAAGATCTGACCGACTTCAGACAGATGCCTGCCAAAATCACCGTCGAAGCCGCCCTCAATACGGAATTGGAAAATCATCTCGGTTATGCCAAACATGAAAAATCTCGTTCAAACAATCGGTGTAACGGTCACTTTAGCAAGATCATCAAAACTGAAGATGCCTAATTTAAACTGGAAACACCGCGTGACAGAGACGGCAGTTTTGCGCCTCAATTAGCCAAAAAACACCAATCCAGCTTCATCTCGATAGATGACAAAATCTTACATCTGTAGGCTAACACCTGTAAGTTAAAGGAATGACCACAAGAAAGATTGTTGCTTCCCCTCGATGAACTCTATGGTGCAGACGTATCGCCTGCGCTTATTCCCTGGTTACCGACGCGGTTATCGACAAAGTGATAAAGTGGCAGTCTCGGCCACTGGATGCCGTTTACCCTATTGTTTACCTTGATTACATCATGGGCAAAATCAGCCAGGATAAGCAAGTGATAAACAAAGCGGTGTTTCTTGCCCTAGGCATCAACCTCAAAGACCATAAGAAATTACCGGGCATATGGCTGCCTGAAGACGAAAATGCTAAGTTCTGCTCAGTGTGCTTACAGAGCTTCAAAACCGAGATGTCAAAGACATCCTTATTGCCTGTGTAGGTGGCCTCAAGGGCTTTCCCGATGCGATTAATCGCATCTTCCCGGAAATACTGATTCAGCTGTACATTGTGCATCTGCTGCGTAACTCATTGAAATTCGTTCCCTGGAAAGATTATAAGGCCATTACGACTGACTTAAAGCGCATCTATCAGTCAGCAACAGAGGATGAAGCCCTCCTAGCCCTTGACCAGTTCGCAGAGCACTGGGATAGCAAATATCACAGAATCAGCAAATCCTGGCGTACATTGGAATAACCTCAATACCTGGTTTGGCTACCCTGAAGATATAGCTAAGGCTATTTACACCACCAATGCCATAGAGTCACTTAATAGTGCTATCCGAAAAGCGATTAAAAAGCGAAAGCGATTTCCAAGTGACGACGCTGCTAAAAAGGTCATTTACCTGGCAATAAAAGATGCCTCGAAGAAATGGTCAATGCCGATTAAAAACAAGAAAGGAGCAATGAGCCGTTTTATGATTGAGTTTGAACAACGGCTCAAAGATTATGTTTAATAACGAATTGAAAAATATGAATTAAGCAGCTTGCTGCAAGCCAGAAAATTTTCTATAGCTGACGACCAGCATCAGAGCTAATAACCAAGCCATTGAACCGCCACGACTGTCTTTATCAGGTGTGACCAGGATAACTTCAGCTTCATTAACAACAGTAACGCTTGTTGTCATACTCGTACTTGTTTGCCCGTCAGTTACCGTCACTGCAAGCTCAATCTCTTCATCACTTGCCACTTCCGGTAAGGTAATGATCGCTTGTGCCAGGTTAATATCTTCAATGCTAACCGCAGATCCCGATAACTGCTGCCACTGATAACTGATAATATCCCCATCAGGGTCACTTCCTTGTGCTGTCAGCGTAATTGTTTGTTTTTCTTGATAGCTAGCGGCATGATTATTGATAGTGACAACCGGCGCTTTATTAACCTGATAAACGGTCACTTCCACACTGGCAATGCTAGTCTCTCTGCCATCACCGACACTCAGCTCAAAGGAAAGCACTTCATCTTTACTCACAGACGGGCTGATAAAACTTAGCACTGCACTGGCAGTATCGGTTAATTCAACTGGTGTACCAGAAGTTTGAGTCCATGAATAATTTAATACATCCCCCTCGGCATCGATGGTATTTGAAGCATCAAGAGTGATGGCAGTTTCTTCATCCACATCATAGCTTTCAGCCAAATCTATGGCAGGCGCCTGATTTGGTTGCCCTATAGCTAGCGTACCCGGGTCTTCCACTGAGCCATTTACTATAAAGTCTGCATCATTAGGACCACCATCTTCAATAATGAGCTGAATACAGTTATCGCCGACACTAAGTCCTAAGGTATAACTTGCATCGTACGCCGCGGGGCAATTACCATTTACATCTGCTAAAGCTGAGCTAACACTATTACGGGTATCCTCGACAAAGTTAAACCAGCCATCGCGCATGTTGTATTTACGATATACCGCGCCTTCGGGCAGCAAGGCACCTTGCTCTAAAGGAATAATCACCGCCACTGAATCACCATGTATTAGTAAATCACCAATAATAAAGTTGTATAGCGGAGATATTGCTTCAAAATGATTATCGCTTGCATCTGAGCCTCTTGTTAAAGCAAGCTCAATGACATCATCAGGAGTAAAAATAGCTTCCCGGCTACCAGAGCCAAATAGTGCTCTGATAGATGAGCCAAGAGACATTTTTAAGCCTGGCGTTGTTTCTATTGAATAACTATTACTGCCAATAGGTAAACGGCTGATATTGCTATCACTATCTAAATAATCAGCAATACCGTCTCCATCACTGTCACCATAACCTTCTTCTTCATCGACAATGCCATCATGGTCACTATCAAGTGCTGAAGAAAGCCCGGGTAAATTTTCCACCACTACTTGCACTATTTGAGTGACTGATAAGGCCTCTTGAGTATTATTTTCTCGCGCTGTAACTTCAAGGTTATAACTTCCGGGATCGAGAGTACCTGGCTCAAACGCATAAGTTAGACTGTTACTCGCATCGATTAATAATGGCTCAGATGATGACCAGTTTATATCATGAGTATCTTGTGCATTTACATCTTCAATTTTGGCCGTTACGGTGACTAATCCCTTACTCGGATCAATCACACTTACCTGCCCTCCTTGTTGGCTCATGCTAACTTCAAGCATAGGTGCAAGGTTCTTTTCAACGACATGAACTTGCGCTTGATTATTGCGGCCAATAAAAGCGTTACTTGCCGTTATCAGTTCAACGACCACGTTATCATTGGCGCTGACATCTGCAGGCAGATTCACTAAAAACCCACCAGTTAATCCGGTATTGATTGATACCGTCGATTGCTCGATGACAATATCATTTACTGATACTTGATAGTCCACCTTAACAGGGCCACTCGGCGCTTGACCGCTTAAGTAAGCATCAAGGCGATTACTGCCGCCAACAGCAATATTCACTACAGGTGCAATAGTGGCTTCAGGTAATATATCAACAGCTAAGTAGGCCGTGGCACTATTTCCAGCATTATCGACAGCTGATAATTCAACGCTATGACGCCCCGAAACAAACTTAGTTTCCCCTGAAATAACCGGGCTAATATCACCATCAACCAAATCAATGGCGGTAATATTTACCTCTGTTGAAATATCACTGATTTGCCCTTGAGCATTTATTGTTAATCTAGCCAACTCGCCAAATTCAGGTGGCGTGGTATCGACAATAGTGACTAACTGCTCTTGAGTTGACTGATTGCCTGCAAAATCGGTCGCTGTCCAAATAACCACATGCTCGCCAAGTGATAAACCTCCTGTGATATTTGAACTGATACTGGGTGAAGTATCACGATCATCACTTACCGCCGGCGCTATTAAGCTAACAAGGGTTAATACACCTGTTGCTTCAAACTCTACATTTTCAATATCAGCAATAACCGGGGCCTGGTTATCATTGGTATTAGCAATTAACGGCTCATTGTCATCTTCATCTAAAATGCCATCACCATCATCATCGGTATCGGCATTATTACCAACACCATCGCCATCAGTATCCGTGGTTTCTGATGGATCATTTGGAAAAGCATCGTTTAAGTCATCGACACCGTCGTTATCATCATCGCTATCGGCATTATCTCCAATGCCATCACCGTCGGTATCAGTGTCCTCTGAAGCATCTAGCGGAAATGCGTCGTCACTATCATCAACACCATCGTTATCGTCATCGGTATCGGCATTATCACCTATGCCATCGCCATCGGTATCGGTACCTGTCACCTCAACCGTGCGGTTAACGGTAATCGCTGCATTATTTGCGGCATCGCTTACATCATAACTTAGGGTATAAGTGCCGATACTATTGGTATTGACCGAACCGCTCATAACTATATTCGCCGAAATATCGCCATCATTATTGTCACTGGCAGATGCACCTGCATCTGAGTAAGTCGAGTCTTGGGCAATGGTGATACTGCTATCACCAATCAATGAAATTACCGGCACGGTTTGATCGGTCACCGTCACAGTTCGGGTCACTTCAACCGCCGCATTGCCCGCGGTATCGGTCACATTAAAAGTCACGGTATAACTACCGACCTTACTGGTATCAACGGACTCAATGCTCACAATTGAACTTGAAATATCCCCATCGACATTATCCGAAGCACTTGCACCGGCATCGGAATAACTACTTCCTTGTGCAATGGTGATAGCCCCATCACCATTTAATACGATCACTGGTGCAGTGGCATCAAGAACACTAAAACTTCTGCTGACATCGGCGGCAGCAGAATAATGAGTATCACCACTTTGTGAAGCCGTGATGCTGCAAGTACCTACATCTGACAGGCTAACCCTTGTGCCAGAAACACTACATACAGACGACGTACTCGATACAAAACTGACGGTTAACCCCGAACTGCTAGAAGCAGCTAAATCAAAATCAACATCACCTGAATTTTTGTCGGCCAGTGCTGCAAAAGTAATGGTTTGACTGGCTTTATTAACGGTAAAGCTTTGGGTTAGATCATCAGCTTCCAGGTAGTTGGCATCCCCCGATTGCGATGCAAGGATAGAACAAGTGCCAACATTGATCAGAGAAACCGTACTGCCGTTTACAGTACAGATCGAATGGGTATTTGACGAATAAGAAACAGCCAAACCAGAACTGGCAGTGGCTGAAAGCGTCAGCGAATCACCGTATTCTTGATCAGCAATAACACTGAAATCGATAGATTGCTTAAAAAGGGTCGCCAGGGTAACGTCATTTCCATCTCCCCCCTGATAACTGATAGAAAAAACGTAACTGCTTTGGTCAATTTCAACGCCTTCCGGTAAACTATCAAAAGTACCGCTAATAGTGTCAGCACCGTCATTATTGATAAGGGTAAAAGTATCACCGATATTCGGGCTGTAGTTACCAGCATCAATAGTCAGTGCTGCTGAGCCAAGACTAACACTGCCGGTAATATCAAGCTGGTCGTATTCGGTACATACGCTCGTCCCTTCTATTTCGATATCCAATGAGCCGCCGCTGTTTAACGACAAATCACCAGCCAGCATACAGCCCGGGCTATTTCCCGGAGCAATTACGCCGCCCGATTGCAGATTTACGATTCCGCCGCTAACGGTTCCGCTGCCTGTTAATTTTCCGCCGTCTGCAATATTAAGCTCGCCGGCCAATGCGGCATTTCCAGCCATTAAAAAAGCGATAAAGAGCTTACCAATCAGCAGCTTGCTTATTGGTAAGCTAAGACCATAATTTTTCATTATTCAAGCCCCGCCTGCTTTGCCAGAAGTTCAATTTCTGCTTCCAGTTGCGCGATTTCAGCATCGACGGCGATACGTTCAGCATCCAATTGTTGTAGCGCCTTAATTAACAAAGGCGTTACTTCTACATAGTTGACTGACTTGATCCCTTGACTATTTTCACTCACCAATTCAGGCAGCACTGCTTCGACTTCTTGCGCGATAAACCCCAAATGCGTACGATTGTCGCGATGAAGTTCATCTTTCCATCTATAACTTACACCTTGCAACAAAGAAACTAATTGCAAGCCGTTTTCAATAGGCGTGATTCCTGCTTTTAAACGACCGTCGGAAGCTAAACTCAGGTCGCCGCTTATGCTTAGGTCACCATTATTCGCTAAGCTTAGTGCTGCGACATAACTGGCAGTGGCATCGTTACTGAAGGTCAGATCGCCGTTATCTGCTGCGCTAATTTGCCAGCTGTCGCCATCGTCTTCCCCGTTATCTGCCGTCAATGTCCAGGTAGCTGCGCTATCCGTATCGCCTATGGTATTAACCGTTTTTACTGAGGTATCGGCAAAACGGTAATTGCTGCTACCGAGGGCAGTTTGACCATCGACATAGGGCTCCCAACTCGTAGTATTATCATTACCGAAAACAACTGTATTGTCGGCATGGCTAGCCGCATTATCACCGATAACAACCGCATTGCTATGATTAACATAGGTGTTAGTGCCCACAGCAATCGAGCCGCCAGTGGCATTGACGCTAGCTTCAGCGCCGTAACCTATGACAACTACGTCGCTCGCGCTTCCTACTGCAGATGCACCTATTATTGTAATTCGGCTTAGATCGTAACTGCTTCCTTGACCAAGTTGGGCAATGTTGGGCATGCCGGTACTATCGCCTCTATCTCCTAAAAACCCTGTTTCTATATCTTCTGAACTGTCATCCCAGCTTGCAAAATCAGCAAAGGCACCCAATACAACATTATCTGAGCCGGTCCAATTTACCGAACCCGCCCCAACACCCAAGTAGGTATTTCGGTTCGCATTGTCTGTTTCGCTGTTACGGTTATTATCACGTCCCGCAAGCATACCCACGAAGGTATTGTAGTCTCCATGTTCTGTGTTTTCACCGGCTCGCGTACCGACCATAGTATTGAAATGACTTTGATCGGCATCGTATCCTGCCTCCTTACCGATAAAAGTATTACGAATACCACTTCCAAGCCCGTACCCTGCCTTACTGCCGAACATGGTATTACCCCAACCATCATTACTGGCGCTCCCGGAGCCATAAAAAGCGGAGGCACCTACGGCAGTATTACGATAACCTGATAAATGATTAGAACCTGTATCTTCGCCCAAAAATGTATTGTCATAACCACTGGTATTATCAAGGCCGGCTTCTTCACCGATAAAAGTATTACGCGAACCCGTGGTATTTTCGTATCCGGACTTTGTACCTAAAAAGGTATTGTCTTCACCGGTGACATTGCTGTAACCCGCTTGAGTGCCAACAAAACTATTATGTGCGCCGGTGGTATTGTTATAACCGCTTTGGTAACCAACAAATAGATTTTCATCGGCCTGGTTGTTATAACCCGCTTGATTGCCAATAAGCGTATTACCATTTTGAGTGGTGGTATTACGACCGGCATCAACACCAATTAACGTGTTATTATCTCCTGTCGTAATGCCGGCATTAGCATTAAGCTCAGTATTATCCGCAGCGACATTAAGCGATAAGCCGATTAAACCGGCAGCAAGCCAGTATGTTTTATTGAAATTCATGCTTCCCCCTTAATTTCGCTTGCTGACAAGCGCCGCCTCAATGGCATCCAGTCGCGCTTCGAGCGAATCTAACTGGTGTTGTTGTACGTCTTGTTTGTTGTTTAATTCACCACCGGCTTGTGCCAGTAAAGGTAAAAGTGCTGCATAATTGACCGACTTATATCCGTCGGTATTGGTCTTCACCACTTCAGGCAATAACATTTCGACTTCTTGAGCGATGAGTCCTAAATGCTGACGGTCATCGCGAAATGCTTGCGGGCGCCAGTAATAACTCACCGGGTATAACTGGTTGACTAAAATCAGGGCATTATCAATTGGGGAAATGTCTTTTTTGAAATTGGCATCGGAAAGCACATTAACATCGCCGGTGACTGTCAGGTCACCGCCATTATTTAAACTAAACAAGGTTGATTGGCTGCCGCTAATATCATTACTTAAAGAAAAGTCACCGTTGTCTGCAGCGCTTAATTGCCAGGAGTCGCCTGCGTCTGCCGCAGCATCTGCGGCGATTGTCACGAGCGCACTACTGTCACTATCTGCGACAACGTTTACAGCCTGACTGTACAGGTTGCTGAAACGGTAACTGCTATTCCCCAATGCTGTCACGCCGTCTGCATGAGGATGCCATGCTGTAGTACTGGTATTGCCAAGCACAGCGATATAGTCGCCATGACTGCTTGCTCCGTATCCGATTGCGATAGACTGGCTATGACTGGCGCTGGCTCCTGACCCTAATGCCAAAGCACGTTCGGCAGTCGCAGAAGCACTATAACCAATCGCTGTTGCGACATCACCGGATAGCATTCCATAGGCGCCAACTAAAGTCCCCCATCTCGCATCAGTATCCAGCGCGGTTAACCCCGTGGGCGTGCCGAAATCTGAGGTAAAGATTGTTTCTTTTTGACTGTCGCTATAACTGCTCCAATCGGCAAAATCGGCGAAAGCGCCAATGACGACATTGTAATCACCGGTCTGATTGGCCGAACCGGCAGCAACCCCTAGAAAACTATTCGCCTCGGCACCATTTTGAGTCTCTAGCCCAGCCAGTGAGCCGACCATGGTGCTGGCTTTATAGTCATAGGTCTCATTATTATTGTCTTGAACATTTTCACCTGCACGCGCACCGATTAGCGTGTTGTAGCCGCCATTGCCAAGGTTATAGCCAGCCCCTTCTCCTATGGCGACATTGCCGGCATTTTTACCAATTCCGTATGCGGCCCGATATCCTAATGCCACACTCGCTGCTGGTGCAACACCGGTAGTATTACCATATAAGGCTCCGCTACCGACAGCGATATTATCCTCACCAGCAAGATTATAGGCTGCCTGATAACCCAGATAGGCGTTATCATCACTCGAATCACCGCCGGAAAATCCTGCACCACTTCCGGCAATCGCCTGCCTGCCACTGTCACTGAGACCATAACCGGCTTCATAGCCTAATAAAGCAGCATAACCACTGGAAAAACTAAAACCAGCTCTGGTTCCCATGAATACACTATTGTAAAAATAGGTGTCCTGAGAGCCAGCTTGATAGCCAGCAATAACTAAATAGTCTCTATTCTCAATTGCTTGACCGGCACCTGCACCAAGGGCAACACTTTTATCCGTTGATGTCATCGCTGCACCGGCACTGTCTCCGAGCAGCACATTTTCATCTCCGGTAGACAAAGAGGCACCCGCATTTGTGCCGTAAGTGACATTTTCTGCCCGTACTTTCTGGAGATTGTTTGACAGTAGCAAGATCAAGGATATCGCTAAAGTTTTAGTCATGTCTTTTTTGCCATTAAGGAAAATCATTATGAATCCCCCTTTTGCGACGCGCTTGAGGTTGTCGTTGAAACTAATAATTTTTGGATGCGCGCCTTCCGCGCTTTAAGTAGTGCCAGTCGTTGGCGGCGCGACTGGTTGGCTTCATTTAACTCCTTCACTGACTCAACCAATACAGGCGTCAGGCCGATATAGTTAACCGATTTACGGTCATTACTGTCGGTATTCACTAACATAGGAAAAACAGACTCAACTTGTTGCGCAATTAATCCCAAATGTTTGGCCTTGGCATTATTTTCTTCGCGTAGCCGATAAAGCACGGATCGCACCTGGGAAGTATCGGCCAGTGCATGAGCAATGGGAAGTATGTGGTTTTTTAAACGTTTATCAGAGTTAAGATAGAGCACGCCGCCAAGGCTTAAATCGCCTCCGCTATTGATACTTAATTTTTCCACCTGGCTGCCACTGATATTATTGGCAATAGTGAAAGTACCACCATCGGCAGCGAGCAACTGCCAACTGTCACCATAGTCTTCTCCTGCGTCGGCACTAAAATTCCAGGAGGATGCATTGCCCGAACCGGCAACTAGGGTAACCGCGCTACTGAAGAGGTCGCTAAAACGATAATTGACATCGCCTAAATCAACAGTCACATCACTTGCGGCATCCCAGCTTAGCGTGCTGGAATCACCAAGCTGTAGAGCATTGGCCGCCCGACTATAATTATTATTTCCGATACTGATGGCATCGGTATACCTGCCACTTCCGCCTGCGCCCAATACAATAGCGCCTTTTCCGTCGGCGTAGAGATCAGCACCAACCAGGACGGTTTCATCTGCATATGCTTTGCTAAGAGCACCAACTATTACTCCACGATCGAGACCTGTATTCATAATGTTGGCGCCGGTACCAATAACCAGGTTGTCCGCCCCGCTCCTGTTATCTTCTCCTGCACTGGCACCAAAAAAAGTATTTCGGCTGGCATTGTCGTTATTAATATTGCGATTGCTATTCCAGCCCGCTTGCGCACCAACAAATGTGTTGTAATCAACATGCTCATTAAATTCGCCGCTTTCAAAACCAATTAAGGTATTGAAGTTGCCTTCACTCACCTGGTTTATGTCATGGCCGATTAAAGTGTTATGAACGCCGCTGGTAATACTGCCGCCAGACCAGTGGCCTAATACAGAGTTACCGTAACCTGTCTGTGTTTCAGCACTTAGCGTACCTCGACCAACCGCTGTATTTTCATCGGACACGGTGAGGCCTTCTCCGGCTTGATAGCCAAAACTTACGTTATTAGAGCCCGTTGTATTGCCATAGCCGGCTTTATAACCGAAAAAAGTATTGTCACTTCCGGTAGTATTACTGTAACCAGACTGATAACCCAAAAAGCTATTGTCATTGCCGCTACCACTCGGACAATTGACTAATCCTGTTTGATAGCCAACGAAAGTGTTGTCACTGCAATTGTAATTAACTTGCCCAGACTGATATCCGAAAAAAATATTATCTTTGCCGGCAAGATTAGTCATTCCTGCCTGGTCACCAATAAAGGTGTTGTAGTCGCTATAAGTAATGGATTTCCCCGCGCTGGCTCCAATCAGCGTATTACTTTCACCTGTGGTTATTGAAGCACCTGCGTCAGTTCCATAGAGGGTATTGTCAAATGCTAAAACGGATTGACCAGAAGTAAATGTCATCGCCAGTGAAACGCCGACTAAGCATTTGATCATTCTTCTTGTTAATTTAACGGGTATATTGTTGATTAAGTTAAATCTGATGTTCACGCAAAAACCTCTTAACATAGATGTGTGCGTCAAAATTAAAAACAGGTCGTATGCTTGCAATAGCAAGCATTGAAACCGTTATTGACTAAAAGAAGGTGCAGAGGTTTTTTCCAACGAGTACCACATTTGCTGAACAGGGTTGTGACTGATTTTAGCGGCAAAGATCTTTTAACTGCGCTTACTTTCGCGTCCTAACAATTAAACCTCTCAGTTTGTTAACAAGCTTATAGAATTATGCTTAACGGTAGTAATTATAAGTTTTAGCAGGGGGTACAAAGATTATTCATAGGGCTTTTTAAATCGCGGTTAAACGGATGTTTCCCGGCGTTCTTAAGAGTTAATTAAGCCTGTTATTCTAAAATGTATTTGCACATGTAGGATGTGAAGATGATTTATTTGTAAACACCTAGGGAGCGGCTCACGGCTTTTATCGGGCGCATCACCTAAGCGCCAATAAAAACCGTGCCGGCTGTTTATGGTTTGTTATCGTAATTGCGGCGTGCCGCTTTAATCTCGTCATGGTGCGTATTCGCCCAGGATACAAGTCCCCAAACAGACTTGCATAACCCTCTTCCAAGCTCGGTTAATTCATATTCCACCTTAACCGGAACTTCAGGGTAGACAGTACGTTTTACAAATCCATCCCTTTCCAGGTCCCGTAAGGTTTGCGTTAGCATGCGCTGTGATATCCCCTCAATTCTGGATTTCAGAGAATTGAAGCGATCAGGGCCATCAGCCAGGCTAAATATAATCAATATCGACCACTTATCGCCTATTTGAGCAACGACATTACGAATGGGGCAGTCCTCACTTTGTAAAAAGATTCTTTTTCCCGTTTTATTACTCTCAGCCATATCGCCTCTCTCATGGGTTACTAAAAGGTAACTAAGCACCAATATAGTGCCTTATTGTGATTCAACAATCAATACTGTACCTTAGTATATATTAGTAACCAATATTCAATATCAATAGCAAAGTAACGGATTAATCTTTGTCTTCCTTTGAAAAAGTTTATAAGGCAGCAATATGAGCCAGGCATTACTCAACAAAGCACTGAACAATTATTCATCCAATAAGCGCGAACCGGCATTAGATGCATTTGAACCCCGTTTTATTAAAGTTGGAGGTTTTGATATACGATACCTATACAAAGAAAAGCAGGATGCCCCGACTCTTGTACTCCTAAATGGTTTGCCTCAAAGTATTCGCATGTGGGAGTCATCTTTAGAAAAGTTTTCCGCCCACTTTAATGTGATTGCCTTTGACATACCCGGTTTCGGCTTATCTAAAGCCAAAGAAAGCGATATGTCACCTAGCAACCTGGGGCAAGTGATCATCCGGGTATTGGATCACTTTAAGATTCAAAAAGCACATCTGGTGGGGCCTGATGTTGGCGTGCCTATTACACTGTCAGCAGTAATTAATCACCCGAAACGTTTTGAAAGTATCAATATTTTTGATGGCCCCGGCACTTATCCGCCCAAGCTGTCTCCTATTTTGATGGCCGTGATTAAGTTTGGTTTTGTCAGGTGGCTAGCAAAAGGCTTAAATAAAAAGTCAGTTATGAAGACTAATTTTTTAACGGCAGTTAAAGAAGGATACTACCGGTACCGTCCCTCCAGGCGGGCGATCAAAGAGTACTATGACATTACTCATAACGATGCAAGCCATCGAAGCTCTATTAGTTTCTTTGCGACTTATTCAACCGAACTACCTTGGATTGAAAAAAGATTGAAAGATATCAAAGTCCCTACTCTTATCACCTGGGGCAAACAAGATCCGTTTGTTTTAGTAGAAAACGCAGATGTCTTATCCAAGGCAATTCCCAATAACAAAGTGGTTATTTTTGAAAATGCGTCCCATTTTTCATCTGAAGATGCGGGTGAGGAATACGTTGATGCCCTAACCCATTGGTGCCTGCATGAATACAAAAAATATAAGTAGCACCGGTGGTCAAGCGTCAGTAGTTATTTTCCAAAGTATAAATTGCAGTGGGCAAATTATATTTTGCGACTGTGTTTATCAGGCCATTTTTACAAAGGGTTAAAGATATTTCACAGGCTTGTCAGAGCCTGATTAACCCCAGATTTTTGATTGTTAATGCAATTAAAAATGAATAAATATTACCGTATCAAATTATCACTTGTGAATTATGCTCTCACTTACGTTAGCTAAGGTTAATTGTTAAGAATGAACATAATGCTAACGAGTTTACTCGCTTTTTGGGGCAACCATGATAGATATATCAGACATTCGTCTAATTAAAGTTATCAATGAAGTTGGTAGCATTAACCGTGCTGCAGAAGTTTTACATATGTCGCAGCCAACCTTAAGCAAAAAAGTCAGCCGCCTTGAACAAAAACTCGCATTGAGTTTGTTCAATCGTAATAGTGTCGGTATGGTGCCGACCCAAGCTGCCAAGTTTTTACTAAAAGAAGGAGAGAATTTAGAAACGCAACTGCAAATTATCCAGCGTCATTTGGAATTAATGGCTAATATGGTCGGTGGTCGTATTCGCATTGGCGTCGGGCCAATAGTGGAGCAGTTAATCCTGCCTAAGATGCTACTCGACTTTGCCAAAAAAGAATATCAGTTCAAAGTTTCAGTGATTACAGAATCCCCCGAAGTGCTGATTAATCAGTTACAAAATAGCCAGATAGATATAGCGATTGGACCTTTCCTGACAGACGAATTAGCCGGAGATTTTACTGCCCCGTTAACCATGTCGGAAAAACTCGTTTTTATGGTTCGTTCCGGACACGACCTTTGCCAGTATAATCAAGTCCCCCTGCAAAAAATAAAACAATACCGCATTATTGCTCCCCATCTACCCCGTAAAATGGGAAGTGAATTGCTTGATTTTGTAAAGGATGCGGAGATTTTGCCTGATATTCGTTGCGACAATTATTCAATGGCGAAAACCATCATCTCTGATTCTGATTTTATTACCATTGGCCTGGAATCTTTGTTTCGGGACGAAATAGCAAATGGTGATTTGGTTAAAGTTAATTTTCCAGTCGACGTTTTATGGCAATGCAACTGTTTAGTAAAACCGGAAACATTGCTGATGCCAGCGGTTAAAGAAGTCGTTGAACTATTTTCTGCGCATATGGATGCAGCTTCAGGCAGTGGCACTTCTCGTATCGTCTAGGTTATGCCTGGCTTTGAGCCGGGCAACGGGCTGGCCGTTTTCTTTCTCTAGCCCTTCAACTTCAGGCTAAGATAGTCTTCTTTTTTCTTAAACCAATGCTGAAAATGTCCTTTTTCATACATTCTACGTTCATTCTTATTTGCTCTTCGGGCTGAAGTTATGCGGATCACCTCAACACCATCTTCATATAATCGCTTAGCATTTAAGGGTATTTAAGTGTTTTTTATTTGCCATCCACATAACCTTTTTTAATTCGGAAGAGTTTTAATTAATAATATCTCATGGGTTTTGGTGCACTTGCATGTTGAATTAGCCTAGCTAATAACCAGATAGCTCTTAAACTTAAAGCTAACCTAAAGTTTAGCGGTGGTCATTATCAATATGACTATAACAAGAATGTTTTTTTGTATTATTTGGCTTGTTGTGGCTCCTGCTCTTTATGCCGAAGAAACAAAGTTACTTTTTAATATGTCACTTGAAGAACTATCAAAAATATCTGTCGTTTATGCCGCCTCAGGGTTTAAGCAGAAAACAAGCAAAGCTCCGGCAACAGTAACTATTATCACTAATGACGAATTGCAAGCTCGTGGAGCGCGTACTCTGTCAGATGTCTTAATAAGTGTGCCAGGCGTGCATGTCAGTGAATCACAGATCCAATATAATCATAAACAATTCATAATCCGTGGTTTGTCCGGAGATTACTCTTCTCAAGTTAAAATACTGATAGATGGTGAGCCTTTTTACAACATGCAAAGTAGTGGTATTGCCAACGGTTTTCATTTACCACTTACAAGTTTCAAACAAATTGAGGTAATAAAAGGGCCTGGTTCAGCCGTTTATGGTGCGGATGCCTTTGCAGGTATTATTAATTTGGTCTCCTATCAACAAAATGAGATGAAGACAAACGTTGGCGGACGCATTGGTAGTTTTGATAGCTATGATCTGTTTGCTAAGCATGAATTGTTCATAGGTAATGGCCATTTACAATTATCATTTGATTACAGCAAGTCAAATGATGACCCCAAAAGAATTATTAACACTGATTTGCAATCGGTTTTTGACAGTATTTTTGCTACGAGTGCATCACAAGCTCCAGGGCCAATTGACGAACACTATGAAGTAATGAGTGCAATGGCAAAGTGGCGTTGGCATAAGTTAAGTTTAAATTACTTCACTTGGCGAAACTTTGATATGGGTTTAGGAGGAGGAATTGCACAAGCTTTGGATTCAAAAGGGAGTGCTTCAACAAAGCATAATCAGTATTTGGCCAAATATGACTTAAGCGATTATGTTGACAGCAATTTAATTGCAACATTTAGTTATAAAAACCAATGGAATCAGTCGTACTTAAATGTATTCCCGGCAGGCAGCGTGTTACCGATTGGGGCTGACGGTAACCTGGATTTTTCGACTCCGACAACTGTGGCTTTATTTAGTGATGGTTATATAGGTACGCCATCATCGGGAGGGAATGTAACAGCATACCGGCTAACCCATTTGTTTAATATTAATGAAAACCACTTATTTCGCTGGGAAACGGGTTATGAGCGCTTAAAGTTTAATGCCACTGAACGTAAAAACTTTGGCCCGAGTGTACTTTTAGGAACTGAAACCGTGGTAACCGGTCGTTTAACCGATGTTAGCGGTACGCCTTATGTTTATTTACCTAATGTTAAGAGAAATTTCTATTATTTATCTATTCAAGATGAGTGGCAGGTACAGCCTAATTTACAATTCACCCTGGGAGCAAGGTATGATAATTATTCAGATTTCGGAGCCAGGACAAACCCAAGGTTAGGATTAATTTGGCAAACTAGTGATGCCTTGACGATGAAGTTTTTTGCCGGCACTGCAATAAAAGCACCTTCAATTGCACAATTATACTCACAAAATAACCCTGTAGGTCTTGGTAACTCATCCTTACAGTCTGAAAAAGTAGAAACGCTCGAAACAGGCATGGGCTTAGAATATTTCGTTAACGAGAATATGCTGATATCAGCCAGTTTCTATAAATATCACGCGAGAGACTTAGTTAAGTTTGTTTTTGATGAAGAACAAAGAGGCAATGTAGCGCAAAATATTGGCGAGCTAAAGGGAAAGGGAGCTGAATTATCATTTAAATGGAAGCCATATAATAATGTTTCTTTAGATGCTAATTACTCTGTTGTTCAATCAGAAAATGAAGCAAGCGTTGATACACCTGATATACCGAGAAACATGGCCTATTTAGGCATTGCTTGGCAACCTTCAGGTAATTGGTCATGGAACCTTAATGCTAAATGGGTTGGTAATCGAGTACGGGCAATAACTGATACACGAGACAAGTTAGCAAGTTATACATGGATCACTAGTAAGTTGCAGCTTACAGACATTATTAAAGGAGTAGACGCGGCCATTATTATTAACAATGCTTTGGATACTGAAGCAAGAGAGCCAAGTAACGGTAGCATTGCTGATGACTATCCGCAGCCTGGGCGACAAGTATTATTAGAAATGAATTATAGGTTTTAGTTTTACCTCAGTTTGTGACGAGTTAACTTATCGGCCAACTCAATGATTTTAGGAAAAAGCCGCCGATCAAACATGGACATCCAAAATTTACCTTCTTGCCAATTAATGGCTATCCGCTGCTTACTTACTCCGAAAAGCAAAATTTGAGAACACCGAGCCTGGGCCACAGCGAGCTTCACTGCCAGAAAAATAACGGGAAATAAAGACAGTTGCGGATATCCCACATTGCTTATTTATACGCTATTCTATGTGAGTTACATCGCTAGCAGAATCAAAAACATTGAAGTCTACAATCAAAGGAATGAAGGATGACTACTGCAAACTTGGCCCCCACGCCTATCCCTGAAGATTACGCGATTCATATTGTTGAGAAATCAATGCCGGTGGATCAGCTGATCATGATCCTCTATGACTTTCCCAAGCCAATAGTTTTTGAGCATTTTAAGCTAGTTAATTCTCATATTAAAAACGGCGAAGTTTGGCCCGGACAGCTGGTACTGCTTTCTCCCGCTGATGCCACTCAATGCACGATAGAAGAGCAAGCGTTTTTAACCGTTGCTGAACAAGTGGATCTCACTTTGCTACAACTCTCAAATTCAGAAAGGGAGTTATTAGCAAAACGTTATGATCTGCTGTCTAGTATTGGTACCTATTCTGGATTACTACTTGGGGTTGCAAATACCTCATGGACTGCTCATGTAAAGCAAGTGGAACTTATTTTGAAGGATATAGAAGAAACTTATGTTACTAGCTATAACCGACAGGGAAATTTGAATAATCAAATCTTTTTTCAACGGCGAAAAATGCACTTTGCTAGCTTAGACGCGGCCTTGGCTCGGGTAGCGCAACCTGAAATTAGCGGAAGACTTGTTTCTGGTGATATTCGCCGTAATCTTGGACTAAGTTCTAAAAGTACCATCCGACAGTGGAAGAAGCTAGGCGGGATTGCTGAAACTATACCTGAGTTTGCCCGAAATCATGAAGCCGTGACTAAAATGGCCCAAAACCTAAAGCGAGTGGGTTATGTTGGTATGGCATTAACGGGTTTAGATGCCAGTATCAATATCCGTAAAGCTTGCATCGAAGGTGATGATGCAACGTGTAGTAAGACAAAACATACCGAGTCGGGCAAAGCGGGGCTTAATATTTTAGGCGGTCTGGCTGGGGGATATTTGGCAGCTTGGGGCACCTGTACATTAGTGTTTAGTTTACCCTCCGGCGGTACAAGTTTCTTTTGGTGTTCTGTAGTTGCTGGTGCCAGTGGCGGGAGCGCAGGGGGATACGCCGGAGGTATGCTAGGTGAATGGGCTGGTAATAAATTATATGAAGTGAAGTCATTATGAATGCTGAATTATTAAGTTGGATAATGTTTATTGTTATTTGTGTTAGCGCGCTTAGTTTTCTTGTTTGGATCGGTTTTGTTTTTTACTTGAAATTAAAATGGCTACCCCAGGTTGAGGATATCCTGGAGGATGGTCGTCGATATTTTTCTTTAAACTTGCTTTTGGCAGGTCAGGGCTGTTTACATTATGGCCCGGTATTTTTTAATGACTGGTATGCTAAACGAATTAATCTATTAGAGAAAAGGGATCAAGTTCCTAAGAAGGCCCGGCGTTTATTTACATTCGGCTTCTATTTATTCATGTTGAACAATGTAATATTCTGGGGGGCTGGGGCAATAATTTACTTCTTTAAATTATGACTATTGAAGCTGGATAGCAATTATTAATCGCGCCATGTTTATGGCTATGTGAAAATATCAGTTTTATCTAAAATACCCTATCTATCGCATTTTGGTGGTTTTATAGAGTGTATTTATCATCAACTCTAATGCTCAGCGGATAAGCTTTATAGTAAGCGTGCGCCTGTGTATTAGGTGTTGAACAAAGCCAAGTGAGCTATTCCTCTCATGATATAAGATACAGCAACTTAACTTATGACTTTTCAATAAAGCACGGGGTTAGTTTTTAACAGCCAGGCTTGGCTCCGCTTGTTTCGGTTTAATAACGAACTCCGCCTGATTGACAACAATACTGACCTTTTGCCTGGCAGGGAAACCGGCCAGGCGCAGCCATTTCCCTTTGAGCACTACACGAGGCTCCAGCTTGACGGGCACATAGTTAATCCCTATGCCATGGTGTCTCTAGCACTCAAGGGTTGCGACTTAAGTTACTATATTTTCTTTGGTAGTAACGCCTGTTATAGCAGCAGTTCATTCATGGAAGTGCTGCTATAAGCGCTTTTCTTTTGGACTTGGATAGCATTATTAAGGAAAGAGCTATTTTCTGGAAAATCAATAGTGAATTTGTCTTTTTTAAGGAAAATTTGAATGGCTGTCCAGATATATTCGCTCCCCACAGAAAAAGGCAAAAGTATTACGAAAGCATACGTAAAAAATTTACCTAAGGCAGGCTTTATTTAATAAAAATAAAAGAAACATCAATAGGTAAGGGCCAGAGTTCAATGTTTATTTTAAACTCTGGCACCAAAATTCAGGACAGATCTAGCCGTAACACTATTTTACTTACCGATTACAGCTGGCAATAAATACCTGCTTAAGTTCCTCAACGTAACCTTCCCTGGGAATTCGTTCAACAATAATTCTTGTTCCTTTTCCTGAGCCAAGAGAAAAATCTCTCGGCTTATGAGCAAGCTTTTTATGTATCACCATTGAACTCGGCAGCTCAACACGACGGCCTATTGCCTCTATATGATGGCTATATGCAGTTAAGTTATTTCGCCAATCAATGGGCTTCATAGCCATAACAGATGTTTTTAAAATTTCTAACTGGCAAACAATGTCATCATATTCTTTTGATGCTGACTGGTGGCTTGCCGACCGTTCAGAAAAGTTATAAAAAGTGACCAATGCTGCAAATATCGATGCCACCATGCTTAAAAATGCCAACAGCCATTTTAATTCGGGTGTTGTAGCCACTTGCTGAATATCAGTGAAAATATTTGTACCAACAATAGCGATTAATATCATACTTGATGTGCCTAACAAGCTATGCCGCTTTTTAAGAGTGCTTGCCTCAACCTTATGGGCTGCTGAGTATTTTTCAGAATTTGATATCCATTTATCAAGCAACGCATTTACATCAGGAGGTATTGTTGTTTTCGATTGATTCATAGGTTTCATTCTCCTGTCTATTTGTCACAGATCCATCAATACCTTTATCTCATCCAATGCTTTTCTGCGGGCGTCCAAATATGAGCAATCTTTCAAGTGATTGATTGTCTTGCCTATCAGATGCCCTGCCAGCTGTGGATGCTTAGTATGAAAAGGAGCAATCGCATGACACAATCGCCGCTCAACAGAAATAATTTGTGTTAACTCCGTGGCATTACAGGAGGAAAGATCAAGAATATGGTGCTTATCATTAGGAATTAGCTTCCAGATAGACTCCGCAGTATGCATCTTATCGCGAAGCTCCATTGATTCTCCTTGACGCAATTTAGCTCCCAACACATATTCCAGCCATGGTCGTCCGATATCCGGAGAAGTATCAAAAAAGGAAAATAATGAACATCGATTATTTTCCAGCTTCTCTCTTTTTGTCCTAGTCCGGTCTACTAAAAACGACAAAGATTCTTTCACCCAGTTCCTGGTATCGGCTATAGCGTGTTTTTTATAACGTTTAAGTGCATATTTTATTTCTTGATACGTCCAATCAGACTCTTTATCTGCCAAACAAATGATCTGCTCAGAATCGAAGATATCTTCAACCTCAAAGTTCCTGGATCGCCAATGAGCAATCAAAATAGTTACTTCTTGATGTTGTAACGAATAATGAACATCTCGCAAACCTGCATTTCTTCGGACGTCAATCTGTAAAGCCTCCGCAGTATCAGCAAGGGCATTAAGGATGTCACATATGCCGCTTGCTAGATAATCACGCCAATCTTTTTCAACTGCCTGTTCATAACTAATATTATACACTTGGCTTATTTCATTACAGCGGCTTGGAATCCAGTCAAAGCGTGCCGCATCCGCGGCATCGTAATATTCACCTTTATTCAGTGGGACCCCAAAACAAAGCGTACAATCCTTTAGGGAAGTATGCTTGCCTGCATTTAATGTCATGATGACAACTCCTCCCGGACTTTCATTATCTTCTCTGTTATGTACTCGCCACTCAACTCACTTGGGATATAGATTTTTATATTGGCATCTTTAAAATTATGTCCAGGAAAGGTTTCTTTTAAATCATTACGCAGCTTCTCGGTAAGACTCTGCTTCAACTCAAAAGCAGTTTGAGATTCCTGCACTGAATTTTTAAACCAACCAGATATTTTTTTCTTTGTCCAATAAGTCGCTTTGACGATTTTATTGTAGGCATTTGCGAAGAACTTTATGTTTCGTTGCTGACCTTGAAGCCCTTTCACCTGAAACACAACTTCTCCATATAGCGAGCCCGCCTTAGGTTTAAACCGACTAACTTTTGCAGAGTTTGCATCTAATTTTTTCGGCGAAAACGGCTCATCAATGAGTTTAAAAAGGTATGGGTCACGCCCGCCTCGATTTATACGAAAATGACCTGTTTTTCCCGGGGGAGCTCGACGCGAAGCTAAAGAATAAACCAGACCGTCAACTTCATTGGGTTTGAACCCCGCAGTAATCACATTATATCTGGCTCTACCTCCTGCCAAATCCTGAACACTATCAATTAACTCCCGCTGGGTATGTTTTACTGTAACAAATTTGCCATTATCTATCAGATACGTACCGTCACTCCTACGAATAACCGCCAGAACACCTGGCTGCTGGGCAAAGATATCTTGGACTAACGTTTTTTCCCGGGCAGACAATACAGCACGGGTATGGCCCCGCCAAAATTTCGAGTCCCAAAAATGAAAACTCTCATTCAGTGAAAATTTTGTCGCCAAACTTACCGGCTTAGGAGCAGAAGCCATTAATACAGGCTCTCTACCCCGCCCCAAAAATCTCACTTTCGAAAGGTCATCAGTATGTACTTTCCAGACACCGTTACTCCCTCTTTCAATTTTTCCCCGAGTCATTAGAGGTGAAGCAGTGATGCGTTCAGTAAATGTTTTGAGGTTGTGACCGCCCTGTGAGTTAGCCAATATCCCTTTATTCAGGTCGTAAATCAAGACGGGCGTGTGTATCCAGCTGTATTTACTTTGTTTGGATTGATGTGCTGCAAGATAATTATCCAACCTTAATGCACTAGAGAGTGATAAAAAAGTAGATTGTAAACCCCTCACGGTTTCTATCTCTCCCAAAGATAGATTTTTTTCCTGAAAGTGCGGCCATTGACTTTTAGGCAAACCCGACCGTACAAACTCTAAGATATTTTGGGTCTCCTCATCAGTCAGGTAGCGAGCATTGGTCAGCCTTTGCGACCAGGCAGCCTCGAAACCTTTTGCACTTCGCTGGATTTTTTGTAAATCAAATAACAACCTGGGCTTGAAAGCTGTTAAAAACTCCTGGTAACGGGAATTTAAACTTTCTTGAGATATGCCCGGTCTATAAGATAATGCTTCTAGCTTAAAGAGTTTCCAATTATGTGGGTTATCGGCTATGTTGTCAGCCAGTGTCATCAATTGCTTTTTATCAAGCTGTGTGATTTTCTTTAATATAGACTCAATGATCATGCGATAGCTCTGCATCAACGGGCCTTTTTCTAGTAGTTTTCTTGATGCAAAGTCTTCCCCTATCTCTCTGCAAGCCCTGAAAGCTTGTAATATTGCAGTATATTGAACAACCCTGACCAGATATGGATCTTGCTGCTTGGCAAACCAATCAAAGCCATCAAGCTCAGCTTTTTGCACTTTAGGAGGCATGGTACCATCAACAATTAATTCATCCGGTAAATATGCCAAGGGAAGCACACCTGTACGGTTAACTCCGTACAGTGTATGCCCGTTATCCGTTTTGGCAATGTAACCTGCAGCTTCCGAGTCATAGTTAAAGATAAGTGAATCGGCGTTAAGAAGTGTGATTAAATTTTCCTTAAATGCCCAGGATTTGGGGGCGGGATAGTCACGAAAGCCATACACAGCATTAAGGCCATTTAAAGACCAGCTTTTTAGCAATACATCGGCAATAGTGAGTAGCATGCCAAATTCTGTATTGTCTAACTCGGGGCTTAAAATATTAAGCTCCCAACGCTCTATGTTATTATCGCCACCGACAACAAAACTACTGAGTGTCGCCGGATTTATGGTCTGCATCAACTCATTACTACGTACCTGACTTAACTGCAAGATCGTTTCCGCCCGTAATGGAGGTAAAGCTTCTAATGACACTTGGCGAGCACGCGCAAGCAGTATAAAACCACTCTGGTTTCTGATAGCACCAATAATCAAATCGCTGTCCACAGCAAATTGCCTGAGTTGGGCTCTACAACATGACAATTCGGTATTATCAGGCATCCAAAGCCCTACCATACCATAAGGTGAACTATGAAATACATCTACGTAATCAAGGTCAATATCTGAAATAGCTTGCGATTGTGCAGTCGTGAGTGATTTAAAAAAATATCCGCCCTTGGTCATACCTGAGTTTAACCACATCTCAAGCTCGCCTGGGAAAAATTCATAATCTAATTGAGGAGTTTCTTTTTTTTGTTCGATGCTGTTTGCAATATCAATCACATGGGCTTTATATGTCGTGTCATAGTAAAGCTTATGAAGATCCTGTATCAGTTCAACATATTTGATATCGGTAAGTTCAAGCTGAGCTACGGCATCCATAACCCAGCCCTTATAACCAACAGTATGCTTTTTATAGGAAGCGTTTGGGAGCAGAGTTTCCAAGTCTTCCGGGGTGACATGAGGAGGGGGCTCTGAAGCTATGATAACATACTCATTCCCGCTCAGTTTTTCCGCGGCAATCCCCTGAAATGAATAAGGAAAAATATTGCGGAAGTCTTTCCATATTTGGTCGCTCGCATCCCTGTTACTGGCCTGTAATTCTCCCTGAAACAATAATGACATGAATATTATAAAACTGAGTATTACTTTCATAGCATAAGCCTCAATCGATAAATGTAAGTACGAGATAACTTACTCGTGAAAGCCTGTCTTTAACCGGGTAGTAAAGACTAATTCTGTAGATCAGCAGGAATACTTTTATCATTTGAAATTTGTTCCGGATGTTTAATATTCATCACTGCCAACCATGATTTCACCGAGATGTTTTCGGTCTGCACATACTTGGAACTCAATATTGAAGAGCTTTTAATATGATAATCAGGCCTAGGTTATCGCAACATTGTTAGTAGCAACACGACCGATAATATAATCAGAAACTAATGCGATGCCACCACATTCATACCAGTGCCATCACTACGGAAAATCTCTCACCTTAAAAAAGGTTCGAGCAGAATAATTAATCAGAACAAGGCACCGCTTTGAGCAACCAGGAAAGAGGAAAAAGTATCATCGATGCAGCCGAAATGTCACTAAGCTTGACGTTACCAATCAGGCACAAGCCAGCGAAATAGCTCAATTTGCCAAATATACCAAGTTCTTGGGTAACGGTCTGGCAGTGATCGACTTTACGAGTCGCCTTGGTAATATTCAAAATACCCATAGAGCCGGTGGCAACTGGCACAAGCAACTTTTTATAGAATCCACCAGTTTTATAGCAAGTGCAGCTGCCGGAACTATGATGATTAATGCAGGCAGTTATGGGCTTGGTTTTTTAATCACAGCGACTCCCATAGGCTGGGTAGGATTAATTATCGGCGGTATTCTGGTGGTAGGCGCAGTTGCCGGAGCATCACTAGGGGCAAATTACACACTTCAACAAACTAGCGGCAACTGGTACGACGCTATAATAAATACTTTAGGAATATAAGACTATGAGTACATTTTCAAAGTTATTAGCTTTTGACTTCTTATTTATACTCTTGTCTTGTGTTTTATATGTGCTATTTGGACAAGTAACAGTAAGAAAATTAAGGAAAAAACCAAAAACAAAAATTCTTTGGGTATGGAGTACGCCAGTGGCTGGGATATTATTAATGTTGCATCAGCACAGGCAACACCCCGCCGTTTGAGTCGGAAATTAGAAAAAGGCCCGCTTTCTTACCTTTACGCCAATTCAGACTTACTATTTGAAAATACGAGTAAATTTGACCAAATTCTAGGTGCTGTTTTTACTGGCTTTTCATGAGTTCAAGTTTTGCCTGTGTTTTATTGGTGTTATTAAACTATTTAGGGGTATTTGATGGATAAATGCAGGTTTGTGGATGTCTCGCATTGCGCGTTTTATAAAATCGCTATGTAATTCACGATTGAAACTTCTGTGCTGTTGCAGAGAAAAGCGTTTCATTCATGGTTAGTATCCTTCCATATCGGTTTTTCGTTCGGTTAAATTATTTAAATCCCCGTCATTGACATAATATTTTTTATCCCCGTCATGCAATAAAAATGGCTGATAATCTTCTTGCCATCGACAAATACTGGAGGCCATATTTTTACGGTTTGGGTTATAGTGAGCAAATTCGAACATGACTAACTTATTGGTTAAGTCACAATTTAAGGATGACAGTTTCTTACTGTACTCTGGTACTTCTTTGAAAGTCGTTTGGTCAGCCCCCCAAAGGGTATAAGTTTGCTTATCTCGTTCAATATAGATATCTTGAGACACTCGCTGCTCAGCCAGTTCATTAACAGCAATACGAGACATTATGGTTTTCTCGGGGAAGTAAAATTGCCCTTTATCATCAGTTTTTACATGGTCAATACGCTCAACCTCATCTACATAAATTAATAAACGAGACACTTGAATATTGGCAACGGGCTGGCCGTTTTCTGTCACTACCCCTTTAACTTCAGGACTAAGGTAGGCTTCTTTTTTCTTAAACCAACCAAACACATCGGCTCCCAGACTGAATACGGATAAAGCAAATAGGCAAGGCAGGGACGAAAACGGAAACACGAAGAACTAGGCTCCATATAGTCAGACATTAGCTTTTCCTTGCTAGTTATTTTTAAAATGTTACGTTGTTAAATTAATCAAAGCAATTATTTAGTTCAATAAACAAACAGCCATCAAAAAACATCAGCCAAACTAATTCATGCCTTTAACGCCAATTTGCCCCCACATGCCGAATTGAGTATTTACCGTAAACATCTGACCAATGCATTATATGTTGGACTGCTCTGAACCGATCGCTGCAGTCATGATAAAGCTGCTGTACCTGTTTAAAATACAGCAGCTTACCTTATGGCTTTTCAATAAAGCACGGGGTTAGTTTTCAACAGCCTGGCTTAGCTCCGACTGTTTCGGCCTGATAACTAGCTCCGCCTGGTTGACAACAATACTGACCTTTTGCCCTGTAGGGAAACCGGCCAGGTGCAGCCATTTCCCCCTGAGCACTACACAAGGCTCCAGCTTGACGGGCACATAGTTAATCCCTATGCCACGGGTTTTCGACGCAGTATTGCAAACCGTTTCCTGTACGGTAAGTTGCCGATAAATGGGATATTTTACTTTTGCCGAGGCAGGCTCTGGCGTATGATGATATTTAGCCATTACGTACTCCTTGAGAAGTTCGTGGTGGTTAGCAACCTCTGGGTGTCTCTAGCACTCGGGGGTTGCGACTTAAGTTACTACGTTTGCTTTAGTAGTAACGGTTGTTATTGCAGCAGTTCATTGGTGGGAGTGTTGCAATAGGTGCTTTCCTTTTGGACTTGGATAGCATTATTAAGGAAAGACCAATTTACGGGGAAATCAATAGTGAATTGGTCTTTTTTTAGGTAAATTTGAAAGGTTGTTTTTTTGTTCTAAAAGGGACAAAAAAACTGCCTTAGTCTTGCATATTTTTCAATATCTCAGAGCTAATTTACGGCTGCCCAACTATTTTGACAGCTAAAGTTTGCTCCTAAAAGTGGTAAAGTTGATCATATAAGCTCACGCTTATTTACTAGCAGCTTTGCTGTTAAATACATTTACCCTGTCTATAGTTAAAAGAAGCTGGCAATTTACAATAATTATACATGACGATCATAACCAAATAGTTAAATGATGACACGAAAATTTAGTGGGTCTGTTATGATAAATAATTGGATAAAAGCATTGCTATTGAGAACTTTTTTGAATCTTGGCGTGAAATTTGGCAAGGATGGTGTTGATAAGTGGCTAAAAGCACAATCGAAAGTAGATGAATACGACTTTAACCAAATCAGTTTAAACAAAGACTTCAATGGCTACCTATGGCTTTATTTAATAGTCTTATTTATGATTTGGGTAGTCTTGATAAAATATTATGCGTGGGAAGGTGCAACAGCAGCTTTATTCTTTTCAATATCAATTCTAGTTATAGCTCATACAATTCATGGTGTCATACGTGAAATATCAGTCCATCCTGGCAATATACATGGTTATAATGAATCACAAAATAGAGTAGGAAACTATAGTAATTTAGGCTCTAAATTCCACAATACTATCAGGCAAATCTGGTTTTATCGTTGGTATCGCTTTTTATATACTAAATCAGGAGAAGGGTGGTCATATCGTCCCTATCTCTTAATAATAGTGTTTATTGCTCTCCTCTATTGGACCCCACTGATTAGTTTCGCTTTCGCTAGTCTATTCATTGCTACATTTATAATGGTATGTTTCAAAATGAACTTTCCCATAGCTTTATATATGGGAAGTTCAAGTTTAGATTCTCACATCTTGTTTAAAAAAATTAGAAATATATCCCGAATTAAATGGATTTCATTATTGCATGATACGGTTGCTCTTTCAGACTCACCAACAAATACAATGGAAGATTTTTCCGCGGCTATTGAAAAATTGGCTCTCACAAATACCTGGTCTCTCAGATTACAATCTGATGATGATTGGCTAAATGTAGTAAAAGAGCTTATTGATCATTCCGCAGTTATACTAGTAAAAGTTGACGAAGTTGATGCAGTCCAACAGGAGTTAGATGCTTTAGCATCTGCACATTACCTCAATCGCGTTATAATTATTGGCGACTTGAGTCAAAAGGAAAATTTTATACCTGCAGCGCTCCACCATAGAGTTATATTGGAAAAAGATGCCTTTGAATTACTTTCACACATACATACTAGCCCTGGTAAGTTCTTAGCAAGAATGAAGGATTTAAGCGGTTGATATTAATGTTTTTGTTTGGTTCTCTATTACAACAGTCCTCCTTGATAATTATTTAAGCTAGGGTAACCCTCCTATTTCAGTAGCATATTGAGAAAACTATATATTTCAATAATGTACCTAATGTATTATAAAACAGCTTCTCAACTAAACACCCAAAATATTTTACATAAATACTCATTCCCATCAACTTCACACCCCTTTAAAAACCTCAACTTACTTAAATGATGATTTATGTAAGTAATGAATGTTTTTATCTGGTAACGCTGGATTATCTAGGTTATATTTAACGAGATTTACTGTTCAAATGAACAGTGCTTAAAGCAAGTCGTCGCGAAAATAAATCAGAACAAGACAAAGGCCACTTATGTCCTCAGTGATCCTCCGGGAGCAAAACAATCAACATCAACTACTGATGGTAGAAGTTGAACGTAAGCTTACCGATGTTGCTTCATTTCAATATTTACTTTCCCTGGAAAGCAAGCAAAGCCGGGAAACCATGAGTTCGCATTTGAATAATGTTGCCCGTCTGTTTGGCGTGGCGGATCATGCGATGTTCCGGTGGGAGTTGTTAGACAGTGATGTTGTTTTTTATATTCGCGAGCGGTTTCAAACGCTTGGTTTGTCACCTGCCACTATCAATACTATTTTGTGTGCGATCCGTCAGACGGTAAAACATGCTTTTATGAAAAAGCAGATCAGCCATGAAAATTATGACCGCATCAAGCTGGTGAAAAATTTAAAGGCCAGTAAGGTGGCCGCCAATCGTGTGCTCAGTAGCGAAGAGATCCAAAATTTCCTGAGTGCTTGCGATGACAATTCTTTTGCCGGCTTGCGCGACGCTACTTTATTTTTAACCATGATTGCGTGCGGTCTGCGTCGGGCGGAAGCGGTGGCCATCAATATTGAGCAGATAGATCTCAATCAGCGGGAGATCATTATTACCGGTAAAGGCAGTAAAGAGCGCCGGGTGTGGTACCCTGAATTAACGGCGGATTATTTACGGGAATATTTACAAGAGTTAAGAGGACACGGAGCTGGTGCTTTGTTTGTCAGGATGAATAAATATGATGATCCCGTGCTCAGTAATAAAAAGTCTCTTCAAAGTGTGCCCGGCATGACCCCGCCGGCAGTGAATTATATTTTAAAAAATCGCGGTTTGCTCGGTAACATCGACGGCTTTAAGCCCCATGACCTGCGCCGCACTTTTGCCACCAAACAATTATCTTCCGGTACAGATATTAAAACTGTTTCAAAACTCTTAGGTCATGCCAGTATCACCACCACACAAATCTATGATTTGCGCGGTGACGACGTGGCAAGAAAAGCCGCCCGCGAGCACCAGATTTTTTAAAATATTGCTGCGGCAGCAAACAGATCATATTTACTGCCGCAACATGTGAGGGCTCTCACTTACCATCAAAAAATTCGATGTAAGTGAGTATCTACTCCCGATAAAGCTATCTTAATACCACGCGTGCATTTACAGATTGCAGCGGACGGTTGGTGTCGCCCGGCATCATTTTTCTGAATTTTTCGATTTGCTTATCTGAGGCCTGCAATGGCTCTTGCATCACGAACCAGCGTACTCCTTCAGAGCATGGCGGTGTTGTCAATGAACCGTTAAAACGGAAATAGTCTTTATTTTTTGGCAGTAGCTCTGTGCTTTCAAAACGGGCCGCTAAAGGCACTGGTGTGTTTTTTTCTGCCGGCATTTTCTGCCACAATCCCGATAGTGCCTGGTTTTCATTGCCCTGCTCAAACATTACCCCGATCACCGCCAGGTTGCCGGAGGGATCTGCATGGACAAAGTGCATTTCCAGCGGATATGACTTGCCGTTGATGGTATTTTCACTGGGAGAGTGGAAGTGAAATTGCTTTAGGTCAAACTGACCGGCATCATTTTTGAAGGTATTTTTCCCGGCAATATTGGCCTGTATGGTATGGCCGTTATTCACCAGTGAAACTTTACTGGCGCCATAGTTGATATCGAGCTCGGGCAGCATGGCATCTATGGTGGATGAAATATCGATCGGAGACTGATTAACTCCGTTTTTGCAGGTGGAAAAATCTGAGGTTAAATCTCCCCAATGCTCTGCCCCGTGCTTTCCCTTATATTCCCAATGTGGGGCACTTGCTAACGCCGATGTTGCAGCGCCTGATAACAGCACTAATAGCGCAATATTTCTTAGTTTCATGCTTGCTTCCTATCCAATGAATTTTAAAAAATTTGTTAAAATATAATTACGGCTCGGTATATTATATCGCGGATAGGGTATGCCTTGAGACATAATATGTCAACCTTCAGGGGGATTACCTTTGATATTTATCAAGATTTTACCTAGGGCAAGGGTAAGAAAATGGTGATCCTGCTGCCCTGCCCCGGGGTTGAGTCTATTTCAAAATGTCCCTGATGCTCTTCAATAATGCCAAAAGAAATAGACATACCCAGTCCGGTGCCGCTACCGACATCTTTGGTGGTAAAAAACGGCTCGAAAATACGCTGCTGAGTTTTTTCATCCATGCCGCAGCCGTTATCGCTAAAGCAAATCAGCAGTTTTCGCTGTTCTTCTCTGGTGGTGATGTTCACCATGCCTCTTAACGGTGTCTGCTGCTTTTGGCTTTCAATGGCCTGGCAGGCATTAACGGTCAGGTTCATAAAAACCTGCGCAAGCTTTGAAGGATAACAGTTCACTAAGGGTTCGGCATTAAACTGTGTGTTAATTTCAATATTGTTATATTGGGTGCGTACTAAATTTACCGTGGTGGCAATTAATTCGGTGATGGTGGTGGTTTGGTGTTCGGCACTGTCGAGGCGGGTAAAGCTGCGCAGGTTATTTACTATGGTTTTAATGCGTTTTGTCCCCTCGGTGGCGGTTTCAGTCAACTCAATCAGTTTGGCAAACTTTTCCTCAAAAGCTTGAATTACTTTCGGGTCGGCTTCTTCACCGCCGGCAAGTTCGGTCAGGAAGGTTTTGATCTCCTTAATTTCATCTTTCATCATATAAACCGAGGCATAGGTGAAGCTGGTTGGATTGTTGATTTCATGGGCGACCCCGGAAGACAAGGTGCCTAACGAAGCCATTTTTTCTGATTGCACTAACTGCTGTTGGGTATTTTTCAGCTCTTGATGGGCTTTGGCAATTTTCTGCGCATAGTTGGCTATTTTTCGGTTCCATATCACCACAACAGCAATGATCACCAGGGCGACAGTCAATAAATACCAGATAAGGGAATAATCAACTTTCACGATAACATCTTCCCGGCTGCTCCAGCGCTGGTAAATACTATTTTTTAACTGTGGCGGCATATTGGCCAAAACATTGTTGATGATCTCTATCAGCTCAGGCCAGTCTGCCCTGACGGCAAAGTGCAGTTGGTCTTTGATCTCGGTTTGATTGATGATACGCAGCTGATTGGTGCCTAACTCGTTCATGATATAAGTGCAGTGCGCCAGCGGGCATAACAGCAAATCGACATCTCCCCGGTTCACCGCCAGCACCGCGTCCGACATCGACTCGAACGGCACCAGCTCAAGGTCGGGATAACTTGTTTCAATTTGCTGCCGATAGCTGGCACCTTGTACTATGCCCGTGCTCTTGGTGTTGAGTTTATTTAAATCTGCCACATAAATAAGCTGGGGATTACCGCTTACGGCCACCACCGGCATGCTGGTAATGGGCTTGGAAAACAAAAAGTCAGCCATGATTGCAGCTTCCTGGCTGTGGGCAATAGTGATATCGCTGCCCAGGGCGGGGTTTTCCTGGCCGGTGTTTTCACCGCTGTCAAACTCATGCCAGTTAACGGCAAGTTGTTGTTTGAAATAATTGACAAAGTCCGGGACTATTCCCTGGTAGCCTTGCCTGGTTTTGTGGCTGAGCGGTAAGCCCAGTTCGGGTAAATATAAGGTTTGCTGGTCATGGCTCACCAGCCACGCCTTTTGTTGTCTTGAAGTGGTGATGATATTTTTACTGGCGCCGCTTAACTGACCAAACCACTTTTTCCTCAGGGCAATTAATTTTTCTTCCGGTATCGCCAGTAAAGCTTTATCAATAATGTTGCCTAAAACGCGGCTGTTTTCATGTACGGCCATCGACAGTGAGGCATTGCCGAATAGTTCTGCGTCAATTACCGGCAAGGTTTGTAAATTGGTGATGAAACTTTTCTGGATAAAATAGCTGGCCACTAATTCATTGGCAATATGGCCGTCGGCACGCCCTTCTGATACCGCCAGCAGCGCCTCATGGGTTGAACTCACTTCAAGCAAGATGATATCGGGATAGTTTTCCCTGATATGATAACTGCTGGCATGCCCTTGAATGACCGCCAGGGTTTTACCGTTAAAACTGCCGAGCCGGGCTTCAATTTGCCGCTGGTTGGTTTTGATGATGAAAACATCCCGTGCTTCTATATAAGGCTGGGTAAAGCGAGCCACTTTTGGCCCTTTCCCGGTATTGACGACATTGAGCAAAACATCCACTTCCTTGTTCATTAATTGCTTCAATCGGGAAGGTCCCTGCGCTTGGCTAAATTCCAGTTTGATATTGAGCAGATTGCCGATAATATTTATCAGGTCGATACTAAAACCCTGGTTGATATTATTATTAATAAAACTCACCGGCGGTAAGTCTTTACTCATCACTTTCCAGGTATTTTTATGTTTGAGATACATGCGCTCCTGTGTTGTTAACGGTACTTGCACCACTGCCGGTTTGTTCACGCCGATCCAGGCCTTTCTTAAATGGATCAATTCCGTTTCAGATATCGCATCTATGGCTTTTTGCAGTAATCCCAGCAACAGCGGATTATCTTTGTGGGTTGCCATACTCAAAGGTGTGGTTTGAAAAACGGTTTCATTCGGTGTGGCGGGAACAGTCGTTACTTCTAAATTTGCAAGAAAGCTTTTTTCTATCAGATAATTGACAACCGCCCCCATTTCAATCATCACATCAGCATGGCCGTCGGCTACTGCTTCCAGGGCTTTTTGCGTATCAGGCAATTCAATAAAAGTTGCGCCGGGCAGGTTTTGCCGGATTCTTTCACTGATGGCAAAACCGCTGACAATAGCGATACGTTTTTCCGCCAAATCGCTCAACCGGCTGATGTCATTTAACTCCCCTTTGCGTGAGATCAGCAAATGCCGGCTGTCGATATAAGGGGTAGTGAAAATGGCAAACTCCCGCCTTGTTTCGTTGTCTATGATATTCACCATGACATCGAGCTCTTTGTTTTTTAACATCTCAACATATTCATGCCAGTGCTTCTTTTGGATAAATTCAGCTTTGACACCAAGCTTTTTGGCAACTAACTTAACAAAATCAATACTATAACCTACCGCCTTACCGCCGGAGGTAAAATTAAACGGCGGATAATTACTTTCATTTTGCACTGTCATTACCGGGTGTCGGCGTAAATAGGCCAGCTCTTGGTCGCTAAGTTCCAACACATTGCCGAATTCAATATTTGTGCTGCTGCCGAACCATTTTTGTGAGATCGACAATATATCGGCTTCCGGCACCAGCCGCACCGCTTTGTTGATGATGCTGGTTAGTAAGTGGTTGTTTCTATTGGTTGCGATGTGATAATTGATCGTTTGAAAATGAGGGTTGTCGGTGATCATCACGGGTACTAAGTGGGGTAAATGATACTGGGTAATAAAAAAGTTATTCACACCAATATTGCCGACATAGCCGTCTGCAACATCGTTTGATACTAAGGTCAGTCCTTCCAGTACGGTATCGACCGGTAAAAGTTCGATTTCAGGGTAAAATAGTTGCAGCATTTCTTCCATTGAAAAGTTCTTGATCACTGCTATTTTTTTACCGCTAAATTGTTCCAGCGAGGTTAATTGTTTGACCTGCTCTTGTTTGACAATAATAGATGACAGGGTTTGGGCAATCGGCGGAGAAAAGCTGGCAAACTGTTTGCGTTTTGGCGTGGCAACGATATTGACCATGAGATCCAGGTCGTTGATTTGCAACATTTCAAGATATTCTGTCCAGGAAAAACCACTGACATAGTCAAATTTGATCTTGATGATATCTTCAAGCAAAGTGAGATAATCTATGCTGTAACCGGCGGGCTTGCCTTGACTGACAAAGTTATAAGGCGGGAAGTTTTTTTCGCTTTGCACCTTCAGCCTGGGGTGTGCTTTAAGGAATTGTTTTTCTTGTGCGCTCAGTTGGCTCAATAACGTCAAATGTGCAGAATGGCCGGCGCGTTCATTTTGCAAACGGCTTGGGGAGCCTGGTGGTTTTCTCTCTATAGTTGGCTCTGCGTTGATTAATAAGCCATCGATATTACGTAATTTATTGACCAGGTTATTGGCCAGTAACTGCTCGGAAATCATCGCCAGCTGGCTATGATCTATACTGCCTATTTCGTATAAATCCCGCATGATCAATTTGCTGGTTTCATCGGCTTCAAATTGCAGTGCCGCTTTGCTTTTATGCTGACTGTTATAACGCCGTGTGATCAGATCAACAATCTCCTCCTGATGGGATAACGCATAATGCCAGCCTAAATTAACGGCTTCGGTAAACTTTATCACTAACTCGGGATTTGAGCGGGCAAACTGACTTGATGTGAACAGGTTAAAATCCAGGGTAATGTTGGCGTACTGGTTTGGATCATAAATGCGGTAAGGGATTTTTAAGCGGTTAAGCTCATAGGGTTCATTGGAAATAAAGGCAATCATGGCCGCTGCCTGTTTGTTTTTAAAGGCGTCAAACAGCTTATCTGTCGGCTTGGCCGTGAGAGAGTCAGGCTCGACCCGGTGAAATTTTAACATTTCCCGGATACCGCCGAAGTGCCAGTTTTTTTTCGCGCCAAGCACAGCTTTACCCGAAAGCTGGTCTAACGAGGTAATTTCCGGTTGGGTGATCAGCATCAGCGGGCTGCGTCTGAAATAACTGGCAAGTAATTTGACCTCTTTGCCGTTATGATAACCTTCCAACAGCTCAATCCCGGCAATACCAAACTGTGCTTCGCCGCTGAGCACCCGTTGCAGGGTATCGTCATGAGTGCTGAGTTCATTAAAGCTAACCTGGATACCGGCCTGGCGGAAATATCCCTGATCTACCGCGGCATAAAAGCCCGCAAATTCAAATTGATGTTGCCAAAATAAATCCAGGGTCACTTTAGTCAGTTCTTTGCCCTGCACCGGCATCATCAGGGGATAAAGCAGCAAGATGATGAAGAGGATATTTTGCTTAACCAGGTTACAGAGCTTGTTGACGATAGCCATTTTCATGATATCTAGCGTAAATTTAATCATTTATTTGTCATCTTGATGACAGGTTTAACTTCCTGAAGCAGACAATGGCCTTCACCGGTGCCCCGGATTTTTTATTGCCGCCCGGCTTCAGGTCATTGCGCCATAAACTCAAATAAATCCCCCAAATTATTAGTGCGTTAGACTGTGAGCTTGAGCCAGTGTAAGTATAGTCAGAAAGTGGACTTCTACTACCCGAATAACGGCGGGGGAAAACAACCGGGTAGCTGTTTGACCTTAAATATAAAAATTAAGCTAAACTTATTAACACGTTTTTGCTGAAAAAAGCCTCAGAGCCAAACACATTTATTGGGAACTATGGTGTTGATATTATTTGGGATAAATAAAGTGCCTTCTTCGAAGTTTTCAAATCATCAGCTGATTTTAAAAGATAACAATAATGAGCAATAATTCTTTCTTGCAAAGCTGTTATATCTTTGTCGTGACTTTAGTTGCGATCCTGTCGGCTTATGAAGTCGGCTATATCGTCAATAATGTGGTCACCATCTGGCCGGCGACTGCGGTAATATACTGGGCAATAAGGCATTTTGGCCTGTATGGCTTTATCGGTACCGCCCTGGCCGGTTGCATACACAGCTATGCCTGGCTTAATTTTCCGCTGCTTAATCTGCTTATCCCCCTGAGCAGCTCCCTTTGTGCCTGGGGCGCCGTGATAATGGAACGTCACTTTAATCCGCGTGGTGACATCTTCGATGGCTCTCATAATATGCTGATATTTTTAACCGTAGGCATCGGCGGCTTTTCTCTCAGCTCGGCCATTATCGGCAACATTCTGATCAGCGTGCAGTTTGCTGTGCCCTGGAGTGCATACGGTATCGGGGTTTGGAACTGGTTTCTTGCCGATTATACCGGCGGTATCATGCTGGCGCCCTTGCTGCTGGTGCTGCCTTTATTTTATAAACAAGTGATCACCGAGTGGCGCATTTCCCTGGTTGAAATTACCTTATCCTTTTTGTTACTGGCCCTTATCACCCTGGTTTTCCTGTCAGGCATTATGAAAAATTACGGCACTTTCAGTCCTATGTTTCTCGGGCTTCCCGGCGCTATCTTTATGTCGACCCGTGGCGCCAGTGCCCGTGTCTGCCTGTGTTTTTTCCTCTTTACCGTTGCCGCATTGATGATGACGGTGACCTTAGGGGGCAATACCGAGGACAATGTCGGTCTGCGCACCGTGCAACTTTATCTGACGATAGTGCTGGTGTGTGGCTTGATTTTACACAGTGTCCGCATTGAACGCGGCAAATTAATCAATAAGTTGGCGGATGAAAGGCGTCAGTTGGAAATTCGCGTCAAAGAACGTACCGCAGAGCTGTCGCGGGAAGTCTCTGAGAAAAAAGAAATTGCCTTAAAAATGGAAGCCCTTGCCCGTATCGATCCCCTGACCAAACTCTATAACCGCCGTTATTTTGCCGAGCTGGCCGCCCGTGATTTGATCCGCGGGCAACGCAATAATGAACCTGTCTCTTTGTGCATGCTCGATATTGATTACTTTAAGACGATTAACGATACCTACGGCCATCCTACCGGTGATTCGGTGCTGGTGGAGTTGGCAGAAATTCTCTTGGGGGAAATCCGTCACGAGATCGATAGTGTGGTGCGTTTAGGGGGCGAAGAGTTCGCCATCCTTATGCCGCAGACTCCTTTAAAAGTCGCCAAAGAAGTATGCGAGCGCATCCGCCACAAAGTGGCCAACCATAACTTCAAGGTCGATGAAGGTGCGAAAATCAAACCCAAGAAATTGCTGGTCACTATCAGTATCGGCATTATCGAATGTCCTTTGATAGAAGATACCATAGACTCATCTATCAGTGCCGCAGACAAGGCGTTATACCAGGCCAAACATGAGGGCCGAAATTGCGTAATTTGTGGCGAGCTTCCCCGGGTAATTTAGCGCCTTGATACCACTAAAAACAACACAGCATTTTACAATCAAGCCAGCGTTAGCACGCATCAATCCCGGTATTAGCTTTAGGGGGAGAGCCGGGGCTAACCTGTATTAATGTTATTAATTTCAACAAGCTAAAAGCTTAACTTGCATTATCATGAAACGATATTTTCTTGCCTGTGTTATGGTGTTAACAGCATTTTTAACGGGTTATTTCTTTACCGGTAAGTTCAATGTCGAACTTACCGCTGTAAAACCTGCTCAGCCGGCAACTGCCGTAACCGGGCAGGTGATGGCAGCCGGCGATCTTGCCGGTGGTCAATGCAGTGCAGATAAAGAGCAGCTGGCAAAACTACAACAGCTGCTCAGTGAAAAAGAGCAACAGCTGGACTCGCAGCAGCAAGCGCTCCTGGCAATGCAAACCCTAAACAATCGCTATCAAGTCATGATGGCGGCACTTGGGGATAAGGGCTATTTTCGCGGGCCGCGTATCCAGGAAAATTTTCAGGCAAATGACATGTTTTTCAAGTTTTTTCAATTAACCCCCGAGCAAGAATTGGCAATACAGGAAGTGAGCGCAAATACTTTGCTCAGCATTCAAGACTGGGAAATACTCAATGCTTACCTGCTCACTAAGGACGATAAAAAAGTCGTCTATGAAATCCCTGCCGCAGCAGAAGAGATTCAGGGCATTAAAAATAAGTTTGTTGACGATTTAGTCACCGTGCTCGGGGAAGAGAATCATGAGCTTAGCCATCAGTTTTTGGGGGATTTATTTGAACAATTTTCCTTTAAAAGAATTATTACCCTACAGGTACTGCGGGCACGAGACCCGGCTTTTAGCTCGCAGAGGTTTAAGTTGCGGGTTAAAATGTTTGACAGCCATGGCCAAAGGAGGCGCAGTACTGCCAATACCTATGGGCAAATACCCAAGCGGTTTGGCCATCTGTTTACTGAATTCTCATCCGCTCACGAATAACGGACTGAGAAACGACTAAACAGAAAGTGATGTTTTTTCAGGATTTTTTTGCAGTAATAGCAAAAATAAATAAGCCCCAACAAGATGGGGCTTTAAAGATTAGCGATCTGGCTTTTCCTGTTAAGCAGAAAAATCACTTATCACTAATTTTTATTGTACCCGGGCATTCAATTAATCGGGAACACAAGCCGCAAAACAAGCATTTAACCAAACACCGCAAATGCTGCCGCTAAGTTCGCCGGATTCACAGGCAATCAGTCTTTCGAAACAAACATTACAATCTGCCGGTTGTGCCGATATATTGCCGGCGGCAACACCGACAGCCACTCCTAATGCTAAAATGACTTTTTTAAATTTATTATTCATTTTTCTTCCTTTTTGTTTTTATTGGCTAATGATGAGGTAAACATCACCTGCTCAATAAATGTACATTATGTTTACTGAATGTACAATGTTATGTAACATTTATTTTACTTGAGCAGGCTGCGCATCCGGATAAAGCATTAAAATAGCGGGCCGAGAAGCTCAATTTCCGCCACTTGGGTCATGGAAGAGTTTCCCTGATTTTTTGTGATGTTAACCCGATATGTTTGATATCTGGTTGTGTTAGTAAACTCAAAGTTTTGTTGTTCAAACCGGCTAAGCCAAAGGATATTTGTCCAACTGCCCAGTTGGTGCCAGCTGGCGCCGTTGTCATTTGAGCCGAGTACAGTAAAGTCTTGCGGATCTCTTGCTGCGGCGTCGTTGGCGCTGGTTATGGTGATGCTGTTGACGGTTTGTGCTGTTGGTAAATCAAGCTGTATCCAGGAAGGTGAACGCCTGCTTGGAGCCCCGGCATTGTCCAGCCATTTGCTGTTAATATCATCATCAAAGGCTTTGCTTTCATCTTCGCCGGAATGAATCCGGGCTCGTGCCGAAAGCACTGCCCCGGAAGCGGCGGAGTGGTCGATAATATCACCTTGTTGTCCGCCGGTTTCTGTTAAGGTAATTTCCGCAATTTGCGTCATGGAAATATCGCCTTTATTTTTGCTGATATTAAGCTTGAAGTGACTAAATGGCCGGTTATTGGTAAAAGTCAGGGTTTTACTGTCAAAGCGGGTTGAAAAACTGAGCCCGGTCCAGCTCCCCAGCGCTGTCCAATTCTGCCCGTCATCAGAAGCCAGCAGCGTAACATCTTGCGGATCGCGGCCGCTTTCATCATTGGCACTGGTTAAGGTCAGGCTGCTGATCACTTTTGCCTGCGGATAGCGAATTTGTATCCAGGAAGGGGCGGCTGATGTCGGCGTTCCTGCATTATCCAGCCATTTGGTTGACAGCTCACCGTCAAAGGCCTTGTCCTGGTTTTCTGCCGAATGGATACTGGCGCGTGCGCTGATTTCAATCCCGCCGGGATTGCCGCTGTTGCCGTCGAAGACATGATTAATCGCTGCGGCATAGGCGGCAACTTGCGTACTGTTATCAAAATCGTCATAAAGCCACATAAAGCCGCCCCGGATAATGTCTGGACAGCTATCCTGCCAGCTCTGCATCTGGCTTTGCACTTCAGCCGGCGAGTCATCTCTGGACCATAATCCGGCATATACCGGCAAACCTAAATCCCAGCTACAGGGATTATTAAATGCCCCTCCGGCATAACCCTGCATATAAAGCAGATCAACCGCCCCCGGATGGGCCTGGTTCACCTGGCTGACAAAAGATTGCCAAAAGCTTTTATAGGTATAGGGTACTATTGCAGTCTTAAAACCTAAATCTGCCAGCATGATATGAAACTCTGCCGCGGAGCTAAGATCATAGGTGCCTTCATCATCGTTATTTAAGGCATCGACCGAGGGAAAAGCCGTTTTAAGGGCCAAGAAGTTGCGATAAAGAATGCTTGAAGGACCGGTGCCGCAATGGCTTTGATTGCAGCTGAGCAGATCCCTGACATTGTCATAAGTCCCTGACCCTGCCCCGCTTAATCCCATTTCAACGCGGCTAATCGAGGTCTGCCCGGTTTTTAGTGAGGCAATTTCATTGCGAAAGTTTGGATAAGTATTATCGCCGATATACACCCCGTTGCTTACCAGGGGAAATTCGCCGTTAAAACCTAAACTGCCGTCACTTTCGATATGTATGGTCCAGGCAATAACATGGGTAAATCCCGAGCTTTTTAATTCATCGACAGCATATTCAGGATGCTGGTACAAAGGCCCGCCGGCATAAACCCCGGAGCCTGCCCGGGCATTAACACTGGTTGCTAAAGAGACGCCCACGAGAAGCAGAGGCAATAGAGCAGATATTTTCATAGTAAATCCTTTTGATGTCAGCCTTATCCGTTAAGGCTCTAGTGCTAAAACGCGTTGATTCTAAAGTATATTTATTCATTAGACGAACGATTTTTTCATATTACCCGCAGTTAGTCGGGCTGATTACTTCTGTCAATATCATACCCGTCGCCAAAGGGCACGGCTGATCATACGTGCCTTGGTTGGCAAAGGCATGCGTTTTAAATTGGTTTTTATGATCCCCCGGGTAAAACAGGTCTTTTTGGAATAATCGATATTCACATCCAGGACCACGGGAATATTTTCTTTGGCAAGTGCCAGTGCCTGATCTAAACCCCAGCGCACCTGACTGTTATTATCAATGCGCAAATACTGGCAACCGCTGGCCTCTACCATGGCTTTTATCTTGATATTCGGCAATTGGCTGCAGGTTTTTTTATTATATGGCGTCGTCTGGGCCTGAGAGATTTGCGCCAACTCGCCATCGCTGAACACGGTAAAAATGGCCCCCAGCTCTCTGGCGGCAGCGGTAAAAAGCTCAGTGTAGCTCATTAAAAAAGCGCCATCGCCGATAATGCCCACCACCTGGCTGTCGGGATTGGCCAACTTAGTCCCTATCACCGCAGGCGTGGCATAACCCATACAGTTAAAATCGGTGGGGCTGAAAAAATGTTTTACCCGGTAACAGGGCATCAGTTCGGCGGTTAAAAAAGTATGATTGCCGTCATCGGCGATAACATAGGCATCGTCATCAAGACTTGCCCTGAGCTGTTGAAAAAACAGCGCAGGATTAACTTTGTCGCCGCTGTCATGGGCCAACCATTGCTTGATATAGGCAGCCTTATCCTGGGCTATTTTCCCTGCAATATCGATGATTTTCGGGCAAATGGCCTGCTTGGCCAGCGCTTGTTCCAGCGCTGCCAGCAACAAACCGGCATCGCCTGCCAGGGTAACCTTGGCGGGGTAATTGGCACTAAATACCTGAGGGTTGATATCGAGATGAATGAGCTTGTCCGGTACCGTCACGCCAAAGCTGCCGGTGGCAATTTCAGCAAAGCGCGTACCTACGGCGAGCAAACAGTCACAGTTTTTAAAAGCATTAACCGCTGCCGGTACGGCTGCCGGGCCAAAGCCCATGCCGGTATGGAGCGGGTGCCTGGCGTTAAAGGCACTGAGCCCCTGTAAGGTAGTGGCCACCGGGGCATTGAGCATTTCCGCGATTCTTTCACTGTAGTCGCTGGCATCCACCGCGCCCCAGCCGAGAAAAATACCCGGATTTTTCGCTTCGGCTAACAGCTTTGCCGCCCGGGTGATGGCTTCGCTTTGCTTTGCCGGTAAATCCGGCGCCGGTGTAATATATTCGGGCAATTCGCCTACTTCGCCTTTATCGAGCTGCAGGTTAACCGGGATCTCGATAAACACGGGCCCCGGCTCACCTTCATTAGCCACTTGGTGGGCTTGAAAAATTGTGCTGACCACCTGATCATGGCGGCTGATCTTATAAGTTTTTTTGGTGATCGGCTTCATCAGGGCATGCTGATCCATATCATGTAACTGGTAGGCAAACTGGGAGTCTGATCTGACGCCGCCGCTGATCACCAGCATGGGGATACCGTCCAGCGAGGCTTCACCTATGCCGCTGGCGGCATGTGTTGCCCCGGCTGCGGGCACTATCACCAGGGTGCCTGTGCTGTCACTGCTGCGGGAAACAGCATCCGCCATAAAGGCGCCATAGCCCTCATGGGTCACCAGCACAGGTTCGATCAACTCAGATTTGTCCAGCTCATCATAAATTTCGGTATTATGTACGCCGGGAATACCAAAGGTATGGCTGACTTTTAATTGCTCTAAGGCATATCTTACCAGGTAGGCTGCTGTCCTTTTCATGCTGGGATCTCATCATGGGCTATAGGGGGAGTATATTTAATGAGCAATATTAATTGTTTGATCTTGCACCATATTCTGTTATTAAAATAGACAGGACAATAACAGAAAGCGCCAAGTGCCCAGGCGGAGCTTCGGATAAACTTTCCCCAGGTGTTAGCTTTTGGCCTTGTTGCCTTAGCTGTTTTCCCGCGAAGGGCAATGATCACTGGCAGCAGTTAACATATGGGAAAATAGGATTAAAAACAATGACAACGAAAAGGATATTAATACCATTACCCGGATATGGCTGCGATCCGTCAGAAGTGGCGATCCCATGGCGGCTATTGACGGAGCAGCAACATCAAGTCACTTTTATCACCCCAAACGGACAAACCGCCCGCTGTGATGACATCATGCTGACGGGCAAAAAATTAGGCCTGCTAAAACCTATGTTAATGGCGCGAGCCGATGCGGTTCAGGCCTATAAAGCAATGCAAACGCAAGAAAGCTTTCAGCAGCCGTTAACCTATGCCGGGGTAAAGGCCGATGACTTTGATGCACTGTTATTGCCCGGCGGCCATGACAAAGGGGTGAAGGAATATTTAGAGTCTGATGTACTACAGCAGCTGGTGGTTGATTTTTTTCGTGCCCGTAAACCCGTTGCCGCCATTTGCCACGGGGTGTTGTTAGCGGCAAGAAGTATAGATCCGGCCACCGGGAAATCGGTTATTTATGATTATAACTGCACCGGGTTATTAAAAACGCAGGAGCTGACGGCATATAATTTAACCCGGCTTTGGCTCGGCGATTATTACCTCACTTATCCCGGCACCACCACAGAGGACGAACTGTTAACGGTTTTGGCACGTCCCGGACAATTCCTTGAAGGCCCTTTTCCTTTGTTAAGGGATGATACAGAGCATCTAAACAGAGGTTTTTTTGTTAAAGACCGCAATTACCTGTCGGCTCGCTGGCCCGGTGACTTGTATGGCTTTAGCCTGGCTTTTATCGAGATGCTGACCGAGTGAGTAACAACTTCCCCGGTTATTGTCGGCAACATTGATAATTTGTGCCGGTTTTGCTTTTTCACCTGAATGTCTCCATACTGGGCAGCGCAGTGTTTAATAATGCATCACTTTGATAATGCAAAGGAAATGAAGATGACTTCTAAGCCGGATACTAAGAATCAGGTTACCAAGCGGGAAATTTTTGGCTGGGCCATGTATGACTTTGCCAATTCCAGCTATACCACAGTGGTCATCACCTATATTTACAGCGCTTTTTTTGTCAGCCAGATAGTACCGGCGGACTCAGGCCTGCGTGACAGTTACTGGGCTATTGCCATCGTGATCTCGACCCTGCTCTCGGTTATTCTCGCCCCTGTGCTTGGGGCAATGGCAGACTTAAGCGGACGGAAAAAGAAATACTTAACCGTGCTAACCTTTACCAGTGTGGTATTTACCGCCGCCTTGTTTTTTGTCGACCCAGGTCAGGTGTGGTTAGGCATAGGGCTGCTGATCTTTAGTAATACCGCCTGGATGTTATCGGAAAACTTTATCGCCAGTTTTTTGCCGGAAATTACCACGCCGGAAAATATCGGTAAAATTTCCGGGATCGGCTGGGGCATAGGCTATATCGGCGGCCTGCTTTCTTTGGTGTTAATGATAGGCCTGATCACCGCCAGTAGTGATGAAACACCTGAGCTCTATATCAGTCAAAACCAGCTCGCCATGGTTGTGGTGGCAGTCTTTTATCTGTTGGCCGCCCTGCCCACCTATGTGCTGTTAAAAGAGCGGGCTGTGGTCAAGGAGCAATACCGGGATGCCGGTATTGCTTTGGTGTTTAAAACCAGTGCTCAAAGAGTTGGCGATATGATGGCGCTGATCCGGGAATACCCTGTGCTGTTTCGCTTCTTCATTCCTTTTACCGTTTATTCGGCGGGCATCGCGGTGATCGTTAAATTCTTCGGCATTTATGCCAGTGAAGAGCTCAATATCAGCGGCACTTTTTTGATCATCACCGGGGCGATACTGCAGCTTGCTTCTATGATAGGGGCGATCACCTTTGGCGTGATCCAGGATAAAAAAGGCGCTTCCTTCACCCTGAAAGCCTCACTGATATGGTGGCTGCTGGGGATCTCCGGGGTGTACTTTCTCGAATATGTCGCCGCTTTTTTTGCCATGGACATCAAGCATATGTTTATTGTTATTGCCTTTATTGCCGGCTCGGCACTGGGAGCCACCCAAAGTGCCAGCCGGGCGGTTGTCGGGCTGATAACCAAAAAAGAAGATGCCTCGTTAAGTTACGGCCTGTGGGGAGTATTCGGTAAATTTGCCATCGTACTTGGCATGATCTTTGGCCCTATTTCCGATGCCGTGGGACGGCATAATGCCCTCCTGGTGGTGATGGTGTATTTTATCGTCGGTTATCTGTTATTACGTTTGGTCCCCTTTAACACCTTAGCCAACCAGGCAGAATAATTGTTAAGCCGAAATATCTTCTATCCGTTGCCAACCTTTAATCAGTCATAGGTCTGATCCGGGGAATTATCGGGCGAAAACAGCAGGAAAAGCGGCTTTCGCCATCGATTGACAAAAGATCTACTAATAACTTCATACTTAGCAACAAAGTTAACAAAATGTTACTTGATCATTTTTTATTCTGTGCTAGCATGCTCTGGCAATAAGTTGTTATGACCATGGATGGGAACAACACTTTTATACTTTCCTTTGTTATCTATATGATAATCCATGCCTTTTAACTGTTGCAGGGAGTGCAGGTGAAAGGTGCATGTCGCTGTTGGCCAAGAAAGATCATCAAGCCTTGCCTGGAAATCGTGACGTTAAACGGTTGTTAACCATAAAACTGTCACAATCACCCGTTAACTTAGTTTATCAGGCGAAGCATATGCGCATGCGTGCCTCATGCCATCGATAACATACGCCGGCATTTATGCCATACCTTTAGTACTAAACACGGAGAGTTTACATGTTGAAAAAAAATCCGTTCCGGCAATGGCTGCCACAAGCTACTGCCACCCTGGCCATTACCTTAGGCTTAACGCTTAGCAGCAACCTCTGGGCAACGGCCGTTGATAATAGCCAGGCTCCATCTGCTGCCAAGCAAACAAGTGATAAGGCGTTAACACCGGGCAAGGCAACGGCAAGCTCAGCGTCGCTGGCGGCATTAACACAAAATAATGCCACTTACAGCTACGACGAGCTTGGTCGTCTGTCCCAGATCACCGTCAACGGTAAGCTGGTGACCGAATACCAGTATGACGCCGTGGGCAACCGTACCCAAAAACAGCACCACCAATAATGGTTAATTCGTCCGGCATGGCTTAACAGTCAGTGCATGATGACGTCACAGTAACTCATATTTAAACGTACGACATTTCTTCTTTCACGGATTAAACCGTCGTTGCTTTCGTTGCGGTCCAATATCGACACTGTCACTCGGGCAAGCCGAGTGGAGTCAAGGTGCCAGCGCTGAACACTGCAAACATGCCGAGTTTTTACTTCGCAACTCATGGAATTGATCTCATGCGAATACTCAGTACAATGAAAGAAAGGTATTTTATCAGTAAAAATACCGCTACAAGCAAGCAAACCCGGTTTCACAACCATCTGTTTATCTTAGGCCTGATGCTGTTAGCTGTTATTAATACAGCAACGGCTTTTGCCAAAAAGCCGGAAAACCCCGGCCAGCCTCAAATCACGCCGGCTGTTGATATCCTGCCGAAATGGCAAAGTGTCGAGATCCCGGACACCTTGAATCAGGATGTGTCCAAGCTTGAACCTTTTTACGCAGGCTTTGGCGATGAACTTATGTCACAGCAGCTGCTTTCTGCCCAAAGCATACAAGTGGCCGGCGACAGCCCTCAGCAGATCAAGGATCTGGCACAAAGCTTAAAACACGATCCCAGGCTGATTTTTCAGTATGTCTACGATCAAATTGCCCACGAACCCACTTACGGGGCGTTAAAAGGCAGTTTAGGCACTGTGATTGATAAAAGCGGTAACAGCTTTGATCAGTCGGCATTGCTCGCGGAATTGCTGAACCTCGCGGGTTATAGCGCCAAAGTGCTTAAGGTGCAGGTAGACAAGCCGGATGCGGAAATTTTTAACTGGCTGCAGGTTGATGCCGGCCGCGCCAATGCTTTCAACGACATGGTGCAGCTGTTGTCTATGGCCAACGGTTTAAACCAGCTGGCCCGGGTCGGTACTAAGATTCGCTTTACCCATGCGCTGGTGGAAGTGACCATTGACGGTCAGCTATACCGGTTAGATCCCAGCTTTAAAGCCAACGAACATTTGCCCGCTACCCTGGATATCGCCTCGGCCATGGCGTTTAACAAGTCCTCTTTCTTAAATACCGTAGCCCCTTCGGGCAACGTTCAGCCAGCGGCTTTGGCCCAGCAACTGACTGCCATGACCCAAAACCTGCAGACAACGCTGCAGACGAATTATGCCGATAAATCCAGCGATGAAACCCTGGGGGGCTGGCAAGTCATTCCGTTTGAAGATACCACCCTGCCCAATACTGCTATTGCCAGCAGCCAAGCATCCTGGACTGAGATCCCCGACAGTCATGCCGTCACCTTACAAGTGCAATACGCCGGTATTAACGTTACCCTGCAAAGCCGGGATATTTACGGCAAACGCCTGCATATCCTTTATGACAGCAGCGTACGCCCTTTGCTGTACCTGGACGATACCTTACTGGCCACCGGCAGTGCCCAAAGCAAAGGCGCCAGCGGCAACATCAACTTTACCGTCAACCAGGCCTATAACTCGGGCTTTGGCGATCAGAGCTGGCAGCAGCAAATTGCCGCAGGCGGCGCCTATAACATCATCAATATCTGGGGGAATGTCGGCGGCGATATGATCCGCCATTATCAGCAGCAATTAACCGAATTTCAGTTCCAGGGGGCAGATGCAGAAGAGATCAGTATCTCAACCCTGGCGGTGATGGGCATGAGCTGGCTTTACGATACCAACATCAGCAAACGCCTCAATAACCGCATTTTAACCCATATCACCACAGCGCTGCATAATGTCGGTATTACCGGTACCCGCGATATTACCGGCGCCACCGGAGGTCCCTACATAGATGTCGGCGGCGGCTATGTTGCCCAAAGCGGCAATGCCGCCAACTTTGTTTCCTCCGGTATGCTCAGCAGTGCTTTTGAGCACGGGGTTTTACAACATACCCAGGATCTTGACGGCGTTTCCACCGCGCGTTTGATGACCATGGCGGCAGAAAGCGGCCAGCCCTTTTACCAGGCCAACAGCAGCAACTGGTCATCGGTTCAAGGCCAGTTAGTGGCCTACAGCAGCGGCCAGCTTAACCTGATGCAGCAGTACATCAATGCCGGCTATACCCTGGTAGCGCCGCAGCGCGGCGATCTCACTTTAGATAACTGGCGCGGTTCCGGTTATTTCACCTTTATTCAGAACGGCAACAGCATGAGCGCCGGTTACCTGATCAGCGGCGGCCTCAACGGCGGCTTTTCCAGTACCCCGGCGCCGGTTGATGACTCCTTTGCCGGCAGTGTTTTTCAGGCCCTGGACAATACCTGGGAGGCGGTAAAAAGCTACGACCCCATCAATATGAACACCGGTGATTTCCTGTTTTACGGCGATGATCTGAGCACAGGCTCAGGCATAGGCGAGTTAAGTTTCAGCCGCAGCTATAACTCATCTCACCACAGGCAAGATAAAGGTTTGGGTTTGGGCTGGCGTCACAATCACGATATTTCCGTGCGTGCAGACACCGATATCAACCGCGCCTTCGGCCAGCGTTCATCCATAGATGCCGCCCCGGCTATCGTGGCGCAATATGTTGCCCGGCAGTTTCTTGATGATATGACCACCAATATGGACACCAGTATCGTCGGCGCTGCTGTGACCTATAACTGGTTGATGGACGAGCTGGATCACAATGTGGTGTATTTCAACCGCCCGGATGCCGGTCAGCAATTTATCAAAATGGCAGACGGCAGTTATCAGCCGCCGCAGGGACAGGCCGATACGTTAATCAAGCACGGCAATGGTTTATTCCAGGTAACTGACAAACATGGCTTGAACTATCACTTTAACGGCAACGGGCAAATCAGCCAGATCAGCGACCGTAACCAAAATCAGGTTAATTACCAGTACAGCGGCGATGCCTTAAGCCAAATCAGCAACTCTTTCGGCCGTTATCTTAACCTGGGTTACAGCGGCAACCACCTGACCAGTGTCAGCAATGATGCCGGCCACCAGGCCAGTTTCGGCTATCAGGGACAACAACTGAGCAGTGCCGTAAACCCGCTGGGGAAAACCACCACTTATCATTACGACGGCCTGGACCGCCTCAATAAGGTGTTCACCCCCCAGTACCCGAATGATGCCGCGGTTTATAATATTTACAACAGCTTAGGCAAAGTCACCGAGCAGACCTCCAACATCGGCGGCCTGCACTATTATTACCTGGTACCGGGATACCGGGCGGAAGAAGTGGGACCGCTCGGCTACGGCTATAGCCTGTATTTTAACAGCGGCGGCCATCCCAGCAGGCGCATTGATGGCCTGGGCCATATTACCCGATTTGAATATGACGGCCTTAACCGCCGCACCCAGGTGTTATATCCCGAAGGCAACAAGGATGTGATCGCCTATGATGACAGATCCAACCCAGTTACCCTGACCCGCCAGGCCAAGCCCGGCAGTGGTCTGGCAGATCTGGTGGCTACCACAGGCTTTAGCCAGGACTTTAATTTACCCCTTTGGAAGCAAGATCCCGCAGGCAACCGGGTCGATTTTACGTATGACACCAATGGCAACCTGCTCAGCACAAGTTTGCCCGCGGTTGAATTAAACGGCCAGAATGTTCGCCTGACAGACAGCAGCCAGTACCTGAGCAATGGCCTGGTAAGCCGTAAAACCAACGCACAAGGCATGCATACCGACTTTGCTTATGATGCCAAGGGACAACTGTTGACCCAGACTTTGGACAGCAGCGGTAAAAGCTTGAGCACCCGCTTTACCTATAACAATGTTGGCGACATTATCAGCCGTACCAATGCCGCAGGCCAGCTCAGCCAATACAGCTATGACAATGCCCGCAGGCTGATCAGCGAAACCGGTCCTTTGGGCATACGCACGGATTATGTCTATGACGACAATAACCGCCTGATACAAAGCCGGAAAAAAAGTGATAACAGTCTGTTGCATCCCGACGGCTGGGCAATATCAAACTTCACTTATACCCGTGACGATCAGTTGCTGAGCAGCATTGAGCCGTCCGGAGATACTGCCGCTAACAGTTATGATATTCAGGGTAACCTGATCCAGAGCGCCGATGCCGACAACCGCCTGACTCGCTTCAGTTATGACGCCTTAGGCCGGGTAAGTAAGGAAGAGAAGTGGCTGGACAACAGCTGGGTGCTGCAAAGCAGTTACGGTTATAGTATCAATGGTCAAAATATCTGGGTAAAAGACGGCAACAATAATCAAACCAATTATCAATATGATGGTTTTGATCGCCTGGTCTCAACCCTTTACCCGGATAGCAGCAGCACCAGTACCCTGTTTGCAAGCAATGGTATCGTCAGCAGCACCACAGATCGCAAAGGGGTAACCAGCAGCTATCAATATGACGCGCTAAATCGCTTGACCGAAATGCAGGTAGGACAGGAGCAGCGTCTTGCCTATGCATATAATGCCCTGGGCTTACAGACACAGGTTGATCAGTTTATACCTGCCGCCAGCAGTCAGGCACAGCGTTTGACCCTGACTTATGACAGCCTGGGTCAGTTAACGAGTGCCACCAATGCCAATAACCAGCAACTAAGCTATAGCTATAACAACCTGGGCCATAAATTATCGGTCACCTATCCCGATAATCAGCAGGTTGTTTATGATTATGATGGCGCCGCCCGCTTGACCAAAGTCGCTTACGCCAATACTGATCTTGCCACGTTTAGCTATAACAGCTTATCGCAGCGCACCGCTTCAGTACGGGGTAATGGCACGCAAACCAGTTACCAATATAATGTTGATGGCGAGCTAAGCGCATTGTCACATCAGCTTGGCAGCCAGCAGCTGGCATACAATTACAGTTATAACCGCAGCGGCCAAATCACAGGCAAGAGTTATCTTGGCCTCGCCACCCCCTGGGTGCCCGGTATCAACCAGCAAACCAACTACACCAGCAATAGCCTCAATCAGTATCAACAGGCTGGCAGTGATGCGTTAAGTTTTGATGGCAACGGCAATCTCAGTCAGCGCGGACAAAGTTACAGCTACAGCCATAACGGTCTTAACCAGCTAACCGGTGTTCAACCTATAGGCATGGCAGGGTCTGTCAGTTACCGTTATGATGCCCTGGGCCGCCGCATCAGCAAAGACAGTTATGGCCAAATCACGCAATATTTGCATGACGGCGATAATATTATTGCCGAGTATGATGCCCAGCTGAACCTGCAGCATAAGATCATTTATGCCCCGGGAACCGACCAGCCGATAGCATTTATCCAGGGTAATAACACTTATTATTACCACGAAGATGAACGCGGTTCGGTTGTTGGCTTAAGCGACAATACCGGGCAGCTGGCTGAACAATACAGTTACGGTCCTTTTGGTGAAAGCAGTGATATCAGCGCTATAGGTAATCCGCTACGTTATACTGCCCGCCGGTTAGACAGCGATGCTAACCTGTATTTTTACCGGGCGCGCTATTATGACCCCGAACAGGGCCGCTTTATTCAATCAGATCCTCTAGGTTATGCCGATGGGATGAATAGCTATGCTTATGTCGGCAATGACCCGCTCAATTATGTCGATCCCCAGGGCTTGTATGCCCAAGGGTCGCTGGATGTTTTAGGGGGCGCAGCCGATGAATTCACCTTTGGGCTCACTTCCGGTATCACAGATTACCTGGGCGTTGACAAAACCTCAGTTGAATATAGTATTGGTGGCGTAGCTGCCCAGATTAACCCTAAAGGATTAATTGTTGCCGCAGGTAAGGGACTTGGTAAAGCGGCCGTCAAAAATACCACTAAGAGCGTTAATGGTAATTCCAAGCTAAGCACAAAAGCCCAGCATGGCTACGAAATTGTTGATACCTTTACCGGAAAAGTCGCCAAAACAGGTGTCAGTGGCGGTAAGTTAAATAAAAACGGCAGTTCACGCCGCGCTAATGCCCAGGCGAACAAATGGAACAAAGAGCCCGGCAATGCAGGCAGGTATCAGCCCAATGTTGTAAAACATGTACCGGCAGGGGCCGGTGCCCGGCAGACAATTCTTAAGTGGGAACAAAAGAATGCTGCGCGGTTAAGGAAAGAATTGGATCCCACAAGGCATTCCAGACCATGATTTTAAAAGAACTTTATTTGTATCCGGACTTAGTCGAATACTCTGACAATGTGACAGACCCGTTTAGGGATCAATCCCGGAGTATTTGTAACTTTTTGGAGCGGGAATTAAAACCGGTGAAATTTAAAACCAGTGGTTTTAAACGGATCTGTTTTATCGGAAAATCTGTTGCCGGCAACAAGTGTTGGGTAAATTCTTCAAACGTCCTCACTGTTGAGGTTGAGTTTGACGAAAAGCAATACCTGGCACTGGCTAAAGAAGAGCTGAATCCCTATTTCATAACACTGCTGAAAGCGGGGTTAGCGAAATGCCGGGAACAGTTTGAAATACCGTTAGAACACTTAATTTCCAGCCTTGAAAGCTTCAGCGCCGGTGGTTATGTCAATAAGTGGTGCTTTAAAACAAAGCAAATAAAAGAGCTTGGGATAAAGTGTGCTTTAAATGGCCAGTTAACCACGGATAATTTCTTGCTGACGCTTGTTGTATCAAAAAGCAAAGAAGTTATCTATGACAAGGAAATTTTAAAAACCGTCCCGGATGAAATTGTCTTTGCCCCTATGGTCAAAGATATTTGTTTAGAGGGCGATAAGTTGACTGTCTCGGATAAATTCGGTGATCCAACCTTTCAGTTAGCCGTTAACGAGCTAAAGGTCTAGTGTACGGATTTAAAGCAAATAAAGCATAAGAGATGCAGGGCGTCAGCTGAGCGGCCTGAAATGCATCTCCTGTTAAAGCCCCGTTGCTAACGGGGCTTTTTAATGAAACAGAGTATGCGACCCCCCCTATTTTTTTGATGAATCAAGCGTGCGGCTTAATTACCCTGAAAACCTGTCGGCAATAAATACCTGTTCCTGAAAAATCTGAATTAGTTAAACGAATAAACAACTTAGCCGATAATCTGGCACTTTGTAGCTGTGCAGGGCATACTAAGTAATTATTTGATGACTTGGAAACCGGACAATGAAAAAATCTCTTATTGCCTGTATGTTGCTCGCTTGTCAATCAGCGGCAGCGATCACACTTGATCAATTATCCGTTCCCTCCGGTTTCAAGATCAGCTTCTTTGCCGAAGATGTCGGCAGTGCCAGGCAAATGGCTTTGTCGGACTCAGGAGTGGTTTATGCCGGTTCAATGAATGCCGGCAAGGTGTATGCCCTTAAAGATACCGATAACGACGGTAAAGCCGATAAGCGCTGGTTAATCGCCAAGGGACTGAAACGTCCCTCGGGCATCGCCTTTAAAGACGGCGATTTATATGTGGCGGATATTGAACGTATCTTAAGGTTCGGCAATATAGACGCCAACCTGGAAAAGCCAAAATCCGAAGTGTTTTTCTCCGATCTGCCCGACGACAGGCATCACGGCTGGAAATTCCTGCGCTTTGCCCCCAACGGCGACCTGATTATTCCTGTCGGTGCGCCTTGTAATATCTGTGAAGCGCCAACAGATAAACATTCCCGTATTTTCTCCCTGAATATGAAAACCAAAGCCCTGACGGAAATCGCCAGCGGCGTGCGTAACTCCGTCGGTTTCGATTTTCATCCGGTCAGCGGCGAGTTATGGTTCAGTGAAAACGGCGGCGATATGATGGGGGATGATGTTCCGCCGGATGAAATTAACCGCCTGGTGAAACCCGGCTCGCACTTTGGCTACCCCTATTTTCATGCCGGCACCATAGCCGACCCTAAGTTTGGCAAAGGAAAAAAGCCTGAAGATTATGTACACCCGGTATTAAAGCTCGGTGCCCATGTAGCGCCGCTGGGGATCCACTTTTATCAGGGGAAACAATATCCTGCCTCATACAAACATCAGTTGTTTGTGGCGGAACATGGCTCCTGGAACCGCAGTAAAAAATCCGGTTATAAGGTCGGCGTGGTGACCTTAGAAGGTTCAAAAGTGATCAAATACGAACCTTTTGTCACCGGCTTTATGAAAAATGAACAAACCTTTGGCCGTCCGGCGGCGATCACTGAGCTTGATGATGGCAGCTTGCTGATTTCCGATGATTATGCCGATGCCATTTATCGGGTAACTTATGGCAATTAAGCTGTTTTGAGCGTGCATTTGAAGTTTTTACGCCGTGGTTATACGCTGTTTTCTTTGCTCTTGCCTGCGACTGTTTTGCCGATATCTGCCGGGGAAAATGATGCCCGATCACCCGAAAATATCGCCGTTGTCGCAGATCCCCTTGAAGTTATCACCATAAGCGCCAGTCGCCAGGCGACTGCCCTTAAAAATACCGGCATGAGCCTGAGCGTACTCGGGGAAAATGAGTTGCAGCTGGCGGGGCACCAGCATATCCAGCAGAGCTTGGCTGCTATTCCCGGCACCTGGATCAGCCGGGGCAATGGCCAGGAACACCTTACCGCCCTGCGCTCCCCGGTATTAACCGGCGCCGGGGCCTGCGGCGCATTTTTTATGGCAGAAGACGGCATCAGCTTACGTGCCCCCGGGTTTTGCAATGTCAATCAGCTGTTTGATGCCAACACCGAGCAGGCAGGACAGATCGAAGTGATCCGGGGACCGGGCAGCGTGCTTTACGGCGCCAATGCCGTGCACGGTATGATCAACATCATCAGTCCGGATTTGTTTGCTGATCCAATGGATTATATCAGCCAGGAAGTCGGCCCCGATGACTATTACCGCAGCAATTTCAGGGTTTCTGGCGTAGGACAAAACCATGCCGTTGGCATCTACGGCAATCTTAGCCATGACGGCGGATACCAGGCGCAAAGCGGTTTTGAACAGCAAAAAGCCAATCTGCTGCACCAGTATCAAGTCGATAATTTTTCTGCCAAAACCATGCTCAGTGCCAGCCATATCAACCAGCAAACGGCAGGTTTTATCCGCGGGCAAGATGCCTACAAAGATGACACGTTAAGACGCAGCAACCCCAACCCGGAAGCCTTTCGCGACAGCCAGTCCGTGCGCCTGTACAGCCGCTTGCACTGGACCTTAGACAGCGGCTCTCAACTAAAGGTTACGCCGTATCTCAGGTATACCCGGATGAAGTTTTTGCAGCATTACCTGCCGTGGCAACCTTTAGAAAAAAATAACCATCAAAGCCTGGGGGTGAAAACCCTTTACTCCCGTCATGGTGAAAATTTCAGCTGGCATAGCGGCCTGGATACGGAAGTTACCCGGGGGGATTTAAGCGAAATCCAGTCCGATGACTTTTCGCCAACCATCCCAAGTGGCAGCCACTATGATTATCAGGTAAAAAGCACCAGTGTTTCCCCCTTTATGGATCTTAACTGGCTGGTATTCCCGGAGCTGACGGTGAATGCCGGTGTGCGTTATGATCATATCCGCTATGACTATGATAACCTGCTAAGCGACGGCTCAGCCTGTGCTGCATCTGTGGTCAATTGCCGCTTTATGCGCCCGTCAGATCAAGTTCGCAGTTTCGGCCACTGGTCGCCGCGCCTGGGCCTGGTTTACCGGGCAAAGAAACAGCTGACCTTATACGGCGAACTGAGTCAGGGCTTTCGGGCCCCGCATACCAGTGAGCTGTTTCGTTTGCAGGCGGGCCAGCAAAGTGCCGATCTGGATACGGAAAAATTAAACAGTGGCCAGTTTGGCATCCGGGGAGGGATTAAAAAGCTCAGTTATGATCTTAGCCTGTACCAGATGGAGAAAAGCCGGTTTATCTTCCTCGATACCAACCGCCAGTATGTCGGCAGCGGTAAAACCCGGCACCGGGGGCTTGAGCTTTCACTGACTTATCCCTTTAATAAACAATGGCGTTTATCGGCGACCGGTACAATTGCCAGGCACAAATATGCCAGGGATCTTACGCTGAGCAACAGCAGCATTAAGGATAACGAGATAGATACCGCGCCGAAACATATGGCCAATGCCAAGCTAAACTGGACCCCAACCGGCGCTATAAACTGGCAGCTGGAATGGTTGCATTTGGGGGAGTATTACCTTAACCCGGAAAATACCGCTACCTACCCCGGTCATGATTTATTCCATTTGCGCGGACAAATGCGCCTGAGCGAAAAATTCGAACTTTCGCTGCGCTTACTCAACCTGTTAAACAAGGATTATGCCGAACGGGCGGATTATGCCTTTGGTTCATACCGCTATTTTGTCGGTCATCCCCGCTCGCTTTATTTAACGCTGCGCTACCAATTGGATTAATTCCAGGCTGCCGGCTTGATATTCTTCCTATACTTACCGGCAACGGCCTGGTTGGAGCAATATCATGTTCAAGGCGATCTTCTTTGATTTAAGCGGCGTGCTTTATGATGGTACTCAGGTGATACCCGGCGCAATAGCGGCGATTAACAGGGCACAACAAAGCCATTTGCAGGTAAGGTTTGTCACCAATACCTCGAGAATGACCGGCCAAAAAGTATTACTCGGACTGCAAACAATGGGCTTTGCACTTGATGCCGGGCAACTGTTTTCCGCCCCCATTGCCGCCAAGGCCCTGGCGCTTGCCAATAACTGGCGTCCCTATTGCCTGGTGCACCGCAACCTTAAGCAGGAATTTGCCGACATTGATCAGGAAAATCCCGATGCTGTCATTATTGGCGATGCCGAACGGGACTTTTGCTACGAAAAATTAGATTATGCCTTCCAGCTTTGCCGGGCGGGTGCCCCCTTAATCGGCATAGGGCGCAACCGTTATTTTAAACTCGATGGTAAGTTACACCTTGATGCCGGCCCCTTTATTACCGCCATAGAATATGCCGCTTCGGTTACCGCTATCATTATGGGCAAACCGTCGGCAGCTTTCTTCAATCAGGTCGCCGCCTCTGCCGGGGTAGAAAACAATGAGATCTTAATGGTTGGCGATGATGTCTTTGGTGATATTGAAGGGGCGCTCAAATCGGGCATGCACGCCTGCCTGGTAAGAACCGGCAAGTATCAAAGCGGCGATGAAACTTTAGTAAGCGGGAAATTCTCCTGTGTAGATTCTGTGGTACAGGCCGTTGAACTGGCACTGGGGTAATTTGTTAGTTGTCTAACAAAGAGTCTGGCAAAGACCCTTACAAACAGTCTTAAAAGGCTTATGTTATATTTACCGGAACAATGAAATAGCGTCCAATAGGGTTTTTCCCTCAATAGCCAAGGCAAAAGCAGAGATGAGTACCGATAAAGAAAAAGTCACATGGATCAGTCACCGGGGCCTGTGTCAGCAGGCCGATGAAAATACCCGGGCATCTTTTGAGGCGGCGGTACAAGCCGGTTTTCATTATTTAGAGACAGATCTGCGGGCCAGCCAGGACGGGCATATAGTACTGAGCCATGATGAAGTTTTACACCCGGATACTCCGGCAGAGATCAATGTCTCCAACAGCAGCCGTGAAGCCCTTAGCCAGGTGAAACTGAGCAAAGGCAGCCCGCTGCTTTTTTTTGATGAATTTTTTGCACAATTTCATCAACAAGGACATGTTTTAGATATAAAATCGGAAACGGCGATGCCAGTTATCGCCTTATTGCCCCGCTATAAAATCAACCTGGAAAAAACCATTTTTTTACTCTGGTCCGATGCCCATCAAAAGGCGCTGCTGAAAGCTTTTCCCGGCGCCAATTGTTTTGCCCGGGAAAATGAATGCCGCAGGGCCGGCTTTGCTATTTTATTTGGTATGCCGTTTTTCGGTGGCCTCAAGGCCGGCAAAATTTACTCTATCATTCCTTCAATTGCCGGACGTTCCCTGTTCAGGGAAAAAATTGTTAACCGTTACCATCAATACGGCGCCGGGGTATTAGCCTATCTGCCAGATACCCGGGAGCAGGCACAAATGGCCATAGAGGCCAATGTGCAATATATCTTGAGTAATGATGATTTTAACTTGATCCCAAAGAAGCTGTGAGCAGTGGTGTAAATTTAACCGCTCACATATCAGCCTTCGCTAATATTATGCCTGCCCTGGTTCTAGTGCATTTCGTTAAGCTCAAGCCCGGCAATATTATTCTCCCGCCGGTGATCTATGCTTTGGTAATAAGGATCCAGCACCACATATGCAGGCTTTTCATTTAACAGGTAACGGCGACAGCTTGCCTGCTGGTTGACTTTGAGCGAGCTTTTTAACAAGGTACGGTGATCCGGCGCCTTATGGTAAAAGCTTGCAGGTGCTTGCGTGAAGATGCCGATATCGACACTTTCAAACTCAGTGATCGCTGATTGCCCTGCCCCGCCCTCTTCTATATATCCCTGGTTTGATAAACACAGCTCAAGCTCAAAGCGTTTATCCGGCGTTTGTCTTAGCCGGGTGCTTTCAATAACCCAGTCATCAATCACCACCTGCTTGAGCCATTTATTGATAAAACCTGTGTGCTCTTTGCCGGCAAGCTTGCTCAGGGCAGCAATAAAATCCAGTGAGGTAGCCGGATTATCCGGGTAGCTATGATGTTTTATCACCTGCTGTAGCGCCCGGTTGACGGTATCGGCGCCCAGCCTTGCCTGCAAAGCGTTCATTGCCATGGTGCCCTTGGAATAGATTAAATGGTTTTCTTCCGCCCGGTACAGGGGCTTTTCTTCAAGCTGGCTTTGTCCGCGGCCGAATAAATACCTGTCATGGGCATATTGCTGCAAGGTATGTAGATACTCCTTGCCGTATTTTTGCTCCAGCAATCTTGCCTGGGTATAAACTGCCAGGGTTTCCACCAGCATCAAATTGCCTTCTTCCAGTGCGCTGTCCAGGCCGTGTCCCCACCACTGGTGGGCGGTTTCGTGTGCCGTGCGCCGGTATAAATGATCAAAGGCGTCGGCATTGTTGCGGTCAACCGAAAATGCCAGGTTTTCATCTAACAGCATCATTTGTGGCATGGCATAACCTGAGTAACCTAAGCTACTGGGAACTTCAAACAGGCGTAGCTGTTTTGCCCGGTAGCGGGAAAAATGCCGGTTGCCGTAACTTAAGGTGGCGGCCATGGCATCAAGGTGCTCCCGGGCAATCTCACGATGCGCCGGGCTGTGATAAACCTCCAGCGAAGTCCCCTCTACCTGGCGTGAAGACTTGTCCAGTTTGGCGGAAATAATCACCGAAACCTTACGGATAGGCTCTTGGGTTCGGTAATGGAAATAATTACGGTTATTTTTACTGGATTGGGACAACAACTCACCCGGCGCTACGGCAACATGCTGTGCCGAGGTGGATATCTTTGTCTCGACCCTGGCCCAGAAATAATCATCGGAAAAATCCCCTTGGTTTGCCGCTATTGCTTCTTCAAGCTGAGGCTCCCGGGGTAAGGGCGCAAGATCGTACTCTTCCCGCTCGTCGTCATCTTTAAGGGTGTAATGCTCAGTAAAGCCGAAAAAGGGCATATAGCGCAAATCGCGGAAATAGATAAAATCCGGGGTAAAGAAACTGTCGATAAGCACGCCGTTATAACCATTGTGGCTACGCTCGGCCTCAAAAGAAAAACGGATCTTATCCCCCGGCTGTAGCGGTGTCTCTAAGGTGTAAAGGTATTGACCATATTTAGCATCATGATTGGTCAGTGTTGCATTTTCCAATACCAGATTGCTGTAGCCGACATCCTTGTGGGTACTGATCAATACTTGCGAGATCACTTCCCGGGTCTGGTTCTGCAGTTGATAACTGGCGGATAAGGCAAAGCGCCTTTGCTCCGGGTATAGGGCCAGCTCGGTCGAAGTTGCAATCACTTTCGGCACAGGCAAGTCCTGATAGCGGGCATAAGCCTTTTCATAACCTGCACGCCATTTGCTGCGCGCTTCACTGGAGGCATAATGGCCGATAATATTGCTTTGATAGTAAACATAACCGGCATTTATCACCGTGGACAGGCTTGCCAGCAGCAATAAAGCCAACCCCGGTTTGCCCAGTGTTTGTTTTAATGCCTGTATCTGCTGGGAGATACGGCCAATCCCGGCTTGCTGTCTTAGTCCCTGCCCGTTGGTGCGTGTTCTCAGGGCAAAACTCAACATTGCCATCACCAGGGATAAACTCAACCACACTCTGATATAACCGTTAAAGGCATCGGAAACGGCACTAAAACCTATCAGTTCGGAATGCTGTAATTTCACGGTATTGGCAAATTTAAACAGGCCATGTTCGATGCCGACATAGTATCCCAGTGACGACTGCGACAAGACTACTACCGCTAGAGTGATCAACATGGCGATAAGTTTATTGGTGCAGAGCGTGTGCACAAACAGGCATAAGGTGGCAAGGCATAAAAACGGCAAGCCGAGATAATAAAATAACGATAAATACAGTGGTATATCCGGGGTGGAGCCATAACTTATTTCCACCAGCATCGAAATCAATATTGCCAGCGAAATAAAGGTTAACGGGATAAAGGTTAATGCCAGCCATTTTGCCAAAAAGCGCTGGCCATTACTGATCGGCGTGGCCTGGAGCAGATCTGAAATATTCAGCTGCTTGTCGCGCCATGCCATTTCTGCGCTGAAGAACACCAGGAACAGCGCGGTAAAATTGGGCAAGATGTCTGAGATAAAACGGTTAATGGCCACGGAAGTTGTCGGCAAAGGGGTTACATTTAAACTTTCCAGGTAGCGAAAACCCGAGATCACTTCACCGGCCAGCAGCACAGACCATATCAGGGTGATCAGCAAAAAAGCTTTACTGGCCAGGGTCGCCATATATTCCCGGTGGCACAAGGCCCAACATGCCGTTACCCAGGCTTGTCTTGTACTGTTGGGGGAGATACCGGTATAGCTGAGCTCCATTGTACTTTCGGCAGCTGCTTTCCCTTTTTTCCCGGTGAAAAAAGTGCGCCATGAGCGGACTTTTCCCTCCGTGCTTAACCTCAGCTGATAGCGATAAAAAATAGCAAGCATCAGGGTAAATACGCCACCAATGACCAGGGTACGATTAAGGATTAAAGCTTGAGTGAAAGAGATGTGCTGATGATTCCGCTCCGCTACCGTCCAAAATTTTACCTGTTCAAAAAAACCGGCGCCGGCCACGGGATCCAACAAGTCAAACAGCCATTTCAACGTCTCGTTTAAAATAAAAGGATTGGCCATCACCGGAGAGCCGGTTACCGATTTAAGCAGGGCATAAATAAAAAACATTATGGCCGCCACCAGGTAAACCAGCAATGAAGAGCCACTGAAAAGACCTGCGGCAAATAACACTAAACTTGACAGCAGCATTGCCGGCAAAATAAAAATCAGGCTGGAGAAAGCCAGGTTTGCCACCAGTTGTATTAAGGAAGTCTCTGGCTCCCGGTTTAGATATAACTCACCGATAATACCGGCTAAAAAGCAGCAATAGATTAAGGTCGAGGTTACTACCACTGCCAAGTAGCGCGACAGCAACAGATCCGCTTTACCGACACCCGAGGTAAACACCAGCTCTTGAGTACGGTATTGGGCATCTCGGGTGCTGGCCCGGGTAATAAAAAAAGCCTGGATAAAAGGGATCACAAAAGCTACGGTCAGCAAGGTCTTGGTTAAATAGTAAGGGCCGCTTAGCAAAACCCCTTTCTCTGCTGACAGGTTCTGGACAATAAAATAGCCAAACAAAGTCGCCAGCACACACACCACAGGGAAAAACCAGTGATACACTTGATACCGGCACTCGCTCAGGGTCAGTAAGGGTAACATGCCGCTTGGTAAGGACTTGCGGAAATCAGCAGACATTATTTTGCCTCCATCGGGGTAAATGTTGCCAAACCTTGGTTTTGCGTTTGCCCGGGAGTTTGTTGGCCGTGCTCTGCCAGCAGGGTGAAATAGGCATCTTCAAGTTCGCCCTCAACCGGGTTAAAACCGCTTTGCGGGCACGTCTCAGCCAGCACCCTGACTTCCACCTGACCGGCCACTAAACGATGGCTGATCACCCTATGTTGCGCCTGACAGGTCTTAAGTTGTTTTTTCTCTATCAGGCTATGCCATAACCGGCCGTTAAGTTTGGCGCTAAGTTCACCCGGGGCGCCGCGGGCAATGATTTGTCCCTGTGCCAGAATCGCCATATCGGGACAAAGGTTATTGATATCTTCAACAATATGGGTGGATAAGATCACCACGGTATTTTCACTGAGATCGCTCAGCAGGTTATGAAAGCGGTTGCGTTCTTCGGGATCGAGACCGGCGGTGGGTTCGTCGAGGATCAATAATTTCGGCGACCCCAGCAAGGCTTGGGCAATACCAAACCTTTGCCTCATGCCGCCGGAAAAACCACTGACGGCTTTATCCCTGACCCGGGTTAAATTGGTTAACTCCAGCAAAATGTCAATCTGGCGGCGGCGTGATTTTTTATCGCTTAACCCTTTTAGCAGGGCAAAATGCTCAAGCAGGGCAAATGCCGACATCCCTGGATAAACACCAAAGTCTTGCGGTAAATAACCGAGCATGGGCCGTAATAACTGCGGCTGCTGCAAAATATTATTACCGGCAAAATAGATTTCCCCTTTGTCCGCTGGTTGCAAGGTGGCCAGGGTCCGCATTAACGACGACTTGCCGGCACCGTTTGGCCCCAATAAACCAAACATGCCCGCCGGTATCTTTAAATCTATGCCCTTTAATGCCTGGACACCATTGGGGTAACATTTTGCCAAATCATGAATTTCTAACATAACGCTGCTCTTTCAAAAGTGTTGATAGCGGCATTTGAACAGCTTGTACGCGGGAAAAATAATGCTTAATGACCAAGCCCATAATTTTCATGACCAACAGATAAAAAAGCCCTGTCGAACTTTCATCATGAAAAAAGGCATGTTTGTCATTTTTCTGGTGACATTTTCCTTAATTGCGGTAAATTCACCCCTTATTTTCCTAAAGAATTTTTGTTGCTGTGAATGTGTTTGCTTCCCTATTCATGAAAATGTCTGCCAGAGCTAGCTCCGACAGGTTTTTATCCGATAAACAGCTTGATGCAATAGTGACCAGCTCGCTGCTGCCACTGACGATTGCGCTATTTGCTACCGCGCTTTTTCATATGCAAGAGCAGCAATTAACGGCCTGGGGGGAATATTTTTCGGCCTTGTTGCGTCTGGCCATAGAGCTGAGCCCGGTTTTTCTGTGCAAGTTTTTCAGCGTGAATAACAGCGGCATTAAAAAGCTGGCCTGGTGGCTGACAGGCTTTGTCTTGTTACCGGTGAGTGTGATACTGGTTGGCGATGCTTTTGCCGGTTTTGGCTACCACTTACTCAGCACTTACCAGACCTGGCTGATGCTGTTAGTGATAGAACTGGCCGCCCTGAGCAATTACGCCCTGGCACAAAAAAGGATAAAGGGGATCAAATTCAAGGCCAGCCTGGATAATGTTTTGTTTATTATTATCATGGCTTTAAGCCTTGCCTGGGCCCTGCTGCTGACCTCCCATCATGATCCTTTAAATAATCAGCCCATTCCGCTGGTGCTGGATGTTAAGCGTATCGTCTCCTATCCGCTTGAGTTGCTCAGCTACTGGCTGCAAACCGTGATTTTATATAGCTGCTTATATGCCATTTACCTGGTTAACCATCACCTCCTGATCAAACGTGTGCTCAGTCAATACGGTGTTTATGCCTATATCACCCTCACCGGTCTGCTGCTGTTGGTGTGTTATCCCCTGCTGGCGCAAATAGCCTTATGGTTGCCGATGAATGATATTGCCCAGCCGCTAAATGCCAGCGGCAATCAAAATCCTTTTGATTTTTGGAACATTTATATTGCCACTTTAGTGGTCGGTATCAGCCTGCCGGTGATCATGGCCTTTCAGTTGCAAAAAGATCACCGCAAACTGGCTGAGCTGCAACAGGAAAAACTACAAACAGAATTAAAATGGCTGCAACAGCAAATCAATCCGCACTTTTTATTTAATACCCTAAATAACCTCTATGCCCTGTGCCTGTCTAAATCACCAAGGGCGCCGGATGCCATTTTACAGCTGGCAAACCTGCTCAGGTTTGTGGTCTATAAAGGAAGTTGTGATCGGGTATCATTATCAGAAGAAATCACTTATTTGCATGACTATCTGGCCCTGCAACAACTCAGGGTGGAAAATAAATGTCATTTCGAAATTCAATTGCCCGATGCAGCTGAAACCGGGCCTTTAATGATCTGTCCTTTATTGCTGGTGATGTTTCTGGAAAATGCCTTTAAACATGGCATAGAACCCAGCGCAGAGCAGTCCCGGTTGCAGGTGTCATTGACAGTGCAAGGAAACCACCTGATATTTAGTTGCCGGAACACTATACCTGAAAGCAGTCAAATTCATGACCCCAGACCGGGTGTGGTGTCGGGAGAAGATGATTTTCAGGGCATAGGACTTAAAAATGTACAACGTCGCTTAGCCTTGATGTACCCTGACGCCCATCAGTTAGCCGTTTCGACACAGGCACAAGGCACAAGCAAAATCTACTCGGTTGAACTGAGTTTGGAACTTGAAGCAAAAGTTTATGATGCCAGCGGTGCGCGGGGCAAGCCGGTGATGAGCCGCCAGGTAACGGAGAACAGCTAAATGTTACGTATTTTGATAGTCGACGATGAGCCCTTGGCCCACGAAGTAGTGATCACCTACATCAATGAATGTCCGGGGTTGCAGCTGGTCGGCCAGTGTTATTCGGGCACAGAAGCCTTGGCTTTTGTAAAAGAAAACCCCGTTGATTTGATTATGCTGGACATAGAAATGCCGGTCTTAACCGGGTTTGATTTCTTGAGCCTGTTGCCGGAAAAACCCCAGGTGGTGATCACCTCGGCCTATCAGGAATATGCCCTTGAAGGTTTTAATATGGATGTGAGCGATTACCTGCTCAAACCCTTTCGCTTTGACCGCTTTAAACAGGCAATTGATAAGGTAAAACAACGTATTCATCAAGCAAAAATAAAAGAACCTGAGGTCAATGACCAGGCCGGCAATCAAAACATTTTTATTAAAGTTGACCGCAAGCAAGTGCAAATAAACCTGGCAGAGATCAGCTGCTTTGAAGCCTATGGCAATTATGTCAAAGTCTGGCGTGACCGGCAGGCGCTCTTGACCCCGAAAACCTTAACCAGCTTTGAGCAGAGTTTGCCGCCATCACAATTTGTCCGGGTGCATAAGTCGGCAATCGTAAATTATCATATGATCGATTATGTTGAAGGCGACAGCTTAAAGTTAACCGACGGGAAAATGGTTGCTATTGGCAAGCAGTATAAGGCAAACCTGGTGTTGGATTAATATCTTCTTGTGTTTTCTTTACCGGAAAATGAGGTGAACTGTTATTTGCCGCAAAACTTGGCAACCCAGAAAAAACTGGCTAAGCTGTCGGCGGTTTATTAACAGGACGGACAAGATGAGCATCAAGGAACAATTACAACGACAAGTGCAATTTTTTCATCCGGAAAAAAAATATTCGTTTCTGCGCGGTGGATTCTCCAGTGCCGCCCATGCCGCGCTTTTTGGCCTGCGCGAGCAGTTTTATAACAGTATCAAAGAAACGTTTGCTAACCGGGTTAACGAGGTTGCCGAAGTACTCTGCCAGGACAGCGACTATGTTGAAGCGATAAAAGCTATGCCCCTCATCCCCAAGGGAAAAACAAAAGCCAGGGTTGTGGTGATCGGCGACAGTTTAACCGACGACAGCCAGTCCTGGTTTGCCATCATAGCACGCTCCTTTGCCATTATCCGGCCGAGTGATAACATCCGCTTTACCAATCTTGCCGTATCGGGCGACACCACCACCCAATTGCTGGGCTCGGTGATCCCCGCCGCGCAAATGAAAGCGGATCTGTATTTGTGCTTTAGCGGCACCAATGATGCCCGTATCCAGGGAGGCAGCCGTTATAAGCCTTGCACCAGTATTGATGAAGTCGGCCGCAATCTCGCCAGCGTAATCGACTTTGGCCAGGAACATACCAAAGCCCCCTGGATTTGGCTCACCCCGGTAGGGGTTGATCCTGCCCGGGTCGCAGAGCACGAGTTTCTAAAACCCTTGATGGCCAGCTGGTGTAACGATCATATCAACCAGGTAGCAGATGTTATTAAACAGCAGGCAGAAAAGGTGATTGACTTGCGGCCGCACTTCGGCGATTTACAGGACAGTCCTTTGCTTGACGAAGATGGTCTGCACTGGAGCATAGACGGCCATCAACTGGCAGCTAAAGTGATTATTAAGCAATTGGCCACCCTTCTCGGCTGATTCATTTTATCTACAAAAACAACTCCCGGTTGTCTAAAAGTGCAATCGGGAAAGCAAAGCGCACCAATAAAGCACAAAAAGTAAGCGGCTATCGGCGGTAAAGAAGGCTAAACCTTCATTTGCAATCGTTTTCCTACCGCTGTCTGTCAACAAATTTTGCACTTTTTTCAAATGAAACATTTTGTTAACAATTGACAAGGTTTTTCCTCCTGAGTCCTTTCAGCGTCAGAATTTGAATACTCGGCGAAAATAGCGAAAATACGGCTTTTTCCAACTTGTAATCAATTTGTATTCTTGTGTTACTAAATGTAAATTTTTCCTTACTAAGAGCAGTTTTTTGTTAATAAATCGTCTCTTTATGATCAAAAACAAGACTAATTTGTTAAAAAAAGTACAGTGAAATGCTTGTTTTCTTGATTTGTCTCCAATAAAGTGGTCGGTCCAAGTGGTATGACAAGGTCGTCGGCGTTGAGTATTTAACCGGCGTTTGTTATGAAGTTTCATTCAAGGAAAGATAAGATCATGTTATTTTCTCTTAGCGATATCCAGGTAAAATTACAACAAAAAAACTGGCGCGGACAGATTAACTTTTATCCGTCAGGCCGGACCTTAACCTATGAGTCGATGACCGAGCACCAAAACTATCTGGAGCAAAATCTCCAGTTTGCTTTTGGTGATAAGATCATTGTTGTGACCACGCCAACACCAGAAACCGTCTCTACGCTGTTATGGCTGTGGCACAAAGGTGCGGTCGTGGTGCCGGTAAAACATGATATGGAAGCGGATGCGATTGCAAAAATTGCCGACGATTGCCATGCCCATGCCATGATCAAAGATCACATCATCACCGAACTTGAGCCCTCGCCGCAGCCCCAGTTGCTGTTTCGGGAAAAAAGCGCCCGTCAGGTATGCGGCACCGACCTGGCACTGTTGATTTATACTTCCGGCAGTACCGGCAAGCCCAAGGGCATCATGCTCAGCCACAGCAATGTCATCACCGCGATGAATTCTATTGCCACTTACCTGAAAATTGACGGCGACGAACATATTCTTGGCCTTTCTCCGCTCTCTTTTGATTATGGCCTTTACCAGTTACTGTTCAGCCTGGCGTTTGACTGCCAGTTCACCCTGTTTGAAGAAAATTTTCACCCGATCAAGGTGCTCAAGGCCCTCGACGAACAGCAAATTACCCTGCTGCCGGTTGTGCCTGCCATGGCCATCTCGCTGGCGAAAATTATCCGGGCATTAAAGCGCCAGTTGCCGCATTTGCGTAAGTTAACCAATACCGGCGGCCACTTGGGTGAAACCGTGATTGATGATCTGATCAGCCTGGTGCCGCAGCTGGACGTTTATGCCATGTATGGTTTAACCGAGTGCAAACGCGCCCTGTACCTGCCGCCGGAACAAACCCGCAACAAACGTGGCTCAGTCGGTATCGCCATCCCGGGTCTGGAAGCCAAGTTATTTAACAATGTCCAGTGTGAAACCGGCCCCCATTACCAGGAGGTCGCCACCGGCGAAGTCGGTGAATTATTTGTCCGCGGCGCCACTGTCATGCAGGGCTATTACGGCCAGGCCAATGCCGGGGCAAATTTGATTTCGGGTAATTACCGTGACGATAACTGGCTCGCCACCGGCGATCTCTTCTGCCAGGACCAAGACGGTTATTTCTACTTTAAGGGCCGCACCAAGGAGCTGATCAAACAAGCCGGTTTCTGTATTTACCCTACCGAAAGCGAGGCGCTGATAGAGAAATGTCATTTGGTGCATCTGGCAGCCATTATCCAGTCGGAAGACAAGTTCGGCGATGAAATTGCCTGCTTGTGTGTGCAATTACACGACAACAGTAAAGAAGATCAGGACGCGTTTAAAACCTGGCTCAAAGCCAATACCGATGCCGACTACCGCCCGCGTGAAGTGCGTTTTATCGAACAAATGCAACTGACCGCCAATTCCAAGGTCGACAAAAAGTCCCTGGTCGCCAAGTTAGAACCGGAGAAGTAAAGTGGAACAGATCAAAAGCATGCTGGAACAGAACCCGGCAGAGATTTCTACACCCTGTTATTTTTACAGCGTCAGCCAATTGCAGCAAAATTTTCAGACATTAAAGGCGGCGCTGGGCACGCAAGTGATCCTTTCGGTCAAAGCCAACAGCAATACCGATCTGCTGATCCGTGCCAGCCACTTCCTTACCGACGGTGTTGAAGTAGCCTCCATCAAGGAGCTGCAAAATATCGTTGGCGGCGACCGTGCCCGCTACGTCAATAACCCCTCTGCCGATAAAACCTTTTTACGGGCGGCGGTATCCGGCAAAGCCCGGGTGATCGTCGACAGCCTGGCCCAGCTTGAAATCGTCGCCGAGCTCGCGAAAAAACGCCCGCCGGCAGGCATTATCCTGCGCCTGAACCCTGTGGTATTAAAACAGTTTAACGATGCCCACCCGAAAGTTCGCCCGGATCAATTCGGCATGGACTGGGACAGTGCCTGTATTGCCATCGACATCTGTAAAGCAAACAACTTGCCGCTGATGGGATTCCATTTATTTAAAGGCTCCTACAGTTTTGAAAAAAGCGCCATGGCCACCGTGGACTCGGCTAAGGGCATTATCGCACAAATGGAAAGCCGCTTCGGCCAGCCGTTATCCTTTGCCAACCTCGGCGGCGGTTTTGGCGAGCAATGGCAGCAAAGCCAATTCGACTTTGCCGCCTACCGCAAAAAGCTGGCAGAGTTGCCGCAGCACATCACGCTGGCGCACGAGTCCGGGCGTGGCCTGATGGCCAGCATAGGTCACTTTGCCGTGCGGGTGCGTTATGTCAAACAAATTGAAAATCAATACTACGCCATTTGCGACGGCGGTATTGCACAAAACTTCCTGTTGGCAAAAACGGAAAATACCCTGCGTAAACTGAAAACCCCGGCCTTATGGCAGTCTCAGGGCGGACAGGAAAATGAGCAAAAAGCCGCCTGTAGCTTTGTCGGCAGTTCCTGCAGCAAAGACGATGTCATAGGTAAACAGTCCGACGAGTATATTTTGCCTCAGCCGGGGGATATCTGCATTTTCGATCACTGCGGCGCCTATAACGCCAGCTATACGGTAGCGCCGTTTTTGCAGCTGCCCCAAGCCACAACTTATATTGTCGAATAGGTGACCCCCTTGTCTAATAACGTATCTAATAATAAAAACAATCAAGTACATGATATTTTTGGCCGCTGCATCACCTCCCATTTAGAACAAAGCGGCGCTTTGCCGCCAAAACTTGAGGTCCTGGTCAACAATGCCGTGATCACCCTGATGGGCAGCGACATGATCATCGAGGACAACTTCACTCCGATGGCTAAGTTGCAGCAGCCGCGCATTTCACAGCCGCTGGAAAGTTTTGCCCAGACCGAATTCATTGATGAGCTGACCGACAAAGTCAAACATCAAGGTTTCGGTGCGCATTTTCATCAGATTATCGGGCTTTTCGGCTCTATTATGCTGGGCTTATGCGCCACCGAGGCCCAGCAAGCATTAGTAAACGAATGGCTGGAGCAGGGACATTTCGGCAACTTTTTGATGACAGACGGCGGCGGCCCGACACTGGCCTACTGGAATACCACTTTGACCCCGCTAGATGACGGCAACTTTACCTTAAATGTCGATAAAAAATGGGGCATCGAAGGACAAAACGTTGGTTTCGGCATGGTGGTATGCCAACAAAAAGGCAAACCGTTCCCGGTAACGGTATTGTTGTCCCCGGAAAAATCACAAGCATTGCAGCAACAAGTCTGCGGCGGCACTTTCCTTGACGGCAGACTGCAACTGGGCAATGTCAAAGGCCAGGTGCAGGTCAGCAAAGATGATTTTCTCGCCAAAGGCGGTCTCGGCAGCGTCAACCGCTTTTTAACTTTAGTGCGTCCGCGTTTTGTTAAATCGCTGATGCATCATCTGTTATGGCTGCAGCAACAAGACCGCCTGATGCTGGAGCAGGACGATCTCAGCGCCATCGACTTTATTATCAATATGGCCAACTGGTGCTCCGCCAAAGATACTTTCTCCATCCATTCGGTGGACCAGGTACTGGCGCTGAAATTCACCAGCAATGAGTTGTTGCTCTCCCTGGTACGCAAAGGGGCTCTCAAGCACCTTAGCGATCAAAGGGATCTGCTCGGCTTCACTAAAATGGAAGGCAGTTCATACCGCTGTCTGTTTGAAGTTTACAGCAAATTTAAACGGGGCCGGGTATGAGCACAGCAGTATCAGAGCAGGTTGTTAGCGAACAGCCCGGTTTAACGGTAAAAGGCATAGCTTTTACACCACTACCGCAACCGTTATTTAAACAGTTGCCGCCAATTGACGAGGTGATGTCTTTGCTGGTGAAAACCCTGGGTAAACAGGTTAACGGATTGATCGAACAAACGGGGATCCCGGCGGATGAATTTAGCCGGCATTTCTTATGTTCGACCATGATCGAGATGGCATTCACCACCCAATCGGTGAAATGGCCGGACATCGCCGAGCAACTTAAAGCCTACGGCGATCATCAGCCTGATACCTTTGTCAACGCCTATGAATGTGCCTCCTGGGGTTATTCGCTGCGGCACTACCTGAAGGAAGAAAGTCTTAAGGAAGAGAGGTTTAAGCAAGAAAAACAAAGCCGCTATATGATTGTCAGTATCCTGGATGCCAATGTCTATAACTTTGATTTTTGGTGTTATAACGATCACTGGGAGCACTCGGGTTTTGGTATTAGTACTGTGATTTTAGAAATCACCGCCCCTTTAACCGACGAGCTGACCATAGGCTCTGCCGTCACCCACAACAGTGTTGCCGAATTTGCCACTGTAGTGCGCCGTACCATGATGAAAAAGCCCGGCGCCGTAGTCGCACTGCCGTTTTTCCCGGTAAATGTGCAACAGATGTTTGAAAAATTATTACGCGGCCAGCCTCAGCTGCCGGACTTACATGCCGAACACGGACACTGTTTCGGCTCAGATCCCTGGTTATCCCTGCTAACCCATGGCCTGAGCAATAAGATTGAACAGCCGGAGCGCTTTATGGCCTGCTCGGTGGCTCTTAACGGTTATTATGCCATTGCCGATCTGATGCTGACGCCGGATACCGTTTTCATCAAAAATGAGGAGTGGCAGCATGGTTAAGCAGATTCAAGGTGTAAGCGAAGCGCCAAATCAGGCCAGGATGAAACAGTTTACCGGCACCCTCACCCGCAGGCCGTTTCCAAATAAACCTTCAATTGCCGAAGCCCAGATGTTGCCGTTAACCAGTGACAGCGATTTTGAAGTCTTTACCAGCTTTAACAGCGCAACTTGCCCGGTATTGTTGAATGTGCGCGAGCATTACCAGTTGCTGTCGGATTTAGTGGATGAGGCCCAGGCACGCTGGCCGGATATTTTTATCCTGATCAGGCTTTCCATGCCCGGGGGGATGCGTATTCCCGCCAAGCTGCTGGCCGACAATGTTTTGTTGCTCGAAGACATCAGCTTTGAGGAGCAAAAGCTTATCGATATTGCCAAGGCGCTACTGGTGGTCGAAGACAGGTTCAGCCGCGTTGAAATAGACAATAACGACAACAGCATTCATTTGCGCCTTTACTTAGGTGAAAAGCTAAGTAAAGAGCCAGCTGATGACGCCCTGCAACCTTTAATTGAATGTTTAGCGCAAAGAGGAGTCGCCGGCTAATGGCTGCCCCTGTGGTCATTTCGCAATATTGGGCCGGAGATGCCACAGATCCCGGTCCGGCTATTGCCGAACTGAAGCAGCGGCTAATGGCACTGGATAAATTACCAAGCCATGCCACCTTGATCAGTGCCGGTGAAGTCGGCATATTGCGCGATCCTCAGGTGGCAGAGTTCCACCAATGGTTAAGCCAGTACTGCCAAGTGACTTTTATCAGCGCCGCCTGTACCAGTATGCATGCCGGTATTTTGGACTTTTATCACAGCACCTTAAACAACACTGTGGTGATCTCGCTGGAGCTGGACAAAAGATTTCAGCAGGCCTGCCTGAATTCATTGGGCATAGGCAATGAACAAGATCAGGATGGCCTGGATGTCGTGCCCGGGGTGGGTTTTATCGCGCTAAACCGATTGAAAGATGGTTTGGAAAAAAATGAACAGACAAGACGGCAAGTCGTGGTGGAAAAATGCCAGCTCTTTAGCCAGCAAAGCGGGATGACAGGTACACAGGCGCTTATCGGCAGATTAGCCCAGCAGCTGCAGGCCCTGCCGCAAGAGATATTACCGGTGTCGTTTGATATTTGCTCTAACTGGGGCAGATCCTTATTGATGGGAGTGAATATCCGCCTGGCAAGCAAACGCCAGTCGGTTCAGTGGTTAGACAGCATTGAAACCTGTCAACGCCATTATTTGAGCCTCAAGCCCTTATTTGAACTGCAGCTGTATAAAGAAAAACTAGTGCAGCACAGTTTAATGTTATTGACCCTGGGGGGCGGCGGCCGGGTCGGCCTGTTGCAACTGGGCAGTAATAACAATAACAAGGCAGGTGCTGCGATCGAACTGCCACAGGCCAGTTTTGAGCAACATTCACTGGCGGATGATATACGGGGTTATGAGCGAGCGCTGGATCTGCTCGGGGATAACAAGCTAGCCGGCTACCAGCAGATCAGAGACACGCTGAAATATCCTCACAGCCGCTACCGCGGTATGGATAACCATTACTTTAAATGGTAGAGAGCTTAAATGGTAGAGAGCTTTAAATAGTAAAAAGTTTTAAATAGCAAACACCCAAAACCTTAGGCAAAGGATAAGAAAAAGAATAACAGGGACAATGGCATGATAAACAAGCAAGAAATATTTCAGGAATACGACGTCGTTATCATCGGCGCCGGTTGGGCGGGGCTGGCGTTGGCGCGCCAGCTAAAAAGAGAAAATGGCGATCTGCGTATCATCCAGCTCGAAGCCGAGACTGAATATAAAGCCAAAATCGGCGAAGCCACGGTAGAAATTACCGGCCATTACTTTTTGAAAAAACTGGGACTGGCCAATTATTTATACCGTCACCAGCTGCCTAAAAATGCCCTGCGCTTTTTCTTCGACAATAAGGAACACAGCCTGCCGATTGAGCAAATGAGCGAACAAGGCACGGTTTATATTCCGCCCCACCCTGCTTTTCAGCTTGAGCGCGCCACCTTTGAATCCGCCCTGACCGAGATGAACCGCGAAGACGACATCACCATTTTACAAGGGGCCAGGATGACCGGCTTTGAACTGGACCATGAGGACGGACACACAGTGAACTTCAGGTACCAGGATCAAGCCCATCAAATCAGCGGTAAATGGCTGGTAGATGCCAGCGGCCGCGCCGGGGTGATCACCAAAAAAATGAAATGCCGCAGCCGGGAAAACATCCCCCGCCACAGCTCGGCCTGGGGCCGTTTTCGCGGTGTGAAAGACTTTGACAGTGTCGGCACTAAACCCTGGCGTGACCGGGCATCAAGCCGCTTCCTGTCCACCAACCATTTTACCGGCCACGGTTACTGGATCTGGTTTATCCCGTTAAAAAGCGGCCTGACCAGCATAGGCATAGTGTGCGATAAAACCAAGGTCGAAAATCCGCCGTTAAAGCAGGCGGACTTTATTGCCAAGCTGAAAGAGCATGCCGCCATTGCCGACTTGATTGAAGACGCCGAAATAGAAGACTTTGAAGCCTGGGGCCAGCTGGCGTACCGCGGCAACACAGTTGTCAACCGCGAGCGCTGGGGCGCGACGGGGTTTGCCGCCATGTTCCTCGACCCTTTGCTTAGCGGCGGCGGTGATGTGATTGCCATGGCCAATGACAATCTCAGCAAAGTGATCTTGGCGGATCTGCAAAACAGCGATAAGGAAGCGGCGCAAACGGCGCTGGACCAGGCGGTGCCATTTGCCAACGGCGTGCTCAAGTATTATTACCAGTTCCTCTATGCCCAGTTGATGAACCTTTACCCTGTGCTCGATTGTGCCCGGTTGTGCTCGCCGGTAATGGCGTATATTAATGCCACCTACTTTATTACCAATGCCTGGGACTATATCGAAGGCAATCTTGCAGATCCGCAGCATTTTGAAAAGCACTGCTACCTGCGCCGTGGCCACTATGCCCTGGAATTGCTGTTGCAGCGTCAGATCCTGGAAAGCCTGGAAGTGCTGCGCAGCGAAAACCGTGCTTTTGACCGCAACGATGAAAGCTTTTTTGAAACCGGCGGCGATCTGTACAAATACTACATCTACCAGATGGGACAAAAAGGCCAGGACGGTTACCGCATTGACTTTAGGGTGAAATTATTCAGCCAGTGTTTCGCCCAGGTCACCGGCGCCAAACTTGGCCTGGCCAACTTTGGCAACCGCCGCATGGTGCAAAGCGCCCTGAACCTGCCGACAATACTGAAAAACCCGACCTTTGGCCGTGAGCAGTTACCGGCCTTGCTAACTACCATGAGTGAAAATCTCACCCGCGAGTTGCAGCAAAGTACGGAGCACACGGTTTTGGTGGAGATCACCGAAGCTTCTTTCGAGGATGAAAAGGTCAATGTCACGGTTGCCGGCGATACTGCAGATGCCAAGCAGTTAAAACAGCTGCAAAGAACCGCCAACAGTATCTGGATGCGCCAGCAGGAATATATCGACCAGGACAGCTATGTGCCTGAATTCCTGCGCTATGCCCGCCAGCAACCGCAAGATCTGATGGACCCGCGCTACCCTGTGTGTCTTGAAAACACCGAGATGTTGGAAGCTTAATGGAAAAGGCAGTAGAAACCCTGATGATCCCGGCCCGTGACGGCACTAAGCTCGCCTGTCACCGCTATACTGTGCCGACAAGTGCTGAGACCACTTGCTATGGCCGGGTGCTGCTGCTTCATGGCAGCACCTTTAACAGCCGCCGTTACGCCAACATTGCCAAGGCCTGCGTAAAAAGTGGTTTTGAAGTGGTGCTGTGTGATTGGCGCGGCCACGGCGAGTCAGGGGGCAAGCCGGGCACCTGCGATTATATCGGCCAGTTAGAAGATGATATCAGCGATATTATCGCCTGGTTTGAAAAAGAGATGCCATTGCCGCTGATCCTCGGCGGCCATTCGGCCGGCTCCGTGGTCTGCCTGCGTTATCTGGAAAAATACGGCCAGAAAAAAGTCGACGCCTGCTATTTTATCGCGCCGACTTTTAACAATACCCAGGAGCCGCTGCGCTTTGATAAACCCGGCGCTCAAAGAAGCTTTTTGCTGCGTCATATGCGTAAAAAACACGGCTCCCAGGAGGCGCCGGAAAGTGCTGCCAAGCATATGCCGGTGATGGATAACCGCATGTTTTACCTGGCCACTGTCTTGCCGTTTTTACGTCACAGTACCGTGATCACCTTTCCCGGCTCAGAAAAAATGGCGGCACTTGAAGGCCGGGTACTCAATTACTCCTTTAACCTGATGGCCTCAGTTTCTATCCCGTATTACAGCAAGGCGTTTCGCAAGCTGAAAATACCCGTGGTGTTTATCTGCGGCGAAAACGACGAAGGCCTGCACCCCGAATTTTTGCCTATGTTGTGCCAGTGGCATTTAGCCCCTCAACTGGATAAAGAAGTTGTAATGCTGCCCAAGCTTAACCATATGTCGGTGCTTGGCGGTGCGGCGCGGGTATTGCCGCACTGGTTGGTGCAACGTTGGGGAGAAAATAACGGCGCTGTTGAGCAGCAATTGAGGCCACAAGCCATGCAACAGGCAGTGGAGCAGGCATCATGAACCAGACCGGCTTAAACTCCCTTTATCAAGGCAACTTCTTCTGGCAAAGGTTGCCGGGTCAGCAAACCTTGCGCGGGCTTGAACCCGGCCAGTGTTACCTTATGGGTTACCTGAGCAATGAACAAGCACTTTACCGTCAATTAAATATTGAAAATGACGATCAACAGGCCCTGCTTAATGCTGCAGTAAAAAAATGGCGTCACGAACTCAACCGCCACCTTTTCGGTGACTATCTGCTGATAAACTTTGATGGCGAGCAGCTGCAGCTAACCAGCAGTGCCCGCGCCAGCTTTACCCTGTTTTATCGGCAAAGCCAAAACGAGCAAGGGCAATACGGCCTAGCCCTGGCCAGCAACTTAAAGCAGTTAACGCAAGTCTTTGATGCAAAAATAAACCCGGTACAGCTGATGCAAACCTTGGCCTTGGGGTCGCTGGCAGACGAGCATACCTGCTTCAAGCAAATCAAGCAGCTGCAAAGCGGGGAAACCCTGATCTGGCAGCTAGCGGGAGAGACTCGTTTAAGCCACAGCTCAAACTTGCCCGTTGCACAGCAGTTAACTTTGGCGCAAAACAGCGCACTGCCGCAAGCCGAGTTGATAGCCCCCCGGCGCACAGACGATATTGAATTAACCGAGCTGTTTAACCGCCTGCCAAGCCTGGCCCATGGCTTAGGCCAGCCACTTGTTGATGCCAGCCTGGCCCATTTTGATGCCCAGGTACAGGCAACTGACAGCGATACTTTGCTGCTGGATATCAGCTGGCTCAGTGCCCGCCATATCACCTGCGAGCAAGGCATTCACAGCAGCCATAACTGGTGTAAGAGCATTTTAAAACGTCCGCTGCTGGCGCAGCGCAGCCAGTTGCAGTACAGGCAACAGCAGCTGGTTTCAGCGTATCAAACGGCAAAACAGGAGCAGAATGAAAAGCTCTCTTTTAGCCAATGGCTGGATTTGCATTATGTGATCCCCGCCTGGTGCCAGTTATTACAAGGTATTTGCCGCCTGCACGGCAAAATCCTGGTTAATCCCTATATGCACGCACAGCAGTTGATACCTTTGGTAACACAGGCTTACCAGGCACCTGCGGCATATTTTTCATTGCAGCAAGTCAGCCTGGCCAATGTCTATGACGCCATGCAGCGCCTGTTTTATAGCGGCGAGGTAGAGACGCGCAAGCTGTTTGATCTCAACCCGCTGGATACCTCGCGACTGATCCGCCGCGAACAAGACAGGCACAGGGTTGAACAATTATCCGTGCTGCTGCTGACCATGGATTACCTGACCCGGTTTCATCCGGGTCACTGAAACTGATTTCACCGTTACTTGAAACTAAAACAAAAATATAACCATAACGATAAAAGTCGAGGAAATAAAAATGGAACTAGGCCAAACCTTACCGGAGTTAAAAGAACAGGTCGCAGAAATGCTTAACATCGAAGCTGCTGATGTCGATGTTGAAGCGCCCCTGGGGGAACTTGGGGTTGATTCACTCAATATCGTAGAGCTGATCCTGATTGTTGAGCAGCTTTACCCTAATGTCATGGATCCGGATGCCCTGACATTTGACGAGCACACCACGTTGGCGCAAATGGATGAGCAACTGGTGGAGTCTTCGGTAGAAGTCTGATCCCTGGTTTCGCCTGGCAATTTTTCTTTGGTTAACTGCGGTTAATCACGGGTTTGCCAGGCGGGACTTTTTTACCCTAACACAGCGTATTTGAGTGACGTTATGAAAAAACTGTTGATTTTACTTTCGATAAATCTGCTGATCGGCAATGTTGTCGCCTGGTTTATGGGCGCGGCGCCGATTGATTTTGAACCAGTGCCTTATTCTCAACAAGAGCAGGAGCTGATCACTGAACTCAAATCTGAGCTGGCACAAAGTGGCGATGATATCGCCCTGCAGACCCAGCTTGGCTCCTTGTATTCGCTGCACAATCATCTTGATGATGCTGAACCCTTGCTGGCAGCTGCCGCTTCGGGGCAAGATGCTACTGCGCTGGCGTGGCTAAGCGGCACCCGGGCCAAACAGGCGGGGGCCATGTTCGACCCCCTGATGGGCTTGCGCAAACTCTACCTTTTGCACTCTGCCTGCAGCGATATGGACCGGGCGGTAGCAATGGAGCCGGAAAATTTTGAAATTCGCATGGTGCGTCTGGCAACCTATTCGCCCACGGCGGTAATGAATTGCAGCCTGGAAACCGCCTTTAGCGACGAAGCCTGGTTTAAACAATATTTTCAGCGTCAGGGAGCCATGGCGCCATTGGAGCTGAAACAGCAGTTTTACCTGACCATGAGCATCGCCTACGCCAAAGCCGGCGGCAGCGAAAACCAGCAAGAAGCCAACCGCTATATGGCGCAATATCAGGAATTATCCGCTGGCCGCGAACAACCGCCGCTGGTATTACAACAATTGGCGGCGGCCAATGAACTGCTGACGGAGGGCTCTTGATGGCAGTCGTTGAACTACAGGCAATATCCCGCTCTTTTGAGCTTGGCAACACACGCGTGACCGCCCTGGACAAGCTGGATCTGACTCTGGAAAAAGGCGAATTCGTGGTGCTTCGGGGAGTGAGCGGCAGCGGTAAAAGTACCCTGCTTAACCTCATCGGCGCCATGGACGCGCCCGATGCCGGGGAAGTGTTTATTCACGGCCAGGCATTAAGCTCGCTTTCGGATAAGCAAAAGTCACAATTGCGCAGCCGCTACATAGGTTTTATTTTTCAGGCATTTAACCTGATCCCGGTGTTAACCGCACTGGAAAACGTACAGTACCCGCTGTCGCTGCAAAAAGTGCCCGATCGCGAAGCCAAAGCTCGCGCTGCCAAGGCACTGGCCCAGGTGGGACTGGCAGACTTTGTTGATCGCCGCCCCAACCAGCTTTCCGGCGGACAAATGCAGCGGGTGGCCATTGCCCGCGCCCTGGTGACCAATCCGGATATTATTCTGGCGGACGAACCCACCGCCAACCTGGACTCGGAAACTTCAAAACAAATTATGGACCTGCTCGGCAGTCTGAACCGCGAAACCGGCGTGACCTTTTTATTCGCCACCCATCACGACTTTGTCTTAAGCCGGGCGTCGAGAGTATTGGAATTAAAAGACGGCCATATCGTCAAAGACGAGCAAGCGCACAACTTAACACTGGTGGAGAATTCCCCGGGAGAGAAACTTGGCTAATACTTACCTAATAAAAAATATCGGTTTCTTACTGCTGGCAACCGTCCTTGGCGGCTGTTCGGAACAAGCAGAGCAGACACCGCAAATAAGCGGAAGCCAAGCGGCTACCGCCACGAAAACAGACAAAACGATCAATACCGGCGAGCAGCTTTCGGCGGACTCAGAGCAGCCGACACAAGTGCCGACTACCAACGGTGAGCGCCGGGCGTTATTGGAATCTCTCAACATCAATGGCGGCAGCTCTATCGATGATCGCCGCCTGGCGCTGTTTGTACGCTATACCTATTTTGCCGATAACCCTCAGCGTCAGCTGGAAACGTTAGAGCAGCTGATTACTGAGATCGCCGAAATGCGCCAAACCCGCCCGGACGATCATGAACTGACCGCGTTATACGGCAGCGCCATCAGCCTGCAAACGGTATTTTTCCTCGACAATCTCGGCAAAACCAATCTGTTGTCGAAAAAAGGCAGCCGCTATCTCGATCGCGCAGTAAAAAGTGCCCCCAACCACCTGGGAGTGCGCTTATACCGTGGCATCACCTATGCCGAAATGCCGGCGTTTTTGGGTAAAGCCCGCCAGGCGGTGGCGGACTTTAAACTGATCAAACATGCCAGCACAGCCTTTCCAAGCAAACAAAGTGCAGACCAGGTTAACGAGCAAGCGAATAAAAAGTTTGCTGCGATGATCGACTATTACTACGCCATGGCCTTGATTAAAAACCAGCAGCAGGACCGCGGCATCAAACAGCTGATGTCGCTGGTAGGCAAAAACATAGCCCCCTGGTCAGAGCGGGCGGCAGTGTTAAAACAAGAGCAGGGTTAACGGTATGTTGCGATTAAAACTGGCGTTATTAAACGTACTGCGTAACGGCAGGCGCAGCTTTATCACCTTGCTGGCGATCCAGTTTGGTGTTATCAGCCTGATTTTAATGGGCGGCTTTTTTGCCTCCATGTATGAAGGCATGCGTGAAGGGGTGATCCGCTCGCAGCTTGGCCATATCCAGATTTACCAAAAAGGCTTTAACCAGTTTGGCAACCAGGAGCCGGAAAAATACCTGATAGATGCCGAAGTGCTGCAACAGGTAACCGGGCAAATTGAAGCCCTTGAACAGGTGGAGCTGGTGACGCCAAGATTAAACCTCACCGGCCTGTTAACCGACGGCAGCAAATCGCTGGCGGTTGTGGTTGAAGGCATAGACCCGGAAAAAGAGGCGCTGCTGAGCTCGGCGGTAAAATTAACCGCGGGTGAAGACCTGTTCGAGGAAGACATTGACGGCGCCTTAATTGGCGACGGTTTATTTAAATCCCTGAACCTGGAAGTCGGCGCCTCCCTGACCCTGATGGCAACCACGGCTGACGGCAGCTTTGATGCCCGCGATATCACCGCCACCGGCGCCATATCCACCGGCACCCGTGAAGTGGATAATCGCTTTATGCGCATTAACCTCAAACATGCCCAGGAGTTGATGTATACCCAGGGGGTAACCCGTTTGGTGGTGCTGCTTAAAGAAACCCAGGATACCGATGCGGTGATGGCCCAGTTAAATCGGGCCTTTAAAGAGCAAGGGCTGGCACTGGAGCTGCGCAGCTGGAGCGATTTGGCGGACTATTATCACGAAGTGGTAAACCTGTTTGACGGCATATTCTCTATCGTGCAGCTGATTGTTTTGGCCATAGTCCTGCTTGGCATCGTTAATACTATGGTGATGGCGGTGATGGAACGTACCCCGGAAATCGGCACCATACGCGCCATCGGCGGCACCCGCGGCGAAGTGATGAAGCTATTTATCAGCGAAGCCTTTATTTTGGGTCTGATAGGCAGTGTGCTCGGGGTGGTTTTTGCCGTCTTGTTGGCACAAGGCATTACCGGCGCTGGCATCATGATGCCGACCCCGCCGGGCAGTTCGCAAACCTACCCTATCCGTATTTTTACCGATGCAGATCTGCTGTGGAAAAACGGCCTGTTCGGTTTGTTGATAGCCGTGATATCCAGCATCTACCCGGCGGTAAAAGCCTCACGCATGGTGATCATCCAGGCCCTGAGATTTGCCTGATGGCCTGAAATGGAGTAATGCAAATGAATAAATTAACCATAATTTTGTTGCCGCTTGGGCTGGGTTTTATCAACCCTGCCCTGTGCGCCGAAGCAACCCAGCCAACGGTAGTGAATGGACAAATTACCGATGCGGTAGCACAACAGCCAATGGCAGATGACAGTAAAACCACAAAAGCTGAACAACAGGAAGAGCAAAAACCAGCAAAGCAAGCGCCGGTAAGCAACTTAATTGTAAGCGAAGCAATCACGCCTGCGCCTGAGCAAACTGAGGTTGCTAACACTGATGACCAGCTAAATTCTCAGTTAAGTGCCCTGCCTGATGCACCCTTACCTGATGCTCAGCAGCTGCTGGAATTTATCGACAGCCTGCGCGGTTATCAGGATCAAAGCTTTACCTTTGACTTATCCAATATCAGCTTTAAAGAAAATGAGCAAAAGCACCGCAACAAGCTGGCGGTAAAAGTACTGAGCGATGCCTCCCTCGTGGAATTTACCGCCCCGGCCCGCTCTAAAGGGCGCAAAATTTTAAAGCAGGCGCAAAACATGTGGATCCGTTTTCCCGGCACCCGCAATGTCTTGCGCATCTCACCGGCCCAGCGTTTGCTCGGGGAAGCGAGTAACGGCGATGTTACCGGCACCAACTTTTCTGAGGATTATACTGCCAGCTATCAAGGCACTGAAATGCTAAATGACAAGCAGGTGATCAAACTTGAGCTTAACGCTAAACATGACAAAACCACCTACAAGCAAGTGATGTTTTATCTCGACAGCGAAAACAACTTGCCGCTGCGCAGTGATTTTTATGCCCGCTCCGGCAAGCTGGCCAAGCAGGCTTATTACACCAAATTCAAAGAGTTTGATGGCGAGCTGAAACTGCACCGCATGAAACTGGTAGACCCGATAGTGGCAGGCAGCTACACCTGGATGATGTTTGACAACTATCAGAAACAGGATCTCGACAGTGCCATTTTCCACAAAGACGCCCTGACGAGGTAGCACCATGACGTTAAAACTCTGGCCGCTGCTTGCCCTGTTTTCTAGCCCGGTAACCTTTGGTTTTACCGGGAATAGCCTGGGAGAAGATCCCTTTGCCGATGATCCTTTCGCCGCAGATCCCTTTAATAACGATCCCTTTGTTAATGAGCCGGTGGCAGAAAACAGTGTTCACCAAAGCAGGATAGAGCTGAAAAGTTATTATCAGGATAACAAGCTGCGTAACAGTCATCCTTTCAACCCTGGAGAAGTAAAGTTTGCCGATGGCATTACCCAGGTATCACTGGATGTTGAATTGGAAAGCCAGTGGCAAAGCCAGTGGAAAACCCGCGCCAGAATCTATCAGCGCTACCTTCAGGAAAACCTGTCGGGCAAAAATCAGGACAGCAGCGACAGCCACCTGCTGGAAGGGCTTGTACAATGGCAAAGCGATAACCGTGACCTGGTGATAGAAGCGGGCCGCAGCAAACCTCAGTGGAGTAACGGTTACAGCTATGACATTGCCAACATGCTGCAACCCCAACGCACCCTGCCCTATATCGATCAGGACAATGCGCTGCAAAGCAAAGGCTGGGATATGATATCCGGTCAGTACTTTTCCGGCCCCTGGTCGTTTGCCACTTATTTGGTGGCGAGCGACAGCCGCTATCTCGATGCCGATACCGAAGCGGTATTACGCCTGGGTTATCAGCAAGATGACGCCTTTTCCCTGCTATTACACAAGATAGACGGCCAGGACCTGTCATTCGGCGCTACCTACTCCAGCCTGCTGAGCGACGCCATCACTTTTCGGGCCGAATGGACCCGCCACAGCTATCGGCAAATAGAACCTTTGCAGGTAAATAGCTGGCAAACAAAAGATAAGTCTAACTACCAGCGTTTTGTGGTTGGCTCCACCTATACCGCAGACACAGGATGGTCGCTGACCGGCGAGTATTTTTACAACGGACACGGCGCCGGTGAAAAGGAATGGCAAAACCTGACCGATGACGCCAAAGCCTCTGCCGAGCGCATCAAGCAAAACCAGTCGAGCGATCCGGCAACCGACTACAACAATGCCTTTGCCGGCCTGGCATTTATGGGTCAGGGCTGGCTGCGTGAGCGTTATCTTTCTGTGATGTTTATGTCGGCAGAAAGCGACAACCTGTGGCAATTACGCCTGAGCTCGCAAATAAGCCTGGACGATGACAGCCAGCTGCACCGCTTTGAACTGCTTAAATCATTCACCGACAACCTGTCGGCAAGGCTGCAATGGCAAGTCTTTAACGGCTGCGAGCTGTGCGAATACGGCCTCAATCCCAGCAAGAACAATATCCGTTTGACCGCCAGCTACCTGTTTTAAGCGCTCTGGCGCAATAACTTCAAAATTATAAAAACGATAATAAAAAATCGAGAGGTAAAAGATGGACTTTAACAATAACTACCGTGTTGATCTGCGAGACCTCAACTTCCTGTTGTGGGAGCAATTCGACATTGAAAACACTCTGCTTGACCCGTCCATAAATGCCGAATACAGCAAAGACTTTATCCAGCAGCTGTTATTTCATGCCCGCGACTTTGCCTATAACGAGCTGGGCGCTAACTACCAAAGAGCCGATCGCGAAGGCTGTAAATTACTTGAAGACGGCACGGTACAATTGCCGTCGAAATACCCGGAAATCTGGCAAAAATACACAGACGCCCAATGGGGCCGGTTAAGCTCGCCGCCGAAATATGATGGCCTGGGCTCCCCCTATATGGTGGCGCAAATGGTTTACGAAATCTTCCAGGGCGCCGACGCCTCGTTTATGGTGTACCCGGGCTTTTGCAGTCCGGCCATGCACCTGATCGAAAGATTTGCCACCGAAGACGTAAAACAGCGTTTCAGCCAAAAACTGGCCACCAACGAATGGGCCGCCTGTTTATGCATGACTGAGCCACAAGCAGGCAGCGACGTAGGTGCGATAACCACCAAGGCCATCCCGCAAGAGGACGGCAGCTACCATATTGAAGGCGGTAAGATATTCATCTCCGGCGGTATGCACGACTTAACCGATAACATCGTCTACATGCTGCTGGCCCGGGTAGAAGGCGCACGCGGCGGCACCACAGGTTTATCCTGTTTTGTCGTGCCCCGTTTTGAACAGCAAGAAGGCGGCACCCTAACCGACAACCACGTACGCTGCATCCGCCTGGAAGATAAAATGGGTATCCACGGCTGCGCCACCGCCCAACTAAGCTTTGGTGACAACGGCCCCTGTAAGGCCTATTTACTCGGCGAGCGGGAAAACGTTGGCTTGCGCCAGCTATCTACTATGATGCACATGGCACGGATCTCCACCGGCATCTACGCCTTAGGTTTAGCCGGACGCGCCTACATGAACGCCGCCGAATACGCCGCTGAGCGCATACAGGGCACCAGCTTTAAAGAAGCCTTTAACCCCAAAGCGGAAAAAGTTTCAATCATGGCTCACGTAGACGTGCGCCGTATGCTGCTGGAAATGAAGTCCAAGGTAGAAGGCTGCCGGGCACTGATCCACAAACTGACTTTTCATCAAAGCTGGGTAACCAACCTGCAAACACTGCAAGAGATGCACCCTGAAAAAACCGAAGAATATAAGGCACAAAGCAAACACCACGAATCCCTGGTAAGCTTGCTGACCCCGATAGTAAAAGCCTACACCTCAGATCAGGCATGGCGGGTAGCAGAGCTAGCTATACAAGTATACGGTGGCCACGGTTACGTAAAGGATCACCCGGTAGAGCAAGTAGCGCGGGACGTGAAGATACTGTCAATTTGGGAAGGCACTTCATTTATCCAGTCGGCAGATCTGATGAAAGACAAGCTGGGTATGGGCCTGACTTCAAAGCTGCTGAGTATTTACCAAGAACAGGTAGAAGCTAGCATAACCCGCAACCGTAATGCCGGTGTTCTACTGGCAGAAACCGATGCTCTAGAATTGTCACTAGCAAGCTTTATCGAAACCCATGCCCTGATGGGGCGGTGGGTAAAAGAGCGTAAAGTGGAGCTGATATTTTCGGTATCGACCCGCTTTTTGGAAATGATGGCGGAAGTGACCTTATCATGGTTGCTGCTCGATGGTGCTGTGATAGCATCGAAAAAGCTAGAAAATCTTGAAGACCCGCAAGATGAAGTTTTCTACCAAGGTAAGATCGCAAGCGCTCAGTTCTATACCAATAATATATTACCGGGAGTTAAATCTAAGGCTGAAATTATCGCCAAAGAAGATACTTCAGCACTGGAAGCTACTGAGGGGATTTTCTTACAACGTACCGATTTATATGGTTAATGATGATTAGGTAACCCAAACACTTTTAAGTTCGGTTTTAAGCCGCGAACGTCGTAGATACCAGGAGCAGTAAGCCCCTTGATTTAAGCTAGACCCTGTAACAGTAGTATCAGAGTCTCTTTTCAAGGGGTTAATAAGTGAATTTTAAGCTATTGTAAAATGAAAAGGGACTTGACCCTCCCAGCCTTATTGGTTTATCAAAAGAAAAGTTATATATTAGTGATATGAATTAGTTTTTTCTGAGTTTAGAAAGTTAACGATATCATTGATACTATGAAGAGGAGTTCCTTGCTCCCAGTAATGAAAGAACCTTTGAGATAGACTTTTAGCTTCTTCAGCACAAACTAGTCGGATCTTGGCTAAATCTGATCCGTTCTCATTATCAAAAATAAAACCACAAATGGGTTTGCTCTCCATAGAAATATCTCCCTCTTTAGGGATTTGATAGATTACTGAAATATCCTCTGGTTGTTTTGGAGTAACTAATATTTTTAGCTCCAAATTGTGCTCTAAATCAGATTCAAAAACAGGCTTCATACTCTCCACATTTTCTAAGTTTGGAAACCAGTAAAGTCGCTTTACTTTCATTTTCTCTGTTTTACTCTTTCTATGAATCCTATTTCGAAATTCATCAAATTCTTCAGTTTTATTTGCCCAAGCCTTTGGATTATTTAGAGCGCTGATTCCAGCCCAATACATATTATCAGGAATTCGTTTTCCAATTTCTTGTAAGATGCCATCAATTAATGGGTATTCTTCGATACTTGGACTCCCTCCACCTTCTAAATCACGAAGATAGGTTTCAAGTTTTGGCAATCGTTCCGACATTAAGTTAACTAATGCTGCTCCAAAGGCCTTAGCAGGAAGAGCTGCTGCATCTGTAGGTAAGTTTAATTCTGCGCTTTTACTTCGAAGCTCCAAAATTTCAGTATAATGAGTAACTTTGCTGACTTTTTTCTTTATATCTTGAAGTTCTATAGAAACTTTTTCGTCAATATGCTTATTTTGTTCTTGAACCAGTGCTCTAATTTCACTAATTTCTTCATACAATTTATATAAGGTTAATACTACACCTGTTAGAAATGTACCTATTCCCAATATTGTTACTACACCTTTTAGTTCTTCTGTAACTGGATAGCTATCTTCAATAGGAAATGAGATTAGAATCAAGCCTATAATCGTCGCAAATGCTCCTACACCCACAATTATTGGCTCTATTTTCTTCATATGCCTCTTCGCCACTCAAGTTAAGGTAAAAATATTGATAACTAATGAAAAACTAATAGTCCCACAGTTTAAAGTTTATTATAGCTTCAGAAATGAATAAAAAGGCTGTTTTTCTTCAGTATGCTTATCTTTAGTGGCAGATGCTGAGCCTGTATCTAAAGTACTTTATCTATCGCATTTTTCGCGGTCTTATAGAGTGTATTTATCATCAATTCCAGCACCCAGCGAATGAACTTCGTAGTAAGCGCTTCGACTTTTTGCTCTGCCCTACCAACGAAAACCAAGATATGCCCCAATATGCCTTTGAGTTGCTCACCTGCTTTTATGGAAACTTGGGCGATACCATTAAGGCAGCGAGCTAATATATCGTAAAACGTTAAACCTACGGGCAATGACGCTTGTGTCAAAATAGCACTATACTGCCCGGTAATTTTAAGAAGGGTGATAAGTGCATTAGTGATACGGCGTTGCCAGCGCTGGCTAAAGTTTGCCTGATGACGGTTTTCATAACGCAGTGCCACAGGCTCAATATTTATGGCTTGGAGTCTACTAGCCATACTGTTAAAGTCTTGATGTTCCCCTACTGTATTTATATAGTCTGGGGCATCATTTTCCATAAGATGAGCTGAAGCGCTTAACCTTGCACTATGACTCATCGCTAACTAATATTTGCCTGCCGTATGGGCAAAAGGCCAAGTTGGCACATAAGGTACGGGATCTGCGCCATGTACCATACGGTGGTGTTCAATGTTTAACGCAGCTTTGGGAGAAAAATGGCCTAGCACAACTCTTGGGGAGCCAAATGTATAGAGCTTAGCGGGAATACTGCGCTCACTTGCCCATATAGCGGTCAGTTGTGCCAGTGCGCCTCCTAAACTATGACCAACACAGTGCATACATTTAGGTCGGTGTTCTGTCACGTACCTGTCAAATGCCGGTCGCATACTGCGGAATGTTTTTTGAAAGCCTGCATGCACCCCGATGTTTTTGGGTCCATTAGTGATTCCTATATGAAAGTTTGTTAGCCGGTCGGAGGCTGAACTAAATTCTGTGCCGCGAATGGCAATAACATGGTGATCTTTAAATTGCGGGTTTTTACCTTTGGCTGTGATGGCAAAACCTGTGCTTCTGTAGAGCAATTGATTAATCAAGCCGCCGCTGGTGCCTTTTATTTGGGCGTTGGTGAGTTTGAAATTTTGTACAAAGTTACTGTGCAGTGGCAGTTTAAAGTTATCAGCATATTTAATATCGTAAATCTGTGCAGTAACACTTGCCGCTACAGCGGGAGAGAGCGTTCCTTCCATTGGTTAATACTCCGTTAACTTATTGATATTTCCGTTATTGACTACATACTCTTTATCGCCGTCGTAAAGCATATTGGGGGTGAAATCTTCTTCCCTGCGGCAGATGCTGGTGGCAATATTTTTTCGGTTGGCGTTGTAGTGGGTAAATTCAAAATCAACGCGCTTATTGGTGAGTTCACAGTTTAAAAATGACAGTTTTTTGCTGTATTCAGGTACTTCTTTAAAAGCTGTTTGGGCAGCGCCCCAAAGGCGGTATATTTCTTCATCTCGTTCAATATAAATATTTTGAGTTACCCGCTGCTCAGAAAAGCGGGTTGCGGGCAATTCTGGATTGAATAATGATCTCAGGAAAGGTAAAGAGGCCGCTACTATCGGTTATTACATGATTCAGCCGTTTTTTATCGTCCATGTAAATGAGTTGACGTGACACTTGGATATTGGCGACAGGTATTCCATTTTCTTTGACGACACCTTTAACTTCAGGGCATAAGTAGGCATCTTTTTTCTTTAACCAGCCAAACATATCGGCTCCTATACTAAATATAGATAAAGAAAGTAGACAAGGCAGAATAAGCAAGTGCACGGAGCGAAAACGGAAATACGAAGAACGGCGCTCCTTACTGTCAGACATTAGCTTTCCTTGCTACTGGTAGTTTTTAACGTTGTGCTATTAAGTTTATCTAAGCAATTCTTTTCGTCTATTAAATAAACGGCTCAAAACAGACTTAGAAACCTAAAAATTATAATTGGTCTTCTTTTAGCCACTTAATTATTGTGTTTGACACCAAACAACATTTGAATAGCTTTAATCAATTACTGATACCTATCAAACTCAAATTGATTCTTTCATGGTGCTTAGTGTCTATTTTTTGCGGGTAACACCAACCTAGCTGGCTTTTTAAATATCTAATAAGGTGGGGTTGAGCGCTAAAACCAAATTGATAGGAGGTTTCTACCCAATCAATATCACCTATATCTCTTTGATACAAATGCTCAAGCAATGCCTCTAGTTTATTAATTGGCTGGCATTGCTTTAGTGTCATTCCTATAACCTTGTTAAATGCCCTTTCAAGTGTTCTTCAGGTGCAGTGTAATTTATTTCCCAGGTCATGGCGATAACTTGTAAAAATCCCCCTAACTTACACAAGCTTGAGGGATTCGTCAGTGGCCGGCCTTTTTTATATCAGCTAAGACCGAGTGATTAATGAAAACAAAATCTGGCTCTACCGGTAGGTGAAAGCCTGCTTTGTTTCTTTATATAGTAACGATTAATTAAATCGTTTTCTCCGGCTGTAAAGGCCCATTAGTGCCAATGCCAATAAACTTGCACTTGCAGGCTCAGGAACTTCTCCGACAATAGTCTCCGCGGTAGCAGATATCAGTTTAAAATCCCCCGATATTGCACTAACATCAAATTCTAACAGACCATTTGTGCTATTGGCATCAACCAGGCTCTTGGGGATCACAGCTTCGAAGGAAAAAAAGCCGGTATATCCAGCAGTATCGATACTGTGTCTGACATAGTAGCCATCTGCACAAGTTGTACCACAGTCTTGTCCAAAAGACTGCCATGTGTGTCCCGGCTCATAATGCTCATGAACAACTTCATGGCGATCCATATGGCTTGCACTTGCATTTCCCGACGCTATATTTGCAATATTGATATTGGCGGTTTCCATAATATCTTGGTAGTAATAATAGATATGCTCGGAATATTTAGGAAACCTTGAGTAACCCCAACTATCGGATCGGTACTCGAACTGTCCAATAGTGCTATCCCATTCGCCATCCTCCCAGGGATCGTCATCATCTGCCATATAAGTCTCATCAACAAATGAAAAAGTCACGACGAGATTGTCATAAACTTGTCCGCTTAAATCAAATTGCCCGGAAATACTGTTATTACTGCCATTTGAATTAAGAAAATGATTATCGGTCAGATTATCTTGGATTAAACTCGCACCGGCAGTACCCGTAAACAAAAGAGCAGAGAGTAAAGTGCAGAGAGTTTTATTATTCATAGTTTTGTCCCTAAAGTTGTGTGTTTTAAATAAAGCAAACGGTTGAGTGAAGAATAGTCAAATGTTGACCCAGAAAAGCATTCAATTTGTGGGGGCCTTGTTTGCTTCCCGATTTGCTCTTTGTGTTTTGGTATAAAAAAATAAAAATAGATTAGAAGGCATATATAAAATTGTTACCCTCCTTTTATTACAACGATTTATACCTGAACAATTATAATTTTTAGGCTTAAACAAATGTATTACACCGATATTACACCTAGGTAATATGCAATTCTTGCGTATTTTGGTTTGTGCTGTTCTAGTTTATGGATGTTCGGTTTTGTTACTGATGAATTTGAAGGTTTTATTCGCAGGTTTTATCGTGAGAAAAGTTTTATCGGCATTGGTTTGGGCCGTCAGCTGCCAGCCAGGAGATTAGGAGGACAAGTACAATGTTCCGACAAGGCCATGAAATAACAATAGAAAGCCTCATATAATATTTTTTAGGTGCTCACATGTAAGCGTGTGTACTGTAGGCGTGGACACCCAAAAATTGTATAAGCCAAACACTGAACCTACGTTCAAGCTGGATATCCTGCCAGTAACAATAAGGTATACCACAGTTTGCGGATGTCCAGCCTTGTTAACCTTGTCTTGTGTTGACTAGCTGATGTTGTCGTAGGCATATTTTAAGTTCGGTTGTCCATGTCTCTCTCCTGGCCCATTCAATAAGAGGTGCATCAATATATTATTTTCCCACTCTTATAGATTAACTATAGTTACATATGAAAAGTCTCTATGTTGGTAAAGGAGCAAGGCATGTTTGAGTTACAGAAGAAAGGCAAAAGCAGCTTTCACAAGCTAACTAATCGTACTCTGGGCAGAGTAAATGCTATTCCGCATATCAGTAAAAGCCGTATTGCGATTCAAAATATTCTCAATGATAGCCATTTGCCAATGGATGGGGAGAAGAACGTAGCAAGACATCGAACCCGCGGTGTTAAAGAGCCTGCCAAGGCTGGTTCAATGGCTCAGTCTTTCGGCGGGCCGATGCTGACTAGCGCCGATAAAATTGGCAGGGAAGAGCCTGACGGGCAAGATCAAAATACATCAGTGACCAGCATGACAAAATTTACCAAATCGCCAACTCAAAAAGGATTGTCGATAGAGGTAGAAGGAGAAAATCTTTTTTCATCCACTGATTACCCGGGAGGTTTTCGTTGGACGCAAACCATTGATACCAATGCGCCGTTAGGTGGTACATCAACCCCTTATGTAGACCCACGGCCAAATGATGATAGCAAACCCTTTTATTGGACCGATGCGGAGCATGCCAGCAGCCCTTCTACCTTTACAGATAAACCATGGCGACCTGTACCGGCATCCGGGACAACTTGGTGGACTGCAACTCTAGCTTTAAATGGCGTAGATGATGCTAAAAAGAAAGTGACGGCATTTGATGCGATCTCTTATGGCTTTAAACTCGATAGTGCTGGTACCGTCACCCTTGTTCAGCCTACATCCGTGACCTTGACGAGTCACCAAAGTGTTTTATCTTCTGAGTTTTCATCATGGACCTTTAGCTAGCGAAAGGGGACTATGGCTATTAGCAAGGCTTACTTCGGCACTGGTTGCTAAAATCGATCATATGCTAATTAAAACATTGGATTAAAAATGAGGTCAGAAGAGTCAGGCCCTGCTCTTTGCAATGCTGAAAGCCTTTAGAAACTGACAGTGCAACAAACAAGACCTGACCCCGTAAGTGATTGTGTTATAAAGCTAACCTGAGCCCAAAGTTTTTAAACTTTAAATTTCGAAATAGAAGCATTAAGCGTATTCGAAATGTCGGTAATTTCACTTGAGTGTTGGTTCAGCTCTTGGCTCAGTGAATTAACGTCATCCACTTTAATAACCAGTTCATTAACCTGTTTGCTAATATCCAGAGAGACTACCGACTGCTCTTGTGCGGCAGTCGCTATCTGTGTTGTGACATCGTTCACCGCGACAAAACCGTCGCTGATACTGCTAATAGAGCTTCCTACTTTATCAGAGTTGTCCATCAAACAAGTAAATTCACCTTTTGTTTCTTCCATGCCTGATGATACTTCCTGAGCTTTTGATTTGAGCGTTTCTATGGTCTGTGAAATTTCTTTGGTGGATAACTGAGTGCGTTGAGCGAGAGAGCGGACTTCATCGGCCACTACAGCAAACCCCCTGCCCTGCTCGCCCGCCCTGGCAGCTTCAATGGCCGCATTTAAAGCGAGTAAATTGGTTTGTTCCGCAATGCCGTTAATCACGTCAACAACCTGGTTAACACTGGTTACTGTTTCACTCAGCTCAGCTATGGCTGTATCTGCTGTTTCTAAATTATTACGAATATTGCCAACCGAGTTGTCGGCTTGCTCCATGGCGTGACGCCCATTTTCAATTTCTTTTTTGGCTTTAGAAACTATGCCAATGGCATTTTCACACACCCCTGCTACTTCACTGGCACTGTGCGACAATTCTTCAATGGCGGTGGCTATTAAGTCGGTGGATTGTTTTTGAGAGTCCACCAATTCCATGCCCAAAGATGCACTGCCGGATAACTGGTGTGACGCTTTAGAAGTTGACTCTGAGCTATGTTTGACGTCAGAAATAATCTTACTTAATGAATCAACCATCACATCCAGAGCATCATTTAGCTGGCCTAATTCATTGTCAGATTGAATGGTTCTGTTGCCGCTACTTGTTAAATCTCCTTTAGCCACAACCAGCGCCGCCTGCCTTAACCTTTCGATTGGCTTAACCACTTTTGCAATGATAAAGGTGTAACACGCCATGAAAAAGATTAATAAAATGACCACAAAGGCAATGGCAATCGTTACCTTTGAACTGACTTGATCAGAAACCAGGTTAAACTCTTCTAGTTTTCTCTTGCTAAGCATTGTCATGAACTTATCAACCGGGGCAAAAATCTTGTTGCGCTCTTGATGATAGCTATGGTCAAACAGTAAATTTATCGCTTTTTTCCATTGCTTTATTTCTTCCCCGGTGAGCTGTTCCGGTACTTTGTTTTCAAATGGCTCTATTAAATTAAATGCTTCTTCTTCCGTGGTAATTAATTTGAAAGACAAATCGACGGATTTATCCAGTAATTGCAGTTCCTGTTTTGTAAACTCATTCTCTACCAATAGTTCCCTAAATGGAATTTTTCGGCCGTCCGGGCGAGGAGCTTTACCTTCGATTTTGTCTACAATTGAAAAATATTCATCTTTGAATTTAGGGTCTAAGGTTGCCACGTAAGTTCGCGCTAATCGCGTTAGCGCGTCTGAATCGAGCTGAACTTCTTGGGCTAATTTGTATGAGTTAAGCCGTTCGTTGGCACTGGTAACCGACGCTTCTTGAGAAGACGATAACATGAAGGTTAAAGTAAGGATGCCGAATAATATGACGCCGGCGCTGGTAAACATGATTTGAAGGAGTTTTCTGATGGTCATAGAAAGGTAACTGCCTGAATAATACTTACCTAAAGTTAGAAGATAATTTGCTACTTTTCATTTAATTATTTTAAAAATTATCTTTAACATTCCTTCTCTTTTTTATGCGCAGGTGAGTGCCGTGAAGGATCCATCCATTGGATTCTACTGACAAATCTCTTTTGTGCGTAATGAAAGACCTGGCTCTCCAAGTGCCTGATAAACGGCCCCTGGTGCAATTTGAAAGTACTCCACACATTTAATTCTGGAGCTTAACAGGTGTTTTATAAGTAAGGCACTTTCTCTGAGGCCCGAACAGAATTAAAGTTATTCTATTGATACTTAAGTGATTTGGCGCCAGTTGCCGATACCTAAAACATTTGAACCCTATGAGCTAACCCTGTCGTCATAGATTTTACGACAATGCTTAATATCGTCATGATGTTCGCCCGCCCAAGATACTAATTGATACAAAGGTTTAACGATGCCACTGCCCATTTCAGTGAGCTCGTATTCAACTCTTACGGGGACTTCTGGAAAGACGGTTCTTTTCACATAACCTTCTCGTTCTAAGTCTCGCAGCGTTTGCGTTAACATCCGCTGGGAGATGCCTATGATTCTTGATTTAAGTGAGTTAAACCTGTCAGAACCATCCACCAAGGCAAATAGAATTAACATAGACCACTTATCTCCTATTTGAGCGACAACATTACGAATGGGACACTCATCATCGTTGTAGAACTTTCGCCTTTCTGTTTTGTTTTTTTCTGCCACTACACACCTCTTCTTTTCTTCTTTTCTCATTATCCGCCTTTGCACAGGTTACCTTTTTGTGCCTAGAGCAGGTTTTGGTACCTAATTGTAACCTTGGTTACTTTTAATTACTATGGTGCACACTGGTTACTTATTAAAAATTTTCAGGAGTTATCTATGTGGAAAACCATTACATTTTCATTACTATTTTTGGTCAGTGTTACGTCATTTGCGCAAAGTGTTGATAAGCCAACGATTGATTTTCAGTCACTGAAAAAGTCAAGCTGGTCACAGCAAGAGTTAAAAAATGCAAAACAGATCACTGATTTTGTACAAAACCTAATGAACGATCATAACTTCGGCTATGTTTTGGAGCACTTTAACGACAGCTCCTACATTCAGCACAACAGAAACATCCCTGATAAAATAATTGGTTTGGTTGGTTTTTTGCAAGAGTTTGTCGATAGTTATCCAGAATACTCTTATGACGTGAAGCATATCTATGTAGATGGCGATTTCGTTATCTTCCATTCTCACGCCACCTTAAAAAAAGAAGATAGAGGAAATGACCAAAAAGGCTTGAATATTATTGATACCTGGCGGATTGAAAATGGAAAAATTGTTGAACATTGGGACTCCATTCAAGCGCTTGATTTTTTTATGCGATCCTATTCCCTGGTCAGTGGCGGCAATATCCGAAACTCAAACGGCGTATTTTAGCATCTGGCAATAAAGTATCTTGGTGGTTAGGGTTCTTTCGTCCTGACCACCAACACCTTTAAAGTTAGCCGTATCGTCAAGGGGTAAGTCTTGTTTTGCCTTGGCATAACGCTGCCTGCCTTTCTCCTGCAAACACTATCCTGCAGAGTGTGAATAACGGGCATCAGGATAAACTCATAATGCCATATTAATTGAAAGCTATTGTCGAAATACTCAAAACACCAGCATATGCTCTTCATCACGAGCTATTTGAACAATTTGTTCCCGTAACCATCGGTTGCTTTGATCATCTTTATTTTTAACATGCCAATATAGCTTCATGGAAAAACTCGTTAAGCTGACAGGTGTTTTAAAGGCTGTGATATCGAATCTATCCGCGATGACCTCCATAAATTTTCGTGGTGCCGTCAGTATGGCGTCACTCGATTCCAGAATATGGGGAGCGCTTGAGAAGTTAGCTACTTTAAACTGTACATCCCTGGATAAGCCCATTTTTTCTAACGCGTCATCAACCATGCCGCGGTTGTCTTTCCCGGTTCCCGCTAAAATATGGGGGTATTGACAAAAACTATGTGCATCACGTTTCGTGCCTAAAAAGGGATGCTCATTTCTTGTTGCTGAGAGGAAATCGTCACGATACAGGGTTGTTACCATCAAGCTCGGGTGACTCGACTCTACCACACTAATGGTAAAATCAACCTCACCGCTCTCAATTTGACTGGCGAGACTGTGTTTATCCAATTTATTGAAAATCAGATGAATATTGGGAGCTACTTTACTAAGGTGCTTTATCAAAGGTGCCGCGATAACCTGCTCAACCAGATCACTGGTCGCAATATAAAAAGTACGGCTGGAATGTAATGGTTCAAATTCCTCCTGGAGCAATATATTGCGTTCAAAATCATTTAACCAGCGATTTAAACGGGTTTGCATCGACTCTGCTCTGGGCGTCAATACTAATTTATTCCCCTGACGGATCACTAATGAGTCATTGAAACTGTGACGAAGTTTTTTCAAGGTATGACTGACCGCTGATTGCGTCAACCCGGCACGCTCACCGGCACGCGTTAGATTTTTTGTTTCGAATATCAGTTGCAGCAGCCTTAGCTGGTTCAACTCTATGTCAGAAATATTACTCATGATGACAAACCTAGGTCATTAATCTTGTTCATGGCTATATTAGCTCAATTAATTTCATTAATGAACATGCAAGCCTTATTCTGTTTGTGAATCGAACACAATCACAATCAATTTTAAGGTAATGATAATGAAACTGAAAAAACTCCTTGCTGTCGCGGCTTTAGTGATCAGCCCGGTAACCATGGCAGACAACATCTTAGTTGTAATGTCTGATATCTCAGAAATGAAGCTCAAGAATGGTTATAACTACAAAACCGGCTTTTACCTGAATGAGCTTATGGAGCCAGTTAAGCTGTTTATGGATGCAGGGCATACACTGACCTTTGCTACGCCAACCGGCTTGGCGCCAACCTTAGATCCTGTTTCTGATACACCAGAGCACTTCCTTGACGTAAGTAAAGCAAACTACAAGGCCCATAAAATGCTTTTCAATAAGTTAAAGCTGACCGACAAAACACACAGCCCGGTATTAAGTTTTTCCCGTATTGAACAAGTCGGTATTGAGCACTTTGATGCCGTGTTTGTGCCGGGCGGTCACGCACCATTAGGCGATTTAGTGGCTAATGACCAATTGGGTAACTTTTTACGTCACTTTAACGCCGAGTCCAAGCCGACGGGACTGGTGTGCCACGGCCCGGTTGCTCTGCTTTCTGCACTGGCAAACAACGCTGATTTTGAAGTGCAAATGAAAGCAGGTAAAAAGGCCAAACCGGCGAAGGATTGGATTTACGACGGCTACAACATGACCACCTTCAGCAACGCAGAAGAAACCGTTGCCACAAAATACTACTTAGGCGAGGACGAATTATTCTACTGGCCGCAAGCGGCATTAACCAACGCCGGTGGTAACTACTCTCGCAGCCAGGAAGATTGGCAGCCGCACATAGTTGTCGACCGTGAATTAATCACAGGGCAAAACAACAAATCCTCAGTGGGGGTTGCTCAGGCATTGCTAACCCTATTGAACTGATAAGTCTTTGCTTAAGCATCAAACACATAGCAACAACCTGTTCAGACAAAATTTAACATAAACACATTTACCAATTAGGAAACCATCATGACTAAATCAGTTCTTATTACCGGTTCAAACAGTGGCTTTGGCTACCTTATCGCCAATACCTTGGCAACCAATGGCTACAAGGTGATTGGCTCAATGCGCGATCCTCAAGGACGTAATGCCTCTATCGCCAATGAGTTAAAAGCCAAAGGCATTATTGTTGTCGATATAGACGTAACGGATGATGAAAGTGTTGCCAAGGGAGTCGCTAAAGCAACCGAAGCCGCAGGTGCAATTGATGTATTAATAAACAATGCCGGCGTGGGCACACTCGGTTGGCAGGAAAGCTTTAACATTGAAGATTTTAAAAAGGTTTTTGACATCAATGTTTTTGGGGTTCAGCGGTTAACACGCGCGGTGTTGCCACAAATGAAGCAGCGGGGTCATGGCACCTTAATCCAGATCTCGAGCATATTAGGTAAGTTTGTTTTGCCTTTCTTAGGCTCTTACAATGCCACCAAACATGCTGTAGAAGGGCTGGCAGAAAATTATCGTGTAGAGCTTTCACAGTTTGGCGTGCAGTCTTTAATTATTCAGCCTGGCGGGTTTGGCACGGACTTTGGCGCAAACCTGTTAAAAGCCAGTGATAAGGCTGTGGCCCAGAGCTATGGAGAATATGCCGATGCCCCTGAACAAATGTGGGCTGGCACCGAGCAAAGCCATGACGCCGAAGATGCGCCGGATCCGCAGATGGTTGCGGATGCAGTGCTAAAGCTATTGAAGACAGCGCCTGAAGAGCGCCCTTTTAGAACCACTGTTGATGGCACTGGCTTGAATCCGGCTATAGAGGGCGTTAACCAAGCCACTGAAAATGCAATGCAAGAAATTTATGCCACTTACTCAATGGATAATTTGTTTCAACTTAAACAGAGCTAAGTTGCACTATTAACTCTTTAAGGCGCACCTTTTAATTTTATTGTAATTTCACATTAGGTTATCGGGTGCCTCTTAACCAAGGGGTCTACGAAGTGAACTTTAAGTGATTGCAAAATGAAAGACCTGCTCCCTTCTGATTCTACAAAGCTTATGCAAATTAAAGGGATTAGCTCTGAGAGCTTTGATTTTGGAGGAACTGTTCACAACCGCGAGGTATTTCTTCTTTGGATTGTGCGGTGTGGAGCTTGACCGAAAATTTCCGATAAGAGTAATTTGGGACAACCATGTTTTAAGGACTATCTTTGCTATTTTCATTTGCCCTGTTAATCTAGTAAATACATGAAGGTTAGCAACAAAAAAGGATTTTTATGCTTACATTCAAAAAACTCTGGGATAATCACCCCACCATATCCGGAAATGAATATCCATGCTCAACAAACGGTGTCATCCATTTCTCAGATCAATGCGCTATCCGGCTCGGAGTTGCACTGGCTAAATGTGGCGTAAATACTGCCTATATAGCGGGTGCTCGTCATTGTTGGCATCATAAAAAAATACAGGGCCATATTTTAGCGGCGCAAGAACTCGCTCTAGGGTTAAGTAATCAGCCATTAGGTGGTATGGAACAACGACAGAATGTTGATCCAAAAAATTTTAAAAACATTATCAAAGATAAAAGAGGCATTATCTTTTTTAAAAATTTCTGGGTCCGATCTGATGGTAATAGAACGGGTGATCACATTGATTTATGGAATGGTACTAGATTAACTGACTGGAAGTCATGGCTTCGGATCCAGCTTGGTCTTAGTTGGGATGGCACATTCAGTGATTTTGGCCGCTCAGCTGAAGTTTGGTTTTGGGAAGTGTAAGCATGCTTAAGAAATTTATCTTAATTTTATTGATCACGTTAGGGGTGGCAACAGGGTTGTTTTATAACTCTAAAAGCTGGACCAACAATCAGCAGCAAAGAATAACGGTTCATGAGCAGGATTACTTTGAGCTAAATTCAAAATCCCGGATTTTAGCGTTCGTCACCCAGGTTGACTATGCCGCAGTTGTTTATCCACAGGCAAGCTTAGCCTACCCTAATAGTTTGTTTCACAGGTACATTTTAGGAAATCCAGTTGAAAGTACTTTTTATAAAATAAGAGCGGATGTGGAACAAACAATAATGGGGGAGCACCATAACTCGATTATTTATTATTCAGCCAGTTCTTCGTTACCCGCCTACCCTGTTTTTGTTGCCTTATGTCGATCTGAAAATGGTTATTATGCGCCTGATAATGGCTTTGAAATTCCGGCCACGGAGGAAGCCATAGCATTTTTAAAGCATATTGATCTTCAAAATATCAATAGATCAGCGACCGCTTGCCAAAACTAATCGTACTGAATTTTATTGATGTCCGTAGAGCGGGATAAAACCTTGTTGGTAGGAAGCGCCTAGCTCCCGGGATTATCCTTAACCGGGAGCAGCCAAGGTTAATTGTTAAAGCCCTTATGAACCTCATGTATTCTGTGTTTAAAACCTGCCACCTGTTCTTTCAGCCAAATGCTGTAATGGCTAAAGCCGGCGATGGTGGCCTGGTCCAGGGCTTCTGGTTCCCTGACTATGGCGGCAAAGGCGTCGCAGATGAAGGCGCATTCTTCATTGAATTGGGAGAATTCATCGCACAGCAGTAGCATATCGGCTTTGAGCTGCTTTGCTGTGTGCTGTTCTTTGCTTGGCTCTTTGCCCAGCTCTTTACTTGGTTCTTCGCTCGTTTTTTCGGCCATTGTCCCGGAAGGTTTGGCTTTTTGGGCCGGTGCGGAGCCGGTTTTTGGGTTTGATTCAGACATCACACTGCCCTCCTGTGGCCACTGCTGATAAATATTTTGCTGCTTGTTGGTGGCTGGAATATGGGGGCGTATGCTTGGGGTGGTGGTTAGTGCTGCGTGTTTTTAACATCTGGTGACAGGCGGTGCTGTCACTTTTAGTTGTTAAAAAAACTTTAACCGAGAAAAACTCTGGCTTATCATTAACTTTAGCCATAATGGATACCTTGTATATCGGTTGTGGTTAGCTGCCTCTGTGTGTTACAGCACTCAGGGGTAGCGCTCATGTTGTTTATTTAAAATATGCTTTTTTCGTTGCTCCTATGATTGTAATTCCCCTTAATTTATAGACTGAAAAACTGGATAAATCTACAGTTTTGTTGACTTATTGATGATAAAAAACCGCTATTTTTTTGCCTTGTTCTCCCCTGCCTACCGGGTTCTTTTCTACCTGCTGTCCGGGAGGGGGCAGCGAATGGAAATATCACCGTAACTCGCTGATAAATTAAATGATAAACCGATTTCTGGTAAGAAATCTTGGCATTATTAGCCGGGTTTCCTGCTGCTGAAACCCGGCTAGGGTTTTTATCGTTAGTGATGTGTTGCCCGCCCGTTATTTATGAACAGATGAAAACGAAACAATCGTTGTGGACGTGTCAGCGAAAATAGTGTCGCCAAAGGGGGCTAAGCATTTAATTCAAACTGGCGATGGTATTGCTCGCGGGCAATTTCTGTCGACATAGACCACAGCAGCATAAAGGCACAGCCGGTTAGGAAACTTTTCAACTCCAGGTAATGGTAAAAAACCCAGTTCCAATGGCTAAATAGTTGCGCGATTTCCACGCTGAAACCGATTTCGTCCAGGTGGCGGATAAAGTTTTCTGCCAGCGCCAGCAAGTCGATAAACATAAACACTGAAAACAAACTGGCAAAGGCGACTTCTGCTTTATACAAACGCACCTTGTCAACGGGTTTGTTCCGGGCGGCCAACCTTGCCCGGGTAAAGGGTGCCCTGAGCAGCACCATATAAAACAGCATCAGATCGGCAATAAAGTGGGTGGTGAACATGGCCGCGCCAAGCCAAACCGTGCTTTTGGTTTCGTCGGTATAAACATCACTGAAACCGGGTTCAATGGCAAATACAAAAATGGCTCTTTCTATGATTTTTATGAGAATAAAACCGGCGCATAAATAAACGATATTGATATCGTGACGGTTAACAAACATCACCGCTAATATGCTGACACAAAAAACAATAGTGATCAGTAAGGTATTTTTGCTGACAATAGCAAAAGCTATGATGGCAAAGATCAGTGCCAGCTTGAGGATACTCTCATTTTTTATCGCACTCACAGCAAGCGCCCTCCCCTGGTGGGATTTGTCACTTGTTTGCCTGGCAGACAGGGTTGCCGGGTTAAGTACGGGGGCTGGTGTTGCTGCGGGTAATGGTTCACCCGGAAAAAAACAGCTTGCGTCTTCATAATGATCCTTTTATTTCATTTGGATTTATTCGACTAACGGCCTGGCGGCAGTTGTTGCTGTTTTCTCCGGACAAGTCTGCGGCAGGTACACTGTTTCAGTGAATCCTGGCAAAACTTGTTTAAGGCGGGCTTATATCAACTGCTTTGTAAAACAGTTGGCCTGCATACGGTTAAATCAGCTTTAGTTGCCGGTGGCCGATAATAAAGTTTCGTTGTTATCCGTTAACGGAATGATTGCTTGTGGTCTGGGTGGTGTATCACCGCTACTGCCAACGCCGCCGGTAATTGCGGCGAGCATGTTGGCTGTGAATTTAGTTGAGGCCTCAATTTTTGAACCTTCTTGAGGCGCGTTTTCGAACTTTTCTGTGTGTTTCATTTTCGTCCCTTTCTTTAAATTGTTCTCTAAGTAATGAGATTTGCTCAAATAAGGGAGCCAGATTCAGCGAGCAAGCATGACCTATGTCGATAAATTGATTCATCCTTGGCTCACCAATGCCACATTCCCAATTTTCGTAGGTAATACGGCTGACCCCTGCTTTTTTAGCCATTTCCTTGGTAGTTTTATCTACACTCAGGCGCATGTTACGCAAATCCTCACCCATAATATCAAACATGGTAATTCCCTCTATAGTTATTTTTTCAATAAAAACCTGAGCATAAGCTCTGTAAATGCAACCGGGCTCACCGGATTGCTTCCGTGAAAGGTTTAGCTCTTGCTTGGCTTTGCATTAGCCAAACATCTGCTTTGCCTTAACTTTTTCCAGCCTTTTTTATTGTTTGGGCCGGGCTAAGTTGTTATGTGGATTTTATTATAATGAGTACTATAGTACCTGTCACGATAAATTTGAGTACTATAGTACGTGGTCTTATGGTGTTCATTGTGACAGGATAGCTTCACTTGATGATTCTGGAGGGAGTAACACTATGGATGCAGCCTTGTTAGCAAACCTGGATATGCGCTTTGGCGAGAAGTTAAGGCGGGTGAGAACGCAAAAGAAAGTTTCCCAGGAAGTACTGGCGGAAAAGTCCGGGTTAACCCGCAGTTATATCGGTCGGATCGACCGGGGCAAAATTAATGTCAGCCTGGCAACCTTGTATAAACTGGCTAATGCGCTGGAGGTAACGCCGTCGGAGTTGTTGCCTTAGGGGGTTGTGCTTAATCTGCTTAAGGATATTGATGGCGGCACAGCAGTGTTTTCAAAGGGTAATCTTCCCGGCGCGGTTAGTATGGTTTTATTGCAGTGCCCGGGCTATTGTTGTTCATGGCAACAGTTAAGGGCCAGAGTGAGTTATTATTGATTAGGTGAAAAAACAAACAACAAAATACTATACCAGTAAGGACATAAACTGATACTCTATTAGTTGGTCGAATCGCCTTATTTGGCCGCTGGATTATACTCATGGATTGGGAATAAACAGGATTGACACGGATGTGAATAAGTTCCTCTTTCGCGGCAACAACCGCCATATCATTATTTTGCCTCGAAGCGCTCCTGCTCCTGTGGGTTTTAAGCTCGGCGGCAGCTCCCAGGCGGATGCCCAACTGCTGGTGCGGGAAATCTCCCCACATTTAGCACAAAATTTTCATGCTTTAAGCCATGCTTGTAGCTTATTGCAAACAATCGGCATATCGGTAGCCCCTAATGCCCGGGCAGTGACGCCTAAGCTGAGCGAAAGTTTAAGCCGGGGGCTGCTTAGTCTTTATGTCGAACAAGAAAAGCCCGCACTTCATGCCGGTGAAGAAAGCAATACCGATAGCCCCCAGACATCTGCCAGTGGCGCAAAAGAAAAAGTGCTGCCGAAAAGCCAGGGTAAGCAGGATGAAAATAGCGTGCAAACGGGCACCAGCACTAACCATACCACTACCGAAGTGCCGATAGCTCAGCAGGAGTGCCGCTCAGATCCCATTTCTATGCTTACCGGGGAAGAGATCTTGCCCTTGGTGGATTTCGAACTCAGTGGGGTGCTGCCGCTGAGTTGGCGGCGTTTATACCGCAGCAGCAAAACAGCTGTAAATCTGGGGCTAGGTTATGGCTGGCGTCACAATTTTAGCCTGCAACTGGTGGAAAAATATATCCCGCCGCCAAAAGTTGGCCCGAAAAAGCCCGGTAGACACTTATTCGAGCTTATCGATGAAGAAGGCCGGTTACACCTGTTTGAACAGGTGAAACGCGGACAAACCAGCGTTCAGTTATCTTCCGGATTATCGCTTTATTATCAGGAAGATGGAAAACAGGTGCTGATCAAGCCCGATGACAGCCACTGGACCTTTGTTAAAGCCCCTGCACTGAACGGGCAAGACAGCGGGTGCTGGTTATTGGAAAGCATCAGTAATTACCATGGCCAGTATCACGCCTTGTATTATGACAAGCAGCACCGGCTGGTGCGTATTGCCTGTAGCCCAAAGCGGGGCATAGTGTTGCACTATAACCAGGACAATAACTTATTACGCATTGCTGCTTATGTGATGGATGACAAGGGCAAGCAAGAGCTGCAGCCGGGATTTATGGCCAGTTATCACTATGATGATAACCAGGCGCTGATCGCCGCCACCGACAGCCGCGGCTTGGTGGAACGTTATCAGTATATTGACCATTGCCTGTTAAAACGCCGTACCCGGGCTTCGGGTTTCAGTCATCACTTTCAATGGCAGGGGCAAGGGCCAGAGGCAAAATGCATTAGACAATGGGGGGATGATGACACTTATCAATACCGCTTTGCTTATCGGGATCACCCTAAGGGGCAGTTAACGACATGCACCGACAGCTTAGGTAATGTTGAGCAGTTTGTTCATAACCGCCAGGGCCTTCTTGTTGCCCATACCGCGCTTACGGGATTTACCACAGAATTTGATTATGACGGTGCGGGACGTAAAGTCAGGCAAACCGATGCTTCAGGCAATGCCACCTATTATCGTTATAACGAGCAGGGACAGCTCAGTGAAGTGACCGCCGCCGATGGCGGTAAAACCCGTTATTATTACAATACCCTGGGCAAACGCATTCTAACATTGGATGCATTGGGACAGCAGCATAAACGTCAGTTTGACGGTACCGGGCGGCTGTTATCTCAAACCGGTCCCGATGGCCGCAGCATCAGCTATAGCTACACAGACCAGGGGCAGTTAAAGCAAATCATTGCTGCTGACGGCGTAGTGAGCTTATATCACTGGTCTGACTCAGGAGAGCTGCTGGCGCTGCAGCAAGGAGATAAACTCACCCGCTACAGTTATGATCCGCTTGGCCGTATAAATGCCAGCATTGATGCCCAAGGGCTGATCATCGAGTATATCCGCGATGCAAAAGGCCAACTGGTTGAACTGTTAAGTTATGACCAGGCAAAGCCGGATAATAAGATCAGTCAAAAATTTAGTTATGACCAGGCCGGTCGCTTTATCAAAGAGCAGATTTCGGACGGGGTCGAAACAACCGATGCCGAGTCTGCGGGGGCGTTTGACACGCTTTATCACTACCAGGGACTTGCCCAGCCAGAGCAGAAAACCTTTGCTGACGGCAGCTACCTCAAATACCACTACGATCAGGAAAGAAACCTTACCGGTATTACCCGCAGTGACGGCGCCCGCTATGAAATCGACTACAGCCCGAGCGAGAAACCGATAAAGCTGACCGGCTTTGACGGCCGCGAGCAGCAATATCAATATGATAAAAACGATAAGCTGATTGCGATCAATGACAGCGACGAGCGTTTTATCCGCTTAAAACGCGATAACATGGGTCGTATCACCGAGCAGATTTGTGCTGTTGTTGATAAAAAAGCCGGAACGAATGTCGAAAAAAGTGCCGGACAAAACACGATACCCGGACCGGGTGTCGGTGTCAGCAGCCAGTGTCATAGCCATAATTTTTATCAATATGATCTGCTGGGGCGGTTAAGGCGCGCCCATAACAGCCAGCGTACGGTTCAACTCAGTTATCACTATCAAGGGCCGGGCACCGGCCAGCTTAAACAGGTGCAACAGGGAAACTGGTCACTGGATTACGGTTATAACAACAAGGGACAGCGAGCCAGCCTTAAACTGCCTGACGGCAGTGTGTTACTTTATGAATATGATCGCAACGGGCAGCTAAAGCAGCTTGATTATCTCAGTGCTGATGGCCAGGAAAAAGCACAGAACCAGACGCAGCCGCTGATCCAATGCCAATATAATAAATCAGGGCTGTTAACGGGCCAAATGCTGGGTAATGGTATTGTGCTCAGTCAAGCCTTTGATGTTTATTCCCGGTTAAGTGTTCAGCAGTGGCAAGCACCGGGTGAAGATAGCAGCGAACAAGGTTTTGATGAGATTTGCCGTTATCAATATGATAACAGGCACCAGCTGATTCATAGCGAGCAAAGTGTGCCGGGGACTGAAGGTGCTACCGATGCCGGTAGTCAAGTTGCCAGCAAGAATGCTGCCGGAAAAACACAAGAAAAATCGTTTTGTTATAACCGTATCAGCCAGCTGATAAGTACCACGGAAGATCAACAGCATAGCCAGCATCATTGGGATGCATTTGGTAATCCTGCCGCAGCCCCTGATGCTAGCACGCATAGCCAAAGTCAAAATAATGACCGGCAACCCCCGCCTCAGAGCCAGACCGCGAAAACTATGGCTGCTTTGGAAACTGACATTAACGTATACCAAGACAGGTTATTAAGCTTTGCCGGTACAGATTATGGTTATGATCCCTGCGGCAATCAGATATCGAGCCTGGCGAAGGGAGAAAAACAACAGCGATTTTTTGATGGCCTGAACCAGCTGCAACGGATAAACGTCAATGGCAATTTAACCCATTATGAATACGATGCCCTGAGGCGGCGCACTGCAAAAACTACCGAACAGGGTCGCACGGATTTTATCTGGGATAACAATCAGTTAATTGGCGAGCATCATAAGGGCAAGTTTACCTGGTATATCTACCATCCGGGCAGTTTTTTACCCCTTGCTTTAATTAAAGCGGGGCAGATTTATTATTATCACCTCGACTTGTTAGGCACGCCGATATGCCTGACAGATAAAAGTGCTAAAGCGGTATGGCGTAACAACACTGATGTCTTTGGCGCGGCTTTAACTGACGGGCAACAGGCCGGTCATGTCAATGAAAACACAGGTGAACAAAAAAATAGCTGTAGCTGTGGCAATTTCACAGGAACGACTAACTCAGAAAACAGCATAACTAACCCGTTGCGTTTTCAGGGACAATATTATGACAGTGAGAGCGGTTTACATTACAATCGTTTTCGTTATTACTGTCCCCGGCAAGGACGTTTTATTCATCAGGACCCAATCGGCCTGGCAGGCGGCATCAACCCGTACCAGTATGCCCCCAACCCCGTGAACTGGATTGATCCCTTTGGTTTATTGTGTGATGACGGAAAAGAGAGAGTTGCCAAGGCATTGGCGTTAAGTGTTATTAAGGGGGAAATCACTCAGGCATTAAGTGATCAAATATTTTCGAATGCCATTTTGCCTGATTGTACCGACAGTGCAGATGAAATTATTGCCTGTATTCCTGTTAACGGGCAAACCATCGCGGAACGCTTTGCCGAACGTGGTAGCGAGCTAGCGAATATTGATGAAAAAACATTTTATTATAATACCCAGACCCATTCTTATAATAAGATCAATAAGAAAGATAAGCCAAAAGTCGAAGTGGAAGCCAAAACGACCAACAAAAAAGATGTGGAGGTTACGAAAAATAATGAACTTAAAAAATTAGTGGCAGATCGCGAAGAAGCTTTTAATAAAAGAGAAGAACTTGATCCTACGGATAAAGCTGCATTTAATGCGGCAACTCAAGAAATTCGCAAAATCAGTGAAAAAATTGGGATGAAATCTGCGCGGCTGGTGATGAAAGATGAATATCCCGAATTTAAATGGATTGAATGTGAACTGCCGGGTGACGGTAAACAGGGACAATTTGATCTTTTGTATCATAACCCGAAAACCGGTGAAATCATTACCGTTGAAGCTAAAGGCGGCGGAGGTGGATTAGGGAATCGTAAAGGGCTTGATGGCAGACAGGTAGAGCAAGGTTCACCGGAATATCGAGATAGTATCATTGAGAATATGGAAAAGAAAATTATTACTGCACAGAATGATGAGAAATACGGTGAAGATGATTGCTTCACTACTGAAATCGATGCGTTAATCGCAACTTACGATAAATTATTAGATGCACAGGAGATGATAGGAAGTGAAGATATTATTCCGATGAAGTCGGTGTGTGTCAGGCAACGACTCAATAAAGACGGCTCTTTAATGACACATGCAGAATTAAGTACTTTTAGTAATACCTATACGGACCCAAAACATGATAGCAAGACATTATAAAGCAAAAAAAATAGCCGTAATTATTAAAGCCATTGAAGGCTTTGATAAAAGATTGCCGACAGGCGTAAATACAATTAAAGCGCAAGCACCTAATAGCCAGGAAGTGCTTGGCCGAAATATTCAAAAGGCGTTAAAAGCCTTTGCCGAGTCGGTATTAGCGGAGCAGCCACATGAAAGTGTATTGCGTTACTTAATCTTGTTAAAAGAATTTGGCGCCGCCAACTTTGCTTATGCCAGCCGTAAAGGTGAAACCTTTGCAGTTACTATTAATGGTGAGAGTTTTGAGCTAACCGGTGCTGCCACAAGTGTTTATGTAGATACCAATACCTGGGAAAAAGCTTTTTACAGCGCCCTGGTGTTACGGGATGGTGCGGCTATCGAGACATTAGCCTTGGTTGATGAAACGGTTTTTACCCATGCGAATATAAAATGTGATCAGTTCGACCTTGCCTTAGTACAGATGTTTCAGGGGCTATTTATTGGCGATGTCGATGTTGGAGACTTACTCGAAAATGCTTTGCTTGCAGCCGACCCGGATAAAATTGACAGCGGTCGCAGGCCTTATGTCAGTCATATTTTACTGCCGTTACTTTCAGTTTACCGCTGTATTTATAGCCCGGATGCCGAAAATGAATTTAATGAGGCCATGCGGGCTGCGCTTGAGAAGCATAAAGCTTATTGGAAAAAGGATAACTATGAAATTCGGGGTTGGATCTCCTTACCTTTAATGGCTGCTGCCGCCCACGCTTATGATCAAAAAGGGTATCAACTGAATTTTGAAACTGATTACATCCCCAACTGGCTAGTTACAAGAGACTTTACACTTTAACTTAACGTTAAAAGACAATGGCAGATATTTCGAATAATTGATGCTTATAAACCCGGGACTGGTTACTGGTGATCATCAGTGCTAATTCCGGGGCACATATCAATTCGGCTGTGTTTTCAAGAGTAATTTTATGATAGCGAGAACGGCCTATAGTACAACTGGTTTCGTTATTACTGTCAGCCTGGTACCTTATATAAACTGATGGATGCGCTGGAGGTAACGCCGACAAAGCTGTTGCCTTAGGGTATTGTGCCTGCCCCGCTTTGTTCAATGATCAACTTTTGTTTATGCAAAGAAAAGTTTTCAACCGCCTGGCTACAATGGCTTACCGTTCAATAAACTGAAGTTTGCGAACTTGAATAACAAGCTGATATACCACTTAACAGCCTCGGTATTACAGGAACAGGTGAAACAGCCCTGGCTTTCAGTCGAAGAAATATTAAACCATGCTGGTGTTTACGGTATCAGTGTCAGCGCTATGGTAGAAATAAGGGCTGGTGTCTATTACCCGTTGGACAGAGGCCTGACCGCGGCACAGGAGCTAAAAGAGGCGCTTGGCTGTTTCATCTTTGACCATCCCGTGTTTCGCTGGTCTGAATTACGTTTTTATTTTAAAGGCGATCTCAAAAATGTGCTCACCGACTTGTTAAAAACCTTTAAATATAAGTGCCGCTACCTAGAAGAGCTTGGGGAGTTTATCTGGGTGCCTGTACGCATGTGGCATATTACCGCCAGGCATTAACTGGCGAATCGCAATAAGGTTGGCAATAAGGAATATTATGATTATTTGAATTATCAGGGTGAAACTGTTGAGCATTGTGCGTATTAGTTTTGAAACTTTTTGCCTAGAAATGGCCAGTTAGGGGGCGATAAGGGGGGCTTTTTTGCTCGGTATTTTTCAAAAAGAACAGCGTGTAAACAACAAAGTCTGCCCGGTTAGCCCAAGCTATCTCGCTGTTTATTTGTTGCTTTAGCGCAAAAAACTAGCGAACAGAACCAAAAACCTGTCACAAGTGTCAAAAAAGTCCGGTTTTGCTCTTCCACTTTACAATCCCTGTGCTAAAATCCGCGCCTTTTTTCCCAACCATAGTCCAAACAAGGAGGATTTTGATGAAATCATTTTCAAAGACTATTATCGCTGTGGCACTTGCTGTTCCATTCTTTTCTGCACAGGCAAAGGCCGACACATTTAACGTGCCTGTATTTAGCCAATGTGAAGCGAGCACCTTAAGAAGCAACACTGAAAACCATGATGTATTTCAGCTGCGATCTGAGTTTTTTTACGAGATTGAAGATGAGCGTGAATATGCCATCACAGCCGTAAGGGCCTGGGCTAAACAATTTCACAACAGAGATTCTGATTGCATGCAAAAGCAAGTGGCAATCAAGCTTGAAGATGTGCAATGTGACACCCGCATTAACGGCGCACCGGTATGTGCCATTGAAAGCGACAGCGGCGATTTTATTGTCGCAAAAGACTACGTAGATTCCACTAATGTGGTGGCAGTAGCCCACGACAATCAAAGCTGGCCAGCCATTTCTGCCGGTAACGACAGTGACTATTTGTATATGCCAAACCCTGAGCTATGTTATTCTGATTTGCTTGGCACCGGCGGCGATTCTCAAGCTTATTACATCGATGCTTATGATTACCGTTACTTTGGCGATTACCGCTTTTTGATGGCAAGAACAGCCAGAGATCTGGTTCAAAACTTAAGTGCAAGAAATGCCTCTTGTGATTACTCGCCCCAAGCTATCGCGGCATCAGATATGAACTGCAACAGCACCAGCAATGGCGTGCAATACTGTACCTTAGACGGCACTAATACCGGTTACTTTATCTTTGTCAGTGATGATAACCATGGTATGCACTTGATTTTTAATCGCCTGGATTAAGTCAGCGATTATCCTTTAAATGGGGGCGGATCTTTGGTGCTTTATCGGCGTGAGTGTGCTGAGCCAAAGGTTGCGCCCCGGAGCATACTGTCAGGTGTAGATCTTGTATTTTGCATTTCTCTTAGCTTTGAAAAACAAGATCTGCCCTTTTACTGTTTTGATAATTACCAATTAAGCACCTCGGTGCCTTTTCCCAAGCACTGCCTTACTTCCATGAGCACAGGGTGATTGGCGTCCCTGACCGGCTGATCGCCGATCTTGAACTGCACTTCCAGATCGGGTTCGAACGCCAGCACTATCGATGAGCCGCCATAGCCAAAGTGTCCCATATATTGACCTTTCTCAAGGGTAGCACCGTTGTCTACCGCATTAATAATGCTGCCGACGCCCCAAAAACCTATGGCGATCATTGCCACCAAGCCAAGGTTCTCTGTTTTAATGACCCAGACATAACGCTGGTGCTTACCGAGTTTTTTATACCAGCCAACTTTGTCGCTGTCGCCCGGCAGGCTTGGCGCATAATGATCCTTTGGATTGTAGTCGTCGAAGTCGTAATTATAAGAGCCTTCATACAACCCCTGGTCAATCACTGTACCTGAAACCGGCGCGTGAAAGTGGTGGTAGTCGGTGAACCAAAGCAGAATATCAAGCAGCGCACCGCCAAGGAAATGCCGGCCATATCCAGGTATAGCTTCCAGTAAATCAAATCGATCCCCTGATTTGCCTGGTAAGAGATAGCCGTTGCCCGGAGTATGCTCGGTGTTGTCGCGTACCCCACCACGGGTAAGATAAAAAACACCGCCATCGCAGGGAGCGACAATCACATCGCCTGCGGGCTGGGCACAGCAAAGTGGCCTTTGTCCCGGTTTCAGGTTACGCAGGAAAAACTGATTGAAAGACAGGAAACCACCCGTGGGGCTATTCGGATCTGGCTGCTCATAATTGTCGATATTAAATGGATGCGCTGCTGTGCCCTTATACTTCACCCATTCGCTCAGCGTTATTGTTGACGAAGTGCTGTTGATCCAGTCGCCATGGAAATTAAGAAATTGTCGGAACCAGGGTTTGAAATATTTGTCGTTGGCCAACATCAATCCGGATGTGGTATTCACCAGGTAGTCCCAGTATTCGATATATTTTCCGGGATTAGCCGGTGTTGGTGTGTAGGTTAACCACTGCAGAAAGAAATGCTTTAGCGTGTATTCCGGTTCTCGGTATAGATATGGCTGCCAGTAAGAAGCAACTTCCTCCCGCTCTGGTATGTTCTTTTCTGAATATACCTCGGCCAGTGCGCCAATATACGAGGCTTTGTTAACGGGGTTTTGGTTGAATACTTCGTCTAGTTGCTCGATATGCTGTTCGGCGGCAGCAACTTTTGTGCTCCATTCTATGGGCGTGGGCAGTGTGATGGGGGTGATATTGCTCATGGTGGTTTGTCCTTAGCTGTTAGTTAAAATTATGCTTTTGGCCAGCGATATTGATGCAGCTCTAAAAGATTCTCCTTTTAACGCATACTCCATTTATGCGCTTATACCTTCATGTATAACAACTTATTTATAGGACAGATTTGATCTGACTGTAGTGGGTAAACTCAAAATCAACCGACTGTCAGGCTATTTTTGCTGTTTAGAGCTACTCTTGAATATTTTTTCTATTTTCTCTTTTGCCGCTTTAATGCCGGCAAAGTGTTCGTGTCGGTATTGCACTAGCTTCCTGTAAGTTTTGCCAGATAATAAATAAAAAGTGAGATGCACCATTAAGCATATCGCCCCATTATTTTACTGAACTGAATCATTACAAGTAACTTACAGTTAAAGCAAAGTTGCGTTAAAGTGGAACTCAAAGTACATATGGATGTTAACTTTTAGCTCTGTATGGCAAAAAATAGTTGATTGATAAGAGGAATATATGTCCAGAAGTAACAAACAAAGATACGACGGAGCGCTCGATTATATAAAAACCAAAGTAAGCAACGATCTCGCCCGAGTCATTCAGCTTAAAGTCACGACAACAGAAATGGAAAAATCCATTGGCGGCAAAATTTCTTTGGCAAGCCGCGGTTATAGCAACGCAGGAACAAAGCAGCAACACTGGGCCGTACGTGCCTTATGTATGTGTCAGGAGGTCTTTTTGAAAAACGCTGACGTTGATAAGTTTGTACGAGAGAGCGTGGATTTAAAGACGACAAAAGATCATTATTTAAATAAAGCAGAAGATTTGTTGAAAAAAGCCATCAAGTGCTATGAAGCTGATAGTACCGCGACTATTCAAGAGCTTGCCGGTATCGCAGGCAATGAAATGCTCACTACGGAAAATACCCCCTATGAGAAGTCGTTACGCACAGATAAGGGCATGGGAACTAGCTCCCCGGTGTGTTTTCACGCGGTAAGGTGTTGGTTATATAAAGCTGGTTTTGTGTCATTACGCTGGATGGCAACAACCGGCTATAGCCTGACAGCCAATAATTGTAATGAAATTTTGGGACAGGGTGAGGTGATCGGGCCTGATCAGATTGACCGCATTCCTGTGGGTTATTTATTTAATTTTCACGCTCAAGGGGATCAGTCTGTAACTCATTGGGGGATTTCATTGGGGGCAGGATTAGCTGCAGGTTCAAACACTACTGCGGGAGAGTTAGATTATCGTAACGGTAAAAAGACTATCTTCACCGACTTTAAAAAAGGGGGAAGTACCTACGGGGTATTTGATTTAACCAGTGCCTATAACGTATGCAGTAACAAGTATCAATTAGGTGCTGTAAAGTCCGGTAAGACAGAGCAATGGCGTGATATTGTCATACGCCAGATTAACCCAAGGTTAGTTACCTCTTACTGTTAATTACTGCGTATTATCTCCAGAGAAATCCTAAAGTACTGCAAGGTTATGCTTTAGGCATAACCTTGCATTTACCGCTATTGGCAGTTGCTGTTGTATCCGGGCCCGCCGAAATAGAAATAAGATTTCCAGTTTCCTGAGCTTGCGGTAAAGTCGATGGAATAGCAGTCACTGTCAGTTACTGCAAAATAAGGAGAAGCGTAGTTCACGTATTGGTTGCTGGTATTAATGTATCTGATCATTCTGTGATACGCCGCTTTTTTCCATCCCTCGCTGGCAAACCGCCCTGACCCCATGTCGGTTAAGGTATGGCGACTGGTATGTTTATGGATTATCTCGCCACCGGCGGATGTTCTTTCAGCCTTCTCACCTATTCCGCTGGCATCAAAAAGGTTGTTGGGCCAATACCCGAGATAGGTGCCGTTAACCTGCAGCCACCAGTGTCCTAGGGTTTGCTCCCGGATCAAAGACATGGTCATTTCCACTTGATCGCCGTCTATCTGGTTATAGGTAGATAACCGGCTGCCGATGGTGATGCTGTTATTGGTTTGCACAAAACCGGAGCAGCTTAAGTTATAACAACCGCCGCTGCCGTAGTTGTCGGGGGTAAAATAGATAAAGATACGCGGCCAGTCATCACCGTACAGGTCCCTGTATTTTTGGATGCCGGCTTCTACGGTTTCACGGTTGTCGCCGCTGCCCCCTACCGCCCAAATCTGGGTCAGGCTGAATTCAGAGCTTTGCTCAACATAAGGGTTGAAAGCACTCATGGATGAGATAATGCCTAAGTTGTCCGCCGTTTTTCCGGCCACGGCATATTGGTGTAAATCGGTAGGGCCATCGGTAAGAGGAGCAGTTAAATGATCTGCTTTCTTTTTCATAAAATCATTCAGGGTTTTAAAGCGGGTGAGCTGCTTTATGCTTAAACGCCTGAGCGGGATAGTGCCTTGGTCACATTGACTGGTTGTTGTTGCCTGAACGGTTTGTTTATCAAGATGGGCTTCTTTGTCTTCAGAGTATTTTTCATCGTATACCACCTGGTGACTGTCAGTCACAACAGGGGGTCTGTATTGGATTTGATGATTCTCCATGCCCTTTCGCTTAAGGGCCGGCTGGTGCTCGATGTCAATACAGTGAATGTCTGCGCCATCAAAATCTTTGTATCTCTTTTTAATGTGCTTTTCGGCGATTTGCGAGTTTCTTTTCTCAAGATAGCGCTTCATTTCCTTGTAGGCTGCAACATCTTTTACACGGATATTGCTGTTTGCTTTCGCTAAGGTATTTAGCTCGTTGACAAGCTCTACATCCTGCGATTGATCGCTGTAATATTCAACGGCATGCGATGAAGCAGCAGATATAGAGAGTGTTAAGGCGCTGATAATCGCCAATGAACTAATTTTTGTGACGTTCTTCATTAATCTTCCTTATTAAATAAAAAACAAATAGTCGTCCCCAGGCATAGACTGGAGAGGCATGACAGCACCATAACCCTGTGCTGAATTAGTATAAGTAGTTATTTATTGGTAATAAATAATAGCTTTTTGTCTTGCTAACGATTTAGAACCAGATGGTTACCAATATTAGACCGGGCTATAGCACTACCGAGATACTATCAGAGCAGTACAATAAAAGTAAAAATAAAGTTAAATAAAGGTTGGTTTTTGTGGTGGCTCACTATGTTTATTAATCAGTATTTGAGTTTGTATAGCTAGTGCTGTTTTCCAGACTATTTTGTCGTTTTAACAATAATGAGCTTCATATCTTCTGGAGGCAATGCAACTGAGGACAAACTGAAGTGCTCTATTCTCGTGGGTTACTTCACCGTTATATATTACAGAGCATTACACAACAATATATTAACATTTGAAGGTGTGTATAATTAAAGGAAGAAAAGACTCCTATTTTTCATAGGTTTATATCTTTTCTGCTAATAAAAATAACTCATACTCAAAAGGTTTTAGATGATAATAATAAATACCCTAAGGAAACGATATATATCCCTATTGTTTTCCTTTATTACCATGCTAACAGTTATACAACCATGTTATGCAGCCCCTTCAACTCCCACCTTGGCTAGAAGTAGTTCTTGGGTTTATAGCGGAAGTCCCTATACGATCACTTGGGGGAATTCATCAAACCTAACATCTGAAGGGAAAATCCATCTGGATAGGAAAGTCACAGGCAGCAGTACCTGGACCAATGTTTTGCATGCGACATCTGGCGGCAGCCAGACATTTAACGATCCGATAGGAACATATACTTATTTAACCTACGCCTGTATTCCTAACGGGGGCGGCTGTAGCAGTGCGATTTCAACCAAAGTCGAAGTTAGAGCAGTCCCTACTCCCGGTAAGCCGTCTTTATCTTCATCACCTTCATCTGTTACCTACGGAGAGAGTTATACAATCAGTTGGGGGAATGTTTCTGAGCTGATTAGCGGGGGAAAAATTCATCTGGACAGACGCTTGGAAGGCAGCAGTACCTGGACCAATGTCTTACACGCAACATCCAGCGGCAGTCGTACCTTTAATGACCCTATAGGGAAGTATCATTACTTAGCCTATGCCTGCAATCCTAACGGGGGCGGTTGTAGCAGTTCAAATTCAGTCTCTGTGGTGGTAAATCCAGTTCCTACTCCCGGTATGCCGTCTATATCCTCATCACCTTCATCCGTAAATAACGGAGAGAGTTATACAATCAGTTGGGGCAATGCTTCTGATTTGATCTCCGGAGGGAAAATTCATCTGGACAGGCGTTTAGAAGGCAGCACTAGCTGGACGAATGTTTTACATGCAACATCCAGCGGTAGTCGTACCTTCAATGACCCGGTAGGGAAATATCATTACATTGCCTATGCCTGTAATCCGAACGGTGGCGACTGTAGCCGTTCGAATCCAACCTCCGTGGTGGTAAATGCCGTCCTTACTCCCGGTGCTGTGGCTTTATCTTCTTCATCGACATCGGTTAATAACGGAGCAAGTTATACAATCAATTGGGGAAGTGCGTCCAACCTTATTTCAGGAGGGGAAATCCACCTTGATAGGCGCTTAAACTCAGGCAGTACCTGGAGCAAGGTTTTAAAGACCACAACAAGTGGCAGTCAAACATTTACAGATCCTATTGGAAAATATACCTACTCTGTTTATGCCTGTAATCCAGGTGATGCCGGCTGTGGTGATCCAAATTATGTCACCGTAGAAGTTGGTCCAAGCTTCACTGTTGCAGATAAACCCGGTGCGAGTCCGGGTACAAACCAATTAACCTGGGATGCCTTTGGTAATAATGTTTATTTACTAAAAGAATACATCAACAATACATTGGATAATCAATCTATTGTTGTCGGAGAATCAGGAAAAAATACGGTTAACCATAGTTTGGATTATCGTCTGAATCAATCGGGTTACTCATATGAGGTTTGCTCTGAAGATGTGTGCCTCAAGCCCAATTCATCGCCTGCTACATACCTTGAAACGGACATGGCATGTGTCTTCTTTGTCGGCAACTATGATGAGCTTTCAAGTATAGTTTTAAGCTTGAACAATGAAGCCATCAGCGATTGTCGGGCATCTGAGCAAAAAACGGCTTCTGTTGTTATCACAAATGACATCAGTTTTACCGGTAGCACACTTGATATTACGGCTAAAGGCACAAGAATTTTAGCTGCGAGTTCTGATATTGAATTAACAAGCGCTAATAGATGCACATATAACGGAAAGTCTCTGTTAACGGTAAATACAGATGATGTTGTTATTCATGGCTTAGAATTTGCCGGGCCGTATGAAAAAGCTATTAATGATTTCAGTAATAACACTACATTACTGAAACCAGAGCTGAATGGTTGTTCCGCTGACACATCAAGTGCCATAAATATAAAAGGTAAGGATAACCTTGTTATTAATAATGACTTACATCACTGGAGCAGAGCGATTAAGGTGATTAACTCTGTATCATCATTGCCGGATTATCATGCGATTATCAAGGGAAATTACATTCATGCAAATAACTTAGACTTGTATGCGATGTATAGGAAAACGGTCAATGGTAATGTGATGTACGATCCCGGGCTAAAAATTCCGGGAAATGGTTCAGGTTCCGGTATGGGATACGGTATTGCTCCCGAAGCTGAAGGGGCTACGGTGTTAGCATTGCGTAATTATTTTGAAGATAATCGTCATGATATTGCTGGCGGGGGAAATTCACAACAATCATATTTTGCCACTCACAACATTATTCACCAAACAGGATATGCTGCGACCACCAGTAAGAATTTCGATATGCATGGTAAAGGTGATGGTACGGTAGACACTGCAGGTAAGCAAATGACGGTGTCAAACAACATCTGGATGGATATGCTGGTCAGCAGAAGTTATGCCGGATTAGACATGCCTATTCAAATCAGGGGGAAATCTGATGGCAAGCACAGTACTAAAGTAGAAAATAATTATTTTCATAAACTGGTTGTCAATAGAAAGGAGCTAGGACTTTCCCCGGAAAACCGCAGAGACGGCATTTTTCATGTACCTAAGAACGAAACATGGCAAATGTATACAGATCCGGAGCAAACTGTTTGTTATAAAGATAATTTTTCTTACTCCGAGCTAAGCGGAGCAATTGAAAAAGGAAAAGTAAGAGATGAGCAAAATATCACAGAGATAACGCAAGATAATGTCTGTGATGAAGCTAATGCCGCTGCCAGTTATATCACCAGTGGCGAATTAACTTTAGAGCTGGATGTAAACCAAGATAGAAGAATGGATAAAATCATCATTAATGAAAATGTCTCAAATATTAAAGATAGATATGAAATTCATTTTGACGGTGAAGCTCAAAAGAGTTTACCACTAGTGTGTTATGTTGAAGCTAACTATGATGTCGCCTATTTTTCCGGCAGTCTTTTGGATGAAGCAAGAAGTTCAGTTTGTTATTAATTAAATAAAGGTAAACCTTATCCCTGGGGGAAGAAAATGAACCACCAGGGATAACACTAACAACATTTTTCCTGCTCCGGGATAAAAATACCAAGAGCTGATATTGGTGGCAGTGGCAAACGTTGTTTTTTATTATCTTAATAAAGCTTACATATCGCTGATTATATTGCCCTACCGTTTGACAGACAGAAAAGTTCATAAGTTGTTTGCAGAGCTGATAAATATGCTGATGGCCAGAGTATTATTAGACTGGTTAAACCGTTATCTGGGAACAGAGCGGTTTAAGCGCTGCTTATATACTGAATGTTAGCCGATAATGTCGCGCTCATTATCGGCGAATGTCACTAAAAATAGCTCCGATTAAAACTGGGGAAGCAGCACACTGTCAATAATCCATACGATGCCGTTGCTGGTCTTGACGCCCTGGCAGTTCACTTCGGACTGATTAACATGTGGCGCGCCGTTTTGACGGTTTAAAAATACTTTTTGTTCGGCTAATGTCGATACCTTTTTAGTAAAGTATGAGCGGCGGGCATCTATTTTGCGGTCTACTACATGATAGAGTAAAACGCTGGTCAACAGGTCCGTGTCATCTAAAAGAGCTTGCAATATCGGGGCTGGTACATTGTTAAAGGCTTCGTTAGTTGGCGCAAATACGGTAAGGTTGCCATCGCCATTTACGGCGTCAACCAATCCTGCTGCAGTAAGTGCCGTTACTAAAGTACTTAATGCCGGGGTGGCAATTGCCGCTTCGGCAATTGTGCCGTCAAATTCTACTGCCTGGATTTTTAAACATTGAAACTTGCCTTTATTCCAACTGGCTTGCGCAGTTGCACTTAAGATAATCGCAAACATCAAAAAAGTGGTATAAAAATATTTCATTTTGACCTCCAAAATAACATTTAAAACAGCACTGCTTGTTAACTTCACACGAGACCTGTTAGTGCAAACTACAGCATGATGTCTGCTCTGCTCTCTAATACGAGCTTTGTGTAAAAAAAGATCAATATTTTGGGACGGGATTGGTATTACCTGGCAGGTGTGATTAATAGGAGTCAGTCACATCTGACAGTCGTATATGTGCCAATAGCAGACTTAACAGTAATGCCCATACATGTTATCAAAATCAGGTATTCTGGTTTCCCATATAGGTATCTTTTCACCAACCACCTCTTTGAGGGTTTGTATGAACAGTGTAGTTTTCAATGGAGCGTTTCGATGAGGATAGACAGCGTAAAATGTACCATAGTCAGCTAAATTAATATGCGTCATTATAGGTACGAGCTTACCGTCCATTATTTCGTTTTCGATCATTTGAGCAGTGGTAACAGTAAGCATGTTTCCTGCAAGTGCCGTATTAATAAGCATTTCAACTTCGTTAACTTTATAGCCGGGTGTTAACTGAAAATATGCCTCATTCCCTGAATTATCTAAATACTTGAATCTGTCAATAACCAGCCCCTGGGTAGAATAAACAACGGCAGGCATGCTTTCCAATTTAGGGATAGTTTTAGGAAGTCCATGCTTTCTGATAAATTCAGGCGCAGCGACAATCAACAACCTGTTTCTAGCTATCTGTTTAGAAATAAGATTTGATTCTTTCGGCTCTCCAATACGAAACCCTATATCAAAACCTTCACCTACTATATCGACCAACCTGTCTTCAAGCAGCAACTCCACTTTAACATCTGGGTATAGAGCCTGAAACTTTAGTATTGCCTGTTGTACATATTGGCGACCAAACAATGTTGAGCTGGAAATTTTTAGCTCTCCCCTTGGCTCACTATGATAATTTTCAGCTAAACGCTTTGAATTATTTAGTAAGTCTCTCAATTGTCTTGCTTGGCTAACCATTTCACTGCCTGCAGCAGTTAGCGATAATGAACGTGTTGTTCTGTTTAATAGCTGAACCCCTAGCTCATCTTCAAGCTTTACTATTTGCTTAGAAATGGCAGACCTGTTGACATTCCTGTGTTCCGATACTTTAGCAAAACTCCCTAACTCAGAGACCTCTAGTAATAACAGTAGCCGACTAGCGAGATCCATAAAACCACCTATTGATTCCAACTTGGCAACATTATAATTCATTTTTGTCTGTTTTTAGATGCCAAAAATCACAGTAAATTAGCCTCACAAACGTAGCGTGACCAATACCGAGTTACGCATGCTAAAGCAAAGAGGGCATGGCTATGAACAAACTAACCATCACAAAGGAAGCAGGCATTGCGACAGTTTTAATTAAAAACCCACCTGTAAATATTCTAACGATTGATCTAATTAACGAGTTGAACCAGTTTATCTTGTCGCTAAAAGATGACCGAGAAATAAAAGCCGTTGTATTCAAGTCATTTCACGACGCATTTTTTATTGCCCATCTGGACCTTAACGTTATAAATGGAACTCAGGGAGGACAAGCAGCATCAATAGAATTTAATCACATGATTGCAAACATTAAAGCCATGAAACAGCTTTCAATTGCAATTGTTGACGGTGTTGCCCGTGGCGGTGGTAACGAATTTGTTATGGCATGTGATTTGGCTTATGGCACTGAGAACTCTGCGTTCGCTCAACCAGAGCTATATGTCAATATCCCTACCGGCGGTCAAGGTGCGGTACAATTTGCCCGTCGCTTAGGTAAAGGGAAAGCTCTACAAGCTTTATTAACAGGAGCAGACTTTACGCCTCAACAAGCCGAGCAATTAAACATCATCACTCAATATGTCCCTAAAAATGAGGTGAATGAGTTTTTGGAACACTTGTTATCGATTGTTAGCGGTTGGGAAGTACGTGACATCGTTATGTACAAAGAAATCATTGCTGCTTCTATCATAGACGAAGATGCCGGCACAGAAATAGAATTGAGGTACTTCCTGGAACGAGCCAAAGAAGATAAAACACAAGCTATCATCGCAGCATTTTTAAAGCATGGCGGTCAAACTGAACGCGAAGCAAAAGATATTCAAGGAATTTTTGTAGATACGGCAGAAGAGCTATCGAAATAAGAGTAGTAATGGAAGTTGTGATAATTGACCGGAAGCAGTTGTCACAACTCCTACATATAATTCCAACGTTTTTATTGAGACTGTAAATAATTTTGTGTAACTGCCTATCACACGATACTCTAACCAGAGTTTAAGGATAGGCAGACTATGAATAAAAAAGAACTAGAGGCATTTGCCAAGGAAGCAGCCAAAAGCATTCGTTCTGAAAAAGACTTAACTGATTTTAGAAAGATGCTCACCAAAGTAACCGTTGAAGCTGCGCTAAATGCTGAGCTTGAAGAGCACTTGGGTTATGCCCGGCATGAGCAGTCCCATTCAAAGAATAGCCGTAATGGTTATTCTTCCAAGACCGTCAGAACCGAAGACGGCCACGTAGAACTTGAAACGCCCCGAGACCGGCAAGGTAGTTTTGAGCCTAAGCTCGTTAAAAAAAGCCAGACTCGCCTGACCATGATGGATGATAAAATCCTTCACCTTTATGCCAAGGGCATGACCACCCGAGAAATTGTTGAAACCTTCAAGGAAATGTACGATGCCGATGTCTCGCCAACACTCATTTCCCGTGTCACTGATGCCGTCATTGAACAGGTCGTTGAATGGCAATCCCGGCCACTTGATGCGGTTTACCCGATTGTTTACTTGGACTGCATTGTCGTTAAAATCAGGCAAGATAAACGTGTCATCAACAAAGCTATTTACCTGGCGCTAGGCGTCAACCTTGAAGGCCGTAAAGAGCTGCTGGGCATGTGGCTCTCTGAAAATGAAGGGGCTAAGTTCTGGCTTAGCGTCTTAACTGAAATACAAAATCGTGGCGTTAAAGATATTTTAATTGCCTGTGTTGACGGTCTTAAAGGCTTCCCTGATGCGATTAATACAGTGTACCCGCAAGCTCAAATTCAGCTCTGTATTGTGCATATGGTGCGTAACTCGATGAAATATGTGCCTTGGAAAGACTACAGGACAGTAACGACTGATTTAAAGAAAATATACCAGTCAGTGACCGAAGAAGAAGCCTTGCTGGAGCTGGAATTGTTTAGCGAAAAGTGGGATGAGAAATATCCCCAAATCAGTCGCTCCTGGCGTGCTCACTGGGCAAACCTGAATGCACTCTTTAAATATCCCGAGGACATCAGAAAAGCCATTTATACCACGAATGCGATTGAATCATTGAACAGTGTGATCCGTAAAGCCATCAATAAACGTAAGCTGTTTCCCACCGATGATTCAGCGAAAAAGGTTGTTTACCTGGCAATACGGGAGGCTTCAAAAAAATGGACCATGCCCATAAGAAATTGGAAAACGGCCTTAAATCGATTTATGATCGAGTTCGAAGACCGTTTAAAAGACTATATATAAAACTGGCAGTTACACAAAATACGAGACAGTCTCTTTTTATTTTTCGCTGTTGAGCAATTTTAATTGTTATTATCAAGATCCTGATATTATTTGTGTTAAGTTTTTGAATGATGCCATTACCCCATTGGCATTAACATTCCTATCAAGCTGAATGGTGTAGGCTTTTTCATTGTCGGCCCATGTCAGAGATGTTTCTGCACGTCCTGTTTCATCTTCCATCACGATTAAAATACCCGGATTACCGTTAACATCAAAGTTCACCGCATCCTTATCCATCAGTAAGCCGTTATCTCCGGTAAAGGCCATAATTTCTATGATGACATTACCCAGCTCCTTACTTTTAACTATCCTGGTTAATTGATCCCAGCCTTTATCAGGAATAAAGTTACCGCCGACGGATGAGTGCAACAAATCAAACTTGCTTGTAAGTGCTATATCTAAATTAACCGTATCACCGGCAAATAACATTGAGAATTTTTCGAGATCAGCTTTAGATTGCCCGGCAAGTATCTGGCGTTTAAAGCTGCGCTGGAATTCTTGGTCGCCATCTTTATAGCGGCGGATAACATTATCGAATACACGAATCTGTGAAGAATGAACCCGAGTAAAACCATACTCCCTGGTTGCTCTTGCCCGAGTAAGATACTCATTACTTTGGCTTAACTTGCTTGGGTTTTTAGCAAAGGAATATACCACTAAATCTTTTGGCTCAAGTTGTGGGTTATTCACTTGTTCTTCGATAAAGGGGTTGCTGTCGCCTATGATCTCGTTAGCAAAAGTATAAGTTTGTAAAATAAATGCAGAAGCACAAATACCGGCTAAAACGGTAAAGTTAAATTTTTTCATCATATTTCCCCTTACCATTTATTTAAATTACAAGTAGTAGCAACAGAGTGCTTAAAAAAGAACAAACCTTATGTGCGCCCTCATGGAACTAATGTCTATTTCTATAACAGCAGCATCTCAACAGCTCTTTTTAAAATCTGCTGATCTTGTTCATATATAAGATAATCCCGTGTATGTAGAAATATTTACCACTGTTTTGATAACTTTCGCTTCTCTACCCTGACCTCGGCGGCATCCTCGAGCGAGCTGAGTAAATCCAGGCCAAACCTGCTTTCTACCTCATCAACGGAGCTCAGATATTTATTGAGCTGGGCGGTTTTTAAGTTTTTATGCGGGATAATAAAGGCGATTGCTTCCTCAACCGCCGGATCATAGATCACTTTCCAGTATTCATCAGGCACAGGTACATTATTACCAATATGCTTTGGCCGCGCAGAATAACCGGGCCCGGCTAATACCACTACCCTGCCCCTGGCGTTTGCCCATTTACGTTCGCGATTTTCCAGGCCTTTCCAAATGGCTCGGTTATGCCCGGGCAGTTGCGGCGTCATATTTGACATCAGAAAGGTTTCACTGTTTGCCCGCCGGGTACGGTCTATCGATTCGCTGTTGGCAAGATGGCCTTTGGAATAGACTGGTTCTTCGTAGTCTTCCGGTGTGGTGCGGTAAGCTGGCGGAATATCTTCATCAAGCCTGAAATCATTTCGCCTGGGCACGCCCGGTGATGTTTCTTTATCAAGCACATAAGACACCCATTCAGCCGACTTAAGCTGATTGTTATATCCCAGGGCGTAACCTTCGCGACAAAGCACTTCATCGCTTTGTTTTGGGGTGCCGTATTTAAGGTGTGAGCATTGTTCGGTGGTTGATGATGCTGAGTGCGCTATCGTGTCGCCGCAGCCGGAAACTATCAGGCCAAGCGCTGCGGCCAATAAAACTGGATACTTCAAAAATATGTTACCTAAAAGAAACTTTTAGGTGAATTTACATGAATAATATTGAATAGTTAAGGTTTTTTTCTGTCGGTGATACGGGGATGGATATTAAAAAGGCCTTATTACCAAAGCACAGGATCTACCTGGTAATACTGTTTCAATTGTTGATAAAGCCCCGGATACTCATGGCAGAATTGCTGAGATTGCTCAAAAAAGACTTCACTGGCAACAGCAAAAAATTCTGCTGGCTCTGTGGCGCCATAATAATCAAACAATGAAGGAGTTCCTGTCCTTGCTTGATGTTTTAGTTGTTCAAATTGGGCTGAAAATACTGCCGACCAGGATTTATAGCTATGGCCCCTGCCTAAAATAGGGACACCGTTTGCTTTACCGTTTTCCTGATCGAGTTGGTGGGCAAATTCATGGATCACCACATTGCGACCATCATCGGGAATTTCAGCGCCTTGCAAAGTGTCTTGCCAGGATAACACGATTTTTCCAAAATCCCAGGACTCCCCCGACAACGCCATATTTTGCGTATAGTGTACGCCGTCGGCATTTTGTTTATTTTGCTCTTTAACAAAAGCCCTTGGATAAACCAATATGGTTTGCAACTGAGGATAGTAATCTGTTTTACGGTTAAGCAATAACAAACAGGCTTGTGCCGCTATGGTAATTTTTATTTCATCGGTAATTTTTACCCCGTTACAACCAATGAAATTTTTTTCTGCAAGAAATACCTGAATGTGCTGCTTTAGCTGCAACTGTAAATCAGCCGGCATCTGCCTGAAATAAGGCATTCTTTGCTGGAGGATTTTTCGCCACTCTTTCTTAAAAGGCAAGCGCCTGATTTTATTGCGCTGGTACTCACGCCAATAGGGTTTCCCGGCAAAGTAACCAATGAGTAATACGCCGATGATCAGGGGCAACACATAAGACAGCATAATGGACTTCAGTTAGTAAGGTTTATTATGAGGTAGGTACAGGGAGGGGAAATTTCAAGTCGGGGCGACTTACTTATTTCTTGATATAAAAAACCATGCAATGTGGCCAAAGCATGGTTTCTTGATGATGTTAAACTGTAATTAACGGTTGTGGGAGACGGCGTCGTCTACGATTTCCTGTTCTTGCTGCAGGTTGTTTTCTTGCTTGTTTTTGTTGGGTAATACCAGGTTCAAGCCTATGGCTACCAGGCCGCACAGGCTAACGCCCTGCAAGCTGAAATCGGCGTTGCCAATGGCCATGCCGCCAATGCCGAATATCAAGGTGGTTGAAGTGATCACCAGGTTGCGTTGCTCGGCCATGTCGACTTTGGCTTTGATCAGAATGTTCATGCCAACCCCGGCGATGGAGCCGAATAACAAGATCAAGATACCGCCCATAACAGGTGCGGGAATAGTTTGTAAGATCACGCCAAATTTGGCGACAAAAGCCAGGCCAATGGCAAAAATAGCCGCCCAAATCATGATCACCGGGTTAAACATTTTAGTGAGCATGACCGCGCCTGTGACTTCCGAGTAGGTGGTGTTTGGCGGCCCGCCAAATAAAGAAGCAGCCGAGGTTGCTAAACCATCACCTAATAAGGTGCGGTGCAAGCCGGGTTTTTTGACATAATCCTTGCCGGTCACGCTGCCGATGGCAAGAACGTCCCCGACATGTTCAATTGCCGGCGCTATGGCCACAGGCAACATAAATAAGATGGCGGCCAGGTTAAATTCCGGGGTAGTAAAGTTGGGAACGGCAAACCAGGCTACCGGGCCGACACTTTCAAAATTCACCATGCCCATGATATAGGCCATGATATAACCGACAAAAACCCCCGCCAGAATAGGTACCAGGCGGAAAATACCCTTACCTAAGGTTGCCACCAGCAAAGTAGTGATCAGGGCTGACATGGAAACCAGTAAGGCATCGCCATAGGCAAACAATTCCACCGCGCCGTCGCCTGTTTTCCCCATGGCCATATTAACGGCAATGGGTGCCAGGCTTAAACCTATGACCATGATAATCGGGCCGGTGACCACCGGCGGCATGATCTTATGCAGGAAACCTGCGCCGCGCACGGCCACAATAGCCGCCAACACCACATACATTAAACCCGCAGCACATAAGGCCCCCATAGCTGCGGCCATGCCCCAGGTTTGTACCGCGTAACTGATCGGTGCAATAAAAACAAATGAAGACGCCAGGAAAACCGGCACCTGACGCTTGGTCACAAATTGAAAGATCAGGGTACCAATACCCGCGGTAAACAGTGCAACACTGGGGTCTAGGCCCGTGATTAACGGCATCAGCACCAGGGCGCCAAAGGCCACAAAGAGCATCTGTAAACCGGCCAGCACCGTACGCCAGCCGCGGAATTGTTCAGTGGTATTTGTCATAAACAACCTAACTTTGGTTTAAAAGTAAAATGTATTTTTTATAAGCAAATTGGGGTGGCAATAATTTTGTCACCGGCATAAGCCAATTCAGAGATGATATAAGCTTGTTCGATTCAGGTGGCAGTTTGCCGATGGAGTATAGATAGCCACATCGGCGTTTCTGCCCCCTGGTAATGCTTAATCCTTTAAGCTCACGGCGGGCTATGATAGCTAAAAAACAGGTAAAACTAAATGATTTTTAACCGCAGTCCTTATTGAGCAGGCAAAGAAAGTTTGTCTTTAAAATCGACGCTGCTGTGATCTTACGCAGCCGCCTGGTACGGCTAAGTGTCAGTAAATCTTTTTTCTTTTGGCTTGATGTCTGCCGGTTAAACGGGCAAAGGACAGTGGTGTCCGGCAGCACAATTTGCTTTAACTACAGCTTTACGACCTTGCTGGCGTTTAAAGCGTTGTGTTGCCAAGGTGATTAAGAGCAGGCCGAGCAGCGCAATTGCTGAAGGATTTGAAACGCTGGTCGCTTTCACGGCTGGGATATTCTTTGTTGATATGGTTTGCTCAGGCGCATATGCTGAAGCATCCCAAAAATCATGAAGCACCCGATGCCAGTAGCGGGCGTTGGGTAAATTAACAATATTAGCTATTTGTCCCGTTGCGCTGAAGTGGCCGGCATAAAGATCGCCATGTATTAACCCTCCGTGGGCTTTACTCACCGGGCTGGCTGCAAACAAAACAAATAGCGCTAAGGCTGCATTTATAAATTTACTTTTCACAATATATTTCCTTTGTTATTTCCTGTTTTGCTCAGCGTTTATTTATCAAAGGTTATGGCAGCCGGGATGAGATAGTTACTCTGGCGGGTTTACACGGCGTACTATCAACAGGTCGCAATTTATCCTGCTTTGTAGGAAACCTGCTCTGCAAAAGTGTTTTCATCATTTTGCGGATCTTTGGGTATGCCTGAGTAAACGGGAAGTTTTCTCGGTGTGATTGGCACTTGTTTCCCCCAGTGAGGGGCTAACGGTGAGTTAATCCCCTACAGGGAGAATTTTGTGAATTATGGGGATGATATCTGGAGGCAGGACGTGCTCAACCGCCTTATCGGTTTAACCGCTTCTCCATAATATCGGCTGTTTTTAGCAGAGCTGCTTCTATCACGGGCCATTTAACCTTGTATTGCTGCGGGTGAGCTTCCCGGTGTCTTTAACCGCTACTTTCCGGTGCAAGCATCGCAATACGTGCCTTAATGGCCTGCTGTGCTTTGTCGTGATCACCACAGCTCCATAAGGCCCGGCTTTGCAGCAATAATAAACTGGCTTTCTCCCCCTTGCTAAAAGGCTGGTCACGTAACCTTTTTAAAACATCCAAACAGCGCTGCCCTTCCCCTAATTCCAATAAGGTAAAAGCCAGGGCTTTGTTAATATCTGCCCGCTCGGGAGCTTGCAGCTGAGCGGCTTCCAGCAGACATAATGCCTTAGTAAACTTCTCCTGTTGGATATACAGGTTGGCCATTAATACCAGCCAGTCAATTTGCAGTTTTTTAAACATAGTTAAGCCTTTAGTAACGCAAAAATATAGGTGCGTAATTGATGTTCCATATTATCTTGCCCCTGAAGTATCGACAGCGCCCGGGCAAACTCTAGCTGGTCCCGGTGCTTTTTAAGTTGTGCCAATAATTGCCCGCGCACCAGGGTAAAACTTGCCGGCAACAACAAAGACCAGGCACTGAGCTGAGGACGAACAAACTCTTGCAGCTCCTGCTTTAAGCACTGGCCTTTAAAGACCTGGGTTAAATGCACCGTCGGGCTGCCGATGGGAGAATGCCATCGCTCATTATCGACGAACTCACTCGGGGTTATGTTTGTCTGATGGCTGATGCGGTCAATACCGCGCTGGATAGCTGCAACTGTCATCTCAATACTCCCGGGCAAAAAAATGATGCAGGCGTAACAGCATCATTTAGCGGATAAGACTTTACAGATAAGATCATATGAATGTCTGCCAGATATAAGATTAAGGTTTTTATAAGACACAACTAATTTGACCTTGTTTTTACTTTTTAAAATGCTTGAAAAACCGCCGCAAAGTACGTCCTGGAGGAAGCTGAAATCAGGCAATACTTTGCTGGGGCTTGGTGAATTCTTCTAATTCCAATTCCTCTTTTCTTTGCTGCTCTTTTGCTATTTTTTCCTGTGCTTGCGTGCGCAGCTCGTGAAACTTTTCAACGGCCCGCTGCGCTAAAACATGTGCCAGCTGCGCCTGCTCTAATGCCTGCTGCACTTGCTGCAAAGCGGCCTCAGCTTTGAGGATGGCCTCTTGGTAATCGCCGTCTTTTAGCCGTAAATGGCTGATATCCTGGTTGATTAATTCCAGTTTACGGTAAGTGCTTACCTGCCCCATCAGTGATTTAAACTGTCGGCTCTCTTCCTGGCTGCGCCACTGGATATACTCATTAAGTTTTTGCTTTGCATCCTGCAGCGCTTGTTCATGTTGCTTAAGTGCGTGGCGACATTCAGTCACTTTGCCTGCGGCTTTGCGCTCGCGCAGCTCTTTGATTGTGAATATTTGCTCTAACATCAGTGGCTCACATGCTCGTTGTCTCGATCACTGCCTGAAATCAGTGATCGAGACATAAATTTTACCAAGGGGGATGCCGGGCCAGTTACAGCTTATTCTCGGGCTTTTCGATCATCTGCTTTTTAAATAACTCCTGCACCCCGCCCATACTCATTTTGATCATGCCGTTAATTAAAGCCTCGGTTGTTTCTTCCGGGCTGAACTGCTCGGTTTCTATTTCATCGAGCGCCTTCTGCATGGACTTGTCAAAGGATTCCACATCGTCCTGACTGGCAGTGGCATGTGTTGTCGCATCCTGTGAGTATGCGCTGCTACTTTGATTACTTACGGTATTAACATTGCTCATAGTTTTCTCTCTTGTGTATTGGTATTACTGTTAAAAAAAGATTAAAGCCAGTGCTCACGTTTGTTGTTCATCAGCCAGATCTGCTCGCCGTTACGTTCAAGCATGCCGCAAATTCTCAATCCCTGGCGTTGATAAAATTCAAGTGCCGCTAAGTTGTTGCAGTGCACATCCAGGGACAAACCGGTAAATTTGGGGTCGCTACACAGGTATTCGATGACTTTGGCAAAAACATAGGAAGCCAGCCCTTTTGACTGATACGCTTTGTCTATTTGTATCGCCCCTAACCAAAGTTCGTTATTTTCGGTGACAGATAAAGAGAATCCCCCCACCAGATGTTGCTGGTAATGAATGCCGTAAAGTAAAAATTGCTGCTCGGGGCGGCGTTCAAACACTTTTTGCCGGATCAATTCATCGGGAGCCGGTACATATTTCTTTTGCCAGTCGTGTAACTCAATGCCTTTAAATGCGCTCCAGTCATTCACCGAGATCGGCAAAATTGCATGCTCTGAACTCATAGTTTCACCTTATTGTTTATGAATACTTAAAAATTATTTGGGTTAAAAATTATCTCGTCAGAGATGTTTACGCAGGTGATCCAACGCTTGTTGCAGTTGAGATAAACCGCCTTGCTCTCTGGTAAAAAACACGCTTAGTATCAACAGGTTTTCCCCCTGCATCGCGGCACATATGCGAAACGGACCCCGTTGGCGAAAACTGGTGCGTCCTAAGATGTTTTCAACGACTTTGAGGCGATCGTGAACCGCTAATTTATGGATCACAGAGACACGGCATTGCTCTTCAATTGGCTCTATGCATAAGCGATCACTGTTTTCAAATGCCATATGCAGTCGCTCCTGCCCCTGCATGCCCTGGGCTTCTATGCCGACGCTTGCCAGCCATTGTGCTATCAATTCAGCTATCCATTGAGTGTTCATTCTTGCTCCTCTTCATGTTTGATCATGTTATCCAGTGCTATTTGTGCCATGTGCAACAAGTCCCGTTTGGCATCAAGATCTTCTTCATAGGCTTTATCGGGAAGCTTGCGAAACAGCTTGATCAGCTCCTGGGTAAAATAGATTTGATTCACCAAACCGCTGATAGCCATGTCCCGGTTTAACTTTAAAAACAGCTCGGGTTTTGGAAACGGCTCATCTTTGAGGTCGAGCATTTTTTCCATCAAAAACAAGCTGTTTTTAATTGTGCTTTGCTGGTAGCGGCGGCGCATGTTGTCAACAAGTGCCCTAACTTGCTCCAAAATGCCGCCGAGTGTTTTGATGATATACATGTCATCTATGATCAGGCGCAATTGCCCCGGCTCGATGGAAGGCCCTTGTGCCTTTAAATCGGCCCCTAATGCCTTTAATAAAAAGGCTAATGATTTGGCAAAACCCTTCTCGCCGAAGCGTTTGAGAATATGGTGAAAGCCCTGGGTCACATTTTGGTAATCCAGCACCGCATCCCGGTAAAAATTACGCAGGGTTTGCACTCCCTGATCGGAGCGGGAGAACTCGGCAGCGGTTGTCGAGACATTGAGCCCGGCCCGCACTGCTTCTCCCTGCTCTTGCATCAGTTGTTCTTTGGCTATGTCGAGCTGGTCGAGCAAACCTGCTTGCAGGCTTTGCGCATTCGCCCCCTGACCGAGGATATTCCGGGCTTCGGCCATTGCCGCATACTGCAAACTGGGATCATGGTACATGCGCCGGGCCTGCTGTTTCAGCTCCCTGACGCCTTGCTGCGGGTTGCGCAGCAGCTGTTGCACAAAGCGTTTTAACTTATGCTGTTTATCAAGGTCGGGTACCTTTTTCAGGTAAGAGTCGGCCTGTTCGATAAGCTCGGTTTTTATGCGGGTTTCCGCTTTAAATTTACGTTTCTTTAACCCCTGGCCCATCCTATCAGCCACGGCAAAGGTCAGCTCTTCCTGGGCTGACTCTATCAGGCTTTGCTGCGACGGCGGCAGCAACACCAGAGTTTCACCGCGCAACTGGCCGCGGATGGTTTGACTTGCTTCGCTGCCCATATTGAGCTGCGACATATGTTGCGCGACGGTGGAAACGACAAGAGAATCGGACATAAAAAAATCTCGGTTAACGGTTTTGTTGGAACATATTTGCCTGGCCTGACGGGCGTTTTACTTTTATAGCGCCATTGGCCTGGCCGAGAACTTCATGCTTATCCATGTTCTTTTTTTTAGTCATTTTCATTAATCGAACCCTTTATAATGTGAAGCTGATAATTGAGACTTAACGCTCCCGGCAACAGCGCTCAGGCTTATCGTTTCGTCTCAAATACTGACTGGGTTTATGTGTACAATTCGCTGCTACAAACCTGTCCCTGGCAATAAGAAACCAGGTATCATCCTTTGTTTTTCTTTAATTCACGCCAGCTCACTGAGTTTGGATTCTCCCTGTGAACAAAATTCGAGGTAGTTCCGTAACAGCTGTTGTTCACGTTGCAAGAAGGCCGTTATCATAGAGGTATCAGTACCGGCAAAACGGCTATGGGGCTGATTGTTGACCTGGTAACAGGCCAGCTTTTTTTTCAGGGCGGTTTTTAGCAAAGATAACGCCGCTAGCTCCCTGGCCCGGTTTTGTTCGCCACTAAGCTCAATCTCATCCTGTAAACCGGCTTCGCTTGCCGCAATCCTCAATAGCGGCATGACCTGCTCAAGGGTATCGTTCAGGTCATTGCCCAGCGCCAACTCTATTACTGGTTGTGAAATATTCAGCAGTGCCATTTGGGCTGATAATGACGGGCTGTAGCTGTCCAGCTGGATGGTGACCCGACACTCGTCATCTATGGTAGATTCGCGTAAAAAGCCGTAATTGGCAAAATAGCGTTGCTGGCATTTTTGCCCGTAGCTATGGGTAATTTCATCACCTTTGGCAATGGCCTTTTTCGCCCAGACCCCGTAACCATCGCCATCACAACCCCATTGGCAGCTGTCGTCGTCGCCGTGATTGAGCATGTCGATGATAGGGATCATTGCCACCTGATCGCTGCCGCCAAAATTGACGCCAAAGCAACGGGTATTAATGGCGGTTCTTGCTACCTGATAATCGGGTAAGGTAAAACGGAAGGTATCCCCTAAGGCATCGGTCATAGCTTGATAGGACTGCTGCAAAGTAAAGCGGCGGCGATAAATAATCTCCAGGGCGCGGGAGCCCCTTAGCCGGGCCAATTGCGCCTCTTCAAAAAATAATGGATGGTCGGTAAAGTCCCGGGGTAAATTATTGTAGTAATGATGCCATCTGGAGATATGTGAAGCCTGATCTGCCAGCATAAACATCGCCAGGTAGGCATGGTCTGATTGATCGGCCACATTTGCCTCACTGATGGCCTGGCCAATGGCCGAAGCCCGGGCGGTGTTTGAGGTGAGTATGCAGGGCCCGGGTATATACATGATCTGCTCCCCCGGCTCAAAGTCTTTGGTGGCAAAAATCCCCTTTATCCCCAGCTTATTTTCTGCCACACAAACATGCGCTATGTCGGCACCACGATCTGTGGCCCACTGAAATAATTTATCAAAGCCAGGGAATGAATTTGTGACCTGCGTTGGAGATAGTGAATTCATAGTCTTGTCTCATTTAATCAATTTTTGTTCACACTGAGTCTCCTGTTTTTAAAAACTGTTGGTCATAAATTTATTTTTCTTAAAAGTGCCAAGCATAGCAACAAGGTCGGCATTGGCGTTTCTTAGTTGCACCTTTGGATTTTAGTGATAACGATTATGGATATTATTCCCAACCTGGATGAAACCGGCTCGCAAGTAATGCTTAACGGGCAATTGGACAACAGTCAGTGCGATGCCCTTAAATACAACATTGAACGCCTTGCCGATAACGGCGTAGAGGTAATCGAACTTAATTGTTCCCGGTTGAGATCTATGACCGGGGCAGGTGCCGGGCAAATTAATGCCCTGCTCACTCGATATAGCCAATTGCGGCTAACCCAGGTGCCCGAGCCGGTCGCCGCATTATTACACTTGTGTGGAATAACTCCGTCATCGCCCCGGATAAGCCGGCAACTTTAGCCGGTTTTACCGCTAATACCGGCGCTTGTTGGCATTAAGCCATGCAGCGCAACCGGATCACTAATAAGTTAATAAACAACTCACGGAGCATTAGCGCCCATGAACCACTCACCCTTATCACGTTTTTTCACCCTGATAAGCCAACGTAACGATGTCTTGTTAGCGGTGTTTTTAGTCTCGGTCATCTTTATGATGATCATGCCCTTACCCACCTGGCTGGTGGATGTACTTATTGCCACCAATATGAGTATTGCCGTCACCCTGTTGATGTTGGCGGTCTATATACAAAGCCCGTTAGAGCTGTCGGTATTCCCGGGCATTTTATTGGCCACCACCTTATTCCGTCTGGCACTGTCGATCACCACAACCCGCTTGATTCTGCTTGAAGCGGATGCCGGGAAAATCGTTGAGGCTTTCGGTAATTTTGTCGTCGGCGGCAACCTGGTGGTTGGCGGGGTGATCTTTTTGATCCTCACCGTAGTGCAGTTTTTAGTTATTACCAAGGGCTCCGAACGGGTAGCCGAGGTCAGTGCCCGTTTCTCTCTCGATTCTATGCCGGGCAAGCAAATGAGTATCGACGGTGATATGCGCGCCGGTGTGATTGACCAAGAAGAAGCAACCCAACTACGTTCCATGGTTCAGCGGGAAAGCCAGCTGTACGGTTCTATGGACGGGGCGATGAAGTTTGTTAAAGGCGATGCCATTGCCGGTTTGGTCATTACCGCGGTTAATATTATCGGCGGCATCGCTATCGGTATGGGGCAACTGGGCCTGAGCGGCGGCGAAGCCCTGCACATTTATTCTATTTTAACTATCGGTGATGGCCTGGTAGCGCAAATTCCTTCGTTATTCATCTCCATTACCGCCGGTTTTATTGTTACCCGGGTGAAGTCCGAAGATAAACTTAACTTAGGTAACGATATGGGCCAGCAGTTAACCGGCCACCCCAAAGCGTTAATGATCGGCGGTATTTTACTGGCGGGCTTTGCCTTTATTCCCGGGTTCCCTACCCTGGCGTTTTTAGCCATTGCCGGCATCATAGGTGGTTCGGGTTTCTACCTGACCAAGCGAAACCAGAACGGCGAAGGCGCGGGCTCGGCAGCGGGCGGTAAAAGCGATGATATCCCCGAGATGACGGTAGAAACAGATACCAATGATCTGCAGTCGATCACAGCTCCTTTGATTTTAGATATCGATGCCTCCTGTAAGGACTATCTGGCGGTTGCCCAGCTGAACGAGCAACTTAAGCGGGTACGTCATGCCCTTTATATGGATCTTGGCGTGCCTTTCCCCGGTATACACCTGCGTTATAATGCCGGGCTGAAAGAGCGCCAGTATCAGATTTTACTGCAGGAAATTCCGGTAGCCGAAGGCATCTTGCCGGTAGATCACCTGATTGTGCGTGAAGCAGAAGATGATCTCGACATTTTGGCTATTCCCCATGAAAGTCCTGAGGAATGCACTATTCCCGGTAAAGTGATTTGGGTAGAAAAAGAGTATCAAGATCGCCTGGAAGAGGCCGGGATACATGCTATGGATACCGCAGAATCTGTCTGCTTCCACTTGTCTTATGTGCTTAAACGTTACGCCGGAGATTTTATCGGCATTCAGGAAACCAGGCAGATCATTGAAAACATGGAAAAAGAATTCGGTGAGTTGGTGAAAGAGGTGCAACGTTTGCTGCCGCTGCAAAAGATCACCGATATTTTCCAGCGCCTGGTCACCGAAGATATTTCTATCCGCAGTTTACGCTGTATTTTTGAATCCCTGGTGGAATGGGCCCAGAAAGAAAAAGATACCATCTTATTAACCGAGTATGTGCGCGGGGCACTGAATCGCCAGATCAGTTACAAATACAGTAATGACACCAACATACTGTCGGCGTACCTGCTGACCCAGGATCTGGAAGAAACGGTACGGGCAGGCATACGGCAAACGTCCTCGGGCGCTTATCTTGCCCTGGAGCCTGCTGAATCAAAAGAGATCATCGATCAGATCCAAAAAAATGTCGGCGACATTACTTCCGTGGTACACAAACCTGTACTGGTGGTGTCGCTTGATATCAGGCGCTACATTCGCAAATTGGTTGAACGGGATTTCTATGATCTGGCGGTACTCTCTTTCCAGGAGCTTACCCAGGATATTAATGTACAGCCGCTGGCACGGGTTGGTGAGTAATTCTTACTTGCTGAGGGCTTAATCACGAGCGTTTAAGCAAGAACCCAAAAAGAAGCTCTCCTTGTTACTGCATTCACCGCTGCTTTCGGGCAGCGGTCTCATCTTCACTTAGTCGTCCCTCTGGCTAGTTTCTATCATTAAAAGTAAATGAAGTTATTCGAATAAATTACTATGCAATAGGATAAGTTGTTATTATCACAGACTGAATCAGTCTTTAAGCTATTTTATTTCCTATGCAGCAAACATCCAGCGACAGCCAGGCGGCAAATATTATTCAGCAGGCAATAGCAAGTACCGACAGCAATTGCCGTGCTCGCTGGCCAATATTAAAATATCAGGATGCTATCGGGCTGATGATGCTAACCATAGCACTTACCGGTATGATAATTTCCGGCTTAGGTTATATTTTATGGGGCTTACCCGCCTGGCTGGCCATTGTCTGCAGCGCTTTTTTTGCCGGCCTGTCGCATGAAATTGAACATGACTTGATCCACAGATTATATTTTCGCAAGCATGCCGTTATTTATCATTTGATGATGTCACTGGTTTGGTTAATGCGCCCCAATACCGTTAATCCCTGGTATCGCCGGGAAATGCACCTTAATCACCACAAAACATCGGGTACAGAAAACGATCTCGAGGAGCGCATTTTAGGCAATGGCATGAAGTTTGGCTTTTTCCGATTGCTTATCTCTCTAGATACCTTTATTTCGATTAGTCTGAGGGCGAAAGAATTAGGGAAGTTAAAGCAATTTAGCTACTTTAACTTTGTATTAAAAGGGGCGCCCCTCGCCCATATTTATCTGTTAGCTTTATACAGTTTTCTAATCTTTCATGGCTATCATGTTATTGCCACCGCCACAGGCTTACCGGTTAATTACCCGCACTGGTTGCTAACCTCGGTAGAATTGCTAGATGTAGTTGCGGTTGTCTGGTTATTGCCCAATGCCTTGCGGGCAATCTGTCTGCACGGGATCAGTGCTGCCTTACATTATTACGGCGATGTTGATCACTTAAATAAGCAATGCCAGGTGCTAAATCACTGGGCCTTGTTCCCAATGCAGCTATTTTGCTGCAACTTCGGCAGCACCCATATTATCCATCATTTCTATGTCCGCCAGCCGTTTTATATAAGACAGTTAATAGCAAAAAGGATACACCCGGTAATGCGTGAACAGGGGATCCGCTTTAATGATTTTCATAGCCTCCTTCGTGCTAATTTATTCGCCATCAAAAAGCAGTAAGAGAAAGCGCTTAGCCGGGAATGAAAACTTGTTAATCAATAATCTTGCCTGTTATTAGCCAAGAGCTAATAACAGGGAGCATAGCTAAAAAACAGCATCTGTCTCTAAAGCTGCGATCATTTTTACTTGTAATTAGGCTGCAACATGGGATGATCGCCGCTTCGTATCATCCGTTACCAAATAGGCTTAATCGTTGCTGATTGAGTTTCAAGATAGAGGAATACCGTTATTTCCAGGTTGTATTTTTTATTTTCATTTTGTTTTTTAGTCGGTTGTCAATCAACACCAGAGAACAAGGACATACCACAGGACCTTTCAGGGATTGAGTTGGCTAATCCCAAAATCAGCAAAAGTGATATTGCTTTTACCGGTTTAGAGCAGAAAGTGCTTATTCAAGATCAAGAAACAGCGCTTGCCGCCGACAGTGATGATTTTCAGGTACCGAATCAGAAAACGTCAGTTGCCAGTGATGATAATTTACAGCAGACCTCTTCACGCTTAATCAACAAGCAAGTTTGCCGGGAAGATGTAAATGTCAAATATCGTGTCAGCCACTCAAACGGCACAAAAGGAAGCTATGCGGCAAAAGTACAGGCACAGGGCATTGCTTTAGCTTTATCGCCTGAAGGCGAAAGCGTAAAAGTCAAAATAACAGGCTGGTATTCTGAAAATGCTAATCTACGGCAATGGCAACCCTACCTGACTGAAGTGCCTATGGCTGAGACCATTTCTTTAAAAACCAATGCTGAAGTTTGGGATGAGACAAAGCATTGGCATCTGTGCTCATTACATTGAATATGACAGGAGCTGAGGAGTTTTTATTAAGCTAAATGGATAAGAAGATTCCTCGGAAATAACATAGTTAATTGACTTTATTGGTAAAAACATTATATACCTGCAATATATTTTGACTGGTGGAGATAACCTTTGCTGACGAGAACCTCGTTGTGAGCATGACAAAATCATCCCAAGGATTGCCATGGAAAAATATTAGCTCATGAGTAAAGCCATCTTTGATATAAAACAGGATAATGCATAATCTCTTTAGATGTCTGGTTAAAATAATGTTAACGGTCTTGAGGTCGTGATACGACTTACTGCCTCTTGTTACTGTTATAACTTTTATTAAGTTTGTTGTTCTCAAATCTTGTCGAGCACTCAAGTGCCTGATAACAACAAGAGTTTGCCAAAATATATCAATTAAATTAAGGACGAATATGTTTAATAAAAAGGTTACTTCTCTGGCATTACCGTGTGTTTTGAGTGTCAGCGCAATTTCATCTCATGCAGCACAGTTAACAACCATCTGGCCAGCCTAAGAGATAATCTTTTATCATTTTGGTTAAGCATAATCAGCCAAAATCATATCCGCAGCCTTGGCAGCAATCATGATAGTGGGAGCATTGGTATTGCCGCTAATCAAGGTTGGCATTACCGAGGCATCAATCACACGTAATTGCTCCAGGCCATGTACTTTAAGGGTTTGATCGACCACGGCCAGGTCGTCATTGCCCATCTTACAGGTGCCTACCGGGTGGTAAATGGTATTGCATTTTTCCTTTAAAAATTCCAATATCGCTTCATCATCTTGACAGGCTTGACCGGGCAGGATCTCATCACCATTTTTTTCTGCCAGCGGCTCCCGGGCTAAAATTTCCCGGGCGAGTTTTAGCCCCTTGATCATGATTTGCTGATCGTCTGTTTCATCCAGCATGTTCAGTTGAATTTTCGGATCTGCGTTGATATCAGCGCTGTAAAGCGTGACACAGCCCCGGCTTTTTGGACGTAGCAAACAGACATGCAAGGAGACGGCGTAGTTAGTTAACATCTTGAAATTCCTGCCGTGATCATCCATAGCGGCGGGAATAAAATGTAATTGTAAGTCCGGTCGCGATAAATCCGGCTCTGACTTAATAAAACCACCGGCTTCGGCGACCGGGGATGTGAGTACGCCGCGCTTGCCGCCGATAAATTTCATTGCATCTTTTACTGCCCACCAGGCGGCTTTGGGTCTTAATGCCAGCAAGTCGTTGCGCTTGTGCTTGTTTACCACCATGACATCCACATGATCCTGCAAATTTTGCCCCACTCCCGGTAGTTCATGTTCCAGGGAAATACCATGTTTGATGAGTTCTTCTTTTGGCCCTATGCCCGAGAGCATCAACAGTTGCGGTGAGTTAAAAGCCCCGGCGCTTAACAGTACTTCTTTGCTGGCATGAAGCTGTTTTAGGCTGTTATTTTCCTTGCCTTTTTCCCGGTAAAAAACACCCGTTACCCGCTTATTGTCGATAATGAGTTTAGTGACCGAAACATCGGTTAATACCGTGAGGTTTGACCGGCTCAGATTTGGCGTTAAAAAGCCTTTGGCGGCACTAAAACGCTGACCGTCTTTTTGGGTCAACTGGTAATACCCTACCCCTTCCTGATCTGCACCGTTAAAATCATCGTTGGCTTTAAAGCCGGCACTTTGCGCCGACTGAATAAAGTCGTCAAAAACCGGTAACTTAGAGCGGGAATCGGCAACATTTAACTGGCCGTCTGTACCATGAAATTCGCTTGCGCCGCGCTCCTGAAATTGAGTGCTTTTAAAGTAGGGTAATACCTGATCGAAACTCCAAAGATCATTACCTAATTCAGCCCAGTGATCATAATCTTCTTTTTGTCCCCGCACGTATAACATGGCATTGATAGAGCTGCTGCCGCCGAGAGTTTTTCCCCTGGGGTTGAATATTTGCCTTTGGTTCTGGCTGGGTTCGGTATGGGAGTTATATTGCCAGTTGAGGGTTTTGCTGCGCATTAAATTGATCACGCCAAGGGGCACATGGATATTATTCGAACTGTCCTTCGGACCGGCTTCCAGCAGGCAAACCTGGTATTTACCGCAGGCCGATAAGCGTTCGGCCAGGACACAACCGGCGGATCCGCCGCCAATAATAATAAAATCGAATGTCGTCATAATCACCTCTCCCCTCGGGCATGTCGGACCACTCTAGATTATTATTTTTCTATGTCAAATATTAATTTTTTACAGCATGTTTTCAGCTAAGTTACAAATTTGACAAGGTTGAAGCTAGATTTATTCCTTTATTTTCCTATAGTTACCTGGAGTTGAACCGGTCAGTTTTTGAAACCAGCGATAAAAGGATCTTGGTTCTGAAAAACCAAGCTCGCTGCTTATCTGGTCGAGGTTTAGCTCGGGATCGGCTAAAAACTCTTTGGCCAGGCGCAAACGGGTCTTATCGAGCAAGAGCTGAAAGCTGGTATTTTCTTTTGCCAGTCTTCTTTGCAGGGTTTTGCCGGACATCTCCAGCTGGGCGGCGATATCCTGTTGATGATAATTTCCCGTACTCAGGGATTTTTCAATGGCTGAGACTACCTGAACCAGTAAGGTATCCGGGGAAGTTAAATCGGTGATCAGCTTGTTGGCATGGGATTCCAGGGTCGAGAGCAGTTGTTGATCCCCTTTGTTTAACGGGTGAGACAGCAATTCCGGTTCGAATAAAATGGCATCTTCATCCTGGTTATAGACCACAGGACAACCGAAAATATGCTGATATTCTGTCTGTTGGGCTAGAGCCGGGGTATTGCGGCTTAACAGCACTTTTACCGGGTCGCCCTTATGATCCACCAGATAGCGGGCAAAGGTGATCCAGGAGGCCAGGCAGTTATCTATCATGTGCCGTCTGACCGCTAAATCGGGAAACTGGCAGCGCCAGCTGAGTTTGACATAAGGACCTGTCTGGCCAAAACCTGTGGTGCCCATATCCCCCACCAGTTTTTCAAAGGGGGCGATTTTGGTGATCGCCTGTCCCAGGGTGTCGCAATTCATGGAAATATAGCCCAACACGCTGTAAGAGCCAGGCTGGACAAATTTGGCCGTGTGTAAACCAAACAGTTCATCATCAGACTCGTCAATCAGCAAAGCGATCAGGGTTTGAAACGCCAGTCCCGTAATGTGCCGGCTGTTGTCTTTGATTAACTCGCTGGGAATACCGGCCCGTTCAAGCACACTGTCGATATCAATGCCTTGCTCCTTGGCTAATGCCAGGTACTGGTTTACGGCAGGAACCGAGGCTTTTCCTAAATTTTTATCCATTGCCCTAGTCTTACTTGGTTGTATTTTTGTTGTGCCTGATTCATTTTCTTGGCTCAAAAATGCTGTCCCGAAATGTCACCTTGGGTGTCTTTTTAGGACATTATTTCCATCAAACAAGTGTTTTATCATAAGCCGTAATCAATTAAAAGTTAGGTGTACGGGTATGAGACGTTGGAATGGCTGGGGTGATGAAAGTACCAGCATGGAGTTACCTCAGTCTGCGGGGCAGTTTTTACAAAGCTTAATAGACAAGGCCGACTGCCTGGCAGATGCAAGCCTGCAGCAGGTCATGGATAAAGTGCCTGCCAGCCGCCTGGCCGAGCATAAACTCATATCCCTGGATAAAGAGCAGCGTGTACGCCATGCCCGTGGACAGTCCTTACCCGACTGGCTGGCGATGCGCAGCGGTGATATTCATGCCTTTCCAGACGGTGTTTGTTTCCCAAAAAACCGCCAGGACGTCAAAGACATTTTGGCTTATGCCCGCGAAAATGATGTTGAACTTATTCCTTACGGCGGCGGTACCAGCGTCGCCGGGCACATCAACCCGAAAATATCCACGCGGCCCGTTCTTACCGTGGATATGGGGCATATGAATCAGCTGTTGGATTTAGATCCCGACAGCAACATCGCCACCTTCGGCGCCGGCACCCCGGGGCCTATGGTGGAAGCCCAGCTCAGGGCCAAAGGTTATACCTTAGGGCATTTTCCCCAGTCGTTTGAACTTTCCACTATCGGCGGTTGGGTCGCCAGCCGCTCCAGCGGCCAGCAGTCGCTGCGTTATGGCCGGATAGAGCAGATGTTTGCCGGCGGCAATTTAGAAACCTTTGAAGGCTCCATGGATGTGCCCACTTTCCCTGCCTCTTCGGCGGGACCGGACTTAAGGGAGTTATTACTCGGCTCCGAAGGACGCTTTGGCATATTAACGGAAATTAAGGTCAGGGTAAGCAAGTTGCCGGAGCGTGAAGAGTTCTCGGTATTTTTCTTCCCGAGCTGGCAACAGGCCGCCGGATTTTGCAAGCAGGTGGTACAAAGCCGTATTCCCCTTTCCATGCTCAGGGTCAGCAACGCTGTTGAAACCCAAACCCAGTTGAAACTTGCCGGACATGAAAACGGCATCAAGTGGCTTGAGCGTTATCTGGCGCTGCGTGGCTGTAAAGACAATAAATGCATGCTGACCCTAGGCATCACCGGTAGCAAGCTCCAGCTTAGCGCCACCAAAAAACAGTTGAAAAAACAGCTGAGTCAGTTTTGTGGGGTCTCAACCGGCAAGCTGCTGGGGAAAAAGTGGCAGCAAAACCGTTTCCGTTTCCCGTATTTAAGGGATGCCTTATGGCAGCAGGGTTATGTAGTGGACACCCTGGAAACCGCCACCGATTGGGGCAATGTTGACGCTCTGATGATGAGAATAGAAACCGCCCTTTCCCAGGCCTTAGCCGGGCAGAATGAAAATATTCATGTTTTTACCCATTTATCCCATGTCTACGGGCAAGGTTGCAGTCTCTATACCACCTATATTTACCGCAACGGCAAGGATTATCAGCAAACCTTGCAGCGCTGGCAGCAGTTAAAGCACAGCGCCAGTGACGTTATCGTCAATAACGGCGGCACCATCAGCCATCAGCACGGGGTCGGTAAAGATCATGCCCCTTACCTGTCGCAGGAAAAAGGCGAGCTGGGCATGAATGTGATTGCCAAGTTATGCCGGCATTTTGACCCCCATAAACAGTTGAACCCGGGCACCTTACTCGATGACTAGTGAATTTGATCCCCTGTCATCAAATTTTAAGATGACGCGCCAGCAGCGCTTAGCCGAACTTAAAGACGGCCGGTGCTGGGATATGATTATTATCGGCGGGGGGATCACCGGGGCCGGCATTTTAAAGCTGGCGAGCAAGTTAAAACTTAAGGTGCTGCTGTTAGAGCAAAAAGACTTTGCCTGGGGCAGCTCCAGCCGTTCATCAAAAATGGTGCACGGAGGCTTAAGATATATGGCCCAGGGACAGGTTAAATTGACGGTAGAGTCGGTACGGGAGCGGCAAAAACTGCTCAAAGAGGCGCAGGATCTGGTTACGGATCACAGCTTTGTGATGAGCCATTATCAGCGTGAATTTCCCTGGCCCTGGCTCTTTAATGCCCTTCTGGCCGCATATGATGTTTTTGCCGGTATCAAAAAGCGTAAGTTCTGGTCGAAATTAAAATACTTAAGTTTAGTACCCAAAGCCAAAGAGCAGGATTTGCTTGGCGGCAGCCAGTTTAGCGATGCCCTGACCGAAGATGCCCGGCTGGTGCAAAGGTTAATCCAGGAAGCGAAATTATTGGGGGCGCAGGCGGTTAACTATGTCAGAGTACTTGATTTGCTCACCACTGGCGAACAAGTGACTGGGGTTAAAGTACAGGCGGCAGAAAATGCCCAAACCTTTACCATCAACGCCAAAGTGGTCGTGAACGCCACCGGGGCCTGGTCAGATGCGTTGTTGCCGACAACAGCGGACAAAACAGCATTGCCTTTTAAAATGCGGCCGCTGCGGGGAAGCCATATTATTTTGCCTAGCTGGCGCTTGCCGGTCGCTAGTGTGATAGCGGTATTACACCCCAAAGATAAAAGGCCGGTACAAATCTATCCCTGGCAAAATGTTACTGTGGTTGGCACCACAGATGTTGAGCATCACCAGGATCTCAATTTTGAACCGCAGATAAGCGTGCAGGAATTTGATTACCTGATGCAATGCATTACTCATCAGTTTCCTTCAATGAAAATTAGCGTCGATGATGTTATTTCCAGCTATTCGGGCGTTCGCCCGGTGATCGCCAGTGGCGGCATTATTTCCCCTTCAAAGGAAAAACGTGAGCATGGCATCTGGCAAAGTCCGGGTTTGATCACCGTTGCCGGGGGCAAGTTAACCACCTTTAAATTAATTGCCCAGCAGGTTTTGCATAAGGTGCAAAGTGACTTTGGCTTTGACAACGAATTGTTAAGCCAGCCTATTTTTGAACAGGGTAAAGCAAAGGACTACCTTGCAAGCGCCAGGCTTCCCCGGCATATTCAAAAGCAGATTAATGCCTGTTACGGCGCCCTCAGTCAGGTTTTTACCGAGCAAAACAGAGAGTTGTGTCAGACTATTTCTTATAGCCGCCACTTATGGGGTGAGCTGCTGTGGGCGGTTAAATATGAGCAAGTGGTGCACTTAGATGATCTCTTGCTCAGGCGTACCCGTTTAGGTAATGTTTTACCCGAGGGTGGTCTTGACTACCTTAGCGAGATTAAAGCACTGTGCGCGGAGTTTTTACCCTGGGATGAGGCACGCTGGCAGCTGGAAAGCAACCGTTATAAGAAGCTTTGGCAGGAAAGTTACAGCTGCCCGGGCAAAGATATGCCGCAAACCGCAATGCCTGACCCCGCTCTTGTAATACCACAATAATAAATAAGCCAGTAGTAATGACAGATAACACTTCTCATCAGCAAGTAAACAGTATTCCCGAGCAGGAAAAACTCATCTTAACCCTGGATAACGGTACCCAGAGTATTCGGGCCTTGTTGTTTGATCTCAAAGGTAACCTGGTGGCGAAAAGCCGGATTGAACTTCAAGCCTATTTTTCCAAAAATCCCGGCTGGGCGGAGCAGGAGCCGGACTACTTCTGGCAAATGCTGGGTAAAGCCTGTCAGGCCTTGTGGCAGCAAAAAGAGGTTATCGAGCAAAACCTGTGGGAAAAAGTGGTTGCGGTAACCGTTACCACCCAGCGGGGAACCGTGATCAATCTTGATAAAAACGGCCAGCCGCTGCGGCCCGCGATTTTGTGGCTGGATCAGCGCCTGGCAGAGATTAAGGAGCAGATGCCCTGGTACTGGCGTTTGATTTTTTCCTGTATCCGCCAGACCCAGGTGATTGATTATTTCCGCCGTAAAGCCCAGGTCAACTGGCTGGCGCAAAATCAGCCAGAGATCTGGCAAAAAACGGATAAGTTTTTATTGCTGTCCGGTTATCTGACCTACCGCCTGACCGGTAATTTTAAAGACTCTGCCGGCAGTATCGTCGCCTATTTGCCTTTTGATTATAAGAAGCAGCGCTGGGCCGGACGTCACGACTGGAAATGGCATGCGCTGCCGGTCAAAGAGAGCATGCTGTCTGAGCTGGTAGAACCGGGAGAGATATTAGGAGAAATTACCGAACAGGCCGCAGCATTTACCGGTATAAAAGCCGGCACCAAACTTATCGCCTCCGCTTCGGATAAGGCCTGTGAAGTCTTAGGATCCGGCTGTATTTCCCCGGAAACCGCCAGTTTGAGTTACGGCACCACGGCCACCATCAATACCAATAACGCCCGTTATGTCGAACCCCAGCCTTTTATTCCTCCCTATACCTCGGCAATCCCAAAGCAATATAACAGCGAAGTGATGATCTACCGCGGTTTCTGGATGGTGAACTGGTTTAAGCAGGAATTTGGCCTGAGGGAAATGGAGCGGGCAAAAGAACTCGGTGTCAGTCCGGAAAGTTTATTTGATGAACTGGTGAGCCAGGTGCCGCCGGGCTCTATGGGCTTGATGCTACAGCCCTACTGGTCGCCGGGCCTTAAAAATCTTGAAGCCAAAGGCGCTATCATCGGCTTTGGCGATGTCCACACCCGGGCCCATATTTACCGCTCTATCCTCGAAGGCCTGGCTTATGCGTTAAGGGAAGGCAAGGAAACCCTGGAAAAACGCCAGGGTAAAAAAATCACCCGCTTGATGGTCTCCGGCGGCGGCTCGCAGTCAGATGCGGCGATGCAGCTTACCGCAGATATTTTTAATCTGCCCGCCTGCCGCCCCCATACCTATGAAACTTCCGGGCTGGGCGCCGCCATCAATGCCGCTGTGGGCTGTGGTTATTTTAGCGATTACCAACAGGCGATAGCCGCGATGACCCGTATAGAGCAAACCTTTACCCCAAACAAGCAGGATGTGGCTTTATATAACAAGTTATACCGTCAGGTTTACCGGAAAATGTACCGGCAATTAAAACCTATTTATCAACAAATTAAGAAAATAACCGGCTATCCCGAATAATTGCGGCAGCCAATTTATAACAATAACTCAAATAAAGATAACAACAGGCAGGAAGGAAAATATTATGGTGTATAACCGTCGAAAATTTATCAAAACCCTGGTGATCAGCGCCGGTGCAGTGGTCAGTTCAAGCCTGGTGGGCTGTGGCGGCTCAAGCAATTCCAATAAATCTGAAACCGATCCCGCCCCGGTTACGCCAAGCATCTTAGATGGCAGCGAGTACTTTCCGCAATCTGTGGTATCCGGCGATCCCAGACCTGACTCAGTAATTTTATGGACCCGGGTAGATACAGGCACTGAAGCAGACATCCCCTTAATGTTACAGGTTGCTACTGATGAAGCCTTTAACACTTTGGTAGTAGAAGAAAACTTCGACGCCCTGGCAAGCTCAGATCACTGTTTAAAAATCCGCGTTACCGAACTTAAACCCGGGCAGCATTATTATTACCGCTTTATCTACCAAAGCGGCAGCAGCAACTACGCCAGTCGCACCGGCAGAACCAAAACCGCACCGGCAATCGATGCCGATACTAATGTCAAGTTTGCCTATGTCTCCTGTCAGGATTATATCGGCCGCTACTACAACAATTATTTATCAATACTGGATAACGACGATCTCGATTTTGTTATCCACCTTGGCGATTATATTTATGAGACCACGGGGGATGCCCTGTTCCAAAATACCGGCAGCGAGCGCAGCATTACCTTTACCGATCAGGAAGGTGCATTAACCATAGGTGTGGGCGAAAGCGCGACCCAGGCGGCCAACAGTTTAGATAATTACCGTCAGCTCTATAAAACCTACCGCACCGATGAATTGCTGCAAAAAGTGCACGAGCGTTTTCCGATGATCGCTATCTGGGACGATCACGAATTTTCAGATGACAGCTGGGGCGATCACGCCACTTATTTAGACGGCGCCGCCGATGAACAGCAAACCCAGCGCAGGAAAAATTCCGAAATTGCTTATTTTGAATATATGCCGATTGATCATGAGCAGCCGCATCTTGCAGATGACCTGCCTGCCGGTTTGCTGGGTATCGACGACAGTCATTTATATCCTAATACCCGTATTTACCGTGATTTCCATTTTGGCAAACACCTGCACCTGGCGATGACCGATTTTCGTACTAACCGCCCGGATCATATCATTCCCGAAGATGCTTTTCCTGGCGGCGTAGAAATGGATCAGGCAAGCCTTAATGACTTTTTACTGGCAACTGGCATGCCCCAGGCCATGGTGGATGGCGTAGTTGCACAAATGTCTCCTTATGTCGATATTGATGATGCTATTTACGCCCCCTATAAAGCAGCTTTTGTCGAGGTCTTTACCGGTTTATATATGCAGGAGCTTATGGCCAGAATTGATATTACGCAAACCGATGCTCTGGCCCAGGGACAGCAAAGAGCAGTTACTGTGGTGCAAGGCAAGCTGGCCACCAGCTACTTGAACCAGGTATTAGCCAGTGCCCAGGAAAGTCTGCCGGCGGAACATGCCATTCAACAATTACCGGCCCTGCCGGAAACCGGTGTTGAGCAAGGCATAGCGTTTTATACCTTAGGTAAAACTTCGTTATTTAATTACCTCGGCAGCCGTTATTTTGTGATCAAAGACACCTATGATATTTATGCCGGTTATAAGGAATATGTCGCTCAGCTACAGGGCACCTCGGTACAGGGCGGCTTTGATGATGCGCAAACGACCTGGCTTGGGCAAACTTTTGCCACATCAAGTAGTACCTGGAAAATGCTCGGCAGCTCGGTCTCCTTTACTCCGTTAATATTTGATTTATCCGCCAGCCGCGCCGACTCAGGTACCCTGATCGAAGGGGTGCTGGATTCAGATATAGTACCGGCGGCGTTAAAGCAGCGCTTTTATCTGGAAGCAGATCAATGGGACGGCTTTCCGCAGTATAAGTCGAACTTTGTTGAAGATGTACTCAGCCAGTTCGGTGTGATAAGTTTGGGCGGCGATGTGCACAGCTGTTATGTCACCGAGCACAAAGCCAGCAGCGTGACCGGTAATAAGTCGTTTAACTTTACCACTTCTTCGGTATCGTCCGGTACCTTTGGCTCGTTTTTGGAAAATGGTATGAACCAGGTGCTGGCGCAAACCGGCGAAGTTAGCCCGGCGCTGTCAAGTTTGCCGGTGTACTTTGATACATTGGCTGAAAGCGCCACCAAGCGCGATGATATCAGCGATGACCTGGTGTTTTCACGCATGTGGGAGCATGGTGTTGCCATCGTTGAAGTGAACGCCAATGAAATGCTGGTGAATTTCCATAATGTTAACAGTAAATTGAAGAATGCCGGAATTGTTGAGCGCAGTTACTATAATAATCCGGAAGATTTTCTGGCTCTGGTCCATCAACATAAATTCAGGGTGGCCAATGGTGAATTGGAAGAGCTGTAGTATTAACTTTTAACTTTTGTTGATACTCCATTAGCTCTTGCTTCCTGAGTCTTAATGGGTATCAACCCCCTCACCTCCGGTATTTTATGATCACTCAATTGTTATACCTTGCGTGTTGCACTCACAGGGGGTTAACTTTTTGATATCAATAAAAACAAAAACGTTACAATTTTATTGTGAGAAATACACATAATTAAATAAGGAAGTTCAATGAAATTGTTAAGCTATTTACCGCTAATCTTTAGTCTGTTTTCCGTCACTGCAACTGCGGGTGATACAACTGTTTTTTTGGTGACCGTTATACCTTTACCGAATCAGATTTTACTTTAATCCCCGGTCGTTCCTGGGAATATGGCCCCATTACCAAAGATACTTATGTGGCTGAATTTCAAGTTAGAGGTGATGAGGGACAAGCACTTTTATTCGACCTGGATGTGGCTGTTTGGGGTAATGGTTATCAGCCAGACATTCGCTTATGCCCACATTACTTGCCTGGCGGGGCAATAGACTATCGTGAACAAACTCTTTTTGAATTTTGTTATATCAGTATTCCACCTGAATATCCGCATGTCATTGTACCCGGAAAGAACTTTTACTACGGTGTCGACATGACTGTTACTTGTAGTGATATGGCCGTTGGAGTTGATTCAGACAACAGAAATGAGCTTCTGGCTGGCTATGGCGAAATGACAAATAAATATAGAGATGTGCGTTTAAGAGTCGACAAGCAAGGTGTATATATAGCGACTTTAAAACACATTATGCTCAGTTTCGAGATTCAAAGCCGTAGCTGATCTGTTTTCCTCATTGATGAGTACCCCGTTAGCCCCTTTTAATCACGGGTCAACGGGGTGATTAATATACAAACATCACAATGCAGAAAAGCAAGGAGAGTCATCAGCTGACTCAAATGTGTTGTTTGATAAATTTATCGATAGCTTTTAATGCCTTGAGCCGGTTTTTTCCTTTGCTCAAATTATGCTCCCCCTCTTCCAGCTCTATAAAAGTCACATTTTTGTCAGCGTCATCGAGTTCATCAAACATATCTTCAGATTGTGTTACTGGTACCGTTTGATCCAATTCACCATGAATTAATAATACAGGTGCTTTGACTTTTTCAATGTGATTGATCGGAGATATCTTTTCCAAGTGATCTTCTTTGACATTTCCTTTTGATATTACATCTTGCCAATAGGATACTACCCAATGGTTCTTGCCATAATTGCGCTTTTCGGTCCTTAGCATCCGCTCCACATCAGACACGCCATTAATAGCGACGACACACTTATATAAGTCGGGAGTAAAAGTGGCTCCTGCCAATGCGGCATAGCCCCCATAACTGGCGCCAACGATGCAGACTCGATCTTTATCGATCATGCCTTCATCAGCCAGATGATTTACGGCATCGGTCAAATCGTCCTGCATTTTACGGCCCCATTCACCCCGGCCACTTAATAAGTGCTCAGAGCCAAAGCCCTTAGATCCCCTGAATTGCGGTTGAATAATTAAATAACCTTGACTGGCAAAGTACTGGCTCATCCAGTCAAAGCCCTGCTTATCGTAAGACTCCGGCCCTCCATGAGGCAGCATTATGGCAGGAAGCTTTTTCGCCGTTTGGCCTGCAGGGGTTGTGATCAGGGTCGGAATTGTTAATCCGTCCCTCGCTTTAAACTGATACTCTTTTACCGGGTGAACCGCTTGTCCCGGAATGCCAGGTCGCGCCGCTGCTAACATGTTCAGTGTGCCATTTTGATAAAAAACGTAATCGCCGGAACTTAGTTCACCATCCATATAGAAAATCATACTTTTCCAGTCAGGGGTATAGTCCGTAATGGTAAAGGTGTTGTTTGGCAGGGCCTGTTTAAGGCCACGCATGCGGGCATTTAATTTTTCGTCAAAAAATTCATACGTCGGCGTAAACCCCGAGTATTGCACGCCATGGACCACGCGTTTTATATCGGTCAATACATTTTCAATATCTTTATGGTCGTGACTAAAGATTGGCCCTGAAATTTTACCGTCAGCCAGCGACATAGTGTAATAAGCCCAGCGTCCATGTGCCTGGTCCTGGCTGATCATGACCAGGCTTTTTCGATCGGGTGTTAAACCATTGAATGATTTTGTTCGATAGGGAGTTTCTTCCCTGAATATTTCTTGCCACTTATCATCAATCAAGGCTTCAACCTTGTGTAAATCTTTTTTATTGTTATAGCGCTCACGGGCAATAACTTCATTGTTTTCATCTAAAAAGAAGTCTATCGTGTCGGAAGTCCCGCGCTGGTATAACCTGGGCTTTTTTTTCCTCTCCAAATCCACTTTATACAAGTTATATGAGCCGGCATTTTTATAAGCAGGCATGTAGGCATATTTTTTATCGGCTGAAATGCCAATAATTTTGCCCAATTGAGTTTGTCCTTTGTATATGCCATAGCCGGGGACTAGCAGCAGATGTATCTCATTGGTGCTTATGTTGAAAGCATAGGCAGCACTGACATCGTGGCGTCCCTTAAAACCCCAAAGACGTAAATTATCTGAAGCAACAAGGATAAGTCTTTCATTATCGATAAAATAGGCGTTAGTAGGATTGACTGCCGAGACATCGATTGCCGTTATCGGTGATTTGGTTTTTAAATCAATCACTATCATCAGATCGCGGTTTTTAGAGGTATCTCTATAAGCCATCCGCTGTGCATTTGGAGAGATCACCATCATACTTTTACTGGCTAGTTTGCCATAAGCTTCAAGTGGCGGTTGTTGTGATTGTGATTGAGCATAAAGGTAAGCAGGGTTCATCAATAATATGATGAGGAAAAAAAGGGTGCGCATTCATTAGACCATTAAACATTACAGGCCGGCAATTATATCAACATTTCTACCGGGACTGAAAGTTAGTTTGCCTATGTCGACTATGCCTTAACAGCACCCTCTGATTTACTACAGTATGTTAAAAGATTTACCCATCTAACTGGATAAATATTTTTTCAGCCAGGCAGCGACTTCCGCTTTTAATTCAGTTTTATGCTTTCTTAGTCCGTGATTGTCCTCCGGGTAGATTACTAATTTATGCGGATGTTGCTCTTTTTCCAGTATCATCGCCAGAGACTTTGACTGTTCAACATTGACCCTCTTGTCTAGATCGCCGTGGATCAACAGCAGCGGGATTTTTGCCGGCAGCTTGCTTATCCATTTACTCACGGATCTTTGTGTAAGTTCCGCTTGTCTGTTTTCTTTAAATCCCGGGATCCTGCCATGATAGACTTTTTCCATTTGCGGTCGCCATTGCAAGGCCTTTTCGGCGTCACTGTTTCCGGCAATAGCTACTATGGTTTTTAAGGCAGGCATTGACTGAGAGGCAATATAGGATTGCATCGCCCCCCTGCTCCAGCCCACCATGCCTACCTGAGAAGTATCGGCTTCGGGGATTTCTTTGGCAACGTCCAGTAACTTAATCACATCATTAACATCTGCACCGCCAAATTCATCCCGGCCATTGTTATTGATGCGCTTAGCACTGCCGCCGCGATATTGACTACCAATAACAATAAAGCCGTCCATGGCAAGATCAGCAATCAATCCCAGTTTTTTGCCGAAGACCACATAACCAAACGGGCCATTTCCTCCCCGGTTATAAATAACAACGGGAAGCTTTTTATTGCCCGGTTTTTTAGGTTTCAGGTAATACCCTTCGATAAGGTGGCCGTCAACTTTATAGACAAAGTCCTTACATTCGAGGTTATTTTTTAAAGTATCAAATTTTTCCTTGGGAAAGCGTTTTGCAAACATTTCCCGGTTGAATTTTTTCTTCTTTTGGCCAAGCAGGTTCAGCCACTTTTCATGGCTTTTAAAAGGGCCGCTAAAACAAGATTTGGCGCCTTGCATCAGTGAGGTGGTTTCGGCATTTACTTGGGGAATAAGTAACAAGAATATTGAACAACAAATGATGTTGTAAAGCTTCATGGTTGAGTCCTTCAGGTCATGAGAATAAGCAATAACCTCTTACTTTACCGTAAGAAACATTGTTAAATCAAATTGCTAGCATGAGGGAGTCAGTTAGCGTTTTACAGGTTATGGGTAAGCCTGAGTTTGTCTCGTTAAGTAAATTATTAAAAGATAAAAAAGGCCAGCTGAAAAGCGGGAGGAGGCTATTTTTCCTCGATAACCCCCGGGCGATCAGTTATAACACAGTGAAAGAGAAGGTTGGCGATTGGGTCTTTGTCTTTAACCGAAGAAAATGACAATTTTATTCCGAGTCACACCTATTGCAGTCCTAATGAATGGGCAGGGAAATGGTCGGCAGGATCAGCCAGTTAATCAAAAAGCATACGTCAACCAAAAGCTGGCGCTCCCACTTTGTTGTCTATCTGAACGGCAAAACTTGCGCACTTTGCTTGAATGAAATGAATAGACTCTATAATTGAGCATGACCGGGAGAAATATCCCCGGGTTATTTTACATCGGGATTAAGTAACTCTTAGCAGAGAAAATAAAAGGCAGTTTCATCATTTTGCTGGCTATTCACAGGGTAAATCGTATAAATTAGCAGTTATCTATTTGAAAATATGAGTGAAATTTTGCAACCTATCATTCAAGTTACCAAACTGAATAAGATTTATAAAGGCGGGTTTCAGGCACTGGATAATATTAGCCTGACAATCGAACAGGCAGAGATCCTGGCGCTGCTCGGCCCCAACGGCGCAGGGAAAACCACTTTGATCAGCACCATCTGCGGCATTATCGATCCAAGCTCAGGCACTATTACCGTGGACGGAAAAGACATTATCTCCGGCTACCGCCATACCCGGGAAATGATCGGCCTGGTACCGCAAGAGCTGACCACAGACGCTTTTGAAACCGTCTGGGATACTGTCTCTTTTAGCCGCGGATTGTTCGGTAAAAAACCTGATCCCGGATATATAGAGAAAGTCCTCAAGGACTTGTCTTTGTGGGAGAAAAAAGACAATAAAATGATGGAATTGTCCGGCGGCATGAAACGCCGGGTATTGATTGCCAAAGCCCTGTCCCATGAGCCGCGCATTTTATTTCTGGATGAGCCCACTGCAGGTGTCGATGTTGAATTGCGCCAGGACATGTGGCAGTTAGTTAAACAATTGCGCGAAAACGGCGTCACCATCATATTAACCACGCATTATATTGAAGAAGCCGAGGCTATTGCCGATCGCATCGGGGTTATTAAAAACGGCCAGCTTATTCTGGTGGAAGAAAAAAGTACCCTGATGGCTAAACTGGGTAAAAAACAATTGTTGCTGGAATTAAAGCAAGCGTTGACAGAGCTGCCGCCGGAGCTGGAGACTTTTGAACTTTGCCTTAAGGAGGACGGCAGGCACCTGGTTTATACCTATGATGCCACCCGGGAGCACACAGGTATTGCATCACTGATGCAACACTTGTCACAGGCGGGAATTCAATTTAAAGATTTAAAAACCGATCAAAGCTCGCTGGAAGACATCTTTGTCTCGCTTGTGAAGGAGTCCATATGAACCGTTACGCCGTTGCCGCCATCTACAAATTCGAGATGGCCCGTATGAAACGCACCATTTTTCAAAGTATCCTGTCGCCGGTTATTTCCACCTCGCTATATTTTATCGTGTTCGGCTCGGCGATAGGCTCGCGTATCACAGAAATTGACGGGGTCAGTTATGGCGCCTTTATCGTGCCTGGCTTGATCATGTTATCCCTGTTAACCCAGAGCATCGCCAACGCCTCTTTTGGTATCTACTTTCCCAAGTTTACCGGCACCATTTATGAATTGTTGTCCGCCCCGGTTTCTTATTTTGAAGTTTTGCTCGGTTATGTCGGTGCTGCCGCTACTAAGTCTATCCTGCTGAGCTTCCTTATTTTGGCCACCGCAGGTTTGTTTGTACCATTGGAAATCGCCCACCCTTGGTGGATGCTGCTGTTTCTGTTTATGACCGCAATAAGTTTTTGTCTGTTTGGCTTTATTATCGGGATTTGGGCGGATAATTTTGAAAAGTTACAGATCATTCCCTTACTGGTGATCACGCCGCTGGTGTTTCTTGGCGGCACCTTTTATTCGGTGAATATGCTGCCGCCGTTCTGGCAAACCGTGACTATGTTTAACCCGGTGTTTTATTTGATCAGCGGTTTTCGCTGGAGTTTTAATGAAATTGCCGATGTCAGCGTGATGATCAGCCTGGCAGTGATCAGCGGCTTTTTGGCCCTGTGCCTGTTAACCGTGTGGTGGATCTTTAAAACCGGTTACCATATCAAGCAATAGCCCAAAACGACCGGGTGCTTTACCAGGTATTGGCAAAATAACTGGTAAAGCAGACAAGTAACTTATTCCGCTACTTTTATATCGACCAATCCCTACCGGTTCTTTCCCAAATTCTCGGAGCGCCAAGATTCGCTCCCCTGATATTACCGTGCGACATTTTTGCCACTAAATTGGCATAATCATGATGTTCAAATTTCAGTAAATTTTGATGGTCACCAGACTCGATATAAACGTCTTCAGCCGCTAATAAACTGTCATCAACCAGCATTTTCATATGGTAAGGATTGCCCATTGCCGGTATAGCGCCTACCGTACAATCCGGGAATAATTCCAGCAATTTCTCTTCACTGACCAACTTATAATGCTGGCCGGTGATATTATTAACTTCGGTTAAAGACAGGCGGCTATTTGCCGGCAGGGAAGCCATCAGGTAATCCCCGTTATCACTTTCTAATATCACCGCCTTACTCACTTGCTTGGCGGGGAGATGGGCTGCCCGGGATGAATCTAATGCGGTTACTGTGGTGCGGTGCTTGATAAAGTCATAGTGGGTGTTGTTTTTATCCAAATATTCCTTCAGCGTGATTGCAATGGCCATGATTGCCTCCTAAAAAAGAACAGGATACACGCTAAGCTTAGCAGGAAGATCACCTTTCAAGCACTATAACAGCGCAGTAAAAAGCAAACTTTTTCAGAACATTTAAAAGGCACTTTTATTTAAAAAATCACCTCAGCCAAAGTGGCGGCTAAGGCGATTAAAATTAAGGCTTTTCCGTTGGCACCTTATGCCCTGCGTTTTCTAAAGGAGTAGATACCGGCGCCGAGCAGTACTTTAAAAAAGGTTTTCCACTCGCTTAAATTGGCTTTGGGCTGTTTACCTTTGGCCATGCGGGCCAGTTGTTGTTCATACCAGGTGATATTCAGCATCGCCATACTGTCAACCGCTTTAACCCCTGTGGTCAGTATTTTTAACTCTTGCTTATGTTCCTGGTTATTCAGTAACTTATTCGGAAAGTCCGGGTCGACGGCCGTGGTGCGGGCAAGACCGATAAAATCGGTCGCCCCGGTATCCAAGGCTCCCTGCATGGCCGCTGCCGAACGGAAACCGCCGGTCAGTACCAGCGGGGTATCCACCAGGTGCCTGACTTTTTCAATGTAATCGAGGAAATAGGCTTCGCGTTTTAAGGTAGAAGCTTTGACCTTATGCCCCATCATCGACGGGCTTTCATAGGTGCCGCCGGAAATTTCAATCAGATCGATACCGGCTGCGCTTAAGGATTTGACCACTTCCATTGAGTCTTCTTCACTGAAACTGCCATCCATAAAATCGGCGGAGTTTAATTTGATGCCCACCGGGAAATCCTGTCCTACTTTGTCACGTATCCCCTGATATACCGCAAGTACAAAGCGCATACGGTTTTCCAGGCTGCCGCCCCATTTGTCCTGGCGCTGGTTATGCCTTGAAGACAAGAACTGGCTCACCAGATAACCATGGGCACCATGAATCTGCACCCCGGTAAAGCCGGCTTCTTTGGCCAGGCCTGCGCTTAAGGCAAATTTTTCAATAATCTGCAAAATTTCACTTTCGTTTAATGCCCGGGGTTTATTAAAACCTTTTTCCAGGCCTCGTGCTAAAGCGATCGCTGAAGGAGCCACCGGCTCCTTACTGATAAAATTGGGAATTTGTTTGCCGGGGTGATTAAGTTGCGCCCAAATTTGGCTATCATTATTTTTGCCGGCACTGGCCCAGGTTTTAAATAAGGTTAAATCTGACTTCTCATCGAGTACAACGTTTTTCGGCTCCCCCAACGCTGTGCGGTCAATCATGATATTGCCGGTAATGGACAGGCCAATACCGCCATCGGCCCAACGGCTATATAAGGTTGTCAGACCGGAAGTGGGATTATGCTCCCGAGTGCCTAACTGTTCGCTCATCGCCGACTTAAACAGGCGGTTTTTAATGCGCTGACCGCTTTTAAGGATAAAAGGGCTGGCAAGCGTTAATGTATTTGGTTGCTTGGTTTTTTCTTCGGCGACAGAGGGTTGCATCTTTTTTCCTTGTAAAGTCAGTTTGATAAAATAAGCCTTGAGCATTAAACCTGAAGATCAGGTTTTGTCTTTAAGGCATTGCCACATAAGGTGTCCAGCAATACATCCATGCACAGCTGTGCCTCTTGCTTATCTTTAATCACCTTGGTTCTCAATAACGCCCCTTGCCAGGCAGACCAGTAAAGTTGTGCCAACTGACTTGCGGGGATATCACGGCGTATTTCCAGGCTTTGTTGGCCTTGTGCAAATAAACTGGTGATAACTGCCAGGCAATCGTCCACCGCCTGATTCAAAGCCTGTTGACATAAGCGGTTATCAGCATCTATATCGGCTGAAATCGTGGCAATTAAGCAGCTGGTTTGAAATTCGGAATCGGCAAATTTTTGCAAGCTTAAATGATTAATGGCTTTCAATTTATCCAGCGGTGTTAAGGCCTTCGCCTGATGTTGAAAATAATCTGCTAACCGGGCCAGCAAATCGTCACTGTAATGCTTGATCAGTTCTGCGACAAAGGCCTCTTTACTGGCAAAAAAATTATAAAAGGATCCCTTAGGCACTTTAACTTCATCAAGGATCTGCTTTATTCCGGTACCGTGATAACCATAGATAGACAGCTGGTTGATACCAGCCGTTATTAAGGCTTCCCGGGTTGATTCACTGCGTCTTGGTCTTGGCATTGAGTTAGTATATGACCGGTCGTCTTGGAATGAAAGACTTTTTCACTGAAACAGGATGCTTTCTCAGTAAAATAGCCTCTATCCCTGTCTTTTATGGTATGTGTGATATTGGGAGATATATTTAGTTTTTGGCTGCCCAAGCTTATTGTCTGCCTACATTCGCTATCGAAGCTGTAATGCTTATACTCGTAATATAAGTTATTCAAGCGGGGCAAAATACAGCTGCTTTTTCGCTTCGCGAAATATTGTAGCCAACTATAGTATTGCTTCTTAACCGGGCATAAAAACTCAGTAGAAATTTATACCCGCAGAGTCAATTTAAAATATTATAAGGACATGAAACTATGACTTTAAATGACCTACTCAATGAAAAAATTTACGTTCAGATCCAATACATAGATACAGATAAGTCTACAGTTCTGCACGAGAATAAATTTAATGGCCGCGTGTTAAAAGTTGATCCGCAAGGGGGGATCACCATACAGCCTGAAGAGGACAAAAGTACTGTTACCGTGATCCCGCCATCTACAGAGGCATGTTGGCGTGATGAAAATAATATGCTTCATGTAAATTGGCTGGTCTATAGGCTACAAGAAGTGAGAACAGAAGGTGAGCATGAGTGGTGGGACTGGCAACCCAAAAGATTATGATAATTTCTGACGACTCCTGTCTTTATCAAACCATGTTTTGAATATTACTTTGAGACTTGACCGTTAAATACGCAGTTTTGCTACCTTAGTCAGTGTGCTTACGATATCGGTAAATCAAGTTCATTTGCTAATACATGCCAGGTATCTATCTAATTTAGATAGGTATATTTTTATCGCTATACGACTCATTTATATTGTGCATAATAGGCAGCTCTTAAGCAGTAAAATACCAAACGATTAAATGAAAAAAAACACGATTGATTTACAAGAAAAGCTGCAGGAGTTATTGCTTGCACAGCGCGATAACTTTCTCCAAGGCAAAGTGGCAGACTATATACCTGCACTGGCTAGCGTAAAACCTGACTTAATGGGTATATCAGTGGCAACCATTGATGGCCAGGTTTTTGGTGCGGGCGATTATCAACATCCTTTTTCAATCCAGAGTATTTCAAAAGTGTTTGGTTTGGTCATGGCCATGAACCGGATCGGGGATTCCATATGGCAAAGAGTCAGAATGGAGCCTTCTGGCCAGCCGTTTAACTCTATCATTCAACTGGAATGGGAAAAAGGGATCCCACGAAACCCGGTGATAAATGCCGGCGCCATACTGGTATCAGATATCTTAACAAGTCATTTTTCGGCAAGTAAACTCGCCTTTTTATCTTTTGTTAGAAAGCTGGCGGAGAATGACAATATATACGTAGATAACCAGGTTTATCTGTCAGAATTGAAGCATGGTAACCTTAATGCAGCATTAGCCTATTTAATGAAGAGCTTTGGCAATATAGAAGCTGAAGTACCAGATGTATTAAGTCACTATTTTACCCAATGTTCAATATCCATGAACTGCGAGCAATTGGCAAAAAGTTTACTTTTTTTAGCCAACAAAGGCATAGATCCCCGAACAAAAGATACCATCTGTACTGTACGAAACGCACATAAGGTGAATGCTATATTATCTACCAGCGGTATGTATGATCAGTCGGGAGAGTTTGCCTTTTCTGTAGGTTTGCCTGCCAAAAGTGGTGTCGGTGGAGGCGTTATTGCTATTGTGCCGGGTTATGGTGTTATTTGTACCTGGAGCCCGCCGTTAAACGATTATGGGAATTCAGTTGTCGGCATGAACCTGATGGCTGATATTACAGAAGAGTTGGGTTTATCAATCTACTATTGATTTTACTCGCAATTTCAAAATGTGTATTGATAAGTGAAACGGCCTACTATCATGAAATTCTGCAATACCTGCTTTGGTATCTAAATACTCCGTTTAGAGGCCGTTTTTACATGCGATAACATGTTGCCAATGTGCATTTCCAGACAGAAACGAGCGCTGACACCATCAGTTTTGTAAAAGCAAAACATGTCCGTATAATAGCTGGCGTTTGGCTTGTCCGAATAAAGAAAACGATAAACTGCAAACATAATAAAGTGCTTACTTAGAAAAACAGGAAATAAAGATGGAATGGAAAGTGTACCTCTCAGGTGAAATACATACCGACTGGAGACAACAATTAATCCAGGGGTGTCAGGCGAACAACTTGCCGGTGAAATTCACTTCCGCGGTGACAGATCATGAGGCGAGCGACAGTGCCGGCGATTTGCTGGGCGCTGAACAAAGCAACTTCTGGCGCGATCATAAGTCGGCAAAAGTGAATAATATCAGAACCAAGACCCTGATTGAGCAATGCGATATTGCCGTGGTGCGCTTTGGCAATAAATACAAACAATGGAATGCCGCCTTTGATGCCGGTTATTGCGCCGCCCTGGGCAAGCCCTATATCACTTTACATGATGAAGATATTATACACCCGCTCAAGGAAGTGGATGCCTCGGCCATGGCCTGGGCACAAACACCGGAGCAGGTTATCGAAATGTTGAAATATGTTGTCAGCAACGAGTTCTAACCGCCAACAATGAAAGTAGGCTTTCGCCCGGCAAAGGATGCAGATCTGGACTTTCTCCTTGATTTAAGGAGAAAGACCATGGACAGCTATTTACAAAATACCGGTGGGGCCATAGATGAACAGTCTCACCTGGCGCGCATTTTATACCGCTTTGACGCAGCTAATCTGATACTGATAAATAATAAAGCAGCGGGTTTGCTCAAATATTATCGCGATAAATCTTGCTGGGTGATTGTTCAGGTACAACTGGCGCCAGAGCATCAGGGCAAAGGCCTGGGGGCGAAAATACTCAATAATCTTTTAGCACAGGCTACCAGGGAGGGTAAAGCTGTTACCCTCAGTGTGCTTAAAGGGAACCCGGCTATTCATTTATACCGCAGGTTAGGTTTTGTCGTGGCGTCAGAAAGCGATAGTGAATATAGCCTGTGTTTCACCCCAAAAATTAACTAAAGCACAACCTGTTGATCGCTAATTTAAGAAATATGCCATTTCAACTCAAAGCGGTTTGATCATATGCAGAGTTTCAGCTTCAAACCCCAGATTTTGATAAAAACCTCGCGCCTTGTCATTATTGGCAAAAACTTCCAGATGCAACAAACGATAACCCTGCTCTTTAGCCCAAGCTTCTGCAGCCTGCATCAACAACTGCCCAACCCCCATGCCCTGTGCTGCTGGCGCAACCGCTAATAAAGGGACTGTGCCGCAGGTTTCATCCGATATGCTGTCCTTATGGGCACGGGCATGGACAAAGCCGAGTGGTATCTCGTTTTTTTCTGCAATCAAGGTTGCCCGGGGGATTGATGTTTGCTCAAGCATTTCAGTGATGTAATCGTCCTGCATTTTTTGAACGATACTGTTGGTATGCCAAGTTAAAGCCGCTACTTCAGCCAAGCGCGGAGAAAGTTCGAAAATAAAAGCCCGATCTGTCTCCAGCGCGTTTCGTATCGTAATATTGTCTGTCATATAAACCTTTTAATTGCATTGGCTATAAATTCAATTCACAAATATTACGAACCCTTTTCCTGAAGCACAATAGTTATATTATGTTGGAGTTAGCTAAAAGTTCTTTTTCAAAATTAACTTTAGTTAGGCAATGCCCATGCTAATGGCACACGCTATTACAGCGAGAAATTTATAGTGGCTGGTTTAAGTGATTTCTTTACAATGAATACCTGATACCTGATACCTGATACCTGATACCTGATACCTGGTAAGAAGCGGCGGTTCAGATCCGTTACCCCATAAGGCAAGAAAACCACCTCCTGGCGAAAGGTTTGGCCTATCATGTTTTCGTCGCTCACATTGAGCATTTGAAATTGGAGTTGTAGCTGGTCATTCAGGTTGTAATTTTTTGAAAAATCAAGCTGGCCAAAGTCGTCGATATAACTAGGCTCACTGAAGTCAGCCGAGGTTTCTGCCAGGTAGCATTCACGCCAGATATATGAGAGCTTGGCATCGAGTTTGCCGTCGTCATAATACAATGAAGCATTATGGCTTGAGGAGGATAAACCGGAGCTGCGGACATCGTGTTCAATGCCAAAATCGGCATTACTGTCGGTTTTGGTGGAATTAATAAGAAAGCCGAAATCTTGCAGTATGCCTTCAGGCGCAAAACTAAAGGGCTGCTGATATAAAAATTCAAAACTTTTTACTGGTGTTTTGTTGTGGTTTTATCAATAAAGTAAAATTCCCGGTAAAACCGTCGAAGAATTGCTTTCTCTTCTTCACCGTACCAGTACAAGCGTGAATGTAAAAAAGAGGGAGACAGGCTTTCTTCAATCAAAATTTTATTTATTTTCGTTATCAGCTTTTTTCCCCATTCGTTCTTCGGGCAGGCAATATAAACCGGAATATAGCTGCTGGCTGCTTCCTCATCGATTAAATACGTTAAAAACTTATCGCTTACAGCGGCCTGCCTTGCTCTATAGGAGAACACAACCGGATACTGAATGATCACATCCAGCCTGTTGTTCAGTAGTAAAGTGATCAGCACATCATAATTATTGTTAATCAAAACATTAGGCTGATTTTTGTTTTGATTGACAATATGGTTAATCGTTTGGGTATAGCTATCTTCACTGACGCCGATTCTTAATGAATTGATTTTAAATAAAGCTTTTAAGCTGAGACTTTTGCCTTTAGGTAACAGATCCGCTTTGCTGGCACGGATGATAATGCGATGGGGAAGTACAATGCTGTTGAGCAGGGAGAGTTGAAAATTCTCTTGATTCTCAGTTTTTTTTATCGTGGAAGGATGGCAAATTTTTTTACCTGCACTCAGGAGTTTTTGAGCCCTGATGGTATTCATTTTTAATCGATAATGCTTGTACTCAGGAAGGCCGCTGGCAAGTTTGCTGATAAGTTGGTCATAGATCCCCTGACCTTTGTTTTCAGCATCAAGAATATAAAAGGGAGGCCAGTCAATGGTTCGCCAGGTGATCTTATCTGTTGCCTTGCTCTCTTGGGCAATAGATTGCAAGCACACAAAAAGATTACAGAGGAATAAAGCAAATAAACTTTTATACATGCCTCTTATTGTGACCTTTTTGCTCGGTTTTAGACAATAAAGAGATATTCCGCTATCCATCATCTGCAGCTATGGAAATAAGGCCGCAGTGAATGAATAAACTTTCTCGCTTTAACAAAAATAACTTAATTCAAAGCTAAGTTCAGATAATTTGTTTATTATCGGCACAAAGTCGGTAAATACCTCGCCTTTTGTTAAGAATATAGTGGTGATAGGCTGTTTTTGCCAAAATAGCCGTGGTTACTCACTTCCCCACTAAGTCAAAGCTAAAAGAGGCAATATTATAATGATATTTAACCAGTAAGAGCCAAACCCTCTTTAAAACCTGTGTATTGCGGTGAATTTAATCTTTAGTTTTTTCACTGAATAAAGATTTTTGAGATGCTATTGGAAGGCCGCATCATTTGCCATAAAATTGATGATGAGTGACGCTATCATTACTGTTGCCACCATAAGGTGGGTCAACCATTAATAAAATAGCTTACCTTCATGCTCCTGAGTTGATTCAGGATATAGAAAGAGCAGTACGTCCGACTTGATATGCGAAGTCAGGCGAAAGTAAATATCTGGAATATTGGCTAGGAAATCATAATGAAAATATTAATTGTCGGAGCAGGTATTGCCGGTTTGTCAATGGCGCGCCTGCTGCAAAAGCAAGGGCTGGATTTTACCATCATAGAGAAAAAGCCTGCCGCCAGTACCGTCGGTGCAGGTATCGCCCTGCCTTTTAATGCTTTAAGGGCGCTAAAAGAAATCGGGGTTTATGATGAGGTTATGGCTCATGCTCACCAGGTACGGGAAATCCACTATACCACGGCGCAAGGTAAACTGCTGGCACAGGCCGATTTAACCGCCCCTCCTTTTGCGCAGGACAAGTTTATCGCCCTGAAAAGAAAGCAGTTACAAGATGTCCTGCTGTCCGGACTGGAAGATAAAATCCGTTATGCCACTGAGCTGACCGCAGTAGATAACCAGATACATGGGGTCAAGGTTAACAGTAATAACGGCGACATTGATGGCCGTTATGATCTGGTCATTGCCGCAGACGGTATCAACTCAGGGCTTAGAGCTGAACAATATCCGAACAGACATACCCTTTACCGCCATAAATTACCCGGTTGGCGTTTTGTGATTAAGGTGGAGCAGCACCAGCTTCAGCCGCTTTATATGTTGGGCAAGAGCGACTTGTTTATGGCTTATCCGTTAAGTGAAGACGAGTTGTACTGCTACGCCCATATTCATGAAGACAATGATTCACATCCGCTAAGCGGCGACGCAAAAAAAGATCTGAGAGCTATCTTTTGTACTTATGGCGGCCCGGTAGGCAAGATTTTACAGGCCCTGGACGATGTTGAAGTGATCTGCGGCGAATTAAAATCGGTCGACCAGGCCCGCTATTATAAAGATCGTATCGTTTTTATCGGTGATGCCGCCAATGCCTGTTCGCCGCTATTACAACAGGGGGCCGCCGCCGCATTTGAAGATGCTATCTGCCTGGTAGAGTCCCTCATCAAAGACGAAAACATCGGCCCGGCATTGGAACAATATAAGCAGGCGCGCCGGACACGGATAGAATGGATCATTAATTATTCAGATAAGCCTTTGGCCAGCATAAAAAAAATGGAGAAGGCGCTGCCGCGTTTTATCCGAAATACCCTGATCCGCTTGCTGGGGCCTTTCAATGTCTTCGGTTGGAAAAAGCTTGCCACACAGGCCAAGCTGGCCAATAAAAGAAAGTTGGACTAGCTAAATCAGCTGTAATTGCTTATACACAGGCAGTGCCTTTAGATCTTGGCTGCGATTTTAATGCAAATGCCGCGATGATCTCTGGAGAAGCCTTTACAGCAAGGCAATGTGTCTGTTTACTTTTTTGATACGCTCTACTCTTGCGTATATTTTTGCGTGATTGCTCAGCTTTGTCTGCTCCTTATTACCTGAGCGTAATAATACCTAAGGCGGAAGGTCCTTTTGGAAGGCCGGGCTCCCATTCTCATAAACGGTATCATTGAGCGGGTTCCACCACCCCGTATTCCCCGGAGCACCTTCCACCGGGGAATGTTTAACTCCCAGCTTAGTCAGTAGATTATGGCAATGTTTACAACAAGGCGCATTTGCAGCTATATATACCTCACCACAAGTATTTTTCAATTCAGTTTGACAGGCGCTATAGTCCGGATTTTTATCTCCTTTGGCAGTATTAAGTTTTTCAATAATCCTGTGCTTAAAAAGTAATGCTGCCAAAGTGATCATTTCCGCATGATACCCGGTCCATTGGGTCACATTGCAAATAGTTGTTTGGATACATTCAGGGCTTCTGCCGTCAATAATACTATCGTACCCTGGTATCTCCTTTATTTTAAATGGGCCTTTTTGTGTTGCTCCTATGAGCTGTTTAGGGAAGTGACTGGCCCAGCATAGCGCTGAGGTCGGTGCTTGTTTCCCTCCTGCTCCTCGTTTTCCTATTTGTTCCATCAAAATTTGTTGTAATTCTCTTAAATATTCATCTGTTTCATCTGTTTCATCGGCCATGACTTATCTACCTTTGTTATCTAATAGTGGCTAATATCCGGTATCTTTCAAGCTATAAAACTATATTGAAAATATAGTTACAAAATAACGGTATTCCAGTGCATTAAATAAATGCATTCTGCAATGAGAGCCGCCTCCGGCATAACCTTTGAATTAATTGTAAGTTGCTTGTGTTTACTGGCAAGACTTCAACCGGGCACCTGAGACTGCTACAGCGAAATAACCTTTTAATCAGGAATTTCGGGTACTGGATAAAAGTGTTTATTAGAAAAATAAAGGTTAGTTTGTCATTACTTGCAGGCCATTACTGGCTCAATGTTATTGCAATCGCACCACATAGATCGTAAGTTATTGACCAGGCAGGATAACTATAAGAAAAGGAGCCCCCTAATGCCAAAAAGCAGTGAAAAAGGCCTACAAACCCTGATGGATAAAATTGTTGACGGTGTGCAAGACTTTACCACCACGACCGTTAATTCTTATACCGGCGACATCCGCGGTATGCTCAAAGATGACGCCAGCGGAAAAATTGATTTTAAAAAGCTGTTTGAAGAGTCGGACAAAAAAGACAGCAGCATTAAGCTGGTGATGAGTTCGGAATACAGTTTAGACGGCGACGCCAATTTGTACCGGGACTCCTCAGAAGAGCTACGCCCGGACATTAAAGCCGCCCATGATGAAGCGGTGCAAACCGCCCGGGAGATGAAAGCCGATTTATTCAAGTTAATCTTTGAAGCAATCAAGAAATAACAGCCAGCCGCAGATAACTTAACTTCAGCCCATGTCAGATACTCTGGATATCCGCTTTGCCGTAGAGCAATCCCTGAACATTGATAAGCTTACCAGCTACCAATCCTGTATCCGCAGTGCGGTAGACCAGGGGGTTTTACTCGACACGCCGGGATTTTCCGGGACGCCTAAAGATAAAAAAGCCCTGTCACCGCAATTTCGTCCCTTGCTGTGTACCCGCCTTTACCGCCTGGGTTATCTGGATGAAGAAGACACAGATGACATCAGCAATGGCAAACTGGTCAAGGCCATTAAACAGCTGCAAAAAGAAGCGGGGTTAAAAACTGACGGCTGGATCGGCGAAGTCACCTGGCAGGCATTACAGCAGCTGTTTACTTTCGAAGAGCCAACCGAGCTGGAAAAATGGTACCGGGCCGGGCAGCCCTCGCTGTTTTTAAGACGGGCGGTGAACCTGAGGTTGATGGTCCTTGGTATCAGTCGCCGGCGCTCACAGGCTGATAATGATGATTTTTCAAAAGATCTGGCTAAATTCGGGCAAATACTGAGCCACCTGGGCATAACAGTCGACAAGACAAATGAACAAACCTTCTTATTAGACTATTTGTTTGATATTGACTGCCAAACCAGGCACATCGGCTCCTTATCCCCCGAATATATCCGGGCAATTGCGAAAAAGTACCAGCAGGTAAACAACCAGTCGATGTTGTCCTATTTTGGCGGTTTATTACGGGCTGAGCTCTGGTTAAGTGGCTATAAGGATGCAGCATTAAGCAGCCGTATTCTTAAGAGAAAACAGCATCATATGTCCAGTAAAAGGCATATCTGGTTCACCAGTGGCCTTAACGATGCCATTAAAGTTTTCTGGAAAGATCTTGAGCAAAAAGGGCTCAGCACTCTTGATTTTAATGAAAAAAAGAGTGATATCGAGCGCTTTATTTATAGCATGCGCTTTCTCGCTCAGGGAGTCGAAGCGGTTAACACCCAGAGCATAAGTAAAGAACAAATCACCCAGGAACTCAGAGAAAAATCCAATGATCAGCAATACAGCCAGCATATTAGCGAGCAATGGCAGTCGGTGGGCTGGTTCAGCTGGGTTTTTGACGGCCTGAAACGCATCTGGCATGCCATTAAAAACCTGTTAAGCGATGTTCTGGAAACGGCCAAATATCTTATCCGCGGCATGAAGCAGGTGATCAGCAATGGCCTGTTTTATCTGCAACGGGCATTTTACGTGCTTGAACAGGGGCTGGAATTTCTGCTGTGTAAAACCGTGCCCGGCTCAAATGAACAGCTGCATATGCAGCGGGATCGGGATTTTGATTATAAGGTGTTTATCGGCGAACAGGTGACCCGTGAGGACATTTCATTGTTTTCCCGTATCGTGGCCCATAAACGCCTGATGACACGCGCTGCCCTGCGGGTTTTTGAAATTATCAGCAAAGCGATGGAAATGGCATTATCGCTGTTTCAGCTCAGTAATCCGGTTGGCTGGTGGAAGTTGATCCAGTCGCTGATCAATATCAATGAGCTTTTTGATGAACAAGACAAGCATATTCTCAGCCAGGCGTTTGCTCCCGATTTACAGTTACTCCTTCCCTCATCCTGATAACCTGTTTTTATTATAAAAAAGTGTTGCGGTGAATCAGTGCGCCTCTGTTATTGCTACTGCATACAACAATTTCCTCAAGAGATACCGGGCTACGGAAAAATCCAATGTAAAGATTTGTATAATTTTATGCCCCGCATTTTTACATAACATGCCTGCTATAACCTAAAACGAAGAGCTATATTAGCCCCAGTTAAGACTGTCCGCTTGAAAACGGGACTAGCAGTCCTTGGCATCTTCGTTCAACGATACTACTAGGTAAACCTCAACGTTTTTTATTTGGCATGGGTTATAGAATCCGGGTAAAAATAACGGAGTGTTTTGCAAAGCTGAACTCCCAAAAATAGAAAGCGTAAATTAACAAACTCAGTTAAGCGCAAGGAGACAATAGATGTACACAAAATTATTACTTGGATTATTGGCCGTTACTATGAGTTGGTCAGCTCTTGCAAAAACCACCTTAAATACCTATCCCCTTCCTTCCGGCATTAAAGTCTTGGCTGACCTTGCCTATGGCCGGGATGCAAAGCACACTTTAGATGTTTATATTCCTGCCGACGCAAAAGATGTCCCGGTAATCTTCATGGTGCATGGTGGTGCGTGGCAAGGAGGCGATAAGGCGATTAAATCAGAAGTTGAAAACAAGATAGCTCACTGGGTGACAAGAGGTTTTATCCTGGTTTCTACCAACTATCGTACCCTGCCGCAAGTCGGGCCGGTTGAACAAACCAAAGATATAGCCGCGGCTTTATTTTTTGCTCAAGAAAGGGCATATAAATGGGGAGGTTCTGCGGAGAAGTTCCTATTGATGGGCCATTCATCAGGAGCGCACTTGGTGTCTCTGGTATCAGCTAATTACCATACTATCATCGGAGATGGCATCATGCCCTGGTTAGGCACGATTTCACTGGATATTTCCGGCTACGACATAGTGAAAAAGGTAATTGGTCCAAACCCTTCTGAATTTTATAAGAAAAAGTTTGGTGAGAATCCTGATTATTTGAAAAAGGCATCCCCCTTTTATGCCCTTACCGACAAAATTCCTCCATTTCTGGCAATATGCTCACGGCGAAGTGATGATGCCTGTACTCAAGCTGAAAATTTCATTGGAAAAGCCAAAAACCTTGGTACCTATGCAGAATTGCTACCTGTAGATTTATCTCATGGAGAAATCAATTCAGAACTTGGCAAAGACTCTTGCTATACCAAGGATGTTGATGATTTCCTTAAAAAACTAAGTTCAGGCATAGCGTCAATGCTAACGAGCCAAACCACCCTGATACAGAAAAACTGCGCCGGTGCTTGAAACGTTATTCTCAGATGAAAGATAGCTAAAGAGACAACATTGTTGCTTGCTCTTTAGCTATTTATGAATGGCATTAAAGGGAAGGTTTAGTGATTCATCGACGCTTTTTTACGGCGCCCAAGTAGCAGGCCAACACCGGCCAGGCCAAATAAAGCAACAGATGCCGGTTCAGGTACCTGCGAAGTTGATGCTAAATCCCAGCCCATAACATCAAAGGCTAAAATATCCAGGGTAGAGACTTGTTGATATTCACCAAATCCCGTGGTGGGATCCATAGTGCCCAGGCCAAGATGATCTTTCCAGTGGCTTGCCTGGCGGCCATCGCCGCCAAAAGAGCCGGATGAAAACTGGGCAAGCGAGGTTTGCCCGCCATCAATGGAAAAATAACTGTCGGCGCCCGGCCGAAAATCTAATACCCCGTCGCCGGCCGCCAGGCTTTCATCGGAATAGCGAAATAAATCCAGGGTATTGATGATGGCATAATTGTCTAAATCCAGCGGAGATGCCTGGCCATTATACCAGTAGTCATAGGTATCAACACCGCTGGTGAAACCGAGCGCATGCCCTATTTCATGAATGGCAACCCCGACAAAGTCCATTTTGTCGCTGTCGATGCCGTCGGAAGGATCAAAATCAAAAGCAAAGGCATTGCTAAAGGTGATTGACGCATCCGAGTCCAAGAACGCCGTGCCCCAGGAGTTGGCGGAAAACCCCAATGCCTTAGCATTGGCCTGCGTCAGTGCCAGGGCATAATTATCGGCGGAGCCATCGTTATCCAGGCCGGGGGATGCGGTATCGGCTTCTTGATCTAAAAAACTAATCGCACAAACGCCAATGCTTTGATCATCACAGCCTAGATGATTAACCGCAGAGGCATCCGCCGCCGAAGTGGCGTCATTGGCCATGCTTTGTATGATATCGTCATACAGAAATACCGCCCGGTTAGAGCCGGTAGAGCCGATAACATTAGGGGCTAAGGCGGCAAAGCCGATATCCAGGTTGATGGTGACATCATCAACAAAAGTTGACGACCAAAAATTGGCCGCCTGACGAAAGCCGGCCAGGGCCTGCTGTCCCTGGGCATCGGCAAAGTCAGAGTCGTTATAGGTTAATTCGATAGTGGTTGCAAAAGCAGTTGAAATGTTAATACTCGCAGCAAGGATCACTGCTGCAATGGCAGACATTTTATTGATATACATGCGAATTCCTTTTAATTTTATTATTTTTTTATTGGTTTATTGCAAACCAAGGCCTGTGACATCACGGACAATTTTCCTGCCGTACACTTAGATAAATAAAGTTAATAGAAGTGAAATAATCAAGGGAAGAGATGACATTCAAGATAATAAAAAGACAATTTTATGTAAAATCAAGACAAAGGGAGTATGCCGCTATCATTACCTTAACGCATCACCTGCTGTTTTAAACTTTCTTTTTCTGCTTTGCGCTCATGAAAGATACCAAGCCTGCCCGGGTGTAATAACGGGTAATATTTTTAAATTCCCCAAATGGTATGCTAATTGACCAGATCTGATGGTAACGACCGGGGGAATATCTTTTGTTTATTATCAGCTTTACTACTATAGCGAAGACCATGGCAGCTAAGTTGCCATTGCCGTTAACCGATAATTACATAGCGTAAAGGAAGACGAGATGACTAAGCTAGCAAGACATTATTATATATATCCTGCCATTGGTATCGCCCGTGTCGGCAATAGTGAAAGCGAATATTTAATCTCCCCGGAAGTGATCAACCAGCAACTTGACGCCGATCAGGATTACAAAGATAAAGCAGGCAAGGTTAAACGTCAGGCGGCAAAGTTTCGTATCTATGCCCTGGATGAAAACGGCAAGGTATTGGAAGAGATGGTCTGCAGTGACAAGGTGCAGATAGAGTGGAGTGTGCACCTGGCAAACCGCAAGGCCATTAATTATCAATTTAATAACGCCATGGATGTCGACGACCTGCCTTTAGATGACAAACAACTGGCCAAGGCATTAGCAAAGTTACCCGATGAGTTGAAAAATTTATTCACCGAGCCCGGCAACCTGGCCATGGATTGCAACTTACGCAACCCTGACATCGTTGATCTTGAAAAACGCAAACAGCTGCTGTTACTGGATCCGGGCAAGCGCAAAATTGCCGGTAAATCCCGTCACCAGGGCAATGCCGGGAAAAAAGAGAACTTTACCTTTGACAGCGCCAAGTTTTATCAAGGTACCCGCCACCAGCAAGATGTTTATTTAGGTGAACTGCAAACCGATGAGCAGGGACGTTTGCTGGTCTTGGGGGGCCGCGGAAAATCCGCCAGTTTTGACGGCCAGCCTGCGGTAACCTTTGCCAACAATAACGGCTGGCATGATGATGTCGCCGACGGTACGGTCCGGGCCAAAATCATTATCGACGGTGAAAAATTTACTGCTGAGCCGGCCATGGTGGCGGTAACCCCTCCCAACTTTGCTCCCGGTATTGAGGGCACGGTCACCTTATTGGATGTGGTACAAGACCTGTTCGAAAAACAAGGTTTGCTCGAACCAATAAAAAATGTCTCTTTCTACCGTGATATCTACCCGATATTTAAAAGCCTGGTGGATAACCAGGCAGTTAATGCCGGTTTTTATTTTCTTTTCGGGGAAAATGCCCCGGGGAACTTCACCAGCGGGCAACTACTGGAAAAAATATCAGATAACAGCAGTGCTAACCGGGAATTACGGCAATACCTGTTTGACCAGTTCAGGCCATCGGTGACTGCGGCTAAGGTGAAACGCATTAAGGCGCTTGCCGATATTTACCAACAGCACCAAGCGAAGCATTCCGCTTTATCCCTGCAGGTAGGAGAGATTGCCCGCCAGGCGATATCCGCCAGCCAGGAAGCGATAGAAGCCGATCAACTGCCGCCCTTTTATGGCGATGCCTATGCCGATTATACCGATAACCCGCTGGCAAACCTCAGCCTGACCGATCGGCAATATCAAGCATTAAAGTGCTGGTCTGAAGGTTATTTTAACTGTGATGTTCCTGAACCGCCTATAAAGTGTCTTGAGCAGTTGCCACTGCAACAACAACCCCAGGCATTAACTCAGGGCCATCTAGCTCAATGTCTGGGAGGCCCCTTTCATCCGGGCATAGAGCTGACCTGGTTTTTGCGCCGCATCAGCATGTGGAATACAAAAGATCCCCTGGATAAGATGCGTTTAAACATCTTGGCAAAAGATCAGCCGGTGCAGGATTATTTTGGCCCGGTATTAACGCCGGCTGTTGCCCTGGCCCAAATGTTTAATGCCAGCGGCCCCGGTACTCTAACGCGTTTTATGGGCGTGCCATGGCAAACGGATGAGGGCAGCTGTCGTTCGGGGCAAGATTACGATCCCGCTTATTATTTACCTTTAGCCAGTTTTTGGTCGGCCCGGGTGCCGAACCAGGTATTAAGCGAGCGCAGTTTTGCTCGCCTTAGTGATAAAAACTTACCGCCGCTGCAGCGGCTGAAACACCTGGATTATCGCCAGGACTGGCTGCGTTTTTTTAACTCAACCGTATATCAAACCCAGATCAATGGCATGGTCAGCGACTGGAGTAAAATCGGCATCGTGAAAGAGAAAAAACTGGATCCGCCGTTAAAGATTGAAAACTACGAATTAAGCTCACTCTGGGTGGAGTCGGAAGTTAATAAAAAATTCACTGTGAACGACCCAAGCTATCGCCAGCTGTTGCATATGGAAAACCTGGCCAATGCAAGCGGTGAAGTAACCCCGCCGGATCAGAATAAAACTTATCTTGAAAACTTGCGTGAACTTGAGCGGAACGACTGTGACTTTGCCGACAACGCAGAGCCGAAACGGCCAACCTTTACCCGTCAGCAGTTGTTCGGTGAAAAAGATTGATGCCCTTATACGACGCCATCATAGTCGGTGCCGGGGTCGCAGGTATGGCGGCGGCCTCTGCCCTGGCCAAACAGGGACTGCGCATTGCCATTATCGACAAGGGCTCACCGGATGTGCTTAAACCCGGGGAATGCCTGATGGCAGATGCCCTTAAGATCATGAAGCGCCTGGGGTTAAGTGAAGACTTTATCGCGGCGAACCACAGATCATTACAGGCTTATCACGTGAACTGGGGCCAGCAAAGCAGCTATCAGCGTCATCTGCTGACCAGTCCTATGGGGGCCGGCTGGATAGTCAACCGCCAGCACTTTGATGGCATGCTGTTAAAGCACTGTCAGCAACAACAGGTAGAGATGTTTTGGCAAAACTCGCTGCAAGCTATAGCAAGAGATAACAGCGGTTACTGGCAACTACAGCTGAAAAATCCCGAAAAATTATGTCTCAGTGCCAGGTTTGTGCTTGATGCCAGCGGCCGCGCCCGGGCATTTACCCGGCATTTGGGCATCAATAGCCAGCGGCTGGATAAAATGGTCGCCACCAGCTGTCATATTCACAGCGTCAGTGAGTTATCGGCCGCCACCGCCACGATTGCCAGCGATTATCAGGGCTGGTGGTACTATGCAAAATATTCCGATACCCGGGGCTGTTTATGCTATTTCTCCGATGGTGATTTGCCTTTGCCCGACGGCCCGAAAACCTTATTAGCGCAGGCAAATAAACAGAATTTATTGGTGCCGTTGTTAGCCGACGCCAGACCCATGACATCAACCTTTAAACGCAGCGCCGCTTATTCATCCGCTTTGCAAAGCTGTGTTGGGGAAAACTGGCTGGCTTTGGGTGATGCCGCCGCCAGTTTTGATCCCCTGTCCTCTTACGGTATGACTTCGGCCCTGTCCGGCGCCTTTTATGCCAGCCAGGCGCTGAAACGCTATTTCAATCACCAGCCGCAATATCTGCAAACTTACCAACAGCTGATGCAGAAAAACTTTCTTGCCTATCTGGAGAAACGTTACCAGCAATATGAGCAGGTTGCCGGTTATAACAGTCCTTTTTGGCAACGCCGCCAACAAGGTGCTGCGGCCTGATCAGATATCATCCAGGCATAAAGCTGTATGTTGTTTCGCCGGAACTTGTGGCCAGCATTCGCTTTCCTGCCATAGATCTTGTATATATTAAAACTAATCGTCTTAATTATTCGCCTGTTAGGTCATGCTTTAGTCAATATGCAAGAAACCAGCAGTCTATTATCCCCGGTTCAATTGATAAGCACAGCTTGCTTATTGCTTGCCTCGTTTAGTTTATCGTCGACAGAAATTAAGCTGGGCATGTCTACGGCCCTGAGCGGACCGACAAAAAACCTCGGCCTGCAGGTAAGGCAAGGAGCCGAAGTTTATTTCAAACAATATAATCAAAGCGAGAAAGGACGAAAGAACCCTATCACCCTGATCAGCTACGATGACGGTTATGAGCCCCGCAATACTGTGATAAATACGATCAAACTGATAGAGGATGATAAGGTTTTTGCCCTTTTCGGTTATGTTGGCACCCCTACATCAAAAGCCATTATGCCCTTGCTGGAAGAGCACAAGATCATCTATTTTTCCCCCTATACCGGCGCCGACTTTCTCAGATCGCCAATTAAGAAAAATATCTTTAATATCAGGGCCAGCTATTACACCGAAGCCGAAACCCAGGTGGAATATTTTATCGACCAGTTGAATTTATCCAAAGCCGCGTTATTTATCCAGGCAGATGCCTTTGGCCTGGCCGCGAGTAAAGGTTATAAAAATGCCTTAAGTGCCAGGGGGATCACCGCCATAGAACAGCTCAGGTACAAGCGTAATACCTCAAATATTGCACTCGCCACCGAGCGTCTTAAACAACTGAATCCCGAGGTTATTTTTTGTGTCGGTACTTATGAACCTATCGCGAAGTTAATCAATGATTTAAGAGCCGCTAACATCGACAGTCATATCGTTATGTTATCTTTTGTCGGCGCACAGTCGTTAATCAAGCGACTTAAGTACTTTAATAACGTTTATGTAACCCTGGTGATGCAGGATCCCCATGATTCACAGTTGCCTATTGTCAAAGACTATAGAAAAGCCATGATGGGGCAAACCTTAAGCCATGAGTCGCTGGAAGGTTATGTCGATGCCGCGGTCTTTGCAGCCATAGTGAGCAGTATCAAGGGGGAAATCACCCATAACTCTTTTATCAGGTACGCCGAGCAGCTAAGAATGGATCTTGGCGGGCTGCCGATATATTTTTCAGAGTATGATCATCAGGGACTCAACAAAGCCTATTTAAATCAAATAACATCAGCAGGGCTAAAACCCGTAAGTGATAAATCAGCGAAATAAGACGTTAAACCGCTTAGTCTTGCTGTCAGTATTACTGATTTCGGCTTTTACTTTGGCAGTCGAGTAAAATATAGGGGGTTAACTGGCGTCGGTGCAAACCAAAAAATTTAAGCTCAATCTGAAAAACAGAAACCAGGGTGATCTTATTGTTGTTATCGAACTGGATAACGACGGTTTCAACCCCCTTACTTACCTGAACGGATTGGCTTTCATCATCAATAAGCACTTTGGCCTGATAACTTGCTGCACGTTTGATAATCACAGTCCGGCTGTCATCACAGGCTATTTTTCCGGCATATAATTCCAGTTCTTGCCATTTGTTATAACAGCCAATTAATGGCGCCGATAAAATGAAAATTAACAGGTATTTATACATATTACTTTGCCCAAGCGTTTTAGCCGGACAATTTACAGGTTTTAAGCAATTTGTTTATTCTTGTTAGCCTAGTCATGAATATGCAAAATTAACATGATTTTTATGAAAATTTTCTCGCTTTAAACTTACGGCTAATACCACAGACAAGTAAATAAAGGATAATATAAAGCCAGATTAGCGGCGTGGATATCCAGCCGACTACAGCAATGAATCGGTTTATCAGGCACGGCTGCTCACCTTTGGCGCCCAGCGATTTTTCTATTTTCAATGCGCTCATCAATGTTACCCCGACAAAATGACTTTATTGATTATGTGCCGCCAATCCGGTTTTTATCTCACCGGTAATCGCCTTTACCGGTAAGGCTCAGGTAAAGTCAGGATAAAACTTCTGATCATGGTGCATATCCAGCGATTAAAAGCTTTGCTGCAATTCCTAAATACACTGGATTGATGATGGCGAGTTGCGCTATTAAAGCGGGGGATTTTTTACCCTGACTCGGGTACTTTTCTGCCGTTTTACATAAAAACCATCACTTCCCGGCCCCACTTATGAAAAAGGAAAGTGTTAAGTATTTAATTATATTGGACTTATACCTTTTTTATGGAATGGCACCCGGTTTGCATTTTCTGCTATATTTTCATCTGCCCGGAGCTCCTTATGGATTGGTTTAAAAGCAAATTTTCAACGACAACGCCCTCTCACAGCTATACACCTCTTGACTCACATACCGCATCAACTGGCAGCGGACAATTTACCTCAGAGCATGGCTCCTATGTCAAGGTGGAAGGGCCGTCAGCAAGTCGCGGCATCGGCAATGACTATACCGGAGCATCAGGCAGCCTGGGCGGTGTAAAAGTCGGCATGCCGATGAACCAGGACACTACTTATGGCGGCGGCATTGGTGTGAAAACCTTCGGAGGCGGTATCGGCCACTCGGAAGATCATCTGGGTGGGCAAACAACTACGGTCGATATCCCTTTTACCCCTCTCTCGGTGTTTAAAACCAGTTATTCCCCGGGAACATCTCCCTGGGCACAAAAATCAGCCATGGAAGATCAAGCCCATACCGACCAACTGAGAAGTGAAGGCATCAAAATGGAGATGGCCGACATCCAAAGGAAACGTAGTTTACTGTCAACTTCCGACTACAACCGCCAGATGAGTTACTTTCAAAGCAAGCTTGATGATACTAAGGGCTGAGCGGCAGACGATCTTGATACAAACAGGCTTATTCCTGTATTGACTGCAGGGCTTTCGTTTGTCGAAACTGCGTTGCCGTCATGCCTGTCGCCTGCTTAAAAACCTTGCGAAAATGGCCTACATCCTGATAGCCGGTTTGCAAAGCCACCTGTTCAATATTATCCCGGCTATGCTCAAGCAGATAACTGGCCCGGCGCATTTTCAGCCCGGTCAGCAAGGCGGTAAAAGTGGTGTTTTCATCTGCCAGCTTTTTGCGCAGGTTTCTCGGGCTCATGCACAATTTATCCGCCACTTGTGCCATCGATGGACAGGCAGCCAAATCCCCCTGCAGCAGGTTGCAGACTTTATCGCGAAAATTACGCGACTCTTTTAACGCTAAAACCTTTAACCGGCATAAAGACAGCAACTCGGTTTTTGTGGTCATATCCGGCCTGAGATTATTGATATTGAGATATTCCCTGCGCAGACGAAAGGTCAGTTCATCAGCACCATAATAAGGTTTCATCGCCAGCAGGTGCTTGGCCAGCAACTTCTTTGTCCCGGATGCTCCTTCGGGCAGAGGAATGGCGATAGCAACTTGTTCCCGGCCAAGATCAAAGTAGGTTTGTAAAAACCGGCAAAATCCGGCAACCGCATAATTGACATGTAACCATAAACTCGGCGCGAAAGCCTCGGGAAAATGCACATGAAAATATACATAATCACTGTCTTGCGTGCGGCTGACAGACACGGGAAAGGCAGCAGAAGAGAACTCCATTAACAGCTGCAGGCTCTCTTGCAGGGTATCGGCCAGGGCGATGGCCATGCCAAAGACGCTAAAATCAGAAGGCATGCGCTGGGCTCCCTGTTGCCATATCCAGTCGGGATCCCGGATATATTCGGCCAGTTGGGAGAAAAAGTGACCGATAGGCTGAATTTGAGAATGATAGTCCTGATCTAAATTGACTTGTTCCAGCCAGTATCGGCACCGGGCCAAAGCGGAAGGTGACAATTGAAAATCTTTGCCCGCTGATGACAATAAGTGGGGTAATTCGACCATAAATAAGGGCAAGCTTGGTTTAATGAAGCTTCACTATAACCAAGAAAATATTACAAAAACAAGCCCGGGTATTGCTGCTTCACAGCGACAAAATCAGGGGATAGTTAACATTGAAGCTGGTAATTAGTTGAGACCGGGAGCATAGCAGGGGAAAGCCTCCTTTCCCCTGTTTTATTGATTCAACCACTTAGCTAACTAAGTGGTTACGACAGATTAGTTAAACTGACGCGAGTAAAAGCCCACCGCATCCAGCTCGTTGCCCGAACGGCCTTTCATGGCAAATATTTCATAGCCGCCGTAAGCAGTAGTCGTCGTACATCCCCCCTGCTCACTGCCGCCGCTGAGGCTTTTACCTGTATTGGTTTCGAAATACAGGTAAAAGATGCGGTCTGAGCCGTTTTTGCTATCCACGCAGGCTTTGGCTTTATAGATATACTCACCCGAGCTTAAATTCAGCTCCCGGTCAAAACCGTTGCCACCGTGAGACACCGACTGACCGTCACTATAAGTAAAGCCAACCTTATCCACCCGGTTACCGGCACTCATCTGAATTTTGGTTATACGGCGCTTATCGCGATACTGATCTAAGGTCAGCTGTTCAATATCATCAAAACTGCTGCCGCCGGAGCCGCCAACCACACTGCCGGTGCGGTAAAAACGCGACTGTGCCTCGTCCAGGGAAGCAAAATTGGCTACCCACTCCCCTTCCATCGCCTGGTCCGAATAGTTAATCCAGGCCGAGTTGCCGGCCAGTACGGCATTCAGAGCATTTAGCTGCACCTTGTTTACCGGTGCTTTAAAAACCCCATTGCCGCCACTACAAACGGCAAAGCCATCCTGCCAGCTACCGCTGCCTGAGCTTAGTGACCAACCTGTGCTATCACTGTAACAGGCATATTGATAGCTATTGCTGCAAGAGGCGTCGTTAAACTTACCGTCGCTGCGCACCATGGCACAGTCTTCGCCGTTATAGTCATCCGGCTGATTGGCAGACCAGCTCCATACCATATTTTCCTGGTTTACGGGGTAATCCTTGACGCCATTTTCATCATCCACCCGCCATTCGCTGCCGGCGGCGTTAAAGCCGTACAGTTCAAAAATATTCAAACCGGCATCAAGCCATTGTTCGACATTACCCGGCACCATTTTCGCATAATCTTTGGTACTGAGGATCTGGCTCTTGGTGACTGCATCCTTTACCCGGCTCATTTTATTGAGCTTGTCATCAGCGCTCCAGGCCGTAAGTTTGTCAATACTGTTGACATCTTCTGCGGCATCGCCGCCATAAAACACCACATCATTAAAACCGTTATCGCTCTGACAACTCTCGGTGACAAAAGCGATGACATTTTTACCGGCATTTAACACATCTTTTTTACTGATTTGTGCCGTTGCCAGTTCGGTACAGCCGGTGGAATTATCCAGATCGCCGTGATAACTTCTGTTTTCGGGCTTATAAAGATAATCGGCGATATGGTTATCAATTTTATCTTCCACCTTATTGATGTTGCGGCGGGCGCTATCCTGTAATTCCAGTTTCAGCAACACCACCTGATCGCGGTTACCTTCATTGAGCCATTCGGCAATATCATCCAGGGCATTCTTAAATTTACGGTTGCCTGTGATGCCGTCGGTACAACCGCCAAAGCTACCGCCGTTATGGCAAACGCGCACCGCCTTATTGACATTGATCAGATCTCCCACAACATCGGCAGCATAATGGACATCAAAAACAATTTCCCGCACTCCGGCCCGAAGCTGGTTTTTAACCGAATCCCCCTGGTTAACATCCAGGTAGTCATCATCATCGGCATTGGCGAACGAATTATGGGTGCCAACCCAGGTGCTCTGCGACAGGGGAACATCTTTATCCAGCATGTTTTGGAGCAACAAGGCCCGCTCCCCCCAGGTTTCGGCTACAACCTGGGAAGAAATCAAAGTGGACGCCATTACCGGGGCAAGCACTGACAGTGAAAATGCTTTTACTAGGGAGGTGTTCATGCATAAGTTCCTTTTCTCATTATTTTTTTATTGATGCGAAGATGAAGTGAATATTCACTTTATCTTCAGCTCCCGGTATTCAGTATCGCTAAATGGTGCGGGTGAAACCTGGAACTTAATCGATTAAATCAAAAATGATTTCAGGGAACAAATTTTAGCCGGGTAAAGTTACCTATCTTTACAAAAACTGAGTTGAAAAATGGGGGGATGTGTAAATCAGCTAACAAAAAAGATCCCTTATTCCCTCGCAATTTAGCCTATAATCCCCTTGAATCCGGAAATATCCCTGGTTGATCGTAGCAATGAAAGAACATGAGATCACAGTAAGAAACAAGATTTCCTTTACCTTCAACTAAATGCTTTAAGTCAATGGTAAATTTATACCCGGCTATTTTTTTTGTCTGGAATGTACAGGCACAAAAAACACCTGTTCAAAAGTGGTTTTAGTAAATTTGGCCATGATAATTTGTCCTGACTGCACTCGGCAATTGATTGTGATTTTCCGGCTGTGTTTGCGTTGACTGTTGCAGCCCTGTAACAAGCCATCAACCCCTGTTTTTATCCATACATTTCATATAGTTGATGTTTTCGTACAGCTATTAATACAGTGTGGGCAATTGGCATAAACATTAAATACCAACCCAGGGAGATTTTTCCGGTATTTTGTACTATCACTAACAGGTGAATTCCCCGTCAGCGGAGGTGTTTAAAGAAGAGAACCAGCAGATAAACCAAGCGCTGCCCCTAAGTGCCGGAAACACTCAGAGACAGCTAACCACAACAGATAACTAGAGGTATCTATCATGGCTAATCCTAATGATATGCCAGAGTTTCACTCGGTTAAAGCTTACCTAACAGAAAGTTTAACAGAAAATATACCAGTCCCCATAACCAAGTTTCCACCGCCAGTCTATGACAACAGCTATACGCAGTTAACCGGCAAGGGAGGAAGCTGTCATGTCTGAATCAAAGTTACCCCTGACGGAGGATGCAGTCAAAAGGGAGCAGCTGTCGGACGATTTTGCCAACCTGCGTGAAGACTTTAGCAAATTCAGTGAAGAATGCGCCTTCCTGTTCGATGCATTCGCGGCGATTACCCGCGAACCAGAATGCATCACGGAGCACACCAGTGAAGGTATCAGGCACCTATGTTTTTGGCTCAAATATCAGGTTATCGGCTACCGGGAGAAAATAGGCGAGATGCAAGAACGCTGGAGAGTGCTCAGCCGCAAGAAGTAATGTTAAGTACAACTTAAACGGAGCAAAAGGCGGGCGAGTCAACGGCAATAAGAATTTTAGCTATGTCAGTGACCCGCCCGGTATTAACTGCAATTCTGGCCCCCTGAGAGGAATTGCCTTCCTGTTAGCGCATTTTAACTTAAGCGCTTTAGTGACTTCTGCACTTTGCCGCGAATGTATAACGGTATAGGTAAAATTACGCCTTCCGGGAAATACATTTCTGGAAGCCCTGCCAGTAATATTGGGATCTACACTGCGATAATTGATAACTGCAGTCACTAGCAATTAATACATTTGATCGCTACTGGTTACCAATCCTGATGTCGTGATAATCCCCCGTATAGCTGAACTTTTCATACCGCAGTGAATAATTAACAGCAGCCCTAAACGCAAACAAAGCCGGTTTTCTCCATTTAAAGGGCGTTATCTCACTATGACACCCGCTTGCTTAAATGCTTTTCGAAAGAGGGGAGTAACAATGTAACTCCCTTTTATTGAGCTAAAACAAACAAGATAATCATATAAGATACAAAGGGTTGATTCTTTCAGATACAAGCGATTAACTATGACTGGCGTATAGTTGCGCCTTAACTTGACCCTGCCTTGAAGGCCAAGGCAATAACATTGAACAAAAGGAATCGTTGATGAAACTTCAATTAAACAAAAAGAAACTAAAAAACCTGTCAAAAGATAAAAATGCCCTGCCGGCAGCAATGACGCCACAGATCGCCGGCGGCCGTGATACCCGTTTTTCTGCCGATGACTACGCTACTTGTCCTTATACCGAAACTTGTGGCTGTCAAACCTCATATTTATGTTAACAAGCTGATTTATAGTATCATTAAATAATATCGGCCGGGAGAAGGCTCGGTTGCCTCATCCTGGTCGACTTTTTAGAGATAACGTCTTTGAACAGGTAAGTATAGCTTTGTTACATTCCTTACTTAAACAGCGCCTATTCCGAACCCGGATTTAGGGTATTAAAAATAACGTTATTCATTTCCTCCCCCTGACGGATAATATACATCACCGTACGGGAACTGCCGCCTCCGAGGTTAAAATGCTGCATATGATAACTATTGGGTAATTCACGCCGGATCAGCTCAAAATTATCTTTGCTGCCGATGTCGTCATGAGAGGCTTCAAAACGGCAAAAGGTTGATTTACAACTTGGGCTAGTGATAGTAGAGCCTTGGTATAACTCCCCTTGTGAAGCAAAAGAGATCATGTTTTCCATTTCTGCTGCCCAGCCTTCATCCCGGACTTCCTGATCAAGCGCATGATCAAATGCCGCCACTTGCGCCTGAGCCCGCTCCTCGGCCAAGGCTTGCTCGTATTCTGGCGAAAACACTTGAGGTTCACTTACAAGGGGGTGTTCAGGCGTATCACCTTTATGTTGTAAGGTCGATTGTAATTGCTGGATATTTTGTTCAAGAGTCTTTATCCGCTTTTCATTGGCTAACTGGTTTTGTTCAACCACACCTTTAAGTGCCGGTATAGCATCTTGGATAGCTATAAGCGCATTTTCTATCGTTAACAGTGTGTTGGCATCTGTAGTTGGCTGTTCAATTGCGGGTGAAGTTATCGGGCGGATTGTAATTTTTGCCGGAGCTAAATCATTTTGCCGTGAAGTTGCCGCAATGATCAGCATAATAACCAAGGCTGCCGCACCAATGCCCAATATGTAAATATGTTTTGTCAGCATGACTGCACATCCTCTAATATAAAAAATGTTTAAATTGTCGGGTGGTTAATATGCCTTGCGGAATTTATTGCAAAACCTGTAGCAAGACGGCTGCATATTAACCATCACAAAAGCAGTTAAGTGCGCTCTTTTACCCGGTAAGCATTGATATAAGCGTTGTTGTAAAGGTACAGCTCAAGGTTTAAAGACGCTCTATTAATAGGGCTGGCCCAAGCATTGCCGCTAAACCAGTAATACTGCACTCCGCCGCCAACAAAACTTAATCCGCTGGAGTTCCATCCGGACAGGGAGCCATTACCCGGCGCACGCTGCTCAAAGCGGACATTGGTTGCGGTGCCAACCATGTCAAGCGACAGGTACTCGACCCCATTGAGCACACTGTCTCTAACAATAGGACATGTCACCCACTGGCCCCTGCCTGAGAGGTTTTTATGCCGGTGATGCATTTTATTGTGAGAAGCCAATGGAAAGTCGGCAAAACTGCACATGGAGCCGGGATACATTTTTTCATCGTCGGCATGTGCTGAGGTTACAAAAGCAGCCAAGGCTGCGCTACAAATCGATTTAATAATTAAGTTTTTCATAATAATTCCTTATTGCTAAAGGTTTATCTCCACATCGCTGTGCAGGGATATTGGATACCCACTCAAACAACCATCCGATTTAACCTGCTGTGCAGATAAACAAGCATGTAACCACAAAAATATGGCAAAGCTTATGGTGACGCTTAAAGAGCAACACATCGAAACAAGGAGCTACACCTGTAAATTAAAAACCTGAGTGATAACCGGGGTTTAGTGGAGTATTTTCACTTTTGTATTTGAAGCTTTTCAGACATTTGGCTCTCCTGTGTTAAGGGTCTAGGTTGTGGCTAAATCAATAGAAACTGAGCTGTTATACACTCACTTTCCATGTTGTAGATGCTTGGTTTTTATACCTGCAATTGAACGTTTATGTTTCAATGTTCCCGGTAAACAGGATTATCAATGGCCTGAGCCGAGCATCATTACTATAACTAGTGCGTTGTGAGTAAAAATGATCTCAGTAGAGACGGAAAATATTTTTTATGATATTTGACAGAGCTAGCAGATGATTGCAGCTTTAGTTGAAGGTGAGGTTTAACGGAAGGAGATAAACGGGAGTTAACAGTATAAAAAAGGTTGCCTGAGCAACCTTTTTATTTTCCTTAAAGTTCAATAACTAATATCAGGCTTTTTTAACAAATTTCGATTTCAGCATCATCGCACCTGCGCCATCGACTTTACAGTCAATATCATGATCGCCATCTACAAAGCGCTTGATTACTGCTTTAGTACCAACTTTTAACGTAGTTGAAGTGCCTTTTACTTTAAGATCTTTGATAAGCGTCACTTTATCACCCTCAGCCAGGAGATTCCCGACACTGTCTTTTAATACGATCGCGTCTTCATCGGCGGCATTGGGATCCCACTCGTGGCCACATTCGGGACAAATCAGTAAATTTTGATCTGGGTAAGCGTATTCGGAATTACATTGCGGACATGGTGGTAAAGTATCTGTCATTGATCTGCTCTAAGCACTAAATAAAATTAATCGCAGATTATAGCCTAATTGCTCGCAATGGTTAATCAAAGAAGGTGGTATTTATCAACCAGGTAAGGCGGCGCTAAGTTATTGGGGTTATTTTATGGAAAAGTTAATACTGATAAAGAATACAAAGAGTTGAGACTCGACAGATTAAACGATAATTCCGATATAACCTATAAAGGAGCCAATACAAGATGTCGATGACCACAGTTTTATTTATGCCAGGCCATTTATCTTTTTGAACTTTCTCACTTTACTGCGCATGTTCTTCATTGGTGATGATGTATTGAACTGGATCATTTTCCCCAAAGTATATTTTTCATACCAAGTTTCATGGTAAAGCTCATGATTGCTCAATGAATCGATCAGAGCCAGTAACTCATCGGTAGTGCTTTTAAATTCGCTCATGAGATCCCGGTAAGTCCAGTTTTGATATTGCCGGTGAAAGTCTTGCGCCAGCCTGCCCAATTCATTCCACTTATAACCCGTCTCCGGTAAATCCACCGCTTGGCCGGCAGCTTTTCGTTTATACCACTTTAAAACCAGCTTCCCCCAGCCGATAAGGTAAGCCAGGGTATCACTGACGCTGATCTCTGTTCCCTTAACATTGCCTTCGACACCTGTTATGCGAACATAATTTTCAGGTACAGACAAGTAATCAGCGTTAAGCTTATCAAAAGCCTGGCTGACGGCCTGATACAATTCCTGCTTATTCCGGGGTACAGATGTCATGGCAGCATTTTACCGTTTTTACCGGGACCCAACCAAGGACACCGCGAGAGTTCATCACCCTAAACCACTCATTTAATTCGAACATCACCTTCAATTCTTCGCCTGGCACAGTATTTAATTCATTGGCATCATAATCTGACTGTGCCACCCCGGCTTCCCCATCTGAACAAGCAGAAATATATTGCAAGGGAGCCCAACCGGTATTGCCATCGGTTGTCGTCACTTTAATCCAATTAGGGAACTCAATATCCACTTCTCCTAACACTAAAGTGTCACCACACTTGAACTTGACAGGATCTGGGTAGTTAGACTCATGTGCTTGAGTCACGATTGCTTTCATCTATTTCCTCTTAGTATTATGCCAGCAGCAATGAATTTCTAGATAATGGCTTGGCACAGTAAATACGATTTTTTAACACCTGATAAGGCATTTTATTAGGCAATATCTAGTCTGCAAATGCCAGCTTTCAACCCGAAAATTAAAAACCGCTACAGACCAGCAGCGGCTTCTAAGTTCAGGATAAACGCTATGCCGTGTTGATACAAACATCAAAGCACAGCAAGATTCATCGATCTTTTCTTTTTAACAGCCCGGCGCCGAAATGCCAAAGTCAATGCGCTCAAACACAAACCTGTTTTCATCATCTAAGCTCACAGACTTCCAGCTGCTACTAGTTTCATCATAAAGCGAAAAAGACAAACCGTTAATCTTGGAAACCAGGGAATTATACTTGCTAACCGCAGTATTATCAGAGCGGCTGGTTGTCCCTGCCGAGTTATAACTTAAACATGTGCCTGGTATCGAGCTTTGCTGAATATGGCCGCTGGGGTACAGGTGGTAATTATCAGTGTTGTTGCTGTCCATATGGCCTGAGGTCATGCCGGAAATGGCATAATACAAATTCGCACTTGAGCTGGCGACCCGCTGCGGGTTGATGATCATATTGGCGATATCATTACCTTGAGTGGTATTGGCATGCAGATCAACCTGGAAATCCTGCCAGGTGGGCGAATAACAGTTATTGCCGCAGTTGCTGGTGGTGTAAAGGTCAACACAGGGATCGCCGCCGACTTCCGAGCACACCCCGTAACTGGTCTGGGACATAGCGCAGGTCGTGCCGACTTCACAGCTTGACGGCACCGCAAATAACGGCGTGCCCCGGGACAAAATTTCTATGCCCGCCCGGCCGCTGTTGTTAAAGCTGTTATCCTGTACCCAGACATCATAAATACCGCCCTGGCCGGTATAACCGAACTGCCCGGCATAGGCATATCCCGGCACTATGCTTAAACCGTTGACGCCGCTGTTTTCCACCGTATTTTTGTAGATTAACACATTCTCAGCCCCGGGATTAACCTTGATACCGTGGGAGCCGACTCCGGTGATGTCGTTATCCACTAAAGCAACGCCGCCGGTGGTGGCGCCGGAGGTGGAAATCCCGTAACCGTTCCACTGGCGGTTGGGCCAGATGGTGGTGGAGCTGACAGAAGTTGAATTTTTGGTGTATTTATCTTCATCAGTATCGGAAATCGGCAAGCTGCCAAGGCCCGGCTGAGTCACCCCGCCGCCGATATTCGTGATGACATTTTTACTCACCAGAATATCGTTCAAGTCCTCTTTATTTATATTGATGCCGGCGCCGTTGCCGCCTAAACCGGCATTTTTCACGCTGTTATCATGGATCCACAGACGCTCAGAGCCAGGTCCCGGGTAGATGCCCCGTTCGCTGAGGTTGCTGATATCGTTTTTCACGATCGCCGCATCCACCATGGCCGTGGTGGAAAAAATACCGTAGCGGCCGCCGGATGTTTGCGAGTCGTTGGTGATGACATTATCGTAAATCAATACTTTGTGGTGCTCGTTGTTATGCAGGTAAATGCCGATATGGGTATCTTCAATATGGGAATGTTGAATACTCAGGTTTTGCGAGTGCTTGGCAAAAACGCCGTATTCAGCCCCTTTGAGTGACACATCTTCAATCGAGATATCTTTGGCCAAAGTGGCGTCCAGGCTGAGCATAATGGCGCCGTCAAAAGTCCAACTTGTGGTTGAGTGCTTCTTGCCTTCTATGCTCAAATCGCTGATGGCGATGCCTTCGGGGTTTTGCCTGAAATGCAGCATGCCCCAACCGTCGGTGCTGCACGTCGCCGAGGTCATACAGAATTTCAGCCGGGTATTTTCCTTGCCCGCGCCTTTGATCACCACGTCCTGGGCGGCGGTATTAAAATAGCTGAACATCAGTTCATGGCTGAAATGATAATCTCCCTGATCAAATTCAAAGCTGACATCCGGCTTGCCGCCGCTGAGGTTGCCCCGAAAATCAATGGCCTGATCAAATATATAATTGCCCGGTTTAAGTCGTAAACTGACCTTGCTGCACGAGGCGCTGTTTAAATGGGCATTGATGGCGGGATCCGGGTTCAAACTGCCGCCGCTGCCAAAATCGGCGGGTTCTACCACCATATGGCAAGTGTCGTTGGCCGCCACTTCTATGGCGTAGGTCAGGCTGTTGTTATCTTCGTTACTCTCGGTGAAGCGGTTAATGTCATCCACTATCGCTTTAACCGAATAATTGCCGCTGCTTGCCGGCCAGGTGCCGCTGAAGCTGGCGCTATATTCTTCATCTACTGCCAGCGAGGTTGTTTGGCCGCTATCATTGCGGACAAAAAACGCACCGACATAACCGCCGCTTACCTGCAAACCTGTGCCGACGGCTACCCCGGCCGGAGTGGCGGCCGTGCCTTTATTTTTCAAGGTGGCGGAAAAAGTCACCGTCTCTCCCGGCTCGGGAGAGATCGGGCTCCAGTTAATATCCCTTACCACCACATCCGGTAAGGGTTGTTTTACGCAAAAGGTTTTTGTTGACGACCAGGGACCGTAATCGCCGATTTTCCGCTCTCCCCGGATCCACCAGTTGTAACATTGCCCGGCGGTCAGGCTCTGGGGATCGGTATGGGAGGTCGCCGACGGTAAAGGCTCTGGTAAAATGGCATATCCGCCGCTGTTTTTTTGAATACTCAGGCGATAGTAAGCCGCGCCGTCAATGGCATTCCACTCAAAAGTCGGGGTCAGATCATAAACATCTCCCGCCGGGGAAAGTGTTGTGCCCTGCGCTAACGTCGCGGCCATGGCGCCTTGGGAAAAAGCACAGGCGGCCAGGAGCAAAGTTAACGGTTTCAGTTTTTGTTTAAGGGAATAAGCAGAGGTGAATGAGACTTGTTGTCCGCCGCCTTTCAATGGCCTTGATAAGGGGCGAAGCTTATTGCTATACATCATAGTTATCTCCATTAGCTATTATTGTTATATTGCGTTCCTTCCTCTTAATAAATCCATTACTGCCAGTGAAGAGGTGGTTAGAAAACAACCGGAACCTTTCCATATTATGCTTTGCTTATATTTCCATCACCCGATATCTTGTAACAAAGTATTAACTCTGAAATAAAAAATATTTCACCTGAGAATCGCCTGATAAATGTTTGTCGGGGCTGAGGTAAAGAGGCCTTGCTGCCCTTACCCGGATAGCGCTCATGCATGAATGCCAGGCTAAATTAATAACGGGGTCTTCCTCGGCATCCAAGGCAATGCTAACATCTGCCCATCATTACCGTTTAGAAGCCACTATGAATTTAAAAAACACACACCAAGCCCCTGTTGCTGCGAAAAAAACACATCAACATGAAATACACGGCCACAAGCGCCGGGATGATTATTTCTGGTTACGCGATGACGAGCGTCAGGCGCCGGAAGTCTTGGCCTATCTAAACGAAGAAAATACCTTTACCGAAGCTGTGATGGCGCCGCTGGCGTCTTTGCAAAAACAGCTCTATGACGAAATGGTTGCCCGTCAGGAGCCGGCGCTGGAATCTGTCCCTTATTTTAAGAACGGCTTTTGGTATATCTCCCGGTTCGACGAGGGTAAAGACTTTACCGTCTATGCCCGGCGCAAAGGAGATATGGACGCCCCCGAGCAGGTGATTTTAGACTGTAACGAGCGCGCCAAAGACAAAAGCTATTATGAGTTGGGGGAGTTAACCTTATCCAGCAATGCCATGCTGATGGCCTACAGCGAAGATACCGTCAGTCGCCGCCAGTACACCCTCAGGTTCAAAAACCTGGCCACAGGGGAAGATTATCCCGAAGTCATCGAAGAGACTGCTGGCGCGGTTTGGGCCAACGATAATGAAACGATTTTTTATGTCAAACAGCATCCGGAAACCTTATTGCCCTATCAGGTTTACCGCCACACCTTAGGCACGGATGCTAGCCAGGATCAGCTGGTTTATCAGGAAGACGATGAGTCCTTTTACCTGCACCTGTATAAAACCCGTTCGGAAAAATACCTGGTACTGGGCATTAACAGTACCACTACCTGCGACTGTTTGCTGCTTGATGCCGATAAACCCGATGGTGAATTTGCCGCCTTTTTACCGCGTGAGCGCGGTCATGAATATACGGTGGACCATTTCAGAGACAAGTTTTATGTCCTTACCAATAAAACCGGCAAAAACTTCGCGCTGATGACCTCCACGCAACAAACACAACAAGACGGCAATAACTGGACGAGTGTTGTGCCTGCCCGTGAAGAGGTATTGCTTGAAGGTTTTGATCTGATGCACGACTACCTGGTCGTTGAAGAGCGCCAGGCAGGCCTCCCCCTGCTGCGGCAAATCCACTATAAAAGCGGCGAAGCAAAAACACTGCAATTTAATGATCCCGTCTATACGGTATTCAGTCATTACAACCCGGACGGCAACAGCAATAAATTCCGTTATCAATATACTTCTTTTACTACGCCATCAAGCATTTATGAGCTGGATCTCGACAGCGGAGAAACCAGGTTGCTCAAACAAAGCAAGGTCATGGGAGACTTTGCCAGCGACGATTACCAAAGTGAACGGCTTTGGGTGAGCGTGCGTGACCAGGTCAAGGTGCCGGTTTCCCTGGTTTATAAAAAAGCCCTGTTTAACCATGAAAATCCCCTGCTGGTATACGCCTATGGCGCCTATGGCGAAAGTATGGATGTCAGCTTCAGCCCGTCAAATTTAAGCCTGCTTGACCGCGGCTTTGTTTATGCCGTGGCCCATGTTCGCGGCGGCGAAGAATTGGGCAGGCACTGGTATGAAGACGGTAAGTTGCTGAACAAGAAAAATACCTTTAATGATTTTATCGATGTCAGCCAGGCCTTGGTTGAACAAGGTTATGGCGCAAAAGACAAACTGTTTGCCGCAGGCGGCAGTGCCGGCGGTTTATTGATTGGCGCCGTTATCAACCAGGCGCCCGAGCTTTATAAAGGGGTGGTCGCCTCGGTGCCTTTTGTCGATGTAGTTTCGACCATGCTTGATGAGTCCATTCCGCTGACCACAGGGGAATACGACGAATGGGGTAACCCCAACGATGCGGATTATTACCACTATATCCACTCCTACAGCCCTTATGATCAGGTAAGCGAACAGGCCTACCCTCATATGCTGGTGACCTCGGGGTTGCATGATTCCCAGGTACAATACTGGGAGCCGGCCAAATGGGTGGCCAAATTACGCCAGCACAAAACCGACGATAAGCAATTGCTGTTATACACAGACATGGAAGCCGGACATGGCGGAAAATCCGGTCGCTTCCAGCACCTGGTAGATGTTGCCCGGGAGTTTGCCTTTTTAATTGATCTGGCCAAATAGCCCTTTCTGGGGAGGTCGCGGCAATGAAAACAGGCAAACGTTTAAGCCAGATAGATCAGATGATCACAGCGCATTATCCGGATATCTGGGATTGCTGCTGCGATCACGGTTTTTTGGGCATGTCGCTGCTCAAGCGCCAGGCGGCAGGCACCATCCACTTTGTTGATATTAACGCGCCGATTATCAGTCAATTAGAGGCACAGCTCTTACAACATTTTCCACAAACTGAACACGATAGCGGGCAAAGCCGCTGGCGGGTATATTGCGAAGATGTCGCACAATTGCCACTGTGCACCGCTAACGATAGCAAAGCCGGCAGTGGGGATACTCCGCTGATCATTATTGCCGGGGTCGGCGGCGACCTGTTGACAGAGCTGGTGGAGAAGATAATCGGGGCAAACCCGAACCGGTCGCTGGAGTTTATCCTATGCCCGGTCCATCACAACTATAAAGTGCGTCAGGCGTTGCAGCAGCTTGACTTTGGCCTGATTCATGAGGTTTTAGTCAAAGAAAACCGCCGCTTTTATGAAATACTCCATGTCACGACAGCCACTGCATCAGGACATGCCCTTGCGGCGGTTTCCCCGGTGGGGCATAAAATGTGGGATTTCAGCCAGGCAGAGCACCGGCAATATTTACAGCAAACCATCAGCCACTATCAGCGGATGCAGAAAAATCCGCGCCAGGAAGTTACGCATATTATTCACGCTTACCAGGCGCTGTTGGGGGAATTAAGCAAATAACAGCGAGAGCGCCAATAACAAGGTTGTTGCTAAGGTCACGGCCACATTTAAAGCCAAATATTGGGGACTGTCGGCAATATTTTCCCGTAGACGGGCAAGTTTGACCGCCACTACCAACCCCGGCAGTAAGGGTAAAAGTGCAATAGTTGATAACAAAGGTAATAACCCGGCCGAAATGAACAATCCCAACAACAAAAACGGCAGCAGCATAAAGATGGCAAAAACTCGGTTACTGCTTGTTATGCCGTAGGCAATAGCAAAGTGGTTGCGGCCAACCGATTTGTCCGCTTCGATATCCGGGTATTGGTTAATCAGCAATAAGTTGTTGATATGGAAAAAGGGCACCAGGGACAAGAGCAGCGTCTGAATTGTTATCTCCCCTGCCAGTAATAACACCGCCCCGGGGACCATTAAAAGACCAAATCCCAGTCCGGGAGCTATCAGGCAAAGCCAGGGAAAGCGGTTAAGAATGCGGGTATAACTGACGATAACGCCGAGTCCGGTTAAACCTATTATGAATAACATCAGCCGGGTATGCACTTGCAGCGGTGCCTGAAATAAAAAATACCCCCCCACCAGACACATCAGCAACAGGCAGACATAACTTGCCTTTAATACCAGGGGCGCACTTTGGGGATCGCCGGGTAAAGCGCCGCTGCCGCCGCTAAAAGGCGTTCTGTGGGTGATTAAATCAAGACCACTGCGAAAGTCCTGATATTCGTTGAACAGGTTCACCGCCAGATGTGCTGCCAGCGCGCCGATAAATACTAAACCGGTATCGAGCAGGCTGACATCCGTTTTTTGCCTGCTGGCAAGAGCATAAGCCAGTAACAGGCATACCGGGGTTAATGCCAAAAAAGGCAGACGGGCTGCTTTAAACAGGGTTTGAAATGCCATCATTGCCCTCCTGCGCCGTAAATGATTTCTTCGCCCGGCAATACTGAAAAGCGCCGGAGCAGCTTAAAAAAACGCAAGGGCTAAACAGCTTCTGTCCGATAAAAATTTATCCTGCCTAGCCCGGCTTCACTTCTATATGAGTTATCTATAAATCGCTATTCTATCAGCAGTTTAATGGTTTTACTCGAACCGTCATAAGTTGCGGTGATCACTACTTCGCCGGTTGTTGACGTGCTGGTTAATTTATAACGCGCATCTTCCGTGCCGGCCGAAGTTATTTCGCTACTGACCAGGGTGCTGCTAATGCTCCAGGTGGCAAATTCCGTAACATTCAACCCTGTGGTGCTGCCGTCAAAATTAGCATCCAGGGATAATTCCACTGACTCTTCCGCATTAATGCTGATGGATTCAACGTCATCTGCTATGGCGCTATCTCCTTGGTTCAGGGTTAAGGCCGACAAAGTCGCATCGCCGCTAACGGTTAAAGTGGCAGTGGCGGTTTTGCCGCCGCAGTTGGCGGTAATGGCGGTGATACCGGGTTTCAACGCCAACAGCTGGCCGTTGTTCGCGCCTGAATTGGTAACACCGGCCAGTGTGCTGTCAGTAAGCTGCCAGTTGATATTCAAATCGGCATTGTACTCGGTTTCATCTCCGGAAAGTGTTGCCCGGGATTGCAATTGCAGCCTTTCGCCGACAGCCAAAGCGATACTGGTGGTGCTGTCCTGGCTGCGGATGTCAATAGTGTTGAGGTTAACCGGATCGGCGGATACTTTCTTGGTTGTGCTTACCTCTTCGTAAGTCGCGCTGATGGTGGTTTCTTCAACTTCATCGCTATAGGTATGCAAGGTACCGTCGCTGTCTATGGTCGCTGTGGTGTTATCATCTACCGACCAGGTAATATCACTTGTTCTTTCAAAGGTAGTGCCATTGGTATAAGTCACATCCAGGGCAAAGCTGGCATCAATACAAGTTAAGACATCGCCACTTGCCGGCGATTCTTGCCTGATGGCAACCGACTGTACCGTCAGATCCTGTACCAAGACTTCAACCTCGGCGGCGATGCCGGTATTAGTTGTTGCTGTGATAGTGACAGGCTCGGTTGAATAACTCACCCCGGTCACCTGGCCTTTACTGCTTACTTTGGCAATGTCTTTATTGCTGGATGTCCAGGTCAGCTCCTGGGTAATGTCCCGGTTGTCGCCGTTTTGATCTGTTCCTTCGGCGCTTAGCTGGTACTGCTCATCCTCTTTGAGAATAATTTCGCTCTCTGAAATTGTGAACGACTCAATAAGCGTGCCTTTCTCGGTTTGTGCTGCCACCTCGACTGCGGTAGCTAAATCTTCGGATTCACTGCTGCTTGAATTGCAACCGGCCAACAACAGGCCTGGCATAAGCAGGGCAAGTGTTTTTACTTTTGGCCAGGCAGCGTTTTTTCCTGAGTTCATTTGAAAATACCTTATTTAATAAATTAGAAGTCTGTTACTTAAAGGCAATAGCTAGAAGTAATAGTTAAAACCCAGGGTAAAACCGTCGATTTTTATATTGTTGTCATCATAGAGGGATTTATAACCTAATTTCATTTGCAGGTTTTTATAGGCAGGAAATGAGTCATAAAAGGAAATGCCCCAGGAAAAGCCATTATATTCTTCGCTGCTGCGGTAGTCGTTTTCATCACCGGTCACGGTGAGTTTAGTACTGGCGTAACCCAGGGTAACATCGACACCAAAGGAGGTGTCATCGCCGGATTTAAACAGCAGGTATAAGCCTTTGCTGTCTTCAACATCAAACTCTAAACCAACAACATCATCTGTGCTGGTGCCTTGTAAATAGTCTGCTTCAAGGGAGATTTGCTCATAGAGGCTAAAACCCGCCTTCAGGCCCGCTAATTTGGGCTTGGCATCTTCACCGGAAAGTTTGACACTGGAGAACATATAATCGACACCGACAAAGCTGGAGTCGCCGAGGCGAAAATCGGTCCAGCTTGAAGCAGCAAAACTGGGAAAAGCGCTGCTGAGCAGCAATAACAGGGGAATAGATCTTTTCATAACGGAGGCCAAAGTGTCCTTATTGGAAAAAGGATTGCATATTAACCAGTTAGTCATAAATTATCTACCAAATAACCGGTAAAAAGAGACTTTTCTTTATCTTTACCTGCTTTACTGCAATCAGCTTGCAAGGGAGCGCTTTTATTGCCGGCTCTCAACAAAAGCATAACGGTAAATATCTCCGGTCACCGGTTTTTGTTTCACCCAGTAAAGCTGCTGCTGATCAGGCGAGACAGCAAACTGATGGATAAAGTTATCCGGCTTTGCCATCAACAGCTTTTCCTTGCCGTCGGCGAGATGGTATTGCCAAATCCCGGAAGATGGCCGGAAAAAATAAACCCGGTTGGCAAGTAACTGCCAGTTGAGCCAGTTTATCAGGGGAAAGTCTTCAATAATGAGTTGCTCTTCATTTTCTTTACTTCCACTATCACCAAGAGCCATGCGCCACAGGCCATCCTGGTTAAATTTGCTAAAATAAAGCACTCCTTCCTTCACCCGGCCACTATAACCTCCCCGGGTGGTCAGTTGCCGGTGCTGGTCCAAATCCCGGCGATATTGCCATAATTGCCATTGGCCGGAGCGGGTACTGCTATAGATCACATCATGATGTTCGCCGTAATTAACCACATAAGCCTGGCTGGACTCAGGCAACAGCCGGGTATAGCTTTGACTTTCGATATCGATTTCAAATACTGCCCCTGATTTAGACAACAGGATTTTTTTGCCGTCAGGAGAAAATTCATAGCGGGAAAATTCAAGTTCAAACGGCAGATCAAGCTCCAGCAGCCGGGATTTATTATCTTTTACCAGCCATAAGTTATGTGATTTATGCCGGGTGGAGATTAACGCTGCAACATCGGCGGAAAAACGCGGTAGCAGCTCCAACCGGGAGCTGGTTTGCCACAAGGTATTTGTCCCTGTATTGATATCATATTGAAAGATCTCACTGGAAATTCGGGTTTCACTTATTAAGATTTGCTCCTGCCCTTGATGGTTTACCACCGCCAGTGAGTTGATTTTTTTGCCAACTTGCCCTGCCAGGGTAAGCTGTCCGTTTTTGGGGTTGAAACTATATAAACGATCATCACTGACCAGCAGCAACTCTTGCCCGTTTGCCAGCCAGGCCAGTGTTTTAACTTTTAGTGGCAGGGGATAAACAGCCGGAGTCGCCTGGTCAGCTTGCTTGCCTGAAAACAACAACAGCTCGGTTGCCTGTTCATCTTTATACCTTAATACCGCCAGCTGCGCACTGTCGGAGTTAAAGGCAAAATCAAAGTCCCCTTTTAGGTTGCTATGGCCTGTTGGCATGCTGAGCTGGCTGATGGTTTTGGTATTAATATCAAAACTAAACATCTGGTAGGGGTATGACTTACTGAGCCTTTGATTATAATAAATCAGGTTGTCCGGCCCCCAGGCCAATCGGGTTGGCCATTTTTGGCATTGGAACAGGGGCTGTGTTTCTTTTGTGGCAAGCGTGTATAAGCGCACAAAGCAGCTATCATTTTCTTCTTCGAAATAAACAACTTTAGTGCCGTCAGGACTTAAGGTAGCCCGTACATCCTGCAAAATCGGACGGCTTTCATGACTATGGCTATCGTATAGATAGACCTTATCCTGTTTATGTTTATCCCTGTGGTGGTAGAGGATTTGCCCGCCATCGTCGCTGGCAGATAATCTATATTGCCAGCCGTCAAGGCTGATAATCGGCTCACCAAGCAAGGAAAGTGGCTGTTGCTCGCTAAACTTTGAAAAGAGCAGCCACAATAAAAAGGTGATGATCAAGATCAGCGTGCTAAGGGTGAATATTACCTTAAACTTACCTTTTTCCGGCGCCTCATGAACTTGAACGCTTGTGTTATTGCCACCGGCCCTTGTTGGCTCATCAGCATCGACGCAGTGAGTAACCACTGCTTCTTCGTCCGCGGTATCAGTGCTTATTGGCTGGATAAGTTTGGCTGTTAAGCGGTATCCCTGGGTAGGTACGGTTTCAATGACACTTTCACAACCTAAGGCGCTGAAATGTCCCCGCAGTAGAGAGATGGCACGGTTTACCGCCCCCTCCCCGACAATACGCCCCTGCCAGACTTCTTTAATCAGCTCATCCCGGGTGACTAAAGCGCCGTTTGCGCCTAGCAATACCGTTAATAACGAGAAAACTTTAGGTTCCAAATGACGGTATTCGTGCTCTTTTTGCAGCCAGCGCTGCTGAGCGTCAAATTTAACCCCGGCAATGACCACTTCCATGAATATATCTATACCACTGAAATATATGATTATTTTTAAAGGGTAACATAATCATAATGAAAACATAAGCTCAAGATGTTTCACCTTATCAGCAAAAATGCTGCATTAACGGCCTGATTAATAAATAGGTGATAACACTATGTTCAAAATGCGTTTATGTGCGCCCCTGCTTGCAACTCTCTTGCTTGTTGGTGGCTGTAATAACAATCATGAAGTCGTCATTAACAAAGAAACCGGGCAAGAAAATAACTCGAATTTGCAGCATTTTACGCTGGGGGATCGGGAGTATTACCTGGCCTTGCCGGATTCAGGTTTTAATGAAAATAAATCCTATAAATTACTGCTGGCTTTTCATGATGCAGCATCAACCCCGGATGACATGCAGCAACTGGCTGAGCTGGAGCGCTACTCAGAAAATTATATAGTGGCCTATCCGCAAGCATCAAATGAAACCTGGAATGACGGCTGCGATTGCAGCCCCGCGTCTGAATTAAATATTGATGACTTAGCGTTTGTTGAAGACCTGGTCACTGATATTGAAGACAAGTTTAACCTTATCGACAGCGAACTCTATGCCGTCGGTTATGCCCAGGGGGGATTGTTTGTGCAAAACTTAATGTGCAATAGCCCCCTGGCCTTTAACGGCATTGTTTCGGTCGCTGCTCCTATGTCAGCTGATCTGGCGCAAAGCTGCCAGATCAGTCATGCCACCAATTATATGCTGGTCCATGGCACCGCAGATACTGTGTTGCCATACCTTGGCGGAAAGAGTCTTGGCGGAAAGAGCCTCGGCGGTGAAAGTGTTGCTGACAGAGAGTTTCTTGCCAGTAAAGAGAGTATTGCCCTGATTGCCTCATTAAATGGTATTACCGGGGAAAAACAGCAACAGCAAAATGAAAACTTTGTCCGCGACAGCTATCAAAATGCCAGTCACACCAATGAGCTGGTTTCTGTCATTCAGGGCGGCCACGCCTGGAGTTACAGTGAGTTTGACACTTCAAATGAAGTAATGGCATTTTTTGATTCTGTCAGCCACATGCCCCTGCCCCCGGCTTCTTCCCTGTACCGCATTGACGATAAAGACATACATGTCAGGAGCATGGGACTTGAGCATGAAGGGCCGGCCATAGTACTGCTTTCAGGACCAAACAAAAACTTCCATAGCGACAGCGCCTGGTTTTCCTTGTTGCAGCCGCTGATCGCGAAAACCCACAGGGTACATGCCATCGACCGCTTTGGTAATGCCTTTAGTTCGGCAGTTGAGCAACCTTCCTATCAGGCATTTGTCGAGCCTCTTCATCAAACCCTGCTGGCCCTGGGTGAAAGTGAAATAATACTGCTCAGTTTTGCCAGCGGTAATATCCTTGCCCACTTATGGCAGCAAGACTACCTGGATACAACGGAAATAACGCTAAAAGGCATGTTATGGATAGATCCTGACATCTTATTGCCTTACTCAATAGATTTCTATCAGGGTTATCCCGTAGATGTATACCGGGCCTACGAAGAAGATATTATCCCCCATATCGCAGCAGGTAACTGGACCGATCGCACCTTAGGCAAACTGGCAGATGAAAAAATCACCGTTGAAAGTCTTACTCCCCAAGCCTTGCAAAAGGATATGGACTGGCCTTATTTTAACCAGGTAAGTGAGTCGCGGGCAAGCATTGCTTATCAACTGACGCGCGCCAATGAAATCATTAATTACCATGATGATCTGGAAGCTTTGCGGGATAGCCAAATATCGCAGACGATCCCGATTTCGGTGATCGACAGTGATTTTGAATTACATGACATTGAAGGTTTCAGTGAAGAAGAAATCGCCGAGATGACTCAATGGCAACAAGAAGGTAGCCAGTGGAGTCAAGAAATCAGTGAGAACTCACAAGGCCAGTACCTGCCGTTAACCGACAGCAGTCACTTAGTGGTGTTTGAACATCCCCGGGTGATCTTGGATGCATTGGCCTATTTACTGGAATAAACACCTAGGCAAGTATTAAATAAACACTGCCGTTAGGAGCTTAAGAACAACAAGTTCTTTTCGGCAGGTATTGTCAATAACCCCGGCAGGAGGCAAAATCTTATGCCTGAATAAAATTTAGTTATAACAATTGATTAGGACGAGTCTTGGCAGTCGATTTCAGGTTATCTACCGGTGATTAGGCCGCTGTATCTGTTATCTCAAGCGAGCATAGATAATATCAGGCTAATATCATTTGGTTACAAGATATATCTGTTTTATCTAATGTGACAACAAAAACTAAGAAAAAATTGTTGTTTATTTACCAGAACAACCGCTTTAGCGACGTTCACAAGAAGTTAACAAAAAAAACAGCCAAACTGAGGTTAATATAAAATCAACTCAGCTTACCATGTGGTCAATATTTATTAAAATAATTATAAATCAGCACGTTAAAACAAATCCTGAAATAAGGTTTCTATCTGGTCCGACTTTCCCTCCAATATTTGTATACAAAAAAACCACTTGCATTGTTTAAATAAATGTCTATATTCGACGAACTTTTCACCAAGTAGAGAAGTGGAAATTATAAAAAGAGATATTTAAATATCCGAAGGAAATAGATGAGCAATCAAAATGGAGCAGCAGCATGGAATCTACAAAAAACATCAACAACTCATTATCTTCAAGAGAGGCTGAAATTATTAGCCTGCTCTCAAAAGGTTTAAGCAATAAAGAAATCGCCAAAACCCTGTATTTAAGTGTGCATACGGTGATCACCCATACTCGAAATATTTATAAAAAATTAAATGTAAACTCTCGTGCTGAAGCCGCCTACGAGCATTTAATCCGTCAAACAAAGTAGTCACTGGCTAATCAAGACTTTACCCCCACTAAAGTCCCTATTTTTAAAGCCCTTAGTTCCCCACTAAAGCAAAACTGGCAACTGATCTTCAGCGGTCAATATCTTGATGCGTCTTTTATTTATTCCGGGATAAATAAAAGACCTCTTCAGGCCGATGAAACGGCAAAGCGTGCACAAATACTAGCTATATGACGGCATGTGAAAAAACAGGACGAAAAAATATCTTTCAGCCAAGGGGCTAGTTAATTAATTGATTTTAAAGTGTATTTGGTCTTGCTTATTTGCCCTGAAAAGTGGGGAAATAGTCAATATACCTAATTTTAGGTATATGCCACGGACAAAACCCTAATTATAGTGATGCCATTATTTTCAAGCATGGAAGATCAACATTGAAAAAAGGTATTGCCCTCTTACTGATATCGACTTTTGCTGTTACTGCCCTGTATTACTTTAATCGTGATACCACTAAGCAGTACAGCACAAGTGTAACTGCAGCCGATAAAGCGGTAACGGCCAAAAGAATGCTGCTTAAACAGGCTGTAAAATCTAAAACCACTGCCGACAAACCGCCATTATCCGTGACCCAAATGACCCCGACACGTGAAATAACGGTTGATAAAAATGCCGGGGTTGAAGACACCAGCACGGAAAACAATGCCAGCGAATCCCTGTTCGTCGAGTCACAAAAAGCCAAAGAGTTTTTACAGGCATCAGGCAAGCTCAGGGAGAATTTACAAGGGGAAGTGTATATAGAAATCAGCAGCAACGAAATCAAGTCGCTGGCAGTCGGCGATACCTTCAAACTGGAAATACCGGCACTGGATATGTTCTACGACATTCAAGTGGATCAAACCCGCGAGGATCAATTTGGCAACCAAACCATAGAAGCAGTATTGCCGGATGAAGAAGGTAAATACAGCTCGATTATCACTGTCAGCGAGCGTTCCATTTACGGCAATATCACAACGCCCCACGGCATCTATGCCATTGAAGGAAATGGTCAATATGCCTGGATAGCCGAAACCGCAGGTTTGCTCGACGGTGTGATTCAAGACCAGATTGGTGGTGGCAGCATAGATAGCGAAAACCACAACCATGCGCCTATCGATACGGGTAACGGTAAGCGCAGCAGTACCCATTAACCCGAATAATAAAAACACAAATCAAACATAAAACAAAAGGAAAATGTTATGTTGAAATCTCTATCTAAGAAGACATTATTAGGACTCTCATTATCGGCATTATTCAGTGCCTCAGCCATGGCGACAGATGTTGTTGTTGATGTTTATTACACGGCATCGGCGGCGTCAAGAAGCTTTGATATTCAGTCAGAAATCACGCAAATGGTGGCGGCTTCCAACCGCTATTACGCCGATAACGGCTTATCCATTAACCTGGTACTGGCAGCTACGCCTTACCAGTTAGGCAGCGACGTTGTTGCTTCTCACTCCGACCTGCAAAGTGTTTACAAGGATAGCCAGATCAGAAGCTGGCGCGATCAGTTCAATGCAGACTTCGTGGTTGTGCTTGGCTCTAAAAACAGTACCTGGCAAGGCACTACCTGTGGTATCGCCGGTGACATTTACGGCCTGAAAATCTTCCCGGATCATGATAACTATGAAAGTTATGCCTACAATATCACCGCCAATGACTGCGGCAATACCACGTTAACTTTTATGCATGAGCTTGGCCACAACATGGGCTTAGGTCACTCGGTAAGACAAGGCGCCGAAGGCGGTGTTTACAAATACGGTGTCGGTTACGGCGTTGACTATGAGTTTGCCACTATTATGGCCTACCCTCAGGAATTCAATACCTCGACCCATTTACCGGTCTTTTCCGATCCGGGCAGAACCTGTAACAACTCTTATAGCTGTGGTGTCAGTAACGTAGCAGATTCGCAACGTGCCCTGGATAACATCACCAATACTATTGCCAATTTCAGGTAAGCAAACTTCTGGACTTTGCTAGCCAGGCTGCCGATCTCCCTCGGCAGCCTTTTTTCTTGCTCTGCCGCTACAAGCCGCCGGCTAAATCGAGGAAATTTCCGGTGGAAAAAGAAGACTTTTCAGAAGCCAGCCAATAGATGGCTTCTGCCACTTCTTCCGGCTGTCCGCCCCTTTGCATCGGGATTTTGCTTTGCAGCCGTTCGATACGGCCCGGCTCGCCGCCATCGCTATGCATTTCGGTATAAATAAGCCCGGGACGGACACAATTTACCCTGATCCCTTCATCCGCCACTTCCAGTGACAAGCCTTTGGTTAAGGTATCTACCGCGCCTTTGGAAGCGGCATAATCTATATATTCATTGGGGGAGCCGCTGCGGGCCGCCCCGGATGAGACATTGACTATAGTGCCGCCCTTACCGCCATGTTTTGTCGACATTCTCTTGACCGCTTCGCGGCAGCATAAGAAATAACCGGTAACATTGTTGGTTAATATTGCGTTGATACGCTCGGCGCTCATATCTTCCAGCCGCATTTGCGGTTTTAAGATACCGGCGTTATTGACCAGTACATCCGGGGGGCCGAATTCCTGATCTACCGTGGCAAAAAAACGCTGCACATCCTGTTCAACGCTGATATCCGCCTGAACCGCGATACTGCGCCCACCTCTGGCGATAATAGCATTTGCCAGTGTCTCGGCAGGCGCCGATCTGGATTTATAATTGATACAAACCGCATAACCTTTATCGGCAAAAAGTTGTGCGCTCGCAGCACCTATGCCGCGCCCGCCACCTGTGATAATCACTACTTTTTCAGCAGTCACAAAAACTCCTATTGGTTTGAGATAATGAATTGAAAAGACTCAAGCTTAAATGCAGCAATAAACTATTGTCGGCTGGCCCGGTATACCGCTAACTCTTTTAACAGCCAGTCCTGACTTTTCACCGGGGCCTGATTGCTGCAGTGAATTTTATAATGTTTACCGGAAATTTTACTTTTAGTGGCAGAATATTTGATAAAATCTTCTGTTGATTCAATGTCATCTTTATAGTACCGGTATTTTTCACTGATATGTTTTACCGCCTCACTGCCATTGTGCATAGTGCCGTTTCTTTCATATTGGCAGGAGGTGGTTTTAACCACATTTAATAAATGGTTAATTTCATCTTCTGTAGCGGTTTGGGCCTGGCTTGCCATGGTAAAAAACAAGGTGGTGAACACCGCAGTTAATATTTTAATACTTCTCAAGTTATGCTCTCCAATAAATGATGGCCCGGTAAAAATAACGGCAGGATCCTGGTCAATCCGTATATTCACTCAAGGCTAAATCAGATGGGATTTGCTCAGCTTTGATCCGGGTTGAGTGTAACATCTGTATTTTCCAGCGGTTGTCTTGTTTCACCAGCACAGCACTCTCTAACCAGGCCACTGCCTGTTCACTATTTCCTTCGTTCTTTTCCTTGTTTTTCTCCTTAGAAAAGGTCGCTTTATTCCAGTAACTGACCCAGGCGATATCGCCATAGACACGGCTATTGATCAAATGAAAATAATTGCGTCTGTTATAGTCGGAAGGTTTAATGACATCGATTAGATCCTGCATATCCCAGTCTTCACCGGCTTCGAGCAATTGAAAATCATCGGTGACAACAGCCTGCATTTTTTTATGATCTATAGCCGACATCGCCGAGAATAACTCCTGAACCACCCTAAAAGGCTTTTCCTGAGCATAAGCAGACGTTGTTATTACCAAAGAAAGAACAACAATGAGTGATTTGAATATAGGCATAAAGCGACAACTCCTGTTAATGCTATCAAGCTTTGAGGCTTGTTGATTATTATTGTTATTTGGACTGATGAGCCTAACCGAGTTATCTTTACAATTCAATGTATTGCTCTATAGCTGATGTATATATCATTGAAATATAAGTTAACTTGCTTATTATTATCCTAATATCACTTAATGAAACATAAAATCAGCGGATGAAACCATGTCAGCAAACACAGGCCAGGACACCCCGGTAAAGGATTATTTAAAAAAGGGCAGCCTGATCCTGGCAGTGGCGGTGATCGCCGGTTTTGCCCTTGACTATATCTTTAACCTGACTCTGAGCCGGACGCTGTCCAGCCATGAATACGGCGACTACAAGGTCGCTTTTGCCTTTGCTACTATTACCAGCGTATTAACTTTATTGGGGGGCGACCGGGTTGCGCCACGTATTTTATCCGGGCCGTTATCACAGGGAGATAACCGCAGTGTCTGGGAGTTTTTGCGCTTTTATCTTTTGATCACTGCTGCCCTTTCCCTGCTGGTGATCATTGGCACCGCCCTTGCCAGTTATTGGCATATCGGCTCGACCGATTTAGAGCATCACCACCCGTTACTTTTGATGTCGCTGGCCATTCCCCTGATTTCAATCGGCGCCCTGCTAAGCCGTATCCTGCAAGCGGCGAAGATGCTGGCACTGTCAAACCTGCCCTGGCGTATTGGTCTGCCGCTGTTAAAAACTTTACTGATTTTATTGCTGGCTGTCACCTTAGCCGAAGTGGAATTATGGCACGTAGTCGTATCGGGCATTACTGCCGTGTGTCTTATTATCAGTTGGCAATGGTATAAGATCAGGCAGTTGAATTTAATCCAATTGCAACGTGTCCCCGGCAGCTTTACCGGCAATAAGCTGTTAACACTGTCGGTGCCTATGATGATGGCAATGCTGATCACCCTGGCGCTCAATCAGATCGATTTATTTCTGTTGGAAGTGCTGGCCCCTGAGCATGAGGTGGGACTGTTTGCCGCGGCCGCCACCACCAGCCATATCTTGCCTGTGGTGCAAACCACCATCGCCGGTTTGTTCCTGCCGCTCATCGGTCCCGCGCTTGAAGGTAATGCCGAGCGTGCCAGAGCCCTTTTTTGGCAAGGACAAAAATTAATTAGCGCCAGCATTTTATGTCTGGTGATAACCCTGCTTTTCGTCGGCTCCTGGCTGCTTTCTTTTTTCGGCAAGGATTATGTGCAGGCGGAGCAGGCCCTGATCTATCTTGCTTTAGCCTATGCCTTATGGGGACTGGCCGCATTTGCTTCTACCTGGTTACAATATGCTAATAAAGGTAGTTATGTTATTCGTATCGGCTGCGCTACCCTGGCAATAGATGCCGGTCTTAACTTATGGCTGATCCCTTTATATGGCATCAATGGCGCTGCGCTTGCGACCTTGATTGCCATGGCTTTTGCCGCCCTGATGACCTGGATTGTCTACTACAGGTCATTAAGCAAACATGCCAATAAAGTCATTGATAATGACAGTGCGATAAAGGCAAAATAAATTGTCAGGGTAAAGCAGGTTAATTTTAATGTCTGCCAGATAACAGACAATTAAGGGCTAAATGCCGTAGTCGCGCTCGACCTTAGATATTCTTACTTTGAACGCGGCATACCAGTTTTCACGACCTAATTTTTGCGCCTCAAGATGTTCGATATTGGCTTTCCATTTCTTTATCGCTTCCAGATCTGACCAATAAGAGACGGTGATGCCGACATCTTCCCGGGCCGACTCTACACCAAGAAACCCCGGTTGCTGCGCAGCCAGCTGTAACATTTTCTCTGCCATTTCCCCGTAACCTGAATCGCCCGGTGTACGCAGGCTGGTAAAAATAACCGCATAATAAGGCGGCTTGGGGGTCTTTGCGATAAGGTCCATCGAAACTCCAATGCTTTTTATTGTGTTGTAAAAAATCAAGCGGCAAAGCACTTTACCTGTGATAGCCCCCGGATAAAAGGATAAAATTCGGGGGCTAATTCTTCACTCGCCATCCTCCCCGGACAAGCCCGATAATCAACGGTTTGGTACGAAAGCAACGATGCGTAACGGGCCACCGCTGCCCCCCTTGATCTTCATCGGCAAGGCAACCACAGTAGCACCGGTTGCCGGTAAACTGTTAAGGTTGGCAACATTTTCAAAACCGGGAATATTATGGCTGAACAGGGTGACATGGCTTTGAAATTGGGTTGACTTGCCATAATCCAGGCTCGGGGTGTCCAGACCGACGGCTTTTATTTTCCGTTTGCTGGCAATAAACTCGGCGGCTTTGGGATGAATGCCGGGAAAGCTTAATTCTTTTACTCCCTGCTCGCCGCGTTTTACCGTACCCATATATTTTTTCTGATCGCCGTAATAGCGGGCAAAGCCGGTATTAACCAGTAAAATACTGCCATCCGGGATCTTGCCTTGCTTGGCTTCCCAAGCCTGAATATCGGCAACGGTGAGTTGATAATCCCGGTTTTGAGCTGTTTTGCTGCTGATATCTATTACCACCGCCGGGCCGATAAGTTGTTCTAAAGGGATTTGTTCAACACTTTGTTGTCCCTGATAAAAATGCACCGGAGAATCCAGATGGGTGCCGCCATGCTCGGCGGCGGCAAAGTTATAAGCGGAATAATAAAAACCACCCGGGGTTTGCCCTTCAAAAACAGTGGTTTTCTTAAACGGCTCAGCGGTTGGCCAGTAAATGGATTGCTCGTTAAATTCATGGGTGAGATCCAGCCATTTGCCGCTGGTGAAATCCTGGCTTTGCACGCTAAAAATGGTGGTTAAGGCGTAAAGGCCCAAGGCCGCGAAAGTCTTTCGCCAGAAACCGGGGAAAGCATACTGCTTGTCCATATTCATCTCCTTATTGTTTATGGTGATAATAGCCGAGATAAGAATAACAGCAATAACATCTATTATCACAAACGAAAGCTTATAATGGATGCCCTCTGAGTTTTTAGTTTTCCCCTTGCTGTATACTCTGCTGCTGTATTGCCTTATAACAAGTTAAGATTATTGTAACTTTATTACTGGGTGCTTCATTTAAAACGAAATTAAATCAATGTATTAATGTGTTTGATGAAGTCAACCCAACTACAAGTCAGCCATATTAAGGAGGAATGATTGATAGTTAAACAATTTATTATAGGAGTGGCTATATTAGTAATGGTTGCGTTAGTGGGATGCAGCCAGACGAAAGAAGAATTAAGTGTAGAAATAACCCAGCAGCTAGAAAAAAACTCTAAAGTACATGGGATCCCAGCACAAGCATTAGTAATTATGCATAATCAGGAGGTTTTGTATCGTAATAGTGTTGGCGTTAGAGATATAGAAAATGGCCTACCGGTAACGAATAAGTCGATATTTCCAATATATTCAGTAAGCAAACTGTTCGCCAGTACTTTGGTGTTGCAGCTTTATGAATCTGGCCAATTGGATTTAGCTGCCCCGGCTTCAAAATATGTATCAACCTTACCCAGTTCTTGGCGTGATATTCGGGTTGAACAGTTTTTAAACCACGCTTCAGGAGTACCCGAATATTATGGTTATAAAAATGGGGAATACGAATTTCCGCGTACAATTGAAGAAGCATTTAATCGAATGAAAGATAAAGGATTGTCATTCAGTCCTGATACGCAAATGCAATATAACCAGACAAATTATTTAGTGATCAAAGCTGTTTTAGAGGCGATTACTGATATGTCTTATTACGAGCTGGTTAACAAGAAAATTATTAAACCATTGGGCTTAAAAGAGACTTGGTTTGGATTAAAAGAGGTACCTAAAGAGCACCTTGTTTCCTCGTACCTTCCCGAAAGTGGAGGCGGTTATTTAAAGAACGAGGTCCACTTTCCCGAATATGCTATTTCACATTCTGACGCTTATTCATCATTAGATGATCTGAGCAAGTTTATGTCATCACTGGCACAAGGCCTGCTGATCTCACAACAGTCTTTGGTTGAACTTTGGCGCCCTTATAGATTATCGGATGGTGATGAAGGATATTTTTCCACAGGCTGGGATTATAACCGTGCAGGAGGTTGGCATGAAGTTGGGCACGATGGAGGGACTCTGGTAAGAGTGAGAATTTTGTTTCAGAGCAGTTTAGATGACCATTATATAATTGTTTATTTAACAAATGGTAACAAGGATGGTGTTTGGTCACGAACCCTTGTGGATTCAGTTCAAAATTATGTGATGCCAGGTTTGTTTTCTCGAATCCCTATAAACTAACCATAAAATTTTGTTAAATAATTTCATGGTTAGGTTCTTGGCGTTTTTTATTTTAACAGGGGCTAATTTGTGAAAATAAAGTTTAACATGCACGTCAATGCACAAAACGAATGCACAAAACGGGACACCCCAAAGTTTGATTTTGTTGATACTTAGGTCGACACCGTTAAAACAAGGTACCAGATAAATCGTCAGTCTTGGAAGGGGAATAAGTAGTCTGAGGCAGAAAAGTATGAAGTGGCTTTAGATAAGCCACTTCTATCACAAACGGCTAATATCCGCTAAAACGGCAGCGGCATCGGTTTTTCATTAACCTTAAGCTCGCTGTCTTTCAGGCTGATACTGGTGCTGTAGCCTTTATCCGTTGCCACTAACAAACCTTGCTGTTCAAGCGACGCTAATATGGTCGGTACTTGTTGAGCAGCTATTTGCGCCAGTTGCTCTTCACTCATGCCTTGGGTTTGCGGGTTATTTTGTAATTGAGCTTTCATCGCATGTACGGCAATAAATTCAATCACGGCTTTATCGCCGCTTAGCTTACCGTCAACTAAGGCATGTGACAGCCAGAAAGCCGGATCCAGTAGTTGATCCGGTAATGCGCTGATGCCCACTAAGCTGGTATGAAGGTTACTGTTAAAGCTGCCTTGCGGGAAAGTGCCACGTAAGCTGGTGATGTTCACTTGAGGCTCGCCGGCCACTAAAGACAACAGATTAGCGCCCATAAACTCCATTGCCTTAGCACCTGCTTCTTCAGCTGACAGCTGATTGAGTGTGTTGGTAAAATCCAGGTAAGACTTCAAAAATGCTTGGCTGATATTGGTGATCTCAAACTCAAGGGCCAGATCTTCACCGTGGAATTCATCTATATCGACCTTTTTAGTGCCGTAGGCAAGTTGCATATTCCCCTGTTGTTTTTCCTGATTGAGCTCAGTAATGACCTTTATATACAGGTCGGCAATGTCAATGTTTTCGTTTTGTGCTTTATTATTGAACTTGATGGCAGAAAAGTTAATGGTTGTATCAGAGTCATAAAAAGCACCTTCAAAGATTTCTTCAAGGGAGGAGGATATCTTCATATCCATAGTCAATCTTTCAACCTTGGCGTCCATTAACTCTGAAGTGGCGGAAAAGCTATCGACCCCTCCCAGGTAAGTTAATTGTTCATTCTGATATTGCCCTTTGCCCTGAAAACCGCTAAAAGTTAACTGAGTTTTATGCTCTTCAATATCGGCAGTAAATGACGGAAAGCTGTCGTTATAGTGATAACCACCTAAAACATTCATATTGCCATGAGCCTGATAAAAAGGAGTTTGCTCAGCCCAATCCAAATGTTCACGTAATTGCTCACCGGCAACTTGTACCGTCCAGCCGAGCCAACCAAAACCGGCATGTTCACCAAAGCGAAAGGGGCCGTGGGAAGCGCTAAAATCGACTTCTACGGAAAAAGGGTCAACTTCAGGGGCATCTGATACACCCGAGACAGCATTGACATCCATGCTTACCAGCAAGGTTGCCCGGGTTGAAAACCAGGATGATTCCATGTTTTTTACTTCAACCGTGTATGCCGGATTTACATTCGCGGCAGTGATTATTTCATCAATAGACGACTCAAGTTGAGTGCCAACAATCTTAGGTGCAACAACACCGGTAAGCACTGCTGCCGGAAGCAATACAGTTAATAGTTTTTTCATTAAGATAAATCCAAATTACAAATGGGATGGAAAGGAGGCTTGATATTATTATTTCCATCATTATCTCATATTTACAGGCGGCTGTAAGTTAAAATGTAAAATATTTGTTATGAAAGATGCTGGCGTTATTAATTTTCACAACCGAACAGGACATCTCTAAGTTTTGAGTGTCCTTGATTACTTCTAGTTATTTTACTGGCAATGGTGTTCACTATGACTCACGCATGACGTTCCCAAATTTCCCTTTTCGATACCTGTTATTACCATTTGGTTTCCCGCTGTATTTGTCGCACTTTACTGTGCGGTGATGATAAATATATCAACAAGAATTATCATCACAGGTGGCAGTGGATGGTTGATCGTATCCGTTTTCTTACCTCGGTATTTTTGATTGAAGTGGCCGCTTATTGTAGTGATGTCAAATCACTACCACTTAGTGGTATATGCTAGCCTTTGATTTCCGCTCCATGGCATTTATTGCCCTTTAGCAAACTCTTCAAAAATTCGTTGAACCGATAATTTGGTCTCAAATTCATTTAAGGTAGTTCCTTGCGCATTGCTGATATTAACACTAGAAATACCCCCATATATTTCCTAATGATTTGAAAAGCTTATTTATTGCTTCATATCAAACTTCAGGGATATTCGTTTGTGGATGCCCCATACTTTTGATACTTTTGCCAACCAGGGAAAAGGCATAAAATTTGACGAATAGTTTTTATTTGAGCATTCAATAACACAGATGGCTAACGATATAAATATTGCCACAATTAACAACTTAGAAAATCAATAGACCCAAAACCACTTTAGGAAAGAAATATAGCTATGCGGATACTACGAAAATCACTAAGGATATTGTCTAGCAGTACGCTATTGCTTTTAACTGCCTGTAGCGGTGGTGGAAATTCCGATAATACGGGATTAGATACAATCCCTCCGGTTATTACCCTTCATGGTGACAGCACAATGACTTTGCCCCTGGGAAGAAGTTATAGTGAGCCAGGAGCAAGTGCTACCGATAATGAAGATGGCGTTGTTGAGGTTGCTATTTCCGGCGCTATTGATACCAGCACTTTAGGTAATTACACCCTTACCTATACCGCAACTGACATTGCCGGCAATAGCGCGAGTATAACCCGTGATATTATTGTCTCGGCTCCCAGACCTTTTATCACCACGTGGGAAACCAATGCCAACGGTAAAGCCTTTTCAGACGATAATCAAATCATGATAGATACTGATGGCACGGGATATGACTATCAGGTCGACTGGGGTGACGGCACCGTGGATGAACATGTTACCGGTGATATCGTACACACATACGCTGCTGAAGGTACCTATACCGTTACAATAAACGGTAGTTTTCCTCAACTTTATTTTGAAGCGCCTATTGACGAATATTATGATCTTTATAGCAGTGACCACAACAAGCTACGTTCAATCGAGCAATGGGGCGATATTGAGTGGCGTTCAATGCATCGCGCTTTTGCAGGCTGTAAATCCCTGATCAGCAATGCAACGGATAAACCTGATTTGTCGAATGTGAGCGACATGAGCTCTATGTTTGAGGGTGCTGAAGTATTTAATCAGGACCTTAGCAGCTGGGATGTGTCTAATGTTACGGATATGAGTGCTATGTTCTTTGGGGCCAAGGTTTTTAATCAGGGGCTAAGCAGTTGGGATGTATCGAATGTTACCGATATGAGCGACATGTTCTTTCTTGCTGAGGCCTTCAATCAAGAGCTAAATAGCTGGGATGTATCGAATGTTACTGATATGAATGGCATGTTCGATTTTGCTAAGGCCTTTAATCAAGAGCTAAACAACTGGGATGTATCGAATGTCATGGATATGGGCCATATGTTCTATATGGCAAAGGTCTTTAATCAGGAGCTAGGCAGCTGGGATGTATCGAATGTCACGGATATGGGCGCTATGTTCTCTGGGGCCGAGGCCTTTAATCAGGATCTAAGCAATTGGGATGTATCGAATGTCATGTCTATGCACAGCATGTTCGGGAATGCCGGTAACTTCAATCAGGATCTAAGCAGTTGGGATGTATCAAATGCCACAAATATGTTTGGGATGTTTGACGGAGTAACACTTTCAACAGAGAACTATGACGCATTACTGATTGGTTGGCTTAACTTTCCTTTGCAGCACAATATTTCTTTCCACGCTGGCAATAGTCAATATTCAAATTCAGCGCAAAGTGCCAGAGATGTTCTCACGGTTACCTATGGGTGGAACATCAGCGATGGTGGTGTTGCCAATTAAGTTGACTATGCAAAATGTGAATGTTCAGGCAGCGTTTTTTAAAAATACTGACTGAGGTGATAAATATTGGGGGCCAATCTCCCAATATTTATCCTACATTATTTGTTGTCCGCTGTTGGTCGCCTAAACGAGCGAAGTGCGTATGCCAAATTGAGTGCGGACAATGTCTGGAAAGTGGCAGAAAGCGTCCATGCTTGCTAATTCTTTGCGTTGGTCATATATCTGTAGCTTTCGAAAGTGCTAAAGCATCATCTAGTTCAATTATCACATATTGACATCATAGGTTTTATTCATGATATCAACAGAGATATTGTTATTGTGCTTGAAAGCAACAATTCGGTTGACCTTAAGCTGCTTACTTCGGACAAAATCAATAAAGGTTTTTGTGTAACTTGGTATTACCTTAGCAATGGTATTATCGTAAGGAATGTGCAGAAAGTCTGCTTGAAAAATAATCCCGCTGTCTTTGAAATATACAAAGCTTTGCCTTTTTGAGTGCATATTTTCCAATACATAAAAATGTGCTCCATCAATGACTTGCTCATGTTCAATGGTTTGAAACTTGAACCTGGTGATATCGTCAGCAAAGCGTGGGTAGGCTTTGATGGCAGAAATACTATATTCATCGGCAAGTATTTCAATACCCTGATCCACAAAGACTTTGAGGCCATCAATTTGATCTCCGTGAGGATGGGTAACATAAACAGAGGTGATTTTCTTATTTGGAAATTTTTCAAGAATAAGCTTGATAGTTTTCTCTGCTAAATCGGAATCTTCAGTTGCACCATATACCGCAATTTTATCACCGTTCACTTTAAACAAGCTATTTTGATAGGCTGAAGCATCGGTAACAAGGTATAGGTCTTGTGCAATTTCTTTTGACACTAACACCCCGTCCCATTTAGGGATTTTGGAGTTATATCCTTCTGGAACCTGAAGTTTGCCAGGGTCCACTTTATCAATGATGCCAAAGTGATCATTAAAGGTTATATAGGTTGGTTCCGTTGTTCCTTCAAAATATTTGTGTACGGTTCTGGCATAGGTTAAACCTCTAGTCGTTTGATAGTCACTATAGACAAAAATGCCACTTTGGCCCCCCTTGTTGATTGACACAAGCTGCAATGGATTGTGACTAAATTTATAATCGATAACATTATCATCAGAAATTTTATGGGTAAGCGTTGTGTTTCCCGGTATGCTGTCCTGGTGAAGGGTAATATTTTCCTCAATATTGGCTTCTTCAAAGAGAGGCCTTACTGCCAGAAAGTCGAAATTCATGACAATATGGTTTTTAAAGATATCAAAGTAATCCATGCCTCTTTTGAAACTAGCTTTCCCTATGGTCGTGGCACTTCTTTCATAAAAAAAACTTTCTGTATTATTCTGCATTTTAACTCTGTCGTATAGCCGCCCGCCTGCATAATAAAGGATATCGTTATCATAAAAATGCTTTCTTGCCAGATCCACCTCGGCCGATCTTACCGACATGTATACGTTTGGTGTTTTATAGTCCCAATAATTAAGGTCTCTATATTGTTTGTTTGTGAAGTGCTGATTCAGTGTGAAGGCGTTAATTGACAGTGTTTTTTGATAGTGTGTTTTGAGCTTAGCGACAAACTCTTCAGCTTCTGCGGCTAATGCTGTTGATATCGTGATGTTGAAGAATGTCAAACAAGCAAATACAAAGGTGCGTGAATAACGTGTTAGGTTAACTTTCATCGGTAATTCCTTATTTTTATTTAGGTTAGATCACCCGTGCCAAATAAAAAGTGGTGAGTTTTGCGCAAAAATAGTGTTGGGCAAAGAGGCACTGGATGACTAGCTCCTATCAACCAGATAGCCCTAATTAGGGCTAATATAGATCTTCGTTTAACGTTACAACAGGCATGTTATGTAAAAATGCGAGGGGTCAAGTTTTACAAAAGTTTACATGTGATTTTGCTGAAATATTGTCGCTTGAAAATTCAGTTTTTGGCTGTCTTGCTTTGCTAGTTAAGTTGTCATGTTTTGCCATAATTCATCATGACTTGAGCATTGTTCTAGCAAAACTTAAAGATATACTAGCCCTCACTAAATGGGCGCAACATAGTAAGTGGTTATAGATACTCGTTTAAACCGGGACCAATAACAGTTGGTTCTTGCTCCTGCGTCGCTTATTTTGACCAACGATTATTTCCCCGTTAATGGGGCGTTAGAGGCTATTTAACTATGAAATCAATTATTCTACTTATACTCGTTTTTCCTTGTATTGCTTTTGCAAAGAATGAAAGTGTTAAACAACTTAAAATTAAAAAATTAAGTGATAACGTCTATCAGCATATTTCATCTAGGAGGGTTGAACCATGGGGGGTAGTAGAGGCATCAGGTCTCGTTGTTATTAATGGTACTGAAGCACATATGATTGACACTCCTTGGACAACTCAGGGAACTAAAGAATTAATTGAGTGGATTGAAGCTAAAGGGCTAACTTTGAAAAATACTGTCGTTACTCATTTTCATGAAGATGCTAGCGGCGATTTACCACTTTTAAATGATCTAAAAATAAAAACTTATGCAACATCATTAACCAACAAACTGCTCAAATCAAACCAAAAAGAAACGTCTAGTGATGAAATATCAAGTAATACATTTGAATTAGTTGATGGTGTCGTGAGTGTTTTTTACCCGGGAGTAGGACATACAGAAGATAATATTGTTGTTTGGCTGCCTAAGGAAAAGATACTATTCGGCGGCTGTTTTGTTAAAAGCCTGCACAATAAACATTTAGGCTATACTGGGGACGCTGTTATTGGTGAATGGTCAAACTCTATTCAGAAAGTCATTAATCGCTATCCTGATATTAAGTTAGTTGTTCCTGGGCATGGTAAAGTTGGAGACGTTAGTTTACTCACTCATACACAAAAATTAGCTTTGTCTGCAAAGGCCTCTAACAAGGACTAAAAACCGTTGGCTTTAGCTCCTTTGTCGCTTATTTTAGCCAAATATTATTAAGCCGCTTATCGTGGTATTATCGATACACAATCTAATCCAAATTAGCTTTAAGTGCCAATCTCCTAATGTCGCGCATGTGGCAAAACCGGTCTAAAACCACTGAAACAGTATCAGTTAAAAAAGCCTGTTTAAACCAACTACCTTGCGCTTCCTTAGTTTCCATTTACCTGTAAAGCTCCCGACCAATCAATCAGCCTAAAGGAGCATATGTTAACGTGCTTTCGGATCAATAGCTTTTGCCAATGCTGCAAAGGCTTTTATCTCGTCCAGGCTAAATTTTGTATGAACCCTTTGTGTTGCAGCTTGCTGATGAGCCAGGCTAACCCCTTTTCTGCGGGCTGTTTTGGGCCTTACCGGCCTGGGGGTGAAACCACCGCCACAGTTTGGACAGACATTTTCAAGCACTTCAAGCACACACTTTTGGCAAAAGGTACATTCATATGTACAAATCATGGCATCGTCGGCATCCGGCGCAAGATCCTTATCGCAGTATTCACAGTTGGGCCGAATTTCCAGCATCAGGACTCCCCTTCTCTATTCTCTTTATATTCCGGCCATTTCTTATTGATATAATCCAGCCACTGTTGCTCCAGTTGATGATTATCTTTGTTAAAGTGCCCTAAAAACTTAGCATTACACTTTGCCTGATCATCCCGGCAGCCGTCTGTTACCAGTTTCAGCGCTTCAAAATAGGAGCTTTTGCCGTAGGTTTCCAATAAAAATAAAGTGGCCGCCCCGGCACGAGAGTAATTAGGACGCTTGGGATCCATGGCATGGGCAAATTCGGCATTTTCTTTTAAAGACTTCACCAGGCGATCTTTCCAGGTGAGCATCTGTCCGGCTACAACCGTGGCCAAGCCTTCCTCAATCCAATAAGGCGACATGCTTTTTTCTTGTTCCTGTGCCAGCTCATCCTCGCTTTTTAGCAGGCATTGTTCACTGTCAAATTCTCCACGCAGGGCATAGGCATAAGAATGCGCCAGTTCATGTTTTACCAGCTCGCGCAGTACCACAAAGTCGTGAGAGCGTTTGTCCCATTTATCTGGGTTGATCACCACCTGATCATTGGCGGTCAGCATAGAGCCTACCACATACCAGGCTTTCTCCCAGTCAAGATTAGTACCGGCAAGGCGTTCCCAGTGGGAGCGATCGGTTGCTACGTACAGGCGAAAGGGAGACTGGCGGTCCAGCTCAAAGAAATTTTGTAATTCACTATCTAATGCTAAGGCCGAGTCTGCAATTTCCGTTGCCAGTTGTTTATCTTGTGCATAGTGATAGATGGTAAAAGCGCCTTTACCCGCTTTTAATTCAATGGCCTGGAACTTGGGATCTTGCCAGCAATAGCTTGCTGTTTTAGCCATAACCGGCTCAGGAGCGGTTGCGTGCGTGTTTGCCAATCCGTGAGCATGAGAAACATGAGTCATTAAACACAGGCCGATTGTTGCCATCACCGGGCTGGCCAAAAAAGTTTTTACAAATGCATTCATTAATATATCCAATTATTATTTTATGCGATTAAAAGATACTGGCCGATTTTATCGCCGATACTAACTGATGCCGGACCAAGTCATTGCCGCTTCTGTTAAATACCATATCAATTTGCATTTGATATCACTACGCCTTACATCCCGCTAATCAGTTGCTTCGTCGATAAATCAATGCAGCTTTTAGCGCCGATCAGTTATGATGACAGAGAAAATGATCAAACAGCCAAGTTCAGATAATAAAAATAATGCGTTATCAATTTACCGATTTTGAATTTAACAGTACCAGTCTTGTGCTGGCAAAAAATGGCGAAACAATCGATATTCGCCACAACGAAGCCAAAGTACTGGCCCTCTTGCTTGAACAAAAAGACAATGTCCTGAGCAAGGAAGAAATCCTATCCCGGGTTTGGCAAGATAAAGTGGTGTCGGAACAGGCCGTTTTCCAAAACATCAGCCACTTAAGAAACCTTTTTGGCAATCAGGCTATTAAAACCTTCCCCAAACGGGGTTATCAATGGCAGCTCGAAACGCAAATACTTTCATCGGCTGCAAAGCCTGCTACCAGTCCTGACGAAACAAGGCAACAAGCCGTCCCTTCTGCACCGGGGCAAAAGCGGGCTTACTGGCCGTATGCGGTGCTGGCAGGCATGGTTTTGCTAATGGTTGCGCTAATGAGTTGGCAAAATGAGCCGGTGCAGCCAAAGACTGGACCGGCCATAAAAATGGCCTATATCCCGCTCACCGACAACCGGGACAGCAGCATCACCTTAAAGGATGATGTTCATTTTGATTTCACGCCATTAACGCATCTGGATACCGCCTATTTTGAAGCCTCAGCTGAGCTTGAATACCCAAACCTGACAGATGAACACCCGTTTGTGTTAACCGGTCACAGCCGCACTTACGGCGGGCAGACACACCTGGATTTCTTATTAAAAGGCCCTTATGGCCAGTGGCAGGGACAAATCAGCGCTGCGTCAAAAGATGAGGCGATAAAACAAATGCAACAGCATTTACAGCAGCCTTTTATCTATGAATTGCTCAGCAGCGCCCAGGCCCCCGAACTTAAGCAGGCTAATCTGCTGATCGCCCACCAGCAGGCGCCTGAGGATCTCATTGTTCTTGATAATCTGATCACCACTTATATCGAAACCGGTGAACTTGAAAAAGCTATGGTGATGGCAGATAAGCTGGCCAGCATCGCGCTTAGCCAAAACAATGGCCAGCAAACCGGCAATGCTTATCTGCAGCAAAGCAGAATTTTAACCAGCAAGGAGTTATTTGAGTTAAGCGCGCATAAGCTTGCTTTAGCAATTGAGCAGTTTGAGCACATCGGCGATTTAAAACGCCAGGCGGATGCCTGGCATGCACACTCTTGGCTTGACCATCAACAAGATGATTATCCTGCGATTAAATCCAGTTTACTCAAGGCGGCACAGCTGGCTTTTGATGCCGGGGATAAAGCGCGGGAGCTGGATGCCCTAACCTACCTGTCGGTAATGGCCCATAAACATCATCAGGAAGCCGATAAATACCTGTACCTGCAGCAGGCTGAAAATAAGATGAAAGCGTATCAGCTGCCAGTGTATCATTTTGCCAAAGTACCATTCCATTATGCTATCTTTGCTAAAAAGCGGGCAGATAAAGAGCCGCATTTAAAACAAGTGCTCGAATTTACCGCGTTAACCCCGGATCACTGGGTGGCGCAGTCAAGCCGCAAGCAGCTGATGAAATATTATATCGACCAGAACCGCCTGAGCGAGGCCCGGGCATTGGTTGACAGCCTGACAAGCGATAATGCCCACCGCTCTTACCTGAAAACCTTGTTGGCACAGGCCCGGCAGCAACCTGAGCTGTTTATCAGCCATGCCCAGCGTACTTTCGAACAAGCCCACCTGGCAGGAGAACGGTCGTTGAGTTTAGATGTCGCCTTGCTGCTATGCTCTACCCCCGACAGCCAGGTAAACTTTGACTTTTATTCGCAATACATTCATGAAAATGCCCCGCTGTACTGGCGGCGCGCCAATAAAAACAAGTTACTTGCCCTTAAGTTATAAGGAGCATAAGGTGTAGCCAATAACAAAAAGGCAGGATATCCCTGCCCTTTTGCTGCAGCTTATGCCTGCGGTATTAACCCTGTTTAAGGGTTAACCAGTTTAACTTCCAGTTATTATCCAGGGATTTAACCGTAACCGTGTTTTTCCCTTTTTTAAGATAAACTGCTTTTCCCTGTTGGGTTTGCCACTCATGATAGCCCCCGGTTTTCACTACCTGGTTTACCCCGGCTTTTTCATCATTGGCATAGAGCTCGAAACCTTTGGTATCACGCGGTGAAGCAACACGATATTCGAGCTGATAAAGTCCGGCTTTTGCCACTTCAACCTGATATTTAAGGCTGGCGTTATCTGAAATGCCGCCAACCCCGGTGAAGTTATAGCCACCGTCAACATCTGAAGTTTGCGTAAGCTCGCTGCCGCTGTAATCTGATGCCCATTGCGCCTCGACTCTGCCGGGAACATTGACCCAGCCAGCCTTGGTAGAAACCGGCTCGCTATAATGCCCTTGCTTATGGTACTTCACAGCCACGACCGTATAGTCGTATTTATAGGGACTGACATTACTGTCGGTATAGCTGGTTTGCGTTAAGTTACTCGCCAGCAGTTTAAACATGCCGCCGGCAATTTCATTGCGGTAAACCCGGTAGCTTTCAACATCACTCTCTTTGCTTTTATCCCAGCTGATGGTTACCGCATCGCTGGTTTGCTGCAATGTGACATTGGTCACGGCTTGCGGGAATTCAGGCTGTATATTGCGGCGTTTTTGCTCCTGCTCCTGGGCAAAGGTCAGCCTGGCCAGGAACCGCTTGCTGGCTTTTGACAGTTTTGGCGCCTTGCCGTCAAGCGCCAGGCGGAAACCGTCCACCCCGCCGGCAAAGTCCTCAGGAAAACTATTGCGTTGCACCAACGGCCAGTGACTCCAATGCCAGCTGCTGCCGCGGATAGCACGGCTTTCACAGCTACCTTCGAGGTTGGCAGAGCCATCGCTGCTTGCCTTGGAGTAATCCCCGCTATAACAATCTGCCAGCATTTCGCGGATATTACTCACCATATCATGCAGGCCAAACGGGTTGGCTTTATACATACCTACGATACTGGCATAACCCGAGTGATCGGCACAATCGGCAATTTCCCCGGTCCAGTTGTAATAACTGGTATTGCTGTCGCGCTGCAAAATATTTTCACCGCTGAGATCGCCGGTATTTTCATAGTCGCATACCAGGGTATTATCGCTGTCATCACCAAAATAATAATTGGTTTTTGTCCCTGCCCTGGCGGCATATTCCCATTCGGCTTCCGAAGGCAAACGGTAGGGCTTGCCGGTTTCCTTTGCCAGCCATTTCACATAGGCGTTGGCGTCCTGCCAGGTAATGCAGACTACGGGCTGGTATTCACTGGTATTTAAGGCATTGGTTTCCCAGTTGCCTTTAGAGCCGGGTCTGAACCAGCCGTTTAACTCGTGTCGGCACTCCTTTGATGCCGGGTAGTTGGTAGCCCGGATAAACTGACGAAACTCGTTCACTGTGACTTCATATTTACCCATGCTAAATTCTGGCATATCAACCTTATGTAGAGGCTGGGCATTGTTATAATCCATAGAGCCCATTTCGAAACTTCCCGCAGGAATGGTGACCATTACAGGCTCTATCGGTCCGCCGGCATAAAGCGCATAGCTGTTTGCAGATAAACACAGGGCAATAAATAATTTGTTTACTTTCATTTGAGCTTCCTTTTTTAAAGAGAGCACAAGCATGAAAAAGCCGGGCTGGAAAATCCTATAAAAAAGCTAGATATTGCTTAAAATAGAAAAATTATAGATTTATAAGGTTTAAAAACAGCCTGTTAAAAACATGTAAGCACCTGTTTTAAGTTGTCTTTTAAGGAGGTGGCAAAAATTAAGGAGCTGAGACGAAAAAATGTGATTGCAGCTGCCCGCAAAGTCCAAATGCGGTTATTTTAACCCGTTTCCCGGCCTACCAGGACCATAAACTTAAGCCGATATAATTAAAATACCAACCGTAAACCGTCAGCATCACCAGGGCGGATACAGAAATCAGGGAAAAATATCTGGCGCCAGAATGGGGTTCAAGCCGCCACATTTTTACAAGTTGCAATAATCCCAACAAGGAACAAATGGCAAACACCAGAGTAAAGATACAGATAAACAGTGTTTGCCAGTTCAGTTGTCCCGCCTCTTCGGGAGACAAGCAAAATAAGGCCATCATCACTATAGCCAAAGACACGCTTGCCAGGGCAGGATATAAGCGCAGGCTAAGCCGCCCTTTTCCGGGCAGTTTACCCGAAGTATGGTTTATCAACCAATAGGGAAGATACAACAGGGTAAGCTGCACAGCAAAAAAGGCCCATGCCAGCATAATTGGTATACCCCAGGCAGCAAAGGCGCTTGACTTAGCATAATATTGACCGTCAAACACGAATACTTTGCCGTCAACCGATTCTTTGATAAAAACCCCGCTGGCATGGCTGTTGCCCGGCAAACGAAATTGTTGCTGCCCCACATGCAGCAACCTCTCCCCTTCGCCGATAACAGGTATCAGATCTATTTCGCTGTCGCGTGCCTCAATAATGATGGTATCTAAGGGATAACTGAGACCGGCAAAAATTTCATTGCGGTTATTCACCATACGGTAGTAGCCGCCGATCTCAGCATCAATACCGGCAACTTGTATTTGCTTGCCGGGAGGATGATCTTTTGCCAGGTAGCGGGTGATGAGTGTCAGCAGGGTATGAATATGCGCAGAGTCGGAGTTGACGACCAGTGCATAACCCTGACCGATTGCCGGCGAATAACCATATGCGGCTAAAAATCCGGCGATGGCGCCGCCGTGTCCTAACCAGGGCCGCCGGCTCTGGCTGCTGGAATAAAGCCCCAGGCCATAACCGTAATTAAGACCTGCCCGGGCAGCCAAAGTCGTGCGTGGTTGTTCCATTTGCAAGATATCGGCAGCGCTGATATCCGCCAGGATATTTTGCCGGTTACGGGTTAACAGCAAATGGCCGAACAAGGCCAGCTCATATGCCCGGGTCTGTATGTTGCCGGCAGAGCGCAGATAAATATCCCGGTAAGGCACGGCTTTCCCGGCGCTATACCCTTGGCTTAACTTCTGCTGATGGCTGGACGATGGCCCCATAGTGGAGTGCTGCATCGCCAGCGGCTGCAAAATATGTTGCCTGATATATTGCTCAAAACTCTGGCCGGAAAATTTTTCAATGATATAGCCCAGTACGCCATAACCCGGGTTTGAATAGGCATGCCGTGTGCCGGGTTGCCAGCGCACTTTTAAAGCGCCTGCATCCCGGTTGACGGCATCGAGCAGGCTGATCCCGGGATCGGAAGTATTATAGATATTGCGAAAGTGCATATCATCCAGCCCGGCGCTGTGTTCCAGCAGATGCACCAGTTTTACCGGATGTGTGGCCTGCCAGGGATTCTCTATTTTGACCTCCGGCGCCAGGTCAGTAAGCTTGTCCTGCAAAGTCAGCCGTCCCTGTCCGGCCAGCTGCATAATGGCCAGGGCGATAAAGGTTTTAGTGGTTGAGCCGCCCCGAAACAGGGTCTCTTGTTCTACCGGTAACGCCTTATCTATATCCCGTGTTCCCAGGGCCTGCTGCCAATAAATCCCCTGTTCATCAAACAAGGCTATTTGCAGGCCGGGAATTTTTTCCAGCGCCAGCAAAAGCTCCAGCCGCTGTTTTAGCTGAGGCAAAGAGTGCGGGATTGAATGGGCGGAAGTGTGAAACGAATGGGCTGAGGTTTGCGGAGTTTGTGCTTGTCCGCTTTGCAGTCCGTAGACTGTAAGGCAAAGTAAAAAAATCCCCGTTATTAGCCAAAAAAGCCGTTTCATTAAAACTCCCGTGCCGAACATTAGCTGATACACAACCCGCCAGTGATGCGCTGATAAAACACAAAACGGGCCGCAGCCCGCTTTTTACAACAAGGTTAGCCCGGCTGAATCGTTACCGGGCAGACACAGAGCAGGCATAGTTGGCTGCCCGAAAAAATCAGTCAGCGCTACCGGCTCTCCTGAATTTCTTTCAGGTTGTCCAGGCCGGTTTGCAGATCGTCACCGATAATTTTTTCAAAATCCATAAACAAAAACATCAGGTTCATGGGGTAGTCCATATGGCCGCTAAAGCCCCATTTTACTTTGGTCTGGTTACCGGAAACATCTTCGGTGATCATATAGGCGGGCTCGGTTGCCTCAAAGGGTTTAAGGAACCTTAATTCAAAATCGATGCGGTGACCGTCTTGTATGGCGACGATTTCCTGTTCACCCGTGCCCACTTCCTCGTGTTGAGAGTCCCAGGCGGAAACAAAACCGACTTCCCCGTCAATGCCCCGATAGCTCTTGGTCATATTGGGGTCGATATTAGCCCACTTACTAAACTCATTTTGGTTCTTCAGGAAACGAATATAGTTAAACACCTGATCCTTAGGTTTATTAATCACCACTTCCCTTTCAACGTCATAACTTGTTTTCACAAATATCGCCATTACCAGAGGAATGGCAATGATAGTGACTATTACTAACGCGATTTTTTTTAACATAAGAAATTCAACCTGTTATTGTTTTGCTCTAGTGTGGCCTAATAAGATTAAATTTTCAATTGCCGGGTTTGGCAATATATCTCCGGATAGTGACACTGCCCGTAAAGCAGTTAATAAAAAGCCAGCAATTTAGTATTACTGGCTTAAGTGGTTTTTCCGGTTATAGACCGAAGCTATGGGTAAACTTGCTGCCCGTTAAAATCTGGGACAGTATTTTTAATTGATGAAGCCGCAAGCAGCACCTCTGGTGACCCTATAATAAGACGTTACGGTTCCTGTAATCGTCTCCATGTCGCCACGGCATTGATTTATAAACATTTCGCCGACAACCTGAGAATAACTGGCGTCTGAGTAATAGGTAATCGTAAGTAGATAGCCTGCATATACATGAGAAGCATACGAAAATGATAAAGCTGCTACCGCTATAGCAGCGGCTTTTTTTAATGCTGTTTTCATAAATAAATCCTTTCATTGTTACTAACATTAGCCAGGGACAGAAAACAAAAGTCAATTTTCCTAATTCATTTTGCTACTGCGCTCTTCCCTGAAATTTCACAATAATACAACAAATTTTTATTGTAAAGCTTACAAAGCATCATTTTTAAAGCTGATGCTGGCTCGGCTTATTCAGAAAAAAGTCAAAAGCCAGCTGGTGTTGCAAAACATAGCTGCGCTTGGAAGCCTTGCCGGGCGGTCGATTTGTAGCCATTAACCTCCCCCCGCTTGCATGGAATTTAAACAATTCGTTGCATACATACCAAGGAGTATGTAAAATCCCGCCAAAATAAACATTCTCGATGGTATGTATAATGTCAAAACGAAAAAATCCAGGTAAGCGTTACTTAACTACCTTCCCGGCCCGAACATTCAGGCTAAGAAACTATCTCTTGTGTATGCTCTTAAGCTGCACCGCTTTTAGCTCAGTTTCAGCATCGCAAGTCAAGCGTCAGCCGGTACGGGCGGTTGCAGTAGAAACGGGTACTGTCTATGACTGGGCTTTCAGTGAAGGGGTCGCACAGGGCATTCGCCGTGAATACCTGAGCTTTGAAAAAGGCGGCAAAATCACCTTTATCGCCAGTGACGATAACCAGATCCCGCTGCGCGCCGGTAGCCGGGTTTATGGCCCTAAAGCTGGGGAGAAATTCGGCCAGTTACTTGCCCGGGTTGACGAAAGGGCCGATATCGAGTCGGTCCGTGAATTCGAAGCCGCTTTAAATGCCGCCCGCCTGCGCATTGCCCAGGCGGACTCTCAGTTAAAACAGGTGGAAAATAACCTGCAGCTGGCAAAAAACAGCTTTGCCCGTAACGAGTCTGTCTGGAAAAAAAAGCTGATCCCAAAAGAAAAATATGAGGCTTCCCGTACCGAACTGTTAAATGCCAAAGAATCGTTAACCACCGCCAAAGCCGAGCTGGCTGCGGCCAGGAGCCAGGAAAAATCGGCCCTTGCCCAGCTGAACCAGGCTAAGGTTGCCCTGGAAAAAACCAGTATTTTTGCCCCTTTTGACGGGGTGCTGCGTAAGGTCAACGTACGCCAGGGGGATTATTGGGGCGGTCCGGCGGCAGCCACCAGTGACCGCCAGCGGGAAGCCTCGTCTGCCATGGTCGTTGTTGATACCAGGGAGTATGAAGTCACCCTTAATGTTCCCTATTATGCCGGTGACAAGTTACAGGAAAACCAGGCGGTATTTCTCAGCTGGAGTCCGGCGAAACTGCTGGCGGCGGCAAAAAGCGGCTTTAGCGGCAATCAGGTGAGCCAAGGTGTTGTCTATTCCGTCAGCCCCAGTATTAATCTGGAGCAAAGGGCGATAGAAGTGAAAGTACATACCCGCTCGGGTGCCGGACTATTAAAAGACGGTATGCATGTTACCGCCTGGATCATGGTGGATAAAAAAGAAAATGTCACCCTGGTGCCCAACAGTGCTATCGTGACCCGCAACAATAAACCTTATGTTTATGCGGTAACAGAGCAGAATAAAGCCGAACTGGTGGCAGTACAAACCGGTATCGAGGATCTGAACCAGGTGGAAATCACCCGTGGTCTCAGTACCGGCATGCAGGTGATCACCGAAGGCAAGCACAAAGTGGTGGACGGCAGCGATGTACGTCTGGTGCAGGAGTCTTTGCATGAATAAGTCTTCTTTTGCCTATAAGTTGTTTGTCGAAAAAGTTATTTCCTCCTTATTATTGGGGGTCTTGCTGCTGGGCGGCGTACTGGCCTATAACGCCATGCTGAAAGAAAACAACCCGGATCTGGAAATTCCCCAGGCGCTTATCACGGTGGAATGGCCGGGGGCCGCCGCAGAGCAAATAGAAAAAGAAGTCACCAAGCCGTTAGAAGATGTGCTCAATGGTTTAAAGGGCTTGAAAAAGCTGCAAAGCGGCTCGCAATATTCTTTTGCCATCATTGCGGTAGAGTTTAATACCGATATTTCTATTTCCGATGCCATGGTACAGCTGCGCGCCAAAGTAGATGAAGGTCAGGCGGAATTCCCGCAGGCGGTAAAGAAACCGCTGATAGAGCAGGTTTCCGTTAATGACTCGCCGGTGATCGAATATATGCTCTACGGCGACCTTGACGACTACGCTTTTAGCCAGGTAGTAAAACGCATCGAAAAACGCCTGGAAGCGCAATCCGGGGTAAAAAAAGTTGAAAAAGGCGGCTATCGTGAAACCAGCGTACATGTGCGCCTGCTGCCCCACAGGTTACAGTCCCTGCGTATCTCCCCCAATATTGTGCGCCAGCGTATCGAAGAAGCCAACCAGGATATGAGCTGGGGCGAATTTGACAACAGCGAAACCATTATCCAGCTGTACCTGGCGGGCCGTTTCGACAGTATTGAAAAATTACGGGCCTTGCCGGTCTACCGTATGGGCGATAACCGTGTGGTGCGCCTGGAAGAAGTTGCTTTGGTATATAAGGGACTGGACAAGGTAAAGTCGGAAACTTACTTTTCCCAGCATGGCTCACAGTTCACCCAGGGGGTATCCCTTGGCGTGAAAAAACGTCCCGGGGTCGATACCATTACCCTGATCAATGAAGTTAAAACCCTGATGGCTGAGTTCGAACAGCAAAGTTTCTGGCCGAAAGGGCTTAAGGCCGCCGTCATCAGCGATGAAAGCGAGATCATCGAAGAGTCATTTAACAACGTTTTCAACAATATCTGGCAGGCGATGCTGGCGGTGTTTATTATCTTAATGGTACTGCTGACCTGGCGCGAAGCCCTGATTGCCGGGCTGGCAATTCCGCTTACCTTCCTCGGGGTACTGCTGGTGCTGGGGATGCTGGGTTATACCCTAAATACTATGGTGATCATCGGCATGGTCCTGGCGCTGGGTATGCTGGTGGATGTCTTTATCCTGGTAATGGAAGGCATGCATGATCATCTTTATGAGAAAAAAATGTCTTTTGCCGATGCCGCCATGGCAACGGTAAAAACCTATGCCATGCCGGCATTTTCCGGCCAGCTCACCACCATTTTGGCGATGGCGCCTATGATGGCCATTGGCGGTATCGACGGTAAATTTATCCGTTTGATCCCGATCACTGCTGTCTTGTGTCTGATCTTCAGCTATATCATTGCCTTTGTGATCTGTATTTCCCTGTCGCAATTTTTATTGAAAAATACCGACAATGCCGGTCCCAGCCAGGTTGACCGTTTTGCCAGACTGGCCGGCAGCAAGCTGCGCGCCTGGCTGCTGAAAAATGCCCTGAAAAGCCGTAAACAGGCACTAAGCTGGCTGATGGCAGTGCTGGGAGTCTGGCTGGTGTCCATCTATTTGTTTACCACCCTGCCCTCCCTGCTCTATCCCAAGGCGGATGGCCGTAACCTGGCGATCACCATAGAGCTGGCACCGGATGCCCCGCTGGAGAAAAGCCGTGAAGTGGCCAAACTCGCCGGTGACTACCTCAGGCAGCAGCCCTTTTTTGAAAATGTTGCCATGTACGTGGGGAAAAAGAGCCCGCGCGCCGTCGGCTCCATCACCGAACAGCTCTCCCTTAACGAAAGCCCTAACCTGATAGGTTTTTCTGCCTTGTTTGTACCTAAAGGCGAGCGGGATAAGTTGGGTTATCAATATGTTGAAAGCTTAAGGCAGGGACTGGAGCAAACCTTGTATCATGTACCCGGGATCACGGTCTTGTTTAAACCCGAAGTGGGCGGCTCCAGCAGTGACGACCCCTTGCAGTTGGTGTTGCAGGGTGCAGACATGGAAACCCTGAGCGAAATTGCCCGGCAGGTAGAGCACGAGTTGAGCGCTATCGAAGGAGTCACCGATGTTCGTAACAACCTGGGCCCGTGGAAAAGCCAGGTCAGGGTGATTGCCAATGCCGAAGCATTAAACTTCCACGGCATCACAGAGCAGGACTTTGCCAGCCAGTTGCGTATTGCCACAGAAGCAGACGAATACGGTAAATTTAAGATTGCCGGGATTGAGGACGATTTAAAAATTCGTTTAAGCACCTACTGGGAAAGCCGGGGTGAAGAGATAGGCGGCCCGAGATCTATGGCGGAGATCAGCCTGATTAATATTTTCAGTCCGCAGGGACACCTGGTGCCGGGAGGTAACCTGGCGGATTATGAATTGAGTGAAACGCCGCCGGTTTTTACCCATAACAAAACCCAACGCTCAATTACGGTAAAAGGTAAACTCGAAGGCATTACCGTCGGCGAGGTCATTCAGCGCCTGCAACCCAGCATGGAAACCTTCGAACAAAACTGGCCCCAGGGTTATAGCTATCACTTTGCCGGTGAGGCACAAAGTTCGGAAGAAACCTACGGTGCTGCCGGTATGGTATTTGCTGTTGCCATCTTTATGGTGTTTGCCGTGCTTACCCTGGCGCTGAACTCCTTTAAACTGCCGCTGGTGGTATTGATCACTATACCTTTAGCCTTGATCGGCACCTTCACCGGTTTCTGGCTGTTCGGCATCGCATTTTCCTTCCCGGCGATGATAGGTTTGATTGCCCTGGTAGGCATAGTGGTCAATAACGCCATTGTGATGGTGGATACCATGAACAATCATATAGATGACGGCAAGCCCCTGGTGGAAGCCTGCGCCAGCGGCGCGGCAGACAGATTGAGGCCTATTTTAGGCACAACGGTTACCACTATGGTCGGGCTTATTCCGCTGGCTTATAGCGATCCCATCTGGTTTCCCCTTTGCATGGCGATCATCTTTGGCCTGCTGGCATCAACCGTGGTGGCCATGATTGTCATTCCGACAATGTATATGTTAGTCTCGCACCAGCAGCAAACCGGGCCGGCTTAACGCCTGCCCCTGACAATACAGATTATGGCCAGAAAAACGAAAGAAGAAGCAGAACGTACCCGTAAAACCCTGATCCACGCCGCCTTAATGCATTTCAGCGAGCATGGTGTTGCCCACACCACGCTCAATGATATTTCCAAGGCGGCCGGAGTCACTAAGGGGGCGTTTTACTGGCACTTTAAAAACAAGCTAGAAATTTTTGAAGCCATAGTCGAAGCCTATTCACAGCCTTTGGATGAACAAGCCACCAATATGCTCGAACAGGCGGCGGAGCCCCTGAGCGGGTTATTTCAATCGCTGGCGTATTACGCCAGCGAGGTGGAGAAATCTCCCGAATTAATCGCCTTGTTTACCGTGTCGTTTTACAAGTGCGAATATACCCGGGAGTTGACCCCTTTGCTCAAATTTGACCAGCAAGAAGTGGCCAAAACCAAGGAAATTATCACCACGGCATTAAAAAAGTTACCGGATAACGGCTGGCAGAATAATCAAGAGGGTAATCCTGAACTTATAGCGACTATAGCCATAGACGCGGTTACGGGGACTTTAATGCGCTGGTGCCGGGACAGACAAGGCAGCCTGTCCGGGCAAATTCTTGATGCCGCTAAAATAGTGTTATCCGGCAGCGGTATCCGCCCGGCCCTGCTGGAGCAAGCCGCAGCTTCGATTAATCTGGCTCAATAATAAGTGCAGATGTCTTCTTTTTGTTGGTAAGTGTTTAACAAAGAACTGACAACGACTTTGTATTTAAGCCAGCCAACCGGCTCTGAAGGAAACCCCCGCAAGGACAAACAGCACCGAAAAAAGGGTTACCGGGATAATATGCAGCGCCATATCAACCAGGTTGTCTTCAGAGAGTTTCGGAATCACCCTGAACCTGGCGTCCAACGCGAACATTACCGTCAGGGCCAGCAAGCTTAATTTGGCGGCAATGCCATGGGCTACCGGATTAGACATATCAAACCATAAACCGACATCGGGCAGCAGGTGATGCGCCAGCATCAGGCCTGTTACTACCTGGATGACCAGCGCCGGCATGCCGATTTTTTCATAGGCGGACTCAAAGTCTAACAGTCGCTCCGGCGAGCGCTGCTTGAGTACTTTTGGCAAGATCACCATGGATAGCACAATATGACCCCCGGTCCAGATTGTGGCCGCCAGCAAGTGTAGCGCAAGTAATAAGCCGTACATTAGTTAAACCTCCGTGAGTCTTGTTTGTTGTGTAAATGCCGGCAGATATGCCTGACTGTTTTTATGTGCCTGTTGTCGGCAGCGGGCTGCGTTACCAAAACTGTGCCGGACTGAGTGATCTTGCACATTGAACTTTACCTTTAATATTTTTTAGTGCATCTTTTTTTAATTCCAGCGCCATCCAGGCTTGGGGATACGCCAACTCATAAGCCGGACTGATGCCGTGCCCTGCTGTAAAACCGACCCGAGAATAATATTTAGGATCTCCGAGCACCAACACAAAGCAGGCATGGCGCGCTTTGAGGGTTTCAAGCCCCTTATGAATAAGCGCCGTGCCGATGCCACGCCCCTGGTGATTACTTTGCACTGCAAGCGGGGCGAGTATATAGCCCTGTCCTATATCTGTTCCTTCAACGGATGCCGATGAAAAAAGAATATGGCCGATAATTTCCCCGTCTTGCTCCGCAACTAAAGAAAGTAGGGGTAAGGCGGTATTATCCTCAAGCAGATCAAGCGTCAGTTGGGCGACGGCCTCAGCTTCATCTTTTTCAAATGTATCCCGATGAAGCTGGAAAATGTCTTGCTTATCCTGCTCGGTCGATACTCTTATATTCATGGATTTTCCTATAGACAGTCACTGCCGGTTTTTATTGCGCCACTAATATGGATAAGCCAGACAACCAGAAAAGTTGTACACCATACCCTAGTCTTTGATGGGTGCCGGGATTACTCTGTTTTTTAATTGCTTTTGCCAGGGTAACGGTGAAATAGACAGATAAAAGAAAACAGGCCAGGGAAAAGAGTTTGAAATAGAGAGTAAAGCTTGATTCGAACAGGGCTAAAATCGGCGCAATGTAGAGCGACAATAACATGATAAAACCTGCCCAAGAATGTATTTTACACGCCGTTGTTGGATTTTTGGTGTAGGGATCGGCGTCCATAGGAAAAAAACCGGCGACTAAGGTCCCTAAACCATGGACAATCACCAGTCCCCCTATCGCCATCAGCAATATCGAATGCGTAGCCGATGCAATCAAGTAGTAACCAAAAAGACAAAATAAAACACCCAGGGGATAATTATTGATGAGTGGTGAAAATTTTTCTGTGGGGCTGCCGACTGCGCCCAGTTCGCTGCAAAACTGTTTGGCATGGTTATAACCCTGGTAACGCTTTGCGGCAATAAAGACACCGAACACTATCCAGACGGATGCCAGCAGGCCGCAGTAAGCATAAAAACTTTCAGTCATAGAGAACTCCTTTTTCAAAACCAGTAGCGCACTAAGCAAACAAGGTTGTCCTGGCTTGGTTAAGCTTTGATTATACTCAATTATCTGGGGGATTTAAGCAAACTTTTACCAAGGAAAATATTACAGTTAAATAGTTGCCTATCACCTTACCGGAGCCGTCAAAAAGTACATAAGCAAGCGCAAGACGGTAATCCCCCAAAAAAATAATTGAAGCTAAAAGTAGAATTGTCTCGTAATCTAAACGCAGGACCTCTTTAATCGCCGGCTGTAGGATGATCTTGTTATTACACTCAGTTTTATCTCCTGCTATAGTAACTGCTACAAAATGCAGGCCTGCCTGGACTGATTTCGAGGTTGAAACACTTTGGCTGACGGTATTTTATTAAGGGCACTTCAATTATTCATCGCGAGGTAAATGATGACGGACACAACACTATCTATTCGTACAATGAACGCTGAAGAATTAGGTCTGGCAATCAATTGGGCTGAACGAGAAGGCTGGAACCCTGGCCGCTACGATGCTGCCCTATTTCACCAGGCTGATCCCAGTGGCTTTTTCGTTGGCGAAGTTGGTGGTCAAGCAGTCGCTGTGGGTAGCGCCACTGTGTATGATGAACACTTTGCTTTTTGTGGCTTGTATATTGTAGCGCCCGAGTATCGCGGCAAGGGTTATGGGTTAGCTCTCACACAACACCGTTTAGCCTATTGTGGTGACCGGAACGTCGGCATTGATGGCGTGTTAGAGAATGTCAAAATTTATCAGCGTATAGGTTATGTACCCTATTATGAAAATCGCCGTTATAAGTTGATTGCAGCCAATAAAAAATTTAATTCCGCAGCGATCAAACCTGTGAATCGTGAAGACTTGGCACAGCTTTTAGCCTATGACCGTCAGTGCTTTCCTGCCCCTAGAGAACTTTTCCTGAAAGAGTGGCTTGAACAAGCCGAAGGAATGTCTTTGGTATACCGTGTTGATGATGTTCTTCAAGGATATATTGTCAGGCGGCGTTGTGTTGAAGGCTACAAAATTGGTCCTCTATTTGCGGACAACGCCGATGTGGCAGAGCAGTTGTTAAACGCTGTGCAAACCGATATTGAAGGAGAGACCGTGCTGCTAGATGTGCCCGAAATTAATAAAGATGCGGTGACTTTAGCGGAGTGTGCAGGCATGAAGGTTATTTTCGCTACTGCACGAATGTACCAAAAGGGTTTACCTGATATCGCCAATGATAAAGTATTCGGTATTACCACCTTTGAATTAGGTTAGGGGTTTGAAGTCCAGCAGTACGAAAGTTTCGCTAAGGCTGAAGCGCCTTAAAATCAAGCGCCTCAGTCTACGGCCTGCAAAGCTGAACAGCTAAAAATCATATCCCCAAAAACTAGGCCGACGATATAATTAATTTTAGGCTGTCCAGTTTTTAGTATTAAATAATCAATCGATTAATGATAAAAGTCATTTAAAAGTAGTACGACAGCCAGAGCAATAGCGCAGGCAGGATCTATGGAAAATTGCAGCCAAAAGAGCAAAGGCGACATGCCTCTCTTGCTTCTTCACCTGTGCCATGCTCGTATTGATAAGTTAGGTATTCACAATCAGGCGCAGAATGGTCAACGGAACTCACGGCTAAACCAAAACCTGCCCCCAAAGCCAATAAAACTTTGTTGGCAGTATTTTTTTCATCCTAAATATCCGTTCAGTTATTATTATTCGTTTAAGAGTATTGACGATTATTCGGAGCTTACTTTAATAGTAATCGCATTGAAGTGGCCAACTGGTTTTGGCCACACATCAGTCCAAGTTTACGTGGTCAAGCATAAATGGGGTTAAGTAACTTTTTTGGCTGGTTTGTCCGGCATCAGCCAGCAATATTCATCAGCCTTATCCCGAATGATAAAACTGCTGTACCAGCTTTAAGGCACAGCAGTTTAGTTTGTGGCTTTTTAATAAAGCCCTGATTTAGTTTTCAGCCGACAGCTTTGCCTCCTCCTGCTTAGGTGTGATGACCAGCTCTGCCTGATTGACAGCAATACTGATCTTTTGCCCGACCGGGAAACCGGCCAACCGCAGCCATTTTCCCCTGAGTATCACACAGGGCTCAAGCTTGACCGGCACATAGTTAATGCCTATGCCGCGGGTTTTTGTTGCCGTGTTGCAAACCGTCTCTTGTACGGTAAGTTGCCGATAAATGGGATATTTTACTTTTGCCGAGGCTGGCTCTGGCGTATGATGACATTTAGCCATGACTTACTCCGCTGAGTTCGTTGTGGTTAGCGACCTCTGAGTGTCCTACCACTCAGGGGTTGCGACTTAAGTTACTACTTTTGCTTGGTAGTAACGCCTGTTATTGCCGCTGTTCATTGGAAGAACTGCTGCAATAAATGCTCTCTTTTAAGACTGGGATAGCATTATTAAGGAAAGACCAATTCAGGAGGAAATCAATAGTGAATTGGTCTTTTTTTGAGGATAAATTTGAACCGTTGTTTTCCGTGCAAACCCTGTTAAAAAGGAGATTAGTCGTCCTGCCATTCTTATTACCGGGAGCCGTTCCCAGGCAGTTGAATAGCAGCAAACTTAATCACTGCTCCACGGTGAAAAAAGTTGCCCCAACATGCTAAAAAAGCCGGTCAGCGCTTAACTGACCGGCATTACAGCCAAGGCTGTGTTTTTTGCAATACAACTCGCGGTTTAGAACATACAAAATTTCTTAGACGGAATAGGGAATTTAACCTTAATGCCTAACAAACTAAATGATTTATTCATGCCAGGTGTTGAAAAGCAACCATTTGCATCCAGGTTACCGGTTATGGTGTCCAAATGATCTGTTTTACAGGTTTTCTTGCCTTTACCGGCAACCTTTACTTTCGCACAGAACTCCACTTTTAGCTGGGTTTCGTGTTTTGCGGCAGCATTGCTACCATTAACTTCGCCACGGTATTTACCGTCACCGTATATTTTAAAGGTTTTCCATTTGATGAGGCCGCCGCCGCCGAGCGATAAGTTTCCGGTGCTTAAGCCGTTTTTAGCTATGTAGCTACTAAACTTTTGTGCGAAATGTGTCCCTGACGCATAGTTTAAGTCTCCCATAACAAACCTGTGTGCTTTGTTGCCATATTTCATCGCGGCATTTTTAACGGTTACCCCGGCCTCTTTTAATTCTACCGTGGCTTCTTCTACCCTGCCGTTAACTAAGGTTATTGTTTGATGTGCTTCTGACGATAAAGTATCGACGGCTGTTGCGCTGGTGTTGCCGATAACGTTAATGGCATTTCCGGCAACATTGACTATGCCGGAAACGGGGATCCATGAGTTATCAACGGCCTGACACAAATCAAAAGAGGCACTGCCCAGGTTGTGGCCTGCGATGTTCACGTTAATACCGGTGTCTATGGTGGTGTTACAAGAGTGCTCACTCGCTTCCAGTGTAAAGCCAATATCAGCGCCTTTGTAACCAAAGTGGCCATCCATGGTAAAACCGTCTTTTACACCCGGTGTCTTGTAGTTCATGCTTTGTGAACCTTTTAAGAGAAAACCGTGGTGGGAAAGATCTGCTTTAAAGAAACTGTCGTAGCTGGAAAGGCCGTTGTCGTCGATATCCATATGACCGTAGATCTGCACGTCAGGTGTTTGAAGGCCTTTGAGCAGTTTTTTTATCCAGTTCCCGGCAATGCCGCCTTCAAGTGGATCCAGGCTATTTGCCCAAAATGAGAATGATTTTTTGGCGGTGTTAAAATTAACTGAGCCTTTTCCCAGGTTCATTGAAAAGCCAATGCCTGAGACATCGCCCAGATCTACTGCCAAGGTGCCGTTACCGGCAAGCTGGGTATCTGAAGCCAGCTCTGTCAGTTTCTTGGACACTTTGTCGTTAAAACCTTGCCCGCCGCCCAGGCCATCGTTGTTTTGGTCAAAGTCAACGTTGAACAAGCCATCGACAGAAATGGGGTACGGGGTAAATTTAACCTTACCGCCAAGAACTAAATGTCCGTCTTGATTGAATTTTTCCGAATCAAAGTTATCGCTGACTTCCCAGTGCTGACCGTTGAACGTTGCCCCCTGCCAGCTGTTGCCATCCCATAAAGGATAATCGGCGTCAAATCCCAGGCGGCCGTGATAAGAAAGCCCTTGTGAGGTAAGCTGCACCGGGCTGGAACTTAATGCACCTTTGGTAAATAAGTTGGTTTCAAAATAGTAAAGCGGATCTTTCCAGTCTAAAACAAATTTAAAGCTGGCAGAGTTGCTACCAACCGAGGCTTCGATTGAGTCGGTTAATGCCATCTTACCGCCGTCGGTATAAGATAAATCGAAAAAGGCCATGATGCGGTTGTCGGGTAAGCCAACTTTAACCTTGGCGTAATCGTTTAAGATCGCGCCCTTGGCCACGGCAAAAGCAAAGCGGCTGCCGCTCATATTGTCGGTCAGCAAATTGGCGCCGTCGAAACCCAGGTTAGGAATCTCCCGTAATTCACCGAAGAATTCACCGTTGTCAGAGATAATGACCTGGTAGCTATTGACGGTAAACCCTATGATTCCTTCTAAATCTCCGGCAACCGGCGAAAACTGCACCGAACCTTCACACTGATAGTAGGCATTATGGCTGCTGTATTGATCTGAGATATCCACCCAGCCGTTGAAACAGGTAATATCTGCCTTAAAACTGTCGAGCTGGTAGCGCATGGTGTCGCCGGTTTGGCTCAGCGAGTTCGATGTCGCCGAGCTCAGGGTCTCAGACATCGCATTTTTTAAATCGGTTGACGGTAATTGATAGGCTGGAGCCGCAGCGGCTGAAAATGAGCCGGCTGCCAGAGACAGGGCAACAGCAGCTGGCAAAGGATGCCTACGAACAAGTTTATACATAGATATTTCCTTAATGTGTATTTATCTGAATCGTTCACCTGTTAAAGCGAAAGAACTTCAGAAATCCCCTCAAAAAAAATGAAAAAACTTTTCAGCCGGTGAAATTTTGCACTTTCGAGGGAGTTTCGCGTGATATGATGAAATTTAATCGGCTATTTGTTGTTCTTAATCGGTTTAGGCAATTTAATCGCTTATCTGGAACTGATATACTACCGCCCTGTTTAACGGAATATGTTTTTTTATGACCCAGGATGTCACTACCCTCATTACACAAACGCTCCACCACTGGCGATACGGCAATCAAGCCGCCAAACTGGAACTGGATGACTTAATCGTTCAAGAGTTGCACCGGCTGGCGCGGGCATATATGGCCAGGGAAAACACTTCCCATACGCTGCAGGCAACGGCGCTGGTTAATGAAGTCTTTTTGCGTCTGGCGCAAGTGGATGTCGATTGGCAAGATAAAAAGCACTTTATGGCCATTGCCGCGAAAACCATGCGCCGTATTCTGGTCGACCATGCCAAGCGGAAAAATGCCCAAAAGCGGGTGTCGCTGCAAGACCAGATGACTTTCGATGAAGATTCCCTGCCCCATCATCAGGCGACGGAAGAGCTGATAGTTCTGGATGACTTATTACATAAACTCACCGCTTTCGACGAGCGGGCGTGCAATATGCTGGAGCTGTCGATCTTTGGTGGCTTAACCCATCCCGAAGTGGCCGACGTGACCGGACTTTCATTATCGACAGTGGAAAGGGAAATCCGGGTGGCGCAGGCCTGGTTAAGGTGTCAGCACTAGTTACGCAGCGGTCTGGCACCTGGCGGCCAACCCCCTATCAACAATAAATAACAAGATTAACAATACATGGACAGTAATAACTGGAAAAAGATCAAGCAACACTTCGAGCAAATTATCGAATTGCCTTTGGTACAACAAATGTCAGCGCTGGATGCTCTGGATGAACCGCTACTGGTGAAATCTGAAGTGAAAAAGCTGCTGGATGCGGAGGCTGGACAAGGAGACCAGCCGGGTTTGCGCACCCTGGTACTCAAAAATGCCCATCAATTATTAAATAGCCAACTTGAGCTTGATGCCGGAGATCGTATCGGCCGTTATTTGATCACTGAGGTGATTGGTGAGGGCGGCATGGGGGTCGTGTATAAAGCCCGTCGTGACGATGAGCAGTTCGAGCATCAGGTGGCGATCAAGCTCTCGCGGCAAAAGCTGGCCTATTCCAATGTCTTACAACAGCAATACGAACAGAATATTCTGGCGCAACTTAAACATCCCCATATTGCCCACATTTATGATGCCGGCACTACCGCCGATGACCATGCATTCATTGTTATGGAGCTTATCGAGGGGGTTGATCTCATTACTTATGCCGATGAAAACCGTTTGTCGATCAGCAAGCGGATACAGTTGTTTATTAAGATCGCCAATACCATACAATATGCCCATCAAAAGGGGATTGTGCATCGCGATATTAAACCCCAGAATATATTGATCACCCGGGTAAATGACCAGGGAGAGCCGAAGATCATCGACTTTGGCATTGCCGGGCATTTTCAAACCTCTGACCCCGACGAAATAAAAAATGTGCATTCAGCCCAGAGTATCCTGGGTACCCCTGCCTATATGAGCCCGGAGCAATTGCAGGGGGATGAAAAGGCCGATGTCCGCTCAGATATTTATGCCCTGGGGTTGCTGCTGTGCGAGTTAATGACCGGCTCACAGCCCTTCGCCCGTGAAGGACTGACATTGGATGAATTGCTGCGGCAAAAACAAAGCGATATTTCCGTTTTTAGCGGGTTTGAGTTAACTCAGCAAGCCTTGCAAGTTATTGCGGATGAACGCCGGTTAACGGCAAAAAGGCTCAAAGGGCAATTGAACCACGAGTTTGAAGCCTTGATTCAAAAAGCTACCGCGCTTGAGCCGGATCTCAGGTATGCCTCCGTGGAAGCCTTTGTCGCTGATATCGAGCGATGGCAAAATAACTATCCTTTGTCGGCTGTTTCCGGTGACCGGCGTTACTTTTTTAAGAAATACCTGCAACGTAACCGCTGGGCTGTGGCTATTTCGCTGAGCGTTTTTTTGAGCCTGATATCGGCGGCGGCGATCAGCTCCTGGTCTTTATATAAAGAGTCGCAAGCGCTACAGCTGGCTGAAAATGAATTGGCAAAGAGTAATGCCATTAACCGCTTTATTACCGATATCTTAGCTTCTGCTGACCCGAGAAAAGGCAGCATGAACCTCAAGGTGGTCGATTTACTGGACCGCGCCGAAGAAAAGCTCGATGACTTTAATGATAATGAACAGGATATCAAGGCAAGCTTGTTATTTACCCTGGGGCGCTCCCGCTCCGGCCTGGGGCAACAGGAAAAAGCACTGGAAAACCTGAATCAGGCAATATCGATTAAATCGCAATATCTTGAAAGAAGTGATTTGGAAATGATCCGGCTTTATACCGAACTTGGTGAAGTAACCCGGCATTCAAATCAGGATAAAGCATTGGAACTTTATACTGAAAACTTGTCTATTGCTCAAATGCATTTAGGACCCAGGCACACTGAAACTTTGAGCCTGATGAATAATGTGGCTATCGGAAAATTTGTTAAAGGACGAAAAAATAAAGACAAGCCGTTGATGGAAAGCGCCATTAAAGAAATGAAAGAGCTGCTGGCGTTGAGAGAACAGGTATTGGGACTAAAGCATCCCGAGACCTCACATTCGCGCAATAACCTGGCCACTTTTTACCAGATGAAAGGTGATTATCAAAGCGGGTTGGCTTTACATTTAAAGAACTTAACCATCCAAAAAGAAGTGTTCGGCATCGAGAATTATTATACTTTGGGCACTATGCGTTCCATAGCGCTTGCTTATATGAGGAGTAATGCCTATGAGAAAGCAGAAAAGGTACTGAGACCATGCTTTGAAGGGTTTATGAAAATACAGGCTGCCGATGCCTATACCACCCTTGAGGCGGGTATCATGCTGATTGAATCTTTGTTGTTTTCTGGCAAAACAGAAGAAGCAAAGGGTTATGCTTTACGAATGAAAACAGTTTATTTGAATGGCAAACTTAAGCAAAGTAACATCTATATGGAGCAGATATCCATCGATTTTTTTGCGGAACTTTTTGGTACGCCGGTTGTGTCGTAAGGGCGATTACAAGCTGTTTTGGTACGAATATGAACTCAGGGTTTGAGGTTTTAGGCTCTATCAGCGCTAACAAGCTAACTTTCACTTTAAAACGGCTTATCCAGGACGGGACATAATGACAAAAAAGGCTTCAGCACAAAACTGAAGCCTTTTATTACAACAAAACAAGGTATCGCTTATAGCGGATTGCCATCCTTGTCTTCGGCATCAAGCTGATTGCCGTCCGGGCCGCCGTCTCTTGGCGGGATTAAGGCATTGATTTCATTGCTGCCGGCCATGGCGCTTTTATCTGTTAACGAGTGCAGGAAGGCGGCAAGGTAGGCAACTTCCTGTTCGGTAAAGTTCGGGGTCGGGGCATCTATGGTACCGTCGGTTTCCATTCTCGCCAGGATATACTCTTTACCTCCGCCGACTACGCTCTCACATTCTTCATCCGACAAGTGCTGGAACTGGGGCAGATCACAGGTTTCGTTATTTTCATAATAATCAAGTAGTGACTGGTGGGTATTAGAATAATGTTCAATCACCCGCTCCAGGGTAGGAAATACGCCTTTGTCGCCATAAGGGGCGGTAAGGCCAACATTTAGCAGGCTCGGCATTCTAAATTGCTCCTGGTTGTTGCCATCAGCCACGGCATTGGCGCCAATTTGCGGATAAAGCGGCGGACGGGTTCTGTCTGGGGTAAATAAGGCGCCGTCATGACAGTTGGAGCAGCCTGCGCCGGTATAGAAAAATAACGCGCCGCGTTTTTCATCTTCCGTTAAGCTGTCGCGGTCACCGCCAACATAATCGAAGAAAGGATTGTCGATAAATAAGAAGGAAGCTTCATAAGCAGCCAGCGCCCGGGCAGTACGCATAAAGGTAACGTCTTCGCTGCCATATACTTGATTAAACTCATCTTTCCAGTCGGTGGTGAGTTTAGTGGCGATATGGTTTCTATAAGACTGAGGGGAGTCAAAGCCTGTGGTATCGCCCATTTCTTCTGCCGCGGTAACCGGAAAATGTGCCTGGGCAATTAACAGCCTTAGCGGGTCGGCACTATCTACTTCTGCTGCCATGCTTCGGGTGACATCGCGTTCGGGGGTTCTGATCTCTTTGGTTGAAACCTGGCCAACAGGATCGGTGCGGAAATCTTCTAACACAATGCGCTGATCCCAAAACATACTGTGAACCCAAAGCGCCGAATTACAAATTTGCGGAGAATGACGACCTACCAAAGGTACGGTATTGCCATCGGCCCGGCCCGGGCCGAGCAGGTCCGGGTTGTCGGCATCAACCCCTATCGGTAATGACAAGCCGTCACTGCCACAGCCTATGGCCGGATGGTGACAGGAAGAACAGGCGGTGTCATTGTTCTGGCTTAAGGACTTACTGTGGAAAAGACGCATGCCGAGATCGACCAGGGCAGGATCTTCCTGACGCCTTAAGCGGGCGACAAAGGCCCTGATATCTTCAACGCTTTCTTTCAAGGTGAAAGCCTCTATCACTTGGTCTAAACAGCTATCCAGATTTTCTGCCGGTACATCGGCAATTGTCCTGACACCGCAAACATTTCGCAGGTTCAAATTTACCAGGGTGATCACCGAGCCGTTATTTAAGCCGTCGTTATCATTGCTGACCAGGGTTGTTGCCGTATCGCTGTTTGATGGCTCGCCCGGGGCGCTTTGCTCGTCGGTGGCGACGATGTAATAACTGTAGCTGCTATTGGCGTTTAACTCAGTATCGACAAAAGTAGTCTCTTGGGTGGTCGCGACTTGTTCGCCGTTTCTAAAAATCAGGTATTCCTTGACAGTGGCGCTGTCTTGCGGTGCTTGCCACGACAAGCTGATTTCACTGGCTGAAAGGGTGTTTACAATCAATTGTTGTGGCTGGATATCGGTTTCAGCATATGCCTCCTTGGCTGTTATCAGCAGAAAAAGCGATAAAAAACTGAGGGGGTAGAAGATATTGTTCCTGAGTTTTAAGTAAATATTCATAGGTTGCTTTCCTTAAATATATGGCGCTTGGCAAGGATGCCGAACGGCCTTATATGTGTTGATCTCTATCATGCAAAATCCCCAGGTTTTATTTGCTGGGTATTGTGATAGTAATTTTCATGAGGGGGCTAAAGTAAGGGTATCATTGAAATATGCAGTGAATATGCAGAAAGGGAATTTGTACAACTTTTCTTAAAAAAACTTATAAATCAGATGGATGTCTTGTATCTGAAAAGTGATAAAAAACGGGAGCCAGCTCCTGAAAGTTTCGGTTAACATGGCTGCATCTACCTCCCGAAATCTTGTCGTGCTCGCCGCCCAAATTAAGTGTTTAATAAAAAGCTCACATGCTATCAAATAATGGACGGATGCCTGCTTTAACTTCCCTGAATTGCTAAAAACTAATCTATTTATTTGAACTTTAGAGATTTTCTTCTACCTTTAAGAGAATTCTAAGGATTACGGCCAGCAGGCTGTAAATTTCTCTCCCAGCGAGCAGGGATATATCATGGATGAAGGTCACTCGCCACTATCACGGCGCCATTATATAAAAATGGTGATCGGGTGTTTTATTTATCATTCCCGTCAGTCAGTTACCCGCGCTACATATCGATTCCATCCCGGCAGCGAAACCGACTCTGTGTATCAATGCACGGGGCAAGCGCTGTTACCGGACAGTGGATAAGGGTAGGGACAACAGTTTACGCCCGGGATATCCCTTGTTGGTCTGCTACATAGCAGCCTGTGATGACAGTACGGGCAATACGTCGATAAAAATAAAGTTAAATGGCATGTCTTATCCGCCGGCAGTCATGCCGCAAGCAGTATAAGCCGGCGTTCAATCTAAATTAAGGTACATATTATGGCAACACAAGTAATGAAGTATCACGTGCTGATGTATGGCAGTCCCAACGGCTATCAAACAAATCGGGCGCAGATTGCATTGTATGACAGTAGTGGTAATACGGTAGCCTTTGTCAGGTTTAATGATCCTGAAATGAAGTTTGAGGAAGACTCGGAAAGCGGCGGCAGGATCAAAATGCATTTGCCTTCAAGCATGTTTGAAGGGGTTCTGGATGTCTTGCGTAATGAAAAACCGGTATATGTATACTATGCGCAGGGACGCGGATTCTTATCAACTTCTACCGAACCTGTGGGTGAAGGCGAATAATAACAATAAACCGCAGTTTTTATCGGGCATGGCAGTATATTAGCCTCTTCTCAGCTTGATGTGGCACGCTGCCCTGCCCTTGATAAAGCACAGTCATCTTATTGCGAGGCCTTAAGGCTGTAATGGATGACCGTGCTTTTATTTTTTACTGCAAAGACATTATCTTGAGATAAGGCAAAGCATTAATCTGCCTTTGCAGCTAATCACCTAAAGCTTAAGCAAGCTGTTTTACCAAATCGTCAATAGCGTGATATGCATCGTTAAGCGATTTTTGGTGTCGCTCATCGGCAAATTCCTGGTATTCAGATTTAATCTCATAAAAGGTTTCTACGCCCAAATATTTGCTTAACGTTTTAACATGCGGGCCTAAGTGGTTCATCTTTTCTCTGATCCCGCCTGCTTCAAAGCCGAACTCGCCGCTGGAAGAAATGAGAATGAGCTTTTTCCCCGACATCGTTGGTGATAACGGAAAGTCACCCCTGGCCAAATCAAAGGTAAAGGTTTTATTAATGCGCACCACCTGGTCGAACCAAGCTTTAAGTACCGCCGGCATACCGTAGTTATACATGGGAGCAGAGATCACTATGATGTCAGCCTGAGCCACTTCATCAATTAAGGTGTCGGATAAAACCAAAAGCGCTTTTTGTGCTGCACTGCGTTTTTCATCCGGGGTAAATACCGCAGCAATCCAATCCTGGCTGATAAACTCGGGCGGATTTAACCCTAAGTCTCTATAGATAACTTTATCTTCACTATTTAAGGTGAGCCAGTTATCGGTAAAGTGCGCTGCCAGGCTTTTAGAAATTGAGTTGTAATCTTGAACTTGGTTATCTGTTCTTCTTGCACTTGTGTCTATACGTAATACTGTTGCCATATTTATTCCAGCCGTTTGTTTGAATAATTCATGGCGTTATTGTGCTGCTGTCGCTTGTTGTTGACAAACGAGGAATACTAGCTTATAGATGAGAAAAACTTATCTATGGTGTTTAAAGGTGTATGCCCAACTCCCCCCGCTGAACAGCATCAGAGTGTTTGATGCTGCGGCAAGATCAGGAAGCTTTAAGAAAGCGGCTGAAGAACTTCATGTCACGCCGACGGCGGTTTCACATCAAATTAAAGCCCTTGAAGAAGCGCTTGGTACTCTATTGTTCGTGCGAAAAACCCGGGCGATTCAATTAACTCAAGACGGTAAACGATTAGCCGAAACGGCCTATAGTGTTTTACAGCAGCTGACTAATACCGTCAGTGAAATAGCAAGCACTAAAAACAGTATTACCGTCAGTACCACCTCTTCTTTTGCTGCCATGTGGTTAGTGCCGAATTTAAGCAAATTCAATCAATTGCACCCGAACATTGAGGTTGTCGTAAAAACAGGCGAGCAAGTTGATGACTTAGAAAAAGACAGAAGCATAGATGTTGCGATCAGATATGGTGTCTATGATGACACGCTAGAAAACGCAGCCAATCTGGTCACTGAAAGTATAGGCATGTATGCCACCCCAAGTTATGTTGAAAGTATTGCCGCCGGACAAATGGCAAACCTTTTAGAAGCAAGGTGGCAAAATGCCAATCTTCCCGAGTTCACCTGGCATGCTTTGCTTAAAGGCGCATCAAGGGATAAAAGTCGCTACCAGATATCGAAGTTCTCCCAGGAGCATCATATTATTCAGGCGGCCCTGGCAAGCCAGGGCATCGCCCTGGTGAGTTCGCTGCTTGTTAAAAATGCGCTGGCACAAGGCTGGTTAACACAATACAACTATGTGGAGCATACTCAAAAACCGGCAGGTTTAAGTTATTATTTATTGGTGCCTGAGCACAATATTCACAGTCATAGCATTGCAAAATTTAAGCAGTGGCTGTTACAGGCACTAAGTTAGTTGCCGGCTGCAAAGGCAATTTTTACCGGCAAGGATTTTTTACCATATAAATTAATCGGTTAATGGCTCGCCGTGATAAATATGCGGGCCGGGACTGTCCTTGCCCAAGATGTCGTCCGGGTTGGCAAGTTTGCAGTTTTTCATCGACAAACAGCCGCAGCCGATACAGGTATCCAGGTTGTCCCTAAGATCTGTCAGTTGGTTGATTCTGTCATTGAGTTGTTGCCGCCAGCTGGTGGACAATCTTTCCCAGTCTTTAACTGAAACCGTTTTATCATTCGGTATGGTACTTAACGCTTCCTTTATTTCCCTCAGTTGAATTCCTGCCTGCTGGGCAATGCGGATCACCGAGATTTTACGCAAAATATCACGATGAAACCTGCGGTGGTTGGCACTGTCCCGGTAAGAGGAAATAAGCCCTTTGCTCTCATAAAAGTGAATGGTTGATACTGCAACCCCGGCACGACTGGCGACTTCGCCTACCGAAAGTTCTTTTGTTAATGCCATAAAAATCTCAAAACAAATTTAAAATAAGTTATTGACCTCAAGTATAGTTGAGGTCATATGCTGTCGGCAACTTTTCAGGATTAACCCAGATTTACAGGTGAATATATGAAACTCAATCCTTTGCTGATCACTTCAGGCATCCTGGCCATAGGCCTGTCCAGCCTGTTCTATTTTAAGCATCATTTGGCCAACGCCGCTGACAACCAGGCAATGCCTGAGCCGGTGATGAGTATTAAAGCCACTTATCCCCAAGTGCAGCGCTATCAGCAAACCACAGGGTTGATAGGCCAGGCCCATGCCGTAGAACAAGCCAGTATCAAGAATGAGTTGGCGGGTAAAATCACCCGGCTTAATTTCCGCTCGGGTGACTTAGTCAGCCAGGGTCAGCTACTGGTGGAGCTCAGTCACAGCGAAGAAGATGCCTTGTTAAAAGCCGCGAAAGCCGATGCGGCATTAAATCGTCAAACCTTAGACCGCTATCTGGTGTTGCAGCAAAGTGGCCGCATCAGTGACGATAAGGTAGATCAGGCAAAATCACTGCTGGCTAAAGCCGAAGCTGAGATGGATCGTATCGCGGCCATCATAGATAAGAAAATTATCACCGCTCCTTTTTCCGGCTATGCCGGTATCCATGATCTGGTGATTGGCCAGTATCTTGACAGCAACAGCCAGATCACTGAGCTGATCGGCAATAATGACTTTATCTGGATTGACTTTAATGTGCCGCAAACCTACCCGGTACTGGCCTTAGGTGAAGCTGTGGATATTGCCGTTAAAGGCAGGGACGTACAAGCAGCGCAAGCGAGCATAGTTTCAATATCACCGGCATTAAATACTAATTCACGCCAGCTTAAATACCGGGCAAAAATAGCCAAGTCGGCCCTGACGTTAACTCCCAACCAATTGGTCAAAGTTAATTTTCCGGTAGGGCCTGCGCAAGATCTCACCCTGATCCCGCAGCTGGCGGTAAAAAGAGATCAACTCGGTGATTATGTGTTCGTGTTGAAAAAAGAAGGTGAGGCCTATCGCGCCCACCAGGTAAAAATAGATCTGGGTATCCGTTTTGCCGATCAAGTCAGCGTTAACTCGGGTATCGAGCCCGGTGTGTTAATTGCCTCAGAAGGGGCTTTTAAATTATGGCCTGGGGTGCAAACCCGGTTCAATTCACCTGCCCAAAACCAGGGAGAGTTGCTATGAACGACAAGTTTCAATTCCAAAAACAAGTGATGGACATCTTCGTGCAAAAGCCGGTGATCGCCATAGTGTTATCCATCTTTATTTGTCTGGCAGGTGTGCTTGCGGCGAATAAAATATCGGTATTGCAGTTTCCGCAAATAGAAAGTGCTTCACTGGAAATCAATACCAACTTCACCGGGGCATCCGCCGAAGTGGTGAAAGGTTTTGTCACCGATACCATAGAAAAAGCAGCGGCCTCGGTGCCCGGCGTTGAATTTGTTGACTCCAGCACCACCTCCGGCAACAGCACGGTAACTGCCTGGCTCGCGCTGAACGAAAACAGCACAGATGCCCTGGCCGAGCTCAATACCCGGCTAAGTCAGATACGTTTTGAATTACCCTCAGGTGCGGAAGATCCCGTGGTCTCGGTAAAGCGTACCGACCGGCCTTATGCGGTATTCTACCTGAACGTAGAAGCCCCCGGGGTGCCGCTGGAAAAACTCACCGATTATTTAAACCGCCAGGTCAATCCCATCATAGCGAATATTGATGGCGTGCAAAAAGCCGACATCGAAGGCAGCCGTATTCCGGCGATGCGGGTTTGGCTGGATCTCGATAAGATGAATATTTTCGGCTTGAGCGCCGATCAGGTTTACCAGGCACTTAGTGCCAATAACCGTATCTCTACTTTAGGTTATAGCGAAAACAGCCAGCAAAAAATTGATATTGTCGCTAATACCCAAATGTCTTCGGTTGAAGAGTTTAAGCGTTTGATCATTAAAAACGATCACCAGGGCATTATCTATCTCAGCGATATTGCCGATATTGCCTATGCCTCCGAGCAGGCGAATTCAACTGCCCGTTTCAATCAGGACGACACCGTTTATATTTCGGTATGGGGGCTGCCCGGCGCCAATGAAATCGCTATCGGGGATAAACTTTACCGGGTGATTGATGACATTAATGCCGCCAGTCAGGGAAAATTCCATATCAATGTGGCTTACGACGGCACCTTGTATATGCGTGATGCCCTCAAAGAAATCGTCACTACCCTGCTTGAAACCGTGGTCCTGGTGGGTTTAGTGGTGCTGTTATTAATGGGCTCATTTCGCACTGCATTAGTGCCGCTGGTCACTATTCCTATCTCTATTTTAGGGGCCATTGCCGTGATATGGCTGCTGGGCTTTTCCCTGAACCTGCTGACCGTACTGGCAATCGTGTTATCTGTGGGGCTGGTGGTGGACGATGCCATAGTGGTGGTGGAAAATGTTGCCCGCCATATGCGCAGCGGTATGCCGAGAATGCAGGCGGCCTTGATCAGTTCGCGGCAATTGCTGGTACCGGTCATTTCCATGACACTTACCCTGGCCATGGTCTATGCGCCGATAGGTTTTCTGTCCGGATTAACCGGGGTTTTATTCAAGGAATTTGCTTTTACCCTGGCCATTGCCGTGCTTATTTCCGGTGTGGTTGCGGTTACCTTGTCGCCGATCATGAGTGCCTATGTTTCCAGTGAAGGCGGTCAGGAAGGCGCTTTTACAAAAAAGGTAAATGGTCTTTTTGATAAAATACAATCCGGATACGCTAATGTGCTTAAACGCACCATGGAAAATCAATCTTCCATGTTGCTGATCGCCCTGGTGGTGACGGCCTTGATTGTGCCTTTTTATATGCAGTCGGCTAAAGAGCTGGCGCCGGTAGAAGATCAAAGCAGCATTACCCTGGTGGTGCAATCTCCGCCGGATACTTCGCTGGCCTACAATGAAAATCATATGCCCGGGATAGTCGATAACCTGATGTCCCTTGATGGCGCACGGCAAATGTGGCAAATATTACTGGCAAACGGCGGCTTCGGTGGGCTGGAACTGGAAAGTGCGCAGCAGCGGAGTTTAAGCACAGCCGAGGTATTGCCGGAAGTTTATGGCCGCCTTTCTGGGTCAACCGCCCTGGATGTCTTGCCGATATTGCCTTCGCCCTTGCCTACCGCCGGTCAATACGATATTGAGCTGGTGGTGAAGTCTTCGGCTCCTTTTAGCGAGATGAAACCCTATGCCGATCAATTGATCGCCGCGGCTTATCAGTCTGGCCTGTTTCTTTATGCCGATACCGATTTAAAAATCGATTTACCGCAAATTGACTTGCAACTTGACCGGGAAAAAATAGCCGATTTGGGCCTGGATATCAGCGTGGTGAGCGAGCAGTTGTCGACTTACCTATCCAGCAATTATGTCAACCGCTTCGATGATAACGGCAAAGCTTACCGGGTGATCCCTATGATCAACGGCGATATCAGCCGCTCGCCTGAAAAAATACTGGATTTAACCATTAAGGCGCCCTCGGGGGAATTAATTGCTATTGCCGACTTTACCGAGATTCGCTGGAAAACCGTCCCGAGAAAGCTGGGCTCCTTTAACCGCCTCAATGCTTTTCGCATCTATGGCGGGGTCTTGCCCGGGGTAACCAAAGAGCAGGCTTTAGCCCGGTTAGAGCAAAGTGCGCAGCAGATCTTACCGGCAAACTACAATCTGGACTATGCCGGTGAGTCCCGGCAAATCCGTAAAGAAGGCAGCAGCCTGATTGTGGTGATGGCCATTTCCCTGGTGATTGTTTTCCTTATCCTGGCGGTGCAGTTTAACAGTTTCAGGGATCCGCTGGTGATCTTGCTCGGCTGTGTGCCACTTGCCCTTGCCGGCGCATTATTACTGCCGTTTTTATCCCTGACGACAATCAATATCTATTCCCAGATAGGCTTAGTAACCCTGATCGGTTTAATCGCTAAAAACGGCATCTTAATCGTTGAGTTTGCCAACCATTTGCAGGAAAGCGGTCAGGAGAAGTTGGCTGCAGTGATAGAGGCGGCAACTACCCGGTTAAGACCGATATTAATGACTACTGCCGCTACCGTACTCGGCCACTTCCCGCTGGTACTGGTAACAGGCGCTGGCGCCGAGGCCCGCAACAGTATCGGGATTATCTTAGTGGCCGGCATGATTATAGGTACTTTGTTTACCTTATTTGTACTGCCGGTATTTTATGTCTGGCTTGCCACTAACCGCTCTGCAGGCTCGGCTGAAGTGCTGTATCCGCAAGCGATGGCAAGTGAGGTGAAGGCACAGGCATCAGCCTGATGACACTAACACACCGGGCAGCCAGCCTGCCCGGTGATAGATAATGCAATAATGCCGGTATTTTCTTCTATACTAGTGGCTACATTTTCTTGTATCAGCCCCGGACAAACGTCTTGATAAAGGCCTGTTTGATTGACCTGAGCGTTAAAGCAACACTGATCTCTGCTTGGCTGATTCTTTGTTCTGTCCCTGTATTTTCAGCCGATGTCGACTTGTATGATATGTCTTTAGAGCAGTTGATGTCGGTTAAAATAACCTCAGTATCTAAGCTTCCCCAGTCGTTCAATCAGGTACCGGCGACGGTTTATATCATAGAAAAAAATGAGTTCAAATCGCTTGGCATATCCTCTTTGTTAGAGTTACTGAATTTTGTTCCTTCGGTAGAATATGCCTATCCGCACTCCTGGTTACAGGGGGGATTACGCGGTTTTGCCGATAACTGGTCAAAAACCAAATTATTGATCGATGGCGAAGAGGTTAACCTGCTTTATACCGGGGAAGCATTTATCGGGCATCAATTCCCGTTGGAGCATATTGCAAGGGTGGAAGTGATCCCCGGGCCTTCCTCGGTTATTTATGGTGCCGATGCCTTTACAGGCATTATCAACCTTGTGACCCGTAAAGATGAACAAAACAGCTTGACCCTGGCGCTGGAACGGGGAGACGGGGACTATCAGGGCATACGGACGGCTTTGGCCGTCAGGAAAAGCAGCGATAAGCTTAGCTGGCGTTTTTTCTCTTATTATCAAGATCTTGATGATGTTGATTTTAGCCAGTTTGTTAAAACAAAAGATTTTAGCGAACAGCATCAAGTGTTGAGACAAACATTGTTAAATTCCGGTTTATATCCTTACCGGGATGAAAATTATGCTTATCATCTTGATGCGGGGATGACATATCGTCTTCGACCCGGGCAGGACTTTGATCTAAAGTTGTTAAAGTTGCTTGATCGGGACGGTGGCGGGCAGGAGTCTCCCGAAATCAGCTTCCGTGATTTTATGACCAGGCGTGAACAACTTAAATTAAGTGCCGGTTATGCTTATCAGCCGCCCGAGTCTGCCTGGCATTATCGTTTAAATGTACGTTTTCGGGAAGATGACGAGTTAAATGACTTTAATTTTCGTGAGCCTGTGGACGGCACCGTATCTCCGCTGTATAAGTTTGATATTACCGGCTCTAGTGAGTGGCAAGTAAATTGGAACGGTGGTTATCAAGGGGAAGGTTATCAATTGCTGGCCGGGGTGGGGTTTTTAAAACGTGATTTGCAGACTCCTGATTTTGAGTTGGAAGATTTCGCTGAGTTAACCCCTTTTCTTAGCCAGGAGAACAGTTATCTTTATGCACAAATACAGGGGCAAGTATTTTCAGCTACAGATCAGTTAACCCTGGGAGTGCGTAGTGACCATCATCAGTTATACAGCAGCCCGGCTATTTATCGGCTCGGCTACACCACACCTGTGTCGCCGTCGCTGAACCTTAAATTTATGTATGGCGAGGCATTTCGGGCGCCAACCTTGTTTGAACTGGAGATCAATGAAAACTTGAAGCCGTCCCTGATGGAAGCATGGGAAGTCTCCAGCATATATAGCCCAAATAATCGCAGCTGGTTGCAGTTTTCTTGGTTTCGAAATAATGCATCCGAGCTGATTGTTAACCGCCAGGTGGCGGACGATGATCCCGATACCGACTTGTTCAGTGCTTTTAATGAAGGGGCAACCCATGTCACCGGGGCGGAATTCCAGTACAAGCAGCAGTTAGCCAAGGGGTTGCTGGTTTTTTGGCTAAGCCATACCAGGCCGAAAAGCGGCACAGACATAGCCAAAAACAAACTGGGATTACGGCTCAGCTATGAGGTATTGCCAAATTTAACTTTAGGCTTATCCGCTAAATACACGGATGCGATTGAGACTCGCTATACAGATGAAGATTTAGCTGAGAGCACCCTTAAGGTATCGCAATACTTTTTAACCGACCTTAACCTCAGTTATCCCATAACCCCTAAGGGCAGCAGACTTTGGTTTAAGATCCGAAATTTAACCGATAAAGAAAATTACTCCGCTAATGTCCGGGGATTGGATCCCAAGCAATTCATAAGTCAAGGCCGGCACGGCGAACTTGGCTTACAGTGGTATTTTTAAGCGCTGTTTTGACCATATAGCAAACTTTGTCGGGTTCCCTCATTATTTCAAGGCTTTAGCGATTGATTTGATCTCGACAGTACTCACTGACAATTATTACATAATTCGATATTTCTAGAAATATATTGACGCAGATAATTCTTGCTTTATAATTCGAAAAATCTAGAAATATAGAGTTAATGGTTTTATTATGACGATCACACAACAAATGGTATTTGATACCTTAAACATGTTTGCCTTTTTGGCGGTTGAACTCACCCTGCTCTTTTTACTTATTAGTTATCTGGTAGGTGTGCTGCAGGTGTACATTCCGCCAAGCAAAATTCAAAGTATATTGAGTAGCAAAAAAGGCAAAGGTTATATCATTGCCGGCTTCTTGGGCGCCATTACGCCATTTTGCTCATGTTCAACCATTCCTTTTTTAAAAGGGCTGCTTAGGGCAAAGGCAGGCTTTGGCACTATGATGGTGTTTCTATTTGCCAGTCCGTTACTCAACCCCATTATTATCGGTTTATTTGCTGTTACTTTCGGGCTTAAGGTGACCTTGTTTTATTTTGCTATTGCCATGGGGGTGTCAATTATCGCCGGCATAACGTTGGAAAAATTGGGCTTTGAAAAACACATCAGGCCCGAAGCTTATATTACCCCGGAAAGTTCAGGATGTTCTTCAGGATGCTCCGGCGCTAAACCCGTCAATAAATGGAAAAAGATCTGGAATAGCACCTGGTCTGATTTTAAGAAAGTTTTGCCTTACTTAATCGGCGGTATTGCATTAGGTTCAATGATCTACGGCTTTATGCCGACAGAATTTGTCGCCAGCATTGCAAATGAAAATAATCCTTTTGCAGTGCCCGTGGCCGCTGTGATCGGTATTCCCTTGTATATCAGAGCTGAAGCCGTTATCCCGTTAAGTGCGGCCCTGGCTGCAAAAGGCATGGGACTTGGCGCCGTGATGGCGTTGATCATAGGCAGTGCCGGCGCTAGTCTGACGGAAGTTGTATTATTAAAATCTATCTTTAAAAACAAGATGATAATGGCTTTCTTAACGGTAATACTGTCTATGGCTGTCGCGGCCGGTTATCTGTATAGCTACCTTTTCTAATCGTTATTGAAGCGATACCTGTAAAAAGTTTCTGATTATATGATCAGAAACTTTTTAGTTTTATTTGATTAAGTTTGGAAGCAATAAAATGTATCAAGCAGTGCAGGCAGTATTTGTCCTGATTTTTTTATCCGGGCCAGCGATGTCTCAACAGCTGAACCCTGTTTTACAAGAGCCCGAGTTAAGCTTAATAAAAGCTAAATTAAATAAGATTGATGAAAACTGGCAAATAGCTTCTATCGAGAAAAGTCCGTTAACGGGGTTTTACCGGGCAAATATGAACGGCGGCAAAGTGATTTATTACTCAGATAGCACAGGTTATTTTTTCGAGGGGGATCTTTATAAAAGCTCGGCGACCGGGGCCGTAAATATTACCGACATTACCGCAAGGGCAAGAAGAAAGATGCTGATTTCAACAATAGATCTCAGCACGGCTATTGTTTACTCACCTCAAGGTCAAGTAAAAGCCGTTGTCTATGCCTTTATGGATGTCGACTGCGGCGCATGCAGAAACTTACACAAACAAACTGAGGCCATGAATGAACTCGGGATAGAAATCAGGTATTTGGCTTATCCCAGGGCGGGTTTAAATTCAGATACATACCACAAGATGACAACGGCCTGGTGTGCTGAAAATCGCAAGCAACGTATTGAAGATTTAATGATCAATATCCGCTCTCCCTATCAATCATGTAAGAACAGCCCCGTTGGTGAGCATTTTAAATTAGGCCAGTTAATGGGATTAATTGGCACACCTGGTATTGTTTTAATGGACGGTACATTATTGCACGGGTATAGAACTGCGAATCAGTTGGCCCAAGCATTAGCCATTTTTTGATAATTTGTTAATCAAATGCTTACTGGTATTGAACATCTACTGCTGGGGAGGTTTGGAATAAAAGTAAGGTTAAACAGCGAAGTTGGCCAATTGTTGTGAAAAATGTCGCTTTTGTCTTTTACTCAGTTAACCCGAGCTTAGGTTAACAGGCTTCTGGTGCTCACTGACAACTACCTGTATCAGGCAGTTGTCAGTTTAAGTTTATATTTGATATCAGTGCGACTTGGAGTTTCTCAACTTTCATCTAAACCCGGGTAGCCGGGAGTTTCAGTTCTCCCTTTTATCGCTACTGATTGCCACAACTGAATACGAAAACCATACCAGGGAGTGACGAGGTCTTTGCCTGTACGTTACCTGACACAGCCAAATCGGGATAGTTAGCCCGGAAATTTTATGGTATCGGTTTATATCGCCAAATATCCCCTGGTTAATGCACCTTCAAAAATAAGTCGCTATTTATTCACTTTTTTCTTTGGTTTCTAATTTTTAAACCGTCTCTAAGGTTTAGTGACATCATGGTTATGTTGGCAAATCCTGCAATCAACTCAATACCTTGCACGATATAAAAAGTCGTATCAAAACGTCCTGTTAAAGCTAAAGATTTCAAATATACGGCTGAAGGAATGAGTACAACCAAGCCGTTTAACGCTATAAAGGGCATTCTTTTTTTCTTTGCTCCTATGGTGCCGCTATTGGCTTTAGGAGCAAGCTTATTGCCTGTAATACCGGCAATTGCCATAGTTGGAATGAGTAACCATATAGCGTAGAAAATATACGACTTGACCGTGGTGATATATAGCAGGTTACCAGATAACTCTGAAATCAAGGTGCTGATAAAAAATACGGTGATCATAAGTAATGCACAAGTTGCTGCAATCGCATGAATTTTCACTAGTTTCTGCTTCATTATTTATCTCCTGTTACCAAAGTGAACGGTATTGCATGTGGCAAGAGCGGCAGCTTGAAGTGGCTGAATCCAATGCCTTAATAACTTGCCTATGATTTTTCGATTTGCTGGACGTTGCTACGCGTTTGAAGCTTATCGACCACAGGGTTAATTTATGTTCAAAATTTTTCCAGTCATGCCAAATTTTCTCTTTGCTGCGCCCTTCCCCTTTACTGCTTTGTGGAAAAAGTCTTTTCAGCAAAATAACGTTCTGCTCAAGTTTTAACGCCATAGTGGACACTTGTTGCCAATCCTGCTGATCAATGATGTCTTCAAGCAGTTCAGTGTTACCTTCAATTTGTTCAAAAAGTTGCTGACGCTGCTCTGTTTCAGGCTGTTCAGCATGGCAATGACCAGATAGCGCTATTGCCGTCAGTACCAATAAAAGCCACTTATTCATTTAATCGTCCTCAAAATCTATTCAATTCGAGTGACATAATATATTGCGCCTGATACATTTGCAAATGCAACATTATCAATTGTGAGTAAATTATGTTAAAAATATGGGACCTACCTACCAGAATTTATCATTGGCTACAGGCCATTTTGTTTATTGGCTTAGCTTGTACCGGTTATGGTCTGGCCGGTAATGAAAGTGCACACTTCCTGTTTGGACTTGCACTATTTGTCTTAATCATCTGGCGTATTGGCTGGGGCCTGGTAGGGAGTGATACATCCCGGTTTGCTAATTTTGTGCCCTCCATCAAGCAGTTGTTTCTTTATTTATCTCGTAGAAGCAAAGGCTATTTAGGACATAATCCCCTGGGCGGGTTAATGGTACTTTTAATGGTTACGCTTTTATTTTTGCAGGCATTTAGTGGCATCTGCATATCAGGAGCAATAGACGGCAAGCACTTATGGGGGCGCCAAGCATTGAAAATATTTGAGCAGTTCCATGCTATTAATGCTATGGCATTGATTGGCTGCAGTACTGTGCATATCCTTGCTGTATTGGTTTATCAGTTACGTGGTAAACCGTTAATCAAAGCGATGATCACAGGCGAGAGGGAAAGTTCAGGAGATTTAACGCAACCTGTGTTGATAAGTAATTATAAAGCGATGATTTTATTGGGGGTAAGTATTAGTATCCTGCTGATAATAATCTCGATAAGCGAATAAGGAGTATTTTTTGATAGATAACCAACAAGGGCCTAAGTTGCCAAGGCATATGAGTTTTGGCTGGTTAATAGCCGTTTTGGGTAATGATATGGCTAACAGCTTAGACGGCCATTTGAAAAAAATAGGGCTTAATATAAGCCTTTGGCCGACATTATTTGCTCTTTGGGAAGAAGACGGACTTACCCAGACAGAGCTGACGAACCGTTGTAACACCGCACATTACACTACTACCAGACTGCTCGACTCGCTAGAGAAAATGGAACTTGTAGAACGGCAACCTCATCCAACGAGTAGACGGGCACACTTGGTTTATTTAACAAAAAAAGGACGTGAATTGGAGGCTGAGGCAACTTCGTTAGCAAAACAATGTAATGATGAAATTTTATCAGGCCTGTCTGCTGATGAAAAAGAGTTGGCCCATTCTCTTATGCTAAGAATAATCAAGAAACGAAATCCGGATATGAAATTTTGAATATTAGGAGCCGGGAGGAGCAGTTCAATTTTAGCTTTTAATGAGTATTACCTATCGGGCTGGCACAAGGGGAAATTGTTACTTCGTCATGGGTATTAAAATTATTTTTCATATGCTTATCTTAGGCTTTGTGTAGTAACTGACAACTGCCTGTATCAGGCAGTTGTCAGTTTATGTTGATATTTTACATTTAAGGCGGCTTAGAATTTCTCAACTTCCACCTCGATCCAGGCATCCGCAGTATTTTCAGTACCGCCCTTGGCAACAGGGGTAATACGGAAACCATTCCAGGGGTCGGTGAAACTTTTGCCTATTTGCAGCGGTGCATCTGTTTCATCTTCCAGCGCCCAGTTGGCGGTACTTTGAGAATTTGGCGTCATATCCAGGAGTTTGGAAATATGCACCCACCAGGCACCGGCATCATCTTCTTCCATATAATCTTGTACGTTAACCAACACGCCATTTCTGAGCAAAGGCGTACGGAATTGCTGTGCCGGCGGCGTATCTTCCTCGCCATGGGCACTGGTTCTGTATTCCAGCCAATAAGTGAGTTTACCGTCACCGGACTTTAGCCTGATGCCGATATTGCCCGGGGTATTGGTGCCGCTGGCGCTGCCATGGTCAAAGGCATAAATTCGATAGGTGCCCGAGCTGGTAACTACGGGTACCTGGCTGTCGGTGAGCCAGCCCTTGAAGTAGCTTTTATACATCAGGTTGATCTCTTCAAAGGTATGTCCCCCCATACCCATCAGATCGAAGACATTGCCGTAGTCACTGACGGTGTCATTGCCGGAATTAATAATACTGTTACCCGCTTCAACGGATCTGGCATGGTGCAGGCCAAAGGAATGCCCCATCTCATGGGCTATGGTGCTGCCTTTATGTGTGTAGACTTCCAGCAGCGGCGGGCTCGCCTGAGAATTGATCGAGGTCGCATCGCTGGGGCCAATTTTTGGCGCTGTCACCATAACCAGGGTGGCTTCACCCGGGAAGTCAGGATCGACACCGGCGGCAATGATTTTTCCTCTATATGCCGGCCGCCATGCGTTTTTGTCGTTATCGTATCTTGATTTTGGATCCGCCATAGTGGTTTTCGGCTTGATTTCCCAGGTCACGGTAAAGTTGCCGTATGATTGCTCTTCAAAGTATTTTTTTACCAGCTCCATTTCGGCATTGATTTTTTCGGTGGTGAAATCCAGCGGCGAGCCGGGGAAATCAAACGGGAAGATGATAAGGTTGACATGATCGTAGTCATAACCGCCGTTACCGGTATCCGGTGCGCCAACGGTTTCCCGGCAACTGGTTTTATTAAAGTCGGCAACAACACTGGCGCCTTTAAACAGCCCGCTGAGGTTGACATAATTCCAGCTGGCAGAAGGATTGGTGATGATCACACATTCGGTATTGCCGACATGTTTTGAGCGAACGCTGTCGTCGCCCGGCGAAGGCCAGCCCCCTGCCCTGCCTTCCAGGGAAAGATTGCCCAGGCCATGTTTAGTGGTAATGGCAATGCTAGTGACCGCCGGCGTGACATTATAGGCAGAAATACTAAAGCCCTGTTTAGCACTGGATGCCGGTACACACACAGGCACGCCGTCCTTTAATGTGCCTGAGGTATCCGGATCCTGGCTGGCACAGACATCAGGCAAGTTGCCTATGGGCGGGTTGATAATGACACCGTCAAAGGATACCGTGTAATCTTCAAATTCGCCGGAGGCGACATTGCTACACGGCGCACTAAGGGCCTGGTTGTATTGCATGCCGATACGCATACGGGTTGAACCGGAAGCGGTTTCCGGCACGGTAATGGTGCCGTTTACCGCCCCATTGCCGTTTAAGGCGGAGATCACCTGTTCTCCGGCATCCAAAAAGTCGCCGTCTTTATTAAAGTCAATCCATACCGCCCAGTGCTCTGTGTAGGCATTACCGCTAAAGCCCGGGGTTAAGGTAATGGTGTTGGCCCCTTTTGCCAGTTTTGCTACCTGGCTGGTGTAATCGGCATAGTTGGATTGAGCCGATGTATTGTTCAAATCACCCACTCGCACACCGGCGATCCATTCATGGCTGCCGCCGCCGCTGACCGTGCAATAGTCTGTGGGATTGGTGCTGCCATCATGAATAGTGACTGAGGTGGTTGCAGAAGCTGAAGCGCCGTCATCGTCGGTAACGGTTAAAGTAACCGTATAGGTGCCTGCACTATGGTAAACATGATTGGGGTTTGCCGAGCTGCTGTTATTGCCGTCACCAAAATCCCAAAACCAGGAAACAATATTGCCATCACTGTCTGACGAGCCGTTGCTGTTCATGGCAATACCGGCTCCGACATCACCGGAATATGGCCCGTCTGTTAACGCTGTTGGCGGCTGGTTGGATGCAGAGCCGCCCAAGGAAACGCTATAGTCTTCGACTTCACCAGAGACAATGTTTTCACAAGGGTTAAGCACCGCCTGGTTATATTTCATCAAGACCCGCATGCGGGTATTGCCCGATACGTTTGCAGGCACTTCAATGGTACCGTTAACCGCACTGTTACCGCTGCCGGTCATCACGTTTTCACCGCTGTCGGTAAAATCGCCGTCCTGGTTGAAGTCAATATAGACAGCAAAGTGCTCGGTATAGGCATTATTGACAAAACCCGGGGTTAAGGTAATGGCGTTGGCACCGGGCACTAAGTTTGCGGTGAGTGCGGTAAAGTCGGTGTAAGGCGAGACTCCGGTTGAAGTATTGTCGAGGTTCGCGACTTTTACCCCGGCGATATATTCGTAATCGCCGCCGCCGGTACTGGTACAATAAGTGGCCGCAGCAGCTAAATCGGCATTTACCGCCAAGCTTGTCTTTGCACCTTTGACGGGGGCTGGAAGCCCGCCTGTTATCGTGGCGTGGGATGTAGCGCCTATTGACGACAGCGCTGTCAGCAATAGCAAGCGCTTGGTATTGGTGTTTTTCATTTCTATCAAAATCCTTATGTTTTAGTTTTTATTCATTATTTTTTTTCAGTTATTTAGTTCACTTTGGCGTTATTACATTCACTAAGTGTCAACGGCTGGATCGCGTTGCAACCAAAATAACTATTCACAAGTTAGCAAATAATGCGGGATATTGTATATTTTATACCCAAAATAAATCTAAAAAATATACAGCAGGAAAGGTGGGGATAGGTTAATGCTATGAATATTAATGACTTTATAATAAAAAGTTCACATATAATGAAATGCGTATTTATATGCGATATAGAGATAAAATATTTGTTCGTCTGTCAGTTCAACAGGCCCAATGAACAAGGTGTCAGGTTTTGTCTTTAGTGATAAGGGTTGGGAAAATGCCGAAGTGACAACATAAACGCAAGTGATGGTTATAAACCATTTCGGGAAAGCTAAAAATGGCTTTATAGCCTGTCCGCTAGCGCTTGCACCTTATTTGTTCGATAAAAAAAGCTGCACTTAAGTTGTGCAGCTTTGTATTACACCTGGCATGCTTAGAACATGCACAGTTTTTTGGACGGGATCGGGAACTTAACTTTAATCCCCAATATTTTGAAAGACTTATTCATGCTTGGCGTAGAGAAGCAGCCATTTAAGTCTAAGTTGCTGTTGATCGTGTCCAAGCTGTCGGTTTTACAGGTTTGCTTGCTTTTACCGGCAAATTTAACTTTTGCGCAATACTTCACTTTTAGCTCGGTTTCGTGTCGGGCAGCGGCTTTGCTGCCGTTGACTTCGCCGCGGTATTTACCGTCACCGTAAATTTTAAAAGTCTGCCACTTGATAAAGTTACCGCCGCCAATGGGCAAGTCACCGGTGCTTAAGCCATTTTTAGCTATATATGCACTGAATTTTTGTGCAAATTTGTTGGCTGATGAATAGCTTAAATCCCCCATAACGAACCTTTTTGCCTTGTTGCCGTACTTCATCGCGGCATTTTTCACACTGACACCGGCTTCGGTGAGTTCGACCTTGGCTTCTTCTACCGTACCGTCGGTTAAGTTGATGGTTTGGTTTGCTGCCGAAGACAGGGTATCTACAGCCGTAGCGCTGGTATTGCCGAGTACTTCGATGGCGTCCTCGCCGACATTGACTATGCCGGAAACCGGGATCCATGAAGTATCAGTGGCTTTACACAAATCAAAGGAGACATTCCCGAGACTGTAGCCGGCAACATTTACCGTGCTGCCGGTGTCGATAGTGGTTTTACAGGTGCTGGCATTCGCTTCGAGCTTAAAGCCGATATCTGAGCCTTTGTAGCCAAAACGGCCATCCATGGTCAAGCCGTCTTGAATACCCGGGGTATTATAGTTGATGCTCTGCGAGCCTTTGAGAATATAACCGTTGTGGGAAAGGTCAGCTTTAAAGAAGCTGTCGTAGCTGGCAAGGCCGCTATCGTCGCCGTCCATATGGCCATAGACCATTACTTCTGGGGTTTGCATGCCTGCCAGGAGTTTTTTAATCCAGTTGCCGGCGATGCCGCCTTCGAGCGAGTCGACGCTGCTTGCCCAAAAAGAAAACGACTTATTGGCGGTATTAAAATTCATCGAACCTTTGCCCAGGTTCATGGAAAAGCCAATGCCGGAGACACTGCCCAGATCCAATTTTAACGTGCCGTTACCGGCAAGCTGGCTATCCGATGCCAGCTCGGTCAGTTTTTGGGAGACTTTATCACCAAGGCCCTGCCCGCCCCCCAGACCATCATCATTTTGGTCGAAATCAACGTTGAACATACCGTCGACCGAAATGGGATACGGGGTAAACTTGACCTTGCCGCCAACTACTAAGTGGCCGTCCTGGTTGAATTTTTCACTATCGAAACTGTCGCTGACCTGCCAATTATTACCGTTGAACTGAGCCCCTTGCCAGCTGGCGCCGTCCCATAAAGGATAGTCGGCGGCAAAGCCCAAATGGCCGTGATAGGAAAGCCCCTGTGCAGTCAGTTGCACCGGACTGGCCTTTAATGCCCCTTTGGTAAATAAGTCCGTTTCAAAATAATAGAGGGGATCTTTCCAGTCCAATACAAACTTAAAGCTGGCGGAATTGCTGCCGGCAGAAGCTTCGATTGAGTCGGTTAGCGCCATTTTGCCGCCGTCGGTGTAGGACAAGTCGAAAAAGACCATCAGGCGGTTATCGGCCAAACCCACTTTAATATTGGCGTAGTCGTTTAATATGGCCCCCTTGGCCACGGCAAAAGCAAAACGGCTGCCGCTCATATTGTCGGTAAGCAAGCTGGTGCCGCCAAAGCCCAGGTTGGGGATTTCTCGCAATTCACCGAAGAACTCGCCATTGTCGGAAATTATCACCTGATAGCTGTCGACAGTAAAATCCAGGATCCCTTCAAGATCACCGGCAACCGGTGCAAACTGCACCGAGCCCTGACACTGATAATAGGCGTTATTGGTGTTGTATTGATCCGAGATATCCAGCCAGCCATTGAAACAGGTGACATCCGCCTGAAAACTGTCGAGCTGATAGCGGATGGTATCGCCGGTTCGCGCTAACGAATGGGATGTTGCCGCCGCCAGGGTCTGTGACATGGCATCGTGCAAATCGCTTGAGCTTAGCTGATAGCCAGGCGCTGCAGCGGCGGAAAACGTGCCGGCTGTCAAAGACAAGGCGAGAGCAGATGCTAATGGGTTTTTACGGGTAAAGTTAAACATAAATATTTCCTTTATTGAATGTTTGTTAAATGTTTACCGGGTAAAACAAAGGAATGTTGCTCATTCCTTGACAATGAGTAACTAAAAAGAACAGAAAGTTGTCTCGCGATGGAGATAATATGAGCGGGGGGAAGATAAAGTGCCGTAAACCGGGTTACGGCACTTGTTGCTTGATACGATCAGGCACAGCAACTCGCTTTGCTTGGCTCGCATGAGGCGGTGTTGTCAATGCCGCGCATCTTTTTCCCCAGCTGGGTTTCTTCTGCCAGATAAAAATCAGAAAAACGTTCAACAAAATCGGCGGGAACAGACTTTTCCGCTAAACCGGTTGCCAGTACGGCTGCCTGCCATGCTTTTACTTTCGGGTAGCCTGCAAGGAAGTCATAGCCTGACTTTTGCTCGATAATGGCGGCGCGGTGCAGCAAAGGTAACCAGGCAATATCAACATTGCTTAGCTGTTCACCTTTAAAGTAAGGTCCCTCGGCCAATACCTTTTCCGCTTTGTCGAATGCCTTGCCCAGTTTGGCCGTGCGCTCAAGCAGGGTTGCTTCATCGCCGCTGCGCATTGAAGTACATTGCACCAGGTAATGTTTGGAGGCCTGATAGCTCCATGCCCTGTCTTTGGCACGCTGCTCCGGGGTGACCCCCTGCTCCAGTGGCGCTGTGATCTCTTCGATATATTCGACAATGGCATCGGATTCAAATAATGCTTCCCCCGATTCAGTGACCAGCACAGGCACCTGGCCGGTAGGCGCAATATCCAGGAACCAGGCGGGCTTGTCTTTTAAGCTGATAAACTCGATGTCGTACGGGATGTTTTTAGCTTCAAGCAAGCCGGTAACACGTTGAACAAATGGGCAAATTTTGAAACTGATAATTTTAATCATAGTAAATATCCTACTGCTAACTTTGTGAATGTACCTATAAGACGGGTGGTGCTTGATAAAGACGAAATATTTTTTAAATTATTTCTTTTGCGGCAAATGCTGTTTTAAAGATAACCCCGGCAACCTGATCACTCGGGTTGCCGGGCGGTCTGGCGCCAGCGGAGTCAGCGTTTTTTAAGCTCTTTTTTAAAGAGGGCCTTTTCCTCTTTTTGCCATTTACTGCTGACATAATCCCTGGCTGGCATTTTAATTAAAGCCAGTGTCTCGTTGTTGAGGACCTGGTTATGTTCAACCAGTCCGTTCAGGTAGAGCAGATAGGCGGTCAGGGCATACACTTCATCGCTGCTAAGCTGTTTGACGTTTGCCGGCGGCATTGCCCTTCTGACATAGTCAAAGATGGAAGTAGCGTAAGGCCAGGCGCCACCGGTGGACCAATAGGGACCCTTTTCCGGCTTACTCACCAGTTTCGGTCCTACGCCCCCAGAGCCGTCTTGTGCGTGGCAGGCAGCACATTGCTGAGCGTAAATTTTTTCGCCGTCGGCAGCCGTGCCGCTGCCATGCGGCAAGCCTTTCCCGTCGGGGAACACTGTGGTGCTGATAGACTTTATCTCGTTCACCGTTAATGCTTTGCCCAGCAGGGGAGTTTCACCGGCGGTTAATTTCCCGGAAAAGGCGCCCGTGAACAGCAAGGCAAGCGGGAGTTTAGCGCTGAAATTTTTACCTTTAAAAAACATTGCTGATGCCTCCGTCTTTAGCGACTTCCCAGGTTTGAATGGCGTTGTAATGGTTATAAGAGCCGTCAAGGTATTTGCTTTTCCATTCCTGATGGCTTGGCTGGCGGTTGCCAAATTCATCAACGGCCCGGCTTTGCAACCTGGCGATGTTACCAGACCATTGCCAGGGCAAGGTAAAACGCGTTAACGACTTGGTGAGCACAGGCCCGTGTATCTGGGCCTTGTGCCAGGTTTTACCGTCATCGTCTGATACTTCGACATAGCTGATTTTGCCAAACCCCGACCAGGCCAGGCCATTGAGTTCGTAAAAGCCTTTTGCCGGTAGTTTTTGTTGTCCTGAAGGGGTGGTGATCACGGACTTTACCCCCATATAAAAACTGAATTGTTCAATGGAACCATCGGGTAAGGTTTCGGTATAGGCGCGGGACTCATCTTTGGTAAAAGCCGGCGCTTCAACCACTTCCATTCTCCTCACCCATTTCACATTCATATTGCCTTCCCAGCCGGGCAGGAACAACCTCATCGGGTAGCCCTGCGCCGGTCGCAGCCGCTCGCCGTTTTGATAGAGGGCAATAATGGCATCGTCGAGTAACTTTTCGATGGGAATGCTTCTCGCGTGCGTACCGGCATCGCTGCCTTCTACAATGACCCATTTACCCCCGGGTTTTATCCCGGCTTCTTCGAGTAACAGCCTGACCGGCACTCCGAGCCATTCTGAACCTGATACCAGGCCATATAATTCGGCGCAGCTTTTATCCGGTGCCTGCTCGCCGCTGGTGGCCTGCAACCAGGTATTACCGCTGCATTCCAAAAACATCACCCCGCCTTCATGGGGATAGCGGGCTAAATCCTCTAAGGTAAATCTGAGTGCTTTTTCGGTAAGGCCATGAATATAAAGTTCATGCTCTTCGGGGTTGATGGTGGGAATGCCCGAGTGATGGGCGCCAAAATGCAGACCGGGAGGCGTGATGATGCCTCTTTGCCGGTCCAGTGGGGTAAATGCCGCGTTGCCGTTGGGCATCACCAGCCTTTTTACTGCTTTTTCATAGCCGGAAGGTTTGCCGTATTCGTCATCGAAGGCACCCGGGATAAGCATGGCATCGGGTACTTTAATGCCTTTATCGCCGCCGGCCAGTACCGATGGCGCCGCCAGGGCGGTTAGCAAGCTCGCCCCGGTTTTAATAAAACTTCTGCGATCGAGAAAACCGCCTGATGATTTGCTGTTGTTTTTTTTCATTATATCCTCTCATTTTCTTGTCAAAGCCGCTTGCCGATATAGTGGGCAAGCTATTTGCAAAACCAGGCGTTGAGCCTGTCACTGCTGGCCTGGATATCGCCGATATGCCTGGCAACCCAGCTGGCATCATAATAAGTGTCTAAATAGCGGTTACCGCTGTCGCACATCAGGGTTACGATTGAACCTGACTGCCCTTTGGCATGCATCTGCTCGGCAAGGCACAAAGCCCCCCACAAGTTGGTGCCGGTTGAAGCCCCGGCTTTTCGTCCGATAAGCTTTTCCAGCCATAAAATGGTGGCGACACTGGCGACATCGGGCACTTGCATCATCCGGTCGATCACGTCCGGCTGGAACGAGCTTTCCACTTTAGGTCTGCCTATGCCTTCAATCCGGCTGGAGCGGTTGTTGGTCAGGGTGTTATCGCCGCTGATATAGCTGTCGTAAAAAACCGAGTTTTCCGGGTCAACAACCATAAGTTCGGTGTCAAAACCTTTATACAAGATATATCTGCCTATGGTGGCCGAGGTCCCCCCGGTACCGGCCGACATAACAATGGCACTGGGAATGCTAAAAGGCTCTTTTGCCATTTGTTTATAGATGCTTTCGGCAATATTGTTGTTGCCGCGCCAGTCGGTCGCCCTTTCGGCATTTTGAAACTGATCCATGAAATGGCCGTTAAGTTTTTTCGCCAGCGCCACCGCCTCCGGGTGCATATCGGGGGCGGCATCGACGAAATGACATTTGCCGCCGTAAAACTCGATTTGCCTGATTTTGCTTTGTGCGGTTGATTTGGGCATGACCGCAATAAAAGGCACGCCTATCATTTTGGCAAAATAGGCTTCAGAGACTGCGGTACTGCCGGAAGAGGCTTCGATAATGCTGGTATTTTTATCGATCTTGCCGTTACACAGCGCATATAAAAAAAGCGACCTGGCCAGGCGGTGTTTTAAACTGCAGGTCGGGTGGGTACTTTCATCCTTTAAATACAGGTGTACATCGGGATATTTGGGAATATCTATTTTGAACAAATGGGTATCGGCGGATCGGTTTTGATCCGCTTCGATACGACAAATACTTTCTCTGATCCAGTTTTTCATAATAAACCTTCATTTTATTAACAGATAAAGCCCTAACGCATAGTGACAAACTCTTCGGCGCTGGTGGGATGTATGGCGACGGTATTGTCAAAATCGGCCTTGGTGGCGCCCATTTTCAGGGCAACGGCAAAACCCTGCAGCATTTCGTCGGCGCCAAAGCCGATGACATGAATACCGACAATTTTTTCCTGTGCTCCCCGGGTAACCAGCTTCATACGCGTTGGCTGGCGGTGCAGGGTTGTGGCGCTGTACATGGCGGTAAACTCACTGGTATATACTTTTACCTGGTCGGCGCCGAACTTCTTCACCGCCTCTTTTTCACTAAGGCCAACTGTGCCTATGGGGGGATGGCTAAAAACCACGGTAGCGACATTTTCATAATCTAAATGCTCGTTTGTTTTGCCGTTGAATAAGCGCTCTGCCAGGCGGCGGCCTGCGGCAACGGCGACCGGCGTCAGCTCTACCTTGCCCGTGTTATCGCCCACGGCATAGATGCCGGCGACCGAGGTGTTTTGATATTTGTCGACCTTGATATAACCCTTTTCATCCACTTCAACCCCGGCAGAAGATAAGTTTAGATCGCTGGTTTTAGGTTTCCGCCCTACCGCCCAAATTACGGTATCGACTTCGATGGCATCGCCGGGTGCCAGGTAAACGGTCAAGGCACCGCCGGGGGATTTTTCAATGGCCGTTGGCACCGCACATTGCACCAATGCCGGACCGTCGCTTGCCATCACCTCAACCAGGGTATTGGACAAGAGATCGTCAAACTGCCTCAGCGGTTTACTTTTTCTGACCAGCAGCTTAACTTCGCTGCCCAGGGCATGCAGCACACCGGCGATTTCTACGGCAATATAACCGGCCCCGATCACCGCAACCCGTTTGGGCCTGTGCTGTAACGCGAAAAAACCGTTGGAGTCTATGCCGAGATCGGCACCGGGAATCTTTGGAATGACCGGCTCGCCGCCGGTGGCAATCACTATATGTTTGGCGGAATACTCCTGGTCATTGACACTGAGGGTATTGGCATCGATAAATTTGGCAAAACCGGCAATCACTTCGACCTGATTATTGCCCAGAACTTTTTCATATGAGTTATGTATGCGATCTATATAGGCTTGCCTGTTCTGGATAAGGTTTTGCCAGTTAAAGCTGCCAAGTTTTTCATGCAGGTCGATATCAAAGCCATAGTCGGGGGCATATTTGAGCGCATCCGCCACTTGCCCGGCATACCACATGGTTTTTTTCGGTACGCAGCCGACATTGACACAGGTGCCGCCCAAGACATTGGCCTCTATCAAGCCGACTTTGGCACCGTGCATGGCCGCCCGGTTGGCGGTGGCAATGCCGCCGCTGCCAGCGCCTATTACTAAATAATCAAAATGTTTACTTGCTGTCATAAATCTCTCATCAGGTATGAGCTAAAGGTTAAGGTTGGCCGGTGAAAGTACTTATACGGGCATAAGAAGCTCCCACCGGCACAAGGTTAAAAATACGTGTTATATAAAAGACGAAGGGCAAAGAAAAAAGACGATATAAAGGCAAAATAATTTTAAAAAGATTTCAGCTAAACTATGAACTGCCTTGAAGGACGGCAGGCTTAACAAGATTTTTTATGGCTTTTGCCTTCGCCCTTATAAAAAAGCCCCCGCGTGTGAAACGTGGGAGCTTACCCGGGGCGTGCTTTGCAGCCTGTTAACCGCAGCAGCCTGATTTTTGCGTCTGGTCTTGCCCTTGTTCCGATGAAGCCTTAGCCAGCATCATATTGCCTAAATAGGTTTCTTCAGAAAGGTAGAAGCCTTTAAATTTTTCGTCGAAATCTTCGGCAACAGACAGTTGCGGTAAACCTGAGGCCAAAATGGCTTTTTGCCAGGCTTTTACTTTTGTAAAACCTTCAATAAAGTCATAGCCGGTGTTTTCTTCAATAATGGCGGCGCGGTGCAGTAAAGGTAACCAGGCGATATCGACATTACTTAGATGCTGGCCTTTAAAATAAGGCCCCTGCCCCAGCACCTTTTCTGCCTTTTCAAAGGCCTTTGCCAGTTTTTCGCTGCGCTCCTTCAGGGTTTCTGCGTCTGCGCTTCTCATGGCCGGACATTGCACCAGGTAATGTTTGGAAGCCTGATAACTCCAGGCGCGGTCTTTTGCCCTTTGCTCGGGGGAAAGATCAGCTTCTAGCGGTGCGCTGATTTCATCTATGTACTCAACAATGGCGTCGGACTCAAACAGGGCCTCGCCTGATGCTGTGACCAGCATCGGTACCTGCCCGGTAGGCGAAAGATCTAAAAACCACTGGGGTTTATCTTTCAGGCTGATAAAGTCAATTTCATAAGGTACTTTTTTGGCTGCCAATAAAGCTGTTACGCGTTGAACAAAGGGGCAAATGGTAAAGCTGATAATTTTGATCATGTTAGAGACTCCTCTATTTTTAGGTTCCTAGTTAAGACGAGGCAGACTGCAGAAAGACGAAATTTTTTTAATTTGTGGTTTTATTGTCTGTTTGCCTGGCGGAGAAAATCGTTTTTTGACAAGAATGTGATGAGTTTTTATTTCTTCGGTTTACTTTCACTACCTGAAAACAATTGCAGTCGAGGGATAATAATCAGCAAGTGATAGTTAAAATTTTCTTTATTTACAGCAGCTTCTCTTATTTCAGCTAAGCTTGGTTTGTCAAACAATAAAAAAGGAGCTTTTGATGAAAAAGAAGACAAGGATGGAAAAAAAGTTGTCCCGCCAAATATTACCCGCACTCATTCGCCGAATACTTTCAGCAAGCAAGCGCTTATTTAGTCTTATGCTTTCACTGTGTTTTTTCTGTACAGGCCTGGTTTATGCCCAAGTGCCAAGCGAGCATAAGCCAGAGCAAGCAAACATGATAAACACAGCTGCTGTCACAGGTTTTGCCGATTTGCATGTGCATCAAATGGCAGAACTTGCTTATGCCGGTGCCTGGTTTCACGGCTCTCACCAGGGAGAAGAAGCCCATGCGCTTGCTGCGTGCAGCGGCGGTAATTTTTTTGGCGGCGATCATGCCAGAACGGTATTAACCGGCATAGTCAATGAAACCCTGGGCAGAGTTCCGGGCACTGAGGGCGATACCGGTTTGCATAAATATAAAAAGCAGGGCTTTCCCGAGTATAGCGGCTGGCCGCGCTGGGACAGCATAGCCCACCAGCAGGTATGGGAGGGGCATTTAAAACAGGCCCATGATGCCGGGTTAAGCCTGTATGTGATGTCGGCGGTAGACTATAAGCAGTTATGCGACATTATGCCCAATCGCAATAAAAAAGCGGGCTTGTCTTGTGATGAAATGCTCAGCGTTGATAAGCAGCTTGATGCGTTAGTTAATTTTACCGCCACCCGGGACTGGGTTGAAATTGCCACTAGCCCGGAGCAGGCCCGCACTATCATTCACCAGGGCAAGTTGGCGGCGGTGATGGCGATAGAAGCTTCCCATCTGTTTGCGGATCAGGACTGGCAATCTAGCCTGGATCACTTCTATAACAAAGGCGTCAGGGTGCTCCAGCCGGTACATCAAAGCGATAACCGCTTCGGCGGCGCGGCTCCCCATCATTTTATTTTTAAACTGTTTCAATTTTTAGAAGATATAGGCAATACCCCTATCGGTGAATTGGGCTTTATCCTGGATGAACAGGGAAAAAATATCAAAGGCCTCACCGAGGAAGGTAAGGCCATGATAGTGGCCATGATGGAGAAAAATATGCTCATCGACCTGGCCCATATGTCGGAACGTTCGGTGGCCGACACTTATGTTATGGCCAGGGAAAACCAATATTACCCTTTGATGATTTCCCATGGCCACCTGCGCTCTATTATGCTCGATGAAAAGCAAAAAGAAGAAAAAACCACCCCGGATAATATCGTTGCCATGATCCGGGAAACCGGTGGTATTTTTGGTTTAAGAACCGGTGCCGAGCAAGTGAAAAGCTATGGCCCCTCGGTTGTAGCCAATGATTGCGACGGCTCGGTTAAATCGTTTGCCCAGGCCTATGAATACGCCAGCCGTGGTTTAAAGGTGGATCTGGCTTTTGCCAGTGATATGAACGGTTTTATCCAGCAGCTCAGGCCCAGGTTCGGCGACAACAAAGAGGCCTGCGGCGCGTCGGGGAAAAATGCCATTGTTAAGGAGCAAATTGCCAAACAGCAAAACCCTTCCGGTACTGCCCTTGACTATGACGGTTTTGCCCATATCGGTGTCGAGGGCGACATTATCAGTGAATTAAAAAATTTAGGGGTCGATACCACTGCCATTGAAAATTCGGCGGAAAACTTTATCCGCATGTGGCAGCGTGGTTATGATAGCAACAGGACGGGGCCTTTGGATATTTCAGATATGGACACCGGCGGCATAGAGTAACCTGCAAATATGCATTTTATGCAAAAGTGACAGACGCGTATAGTCAGAAGTCTTAATCTATATCGCGTCTTGTTGTCATAAAATATTCGATCATTTCAGCATTAATAAGTGCATGTCTGTTAATTTGGCTCACAGTACTAAATGCCTTGGCAGCTTCATCATTATGAAGCTTAGTTTATGCAAAGAATAAATAAGCGAATTCCCAGGTGAAAGCCTTAAGAGGGGTTGCTCTGCCTTGGTTAATTGACAACCCCCTTCTTTCCTGAGCACCAACAATGATAAGCCGGCCAGTAAAAATAGCTTGGCTTGTATATTAGTAGGCGCTGATCCATTGTTGATTAGCTCCCCCTTGATAAGACCACAAGCCGACATTGCTGCTGTCGCCGCTGCCAAAAGCATGTACGGCGACTTGATGGGCTGCTCGGGGACGCAGGCTATTCCCTGTCAGATCCCAGCGCATATTGTCGGAGTCCTGGCAATTCCAGAGCACCAATTTACCGTTGTTGCGGAACTGACCGCCGTTGTCCAGGCATTTATTCCAGTTCAGGCGGCTGCGCATAAAGCCGGTGGATGGCTGATAAAACCACTGCTGTGCCCGGGTATTGTTGCACTGGTACGATTGCACATTAGTGCCGTTGAAAGTTCGTCCCCCGGCGACATCCAGGCACTTGCCGCTGTTTTTATTGATCAGTGAAAAGTAGCCGTCTTTGCTGCCTTTATCGTCAGGATATCCGCCATGGGTCATGTCTGTGGTCAGATATACCGGGCTTTTTCCCCGGGCCAGCATTTGATTAATGGCCGATTGCAGCTCAAGTAAATCGCTGTCAGTCAAGCCGGCATTGCCGTCGATGATCAGCGCAAAATGCAGCGAGTGGGCATTTTCTCCGCTATCGACATCATCCCAGATTCGCAGCAGTTGGCCGGCACCGGCTTGTTTGTGGGGATCAACACTGAGCATGACTTCGTTGTTGCTATGGTTGGGGCTGGCGGCTAGCGGCAGGTTTTGATGTACCCCCTTGTCGGTAACGATCACCAGGTTATCAGCCGCCATTAATCGCGGCAGATAAATTTCCGTGGGGGCGTCAGAGTTTCGCCCCCGCCAGGCGGCAAAGGCAAAGCGGGTATTGCGGAAAAACTCCTTGTTAATAAAACTGCCTGTCAGCGAGGCCCGTATGCTGTGGTAATTCATGGTCTCTGAGCCTTCGTCCCTGACCTTGCCTTCATAGGCAAAGTGCATCAAGTCTCCCTGTATCGCTCGCGGGTAAGCACGCTCTACCAGCTCCTGGCGTACATTATAATCGGCGCCGTAATGGCCGATCACCGAGAAGTTTTCGTTATTCCAGGCATCGTCCCGGGTTTTGATTTTATCGGGATTGCCGTTTTGTAACTCATAATGGTTGTCATAATAATAATCCCAGCCCCATTGGGTGCCGCTGACCAGGGGGGTATAAAAATCCACAAAACGGTCTTTACCATGACCCCGGTCTGAAGATTCCATGGCCTGATAGGTACCGTTAACCACACGCCCGGTATCGGTGTGACCATAACCTTCCAGCCACATGCCAAATTCGGATAAAAACGGCGCTAAATTTAAGTAACGGGCTTCATCCCGGATCTGATCTAAATTGGCGAAATAACTGCCGTTGCGGGCAATGGACAGATCTTCCACCCCCATACGCGCCTGATCATAAAAATGCGGGGTAAAGACAAAACCGTCACCGGGCTGATAATCAAGATAATGGCCGCCGGTTGCCGGGGCCGTAATGCCGGCGATGGAACTCCAGAACACCATAGGTTCGGCAAACACTTCCTTTTGCTGCCAGCCCTGCTGATTTAATTCTGCCCGGACCCGCTGATAAAAAGGCCATAAGATTTGATTATCAAAGTCTTTATAACTCATTTGCCCGATACCGCCGTCGAAAGGCTCATTAAGCGGTTCAATGCCGATAATTTTCGCAAACTCCTCCGGGGTGAGTTTAGATTTGATGTAACGGGCCACCTGCCCTATTTGCCAGACAAACGCCGTTTGCACATAGGTCAGGTTTTCCCCCAGGTCAACACCTGTCGCTGTCTCCCTTAAGACCAGGCGCTGGCTGCTGCTGTCGCTGCTGCACTCATGAAGTTTTAAATTACCGTTTTGCTCCTGAACACATTTATTGAAATCCATGGCACTGTGCAAGCGTCCGCGCTGATCGAGAATAAACTGTTGCGCCTTAGTGCCATTACAGCGGTAAATCTGAATATCGGTATTATCGGCGATTCTGGCGCCGGCAACATCCAGGCATTTGCTTTGATCCTGTGCCAAATGCAGGCTGCCGTCTTGTTGATAATGCCATTGCTGGCGGGGCTGGCCGCTGCAGCTTGCCGTTAATACCGTGGTAGAATTGGCTGTACTCCCTTCCTTGATATCGGCGCAGCTATTTTTTGCGGGCAGATATAATTCGGCGCTGGCCAGGTTTTGATCCATCACCCAATGATCATACCAAAAAGAACGCATGGCATTGCGTACCGCGCTGTCTGAGAGTTTATGCGCCGACCAGGTCACCTTGCAGGGTAAACCGCAATCGTCTTTGCCGTTAATATCCGATACCGCCCATTTAGGCGCGCCATTGCCGGTATCGTCGGAATCTGGGGTGAAGGTATGGCGGCTATACAGATCTGAGTGGTAATCCACTAATACATAGATATCATTGCGCATCGCCTCTTTCATATAGGCAATGGCCTGGTCAAGATACTGGTAGTTTATGGTGTTGGCGCCAGTGTGTATGCCTTCCCAGGCAACGGTGTAGCGCACGATATTGCTGCCGGTTTTTTGTCCCAGCAGCGACAAACTGGTGCGGGCGTCTTCGACATTTTTAAAAGGCTGAAAGCCAAATTGTGCCAGTTTCACTTGTCCGGAAACGTTAAAGCCGCGAAAGCTTCGTTCACGGCCCAAGCCGTCTTTGAATATTTTGTCCTGCTGGCCGTTATACTGTTTGATGCCTATGCTGATTTCGCTGGCAGCGGCACTGTCGGCATAATCAATACTGTGCTGGCCGGCAAAGGCCGGGGTAAGCAGTATGATGCCGGCCAACAGTATGCCACCGGGTACTCTTTGGTTTCTTTCAGCTTTTCTGTCCATGAGTTGTCCTTATTAAAATTTCCTTTTAATGGTCTGCTGAAATTTTTACGGCATATTGCTCCGCTTTGCTATTTCTTTATTGTTTTTCAATGGTTAATGTCTTCAACAAGCACTAAATTGGCTGCTTTTTTCCTGTCTATTCAAGGGGGGGAGCACTTCAGGCTTAGCGGCGGAAGTGCCGAGTTAGGTTCACGCCGATATCAGTCAGGTAAAAGGCCATGCGTTTGACCTTAACACTGCTGAGTATTTATCACGAATTTATAGGAGCATCGCTGCTCTGAGTAAAATGGATGCTGAAATATTGGTGGAGCTATCGTTGGCTTAAGTGGTTATTGTCGCGCCCTGCACATCAGCTGTTAAGAAGGCAAAGGTCATTTTTTCATTATAAATGCTAAAGCCCGGCTGGTTTGTCGATCCGGGCGATAGCATTTTATGATCACCGGTAAAGCGATAAAGTTTACCGGCTAAAAAAAGCCTTTGTTAATCGCAAAATGCAGGTCTGCCTGGGCCGTCATAATTACCCGCCAGGCATTGCTGTAAATCGTCTGCATATCCCGCTTCACAGTCAGCGCGAGAATGGCCTGTTTGCATGCAACCGGCAATATCTCTGTCGTTTTGATAATAACATCTTGCATCGCTGCCGCACTGTGGTGCTGAAACAGTATATAAAGAGGTTAATCCAATACCGAAGCCCAGGGCTAACGCTGATTTTTTGATATTTAACATTGTCATTCCTTTTATTTTATTAAATAAAAACTCACCTTTAACAGTGAATTCTTGGGTATCAAACAAGCAACAGAGGCCTGTTTGGCTTTGCATCGCTATGCGAATTTATAACCAGCAGATCAGGCTGGAGCAGTCAATAAGGTGTTTTTAGTTCAGTTTGTCGCAGGCGGCGATACTGAAATTGTTACCTTATGGAGATATACAACAACCTAAAAGTGTATTTTGTATATTTTATACTCTTGTTTTGTTGGAATTGCAATTTTGTGGCGAATATTTATCCAAATGGCGATAAAGTTTCTTGTTTGAGTTTTTATCAGGGAAGGAAATAACCGTTATCGATAAGTGAAATTTGAGCGTTTCTGCTGGCATCGCCCGCTTCTTATAGGGTGAAGCTAATAAAGCAGTTATAAAGGTTTAGCCTGGGTTATCGATGCCCAGTGCTTATTTTCACATTCATTTCACACATCGTTGATTAGTCTTACCCCAGTGTATACAACCAAATGATGATGAAAGATGTTCAAAAAAACATTATTACTTTTTACTAGTGTGCTTGTCTCTAGCCTAAGTTTAGGCGGCTGTGAAGTCATTAACTCTATCCGTATGATGCAAATAAATTCAGACGCCGAGCCAGTGTTGTCGAGTAAAGAGCGCATTAGATTAAAATCTAAATTTATGGGGGAGAAACCCTATATATATGCCACTGTGGATGGTGAAGAATTGCTGTTTCTGCTTGATACCGGTGCAAGTTTTTTTATTTTAATGGATACGCCAAAAGTACGTAAGCTTGCTTTAAAGCGCGGCTTTGATTTATCTCTTGGCGGATGGGGCGAGCAAGAGGATAGTCAGGCTTTTCAAACGGATATTGGCCGTATCGATCTTGGCGGTGTATATTTTGATGATATCAAGGCCGCTGTTATTCCCGTGTCGAAAAGTCCTTATTACTTACGAGCCGATGAAGCCATTGATGATGGCGTCATAGGACATGACATCATGAAACATTTTACCTGGGAGATTGATGCCGCTAATAATGAAATCTATATCTCTCAAGCCAAATATCAACCCGAAGCGAATGCCCGGTATTTCGAATTAGATGAGTTTTTTAATAAAATCAGTATCAAAGGTGATTTGGCATTTAATAACGAACATGTCGCCGATGGTGAGTTTATTATCGATACCGGCAGCCGACATTACGTTAAACTCAGCAGCGCATATCCAAAAAATCATAACATTAAAATAGCATCAAGCCGCGTGCGGGCAGCAGACTTTGGTGTCAGCGGCAAAGTGGAGCATGACCGGGTTATTCTGCCGTCCTTGGCGCTTGGCGATATAAAATTAGACAAGGTCAAAGTTAATTTAATCCCGGGTGGTGATGAAGACGATTGGTGGGTTTTAGGCAACGCGTTGATGAATCAATTTAAAACCGTGATTGATTATAAACATGAAGCTTTCTATCTAATTCCGCAGCAAGAATTTGTGACCGATCACAACTTATTTGGCTTGGAGTTACGAAAAATTCGTAGCGGTGAATTTGTGGTGCGTTATGTTTTTCCCCAACTGGCCGCGAGCAAGTTAGACTTTAAGGTTGGTGATCTTGTTACTCGAATAAACAGTCAAAATTCCGCTGATATTTCGTTAAGCGAATACAATGATATTGCGTCTGAAGCCGGCGAACATCAAATATGTATTGAGCGACAAAACCAGTGTTTTACCCTTGAAGCGAAACATATCGAGGGATACTCAAACTTGTAGTGACTAAGTCATGGCTTTTTTGGTATCTGTCGTGGTCAACTTGTATTGGCCACGGACTTGTTTTCTTCTTAGCGCCGACAAGCTCAGGCCGGGTAAAAACACCAGGACTCGGCAGAATAAGCGAGCTGTGATTTTATCACTTTTAATTCCTTTCTTTATTTGTAAAATCTTATAAAAACAATATAAAGAAAACTCTTGTTGTTGTGATAATATCACAATAATTATTGATTGTTATGGAGTGTTATCATGCTGAACACTTTAGGCTATGTTCAGAATAAGCCTTTTTATTTGTATAAAATCACCACCGAAGGCCGTGAAGCCGTTGGCGTTTTACTTGAGTATGCGGTAAATCAGAAGGACAGTGTACCGTTATTGCCTCACGAGCAAATCAATATGTCACATGCTATGAAGATCAAAAAAATTCTCCACAGGCAAAGTGCTGAGCTGCCCCCCTGTGCGTTGATTGCCGATCTGGATTTTACCGCCTTGAACTGGCAAGCAAAGAGTGAGCAAATAGCACATTGGCACAATGAAAAGAGCGACAGTGAGCACGCTTTATATGTATTAACTTGCGATAACAGCACACAGCTTTTGGCCGCGCAATTAGCCAAACAAGAGTCGCTGTTAATTGCCGATGGTCACCACCGTGCTTTTGCCGCCAGTTTACCGCATGCCCCTTTAACAACTTTTCCCGTATGGCTCACTTCCAGCTGTATTGATGTTGACAGCTTTTCACTGAGTGTTGATATTCAAAACCATGTTAATTTTGACGGCTTGAAGCACCACCTTGATACATTTGATATTAAATCCTGTGATCCCGAGGAGGCTGATTATGTTTTTTATTATCAGCAACAGGAGTTTGGATTTTCTTATTCCGCGGCGAACGGCAATTCTTATAAGATACAGCACCAAATTCGAACGGCGCTTGCAAAGATGAACGGTTTGTTGAATTTAACGCCGGTACGGAAAAACTCAGTAAAACAAGAACCCCTGATCGGTGGGCAAGGGAAAGCATTGCCAGAGGAGCAGCAGACGATATTGATCAGGCTGACGGCGCCGAAAATAACCGACATCATAAGTGCGGCCAAACAAGGTCATTATTTCCCTGAAAAATCAACTTACTTCCCGCATAAAACCTCGGCGAAAGCGCTGGCTTTACTTAACGCTTAACCTTAACCTTTTTGGCAGTTAAAGGCCTGCCGCTAGATGTGGCAGGCCTTTTTCTTTATAAATTCCCCGTTTTTAACTTGTTGTCTTTTAATATTTCCGCCAGCGCCTGAACAAAGCGATTATTTTGCTGCTCCAGTCCTATGGTCATGCGAATATAATGCTCGTATCCCGGCTCTTGCCATGGCTTGACCATAATGCCGTAACCAAGCAATAATCCGGCAACCTCGGATGCATTTCTTTGGCAATCGATAAACAAAAAATTGGCCAGCGATGGCGCAACAAACAATCCCATGTCCTGCAGTACAGGAATCAGGCGCATGCGCTCCTGCCTGACCAAATCGACGGTTTGTTGCAAATAACCGGGGTCATCCAGTACGGCTAATGCCGCTGTTTGTGCCAGGCTGTTGACATTATAAGGGGTGCGCACCCGGTCGAGATAATCAACCATTTGACTATCTGAGACCAGGCCATAGCCTACCCTTAAGCCCGCTAAACCATAAGCTTTTGAAAATGTCCGCAGTATTATCCAGGGACGGGATTGCGCGGATAAGATTGCCAGGCTGTCGGCAAATGCGTTTTCGTCTTGTGCAAATTCAAAATAGGCTTCATCCAACACAATAAGGGTGTCTTCAGGGCAGGCGGCAACACAGGCGGTTAAACTTTTGTGATCTAAAGTACATCCCACAGGATTTGACGGATTTGCCAGCATTAATACTTTCAGATCCGGCATCTGCGAAATATGAGTCAGCCAGCTATCGACATCGTATTGCATATTGGCGGTCATGGAAACGGCAGTCACATCTGCCCCCATCATATTGGCGTAGATAGGATGCAAACTGAAGGTTGGCCTGGCAACCAAGACCTTATCCCCGGGCTTGATAAAGGCTTTGCACAACATGGCCAAAATATCCTCCGAGCCGTTACCGACCACAAGACTATCACAGGGGAAGCTTAACTGCTGTGCCAGTGCTTGACGTAACTGGCGGCACTGGCTGTCGGGATAACAAGCCGATGTTTTAAGGGATTCGTCCAGCGCCCGGGTGACCCGGGGGCTGACGCCGAACGGGTTTTCATTCACCGATAAGTTGATCATCTCGACATCTGGCCGGTTGGCTTTTGCCTGCTGCAATGTTTGCCCTGCGCCGTAAGGCGGCAACTCGGCCACTTCGGGCCTGACCAGGACATGAACTGAGTGTTCGCTTTCGTTATTGCTAATCTTGGTAACCATTAAACGTTTCCTCCTTGCGGGTCAGTTGAAAGCTCCGGCATATTGCTGAGCCTGTTAATGTGGCGGTTGAAGCACCAAAATTGCGATATTGCGGTCACACTTAATCCCAGCATCAATCCATACCAAACCCCTTCAATGCCTAACTTAACTTCAACACTCATCAGCCAGGCAAGGGGCAGTCCAATGCACCAGTAGCCAATTACAGACAGGGAAAAGGCGCTTTTGACATCACCGACTCCCCGTAAAATACCGACCCCGATATTTTGCCCGGCATCGAAAATTTGCAAAAAAGCGGCAATAAATAATAATTGGGTGGCAATTTCTACCACCTGGGAGTTTTGTAATTCGTCGGCGCTTAAAAAACCGTACAGTACCCAGTGCGGGGCCATGAAATAAACCGCCATGATCATCAGCATAATGCTCACGGCACTGCCTATCGCCAGGTGGGCAATACGCCGGGCATGGGCAAAGTTTTCCCTGGCATGGGCTTCACTGATATAAATCGAGGCTGCCGAGGAAATGCCCGCCGCCACCATAAAGACGATGTAGACGATTTGCATCACCACCATGTGGGCGGCGAGTTCGCTGACCCCTAAGGTGGCGACAAACAAGGATAAGACGGTGAAAAATCCCGCCTCAGAGCCGTAGGTGGCTGCCACCGGCAAGCCCATTTTCCAGGTAGCCGACAAAGCCTGTTTATCGGTTTGCCATATCTTCCAGGTAAAATAGCGTTTTAGCTGGGGATGACGCCTGATAAAAAACAGGAACAGTAAAAATGATAAAAACAAGACAATACAGGTGGCAACGGCGATGCCGATAAAACCTAAGGCAGGCAAGCCAAAGGCGCCAAAAATAAAGCCATAGTTAAGGATCAAGGTCAGTAATACCGAAATACCCGTGATCATCAGCAAGGGCCCGGGCGCTTTAAGGCCGACACTGAAGTGGCGCACACTCTGAAACCAAAAACAGGGTAAAACGCCGATGGCAACCACGGATAAATAAGCGGTTGTCTTTTCCGCGACTTCAGGCACAGTACCCAAGAGCAATAACAGCGGCTCACTCAGTAACATCAGCACTGAAAACAATACCCCGATCAATGTGCCCAAGAGTAAACTGGCATTGAGTAAAGGAGTGATGCGCTCAGGTTCATTTTTACCTACGGCATAAGACACCAGGTTACCGGTCGCTGTGGTCAGCCCCTTTCCTACGGTGACAAATTGATTGAAAATGGCAATGGCCAAGCCGCCTGCGGCTAAATCGAGCGGACTGAGCATGCCCAACATCGCCAGGTCTATTGTGGCTATCGCCACATACAATAAGTTGGTTAACACCAGCGGTCCGGCAAGGCGGCCGATATGTTTGAGATCTGAAAAGTTACCGGCCGTTACCATAGTTTTGCCGCCTGCATTTTATCTTCTCCTTTGGCAAATTCAGCAACAGCGCGGCCCAGGGCAACATCTGTGATGATCATGCCGCTGTTATAGGCAAAAATTATTTCATCTTTGTGGCTACGGGCCGGTTTCTGCTGCTGGATGATTTCAGTTAAGGTGGCGGCGACTTGCGGCAATTGACCCTGTTCATCTAACAGGTCATCGCCGGTGACTTTCATTTGCCCTTCATCTGTGGTTATCACCCGATCGGCTTTATGCAGCACGTCTTTTTCTATGCCGTAACCCACCAAAATAACCACAGCGCCGGGTTTTAACCATTCATGGCGAATATTCTCTTTTGCCGATAATCCTGTAACCGCTAAAATAATGTCGGCATCGCGCACCGCGGCTTCTAAATCGCTTGATACTTCCACTTCGCGCTCGGGAAAACGGCTGGTTACATTCTCCTGCACCGCCGCTACGCCGGCCTGGTAGCTGCCGTGGACAATTAAACGGGATAATTGCGGCATGGCCGTTACCAGCATAGGTAAGGCGATCTGCCCCTGTTCGCCGCTGCCGACAACCAGGGCGGTTTTGGCATCCGGGGTGGCCGCGGCTTTGGCAAACAATGCCGAGGTTGCCGAGGTGCGCATCGGTCCCAGTTGCTTGACATCCATTAAGGCCAGCGGCTGGCCGGTCAGGTCATCGCATAAAAAGATAAAGGAGTAGAATTGATATGACCCCCGGCTGCGGTCGGGATCAAATTCATAGACCACTTTAAAGCCCACTGTCTGGCTGCCGGCATCCCTGCCCGCCATGCTGTAGGCAATGGAATGGCCGTCTTGTGGGGTCATGATCACTTTTAGCGGATTATTAGAATCCGGGTGGTCTATGGCTCTAAAAGCCTGCTCAACCACCTCGAGCACCCGCGAATAGGGAAAGTTTAATTGTGCCAGGGTGTCGGCATTTAAAATCGGTAAATGCTGCATTGGCTCTTTGTTGCCTGTGTTCTCTGCGTTCATCTTATTCTCCTTGTTTAGTTGTTAACTGCTGAAAAAGTGCGTCTAATTCGTTATCGATGGCGGGCGCTATCAGTTGGTGGTTTTGCATCCAGTCATCGTTGAAAACCGTGTCTAAATATTTTTCCCCGCCGTCACATACCAGGGCGACCATAGTGCTGTTGGCAGGCGCCTTTTTAAGCTGTTGCAGCGCTTGATAAATAACGCCACCGGCCGAGCCCCCCACCATTAAGGCGTATTTTTTTGCCAGGTAACGGGCGGTATTAAAGGCTTGCTGATCGGAAACTTTTAAACCGTTATCGATTAGGCCATATTCAATCACCGGGCCTATTTCTGCCCCTTCCGGCGTGCCTGTGCCAGACTGGTGGTAAGGTTTACCCGGGCCGCCAAAAATTACCGACCCCTCGGGCTCAACCCCGGTAACCTCAAGCTGATGGCAGCCCAAGTCGCGCAATTCCCGGGTTGTGCCGCAAATAGAGCCGCCGGTGCCGACAGCGGCAACTAAATGGCTGATATCCTTGCCGAGATCTGTAACCAGTTCCCGGGCAAGGTCGATATAACCCCGGCTGTTGGCAAAGTTTCTATGTTGTGCGGTCCAAAAGGCGCCTTGATCTTCGGCTAAGGTTTGTGCCATGTCATCGCGCACATGGGTGGATAACTCATCACAGCCCTGCTCGCTGACACAAATGACTTCGGCGCCAAAGGCTTTCATGTTGCTGATTTTCTCCTTGGCAGCGTGGTTATCAACCAGGGCGGTAAAGCGGTAGCCGCGCTCGGCACACAGCATTGCCAAGCCGGTACCGGTGTTACCGGACGTTGATTCAACCACCCAGCCTCCGGGTTTAAGCAGGCCCTGCTCTTGCGCTTCATCCAGCATGGCTTTCGCCATGCGTATTTTGGCGCTGCCGGTAGGGTTGAATTGCTCCAGTTTCAGCAGCAGGCGGCTGCCATCCGTGGTTTTTATCAGTTCCACTAAGGGGGTATTTCCTATGTTTTGCGACAGTTTGGGTGAATTTTGGCCGCAAAAAGCCTGTGCATCTATTGTCATATATGCGCTCCGTAAGTGTTAAGTTGTAGTATTAGCTGCTGGCTTTGGCTGCCAGCTATTTATTGATTATCTAATTGCCAGCTATTTATTGATTATCTAATTGCCAGGTAATGGTCTCTCCGGCCAAACTGACCGCTATTTTCCGGGGGGGACTGGTTGAATGAAAAGCCGACTCATTGGAGTCCATCTGGTAACCGGCGGTATTGATATAGGCGATGAGATCCTGCTTTTTCGGATATTGCTCAAAGGAAATAAAACGCCAGCTGAGCATGTCATCGTCCAGGCAAGTGTTACCGCCGATGGCGACTTTATACAGGGACTCTGCGCCGGTATCTGCGAGCGGTATGTTCTCCCTGGATGGGATTAACAGCGGCGAAGGCAGGAATTCACTGTTAAACCACTGCTCCGACAGTGAAAAACTCATGCCTTTAACGGTTGCTATATGACAATCAGAGGTGCCCGCGACGGGTTTGCAACCCTGCACCGAAAATAAACTGATACCCGCCTGATCGAGCAAGGCACGCCCGGGCTCCAGCATCAAGCACAGAGATAGCTCCCGAAGGCGCTGACCAAGCATCTGCTGCTGTTCGTTTTTTTGCTGCAAGACTTGCTCAAGCGCATCGGGCCCGGTACAGGGGTTGTGATAGGGATAAAAACCGGCAAAGGTTTTACTGCCGTGAAAAGCCTCATAGTCCAGCGACTGTTGCCAGCTATCGTCAGCCAGGTAGGATACCGCAAAGCCGCCGCCAATATTGATGTGGTTGCATTTAAACCCTAATTGCTGTGCCTGGACAATATAATCAATGAGTTGATGGCCTGCTTCGCCCCGTTGCGCGGTAGAATATCCCGATAAATGGCAGCTGAAACCTTGCAAATAAATATGCTCGCGCCACTGAAAACACAGGGAAAATGCCTGATCCAATTCAGCTGTCGCTAAACCGAAGCGGCTTTTCTTCTGGCTTTGCGGGCGTATCCTCAACAAAATTCGCACCCCGCGGGTTTGCTTGGCCAAACGGGCCAGGCAAACCAGATCTTTTAATTCATTGAGGGAGTCGATGGCAATTAATGCATTATGGGCGATGGCCAGGCTTAATAGCCGGTCGCATTTATGCGGCCCGGAAAGGCCGATGTCATCACCTTTAATGCCCGCCGCCAAGGCCAGTTCAAATTCGGCAATACTGGCAACGTCGATGCCGATTTGCTGTTGGGCGCACGCGGCGGCAAAGCATTGCGCCTTATTGGCTTTTTTAGCAAACAACAACTTGTGATTGATGTTATGCCGGTCGAGCACCTGCTTGAAGGCAAAGATGTTTTGCTTAAATATCTCGGGAAACAGCAGGTGCAGCGGTGAGCCTAGTCCATTGATCCACTCCTGCAATTTATCCTTATTTACTTGCATCAGGGATTGGATTTGCGGATGGCAAATGGCGTCAAACGAGGCTTGTTTCATACCAGGGCTCCGTTTATTTGACCGCGGTTCATTTTTGTCAGCCGAAAAACCGCCAAAAAGATAAACAATCCCGCCAGGGCCCATAAGCTTAAAAGGCTGCTCCAGGGGGGAACTACGGCTTGCTCCCGGTAGTGAAACTCAGGGATAGGGGTTAAATCCGGCAAAGTAATATCGGCATTACAACCGCTGCAAGGGGTAAAGTCTCCCTGCTGGTGTGCACTGACTATCCGCCGTTGGAAAAAAGTGCGTAAGGCCTGGTGATGCTGCAATACCTGTTCGATAAAATCCTGGTGACGCTTTAAACCGTTGCCGGATAAATCAAATAATGCCTGCTGCAACAAGGTTGCCGGTGAGATAAATTTAAATTGTTCAACCCGGTTTTGCTGTGCCATCAGCACCGCTTGAAACGCATCATCATAGGGCTGCATTGCCGTTTCGATAGCGGTGATTTTTGCTATTTTTTTGCTTGCATAATCAACAGGTTTTACCGGATCGTTATTTTTTGCCAGCTCCGGGTGATCCTGGAAAAACTGCGCCAATACCTGGCTTGACGCTTTGTCCGCGTCATCGGATTTATCGCGCAAGGTGTCAACGTATTCGATACGTGACGGCGCGGTATTGGCCGTGACTATGGCGGTATTTAGTACCGACGGAAATATTATGACAAAGCCTAACCAGGCAATGGTCAGCACAGCTGCGTTATAAGCCGATGTGTTTCCCAAACTGATCACTAAAGCCGATAAGGCCAGCCAAAATGCGGCATAGCCCAGCACTAAAGCGATAAAAACAGTCAGTGACAATGCCGTTATGCCCTCGGAAAAAAACATCAGCGCCGCCAGGCTGACGGCAAAAAACGGCACTAAGATCACACACGAGCGGATGCATAACTGATTAAACAACAGGCGCAGCGGTGATAATCCCTGCAGCATCAACAACTGCAGCTGGCCTGACTGTTTTTCCTGCGCCAGGGCATTAAAACCTGAGCTTATCAGCAGTAAAGGCAAGATATAGATGGCAAAAAATGCCAGATCAAATTTACCTATCAACAGCCCCAGCGGATGGACATAGTCATACTGGTTGATAAAAGCCTGTTTTTCACTGACCAGCATCCGAAAGAAATAGGGCTGGACATCACTTTGGCCAATTGCCGTCAAGGCCGTGGGCAAAGGGGGTTTAGTGGCATAATTCACCATGAGATAAAAGGCCTGGCCGCGTAAGTCATGGATATCATCCCACCAGTTAACCGGCGATGTTAATGCTTCACGTGCGGCTAATGTTTGTTGTGCATGGCTGATGGCTTGCTGCTGCTCTTGCCCGGCATTGCTGATAACTTCGCTTTGCAGCGCCGCCCATTGGTAACCGTTATAACAGGCCAAAGCCGTAAAACATACCGTCACCGCGACCATGAGCCATAACAAGCGCTCGCGTACCAGGTTTTTAAGTTCATTTAGACAAATTAGATTATTCATTGCTGCCCTTCCTTCTCAATGCGCCGCATTGCCAGATAAGTCGCCACCGCAAGTGTCACCAACCATTGCAATAAGCTCAATGCCGCCCAGGCATAATTGGCCATCAGACTTGTTATGTGTGGATACTGATAATGAAAAGCCGGAATTTTTTGCCAAAGGTGGTGATCCCCCTGGTAACCGTGCGCATTATCGGCGCCGTTATCTTTTAAATCGTTATTAAGGGTTTTTTGCATCAGGCGACGGTGTTTTTCCCCGGCCTGGTTAAATAGCTGATGATGCAGCAAGTCGGTTCCGGCTGCCGCCATCGACAGGGTTTGCAAAGCAATGAAGGGGCTAAACAGTGCACCCACCTGATAATGCTGGCTTTGTGCTTCCAGCTGGCTTTGCCTTTGGCCAAATAAGCGGTCAAACACCTTGTCCGAATACTGCTCGCCAAACTGTAATTGCGCACCCGACCAGGCAAAAGGTAAATCGGCGACATCATCTACGCCATATTCTGCCAGGGTCTCTTGCTTAAAACGGGCAATGGCTTGTTGGCGCTGTGGGGTATAGACCTCGGATTCCAATTTAGACTGAAAGACCTGTGCCGACTCGGTCGGGTAGCGATGAACAGCATCTTCAATGGTAAATTTAGGAATTAATAAACATACCGCACACCAAATCACTAACAGGGCTATCAGGGCATTGCGTGTGGTCCAGGCATAACTTGACACGATAATGGTTAATAATGACCAGAGCAGGATATAGAGGCCGTAGCTTACGGCAAACAAAACACTGCGACCCGGATCTAAGCTGTCAGTTAACAGCAGGGAAACCAGCAGGTAAAGTGCGACAGGAAGCAGAAATAATAAACCTAACCCGGTTAATGACGCCACCTTAGCCATAAACAATTTTTTAGCGCTGACACCATTGGCCAATAACTGCTTTAAGGTGCCGGATTCGCGCTCTGCGGCTATGCTGTGAAAACCAAACAAAACGATTAATAACGGCAACAGCACCTGGATAATAAATGCCGGGTTTAAATTGCCAAAGCGTTGCATGGGGATCGCATCCTGGATCGGGCGAAACAGGGTATCGTTTTTTTTGTGGGCTTCTAAACGCAGTACCGAGCCTTGATAATCGGACAAGCCGGGATCTAACACCGCCAGCGGCGGATCGGGTTTGATAATGTACACCCCGTAATGGGCTGCGGCATGCGGCCCCTTGGCGCCCTGGTTTAACCAGCGCTCCCGCTCTGACTGGCTGACCTGCTGTTTCTGGCTTTGCAGCTGCTGATAACCGTGCCAGCTGGAAAACAGCGCACCGGCGAGCAGCAATAAGACGATGGCCCCCAGCCACATGGTGCGTCCTTCGCGTTTGCTTTCAAGCCATTCTTTTTTCAGGGTTATCATCAACATGTGCTTGCCACCCTGACATGCTCTAAATATAAAGATTCCAGCTGTACGTCTTGAATATTATTTCCGGTAAGCTTATGTACCAGCTGTCCCTGATTCATAATCGCCACCGAATGGGCGTCTTCCTGGGCGCGGTATAAATCATGGGTTGCCATTAAAATGGCCACGCCGCCTTGGGCCAGCGACTGGATCAGCTGGCTAAATTCATGGCTGGCCGAGGGATCTAAACCTGAGGTAGGTTCGTCTAACACCAGTGCTTTGGCATTTTTGGCCAGCGCTATGGCAATGCCGACTTTCTGGCGCATGCCTTTGGAATAGCCGGCAATGGCCTTATGAATGGCATGTCCGGGTAAGTTCACTTTTTCAAGCAGTTGCTGAAATTGCTGCGGGCTTTTATTGACGCCGGCAATTTTGCTCATATAAACCAGGTTTTCTAAGCCGCTCAATTTAGGGTAAAGGGCGACCTGCTCCGGGATATAGGCCAGTTGCTGACGCGCTTTGACAACATCTGTGACGGGATTGATGCCGCCTATGCTGACTTCACCGCCGTCAGGTTTTAAAAAACCGAGCAGGCAGTTGATGGTAGTGGTTTTACCGGCGCCATTGGGTCCTAACAGCGCCAGGATTTCCCCTTGTTTTACCGTAAAGGAGATATCGCGCACCGCCTGATACTGTGCGAAATGTTTACTGAGATTGGTAACCTGTATTACCTTTTTTTGATTATTTTCATTCATGACTCGATCCTTAAGGACAATGCCAACACCCTGCCCCTGAAATAGCCGTGTCCTGGAGCCAGTATCACTAGATACGGCCACCATCAGCTAGGACTATGATCAGCGGCGGGTATTAATCCTTATTGTTAAAATGCAACGCTGGCAGATAAAGAAACGGTACGTCCGCGACCCGGAGCGACCCCCCAATCAATGCCCTTGGCACCTGCCGATAACCAATATTCTTTGGCAAACAGGTTTTCTACTTTTAAGCGCAAGGTGGTATTGAGGGCGGCCAGATCGTAGCGGGCACCGGCATCAAAACGGGTGTAACCGGGTACTGAGAGCGTGTTTTGCACATCTTGCTGGCGCTCGCCAACGTAATAAATGCCCAGGTTGGCACTTAACTCCTGCATCATCGGCAGGCGATAATCTAAAAATAAACTGGCCTGCTTTTTCGGGACGTTGGCGGGACGGTTACCGTTTAAAACCGCTTCACCCTCAAGCCCGGTTAACTTGGCGTTCATTGCCGTCAGTGAAGCTACTACTGATAAGTGTTCGGTGATTTCGCCATTGATATTCAGTTCAAGACCGCGATGTGACTGGACACCGTCCTGTACAAAGTAATTTGTGATCTTGTTATGGTATTCAAGCATTTTTTCTATTTCAAAAACGGCAAGGGTATAGGTGGCCTTACCCAGGCGGTATTTGATGCCCGCTTCAAGCTGTTCGCTTTCCTGTGCGCCTAATGACTGGCCTTCGTTTATTGCGCCGCTGCCGATCACGGCAACACCGCCCTCGCCCGCACCTTCGGAATAACTCAGATAAAAAGACAGATCATCCCCCGGGTTATAATTGAGTCCCAAGATCGGCGTATTAAAGCTTTCGTCATCCAAGGTGACTTTTGTAGGGCGCTGGCGCTTTTTATATTGAATGTGGCGCAGGCCGACCGTTGCCGAGAACTGATCGGTAAAATTGATTTGATCTGTGATAAAGACCGAACTTTCTGTGGTGTCGGTACGGGTTGCTTGCGGGTATTGGGGAAATTCGGGTTTATCCGTGTGAATCGGGTTAAAAATATTGCCTACCTGATTATCCAGGTTAAACCAGCGACCATCATGTGATACGTAATCGCGAAAGCTGATGCCGGTAACCAGCTCATGTTCAATCGCCCCTGTGGTTAAAGCGCCGCTGATAAAGCTATGTCCCGACAGGGTACGGTAGCTTTCATCCGGGGTTACCAGGATCCCCGAAGACAATACATCCCCTTGCTGGTTCACTGCATAAATATCGGGAAAGATCGTAAAACGATCGTTGGTGGCATAAGCAAGCTGTGTCACCCACTGCCAGTTTTCGTTTAGCCAATAATCGGCTCTTGTTGCCAGGTTGAAGGTCTGTGTTTCATATAAAGCCCAGGGTTGGCCAAGCAGTACTTTACTGGTATCGACATAAGGCGGCAGCACCTTTTTACCTGGCTGGTCAGGATCTGAAGCCAAGCCAATCAATGGCTGAGAAACCATGGACTTATCCTGATAATCAAGATCGATACGCACCAATAAATCATCCAAAGCCTGCCAGTCGAATGCCGCGCTGGCGAAATACCTTTCAAGATCATCGCCGCCGTTAAAATCACCGGTATCTTCAACGGCGGCATTAAAGCGATAGCCTAAGGTTGAGGCCAGCTTGCCCCCGGTATCCAGGTGCAGGTATTTACCATCACGGCTGCGTAACTCGGTGGTGACTTCAACAAAGTCGTCCCGGGTGGGTCTTTTGGTGACATAGTTCACCGTTCCCCCGGGGTTGTTAAACCCTGAGACCAGGCCCGATGGCCCTTTAAGTACGTCTAATCGTTGAATGTTTTCCAGCGGTACATCTTGAAAAGGTGCTACTGCCAAGCCGTCTCGGCGCAGGCCATTGGTCCAGTCCAGCTGAAAGCCCCGTAAACTGACGAAATCAAAGACACTGCCGATGGCGTTGTTTTGCACGGATGCATCATTGGCTAATACCTCACCCAGTGTGCGCGCCCGCTGATTCAGGATTAACTCTTCAGAAAAGGATTGCACTGAGATCGGCAAGGTAAAGGGATCTTTGATCCCTAATGCCGCGGCATTAACATCCCGTGCATCATACAAAGGCGTACGCGTGCCGGTAACTTTTATTTTTTCTATTTCTTGTTGTGCTGAAACTTGGGCTGCAAGCGGTTGGCTCATTGACAGTAAAGGTATCAAGACACCGCTAAAAGCTAATCTTTTATTCATTGTTAATTCCACGTTATAAATTTTCAGGGATGACTTAAGTACTCACCCCTGATAGTTCCCAGTAAATAATACATCTCTAAAGTGTGATAATATCACATTATCACGATTTGTCTTTTTTCAGCAATAGTGAAATGTAAATTATTTTGATTACGGCCATTTCTACCGATTGGTTTTTAGAGCTGCGGTAATAACCTGATAATTTAAGTGGATAAAGAAAGCAGGGGGTGTTGCTGTTGTTTTGGTTAGTGAGTCATAATGGCGTGAAGGTGATGTCGTTTGAGTTGAACAGCTTGATAAAGTTTGGTGAGTTGTCTCTTTTAGTGTGATAAGATAACGTTTTTGTTGTGAGGGATGATTTGATGGATATTGTATAAATGCTCTAAAACAGCAAAAAATCAGCTTGGATTGAAACTTTAATTTTACATTTCTACGCTGCCGTCACTTTTACTTGCTTAAAACTTACAGGATCGGAAGCGGAGCTAATGAGCGCTAACCGCAAAACGGTGCTCAATTGACACTCGCCGGCTATGGCATTGCCTGTTTATCAGGCTTTATAGCCAATGATGATATCGTGACCGGAAAGCACTTTTAACGGTAGCACTTCTGGAGCATTTGCATACAACATACATTTAATTTTTTTCTTGGCAGGCTCTCCCTGAACATCGATATAACCAATTGGTGACTACCTGGAATGGAATAAACTATAACAATCCGATAAAAGCTTTCTTTTTAGGTTATAGCAAGTTATTGACTCGAAGATGGTATGCGTATGGTTGGGGGAGGTAAGGCTTGTCTGGTTCGTGGTCAGTATTCCATTTGCTCCGGGGGAGCGTTAAGGATGATATCTGCAACGAGATCCCGTAACCAGCGGTTATGATCGTCTTGCTCAAGTGCTTTTCGAAAGAGCAGCTTAATGTCGAAATCCGCCACTTTGATAGGAGCGGGAAGTGCCTTAAGTCCGTGGCTGTACATCTGGCTTTGCGCAAAACGTTTGGGTACGATACAGATAAGCTTTCTGCCCAGTAGCAGGCGCCGAACGGTTAAAAAATTTCTCGAAGCCACACTCACCCTTCGTTGGTAACCAAAGCGGGATAACTCTTTGTCTACTTTGGTTTGCAGGTGACCGTCAGGGCTGACCAGGGCGTGCTCGATTGAGGTGAATTCTTCAATGCTGATTGCTGAGTGAAAGGGAACAGACTCGGGATCAAACAGGCACAGGTGTTGCTCGGTGTAGAGCCTTTGTGAGATAAAACGTTGATCTAAGTTGTCGATACTGCCGATGACCACATCTATCTGCTCATTTTCGACCATCTGACGATAATTTCCCCGGTTAACATTATAAAAACTGATCTGCGAATGGGGGGATTGCCTGTTAATGGCATCATAAAGCGACGGGGCAAATAGCTGTTCGGCGTAGTCGGTCAGACCTATCTTCCAGATCCCGCTGTATTGCCTGGCCGAGAAAACCGGCTTGGTCAGCAGTTCATTTTTGATCGAAGCCAGCAGACGGTCAATCTGCGGAGCAATATCCTTGGCTCGCGCGGTAGGCTCCATACGAATGCCTGATCGGATAAACAAGGGATCATCAAACAGGGTACGCATACGCTGCAGGGTATGGCTCATTGCCGATTGGCTCACGTAGCACTGCTCTGCTGCCAGGCTTACGCTGTGTGTCTGGTAAATGGCCTGAAATGCAACAAGCAGATTCAGGTCTATATCTTTCCATTTAAAGGGGCTCACAGCGCTAATCCTATTTTATTCATAGAGTGTATTATAACTATCAATTTGAGTCATTTTACTGATTTTTTTATAGTGTGCGGAAAATTTTTATGAACAATTAAAAGATGTGGTCAATTTTTAAAACTTTTTTCTTTTTGGGCTGGATTAGCTTTGGTGGTCCTGCTGCCCATATTGGATATTTCCGAAAAAACTTTGTCGAGAAACTCAAATGGTTAAATGATAGTGAATACGCACAGCTTGTTGCCTTGAGTCAGTTTCTGCCCGGGCCAGGCTCCAGCCAGGTGGGTTTTGCACTGGGTTACAAACGCGGCGGTCTTGGCGGGGCCTGCTCGGCGTTTCTCGGATTTACACTGCCTTCGGTTTTACTCATGCTGATGTTTGCGGTTATCAGCAACCAGATTGCCGACTCTGATCTTTATGCGAGCATAGTGCGCGGATTAAAACTTCTGGCTGTGGTTGTCGTGGCCGATGCGACCTGGGGCATGTATAAAAATTTCTGCCAAAGCGAACTGACGGCGGGCTTATGCGTTGTTACCGCCACGATAGTCTTGCTAATGCCGGGTGTCGGCACTCAGATGCTGGTGCTGGCTCTGGCCGGGGGAATTGGCTGTTGCTATCTGAAAGGGAAGCCAGTGATTGCTGGCCAGGCCTTTAAACCATCGCTTGCGCCGTTGGTGATTTTTGTACTGCTTCTGTTTGCTTTGCCTCTTATCGCGCATCATGTGCCTATGCTGGCCCTGTTCAGCGACTTTTTTTATGCGGGCAGCCTGGTATTCGGCGGTGGTCATGTGGTACTGCCACTGTTGCAAGAGTTGCTGGGTAACCAGATAAGCAGAGATTCCTTCCTGACCGGTTATGTTGCAGCGCAGGCAGTTCCCGGTCCTATGTTTACTTTGGCAACCTATATCGGCTATGAAGTGTCGGCAACGCCGATCTTCGGCGCCCTGGTTGCGACACTGGGCATTTTTCTTCCTGGTTTCCTGCTTCTGCTGGCTGTTTTGAGAAACTGGCAGACCCTGGCGGAAAAGCCCTGTATCTCGGGGGCGATGCTAGGTGTCAACGCTTCGGTAGTCGGTCTCTTGCTTGCTGCACTTTACCAGCCAGTATTTAGCAGCGCTGTATCCTCTCCCACCGACATCGCCCTGGTTATTATCGGTGTCTATTTGATGAGAACACTTAATCTTTCAGTGTTATGGATGATTGTCTTTTTTATATCATGCGCTTTGGTCATTTAAGCCATGATCATGGAAATTATACGACGACCACTTAATCCGCTTTTATATATTGCCTTTAGCTTAGACTTTTCAGCCTGGCATTAAATGAAGAGCGGACTGCCCTCTCCTGCTGCTTTGTGCCAGAAAATGATAACTTAACCAACAAAGCGTTGACGAAAAGCGCCGGGGATTAACTCCATAATACGCAGGAATAATTTTCGACAGGCACTGACATCTTCATAACCGACCTGGTGGGGCAATCCACTCAAAAGAATACTTGTTGGTTTCCAGTAACTCGCCAGCCTTTTGGATAGGTAATTTTTGCAAGTACTGGTTAGGTTTCAACCGGATCGCTTTGACAAAACCTCTCGGTAAGGTTATTTCGGTAAGGTTAAGCTCCCGGGTCAGGTCGGCAATAGAAACACTTTGCTAAATTATTCATCCCCTTCGACTATTCATGAACAAAGCAGCCTGTTTATTACGATCACCTGTTGTTTTACCGGCTAACTTTTTGGCATGTGCTTAACAAATGCCTGTACCGGATTCATTGTATGGCATTTACCCAAAACAAACCCGGAATAAGATATAGCTTCACAATCAGCAAGATTAAGACTTTCGGTAGCGTTTTTATTGATATTACAGCTAAGGACGGCAGCGATATAGCGAAAGTAAAAAAGTAATATACACTCTCTGTAGACAGCTGAGTCCCTGAGTTGCAAGTACTACACGACTTGTTAAATCAGATTTCCTGACCAGGCGTAAAATACAGCGATGTAATTTTATGCTGACTTTCGGGGTCTGATGCTTTTAATTAATATTATTTACTGAAAAGGTCCGTAATGAATTTTTTGACCCGTCTTACCATCAAAAGTAGACTCTCCGTAGGTTTTGGCATTATTTTGTTGTTGATGATTATTCTCACGGTGATGGGGATCCAGAAAGTCAATTTTATCGATCAAACCCTGTCTGAGATCACCGATATTAATTCGGTTAAACAAAGGTATGCCATTAATTATCGCGGCAGCGTACATGACAGGGGCATTGCTATCAGGGATGTTGCTATTGCCGGCAGCGCTGCTGAAGTGGCCGCTTTTGAACAAGAAATCAAAGAACTTGCCGCCTTTTATGCCGACTCGGAAATTAAACTCCAGCAGATGCTCTCGTCCGGTTATGACTTTACCGCGCAAGAAAGACAGATATTATCGGAAATAGATAATATTCAGGAGCGTACCCTGCCGATACTTGAGCGCATCATACAGGGCAAGAAACAAAACGAAAACGTTAATCAAATGGTGTTAACCCAGGCTCGTCCGGCGATTATTGCCTGGTTAAATGCCATCAATGAGTTTATCGATTACCAGGAAAGCGCAAATCAAAAAGCCACCCCGGAAGCCCGGGCCGTTGCCGGCAGTTTCGAGGGGCTGATGCTTACCCTCAGCGGTATTGCGGTGGTGATCAGTGTCTTTGTCGGCTTATTGATTGAACGTAGTTTGCGCCAGTCTTTGGGAGGAGAACCCTTTGAAGCGGAAAATGCCCTGACCGCCATTGCCGGCGGTAACCTCAATGTTGAGATCCAAACCCGGCATCCCGGCAGTATGCTCGGCTCCCTTGATACCATGAAAAGCCAGATCAGCTCAACGGTCTCGAATATTGTCGAGGCTTCAAAGCAAGTGTCCTTGCAGGTGGGGGAAGTCTCTAATGGCTCGGTAGGCGTACTGGATGCTGCCAGTCAGCAGGCAGCCCTGACTCAAGAAACCGCGAGCCAGCTTGATTCCATGCGCAGCAATATTGATGAAGTTTCCCGGATAGCCAGCCATACCGAAGAAAATTCCAGCATGACGGTAAGTTATGCCAAGCAGGGGCGGGATGCCATCAGTGAAAGTGCAGCGGAAATGGACCGAGTGTCACAAAGCGTCAGTGGTATGGTCGAGCAAATCCGTAGCCTGGAAGAAGATACCAAACAAATCGGCGGTATCGTCAGTGTCATCAGCGGTATTTCCGAACAAACCAATTTACTGGCACTGAACGCCGCGATAGAAGCTGCCCGGGCCGGGGAAAGCGGCAGGGGCTTTGCCGTGGTTGCTGACGAGGTACGCCAGCTGGCACAGCGTACCGGTGAGGCCACCGCTGAAATTGAAGCCATGATAAAGCAGATACAGGGAGAAACGGCGGCATCGGTGGCAGCGATAGAGAAAACCCAGCCCCAGGTTGAAAATGGCCGGGCATTGACGTTAAAAGGCAGCGAATTCCTGGAAAACATCGAACAGCACGCCATGGACTCCCTGTCCAGGGTACAGGAAGTGGCCCGGGCTGCCAGCGAGCAGGTTTCGGCCATCGGCGACATTAACAAGGCAATGGAAGATATCTCCCAGATGTCGAACTCAACCATTACCTCGTTAGATAACAATAAGGTCGCTATGGATGCATTAAATGCCCTTTCGGATGAGCTTAAAGACAATGTCAGTTATTTTAAACTCTAAATGCAGTGGCGAAGTATAGAGGTGGCTCTCCACCTCTTAGCAACACAGGCCGAGGAAGCAGCCAAAAGTATCAGGTCAGAAAAGGATTTAACCGGCTGTAGAAAGATACTCACAAGACAGTGCGTGCTGCTGCATGAAAACGTAACCACATGAAAAATAAAAAATAAAAAATAAAAAATAAAAGTACAACAAAAATGCTTGCCTGGCTCGGGCTTAACCGGAAATGGGAGATTGCAGACCGCTGATCCCTCAACAACAGCTAACCTGAGAATAGCTTTTTATTGGTTTTTAATTAAAAGAAACTAACGTAGAATTTCAGGATGAGTTAAATCCACTACCCCTGGCTGTGTAATGAACAAACATGCTTTTCTGAACAAGAAAGTAACCTTGGTAAAGTCTTGCCTGGTTGCTGCCCTTATAAGCTACTTACCTTTGTCACAAGCAAATCCCGATAAGTTTTATGCAACCCCTGATTTGCAGGCAAAGTCACCTGCCGCATTCGCTTTGACTGAGTCAAACCAGTTATGGTTGAAAGACGCTCATCATCAAAGAGAGCAAGATGCGCAACGCTTTTTTAATGCACTGAAAAATGAAGAGAAGTTATTTAACTCGCTGCAAAAATGGCAAAGCTTGTCATTTGAACAAAGAATGGCGCTATTGCCTTTAGTGTTTAAGGTTGAATGCCAGATACTGGACATGGTTTGTCCTGAGCTGGTGATAAATAACAGCTTATACCCGACACGAGCAGTAAACTTTGTTTTTGACGTACGTTTTCCCGGTTCAGGTTTGGTTTTTCTTAATCCTGATAAGCTCAAGGATATGGCAGTTTATGCACCGCTTGCCTTTTTAATTCATGAAACCCGGCATGCTTACCAATTTCAACTGGGCTTTTCTCAACAGTCATTACTGGCAAAAGGTTATAAAGCGGCATTTACCGCCCAAGCCGGGTTAAGCGGCTATTCCTTTAGTGATTTTCTGACTTTGCTTAATGAATATGAAGCGTTTCAATTTGCTAACCATGTTATTGGTTTGCTTATTGACTGGCGTATTGATATGCCAAACATGGGAACCTTCGCCAGTCAGTTTGATGATAAAGGACAACTGAAAATCAATTTAGTCGACCTGGCAGAGGCTAACGGTAATAAGTCACTTTTAGATGCCTATAATCAACAGGCTAAAGCGCATTATTACTTACGCAATGCTAAGTAACCAGGTGAGTTTGTCGGATAAATGAAGAAACTCAGGTGCAGATAAGAAGTTTGGCCGCCAATAAGGGGCTATTTTGTGCCGCCGTTTTATCTTGAGCAGAGGCAAAGCAAGACCAGCTCTCCTTCATAAATCCTAAGTGCCCTCGTATGCTATTCTTTTAGTGATCCTTGTCGCCAGAGTCGGAAGTTGTTAGATACATCAGGGGGAAGTAGCTATGAGAGAGAAGCGGCGTATCCTGGCCAATACTGATATTGCTGAAATAGTCCTGGGGGCTCCGCGAGGACATCTGCACCTGCGTGCCACGATAAAACTCCATTCGGGGGAAGAGCTGATCCTGCAAGAGGCTACGGTGGCGAACCTGGTTCGGGCCTACGTTGCTATCAAGACTCACCCCCAGAAGAAAGGCTGTCGGCTGGTTGGGCGGGAATTGTCCGAGGGAGCAAAAAAGAAAGAGTTTGCATCCTGGCAATTGCTTGAGAAAGAAAGCGGCGCAGGGAATTAAAGATTTTTTCATAGCAGGGATAGTGGTTACCATTTCAAAATGGCTAAGCCATCACATATGCTACTTTAGGCAGAACTTCTAATGAATGAACATGGATACTTTAAGCTGGCGCACTCGAAGAATGTTATCTTCTTGTGGTTGAAAGGTCCGGGCAATAAAGAAACATTTGATCGCTATAATGCCGGGCTTAATAAATTACTTGAGAAAAAAGAGCATAAAAAATATGCCATCTTAGTGATGCTGGAGGGCGAAAATATTATGACGCCAGAAGTCTTTACCAGCTTTCAAAAGTCCTTAGCCAGCCGTATTGCTCTTGGCTTGAAAACAATAGCGTTTGTTATAAAGGAGTCGGATTACATTGCCATTACCCGTCAGCAAATAAACAAGTTATACCAGGGAAGCCCGGATTTTAATGTTCAATTCTTTGACTCATTTGATGATGCGAAGCAATGGCTGGAAAGTTTGGGTTTTGTTATTGAGAGCCAGGCATGGCAAACTTTTTCAAAGTCAGCCCTTTCCGCATCCTGAGAGAAAAATCACTTGTCTCTTAAAAACGACTTAAGCTTCCCTGCAAGGAGGTTATTGATCCCAGTAAGGTATATTGCCGTAACGCTCGGCAAAAAAGTCGATAAAGGCTCTTACTTTTGGCGCCAATAACCGGGAGCTGGGATAAACGGCCCAAATTGCGGTATCGGAAAGCAAGGGATACTCTTTAAGTATCTGTACCAGTTTACCCCGCTGAAGATGTTGATACAGGCTCCAGGTTGAGCCAATGGTGATCCCCAGGCCGGCAGCGGCTGCGTCCCTGACCGCTTCACCGTTATCGGTTCGAAAACATGCCTTTGTTTTAATTGTCAAGGGGCCATTGGTGCCAGCAAATAGCCAGCTTTCCAGACCGCTTAAATGAATACATTGATGGTTTGGCAAATCATCCGGGGTCCGGGGCTCACCAAACTTTTCGAGGTAATCGGGCGATGCGCAAACAATCCGTTTATCGGCTGCTAATTTTCGGGCAACCAAGGTTGAATCACTTAATTCGGCATTACGAATGGCGATATCAAAACCTCCCTCGACCAGATCGACCATAGTATCTGAAAGGCGGAAGTCTAACTTGAGATCGGGGTAGCATGATAAAAACTCTTTCAATGCCGGCACTAAATGCATGCGGCCAAAAGAAGCCGGTGCTGCGACCCTTAAGGTACCGCCGGGTGAACTGTTTCCAACGCCAACGGATGCGCGGGCCGCTTCAACTTGAGCAAGTATTTCTTCTGCATGCGGTAAAAAAGCGAGCCCCTCCTCCGTCAGTGAAACTTTCCGGGTGGTGCGATGTACCAGGCGTACTTTAAGTCCCTGCTCCAGTTTATTGATATGGGCACTGGCGACTGCCGGGGACAAAGCTAATTCCTGGCCGGCAGCGCTGATGTTATTGGTTGCTGCCAGGCGCACAAAGAGTTTGAGGTGTTCAATATTCATTATCAACGAAAACTATAAACTGATTGTGCAGAACACTATATTATCAAAATTAACTTTGGTAAATATACTTAAAACCATCAATCAAGCAACGAGATATTGTTATGAAAGCAATGATCATTAAAAGTTTTGGTGGCCCAGAAGTCTTTGAAGGTGCCGAGTTGGCTAAACCGGAAGTTAAAGCGGGACATGTATTGGTGCGTGTTGCAGCAAATAGCGTGAATACCGTCGATACCATGATACGTCAAATGGGGAAAGATTTGCCTATTTCCCCTGCACTTCCGGCGGTTTTAGGCATGGACTTCGCCGGTACCGTTGAAGCCGTTGGCGAGGGGGTCACCGGGTATAAAGCAGGCGATGAAGTCTATGGTTGTGCCGGTGGATTAGCGGATTTGCCGGGGGCATTAGCAGAATATATGCTAGCCGATGTCCGGTTAATTGCCCGTAAACCTGAAAACTTGTCGATGCGTGAAGCCGCAGCCTTGCCTCTGGTGGCAATTACGGCCTATGAAGGCTTGTTCAGGGCGGGGATCAGTAAAGGGCAAAAGGTGTTAGTCCATGGCGGTTCCGGTGGCGTTGGCCATGTAGCCTTACAGCTGGCGCGTTATATGGGGGCGGATGTGTATGCCACGGGCGGAGGGGATAAGCAGCTTGCTTTGATCCGAAACCTGGGCGGCAAAAGCATCAATTATCACACAGAAACCGTTGCCGACTATGTTGCACAGCACACCCGGGGAGCCGGTTTTGACCTTGTCTTTGATTCGGTTGGCGGTGCTAATATGGCCAACTCTTTTGAGGCTGCCGCTTTAAACGGCCAGATTGCGACCACAGTTGCTATGGTTGAACTGGACCTATCAAAGGCACACTTTAAAGGGCTGTCACTGCATGTGGTATTTATGCTCATCCCTATGCTCCATGATCACCGGCGCGAACAACACGGCCAAATACTTAGCAAGCTGAGTGAAATTATCGAAGCCGGTGGTTTACGCCCGGTGCTGGATGAAAAACGCTTTTCATTGACAGAAGTTGGCCAGGCACATGCCCGTTTATCCAGCGGAGCAGCCATGGGTAAGGTAGTCGTCGAAATAGAGGTCGAAAAATAAACGGTTAACTAGCCCTGTACGCACAGGATACCGATATTGACATATTGCTGCATTTCACTGATGAAACGAGGTTAAGAGATGAAAAAATCGATTCTTATTACCGGCGCAACCGATGGTATAGGGCTGGCAACCGCTAAAATGCTGGTCTTGCAAGGGCATCAGGTACTGCTTCATGGGCGAAATCCTAACAAGCTTGAACAGGTGAAAAAAACACTCTCTGAAATAGCCGGCAACGGGCGGCTGGAAAGCTACCTGGCGGATCTATCGCTGATGTCCGATGTTGAGGCGCTGGCCAAAGCGGTTACAGAAAAGCATCGAAAATTAGATGTACTGATAAATAATGCCGGTGTTTATCAGGCTCCGGCAGTGATCACCCAGGATGGGCTTGATATCAGGTTTGCTGTTAATACACTTGCTCCCTATCTGCTGACAAAAGATCTGATGCCGCTGCTGGGCAAGAGTGCCAGGGTGATCAATCTCTCCTCTGCTGCCCAGGCTCCGGTTAACCTGGAAGCGTTAGCCGGGACAGTTAAGCTGTCAGACGCAGCGGCCTATGCGCAAAGCAAATTGGCCCTGACGGCCTGGTCTCGCACTATGGCAATATCGCAACAAGGGCAAGGTCCGGCAATTATCGCCGTTAATCCCGGCTCTATGCTGGGCAGTAAAATGGTAAAACAGGCATTTTCTGTTACCGGCGGTGATATTCAAATTGGCGCAAAAATTCTGGCGCTTGCGGCGGTTGATGATCAATTTTCCGATGCCGGCGGACTGTATTTCGATAATGATCACGGCCGGTTTGCTTCACCGCATCCGGATGTGCTCGATAGACAAAAATCCGAAGCCATTGTAAGGGCCATTGATACCCTAGTGGCGGATATCAATCGACATTAGGTATGTCAGAAAAATGCCCGATTAATGCCTGAATGAATTGAAAAGTGAAGCCGTGGCCTATGAAAAGTTATCAGCGATCGCCCTATTTGTGTAACCGACAAATAGACCTGATTTGATAAAACCGCACTTGATTATTTAGGTGAATTCAGGAATTGGCCGCAATCGCATAATATTACGCAAAGAGTGCTCTGTTAGTTATTTTTATTCTTAACGTAAAAAAGCAGAATAAAGTTAATCTGCCTTAAGTGCCGTCAAACGGTCAAGCCGCTGGGTTTTACCGATATGATAAATATCTTGCCCGTATTCCCCCTTGTTGCGTTCAATCGCGGTGACCTGATATTTTTTTTCTTTGTTGGCGGTTATAGAGATCGGATTAAAGGTTAAACTTGCTTTATAGACATAATCCCCTTCCTGGATTTCCTCAATAACATGCCCTTCAAGTTTGTTTTTCTGCAAAAGTTCAGCTGCATACTTATACATGTTATCGGCTACATTAATGGTTTTCATCTCGCGTTTCCTCCATTTTATCAATTTCCCCTGGCTCCCCCAGCCAGGCAAAGAGTTAACATCCGCTTATTCCACAGTGCCCGCAGCTGTCAAAGATAGTTGCCGCGTACATTAGCAAATGTATAGCCCAAGGAGAGTCAAAAGTACACTAGAGCACCTTATCGGCCTCTGTTTGGGGCAGCACATCTTCAGGGGTCGAAATATATCCCTGATAACCGTCGGCTTTTAAACTGGCAAAGTGCTCCATTTGCAGCTGGTCTTCAATGCCGGTAATGATCACTTTGATGTTTAAGCCCCGGGCGACATTGATTAAGGCACGGCACAATTCCAGGCTTTGGTTGGACTTTTCATAAAAGACAAAAGACTGATCCAGTTTGATATAATCCGGTTGCAACTTCTGCAAATAGTCAAGGGAGCCGAGCTGGCGTCCGCACTGGTCAATCCCGACTTTTGCCCCCACGCTCCTGACGGTTTCCGCCAGATAGCGGCAACGGCCGAATGCGGCCAGTACCGCCGATTCAGGTATTTCAAACAGCATCTGGCCGACATCCGGTGATTTTTTCAGAAACCGGCTCAGCCACAGGACAAAGTCGGCATCAAGCAGACTGTCGTGGGTGAGGTTAATCGCCACGGGCTGATCTGCTGATTTTAACAGTTTCTGTTGTTCAATCGACTCCAGTAAACAGCGGTCAAGCCGGCTGCCTAATGACAGGAGTTCAACAAAAGGCATAAATTCAAAGGCCCTGACCGCCTGGCCGTCTATGGTTAAGCGGCAGTACATTTCCCGCTGAATAATCTCTTGCCTGTTTACCCCGGATATTGCCTGCCATTGGAAACTAAATTGCTTGTTGTTGATCGCCTCGAGCAGTTTAGTGCGCCATTGCTCGCGGCTATATTTTTGTGTCTGCCCGGTATCGAGCCATTGGCTGACTTTATTGTCTCTGCGGGCCTGTTGCAGGGCATTATCCGATTGTGACATGAGATCGGCCACCGTCATATTGGCGACGCGCTGGCTGACTCCCAAGGCAAACTGGCTGTTGGGGGGACAACCGGCTTTGCTGATTTCCTGGTTGATCAGCCGGATCAGGGTTTGCAGATAAAGCTCCATTTGATGTCGCTCTGCCCTGGTCAGCAAAAAGGCAAACTCAGTATTGGCAATGCGGGCAATGATACTGTCGGTGATCTCCGGCAACTCAAGACGCATGCGCCCGGCAAGCGCTTTGATAATTTCATCCCGCCCCTGGTAGCCATATTTGGCATAAACCTCTTCCAGGCAGTCAAACTTGGCTAAAATCAGCCCGCCGTAGCCGGGTTCATTTAACCAGTTATGCATTTGCGCCGACAGGTATTGGCGGTTGGGTAAACCCGCCACCCGGTCAAGCAGCTTGTCCGCTTTGAGGGCGTCAATTTCGCCGTCCAATGTTGAAAATACGTGCTTTAGCTGGCCCGACATGGAATTAATGGCGTTAACGACATCTTTTAATTCCCGGGTTTTCGGGACATCAATATCCTGGCCGAACTTGCATTGTGCGATGGTTTTTGCCTGGCGGGCGATTTGATGCAAAGGTTTAAGGATGCGGTTAAGCCTTACCCTCACGATGAGGATACACAGGATAAACATCAGGGATAAGATCATCAGGGTATCGTTCATGACCCGCCACAACTCCCGGTAACCCAGTGCCGGATGTCCTTCTATTTCAAGGGTGGCCAGTTGCATCCAGCCCGAGGTGATTAAACTTTCTTTCTTTTGTACCTCAAACAAATCCAGGTCGATAAACCATTGCGGCACCCCTTTAATCACCACGGGATTGCTCCAGGTTTGCTCCTTGTTGTCTACCAGCCATTTGAGCGTTACCTTCTGATAAAATCCGCCCTCGAAGATCACATTGACCAGGGTTTCGGCGCTGGCGATATCGCCGGTTTCCAGGTGTGGCTTCAGCATGAGCCCCAATGAGGTCATGGTGTTATTGAGATCGGACTCCATTTGCTGGCTCATAAAATCACGGGCCTGGGTAAACTGAAAATAAACTAGACTTGTCATTACCAACAAAAACAGTCCAAACAGTAATGAGTTTATTTCTTTAAACAGGGTCATCGCGTTAAAACTCCAGTTTTAGCTTAGGTTGTTTTAGGGTGGCAGCGCTGATACGCTGGCGCAGATCTCGCCATAGGGTTAACCGGGAAGCCTTTCCGGAAAGCAAACCCTTGCCCTTTTCTTTGTTCAGCCATAACTGACTGGCGTTAAAGCTGTAGACGGGAATCAGGTCTTTACGTTTATCTGCTGTTTTCACTGCACCGTCCAGGTTGTCTAAAATGAGCGGCACCGCCCCCGGGGTCTGGTAATAGGCGAGCACCATATGATATTTTCTGATGCTGGCGGCCTTGACCATGGTAATGCGCATTTTTTCATCGGCTATGCCCAGCTCCCTGAGGGTAAAGTACTTGGCAATGGCAAAGTCTTCACAATCGCCGCCATTGACCCCGATAAACTCCAGCGGACTTGCCCAGTAATTCTCGCTTCCCCAGAGCTTGATATCATCAATAAAATGAAACAGGTTAAAAAAGCGGTTCACCTTATTCAGTTTCTCCAGTTCGGTGTTTTCACCCTCACTTTTCATTAATTTCAGCCAGGCTTTACCACGTTTTTGTGCCCTTTTACCATAGCTTTTCTCCAGTGAAGCCAATATGCTTTGCCCGTCTAATTCAGGCTCGGATTTGGCATAGAGCATGCCCAACAAGCCGAGCGTCAGTATCAAGACTTGCACCGCCCCGGATAGTTTTGCTGTTAAGATACAACTGAGCCTCATCTTATGCGCTAACCACTACTCTGTTTGATCTACGGTATAAATGGTCCACATCATCTCATCCTGGTGATCGGTATAGGCCAGCTCTGCCATGATACGGCGGTTAACCGCATGAACCGCTTCACTGTCTCCCACTTGCTCGGGGCGCTTAAAACCAAAACCAACCGAAGATACCCGGTACTTGGGAATATTAAAGCTGTTGACCAGAACCTCGGCCACGGCATTGGCACGATTATCCGACAAGGCTTGATTCAATCCTGCGCTGCCGGTTTTACTGGTGTGCCCTTCAATAACCACGTCTAAGGTTTGATGTTTATTGAGAAAATCTGCCAGTTTTTTAATCTCGGCATAGCCGGTACCCGGGATCTCATAGGAATTATTGGCAAACTTGATATTGATGTTCAGGGGCTGAATATTGGCGGTTTGTGTGCCGCAGCCGTTATTGTCTATGCTGGCGCCCAATACCGTTGCTTTGCATTTATCACGTGCTTTGATCACGCCGTCACTGTCAAAGTCATGTAAATTGTTTACCTGGGCGACATTAGTTTCCATGACGACTATCGGCGGCCGGGCGCAAGCACTTATGAGCAATGCCAGCAGGGTTAAGGCAAACAAACGGCTACTTGGGCCGTTACTTGAGTGAAGGTGCACAACTTGCCGGTTATTCATTGTTAGCTCCTTGAGTGTAGTTATGCTCTCCCTGCCAGGTGGCCGAACGGGTGATCCGCAGGGAGTCGAGTAACTGGCCGGTGACATTTAATAACCGGTATCTCGCGCTCAGCTCATCAAAATCGGCTTCAAGGTAATCCTGGCGAGCCTGAAACAGTTCATTTTCGGTATCGAGTAAATCGAGCAAGCTCCGTTGCCCCAGGCTAAATTGTTCTTTATAGGTTAGCTGGGTTTCTTTGGATGCGATAATATGCTGCTTGATGTATTTTTTCTGCCGCGCCAGCATTTCAAAAGCATTCCAGGCCAGGCCAAAACTCTCGGTGACCTGGCGATGGGCGCTATAGTTGATTTCTTGTGCCTCTGAAACCTTATAAGCGGCGCTGCGCTCCTGTGCGCTATCTTTGCCGCCGGAAAACAGGTTATATCTCAGGCGCAGCATGGCGGTGACATCATTGCGGTGTCCGCCGTCATCTGAGCTGAAGCCTTTTTCACCGCCGATATCGTTATCGGCATTGGCACTGAGTTCAAAACTAAGGGTCGGGTAGTAATTGGCCTTTACCGTCTGCTTAAATGAGCGGGCGGCGTTGATATCCTGTTGTGCCGACTTAATCACCGGGTGGCGCGTTATGGCCAGGGTTAAACCGCTGTTGCTGTTTTTGGGCAGCATATCGGCATCCGGCACCGGCCGCACCAAATCTTTTGGCGGGGTATTGGTTAAACGGAAAAACTGTGTTCTGGCATCGAGGGCATTATTGCGGGCGGCGATCAAATTAGACTGGGCACGGGCCAGGCGGCCGGATGCCTGGGACAAGTCGGCAATACTGCCCAACCCCGAGTCGGTACGCTCTTTGATTTGCGCATGAATTTCCTGGTGCGAAGCGATGTTCTTTTCCGCCAGGGTGACCAGTTCCCGGGTTTTTAAATAAGTTAAATAGACCTTGCTGACTTCAAGGGCGAGATCTTCCGCCGTGCTCATCAGCGTCCACTGCTCGGCACTGGCTTCATACAGGGTACGGTCAATTTCATTGGGGGAAAACAAACCGTCAAAAATCATCTGCCGCAGACTGATACCAAACTCCCCCCGTTGCAGTTCGGTTTTCCCGTCGTCATGGTTACCTGCGCTTCTGCGGTTGCCCGGATAATCGGTATATTCATAACCATAACCCGCGGTTAAATCTATCGTCGGCAAATAGTTAGCCCTGGCCCGGTTGACATCTTCTTCTTTGGATTTAAAGCGGGCAAAAGCCTGGCGTATCTGGGGATGGCTGTCCAGTGCCTGGGCAACTGCCTGCTCCAGGCTTTGTGCCTTGATATTTGCTGAATACAAAGCAGATAACGCCAATAGACAAGTCACCGCGCTTTTGTTGAGTGTAAAAATAACCTTATTCATAACAATTCCATTTTTTAGTGTTATTGGTTGTCGTTAACTGTTTTAGCAGGCCCCGGGTTTAACCTTCCCTGAGCGCGGCTTTATTGGCCCTTAAAATAGGGGTTAAAATATACTCTAAGATGGTACGCTCTCCGGTGATCACGTCGACATTTGTCATCATGCCCGGAATGATCGGCATTTCTTCATTGTCTTTATTTTTAATGCTGGATGCGTCGGTGCGCACCCGGATCAGGTAAAAGCTGTTGCCTTCATCATCTTGGGTGGTATCGGCGCTGATATGCTCGACCTTGCCGGTTAAACCGCCGTAACGGGCAAAGTCATAGGCGGTAATTTTGACCACCGCGGGCAGGCCGGGATAAATAAACCCTATGTCCCTGGGTTTGATTTTTGCTTCCACCATTAACCTGTCTTGTGTCGGCACAATTTCGGCTATGGTTTCCCCGGGTTTTACCACCCCACCTAAAGTATTAATATGTATGGTTTTAATGGTGCCAACCACGGGAGAGAGAATCAGCGCTTTGGTGACCTTGTCCTGGGTACCGACCTGGGCTTCATTCATTTTTGATAGTTTGTTTTGCAATTCATTAAGCTCGGCCCGGGCTTCCCTGCGGTAGGTTAAGGCGCTGTCGCGACGTGTTAACACCGCTTCTTCAAAGGCGGAGTTCAGTTTAGGGGTTAATAACCGGATGGCGCTTAGCTCTCCCTGCAGTTCGTTGACGCTGCGCTCGAGTTTGTATAATTCGATTTTCGAGACGATATTTTTTTGTGCCAGCGGCCGGGTCAACTCCAGTTCTTTACTGGCCAAGCGGTAACTGACTTCCAGGGTTTTGATTTTTGAGCTCTGCTCGGCGATTTCCTGTTTTCTCTGCTGTATCTGCTGGTTTTGAATGGCGAGTTGGTTGATCAGATTGTCCAGCCGCCCCGAGTATTCCTGCTGTTGCTGTTTCACCATTAACGGCGCCTGGGTATTGAGATCTTGCGGATACTCAGGCACTTTTTTAGTGATCTTGATTTGCTGCTGCCAGTTGTCATCCACGCCGATAAAAATACTGGCAAGCTCGGCTCTTAAGCGGATGATATTGGCCCGTAGACTGTTCAGCTCCTGTTTTTGCTCGGCGACATCCGAGCGAAACCGGGTGTCATCTATGCTGGCAATGGCCTGGCCTTTGCTCACCTGCATGCCTTCCTGGACAAACAGCTTCTGTAAGATACCGCCGTCCAGGCTTTGAATAATCTGTACCTGGGAGGAAGGGATCACTTTGCCCGTGCCCGAGGTAAACTGCTCTAAGGCGGAGAAATGCGACCAGATAAGAAAACTCAATACCAGGGCTGCCATGGCCCAAATGGTTAACTTGTGCAAGCCCGGCGCCTGTATCAACATGGCGCCATACACATCGTCCGCCATGGATAAATCTTGCTGGCTGATTTTCATAGGCTCACCTTTTGTTTTGCCTGTTCGCCGAGCTTTTGTAAAACCAGCTCTTTGGGGCCGTCCATCACTAACTTGCCTTTATCTAATACCAGGATGCGGTTCACCAGATGTAATAACTCCATTTTATGGGTGATCAGCAACAAGGTGCGGTCTTTGGCGGTGGCGCTGATAGATTGCATAAATTGTTTTTCTGCGCGGGCATCTAAACTGGCGGTAGGCTCGTCCAATAATAAAATGGGCGGACTGTTCAAAATGGCCCGGGCCAGGGCGACCGACTGGCGCTGCCCCCGGGATAAGGCGCGGCCGTTTTCCCCGACCTGCTGATCTAAGCCCGAGGTTTGCTGATCGGTGAAGGCATGTACGCCGGAAAGCTGCACCGCCCGGATCAGTTGATATTCGGTGATTTGCCGGGTGCCGAAGAGAATATTATCGCGTATGGTGCCGTGAAATAAGGTGATGTCCTGGGGCAAATAACCTAAATTGCGCCGTAGATCGCCGGGATGGATTTGCTGATGATTGATGCCGTCAAATTGCAGGCTGCCGTTACTTGGTTGCAGCAGGGAGCACAACAGTTTGGCCAGGGTGCTTTTTCCCGACCCGTTGCTGCCGACTATGGCTATTTTTTCTCCCTGTTTGATGCTCAAGGAGACTTGCTGCAAACTGGCGCTACCGGCACCCGGGTAAGTAAAACTAAGGTTATCCAGGGTGATATTGCCGCTCAGTTTGCTCCGGCTGGGCAAATGGGCTTTATCTTCAAATTCCCCCTCCTGTCCCATGAGCGCATCGAGCTGTTTTAGGGCGCTGACGGCCTGATTGGAGCGGGTCATCAGTCCGGCAAGTTTGGCAATCGGTGCGATTGCCCGGGCGGTTAACATTACGGAGGCGATAATGCCCCCCATAGAGATCAGGTTATCGGAAACCCGGTAAACCCCCAGCACAACCACGCCGACAATGGACACTTGTACGATAAAGCCGGCAAAGTTGATCACTGAATTGGTGATCATTTTGGCTTTTAGCAACCAGCTGGCGCTGTGGCCGGTCATTTGTTGCCAGCTATTTTGCACCACCCCTTCTGCACCGTTGGCTTTAATCGGCTCCAGTGCGCTTAAGCATTCGACTAAATGGCCGTGGCGCAAACCGGAGAATTTATTACTCTGTTCGATCGCCGCGCGCAGTTTCGGCTGACAAAAGACGGTATAGCCGATAATCAGCACGCAGGCGACCAGGGGAAATAACACTAGATCGCCGGCGACCAGGTAAATGCAGAGCATAAACAATACGGCGAAGGGTAAATCTACCAGGGCGGTGATGGTTGCCGAGGATAGGAACTCCCTGATGCTGTCAAATTCCGTGAGCTGCTTTGCCATGCCGCCGACACTGGCGGCGCGCTTTTCCAGCGGTATGCCGATGGCCTTGGCAAATAATTTCGACGAGATATCGAGATCTATTTTTTTCCCGGCGACATCGATTAAATAACCGCGTAACTGCTTGAGCACAAAGTCAAAGATAAAGGCGATGCCCGCCCCTATCGCCAGCACCCACAGGGATTCGAACGCCAGGTTGGGCACCACCTTGTCATAAATGTTCATGACAAAAAGCGGCGACACCAGGGCAAAAATGTTGACCATGACTGAGGCGATAAGTACATCACGGTAGATAGGGGTTGCGCCTTTTAGGTGTTGCCACAGCCAGTGCTCGGCTGAGTCATGAATATGGACATCAAAGTGCCGGTCGCCCCGGTAGATTTGTTTGACTAAAAACAGATAACCGACAAAATTCGCTTCGAGCTCGGCAACCGTAATCCGCTGCTCTCCGCCGGTTTCCGGTCGGGAGATGACAGCTTTGTTTTCTGCCAGGTTCAGCTCTTGTAATACGCAGGCATCTTTATCTTTAAGCAGTAAAATACAAGGCAGCAGCATTGCGGGTAATTCATCTAAGCCTTTGCGGACAAGTTTGGCGCTTAATCCTCCGCGGGCGGCGGCTTGTGGCAATAGCTCGGGAGCTAAATCGTTACCGTTTGCCGGCAGACCGGCGGATAAGGCTTCCGCCGAACAGGGATTGCCAAAGTGCTGACAAAGCAGGACTAAGCTATCGAGCAAGGGGGCTGCTGATAAAGGCTGTGATGCATTAATGGCCCATTGGCTGGTCTGTTGCACTATGTATTAAGTCCCTTTAAAAAATCCATTAAAAACCGCGTTGTTTGTTAAGACAAAACATCCGGCGTGTTTAAGTCGTCAAGCGGAGCTGCAGCCGGTAAACTTTCACTGCCCGCCTGGGCACCATCAAACACTAAATTATCATTGCTCCCTCCAGCATTGGTTTCTTCAGCATCGCTCTCTTCATCATTTTCCAGGCCTGGCGTCTGTTCGGGGTTTTCATTTTCCCCTTCAGTTATTGCCGGGAAATATTGATCCAGGCTCTCGTCCTGCTTTGTTGTTAACACATCTGTTAACTCAGGGACATTCTCCGGGGGAGAATTTTCCAGTTGGGACTGGAGGGTAGCGGGATCATCTGTTTCACCGCTATAAACATCGATCAGCGCACCATCGGACAAGGTATCTTGCAACAAGGGCTGCTCGTTACTTTCCTGGATTAATAGTTCATTTTCATCCTGGCTCGCAAAAGTCAATGTCGTCGGGATCCTGATATCTATGGTCAGGGTTGCGGCATCTTTTTCCGGGTACATGGCATCCCCGTCCACGATCTCATAGTCAAAAACAAGCAACTGATTTTGAGTTGGCATATCGATGATTCCTATGGTCTCAAAGACATATTCTCCAGAGTTTAAGATATTTAAGGTGCCGTACTCGGTTGGAATTTCAAAACTGGTATTGTCGGCATCAAAGATATACGAGGTACCATTGAAACTGATTTTACTGAAGATCACTGTGCCGTCAGGCGAGGTATCGGCGTTGTCTCCGGAGCTTGCCTGGTTACTGCCGATGATATTCCCCTGGACACTGTGCCCAATGGCTTTCCCTCCCCCTGCTGCCTGAAGCATGATGTAGTTAATGTCATAATTAGCCTCCGGCGCGGTATCATCAACGTTGATAGTAACTGTGGCGGTATCGCTGGCACTGCCATCACTTAGAGTATAATCAAAACTCGGTGGATTTGTGTTAGAGTCAAAACCGTCATTTTCATACCTAAATTCGCCCAGGGCATTAATGTGTAAGGTCCCCTCGTCGATATTCCTTTGTGCATAACCATCGGCGCCAAAATCAAGAGCAATGCCGTTGATGTGGGTGACGGTCAGGCTGTCGTTGTCGATATCGCCGTCTGTTATGCCGTCACCGTCATCATGGGTAATCACATTGCCAAAGGCTATTTCTCCCTGAAAAATGCTAAAGCTGTCATCGGTCGCAATAGGCTTGTCATTCACGGGCAAGACGCTGATGGTTAAAGTGGAGGTATCGGTATTTAAGTCGTCTGATACCGTGTAGGTGACTACCGCGACATCACCGTGAAAGTTTTCTGTCGGTACAAAGGTATAGCTACCGTCACTGTTAATCGTCAAAGTTCCTTGTTCAATACCTGCCCCAGTTCCCGGGGCATAGTCTGTGCCTGCGACAGTAAAACTTGTCACGTGTGGCGTGCCATGGGGGCTAACTGCATTGGCTAGGACATTGCCATCTACCGGCTCATCTTCCCGGGTAGTTACCGATTCATTGGCGTCCGTTAAATCCGGTATGATCACTAGGGTGAGTGTCGCTGAATCTGTTTCGAAATGATTGCTATCCCCGTCTTTGATCTCGTAATCGAAAACAAGCTCTTGCCGTGCTCCTGGCATCTCCATGCCATCTTTTGGTTCGAACTGGTATTCACCGGAAATGGCAATGGTCAAGTTGCCGTAGTCAGTTTCTATGACGATATCATTATCGGCGGCATCAAAGGTATACCAGCTGCCGTCAAAATGAATCCGGGTGAAGATCACTGTGCCGTCGGGTGAGGTATCGGCCCGATCCCCTGAACTTGCCAGGTTATCACCGATAATATTGCCTCGAATGCTGTTGCCACTTGCTTTGCCGTCATCGGTGCCTTGCAGTAAGATAAAATTCTGATCATCATTGGCGACCGGCGCCGAATCAAGCACGTTAACGGTTACCGTGGCGGTATCGCTATCTTGGCCGTCGCTTAAGGTATAGTCAAACGTTGGCATGTCCGAACCCAGGATAAAACCGCTATTGGTATAGCTGAAATCACCCTGGCGATTAATGGTTAATATGCCGCCTTCGACATCAAGCTGGGCATAACCCTGGCTGTCAAAAACCAGGTCAGTATCGTTGATCCGGATAATACTCAAGCTGTCGCCGTCAATATCGCTGTCGGTGATGCCATCACCGTCATCATGGCTGATGATGTTGCCCTCCACACTACTTCCCTGGGTAACGCTAAAGCTGTCATCGGCCGCCACAGGTCTGGTATTCACCTCGACCACGTTAATGGTTAAGGTAGAGGTGTCTGTATTGATACCGTCAAAGACGGTATAGGTTACGGCCGGCACATTGCCGTGAAAGTTATTATTGGGAATAAAGCTAAAACTGCCGTTACTGTTTAGGGTTAATAAGCCTTGCTCGAGTGATGCGGTAGCGCCTATGGCATAACTGGTATTGGCGGCAGAAAAGCCGGTTACCTGTGGCGTGCCGTCGCTGCTGCTGGCATTTGCCAGGACACTACCGGTGACAGGGCTGTTCTCACTGGTGGTTACCGACTCATTGCCGTCCCTTAAATCGGAAACCGGGATGACGTTAATGGTTAAGGTGGAGGTGTCGCTATTTGTGCCGTCAGAGACGGTATAGGTGATAACCGGCACATTGCCGTTAAAGTTATCACTGGGAATAAAAGAATAGCTGCCGTCACTGTTAAGGGTGAGCACCCCTTCTGCCAGTATTGCCTGGGAGCCAGCTTCAAAGTTGCTGTTGTTGACAGTAAAACCGGTGATTTTAGGTATACCGTCTGTGCTGGCGGCATTGACCAAAACATTACCGTTTACGCTTGTATCTTCATTGGTGCTGACCGCTTCATCTTCGTCCCTTAAGTCTGAGACCGGCAGTACCTTAATGGTCAAGGTGGAAGTTTCGTTATTTATCCCGTCAGACACGGTATAAGTGACCACAGGTACGTCACCGTTAAAGTTTTCAGCGGGAATAAAGCTATAACTGCCGTCACTGTTAACGGCTAAAGTGCCCTGCTCCAGCGTTGCTGTTGTACCTGCTGCAAAGCTGCTGCCTGCGACGGAATAGTTGGTAACTTCAGGTATGCCGTCTGCGCTGGCGGCATTAATCAGAATATTGCCATTTATTGGCGTATCTTCATCTGTGGTGACCGTTTCATTCCCGTCGCTTAAGTCTGAAACCGGGAGCACCTCAATGGTTAAGGTGGAAGTCTCGGTATTAATCCCGTCAAAGACGGTGTAAGTGACCACAGGCACATCACCGTTAAAGTTTTCACCGGGGATAAAGTTATAACTGCCGTCACTGTTGATGGTTAACAGGCCCTGCTCTAGAGCTGCGGTTGAACCGGCTTCAAAGTTGCTGTTGTTGACAAAAAAGCCCGTGATTTCAGGTATGCCATCGCTACTGGCGGCATCAGCCAGAATATTGCCATTTACTGGAGTGTCTTCATCGGTACTAACTGTTTCATCATCGTCGCTCAGGTCTGAAACCGGCAGCACCTCTATGGTCAGGGTGGAGGTATCGGTATTTAGCCCGTCAGAGACGCTATAAGTGACAACCGGCACATCACCGTTGAAATTATCCCCGGGAATGAAGGTATAACTGCCGTCACTGTTAAGGGTTAATTCCCCCTGTTCAAGGATGGCTGTTGCGCCGGCTTCAAAGCTGGTGCCCGCTACGGTAAAACTGAGCACTTCGGGAGTACCGTCGCTGCTGGCGGCATTAACCAGGATATTGCCGTTTAGCGCGGTATCTTCATTGGTGCTGGCCGATTCATCATTATCGCTGAGATCAGAAACCGGAGTCAGGGTGATGGTTAGGGTATCGCTTGCATTGGTATTGGTGGTATAGCTGACAACAGGCAAAACACCGTTCCAGTTTGCGGCAGGAATAAAGCTGTAACTGCCGTTGCTATTTATTGTTAAGCTGCCTCCTTCGACCATTGCCGTTTGGCCGCTGGCATAAACATTGGCATCACCGTTCACGGTAAAAGACTGCACGGTTAAGATATCATCGCCATCGCTGTCGTTATCAAGCACATTCCCGGTGACGGCTTGATCTTCCTCGGCAATATTTTCATCGCTTTGGGTGATGGTGGGCTGCGCTGAATCTGGCTGGGGGTTATCCCTGGGCAGCAGGGTATTTTCTTGCTCTGTAGTGTCATAACCTGCTTGGGCAAGGGTTTCGTCACCGGTTCTGTTTAGGGTAACAAAACTGGTGCCTTCATTGCCGGTCAGGCCCCCGGCAGCTGTGTCAGGCAACTCAATATCGTCACCGGATTCAATAAGATCTTGCAGCGCCGCAATGTCATCGATAACACTATTTGCTGTTTCATCAGCCGAAAGCGTATCTGTGGCAAGTGCCGGTGCTGCTTCAGGAACAGCACTCTCTTCGGGCTCTGCAAGGCTGGAGTCTTGTTGGCCGCTGGCATCAGCAAATGCAAAAGTTGTTTCATTGTTTTTTTCCGGGTCCGGTAAATGGCCGGCTTCAATAACATCACCGGCTTGCTGTATTACTTTTTCACCCGACCGGGAGCTGTTCTCACCAAAATGAGTTATTTTCTGGACATTTTTTGACGTGCTGTTCTCTTCCATGAAACAAGATCCCTAATCATTTGCAACTCCCTGCTAACTTAGCGATTACAGCCAACTTGAACAGTTTGCTATGCGTATTATTCAGATTGCTTTCAACCCGTAATTACTCAGGCTTACACGTTTTTCAGGTACCTACTCAGTATAGTAAATATTAAACCCTATACGCGAAGCTAGGAGTTTTCAGCTTTTCTCATCTGAATAAGCAAAGCAGTAAATATTATGTTTTTTAGCGGTATTTTAAACGACGAAATGCCAATCCCGTTAAAACAAACGTTAACAGCACTAAGGTGGATGGCTCTGGAACGTTTGCTGTTTTAAAGACATGGTTGATATTCTCCCCTAGCACGCCGCGGTCTGAGATATAGGCGGAAAAGTCTCCTTGATCACGGTAAAGGCCGTCATTATATTTATCAGCCGCCAGGGACTCGCTCTTTTCGTGAATATAGGAGATTATGCCGTCGTACCAGGCCATATGGTTGATTTGATAGGTTTCGGTTGTTTGAAAGACATTGGAGCTGAGGGCGTATTCACTCCCCGGGGCCAACTCGCCGAAAAGCAGCTCAGCGGCTTCTATGCCGTTATAAGGTTTATGCTCAGTGCTCTGGTTGACTTCCTGCCAGTTGGGGCCCGCCGCCAAATCAAAAGATCCCACGTACTCCCAGGCAATGCCGGAGGCGTCGGTATAAAGTTCACCGACAATTAACCCTGCATTGGCTTTACCCGCCAAACAGGTAACAGAGAAAATAAATACCACTAAAGCAGATTTTAAACATTTAGCATTCATCATACTTTTCCTTCCGTTGAAAGCATTGAATATTTATTAGATTTTATATGTGTTGTAACAGAGTTACGGCGATATCCATACAACAAGAGGCGGGCACTGAACGACGGTCCAAATCCATGGAGAAGTAGCAACTCCTTCTAGACTACTTTAGCAGAATTATTATAAAAAAATATTACGCTTTATTACTCGGCAGTGATGGTAAAACTACGAGAGTGTTACTATATAAGCCTTTGACAATATTAAATTTAGTCTTCTTTCCAGAAAGTGTTGCCTTCTTGGCCCGGGCTGGCTAAATGCTTGTACAGGAGCGCTATTAATGCTCAGGCATGGTCGATATAAGGGTAAAGCACCCTAAACATTCATTGATTACAGTCTGGATTGATGTGATGATTTTGAGGAGAGCTAGCATAGAAAATATGCAGTAACCCCGACTTGCACTACTTGCAGTGTAAATTTTCAGCTATTTGTATAAGCCAGTAACTCAACGGTTTACAGGTCATTTGGGGGAGTTTGCCGCTGTCATCGAGCGTGCGTAAGGTGATGATATCCTTTAAGTGCTTAATCTTCTGGTAGTTTTCCACCTCTTGTGCTGTCATAGCCCCTCCCTGCTGCGCCAGGGTTACTGTGCTGGCATGGGATAACTGCTCGAGATATCCCGGTCGGCTGGCGGCTAAATAGCGTTTGACCTTCACATGTTCTTTTACCAGCATGACAATACGGTTGGAAAAACCGTGCTTTGCCAAAAAGGCGGCGCCGATGTCATCATGCGCCGGGTGGCCAAAGTCGGTGAAACCTCCGGTATTGTCGCGCTGGGCAACGAAGTGCCCTATGTCATGTAAAAATGCTGCTAATGCCAGCTCATTATCAAAGCCCTGTTCAATTGCCAGGGTGCCGCATTGCTGCGCATGTTGCAGCTGACTGCATTTTTCTTCATATGTCTGGCTGCCATAATCCAGATAAAGCGCTTCAACTTCTTTAATGGTTTGATTCATAACAACTTCTATATCCTTGGTCAGGTTCTGGTCAGATTGATGTTTTTGGTATATACCAGGTTTTAATGTAGTCTATTTAACTTGATTTCCAGGCACAAGCAGTGAGCAAGCATGGTCATAAAAACTTCATAATCAGCCTGGTATATACCACAATATTTCTGTCATAAAGTTTCGCTAAGCTAGCGGCTATTTAGAAATGACATGAGCAGAATATGAAGCGAATTTCCCTGTGGTTAAGCCAATGCAGCACGCTGTGGTTCACGGTTTATGCAACTATGGCCGCCTTTATGACCTACTTTTGCATGTATGCCTTTCGCAAACCTTTTACCGTCAGCAATTATGAGGGTATGGCGGACTTTTCTTACGGCATTGATTTCAAAACCGCCTTGATTCTTTCGCAAGTACTCGGTTATGCCCTGTCGAAATTTATCGGCATTAAGGTAATATCTGAAATGAACGCAGGTCGCCGGGCGCTGGCTATTTTAACCTTAGTGATGTTTGCTGAACTTGCCCTGATACTGTTTGCTCTTGCACCGCCAAACTGGAAGCTGTTGACCTTGTTTTTAAACGGCCTGCCCCTTGGCATGATCTGGGGCCTGGTGTTCAGCTTTTTGGAAGGTCGGCGGGTTTCTGAAATTTTAGGCGCCGGTTTAAGCGTCAGTTTTATTGTTTCTTCCGGGGTGGTCAAAAGCGTAGGTCAATGGTTGATGCTCAGCCACGGGATCAGCGAGTTTTGGATGCCCGCCATCACAGGAGCGGTATTCACCCTGCCCCTGTTTGTCTCGGTATTCTTTTTAATGCAAATACCTAAACCTTCGCCGCAGGACATTGCCGCACGCCATGAACGAAAACCCATGGACGGCAAAGCCCGTATGGCATTTTTTATTAAATATGCTCCGGGGTTAATCGCTTTGATCCTCACCTACATGTTATTAACCGGGATCCGTGATTACACTGATAACTTTGCCGCTGAGCTGTGGTCAAGTTTGGGTTTTGGTAATACACCGGCAATATTTTCTAGCGCGGCCCTTTATACCTCACTTTTTATTTTACTGACTTTAAGCCTGTTGATGTTTGTGAAAAACAATATGCGCGCTTTTATGGCCAACCATGCTTTTATCTTTATCGGCATTGCGATGATAGGGTTAAGTACCCTGGTTTATCAGGGCGGTTATTTGTCCGGTCAGGCATGGATGATCGCCCACTCTACCGGCATTTACCTTGCCTATATCCCCTTTAATTGCCTGTTGTTTGATCGCATGCTGTCGGTGATCAAGGATAAAGGCAATGCCGGTTTTTTGATTTATCTCGCTGACGCCATGGGTTATGCAGGTAGTGTTGGTATTTTGCTTTATAAAAGCTTTTTTGATGTTGAGCTTAGCTGGCTAAATTTTATGATCAGCAGTTCATATTTGATCAGCATAACCGGTTGCACTCTGGTATTAATCTCGGCCTGGTATTTTCATGTTAAAGTGATGAAACCTTTGAGCTTGCACCCGCAACCCGGCTAGGGCGTTAAATTAATTGATGTTGTGATCACAGGACAGTTAGCAGTAACTTGGTGGTCGGTGATAATAACGGCGTTGTGAGATGAAAATTAACCTGCCAGGGTAACAAACCGTTACCTATGATTCATTTACGGGAAGTATTCTTTGCTGGCTTATCAGTCTCTAATAAAATATTGAAGATTTTTCAAAGGCCAGAAAGCAAAAATGCAACTCAAAAGAGTCGCATTTTCTTAACTAGCTTAGCGCATCCTGCACTTATTTAGTGTCCGCATTCTATCCTGAATTTCCTTGAACAGCCTGTCCCTAGTTCATTTTCGTGACTCCTGTCACTTCCATATCCCTTCCCGGGTCAGCATCTTCCCGATGCATACCCACATTGCTGCGGGTTCCAAGCTATCCTGTGCTTATCGGTCTCCCTGACCGACATACTTCCGTGTATTACTTCCTTTGTGACTTCCTGCCACCTGACTTTATCCTAAAGTCTTCCTTGTAGAGCTTCCTGCCCTGTGCCGTCCTGACAAAGGTAATATTACGCGAATGTAACTTTATTATTAGGTAGGTGTTGTTAAATTTTTTTGAATTCTGATTAGCTATATTTTCTCATCTAATATTTTGTTGTTTATTATCAGCTGCTTATCTTGTTAACCCCAAGATGGATTGGCAAAAAATACCTTTATCTCGCACCTCTTTGTGAGATATCTCTTACATCGTAAGGTGACTTTTAGGCATAGATGAAAGCCACCTTATTATTCGTTATTCGGGAAGAGATTTTACGTTATTAGAGAATTTCTTTTATTTTTTGCTGTCGGAGTCTGCAGTTAATTATCCTGTTCCAGGATGAGCAAGTTGTGCTGGACATATATCAAGGCACCTCTTCATCCAACTCTATTTATCCCCATGGGTTATTAACGCGCCATTTTAAGCATGCATTTAACAATATCGCTCCAGCCTTACTGGTTTTTTGAAAACCGACAATGTTGCGATGCAAATAGGTTGATGACGCCTCATAAGCATCTTCATCAGGCGATGTAATATCGGGTAATACTATTTATTAGTCCATAAGTTATATTTCTTCTCGCATAAAACAAATTTGACATTATTTATTTGCATATTTGTTACATATTTCCTGTCATGGCGAATTTTTCGATTGAGGGAATAACAAATTGATAAATTTTTGTACAGATGGGCAGAGTGTCAGCTTTATTTGCAATTTTATAATATGACAAACCAGAAAATATAAAAAGTATTTAAAATCAGTATGTTAAATGCTTGGTGTGCGTATTGCTAATCAGGTTGTTACAGCAAGGAAGCCCTTAAATATCATCTGCTTACGTGGGTTTCTCTTGTTGTTTTAAAACAATATTTATGTTTTTAACTATCTAGAGGAATAAAAATGAAAAAATTAAAAGGGATGTCTATTAAAGGAGCAATCGCCGCGACCGCATTGTGTCTGGCTAGCTCCAACGCGTTGGCAGCTATGATAACGGTTGAAGATAGTTTTGGGGTTATGGGCAGTAGCACGGCAGTGGATGTTGGCCAGGAATCAGCGATTTTGTCAATTGCTGGCTTTAATTCCAGCTTAGGAACCTTAACAGGGGTTACTCTTACTGCGTTTGGTCAAATTAATGCTACCGGAACTTCACAAAATAATACTTCAGAGAATGGCAATACCGTTGCTACCTTAGGGACATTAGGAAGTTGGGGGGTCGTTTCGGGCGTCACCCATGATTTTGTTTTTGCGCGAGGTTCTAGCTTTCTTGATGCTGCCGAAAGCTCCTCCTCAGGAGATTATGATATGGCTCCGGGAGATCTTTTTAGCTTCGATATGGGCAGTGAAAGAAGTGGTGATATGTCGATCATTGATTATTCAGCCTTCACTACCGATGGGATGATTGATTTTAGATTTAATTTTAGAGCTGAGACGGTTATCCGCAACTTTACTGATGCAGGTAGAGAAACTTTTGCAAATACCTCCAATACCGGTGCCTGGGGGAAAATAGTGGCAACTTATACCTATGATGCAGCACCAGTGCCGGAGCCTGGGGCTTTGATTCTGTTGACTGCTGGTTTGTTAGGTTTGGGTTTACGTCGTAAGCAGAGGTAGTACTTTTTAGTTAATTGCTACGTCTTTAACAAGGTCAAAACTGAATAAACACTGTTATCGTTCTCGGCCAATTTTGTTGGTTGGTCAAAATTGTTATTACAAAAGCACCCTAGGGTGCTTTTGTATGCATTTGAAAAATGTTACTCAAGTGCGGCTTGCATTTAAAAGCTATCTTCTGAAAGGGCTCTCCTTCTTTAACGCTAATTTTGATATGCGTCGCCGGAATCTCCCTGTCTCGATAAATAAGGCTATTGTTGAAATATTTTACAATCATGCGGTCAGAAAAGTCTGGACAGGGCTTTAACATGTTGGGCTTGTTTGTTTTTATTAAGCAGGCATGAATTATGCCCTTCTTTTCATGCCTGTCTTATTGTTCATACATACCAATTTTATGCATTACCTGTTTGTTATGCACAAACAAGGCAGGCATGTCACTTGATAATGAGGAATGCTATTATGCTCAGAAAAACCAAGATGTTATCATTTCTATCAGTCAAATTTTCAATACAGTTATTCAAGACCCCTTCGTTAAAAGGAGCATTTGCGGCATTGTTGCTGATGTTTTGCTCTCCGCTTTCCGCCACAATAATTATGGCCGGATCCGACTATTTGGAAACCACCGCCGGGACCTTTTTAGACTTTAGCTTTCCCGGCTCACCCATGCCTGAAATAGGTATTGTTGATTTTATTGGTGATCCGGCAGGACCTGGTAATACCGATACCCTGGTCAGGCGCCTGGATGATGCTGTGCTGCCGGGAGAAGGCTCCTCTGATACTATCGACGTAGAGTTGGTGGCGCTTTCTCTAGTTAGCGTAGACCCCGTTGATATCGGCGGAACGGATTTTGATTTGTCCATTGCGCTTACTCCCACCATGCCTTCGCTGGGGCAATTAACCCTGACACTGGATGATGAAGCTGCAGTATCCGGGAGTTTTGAGTCCTTTTTTGATGTTTTTGTTGATATCCACTTTTTTGTCGCTGATACAGACATTCTGGTGGAAACAATTACAGCACTGCCTCTGTTAGGTTTACATGGACTTGGCCAATGGCAGCAAACTCCACATCCCGATACTGTGATAGTCCCCGGTAGTTACGGTGATATTAATGCCAATCAACATATACCGCCTTCAGGTGAATATGCTGATTTTTTTATTACCGAAATTATTGAAGTACAGCCCGGTCTGGGAGAGCACAGGTTGCAGCAGGCTACGGTGCCTGAGCCTGCAAGCATTGTTTTACTGTCTTTGGGGCTTTTAGCTGTAACATTTACAGGAAAAAGAAAAGTTCTTTACAGGCACGGCAGATAAAATTTGTTCAGCGATTAAGGCGCTGAATGTATGTGCCGGGTACACCAGAAATTTAACAGCCAAATAATAAAATTTCTCTGGTGTACGCTAAGTAAATAACCATTCCGGATGAGTATCTATTTATCTGAAACTGAGAAACTTGATTGCCAATAAATTACCTAAATTCCAGAAAGCTCCTCTGGGTTACTGGCACTATCAAAGTATCTCCTTTATCTATTCACCACTTCAAAGACAAATAAAGCATCACTCTCGGTAGCTGTCAGCAAAAGGTGGCGGCCGTCAGGGCTAAGATTAATGGAGGAGATCCCGTTCAGGTTATCAATCGGCTTGCCTTTATTTGGCAACCGGCTGATTAGCTTGAGCTTTCCGTCTATTTGCTTTTGAAATAATACTAAACCGGTATCAGCTTCGCCTGCCGCATATATCAAAGCGCCATCTGACGAAATTACCAGGCTGCCCGCCCCCTTTAAGCCACCATCAACTTCTTTATTAGTGATAGCCTGTAAAAAGACATAACGGTCATTCTCGGCTTTTCTAAAGACAACAAGCGAATGACTACCGGAGCACGCTATATATAAAAATTTCCCATCCGGTGAGACAACTATTTTTTGCGGGTTTAAAAATTGATCTACGCCATTCATTCCATGTTGCAAAAGCTGCTTCGCCGATAAATTGCCGTTTTTATCCCGATTAAAAATAGTCAGTTTGTGCTCATCAAAACCAAGTACAAATAACTCTTCATTCGAGGGGGATAATGCCAGGCCGGTAGGGTTTCCTAAACCGCCGGCAGACGCCATGCCAGTGGTAATGAACCGCCTAAAGACAACTTTTTCATCCGGCGTAATATCAAAAACAGAAACAGCATTACTCTTATAGCCGGTAATAAACAGCTGCTTATTATCGGTTGTGCTAACCAGCTGCCAGGCTCCCAATAATCCCAGGGTGTCCAGGTCGCCAACAGCTTTTTTGTCACCAAAAACTCTTTGAACAGTCAGGCCGTCAGAGATTGTTTTATGCAAATGGTAGCGATCCTGTTTGTGGGAAAAGATGGATAAGGAGCCGTCATAAAAACTGCTAACAATGGCTTTATTCCCTTTGTTCAACAAGGCCACTGCCGAGGCTCCCTCTAAACCGCTAACTGCAGGGTTAGCATTTTTAAAGATCTGGCTAAAGCTTAAATTAAAGTGCTTATCAAGATTAAATACAGCAAAGGCATTATCATCACCGCTAACGACAAAAACCCGGGAGTTATCTGGCGTCACAGCTACGGCCCTGGGGTTATCCAGGCCATCTACGCCGTTAACATCATCTTTTAATACCTGAATAAGTCTATGTTCAACCCCTTTGGATGCTGCTGCGACAGAATTGTTTGCATCTGCTGTTGAGCATACAATGAGGAACGGTAAAACCAGTATTTTTATTATGCCCACTATTTCAATTTTCCTGTAGCAAAAAATCACTTCACGTGGAAATGTATAGTCAGTTAAAAAGCAGCTTTATCAAGTTATGACTAAAACTCAACTTGAACCGGATCATGTAGCAGCTAAAGTTGTGAGGCAGAATTGCTGTCATTCTGCCTGTGATTCATCTGGCAGCAAATTTCCTGGAGGAAAAATCGCATGAGCACTGAGTTAAAACCCGTGCTGAGATCAGGCCAAGGCTTGGGCAAGATCGGCAATGATATCTTGCGGCTCTTCAATACCAATAGAGATCCGGATCAATCCCTCGGTAATACCTATCGATTCCCGGCGTTCTTTAGGCACGCCGGAATGTGTCATGGCGGCAGGATGCTGGGCCAGGCTTTCTGTCCCTCCCAGGCTGACGGCAAGTTTCACCAGTTTAAGGCGGTTCAGCACGTTAAATGCCGCTTGTTCACCCCCTTTTACTTCAAAGGAAAAAGTTGATCCCGCTCCTTTACATTGTTTTTGATAAACCTGGTATTGCGGTTCATCCGGGGTTAATAAACCCGGGTAGTCGATGCGGGTCACCTGATCATGCGCCTGTAAAAACTCTACTACCTCTTTTGCGCCGCTGGTTGCCGCCTGCATACGGATTTTTAAGGTTTCCAACGAGCGTAGAATCAGCCAGGCGGTATGGGAGTCCATGGTGGTGCCGATACTGTTCCTGATTTTTCTAATTTTTGAGATCAGGGCTTTATCACCGGAGCAGCTGCCGCCAATAAGGTCTGAATGTCCGCCGACATATTTGGTCAGGGAATACAGACATAAATCGGCGCCGTGTGCTAACGGCTTCTGCCATAGCGGCCCCAACATGGTGTTGTCGACTGCCAGTACCGGCCGGGCAGCTTGTTTACCGGTATTTTGATTGGTAAAAGTCTCGATAAGCTGGCGGCACTGGGCGATATCAATCAGGTTATTGGTGGGATTGTCGGGGGTTTCCACCATGACCACAGAGATATTGCCCATCTGGCTTGCTTTGCTTAGCGCCTGCTCTAACCCTTTGGTGCCTTCGCTGGAGATAAAGCCCACCGCCTGAATATTCATTTGTGCCAAAATGCCGTTGATCAGGCTATCTGTACCGCCGTAGATAGGCTCTGAATAAACGATGACATCGCCCGGTTTAGAAAGCGCCAGCAGCATGGTTGAAATGGCCGACATACCGCTGCCGGTGATCAGGCAGTCTTGTGCTCCGTCCCAAACGGCAATGCGGTTTTCTGCAATTTCTATGGTCGGGTTATTAAAACGGGAATACACCAGGCCGGCCTGCTGCCCTTCCTCCAGTTGAATGCGCCCGGAGGCAACATCAAAAAAATGCTTTCCCTGCTCTGCCGACTCAAAAACAAAGGTAGAGGTTTGAAAGTTTGGACATTTGATTGAACCTTCTGATAACCGGGGATCATAACCATAGCCCATCATGAGTGATTCCGGTTGTAACCGATGCTCGCCAATAGCGCGTTTTTTGTAATTGTCCGTCATGTTAATCTCTTGATTTAATGTAATTTGTTGCCGGTAAGCTAGTTTTCTCTGTTGGATATCCAGCTAAACCTTGTCCTCACGATTTTATCGCTAAAACCGATACAGGTGCTTTATGGGGACTATTATGACAATAAAAACGGTTACTTACCTAGAAAATAACGCTAGCCAGCGGCAAGTATCAGAAAAACCATGATGGTTAGCCAGGCAGTTGGCCAGCGTTTTCCTCTTCGGACTGACCCGGTTTTGGTAAATAGACTTTACTAAAAAGTCGAACTATTCTTCGTCTATTGCCCCTATCGCTTAACTGTTTCATGAAGTTAAAAGCGCTGTTAGTGTCACTTTTCTGTTTATGCCCCGCTATGGCTTATGATTTCAAACCCGTCATGATCTATGACGGCGAAGAAATTATGGATAATGCCTGGAATGAAGCCGTTCATACAGGTATTGAAAAGTTTGAAAAGAAATTTGGCATTGAGGTCAAGGAAGCGAGAATTTTTGCCAATAATTTAACGCCAAATGCAAACTCCTTAATCGAGGCGGTATTTGCCCATGCAAAAGCTGGTTTTAATCCCATTATGATCAACGATTTTGACAATGAGACTATGCGTAAAATCGTGCGCCAGGAGCCGAAATTAAGGTTTATTGTTTTTAACGGCATTTATAATGTTCCCAATGCTCATTTTTTCATGTTTTCCTATCAGGAAGCCGCTTTTTTGGCCGGTTATCTGGCTGCCCAAAAAAGTAACAGCAAAAAGCTAGGTTTTATCGGCGGCAGAGATATCTCGGGGATCAGAAATTCTCTTTGTGGTTATATTAAAGGGGCACGCCATGCCTTGGCCGGAGCTGAGGTTAAGGTAACTTTTATCAGTGATGCACTTGATGGCTGGAATAACCCGCAACAGGCCTATGAAATAGCCATGGAGCAGATAGCCGGCGGCGTTGATGTCTTATATGCCGCCGCCGGAGCAAGTGGCCAGGGAGTATTGAGGGCAGCACATGAAAAAGGGGTATATAGTATAGGGGCGGACAGCAATCAAAATGGTGTATATCCGGGCAGCGTATTAACTTCTGTTTTGGTTAATGTCGGCGACGCCGCCTATCGCGCTTTAGTGGCCGCCTACCGCAATATCTGGCGGGAGCAGCTGAAAATATTGGGATTGCAGGAAAACGGAGTGGGCCTGGCATTTGACCGGCATAATGCCCCCTTAATCTCCGCACAGTTAAAAGCTGAAATCGATCAATTACAGGCCGATATTATTTTAAAAAAGATCGATTTGCCAAATTATGTGATCACTAAGCAATGTATCGATCAACATGGGACCATTTTTTAGACTACAGCATCACTCCATCAAAATTACCATTATTTTAGGGATCTTATTGGCGCTATTGTGCTCCTTTGGCGGCGCTGGCTGGTACGTGATTTCAACAATTGAAAATAAACTTTATCAGGAGTTTTCCCTTGAACGGGCTGAGCTCACCGAAAAAATCGCCACCGCTATGGCTGAGCCCATTTATTTTCTTTCCCCCAATAACGCCGGCTTGATCCTGACCCTGATCAAACGAGATCCCAGTATAGTGTCCCTGGAAATATACGATAACTTAAATGAGATGCCCTTTATCAACATAGATATACCGCAAAGAAAATCGGGTATGCTGTTTAGCAACCGGGCCGATATCGTTTATGGCAAGGTCAATATTGGCGAACTTAACATTGTCTTTAACAATATTCGCCAGCAAAAGGAAATGAAGAACAAACGGGAGTTAATGGTTAAGGTTTTTGGCTACACCTTTGTGGTCAACCTGATTATCATGTTCCCTTTAGTACATTTTATTATTTTCAGGCCCCTGAACCGTCTGGCCCAGCAGGCGAGAAACTTTCAAGACAATGAGTTAGAGCACGCCTTTTGCTGGCGGGAAAACAGTGAAATAGGCCTGGTCGGGCGCAGCTTTGAAATGGCGAGAACCGCTATTTTAAGTTTAATTGCCAAACTCAGGAAAAGTAATGACAAGTTAGCCAAGGCCGCAGTCACCGATAAACTGACCGGGTTGTTTAACCGCCATAAAGCAGATGCCGTACTGGAAGCGGAAATAAACAGGGCCCGGCGTTACGGCAATCAATTTAGCGTGATCTTGATAGATATAGATTATTTTAAGCAGGTCAATGACAAGTTCGGCCATCAAACCGGCGATATGGTGTTGAGCCTTTTTGCCAAACTGCTGATAAAGCATACCCGGAAAAATGACCTGGCAGCCCGCTGGGGCGGCGAGGAGTTTATCATTGTTTGCCCGGAAACCGGTTTGAGGAAATGTAATCTGATCGCACAAAAGTTGCGAAAAGCCGCTGAAGAGGCCGAATTTCCGATTGTAAAAAAGCAAACCGCCAGTTTTGGCGTGGCGGCTTTCACTGCTCCGGAAAGTTTAGCGCAATTAATTTCCCGGGTTGATGCCGCCCTTTATCTCGCCAAAAAAAGCGGCCGGAACCAGGTGGTGCAAAGCCCGTTTGTTAACGGCAAATAATGCCTGGTTAAATTTTTAAAATTACAGGCTTCGCCCGCACCAGACAATACGCCCAGCCACGGCATGTTGCTCGGCATTGTCGTGGTTAATTTGCCAGTTGGGGTATTCCTGGTTGTCGCTGATCACTTCCACATGATCTGACTTTTGTTTTAACCGTTTTGCCATCAAACCATCCTGGGTTTGCAATACATAAATACCTTCGCGGGCGGCTTGTTGCTGGTTTAAATCAACCAGTACCATATCGCCGTGATGTAAGGTCGGCAGCATACTGTCGCCCCGTACCGTTACAAACGCAAGATGTTCGCCGTGCACCCCAAGTTGTGAGCTTAACCAGCGTTTATTTAAGGCAAACTGTTCGGTGACTTCCTCGGCGCCGTTGATAGTACCGAAACCGGCACTGGCTTCAACATCAAGCTTGGGCACCAGCAGCAGCTCGTCGCTGCTGTGTTGCACCGGATTATCATGGGCGCGCTCGCCGGTAAGTAACCAGTTTAAATCGACTGAAAACAGGCCATATAAATGTTCCAGATATGCCATTGACGGGCGCCCTAATCCGCGGCAAATACGGTAAATATGTGAGGATGATTTACCGGTTAATTCGGCAAACTGGCGCTTGTTGCCGCCGGCAAACTGCTCTACTAACTCTAGAAAACGACGTGAAAAAGCACTACTCATAAACCTTTTACCCGGTATTGATTACAGCAAAAGGGCGCACGTTACACTGGAATGCCTCCGCTGTACAGGGATGGTCAAGCGTTTGCACAAAGCTTAGTCAATTAGCCCGTGTGAACCGGGTTAAGTGGCTGTTTTGCCCCTTGAGTTCAAATGATGAATGCAACGCTATCCTTAATTCAAAGGAGCGTAGCAATGAAAAGAAGAACTCGTATAATTTATACCGCTCAGCAAAGAGCATTGATGTGGGAAAAATACCAACAAGGCTGTTCACTTCATGATATTGCCAGATTATTTGATCGGCACCATCCTCCGATAGCTAGAATTATTGGGGAATCGGGAGGAATTCGACCTCGTGATAGGCGGAGGGATAAAAGCCACTTAACGCTATATGAATGAGAAGAAATATCTCGAGGCATATCAGCCAAACAATCAATTAGAGCCATCGCAGAAAAACTCAAACGCGCCCCTTCAACAGTTTGTCGTGAAATAAAGCGTAACGGTGGTTATGATAAGTATCGTGTAGTAAAAGCTGATAAAGCGGCATGGGACAACGCAATGCGTCCAAAGGACTGTAAACTGGCTTTGAACAAGTCGCTGGCAACCCTTGTTGCTCGAAAGCTTAGATGTTCATGGTCACCACAGCAAATTGCAGGCTGGTTACAAAGAACTTTCCCCAGCGATGAGGGCTTTCACGTGTCACATGAGACGATATATAAAACTTTGTATATTCAAGCTAGAGGTGCTTTGAAGAAAGAGCTACAGAAGTGCTTGAGATCAAAGCGGGTTATGCGCTATTCCACACATGCTACTCTAAAAAACAAAGGGTTAGGTAAAATACCAGATGCAGTCTCAATAAGTGAACGACCAGCATCTGTTGAAGATAGAGCTGTCCCTGGGTATTGGGAGGGAGACCTTATTAAAGGCTCAAATAATTCGTACATTGCAACACTTGTGGAACGCCATTCTCGCTATGTAATGCTTGCTAAAGTGCAAGACAGTAAAACAAATACCGTCATAGAAGCATTAATCAAACAAGCTAAAAAGTTACCCCGTGAAATGTATAAATCTCTTACATGGGATAGAGGCTATGAGATAACAAACCACAAAGAATTTACTCTGGCGACAAAAGTCGATGTCTATCTTTGCGATCCATACTCACCATGGCAAAGAGGCTCAAATGAAAATACAAATAGGTTACTCAGGCAATATTTCCCAAAAGGAACCGATTTATCTAAACATAGCCAGCAAAAATTGAGTAGCGTCGCCAGAAAACTTAACGAAAGACCAAGGAAGACTCTACAATATGAAACACCTGCTGAAAGATTTAACCAGTGTGTTGCGCTCATAGATTGAACTCAAGCCGCGAAGCCGACCATATCGCCGACAACGTCATAAAGACCTCCAATGCCGACTTGATTAATCGGCCGCAGAGTAAAGCAGCCAAAAGTCTATCCCGTGGGGTTCAGTCAAAAAATCAAGCAGATAGTGAAATGCCTGCCCCCCGCCATATAAAGTCTGCGGTTGAAGAGTTGAACACCAAAGGCACATCAATTTCCACACGAGAGCGGGCCTTTTTTGAACCCCGCTTTGCTAAAGACTTTAGCCAGGTCAAAATTCACACCGGTAATCATGCAGAGCAATTGGCAGCAGCAATTAATGCCCGGGAGCATCAGAGCACTAACGCTCGCCTCTGTCGCCGATCCCCCTATAACAGGTAAACATGGCAAAGCAATTTCCCGGAATTTAACAGCTATAATTGGTACGAAAACCGGACAGTGCTTGATAAAGTCATGGCACGCCGGTGCCATATCCAGTAACCTTAATTTTCAGGGAGTTTCGCCCCGGAATGAGTCCGCTATAAATTCAATACCTGGCAATATATCGGCATTACTAAAATGGAAAACAGAAATGACTTCTCTTATAACACCCGAGATAAAATCAGCAGCTAAAGTATTTTCCATCATAAAAAAGATGGCGAATAAAAATGCGGTAAACAAAGTGCTCACAGGATTAGAGTCTGATGAAATAAGCCTTTCTGACGTTAAAAAAGCAAGTCCAGGCTATTTAGCATGCCTTATCAGGACTATTGAGGCTGTTGAAAGAGCATCTTCAGTAGAAAAAGTGAATACTTTAAAGAAGTTATTTGTGGCCAGCGACTCTTCGGGATTAATTGAGAAACAACCTGATTTTTACCAGGAAATACTATCAATATTTTCGGAGTTATCATACCGGGAGATATTGATCCTCTTTTATCTGGATAAGGGCGGGCTGCCCTACACAGATGATTTACATGTCAAGGAACCTGAAAGAGCGGCGGATGATGATACTTTGCCTAACCCGCATGTACAATACGAAGAAGCCAGCCAGTACTGTGCTTATCAGGTTAAAGTAAATTCAGATGTGCTTGGTGCTTTACTTGGCAGGTTGTCCCGAACCGGCTTAATAGGAAATGCCCCGGAATGGACTTCTCTGGTTTATTTCTTTACGCCGCTTTACCGAGATCTTAAGCAATTTTTTGCATTTGAGTTTTACGAGACTTGAGATGAACCGCAAAATCACTTAAACCGGCCCCGGATGAAGACAAACGAAACAGGCATTAACAGCTGCGAACAACGGGTAAAAACCGGTAAGTCCAAACCAGGTCGCTCGAAGCCAGAAAACCGTATTATTTAACCTTTAAGAAACCATTCTTTAAAAAGTGTTTCTACCAATTCAATAATATTTTCTGTTTGTTTTAGTTGATGGGCTTTTTTCACTTTCCTTCGTTTTAAAGATTGGTGCTTTATCGGCGGTAACTTAGCTGAAAGGTTACCGCAAGGGATAGCTTTAATGCTGGGCTGCTTAATATCAACGCCAGGTACCCCCAAGGCTAAATTCTGCTGGTTAAGTATATGCATTTGCCCTGCCGTGAGACGCTCCCAGGGGCGAAAGGCGGCAGCCGTCAAGGTATTGAGATGACGGCGATTTTTTGCCTGGGTCAGAGGCGTAGCATCCTGTCGTTGCGGGCCTCTGACTTCGTTGCCCGAGTGCTGCACTAAACGGTGGCGATTTTCCTGCCCGCCATGGCTGATGCTGCAACCGACATCAATTGCCTTATTTAACGGCATATTGGGGGGAGTAACTGAGCTCATTAAAAATTAAACACCTTTTTATGTAACTTAGCTTGATAAATCATGTATCTCCCCCGACGACAAGTCATGCCCCTGGCCCCAGGCTTAGTGCCCGGAGCGTGCCTTCATCATCGATTGATCTACGTCCTTATTTAATACAACGATAGCAATACGGCGGTTAATGGCCGCTTCCGGATTTTCTGCATCGTAGGGCAGCGAGTCGCCCATACCGACAATTTCCGCGATTCTATCCGCTTGCAGCCCGGCTTTAAGCAACGAGTGGCGGGCGCTGTCGGCCCGGTTAAGGGACAATGTCCAGTTATCGGTGGCAAAATCATCGGGAAATGCCAGGCTGTCGGTATGACCGCTAATACTGATACGATGCTCAGTTGCATTCAGCAGTGGAGCCAGCTCTGCCAATATCTGATCAGAAGCCGCTGTTAACTGGCTGTCCCCCAGGGTAAACATGGACTGGTTAACCGAGTCCATAATTTGAATTTTTAATCCCAAAGCATGCATCGACAATACAACTTCTTCTGAATATTCCTGCAGCGCCGGACTTTGCTGAATTTTTTCCATCAAGACCTCAACCGGGCTTAATGCGACCGGCTCTGGCGGCGTTTGCTCCTGTTCTTGCACCTGTTCTTGTTTTGACTCTTGCTCAATCAGGGGGAATTCTAACTCCTGCGGCAAAGGCAAAGGCTCAGGCTCCGCCTCTTCCACTTTTTTCTTCACTTCATTAGCGGGAGTGAGAGCTTTCATCTTATCCTTATCTAAAAAATACTGCGCCACCATCACTTTCTGCTTTTGATCGAGTACCGCGGTCATCCATAACACTAAGAATACCGCCATCATCGCCATGGCAAAATCGGCAAAGGCAATTTTCCAGCTGCCACCGCCATGAGAGTCGAGAATACTGTCTATACGGTTCATGACGCTGTTACCTGAGTGAGTTTTTGCACCTGCTTGAAGCTCGGCCGGTCGGTGCTAAACAAGGTTTTTCGACCGAATTCAATCGCCAACTTCGGCGGAATACCGCTTACGGTGGCAATCAGGGCGCCCTTACAGGCATCGAATAATTTAATTTCTTCTAACGCCCGATAGGCAAGGGCACTGCTTAACGGGCCGATAAGTCCATATCCGAGCAATAAACCGATAAAAGTACCGATTAAGGCCGAGGCTACCTGCTGACCTAATAACATAGGATCTCCCCCCAGTGATCCCATCGCAGTCACTATTCCCAATATCGCGGATAAAATACCGAAACCGGGTAAATAATCGGCGGTTTTATTTAAGGCCGCAGCGGGCATAGACAATTCCTGAAGGCGGCTTTCGATCTCTATATCGATAAGATCGCCAATTTCCTTGCTGCTCATTTTGCCGGTAGAAATAATACGGAAATAATCGACAATAAAGTTGGTCAGGCAGATATCAGACAAAACCAGCGGATATTGCTTAAACAGTTCACTGCGTTTCGGGGCATTAATGTGCTTACCCAAAGCCTGGGCCCCCTCATTATTTAAAATCTCCAACAACGAATAAATCAGCCCTAACACGTCTAACGGGTCGACCGCCTGATGCTTTTTAGGTGAGATAAAAATGAGGATATTGTCGTATACCGCCTTAATGATATGGCGGGGGTTCGCTATGATAAAGGCACCGGCCGCGGCACCAATAATCATAATGATCTCAAAGGGCTGCCATAGTGTCGACAGATTGCCGTTCATAAACTTATATCCGCCAAACAGGCTCAAAATTAATAAAATAATACCGCAAATAAATGCCATTGCTCCGCCTTAACCTTAACTGAGAGAGGTAAATGAGTACCGAACGAAATTTGCCCGAACTCCTGTAATAAACAAGGAGCCGAATGCCTTCCCGTTATATGATGTAAAGCTAAGACACAGCCGTTGATTTTGTGTTGCCAAAAATTTCTCAGACTGTTATCGACTCAGGTCACCTCCATAATCCCAGCCACTCACAGCTGCTCACTCACCAGTTAACCTCCTCCTTCCCTATTCCTCAGCAGAGAGATGCTCCCTCCCCGTCGAGTCAAGCCAAATATGATTAAACGATAAAAACAATTTTTAAACTCTGGTTTCTCAAAAATTGACGGGAGTGCTTTGCCACGTTTATATCCGACGCGCTTAGCAAATGTTCAAGAGAATAAATCCAGCGGACAGCCCGCTCAAATTTGCTTGAAGAACGGCCTGAGAAAAATTAACTGCTTCAAAAGCAGCTCAAGCCAGCCGCTATCTTCAAAATAATATTAACTAGACTAAGCTAATGAAAGGTTGTCGGTAAGTTAGCATTCCTTTTTTGATAGATATGACAAAACAGCGCTATTTTCCATGGTTAGTCTTCACCCGGCAGCCCGGGGTTTTCCTGCAACTTTCGTTCCCCTCCCTTTGCCAACATTGCCGCCAGCTCACCAGGCCAAGTAGCCGAAGGACTAAATAGCGATGAATAAGCAGCAGCTTCATCTGTATGAACTCTTAGCATCAAAAACTATTAAACCTCGGCTTAACTGCTCTGACATCACGAATCCCGGCAACATTTCTTTGAGCCATAAATACTTCGTTTGCAGACACATCTTTTCAATAATCTGTCAGCACTTGTCCCTGATCGCCCTGCTACTCTTGCCCTGCCTGAGTTACAGCAGTGAAGTCATTGAAAAAGCAACTGAAATCAGCCGTAAGACGGCGCACACACCACGCTTTAAAACCATTGAAAATGCTGAGCTCGATGCTATCGGCGTCCCCTGGGCCATAGTACAAGACCCGCAGGGGTTTATGTGGTTTGGCGGACCTTCGGGACTGGCCCGTTACGACGGCTACAGCGTTAAGATCTACCGGCACGACCCTGCCGATGCCGGCAGTTTAAGTAACAACTATATCTCAGATCTCATTGTTGATAGCAAACAGCGGCTATGGGTTGCAACACGAGGCGGCGGCATTAACCGCTATGAACCTCTGAGCGACAGCTTTGTCCGTTATCAGCATGAACCAGATAACCCATTAAGCATCAGCCATGACAGCGTACGTTCGATGTTTGAGCGCAAAGACGGTAAGCTCTGGCTGGCCACCTGGAGCGGCGGCCTTAATTTATTTAACCCCGATACCCGGCACACAACCCGCTACCAGCAGCAAACAGATAATGCCAAGGACATAGGCCACGACATTTTGCGTATGGTTTACGAAGACTCTCAAGGTATATTATGGCTGGCAACCCAGGGGGAAGGCTTGATCCGCTTCGATCCGCGAAATCAACAAGTGAAACGCTACCGTTACGATGCCAATGATGCCAATGATGCCAACAGCCTAAGTGATAATGATGTTTCAAGTATCTATGAAGACAGCAAACAACGGCTGTGGATATGCACTTTTGGCGGCGGTTTAAACCGCCTGGAACCTGGCAGCGACAAGTTCATCCGTTATCACCACGACCCCAATGACATCACCAGTATAGGCGCCAATACCGTCACGGATATCGCCGAAGACAAAAGCGGTAAGCTGTGGATCACCACCGAAGGCAGCGGCCTTAACCAGTTTGACCCGGACACGGGCCGTTTCTTACGCTTTCTCCATCGCCCGGGCGAACCGGACAGCCTGCCCAGCAACAAAATCCGAAGCATCTATCAGGACAAACACGGCGACTGGTGGTTTGGTCACTTCCCTGTCGGCATCTCCCGGCTGGACCCCTACGCCTCATCTTTTACTAACTATCAACATAATCCTCGGGATAATAACAGCCTGAGTCACAACGGCGTACTGGCCTTTACCGAAGACGAGCGGGGCAACCTGTGGGTGGGTACCGAAGGTGGTCTCAACTATTTTAACCGGCAAACAGGTGCTTTTAACCACTATAAGCACGATCCGCAACTTGCTGACAGCCTGCCCGCCCCCGCCACATTAACGCTGCTTGAAGATCACCTCGGCACCCTGTGGGTGGGCAGTGCCGGCGGTGGCATCAGCCGTTTTAACGCTGAAACCGGAAAGTTTATTCATTACCGGCCGGCACATAAAGCCCCCTATAGTTTGAGCAATGCCACTATCTGGACCATCTATGAAGACAGCCAAAAAAACCTGTGGACAGGCACACATGACGGAGAGGTCAACCGTTTCGATCGCCAAGCCAACCGGTTTATCAGCAATAGCGCCGATCTCCGACAAGCAAGCACTTTTCCCTCGGGTGAGGTGCATGACTTTCACGAAGACACCCGGGGCAATTTCTGGGTCGGCACCTCCGGCGGCCTCAACCTGATGGACAGGGAAAGTTTTTCTTTTGATCATTTTCAAAGCCAGGAGCAGGATCTGAGCCGTTTAAACCGCGATTATATTTGGTGTATCTATGAGGACAAGGCCGGGAATCTTTGGCTGGGCACGCATGGCAACGGACTCAAACATTTCGATCGGCAAACGGGAAAATTTACCAGCTACCGGGTTAAAGACGGCCTGGCGAATAACGTGGTCACAGGTATTTTACAAGACGATCAGGGGTATTTATGGCTGAGCACGGAAAACGGCTTATCCCGTTTTGACCCGAGCAGCCACAAATTTCAAAATTATGATAAAGCACACGGCTTGCCGGGCAATGTTTATAATCGCCCCGCACATATAAAAACCCGGCGGGGGGAAATTATCTTCGGCAGCACCAACGGCTTTACCATTATTGATACCGGTAAAATTTTTGCCGATCCCATCCCGCCGCCGGTGGTGATCACCGAGCTGCAAATTTTCAATCAGGTGGCGGTTATCGGCGCGAAGGATTCACCGCTACAATATGCCATTAACCAAAGTAAAACGCTCACCCTGAAACACAGCCAATCGGTATTTTCCTTTAAGTTTGCCGCCCTCAACTACCGCCTGGCAGAAAAAAACCAATACGCCTATCAATTACAGGGCTTTGACAAAGAATGGAACTACATCGGCAATGATCACATGGCTACCTACACCAACCTGGATCCCGGGCACTATGTTTTTAAAGTTAAGGCCGCCAATAGCGAGGGAGTATGGAACGAACAGGGCACTGCCATTGATATCACGGTATTGCCGCCCTGGTGGAAAGCCTGGTGGGCTTATTTTATCTATGCCATGTTGTTTGCAAGTGCGGTATTTGCCTTTGTTTATGCCCAGCGTAAAAAAGTACACTATGAGCGCGCAATCAATCGCCAGCTCAAGCAGGTAGATAAACTCAAAGATGAATTTCTGGCCAATACTTCACATGAATTACGCACACCGTTAAACGGCATTATCGGCATTGCCGAGTCCTTGATTGATGGTGTCGGCGGCAGCCAGTCAAAAGCCAGTACCACCAACCTTGCCATGATCATTGCCAGCGGCAAACGGCTGGCGAATTTGGTGAATGATATTCTTGATTTTTCCAAATTAAAAAATCATAACCTGGTGCTGCATGCCAAGCCGGTTGATTTACATACCATCACAGAGGTAGTGTTGACCTTGTCAAAGCCGCTTATTGCCGATAAACCACTTGAGCTGATCAATGCTATCCATAGTGACTTGCCCCCCGCCTGGGCCGATGAAGACAGGGTACAGCAAATACTGCATAACCTGGTGGAAAATGCGATCAAATTCACCGATAAAGGCCGTATACAGATCTCAGCTCAAATAGAAAAGACCTGGCTTAAAATCAATGTCTGCGATTGTGGTATCGGCATTGAAAAAGATAAATTTAAGGCCATCTTCGAGTCGTTTGCGCAGGTTCAGGGCAGCGCAACCCGAAATTACGGCGGCACCGGATTGGGCCTTGCCGTAAGCAAGCAACTGGTGGAATTACACGGCGGTTTAATCACAGTTGACTCTGAACTTGGCCGGGGCTCAACCTTCAGTTTTACCTTACCGGTGTCGAAAAAGCAGGCGGATAAACAACTTGTCGGCAATCCAACGGTAGCACGCCTGCACCTGATAGAAAACGATGAGGATGAAACCTTGCAGGAAGCCTTTTCACCGCTGCCCCAAGCCAATAATGAAAAATTCAGGATATTAATCGTTGACGATGAACCGGTTAACCGCCAGGTATTGCATAACCACCTTGCGCTGCAAAATTATCAGCTGGTGGAAGCCGGCAGCGGCGAACAGGCATTGCAGGCGCTTGAAGCAAAAGAGCCTTTTGATCTGGTGTTACTCGATATTATGATGCCGAAAATCTCCGGTTATGACGTCTGCCAGAAAATTCGTGACCGCTATCCCGTCAATGAGTTGCCGGTGATTTTTTTAACCGCCAAAAACCAGGTGAATGACCTGGTGCACTGCTTTGCTATCGGCGCCAATGATTACCTGAGTAAACCCGTATCTAAAGTCGAATTGTTAACCCGGGTGGAAAACCAGTTAAAACTGTTGGATATTAACCGCCATTTAGAAAGCAAAGTTGCTGAACGTACCCGACAATTACAAAGTAAAACCCAGGAATTACAAGCGGCCTACAGCCAATTAGAGCAAGTGAGTTTAACCGACCCCCTGACCGGGCTGAAAAACCGCCGCTTTTTAGCCAATAACATAGAGCAGGACATTGCCCTGGCACTGCGTAAATATCAGCGCTGGAATGAAGGAAAAAGCACCGAGCAGCCGCTTGACGCCGATCTGACATTCTTCATGATCGACTTAGATCATTTTAAGCTGGTCAACGATGTTCACGGCCATACTGCCGGCGATAATGTGTTGATTCAAATAAAAGAAATTCTTGAGCAAATCTGCCGGGACGCTGATTTTCTGATCCGTTGGGGCGGCGAAGAGTTTTTGGTGCTCACCCGCTTTGCCGATCGTAATGAAGCACCGCAATTGGCAGAACGATTAAGGCAGGCGGTTGAAAACCATGCTTTTGATATCGGCAGCGGCAAAGTACTGAAGAAAACCTGCTCTATCGGTTTTGCCACCTACCCGTTTCTGCCGCAAGAACCTGCGGCATTAGCCTGGCATCAAGTGGTTGATGTCGCAGACTTTTGCCTTTTTGCTGCTAAAAAAACCAGCCGAAACTCCTGGGTAGGACTAAGCAGCCAAACCGGCTGTAGCAATGAAGCTCTAGTGACAAGAGTCACCGAGCACACACAAACACTGCTACAGGCCAATGAACTGCAATTGCATACCTCTATTTCCCCCCTCCGTCAAATTCATTGGTAAAACAACAAAAAAGAGCAACTACATTTGCCACAGCCTGATAATAAACCACTAAAGGCATTGTACAGGCTGTATTAATGCAGCCCTTTCTTAAAGCTCCAGAAGCAAATAACCAGAATATTCAACTAGTTGATAGCATCCCCCTAAGTCTGCTTTACTTATTACAAGCTGTTGTCTATATACATTTTGATAAAGCGTGACTTATTGGCGGGAGGCCATATGTCGATAAATGTATCCACCGATTTTTATGATGTTATGTTTGGCAAGGGAAATGAAAATGACGATTTGAGCATAGTAGAAGAAAAAACATTTCATAATGTCAGAGATATCTTGACGGATGCCAAAAAACTAAACAAAGCAATACCGCCATTGCCTGACATTCTCATTAAGTTACTCGATATGTTAAAGGATCCTAATAGCGAGTTCTTGCAATATGTCGCGCTTATCAAAAAAGATCCGGGCCTGGCTTCTGCTGTTTTAAAGGTTGCCAACAGCGCGAAGTACGCCAGGCGCGAGCAAGAAATTGTCTCGGTACACAAGGCTGTTAATGTGCTTGGCACCGCAGGGATAACCAAAATTGCCTTATCGGTATTGATGGAAGCTTTAGTTTCCGTATCACCTGCCTACCACAAGAAGTTTGGCCTTCAAATCTGGAAGCACTCGCAACAATGCGCTGTTATGTGTGAGCTGTTAGCCGAAGACGAGGGCGAGAACGGAGTTGATGCTCATTTCTTAGGGTTAATTCATGATATAGGTAAAGTTGTTATTTACAATTGCCTCTGCGATGCCTTAAAAGCCATAGCGCCAGGCGAATCACCGGGAAGCCAGATATTTAAAGAGCTGATGTCTGAAATGTCTCTGGATATCTCTTATCACATCGCTAAAGAGTGGGGCATACCGGAAATATACTGCCAGGCCTTGCTGCAACAGCGCATTACCCCGTCTTCTCCCCTGGCCAAGCTGTTATATAAAGCCAATGCTTTATCTGAAGCCTACTTATTATTGCAGGCCGATATTATGGATGAAGATGAATTTAGTGACTTATTAAGCAAGGAGGCTGTTGATATGCGATTGTGGCAAGAGTTTTTGGAGATGACCTCAGAATAAGCATTAACCTAATATCAAGCTGACGCCTTCTTATGAAAAAACGATGACACTAGTCTCACGCGATGCTATTGCCGGTTCACCTAACCTATAATGGATTACAAGTCTCCCAAAAGCTTTTCTCAGAGGCTGCTGTTCCTTTAGCTAATAACACCTCTTGCAGCCTTTGCTTCACGGATTCACCTTCTTTGGAAAACTCAACAGAAATATACTCCATATAATATAGCGCGGCTTTATCATAAGTACTTAACGCTGGCAGGCGACTTTGCAAACTGCAATTATTCATTTTTATAACTTTCATATATACCTTGCCAACCCTCTTTTTCAGGGTATTTAGCAATATACTTTTCTACTTCTGTTTTTGAAGCGTACTTAAAATAAACACCAAAGTAATCAGCTAAATATTCTTCCCCTTGCCCCATCCGCCAAAACAGATCAGTGTTATCGAATTCCGGATATTTCAGCCATGGCGGGAGCGGTGGGTTCTGTTTAAGTTCTTGATCAAAAAGCTCTTTAAGCTTATTTTCCCAAGATGCCTGATGTTCAAGATATTTTTGCCAATCTTGCTCAGTTACTCCTTCAGGTTTGTCATTCGTCATAGTTACTACTGATAAAAATAAAATACATTAAGAAAATACGCATAGTAATTATAAAGCTAGCTCCGCCTGTTACAGTTGGACCGTCACTCTGGCTGGCCTGAACTTTGTGCAAGCTCTGGCCGCTGTTTTACAATTTGTTTTTTAACTCCAAAATTAACTGCAAGGAATAACAACAAATGCAGTGGAATGATTACTGCCAAACCAACGAACAGAAATTTAACCGGCACTTCACTGGCAAGCATGGTTGGAATGCCCAGTAAAAGACTCGCCAAGACATCACCTGCCAGCGCAGAGAAAATTAATTTCCATTTCTCGCTGCCTTCGATAACTCTTGCGTTTTTATTCGAGTAGGAATAGAAAAACCAGTAGGCGATAGCCATCAATATTGGTGTATTAAGGCTGTCAGCTTTTTCTACCTCTAAAAGCCCCATTGTGATCCCTGTTGCTGCCATCACTAACGTATAAACGATGGTGAAGCGTGTAAAAAATCCTAAAATACTCATATTCATCCCGTGAAGTTAACGCCTCAAACATGGCCCGGCGTACGCAGTGCGTAGCTCCAGCTAGCTTTGCAAGCAATCGTGATTTGATTTATTAGCTGCGTAACCCTGACTTAACCTGTAAACCCTTCCCGGTGTTGCTTGCCATTATCTGCTATCTCATCCCAACTGGCTTTAGAGTCAACGCATATATGGTGAGCAACCCTGAGCTCATCAGCGCCACTAGAAATGACCCCGGCAGGGACATACATCCGTGATTCATCATTGGCGCCAGGTAATGATGATCCGCAATTTTGGCAAAAGCTCGTTTCCCAGTCATGTTCAGGCTTATGCCAGGTTTTGATTAGCTCTTTCCCTCTAATCCAGCTAAATTCCTTATTATTTACTACTACCACAGCGATGCCATTACTACCGGTGGCCCTTCGACAGATTGAGCAATGGCAAACATACACATCCGAAACCTTAGCTGTAATTTCGAAGGCTATATCTCCGCAATTGCATTCTCCAGTAATCATAATTCTTTCCACTCCCGGGAATAATAAATAACAGTTAGCACCTTACATAACCAGATAATGATAACGGTTTAGAAACGCAGCAATCAGTTATCATTTCCCTTATTTATCAATTAACTATAACTTTTGCTAATCTCCACCGCCACCAGCACCGATACCGTTATGTGAGCCACCACCAAAAGAACCACCACCGGGAGCACTATCCTGGTCATTGCTTCGATGAAATAGCCACAAGCCAATAGCTCCAACGATTGGAATCAGCCACACGATAATGACTTGAGCGATTTTTTGAAAGCGCTCAAGATCATCACGCTTTGCGATATAAACCGAAACATAAAAATTCAGAAAACAAACTACAGCAAGAATCAAATACCAAATATTAAACTTCATCAATGCCCTCCTGGATTATAACTGCCCGAAACACCGGCTGGTATCTTATTAATGATTTCTTTCAGGCCAAATAATTTCTTTGCCTGACTCGTCATATGCCGGATAAATAGTCACGGCATTCACCCTATCATTTTGTACCCAAAAAGACAGCTCCAGACTTGGATGCCTGTACTCGTCGATAGCCAGTACAAACTCATCATCCAGTTTTATTGCCGGAAACCTTAACCTTAACTCTTTTGATGTTAAGCCAATAACAAGTAAGCCATTTATTGTTACCTGCTGTGACTCACAAGTAATGCTAGTGATCAAAAAGTCATCTTCCGAATCAAAGCACAACTCAATGCCGTTAGAATATTTCCAGTCTACAGTCCTATCCTGCGGCTTATCTTCGAGAGGGATAAAGGTACTTATTTCTTCAGGATCTCCCCAGGCAGCCCTAACCTCAGTCATATTCATGCCGAGATAAATTTTATCAACACCAATCTTTGCTTTTATTTCCATAGTCAACTAATGTTTGGCACACCAGAAGAGCAGACGCGAAGCGACTCATTTTTCTGCACGATACCCGTTGTCATGTTTTATTCGATTGGCATTGTGCATTCTATTATTTACCTGCCACATCGATTTGAATTAAAGCTTGCCGTATAACCTCTTCAGTTAAAGTGGATACAACAAACATATGCCTTGCTCCGTAATGAAAGCGAACTTTTGTTCCTGTTAGAAAATCACCACAATGCTTGATTGTTTCTGGAGAATGGAAGAAACACCAACGTTTGGAGCCGTCTTTCAAGGTAATACTGACTTCCACAGCACGCATAACCTGATCTGTGGAGTCCTCTATTTCAATATGTGAAATAACCTTGCTATTAGCCATTAACACTCCAGGAGCAACTTTGAAAGATGACGCCACCAGAGTTTACCGCCAAAAGCTCGGCCTTAAGGCGGACAAACTGATGGCCTTATGATGTATTTTTACGGCGGTAAACGACTGTCCAAAAATATATTAAAATGGCTAGCCAATGTAGAAAAAACAAACTGCAACCAACTAAAACTCTGTGTTTGATTTCATCATTGTCAAAGAAATCTTCTAACATTAACAGCCAGAAACCAACAAAAGTAATAAAAACCGTAGGGATCCCTACTTTTTCCAATAGCGAAGCTTGGCTCCAACCACCTTCATATGAATATTGATCGAACATTCCTGCTAGGGCAGCAATCAATACCACAACGACCACAAAACTATACCAAAAACCTGCAAATTTCTTCATAAAGTCTAAAACACTGTTCTCTAGCACCTGGTTAATATATGAGCCAAGCACTGACGAGCGATTTATTTCAAAAATGGCGTGACAGCCTTGGCTAGTCACAATTAAATCACTTATTAACTACGGTAAAAACTCCCCTTTGGCGGAGCGCCAATAAGCGGCATTGCAGCTGCCATTTTTTCTTTTGGATAGTTTTCTACTGATTGTTTATGACAGTGCTCAGAGTCCCATTTTTCTATCACGACAAAAATGTTTTCATCATCTTGGCTTTGCAATACCTCACATGACTGGCAACCTTCTGATGATGATATGTAAGACATTAATGACTTTAAAAAAGTGAACAGCTCTTCAGCCTTGCCTTCAGCCGCTAAAAATTCATTTATTCGGGTAATACTCATGGTAATCCTTACTGGTTATTGCTTAATGCTCACGTTTACGGGAAGTTGGAGAGCTAAGGCAGTTTATCTATCTATACTGATATTTAAAGTAAATTATTTTTCGATAATATCAGTTTGCTGCAATACATGCCCAAGCGAATAAATGATTAAACTTCGAGGTTATCCCTGCTCTTGCCAATCCGAAATAGTCCAGCCTTGCTGTTTGGCAACTTCAGTTAGACGGACATCAGGGTTGATACACATTGCCTGTTTAGCCATTTGCAATAGGGGGACATCATTTATCGAATCGCTATAAGCATAATCAACCACATCAGGAGTCAAAGAAAGAGAAGTTAACCACTGGTTCACCGCCAATACCTTACCTTCCTTAAAGCTAAAGGGTTCAATCACCTTGTCGGTGATACAGTTACCATTCAATCTATTTTCAATGCCGACACTATCCGCTACTGAAAAAAGCTTGGCTATGGGGTTCACGATTATCGCCGGGCTGGCAGAGACAATTAAGATCTTATGGTTTTGCTGTAAATGCCAGTTTAACCTTTCGATCCCCCGGGCAAAGCTTTTCGGGGCCACCACTTGCTCAGCAAATTGCCGCGCCAGGCCGTTAACATCAGCTATAGGCATACCATTAATGGGTTTAAACCAGCTTTTTAAATAAGCGGCCATATCCATGGTGCCATTATCATAATCTGTCATGATCTGCTGACATTCTTTTATCGCCTGTAGGCTGTGAGGCAACTTTTTCTCAGCTAAAAAGGCTAACCAGCCTTCAGCACTGTCAATGTTGATAAGGGTGAAATCAAGATCAAACACGGCGGTGATTGCTGTCGGCTTCATGGGGATGCCCTACTCCTATTTATAATGCTTAAAAAGTCTCAGCTTAGAATGTCAGTTAATGATGACAAATGAGTGAATATTTAATTTTTTTAAGCTCTAATTTAGGCCTTTTCATCAATCTCTTAGAGTTGCCGGAGATAATTGAAAGGCGATTAGCTTTTGTATAACAACAATCAGATCCAAAACAGCTGTTCGACTTATATTTTACTTGCCTTCAATCTCACCATCATAGTATGAAGTGCTCTGCCTTAACTTCTTCTTTAGCAAATATATCTCCAAGTTTAAGGAGTTCTTCAGTATTGCTCCCCTTATCCATTTCCCTCAACCGTTCAATATCAGCCTCACTATATTTGGATAGCGCAGCAGCAATATCAGGATTTTTATCTCCGTGGTACTTCCGATAGTTTTCACTTGTTTCTAATTCTACGTTGTAGCGGACATACGATAAAGAAGGCTTACCTGAGAGCAGATCACCTGAGAGATCGCCAATTTCATAATTGATATAACGGTTTGTGGGTGAGTTTGATAAGTACTGCATCAGCAGTTCAGTATTGTCACAAGCATCCAACATCAACATTTCCGGTACATTTTGCGCCCAAAAGATATTCCACGGATTTTTGAGTTTCTTGGCATCTAAACGGCGCTTCCAAAAGCCTGTACCAACAGAAACAATCAATAGATCTTCTTTATTGGCAGACCAGTGATAAGGGAAACCATCAAGCGTGGCGATAAGAAAAAGTTGTAATGCCGGGTTATTTGCCATACTTACGCCGCCATCAACAAACATGCCAAAGTCAGGCTCCGCAGATAAGCCAACATCCAGCTCTATCGGTTTAAAAAAAGTCGGCGCAGCAGAGCTTGCACGTAGTATTTTCCACAGCGGGATATCACAATTGTCCTCAAAGAATTTGCCGTCAGGGTGGTTGATAAAAGGCCAGGTACTAAAATTATCTGCACGCTTGGTAACAACACAAAGGCCTGTTTTGATGCTAGGTGAGCCTAAGGTGATTTTTTCTGAGATGATTTCTTTGATTGCTTTCTCAAGTGGTTTAACAGACCACTTGGTATAAAGCTTGTCTACCAAGCGTCCAATAAGAGGAAGATGCTTTATCAGGTATGCAGGCTTTGAAAAAACTTTTTTTCCTAGTTTTTCATAATTCTTTCTTATCGTTGCTACATCAAAACCAAGTGCTAACTGTGCCGCAATAAGTGCGCCGGTGCTCGTCCCGCCGATCAAGTCAAAATAATCAGAAAGAACGGCATCTTCCTTATCAAGTTCCTTACGCACTATTGTTTCAATATTTTGTAGGTAGCCAAGTGTTAGACAACCACGAATTCCTCCACCATCGATGGATAGGATGCGCTTTTCGTTAGAAACAGCATTAGCTTTTTTCGATGAATCCACTTTAGTGCTCCAGATTATGACTATGAGCTGTAACCGATAACATCGCTGAGATCAGCTCCATTGAGATTAGCTCCACTGAGATCAGCTCCACTGAGATTAGCTTCACTGAGATTAGCTCCACTGAGATTGGCTCCACTGAGATTAGCCTCATTAAGATTAGCCTCATTAAGATTAGCTTCACTGAGATTAGCTCTACTGAGATTAGCTCCACTGAGATTGGCTCCACTGAGATTAGCCTCATTGAGATTAGCCTCATTAAGATTAGCTTCACTGAGATTAGCTCCACTGAGATTAGCTCTATCGAGCTCAGTTCGATAGAGTTCAGCTCGATAAAGCCCAGCATTTCTCAGATCAGCTCTTATGAGATAAGCTCTACTGAGATCAGCTCTGCTGAGAGCAGCTCCATTGAGATTAGCTCCCGATAGGAATGCTCCCATGAGAATGGCCTTGCTTAAATTAGCGTTACTAAGATTTGAGCCTGTATAATTACCCTGTGCCAAATTAACGTTATAGAGATCTGCCTCACGTAAATCACAACCGATTGCCATGATAAACCCTGAAAACTCATTTTTATGAAGTTTAATCCTTTCTAAAAACATAAGGTTAATGTCCTGCTTCCCCCACCCTTCAGTTGTAAACTTAGAAATTAATGCTTTGAAAAAACCTACACCGCCAGGCTGAAAGCGAAGAGTGCGCCCCAGATCTGAGCAATAGGTTAGCTCCCGCTTTTTAAGGTTATTTTCAGGGCTTAGTCGCTTCGATAGTCGCTCAAAAATATATGCGGTTATTTGCATTAGTGCATGCCCCAAATGGGAGTCCAGCACACTTGTGCGGATTGGAGCCAAATCATCATTAGTATCAAATGGAATCACTTGTTGAAAGAGCGCATCAATATAAGGCTCTTCCCAGCGTGAACGAGCACGGCTTCCTGTAGGCTGGTGCCGAAGCAAAGCCCCCTCAGCCCACCAGGCATAAACAGATAAAACGGCATCCCGTAACCATTGCCACTGATTAAGGTTTGACGCCATGTGGTTTTCAATTAACCAAAATAAATGAGTTCTTACTTCTTCTGTTAACCATTGCGGTGACAATAAATAAGCAAGTCGTCTTGACAGATCGTACTCAGGGGTGCCACGGTCAAAATCTTGCCAATAGTCATAATTTTTATGTGGTTCAAACAGGCCTTGTTGTGTTTTAGCGACATCTAGCAGCGCTGAAAAGATTGCTTCTGCAAACAAATATTCACGAAAACTTTTATGTAGAAACTCACAGCCAAGGTTGGTATTGCCGCCTTTAAAGTAAAAATTGATAACCAGCTCTTGTAATGCTGTTTCTGTATCCGCTTGATGGTGCCAATTACTCAATAAATGTTCTAGTATGGGTAATTCGCTGTCTTCAAAGCGAGCTTCTAACTCAGTAAAAGAGACTGACTCCCCTCGCAGTATACTGATGGTCGCTGCAACTTCTTGTAATAACCGCCGCAAATTTTCTCCACCACGGTGAGCAGCATCTTCCAGGTCTTCATCTTGTCCCTTACCGGCATGCTTCACTGTAATATTGATTAATTCATGGTAGAGCGCCGTGGGCTTGCTGATAAGATCTTGAGGTAACTTGTCTGTTTCTGAAAAAACTCTGAATGAAAGGTATGCCAACAAAGGATTTCCGAGAAAATCCCCTGTAGAATCAGAATTCTGCTGCTCTTCATTAAACCAAGCCTCATAATGATCAAACACAGGTTTAAGTGTTTGCAGGTCAATTGACCAGGCAGTCTTTCCTATCTCTCCACAGGGGTTATTTTGCGCATCAAGGAGGTACTGAGAAATATTTTTTGCATATTGTTGTAGCTGCTCCGGACGCATGGCGCGCATGGTAAGTATTGGTGTAGTTTTTCGCAGAACTCCACTGTGAGAAACCTCGTTTGAAGGACGTCCCGTCAATACCAAACGCATCTTTACGCCACGTTTCTTGATGAAATAATCACGTATTTTTGGCAGCCATGTAGATAATTGAGCTTTAAATGAGACGTTGCCGGTAAGACTTACCTCATCCCAACCATCAAGGATAATAACTGTTTTACAAATTTCAGCTTGCTGAAACTTTATTCTCTCTTCAAGCAGAGTATTAATGATCTCTGAATCCGGGTTTGGTGAGTCTTCATCAGCAAAGCCGATTCGGATTGCATCATCCAGTAATTCATCTACCGTTGAAAAACTACTTAAACGTAAGTCTTTAAATTTAATGATGATTGGTTGCAAACCTTCATCAATTAATTTACTTGCCAGTCGATAGGTAAAGGCCGACTTACCTGCACCAGGCCCAGCTTGAATGGTAATTAAATCTGAAAAATCAGAATTTCCCATCAAAGAGAGTACGGTTTCAAGCATGGGCTCTCGCCCACCACATTCACCTTTCTCTTGAAAAGGATCTTTTTTGTCATTTTGAACCTGCTCCCACAGCAATGACCCGCACTCCGGTTCAATGTAAACATCGGCAAGTGCATAAGGTTCTTTTTGAAATATTGGCGCATCGTGATATTGCCAATAGAGCCATGCCTGATGGGCTGCCAGATAATCATTTGCAGTACGTTCTTGAGAGGAAACACCTGATAAGGCAGTTTTTATTTTTTCGAGATAATTATCAGCAGTTATGACCCCCTTAGTACCTTGAATTTCATCAAGTATCCCCGTATCAAAAAATTCACTTTCAACGCAAACAGGAATCACCTGGATATCCATTATATTCCAGCGGGCAACAAGTACCGCCCACTCTCTTCGACACCAGTCTGAAGCGTTGGCTTCCTTACTTAGAATAACAATGGCGGCATCACAACCAAGCAGCCAATCATAGAGTTCACGCGTCCAGCGTTTGCTAACTTCCATATCAGCGTCGCGTAGCAAGTCAAAATCTTGGCCAAGTTCCTTTTCAATCTCTTGAATGACCCCATCACTGGCCTGGTGGCCACTTTTATAACTTATGAACAGCTTTGGTAGTGACATTTCTTTCCCTTGCTCTCTTTTGCCGTTGGTTGCAGAGTACGGGTACTCTTAATTTTCAACAGAATGTATTTTTGTTGTAGATTAAAGAGGGTGAGTCAAAACAATAAGCGCCTACTTATGGCAGTGAGCAAGTAGTCTGTAACTTCCTGTCCCTAAAGCTAACGTTTATTATGCAGACATCTCAGTAATTCCATCTACTTAATTGCTCCATTATCTACCGTAAAGCTTTTTAGTTTCAAACTTTTAAAGGATATATTTTGAACTATTTATAAAAATTAACTGCTATTAATGAGGAGTCATTGTAATAAATCATCCTCATGTCCATCGCTTTTATAAAATCATTGTGGGATAAGGGAGCGGATTCACTCCCTATTGCAGGTGGCAGCCCTAAACAGAGCTATTGCCACTTGGGCAGATTCATCAAGGGCAGCTAAGTTTCCCTAGCTGTTTAAAAGGCGCTTAACTTCGTCGGCACGAATAGGTAAGTCACGTACCCTGACACCAACCGCATCAAAAATAGCATTGCCTATCGCCGGAGCTACGGCAATAACTCCGGGCTCACCTAAACCAACCGGCGCTTCTTCGCTTTCAACAAAACGAATATCCAATTCAGGGACATCATTCATGCGAAGGGGAGAATAGCTATTTAAATTGGTCGCTGATATTTTGCCCTCTTTAAAAGCATTACCTTCATGCAAGGCCAAACTCACGCCCCACAGTACCGAGCCTTCAAGCTGCGCCAATGCCCCGTCAGGATGGACAACCAATCCGCAATCGACCACCAGGGTGAGTTTTTTCAGGGTAACTTCACCTGTGCCACGGTTAACTTTAACTTTTGCGACACAGCTTATCCAGGTAGGCATAGTACGTTCCTGGCCCGCGCAAACCGCAACGCCCATGCCCTCATCAGCAGCCAGTTTTTCTCCCCAGCCGGAAGCTTCTTTCGCCTGTTTAAGGGTATGCGCCAAGCGTTCAGCACCGGCTTTATTTTTCCCTTTGCCGTCAAGCAGGTTTAAACGAAACGCTAACGGGTCCTGTTTACTTTGATGGGCAATTTCATCCATAAAAGACTCAACTCCCCAACCGATCCAACCGGGGCCAACCGAACGTAACCAGCCGGGTAAGAAAGTGCGCTGTGCCAGATCGTTATTGATCGCCCGAACCCTATGGTTCTCTATGCTGTACCAGTGATCCGCACCACTGGTTGAAAAGGGATCTATTTTACCTTTTTTATCGAGACTGTCCGGCATAAAGCCCGGTGCCATCGACAGGGTTGGCCAGCCTGCCGTCAGGGCATGCTCAACCGAGAGTAAGGCATTTTTTCCGTCAAAAGCGGCGTCAAAGCGTTGTACCGACGGTGAACGCGGTTGACTGAAAATAGAGTCATCTTCACGAGTAAAAATGAGTTTCACCGGCTTCGAGATTTTCTGCGCCACTAAAGCTGCCGGGAGCATATAATCGCCAAAAAGCCTCCTGCCAAATCCACCGCCAAGATAATACTGATGTATCACCACCTTTTCGGCCGGTAAACCGAGTGCTTTTGCTACCGCCGGTAAGGTGAGCGACTGCCATTGATTGCCGCTATGGACATGACAGACGCCGTCGATAAACTCTACCGTTGCATTTAAGGGCTCCAGCTGGAAGTGAATAGCAGACGCTGTTTTATAGGTCGAAGTTAAGTGAGTTTCTGTCAGATCTGTAACCGCGCCAACATCCCCTTCATCAACAAACAGCACTCCCTGGTTTTTATCATTAACCAGCCGGGTACCTTCTTGCTGGATATCTTCTTCCGATACTGCAGCTGTGGGGCCTTTTTGGTAAGAAACGCTTATCGCCTTAACAGCATTCATGGCCGCAGCATAAGTTTCGCCAAGCACGATAACCCAACCTTGTATCATGTCACTGGGGTCTGTGATGATCTCATAACCTAAATAACCGGCAATGCCTTTGGCTGCCTGATCTTTTACCTCTATAACCTTGCTACCATAACGTGTCGGCGGCACAATAGGACGCGCATACACCATGCCCGGTACTTCCACGTCTATGCCATATTTGGCACTGCCGTCGGTTTTCGCCGGGATATCCAGTGCCTGACTTTTTTTCCCCACCAGCTTCAACTGCTTCACCGGTTTTAACGGCAGGTTTTTTATCTCTTCCGGCGTTAAGATTTTATCAAATTTGCCGCGCTGGATGATCTCAGAAAAACTTACTTTCTTGTCACCGGAGATCACAAAGCCCTGCTCGGTATCGCAGCTTTCGGGACTCACCCCCAACATTTTGGCACCGGCCTCTATCAAGGCTATCCGTCCGGCAGCACCGGCTTGTGACAACATTTTGAAGTTCTGGAATACCGACCAGGAACCGCCGGTGACCATAAAGCCCCATTTAGGATCGGTATCAACATGGCGGATACGAACCGAATACCAGTCAGCCCCCAGCTCATCACAAACAATGCGCGCGAAGGCCGTGCCAACATGCTGCCCCATTTCGGCCTTGGCAATATTTACCAGCACTTCGCCCTCGCTGTTCATTTCTATCCAGACATTCGGGCTGAACGACTTACTGGCCAGTAAGGCTTGTGCCGAAGGCGAATTGACCAAACCCGAGACACCGCCAAAGGCCATCAGTAATGAAGTACCGACACTGCCGATCATAAAGCGACGCCGTGAAGCATCTATCTCATTTTGCTGCTCATTTTTTTGCTTGCTCATTCGCTTAACTCCCTGGCACTCTCTGATTGCGGATCATAAATTTCAACTGTCCCGGCAGACGTTGCAGCCGCGGTTTTTATCGCTGATTTGATACGTTTATAGGCCATGCAGCGGCACAGGTTCGAATTCATATGATTGACAATATCGTCATCAGACGGATTGGCATTGGTGGCAAGCAAAGTCGCTGCCTGCATAATTTGCCCCGACTGGCAATAACCGCACTGGGGCACTTGCTCGTCTACCCAGGCTTTTTGTAAAGGATGTTTCCCTTCCAGCCCCTCTATTGTCCTGACTTCTTGTCCGGCAACAGCACTCACAGGTAACACGCAAGAGCGGGTGGCCTGATCACCTAAATGCACGGTACAGGCCCCGCACATGGCAATACCGCAGCCAAACTTAGTGCCCGTGAGTTTAAATTCGTCACGAAGCACCCAAAGTAACGGGGTATCCTGGGCGACCGAAGTGGTCACTTTTTTACCATTGAGCATAAATTCAATCATAATTTTTCCTACTCATCATATAAAACCCGGTAATTTCATGAATTAACAATAAGTTACTCACTAAAGCACAGGGCGTATTAAAAAAGTTAGGCCAAGCGCTTAAGGTGATTAACCACCGGCGTTTGCCCTAAAACTCCACTGATAGATTTCGCCGTTTTCTGTTTTAAACTGGCATGGCATTCACTCAAAATAGCCAGCGCAATACTTTCAGGCAGCTCAGCGCCTATATCTAAACCGGCAGGGCCTGCCAAAGGGAAAGGTAGCTGTTCAGGCGCCAGCTTGGCTTGCTCCAGCACCTGAAGTTTGCGGTGTGCCGGCCCCAATAACGCCAGATAACTGATAGAAGATGTCAGCAAGGCCGTCACGGCTTTAGCGTCCAGGCTGATGTTATGTGTCATGACCACAGCCGCATCTATTTGATTGGCTTGAATAAAGGAGCTAAGCGCCTGCTCGTCGCCGGAAATGATATCCTTAGCTTTTAAAAAGTATTCTTTTCTTGCATTCGCCGGCCTGGGATCCCAAAGGCTCACGCGCCAGCCTAACTGATAGGCAATTTCAACCACCGGACGGGCGTCAAAACCGCCGCCCGCCACCAGGATATGCGGCTCGGCAACCACAGGTGTTGCTAACCATTGGCTTATTTCATTGTTATGCTTACGGGGAGCAAACTTTGCCCGGGGGTTTTTATCAGCAAATACGGATAATTCAAAACTGGCTTGATCAGGCTCGCCGTTATCTGGAATTCTTTGATAATAAATCCCGGTTTTCCTGGCTTTTAGCGCATCAAATACACAGGAGAGCTCAAGGTAGTTGTTATCACTATTTATCAGCTGCAACATGATATACAGGGTACCGCCACAGCCAATGCCGAGCTGAAAAGACAAGTCATCTTCGTCGCTGCCATCATAACAAAGCAGCATGCTTTGCCCGGTTTGCATCACTTTACGGGCATTTTTCGCAATGTCCGACTCTAAGCAGCCACCGCTTAACATGCCAAATTGCTGACCGAAACTGTTGAATAACATCATAGCACCGGCTTTGCGATAACAAGGGCCGTTATGATCATAAATGGTGCCTAATACCCATTCGCCCTGATCTTTCTTTGCATACCACTGTGTTAAAAGATGAGATAACTGATTACTCATAAATCTTGCCTTGTAAAAATGCCTTTAGATAAACCTCCGCTGTTTTCGGCAATTTGCACCAGAAAAACCCGTTGCCTGGCATTGGCAATCACAAGATCAGCGCCCACAGGTGGTGAGTACTAAGGCTTTAGCTACGGCTAAAACTTGAAATATGACATCCGGGTTTATCACCTATGCCATAAAGCATAGTTGAAGCCAGCTTAACCAAGTCAGCATTAGCATTAGAAAACAGCGAATATTGGCTGAATCAGATGATTTCGCTCCCTTCCAGCCTGTGGTATATTTTAGTTACCTAATAAACCTTATCAATTAGTTTACTTTTGGTAACCTGGATTAACACTGGTGATAAATGGAAAAATGTGTTGTAGAAACAGATAGTAACGGCAGAAAAAAAGTTTTAAACGCCTGTACTGAACCTTGTGCGATCGAAAAGGGCATGCGTTTAATTGGCGGGAAATGGAAAGGCTCTATTATTTATAAGTTAAAAGATGAACCCGTACGTTTTAATGATTTAACCCGCATGCTCGGCGGCGCCAGTAAGAAAATGGTCGATCAACGGTTAAAAGAATTAGAAAGCGAAGGCATGGTGTTACGTACCGTCATTAATGACAGGCCGGTTGCAGTAACCTATGAGCTCACCGAATTTGGCAGAAGCGCCCTGAGCCTTTTAGAAGACCTAAGGGTATGGTCCGAGTCCCACCAAATTTAGGCTGATTAAAGATCAGCACTTTTCCATACTGACTTCAAAGTAATTTCGCTGTATTCGTCTTGAACCGGCAATAAAAAACGGCTGGAAATGCAATGAACATTGCAAAACCAGCCGGATTCATTCTCAGCAAGTTCATCTCACTACGATATTTTCAATTTGCGGTCCAGGCTGAAACGTTCGCCGCCAAGCAGTACAAGCATCACCAATAAACTGCCCCATAGCACATGCTGGTTTAACGCCGCCGGGCTGATATCCACCAAACTCAATACCGCGACATAATTCACCACAAACAATCCCAGCGCCGACAACCGGGTGAACAAACCTAAAGCCAATAATACCGGCAATATCAACTCACCTAAGGTGCCGGACCAGGCGGCGGCAGCCGGGGATAATAACGGAACTTCATACTCGTATTCGAACAACATCAGAGTCGACTCCCAATCGCGCAACTTGGTCAGTCCCGATTTAAAGAAAATACCGGCAATATAAATCCGAACCAGGACATTCGCCGGTGAAAGCAAATAATGGCTGAAATCTAAAATCCGGTTGTGTAATAACCTGGCTTCTAGCAGTGTCATAATAATAACTCCTGTGGTTGACGCCGATCGCTTACCGGCGCGCTAAGATAGATAAATGTTATTTAGCCTAACTCTAAGTGGCGTTAAGCCGTCGGCGTTAAATAAACGCCGTTAAGTTGCTGTTGTTCGATGGCTTTTGGCAGCCAGTCGACAATAGCGAAGTCTTCACTGACCTGATCTAATGCCTGACCGAGGGATAAAGCCCGATCAGGCTTAGCCGACAGCCACAGCTGTAACCACTGATATTCAGCAGCGGTAATTGAGGCATATTGCGCCTGAAAATGCGGGCGCCAGACAAGGTAATAGAAGCCCTTATCACCGTTATTTTCCCTGTTGCTGTCTTGAGACTTTCCCCGATATTTTTGCGAACAAAAGCCTAAGTGCATGTCTATCTCCTTAAGCGTTAAACTTGGGTTTTCTTTACTTAATTGCGTCATTTCATTGATGATCACATCTAAGGGAAAAGCAGACTTTACTACCCGGGTACCGGCGCTTAAGCTCAGGGAAAGCCGATATGGATCTTGCCCTGACAATAAATTAAGCGAGTCCAGATCCCGGCTGATATTTTCACTGCGCTCGCATTGATGACAGGCATAATCAAGCTCAGCAAGCGAGGCAAGCAATGCAGCATGGTTAATGGCTTGCCCGGCAATAAAGTGCGGAAAATCAAAACCAAACTCTCCCCAGTCATATTCGCTCTTAAACCCGGTTTGCAGGTAATTTTTTACCAAGCCTTGAAACACCGCTTCACCAACAAACGAATGTACCGTGGCGAAGGTGATTTTTAATGCAAAGCAGGCATTGTTAAGCAAACTTCGTTGATAAATCGCCAGTCCCTGTGCAGTGATTGGCGCACCGGGACGGGTTTGTGAAAAAATAGCTTCAAGTAAACTTGATTGCTGATGTTCAAGCGCCATAATTTACCGCCTCCGCCATGACTTGATGATGCGCACCCGGTACCTGCTCCGAAACCTGTGTGTCAGCACTATACACGTCTTTAAAAACCTCCAAGGCGATAGCTTTTGCTTTAGCCGCTTCGCCAACCAGGGTTTGCCAGCAAGGTAGATCATTGTCCCACTCGATCAGGGTGGCGACAGCGCCAAATCTTTCCAACGCAAAGCGGTATAAAGTCCAGACCTCGGGAGAGACCGCCTGGCTATGATCATCTATCATCAGCTCTCCTTCCTCCACAGGAGTACAACCGGCAAGGTGCAATTCACCGACACAATCTTGAGGGATAGTAGTTAACCATTTCTTGGTATGCTCGATAACATCAAGCTTGCCGCCATTTGGCTGCAACAAGGCATGATTTTGAGCATTAACCACTAAGTTATTAATATCGATTAATAACTTGCAGCCGGTTAAGCGGCAAAGTGCCACTAAAAACTCACTTTCACTGTAGGTAGAACCGGGCAATACCAGGTAAGCCGACAGGTTTTCCAGCAAAATGGGCCGTTTTAATATCGCCTGCACCCGGCTGATATTGGCCGCCATCACTGCCAAGGTTTCATCATTAAAAGGCACAGGCAGCAGATCGCCGCCGTGAACCGGCTGGCCGTTTATCTCAGCCCAGCTAAAACAGGCATGATCGGACACCATTATCGGCTGGCAAAGCCTGATCAAATCGGCCAGCTGCTGAATTTGTGCCTGCGGCGCCGGCAAAGCCGATCCCAGCCCGAGTGATGTGGCATGCAAACTGATATCATAGTGTTGCTTGATATCAGCCAGCAACGCCCGGCTCACGCCGCCTGCAGCAAAAAAGTTTTCTGCATGCAGTTCAATAAAGTCGATATTAGCTGGAGTGTCTAAGGCATCTTGATAATGCACATGCCTTAAACCAACACCGATTTTCGGCAAGTCTGTCGGTGTCTTCAACTGTGTAGGAAACATCATGTTTTTCTCCAGTAATATCGAAAAGGGGCACTATTTAGCTTTTTTCAGCTGCTTAATAATTTCACGGGCTTCTTTGCGGGTGTATCCTCCCTGGCTTTTACACAAACCTTTGGTGACTAAGCGCCATTCGCCCGGATCGTTATCAACGGTTGATTGCCCGGCACAGGAGTGGGTTCCCGCCAAATTACTGCAATCGTTTTGTCCTGCCGGGCTGATGCCGTAACACTTCTCTTTTTTCGCCCGTCTTTCCGCCGCTTCGGCATCGGATAAAACGCCTAAAGCTAAAGTGGCGGCAAGTGCGGTTGATATGGCTAATTTATGACTCATGTGACTCTCCTGAAATTAATACTGATTTACGCCCCTGAAAACATCTTGTTTTCAGGAGTAATAAACTTTTGCGTTCGCCGTCTAGCTGGCAAAATTAAAGTTCGGCCGCCGGCACTTTTCTGATGTCCTGCCAGTTATCGTCTGACTGGGCAAGGTAGCCGGGCACATCGGTCAGCCATTTCTTTTGCACGTCTTTATTGAGGTTGAGGTAAAGTTTTCCATCAACAATTTTCCAGGCTAACGGGTCGGTATCAAATTTCTTTTCCATCGCGACACCAAAGGCACAATAACCGCCGTATTGAGGCGCGTACCTGGCCGGATTCTTATTAAACATGTCGCGGTTTTCTTCACTGCTGAAGCGGTATATGCCGCCTTTATAGGTTGCGGTATAATCAGCACTGCCCATTTTCGGCGCTGTCATGGTGTAATAACTCACCGGGTCGTAACCTTTAATGGCCAAGTCATTGGCATCTGCGTTCATGTCGATGTCAGCCGCAAATGACAGGCTGCTAACAGCAAACAAAGAAACAGCTAAAGCAGACTTTAAACGTGTGGTAAACATAAAATTTCCTCGGGTATTGTTTGTTAAGGACGGGAGAAATAATACTGTTGAATAACGGGGCTGTGGGATACAATCGTCCGAACTTTGAGTCAAATCGTCCAGAGATGTCATGGATCACCTTTCACAAATCATTGACCACTTCAAATTAACCGCCGGCGTTTTCTACACAGGCAAGCTTTGTGGTTTGTCGCACTTCAATGAAAATGAAGCCCTAGAAGGGCATATCCACTTATTGCGCAGCGGCGTACTGGCTGTAAACGGCCTGGACAAGTCGCCACTTGTGCTTGACCAGCCTTCCATCATTTTTTTGCCGCGGCCGACAAAACACAGCCTTAAAGCACGCGAAATAGATAATGCCGAGTTGATTTGTGCCAACATCACTTACGACAGCAGCAGTACCAGTTTGCTGGCCGATGCCCTACCCGACATGTTGATCTTGCCGTTAGAGTCATCGCCGTTTTTACAAACCAATATTGACTGGATAATCAGCGAAGCAGGCGATGAACAACAGGGACGTCAGGCGGTCATGAACCGTCTGATGGAGATTTTCATTATCAATATGCTGCGGTCATTATTGGTCAAGGGAGAGCTTGCCCGTGGAATGTTAGCAGGTTTGATGCACCCGCAGCTGAAACAGGTCTTACAGCAGCTGCATAATGCCCCGCAGGAGAACTGGTCGTTAAATAAAATGGCCGAACTGGCCCTGATGTCGCGCTCAAAGTTTGCCGAGATATTTAAAACAGTGATAGGCCAGACCCCCAACGACTACCTGGTGAGCTGGCGTGTCGCTACCGCACAATCGTTATTAAAACAGGGCAAAAGCGTCAGCCTGGTTGCCAACAGCGTCGGCTACGATACCGCATCGGCATTAGCCCGGGTGTTCAGGAAAACCTGCGGCATGTCGCCAAAACAATGGCTGGATAGTTTGTCACTTTAACTTACGTCTGCAAACAATAGGCTTCATCAAACTCTACTTATATAAAATTCAATTAAGTGGCTGGCAGTAATAACCCTGTTAGTACAAAGCACAGCCCCTTGCCAACAGCGTTCAGGCGCTGCTTTTGCGCAATTAACGAGCTTCCGGCCACTAAACACATGAAACTATAAAAAATAAGATTGTGGCATAACTAAAACAATTATTACCGTTAACCCGCCAAGCTTTTGTGCTGTTTAAACCTTACTTAATAGTCTTACGCAACATTATTGCATGCGGCTAAATACTTTTCGGTACCTGCTGGTAATAACAAAAGGCCAAGAGCCAGATACACAGAATTACGATTGAATAAACTCTTTTTAAATCAAACAGAAATACTCAACCATTTGCATATTCCATCAAATTTATCTGCTTATTTTTATCACTATATGGGGCTCCAGGAATACAGGGAAAGTTTTTGATAATTAAAGTGCGAGAACTTACTGCTTTGAGACACTATGACTCCAAGTGCATTCAAAGCTTCTCAATTGAGGCCATGGTAATAAGTTAACATTTGAACCTGACTCAGGCTCATCATTATCAGGTATGTGCACAATCGTGACGGACGATAAGTAATGAATAATTACTTCACGAAACTGTTGTTTTTAATGGTTAAAAATTTCAACTCTTGATGATTTTTCAATGAAAAAGTTGAAATTGCCACCTTTTGAGGTGATGTTTCATGACAATGCTTATGCGCTGATACACACCATAAAAAACAGTATTTTTAGCTTTACTGCTTTGCTAGATATATATGTATAGGGAATAAACAACACAGGGAGGAGTTATATCTACTTAGCAGCAAATGAGAAATTGACCGATGAAACCAATATTTCTTGTTATGCTTTTAACAACGCTGTTCAGTGCCTGTAGCCATTCAAGTGAAAAAATAGAAGTAAATCAACCTGTCAGCCCAAAAAGTCATATTCCTCAATGGGTTTTCAACCCTGTGATTAAGGACGGGATTGCGGCATCGAATTGTGTAAAGTTTTCAGGAAACATTTCCACTGACCAAAAAAAAGCCACTGCCAATGCCCGTACCTTTCTGGCTCAGCAAGTGCAAACCTGGGCTGAGGCGTTGGACAAAACCTATGACAGCAGAAGCGATTTAAACGATAGTACAACTTCAAATTCAACTTTTACTTCAATTTCCAGGCAGCTCACCAGCGAAACCTTAAATGGTATCCGGGCCGTTAAGTTCGACATTGCCACCATTAATAATGTCGATTATTACTGCACCCTGGTTGCTTTAAGCCCGGATGCTGTTGAGGTACTTTTCAAGCATGTCGTTGATAAATCTCGCTTAAAAGACAAGCCGACAGAACAAAATTTTCCCTATCAAGAGTTTAAGGCCCACACAACTAAGGAGGAGCGAGAAGCTGAAATAAAACATTCAATAAACTAACCAAACATAGTGAGACCTTATCTAATGAAAAATTTATTAATTGCAGCAATCGCTGTTACTGTTATCACAGGTTGTCTATCAACCCCCAGTGCTAAAAAATCAGTGCTGATGCCAGCCAAAATTAATGGTATGCAAGGAGTAAAAAGTATCGCGGTGATCCAGGTTGATGGCACAGATAAGCCCTGGTATAGCGACCTTAAGAAGGATGCCTTGCCAAAATTTGAGGCTTTTCTTGCCAATATTGATGTTGACGGAGAGCGCTATTTTAACGTGATTGACCAATCCCACATTGAGCGTGAGAAGGAAGAGCAGCAGATCTCATCTCAGGCAACTTCTGATGAAGAAACCGCGATAAAATTGGGACGCTCAGTGAGCGCCGATACCGTTTTCATGGCTCATTACCAAGTTTCAGATATAGAAACATCCACTTATCAGGCCAAGGTTCGAGGAGAATGTCTTAAAGAGCACGAAGCCACGGAAAAAGTGACGAATTTCCTGGGAGAAGGAAGCGGCTGTTATGAATACGATGAAATAACTGTTGATTGTGAAAAGAAAACTGTAAATGTTGAATTCACCCCCAAAGCAACCAAGGTAGAGAGCGGCGAGATAGTTTATGCAAAAACCTATAAAGCAAGCGCTACCTTTAAAGAATGTCCAAATGAGGAAAATAAAACGTTCAAATCAAATAGTGCACTGGTCGGTGATTCACTCGATATCATATTTGCACAAATGAGAAGGGATATTGCCCCTTACTCACTTTTGCTGAATTTAAAGCTGATTGATGGTGATAACACTGCAATGCCTGAAACAGTAAAAGGCGTTTTTGACCGGGGATTATTTTTTGCTGAAAATGACATGCTTGACCGTGCTTGTGCAAAATTCGAACAAGCGGCATCTGATTATAGCCAATCTCCGGCGCTGATGTATAACTTAGGCGTATGCCTGGATATCCAGGGAGAGTCTGATTCCGCCAAAGGGTTTTATGAGCAGGCATTAGATTTGTCTGCCGGCTTGTCATCAAGTGATACCGGCTTAGTGCTTAATGCAATAAAAAGGCTGGAAGGTAAAACAGATTTAGACAAGCATAACAAGCGTGACCCTGATTGGCCCTTTAAATCAATGCAAGACAGCATTACCAATCTTTTTCAGTAAAAATTACGCCTTTGCCCTGGTGACCCTGCCGGGGCAAGGGCTTGATTCATATACGAGTCTCTATGTATTACTGACATCTCTTTCTTATGGCTATTTTTTATGGCTTGCTCGACCGCATTGCCAAACAGCTTGCCCCAGACCGCTACCAAAGTAATTTGATAATACATAGATTTGCTTTAGCTCAGCACTTAAACCTGCCAAAGCTAAATTGGTTTTAAAGGTGTAGAGCCATAAAGCATACAACCCAAGCATTGTTAAATGCATAATAAACCCCAGTAAGATTTGCATTGCCGTTTTTGATGTATTAAAAGGAGCAATACTTACTTCAATAAAAGCAACTCAGCTAGAACTTATGAGTGCTAACTGGCTTTTTATTAACAATAAAGGATCGAAAATGTCCGATACAACACCGGCACCACAAACCCACATTTTAACGGCAGACAGCCCTAGCCAGCCCGGTACGGTGGACGTTGTTACCCGTTTTTTATATCAGCAGGGATTTTATATCAATGAAATTCACTCGTTCGATGATACCGATAAAGAGCGTTTCTTTATCCGTGTGGAATTCAGGCCCGATAAAGAACAAGTATTCGATCGCGATGCGTTCTGCAGCGAATTTGATAAGCGGGCCAGTGAATTTGATATGCAATGGCAACTTGCCTCCAGCCCGTTTAAATCAAAAGTCGTCATTATGGTCTCGAAACACGACCATTGCCTTAACGATTTATTATACCGGTACCGCACGGGTGATTTGGCGATAGAGATTCCAGCGATCATCTCTAACCATCCTGATTTAGAGGAACTGGCTAAATGGCATGGCATTCCGTATTACCACCTGCCAATCAGCAAAGAAACTAAACCGCAACAGGAAGCAAAAGTATGGAAAATCATCCAGGACTGTGAAGCCGACCTGGTGGTATTAGCACGTTATATGCAGGTTTTATCGAGTGACATGTGCGAAAAACTTTCAGGTAAAGCAATTAATATCCATCACTCACTGCTACCGGGTTTTAAGGGCGCAAGGCCTTATTATCAAGCTTATGATCGCGGCATTAAGCTAGTTGGCGCTACAGCACATTATGTAAGTGACGATCTTGACGAAGGGCCGATTATTAGCCAAGGCGTAGAAACGGTTGATCACTGCTATTACCCACAAGACCTGGCCGCAAAGGGACGTGATATAGAATGTTTAACCCTGGCGCGAGCGGTTCGTTGTCATATCGAACACCGAATCTTCCTACACGGCCAAAAAACCGTGGTATTTAGTAAGTAAACCAATGCAACTCTGCTTTTAAAGGACATAGCGGCGAAGAGAATAGATTGCCCTTAAAAAGTAAAGGTCTGAGATGGTGTCATATAAATTCCTAAAATGAGTTAAAAATCAGGAATTGGCACCATAGTCCCTGTTATGTATTTAATGCAGCAGACTCTTCTTTTAAAGCCGCCTTATTCCAATTGATAAATCCCCTGACATTAATGAGGAAAAAGGCAAAATTGCCGATAGCCATACCGTAGCTAGACATAAAAAACAAACCCAACACAATCCAAAACACGTTTGAAATTGCAAATATAACAAAACCTGATTTTTGCTTATTTCCAAGCAGATATACGGCATACAAGCTTAAAGCAATTGCAAACCAATCAATCCCGTAATGCGCAAATATATTTTCCATTGATTCATTTTACCCTGACTTGAGAAACACATAACACCACATTAAGCGGCTAACGACATTTTGGCTCTTTAGCCCACTCTTTCCAGGTAATATTTCTACCGGGAAATGCAATTTTAGAGAAAGGCCAATGCTCTTGAAGCCAATTCAAGACGATTTTACCGAATTAATTACAATAGACAATTATCCAACCATATCAGTTTATTCTAAACAATTATTAGCATTATCAGTTTTTTATAAACAATTTCTAGCATTTTCACTGCATGAAATACCGCTTTATATTGTCTAATAAGAAAAGTTCGCCATAATACTCAAAATTACTGATGCAATGCTTCTACCCATCCCCTATCCACCAGAGAAGCTAAACCAAGCCGGGCAGCTGTGTTTAACCGCAACCGCCCGACTGCACTCTTACCAATACTGCTTCCTGATGGCCGAGTTTAGATAAACCTATTCAGGTGCGACGTGCTTAGGTTTGATGACAATTTCCTCCTGATTTACCATAACACTAACTTTCTGGCCAACAGAAAAACCGGCCCGCCGCAGCCATTTCCCCCTGAGTACCACACAAGGTTCAATGTTCACAGGAACATAGTTAATGCCGATGCCGCGGGTTTTACCTGCTGACTCGCAGCTGGTTTCCAACACGGTAAGTTGTCGATAAATAGGATATTTTACTTTTGCCGGGCCTGGCTCTGACGTATGATGATATTCAGCCATGACTTACTCCTAGCTAGTTCGTTGTGGTTAGCGACCTCTGGGTGTGTGCGCACTCAGGGGTTGCGACTTGGGTTACTGCTGTTATCGCGTTACTTACATGATAACAGCGGTGCTTGAATAGAAAATATTGAGGTAAATGCTCTCCTTGGTTGAAGGGGTAGCACTATAAATAAAGACTATTAAGCGGGCTGAATCAATAGCGAAATAGTCTTTTTTTATGATTAAATTTGGGAAGAATTTCAGCTGATACCTGCCAGCACATCGGAAGCATCAAGCTTCCAGGGAACTGGGGTTGTGCCATTAACAAGATGCCTTATAACTAGTTGAGGATACACATATTTATCGAGATTTCTGTAATTACAGACCTCTATCAGGACATCAGGCCCCTCATAGACGCCCTCTTCGTTTTTGAGCCGCTTTATCTCATCTTCGCCTACCCACAAATTAAAAGCTAAATCAGGGGACGAGGCCTGCCACACAACAACGGATTCAACAGACGAAACCTCAAAGAAGTTAGCAGCAGAGACATTGCTGCCAAGTGATGCCGACTGCCACATTCTGCCATATTCAGAATTTTGGGGATCTTCCGGGGATTGAACGAACCATAATTTATACACGATTTGCGCACGCAATACCTTGGCAAACCAGTAGATGGCCTCAGAGGAACAGCCGTGATTTACCATTAACGCCACTCCTTTGCGGATATTTTTCTCTCCGCTTTTAACAAAATCAAGTGCATGGCTAAGCCCGCTTTCCAGCTCCGGGCTAAAGTACGGGTCTGTTTCAATATTATCAATGCGCTGATGTAATCGACTGAGTAGCCTTTCGTACTCCTCATCATTGCTTATCACAATTTGATCGCTGCTCAGTGACAAAGCGTCCTGACGAGAAGCAATGCAATCTATTGCCTTAGTTAAGGATGAGGTATTCAAATGAACCTCTCGCGAGAAACTAAGAGCGAGTAATTCACGTTCTTTTGGCGGCTGTATATTTCTGCCGCCATATTTGTCCAGCAGTTCAACAAGCAGAGAAAGCGGGGCAGAGAATGAAGAGGAGAAATCTCCATAGAGACGATCAGCAATTTTCAAAGGAAACTCGCAATCGTCTAACCTTAAGGGGATCAAGAATTTGCGCCCTATCGTTTCTTCTTTGACCAGGGCCGCATTGATTTCCCGGTTTACCCAGCCTGATTCTATCGCTGACTTGGATACTACAAGCAGTACCAGGCTGCTGGCCTCAATCCCGTCATAAATCTTGTCGATGAGCGAATCACCCAATTCAAGTTTCCAGGAATCCAGCCATACAGGAAATCCCTCAGACAGGAGTGCGCTAGCAAGTTTCTTGACAAAGGGTTTGTCACTTGATGAATGAGATATAAAGATATTTGACATATTTGCTCCCAACTGACGGGCGTAAATATAACGCCTTGCTAATAGTACGAGAATTTTTGCTAACTTTTCATAAAGTTATTAAATTTCACTCCAATCACCACACCTCAACTCTCATAAGGCAAGGCAGTATAGGTTTTAAATTCTGTTAGTATTGCCTGACTTGGATTTGCATTTTTAAATGATATTGGAATTGGCGGACAAAGTTCCAATTTCACAGCCGAGTTTTCAGCATCAAAACAATCTTCTGTGATTTGTTGAGCATAAAGGTGTAAGTGCGGGTATGCTGAATTTCCCGTATTGCCGCTATAACCGATAACCTCGCCTTGTAATACCTTGTCTCCCGCTTTTACTATTGCCCCTTCAAACATCAAATGCCCATACCAGGAAAGAATGCCGCCTTCATGTTCTATGCCGATGAAATTGGATTGGAAAGACTCGTTATCCTTGTTATCTTTAAAATTCTCGGTTACCAGAACAATACGGCCGTCGTCAATTGCGACTATGGGAGTTCCAACAGGCATTTTGAAATCGAAAGACATATGTTGTTTTTCTGCCAGGTTATGTGACTCCATAGTACAATTTCCCTGTGTTAGCGTATAACTTTCACCTACTTTCCAGGGGAGAACAAAGCGAGATTTTTTGGGGCTTGTATATTGGTTAGCAAATTGACTTGCGCAGGCTGTATCTATATGTGTTCTAAATATTGTGCATGACTGTATGAGAAGCAGTAATGCTACGATAACAAAAGCATGTGTTTTATTTCTATTCCAACGCATAAGCACCTAATTATTCGATTCTAAATCTATTGATTTAACAGAAACTATGCTGAACAGCCAAACTGATTTATATCAAGCATAATCCGTTTTTTACATTAGCCAATATATTCGTTTGTTCGACAATAAACTTAAAGAGATAAGGTCTTTATCTGGGCAGTTAATGTCAGCTGTAACACAAGCGCCAGCAGTCAGTACTAACCACCATTATCAGATTTGATGCTGATAATGGCCTTAATAAACGGGTGATTAGAACACCATACAGGATTTATATTGGATTCCGCATTCCACGCGGTTTTCACCTGAACTGATGCAAAGATCATATTGCTGCCCGCAATAATACGACAGGAAACCCTCAGCTGCTGATGCCGAATTCAGCATACCAACTCCTACTCCTACACTGAGTAATAACGTTATTAGTCTTTTATTCATATATGGAACTCCTTGTTCGCTCAAATTCGACAAAATCATCATTACTGTTTGCGCACCACACGCAGCGCAAACAAACAAACAAACAAACAAACAAACAAAAAATTAACCAATGAATAACAAGACAATATCATTAAAAATCAACACCAGCAATCAAAGCCCCTTAAATATGATTTATTGCGTTTCATCATATTCAGGAAACTATAAAAGCAGGTCGTACTCATTTGCTAAGCTGTCGATAGAAAAATTGACCAGAATCAAAAAGAATTTCTGCACAACCTTATATGCTCAAAAGTGATATTAACTCCCTTTTTTAACATGATATTTCAGGTACAAAGTCGATGAAAACAACGAACGATGATACCCGTTTGTTCCGTGAGGAAAATAATTTAATCAGTGATATTTACAGGGATGAAAATTTCAATATGCCGGTCCGATATGTTTTGGGACTGACCAATGAGTGCAATTTAAATTGCCCCTTCTGTTTTCTTGAAAAGCACTGCGGTAAGTTTAAAATGGGTTTGGATGACTGGAAACAAGTTACCGATCAGCTGCCTGATTACTCCAGGGTTATTTTATTTGGCGGCGAGCCCATGTTCTACAATCACTTTGACGAAATATATTCCTACATAGCCAATAAATTTCGCTGCACCATAGTGACCAACGGCACCCTATTAACACAAAAAAAAGTTGATGTTTTACTCGAAGCAGATAAGTTGGAAGATATTGCCGTTTCCATTGACTGTATCGGCAATTACAACCGGGATTTTACCAAGCGGCAATGGACCCGCCTGGTCGATGGCATAAAATCTTACAATGAAAAGCGAAAGCACAAAGCAAATAAGCCTAAACTTGGCGCTGCTTGCGTATTGTTAGATGAAACAGCGCATGATTTATTTGACACACACAGGTTTCTCCATGAAGAACTTGAATGTGATTATGTAACTTACTGCACCTTAAACGGCACAGAAATGCAGCTATGCGATAAAATGCGCCCCTATGATTCCCTCAATATTCCAGAAGCCCCGCCAAACTATAAAAACTGGGATGTGATCATGGCTATGCTGGAAAAGATCCGACATTACAATCAGGCACGAGACATCAAGAGTTATTTTCGGCCAAAAATTATTGACTTCAATCAGGCTGAGGAACTGGATAAGTTAAATATTCTCAACACCGACAGCTTTAATAAATCAAGCTATGGCGCATGTAAAATTCCCTGGTCAGATTGTCGTATCTATGGTGATGGCAGTGTCACTAATTGCCTCGGGCTGGAACTTGGCAACTTCAAGCGCAATGGTGATCTCAGGTCTATTTTGGCTGGCCCCGTAAGCCGAAGTTTTAAAGCCGATTTAAAGAAAAATAAATTTTTTGAGAAGTGCTCGCGCTGTGTTTTTTTATATGACAAGCAATTCTCATACACCCCAAATGAAAAATCGAAGTGATGCTATTGCTATTTCTAGCGATGACCCTCGGGCAAAAATTTTCGGAGCAAGCGCTTATTTTGCAAATTGCTGCACCTGACTATTAACAGAAGTTATCGGCATGCTTCTATTAGCAGTGTGCAGCAAGGCAATTTTTATTATGCTAAAAAGCTAGCCAAACTTTGGTAGCGTCAATATCGATAGGAGTTAAATCAAGCTCAAACACGCAGTTGTCAAGGCATTCCCCCTGGTTATGCCCTACTTTCATTTAATTTTTCTTAACATGATTTTACTTAGGCTGAGCCAACTCAAGGCTTAAATAACAACCAAACTCTTCAACAAAATCACAGGCAATACAAGCATGTACCTTGCCCTGTTTACCTTGAAAATTCGCATTTTTCGCCAGGGGAAATATCGGCTGGTGCCAGATATTCGGCAAGATTTGAATACCGAAACTGCCGTCACAATAAAAGCCGACAAAGTCATCCGGCGAAATATCATCCCCCGGTAATGCCAGCAAGGCGATAAAAGGAGTGCCGTCAGCGGGATAAAATACCTGGCCGCCGTCCGGGTGATAGTTAGCCTCCCTGATCAGCACCCGGCTATAATCAATATCGGTTTGCGACTCGGATGCTGTTGCCGGATCGGCAAACCAGCCGGAGATATAATTGCCGTCTACCGCATGATTTCGCGCCAGCATCAAACCTCCTTTTCGCTCGAAAATAAACCGGCCTTCGGTGATGCCTCCTTCATTACCCGTACCTTGTTCGACCTTACGCCAGCCGGGCGCAGGCCAGGTTTCAATGATCACTTGCTCATTATCATAGCTTTTAACCAAGCGGCCAAACGGGGAAAAATTTGCCTGAGTGGCGGGAATTACCGGCACCTGATGCAGCTTAATATTACTCTGGTGGATTGAAGGCATGTTATTAACCTCAATACAGGGTTCGGCAATGCTTGAGTCTTTTTTCATCACTGGGCTTCCATTAAGTTTTTCCGCTAGTTTACCGACAGATTTTGTTGAATCAAGCTGGTATAGACCAATTAATAATTTCTTATTATTTCCTTAATTTGACTGTAACCAAACTGTCATTTATCCGGCCTAACATTATAAAAAAACTGGTATAGACCAAAAAAGCCAGAAAAACATAAACAACTCACTCATTCATAAGTTAAGTGCCAACATAAAGATAAGGGTCATAAAATGTTAAAGCTCAAGCCAGTTGCGGCAGCCATCATGGCAATAACCAGCATAAATGCGTTTGCCGACGGATCGGTGATAGGTGAAATTAGTGATGCCTCCGGTAAATTATCCGGGGCTAAGATCTCTATTGTTGGCGCCAATTTTGTCACCGCTTCCGACAAGCAGGGGAAATTTAATCTCAGCCATTTACCTCCCGGACAGCATACCCTAAAAATTGATTATCTGGGTTACCAGCCCAAAGAAGTGATGATTAACGTCACCGACAGCCAGGAAGTCAATCTCGGCGCCCTGCAGCTAAGCTATGCCGCAGACTCTTTACAGGAAGCACAAGCCATTGAAGAAGTGGTGGCCCTGGGTTATATGCATCGCGGCAATATGCTCGCCATGAATATGCAAAAAGAAGCGCACAATATCAAAAATATCTTATCTGCCGACGGCATAGGTAAGTTGCCCGACCGCAATGCCGCCGAGGCGGTGCAGCGCATGCCGGGCATCTCCATTGAGCGGGACCAGGGGGAAGGACGTTTTGTCGCGGTACGCGGCCTGCCGGCGCAGTGGAACTCCACCAGCATTAACGGCGATCGCCTGCCCACGGCGGAAGAAGAAACCACCAGCCGCGCCGTCGCCTTTGACTTTTTCCCCACCGATATGATCGAAATGGTGGAAGTCTCCAAAGCCATTACCCCGGATATGGAAGGTGATGCCATCGGCGGTAATGTTAACTTTATCACCAGCCGGGCTCCGGACGAGCAAATCTTTACCATCAATATCGCCGCCGGCGACTCGGAAAAAGCACAAGGTGGCAGCCAGTCGTTTAATGTTTTATACGGCGACCGCTCGGCAAACGGGCGTTTTGGTTACCTGGTCAACGCCACCGCCTGGGAGCGAGACTGGGCCACGGATAACTATGAGCCGCGCCGCGCCATTGACGACGACGGTATCGCCGGTGTTCACCGCCTGGAGCTGCGCGACTATACCGGCACCCGCACCACCTATGGCTTAAATGCCTCGGCGGAATACCTGCTCGATAACGGCCTGGTATTCGCCAAAGCCATGTACGGCACCCTCAGCGATGAAGAAACCCACTACAAACACCGTATCCGCTTTAATAAAAACCGGGTGGAGCTACAGGAAATCTACAATGAGCTGATCACACAAATGCACGGTTTTCAAATCGGCGGCGAGCATGATCTTGACTTAAACACCCAGCTCAACTGGCAATTAAGCACCTATGAAAATACCTTTGAGTACGGCGATATTCCTAACAAGGAAGACAATGCCTATTACGTGGTTAAATTCAAACAAGCGGTGGAATTTGATGATGACGTCGGCCAGCGTAACGGCAGCGACACCGGCAGCGGCCTGGTGTATAACACCATAGACGGCGGCACAGATCCCGGCCGTGAAATCGGCAGCCATTTACCGGACGACTGGGTCATGGATCCACAACAGGCGATATTGGCGGATGTCGAGTTATACGGCATAGATGTTAAAGAGCGTGACAAAATCGTACTGCAATTGGATTTAACCCATGCCTATGACTCACAGCTGGAATTAAAAACCGGCTTTAAATACCGTGAAAAAGAGCGCAACGCCAGCTTTTACGATAAATTCTACGGCTGGAATGAAGCCGAATACGGCCCGACACCGACCATGGCAGATATCGCCGATGACTTGGGGGTTGAGCTAAAAGACCAGCCGGGGCGCAGCGACTACCTCGACGGCGATATGCCGCTCAGTTACCACCAGCATTTCTCCCAGGTGATCCCGGTCAACGACTTAAAGCGCTGGTGGCAACAAAACCAACACAAACTCACCTTTTTACCGGAAGACTCACAAACCGTTGAAAACGGCGGCGGCTTAAACCGCAATTTTGACTTAAATGAAAGCCACACCTCACTTTACGGCATGGCCACCTATCAGTTAAATGACGAACTCACCCTGTTAGGCGGGATCCGGGCCACCCATACCGACACCGAAGTTGACGGCTATGTTGCAGTAGAAAATGACAGCGGCACCAGCGTCGAGCCGGAAAAAGGCAGTAAAAAATACTGGTCGGTATTACCTTCGCTGCATCTCACCTATGAGCTTGATGATTTACGCCAGGTAAGAATGGCGTTAACCCGCACCTTCGCCCGTCCGGACTTTGGCCAGTTATCACCGGGGGCCACATATCTGGAAATGGAAAACCAGTTGAAGTCGGGTAACCCGGAACTCGACCCTACCTATTCCAACAACTTTGATTTAATGTACGAGCATTATTTCGATAATGCCGGCATGTTCTCCGTCGGCTATTTCTATAAGCAAATCACCGACCCGGTATTTTCACAAACCTACCAGGGCAGCTACCGTGACCAGTCGGTGACAGTGAAAAGCCCGCTCAACGGCGACGATGCCTGGCTGCACGGCATCGAGTTTGCCACCAACACCAGCTTAGGTTTTATTTCCCCGGCGATGGAAAACTTTGGCTTTAGCTTTAACTTCACGCTGATGGACTCAGAAATGGATATCCCCGGCCGTGGAGATAAAGTGAAAATCTCCCGCCAGGCAGATGAGCTTTATAACTTCGCCTTTTACTTTGACAACAACGATTTTAGCGCCCGTGTCGCCGTCAACCATAAAGGGGAATATATTGAAGATCACGGCAGCAATACCGACTTAGACACATACTATGGTGACTATACCAGTGTTGACGCCACTGCCTCTTATTACCTGACCGACAATGCCATGGTATATCTGGAGCTCAACAACCTTACCGACGAGCCGCTGGAATATTACACCGGCTCAGAGCAGCGCCCCAACCAGATTGAATACTACGGCCTGCGCGGACAAATAGGCATTAAGTACGACTTTTTCTAGCCATTTTCTAACCATAGTAAATAACACCGGCTTGACCTTTAAATGGCTTAGCCGGTCATTTTCCCTGACAAATTTTCCGGATGATTACCAGGAGTAAACATGAACAAGATTGAAGCCGTTATTTTAGATTGGGCCGGTACCGTGGTTGACTACGGCTCAGTTGCCCCCACCAGCATTTTTGTCGAGGCCTTCAAACAGGCATTCAACTTTGACATCAGCTTAAACGAAGCCCGTATTCCCATGGGCATGGGCAAATGGGACCACATCAAAGCCTTAGGTTTATTGCCCGAAGTAGATGCCCGCTGGCGTGCCCGGTTCGGTCAAAGCATGACGGATGACACCGTAGATCAGATTTACCAAACCTTTATGCCGCTGCAAATCGCCAAGGTGGTAGAACATGCCGAACCGATTGCCGGAGTATTGGAAACCCTTGAGTGGCTGGCAAGCCAAAACATTAAAATCGGCTCCTGCTCCGGCTACCCCAGGGCAGTCATGGAAGCTTTAGTGCCGGTCGCCGCCGATTTTGGCTATAAGCCCGACAACTATGTTGCCAGCGATGATTTAGCGCCCGGCTCCCGCCCCGGTCCCTGGATGGCGCTGCAAAACGTGATTGAACTTGGGGTAAAAGATGTCGCCAACTGCATCAAATTTGACGATTCAGCCCCGGGGGTCACCGAAGGTTTAACCGCCGGTATGTGGAGTGTCGGCATTGCCGTAACCGGTAACGCCATCGGCTTAACCGAGCATGAATGGCAGGCATTAACCCTGGATCAGCAGGCAGAATTAACCACCCGGGCCTACAACAAGCTATATCAGGCGGGCGCCCATTATGTGGTGGACTCACTCGCCGACGCCACCTTAGTGGTACAGGAAATTATGGCCAGACGCACTCGCGGCGAACGGCCATAAACTGTTTATGGCAAATGGAAATCACATTCTGGAAAGTAAGCAAATGACAGATGTCTTTCAACCTTTTTGGTTTGACCAGGCGATAACCGAGCAAGGGGAATTTAACTTACCTACCCTTAACAGCAATATCACCGCCGACGTCGCCATCGTCGGCGGCGGTTTTACCGGCTTATGGACAGCAATCAAAATCAAACAGCAAGCCCCCGACAGCCAGGTAGTGCTTATAGAAAAAGACCGCTGCGGCCAGGGAGCCTCGGGAAGAAACGGCGGTTGTATGCTGACCTTTTCCACCAAATATGCATCGCTGGCAAAACACTATGGCTATGAAGAGGCGATAAGATTGATCAAACTTTCCGAGCAGGCGGTGTTTGACATCGAGCGTTTTTGCCGGCAGCACGGTATTGATGCCGACATCCGCATTGACGGCAGTTTATACACAGCCACCAACTCTTGCCAGATAAAGCAATTAAACCACTTATACGCCTTTTTACAGCAAAGCCGGGTAAGCGGCTGGCAAAAAAATGACCACAAACGCTTGCTGGGCGGCTCAGCAAAAAATATCGATGCTATCTTCAATCCGGCCGCCGGCAGTTTGCAGCCAGCCAAGTTAGTGATGGGACTGGTAAAAGTGGCGCTGTCCTTGGGGGTTAAAATATACCAGCACACCCCGTTAACTCAGCTACACAAATCTAATCCTGTTGTATTAAACACACCCTTTGGCAGCATCCGCAGTAAAAAGTGCGTGTTAGCCACCAATGCCTGGACCCCGGAAATCGTCAAAGAGCTCAAGCGCAGCATAGTATTGGTGTCTTCAGATATGCTGATCACTGAGCCTATGCCGGAGCTTTTGGCGGCACAAGGGCTAAATCATGGCATGGCGGTGGCAGACAGCCGGATTTTTGTCCATTACTACCGCACCACGCCAGAGGGGCGTTTGATGCTGGGTAAAGGCGGCAATTACTTTTCTTATGGCAATAAGATGCGCCCCTTGTTTGATCAGCCTTCACGTTATCAAAGGCAATTAAAGCGGGCTTTTAGCGCATTTTTCCCTGAATTGCCGGCAAAGTTTGCCCGCAGCTGGGCCGGCGCTTCGGATCGCTCCGCCACCGGCTTGCCCTTTTTTGGCGCGCTAAAGGATAACCCTAACATTTTCTATGGCTTAGGCTATTCCGGCAACGGCGTGGTACAAAGCTTTTTAGGTGGTGATTTCTTAAGTTCTTTAGTGTTAGACTTGAAAAATGAACACTCCCGCTCGCCTATGGCCCGGGGCCCGTTGGCGCACTTCCCCCCCGAGCCGATAAGAAGCTTAGGAGCCAAGATGGTCAAAGCAGCAGTAAAGCGCAAAGAGCATATGGAAGATCTGGAACAACCGCCATACTGGTTAGACTGCCAGCTGGCCAAACTTGCCGCCAGTGCCGGCAAAGCAGATAAGAATAATTAGCATGCCATTATACCAAACGATTAAAGATGCCCTGCCCGAGCTGACGCTTTCAGGGGAGATGACCGACAGTGATAAAACCCCGGGAAAATTACCCTCGGAAAGGCAGCTGCAACAGCAGTTTAATTCCACCCGGGTAACAGTGCGCGAGGCGTTAATGCGCCTTGAAGCCGAAGGGGTGATCTACCGGCAAAACCGCATCGGCTGGTTTTTATGCCCGAAGCGCCTGCTGTGGGATCCGATCCAAAAAGTTAATTTTTATCAACTGGCAAAAAACCAGGGACTAAAAGCAAGAACCGACTTGTTAACCTGCAAACAAACCCGGGTCAGCGATGAGATTTTTCAGGCCTTTGCCCTCGATAAGCAAAGCGATTTTTATGAGCTATATCGTATCCGCTACCTCGATGATCGGCCTGTGATGGTTGAAGAAATTTATTGTCCGGCGCAGCAGTTTCCCGGCCTGGCTGAAAAAGCCCTGGATAGCTCGATCACCACCATTTTTCAGGATGACTATCAAGTCAAAATCAGCCACGAGCAAAGTGACATTATTGTCACTGCCCTGCCCGATGATAAGGCCGAACAGCTTAACTTAAACGGCGGTGCCGCCTGCTTGAAAATCATCAGAAAACGCTTCAACGCGCAGCAAGAGTTAGTGGATTACAATATTGAATATTGGCTACACAGCGCCATTGAAATGCGGGTACAAAGTAATTAATCATCCAAGGCGAATAACGCGAGTGCAGTGTTATTTGCCAGCGTGAAACCAGCAAAACGGTTGGCATAAAAATGCTGATTTTCACGTCCCCCTATTTAACCCCCAACAATAGCTTACCGGTGGCGACAGCTGTTGGATAGATGATCACCGGTTTACTCTGCTGAATTTGAAAAACCAATGGGATCAAAGCATTATTTTGTCCATTTTGTCCGAATCTGACCGGCCCCCAAAAAGTCGTTTCATTGATTTTGGCCAGTTCATTACGCACCAATTCACCCTCAATACTCTCGGCACGCTCTAAAGAGAGCTGAAATAAGACACCGGCAAGAGCAGCAGAGGCTTCAACATAGTCCGGTAATTTACCGTAGCGGTTTTGAAAAGCCTGAACGAAGTTTGCTGTTGTCCCAAAAATGTCACTGCCGGTGTACTGAACTGCGGGATGCCACCAGGCCGCACTGGTGACATTCTCAGCCAAGGGGCCGACAGCGTCGATAAATTCCTGGTAAGCTGGTGCAGCAATCATAGTTAACACCGGGGCTGTGATGTCAAGCTTTGCCATTTGCTGCCTTAAAAATATCAGGTCTGCGGTATACCCGAGTGCAAATATCCAATTCGGACGCAAATTTTTTAACTGCTGCAATGCTAACGAATGATCACTGGCGTCAATAGCGTAAGGGCTGTACAAAACTATGTTCATTTCCCGCTTTTGGCTGGATATCTTCACTTCCCGCGCAATAGAGAGCGGAAAAAGATCTTTGCGTACCAGCAAAGCCACCTTGTCAGTCAGGGGCAAAGTTTGCTTTACCAAATCCATCAGCGGCTCAATTAGTGTTTCATTAGGTGTGAATATGCCAAAAAGATATTTGTGCCCCCGGCTATAAGCTTGATAAGAAGAGGCTGTTACTGCGATCATCGGAACATGATGTTTTTGCGCTACTGCAGAAGCTTCTCTTGCCGCCATAGAGCCGTAGGGCGCAAAAAGGAGGTTAACGTTATCTTTGCCGACCAGGGTTTCGACAGCTTCCCGGGCTTTGGCCGAGTCCGATTGATAATCAATATAAACAATTCTAACAGCATGGTTTCTGCCACCTATATCGATCCCTCCCTGTTTGTTAATAATGTCGGCCCAAAGCTCATAACCCCGCTGTTGTTTGGCCGCCTCTAACGCCAGTTTTCCCGTAAACGGCAATGGCGCGCCGATATGTATGACAGGCTGGGCATGGGTGAACAGATTCGTTAAGAGTAGTGCCATGGACAAGCATATTCGGCATATAGAGGACAACCCTGCCATTCAATAGACACTCAGTTCAATAAAAGCGCAGGATCATTATAGTATATCTCTTATCGCCGCCGGCAGAGATGGGCATATGCAACCGAAGACGCTATGTACCAGGCAAACACGCATTTGTAGCTGTAAGACTCTGCATTTATATCAAGAATGATAACCCTACGAAAAATATTTGCGTAAAAGTGTGGTTAGACAAAAGTTTCGTATTCCGTTCATTTTCTTAATATTGGAAATTTCAGCAGATAGATTGATATAGGAGTATAAAATGTATATTTTACGCTTTATTAAATGCTTAATAGTTAGGAGCTTAGAGAGCATAGGTGACTTCTCAAGATTTATTTAAAAAAGGAAATTTCTTTAAAGCCAGAATTACCAGGGTTGAACCTGCAATTAATCACACTGGTTTGCAGCGGTATTTATTTTACTTATCAAACTAAAAAAAGTTTTATTGACGGCTTAAGTAAAAACAACAGCTAACAAGTTCAATAATCGCAATAGCTGCGCTCTTTTCAGCTATGACCCCTTAGCAGATAAACAGGAAAGTTAATTATGAGTATTATTGAAAGTGTCCTTATTGCTTTAGGCTTGTCGCCAGGTAAAGAGTTGGCAGATTCTATGCGAGAATCAAAGACGTTAACAATTATGATTATCCTTGGTCTTGTTTTATTCGCTGGTTTCGCTTTATTTTTACTTCATATGGCGGGCAAGCAATAATTGTAACCTGGTGTAGTAACCAGCTAGCAAGTCCATGTCATTCGTTAGACGTTTTGGAGCATTATTTGAAGTTTTCTGTATTCATTTTATATTTCTTTGCAATGCACGTATTTGCTTGTGGAGAACTGACAGAAAAAGCGTTTCTTCCTTTTGCCGTTGAAATTGAAAACAGTGCCGGAAAAAACATGAAGACATACGAAGTATTTTTTCCTGTCAAAGATATCAAGGAAACAAATTTTTTTTAAATGGCATAACGTCATATGTGCCGGAACTCTTTCAAATAGAGCTGTATTATCTGGAAACAGACCGCTATATTGGTGATTATTATTCGGCAATGCTGACCCTTAATAAATCACTTATAAATAAAGCTTTAATCGTTGGCAGTTACAATGCACTGAACAGGGAAAAAACTTCTTTAGTCTTTTGCGGTAATTTCAAACGGTTTGAATTAACATCACAGCTAGAAAATAAGCGGCCTGATTTAAGAGATGTAGCGCCCCCCAAGCCACTTATACTTTGATATTTATCTAAGGGAATGAGTTGATTACAAATTACAAAAACAAAATAAACTTTAGTTATGCTCTGAAACGATTAGCCGTCTTTTTTGCGCTGTGTATTTCTCTTCAGGTTCATGCGGCTAATCATATTAACGGTATACGTGTATGGCCCGCTCCTGAAAGTACCCGTATTGTTTTCGATTTAAGTAAAAAGCCTGATTATAAATATTTCAGTTTATCCTCTCCACAACGTTTAGTTATTGATTTTAAGGATAGTAAATCATTAATTTCTTTCCAAAACAGCATTAAAGATGATCGTCGTATTAAAAAAATACGAAAAAGTAAGCCAAAAAATAAAGATTCAACTCGTATCGTGTTAGAGCTTGCAGATAAGTATCAGGTCACCGTGTTTCCATTAGCGCCAATAGGCCAATATGGAAATCGTCTGGTTGTCGATTTATATGATAAAGACCGCGACAGTAAAGTCATTAGCAATAAAAGTACTGACTCAAAACGCGATATTGTTGTTGCCATAGTTGCCGGCCATGGTGGTGAAGATCCCGGCTCTATTGGCGCCAAAGGCAGTTATGAGAAGCGCGTCACCTTAAAAATAGCGAAAAAATTAGCGAAACTGATAAATAATCATCCGGGCATGAAAGCGGTGATGATCCGCCAAGGTGATTATTATGTCACCCATGACCGCAAACCCAAATTAGCACGTAAAAATAAAGCCGATTTATTAATTTCTATCCATGCAGACGCATTTACCTCACCGAAACCCAGTGGCGCTTCGGTATTGGTACAATCGCCACGAAGGGCAAACTCTGAGTTTGCCCGTTTGATTGCTAACCGTCAAAAAGAGTCTGAGCTGTTAGGCGGTGCGGGTGAAACGATTAAAAAAACGAAAGATAAAAATCTGGCGATTACCCTGGCGGATATGAAAAAAGAACATACCATGAAAAGCAGTTATGAATTTGCTACACATGTTCTCAGGCAATTAAAAAAAGTCACTAAGCTGCATAAGAAAAAACCGGAAGGATTAAGCTTGGCTGTACTTAAGGCCCCCGATATTCCATCGGTGTTAATTGAAACCGGTTTTATTTCTAACCCGACAGATGAAAAGAATCTCAACAGTTCTGCCCATCAACAAAAGTTAGCAAAAGCAATATATACGGCGATAGATAATTATTTTAGTCGTAGCCCGTCTGAAGGTACTTTGTTAGCTGCCAATCGCGTGAGAGTGCATAAAGTCACCCGAGGCGAATCACTGTCTGTTGTCGCGCATCGCTATAAGGTTTCTGTCGGGCATTTAAAAAGGATAAATAACCTCACCTCAAATACGATACGAATTGGACAAACGTTAAAAATACCACAAGCGGAATAATCCAGAGGCTGCTGACCTTTCGATTAAAACTTTATTCAGCCTAAAAGCACTTTGAACACTGTGGCTCATAAATGAGCGCTTTACAAAAATAGCGTTTCTAAACGAGGAAAGGGCCGCTGCTGCCAAGACATTCAAACGGAAAAAATACAGTGAATTGTTTAACACAATAACCAGGGATATTTAGCCGCTTAATGTGGCATTGTTGTCCAGTATGAAGATAGAAAGATACATGAATGATGAGGGGCAATTTCGTTGCTTTGTGGTCGATAATGCCAAGATTTCTCGCAACGGCATGACCAAGATAGCTTCTGCGATTCCTGGTGTAACGATCACAAAATCGCCAAGGTTCTTTGATGACGATGTTTTTTGCGAATTTACCTATAAAGGAAATTCATTCACCATCGAGGAGCCCTACGGTGACAACGCCACCTATGATGTTGTCGCACCAGAAGATAGTTTAGTGGCTTTCGAGGAGATAGCGACTTTTTTTGAGGAGGCAACAGCAATTAAGAGCAGGGACTGGGGCTACAACATTATGTTTTTGTTGCGCACGGTTATAGCCAGTCTACTCTTTATCGGGTTTATCAGGTGGCTTAGCAGCTAGCGATTTGAATAATAAGAAAATATATAAATATGAATGAAGTAAAAGTAATAGCGATAAGCGGTGTTTCCGGCAGCGGTAAAACTTCGGTAATTAAACAATTATCGAAGGAGTTTTCTTGTCCGTATCTACTTTTTGATGATCATACGGATGAAAATACTTATCCAAACGATATGAAGCTATGGTTTAAGCATGGTGCTGACGTATCAGAGATAAAAACGCCGAAATTTATAGATTCTCTTCGTCATTTAAAAGCAGAGTGCGATAACGAGTTTATTTTTATCGAAGAACCATTCGGTAGATGCAGAGGCTCAATTTCTTCATTGGTAGATTACGTGATTTTACTAGATCAACCTATGGAAGTTTGTCTGTCGCGTGTGATTATGCGGCATATTAAACACCCCTCGGGTGATCCGTTAAACTCCATTCCCGGCTATTTATCCATGTATGACGGGTATTTTCGGGAAATATATATAGAGTCCACTAATCAAGTCCGTGAAGATAGCGATTTTATCATTCAAAAGGTGGCATCAATTGAGTCAACGACAAAATCAATTAGCCACTGGTTGAAGACTAATGTAATCTAACAAACGCATTAAATTCAACTTGTTCCTCGGTTCAGGCGAACATTAGATGTTTAATATCCGGGAGCAAGCCCGAGTATTAAAAAAATGAATATCCGAAGAATTGGATTTAATGTGGCACTTTTCAGTGAATAAAAGCTGTTAGGCATCCGACGAAAATTACCAATGGATAAATGATGAAAAAATTTGAATATAAGATTGTCGATTCAAAAGATGTAGAAACTGCTGGCTTGTTTAAAGGCAGAAAACGAGAAGATGTAGAAAATTATCTTAACGCTTTAGGAAATGAAGGCTGGGAACTTGTAAACGTTGATTTTCGTGAACTCGAGGGCGGGTTAGAATTCGCTGGAGTAATGAAAAAAGAAGTTTAGGCAAATGATAGCATTTTTATGTGCCTGATAAGTCGAACCGCGATGGCAGGCAAAGCTGGCTGGACCTGCGCACAAGCCTTAGTAGCAAAGCATTCGATGAGTGCTATATTGAGATGGTAATGAAAGCAAAAACTTTAATAACACTTATTGTGACACACCTATCCGTAGGAGCAATTGGATTTGCGGCGGGGATTTATGTCCTTCCTATTATCACGGCCCCCACCTCTCCTACGGCATCAGAAATATCAGTCATTTCCTCTAAAGCGCAATATTCTGCGGAGTTCAAAAGAGATCTTAAAGACAGTGATTCACTTCACTGGGGTATGGGTAAGGTTTCTATTGGCTCAGAGTTCATCACTCTCATGGGGGAGCTTGCACCTGGTCCAGACTATAAGCTCTATCTGTCATCAAAGTTCGTAGAAACAGAAGATGACTTTAATCGCTTAAAGGGCACTATGGTACAGGTAGGTGATGTTAAGACCTTTGAAAATTTTGTAGTGAAAGTATCCCCCGATATTAATCCGTCTAAATACAACACTGTTATTGTTTGGTGCGAAACTTTCGGTGAATTTATTACATCAGCAAAGTATCGTTGATTAACGTTATACAACAAAAAATTGCTGTGCATCTGCCTGTCCTTAACGCTTATAACGAGTAATCGAGATAGGCAGTTACACAAGTTTCACCACAGTCTCAAGGTCAAACAAACCGGGTTGAATACACTACCGCGCTTTTTGCCAAAAGACGCAATAGCCCACGTCAGCATACTCCCCCCATATTGATAGCGTTCGCCCCCAGAGTTACCCAATGAGCCGAAATTTTCTCCAGCTAGATACTGCACTTAACTAGACGATTTAACTGCCTCAACGACCAAAAACTCACCTTCGGATGAAGTATGCAAACTTTTGTCAATTCCCGTAAAGCCAGACAGTTCAAGCAAGGTTTTAATGCCGTTAAATGATTTTAATGAGTTATCCACTTGCATATCTCCGTCAACAGGTGTGTTCAGATCTTCACACAGCCAAATACGCCCGCCGGGTTTTAATCCTTGAAAAATGAGCGACATGGCTAACTTGGAATCCCGCCAATGATGAACCGAAAAAGCTGCCAGTGTTAAATCCACCGAGGCATCTTCCACTGCCAGCTCTTCAGCTCCCGACTTAATAAATTGAAGCTGAGATTCCGATAAATCGGCTTTTTGTTGCCTTAGTCTGGCCAACTCAATCATTTTTTCTGTCGGGTCAATGGCCAGCACTTTAACCCCGGCAGCATGTTGAGCCAGACATAAGCTTAAGTAGCCCCCGCCGCAGCCGACTTCGACAATGCGACAATCGGCAGAAACCTTTGCCAGAGCAGGTATTTGTTGGTGAAACTCCAGCTCCCCCCATTTTTCGTCATAAGATAAAGCGTGCTCGTCATTCCAGTGATTCATCTGTTATTTAACCTGTTTCGTTTTGATGAGCTTATTTTCTCCTAGGTTTAGACACCGTCACAGTGCTAAACTTTAGCTATAATCGGCTTATTTTTGGCTTTTATTGGTTTGAACTCTTATCTCCCTATTGACTCCGGCTTCGCTCATATTGACGAACTGCACAGTGAAAAACATCATGCTCATGAAGAATATGTGATCACCCTGATGCTAGCAGGTTACGTTACCTTTGAAGGCGAACAAAGCGTGAATATTAAGCCGGGCATGCTTACCTTAGTGCCGTCAGGTATGCCGCACGCCTTAGTTAAAGGTAAAAATATGCAGGTGCACTGGTTAAGTTTTGCCCCCTATGCCGTTCACTTAGATGAGAAGCATGCACTGATGCGCCCTTTTGCCCAGGTACGCAAAGGTGCTTTGCCTATCTTCAAGTTACCCTCAGCAAGGCTCGATTACGTGGTTAGCCTGTTTAATGAAGTCCAAAATGAATTGGCGGCAGGAAAATCAAGCAAGGTTTTAGAGAGTTTAGTTTGTCTGATATTAAACGAAGCAGGAAAAGCATCGAAACTTACCCTTGTGGATTTAGGGGCAGAAACCAAAGTCAGCAAAGCGATACAATATATTCAGTCACATAGCTGCGAAGGCATTAGCCTGAAAGACGTCGCATCGGCACTCCATATCAGTCCGGCCTATCTGGCAACTAAAGTTAAGCAGTCAACCGGATACACTGTGGGTCAATGGATTATCAGGCACAGGTTAAAACGGGCTATGGAACTATTGGCAAATACCGATGAAAAGGTTGAGCAGATAGGGCTTAGCTTAGGCTGGCAAGACGTGACTCATTTTATTCGGCAATTCAAAAAATTCCATCAGCAAACACCCGCGGCCTGGCGACGTGAGCAAAAACAGCAGCAATAGCTCATTGCAATCAAAATCTGAACAAAGCGGCTTTACACGATACTATTTCCATAAACTTAATAAGTCTTTCCCTAGCATGACACTTTGGTTAAAACCTGTTGAATCACCATATAAAAAGTGCTCCATGATCACACAACTTCCCCCGCAGATATCTTTACAAATGGCTTTTATAGCGTGTGTAACAGACAAGCAGGATTGACCACAGGTTTATAGATGAACCACTATCTTATCCCGGATTCATTCGGACTTCATTCTCCGTTGCAGGTGTGATCTGACTTCAAATCAACACAGGCTGGAATAAATTTAGCCGGTTTATTCAAGTTACCTTTAGATATCTTGAATATTATAAGCAGACACACACAAAGTTATCGTTAATGCTAATGAGCTTGAACAGTTAAAGAGGTTTGAATATGAAAAGTAAACTCAAAAATGCATTCGAGCAGGAAATGCAACTGGCAAAAGAGGCGTATAAGAAGAGTAACTACCCTCAGAGTTTTCACCACCTGGAAAGGGCCCATATCCTTGGACAGTCATACATTATCCCTCACACAAGATCTCACTGGTGGATGCTTAAGCTTGGCTGGAAAACAGGCGATTATAAAGAAATTTTCGGACAAGTTACCCGAATTATTGCCTCCCTTATTTTTTCCCGGGTTTGGGTGCCTGTCGGCAACACCGGAGGGGCCAATGTCAATCCATTGAAAAAGATGCCAATACCGCAAGAATTGCAAAAATACCTTGATGAAATCCCGGACAGGTAACTCATATAATACTGCGTAGGTGAATCGCGAAAAGGAGCCTTGTTGCAGTTTTGCTGTTTTCAAAAGCATAACGGTATGGGTAGCCCGCACATATCAGGCTTATACCTGTTATAGACTACCGTTAATGGACCTTAATTTGCCGGCACAGGCTGCAACTTGTTTTTCAGAATTGCCTTATACTTACTGAAAGTCCCTTCATCTGCGTAAAAACCAGCCGGTAAACATGAAACTCTATGCTTTTATTTTTCTGTTATTATTAGCCGGGCAAATAAATGCAAATGAAAAAACGATAAAAGTCGCCGTTGCAAAACTTCCTTTCGTTTCCGAAACCCTGTCCGGACCTTTACCCGATGTCATAGCCAGCATACTCGATGCCGGTGGAATAAGTTATCAGATGGACTTATTCCCTTTTCCCCAATCCCTTAATCAGGTCGCTATGGATAACTATGATATGCAAGTCCCTATCATTGAAAGTCCATTTGTCGATAAAAAGGCTTTAAAATACGAGCTGTCAAATACCGTGCTTTGGCAATTGCCTTTTGTCTTGTACACGGCTGCAGACCGGCCGCCGTTAGCAATGGATAATTTAAAACAATACAAAATTATTGTCAGCCTGGCCCATCAAAACCTTTTTGATTTTCCAACGATAGGAGTCCCTAAAATTGAAGGGGCGATCAAAATGATCCAGCATGCCAGGGTTGATGGCTTTATTTTTGCGGCGGCAACCGTTGACCCTGTTATTGATAAACTTAAATTAAATAATATCAGACGAACTTTTTTTGCCCGGCTGAATGTTAAAGCCGCATTTCCCGCAGGCGGGGCCGGAGGCGAAATAGATCTGGCACTGCAAAAAGGTATTGATAAACTGAAAAAACAGCAAATTTACCTGTCACTGATATCCGGATGGGCTCAGGAATACCAAAACTGGCAACCATACAAAAAATATTAATTCCATATAAACAAACTTGCAGGTTTCATAATCAAATTGTTACGGGGCGGGATATCGTGTAACTAGCACATAAAAATTGAGTCAGGCTTTAACTGTCCCGGTTTTGTTTTATTAAAAATCGTGGCCAAATTAAACTGACCACTGCAATAATCACCGCTCCTGGTTATTACGCTTATGCTTAGGCACGTAATTTAAAATAGAAACCGGCACCACCTTTTTCACGGGAAAGCCCTCAATTTCTTTGCGCTCAATAATGTGTCCCAAACGGCTTTCTATCGCACAAAGGTTTCTAAAATTATCTTTTGACACAAAAGAGATGGCTTCACCGGATGCACCTGCACGTCCGGTACGGCCAATGCGATGAATGTAATCGTCTGCCTGATCCGGCAAATCATAATTCACCACACGAGGAAGTTCATCGATATCAATGCCGCGGGCAGCAACACCGGTAGCCACTAGAAAGCGTAACTCCCCCGATTTAAAGTCGGCCAGTAATTTTTCACGAACCGCCTGGGTTCTGCCGCCGTGAATGGCCTCGGCTCTAATGCCGCGCTTTTCCAATTGGCTCGCCAGCTTGGCGGCGCCGTGTTGAGTTTCAATAAAGATAAGCGCCTGATCCCACTGCTGCTCCTTAATCAAATGACTCAACAAGGCAGATTTATTGCCCTTATCTACCGTGATCAGCCACTGGTCAATTTTTGCTGTGGTCGCACGTTCGGGAGAAATCGATATTTCAACAGCCTCCCTGATGGCGGTTTTCGCCAACCGGCGAACATCGTCAGAAATAGTCGCAGAAAATAACAGGTTTTGACGCTGCTCAGGCAGGCGATCAATAATTTTATTAATATCGTCGATAAAACCCATATCCAGCATTCTGTCAGCTTCATCGAGCACCAAAACTTCAAGTTCATCAAAATGCAACGCTCGTTGATGCGCCATATCCAATAGCCTGCCCGGGGTGGCAACGAGAATGTCTATGCCCCAGATCAACCTCTGTTTTTGAGGTTGGGCATCTACGCCGCCATACATTGCCATTGAACTCAGCTCCAGATGCTTACCGTAATGGCTAATACTGGCCTCGACCTGTACCGCCAGCTCACGCGTGGGAGTAAGAATAAGTGCCCGAATACGCTTGCCGCGCAGCTTGCGCTCGGTATTCAGTTTCTCCAGCACAGGCAAGACAAAACTGCCGGTTTTGCCGGTACCTGTTTGTGCGGCGGCGACTAAGTCTTTCCCCGATAAGATAACAGGTATTGCTTGTTCCTGAATGGCCGTGGGCGCTTTATAGCCCAGCTCAGATACGGCCTTTAAAATAGGATCACATAATCCAAGTTTTGAGAATGGCATTTAGAACCTCGGGCATATAATTATCAACGGATTGCTCTGCCTGCTTGTGCTAATAGCAGATCGCGAGTAAAAAGAGCCGCGCAGTATAACAACAAACCGCATAGCGTCAAGGCAGGAACTGAAAGCGTAGGCAGAAAAGCCGGGCACTTCATAGTAGCAGTTGTGGACAGGCATGCTGAACTTTACTCGTTAACTTTCAGCGTACAGAAATAAGTAGGGAATACAGCTTAGTGTAAGCGCATCAATCACATCATGCCTGGATGCAGCTTACCCTGCCCTGAAAGCTCATAGCTTAAAAAAGTATACTCAGCTGGTAACTTATTGAACGTCCTTGGGTAATTGGCACCTGGTTAACACCACGGCGCCTGACGTATTCGGCCATATTGACTTGCTCTTTGGTCAGGTTATTCACTTTGATATTATGAGATAACTGATAGCCAGCCAGGCGCTGTGTATAGCTGGCATTGATATCTAACGTGATTGAGGAGTTGATGGGAAACTCAGGCCCACGACTGCTGCTGCGATAGCTAAGCATGGCTGCCAGGGTGACATTATGCCAGGGCTTATTCAAACCCAGGGAGAGGTAATAGTTAGGAACAAACTTAAAATTATAATGCTCATCCCTGCCTGCTTTATCTCCATCGTCACCGTCCAGATAATTAGCACTTAACATGGCCCCCCAATTGTTCAGGCTCTGGTAGCGGGTCTCTATTTCTATGCCATAACCGGTAAACTCTTCGCCGTTATTGTAAATATTTACGTTGGGGGCAACAGTGCCGTCTTCGAGTATGAGATCGCCTATTCGCCTGAATATTTTATTATCATAAAAGGCATAATAAGCTGTTGCCTGCAAGGACCAGTTTGGCGCGACAGACAGATAAGAAACTTCAAAAGAATCACTGGTTTCGGGATTTAACTCCCGGTTACCATGAACACCTGCGCCGATATCAATAAAGAAAAGTTCGAAGATGGAGGGTGAACGATATGATTGAGCCGCAATAAATTTTATCCGTTGTTTTGCTGATAAATCATAACGGTAACTTAGTCGCCCGGACAGGTTGCTGCCGAAAAGTTCATTTTCGGTGTTTCGAACACCAAACAGCCAATGATGCTTACTGTGGTTTACGCCTAATTGACTCCAAAAAGCATAAGAAGAAAGACTTCTGCCGGTTATGTTCTGCCCCAGTATAAAGTTTCCGGCAAAGTCATAATTAGAAAAATCCAGGCTCCTGCGCGTGTCATAGTCTACACCTAGCTCTAAAGAATAGCTGTCGGTTAACACCTTATTAAAACTGAGCTGATGATGTATTCTCCTGCTTTTTCTACGGCTTGATTCTCTTTTGTCGGCAAAGCGGTAATAGCTTTTTTCGGTTCTGTCGTAGGCGAAAAGGTAGTTGAGTTTGCCTTGCTCCCCAAACTCGTTTTCATAGCCATAACTGAACATATAGCCTTCATTTTTCAGCGGACCGCCGGCTCTACTGAAAAAAGGAACAAAAGCAAAAAAGTTTTCATCAATTTCATAGGCATTGGCCAGTATTTTATGCTTGCCGTGTGTCAACACTGCACTGATATTGTCGTTATCGATGAAATCGGTGACTTGAGCGGTTTCTTGGTTTTCAGCGGTAAAATCTCTTTGCTGTTTAGCCTGCCGTTTTTTTGAGAGCGCAAGAAAGAGTTTACTTTGTTCAAACACATCAAAATTTTGCGAATAATTCAGTACATGATGACTATGATTACCAAGCTGAAAATTAGCATTGGCGTATGCCGGACGTTGATCTTTAAGCTTAATATTGATAACACCGCTATAGGCATTAGTGCCGTACAATACCGAACTCGGGCCTTTAAGTACCTCAATGCGTTCAACATCACGAATATTGATGCGGTTGAGTTTATTATCGCTATAAGTCCCATCCCAACTGGGCACATCATTGATCATCACCAGTACCTTGTTGGCATAATTGTCCTGCAACACTCCCCTGATAGTGGTTAAATTCTTTTGAAAATAGCTGTGGATCACTTCTACGCCGGCAAGCTTACTGATGGCACCTGAAATCGATTGGTAACCATAAGTCTGGATATCCTTGGCAGTAATCACCGATACCGTAGACCCGGTATCTAACAGAGATTCCGGCTGCGTAGAGGCTACAGTGATCGGTATTGCCAATAACTGCTCAAGACTCAAACTAAACAGGTCATCATCACTGGACTGCTGTGATAAGTTGGCCTTGGCATAACAACAAGATGTGCAGACAAAAAGAATGGAAGTAATGTTATTGATGACTCGGCCAAAGAAAAAACCATGCATGCGTACAACCTCATTTTAGGCTTTTACTCCGGCTATGATTAGCGCGGCATTAACCACTGCATCATAGTACCAGCAGAAACTTATGTTGTTCTTTTTCTTCAGATGGAATTTGCTAAATGCCTTCAGCCAAAATAAACAACATAAGCGCTCTAAAGCCCCAACAGCTAACAAGATCAAGTAAAGAAGATAAATGCTGGTTTTGCATTAAATTTAATAACACAACAGAGCCGTTATCCCCTCATAAACGAAAAAAGCCATATTTGTCGTATGATTACGCCTTAAACACCCGATACATCAAAAACTCAAATTTATAGCTGATTATTCTTATCGTAAAAATGCAATTTTGTTTATCGCCAAAAGCGACAGGTGCTAGAATGCGCACATCAAAAAAATTAATAGGATGAGTTATGAAATATGTTGTTTTAGCTGTCGTTATTGCACTGGTGGTATTTTATTTCACCAGAAGCGCAAATAATAAGAAAGTCGCGGTTGAAAACATTGCTATCGGCAAAGACTTTTTAGCAAAAAACAAGGCGATTGAGGGGGTTACTGAAACGGCTTCCGGGTTGCAATATCAAGTTTTGCAAAAAGGCGAAGGAACTGAGCATCCCACTGCCCGTTCAAAAGTAAAAGTGCATTATCATGGCTCTTTAATAGACGGCACTGTTTTTGACAGCTCGGTAGAGCGCGGCACGCCCATCAGCTTTGGTCTAAACCAGGTGATACGCGGCTGGACCGAAGGGGTTCAGTTAATGGTGGTTGGTGATAAATTTAAGTTTTTCATCCCGGCAGAGTTAGGCTACGGCAATAGGGCCGCCGGAAAAATAGCGCCCGGTTCCATGCTTATTTTTGAAGTAGAACTGTTGGAAATCCAATAATTCAATGAATTATTATCAGGCACTTTCAGGTTGAAAGTGCCTTATTTTCGAGGAGATAAATCTTTTAAGCTCCATCTCTGTCAGCTTTTGGAAAAAGCAGCAAAGCTCAAGAATGTCTCATTTGGAGTTATCCTTTTCTCAAAAGACTTAAATACCAGAAGCAGACTAAGAGAAAAACTCTCTGCGCCTCATCAGTAACAGCGCAAACATCGACATACCAAACAATAAAGCAGGCGCCGGCTCCGAGACGGCTTGCGGGTCATTATTATCGCCGGTACCGGTTAACGACAAATCATCCACTAAAAACCAGATACCAAAATCTAAATGCAGCTCATCGATGGCCCCTTGCTGGGCTTCAAAATACTTGTAGCTGCCATTTAACGCGGTATCTACTTCCCAGACAAGATTGCCGTTGTTGTAACCTTTCATCGTACCAAAAAGTCCATCGGGACCACCTGAATTTGGCGGCGAAGGATATTGTTTTGCCCATAAACCGTCAAAAATGAAATCATCGCCATTCTCCTGGGAAATAATGCCCATGCCCTTATGGTCGTTTAGCATGGCAAACTCACCGGAGTGCGCACCGTGGTTCCATGGGGAGTCGACAACATCAATCCAGTTCAAGGTATAATTAAAGACAAAGCCTTTGTATGAATAAATTTCAGTATATGAATTTTGAATACTGCCGCCGGGAATGTCATCAAAGGTCAGCAGCGTAGCCTTGGCCTGAAACCCCAAAGCAAACATGAATATGGTTATGCACGAAATAAAAGCGTTTTTCATTTTTACATCCTTAATAAAATTATTAGTAACTTTCACTACATAGAGCAAATACCATAAGGCAAAAAGCATTCCAGCTTAAACGTCAAAATTCAAGCACTTACAGCTTAAAGATCACAAGAGGCTTCAACCCCTTGTGTTGAAGCCTCTTTAAATCACACCAGGAAAAAGCCGGCAAGCTGTCCTGATTCGAGTGTTCTATAAGACGTTACCGTCCTTATCTACCGCATCAAGTTGATTGCCGTCCGGGCCGCCGTCTCTTGGCGGGATCAAAACATTGATCTCATTGCTGCCCGGCAGCGCACTCTTATCGGTCAGGGTGCGAAGAAATGCCGCCAGTTGGCTCACCTCTTCCTGGGTAAAGCCCCGGATCAGCGCATCCGGTCCACGGCCGGAACGGGCCACGGATTCGGCATTGGCCGCCAGCAGATATTCACCGCCGCCGCCGACAACCGTATCGCATTCCTGCTCGGTTAAATGGGCAAACTGGGGCAGCTGACAGGTTTCCTTGTCTCCATAAAATGCGGTCAACGAGCCGGTGGCATCATTATAATGTTCAACCACATCTTCCAGGGTGGAAAACACGCCTTTATCCCCGTAAGGCCCTGTGATACCGATATTTAGCAGGCTCGGCATACGGAACTGAAGTCCATCTCTGTTGCCGTCGGCCACAGCATTGATGCCGATTTGCGGATAGAAAGGCCCGCGGGTTCTTTCCGGGCTGAAAAACACCCCATCATGACAGTTGGCACAACCGGCACCGGCATAGAAAAACAGCGCACCGCGCTTTTCATCTTCGTTCAGGCTGTCGAGATCACCGTCAAGGTAGTCGAAGAAAGGGTTGTCGATAAAGAGGAAGGATGCTTCATAGGCCGCCAGCGCCCGGGCGACACGGGTAAAGTTGATATCTTCACTGCCAAAGGCCTGGTTGAATTCATCTTTCCAGTTCGGCTCTAACTTAGTGGCTATGTACTCGCGGTAGCTCTGGGGCGATTCAAAGTCACTGCTGTCGCCCATTTCTGCCGGGGCAGTCACCGGGAAGTGCGCCTGGGCGATCAACAGCCTTAACGGATCGGTATTATCAACCTCGTTATTAACCATGTCGCTAACATCGCTTTCCGGTGTGACAATTCTGTCAGGAGTTGACACACCGACCAGCTCGGGAGCGTTGGATTTGTCGATCTTGATGCGCTGATCCCAGAACATGCTCTCAACCCATAACGCCGAATTACAGATTTGCGGCGAGTTACGGCCAACTTCGGGCACAACATTACCGTCGCTGCGGCCAAGTCCAAGCAGCTCAGGATTATCGGCACTGACCCCAATCGGCAGTGACAGGCCGTCGCTGCCGCAGCCCAGGGCAGGATGATGACAGGAAGAGCAGGAGGTATCATCGTTCTGGCTTAAAGTTTTACTGTGAAAAAGGCGCATGCCCAGCTCGATCAGCGCGGGATCTTCCTGGCGTCTTAAGCGGGCAACATAGGCTCTGATATTCTCAAGCCCAGGTTTAAGCTGGTAATGTTCAATTGCCGTGGCCAGGCATTCATCGAGCTTTTCTGTCGGAATGTCCGCCAGCGCCGGTCGATCGCGGTCAGTGTAACCTTCACAGGCATCGGTTAGCCTCATACCGCCCAGACTGAAACCTGCGCCGTTTTGCATGCCATCGTTGTCATCACTGACCAGGGTTTTGGCGGTATCGGTATTGCTCGGTTCACTTCTGCTTTTGCTACTGCCCAAGGTGATAACATGGTAGCTGTAGCGGCTATCAGCACTCAGCCCGCTATCGAGAAAAGTGGTTTCTTTGGTCGAGCCAACCTTTTTACCGTCGCGATAAATCCGGTAGCTCTTCACGTCGCTGCTATCTTGCGGAGCTTGCCAGGACAAGTGTATTTCACTTGCCGAATGGGTGTTGACGATCAATTGTTGCGGGCTGGTCTCACCAGCCTGCCCCGCTGCTGACATAAGCAACAGCAACGGGAGAAATAGACGAATAAGTATATGAATAGAACTTTGCTTGACTGTTAAGTGTATATTCATTGGTTGCTTTCCTTAAATGTATGGCACTCAACAAGCTTGTTAAGCACCCTGATGCGTGTTGACGCACTTAATACAAAATACTCGCTAATTTTTGTATTGAAACTATGGGGCCAATGGCAATAAAGCCAATAGGCACGGCACCAACTGGCATAACGCCAGTTGGTCTTAGGGGGGCAAACAAAAGATACAATTAAAATATGCAGTGAATATGCAGAAAGGGAACTATTTCAGTTAGTTGACCGAAAAATAAAGCATAAAATGACCAATTATATGGCTTCGAACTTGTAGCCGGCACCATAAATGGAGCGAATAAAATCATGCTCTAGCGGCAATTGGCTTAATTTCTTACGTAAATTTCGGATATGGCTGTCCACGGTCCGGTCAGAAACATCGCGGTAATCCTGATAAACCAGATCGATAATTTGCCCACGGGAATAAATTCGGCTTGGGTTGGCGTAAAGCAAATGGAACAAGGCAAATTCTATCGCCGTCAATTCTACCGCCTGCCCCTGGTAGTTCAGACAAAAACTGTCGCTGTCCAGGATTAACTTTCCCGCCGCATTAGCGAGCTTGCCAAAGCGGCGTAAATTGGCTTTTACCCGGGCAACCACTTCTTTAACGCTATAGGGCTTGCAGACATAATCATCCGCCCCTATTTCCAGGCCGATGAGGCGGTCAACTTCTTCTATTTTGGCGGTGGCCATAATAATCGGCACTTCGGAAAATGCCCTCACCTCCCGACAAATTTCCAGGCCGTCTTTCCCCGGCAGGTGAATATCGAGAATGATCAGCGTCGGCGTATTACTTTTCACCCAGCCGACAACCTCGTTGCCGTCACTCAAATGCTTGGTGATAAAGCCCGCCGCCTGCAGATAAGTGGCGACAATATCTGCAATATCAAGATCATCTTCAACAATTAATATCATTTGTCCGTTCATGTTTATTCATCCGCCAGCGGCATTGTTATGTTAATACACAAGCCCCCCAAGTTTGAAAGTGACGCACCGATCTGCCCCTGGTGAGCTTCGATTATTTGCTTACATATATGTAACCCCAAACCACTGCTTTCCGTTGACATGGCTTGTGTCGTTATACTGCAATAACTATGATTAAACAAATCACTCAACTCACTTTCTGCCACCGCAGGGGCACTGTCTTTGATAAGCAATTCAACCGTTTGCTGGTGCTGCCTGGCAATAATAGTTAATTTTCCCGGTTGATGCGTATAACGCAGCGAATTTTTAATAATATTGGCAAACACTTGCGATAAACGACCCGGATCGGCAATCACGATTGCCGTGCCTTCGAGCTTAATCGAGGTTCTAAAAGACAGCCCTTTGGACTCCACCAGCGGCCGGTAGGCATTTATTTCCTGTTGCAGCCAAGACTTAAACAACAGCGCCTCAGGGTTTAAGCTCAAAGCCCCCATTTCCAATAACGATACCTGGCGTAAATCCTCAATACTAGTGGTCAGCTCCGCCAGGCGCTGATTGAGAATATCATGTGCCTGTTCGGGGTTTTTTACCATGCCGTCTTTCAGGGCTTCTAAATGTATCTGGATCACAGTGATCGGGTTTTTCAGATCATGGGCAACATTGGCGATAAACTGATTTTTTTGCTCCATCAGCGCCATAGCCAGCTTCGACTGCTCCAGGGCAATATGCTTTTTCTGGCTTTGACGTAAATAGAAAAAACTAAACAAAGCAAACAGACAAAGTGCGCTCATACCGGCATAAAACCACAGCCTTTGTTGCTCAGCTTGCTGCAATTGCACCTGGTTTTGCTTTTCCAATAGCTGTTGCTTGACCAGCGCGGTGTTTTTCTGGGCATTAAGTAAATTTATTTCATTTTGCTGCTGTTGCACGCTTTGTTCATCTTTAACTTTCGCTTTTTCACGTTCGAATTCTCGTAACTTCTTCAGGTAAAGTAGTGATTTAGCATAATCTCCCGCCTGTTCGTAAATACCACTGGCAGTTTCATATTTTTCGATATTCATGGCGATATGGCTAGTCTCGAAGGAGAGTGAAGCCTGAATACTTTTTACCGCCGATGGAATATCTCCTACGGCAAGGTAATAGTTGGCAAATGAAGTCTGCAGATCTTCATGAATCCGTTTAGAGTCAACATCTTTAACCAGGGCTTTTACTTTATTTAAGGTGCTGAGGCTGGCAGTAAAATTTTGCTGTTCAATGAATATTAAGACTTTTCCCAAATGCACTGTGGCTAAATCTTTTTTGCTCGAATGGTTCGCCATATAGCCCAGCGCATTGTCCATATAAGCTATGCCGTCATCATATTGCTGTAACCGGTAATAGTTAAAGGCCATTTTATAGTTTAAAGAAGCCAGGCTTCTTGCTGATTCATGACCTAAACCCTGAGCTTTTTTAAAATATTGCTGTGCTTGTTGATAGTTCCCTATTTCATGATGGAGGGTGCCAAGGGCGGTGTAAGATAAAAATAACCCGGACTTGTCATCAAGCAACAATTGCTCTTTAATCGCTGACGTCAATGCCGGTAAGGCGGCTTTAATATTACCGTACGAGGAAAGATGACTGGCTTTAATCGCCAACATCCGGGCTGATTTTTTGAAGTTTTTTTCTTTTTTAAGGGTCTCAATCGCCAATTGAAAATAAGGTTCAAATTTTTCGAGATCGGGGATCAACGCAACATTATTGGCCGCTTCGGTGTATATATTCCCCAACAACTCAGGGACATACTCTTTTGCCAGCGGCAATAACTGCTGTTCAATGATTTTTAATGCCACATCATTTTTATCTACCATGCGCTCGCTTTTTGCTAGCAGCAGTAACCCCTGCGCATGGGCTTTATATAACTGATTTTCTTCTGCAATCAACGCCAGCTGTTGATAGCTCGCTTTAACACCGTCAAAATCTCTATTTTTCCGCTGTGCCCGCATCACAAACAACATAGCTTGCGCCGTTAATGCCGGTTGCTGCTGTTGCTGCACCGAAGACAGCAAGGCAAGTGCCTGTTGCTCGGCATCATCGTCTTTTAATGAAATTTTCGCGATCGCCTGCTGCAAAGTTTCCTGGCTATGCTCAGCAAAAGTAAACGAAGAGAGACTTGCTAACAGTATAAAGGTGGCAAAAGAGAAACGTTTCATCGGGCTGTATCGAAAGAAAAAAACGGATTTAAACAAACCCGCTATTTTTAGTCAATGGCTTATCTTCTGGAAAAAACCGCATCAAGTGACGCCCCTCCTTAGCATGTTAATCTTTCGTATCTTAATGTTAAACATAGCGTTATTATTAATATCCCCCTGCTTACTTTGCCTTGGTTTGCTTAATCATCAACCACCTTCAACAGCATTCAGGGGCAGTATTTATTACCTTGATTCTTTATCGCGGTTAAATAAAACATAGAGGGCTTGCGCCCGGGCTTCTCTTTTAGCATTTATCAAGGGCTTCGCCATGACTTTTGCAGCAGTTTGTTTTTCTTGGAGTTCTTCTACATTGACATCATTGTCAGAATGACTTTCCATAGATGAGAATGCTAATTTATTCATGTAATGCCTAATGGTTTTTATTTGCAAGCATATTCAACCTTAGTGCTTGTTCAGCGGTTTTTTTTTTTGACTGCCCGGACGGCAGGTTTCAATGATGATTACCGTTTTACTAAAAAGATAAAATAATTGGCGTTATGATTTTTCCCTATGATAAAAAAGAAATGTGCACTGAATATGCAGAAATCAAATTTACAGACACCCGGAAGTTAACCTCAGGCTTAAGCAGATAAACGATGGGCAAACGTTATTTACGTAAATCGACTGAGATGATAAGAATCCTCTTATGGTAACAACAAGAAATGTATGGAAAACCAGCCACGCCGGAGCTATTAAGCGCTTAAAGCCGAGCACAGAAGAGCTAGCTAAGCTGGCTCCGGATTCGGTCCGGATAGAAGTCAAAGCCGTTGGCTTAAATTTCGCCGATATCTTCGCCTTAACCGGCCTTTATTCCGCCACCCCGAAAGGTGCTTTTATTCCCGGTTTGGAGTATTCGGGGGTTGTCACGGCACTTGGCGACAAAGTCACTGATTTTAAAGTCGGCGACCGCATCATGGGAGTTACGCGTTTCGGGGGCTATGTCGACAAACTCGATACTAAACCTGAACACCTGCAGTTGTTACCTGAAAACTGGAGTTTCGAACAGGGCGCCGCCTACCTGGTACAAACCTTAACCGCCTGGTATGCCCTGACAGAACTGGGCAATATTAAAAAAGGCCAGCAGGTACTGGTGCAAAGCGCAGCTGGCGGTGTCGGTTTGCAAGCAATGAAAATCTGCCAGGCATTAGGTGCCCACCCCGTGGGGTTTGTCTCCAGTGAAGAAAAAGCAGCTTTGTTAAAATCCCTGGGTTTTGAGCAAAGTTTTGTCCGCAAGCAGCCTTTTGCTGGCCAGTTAATACAACTTAACATCACCCCAGATCTGGTGCTGGATGCCATCGGCGGCGAAGTACAATACGCCAGTTTCAATGCCTTAAAGCCTATGGGACGCCTGGTGGTCTTTGGCGCAGCCGAGTTTACTCCCGGCAAAAATCGCCCGAATTATCTTAAAGCCGCCTGGCAATACCTGAAGCGACCCAAGTACGATGTGATGGAAATGATCAGCGAAAATAAATCCGTGATGGCATTTAATTTGATCTGGTTGTGGCAGGAAACCGGTTTAATGGCTGAACTAGTGTCACAGATGGGCCGTATTGATATAGCAGCCCCTTATGTTGGTCACACTTTTGCCTTTTCACAGGCACACCAGGCGCTCGAATGTCTAAGATCGGGAAAAACTGTCGGCAAAGTGGTGTTAACACTAACATCAGACGACTAGCCCAGTGTACAGCTCAACAAGGTGTACTGCCTTGGTTTTCATGCATCCGGTTATTTTATATGAACAGGTAAAATAAAAAGGCACCCGATAAGTGCCTTCGATGCTTTATAACATCTGTTTTTCGTTATAACTTTTTATATCTTCGTGAGAATAAACCCGACATAGCCAAGGCAGAAATCGCGAGGGTTGAGGGCTCCGGCGCGCTTGACCAGCATTAGAGTTAAAACCCTGTCCCGGGCCATAGTCCCCTTTGGCAGGGCGCTGCCAAAGAGACGTTAAGCCTTTCCGGCTCACCGCTATTGACCACCGCAATCAAAACTCCCGACAAGGACCATAGCGAGTTTTAGGCAACAACCAATAACACAAGCAGCTTCGGCTTAAATCCGATATCGAACCGCTAACACCAGCATGTTTTTTCAACGTAAAAAACCACAGGTTCATCTCAAAGACATTCGTTTAAAGCCAGTGCTTTGTTATAAAAAAAACAAGCCCATCAATGCGTCATAACTTGATGATTCAAAAATTAAGCGGTTAAAAATATAGGAAGTTATGTTGAAAATCTTTAAACAAATTCTACTCCCCCTCGCCTTGACGGGCTTATTGGCCAACAGCGCGCAGGCAACCAGAGCCGCCTTTGATTTTTCGGTGACCCCCATTGCCAAAAATGTTTATAGCTTAGTTGCTCCCTCATTTGGCTTGCCGACACCTGAAAACAAAGGCTGGAATTCCAATAGTCACTTTGTGGTTACCGACAAAGGCGTGCTGGTATTTGACACCGGCTCCTCCGAAGCCATTGGTAAAGAAATTAAAAAGGCCATTAAGTCAGTCACGGATAAACCTGTATTATGGGTGGTTAATTCTCACAGTCATGCCGATCACTGGCTGGGTAATGCCGCGTTTACCAATAGCGGCGCCGAGATCATCGCCAGTAGCCAAGCGGCAACGACCATGAAGAAGTATGGGCAGCAAGATATCGATGCATTTTCCCGCATGACCAAAGGAGCAACCGGCACTACCCATATGACATATCCGATATCGCTATTGGCCCAAAGGGAAAAACGCAACCTGGGCGGAATGGAGGTTGAATTTATCTTTTCCAATGACGGCCATTCTCCTGGAGATGTATTAATGTGGCTGCCGGAGCAAAAAATCGTCTTTGGCGGTGATGTCTTAAATTCTGACTGGATGCCGATCATGACGCCGCATGCCAATATCCCGAATCTGATTGATACCCTTTATGCCGTGGCAGACCTGGCCCCCGCTGTTGTCTTAACCGGACACGGCAGTGCAACCACAGTCAAGTCGGTTAAACGGGATGCTGACTTGTTAGCCGGTGTCTGGAAGCTGGTAAAAGACGGTTATAACAAGGATAAAAAGCAAAATGAAATCTTGTCACAAGCCAAGGCTATACTGGGGCCAAAATACAAAGCCTTATATAAAAATTTCGATTCACAAATCAAGCAACACGTTAAGCAAATGTATAAAAAACAGCAAGAGCAGGTGATTTAATACCTGTCTTTTGTTAAGCGCCCAGCTCGGCGAACTTGCGTGAAATGCTCAGCTAAAAAATATGGAGCGAAGATCTGATATTGCCTCGGGGCAGGACAGCCCCGAAAAATACCAGCATTTCGATATAAATTTGAGTATTGGCGGATAAATTTTTGATAATATAACCGGTATTCAATGATAAGGCCCAGTGTTTTAAATAAAGGCAGAAGCAATGGCAAATAAACTAGCGATAATCAACGCTGATATCGATACTCCTAAAAAAGTAATGGCGCTAATTGCTTGTATAGGCCAAGAAATAAAAACAGAAATGACACGCAAGCTCAAAAACACCGGCCTGTCTTTAATTCAGCTCGAGATATTGCACGCATTGTCACATACCAAGGATAAACGTCTTACCGTAAACCAGATAAAATCGGTGATGACAGATGAAAGCCCCAATGTATCTCGCGCATTAAATAAACTCATGGAAGCTGGTTTTATTGAAAAAGTCAGGAGCAGTGAAGATCAGCGGATTGTACATATTCATATCACTCAAGCCGGTGAAAATGCCCATGTGGAAGCTGATAAGGAACTGCTTTCGCTGGCCTCTCCCTTGACCCGGGAAGATTCGGAAGCACTACTTCACTTATTAAAAAAGATATAACCGCAAGCTTAATTCGATAAGATCTAGCAGCCTCATCAGTGCCAAAAGAGAAGTGCGGGTGTCATTTTAATCTGACATCTTTCAGCACACGCCTAACAACGAGTTCTTTATCCCCCCGGCAACTACAAGCTTGCCAAAAGCCACCTATTGCACTCTTTCACATGATTCTTTATCTCTTTTTTAGACGGCTTCTCTTTTCCTAATAACGCGTTATCTCTTATTGAAATGAGCATGGCTGTCCACAATTGAATACTTGATTCAGGTTGATCAACTAATAGTTTATTCTTAAAGAACTCAATTAAGCTGTTACGGGTATCATCTGGGCCTTGTTCAAAAAAGTGATTGATAACCTCTGGCTCATTTATACATTCAGAGATTAATCATCGGTAAGTTGCTATGTGCTCACCGGTTAAGTGAGCATTAATAAAACCAGTAGCAAATTGCTCAAACGCCACTTGCGTCTCATTCTGCTCTATATGCCTGCAATAACCTTGATGTGACTGCTCCTCCCGAGTTCTGGTTAACCAGAACAAAAATTTAATTCACTTGATATTATATTCCATGGAATATAATATCGCGGAATACAACTTATTGAGCAAACAAATATGTTAACACTACATCATTTAGAAAATTCACAGTCGATCAGAGTGCTTTGGCTTTTAGAGGAGTTAGAGTATGACTATCAAATTCAGCACTATAAGCGCGACTCAGCAACCTCCCTTGCTCCTGAAAACTATAAAGCATTGCATATAATGGGAACTTCTCCCTGTATTACCGATGGTGCCCTGGTTTTACCCGAAACGAATGCAATCCTCGATTACATCATGGACAAAGTTGATGAGACAGCTTTACGGCCGGATTGTCAATCCAGTCTCAGAACAAATTATTTGTACTGGTACCATGCCGCTCAGGCTTCATTTATGCCCCTCTTATTAGAATCACTAATTTTTAAACGCATGGTCAATAAAGCACCTGCGATCATACGCCCGATTATTCGTTTGGTTGTCAAAAAAGTTAAAGAAAACTATCTGGATATGCGACTAGGTAAGATGTTATCGCAGATTGAATCAAGGCTTGCTGAATCTAAATGGTTCGCGGGGGATAGCTTTACCGCCGCTGATATAGTGATGGGTTATTGTATGGAGGTCGCCAACGTCAGGGTTGGTATGGATGATAGATATCCTAATGCTCAACGATTTTTAACACAAATGCGGCAAAGACCTGCCTATAAAAGAGCAATGGATAAAAACGGCATATTCGAACCATTAGCCCAGTAGAGGTTTCCCGTGACATCAAACATCATTCTGCATCGAAATTTAGGCTCTCCTTACGCCGAGAGAGCGAGGTTGTTACTTGATTATGCCGGTCTTGACTGGAATTCTTGTTTTACCACTAAAAATTACCCCAGGCCAACCCTGGAAATTTTATCTGGTGGCTATAGTCGGCGAATACCTGTACTGCAAATAGGCGCAGATATCTATTGTGACGCTTATGGAATAATGACAGAAATTGCCAGTAGAAGTGGGATGCAGGAACTACACCCTCAAACCCTTGACGGTAAAACTCAAGAGCTTTATCAATTCATTGAAACTATCGGGAACAATGCCATCCTAAGCTCTTTTACCATTTTTGATTTTTTAAAGGGCTATTTCAAAAACCTTCCTTTAAAAGACGCTATAGCATTCTTTAGTGATAGGAAAAAACTGCTCAAAACGGATCCAAGCCTGAAAAAACTCAGAGACCGAAAAGCAAGTTTGCCTGTTGCCCAAAGTTATTTGCACAAACTCAATGAATGCTTGAGTGCTGCTTCATACCTGAGCAGAAATTCATCGCCGTCCGCACCAGACTTTGCTGCTTTCACTATGATTTGGTATCAAAATATGCTGACAAATTCTAAGGTGATTCAGCCATACAAGAATCTTATTTCATGGTTTGAATTCATGTCCTCTCACCTTAAAAGCGCAGACCAAAAGGTTGACGAGATAACGGCTTTAACAATCGCAAAAGAGCATACTCCTCAATCGGTTCCTGATGAAATGACTTCTTCACCGAACCTGGGGAAAAAGTTCGATATCATTCCAAGCGATATCTTTGGCAGAGCATTAAATATTCCGCTATCCGGCACCTTAGTCGGGGAAAATAAGAGCACATATATTCTAAAAAGAGATACGCCTGAAATTGGCACTGTTCACGTACACATACCCAAAAAATGTACCGGTGCCTGCGGGTAACATTTTATAAAACCAATGCAAACTACTTGCAGCGCATAGCGATGTTATCTGTAGAAAAAGGACTTAAGCCTGAATGACATAAGGTTTAGCTACTGACAGTGGAGCAGCCAGTGATGAATAGCTAAAAGGCGCAAATATTTTTTAAATATAAGGCTAGCGGATTAAACAGGCCTGACAGAAACTTTCACAAACCGATTATCTGTCAGCCCTTCCCTGTTAATATGTACGACACCCATTAAAAATGCCGTACATTATATCAAGTATGAAAACCTAACGTTATTTAGACTGGCCGGTTATTTTGATCATAACGTCATCACCCGAAGAGGTATCCAGGCCATTAATTTTACAGTCGAATTTATCACCTTCATAACTATTAAAGCTGATCACCTGCCCGGTTGTTACATTGCTGCATTCTACCGTGATAGGGTCAAGACCGCTGATCGCCCCCATGATATTTGTGCTTTCATGTAAGGTTACTGTGCTGCTGGCCTCAGAATAATCGATCCAAATCTCTGCATCATTACCGTCAGCCAAAGTACCTTGCAAAATAGCATAACCGCGCTCCTGGGCGCCATTTTCCAACCCGTTGGAAATATCAGCAACACCGTTTGCGAAACTGACAGCTTCACCGTTCAGGCTCCAGTTGGTGCCCACTAGTTTTAAATGAGCCACCTTATCTGCAGAATTTGCCGGGGAAAGCCTGATGCCTTTATTAAAAACTCCCCCTTCAATCGTGACATTATCGTAGATATTGATAAGGTGCGCCTGCTCACTGAATTCTCCGTTTGAGATAGTCAAACCATCATTAATAGGCGATACGTAAAATTCAGCAAAACTGCCGCCATTAACGGTTATTGCTTCACCCGGGTACATAACAGTGACTTTTTCGTGAAAAACGGTCCCGGAAAAGGAAACCCCTTTAATGGAGCGCAGGAAAATACCACCGTAGACCTCACCACCGTTAAAGACAAAATCCCCGGTGTAGAAGCTGGAGTTAAAGCCATCTGTGCGTTTCAAAATAGTACTGCCCGGTTCCATGGTAATACTAAGACGTGAATTGAACTGGCCGTCAGCTTGCTGCCAGGTATCGCCTTCATTTAACACCAATGCATAACTTGGGAAAGTGATGAAAATCAAAATCATCATAAATAATCGATTCATATGGGTTCCTTTTAAAAATAATAAAGAAAAATACTAATAACCATGTTCTTTGGTGTATTCCAAATCCTGAATTTTCGACCATAATATGGAAAAAGAGTAACCAGGCTACTCAACACCAAAACTTATTTTACATTTTATTTACAAAAACAACATAAACATTAAGATAAAGGAAAAAAATAAAATGTTATAAATTGTAACAAGTTAGCTATGGTATTCCTCCTGAACATGCCAGCCCTTATCCCGAATTGAATTTTAACAGCCGGGAATCAACCTTTGGAAAAATCAGATACCCGAAAACTAACTTGCCGGATACATTGGCGGGCAAATGGCCCTTCTGGCTGATGAGCGAACTCGCCTGACACAGGTAGATAAACAACAAGTTTTTTTGGGGGGCGCGATATATTTGAGAAGGGACTCAGGTAAACAGTAAAACCTGTAATGAGCCCCTGTTATCCATGTTATGGATAATTTTTTAGTTGTCCGTGTTTGTTGCCAATTGCTCGGATATTCCTTGTTGCTTGTTGCGGTTAATCCCCTTTTCCATCAAGGAGTTTTGGTTTCGACGATAGAAAAATACCAGGGAAAAGCCGATCAGGTACATGGTCAGCGAATACATACCCGCCGGAATTGCAACCATACTGCCGTTTTCCATGACCGTCAGCGCAATAAACATTGCCAGCGCAGAACTTTGAATGCAGGCTTCAATATAAATGGTAAAGCGGTCTCTCATTGAGGGAGAGAGCATTTTCAGCATAAGCATCACACAAGCCAGAATAAACAAGGTCATGCCCATTATGGTTGCCCCAAGTACAGGCAAATAGGTAAGTAGATTCTGCCATTCCTTAATAACAATCAAACCCGCTAAAAAGATCAAAAAAGCAAGACCGAACGGACCGGTTTTCTCAGCAATTTTCTCGCCCCAAACAGGAAAATAACGACTGATCGCTATGCCTATCATGACAGGCAACAAGGTCATAAAAAATAATCTTTTTAATATTTCCAGCTGCGGTATATCAAGCGGCATCGCAGTGCTGAAAATAGCCTGAGCGCTGATTTCCAGAATCAATGGCATGGTAAGCAATACCGCCAGGCTGGAAAATGTGGTCAGGGCAATAGAAAGGGCAAGGTTCCCCTTACCCAGGTGACAAAATAAGTTAGAACTTGTGCCACCGGGGCAACAGGCAAGCAGCATAATCCCCAGCTTGAACTCAGCCTGCATATCAACCGTTAGCACCACCAGCGCAGCACAAACCGGCACGATGGCAAGTTGTGCCAGCAACCCCAGCCCCAGCACTTTTTTATTGCGCAGTGCCGTAGTCAACGCCTGGGTAGTGAGGGTGGTTCCTAACCCCAGCATCATCAAAAACATCGCCAGCGGTACAATCACTGTTAGTAAAACACCATTATTCATAATCAACCAAGGGGTAAATAGGAATTGTTCAGCATTTTATGGTTGTTTTTAAATATTGGCGTTAGTAAATATGCCCTAACGATGAGATTGAGCTTTCATTGTAATTAATGCTTGGATAGCCAAATTTGCCTGTTTATCTGGATGTGTGAAGTACATCAGGCCATGTTTAAGCGCTATGTCTTTAGAAACTATGCACTAATAAAGATATTAGGCAAAGAGAACCTGACGAGGCTCATACAAACAAAACCCCTTGCTTGAACACCATTTCAAACAAGGGGCAAACTTAAATGTTTAACGCTATTACCAGGCCATCTTCAGTGATGACCAGGTAACTTACTGATAACTCCACTGCTCATCGACACCCGAGACCGCACTGTAGGCATGCACACCAACATGCCAGGTTCCTGCTGCTGGATTGTTGATAACACAAGACTCTGTATTAGAACTTGTCCACGAACGGCAATCATATGAGCTCGTGCCCGGCTCTGAGCCAGATCTTAGATAAAGATCAGCATCGCCTGAGCCGCCACTGGTTTCTACCGTCAATCTGGCCGTCCCGGCGGGGACTTCAATGGTATGACGAAACCAAGTCTTTGAGCTTAAACTGATATCAAGATTACTGCCGCTATCGCCACTGCCTCCGGTTTGATAGCTGCCCACTAAAGAGACACCGGAATAACTGCTATAGGCACGGATCATGACATAGTAGGTGCCCTGTTGTGCGCTAAAGCTGCAATCTTCATTATTGCCGCCGGCATAAGGACGGCAGTCATAGTCATTTTCGGTTGGCTTGGCGCCGAACCTGACATACAAATCCGCATCGCCTGAGCCGCCCGACATGTTAAAGCTGACATTGGTAGCATCTGCCGGTACCGCAAGGTGAAATTCCTGTTCATTGCCGGTTGAGTCTGCCAGTCCTGAAACCGGTACACCATTGGTTAATTTACCCTGGTCCGGATCGGCCAAAGCAACGGTTTTGCTGACGGAGTCCTGCTGGCCGTCATTGTCGGTAACCGTGAGCGTTACGGTATAGCTGCCATAAGCGCCATAGGTATGGCTTGGGTTAGTACCGTTACCATTACCGTTATCGCCAAAGCTCCAGGCATAGCCGGTAATGGTGCCGTCGCTGTCGGTTGAGCCCGAACCATCGAAATTACAGCTTAAGTCAGTACAGTTGAAGCTGAAGCTGGCATTGGGTACCCCGGGATCACTGCCGCTACCTTCCATGCCGTCAATAGCCAAAGAGCCTGTATTGGCGGCATCTAACCAATTACTGGCCCCATTGTTCCAGCTTACAGATAAAGCGCCATACCAGTCCGGTGAGTTATTACCGCAGGCGGCACTGCCGCCGTGCAACTGGCCAATTACCCGTTTGTTTTGATCAAATAAAGGCGAACCAGAAGAGCCGGGTTCGGTGGTGCCCAAATCCCAGTCGATAACCTGAACATGGGTGCCGTTGGCATTTGGTGTACTGCTGCTGTAGTTGGTGCGCACCACATTATCGTTTTCAAAGCTGATACGCTTCTCATCAACATTGGGATGGTGGATGCCCACCGCCGAAGTATTCAAGGTCGCATTGGCATTCCAACCGGACAAGTAAACATTATGGGATTGATCAAACGGGTCATCCAATTCCACCAGGGTAAAGTCGGAACTACTGTTACCCGCCCTGAAAATAGCGCCGGTATTAAACTGGTTCAATTGACCGTCGCCGTTGCCGCCGCTGTCGCCGCTGCCGGGCTCGCGGCAATAACTGTTCTCAAAATTCCAGTAGGTCACTAAAGATGCGGCATTGCTTGCAGAAATGCCGCAATGGTCGGCAGTCAGGAAATAACCTTTACCGTCATTGGCGGTATTATTGAGTGCGCTGCCGGTACAAAACAGCGAACCACCGGTGCTGTAGGCGGCAACCGAGCGAATTTGCCGGCGCCAGTCATCCCCCTCGGGGCAAACGACATCAACGTTACACGATCCGGATAACAACCGGGATTCCTGAAAGACATTGTAAATATCTTTGCCGATATAACCGTGATTGACGGAAGTGAGTTCAAGCCTTAAAAACTCCACTTTATCGGACGGGATATTCACTTCAATGATCACGGCATCGCCGGAAATCATCGGCGTCCACAGTTGTCCGTGATCTTCATTATCCTTAGCGGTAAACGGGCGAATGATCTGCTCGCCGTCTGCCGAATAAACAAACAGCGCCCCGCCTTCAGGCATATAAAACTCTTTAAAGCCAAGGTTTAAAGACAAGGCGCCGGGAGAGCTGATCTTGGTGCGCCAAAGGGAGTATGCTGCCTGCCCCTTAATGGCCGGTAGAGATGTCCAATCAGATTCGGCTTTAATGGAAACCGCTATCGGCTCAGCAAACTGCAACACAGGTTCACTTGCCGAAGCTGCCCGTTTCGCGTCACGGGCCCGAAGCACTTCATTATCCAAAGCGCTCATGGTCACTTGGGGAGCGGCTTGCAGTGTGTGTCCGCTGCTTAACGACATGGGTGAAGTGGGAGGCTCTGCCGAAAACACTGTGCTGGATGCCAGTGCCATTATTATAGAGGTATATTTCAATATTCCTTTGTACATGAATTCATCCTTATTATTATATATTTTTCAAATCAATAGATTCAGGATGTCGTGCCAACGCTTATTTCATACCAACTAAAATCTAGCCTCCTACTGCCAACCGAACGCAATCAAACCGCTAAAATGAAAAATTTATATCTATACACATATTAAAAAAAAGTAATCGATGCGTTATTCCCAATAGGAAAATACCGCCTTCGAAAGGTGATCTGAAGTAAAGTTTCAGAGGGAAAATATATAGTTCAGGTTTTAACACCTGTCAATTAATCAAAGAAAAACAAGCTGATATATTAGCTATAACAAGGCTATAGTAAGTCCGAAGTTTATTTCCTGGCGTTCCTTACGGATAAGCCCTTGCCATTAACTGACATTTATCGTCTAATAACAATTAGTTAACATAGACATTGTTCTTCCAGCAGAGAACTTCGCCTCATATGTTGTTCCCTATGCCCGGCGTACGCAAAAATGCTTACTGTCGCGGCTTTTCGCAAAGAACAAGCAAAAACACACACCTGCAAGTCTCCGATGCTTGCGGCATATTTTAAAATATTAACCAGCCAGTAGGAGATAGGCAGCATGTACCGGCTTTTAGTTTTATTGATGACCTTTTTCACTGCTATTTCAGCACACGCTCAAGAAATAGCCATTACCATTGACGACGCGCCACGCGCTGATTCAAGATTATTCTCCGGGGAAGAGAGAACACAAAAGCTGATTGCAAACCTTAAAAAAGCCAAGGTACCTGATGCGCTGTTTTTTGTAACCACAAATCACATCACGGAAAAATCAAAGAAACGCCTTGAAGCCTACACTGAAGCCGGATTCCACCTTGCCAATCACAGCCATAGCCATTTTTCCGCACATAAAAAAGATCTTGAAACCTACCTTGCCGACATCACACTGGCCCATAATAAATTGCAAGCTTTTGACAATCTTGTTCCCCTTTACAGATACCCGTATCTGCACGAGGGCAAGGATAGACAAACACGAGATCGTATTCGCCAGCATCTGCAGGACATGAATTATAAAAACGGTTACGTTACTGTCGATAACTACGATTGGTATATGGACAGTTTACTGCAAAGAGCTTTAGCAAACGATAAAGAAATAGATTACGAGGCACTAAAGAAGGCTTATGTTACCACCCTTTGGGAATCCATTGTTTTTTACGATAACATCGGCCGTAAAGCGCTAAAGCGCTCGCCAAAACATGTGTTGTTGCTTCACGAAAATGATCTGGCAGCTTTATTTATCGATGATTTGATTGAGTATATCCGCTTGCAGGGCTGGAAGATTATTTCTCCTCAAGAGGCCTATGAAGATCCCATTGCTTCTACCGTTCCCGATGTTTTATTCAACGGCCAGGGAAGAGTCGCGGCAATCGCCAGAAGTAAGGGCTGGGATAAAAAGTTGCTTATAGATGAAGGCTCAAGTGAAGATTACCTGGATGAATATTTTAAAAATAATAATGTATTCAAACAAAGTACCAAATAACAAACTATTACAGCAGAAAAACGGCTAAATACGGTATAGGCGCCTAGGTATATATCATGGCATGGAATACTTTTTACTTTGGAAAGGAAAATCCGTCGTTAAAAAGACGATTGATGGTTCATGGCATGATACTCACCATGGCAGGCGCCCCTTTCGCCATTTGGGTTGATTTTGCCCCAACTAAAGAAACTTTTATTAGCGCCAGCATAGTGGCGTTACTGCCAGTAATGTTCACCCTCGCCAGAATGTGCTTCAATATTGAGAAATTGATGAAACATTACCAGGTTGTGCACCAGAGCCGCATCAACAAGATACTTGGCTTCGCCTCCATCCCGGTGATTGTTTTTATTTTTTGCTGGTTGTCTTTTGTCTACAGTTTTCCCGCCGTATATACCATATTCTTCGGCTCAGGCTATAGTATCTCTGCTAAGTTTGAAAAAGTTGATTCAAGTAGCAGACGATCATGTAATTATAAAATCAAGGGAGAGCTGTTAACTGACTTGCTGCCCTCTTTTATTTGTATCGACCAGGCGCAATATGAAAGTTCGAGTAACCACTTTACACTTATAGGCAAGCAATCTTTGCTTGGCATTGTCTATCGCGAAGTGCAACAAAAAGCTAATCAAGCTGCAAAGGCAGATATAACAACTCTGCAGTAAGTATCTTAATCACTTATTATCGGAAATAAATAACATGAAAATCGATCACCCGGGCTTTAATCCAGATTATGCAGAAGACGCACCTAGCTTTGAACAAATAAGTGAGTTAGTCGGCGACACTATTCTTGAATTTGGCGCCCCCTGGTGCGAACACTGCCAAGCAGCAACTCCTGCAGTACAGCAAGTGCTGACGGAATACCCGGAATTCTCTCATATCAAAATCTATGACGGCAAAGGTAAACCCTTGGGGCGTGCATTCAAGGTAAAGCTTTGGCCTACTTTGATCTTGTTGCATCATGGTAAGGAAGTGGCGCGTCTGGTACGGCCCTTATCTGTTGAAGAGGTTCGTCAATTAGTGTCCAAAATCAAATAAAAAGACTGGCCACAAACGGTTAAAATAAAACCGGATTTTTGTCCGTTAGTTTCAGTTTTAGTCTGGATATTTTTCCTGTTTATTAGACGATATAGGAACAGAATTATTCTTTAGCAGCATAATTGTCTTTGCCGGAAAGTATTTCCCTTATTGCTCATACCTCTGATGGCGCTCGCGACAAAAACCTTCATCAAGCGCCGTTCTTATTTAATACAATAACCAATATTATTGATTCGCCGTTAATGCATATTCGCATGGATGCTGCTCATCGTTCTCATTCAAACTGCTCACCTTGTTCCTGAGCCACTTTTCCTTTTTTGGACTTTCTGACGTAAATAAAACGAACAATTTTCAAACAAAGCAAGGTGCTTATTTATTCTATTAATTTCATATATATAAGATAAATTAAAAGCCAAAAACCTCTCATAAAGCCAATTTATTATTAAAGAGGCGTATAACTTTTAAACAATTTCTGTCACTCAAATAATAGGCACTTTTAACTTTAAGGAGAATTACAGTGGCAGTACAAAACATTCAGTGGTTATCTGAGTACGATCCGACATTACAGTTTGATGATTCAGGATCGAGTTGTTTTAATCACGATGATTTGTTTGATGTTTTTTTACATCTGGATGATTCAACTTTAATTGGTGTTATTCCCATCATCGAATATGATGGGAATGCCACCACCTTCCAACAAGCACTCGCATGGAATTTTCAGCATGCGCCATTCAATACCAGTCTTGCATTTGACGCTGAATCTGGCTGGATTTCATTTAAATTGTTTTTTGACAATGGACAATTATCTAATGAAAACAAAGTCAATACCCTGGTCAATTACATTGATGCCGCAAGGCAGATCCACCAGTTACTTCACAGCAATGATTTTCTTTTTGAATCTAGCGCTGCAACAGAAGAACCCGCTTCATTTCAATCAGCTGATTTAATGCTATCAGTATAGGAGAATCATTATGCAAACTTACCCGTTACCATCACCCAGTTTACTTGCTACTGACAGCATTGATGTATCTGAAGTAGAGTCGAGCAACAGCAACCCAATTCAAGGCCAACATATACGCTTGCCTGACTCCACGGAATCATCAAGCGTATCTAGATCGTCTCAAATTCAGCGCAACACCAGCATTCCTTCATCAACAGGTAAATTATTGGCACGAATCGAGGGCAATATAAAAACGCTACAAGCCATGCGCGATGCCGCAGTGGAAGTAATGAAGGACCCCAAAGCCAAACTAAAGGGCAATGAGCAACAAAGAATAGATAAACTAAGCCGTCAACTCGATCGCATTGTTGATTTACATGCTAAGTTTTCCAAAGCAGCCCAAAGCCAACACAAAAGCAGTTCAGACCCAACGCTGTCCAGACTTGCCAGCAGTGCTATTTCAATGACCGGCACAGGCATAATATCGCTAAATTCTGCCGTCAATAATGAAGTACGTCAGTTCGTCTCCACATTTGGCACCAGACATATGGACCAAATGTTGGAGCATATTGATGACAGCAAAGTCATCACCCGAATTGAAGCTGCCCAATCAGAAGCGCTGAAAATAGGCTGGAGTCGTATGCGCTTTGACCATTACTTACCGCATTTAAGAAGTATCCAGAATGAGCACAATGGTGACCTGGATGAATCTATTCAAATGTCACAGACCAATCAGAGTTTCCTTGATAATTATGCTCAGAGCACATTGGAGCAAAGTGAGCCACATTGGCAAAATCAACTGGCCAGTACAGTACTCAATACGCTAAGTAGTGGTTTGTCTTTGGTCAACATCCATATGGAGCAAAATCTAAGCCCCCGTGAGCAATTTGCCCAAATAGACACCCATCTCAAAGGTATAGTTAACGCAAAACTCAATGAAACAGGTGATGAACTTGAAATATTAACCAACCCGGGATCCGCCCGCAGTCATTCACTGACCGAGTTGGCACTGCTGGTGCAAACGAAATTAAATGAACTTAAAGACAACCCTAAGGCTGAGTTTGCTTTTAAGTTATTACTGTCCGGGAGTGAGGATAATCCGTATATCAAAGTCAGCAAGAGTGAATCTAATAGCAGCTATAGTGTTACGCTTACAGAAAAAGCCGAACAAGAAGTTTCTGGCATCACAGAAAAACGTAAACAGCTTGAGCAGCAGATCCACAGTCAAATGGAGGATACCTTTAGCCAACGGGATCCATTCCTGAACAAACTGCAAAACCACCGTTTGTTAAGTGCATTAAAACATGAAATGGGTGATTATGCCGATACCGGTGATTGGGACAGCTTCCGCCATTACGCTGAAAAAGCAGGCGTGACAAGCGAGTTTATGGCGCAAAAATTTGGCGAATACCTCAGTATTGCCGGTGATTATGCCTATGATTCCAGCCCGGAATCGATCCAATATTTTTTAACGGCCTCAAAAGAGTCAGCGCAGCAAATCAGCGCGCAATTTAAAGGCTTAGCGGGCACCATGGTCAAAAATACCACCCAGGCAGTGGTGGGCAAAGGCATTGAATTAGGGGTCTCCCTGCTGACCCTGGATATCAGCCGATTAGTTGGCCAGCAAAACATGGATGCGCTTGCCCAACTTGCCACCAACACAGGACAAAATATCAATGCCTTAGGGTACGGGCTTGCGCAATACGCACAATCAACCGGACAACGGATAGATGATGCCTGCCCGGAATTTGTACAAGCCATCACCCATACCACCGCAAGCACGATATCAGACATCAGCCAACAGGTGGTTGACAGCGATCCGGTACAAATTACCAAGCTGGCATTGGAAGAAGTATTGGACACCAGTAAATCCATCGCCAGTAAAGCACTCATGGTACGTAATGTTGCCGTTGGCCTAAACAACTTAAGCGGCGGCAGGCTGCCGACCTGGATGGGCAATATTGCCGGTTCTTTAAGTGGCGTTACCGGCCAGTTTGTCGCGAATAAAGTGGTTGATGTCATGCAACAAGGCTATGAGGCTGTTACCAGCGTGTCAGTCAAAGATGAACTAAGAGACGTTGGCAGCCATACCCTGGATACCATGGAGCATTATCTTGCCAACCCGCAACGTTTCAGTGAAGCACAGCAAGAAGCACAAGAGACCTGGGGAGATTTGTTCGACATCAGCGTGCGTCAAGGCCGAACCACTGCAGCGCGGGTAAAGCCGGGTCTGGTTGACAGATCACCGCAAGCCATAATCGACAACCTCAATAAAAAGCTGGAGCAATTTAGAGAGCAAGGCAATAACGCCGGCATCATGGCCCTTTACCGTGCCTGTGACAACTTAGATTTCGTCGACATAGACGGCACCTGGTTTGGTAAAGGCAAGATCAAGCATAGCGCGAATAGCCATATCAGTGAAAGTATCTCGTTGGATCAACTGGTTGAACATTCAACACCGATGCAAAAGCTCAAAGAATCAAGCCGGGTACTGGCGCGCGAGCATGACTTGCTCAGTATAAAACACTTTGCCAGCCGCCAGCTTAATGAACTGGCCGCACAAAAGATCAAAAATCTGGAGTTGGATCAGATCAACCCCTTTGTTAGTTCAAACCATGCCGAACTAACCGCGCTGAAAGCTGAAAAACTGCAATATTGTCAAATGGCAATCGCCTCTACTGACAGTAAAAAGGAGATGCTGTCAATTTTAGAAGCATCCGCACAGGATATTGAGCAAATGGCAGAAGCACTAAAGCAGAAACCAGGTAAGACACCGGTACAAATCAGGGATATTGCGATTAAAATCAGTAGGTTGGATTAAAATAAACAGCTAAAAAAGCACCAAGAATCGACCTGACCGATTGTACGGTTAGGTCACTAATATGGATTAGTTCAGACCAAATCTGACAACTTTCCTTGAAAAAGAGAGGGTTACCAATTTTAATTAAAGGTGGCGAAATCGAAAAGTCAAAACTGAAGAGGTAACCCTCATGCTTCATACTAATGATCGTATCGTTAAACACAAGGTTGGTCCGAAAAGCGATAAAAAAACGAAAGCTGTTCCCCAATGATGACTCAGCCAAAAAGGTTATCTACCTTGCAATAAAAAATGCTTCGAAGAAATGGACAATGCCGGTTAGGGACTGGCGGGCAGCAATGAGTCGTTTTATGATTGAATTTGAAGAGCGACTCACTGACCATGTTTAACAACGGGCAGTTGCACAGAATTTGTGACAGGGTCCTACCTATAATCAAAAAAACTTAGAATACCCTCAATAATAAAAGCAACGTCCTTGTCTGTTAGATATGAATGGCAAGGTAAACTCAACACCTCTTTAGATAGTTGAACTGAATTTTTTAGGCCTGATGGGCTTATTGGAAAGTCACAATATGCTTTTTGCTCATGAATACATTTAGGATAATAAACTACAGATGGAATACCCAATTTTAATAAATGTCCTTGCAACTTTTTTCTAACCGAGCTATCCCCGACTTTTATTGTATATTGCCCCCAGCTGCTAATACAGGTTTCGTCTAACACAGGAACTTGTACTACAGCTGATAATCTTGCATTATAGGCCATCGCTATTTTTTGTCTTTTTATATTTTCATATGGGAATACACTTAATTTCTCCAATAAGATAGCTGCTTGGATAGTATCAAGTCGCGAATTAAAACCTACGAATTCACTATGGTATTTAACAGTAATAGTGCCATGCGCCCTTAAACTCCTACATAAACTAGCCAAATGTTCATCATTTGTAAAAATGGCTCCACCGTCACCATAAGCGCCTAAAGGTTTGGATGGAAAAAAGGAAGTTGTTGTTAGGCTAGTATAATAGTTAGTACTTTTACCTTTATATAGTGAGCCAAAACTCTGCGCTGAATCCCCTAATATCCACAATCCTAATTGCTCAGATAATTTAGATATTTTTTCATAATTAGCGGGCATTCCAAACAAATCTACAACTAAAACACCTACCGGATTAAGCTTTTGTTTTTCAATAACTTTATACGTTTCTATTAGACTATCTGGGCAAATATTAAAAGTATCCCTACACACATCAACAAAAATGGGGGTTGCGCCAGTTTGAACTATAGCCTCAGCAGAAGCAGAAAACGTAAAGGCGGGACAAAACACGGCATCTCCAACGGTGCAACCAAGTGCTTTTAATGAAATAGTCAAAGCATCCGTTCCATTACCGCATGAGATTACATAATTAGCTCCTGTATACTCTCCTAGTTTAGCTTCCAATTCTTCAACTTCTGGACCCATTATAAACTTGCAGTGAGCATAAACCTTCTCTATTCGTTTCTTGATCTTCTCAGCCAGAATATTTTTCTGTTTTGCAACATAAGCAAAATTTATCTCTCTCATATTAGTGGAATTCAACACCCTTACTCCTTGAGTATTATTTAGAAATCATTTTCTATTGAATATTTGTCTTTGTATGTTCTAAATTTTGCCTCTAATAAGGCTTCCATTTCAATTGGCATTCTTTTACTCACAAAGTCACTTTTTTCTTGCACAACTAATTGATTATTTTCTCGTCCTAAAAACAAGTGGAATTGTGACAAAAGCTCTAACTCCATGTGATAGTGTCTTGCTGCAAAGCTTGCCAAAGTATCACGCATATAAACAGGAGTTTTTTCTTGAACAATAATTTTACCTAAATCCACTTCATCTCCAATAAAGTGAATAGTATTTCCGATGGGCAACATGGAATAGATTGCCCATTTAAATGAATCTAGACCTCTAACTAATGGAATTAGACCCGGATGACAATTAATAACTCTATAGCCAGTTTTCTTAATAAACTCGATAGGTAAAATACCAGCACCTAATACTATAAAATAATCAAAAAACTTCGTTTCTAGGCTTGAAATGTCTTGTACTTTGTTCCATTTCTCCCCCAACTCTTGAGCAACCTCAAGGGAGCTTTTTGATTCAAATTGATTTGGCCTATGGTTAAACAATACTTCTCGTGTCTTTCTGGGAACAAATGGTAAGGCATAAAAAGAAATATCTAGCTCTTTATAGTTAGCTAGCTTTCTTGCTACAAATTCAGTTTTATGATGTGGAGCGTCATAGGTTATTAAAGCAATTTTCATAATCCATCAATCTATTTATCAATTGTTCAGGTGGCATCCACAGAATAATGTCTAGCTTTAGAAATCGACTTATCAGCTAGTGCTAACACTTTCACAACACTGAACGCTTCTTCTCCGTTAGATATAGGTTCAACATTATCCTTGATACAATCAATAAAGTGTTTAATTTCAGCATAAAGTGGTTCCTCACGCTTTACCTCAATAAACACTGGGGAGGCCTTATTAAACATAGGAATTCCGTTTTTTTCGACATGATATTTGTGCTCATAAAAAACAAGTTTTTTTTGCCATGAGCTTTCGCAGTCATCAAATACCAACATTCCCTTATCACCAACAATCACTAGGCGCTGTTCTTTAAACGGATTGGCCCATGATACGTGAACGTGAGCACCTAACACTTCTCCAAATCCCAAATTAATAATCGCACTATCTAAATTTTCACCTGATAAAAAACCAACGCCTGTAGCTTCAACAGAAGTTGGAAATTCATTAACTAAATCAAGTATCATAGAAACATCATGTGGAGCAAGAGACCACAACACATTCTCCTCGCTTCGAATTCGACCTAAAGACAATCGATTTGAATAGAGGTACTTCAATTGACCTAAATAATCAGTTGAAATCAAAGCCTTTATTTTTCTATAAATAGGGTGATAGTGCATCAAGTGACCAATCATTAATATTCGCTTCTTCTTATTCGCCAAATTATTCAACTTTTCAGCATCGTTCTCGCAAATAGTCATAGGTTTTTCAACAAATACGTGCTTACCACTATTTATCACTTTGCATGCAAGTTCAAAGTGCGTTGTTGCTGAAGTTGCTATAACTACTCCGTCCACCAAGGGATCTGACAGGACATCTTTGAAATCTTTGACGCAGACATTATATTTATAACTCAAATTTTGAGTAGCTAACTGGTCAGTATCTGTAATGGAGTACAATGAATCTAAACTTTTAAGAACCCGCGCAATATTTTTCCCCCAGCTTCCGCAACCAATTAGAGCAATATTACTCATTTTTTAACTCCCAAATATTCACTCGCTTCTTCCAAATCTGAATGCCCCTTTGTCCAAGCAGTCAAGCAAGAAGCAATATATGCTAATAAAAATACTATTTGGGGTGTCCCCGTTAATAAGAAACTAAGATTGGTGTTTGCTTTTATTGCTGCTACTATACCAACGGTAAAAAGCGTAATTATAATTGCAGCAAATAGCAAAACAGATACAAGTGGATATCTACCTTTCATTTCACTAATGCGCTTTGTCATTAATTTTCTATCCACACTTTTTGGAGCAGAATGTGTAGACATCGTTATAGATTGTTCTAAAAGCGCGTTTACCTTTTCCGTCCACCGTTGAAGTGAGAACATTATATACACCATGACAATGCTACCTGCTGATAATGAAGACCCAATAATAGAAAGTGCAATACTTGCATCCATTTCCAAGTTCAAAAACTCCATAATATTTTCCATGCCTGCCTCACTTTATTACAATACTGCTCAAACGATTATGTGAATCTTGATCTAGTAGCAAAGTGAACATACTGTCATCTGCACCTTCTAACTCTTTAAAAGAGATATCTTGCTTATAGAACCACTCTGCCACTTCGCTTTTTAATGCTTTTGCAATATTCAAACAAACCCCCTGTTTTTGCTTATGGGCAGAACGTAATGCTCGAGCAATTTTCTCTTTTATTTCACTTGTTACGTCATAGTTAGGCATAACTCTCCTATAAGAAATTATTTGTCTTTCAGAGCTTTTGTCTACAATATCTTCTATCCAGATTTCTAAATAACAGTTTCTTTCTGTATCACGAATCTGAATAGTCGACCCCACTGTTTGATGGACTAAAGCCTCATAGACTGATTTTCTTAAATATTCATTACTCAATGATACGGATATCGCTTTGCCAAAAAGATAGGTAGAGTGTATTGATTCAGTATCTGAGAGCAATTTTTCAGGATTATTGGCATACCTGTAGTGAATACTTAAGGTATCTCCATCTTTAGCTTCGACACCATTTCCCTTTTTTACAACGCAAGTAAAGTGATTCATATTTGCTCCTTTTTTATCAACCTGAACCCCTGCCGATCAAATCTTGATAAACTTGAATCATTTCCCCTATACGTGTTTCTTAACATAGTTACTCCATTTAGAAAGCAACACCCTCTCACTACAAACCTCAACGGGTGATTTAAACTTTCATTAGAGTTAGACTTTTTGTAGTCATAAAAGTCAGTAGTATCTAATTCACCAGCATAACTATTGGTCCATTCCCAAATATTACCCAACATATCTTGAGGCCCTTCCCTCCACGGTGATTGAACATGTCCAAAACACCCAACAGGCATGACTCTACCAATTCCAGCGCCGCTCCAATTACAACTTTTATCTTCAAAGTCGTTCCCCCAAGGAAACATAAAGTTATTGGGTCCTCTAGCTGCAACTTCCCATTCATATTCTGATGGTAAATCAACTATTTTGCCGATCTTTTTAGATAACCATTTTGCATAAGCTTTAGCTTCATACCAATTTATGGATGTGACAGGTGCATTTAAAATCGAAGGGCTATTAAGTAACTTTCCAATTCTTTCATCTTTCTCTGTAGGTGATAGTTTGATGTATTCCCAATTATCATCATTTCTATAACCAAATTCATCTTTAACAAATACGACATACTGCATCCATGTTACTGGATATAAAGAAATAGAATAGCTGTCTAATTCACATATAGTAAGTGGGCTTTCTCTTTGAAGCTGGACACAACGATTAGAATCTAGAGCCATAAATTGGTATTCACCTAACCCAATTTCATACTGCCCCTTTGGAATATCAACCCACCGAATATCTGGAAGTCCGCTTTCATCAACTCCAACTCCTACTCTATCATCTCCAAGAATTCCTAGAACTTCAGATAAATTTTGACGCTTTCTATTGTCTAAAGACTTACTGTTAGATAAAGCTATTGCCGATAGCTTTTTATATTCATTAACGAGCCAATAGTCACGCTTTGATACTGTATAACCGGAATCTAGAGCTGTTTTAATAGTCGCCGAGGCTAACCAAATTAGAGGATAGTAAGATGGGTGATTTTGATCAATCAATTCAGCTCTTTCCAATGAGCAACAAGCAAGGTCAATTAAAACCCGATGACCACTTTCACTCATGATAGTTTCAGCATATAAGTCTACTACGGGAATAAAACGACTTGGAAGCTTTTCAAAAGCGTTTAGCATCGACTCATGATTATTTTTTGTTTTAAATTCTTGGACTAGATAATCGGCAGCTAGTAATTCATGAAATATTCTATGGGAAAAATTAGCTGTACAGTCGTCGCTACACATTAATCCAGAGTTAGAAATTAAAAATTTCTTTAACGTTTTAGGGTTTACGTCTATTTCTAAATTATCAAAAGCGACGAGAATATCGCCTATAGAAATGGTATAACAGTCTAACTCGGAGCCTGCATTACTTAATTCACCCAATAAGCTATCAAAACTGAGCTTTTGAATGACAGTTAGAAACTCGCTAAAATTCACTCCTAGCATCTCACTAATATCGTTATAAGACTTACTTTTACTAATCGAATAATCTACTAGCCCTTTGATACCACATCGGATAATTTCGTTTCTCGATGTCACATCCAGCCCACCACAATTGTTTAAGGATTGAGCTATCAGGGCAATAAATAAAGGCCTAGTTCGTAAGTCAGTATCTACAGTGTTTAGAAATTGGTTAATCAATTTATCTGAAGCAAGAGTAACTCCCATATCGACTAATGTCTGCTTAGCTTCATCAAGTAACATTGGAGCTATCTCAACTTCCAAAAGTTCTAGTTTTTCTAATTTTTCTTTTAATTCATGACGAGAAGATATTATTACTTTACAGCCTAGCTGGGTGAGGTTTATTAGAATTCTATTCAGTTCTTCAACGAGAACATTGCTATCAGCTATGCATAGTTCTACAAATATCTCGTCAAAACCATCTAGTACAATATCAGGTTTACGATCTAGCCAACATTTAACAAGAAGCTCATTTTTTTCTTGGTTTTCACTTCCTAAATTTTGATTTATTCCATGTTCAAAGATATCGTTTAAAGATAATTTGCCTTCATTATTGATAATATTAAGAAGTCTTCGTGAAACCATTCTTAACTCAATATAAAGAGGCGGCGCACTAACAAGGTTTTCATCAAACATTTTAGTTTTTTGTAGAGCATAGCTGCGAAGTAAAGTCGTTTTACCGCTACCTACGGGTGCAACAACCAAAAGTGATGAGTCACCTATCATTAGATCTTGAGCCGTTATACTTAGAGCATTTTGCCTCCACCCACTTTCATGCTCAGGCTTTTCAATTACCTCAATGTAATTATTCTTACCCGCTTCATTCTTTCTTAGCCCTGTTGAACCGTATTGTTCAATGATATTATCCAATGCCCCAGAAGCTACTAGACGCTCTATTTCTTCAGATTGGATTGATATTATAGGAAGGTAATTCTGTCGCAATTTGACCCTTTCAGACTTTGGGTCAAAAACAACTCGCCATTCACTGACCTGATTATTACGAGTCCTTAGGTCGACATTTAAATATGTAGGGAACAATAACCTTCCCGCATCTAACTCTTTTATGAAAAAGGACTGGGAGAGCTTGTTTAATAAGATATTTGAAATCGCTAGATTGACAGCTTGCAAAGATTCATTAACTTTCAACATTTTTATTAACCCATAAATTTACAAAGTTCAATATTTCCTCAGCCACATTACCACTTCCAAAATCATCAATGTATCCATCAAACGGTTTCTCAATCTCTGAAATTTTAGATTTAAAGCAGTCCCCCGGATTAACTTTAATGTTATACTTTGCATCAGTTAAAGTTGGCCAAAACGGCGATTCTTGAATCACAATACTTCTAGTACCTACATAAAAACCTTCTCTTTGCAATGCTCCAGAGTCAGTAACACAAAACTTACACTTCCACATTAATTTCAAAAGCTTATGATGTGGAAGTGAAGGAGTCACTGTTACTTTTTCGTGCTTTAAAATGTGTGCGTTTTGAAATTCTTTCCGTTTAGCTACCTTAGGATGTGTAATCAAATGAATAAAAAAATTACTATCTAGTAATTCACCAAGAATACTTAGTATTAAATTACAATTACGAGTGTTTTCGTCGCGATGTATAGATACTAGAACTTTATTTTCCTTTTTATCCAAGTTTTGAGTGGTATAATTCGCCGCGAGATCTTTTACTAAATCTCCTAAATACTCAGAAGTCGCTTCATACCCTTCGTGTACCAATCGGGCATAGTCTTTTTTAGTTGATGCTATGTGGAGTTGACTAATTCTGTCTACGATAACTCTATTTAACTCTTCACTAGTACTAGAATTAGTTCTTAACCCAGCTTCCACGTGTATCAATGGAATAGTTAATCGTCTAGCAGCCAAAGCTGCCGATAACGTCGAATTAGCATCCCCAAATACAATTGCTGCAGAAGGCTCTATTTTTCTTAAGATATTTTCACATTCGACTATCATTCTTGCAAAAACTTCTGTAGAACTCATAGTTTTGTCTCCACAGTTTAATGAATAGTCAAAATGTATTTGATACTCTTCAATGTACTGTTTCGCCAAAACATCGTCATAATGTTGTCCCGTATCTATAAAAATCAAAGACAAATCACTTGACTGAAAATAAGCTTTTTGTAATGAGGCCAATTTCATGTATTGAGATCGAATCCCTGCAAATACAGCTACAGCTCTACGGTTAGCACTCAAAAACGTCGGAGAGCTATTTTCCACTCGCACTGCCACTTCTGACGTCATAGGTATCCAAGCCCATTACTTGTCTAAAGCCAGATTTCTCATTTAATTGCAGATTTTCATTGGCTATTTTATACAGTTCATCAACTTCATTAAGTAATTTACTAGGTAATGGCTCTGACCATTTTGCAATTTTAATTGCGTCTTCAACTTCAGTAGCTCCCATTTGAGCAATACCTACGTATGATTGCGAAAGTGCCCAACGCACAACTATTTCTTCTGTGCTCATTCCATAAGGTTCAACCAAACCTTTCAATTCATTGACTACAAAACTTCTAATTTCTTCAATTGCTGATTTTTCAAATTCAGGCTTTCTATGCCTTAAGTCATTATCAGCTTTCAGTCGAGGCCCTCTAGTAGTCAAAAGCCCTCTTTCTATCACTTGATATGCAACAAACTCGGCCCCTATCTCGTCTAATGTTGTCTGCATTCTCTGAGATACTGATCTGTTAATATAACTAAGTCTATTTTGAACTACTTTTATATCTGCATGTTCAGCGTATTCTATCAATTGCTCATCAGTCACATTAGAAACACCTATTTTTTTAGCACTACCGTTTTCCATAACTTTCTGAAGCGCAGAAGCCGTTTCTCCAAAAGGGGTGTTCAAATCAGGTATATGTGAGATATAGATATCAAGATAATCCAATTTCAGTCTATCTAAACTTTCTTCTAAATCTTTCATCACATCTTCATACTTTCCGGAAACCTTAAAAGAATCTCCATCTCGAACATAACCACAACTTGTTGATACTATAAAAGACTCCCTTGGTTTATCAGCTAAATATTCACCAAGAAAACTTTCAATAGATCCAAAACCATAAGTTGGTGCAACATCAATATATCTACCACCAGCTTCAAAATATGCATCAAGTATTCTCGCTGCCTTATCAAAATCTACCGGTGAAAATGCGCTTGTAAATGGAAAGGTTCCCAATCCAGTCATTTTAGTCATTCAATAATTCCTTCATTCTGTTTACTTTAGAAATAATTTGCTTTCGCAAGTTGAGGTAAAAAATCTATAATTTCTTTTGGATCAAATGTCTTAGAGTTATAAAGCTTACCTTTAGACCACCAAAATGGATGAGTCAGAATTTGAACTGTTTTAAATTCTTTTTCGTCTATTAGAGGGTTCCCCCACCTCCACTTCCCTGTAGAGTCAGAAAAATAGCTCACATCCTTATTTACCAAACCTCTATATATATCACCCGCTCCTTTCAGATTAACCAATTCGGAAACAGGAGTAGTAGGAGAGTGATATGTAACGTAATCTTCTGAAATTATTTGGTATTTATTTTTGAATAGTTTTAACTTATGTTCTCTTGAAGGTGAATCCAACAAATGACAATATAAATGATGCCCAAAACATTTAATAACTTCTAATTTGTTGGCAAGATCTTCACACTTAATAAAAGGAGATTCAAAACAAATAAAATATGAGGCCTTTATTCCTAAGTCACACTCTATTTCGGCTGTAAGTAATGCGGAATCGATATCCAGCTCAACATCGTGTCTTAACCAAAATCCCTCTTCATAATTAGAATATTCCAATAAAGACAAATTTCGATTAAAAGTAGACAGGCAACCAGTAAGTAAGTCTTCATATTCCTCACTAGTCCATTTTGGCATTAAATCAAACAACATTTATGATCCATATAAATCTTGAGTATTATTTATACACTACGAAATATAGTCTCGAATGTCCATAGCTAAATTTTTGATAATCTTATATATAATTTGCATGATTAATACACCTTGCTGATTAAGTAACTTCAAAGCAGAGTCTTTATGATAACCAAGAAATAAGGGGCTAACAGCGTATGGGAAGCCTGATATAACACTAAAACAGAAACCAGGTAAGACATCTGTAAAAATCAGAGATGTTGCAATTCAAATCAGAAGGTTGGATTAAAAGCTTAAATATAAAATAGCTACCCACAAAAGAATATCGTAATTTTATCCAAGCTAAACAATAAATTACTCAATACATGAAATAACCGGGTTTAGCAGAGTAATCGCCGAGTTCGTCATTTTAGTCACCGTTACCATATCAGCTCCAACAAATATTCGTCGTTATCACCTTAACTGCCGCCAATATAAGGAAGAGCCATATGAGTGCTGAATTTATAAAATGCCTGGAAGAAGTTGAAAAACAATATAAAAACTTTGTTGTCGATCATATCAACAGACTCCCTATGTACCCGTCAAATGCAACCTTAGAAAGACTTTCTAAAACCAATGACCTCTACGGTAAATGTGAGGATTTTAAGCGCGAGCTGCTGCAAACACAGAAAAACCCGAAATCACCTAAGTCCCGTAGCTGGCAACAGTTAAAAGCAGACTATTCCGTTATCCAAACAGCGGTCAAAAAATGCGGCAGTTATGTGACATACCGAAAACTAAGAGATAGCTTTAAGGCCCTTAGAGGCTTTAATATGCTCGATGATCAAACGCAAATTTATAAAGTTAAAACCTCTAAGTTGGAAAAAACAAAGGATAGAGAACGGGATGTAAAGGCCTATGATTTACAGGCGGCTTCCAGTAAGCCTTTTAGCGAAGGTGTTTACCGGCGCTCACAAAAACAGCATGACTTCCATGGACAAGGATTAAATGCTTTTGGCGAGCGTACCCTGAGCTATTTCGACCAGGTTTATGCCTATAATGTTGGCGCCAATGCCAGCGCCATGGATGATGTTTTCAGATACCACACGGCAAATAAGAAACGACGGAAAAAACGCGCCGATAATAGCAGTATCCGTGGGGTGATCGATCGTCTTTTAAATCATAAACTGGCGACCTTGGAGAAGATAGTGAACGGCTTTCAGCCCAAAAACGACGAAAACCGCTTCTTCAAAATCGACAATAATCAGCTGAATGCGAATTATCCCTGCCTGATCATCCTTTTTGATGACATTCCCGGTAGTGGCAAAGACATTCCCGAAGGCTACCCTGAGTTTGCTACCCATTGGATCTTGGCTCATATCAATCTTCGCCTGCAAGCAGAACAAGCCTGGCCGATCATCACCAGAAGGCAGAGTTTTGGCTTTCTTACGCCCACCATTACCGATGTCCATTCAGGAGTCAGATTGTCGCTGGGTATTACGCCAAACCAGAAGTTTATCGACTGTGTGATCCAGGGCATTGTCGATGCAGATAAAGCCTTAGGCTCGCTCACTTTTAACGATTATAATCCTGCCTGTCCGCATCAGGCGCGCTTTTTGGATTTATCAGAGAAAGAAATAGAAATACACCCGGGGTTATATAAACACATGGTGTTAGATAAATTCAGGGGAGGACTTGCCTGTGCCTGTGGCCATAAAATCTTACGGGCCAAGATAGAGGAAAAAGCCAGCAGTAAAGGTCAGGTACTTTCGATAGAAGATATCAATAGATGCTTTGGTGTTAAAGCGAATAAAGATGAGTTTATGTTAGCTTATAATACCTACGCTACCGGCAATTTGGATGACGATGATGTAGGGCTACATGACAGTCCGCTCGACAACGACTTCACCCAGTTAGACGTGGAGCAGGAACCTAAGGCGCTGTTTGAACTGCTGATTAATATCTTTACCACGGCATTAAAAAAATACGCACCGGAGAAAAAACGTACTTATCCGGACTATAAAAACCTGTCGCAGGCGCTTAAACGTATGGCCGATGACATGGTCGTACAAACGGTACAGGAAAATCCCTTTTTCGATGTTGAAGATACCTCTGATGATGAGAGCGGCCAGCAAAATTTTTACAGCCCCTCAGGCATGAGCTCCCTCTTTGGCCCTATGGTAGCGCTAAAAGAAGCAATGGACTCTTTAGACTTAAATGAAGATCAGATGCCTATTCCCTATAGCTGCTTAAAATATTCCTACTTTGAAGCATCTATGTCCTGGAACCGCACCTTAGATAACGAGTACTTTAACCGTGCCGATTTATTATTCGATCACCTGGAAAACATGATGTATAAAGCCGCTTTGCAGAAAGAGACTGATCGTGATGATACCTATAAATATGTAAATGAGCACTATGGTCCCACGATTACCAGTCTGATCGATGAGCTTAAGAAAACCAGCACAGTTACTGAGCCGGATGATGATGAAGATAAGGAATTCTTAATCGGTGCCTTACCTAATGATTTACAGCCCTTTGTCGAGTGGTGTCGAAAACCTCTTATTCTGCATATAGATAATAATCCCTGCGTCAACACGACCGATGCGCCGATTATGACCAAGGCATCCAAGCTCACCGACAGCCAGTATTCAGAGCTTAAGATGATTATATTGGATATCACTTCCAGTACTTCGGATCAGGTGAAAGCCTTTGTTGATGATTTTCATCAGCAAGAGAATATTCCATTACTGGTTACTGCCGCCTCTTCGGTTAAACATGGCGAGCTGGGGCTGGACGGCTGGCAACTGGGGGAAAATAAAGTTTACCTGAGTAAAGCTTTGAAGCTGGATCAGGGCTCTTCAAACCTCTACAGCAAAGTAAAGACGAAGTTAAAGAGAATTACCCGCTCTACCGAGTCCGGTTACAGCCGCTTAAACCGTAGGCTGTTAAGAGAAGCAGTTAACGAAACACTATTGGCTTCATCAAACTAAACAGCATTAATATGGATTAGTTCAGACCAAACCTGAGAATCGGCTCAGTGCCATTAGCAGACATTGGCGGCTTATTAAACAATAGAAACGGGCTTGTTGACAGCCCGTCTCTATTTGCAACGGCTTCAATAATTTACTTAGCCATTTTCAATAGCTTAGGTTTGTCACCTGAAAAATCAATCCAAGGATTATCGTTCAAAGTTTCTGTACCTTCTACACTTGGCTCTTCATATCGCATGACGAAGTTTTTTGGTCCGTGAGCATAGGCAACGACTAAACCATAATCAGAGTCTAAGTAGCCGCCATGTGGTACCAGGCCGGGGTAACTAATACGCCAAGCTTTGCTATCCAAACCTACGTAACCTAAAGTCAATTTACCCACGACATTATCAGGTAAGACAAAAAACCAAGTCCAGGAACCACCAGAAACGATTGTCATTACTTCATCAATGCCAACACCGGCATTAGAGCTATTTACGTGGAGTTTGCCAAATTTTTTCTGTAAGTAGTATTTAATTTCTGTTGTCATTGCATTCATATCATACACCTTAGGGTAAGGTGCGACACCAACCTCCGAAGTTGACAGGTAACCGCCACGGTGTGCTTCAGGCTTGCGTCCGGCCTTCTCGATTTCATCCAATAACTGGCCTCTGTGAAGCGAGAACAAAGACAATAACTTCTCGCTTTCCTCTTGCGTTACTGCTCGCTTAGTAGACGCTTTAAGAATTGGTTTTGCTTCCTCTGGCAAGGGTAAAGTACTGACTCTCACACCTACTTTTAACAGATATTGGTTAACAGCTTCGACCCCGTTTATATCAGCTCTACCATCACTAAATGACAAGGTTAACTGACCTTTGCTTGAAGGTTGGCTTGCAAGCGCTGATGACACACTCACAGTTGAAAGTACGGCTATAAAAACCATGTTTAATAACTTGTTCATAATTTGCTCCTGTCAATGCATCACTATGATGCGATTCGGTTAACAGTGAGCAGTTTAGGAGCAGAGACATCAAAGAAAAACCCGATTTCAGTCAACTTACTGTTCACCGAAGGTAGACTATATCGTTCAATAAACTACATTTATTTACTATCACTCAACTTAATTATTAACCAAGAGTAAACAGTTTTGTTACTGAAGCTATGTTTATCTACTGATGCTGGATATTTAGAATTTCAGGTATTCGTTTTCTATGCCAGTTTTAGAGGTAGTTATGACAAATCTAACGTCTCATGGGTTAGCCATTTTAATGACTCTTTTCATTGCCGGGTCTTTTTTATCTGCGGCTGAATTATCAGGTGTCATTCATCCTGTTGCTTTAACACTGCTAAGATTTATTGGTGCCGTAATAGCATTTTCCCCGGTAATACTAATGATTCCAAAACACAGGTCCGCGATTAAAAAAGTATTACCTAAAAGCTTAATTATCAGCCTTTTTTACTCGGTATTTTTTCTGTGTATGTTCAAATCTTTGGAAACAACAACGGCACTAAACACTACCGCCCTGTATACCCTGGTGCCATTTATTACTGCTGTCTTGTGCTTTGTTTTCTTCAGAGAAACCATCTCCGGGTATATGTTGAACGCCTATGCAATAGGAACAGTCGGAGCTATGTGGGTAATATTTAAAGGAGATATCAACACTATCTTTGCTCTATCGCTAAATAATGGCGACTTATACTTTTTAATGGGCTGTTTCTCGATGGCAGGATTCTCCATTGCTATGAAAACTTTGTATAAAGGCGAAAGTATGCCAGCCATGGTTTTCTGTACACTAATAGGCGGGGCTATTTGGATGACGCTGGTATTGATTTTTATCGGACAGCCACTAGAAATAGAGAAGGTCCGTGAAACAGATTATTTTCATATCCTTTACTTAGCCTTATTTGCTACTTTATTCTCCACGCTGATAATGCAAAAAGTCACTGTTCAACTTGGTCCAACGAAAGTAATGGCTTATGTATTCATGACGCCAGCGCTAGTCATGTTGCTGCAATTCGTTTTAAAAGGACAGTCAATTAATAGCCCGATATACCCCGGTATCATACTTTCTGTTATCGCGACATTTTATCTACAAAAAGTTAGCACAAACAAAGTTAAGTCGACTTAGCCAGGCAAGTGTTCAACTAAAAAATCGATTAAAGTTCTTATTTTTGGTGATTGCTCTTTATGAAATGGATAAATAGCATAAAGAGCATGTGTTTCAGCTTGCCAATCCTGAAGTAACTCAACGACATCACCATTAGCTAAAGCATCGTCGACAAACATCCTAGGCGTTAATGTCACACCTAATCCGGATATAATCGCTTGTTTTAAGCCCAAACCATTATTTACAGCATAAGAACCAGGGTTTAAATCAACAGATTGAGTTTCTTCGCCTTTTTTGAAAGTCCAATGTTTTGAAGATGAGAGAGTGTAAATTAAACAGTTATGCAAGGTGAGATCTTCAGGAACTTCCAGTTCAGGAGCATTTTTTAAATATTCCGGAGCGGCACATACCACCCTTTCAATATCTAATAACTTACGTGATTTTAAACTGGAATTTTTGAGTAGCCCTCCTCCCCTGATAGCGATATCAATCCCTTGTTCTACTAAGTCTATGTAACTATCACTCATGACGACTTCAATCGAAATTTCAGGATGCAATTTCATAAAGTCACAAATAATGGGGTTTATTTTTAAAACACCTAATGTCATTGGGATACTAATTTTGACTGAACCCCTTAGTACATTAGAGGATTCGATCATCGACAGATCAGCACTGGCTAAATTATCTAATATGACTTTAATCTGATCATAATAGACTTGGCCACTTTCAGTTATATGCAGCTTTCGTGTCGTTCGATTGATAAGAGCTGTTTTTAAAAAGTCTTCTAACTCATTAATATTTTTACTGATGGCGGCTTTAGATAAGTTTAAGTCCTCAGCAGCTGCTCTAAAACTGCCAAGTTCTATTACTCGCCTGAATACTTCTATAGCCCTTAATTTATCCATTGAACTTCTCAATTATCAACTCTCAGTAAACTATTCTATCACCAATGTGATGTTTATCTACTACAGGTCAGGTTTTATAGTGAATTCATCTTTTAAACCTTTCATTGGAGATCACAAAAATGAATATAGATATCGGAATAAACGCAGAAAAACGAGTGGAAATTGCACAATCACTCAAGCACTTGCTAGCAGACTCATACACGCTTTATTTGCAAACTCATAACTTCCACTGGAACGTAACGGGAGTGCACTTCAGGGAATTGCACTTAATGTTTGAGGAGCAATATAACGAGTTGGCAACTGCTGTTGATGAAATAGCTGAACGCATACGTTCTCTTGGTGAAGTAGCCCCCGGATCATACAAAGCATTTACCAGATTGAGTTCTATTGCAGAGGTTGAAGACATTCCAGGTGCGAGTGAGATGGTCAAGATTTTAACTTTGGGTCATAAGCAAATAGTTAAAACCTGCCGAATTGCTCTAAATCTTGCTCAAAGCGCGGAAGATGAATCATCTGCATCACTGGTATCTGATCGAATGCGTGAGCATGAAAAAACGGCCTGGATGCTTCGTTCAATGCTTTCTGATTAGCCACATTGATTTTATAAACGGGAGTAACTTATGGCTGTTTTAGATAAAGATATTTGGAAAATTAATAAAGAAGCAACTGAACTGGCATTTGAAGATAGATTTTCTTCTGAAGTCATTAGTGAGGAAAACAGGTATCATTTGTATATGTCGCTTGCATGCCCTTTCGCTCATCGCCCCTTGTTGGTTATTAAATACTTGGGTCTTGATGATGCCATTTCGGTATCCTCGGTTGCTCCAAAACGTTACGACAATGGCTGGCTATTCAACGAACAATTTCCTGACAAAGTAAATGGGAAAAGTCGTTTGATTGATCTGTATTTAGAGGCAAAGAATGATTACTCGGGAAGAGTATCTGTGCCTGTCCTGTGGGATAAGGCTCATAATACAATTGCCGAGAATGACTCTTCGTTAATCGCTGAAAACTTAGCTTGCAATTGGCTGGCACTGGCAAAGAACCCCGCAACCTTATTCCAACATCGCTTGAACATGAGATTAGAGAAATGAATATCTGGTTGCACCAACATATTAATCGTAATGTCTACCACGTGGGATTTGCCAAAAATCAAACGGACTATGATACAGCGAGTTCGGACTACTTTTCTGCCCTAGAGAACTTGGACAAAAAATTGGAAAGATCATTATATCTTTTTGGCGATAGAATAACTTTATCTGACTTCTTTCTATTGCCGACTCTGGTAAGAATGGAAGCTGTATATGAGGTTCACTTCAAAGCTAATTTAAAGCCATTAAAAGCGTTTAAGAACTTATATAGATACATGCTGAACCTGGTAAGCAATGAAAGCATTCGTGAGACCGTTGATATAGCTTATATGAAAGCACATTACTATATTTCTCATAGCCATATCAATCCTACAGGCATTATACCATCAGGCCCTGAAATTATATGGTAATTGAATGTCCGCTTGTCGCCACGGAACGAGAAAGTTGAACTTTCAAACCGCTAACAGCACAAAGGCGGACAGCCAAAATCTGATTCACCGGGGTTAGCAGATGCTCAGTTTTCAAGACGGCACTGCCCCCTCAAGATTCCGGCACAATAATACACCTTTAATAACAAAAACATAATCTTACGTTAATAATCAACGCTTTTTAACTATAGAAAAATAGCTATTTTATGAAAAAGTGGAAATTAAGGAAAACAATCACTTATCAATTTAGTAATATTAAAAAATTACTGTATAAGGGAGCGTAGCAAACTCGGACACCCAAAAACTTACCATCACGCCACGAAAGTTTTAGCTATCGTAATATTACAAAAAGTCAGCAAACTACTACCACAAATGAAATATCACCTTTTTATTAAGTAACATAAAAAATTGTTTCAGATCGGTCACTTTTGTCCGGATATTATCGACCACTACAATTGATGGTCTATTGTGCCCATGTTAGATTTCGCTACGAGGAAGAATTCTGGAAATATGGAAATTTCTTATTTTCCCCTGGTTCTAGAGATCTACCTTAAATAATACGGATCATTTATGAGGTAACAATTTTGAAACTTTTTAATTTAAAGCATGGATTTGCTTTTATCATTTTTTTATTTAGCCATCTGGCTTTTGCGGCTGCGCCAACAGGCAGCCCTTCTATTTCAGCTCCTGCCAGAGCCTTATCTGGCACTATATTTAATATTTCCTTTTCTACTGTACCTGGGGCCACCAGTTACAGGTTATATGAAAATGGGTCCCATCTAACCACTAGAACATCCAGTCCAATCGGTCGTCGTTTAACAGTACATGGCTCATATAACTACACCGTCAGGGCTTGTAATAGTTCCGGATGTGGCCCTGAAAGTAATAAAGTTTATGTGGGGATTGGCGCGAAACCTTCCACCCCTTCTATTTCTGCCCCCTCTCAATCTGAGTCAGGCCAGATATTTAATATCGGTTTTGGCGGAGTATCTGGCGCAACCAGTTACAAATTATTTGAAAATGGCTCCCACCTGACAACCAGATCTTCAGGCCCAATAAGTCGAAGATTATATGCGCTAGGCACATATCAATATAATCTACAAGCTTGTAACAGTTTTGGTTGTAGCTCTAACAGTAATACTGTGTCAGTAACCATTGGTTCCAAACCATCGGTACCTTCGATTTCAGCCCCCTCTCAGTCTGAGTCAGGCCAGATATTTAATATTAGTTTTGGTGCAGTATCAGGGGCTACCAGTTACAAATTATTTGAGAATGGTTCCCACCTGACAACCAAGTATTCAAGTCCAATAGCTCGAAGATTATATGCTGCAGGTACATATCGATATACAGTACAGGCTTGCAATAGTTTTGGCTGTAGTGGCAATAGTAATACTGCATCCACCACTATAGTGCTTCCTCCACCGCCAAATCGAGCCCCAAGTGCTGCTAATGTAAGCGTTACGGTAAATGAAGACAGCTCTGTTGGCGTCGGTTTATCTGGTAGTGATCCTGATGGTGACTCACTGTTTTATTCCATTACATCATCGCCTTCTAAAGGCCAGGTTTCAGGTAGTGGCTCTAACCGCATCTATACACCAGATGGTAACGCCACAGGAACGGACTCCTTCACTTACTCTGTAACTGATAGTGAATATTCAGCTTCTGCAACTGTTAGTGTCACAATTCACCCTATAAATGATGAGCCCGAAGGTAGCCTTCAGCCTATCAATGAAATGGACAATGGCATCATTTCGGGTCAATGCAAGGATATTGACTCTGATATTAATAAAGTACGTGTCTGGTTAGATGCCGATGGTAATGGTGCCATTGGCGGTGCAGGCGATAAGTCTTTAGGTGAGGCCATATGTGATCAAAGTGATGGTAGTAAATTTGTTTTCCATATACCTGAAGAATACAAAGGTAAAGCAACGAATAACTATCGTGTTATTGTGCTGGATTATAATAGCAATGGTCAGCCTGACGGCTATAAGGATCTGGGCTATCACCAAATAAGATACAATGCGCCACCTACTGTTGAAGTATTATCATCTGGTGAAGTCAGCCTTCCTGATTCACGCAATATTACTTTAACAGCACAAGCGCAAGATCATGATGAGGGCGATCTGGCAGGTATTGAACTCGTTAAGTTCTATATTGATGATGTTTACAAAGGTAATGCTACTCTCACTAACCCCCAAACAGGTGAGTACTCATTCAGCTGGACAGTCCCGAGTCTTGGTACCTATTCCGTTAAAGCAGTGGCTCAAGACAAAACTGTTCCTTCTAACAAAAAGGCCGGCTCTACCGTTAGTGGTGCTGTGTCGCTAACAGTAACAAAAAATACCACACCTCCCAGTGGCTTTGTGGAATCAGGTTTCTATCCTGGCACTAATGTCATCGCACAATTTGACGAAAACGATAAATTAGTGATTAACACAAGCGGCGATGTAGCGAATGTCGAAGCAGTATTAACTGGTAATAACCACACCCAAAATGCCAGGGAGGTAGGCGATAAATGGGAAGTTAACCTAAGAGACTTAGAATCAACTCCTGGACACTACAAAATCGATCTTGTTGCGATAGATAGTGAAGGTTCAAGGGTGCCAATTGCCAGCGATATTCATTTTAATGTGTGCACAGGAGAAGGCCGAAATGGAATACTTACACCAGAAGAGTTTGGGGCCAACGGTGATGGTATAATAGATGACACTAGTGCTTTTAAAGCCGCGTTATCCTGCTCATCTGGTAAAGTTCTAGGTCGAACTAGTAATATACCTTATACCGATATTGACTCTAAACTTTTATTGGCGAGCAAAAAAACCTACTGCATAAATAGCCCGATTCAACTTGAGAAAAAAGGCCTGTACATAAGAACTAAAGATGGTGATACATTAACCGCCCCCGAATGGGCAACCATCAAAGTGTGTGACTACTCTTCTGATAATATCGGCTCAATATTTGATGGCAACATTAACAATTCTCGTTTAGCTGTTGATGTTCAGTATTTAAATGCTGTAGGTTATTTTGCTGACAGTAGCAAAGATGCCTTTGAAGACTGGATTAAGTTACCTTTTAATGAAACGCATGCAGATAAACTCTGTAAAGAAGACGGTGAAAAAGTCTGTGAAGAAGTCTGTAGTAAAGACAACAGTTGCAAACAAAATTATTACCACTCATTGTTATATATAAAGAGTGCTGGCTTTGTCCGTGTATCAAATATTCATAGTAGTGGTTTTACTCACCCTATTAATGTTCATGGCATTAGAGGTTTTGATATCAAGAAAATCAAAAATGAAGGTTTCATGGACCAGCTACTTAATATAGGAGCGTTAGACGGAGAGCAGGATGCATTTACTAAAGTATTTGACCATGGCTATGCTTGCCGACATGGTTTTGATGAATTAAGAAAGTTACCAGAAGATAAAAAATTCTGTAATGCGAATAAAGGAGCTAGTAATGAAGAACCTGTAGGTGGAAATTGGACATCAGCTGTCAGGATAGACAGAGTTACAATAAGAGATGAAGGTTATTCATTTGTTAGAGATATCTCGGATATTTGGAGTCAAAACTCAGGTTCAGCGGTAGTTATTGGCAGTTCTAGTAAAGAGATTAACGTTAACGCTATTCGCTGTAACATTAATGAGCAATATGCCAGCGAACAACCTTTAGACTACAGTAAACCGAATCCGAATCCGAATGACGATCCTATTCCGAGTATCTATGACAACTGCGTGTATATTTCCAGCGGTTACGGTATTTCGGTAGAGAACGTAGTTGGACACACCTTTGCCGGTTCTATTGTTAAAGCCAGAGGAAGTAATAATAGTATTAACCAGGTTAAAGCCGATGATGTTCTTTCAGGCGTTGTAATTCAAGCCGTACGTTCAGGTTCAACAAATATAGAGCCAGCTTCAGCACAAATTAATGGGTTAACTGTAACAAATGTCCGTTTCGCAGGTATTGCTGCTGAAACCAATGAGGATGCGCGTTCAGACATCAATGGCATTAATATTTGTGATGCAAATATTACATTTTCAGATCTTTATTGGGAAGCGTTTGGGGCGAAATCTATTGGCTTATTTACCCGTGATAAGCTAGCTGGTGGATATAAAGTCAAAAATGTAACTGTAGGAAAAACTAACGAATGCGGAGGAATGCAAATAAATGCTGGAAAAGCTACTACAGATAACAAAGATGTAGTTGGGATTGAAATTAACGATACAGAAAATGTTGATGCATCCAACATTTCCTTTATAGGTTTAACTGGCAGTAAGCATAAAGAAATTATTGTCACAGATTCAACCAATGTTAAGATAAACGGAATTTGCCGAACCAGCGATGGATGTAACTAATTATTTTAATTAAATAAAAGAGATTATAACTCTGTTTCTTATATATAAATCCCTGCTAAGAAATTAGCAGGGATTTTTTGAAGGGCAGAGTTGGGCAGAGTTGGGCAGAGTTGGACACCCAAACTTTGGTAAATGTGAAAAGCTGAACTACCTTTGTGTCACAGTTATTTCTACTGGCAATGGTGTTCACTATGACTCAAGCACGATGTTCTCAAATTTCCCTTTCCGATACCTGTTATTACCATTTGGTTTCCCGCTGTATTCGCCGCGCTTTCCTGTGCGGTGACGATGAATACACCAACAAGAATTATGAGCACAGGCGGCAGTGGATGGTTGACCGTATCCGTTTTCTTACCTCGGTATTTGCGATTGAAGTGGCCGCTTATGCGGTGATGTCAAATCACTATCACTTAGTGGTATATGTTAATGAACAGGAAGCCAATAGCTGAAGCCATGAAGAAGTTTGTCGTCGCTGGTTACAACTCTATGCCAATAAACCTTTAGTCGAGCGCTGGTTATCCGGAGAAGCGAAAACAAGTACTGAGAAGGCTGCAGCATTGGAGATTATCGAAGAATGGCGCGGCAGACTCAGCGATATTTCCTGGTTGATGCGCAGTCTTAATGAGTATATTGCCCGTAAAGCAAATAAAGAAGATAACTGCCAGGGGCGCTTTTGGGAAGGCAGATTTAAATCTCAAGCCTTGCTGGATGAAAAAGCGCTACTCGCTTGTATGGCTTATGTCGATTTAAACCCCATTCGCGCTAAAATGGCAAGTACCGTACAAGAATCGGAATACACCTCAGCATACGAGCGGGCACATGATAAAGCAAGTAAGCAAGACAATCCATCAACGCTTCCGTTTAAAGTTAAGCCCTTACTCGGTTTTATTGGCAATGAACATCAAGAGCAACCCTACGGTATAGCTTTTTCACTTGTTGATTACTTCGAGCTGGTGGAAGCTACCGGTAGAGTCATTAGAGAAGATAAGCGGGGTTATATTGATGAAAATGCTTATCCGCTATTACAGCAACTAGGGTTTTCTGGTGATGACTGGATAGACTTAGCGCAGCACTTTGGCAAAAAATATCACCGGGCAGTGGGCTCTTTAGCGGAATTATCCCTTTATGCCCAACATATGGGGAAAAAATGGATTGCTGGACAGCGAGAGCAGGAAGCTATCTTTCACTAATCTTCAAGCTTTAACAGTAACGATGCCCGCTAATTGATAGTGAAGGTCTATCTTGTTCTAAATTCTTCGATTACCTCTTTTTTGAAAGACAAACATCCGTTCGTAAAATAAATATAATTCCCTTGTTACTTTGGCTGATATTCATGATATTGTCATCGGTATAATTCAATTTTTGGCTGTCCAACTTTCGCGTTTGGCTGTCCAACTTTCGCGACTCCCTCAATCTATTCGCTAAACGGTTTAAAGTCGCCATTTTCTTTCATGGCCCGTTTAAAGGCCGGGCGTTCACGCATTCTTTTTAAGAATGCCTGGGCATTGGGGTAACTGTCATCCATGCCAACTCTCACTGCGGCCACATCCATACAGTACCCCATCACGATATCAGCAGCGGTGAATTCGCTTCCTGAAAACCAAGTGCTTTTACCTAGCTCATTTTCAATATGAGTAAGCATGTTTTTTAGTCTTGGTTTTAAATAGGCTACTTCAACTTTGCCAACAACAAACTTCATGATTGGCTTTAGAAAGAATGGGACTTTATTAATCATACGTTTAAATATCAACGCATCTAACAACAAGGGCATAAAACTTCCTTGTGCTGCATGTAACCAATAAAGGTATCTCACTCTTTGCTCCGACCCCGGTTTCGGTCGAAGTTGACTGCCTCCGGATTTATCTATTATGTAATCCAAAATGGCGTTAGTTTCAGGTAAGACTAATTCACCATCTGTTATACATGGGGCTGTGCCAACAATGTGAAGACCCTTAAACTCTATAGGAGCAAGCGATGTTTCGGCATCCCTTTTGTAATACTGGACTTTATAATCCATCCCTAGTTCTTCTAACAACCAAAGTACTCTGATGGACTGCGAATTTTCCAAATGATGTACAACAATCATTTATACCTCCAGATATTTCTTGCGTTGAGGATATGAAATTTAATTTCAGGCGAATATATGATCCATGGAATATAATGTCAAGACACATAATTTAGACGTTAATATTCCAGATCTAATAAAACAGGGAGAGAATTGGCGCCAAAGGAGTTTGATTACCATAAGGACTATTATGGATTTCTGTTGGTGTGTATACTTGTCAGCGTTTTGTAGGAGAAAAATTTGGCTAAAAAAGAACTTATTATTAATTCAGATTTATCTGTTGAACAAAAAGTCTTTGGGTTATTGGCATGTATTGCTCAAGAGCAAAAAGCAGAAGTATCAAGGTTGTTAAAGCCTACAGATTTATCAATGGTGCAGTTAATGTTGCTACACTCTTTAGCGCATGCCCCTAAAAAAACATTAACAGTAAACCAGCTCAAACAAACAATGATTGATGAAAGCCCCAATGTATCCAGGGCACTCAATAAACTCTCTGATAAAGGCTATATAATTAAAAATAGATGTGAAAAAGACCAACGAACGGTCTTCATCACTATCACTGAAGAAGGCGGCAAAGCTCACAATGAAGGTGATAGCTATTTAATGAATATGTCATTAGATATAGATAAGCAAGAGTTGGAGCAGCTTTATCGAATTTTGCAAAAGATATAGTTTATTCAAGCACTCCCGATGCTGGTCTTGGCCACAAACCTTATCCGGCTGATACCAACAACATTACCGACCCTTCAACCGTCATCAGCACAAAGGCGGACAGCCAAAATCTGATTCCCCGGGGTTAACAGATGCTCAGTTTTCAAGACGGCACTGCCCCCTCAAGATTCCGGCGCATCAGCACATATTTATGCTATAAAACATATACTTAAGCTTAAATTTGGTTGTTTTCTCCTGTGGAAAAATCGCAATTTTATGAAAAAGTGGAAATTAAGGAAAACAACAACTTAGAAGTTTTTCTCAGTCTAAATACTACTGTATAAGGGAACAACTCATACCTGTGATACATCATATATTAAACAAAATATTTAATTCCTGGGCTTACTTCTATAATGGCCTCGAACATAAGTTCCATCTTTCCTATAGTACCCTTTAACATGCACGGTTTTTGATCTGCCAGTATTAGCGCTTATGTCACCATAACAACTCCCATTCTCTGCGCAAACTTTAGATCGGGGAAATGAATAAACATTTGAAGTAGCGGTTGATTCTTTGGGCTTTGTCGCGGTTATTTTATTATGAAGAGCTTCTAGATCAGCCTTATTTAAAGCATACTCGTTGCATGATGACCAGCCACCATTACAAGCTTCTAGGTTGCGCCTATAATCGGCGTCATTTGCAGCCTTTAGCTCTTGCGGATTTAAATTATGCTTGTTACACCCGGCCCAACCGTTTGTGCAGGCCTCAACATTGCGTCTGTAATCGGCAGCATTCGCAGCTTTCAATTCTTGCTGGTTTAACTTGTGCTTGTTGCACCCGGCCCAGCCATTGATACAAGCTTCAACGTTACGCCTGTAATCAGCTGCATTCGCAATTTTCAGTTCTTGTTGGTTAAGCTCTTGCATGTTGCATCCGGCCCAACCGTTTGTGCAAGCCTCAACATTACGCCTGTAATCGGCAGCATTCGCAGCTTTCAATTCTTGCTGGTTTAACTTGCGCTTGTTGCACCCAGCCCAGCCATTGATACAAGCCTCAACGTTACGCCTGTAATCAGCTGCATTCGCAGCTTTCAACTCTTCTTGATTTAACTTACGTTTGTCGCAGCCAGCCCAACCGTTGTTACAAGCTTCAACATTGCGCCTGTGATCAGCATCATTGGCACTTGCTTCAATCGCAGAGAAAGCTAAAAGAAATATAAAAACAAAATTTATAATCCTTTCCATTTTGTTAGATTCTTACCTTAGGTTTAAATGTTACAAAACTATAACATGAGACAAACTTTGGTAAAATGCTCTAAATCTACATGCGAAGAACCTTTGAGGGAGGGATTCGAACCCTCGCGCTATGGTTTTCAGTATGCCTCAGTACCATATAATGCGGCCCCTGCAAGAGCACGCTGCACTAGATTATTCTGATTGGCACTTTGGATCGATCCAAAATCGATCCAAAAAATTGTTATCGCCGCTTTTTAAAAGGTTGCAGTAAAAACAATCATCAGACCATCTTCATCAGTTCTTTGTAACAGTTTTTGAGGATCTGTCTCTTCTGTTTGATCTCCCTCTTTGATTCCTTTCCGAAATTTAACAAAATCAGTATCAATGTAATATCCTACTCCAACATTAAATGTACTATCACCATTCTTAATGCCTGCCATTAACCCTGCTCCATAAGTTGAAAGAGGATCTCCCCCTTCTTCCTTAGCAAGGCCAATTGAGAAAAAAGGCCCCCACCCCCAGACAAAATCACTTGTTTGCTCTACCCAATAATGATGAGCTTCTAGCATTAACGCACCTTGGTTTGAGGTTACATGATCAACTCTTATTTCTTTATTTTCGATAGTTACACCATCAATAAACTCATCACTACCATAATTCAATAATGCGATAGCCAAGTTAAAGTCCCAACCACCAAACTGTAAATTTTCTTCAGCTTTTTTTATTTCATTATCAGCAGCTGCAACCTCTAGCTTGTCACCATCCTCAATTGCTTTTTCTTTTCTTTTTTCCTGTTCATATCTTTTTTCTTTTGCATATAAAACGCTCGAACGGTAAGGGACACTTCCCCCTTTATCTATACATTCTTCCATAGTGACAAAATTATTACTTCCCGTATCTTTAACTTTGTCATAGTCAGGGCTTCTTTCATCATGACATTTTTTATTTGTACTCATTAAAGTAGGTTTGCCTGAAGCCATTGTAAAATATGGAAGTGCAATAAGTAGCAGACAAAGGGTTACGATCATATTTTTCATAATTATTCCTTGTTTTTTTAGTGTTATCCCTTTATTAAAGTTAGTAGCTAACTTGACACTTTCACCACTAATATTCAGACAATAATATGAAGCAATTACCATTAATTTTTGTCCTATTGTTGCCGGTATTCTCCCAAGCTTTAACTTTTAGCCAGGCAAAGAAGCAGCTCAAAAACATCTATAAAGCAAATCCGGAAACTTTCTATTGCGGCTGCGCCATAAAATGGCAAGCTAAAAAAAAGTTGGTGCCGGTGACAGATGATTGCGGATATAAACCGCGGAACGCCAAGACAAAGAAAGGCAAGATAAATAAAAGAGCTAAACGGATCGAATGGGAGCATGTTGTTCCCGCGTGGGAGTTTGGCCACCAGCTGCAGTGTTGGCAAACCGGCAAGCGCAAATATTGCTCTGATAATTCGCCGAAATTCAAGCAAATGGAAGGTGATCTGCATAACCTTGTGCCGGCCATCGGTGAAGTCAACGGGGATAGATCCAATTTTAAATACAGCATGATCCCAGGTGAAGCCCGGGTTTATGGTCAGTGTGATGCCGAAGTAAATTTCAAAGGCAAAGAATTTGAACCGGCGCCCAACATTCAGGGCAATATAGCACGGACGTATTTCTATTTCGAAAAGCAATACGGGCTAAAGATCAGCAGAAAGCAGCGCCAACTTTTCACCGCCTGGGACAAAACCGATCCTGTTGATGCTGATGAATGCAAAATCCACCATGAAAAAGCCAAAATCCAGGGCAACGAAAATCCCTTTGTCTCTAAATCATGTAGTTAACTGAATTAACCAGCCAATTTTGCAGGGACTCTATTGAATACTTAAGTTTTTGAGTGAAGCTATGTATTATTTCAGAGTAAACCAAGGGCTCGGTGTTATAAGCACTTTATCTTCGCTGGGCCCTTTTATTTACGGTATCAACGGTGACCTGATTTTTCATTGAAGGACCTCTGCTTTTCCGAGAGCCAATTTAGAATCAAATTAAAAAACTATCAGAAAGAAAAAGGGTGCAATACTACGAAGCGAACAGACTTAAGACCTTAATCGCTAAAGAACAGATAAACCTCAATACCCAGCAAAGCTATAAAGATCCCTGAAAAGACTATTGGTAATACAATCCCTATTAGATTATGCACTTTTACTTGTTTGGCTCCTAATGCTGATATCTTGCTCCATTTAGGCTCAAGCAATTTAAGTTTATTCTTAATAAGTCGTTCAGTAATGAATATTTGCTTATAGCTAGAACAAATCCAAATAATGGATATGGTTATACCGACAGAATCCAACAATAAAAATAATATGAAAGATAAGAAAGATATGTCTGCTGCAACAAGCCTAATCATTCCTATAAGAAACACCGACTCAGTTATTAAAAAGAAGTTCCCACGAGCAGTGAAGAGCGTATCTTCATGCTTATGCCAATCCCAGTAAAACTCTTTATCTGTCATGTTAGTAATCTCTTCTCATTATCTGAAACAAGAAATTAAAGATACTTTAAGGCAAATGAAGTATAGGCTACTTTCCAGATTAGCAAAGTAGGCGCCCTACCCACTTCACCCCCTATTTGATTGGTTAGCTGGCTGTGTAGCAACCACAGAACACCGGTAGCCGGCTTTTTGATCGCCGCGCGCCGTAATTTTGTCGATAGACCAAGTGCCGGCCATTCCGTTGGGAAGCTTTCATCTAAGCAGAGCAAGCCCCCGGCCACCAGGAAATGGCCCCTAGGCAAGCCCAACAGTTGGCAGGATATCCCCAAAATTGAATGTTAAGGCAACTTTTTACCCCAGGATTAACTTTAAAAACTCGAGATCGCCGGTTATCTTTCTTTAATATGGAAGCTAAAAGGAATAGGTGGATGGATAAAGCTAAGAAAAGGGCATCAGAAATCCGATCACGTTGGAACAGGACCGGCTTTAAGTGCGACTTGAGCACTGATGTACTTGCTCCCCTGTTTTCTGTTTATTTCGAAAACCCACCAGGTAAAGTGCTTGTATTGGACCGAACCAAGCCTATTACTTTGGATAACCTCAGGAGCTTTTCATTTGAAGAATACCAAGCCTATAAGCTTGAGGGTAAGCTAAAAACCCAGGCTAAATATCATCATGAAACATTGAGCCGAAGATATAACCAGATACTTATCACAGCCGATGATATCTATGAACTAATCAAGAACACCCCGCCCGACAAGAAAAAGCATTTTTCCCTCAAAGATAACAACGCCCCGGTAACACTAGATAATTTATCCATACAGGTTGGCGGCCGATCTGTCTATTTTGAAAAACTCAGAAAAAATGCGGATCAAAAAATGAGATATTGGAAGAACCAAGGGCTTGAGCCTAAGTTTACTCTGGGGCAGTTCACTGAAGCTCTAGCAGCGGCAGGCTATGAAATGCTTACCTCAAAGAAGGGATTTAAGAAAAACGAGCGGATCAGTATTGTCGACAACAATAAACCATTATCGCTGAAAAATATAAAAATACAGGCGCAAGCTGAACCAATGGAAGGGAAATGAAGCTTTATAGCAAAGCCTTTATGGCTATATCAGACGAGTTACAGATCATTTTTCGGCGCTGCCAGACATGCCGAAGCGTGGCAGAGATAGATGTCTGTATTGCGGAATATAAAGCCCAGCTGGGCGACTTAGAGGATGAATCTGGTAGCCTACATCATATGCAGCAGTTTCGTAACGCCAAGGCACAACAAAGAATAGTTGAAAGCCGGGCACACCTGGCAGGTAAGCCTGGGAGCGGCCAGCTCAGTTAACCGGGCCGCGGCCCTTGAAACACTTTCCCGCAGAGTGTTCAGGCTGTTGGTCTAAGAGATAAATCCACTAAGAACTGTGATATTCGAAAGTATGCACAATGGACGTTAGTAACAATATTCACTAACAATTACTTCATGCCATAAGCCGTTATATAGACACACCGGAGTACAATAATGAATATCAGCCTCATACTGATGAAAGTACAGCTACCATGATAAACTTGGCAAGCATAGATTCGGTTTATGCTCCCGAACTACTTTACATATCGCCTAACAATTGTAACTGTCAGAAATGAAATGAGTATAACGCCTAATAACCCTTCTATACCTGCTGTTAACATTAGTAGGGAATTATCTTTTTCTGGAGATATATCTCCATATCCTACAGTAGTAAATGTTATTAAACTAAAATAAAGGCTTTTAACAGGTGTCGTATCTTTAAAGCTAAACAGATAAATAACCGCAAAAATAGTAATAGTAGACAAGATAGTGAATAAAATATTCTGCCATTTACAAAAGTATCCTAAAGCTTTCTCATAAATAACCCAGTGGAGAGGATAGCGAATTAATTTGTTGAACCACTTTGCGACGCCTGACTTTTTATCATTTTCATTCTGCGCTCTTTGTCTTGAAAGCTTGCCAATAATAAACTCAATGTCCAGAGAGTATTTCTTTTCTTCGCAATTTTTTGCCCAGGTATGAAGAATATTAAAATTCATTAATGTGCTGCTATAATCTACAGAATTCCCCTGTTTGACATAAAATGGCTCATAATTTCTTTCGGTCATCGTGGCGATATTTACTGTTGTGTTGGATAAGTTTACTTCAGATAGTTGAACCCGCCCTTTAATATCCTCAAAGTCAATGCGTCCAGAACCACTATGTAGTAATTCGTCTATTTTTAAGTATCCATTCTTTTTAAGAGTAGCGTGCGAAATATCAAATGCTCTATCGATAAATGTGCGAAAAACAAACAAGTTTTCAATCTTACATTTACTAATAATGAATTTTTTAAGTTCACTGTTTTGAATATTGATGGTTATATCTGAATCTCGAATTGCTAATTGGCCTCCAGTAATATTTTGAAGCATTAGTCCTTGCCCCTTAATTACAGTTCTGGAAATATCGATAAACTCAAATGTAGAAACTATGTTAAGAAGGTTTTGGAATGTGCAGGACTCTAAGTGCAGACGTTGTGGTTGTTTGACCTGTGAATTGCCAAAAGAAACCCATTCCCTAAAGTGGCAGTTTGTAAAATAGAGATATTGATTGTTCTCATATCTATTTAAATGAACCTTTCTTAAAAAGATGGTACCGCTACAATTATTTAACCAGTTTTCAATTTCTATATTAACATTGATCTCTATATTGACGATGGCACGAATATTATATGGTTCGATAACAAGTGCCTTTGATTGGCGTTGTTTAGACTCATGTAAGGTCATGGCTTTAATATGTAAAGAGAAGTCCTCTGGCTTGTTAATAATGACGTATGAATATATATCATCGTGATGGCAAATTGATAAATGCTGTTTTGAAGCTAATAGAGTTGTTAGTTTCTGTTCGTTTGCATTCAATAATGTATCTAAATTAATTACGTCCTGTTGAAGTTGTCCTGTCATCACCAGCCCTGTCAAGGTATCAATAGAATTAAGTATTTTGACAGAGTAGGAGAATATTAATCAAGATGTATCAAGTTGATATTTTTACATTAAAAATTAGATCTGAAAATTGATGGTACAGAATCCCCCCGAGTATTTCACCTCGGCGCAGAAGATCAACCGGTTACCGGCGCCAATCTTACCAAATAACCCGATCCCTGACTAAAATTGAAACACTTCCCTAGAGAAGTGTTTCAATTATGAGTTCTGAAGAAAACAGCCCGGAAATGCGGCTATTCAGCCCGACCGGCGTGCGCCTATATCTGACTGCTCCAGAGCGGGACAGGTTCTTAAAAGCGGCAAATGACGAGTCGCCGGTCAAGCGTATGGTGTGCATTATACCGGCTGCTGCCCCGGGAGGCGTTGGACCTGGTTTATCTTCGGGTACTGATTGAGGACACTTCACTGATCTTCCGCAGCCTGAAAAAGCGCAAGCATCAGTACGGAATTCACCTGAACTTACCTGTAAAGAGTTATAAATAATCTTGAAGTTTTAATACACATTTTATTCCTCTATATTTATATTTTCGCGGAATTTAGGTTTTTGAAATGAAAATTGAAAATGGAGAGTTATTTTTCAAAGATCGAATAAATGAATTCACCGAACTAGCAGATAATCTTGAAACCCTCCTATGCTAAAACTAAGCAAAGTAAATGAAAGCTGCCAGGGCATGACTTATAAAGGGCTCCTTAGAATAGCAAAGCATAAAGCTGTACAGAGAGAACTATGTCTATAAATAACTGGCAAGTGCCCGGGGTTAACAAATGCTCAGTTTTCAAGATAGCACTGCCCCAGGTAATCCATCTCCGGGAGCAGTCATGGTTATTGGTTCAAGCCCTGATGAACCTTGTGTATTTTGTGTTTAAAGCCTGCTACCTGATCTTTGAGCCAAATGCTGTAATGGCTGAAACCAGCAATGGTGGCTTCGTCCAGAGCTTCCGGCTCCCTGACTATTGCGGCGAAGGCGTCGCAAATAAAGGCGCATTCTTCGCTGAATTGGGAGAATTGATCGCACAGCAGTAACATGTCGGTTTTGAGCTGTTTTGCAGTGTCCCTTTCTTCGGCAGCTTCTGCGTCCACATTTTCGGCCGGCGTGCCTTTTTTAGTGGCTTTTGTTTCGGGTTTGGCTGTTGAGTCAGACATAACACTGCCCTCTTTTTACCATGGCAAGTGAGTTATTTGCTGCCTTTACTTGCCGGGTATAACGGCGGGAGTGTATGGGGTGGTGGTTATTGCTGCGAACTTTTAACCACTGGCGGCAGGCTATGCTGTCAGCTTTAGTTGTTAAAAAAACTTTAACCGAGAAAAACTCTGGCTTATCATTAACTTTAGCCATAATGGATACCCTTGTTATCGGTTGTGGTTAGCTGCTTCTGGGTGTGGTCGCACTCAGGGGCAGCGCTCATTTCGTTTATTTGTTAGGTCATCAAGCGCTTTTGGCGTATCTCCTCTGGTTGTTATTTCGTCCTTTATCTATAGTACAAAATGCTGGATAAATCGACAGTTACCGTTGGTTTATTATGAAAAATAAGCACGATTTTTTACCTGACTGCGGCTTATTTCCACCCCAGGTTTAAGTTCATTATTATTGAATCATAAAGTATTGATTTATAAGAAATCTTGGCATTGTTTGCCGGATTTCGTGATGCTGAAATCCGGCTAGCTTTTTATTCATATTTGCAAGAGCAACTGCGACAACAGCAGCGATGATATCACGCAATAAAGCTCGTTAAGCGTTTAACTCAAATTGACGATGGTATTGCTCACGGGAAAGTTCCGTAGACATAGACCATAGCAACATAAAGGCACAGCCGGTAAGCATACTTTTCATATCCAGATAGCCGTAATAAACCCAGTTCCAGCCAGAAAAAATTTGAGCGACTTCCATACTGAAACCGATTTCATCCAGGTGACGGATAAAGTTCTCAACCAGTGCCAATAAATCAACAAACATAAATACTGAAAACAGGCTGGCAAAGGCAACTTCGGCCTTGTATAGACGCACCTTATCGATGGGTTTATTTTTAGCGTTCAGCCTGGCACGGGTAAAAGGAGCTCTAAGCAATACCATATAAAATAGAGCCAAGTCGATGATAAAATGAGTGGTAAATATCGTTGCATTTAGCCAGAGGGCACTTCTAGTTTCATCGGTATAAACCTCACTGAAACCGGGTTCAATAGCAAAGATAAAAATGGCTCTTTCGATGACCTTTATAATGATGAAACCGGCACATAAATGCACGATATTGATATCGTCACGGTTAATAAACATTATCGCGAATATGCTTACACTGAACACAGTGGTGATCAACAAAGTGTTTCTACTGACAATAGCAAAAGTGACGATGGCAATGATCAATGCCAGTTTGAATATACCTTCCGTTTTTACAGCACTCATAGCAAACTCCCTCCCTGAGCGGGACTTACAACTTGTTTCCCCGGCGGGCAAAGTTGCTGGTATAAGTGCGCAGACTGGTATTGTTGTGGATCTTGTTGCGGGTAAAATAGTCCCCGGAAAAAAACAGCTTGAGTCTTCATAATTATCCTTATTTTGAATTTGGATTTATTCGACTATCGGACCAGCGGCGCTAGCAGCTATTTTTCTCCGGACAAGCATGCAGCAAGTAAAATTACTCTGGCAAAGCTTGTTTAAGCAGGTAGTGATCCTGCTTACGGTTGAATCAGCTTTAGTTGCTGGTGGCCGATAATAAAGTTTCGTTGTTGTCATCCGCCAACGAGGTGGCGGCCTGTGGTCTAGGTCCTGTATCACCGCTACTGCCTACGCCGCCGGAAATACCCGCCAGCATGTTTGCAGTGAAGTTAATTGAGCTATCAAGTTTTGAGCCTGCTTGAGGCGCGTTTACGAACTTTTCGAAGTGTTTCATTTTCGTCCCTTTCATTAAATTGATCTCTAAGTGTCGAGATTTGCTCAAACAAGGGAGCCATATTCAACGAACAAGCATGACTGATATCGAGAAATTGATTCATCCTTGGCTCGCCAACACCGGTTTCCCAGTTTTCATAGGTAACACGGCTGACTCCTGCTTTTTTTGCCATTTCCCTGGTAGTTTTATCTACACTCAGGCGTATACAACGCAAATCCTCACCCATAATATCAAACATATAAATTCCCTCTATAATTATTTTCTCAATTAAATCCGACAAATACAGACATAAATCCAGAACCGGTCAATACAACGGTTATAAAAAGCTTTACTTAAATTTGGTATTGGCTTTTCACTGGCTCTTAGTAAGCTCACTAGTAACTGTTTATTGGTTAAAGGCCGGAGCAAATCATTATTTCGGATTTTATTATAATGAGTACTATAGTACCTGTCACGATAAAAATGAGTACTATTGTACCCACCACTCTTCGGTATCCACCATATCAAGATAAGTTACCTGTATTTTTCAGAAGGTAAAAAATGGCTGAATAATTGGAAGTCCACGCCTAATGACTTGCCTTAGCTCATGCAAGCACTCCCGATCCAGGTATCAGCCACAAGCCTTATACAGCTGATACCAACAACATTACTGCACCTTAAACTATCATCAGGCAAACTTAAGCTTCTCTTAAGTTTCCCCTCCTAAACTACAAACCAATGAAGTGAATTTAAACTGTTTCTATCTTTCCAAGAGACAACCTCATTTTTAATTGGTTTTCGCCTGCTTTAGGCATAACGGCTACAGGCTGTTGATTGGATAGAAGATATAAATCCCGGGAAAGCGAGAGGAAGTAATTTATGAAAAAAGATGCGCAGTATTTTGAAACCGTCATTATCGGCACAGGCTTTTCAGGTTTGCTCGCAGCGATAGGTTTGCAGAAAAAAAACAATCATGATTTTGTCCTGTTAGAGCGAGGTGCTGATATAGGCGGCACCTGGCGGGACAACTCGTACCCGGGAGCCGAGGTAGACATTCCAACCGGTTTGTATTCTATTTCCTTTATTCCCTATAAATTTAAAAAAAGATATTCCCCGCAAAGCGAATTGCTCGAATATACCAACTACATTATTGATAAATTTAATATCAGAAAACACACAAAAACCAATCAATCCGTCACTAAGCTCACCTATAACGACAGCGAGTGTTTATGGCATGTGGAAACAAAGTCAGGCGAGCACTATAACGCCCGTTTCATCATAGATACCAGCGGCGTACTGGCAAATCCGAAAACACCAGACATCAACGGGGCTGAGTCATTTCAAGGGAAAAAATTCCATACCGCGCAGTGGGATCACAGTGTTCCCTATCAAGGAAAGCGTGTTGGTATTATTGGCTCCGGCTGCTCGGCGGCCCAGGTAGTGCCGGCCATTGCAGACCAGGTAGATAAGCTCACCGTGTTTATGGGCAAGGCGCAGTGGATCATTCCGCGCTCAGACCGAACTTACAGCTCAGCAGAGCGTTTTATTAGCAACTTGCCGGGCATACGCCACCTCAAACGTTTAATGATATTTAGTTATCACGAGATACGCTTTGCTGCATTTCGCCGCTATCCGTTCACCTCAAAAATTACCGGCTTCATTAAGTACCTTTATGCGCGAACACTAAGAAAAAATCTCGAAAAATATATCGATGATGAAAAACTGCGCCAGCACATGATGCCCGACTATGAATTGGGCGGCAGACGAGTCATCCCGTCAAACCGCTACCTGCCGGCACTTTCCCGGGATAACGTTGATGTGGATATCAGCGGCATAGAAAGCATCACGCCTACGGGGATCCGAACAAAAGACGGTCAGGATATCCCCTTGGACATTATCGTTTATGCGACCGGTTTTTTTGCCTACTCAGATATGAAAAAGGCGCTCACCTTTGATGTATACGGCAGTGGTGGCCGTCACCTGAACAGTGAGTGGGAAAATGAGGCGGTCTCGTATAAGGGCATCACAGTTTCTGGCTACCCCAACTATTTTAAAGTAAACGGCCCCAACACGGGCACGGGCCACAGTTCACAGCTGTGTTATATGGAGGCAATGGTGAACTACACCATTAAAGCGATTTGTGCGGTAAAACGGGATAACAACATCAAGGCCATTGATGTCAGAAGCCATATTCAAAGTGAATACGTGACAAAAATGAAAAACACCATGAAATTAACGGTTTGGCAAAGGAGTAACTGCAGCGCATTTTATAGAAAAAATATGACGGGTGAGGTCACCAGTCTGTCGCCTGAGTCTGTGGTCAATTTTATTTTTTCACGTAAATGGTTTCGTTTGAAAGACTATCATTTATTGAAGTGAGTCTATTCCTGGTAGAGGCAAGCGCAGGCACAAGTCACCTGCGCCTATATGGCAACCTTGATATGAATGCGCTTAGATCTAATCCATGTTTTATCAGATCTAAGCTCATCTTTCATCATAGCAACGAGGGCAAATTATAAAACCTGAAGCACCTGCTCCCGGGCTAAACGGGACTTAGGCAGCGGCGCGTTATAATCTTCTTCAGTGTGGTGATAACCGATAACTAACGCCACCTCACATTGATAACCGTCGAGTTCTTTCGCAAAAATCTCGCCGATCATTTCACTGTCAACCCCTTCCATGGTCGTTGAGTCGATACCAAGGCGCGCCAGCACATGCAGGGTATTACCCAGCGCCAGATAAGTCTGAGACTTGGTCCAGGCTGCATTACTACCGGCTTCATCGGTATTTAAGTCGGCAAAGGCAAAACCGCCAAACGCCTGCTCGCGATCTTCGGCTTTAATGCGCTTATCCGCAATGCCTTTATCAACCACCTTGGCATAATCTTCGCGGGTATATTTTGGGTTATGGGCAAACAAAATCACATGAGAACCGGCTTTAATATGGGGCTGGTTAAACTGGAATTTATTGGCAAAAGTATCATGCATCCGCTGCTTGGCTTCATCGCTTTCAATGACGATGAATTTCCACGGCTGAGAGTTAATGGAGGATGCAGAAAGCCTGATCGCTTCATAAATTACCTCTAAATCTTCCTGGGATACGCGTTTTGACGGATCATACTTTTTCGTCGTATAACGTTTTTCCAGATCGGCAATAATCGGGTGTGTCATTTTATTCTCCATTCATTTACTTGGTATGGCGCTATAAGCCATATATACAGCCAGGGCAGTCATTTTTAGCTATGCATTTGACTGCCATTAGTGCTTTGCAACATTATCTTATTAGGCTGTAAATGGTTACGGTAAAGCCGATAATCAAGGACAGCGCTCAGCTTATTTGCAAAAGCGGATGCATCTCACCGGTAAATACCGGTTAATCTCTTTATTTAGCAGGTACTCAGGCAATTTTTGTCATTTCATTTAAAGTAAAGCTTTCAACGGCGCCTTCGGTGGCCGCCATATAATCAGCCAGGTGTTGGTTATTCATATGTTGCTGCCAAAGTTCACGTGTCTGCCAGTTCTCATAAAACATAAAATGTGCAGGATTTTCGTTATCCTGATGCAAATCGTAGTTAATGCAACCCGCTTCAGTTCGGGTAATATCGATAAGTTTTAACAGCTCCGTCTTTACCAGCTCGATTTTGTCCGCTTTGGCTATGATGTTTGCCACTATCGTTAATGTCGTCATGGGGGATTCCTTAAATCAGTTGTTTATCTTGACTGTGCATATCATAGTGATAGTTAACCCTGTTATAAACAGGTCAATCCTTGAATTACTTTCAAATATTTTTTGACAATAAAGCAAAGGCATTAACCGGCTAACCTTATCGCCAGCCGTTGATTAAGGCTGGCGGCTGCTCATAAAACAGAAGTTCGGGCTTTCTTCTTTAATTAAATAACATGATAATGAACATCACACTCTCAAAGAAGATTTGACAATAATGCTGCTCTCAGACCTGGAAATTATTATTAAAACCGCAGAGCTAGGCAGTATTACCGCCGCGGCAACAAATTTAGACATGCAGGTTGCCAGGGCAAGTGCGGCAATAAAAAGGGTTGAAAAACAACTGGGCTTTGAACTGTTTATACGCTCCACCCGGCAATTGCGGCTGTCGGTGATGGGAGAAAGATACCTGCCCCAATGCATTCATGCCCTGGAAATACTTAACAACGCACAACAAAATTTACTGTCCGATCAGGATGAAATAAATGGTGAATTACGCTTAACCACTTCATCAGATCTGGGACGAAATTTCATCATGCCCTGGCTTGATAAATTAGCCGAACAACATCCGCAGTTAACCCTTAAGTTGATTTTAAATGACCATACCCTGGACTTTTACCGGGACAGCGTCGATGTCGCCCTCAGATACGGCTCCCCTACCGACTCAAACCTGTACGGTTTTAAAATTTGTGAAGTGCCCCGGGTGTTATGTGCATCGCCGTCATATGTAAGCGCCCACTCAGCTCCCGAACACCCCAGGGAATTACCAGCCCACAACGGACTGTTTTATCAATTGAGCGGCATTGTCCACGATACCTGGAAGTTTACCCGCGACAAGCATATTTATAGCGCCAAAATAACAGGAAACCGGGTGGCCAATGACGGCGATCTGGTCAGGCGATGGTGTGTGGCCGGTAAAGGACTCGCACTCAAGTCGGCCATCGATATGTCCGAAGATTTGCTGACACAAAAGGTGGTCTCACTGATGCCGCAATACCGGCCAACACCAACAGAGCTGTGGCTGATTTGTCCGAGTAAACAATCCATCACCCCTAAGGTCAGACTATTAAGAGATCTGGTAACAGATAACTGTCAGCAGATATTAAACAAGCTGAAAAATAAGGGGTTTGTCTGAAACTCTATCAATAGCGTATTAAGTAGACAACCACTAGCAGCCGATTTTTGACCTATTCGTTTTAGTGTTTAAAAAACATCTTTTGCCGTTATTTTTATATCGACTTTCGAAGTCACTTTTCCTATTCTGCCTCCCGAACCTGCCTGACATTCAGGTGCTTTCGAAATTTTTAATAAAAAATAACAAGGAAGAATAAAACAATGAAAGATGTATTGATAAAATTTTATAAAAGTATTTTACTTACAACCCTGGTACTGCTCTCTTTAAACGCAAGGGCAAGTGTTATCACCTTTACCGGTGCTGATTTAATTTCCGGCAATCCGGTTACCGTCGGTGGCATCACCCTTACCACCACAACTGTCGGGGGAGACATCGACTTTATTAATGCAGGGCAGTATCAAGGACTTTGGCTCGGAGAAGATCACAGCTCTGCCAGCTATACTTTCTCCTTTTCAGAAGTGATCCAATCTATTGAAATTGCCTTTACTGCCTTTAGCAGTACCGGGCCGCTTCCGGTTGAAACCATGTTCAACTTTACCGCAGACAGCAACCCGGTGAATATCAATCATACCAATGTCAACGGCACCAGGTTCGAAAACAACACCATTATCTCCACCATCAATAACGGCGCAGGTATTTTTAATTATTCCGGTTTATTCAGCGCATTTTCATTTAATCACAACCAGGGGGAGCAATCCGGCTTTGTTGTCGAACGTATTTCGATAAATGGCGGCGGTGCCCTGGTGCCTGAACCGCCGGTATTATTGCTGTTTATTTCTGCTTTGGCCCTTATGCGCCTGGCAAGAAGAAAACTTAAAAACTAACAAAAACTTAAATATCAGCAGGCCTGCTAAGTTTTCCCTTATCAGGCTCTTTTACTCAGGTTAAGCAGACATTTATTAACTTTTTAGACTCATGCTACCAATACTTAGCCTGGGCAATGGCAGCAAGTAAACGTTCAATATCACCGGGATATATTTCGCCGATATTACCGATACGGAAACAATCGGCATCTGAAACTTTACCCGGATAAATGACAAAACCCTTGGTTTTTAACCGCCGGTAAAACTCCGAAAACTGATAATTATTACTGTCCGGCGAATAAAACGAGGTAATAATCGGCGAGTGCAACTTATCATTTAATAAAGGCGTAAATCCTAACTCACGCATCCCGGCCACCAATAACTGCTGATTTTTCCGGTAGCGCCCCGCCCGCGCGCTTATCCCCCCTTCAAGCTCAAGTTCGGTTAATGCCTGAGCGAATGCCCTGACCACATGGGTCGGTGAAGTAAAGCGCCATTTACCGTTGGCGCTTTCCATGGTATGCCATTGGGCGTATAAGTCTAAACTTAATGAGCGCGCCTGGCCCCGGCACTGCTGAAGCAGCTCGGTTTTGGCGATCACAAAACCAAAGCCCGGCACCCCCTGAATACATTTATTGGCGGAGCTGATCATAAAACCGATATCAAGGGCAGCAAGATCAAATTCAATACCGCCAAAACTCGACATGGCATCGAGAATAAACACCTTGTGATATTTTTGGCATAACTTCGCCGTCGTCTCAAGCGGGTTCAGCATGCCGGTGGTGGTTTCACAATGCACCATGGCAACATGCGTTATCGCCGGATCTGTTGCCAGGACATCTTCAATCACCGCCATATCCGGCAATTGCGTTTCACCGAAAGTGATCACCTGGTGTTTAATCTCCAGGTATCGGGCAATTTCGGCGATACGCTCGCCATAAGCGCCATTGTTGATCACCAACAGCTTATCCTGCTTGCCTATTGCACTGCCGATCACGGCTTCGACACTGGCGGTGCCGCTGCCCTGCATCAATACGCTAGTGTAGCGATTGCTTTCATCCGGCGTATTTGCTGAAACGGCAAGGGTTAGCAAGTTTTGGCGGATTTTTTGTACCACCTCAAGGTTATAGTCGTCATCCCAGGTACACCAGTCTTTAAGCATGGCCTGCTTGACGGTATCAGATGTCGTTAACGGTCCCGGGGTTAATAATAAATAATGTTGCATGATCTTTCCTTAAAATTGGTATAGACCAATTATGTTCAAAGTGATGCTATCTTTAAATACCCGCACCGCAGTCTTCATCAAATTGTCATATTCGCCTGTTGCTGGCTGGTCCGCTTCCTTTTACGGCATCACCTGTTCCCAGCAAGCACTTTGCTTGTCCGTAGAAATAAAGACAAAGCAATAACTTAAAGACAATCTTTAAGGCACAGATGCCATTGTTCATTAAATCATCATATGGTCGTCATTAAGTTCACGTAAATTCATATTGGTCTAGACCAAATAAAACATTTACTTAATCCAGCATGAGGCAATAAAGTGAAAACGAAAACCAAACAAACGCGAGCAGATGGAACCTTCAGCCAAAAGATGAAAAAGCGGCTCAAAAGCACGGCTAATACCGGCCTTGGCTTAGGGGCCTATATGCTGCTAACCTCGGCATCGGCTTTAGCCGGTCAACATTCTTTAGTCATCGCCATTGACGGCTTACGCGGCGATGGTATTGAGAATGCCGCCACCCCGAATATCGATAAATTAATCAAGGGTACCTGGGCAAGCGGCTACCGGGGAGCTTTCGCCCATTATGCCCAAACCATGTCAGATGCCGCCCCCAATAGCGGCCCCAACCATGTTGGCATCATGACCGGCGTCACCTCAACAAAAAGCGGCGTCACCGGTAACTCTGATGTCGGTAGTGGCCGTTACGGTGATTATCCCCATTATCAAACTCTGATTGAAAACCACGACCCGTCCCTTAATACCGCCTACCTGGTGACCTGGGGCACGGATATGCAAATCACCAACAGCGCCGATGTTAAAATCGACTCGGACGATGCCGGCAATATCAAAAATGCCGTCAACATGCTTAACGGCAGCTATTCCGACACAAACTGGCCTTTGGGCAGCAGCCCGGATGCCATTTTTTTATTTCTCGATGATGTCGACCATGCCGGTCACAGTTGCTGCTTTACTGCAGATGATCAGGGTTATACCGATGAAATCACCTCGGTTGACGGACAAATCGGCCAGCTGCTATCGGCCATAAAAAACAGGCCAGGTTTTACCGACGAGCACTGGCAAATCGTCATCACCTCAGATCACGGCGGACGCGGCTCCTCCCATGGTATTCATGCGGCAGATAACTATACCATTCCTTTTTTAGTGGCATCCAAAGCCGTCGGTCAGGGCTATTTAGCCGACATTCCCCATAACTATGACGCCGCCCCCACCGCCCTGTCTCATATGGGTGTTGCCGTTCCTGGGCATATCGACGGTAAAGTCAGGGGCAGCCAAACCTTGGCCCAGGCGCCCACGTTATTACAACAAGACCTGATTACCTACCTGCCTTTTGAAGGGGATTACCGGGATCATTCGGGACAAGAGTTACACGCTACAGTCGGCGGCGGCAGCCCGGCAGTAAGCGGCGACGGCAAGTTCGGCCAACACCTCGCCATTAACGGCAGTGATGAATATTTAACCCTGGGCAAACCCCGGGCGCTGGATTTTGACTATGACACCGACTTTACCCTGTTAACCTGGTACCGGGTCAGCGGCGATCAATTCGGCGATCCCGTGATCATCGGCAATAAAAACTGGAACAGCGGCGCCAACCGCGGCACCCTCTTGCTCGCCAATGAAGGCAATGGCGACGATGTCGGCATCAACCTAGCCTCCGACTCCGGCGATCGTAAAGACATAGATCCCATCGATTATACCTTTAACGGCTGGTGGTTGCTGGCGGCAAGCTTTGACCGGGACGGGGTCGCCACCTTATACGCGGGGAGTCCGCAGGGCAGATTGCATATCATTGCCGGCGGTATCCAGGATGTCGGCGATTTAACCTCGTCACTTAACTGGAATATCGGCCAGGACGGCACCGGCAGCTACCGCTATAACTTAAAAGCGGATCTCGATGATATGGCGATATGGCGCCGGGCATTAACCCTGGATGAAATCCGCACTATCTATAATCAGGGAACCGGCCTGGAAATCAAGCGTATTATCAACAACGACCTGCCGGTTTATTTAAGCTCGGCTTCAGAGCTGGTCGCCAACCAGGAATATAATGTGTTGATCACCGCCAATGCCAAGGGCACTGTCTGCGGTTTGGAATGGGATGCGGATTTAATTTTCAACGAGCGCAATGCCAAATGGGACTGCGCCGGCCGGGCAGATCCGATGATTTTGAAAGTAACCAATGTCCGGCAATTAACCAACGGCAATAAACAAGTTTTCGCAACCTTGGTGGCCCAAAACGGCAAAGGTGCATTGGAGTGGGACGCCGACCTTATCGGCGGCGAGCGCAATGCCAAATTTGATCAAAATACGGCAGGCGATCTCCTGATCTTAAACCTTAACGGCGATGTCAACAACAGCACCATTACCGCCGAAGTAGGCAATAGTGTCTGTGGCCTGGAATGGGACAATGACCTGCTTGGCGGCGAACGCAACGGCAAGTGGGATTGCAACCCCAGCATGGATCCGCTGAGAATTGAACTGTTGCCATAACTCATCTTGATAGCAACAGGAAAACCCCGGCTCTTTGGAGCCGGGCTATTGCCCAATATCAGGGAGGAGCATTAGGGTTTAACAACCAGGCTCCCCTATAAATTTCAGTCAGTCTCATGCATGAGATATTCGCTCTTACGGCAACGCTAAGCGGTATCACACCAAGTTTGCTTAAGCCCGGATCAGGGGCGTAAAATCAAGGATAACTTTCGCTCCAGAGAGTCCAGTTGATCAATTTCTAAATAATCCCGGTACTTTTGCTCTACCGCCAGGCGGCTTTCCCACGGCATAAGTTCAATAACGTCAGTGACAGCATCCAATATTTTTGTTCTTCGCAAACTATTTTGCTCCAGCAATTCATGCCTTTTTTCAACTTTATCAGCGTGCCAAAAGGTTTTCTGTCCTATGGTCACTTGAATAAACTCAGAAAAAGCGAAATGCACCGCATTAAATTTATCTAATATATGCAGCTTATAACCGGGCTTTTGCAATAACAGGTTCGGCAACATAATCGCCGTAAACAACTGGTTACCGGTTTTCGCACAACTGATTTTATCATGACAGAGTTTCATTAATGCAAAAAACTCAATTCTCGCCTCATCACCGTTAATCAGTAATCCATACAAATTTTCTTTGCATGAAGCGAGGAACTTTTTATAGCAAATCCTTAGCATTTCTTTCCTTAACATGTTCAAAGACGGCAGCTCAACTGCCGCAAAACTTAACAGAGCCAACTGTCCTGTAGCTTCATTAAGTTGGTATACCCCTTGGTATGACAATTTGTTAACCCCTTATGGTGTTAATTTGATAATCTAAATTCACATCTTCCCTGATAATCTCCTGCTCCAAGTTTGCCTAATAACCGGAGAAACCGGTTAGCCTGCCAGTCCATAGCTTTTATCAGCTTAAGATGATATTTCCGCTCAATGGAGAGAAACACTTAACGAAAGATAAAGTAGAGATCTGCTTCTTATCAGCAAGAAGCCAATATTTGATTTTATTCACTATACCTCTTTTTATGCCGGGCTTTCAACAGCTTCTGCTAAATAGTCCGATTAATCGCACCGTTTGTTTCTTTAATAACCAAAGTTAAGACTTGTTCTTCTCTCCTCTGGCCCTGGCCCCGGAAAAACAGCAAGCGGCTGATGCCATATCAGCCACCTTTTTAATTGCTTTTGCCGTATCCGGAGTCAGTTTCAGGCTCAGCCCCGAACTGGAATAGCAGATATTTATCCTTCGCTGCTTTCGAGAAACTCTATCACGGTAGCCATCACATTCGTGACCGCCTTATGGTCATGCCAGTCAACATTTTGCCAGTCAATGCCGGTTGCTAATTCGGTGATATTTGAAGTCAGCAAGGTTTTTACGGTTGCCGGCGAGGCGATCGGTTTAAACCTTAATTTTTTACCACCTGTTTTTTGTGACTTCTTGCCCAGCAAACGCGACTCGATTTCTTCGCTGATCTCTCTTTTATCGGTGACGTTAAGCACAGTTTTATTGTGTTTGGCTTTATATTCGGCTTCTGCCGTCAACACCACTTTTTTCGCCTTGACAAAAGACGCGCTCAACCCGGACTCATAAGCATCAACAACACAAGGATAGCGGGTTAAGACATTATAATTATCAAAAGCCCCCATAGAGATGCCAAGGTTTGCCGCCGTCTCTTTAATAGTAAGTTTTTTCTGTCCGGTTTTTAACCGGGCGGTATTGACCATATCGATTTCAGTAAGCGCACTTAAAAAAGCCAACAATTTACCATATTGCGGCAAATCTTCCCTGCTGGCATTTTCTTGAAATTGCTTCACTTTAGTCAGCAGTGGTTTGCTTTCATAAATTTTAAATTGCGAATTTGAACCATAACCTTTGGAATAAACCAAAGCAAAAAAGCGCCTGTGCCCGGTTAGTATTTGATATTGCCCGTTTTCCAGCGGATAAATGGTCGGCACCTGGATAATTTCGGAAACCGAAATATTGTTGCCCAGCTCCATAATAGATTCTATGGTGTGGTTCGCTTTGGTCCAGTCGCTGCTACCGTGCTTTAAACAGTTGATCAGACAAGATTTTCCGATTAAAACATGCCCTTCAGCCTCATAGATATTAACCAGTTCTTTTTTCGACAATTTACGGTTGGTAAACAACTCGGCATGACCGTCATCAATAAAGATACAGGGGAAAAACCGTGCGTTGGTGGGATCCGGTTTGACCGAACTTAAAAATACCGTTTGATAATCGAATGACTCTACATGTAATTTCTCTTGGTTATTTAAACTACTGAGGATCAACTGATCAGATTTAGACACATTCATTCTTTATTTAACCTTCGCAACTTTTTTCAACCCGGGCAATTTGCCGAAAATTATAACAGATATGAGTGTAAGAAAAATATCATAAAATGCATCTAATCGTGATTACCTCAAGTATTTGAAGAAAAAAACCGGATCAAAACGATCCTAAAAACGATCCTTAAGCCCAAACCTGTCATTTTTCACAGTTTCGCAAAAAGCTGACTATGACAAAATGCACATACGGTCTTTAAGATAAAACAAATAAAAAATAGGTGTATGGACTTATGGAAAAAATTTACGATGTTGAGATCATAAAGTGGGCGTTTGAGAAAGGCTACAACCTGGGTCATACGGACATACAGGACGGTATCCATATCAACTTTACCGAGATCCAAAAACATTTTTTGAATGAATTGGCTGAGTATAAAAGCGAAGAAAACCAACTGGATTCAAGCGCTATCACGGCATAAACATGTATTAACCTGCCGATAGCAGCGTACTTGACAAACGGCTCACCTTTGGTGAGCCGTTTTGCTTTCTCCTCCCAGATAATATCAGCCTAAGGCCAGTTTCTCCCTGATCTGTGAGGCGATAGCCAGACTGGCAGTAATACCCGGGGATTCAATACCGAATAACTGGATCAAACCCGGCAAATCATGCGTGCTTTCATCCTGCAGTACAAAATCTTTAAAAGACTCTCCCGGCCCCTGTAATTTGGGGCGGATACCGCTATAAGCCGGTTGCAGCCTGTCCGGATCCAGCTTGGGAAAATAACGTTTGATCGCCCGGCAAAATTTTTCTTTTAACTGCGGATCCACCTGGTAATCAAGATCATCGATATACTGGCTGTCCGGACCAAATTTTAACTGCCCGCCCATATCCAAAGTGGCATGGATCCCCAAGCCTACGGTATTGACTTCCGGCACCGGATAAATCAGCTGCTGAAACGGACTTTTGCCGCTATAAGAAAAATAATGTCCCCGGCACCAATGCAATGGCGGAATATGATGCCCGGACAAACCATCAATTTTTCGGGCCACCTGTTCACTATGTAAGCCGGCACTGTTAATTAAATAACGGCACTGCAAGCGGGTAATTTCCCCCAGGCTGTCCAGGGTCACGACAAAGCCGTTTTCGTTTGGCTGTGCCGACAACATCCGGGTTCTGGCAACAAAGAAAGCACCATTTTGCTCCGCTTCAGCCAATAAACTTTGCATATAGGCGTGTACATCCAAAATGCCGGTCGACGGCGACAATAAAGCCGCCGATGCCGATAATTCCGGGGAATGCTGTGCCAGCGCTTTACGGCTTTGCCAGCTAAGATCATTTACGCCATTGGCACTGGCATTATCTGACAGTTGCTGTAAATAGGCTTCCTCATCGGCATTTTGCGCCACAATCAGTTTACCCAAAGGATAAAACGGAATATGGCGTTGCCGGCAATAGTCATATAAGGCTTCTTTACCGGCAACACACAATTTAGCCTTATAGCTGTTTTGCGGATAATAAATGCCGGCATGGATCACTTCACTGTTGCGGCTGCTGGTTTCTTCGCCAAAAGTAGCATTTTTATCAATGATTAAAACATTTTCCTGATATTTGCTTAATTGCGCCGCCGTTGCCAAACCGACAGCCCCGGCACCTATGATAATGGTATCAACTTTGTCCAAGTTCCGGACTCCTTACATAGGGGCAACTTGCCCCGGAATAAACAGAGCATAACGAAGATGTTATCCGCTGTCATTTCTAATAAACCAAACCTGATAAACGAGCCTGAATACACAGGCTCAGCTGCGCACAAACCCGGCCAAACTCCCGTCAACTAAGAGCCAAAAAGCCGGAGGGCGCTATTATGCGTACATGGCGGTTAACTTTCTGACTTCTTCCGGCGCCCAGTTATTCACCGCATGCGACCAGGCCTTGTTATTAAAGAGCAAAAAGTCATCCGCCTGCATTTTATAAAGAATATGGCAGCTATATAAGTTAGCAATCTGCTCGGGCGTACCGCTTCGGGTATCTGCCGGAGCCCAGTCAGAATCCCCCTCCACATGCATATAACCTTCATAATGCTCACCTTTGGCCTCATTGAGTATACCCAGGTGGCGCAGCAGCTCATGCTGATGCTGGTGAAACGCATGATCGTGAACCGTCACATTATCCCAGTGGCTATACAGATCTTGCCCGGATATCGCAGATTTCTCCTGCCTCAGGGGCACTGTCCTGACCACCACTTTACCGGCGCCGGTTTCTTTTAATACCCGAACCGCACCATCGCATGTTTCCAAAACATCTTTGGCATCGAGATGTTCGGCGCGCAAATCATTGATATTGTCGGGGGTAAGGTTTCGTCCGACAATAGCTTTTTCTTTTGCCTTAAGTAACGAATGGTCGGCATTTTGATCCACCAGGCTAAGGATATTCTCGCCACCTGCAACGGCATTTTTCCGGCAATGCAGGCCAAATAAGTCCAGTGGCGAGCTGCTGTCCCCTTCGGCATGAGACTGGATCATCTGAAACGGCCCCCGCTCGTTAACGGTCACGGCAACATCATCAACCGCCTCCCTGTCTTCCATCATATGCGCCACCAGCTGCATTTGAATATCGTAGGAGTCTCTTAAATCATAATGATCCACCAGCTGTCCGAATAAATCACCGGCGTGCTCAAAAGGCATGCCGCGGACCAAAACCAGCTGATTTTGTTCTATCGCCGCTTTGATTTTGCCAAGGTCAAAATTGCCGGCTTCAAAAACTTGTAAATATTGCTCGCTTTCTGCATCCTGGCCTGGCTCAAATACCGGGGTTTCATAAAACTTTTTCATTATCTGTATCCATGTTCTTGTTACTTTTTACATCAAATTAAGGGCGCAAACAAAACCTGACTGCTTTGCTTGTTCAACAGCAGCGCCATGCTGCGGCTTTGTGCCTTAATAAATCAATGGGGTATCAGAGCCGGGCCGGATGACAAGCATCCGGCCCGGTTGCTGATGTGCGCCCTTAGGTATGGCACTCTTTTTATTACACTTTTTTATTACAATCTTTTTATCGTGCGCTTTATTATCGTGCCTGGGCGCAAGTGAAAGCCTGCTGGCTCTCACTTGGGCTTATGCCGGAGATCACTCCCTCAGGGTATTGATCACCGGGCGATTGATATAGGCCCTGACCGGCCAATAACAGGCAAACAGACAGATCCAGGTGATTAAAGACAAGGTTATCACGCTGATAAGGATCAGTTGATCGCCGATATAAGCATTTAGATCAGCCGAGAAACCTATATACAAGCTAAAGAGTATGATCACCGAAGCGATAAAGCCCAGCACCACTGTCATAGTATTTTCACCGATCACCAGGCCAACAATGGCAAAGCGTTTCGCCCCCAACGCCATACGTGTGCCCAACTCAAAGCGGCGTAATTGCGTGGTGTAGCTTAAAATACCATAAAGGCCGATGCTCGCCAGCAGGAAGGTCACTAACGCCAGTGACGCACTGGTGATCGCCATAGTGAACTGGCTAAAGAGCATGCGCATACGGGTTTGCATTAACGGCTTCATTTCAAATAAAGAGTACTGGCTGCTGATACCGCGCAGTATTTGCGCCGCCTGTTCACGGCTAAGCTCATAATCTGGGGCTAACTCGATTAAAAAGCTGCCGCCTCTGATCGAGGTATGCTTGAACAGTTGCACCTTAGGCTCAGTCGTACCCGGCATAATAGTGTCCGCCACTACACCGATCACGGTATAGATAGTGCCGTCGCCAAAACTCAGGGTTTGACCGACCACTTGCTGGAGATCTGTTGATACTCTTTTCGCAAACGAGGCATTGACCAGCACCACGGGGGTATTATCCAGGATATCTTCCCGGCTAAAGGTATTACCGTACAAGAGCGGCTGCTCAACCATGCTTAAATATTTATCATCAATATATTTCAGCTCAGGCGTGATCTTCTGTTTCGAAGCCTCCATAGTGATCGCCCGGCTCCCCATATTTCTTAACGGGCTGACAGAGCGGCTGACTCCGCGCACCTGCGGCAATTGTTCAAGCTGCTGGGCAAACTGGCTCATCACCACAGACTTTTCTTCGCTATCGGCTTTAGTGCCGGTGGTCATCACACTGACATAAACGCGGTTTTCCATGGTAAAGCCATAAGGGGCGCTGATCACAGAGTAAGCCTGCTCAATCAGGTTAAAGTTGGCAAAAACCAGACAGCTGGCAATCGCCACCTGACTGACAATAAGCAGCTGACGGATTGACTTGGCCACCTGGAAGCTGGTGCCTTTACCGCTGCTGCGCAGCACTAGATTAAGGGCTCTGTAGTTAAGCATATTGTTACTTAAGGCGGTAAAGCCCAGGGCACAAAGCAAGGTTAAGATCACCGCAGACACTAAGGTAAAACCGTTGATGCTCAGTTCGTTCACCCGCGGCAAAACATCGCTTAAATGGCTTTGCATAATATCAAAACCGGTATGTGCCACCAGCAGCGCCAGCAATAACGCCATCGACAACAGCAGGCTGCTTTCGGCAAACAACATGTTAAACAAATGGCGCTTTTTCGCCCCGACAGAGGCACAAATGGCCAGGTCCCGCTGTTTTTGCACCGTACGTGCCATAAACAGGTTACTGATGTTGGCAATAGCGATCAATAACAGCCCGACAACACCGGCAATTAATAATAAGATGGTACGTTCGGTATCCCCTAAGATCGTACTTTTTAAAGACTGCACCGACATATCAATGCGCCAGCCGTTAAAGTACTCATCGCCGACAACCGCCTGCTGCCAGGTATCATCCATCATAGTCGTTAATGATTGCTCAACCTGGGAAGCAACCAGGCCGGGTTTTAACTTGCCGACCACCAGCATAGGTTCCTGTACCCGATTCCAGGCCTGGAACGCGCGCTCCGGGGTGGGGTTAAAGTCCCATGGCAGCCAAACCTGGGTTTTATAACCGACATTATAAATTTCAGGTTCAACAAAGGATTGTGCCAATACGCCAACGATACGGAAACTGACATCATTGATGATCAGGCTTTTGCTGAGCACATCTTCGGCCCCCTGAAATTCCTGCTGCCACATTTGATAGCTCAATATTGCCACAGGATTATGGGTGTTCACTTCTTCACTGTCGCTAAAGTGCCGTCCCATCACCAGTTCGCCCTGGAACAAGTCCGCCCATCCCGGGGTGACAAAGGTGGTATTCACATTTGGCTGGGTCGCCAGCGAGCTGACAATATTATAGTCATAATAGAGCAAGCCTATCTCGCTGAACGCTTCCTGTTTTTTATACAGGTGCATCATGCCCGGGTAATTATAGGCTTTCGCCCATTCCTCGCCGCTGTCATTGATCAGCGACTGGTCAATTTTATATAAGCTTTCCTGCTCCGGATACGGCAGCGGATCATTTAACAACACATTCGCCAACGTCAACACACACAACAGTGCGCCTAAGGTTAGCCCCATACTGATAACAACACTTAAAATAAACCCCGGGGTCTTTTTTAAGCCGGCCCAGGCCTGCTTGTATTGATAAAGTACTGTGCTCATACCGCTACCTTTTGCTGTGTCATGTTAGCCGGATTAAAAATAACACCGTCGGACAGTTTTAACTGGGTGCGAGCCATGTCCGCATAGCGGGGATCATGGGTAACCATACATAAGGTGGTGCCGTTTTTATTCAAACGCTCCAGCACATCCATGACCATGTCGCCGCTTTTGGAGTCCAGGTTACCGGTAGGCTCATCCACCAGTAGTAAAGCAGGATCAGCTACCAGGGCACGGGCAATGGCGACCCTTTGTTGCTGACCACCGGAAAGTTGGTTTGGTTTGTGGCTGGCACGGTGGGTCATACCCACTTGCTCTAAACACCAGGTCACGCGTTCTTTCATCGCCTCATCGCTTTGCTTTTCCCTGTGGTAGCGCAGCGGCAGGGCAACATTATCAAATACGGATAATTCATCTATCAAGTTAAATGATTGAAATATAAAGCCAATTTTCTCATTTCTGACCTCGGCCGCCTCATCCAGGCTCAGTTGGGAAACATCTCGTCCTTCAACAAAATATTGTCCTGACGTCGGCATATCCAATAATCCCAGGATAGAGAGTAAGGTAGATTTACCACAACCGGATGGACCCGAGATAGAAACATAATCACCTTTATTGATGGTCAGGTTGATGTCTTTTAATGCATGCGTTTGCAACTCTTCGGTTTCAAACACTTTACTGAGCTGGCTAAGTTTAATAATGGAATCCATCTCTAACTTCCTTTGGTTATTTTTAATTCTTGTGTGTAACACATTATTTAATTTACTGGCTTGACCAACAAGGCGATCAAGCGTCGATGTTGGCACCGGACAAACATTTACTCCGGCGCAGACAAGGAACAAAATATGAATTTACCCTTGCCCGAAAATTTATCTGCTGTTGCTATCATCCCTGCCTTCCTCTTTCGCTTGTCCATGGCCTGTTCCGGCCTTTTTATCTGTTATTGTCTTAGTCATCACTAACGGAGCAAAAGTCATACCAGATTAAAACGCTCTGCAAAGCCGCATTCCTTTGCGCTTTTTATTCAAATCCCTGTTCCCGGGTCCGATTTCGGAATGTTTCGATTCGTTATCGGACCCGGGACAAGGCGAAGGAAAAATATCTGTGATTGAAAGCAACAGGGAGAAAAGTACCTGTTACTGACAAAATCACACGGATTAGTTTACCTGCACTTTAGCGGACAGCGATTACTTTGCACCACCGGCCTTGGCCACGCGGGCAACTTCATCCCGGTCGAAGTGACCGTCTTCATTTCTGTCTAAGCCCATACGCAGACCTGATCCCGGGGGCACACAGGTATAGGTAAGGTGGTTTCCGTCCTGTTTAGCTAATTTTCTCAGCTTCTTATCGGATATTAAGCTGTCAGACATACTGTCCAACTTAAACAGGCCGTTGCTCTGCATCAAACCGCCGCGGGCTTCGCCGCCAATGACACCTTTAACAATCAGGTCACACTCAGGCACAGGTTTTTCAATCTTGGCGCGGGACACCAGTAAGTCGATGCGCTCCTGTACCACTTTGTCACCATAGTTGCCTTTGTTTAAGGTCATTTGCTGGCCGACAATCGGGTTTAATTTCGAGTTGATCATATAACTGAAGATCTCAACATTACGCTTTTCTTCTTCAGAATTAAACTCAAAAATATCTTCCGACAATACTTCATAAACCGTCTGGCTGGCGCCGTCATGGTTAAAGCCGAAGCCGCGGATTTGATCTCCCTTGTGCTCTTCGCCATTCTCGGCATCGCCGGTGCTGCCGAACATACCTACTTTTTGGTATAAGGCCCGTAAATGCGGGATCTTAAAGTCTTCTGCACGGCCGGTATCCGCCACAGACATGTTCATCAAACCTACGGTGCCGTATCGCTTGGCCGCAGGATCAATCTGGTGACAGGTATTACAGTCAACTATGCCCTGGTCTATCTGGGCGCCGATATTATATTCTTTAAAACCGGCATGCTGTTTTTCCGTCAGGCTGTTATCCAGCGCCCGGATAGGGTTAGGCGGATATTCCAGCTGCATGGCAAAGTCGGTCAGTCGTTGCATTTCTTCTTCGGTTAATTCTTCAGCACGTCCCTGCAGGTCGACGAAGGCAATATTAAAGTCTTCAAACGCCTGCTCTTCGATGGTTTCATCTTCATCTCTGGAAGCCCCGGTACGGTCGCCGCGCCAGTGCATCGGCCCCTGCCCCGGTAAACCACGTAAACTCTGGGTTACCATAGGCCCCTTCATCGGGTGGAAGAAGTCTTTAATTTCCGACTTAGGTCCTACACCCAGGTAAGTGTTGGGGCTCTCGGCAACGGCAGCATCCGGATCACCTAAATCCCAGGCCAGATGATCCATATCGCCAAAGACATGACAAGAACCACAGGCGGAATCCCCGCGGCTGGAAGTTAACGCCGCATCATAAAGGAAAGGACGTCCTTTGGTAACACTTTCCGGCTCAGGGTTAGGCATAAACACCTTGGCTGTTTCCTTACCGGTAGCAAGATTAACCTCGGCAATGGCATTATCAAAACGGGTCAAGGTATAAAGTTTGTTTCTGCCTTCATCAAGAATAATACCGCTTGGACCACCGCCGGTAAGCTTAATGTAATCGTCGCCGTTAGGCACAAAGGAGTCATCTTCTAACTGTTTGGTATTAAAAACACCGATTTTGCTGGAACCATAGGCGGCAACGTAAAGCTTGGCGCCGTCTTTTGAAATGACCATTTCCATCGGCTGAGACAAACTGCTGTAATTCTCTGCTTGGGTGCCGAGTTTTTCATTATAGGAAGTGATATGTTTATTCAGGTTCAGCGGCTTCACCTTGTCACCGGAGATCAGGGTGATCTGGTTTTCAACAAAGTGACCCCTCAGGGTATCGCTGCGATCGCCTGAGCTGGCAAAACGCACATGGTTACGGGCATCAGTGTTGGAGACGTAAACATTACCGCTTTTAGGGTTAACCACCATATTAAACAAGGTGGTGCCCACATGGCTGATCGACTCTATTTCTTTAGGGGTCTTGGCCATGGCATCGATAACAAAAACGTCTTTATCCGGCAGGGAAAAACGCACCCTGTCATTCCAGGTTTTAGGCGCTGCCTTAGTCAGGGGATCACCGTTATCAACCCAGTTACCGTCAACATATTTAACGATCAAACCGGTTTTAGGCTGCTCATTACCCTTGATATCAACATGGGGTGCCGCTTTATCCAGGCCACCTTTTAACATTTCCGCTTTCAGGGTCGTGGTTTGGTTACCCGACTGGAAAGCCGCAGCATAAACCTTGCTGCCGTCTGGGCTGACTGCCAGCGCCCTTGGGGTATCGCTGAATAAATTAATAATGGTTTGTGGTGTACCGCCAAGATCATCTCCCAGCTTAGTTGAGTCAAACACCCAGACGTCGGCCCGGCCTATGCCCGGCGTTTGCAGCTGGGGATCAAAAGGAGCATTTTGACCACGGTGAGCGGCGGTGATAAAGGCTTTGTCTTTATTTGGTCCGGCGAAAACGATATCCCGGGGTTCATCCCCCACCAGTAAGGTTTTTTTCACTGCCGGAACCGGTAAAGTCAGATCAACAATACTGACACTGTCGGATAAATGGTTAACTACCCAAACTTCGCTGTCAGATTTGACCGCAACCGCGACCGGTTCCATGCCCACAGGCACAGAGGAAACATGGCTGAGTCCCTTATCGGTAACATCATATATTTCTAAGTGGTTATCCGGGGTATTAACGGCGAATAAACGCGAACCATCGGCAGATAATGCCAGCGGTCTGACCTGCCCCGATTCAAATAAGACATAAGACGATTCGTTTTTCACATCACCGGCATTGCCGGCTTTTTCGCCTTTCATCACTTTATTATGACTTGTCGCTTTAGCAGCAACATCACTGGCATGGCTATAACCGGCGCCGGTCAAAAGAACCGCAGGGATCATGGCCTTGCATAATAATCGATTAAACGCGAAAGGACGCTTAATATTATTTTTTAGTATCATTTTTATTAAATCCTATTTAAATAAACTATCGCCGTTTCATTGTTGTTTTAGCTACCGGCCTGTATCTAATTCCGCTTGTTTGCCTTGCAACTCGCAAGCGGAAAAACGGGCTCGATAACGATATCGGGCGATTTACCTGTGTGAGTATGCTCCCGGCAAAGCCGGGAGCTTAACCTAAATTGAGGTTGCCGTTCCCCACAAAATTAACGGCTCCTCAAGAGATCAGCCTATGGATATAATGACATACCTCCTGTCCCCCTTCTCCTGAAAGCATTGAGAAATGCCCTCCGTCAACCGAATGACAAATAACTCCCTGACCAAATACACTGCCCAGCTTCTGCTGATAGAAGCCCATGTTAAATTTTGACTCCCTTGCCAGTAACACCAGCGGGGTTAACCCCTCCAGGGCCTGTGGCCGGTAAGAGGCAAATAAATCAACCTGGGTCTGATATAACAGTGCCACTTTTTCTTTTTCTTCTACATCCAGCTCATTATCAAGCTCAGGGAGTTTATCCCCGGCAAGGATCTGCTCTGAAATTTGCTGTTTACTGTCCTTGAGCATCAGGGTTTGCTGCTCAAAGTAGCTGTCAATCAGCACCAGTTCTGCCTCATGGCCTTTGGCGCGTAACCTTCTGACAATTTCCAGTGCCAGCACACCGCCATAAGAATGCCCGGCAATCAGATAAGGTCCCTGTGCCTGCTCTGACAAAATATAACCGGCAAAGTCTTCGGCATTGCTTTCAATCGTTGCAAAAGGCATGTTGTTATCCAACAATCCCTGATGATTAAAGGCTTTGACATTAAACCTGCCTGCCGCACCTCTGGCAATATCCATAAACATCTTCGCCAGTCCGGCCACCCCGGGGACAAAATAAACATCCGGTAAACCGGCATTATATTGCCCTAGTACTTCACATTTCGGCAATGCCGCCAACTTAGCCTCCGGCGCCGTTAACCAATCAGCCTGCTCCCTAATAGTTTGCAGCAAGAATAAATCTTTAATCGATATCTGCTTGCTGTTGCTATAATGAGCACGCATCCATTGCACCAGGCGGTTAATCAACAGTGAATGTCCGCCAAGTTCAAAGAAATTGGCCGTCACACTAATTTTCTCCGCATCCAGCTTCAATAACGAAGACCAGATCTGCACCAGGGCTTGTTCATCTTCGCTCTGTGGCGCTACATATTCGGCCTGCAGTAACAGGCCATCAAGTGCCAGTAACGCTTTTTTATCTATCTTGCCATTGGCGGTTAACGACCATTCATCAACAACGACAAAAACATCCGGCACCATGTAATCAGGCAAGGCACTGGTCAAAGAAGATTTTAACTCATTGATAAAACTCGTTTTATCAACAGACGTCTCATACGTGAGATCTCCTTTGACATAAGCAACCAACTGCTTGTCACTACTGCCCTCTCCCTTGGCCAAGACCACGGACGAGTGTACTCCCTGACACAAATTAAGCTGATGTTCAATTTCTGCCAGCTCAATCCTAAAACCGCGTACTTTTACCTGGTTATCCGCCCGGCCGATAAATTCTAAATTACCGTCGCCAAGATAACGCACCAGATCACCGGTTTTATACAAGCGGTCTCCAACCCTGTCACTAAACGGGTTGGCAATAAAACTTGCCTGTGTTGCCTGCTCCTGGTTGAGATAACCGCGGGCAACACCTGCGCCACCTGAGTATAATTCCCCTATTGCGCCTAACGGCGTCAGGGCCCGGGAGCCGGTTAGCACATAAGTGCTGGTGTTTTGGATCGCTTTACCTATTGGTATATTCAAACCAAGTGTATCATCATTGTTAACCTGGTAACAAGTGGTAAACGTAGTATTTTCTGTCGGACCGTAACCGTTAATGACGGTTATGCCCGGAATATTGTTCCGAACCCGCCTGACGGCATCGACACTGAGGACATCACCTCCTGCCAGCAAGTACTTGATATTACTGGCCTGAGCCGACATTTCACTCCACTGCTCGAACAAGCCCGCCGTCAGCCATAAGGTATTCACCTCATGCTCGACAATAAATTCTGTCAGCTGTTGTAAATCGATTTGTTGCTCACCATAAATAATACACTGGCCGCCGTTGAGTAACGGCCCCCAAAGTTCAAGTGTCGCGGCATCAAAGGCGATCGGCGCCGATTGCAAGAAGCGGGTATCTTCATCCAGGGGCACAAAATTACAGTGGGTCACCAAGCGGGTCACATTATGGTGTTCCACCATCACCCCTTTGGGCAAGCCGGTAGATCCAGAAGTGTAAATCACATAAGCCAGTTCGTTGCCTGCACTGATTTTTGCCGGCTCGCTACTTTCTTGTGCTAAAACCTCGGCAGCCAGAGTGGCATCATCAAGACAAAGCAACTCAACACCGGAATTATCTTTAGCAAAATCAAGCACATCCACCAGGTTACTGGCGGTCAGCACATGTTCTACCCCGGTATCGGTTAAAATATGCTGTAGCCTGCTCTCAGGATAACCCGGGTCTAACGGCACATAAGCACCGCCAGCTTTAAGTATGGCTAAGATCGCCACTACCATCTCTGACGAGCGGTTTAAACATACCCCGATAAAGCTTTCTTTTTCAACACCTTGTGCCGATAAATAACGGGCCAGGCGGTTGGCGCTTTCGTCCAGTTCACGGTAACTCAGCTGACCGTTCTCCGACACCAGGGCAATATTATCCGGGGTCTTTAACACTTGTTCGGCAAATAATTCATGAATACCCTTATCGCCTGGATAATCAACGGCACTGTTATTAATCGTCTCAAGCAGGTACTGACTTTCCTGAGCCGTAAGCATGGCTAAAGCATTTATCTCGGTACTGGCGGTCGGTGTGACTTGCGCCATCGCCGTCAGCAAGGTTTGCAGATGCTCATTAAACTGACCGACATGCTCCCGGCTAAAGATGCTGGTATCAAATGTCCAGTGCAGGTCTACGCCGTCACGGGTGATATTGATACCGATATCCAGATCAAATTTAGCAGTGATCCTGTCACTGGCCAGCGGAGACAAGGTCACTCCATCCAGGTCCAGTGTATTGCTTTCACCGTTACTGCCGGCCAGGCCATAATCACTGTTAGTGGTTAACATGATCTGGAACAGCGGCGTATGGGCAGTGCTGCGGGCAATATTTAACCGCTCCACCAGTTGCTCAAACGGCACATCCTGGTTATTTTGGGCATCAAGGTGCACTTGGCGTACATGATTGAAATAATCCTCAAGTTTGCCATGGTCTGTATTCAGGCGCAGCACTAAAGTATTGACGAAGAAGCCGATTAACGGTTCAAGCTCCGCCTGCATCCGGTTCGCGATCGGCGTACCTATGACGATATCCGAGCTGTTGCTGTGACGGGACAGCACCAGCGCCAGGGCAGCATGCAGCAACATAAACGGCGTTAGCTGATAATGTTTGGCCAGCGCCTGTAACTGCTGTGCAACCTCACCTGATAACTCTCCGGAAACTACATCGCCAACATGTTGTTTTTCCTCCGGTCTGGGCTTATCCAGCAGTAAAGCATGCACCGGCGGCACATCGGCTAGCTGTTTGTCCCAGTAACTCAGTTGTGTTTCCAGCACTTCCCCTTGCAGCCATTGGCGCTGCCAATGGGCATAATCCGCGTATTGGATTTCCAACGACGCCAGAGGAGCCGCCTGCTCCGTGGTGATCGCCTTATATTGACTGACAAACTCCCGGATCAACACCTGCATTGACCAGCCGTCGGAAGCAATATGGTGCATATTAAATAACAGTGCCCCCGTGCCCTGGTTTTTATCCAACACGACATAGCTGGCCCGTACCATCAGATCTTTTGTTAAATCAAATGGCTGCTGCATATCTGCGTCAACCAGGGCCATTAACCGGGAGCGGCGCGCCGCTTCATCCAGGGTGGTTAAATCCAACCGGCTCAGGGTAAAGTCGGCCTTGGGCAGAATATGCTGCAAGGTCTCGCCGCCTTGTGCCATCGCCTGCTCACGGTATACAGTGCGCAGGATTTCATGGCGCTCGATAATACGGGCCAGTGCCTGTTCTGCGGCATCGGCATCGAAATCACCGCTCACTTCAAAGGCGGTTGGCATATTGTATTCGGGACTACCCCCCTGGAGCTGGTCGATAAAACTTAACCTTTGCTGGGCAAAGGATAATGCCATAGCGCCATTTTCCCGTGCCACTGGGGCAATAGCAGGCCTTAACGCCGCCTGTGAGGCTGAAGCAATCGTTTCCGCTAATGCCTGGATATGGGCCGCTTCAAAAACCGCTTTCACCGACACTTCCACCTGCAGCTGTTTTCTAATTTCCGCCACTAAACGTACGGTCAGCAGCGAATGCCCCCCCAGGGTGAAAAAGTTGGCCCGGGTGCTGATATCACCAGCATCCATTTTTAACAACCGGCCCCAGATTTGGGTCAGGGTTTGCTCTATTGCTGTCTGCGGCGCGACATATTCCCCCTGTAAGGCGGTATTATCCGGCGACGGCAGGGCTTTTTTGTCAATTTTACCATTGGCGGTCAGCGGCCATTGTTCGATCATCACAAAGGCCGATGGCACCATATATTCAGGTAGCGTCTGATGTAGTGCTTGTTTTAATACCCCGATAAAGGTTCCCGCGTCGGAGGCGACAGCTTGATATTCTTTCGGGTTAATATAAGCCACCAGCTGTTTTTCTTTGGCTTCATTTTCCCGGGCAAGTACCAGAGTGCTGTCAAGCTGTTCACACTTGGCTAACTGGCTTTCAATTTCCCCGAGCTCGATCCTAAAGCCGCGGATTTTTACCTGGTCATCCACCCGGCCGATAAATTCCAGATTACCGTCGGCTAAGTAACGTACCAAATCACCACTTTTATACAGGCGGTCATCCGCATTGTCGCTAAACGGATTACTTATAAAACAGTCCTGGGTCAGTTGCTGCTGGTTTAAATATCCCCGGGCGACACCTTCACCGCCGATATAAAGCTCACCTGCGACGCCAAATGGCGCAAGCTGTTTATGCTGATCAAGAATATAAAAACGGGTATTAGCCACCGGCCGTCCGATGCTGGACGTTTCCTTCAACAGGGTAAAGCTACTGTTGATGGTGGTTTCCGTCGGTCCGTAGGCATTTGCTACCGCCCGTCCATGTTTTAAGCCATAATCTTTTAAAGCGGCAAATACCGAAGGCGTTAACAAATCACCGCTGGAAATCAGCGCCGGTGGGTTTGGTAACTCCAGTTTAACAATTTCATCGACCATTTGCGGAGTGGCGTTATAAACATCCACCTGATGCTTAGCGATAACCTGGCTGATAAGGTTAGGATCTGTGGTTTCATCCTCTGACAAAATCACCATCTTGCCGCCATTAAGCAGTACCAGCAGGCCTTTTATCGAGGCATCAAAGGCAAAGGACGCACCGGATAACCAGGTAAGGTCTTGCGCCTGTGACATGGTCGCCATCTGCTCAGATAAAACCTGATGAAAGGCCAGGATGTTACTGTGCTCTACCATCACCCCTTTAGGTTGGCCGGTGGAGCCCGAGGTATAGATCACATAAGCCAGTTGTGATGCCGTTACCACTTGCTGAGGGTTTTCCACAGGCTGTTTTGCCAGGCTCTCCTGCAGCTGGGGATCATTGAGCAACAACAGCCGAGTTTTCTCTTCACCGTCGAGATTATCAACAAGGCTTTGCTCTGTGATCACCACTTTAACTTTGGTATCTGCAAGCATGTAGCGGATCCGTCCCTCTGGATAATTGCTATCGAGCGGCACATAAGCGCCACCGGCTTTCAGTATTGCCAGAATGGCCACCACTATATCCATAGAGCGCTTAAGATAAAGGCCAACTAAGGTTTCCTCACCTATGCCTTGCGCCATCAAGTGATGGGCCAGACGGTTAGCCTTTTCATTAAGTTCACGGTAGCTCAGGGCGTCATCGGCAAAGACCAGGGCAATATCATCCGGCGTTCTGCCCGCCTGTTCGGCAAACAGTTCATGAATACGCTTATCCTGCGGGTACGCCAGTTCGGTTTTATTGAGACCGTAAAGTAAGTGTTCGCTTTCCTGCGGCGACAGCATGGCCAGGCTGGTAAGCTTAGTTTTTGCTGTCGCACCGTCTTCCGGCGTCAATTGCGCCATGGCCGTTAGCAAGGTTTTCAGATGCTGGTTAAACACCCCGATATGCTCGGCAGTAAAGATGCTGGTATCAAAGGTCCAGTTTAAATCCACGCCTCGCTCGCTGATATTCATGCCGATATTCAAATCAAATTTGGCATTGATATGTTCGCTTGAGAGCGGCGTTAAGCTGACTCCGTCCAGTTCCAGCGCATGATTATCGCCGTCACTTGCATCCAAACCAAAATCGGTATTGGTGGATAACATGATCTGGAACAGCGGCGTATGGGCGGTGCTGCGCGGAATATTTAGCCGGTCAACCAATTGTTCAAACGGCACATCCTGGTTGCTTTGGGCATCAAGATGCACCTGGCGCACATGGCGTAAATAATCTTCAAGACTCGTATGGCCGGTATTCACCCGCAGCACTAAGGTATTGACGAAGAAGCCGATCAAGGGCTCAAGCTCCGCCTGCATCCGGTTGGCAATCGGCGTGCCGACAACGATATCCGGGCTATTGCTATGGCGCGACAATACCAGGGCCAGGGCACTGTGCAGCAACATAAAAGGGGTCAACTGGTACTGTGATGCCAGGGCCTGTAATTGCCCGGCAATCGCCGGCGCTAACTGGCCGGTGATGCTATCACCCTTATGCTGTTTGACCTCAGGTCTGGGTCTATCCAGCGTTAAAGCATGCACCGGCGGTACATCCGCCAACTGCTGGTCCCAGTAGCTCAGTTGTGCCTCCAGCACTTCTCCCTGTAACCATTCCCGTTGCCAGTGGGCATAATCGGCATATTGAATGCTCAGCGGAGCCAAAGGACTGGCCTGGCCCGAGGTAAATGCCCTGTACAAGGTAACAAATTCCCGGATCAAGACTTCCATCGACCAGCCGTCGGAAGCGATATGGTGCATATTAAAGAGTAATGCGCCGCTGCCAAGGTTTTGATCTAAAGTGACATAACTGGCCCGTACCATTAAATCTTTTGTCAGATCAAAAGGTTTTTGCATATCGGCATCGATCAGTGCCATTAACTGCGACTGGCGCGTGTCCTCATCAAGCGCCGACAAATCATGTCGGGTCAGGGTAAAGTCCGCCGCAGACAAGATTTTCTGCAGCGTCTGTTCGTCCTGTTCCAGATAAACGGTGCGCAGCACCTCATGGCGCTCGACAATAGCGCTCAGCGCCTGCTCGGCGGCATGACTGTCAAAATCGCCGCTGACTTCAAAAGCGGTCGGCATATTGTACTCGGGACTTGCCCCCTGCAGCTGGTCGATAAACCATAATCTTTGCTGGGCAAAAGAGAGCGGCATGACATCGCTTTGCCGCGGCACAGGGTGTACCTCACGGCGCAGCACGGATTGCGAGCCCAGTTCGATAACCTCTGCCAGGCCTTGAATGGTGGCGGCATCAAATACGGCTTTTACCGGTATTTCCACCTGCAGCTGTTTGCGGATCTCCGCCACTAATCTTACCGTGAGCAGCGAATGCCCCCCCAACTCAAAGAAGTTGGCGCTGGCGCTGATTTTGTCCGCCTCCAGCTTAAGCAGCGAAGACCAAATCTGTGTCAGGGCCTGTTCCACTTCTGTCTGCGGTGCGACATATTCACTTTGCAGCAACACTCCTTCAAGCGACAGTAAAACCTTCTTATCGACCTTGCCGTTTGGTGTTAACGACCATTCATCCACTATCACAAAAATATCCGGCACCATATACTCAGGCAAAGCAACACCAAGCGCAGCTTTCAGCTCAGTGATAAAGCCGGTTTTATCTTCCTGGCTTTCATACGCCCGATTGCCTTTAACATAAGCCGCCAGCTGCTTGCTGCTGCCCTCTCCCCTGGCCAGTACCACGGCAGAATGCACTCCTTGGCACAAATGGAGCTCATGCTCGATTTCCGCCAGTTCAATTCTGAAACCGCGTACTTTCACCTGGTTATCGACCCGGCCGATAAACTCAATGTTGCCGTCACTGAGGTAACGGACCAGATCGCCGGTTTTATACAGCCGCTCGCCGGCTTTATCGCTAAACGGATTGGTAATAAAACTCTCCTGTGTTGCCTGCTCCCGGTTGAGATAACCGCGGGCGACCCCTTCACCGCCGGTATATAATTCCCCGACGACACCCAAAGGCACCAGGGCCCGCGCGCTGTTTAACACATAAGTGCTGGTATTTTGAATCGCCTTACCTATCGGCGTTCCCGCATCAAGGTCATCATCTCTGTCGATCCAGTGACAGGTGGTGAACGTGGTGTTCTCGGTCGGGCCGTAACAGTTGATCACCTGAACATCAGGTAAGTTTTCATGTACCCGCCTGACCGAATCGGCATTGAGGATATCTCCCCCCGACAGCAGATATTTAACACTCGGCGCCTGTGACGCTATTTCACTCCACTGGTCAAATAAACCTGTGGTTAAAAATAAGGTGTTGACCTCATATTTAACGATAAAGTCGGTCAGCAAGTGTAAATCTATATGTTGATCGCCAAAAATAAGGCACTGGCCGCCGTTGAGTAACGGCCCCCAAAGCTCAAGTGTCGCGGCGTCAAAGGCAATCGGCGCAACCTGTAAAAAACGGCTGTTTTCATCCAAAGGCACAAAGTTACTGTGCGTCACCAATCGGGTTACGCTGTGATGCTCTACCATCACCCCTTTAGGCAGGCCGGTAGAGCCTGAGGTATAAACAACATAAGCCAGGCTGTCACCGGCATTTATTTGCCGGTGTGTTTTATTATTTTGCGGTTCACAACTTTCTTGTGCCGACACCTTGGCCGCCAGCGCAGAATCGTCAAGACAAAGCAGCTCAGCACCGGCCTCATCTTTGGCAAACGCCAGCACATCCGCCAGGTGACTGGCAGTCAGTACATACCCTACCCTGGTATCGGTTAAAATATGCTGTAATCTGGCTTCGGGATAAGCGGGATCTAACGGCACATAGGCGCCGCCGGCTTTCAGTATGGCTAAGATCGCCACCACCATTTCAGTGGAGCGGTTTAAACACACGCCAATAAAGCTTTCCTGTTCAACCCCCTGTGCCAATAAATAGCGGGCCAGGCGGTTGGCGCTTTCGTCCAGTTCACGGTAGCTGAGCTGGCTGTTTTGAGAGACCAGGGCAATATTATCCGGGGTTTTGCGTACCTGCTCGGCAAACAATTCATGAATGCCCCTATCGCTTGGATAATCGACGCTACTGCTGTTAATGACCTCCAGCAGATATTCGCTTTCCTGAGGCGTTAACATGGCTAAGGTATTGATCTCGGTATTAGCGCTATCTGCCAAAGTGAGCTGCGTCATCGCCGTGAGTAAGGTTTCCAGATGAGCATTAAATTGGCTGACATGTTCATGGCTGAAGATGCTGGTATCAAAGGTCCAGTGTAAGTCCACGCCGTCCCTGGTGATATCGATACTGATATCGAGATCAAATTTGGCGGTGATCCTGTCACTTGCCAGCGGCGATAAACTCACCCCGTCCAGATCCAGGGTATTCTCACCACCGTTGCTGCCGGCCAGGCCATAGTCACTGTTGGTCGATAACATGATCTGGAACAGCGGCGTATGGGCGGTATTGCGGCTTATATTCAGCCGCTCCACCAGTTGCTCAAACGGCACATCCTGGTTGTTTTGGGCATCAAGGTGCACTTGCCGTACATGATTGAAATAATCTTCCAGCTTGCCATGACCTGTGTCCAGACGCAGCACTAAAGTATTGACGAAGAAACCGATTAAGGGTTCAAGCTCTGCCTGCATCCGGTTGGCGATCGGGGTACCGATGACAATATCCGAGCTGTTACTGTGGCGGGACAACACCAGGGCCAGGGCACTGTGCAGCAGCATAAACGGCGTTAGCTGATAATGCTTGGCTAATGCCTGTAACTGCTGTGCTACCTCGTCCGGCAAGCGGCCAAAAACGGTATCGCCGACATGTTGTTTTTCCTTAGGTCTGGGCTTATCCAACATCAGTGAATGCACCGGCGGCACATCATCGAGTTGTTTATCCCAGTAACTAAGCTGTGTTTCCAGTATTTCTCCCTGCAACCACTGGCGCTGCCAATGGGCATAATCCGCGTATTGAATTTCCAACGGCGCAAAAGGATCTGCTTCTTCGGCAGTGATTGCCTTATATTGGCTGACAAATTCCCGTATCAATACCTGCATCGACCAGCCGTCGGAGGCGATATGGTGCATATTAAACAACAAAGCGCCCGTGCCCTGGTTGTTATCCAGGGCGATATAGCTGGCCCGTACCATCAGATCTTTGGTTAAATCAAACGGCTGCTGCGTATCCGCATCGACCAAGGCCATTAACTGGCGGCGGCGCGCCGCTTCATCCAAAGCGGTTAAATCGAAACGGCTCAGGGTAAAGTTCGCTTCGGCCAGAATGTATTGTAAGGTTTCACCGCCTTGCTCAGCACTGTGATAGACACTGCGCAAGATTTCATGGCGCCTAACGATACGTGCCAGCGCCTGCTCGGCGGCATCGGCATCGAAGTTCCCGCTCACTTCAAAGGCTACCGGCATATTATATTCGGGACTGCCCCCCTGGAGCTGGTCGATAAAACTTAACCTTTGCTGGGCAAAAGATAACGCCATGGTCTCGTTTTCACGCGCCACGGGAACAATGGCAGGCCTTAACGCCGCCTGTGAGGCCGAAGCAATCGTTTCCGCTAATGCCTGGATATGGGCCGCTTCAAAAACCGCTTTCACCGACACTTCCACCTGCAGCTGTTTTCTAATTTCCGCCACTAAACGTACGGTCAGCAGCGAATGCCCTCCAAGGGTGAAAAAGTTGGCCCGGGTGCTGATATCGCCAGCATCCATTTTTAACAACCGGCCCCAGATTTGGGTCAGGGTTTGCTCAACTTGTGTTTGCGGCGCAACATATTCCCCCTGCAGGGCGGTATTATCCGGTGATGGCAGCGCTTTTTTATCAATTTTACCGTTGGCGGTCAGCGGCCATTGTTCAATCATCACAAAAGCCGATGGCACCATGTATTCAGGTAATGCCTGTTGCAGTGCTTGTTTTAAGCCCTCGATAAAGGGTCCCGGCTCGGACAGGGCGGTACTATCTTCTGCCGGATTAACATAAGCCACCAGCTGTTTGTGTCTGCCGTCATCTTCGCGGGCCACTACCAGGCTGCTGACCACCTGCCCACACCTGGACAACTGACTTTCAATTTCTCCGAGCTCGATCCTGAAGCCCCGGATTTTCACCTGATCATCCACCCGGCCGATAAACTCTATATTCCCGTCTACAAGGTAGCGTACCAGGTCGCCACTTTTGTACAGGCGGTCATTAGCGTCATCGCTAAAGGGGTTGGTGATAAAGCAGTCCTGTGTCAGCTGCTGCTGGTTTAAATATCCCCGGGCAACGCCTTCGCCGCCGATATAAAGTTCGCCTGCAACGCCAAAAGGTGCAAGCTGCTTATTGTTATCAAGAATATAAAAACGGGTATTGGCCACCGGACGCCCGATGTTTGACGTCTCCTTCAACAGGGTAAAACTGCTGTTGATGGTGGTTTCCGTCGGTCCGTAGGCATTTGCCACGGCGCGCCCATGTTTTAAGCCATAATCTTTTAAAGCGGCAAACACCGAAGGCGTTAACAAATCACCGCTGGAAATCAGCGCCGGCGGGTTTGGCAATTCCAGTTTGACGATTTCATCGACCATTTGCGGGGTCGCATTATAGACATCCACCTGATGCTTAGCGATAACCTGGCTGATAAGCTGTGGATCTGTGGTTTCCTCCTCCGACAAAATCACCATCTTGCCGCCGTTAAGCAGTACCAGCAGGCCTTTTATCGAAGCATCAAACGCAAAAGAAGCGCCGGAAAGCCAGGTAAGATCTTGTGCCTGTGCCATGGCTTCCATTTGCTCAAATAAGACCTGATGAAAGGCCAGGATGTTACTGTGCTCCACCATCACCCCTTTAGGCTGGCCGGTCGAGCCCGAGGTATAGATCACATAAGCCAGTTGTGACGCACTCACTGTTTGTTGAGGGTTTTCTGCCGGTGCTGTGGCAAGAGAATCCCGGGTATTGGCATCATCAATGACCATTAACGCCGTATTATCTTCATCACTGAAACGATCAGCAAGGCTTTGCTCTGTGATCAACACCTGCACTTGGGTATCGTCCAGCATGTAGCGGATCCGCCCCTCTGGGTAATTGCTGTCAAGCGGCACATAAGCGCCGCCGGCTTTGAGTATCGCCAGGATAGCCACCACCATCTCCATAGAGCGGTTAAGATATAGACCCACTAAAGTTTCCGCGCCTACCCCCTGCGCCATCAAATGGTGGGCCAAACGGTTGGCTTTTTCATTCAGTTCACGGTAGCTAAGTTTGTCATCACCAAAAACCAGCGCAGTATTATCCGGGATTTTGGCGGCCTGTGCGGCAAACAATTCATGAATGCGCTTATCTTGCGGATATGCTAATTCAGTGTTATTGAGGCCATAAAGCAGGTGCTCGCTCTCCTGCGGTGATAACATGACCAGGCTGGTAAGCGCTGTGTTTGCTGCCGGTGACTTTTTCCCTGCCAGCTGCGCCATGGCCGTTAACAAGGTTTGCAGGTGTTCGTTAAACTGATTGATATGCTCGGCACTAAAGATGCCGGTATCAAAGGTCCAGTTTAAATCCAGCCCTTGTTCCGTGATATTCATGCCGATATTAAGATCAAACTTGGCAGTGATGGCATCACTGGAAAGCGGCGTGAGCGTTACTCCGGCTAAATCCAGTGAATTGTCCGCATCTCCTAAACCGAAATCGTCATTGGTGGATAACATGATCTGGAACAGTGGCGTATGGGCGGTGCTGCGTGGGATATTTAACCTGTCTACCAATTGCTCGAACGGTACATCCTGGTTGTTTTGGGCATCAAGGTGTACCTGGCGCACATGATGTAAATAATCCTCAAGGGTGTCATGGCCGGTATCGACACGTAACACCAGGCTGTTGACGAAGAAGCCGATAAGCCCCTCAAGTTCTGCCTGCATCCGGTTGGCAACCGGCGTACCGATCACAATATCCGAGCTGTTGCTGTGGCGCGATAGCACTAAGGCCAGCGCACTGTGCAGCAGCATAAAGGGGGTTAACTGATACTGCGAAGCCAGGGCCTGCAACTGCCCGGCAATTTCCGGAGATAACCGGCCGCTGATAATATCTCCCCGGTATTGTTTGACCTCGGGTCTGGGTTTATCCAGCGTTAAGGCATGTACCGGCGGCACATCCGCCAATTGCTTGTCCCAATAGTTGAGTTGCGCTTCGAGCACTTCATCCTGCAACCATTCCTGCTGCCAATGGGCATAATCCGCGTATTGGATACTCAAAGGAGCCAAAGGACTGGCCTGGTTGGATGTGAATGCCCGATACAGGGTAACAAATTCCCGGATCAGGACTTCCATCGACCAGCCGTCGGAGGCGATATGGTGCATATTAAAGAGCAAGGCGCCGGTGCCAAGATCTTTGTCTAAGGTGACAAAACTGGCCCGTACCATTAAATCTTGTGTTAAATCAAAAGGCTGCTGCATATCGGCATCAATTAATGCCATTAACTGCGATCGGCGCTCCTCATCATCAAAAGCGGATAAATCATGTCGGGTGAGGGCAAAAGCCGTCCCGGGCAGGATTTTTTGCAGCGTTTGTTCATCATCTTCCAGATAGACAGTGCGCAGTACCTCATGACGTTCGATAATAGTGGTCATCGCCTGTTCGGCGGCATGACTGTCAAAATCGCCGCTGACCTCAAAGGCCAGTGGCATATTATACTCGGCGCTGCCACCTTGAAGCTGATCGATAAACCATAACCTTTGCTGGGCAAAAGATAACGGCATCACATCGCTTTCCCGCGGCACCGCCTGTACCTCACGGCGCAGCACGCCTTGTGAGCCCTGTTCGATGATCTTTGCCAGGCCTTTAATGGTGGCGCTATCAAACACGGCTTTCACCGGTATTTCCACCTGCAGCTGTTTGCGGATCTCCGCCACTAAACGTACCGTCAGCAGTGAGTGTCCCCCGAGGGTAAAGAAGTCGGCATTGGTGCTGATTTCTTCCGCTTCCAGTTTTAATAACTGGCCCCAAATCCGGCTCAGGACGGTTTCGGTTTCCGTTTGCGGGGCAATATATTCTCCCTGCAAGACACTGGCATCGGGAGAAGGCAGGGCTTTTTTATCGATTTTGCCATTGGCGGTCAGCGGCCACTCTGCCATAAAGACAAAGGCCGACGGCACCATATAATCGGGCAAAGCGCTTTTTAAGCCCTGCTTTAATGTTTCGCTCAGTGCAAGTTGTTCATCTGCGCTGAGCTCGCTGTTTTGTGCTTTGACATAGGCCACTAACTGTTTTTGACCCGTTGCCCCTTCCCGGGCAACCACCTGGCAGCTGTCGACTTGCTGATCAAGGGCTAACTGGTTTTCAATTTCCCCCAGCTCGACCCGGAAGCCGCGGATCTTGATCTGATCATCGATACGGCCCAGGCACACCAGGTTGCCGTCGGGTAACCAACGCACCAGATCGCCGGTGCGGTAGGCGTATTCACTGCTGCGCTCGCCAAGCTCAAAGGTGTTGGCAATAAACTGCCTGCTGGTGAGGTCCGGGCGATTTAAATAACCCAGGGTGACACCGGCGCCGGTGATCAACAACTCGCCGGTTGCACCGAGAGGCGCCAGGTCGCCTTCTTTAGAGACTACATAAAACTTAGTATTATCAATGGGTTTTCCGACTAAAATACTGTTTTCATCGGCTTCTACTTTATGGACACTGGACCAGACGGTGGTTTCGGTCGGGCCGTACATATTCCAGAGTTCGATATTGGCATTACTGAGTAATTGTTTGGCCAGGCTCAGGCTCAGGGCTTCACCGCCACATAATATCTTGATGTGCGAATCCGGCTGCCAGTTGCTGTCAACCAGCATACGCCAGGTGGCCGGTGTCCCCTGAATAATATTGATGTTGTGCTTTTTGATTAACGCCATCAGCTGGTCCGCATCCGAAGTGGCGTCTTTAGAAGCCACCACTAAGCGGGCGCCGCATACTAAAGGCAAGAACAGCTCCAGACAGTGAATATCAAATGAAGTCGAGGTGATCGCCAGTAAGCTGTCATCCGCACTTAATCCCGGCTTTTCCTTCATGGCAAACAGGAAGTTGACCAGATTGGCATGCTCCACCAATACCCCTTTAGGGTTGCCGGTAGAGCCAGAGGTATAAATCACATAAGCCAGGCGACGTTCTCCCGGGGAATTTAAGAGGTTTTCACCTGAAAACTCGCTGCACAGCGCCTGGATATGATCAAGTTTAATGGTCTGGATGGCTTCTTCAGTGCTTATTTCTTCAGTAATGCTTTCTATGGCTAAATGTGATTGTGTGACCAAGTGTTTAATGCCGGTATCCCGGAGAATATATTGCAACCGGGCCTTGGGATAGCTGGGATCAAGCGGTACATAAGCCGCCCCGGCTTTGAGAATAGCCAGTATGCTGATCACCATCTCCGCCGAGCGGTCAACACTGACTCCCACCAGGGTTTCCGTATTCACCCCTTGCGCCTGCAGGTAACGGGCTAACCGGTTGGCGCGGGTATTCACTTCCCGGTAGCTCAGTTGTTGCTCTTTAAAAAATAAAGCGGCTTTATCCGGGGTCTGCTCAACCTGGCGTTCAAATAATTCATGTGCCAGCGCTTCCTGAGTCCGGATGACTTTAGGGCCCCGGGCAAAGGTCTGTAGGGTATCAAGTTCTTGTTGCGGCAATACGCCGCTTAACTCCCTGAGTTCGGGATCGGCAGATGTGGGTATGCCTGCCAGTGACGTTAACACCATCAACAGGTGCTCATTAAGCTGGCCGATATGCTCGCCGGTGAAAATACTGTTATCGTAAGTCCAGTCTAGCCCCACGCCCTGATCGCTGATATTAATGCCGATCTCCAAATCAAACTTAGCAGCAATTTTATCACTGGCTAATGGCGCAAGCGACACCCCGGCTAAATCCAGGCTGTTACCGCCGGATTTATCCCCCAGGCCAAAATCATTATTGGTGGACAACATGATCTGGAACAGCGGGGAGTGGCTGTTGTTACGGGGAATTTTTAAGCGTTCGATTAACTGTTCAAAGGGCACATCCTGATTATCTTGTCCGTCTAAATGTACCTGGCGTACATGGGCAAGATAATCTTTAAGGCGCTGATGCCCGGTATCCAGCCGCAGCACCAGGGTATTAACGAAGAAGCCGATTAACGGCTCAAGCTCCGCCTGCATCCGGTTCGCCACCGGGGTGCCGATAATAATGTCCTTGCTGTTGCTGTGACGTGACAACACCAGCGCCAGGGCGCCGTGCAGCAACATAAAGGGGGTTAACTGATAGTGGGAAGCCAGCATCTTAAGCTGCCTTGCCACCCCGGCAGACAACTGTCCGGAGACACTGCCGCCGCTGTATTGCTTGATTTCGGGTCTGGGCTTATCCAGAAGCAGGGAATGCGCCGGCGGCGCATCCGCCAGCTGCTTATCCCAATAACCCAGTTGCTTTTCCAGCACCTCTCCCTGCAACCATGCTCTTTGCCAGTGGGCATAATCGGCATACTGAATTTCCAGAGGTGGCAGCGATGCTGTCTTGCCTTGACTAATCGACTGATATAAGGTCAAAAATTCACGAATTAATACTTCCATCGACCAACCGTCGGAAGCGATATGATGCATATTAAATAATAACGCCCCCCTGGGCTGGCGCTGCTGTTTCTTATCGCCTTTATCCAAAACAACAAAACTGGCACGAATCATTAAATCTTCTTTTAAAACAAATGATTGCTGCGTATCAGCATCGATGAGTGCCGTTAACTTTTGCTGTTGCGCGACAGGTTCAAGCGCCGACAGATCATGCAGAGTAAGGGTAAAGTTATGATCTGTTATCAAGTGCAAACCGGGCTGGTCATCATCTTCAATATAAACCGTACGTAAAACTTCATGTCGTTCAATGATCGCCGACAGCGCCTGCTCGGCAGTTTTAGGGTCAAACTCCCCCTTCACTTCAAATGCCAGCGGCATATTATATTCTTCGCTGCTTCCCTGGAGTTGGTCGATAAACCATAACCTCTGCTGGGCAAAGGAGAGGGCTTTTTTATCATTTCCGGCGGGAACGATTTTAGTTTTTGCAGATTTTAAAACATCTTTTTCCTGGGTTTGGTGCAGATATTCAATAATCTTATCGAGATTATTTTTAATCAACTGAGTATATTCGGGCGTTAAACCTCCCTTTAATGCTCTTGCCTTTAACTTTCCTTTCTGCAAATAGACTTCAATGCCTTGTTCAGCCAATTGCTGAACCAGGATCTTTGTTTCATTCATTTAAAACTCAACCTCATCAAGAAGTTCACTTTTAACTGAATCCAGAGCGCGCTTAAGCAAACTTTTGCTATTGATTGATGCCGCGCTTTATATCTGAAAATTCAAACCGTTTTTTAACATTAACTTCCACCCCGAACCGGGTTTAAATTAACGCTTTCAATCTGGTAACTAAAAGTGAATGCCCCCCAAATTCAAAGAAATTGGCGGTTATGCTTATTTTTATCCGCATCCGGCTTTAATAGCGAAGCTCAGAGCTGCCAGGGGTTTATCCATATCTGTCCCTGGTACGGCATACCCGGTTTCAGTAATACTGCTTAAAGACCGGATAATGCCATTTGCTCCATCTTGCCATTTGCCGTTAACGACCATTCATCGACAATCCAAAAACACCCGATACTAAGTGTTCAAACAAGACTCACGCAAAAGAAACGGTTAACCACACGGCAAACGCGTTTGCTTTCATTTTTGTTCTCATGCGTGAGATCCCCTTTAACATCAACGATAAATTTTATCATCGCAGCCTTCTCCCCTGGCAAGAGCCACGGCAAAATACACCATTTGACAGAAAACAAACGGATATTGGATTTCTGTCGCTTAATGCTAAAACGGCGCACTTTGACCTGGCTATCCGGCCGGCAGACGCTAGATTACCATCGCTGAAATAACAAACCTGATCACAAGTTTAATACCGGCGGTCATTGTCGTTATCACTAAAAATACAGGCAATAAAACTTGCCTGTATTGCCTGCTCCTGATGAAAACAGCCGCAGACAACCCTGCACCACGGGTGAAAGCTCCCTATTGCCTAAGATATAGGACCAGAGATTTGTCTCACACAGATGTGCTGGTGTTTTGGATCATTTTACCTATTGGTATATTCGGCCTGAGTGTAACATCATAATTAACATAGTAACAAGTAGTATTTTTTCGAACCATGACCGTTAACTATATAAATCCCGGCGGTTTTCTTTAGCGCCAGCTTGATTTCAGCTGTATTGAACGCGTAGCCAACCGCCAGCAGAGATTTGAAAATGCCGGCCACCGGCATGCTTTCTTTTGATAAAGCACGCCTAAAAAACAAACAAGCCGATAACGATGTCCGGCAATGCGCCTCTGCGGACAACCTTCCGGCTAAGCCGGGAGGTTGTCGCTTCCGACAAAGTTAACGCCTGCTCAAGAGATCAGCCTATGGATATAGTGACAGACCTCCTGCCCCCCTTTTCCTGAAAGCATTGAGAAATGTCCTCCCTCAACCGAATGACAAACCAGCCCCTGGCCAAAGACACTGCCCAGTTTGTGCTGATAGAAGCCCATGTTAAATTTTGACTTCCTTGCCAGTAACACCAGCGGGGTTAATCCCTCCAGGGCCTGTGGCCGGTAAGAGGCAAATAAATCAACCTGGGTCTGGTATAACAGCGCCACTTTTTCTTTCTCTTCGACATCCAGCTCATTATCAAGCTCAGGCATCATCTCCCCGGCAAGGGGTTGCTCTGCCGCTTGCTGTTCACTGTCCTTGAGCATCAGGGTTGGCTGTTCAAAGTAGCTGTCAATCAGCACCAGTTCTGCCTCATGGCCTTTGGCACGTAACCTTCTGACAATTTCCAGTGCCAGCACACCGCCATAAGAATGTCCGGCAATCAGATAAGGTCCCTGTGCCTGCTCTGACAAAATATAACCGGCAAAGTCTTCAGCATTGCTTTCAATCGTTGCAAAAGGCATGTTGTTATCCAACAATCCCTGATGATTAAAGGCTTTGACATTAAACCTGCCCGCCGCACCTCTGGCAATATCCATAAACATCTTCGCCAGCCCGGCCACCCCGGGGACAAAATAAACATCCGGTAAAGTGGCGTTATATTGTCCTAACACTTCACATTTCGGCAATGCCGCCAACTTAGCCTCAGGCGCCGTTAACCAGTCCGCCTGCTCCCTGATAGTTTGCAGCAAGAATAAATCTTTAATCGATATCTGCTTGCTGTTGCTATAATGAGCACGCATCCATTGCACCAGGCGATTAATCAACAGTGAATGTCCGCCAAGTTCAAAAAAGTTGGCCGTCACACTGATTTTATCCGCGTCCAGCTTCAATAACGAAGACCAGATCTGCACCAGGGCTTGTTCATGTTCGCTCTGTGGTGCTACATATTCGCTTTGCAGCAATAAACCATCAAGCGACAATAACGCTTTTTTATCTATCTTGCCATTGGCCGTTAACGACCATTCATCAACAACAACAAAAACATCCGGCACCATGTATTCAGGCAAGGCGCTTGTTAGAGAATCTCTCAAACCATTGATAAACAATGATTTACTGTCAACATCTTCATAGGTCTCCTCCCCTTTGATATAAGCAACCAGCTGTTTATCACTGCTGCCCTCTCCCTTGGCCAGGACCACGGACGAATGCACTCCCTGACATAAATTAAGCTGATGTTCTATTTCTGCCAGCTCAATCCGGAAACCGCGTACTTTTACCTGGTTATCCGCCCGGCCGATAAACTCTAAATTACCATCGCCAAGATAACGCACCAGATCGCCGGTTTTATACAAGCGGTCTCCGGCCTTATCACTGAATGGATTGGCAATAAAACTCTCCTGTGTTGCCTGCTCCCGGTTGAGGTAACCGCGGGCAACCCCTGCACCACCTGTATATAATTCCCCTATCGCACCTAACGGCGTCAGGGCGAGGGAGCTATTTAACACATAAGTACTGGTGTTTTGGATCGCTTTACCTATTGGTATATTCAAGCCATGGCTATCACTATTGTTAACCTGATAACAAGTGGTAAAGGTGGTATTCTCTGTCGGGCCGTAACCGTTAATCACGGTTATGCCAGGAATATTATCCTGCACCCGTTTTACCGCATCGACATTGAGGACGTCGCCCCCTGCCAGCAGATACTTGATACCGCTTGCCTGAGCCGACATTTCGCTCCACTGCTCAAACAAGCCAGCCGTCAACCATAAGGTGTTGACCTCATGCTCGACAATAAAGTTTGTCAGCTGCTGTAAATCGATTTTTTGCTCGCCATAAATAATACACTGGCCGCCGTTGAGTAACGGTCCCCAAAGCTCAAGTGTGGCGGCATCAAAGGCGATCGGCGCCGACTGCAAGAAGCGGGTATCTTCATCCAGGGGCACAAAATTGCACTTAGTCACCAAACGGGTCACGTTGTGGTGCTCCACCATCACCCCTTTGGGCAAGCCGGTAGATCCAGAAGTGTAAATCACATAAGCCAGTTCGTTGCCTGCACTGATTTTTGCCGGCTCACTGCTCTCCTGTGCCAGCACCTTGGCCGCCAACTCGGCATCATCAAGACAAAGCAGCTCAACACCGGCATCGTCTTTGCCTTTGGTTTTAGCAAAATCAAGCACATCCGTCAGATGACTGGCGGTCAGCACATGCCCGACCCCGGTATCGGTTAAGATATGCTGCAAGCGGGCCTCGGGATAACCCGGATCTAACGGCACATAGGCACCACCGGCTTTGAGTATGGCTAAGATCGCCACCACCATTTCAGGGGAGCGGTTTAAACACACACCGACAAAGCTTTCTTTTTTAACACCTTGCGCCGATAAATAACGGGCCAGGCGGTTGGCGCTTTCATCCAGTTCGCGGTAGCTCAGCTGACCGTTCTCCGACACCAGGGCAATATTATCCGGGGTCTTTAACACTTGCTCGGCAAATAATTCATGAATGCCCTTATCGCTTGGATAATCAACCGCACTGTTGTTAATCGCCTCAAGCAGGTACTGACTTTCCTGAGGCGTAAGCATGGCTAAAGCATTTATCTCGGTACTTGCCGTCGGTGTCAGCTGGGCCATCGCCGTCAGCAAGGTTTGCAGGTGGTCATTAAACTGACCGACATGCTCCCGGCTAAAGATGCTGGTATCAAAGGTCCAGTGTAAATCCACCCCGTGCTGATTTATCGAAATGCCGATATCCAGGTCAAATTTTGCCGTAATATGCTCACTTGCCAGCGGCGACAGCGTTACCCCGTCGAGATCCAGCGCATTGTCATCGTCACCGGCCAGGCCATAATCGCTGTTGGTAGTTAACATGATCTGGAACAACGGCGTATGGGCGGTGCTGCGGCTGATATTCAACCGCTCCACCAGCTGCTCAAACGGCACATCCTGGTTGTTTTGGGCATCAAGATGTACTTGACGCACATGATTGAAATAATCCTCAAGTTTGCCATGCCCGGTGTCCAGGCGCAGTACTAAGGTATTGACGAAGAAGCCGATTAACGGCTCAAGCTCCGCCTGCATCCGGTTCGCGATCGGCGTACCTATGACGATATCCGAGCTGTTGCTGTGACGGGACAGCACCAGCGCCAGCGCGGCGTGCAGCAACATAAACGGTGTCAGCTGATATTGCTTGGCCAGCGCCTGTAGCTGCTGTGCCACCTGCGCCGGTAAACTGCCGGAGACTATGTCGCCGATATGCTGTTTTTCCTCCGGTCTGGGTTTATCCAGTACTAGTGAATGTACCGGCGGCACATCACTCAACTGCTTATCCCAGTAACTCAGCTGTGTTTCCAGCACTTCCCCTTGCAGCCATTGCCGCTGCCAGTGGGCATAATCCGCATATTGAATTTCCAGCGGTGCCAACGCAGCAGCCTGATCCGAAGTGATCGCCTTATATTGGCTGACAAATTCCCGGATCAACACCTGCATTGACCAGCCGTCGGAGGCAATATGATGCATGTTAAATAACAGCGCTCCCGTGCCCTGTGCTTTATCCAAAGCGACATAGCTGGCCCGCACCATCAGATCTTTGGTTAAATCAAACGGCTGCTGCATATCCGCATCAACTAACGTCATTAACTCAGACCTACGCGCCGCTTCATCCAGAGCGCTTAAATCAAATCTAGCCAGGGTAAAGTCGGCCTTGGGCAGAATATGCTGCAAGGTCTCACCACCTTGTGCCATCGTCTGCTCGCGGTATACCGTGCGCAGGATTTCATGGCGCTCGATAATACGGGCCAGTGCCTGTTCTGCGGCATCGGCATCAAAATTCCCCTTCACTTCAAAGGCGGTCGGCATATTGTATTCGGGACTGCCCCCCTGGAGCTGATCGATAAAACTTAACCTTTGCTGGGCAAAGGATAATGCCATAGCGCCATTTTCTCTTGCCACGGGAGCAATATCAGGCCTTAATGCCGCCTGTGAACCCGAAACAATCATCTCGGCTAATGCCTGGATATGTGCAGCTTCAAAAACCGCTTTCACCGAGACTTCCACCTGCAGCTGTTTTCTAATTTCCGCCACTAAACGCACGGTAAGCAAGGAATGCCCCCCCAGGGTGAAAAAGTTGGCTTGGGTACTGATGTCTTCAGCATCCATTTTTAACAACCGGCCCCAGATTTGGGTCAGGGTTTGCTCTATTGGTGTTTGCGGGGCAACATATTCTCCTTGCAAGGCCTGGCTATCCGGTGACGGCAGGGCTTTTTTGTCGATTTTTCCGTTGGCGGTCAACGGCCATTGTTCGATCACCACAAAAGCCGACGGCACCATATACTCCGGCAGCGCCTGTTGCAGCTGCTGTTTTAACGATTCAATAAACCCGCCCAAGTCTGAGTTGGCCGTTGCAAATACTTGCGGATTAACATAGGCCACCAGCTGTTTGTTTTTATCCGCACCTTCACGGGCAAGCACCAGACAGGCATCGACATTACCACAGCGGGATAGCTGCTCTTCAATTTCCCCCAATTCGATCCTAAAGCCGCGGATTTTCACCTGGTCATCCACCCGGCCGATAAACTCCAGATTACCGTCATCGAGATAACGCACCAAATCACCGCTTTTATACAGGCGATCATCCGCATTGTCGCTAAAGGGATTGCTTATAAAGCACTCTTGCGTCAGCTGTGCCTGGTTCAAGTAACCCCGGGCAACACCTTCACCGCCGATATATAACTCACCTGCGACGCCAAAAGGCGCAAGCTGTTTATGCTGATCAAGAATATAAAAACGGGTATTGGCCACCGGCCGTCCGATGTTGGATGTTTCCATCAACAGGGTAAAACTGCTGTTGATGGTGGTTTCCGTCGGTCCGTAGGCATTTGCTACCGAGCGTCCATGTTTTAAGCCATAATCTTTTAAAGCGGCAAATACCGAAGGTGTTAACAAATCACCGCTGGAAATCAGCGCCGGTGAGTTTGGTAACTCCAGTTTAACGATTTCATCAACCATTTGCGGGGTGGCGTTATAAACATCCACCTGATGCTTAGCGATAACCTGGCTGATAAGGCTAGGATCTGTGGTTTCATCCTCCGAAAGGATCACCATCTTACCGCCGCTTAACAGCACTAACAGCCCTTTAATGGAAGCATCAAAGGCAAATGATGCGCCGCAAAGCCAGTTAAGGTTTTGCGCTTGTGCCATCGCCGCCATTTGCTGACGAAATACCTGGTAAAAAGCCAGCATATTCTTATGCTCCACCATCACCCCTTTAGGTTGCCCGGTTGAACCTGAGGTATAGATCACATAAGCAAGCTGAGATTCGGCCACGACTTGTAAAGGATTGTCTGTCGACAAAGTAGCAAGACTTGCCTGCAGCCGGGCATCATTGATCACCACCAGCTGGGTGCTCTCTTTAAAGTCAAAGCGCTCGGCAAGATTTTGTTCGGTGATCACATACTCTACCCCGGTATCATCAAGCATATAAGACACCCGGGCCTGCGGATATTTGGCATCGATCGGTACATAGGCACCGCCAGCTTTCAATATAGCTAAAATGGCTACCACAGTATCGATAGAGCGGGATAAATAAAGGCCGACCAAAGTTTGCGTGCCTACTCCCTGCGCCATCAAATGATGGGCCAAGCGGTTAGCCTTTTCGTTAAGTTCACGATAACTCAGGGTGTTATCAGCAAAGGCCAGGGCGATATCATCCGGGGTCTGCAATACCTGTTCGGCAAACAATTCATGAACACGTTTATCCTTCGGGTAATCCAGCTTAGTATCATTAAACTGATGGAGCAGATAATCACTTTCCTTTTCCGATAACATAGCCAGGTTATTCAGCGCGGTATTTGCCTTCGGCTCAAGTTGCGCCATCGCCGTCAGTAAAGTTTTCAGGTGTTCATTAAACTGAGCAATATGCTCGCGGGTGAAAATACTGGTATCAAAAGTCCAGCTTAAATCCAGTCCCTGCTCGCTGATATTCATGCCGATATTAAGATCAAACTTGCAGCTGATATAGTCACTCGACAGCGGCGACAGGGTGACGTCGGCTAAGTCCAGCTTATTATCCCCGCTCCCGCCGACACCAAAATCATTATTGGTGGATAACATGATCTGGAATAGTGGCGTATGGCCGCTGCTGCGGGGAATATTCAACCTGTCTACCAGTTGTTCAAAGGGTACATCCTGATTGTTCTGGGCATCAAGGTGCACCCGGCGCACATGGGCTAAATAATCATCAAGTTTATCATGCCCGGTGTCGAGCCTGAGCACTAAGGTATTGACAAAGAAGCCGATCAGGGGCTCAAGCTCCGCCTGCATCCGGTTGGCAATCGGCGTGCCGACCACAATATCGCAGCTGTTGCTGTGACGCGATAAGACCAGGGCCAGGGCACTGTGCAGCAACATAAAAGGAGTTAATTGATAATGTGAAGCCAGGGCCTGTAGCTGCTTGGCAACATCTCCCGGTAACTGGCCGATCACTATATCGCCCCTATGCTGTTTCACCTCAGGTCTGGGTTTATCCAGCAGTAAACCATGTACCGGCGGCACTTCGGCTAATTGCTTTTCCCAATAGCCCAGTTGCGCTTCGAGCACCTCCCCTTGCAGCCATTCCCGCTGCCAGTGGGCATAGTCGGCATATTGGATAGCAAGCCCAGACAAAGGACTTGGCAGACCCAAGGTAAATGCTCGGTACAAGCTGACAAATTCCCGGATCAGCACTTCCATCGACCAGCCGTCGGAGGCAATATGGTGCATATTAAAGAGTAATGCTCCTGTGCCAGCTTCTTTATCCAAAGTGACATAACTGGCCCGTACCATTAAATCTTTTGTTAAGTCAAAAGACTGCTGCATATCAGCATCGATTAATGCCATCAGCTGCTGCTTTTGCTGTTCCGGTGCCAATCCAGATAAGTCATGTCGGGCAAGCGTGAAAGGCGCGCCGGGCAGAATTTTTTGCAAAGTCTGTTCATCATCTTCGAAATAAACGCTGCGCAACACCTCATGCCGTTCGATAATGCAGGTCAGCGCCAGCTCGGCAGCCTGGCTGTCAAAATTCCCCTTAACTTCAAAGGCGGCCGGCATATTGTATTCCGCACTGCCTCCCTGCAGCTGGTCGATAAACCATAACCTTTGCTGGGCAAAAGAGAGCGGCATGACATCAGTTTCCCGCGGCATAGCTTGCACTTCACGTCTTAGTTCGCCTTGCGGGCCTGACTCGATAATAGCCGCTAAGGCTTGAATGGTGGCGGCATCAAAAACCGATTTTACCGAAACTTCTACCTGCAACTGCTTTCTGATTTCCGCCACTAAACGTACCGTGAGCAACGAATGCCCGCCCAGGGCAAAAAAGTCGGCCTGGGTGCTGATTTTACCCGCTTCCAGGTTTAGCAGTTGCCCCCAGATCTGCGTCAGGGCCTGTTCCAGTTCTGTTTCCGGTGCCTGATATGCTCCCGACAATAAGGCCGTACCGGGCAGCGGCAGGGCTTTTTTATCGATTTTATCGTTGGCGGTAAGCGGCCATTGCTCAATCACCACAAAGGCCGACGGCACCATATAATCCGTCAGGTTCCCTTTTAGCCTTTGTTTGATCTTATCCAGGCTTTGTTGCTCTAGCGCTTGTTTTTGCTCTTTGGCCAGAGAAGGAGCAGGCCTTAACTGGATATAAGCCACCAGGCGTTTTTGTCCCGGCTGATCTTCACGAACTAATACCAGGTTGCTGCTAACCTCGGGACAAGCGGCCAATTGCTGCTCGATTTCCCCCAGTTCAACCCTGAAACCGCGAATTTTCACCTGGTCGTCTTTGCGCCCTTTAAATTCAAGCTCGCCGTTAGGCAGGTAACGCACCAGGTCCCCGGTTTGATACAAGCGCTCCTTGCTATCGGTTTTAAACGGATGGGGGATAAAGCGCTCTTGGGTCAGCTCTCGGCGGTGCAAATAACCTCTCGCCAGGGCACTGCCGCCGACATATAACTCGCCCACGGCCCCTTGCGGTTGCAGCTTTAAGTCATCGTCGAGTACATAAAGGCTGACATTATCGATTCCCCTTCCTAAGGACGAAGGCGCCTCTGCCGCCTGTGGGTGACAGACACAGAAAAGCACGGCTTCGGTCGGACCGTAAAACTGCAACAGGGTCACCTCGGGCAATGCCTGTTTTAATGAGGTCAACAAGTTTTCAGGAACGGCGTCGCCGCCGGTGGCGATATATTTCAGATCGGGATAATCGCCGGTGGCATTGTCCCGGACAACCTCATCCAGCCAGAGCTGAGCCAGGCTGGGCACCATATGCACAAAAGTACACGTTTTCAGCTCTTGCTTGAGCTCGGCGACATTAATGATTTTCTCCCGCGGTAAGAGTTTGACCTCGGCGCCGCAGCTTAAGGGGTATATCAACTCAAGCAGGGAAATATCAAAAGCAAAAGAGGCGATGCTCGGCACCACATCTCCGCTGCCCAGCTCAAATGCCCGGTCAAAAGCAAATAAACGGCTGACAAAGGCATGATGTTCGACAATCACCCCTTTAGGCTTGCCGGTTGAGCCGGAGGTATAAATGGTATAGGCAAGGTTTTCCGGCGTAAGTTGTTCGCTCCTGCCAGGATTGCTGGCGGGATAACTGCTGATAAGTGCTTGATCATCCAAGTCAATCAAGTTTGTGCTTGCCTCAAAATCCAGCTCCCGGATCAACTCGGCTCTGGTCAGTACACATTTCACGCCGCTGTCCTGAATCATATACTGCAGGCGGGCCTGGGGATAACTCGGATCCAACGGCACATAAGCACCGCCGGCCTTAAGCACCGCCAGCATGGCAATTAACATCTGCGGCGAACGATCCAGGCAAATGCCGACTAAGGTTTCCGGACCGGTTCCCTGCTGCCAGAGATAATGAGCCAATCGGTTAGCCATTTCATTAAACTCATGATAACTAAGAGATTGTCCTTCAAAGGATAAAGCTGTATTATCGGGATTTTTTTCAACCTGGGCTTCAAACAATTCGTGGATAAGTTTATCTTGCGGATAATCCAGTTGGCGATCGTTAAGGGTTTCAAGTAAGTATTTACTTTCATCGGATGACAACATTGCCAGAGAGGCAAGTTTAACATCATCACCTGCACTAGCTTCAATTCCGGCCATTGAGGTTAATAACGTCATCAGATGGTTATTAATCTGGTTAATATGCTCGCCGCTAAAAATACTCTTGTCGTAAGTCCAGTGCAATCCGACGCCCTGGTCGCTGATGCTAATGCTGATTTCCAAATCAAACTTGGCGGTGATCACGTCGCTGGATAAAGGAGAAAGTGACAGGCCGGCTAAATCCAGCTTGTTGCCTGAGCCTTTATCAGCCAGACCATAATCAGTATTGGTGGATAACATGATCTGAAATAAAGGTGAATGTGCATTGCTGCGGGGAATATTTAAGCGTTCAATTAATTGTTCAAAAGGTACATCCTGATTATTTTGCCCGTCTAGGTGGACTTGCCTCACATGGGCCAGGTAATCATCGAGCCGCTGATGGCCGGTATCGAGCCGCAGCACCAGGGTATTGACAAAGAAGCCGATTAACGGCTCAAGTTCCGCCTGCATCCGGTTCGCCACCGGGGTGCCGATGATAATGTCCTTATTGTTGCTGTGCCGTGACAGCACCAGTGCCAGGGCGCTGTGCAGCAACATAAAGGGGGTTAACTGGTGACGGGTGGCCAGAATCTGTAACCTTCTTGCCACTCCGGCGGATAACTGCCCGGAGACATTATCACCAAGATATTGCTTGGTTTCCGGCCTGGGTTTATCCAGCGGCAAAGTGTGCACCGGCGGCACATCCGCCAGCTGCTTGTCCCAATAACTCAGCTGGTTTTCCAGCACCTCTCCCTGCAGCCATTCTCTTTGCCAGTGGGCATAATCAGCATACTGGATCTCCAGAGGCGGCAGCGGTGCTGCGCGACCTTGAGTAATTGCCTGATATAAAACCACAAATTCACGAACTAACACTTCCATTGACCAGCCGTCGGAAGCAATGTGGTGCATATTAAACAATAACGCCCCCCTTGCCGGTTTTTGTCCGGCTTGGGAGGCTTTTTCTAAAGCAACAAAACTAGCGCGAACCATTAGATCTTGTTTTAAATCAAATGGTTTTTGCATATCGTAATCTATTAACGCCCTTAACCTTTCCTGCCTGGCCCGCTGCTCTAACGCAGTCAGGTCATGCTGGCTAAGGGCAAAGCTCGGCTCAGTCTTTAGCTCCAGCCTGGCTTCTTCGTCGCTGTCAAGATAAACGGTACGCAAGACTTCATGGCGCTGGATAATAACCGACAGCGCCTGCTCGGCGGCTTCGGGGGAAAACTCCCCCTCAACCTCGAAGGCGGCCGGCATATTATATTCGGCGCTGCCTCCCTGGAGCTGATCGATAAACCATAACCTCTGCTGGGCAAAGGAAAGAACTTTGCTCTGGTCGCCGGCGGGCACTATCTTAGCTTTGGCTGATTTTAAAACATCTTTTTCCTGCGTTAACTGCAGATATTCAATAATCTTATCGAGATTATTTTTAATCAACAAAGTAGATTCGGGGGTTAAGCCGCCCTTTAATGCTCTCGCCTTTAACTTACCTTTCTGCAAATAGACTTCGATACCTTGTTCGGCTAATTGCCGAACAAGGGTTTGTGCTTCCTTCATTTAAAACTCAACCTCATCAAGAAGTTCACTTTCAACTGAATCCAGATCGCGCTTAAGCAAATTCTTGCTTATGACTTGTGCCACACTTGTTATATCTGAAAGTTCAAACAGATCTTTGACGTTAAATTCCATCCCGAACTCGGATTCGATCAACGCTTTCAATCTGGTAACTAAAAGTGAATGCCCCCCAAGTTCAAAGAAATTGGCGGTTATGCTAATTTTATCCGCATCCAGCTTTAACAGCGAAGACCAGATCTGCACCAGAGACTTTTCAATATCCGTCTGTGGTGCAACATACTCGGTTTGCAGTACTACCCCTTCAAGACCGAGTAATGCCTTTTTATCTATCTTGCCATTTGCCGTTAACGACCATTCGTCAACAACCACAAAAACATCCGGCACCATATAGTCGGGCAAGGCTCGCGCAAGAGAAACTTTTAACTGCGTAACAAACGCGGTTTTTTCTTCTTCGCTCTCATGCGTGAGATCCCCTTTCACGTAAGCAACAAGTTGTTTATCACCGCTGCCCTCTCCTTTGGCAAGGACTACGGCAGAATGCACTGTTTGACATAAATTCAGCTGGTGTTCAATTTCTGCCAGCTCAATCCTGAAACCGCGTACTTTCACCTGGTTGTCCGCCCGGCCGATAAACTCTAAATTACCGTCGCTGAGATAACGCACCAGATCGCCGGTTTTATACAGGCGGTCATCCTCGTTATCGCTAAAGGGGTTGGCAATAAAACTTGCCTGTGTTGCCTGCTCCTGATTCAAGTAGCCGCGGGCAACCCCTGCGCCACCTGTGTATAATTCCCCTACTGCGCCTAAAGGTGTCAGGGTCAGAGAGTCAGTTAACACATAAGTGCTGGTGTTTTGGATCGCTTTACCTATCGGTATATTCGAATTGAGTGTAACATCATTGTTAACCGAGTAACAAGTGGTAAACGTAGTATTTTCTGTCGGACCATAACCGTTAATCACGCAAATGCCTGGAATTTTCTCCCTCACCCGGTTAACCGCATCGACATTGAGGACATCTCCTCCCGCCAGCAAATACTTGATAGCGCTGGGGGGTATCGGCATTTCACTCCACTGTTCGAATAAGCCAGAGGTTAACCATAAGGTATTGACCTCATGCCTGACGACAAAATCGGTCAGCTGCTGCAAATCAATTTGCTGTTCGCCATAAATAATACATTGTCCGCCGTTAAGTAACGGTCCCCAAAGTTCAAGCGTGGCGGCATCAAAGGCAATTGGCGCCGACTGCAAGAAGCGGGTATTTTCATCCAAAGGCACATAATTACTGCTGTGCACCAGGCGGGTTACGCTGTGATGCTCGACCATGACCCCTTTGGGCAGACCTGTGGAGCCCGAGGTATAAATAACATAGGCCAGATCGGCGCCTGCTTGTCCCGCACCTTCGCTGCTTTCAACTTCGGTGCAAGGGTATGTCAGTACCTTCGCTTGCAGCTCAGCATCATCGAGGCAAAGCAATTCGAGACCTGCAGCTGAAATATCACCGTCTTGTTCAACATTCAGCGCAGCCGCCAGGTGAGTGGCGGTAAGCACATGGCGCACGCCGGTATCAGTTAAGATATGCTGTAAACGCGCCTGGGGATACCCGGGATCTAACGGCACATAAGCGCCACCGGCTTTGAGTATGGCTAAAACGGCCACCACCATCTCGGCAGAGCGGTTTAAACACACCCCGACAAAAGTTTCTTTTTCAACCCCTTGCGCCGACAGGTAACGGGCCAGGCGGTTGGCATTTTCATTAAGCTCGCGATAACTGAGCTGGTGATCTTCACAAACCAGGGCGATATTATCCGGGGTCTGTAAGGCTTGTGCGGCAAACAGTTCATGAATACCTTTATCTTGCGGATAATCCACGGCGCTGTTATTAAGGCCATGAATAAGGTAATCACTTTCCTGAGCCGTTAACATGGCTAAAGCATTGACCTTAGTATCGGCTGCCGGTTTGTCTGCCGAACTAAGCTCTGCCATCGCCGTTAACAGGGTTTCCAGGTGGGCATTGAACTGGCCGACATGCTCCCGGGTAAAGATACTGGTATCAAAGGTCCATTGTAAGTCCACCCCGTCCGCATTCATGCTGATACCGATATCTAAATCAAATTTTGCGGTAATACAATCACTTTCCAGCGGCGATAAGGTCACCCCGTCCAGCTCTAAGCTATTGTCCCCGTCCATGCCATAATCGCTGTCGGTGGATAACATGATCTGGAACAGCGGCGTATGGGCGGTGCTGCGCGGAATATTCAAGCGCTCTACCAGTTGCTCAAATGGCACGTCCTGATTATTTTGGGCATCAAGATGCACCTGGCGCACATGACGGAAATAATCTTCAAGTTGGTCATGAGCTGTGTCCAGACGCAGCACTAAAGTATTGACAAAGAAGCCGATCAACGGCTCAAGCTCCGCCTGCATCCGGTTTGCTATCGGGCTGCCGATAACGATATCCGAGCTGTTGCTGTGGCGGGAAAGTACCAGTGCCAGGGCGCTGTGCAGCAGCATAAACGGCGTAAGCTGATAATGCTTGGCCAGCGCCTGTAACTGCTGCGCCACCCGGGACGATAACTTGCCGGAAACGATATCCCCGACATGCTGTTTCTCTTCCGGTCTGGCCTTGTCCAGCACTAACGAATGCACCGCAGGCACATCGCTTAATTGCTTGTCCCAGTAACTCAATTGTTTTTCCAGCACTTCACCCTGCAACCACTGTCGCTGCCAATGGGCGTAGTCGGCGTATTGGATTTCAAGCGGCGGCAAAGGATTGGCCTGGCCTGAAGCTATCGCCTTGTATTGGCTGACAAACTCACGTACCAGTACTTCCATTGACCAGCCATCGGAGGCAATATGGTGCATATTAAATAACAACGCTCCGGTGCCCGACTCCTTATCCAGGGCGACATAACTGGCACGGACCATTAAATCTTTAGTTAAATCAAAAGACTGCCTCATGTCAGCGTCAATCAGGGCGCTTAACTGGTACTGGCGCAAACCGGCATCCAGACCGGACAAATCATGTCGGGTCAGTTTAAAGTCAGCTTCCGGCATAATCTGCTGTAACGCTTCGCCGCCTTGTACAAGCTGCTGCGCCGGGCTGTTGTGTTCATTGCTGTCAAATTTGCTTTCTAAAGTTTTTGCCAGTTTATTTTCAAACTTGTCTTCAAAGTGCTGTTCAAATTTGCTTTCAAAACTGTCAGTCGCTTTGTCTTCAACCTTCTTTTCCGGGCTCTTTTCCGGACTCTTTTCAAGATAACGGGTACGCAGGATTTCATGACGGTCGATAATCCGGCCAAGCGCCTGCTCTGCGATATCCGCATCAAATGCGCCGCTGACTTCAAACGCCACCGGCATATTGTATTCGGCGCTGCCCCCCTGCAACTGGTCGATAAACCATAACCTTTGCTGGGCAAAAGATAACGCCATGGTATCGTTATTTCGGGCAACCGGTTTTACCTGGGGTATCAGGCTGGCGGATGTCTTCTCGGCGATCACCTGTGCCAGCTCCAGGATAGTACCGGCATCAAACACGGCTTTCACCGAGACTTCTACCTTCAGCTGCTTTCTGATCTCCGCTACTAAACGTACGGTGAGCAGCGAATGTCCCCCCAGGGCAAAGAAGTTGGCATCTGTGCTGATTTGTCCGGCATCCATTTTTAATAACCGGCCCCAGATTTCACTCAGGGTTTGCTCGACCGGCGTTTGTGGGGCAAGATAATTCCCTTGTGCGCCATTGCTGTCCGGGGACGGCAGGGCTTTTTTATCTATCTTACCGTTGGCGGTCAAAGGCCATTGCTCCATTACCACAAAAGCCGCCGGCACCATATATTCCGGCAAGGTCTGTTGCAGCGTATCTTTTAACGACTCAATAAACGCCGCCTGCCCTGAGGCCGAAGCTTCAAAGGTTTGCGGGTTGACATAAGCCGCCAGCTGTTTTTGCCCGGTTTCATCTTCCAGGGCAAGCACCAGGGTGCTGGCGACATTATCGCAGCGGGACAGCTGGTTTTCAATTTCTCCCAGCTCGATACGGAATCCCCGGATTTTCACCTGATCATCGGCCCGGCCGATAAACTCCAGGTTACCGTCGGGCAGGTAACGCACCAGGTCACCACTTTTATAAAGACGTTCATCGCCATTTTCGCTAAACGGACTGGCAATAAAGCTCTCTTGTGTCAGCTGCGCCTGGTTCAAATAACCGCGGGCAACCCCTTCGCCGCCGATATAAAGTTCGCCGACACTGCCAAAAGGCGTCACTTGTTTAAATTCGTTCAGCACGTACAAGGCAACATTTTTGTTCGCCTTGCCGATTGGCGGCGTATTATAGCTGATCTCCCCGGCCTTGATATGGTAACCACATGCCGTAACCGTGGCTTCGGTCGGCCCGTAGGTATTGATCAACTCAGGTGCGTCAGGCTCGCTTAACCAGGCTTTAACCAGGGGCAGCTGCAAGGCTTCTCCGCCAACAATCACCAGACGTAACGCCTCTGGCGGCGATACCCGAGCATTTAACATCAGCTGATGCCAGAATGAAGTCGGTAAACTGACGATGGAAACCTGGTATAAACGGCAAAACTGGTAAAAGGCCACCAGATCCCCCATGCAATCCTCATCCCTTAATACCAGGGTTGCGCCGTGACATAAGGCGCCGAAATACTCTTCGACAAAAATATCAAAGTTGATGGTGGAAAACTGTAAAACATTATCCTCAGCCCGGATTTGGTAACGATCCCTGACATTACTCAGGAAACAGTTAAGCTGACGGTGCTCCACCATCACCCCTTTAGGGCGCCCGGTAGAACCTGAGGTATAGATCACATAGGCCAGGTTCCCCGGGGTGACCCCGGTAACTGATGACGATAAATTCTCTGCCGGGTATTGCGCCAAATCTTCCCGATCCAGGCAAAATCCGATACGGCCGGTTAAATCCAGCGCCGCGCCAAGTGAGCTTTTGGTGATCACCAGTTTTAAATCGGCATCATCAAGCATATGTGACAATCTTTCCTGCGGATAGGCGGGATCAAGCGGCACATAGGCGCCGCCGGCCTTCAATATCGCCAAAATGGCCACCGTCATCTCCAGCGAGCGGTCCAGGCAAATACCGACCAGGGAGTCCGGTTTAACCCCCTGCCCGTGCAGGTAATGGGCTAAGCGGTTGGCCTGCTCATTCAATTGGCCGTAGCTGAGTTTGCTGTCGCCAAAAACAACGGCGGTATCATCAGGACGCGCGGCAGCGCACTGTTCAAATAACTCATGCACCAGTTTGTCTTTGGCATATTCAAGCGCATTATCGTTAAGGGTTTCCAGCAAATATTGCTCTTGCGCTGTTGACAGCATAGACAGATCTGCGGTGTTGACTTCTTCGCCGCGCCCCAGCTCGGCCGCTACTTTGGCATAGGCGGTTAGCAGGTTAAGCATATGCTCGTTAAACTCGCTGATATGCTCATGGCTGAAGATACTGGTATCGTAAGTCCAGGTGAGCGCCACACCGTCGTCATTCATGCATAAGTCGACATCGATATCAAACTTGGAGGTGATCTCCTGCCCCGCCAGTGGCGACAGGGTGATCCCCGCCAGCTCCAGTTTATTGTCCGCAGGCTTATCGCCTAAGGCATAATCACTGTTACTGGCCATCATCAGCTGGAACAACGGGGTATATGAGGTATCCCGGGTCACGTTTAAACGTTCCACCAGCTGCTCAAGCGGCACATCCTGGTTGTTTTGGGCATCAAGATGCACCTGGCGCACATGCTGTAAATACTGATCCAAACGCTGGTAACTGGTATCAAGTCTCAATACTAAAGTATTGACAAAAAAGCCGATCAGCGGCTCAAGTTCCGACTGCATCCGGTTGGCTACCGAAGTGCCGATCACGATATCATGACTGTTACTGTGACGCGAATACACCAGGGCCAGGGCACTGTGCAATAACATAAAGGGCGTTAAATTAAATTGCCGGGCAAGGGATTGTAACGACTGTGCCACCGACTTAGGCAGCTGGCCTGAAACACAAGCTCCCATATGCTGCTGCACCTCAGGTCTTGGCTTATCCAACACCAGGTTATGTACCTGCGGGGCATCCGCCAATTGCTTATCCCAATAAGCCAGCTGCTTGTCCAGGACTTCCCCCTGCAGCCACTGCCTTTGCCATTGGGCATAATCGCTGTATTGGATTTCCAGGGGGGGAAACGGATCCGCCTGCCCCAGAGAAATCACCTGATATTGGCTGACAAACTCACGTATTAACACATCCATCGACCAGCCGTCGGAGGCGATATGATGCATATTAAATAACAGTACCCCTTTTGCCTGGTCGCCGCTACCTTCACTTAAAGTGACAAAACCGGCGCGTACCATAAGATCTTTTGTTAAATCAAAAGACTGGTGCAAGTCCCGGGCAATTAATGCCGATAGCTGCTCCGCCTGCTCTTGCTCGTTCAAGCTGCTCAGATCATGGCGGGCGAACTGAAAGTTTACGTCCTCCCGGATATGCTGCAGGGTCTCATCCTGGTTTTCGATATAAACGGTGCGCAGGATTTCATGGCGCTTGATAATACGCTCCAGTGCCTGCTCGGCGGTAGCCAGATCAAAATCCCCCACCACTTCAAAGGCTGCGGGCATATTATATTCGGCACTACCGCCATTAAGCTTGTCCATAAACCACAAACGCTGCTGGGAGAAAGAAAGCGATACCGGCGCTCCGCTGCGTTCAAACCGGGTTACTTTGGTTCTCGCTACTTTATCCTGTGAGCTGTACTGGCCGAGGAAATCAATGATTTCAGCCTTGTTCGCCACGATTTCCTGCTTAAGGGCAGGAGAAAAAACACTGCCTTTTTTTTGCTTGAAACCTAACTTACCATCCTCTAAAAAAAGGTGAATCCCTTCATCCAATGCTTTTTCAATAATGCTTTCCGCTTTTATAGCCATCCTTCTTCCCCTACTTCGGCATCGTCCAGACCTGCGTCTATGGTTTTAGCCAGTAATAAATTATCAATATAAGTTGCAACATTATGAATCGTCTGAGATTCAAATAACTTTGCCACGGTACTTTCAACGTCAAAATGGTTTTTGATCTCGGTGATCATTCTAATCACCAACAAAGAATGTCCCCCTAAGGCAAAAAAACTTGCCCGGGTACTGAGTGTATCTGCGTCACGTTTAAGCAACTTGCCCCAAATCTGCGCCAGAGCGGTTTCGGTTTCGGTTTGCGGTGCGACATATTCACCTTGTATCAAACTATTATCCGGCGCCGGTAAGGCTTTTTTGTCCAACTTACCGTTTGCCGTTAACGGCAGTTCATCCATAACAACCACAGCCGAAGGCAGCATATAGGCCGGTAACTTCGCCTGCAGTTGCGCCATGATGTGCTGGGTGATTTCATGCTCTTTTTCTGCCTGGGCAGCCGCCTGCTCCGCCAAAGTGACATAAGCCACCAGAGTCTTATCTCCCGGCTCGTCTTCCCGCACCAGTATCAGGCTATTGGCAACCTCCTCGCATAAGGCAAGCTGAGACTCGATTTCTTCTACTTCAATCCTGAAGCCGCGAATTTTGACCTGGTTATCTCCCCGGCCAACAAACTCCAGCTCGCCGTTTTTGCCATAACGCGCTAAATCTCCGGTGCGGTATAATATCGAGTCTTTTTCACTGCTAAACGGATTGGCAATAAAGTGTTTGTCGGTTTTTTCCTTATCATTAAAGTAACCGGCCCCCACCATGGCGCCTGTGACATAGACCTCTCCGACCGCCCCTTCAGGCACCAGTGACAGGGACTGTGTCAGCAACAATACCTGGCTGTGTTTCAAGGGCTTGCCGATAGGCACAGAGCGGCCGTCATCCTGATAACAAGTGACATCGCAGATAGTCGCGATCACTGTGGTTTCTGTCGGTCCATAGGTATTTAATAACCTGATCTCCCCCGCCACATGCTGCTGCCATTGCTGCAGATGACTGCCCGACATGGCCTCGCCGCCGGTGATCAGCAAGCGCAGCGATGTATCCCGGCTATCAGAGGCCAGTTGTTCATCGACACATAACTGGTGCCAATAGGCGGTAGGCAATGATGCCAGCGTGATCTGATATTCTTTCAGCCATTGCCAGTATTGTTGACAACTCGGCAGCTTGCCCGGAGGCGGCAACACTAAGGTTCCGCCGCACAAGAGTGAGGCGCTTAATTCTTCGATAAAAATATCAAATGAAATCGATGAAAATTGCAGCACTCGATCCGATGGGGTCAACTGATAATCCTGCTCGATCCCTTCCAGGTAAGCGGCCCAGTTATTATGGGTTATCATCACCCCTTTAGGCTGCCCGGTGGAGCCTGAGGTATAAATCATATAGGCAATATTGTCGCTGCTGTGCTCTGAGGCCAGGTTCGTCTTTGGTTGACGGTCAATATCTGTCTCCTGGCCGCCGCCAAGACTCACGACCCGGGTTTCCCCGTTTAGCTGCAACAATTCGGATAAATGCGCCTGGGTAACAAGATGTTTTACCCCGGAATTATCCAGCATATAATTTAACCTTGCTTCGGGATAGCCGGGATCCAGCGGTACGTATCCGCCACCGGCTTTTAATATTCCCAGCATAGCGATCACCATTTCCAGCGAGCGCTCGAAGCAAAGCCCGACTAAAGTGCCCGCCTGTACTCCCTGCTCCCTTAAATAATGACCGAGCTGGTTGGCCCTTTCATTAAGCTGACGGTAACTGAGCTCTTCATCCGCCAAGGTTAATGCGATTTTATCCGGGGTATCCGCCGCCCGCTTTTCAAAGATTTCATGAATCAGCATCTCTTGCGGCTCATCCGCCCGGCACTCATTCACGGGGGCAAGCAGCTGCTCACTTTCCTGCTCAGATAACATGGCCAAAGCAGCGACTTGTGTCCCGGCAACATCTGCCCCCTGTTGTTGCAGCTGTGCCATAGCATTTAACACATTGAGCAAATGTTCATTAAACTGGCTGACATGTTCATGGCTAAACAAGCCGGTATCATAAGTCCAGTTTAAAGATACCCCTTGCTCATCGAGCACCATATCGATATCCAAATCAAACTTAGTACTGATGTGCTCGCTTGATAGCGGCGTCAGGCTGGTATCTGCCATTGCCAGGCTATTATCCCCCAGTCCATAGTCGGTATTTGTTCCCATCATGATTTGGAACAAGGGGGTATAGGAAGTGCCCCTGGGCACTTTTAACTGTTCAACCAGTTGTTCGAACGGCACATCCTGATTTGCCTGGGCATCTAAGTGTACCTGGCGGATATGACGTAAATAGTCTGCCAGCAGCTGATGGCCGGTATCGACCCTCAATACTAAGGTGTTCACAAAGAAGCCGATCAAAGGTTCAAGCTCCGCCTGCATCCTGTTGGCCACAGCGGTACCGATAATAATATCGTTACTGTTACTATGGCGGGACAACACCAGGCTCAGCGCGGCGTGTAACAGCATAAAAGGCGTGAGCTTATATTGTCCGGCCAGCGCCTGCAGCGAGGCGGCAATATCGGCAGGTAATTGTCCGCGAACACTTGCCCCCAGGTGTGAAGGCACCTCGGGCCGTGCTTTATCCAGCACTAAAGAATGTACCGGCGGTACTTCCGCCAGTTGCTGCTGCCAGTAATCAAGCTGTGACGCAAACTGCTCTCCCTGCGACCATTCCTGCTGCCAGTGGGCATAATCGGCATATTGAATATCAAGCTCAGGCAGCGAGATAGTCTGTCCCTTAGTGATCGCCTGATAGGCAGCAACAAATTCCCGTATCAGCACACTCATCGACCAGCCGTCACCGGCGATATGGTGCATATTAAATAATAAGGCGCCCCTGGCCTGTTTTTCACTGGTGCTGTTTTCTAATGCAACATAACTGGCGCGCACCATTAAGTCTGTCGACAGCACAAACGGCTTTTGCACATCCTGTTCAATTAACTGAAGCAACTCCTGCTGCTGCACTTGCTGCTCAAGCGCGGTAAAATCATGCCGGGTTATCGCAAAACTAAAATCTGACAGGATTTTTTGCTGTGTTTGCTTGTCCTGTTCAATATAAACCGTGCGCAGCACCTGGTGACGCTTGATAATGGCGCTCAGGGCCTGCTCTGCGGCATGAATATCAAAAGCCCCCTGCACTTCAAAGGCGGCTGGCATATTATATTCCGGGCTACCCCCCTGCAACTGGTCGATCACCCATAACCTTTGCTGGGCAAAAGATAACGGCATGGTCTCCTGTCCCCGGGTAACCGGCAGCACCTGGAGCCTTAACGGCGTCCGGACATCCGCTTCGATCAGCTGTGCCATCGCCTGGATAGTACCGGCGTCAAAGACCGCTTTTACCGCCAGTTCAACCTCCAGCTGTTTGCGGATCTCCGCCACCAGGCGTATGGTTAACAGCGAATGGCCCCCCAGGGCAAAAAAGTCTGCTCCTGTGCTGATCTTATCGGCCTCAAGGTTTAACAGCTGTGCCCAGATGTTCACCAGCTTGCTTTCAAGCTCGGTTTGCGGCGCCTGGTAATTGCCCTGCAATAAGGCAGCATCAGGCGAAGGCAAGGCTTTTTTATCCACCTTGCCGTTGGCGGTCACCGGCCAGTCATAGATAACAACAAACATCGCCGGTACCATATAATGCGGCAAAGATGCGGTTAATGTCTGTTTCAACGATTCGATCAGAGAGGTTTGCTGCTCTTCGGTGATGTCCTTGATTTCAGGTGTAATATAGGCCAGCAGTTGCTTTTGTCCCGCCTGCACTTCCCGGGTAGTCACCAGACAGGAGCTCAGGCCCTGACAGCTTGATAACTGGTTTTCAATTTCTCCCAGCTCGATCCTGAAGCCGTTGATTTTCACCTGGTCATCCACCCGGCCGATAAAGTCCAGATCGCCGTTGGCCAAATAGCGCACCAGATCCCCGGTTTTATATAGGCGATCTTCCGCCTTGTCGGAAAACGGGTTTTGAATAAAACTCTTTTGTGTTAACTGCGCTTTATTTAAGTAACCGCGGGAAACGCCGTCGCCGCCGATATAAAGCTCGCCGATACAACCTTTGGGGGTTAATCTGAAGGCCTGATCAAACACATAAAGCGAGACATTGGCCATCGCCCGTCCGATAGACACAGGCCCTTGCGGCTCCAACTCAGCAATACTCGCACACACCGTGCCTTCGGAAGGACCATAGGCATTAAACATCCTGCATTTTGACGCCCAGATTTTTACCAGCGCGGGATCACAGGCTTCGCCGGCGACAATCAGGCTCTCCAGGGCATAATCCCGGTGGTGATCCAATAAAGCGAGTAATGCCGGCGGCAGGGTGACATGGCTGATGCTTTCTTTAAGTAACACCTGCTGTAAGGTATCCGCCGACTGCCGGGTTTGCTCGTCGCATACCACCAGCGCCGCTCCAATGACAAACGCCATCAGCCACTCGGACGTTGCCGCATCAAAATTAAGGGAAGCAAACTGTAATACCCGGCTGTTTTCTTGCACAGCAAAAGCCTGGCTTTGGCTCAGGCCTAAATTCACTGCGCCCCTGTGCTCCAGCAGCACCCCTTTGGGCTGCCCGGTTGAGCCTGAGGTATAGATGACATAAGCCAGGCTGTTGGCATCGAGATCTTTGGCAATAAGAGGATTTTCACAGGAAAAATCTCTGGACAGCTGCTGCCAGGTTTCCAGCTCGATCACTTCGATTTTATCGCTATCGAAAAGGCTGGCATTTAGCTCAGCCTGGCTGATGACATATTTAAGGCCGGTATCGGCAAGCATATACTCCAGCCGTGCCTGCGGATAGGCGGGATCCAGGGGCACGTAGGCACCGCCGGCTTTAAGGACCGCTAAAATCGCCACCAGCATTTCATGGGAGCGTTCCAGGCAGATACCGACAAAATCTTCTGTCTGTACGCCGCGCTCGCGCAGATAGTGGGCGAGGCGGTTGGCCCTTTCGTTCAGTTCGCGGTAGCTCAGCTCGGTGCCGTTAAAACTCAGCGCAAGATTATCCGGCGTTGCTGCCGCCTGCGCTTCAAATAATTCATGGATCAGTTTATCCTGCGGATATTCCTGACGGGTATCGTTAAGCACATTAAGTAAGTAGTCACTTTCCTGCTCGGACATGATGTCAAGGAAAGCTAATTCGGTCTCTGCCAGCCCCTTGCTCTGCGCCATTGAAGTTAACAGGATCGCCAGGTGTTCAATTAACTGCTCGGCATGTTCACGGTTAAACAGATTGGTATCATAAATCCAGTCCAGCCCCACCCCCTGCTCGGAGATGTTGATGGCCACTTCCAGATCAAATTTTGCGCTGATGGTATCACTGGCTAAAGGAGAAAGTCTTGCCCCGTTTAGATCCATGACCTCACCGGCGGAGGTCTCCCCTAAGGCAAAATCGTTATTGGTAGATAACATGATCTGGAATAACGGCGTATAGGCACTGTTGCGGGGGATATTCAAGCGTTCGACGATTTGTTCAAACGGCACATCCTGGTTGTTTTGCGCGTCAAAATGTACCTGGCGCACATGGGCCAAATAATCATCCAGCCGGGCATGGCTTGTATCCAACCTAAGCACTAAATTGTTGACAAAAAAGCCGATCAGCGGCTCAAGTTCCGACTGCATCCGGTTGGCTACCGGGGTACCGATCACGATATCCGTGCTGTTGCTGTGTCTGGACAATACCAGGGCTAATGCACTGTGCATCAGCATAAAAGGCGTTAATTTATAACGGCCGGCAATATCCTGAAGCTGTTTGGCGATATCACCGGATAGCTGGCGGCTGACCCGATCGGCGCTATGTCCCTTGATATCTGGTCTGGGATGATCCAGGGCTAAGGTGTGCACCGGCGGCATATCCGCCAATTGTTTGTCCCAGTAGCCCAGCTGCTGCTCCAGCACATCTCCTTTGAGGTAGTCCCGCTGCCAAAGGGCATAATCGGCATATTGAATATCCAGCGGGGCTAACGGACTTGCCTGGCCGGAAATGATCGCCTGATACAAGGCAATAAATTCCCCGACCAGGACATTCATCGACCAGCCGTCGGAAGCGATATGATGCATGTTAAATAGCAAGACACCTTTGCCGCTGTCTAAGGCGATAAAGCTGGCGCGTATCATCAGATCGCGGGCCAGATCAAACGGCTGCTTCATATCTTCATCAATCAGCGCCATCAACCGGTTCTGGCGGTTTTGCGCATCCAATGAAGTTAAATCAAAGCGCCCCAGGCTAAAGTCGTAGTCGTCGCGGATCACCTGCACCGTATCGTCATCACCGTCAATATAAACAGTACGTAATACCTGATGGCGTTTGATGATTTCTGTCAGCACCTGCTCAGCAACATCCGCGTTGAAATCTCCCTCGACCTCGAATGCCGACGGCATATTATATTCTTCGCTGCTGCCCTGTAGCTGGTCAACAAACCAGAGTCTTTGCTGGGCAAAAGATAAGGGTAGATTCTCCTGCTGGGTGCGAACCGGGATACTGGTTTGCTCCGATTGCTGCCGCGTCTGGATAAAAGCGATGATTTCACTCTTGTGAGACTGCAATAATGCCTTGTCGTCGGCATCTAACTGGCTCAATTTGCCTTTGACGCTCAGCCGGTTATCTTTTACGGCTAAACTCACCCCTTTGCCCGCGAGCATGATAAGGATATCTTTTACGTTAACTTCACTCATATCTATCTTCCTGTTCATCCCGGATGCCCGGCAAAGCTTGCCTTACCAGGATGAAGTCTTAAAATTTCATTACGCTGCTCTTATATCCGGGCAAAAGCACAGGTAAAAGCACAGGTAAAAGCACAGGTAAAAAGCAGGCCTAGCCCAACATTCTTTTTAATATTCTCAAACCCGAAAGTTCATGCCTGATCACCGCGGCAATATGCAGCGCCACACAAAACGCCAGAGCACACACAGAAAATATATGCAGCTGGGTAAAAAACTCTTTCAGCGCCGGAGCAAAGGGTAAATAAGGGATCAGGGTCATGCCGAGAAACTCAACCTTTCTGTCCATCATCAATACCCCGGAGAGTAAAACAATAAAGATCAACAGATACATGCCGGCATGCACCTTGTCGGCAATTTTACGCGAGCGCAGCGACAGGCCTTGATAGTCTTCGGGGGCGGGATTGTTAACCCAGTTTAAAACACGGAACATAAATACCGGGATAAAAAAGGTATTCAGCAACACGTTTAGCGCCAACACCGAATTCTTAAGATCGGCATCAACCTCGAACAAGGTGACGTAAAATCCCGAGATCGTCACCCATAAAATCACCACAGCACTGAGCCAATGGAAAAACCTTGTTTTCTTATTATATTTTTCATTTGAAGCTATCACGACGATATCCTTTAACTCTCACCACAAAATAATCTTCTTGTTTATCCAATATTAAGTTGTAATTCTTGTGCCAGCTGGCGGTAAAACTGCCACTGCTCCTGTGTCAGGGGAATGCCCTGCTCCCGCCTCAACGCGGCGGTTTGCGACTCCTTATCCCCGGCACAAAAGATGGTTTCCCCACCAACAGCACCGCTTTCCCTGACTTTTTCCAGCAATAACGACAGCCTTTTTTCAAACATGGCTTTTTCCATAAAGGCTTCGATATTGATGGTGATATAAAAGTGGCTCACTTGCCGCGGCTCATCATAAGGCGGGGCATAGAGGTGACTTAATTCCCAGTCGAACAGGCTCTGGTTCAGGACACTGGTTAAAATCGTCACCATCATCGCCAGACCCTGACCTTTATAACCTCCCAGGGGTTTTAACGGACCGATTTCCCGGCTTTCCCGGTCGACATAACTGACCCAGTCGTCTGCTATCGGCATATCGGTGGCCAGGTGACGCATGATTTTTGATAAAGAGACCTGGCTGGTGGCCATATCCAGACAAAAAACATCGCCGTTTTCCCCCGGCGCGGCAAAGCTCAACGGGTTAGTGCCGAATAATTTATCGGTGCCGTTATAGGGCGACACCAGGGAGTCGGCATTACTGACACACAGGCAAATATAACCTTGCTTGGCTGCATGATAGGTATAGTTGGCAGCGGCGCCAAAATGATTGGAGTTCTTCACCCCGATGGCAGAAATACCAAAGTCTTTCGCCAGCTCCATGCTTTTTTCTACCGCTTCAAAACCGGCAACCAGGCCCAATGCCTGATCGGCATCGAGTTGCCCGACCACAGGAAATTTGTGGTGGCACTGGATATCCGGCCTGCTCTTTGCCCTGCCGCCTTTAAGTTCCTGCAAATAGGTGGCTAATAACCCGACCCCATGGGAGTCTATCCCCCATAAAGAGGGATTAAGCAAACCACTGCTGATAAAGGCCTTGTGTCTGTCACTGAGATCAAAATTTGCCAGCGAGGCGCTGATAATCGTGCTCAGGGATTCAACCGAAATATTATGCTGCTTCATGAGACTTACCATCAAGGTGCAACAAATAATCTGCCAGGGCTTTGACACCCGAGCGTATTTGTTCCTTGTTTACATAGCTAAAAGACAAACGGATATAATGCTCATGGCCACCCGCATTGGAGAAAAAGCTCATCGGCACACAAATCACGCCGAACTTTTCCGCACACTCAAACACTTGCTGCTCGGTAAAGGACATGGGCAATTTCAGGGTTAAGAAGAAACCACCTTCCGGACGATTCCAGCTTACCTGTTGCAAAGCCGCCGGGCCTTGATGGAAATGCTGCTCCAGCGCTTCAAGCATCACGTCCCGGTTATCCCGGTACAGGGAAACTAAAGGTTCAATTGCCTTGTTGACGGAACAGTCCACCTCAAGCAAGAGGCCGCCGACAATTGCCTGGGCGATTTGCCCGGTATTGACGCTGATCAGACTTTTCACTTTGGAAAATTCTTCGATCAAAGGCGTTTCACCGCCGTCGGCGCTACGCAGCTTTTGATCGCTGATCAGGTAACCCACCCGCAGGCCCGGACAGATAGTTTTGGCAAAGGTGCCGATATAAATTACATGGCCGCCGGTGTCCAGCGCCTTTAATGTCGGCAGGGGCTCCCCTTCAAAACGAAAAGCGCCGTAGGGGTTATCTTCAATCAGCAACAGCTCGCTTTGTTGTGCATAAGCCAGTAATTCCCGGCGGCGCGCCAAGGTGATAGAAGTGCCCAAAGGATTATTAAAGTCCGGGATCAGGTAAAGTGAACGCGGATTTTTCCCCTCAGCCTTAATTTGCTGACAAACCTGCTGCAGATGCTCCAGGTTTGGCCCCTGGTCATCACTTTCAACCACGGCAATTTCAATGCCCTTGATTTGCGCCAGCCCGGTAATACCGATATAAGTGGGATCTGTGATCAGCAATACATCCCGGCCGGGGGTAAATAAAGTCGACAGACACAATGCCATGCCTTCCTGCGCGCCATTGGTCACCAGGATATCATCGGCATCGACCGTGAACTTTTCATCCAGTTGCAGCGATTGAGCGATCAAGTGATTAATAATGCCGTTGGTGCGGCCATACTGCCCCAAAGAGGTATAGACCGAAGCCGGGGAAACATCCCGGGCTTCGCTGGTATGGTCAACAAACAGCTGTATTTTTTCCAACCATCCCGGCACATCGAAGAAGGCCTCCGACGGACGGCCCGAAGCGAAAGAGATGGCGCCGGGAAACTTCTCGGCAACTTCATTAAGAAAATTCATCACTTCCAGTTGGGGCTGGGGACGGTAGGCCAGCTCGCTGGCCTGCAAAGTTAATTTATGGTCCATATTAAACTAACTCAGCCTCCTCTAACTGATTAAACAGATCCTGGATGCTGTCGTCTTCAAAACCTTCATTGCCGGTACGCTCAATAATTTCAAACATCATGCCGCTGTTTTCATCACGGTTGGAAAATATCTGACGCAAGCCTTGGCCCTTGATAATGCCAGTAGCAAATGTAAACCCTTGTTCTTCAATAAGTTTTGTTGCACTTTCAAGGTCATTAACTTCAAGCGCAATATGCTGGACACCGGGACCGTATTGCTCAACATAGCGGGATACCTGAGATTCTGGCTCCAACCCCTGAATCAAGACGATTGTAAAGTTACCACTGCCCATTACGGCAGAAATCATACCCGAATTTTTTCCTAAGGTTTCGCGTCGGCCCTGAAACTCAAAACCCAACATTTGCTGATAGAACGCAATGGCCTTGTCCAAATCCAGAACTGCAACTGCAACATGGTCAATTTTGGAATAGATGTTTGCCATACTTTCAATGTTCAACGGAGGTAATACCATTTTATAATCCTTTTTTTTTGTAAGCCTTATGTAGCAACTGTTCACCAGACATAGGAATAGACTCAGCACAAAACCGACAGATATGGCCGGGCAATGACTTGCTGCCTGTAGATGATAAAGATCACATCATTATCAACAGGGACAAGATCACCAACCCCATATCCGGAGTGTGTGCATCATCTGGCATGTTAACCATAAGATTAATTTTATTATTGTAATGTTTACTCTTTCACTAAATAACAACAGTTCTTAGCTGATAGCTGACGAATAAGATCAAAAAACACCAGCCGTAAGCCATTGATTAAAATCAAGTTTATTAAATTTCAATCAAAATAATACTGGGATCGAAAGCATTTAACTTCAGCTAGCTAACCTGGTATTTTCAGCGTGATGATTTTTACATCGATTTTGTTGTTACCGGCACGAGTATACATAAAAAAATTTATTTTTACATAGCGATTTTTATATTTTAACAAAAAATTTATAATTACAACGGCAATAATAGAGTAAATAACGACCAGATCTTTAGTAAATCAAGGCCGGCGACAAGCCGTTCAAAAGACAGGCAAGCTACTGGAATATAAGTACTTTATAAATTATTACATTCTGCTGGCATCAAGCGGTTATCTGAGGTATCAATTTACTCTTTAAAAAAATCAAATATTTTAACATCAGCTTTCAATAGACAACTCACGCGTGAGAGATTCTATTTAAACCGAAGAAACCGGCAAAAGATCTCATGCGTGAGAACTGGTAGCCAACAACATCACCGAAACAAAGATCTCATGCGTGAGAGCTTATAACCAACAACATCGTCGAAGCAAAGATCTCATACGTGAGATCATCCCTGTCAAAAGACTTTCAATAAAAAATAAAAAAATTTAAAAAAATATTTATCTGCTTTTATCTCCCAGAAAAAGCCGTTGCTAAATTTATTGCCAAGCCAGTACTGATGCACTTTAAAGACCGAAATAAACACCGCTTTTATTGCCACAGATCCCGGCAGTCAAACCGGACAATAACCCGGGAAATCACAAAATCATTCCCTTTAGTGTATTGCCTTTGGCTTTTTGATTAATTAGTATTGCCTTCTCTTAAACTCTAATAGGTTGATTGTGTAATGCGCGTTTTTAATAAAATGCCGCTGACATTCAGATTTACTCTGTTTGTCTTTATCCCTTTGTTTTTTCTGGTTATTTACAGTTATAAACTATTTTTTCTGGACCCGCTTCCCGATAAAACAACCCGACAATTTGTCAATGGTTTGGATGATAAGGTAAGCATAGAACGTGATAATCACGGTCTGGTAAAAATCAAAGCAGAAACTGATAAAGATGTTTATTTTGCCATGGGATATGTCCATGCCCAGGACAGATTATGGCAACTTGAACTACAACGCAGAATTAGTCAGGGACGGCTCAGTGAAATATTTGGTAAAACTTCAGTCCATCAGGATATCTGGTTTCGTACTTTAGGCCTTTATCAGGCGGCAAGTAAAAGTATCCCTGCTTTAAGCCCACAGGCAAAGGCATCATTAGAAGCCTATGCCGCCGGGATCAATAGCTGGATACAGTCGGCGGAACAATTGCCGGTTGAGTTCTCATTGCTCGATATTAGCCCGGAGCCGTGGACAATAACCGACTCTTTAGCCTGGATTAAGGTCTTTTCATTAAATCTGGCTCACAACCTTCATTCCGAAATTGAGGCTTATATAGGCGCGCAATATTTGTCGGATGAACAGCTCAGCCTCTTCTATCCTGAACTGGCAGACAGCCCGATGACAGCCAGGATCAAGGATGAAGAAAAACTAAAAGATTTATTTGCCCGCTTTGATGCCCTGCAAACCGAGCAGCAGCAAACCTACAAGATTGGCGGTAGTTATGTCGGCAGTAATGCCTGGGTAGTTTCAGGTGAACTGACGCAATCCGGCGTTCCCATCCTGGCAAATGACCCCCATCTAGGTTTACAACTGCCTTCCCTTTGGTATTCCGTTAAGCAGGAAGGTAAAAACCTGGCGGCTTCCGGCATGAGCCTGGTGGGACTGCCCGTGGTTGTCTTCGGGAAAAACAAGGACATAGCCTGGGGCGGCACCAACATGATGGCGGATGCGCAGGATCTGTATATAGAAGAGGTAAACCCAAATAATAGTCTGCAATATCAAGTAGATGGTAAGTTTATCGACTTTGAAACCAGAAACGAAAGAATCAAGGTAAAAGCAGAATCTCCGGCATTCCTGAAAGATCCGATCAAAGATGTCGAAGTTCAGGTGCGCACTACCATACACGGGCCGGTGATCAGTGATGTTATCCAGGGGTTCGAACAGCCGATATCCCTGCGCTGGACCGCACTTAACAGTGAAGACACTACCTACAACGCTTTTTACCAGTTAAGTTATGCCAGCAACTGGCAGGAATATAACCAGGCGCTTGAGCAGTATGTCTCCCCTGCACTGAATTTATTTTATGCCGACAATCACAATAATATCGGTTTTACCGGCATAGGAAAAATTCCCCTGCGCAACCAGGGCAAGGGGCTGTTACCGGTATCCGGTGCCGACTCGGCTAACCACTGGCACAGCTATATTCCCTACGCCGAGATGCCAAGACGTTATAATCCCGAAGAAGGTTACCTGATAAACGCCAACAACGTAAATACAACACCAGGTTATCCTTACTTTATCTCCGCCGACTTTGCTCCGCCGGCAAGGGCAGACAGAATTGAAGCGTTAATCGAAGAAAAACAAGACAAGTTAACCCTTAGCGATATGCAAACCATGCAGGGAGATGTCAAAGATATATCAACGACAAAAATGTTGGCCCTATTAAAAGAGCTCGCGGCTGACTTCCCTGAGCAGCAACAAGCCCTGGCATTGTTGGCTCAGTGGGACGGCGAAGCAAGCAGAGAAAGTATTGCCGCCACCATTTATTATACCTGGCTGCGGCATCTGAAGAGTTATGTCTTCAATGACGAACTCACCAGCTACTGGAACAAAAACCAGCTTCAGGGTTATCTGCGAAACCTGAAAGAAAAAGTACCGGCAGATAAACTGGCGGCTCTGCTGGCAAGTAACAGCCCCTGGTGCGATAACATCAACACCGAAAAGAAAGAAAGCTGCAGTAACATCATCGGCATGTCATTAAACTCGGCGCTTAAGGAAATGAGCAAGTTTGCCGGGGCCGACATGGATAACTGGCGCTGGGGCGACGTACAGTATACCCGCTATCAGCATACGCCTTTTAGCCAGATGAAATTACTGGACCAGGTGTTTGAGCGAAAAATCGGCAACGGCGGCTCAGCCAATACCATCAATGTCGCCAGCGGCATCTTTGATGAAGACAAAGGTTACCTGCAAGACTTTGGCGCCGGTTTCCGTCAGATCATCCGCTTATCGGAGCAGGAGCCTGTCCAGCTGTTAATGAACTCCACCGGACAATCCGGACAGCTGGCAAGTGACTATTACGACGATATGGTCGAACGTTTCAGAGATGTCGAATATATCAACTTTGCCAAGGAAGTGCCTTATGTGCAGTCCATCACTTTGCAACCGAATAACCAGGAAGGAGCATCCCAGTGAAAATTTTTAATTCCTTTACCAAGGAGGCGCCGAATAAAGTCTTTATCTCGATTTTACTCGGTGCCCTTGCCGGTATGCTTTATTCGGCGCTTATTCCTTTGGTGCTCTCGGGCATCAACCCGGAAGATCCCGCTTTTCCAAAAGCCGATACGGTAACCGAGACCCTGTTCTCGTTTGATGTCAGCAATTATAAACTGGCGCTGATGTTCCTGTTCAGCTGTGTGCTGATCCTGTTAATGCGCAGCTCATCAGAAGTCATGTTGATCCGGGTATCGAGCAATGTCGCTAAAGACCTGCGCACTAAGTTTTATTACCGCATTGCCGGTGCGCCTTTGGCGACCCAGGAAAAAATCGGCTCGGCCCGCTTTACCGCGGCGGTGAATATCGATGTCCCGAGGATCATCGGCGGCGCCCGGGTGATCCCGGAAATACTGATCAACACCATCACCTTAGTCGGCATGTTGGGCTTTTTGGTCTATCTCAACTTTGAAGTCTTTAAATTCGTGATGATGGCTATTTTTGTCGGCGTGATCTGCTATCAGATCCCGATCACTATCGGCAGCCGCATGTTCCAGACCTCCCGGATAGAGCAGGACAAGTTGCAAGAGTCGATCAAAAGCCTGATCTATGGCGCCAAAGAGCTCAAACTCGATACTTTAAAGCGCCGGCACTTTTTTAAACATACTTTGCTGAACCACGAAGACAACATTTTAAAAAATAATAAAAGAGCAGAAACCATCATGCGGGCGACCATGTGTTTTGGCGACCTGATCTCCTTTTTTGTTATCGGTGCGGTGTGCTTTATCTTCGTCAATTATTATTCCATCAGCCAGCAGGAACTTGTCGGCGTGGTCATGGCGCTGCTTTATGTTACCGGCCCTATTTCCATCATATTAGGTTCGATCCCCCAATTGGCGATCGCCTCGGTTTCATACCGCAGAATGGAAAAACTTATTGCAGAAATCCCGCAGGAAGACAGCAATGAGCAGGTTAACCAGCTTGGCGAGTGGCAAAGCATGAAATTTGACCAGGTAGAATACAGCTACCCTATGGTGGCAGGTGAAGCCGGGTTTAAAGTCGGCCCGCTCAACCTGGAAATTAATAAGGGAGAAATCACCTTTATTATCGGGGCAAACGGCTCGGGTAAATCAACGTTAAGTAAATTATTAACCCTGCATTACCTGCCGACCTCAGGTGACATCTTATTTGGCGATCAACGAGTCTCCCCTGACTCTATTGTCAGCCACAGGCAGACTATCGGGGCGATTTACTCGGATTACCACCTCTTTGACCGCCTGTTGGTGGAGTTAACCGATGAAGTGCTGGCAACAACCCAGCATTATTTAAAAACCTTACATTTGGACAAAAAGGTGAAAATAGTCGACGGCCAGTTCTCCACAACCTCATTATCCGACGGACAACGTAAAAGGCTGGCGCTGCTGGTGGCATTTTTGGAAGACAAAGATCTTTACCTGTTCGACGAATGGGCGGCAGATCAGGATCCGGTATTTAAAAATGTCTTTTATACCGAAATATTGCCCAACTTAAAGGCCAAAAACAAAGCCGTTATCGCCATCAGTCATGATGACAAGTATTTTGACGTCGCCGATAAAATACTGGTCATGGACCAGGGCAAACTCGTTGACTATGAGGAATCAAGCTTACACCTTGCCCAGGTCAGTTAACCTGCCAAGGCAACAAATACAATAATAAAAATAAGCATTTGATTTTTATCAATTAATATTGTGAACCCTTTCTTTGGGTTCATAATATTTAACGGTTTTCGCCAATAGCGAGACTTATACCAATTGCATTAAGTAGATGACCAAGATTCGGTGAGGATAAATTTTCAAGAGCAAGGCGTTTGATTGAGCAATAGCAAGCTATTGTGATTGAAAACAACGCAGAACTTGGAGATTTAGACCATCCGAAGATGGTTAGATATTTAATAAAATTGGTATTCAACCACAGGTAAAGAATAGATAACGAAATAAGTAAACTCATTAACATCCAGCGTGATTTGAGACTTGTTTCCTTAGCCAGAATCCAGGTTATTATAGAATGAACAATGACAATAAAAATAACGTATATCCCTTAACCTTAGCCCAGCAAGATATATATTTTGATCAACTCCACCATCAGGGCAGCCCCTTATACAATATCGGCGGCGTGATCCGTTTTAAAAAACTGGATATTCCCCGGCTGCAGGCGGCACATAAAAAGTTAGTGAGCCAGCATGATGCCTTTGGTTTGCGCATTGTTGAATCGGAAACCGGCCTGGGACAATATGTCAGCAAAAAGCGCACTTCGGATCTGCCGCTGATCGATTTCAGCAGCGAAAGCAACCCGCAGCAAGCGGCGCAGCTGTGGCTAAAAAACCTGTTCGAAACCGCCCTGGACATAGATGACTGCGAGCTGTTCCGCTCTTATTTACTGAAAATATCCAATGAGCAATATCAGTATGTCGGTTTTGCCCATCACCTGATTTTAGACGGCTGGGGGTTTGCCAACTGGGCCAAACAGCTCGGCTGCATCTATAACAACGAACCGGAACATATCTCAGGTGACTGGCAAAGCGTGGCGGACAGCGATCTGGCTTACCAGCAAAGCAAGCGTTACCAAAAAGATAAAGTTTTCTGGCAAAGTGAACTGGAAAACCTGCCGGAGCCGGCCCTGCCCCCTTTGTATCAGGAACAATACCAGGACACGAAAACACCGCCGAGCCACCGGGAAATATTAACTATCCCCCATGCATTGCACCAGCAACTGGCATTAAAGGCAAAAGAAGCCAATACCAGTGCTTCCCAAGCCTACCTGGCGATTCTCAGCCTCTATTTTTCCAGGCTGCTTAACGGCAAAGAATTTATTGTCGGCATTCCTTCGCATAACCGCAGAAGCCAGGCGGATAAAAACATGGTCGGCATCTTCACCGGCGTCAGCCCGCTTCGGGTCTCAGTCAATCTGAGCCAAAACTTTAACCAGTTATGCGAAAACCTGTCGTCGGGCCTCAAGCATATCTACCGTCATCAGCGTTACCCGATAGGCAATATGCACCAGGAAGCGCAAAACGGACAACACCGCGGCTCCCTGTATGACATCGCCTTCAATTACCTCAAACTTGACAGTCAGTTAGAGGTCGAAGGGCATGAAGCGGATCTGGTGTACCTGAGCCACAACCACGAGCAGACGCCGCTGATGTTTACCGTCTGGGAATACGGTGAAAATCAGGATGTAGAAATTCAGCTGGATCATAACCTTAGCTATATCTCGAAAGCCGATGCCAAACTACTGTCGGCAAGGTTTGAAACCATTATCAAACAAGTCGCCGGCCAGGAAATAACTTCCCTGGAGCAGGTCGAGATCCTGCCGCAACAAGAGCTTGATATCTTAAACGGCTTCGCCCGGGGCATAGAGGTCAAGCGAGACGAAAACCTGCTGGCCCATGAATTATTTGAACAGCAGGTCGAGCAGACCCCGGATAAAACCGCGTTAATTTTTAAAGACGAGCAACTGAGCTACCGCGAACTTAATACTCGCGCCAACCGCCTGGCCCGCTACCTGCAGGCACAGGGGGTTAAACCCGACAGCCTGGTCGGTGTGTGTGTTGACCGCTCGGCGGAAATGGTGATCAGCATATTGGCGATCCTCAAAACAGGCGCCGCTTATGTGCCGCTTGATCCCAGCTACCCTAAGGCCCGTTTGCAATATATTCTTGAAGACACAGGGTTAAAACACCTGGTGAACTGGTCGCAGCTGGACATAGACACCCTGACAGAAGCCGAGGTCCATATTACCGATCTTAACCACGGCCAGGATCTGTGCAGCGATTTATCCGGTGAAAACCTCACCGAGCTGGTGCCCGGCGGCAAAAACCGCCTGGCTTATGTCATCTATACCTCAGGCTCTACCGGCAATCCCAAAGGGGTGCTGGTGCAACATGCCAACCTGGTCAACTTCCTGTTTGCCATGCAAGACAAGCCCGGCATGAGCGGCGATGACAGCCTGCTGGCGGTCACCTCGACCTCATTTGATATCCACTGCCTGGAGCTGTTCTTACCTTTGATCTGCGGCGCAAAATTAGTGGTGGCATCAAAAGCCGCCACCTCGGATGCCAGCCAGCTGATGGATTTGATCGAGCAGCATCAGATCAATATCTTCCAGGCGACACCGGCCACCTGGCGCATGCTGCTTGACAGCAAGTGGCAGCCACAAGCGCACATCAAGATCTTATGCGGCGGCGAAGCCCTGAGCCTGAGCCTGGCGAAGCAATTAACCGGCAACGCCAATATTGAGCTTTGGAACATGTACGGCCCGACAGAAACCACGGTCTGGTCCAGTGTCCACAGGATCCACGGCGATGATGAAAACATCTTAATCGGCAAACCCATAGATAATACGCAATTTTATGTGGTCAATCGCGCCGGCGAACTGGCCCCGGTCGGCGCCACCGGCGAGCTGTTGATCACCGGCAGCGGCGTGACCCGGGGTTATTTAAACCGCCCGGATTTAACCGACAGACAATTTATAACCAATAGCTATCAGACACAGGATCCTGCCAGCGAAAAAGCCTATCGCACCGGCGACCTGGTGCGCTGGCTGCCGGACGGCAACCTGGTATGTTTGGGCCGTATCGATGATCAGATCAAAATCCGCGGTTTCCGGGTAGAGCTGGGGGAAATTGAAAACCAGTTAGCCCTGTGCCCGCAAGTCGCCAGTTGCCTGGTGGCTGCCCGGGAAGATCAGTCGGGTCAAAAGCAGTTGGTGGCTTATGTCAAACCTGAGCAGAGCGAGCCGACAGAAGATGAGCAAATACAGCTCGTCGAAAGCTATAAACAGGCACTGAAAACCACCTTGCCTGATTACATGGTGCCGTCAGCTTTTGTCTTTATGCAGCAATGGCCGCTGACCGCCAATGGCAAAATCGATAAAAAAGCCCTGCCCTCTCCCGATGCCAGTGCTTTACAGGGAGAATATATCGCGCCACAAACAGCCACAGAAAAAACCCTGTGTCAGATTTGGGCGCAGCTGTTAACGATAGAGGCCGAAAAAATCAGCGCCGATGCCGACTTTTTTGCCCTCGGCGGGCACTCACTGCTGTCGGTGCGCTTAGTGGCGGAAATCAGGGAACAACTTAAGGTGGAAATTTCGGTAAAATCTATTTTTGATGCCGCCACCATTAAAGAGCTGGCCGCCGTGATAGAGCAAGCCTCACAAGGTAACCTGCGCGGTAAGATCACCGCCGCATCAGATAAGAATGCGCCTATGCCGCTTTCTTTTGCCCAGCAAAGGTTATGGTTTATCGACCAGCTGCAGAGAGGCAGCTCAGAGTACAACATGCCGGGCGCCTTCTCGGTACGGGGAGATTTTGACAGCAAAGCCGCCGAGCAGGCCTTTGCCGCGATTATCGAGCGTCATGAAATATTACGCACTGTTTATATCGAACAAGATGATGTTACCCTGCAACGCCTTAAGGCTGACTACGGCTTTACCCTGGTTCAACATGATCTAACAGACTTAGATGAAGCCGCCCAGACACAGCAGTTAACGGCCTTAATCCAAGACAACACCTGCCATAACTTTGATTTATCTGAAGATTTAATGGTACGCGCCAGCTATATCCGCCTGGATAACAACCAGGGCAACGGGGTATTATTATTTAATATGCACCATATTGCCGCCGACGGCTGGTCTATGGATGTCCTGATCAAAGAGTTTGTCACCCAGTACCAGGCAATCACACGTACAAAGGAAAGCGCAAAGGAAAACTCACAGGAAAATGCACAAGCATGTCCGTTAGCACCGCTTGAAATTCAATACAGCGATTATGCCCGCTGGCAGCGGGAATGGCTGCAGGGGGAAGTATTAGAGACACAACTGAGTTATTGGCAGCAGCAGTTAGCCGATGTTCCGCCGGTGCATACTTTAGTGTTGGACAAGGCGCGCCCGGAGATCAAAAAACATTCAGGCGCCCGGGTATCACAACAACTGTCCGGCGAAGTTGCAAGCAAACTGCAGGATATCGCCGCGCACTATAAGTTAACCCCTTTTATGCTGCTGCACAGTGCCCTGGCGATGGTATTGTCGCGCCACAGCAACAGCACGGATATCGTTATCGGCACCCCGGTCGCCAACCGGATGCAAACGGAAGTTGAGCCGCTGATCGGTTTATTTGTCAATACCTTAGTACTGAGGGTCAATACCGGCCACCGCCAGCTCGATGATTACCTGGCCCATGTACGCCAAGTGCATCTCGATGCCCAGAACAACCAGGATGTGCCGTTTGAGCAGCTGGTGGATGCGTTAAATATCCCGCGCAGCACCGCCCATACACCGCTGTTCCAGATCATGCTGACCACCAATACCGAACATGGCCTGGCGGGCGAAACCGATGCCCTGACACTTGACGGCGTCACCTTAACGCCGCTGGCAAGCGATACCATCACGGCTAAGTTTGATCTGGATATCGGCATTAACCTCAATAACGACGGGGTGGACATCAACTGGACCTTTGATAGTGCTATCTTTAGCCAGGAGCATGTCAGCCAGTTCAACGACCACCTGATCAACATGTTAACGGCGATGGCAGAGCTGACGCCGGCAGCAGACACGCAAGTAAACGCCTTAGGCATGTTATCGGCGCAGGAGCGCCATTACCTGCTCCATGACCTCAATGACAGCGCCGTGAACTATCCGCAGGATAAAGGCATTCATGAACTCTTTGCACAGCAGGTGATCAAAACCCCGGATAATATCGCCCTGGTAGCAAACAACAGCCAAATCAGCTACCGTGAACTGGATCAAAGCGCCAACCGCCTGGCCCGTTACCTGCGGGCACAAGGGGTTGGTCAGGAAACCTTTGTCGGCGTCTGTTTAAACCGCTCCCCTGAAATGGTCGTAGCCATTTTGGCGATACTCAAAGCAGGTGGCGCCTATGTGCCGCTCGATCCCGCTTATCCCGAGAGCCGTTTACAGCATATTCTAACCGATACCGGGGTAGAACATGTGCTGACCAACTCCCAGCTGGCCTCCGTGCTTGCCGGGGCTGATGATGCCAACGTTAAATTGCTTTGTCTCGATGATGACACTCTCAAAGCCGAAATAGAGGCACAAGCAGACAGCGAGCTTGAAAACAAACAAGCACAAGCAAATTCAGGCGCCAAGCTGGCCTATGTCATTTATACCTCGGGCTCCACCGGACTACCCAAAGGGGTGATGGTGGAACACCATAACGTAACCCGGCTGGTGACCAAGAGCAACTTTGTACCTTTGGATGAAAGCACCCGCTTTTTACAGGCGGCGCCGATCGCCTTTGATGCCGCCACGCTTGAGCTTTGGGGACCGCTGCTTAACGGCGGCCAGTGTATTATCTATGACGAATTACACATAGATTTGCAGCAACTGACGGACTTTATCAATAGCCATGAGGTTAATACCTTATGGTTAACGGCGGGCTTATTTGAGCAGTGGAGTGAAATGTCCGCCCAGGCAGGCAATATCAAGTACCTGCTGGCAGGGGGCGATGTGCTCAATGTCGATGCCGTCAACCGGGTGATAGAGAATATCCCGGGCATCGAAGTTATCAACGGTTACGGCCCGACAGAAAATACCACCTTTACCGCCTGTCACCGGGTGAACGAGCAAGACAGACAAGGCTTGCATATTCCGATCGGTAAAGCGATCCAAAATACCAGCACTTATGTGTTGACCGACTCCCTGGCACTGACACCTTTTGGTGCGGTCGGGGAACTATACACAGGCGGCGCCGGGGTGGCCCGCGGCTACCTGAACCAGGAGCAGGCGACACAGGCAAGCTTTATCGCCAATCCTTTTAGCGACAAGGGTGACGACCGTTTATATAAAACCGGCGATCTGGTGCGCTATTTAAGCAACGGTACTTTAGAGTTTATCGGCCGGGCCGATAACCAGGTGAAAGTACGCGGTTTCAGGATTGAACTGTCGGAAATCGAGCACCAGCTTAATTTATGTCAGCAAGTACACTCAGGCGTGGTACTGGCCAAGGGAGAAAGCAGCAGCAACAAACAGCTGGTCGCTTATGTTAAGGCAGAACAGCTTGATCTGGCATCAGAAGATCAAGCCAATTTTATCGCCGGCTTAAAAACGGCGCTCGCACAAAGCCTGCCCGATTACATGGTGCCCTCGGCTTTTGTGCTAATCGATGCCTGGCCGCTGACCGGCAATGGTAAAATAGATAAAAAAGCCCTACCGTCGCCCGATGCCAGTTTATTGCAGGGAGAATATATCGCCCCGCAAACCGACACCGAAAAAGCCCTGTGCCAAATCTGGGCACAGCTGTTAACCCTGGATGAAACCAAGATCAGCACAAGTGCCGACTTCTTCACCCTGGGGGGACACTCGCTGCTGTCGGTACGTTTGGTCTCAGAGATCCGCAAACAGCTGCAAGTTGAACTTACGGTAAAATCTGTCTTTGAAGCCAGCACCATTAAGGCGTTGGCCGAAGTCATCGAACAAGGTTCGCAAACAAGCCTGAGACAGCAAGTACAGGCCGTAGTGCGTGAAAGCGATCAGATGCCGCTCTCTTTTGCCCAGCAAAGATTATGGTTTATCGACCAGCTTCAGGGCAGCAGCGTGGAATACAATATGTCTGCCGCCTTTGAAATACGCGGCGACTTTAATGCCGATATCGCCGAGCAGGCATTGTCGGAAATTATCCGTCGCCATGAGGTTCTGCGTACGGTTTATATCGAACAGGACGAGCAAACCCACCAGCAGATCCTGGCAAACTTTACCTTTCCCCTGACCCGCCACGACTTAACCGCCCTGGACGAGACGGCGCAAAAGGCAGAGTTAACGGCATTGATTAATGCCGATATGCAAAAACCGTTTAATTTAAAAGAAGATTTAATGGTACGCGCCAGCTTTGTCACTTTTGAGCAAAGCAATAAAGATCAAACCCGCGGCGCCCTGATCTTTAATATGCACCATATTGCTTCCGACGGCTGGTCGATGGAAGTCTTGATCCGCGAATTTGTCAGCCTGTACCAGAGCATCGGCACCGGTAGCGTAAGTGACTTGCCTGAGCTGGAAATCCAGTACGCAGATTATGCCCACTGGCAGCGGGAATGGTTGCAGGGTGAAGTATTGGAAGCCCAGCTCAGTTACTGGGACAAGCAGTTAGCCGATGTGCCGCCGGTACACTCTTTGGCGCTGGACAAGCCAAGAGCGGAAATGAAACAACACACGGGCGCCAGTATTACCGGCCAGTTATCCGGCGATGTCGCAGGCCAGCTAAAGCAGCTTGCCGCCCGCCATCAGCTGACCCCGTTTATGCTGCTGCACAGCGCGCTGGCACTGGTGTTGTCGCGCCACAGCAACAGCAAGGACATTATTATCGGCACCCCGGTGGCAAACCGGCTGCAGGCGGAGCTTGAGCCGTTGATCGGTTTCTTCGTCAATACCCTGGTGCTGCGCCTGGATACCAATCATCAGCAGCTTGAAGACTATCTCGCCCATGTGCGCCAGGTACATTTAGACGGACAAAACAATCAGGATGTGCCTTTCGAGCAACTGGTGGAGCGGTTAAATATCGCCCGCAGCACCGCCCATACGCCGCTGTTCCAGATCATGTTATCGAGTAACACCAAGCAAAATGAAGGCGGCAACCAGTCGCAGATAAGCTTACCCGGGGTCGAACTATCGGCGTTAAGTCATGACAATATCGCCTCCCATTTCGATCTCGATATTGGCATCAATATCAGCGAAACCGGCGTCGATCTAAACTGGACCTACGACAACAGTATTTTCACCGCCGAGCATATCAGCCAGCTCAATAACCACCTGATGACGTTATTATCGTCAATGGCGGCGCTGGAAAATGCCTCTGCCGGCCAGGCCACGCTCGCGTCATTAAATATGCTGTCGTCTGATGAAAGTAAACACTTACTTGAATCGCTTAATGATCGCCGGGTTGATTATCCGCAAGACCAGCTGATCCATGAATTGTTTGAAGCCCAGGTGATGCAAACGCCGGATAATATCGCCCTATCTTTTGAAGGGGAAACGCTGAGTTACCGGGTGCTCAATGAAAAAACCAACCGCCTGGCCCATTACCTCAAAGCACAAGGCACAGGCCCGGAAACCTTAGTCGGTATTTGCCTGGAGCGCTCGCAGGAAATGCTGATTGCCATGCTGGCCGTGCTTAAGGCCGGGGGCGCCTATGTGCCGCTCGATCCCAGCTACCCGGAGGCACGCCTTCAATATATGATCCAGGACAGCGGCGTAAAAGGCGTGCTGACCAAGGCGAGCCTTATTCAAGACTTCGCTTTTGACCCTGGCACGGAGTTTGTCGACCTGGATAACCAGGAGCTGGTAAACGCACTAAATACTTACCCGACCGACAACCTCGGCAGGGGCGACCAGCTAACGCCGGACAACCTTGCCTATACCATATACACCTCCGGCTCTACCGGAAATCCTAAAGGGGTCATTGTCGAGCATCATGCCTTTGTGGACCGTTTGCATACCTTTGACCGGGCATTTGGCCTTGGCAGCGGCGATGTCGTGCCGAGCATAGCCTCTTTTGCTTTCGATATTTCCCTGCTGGAGCTGATCTATCCCCTGACCTGCGGCGCAGAAGTCAAGGTATTGCCGCGCAGCAAAATCATCAATGTCGCCGAACTAAAAGAAGAGCTGAAAACCTGCACTTTCGTGCATATGGTGCCCAGCCTGGCCCAATTCTGGTTGGATGAAATTATCCGCGAGCAGGCAACCAAAGATTATCCGGGGCTGAAATATATCGCCACCGGCGGCGATGCCGTGCCTGAGTCGTTATTGACCTCGCTAAAAGCAACCCTGCCTGAGGTGACCCTGTTGCAGTTTTATGGTCCGACGGAAGCGGTACTGTTTTGTGTCTGCCACCCGCAAGCGGCCGATGCGCCGTCATCCTTAGGCCTGGGCCTGGACAATGTCAGCCTCTATGTGCTTGATGATGACCTGAACCTGCAGCCGCAAGGCGCCGTGGGCGAGTTGTATATCGGCGGCAGCGCCCTGGCAAGGGGTTATCTGCACCGTGAAGATCTGACCCGGGAGCGCTTTATCCCCCATCCGTTTAACAGCGGCAGCGGCGAGCGTTTATATCAAACCGGCGATCTGGTGCGTTACCTGCCTAACGGCGAGCTTGAATTTAAAGGCCGTAAAGATGATCAGGTGAAGATCCGCGGCTTCAGGGTCGAGCTGGGAGAAATAGAGCAGCAACTGGCCGCCTGCCCGCAAGTAGCCAGCAACCTGGTACTGGCGCGCGAAGATCAGCCGGGTCAAAAACGCCTGGTGGCCTATGTGCAACTGCAAGCTGGTGAAGAAAACGAACAGGAAAGTGTAGACAAGATCCGTCAAAGCCTGAAAGAGAGCCTGACCGATTACATGGTGCCGTCGGCCTTTGTCGTGATCGACCAATGGCCGCTGACCGCCAATGATAAAATCGATAAAAAAGCCCTGCCCGTTCCCGGCAGCGGTTTATCCGGCGGCAATTACCAGGCACCGGAAACAGGATTTGAAAAAGCCCTGGTACAAATCTGGGCTCAGCTGTTGAACCTTGAAGCAGATGAAATCAGCACCCATGCCGATTTCTTTGAACTGGGCGGTCATTCGCTGTTAACCGTGCGTTTGGTGGCGGAGATCCGAAAACAACTGGAAGTGGAAATTTCGGTAAAATCTGTGTTTGATGCCCCTACCATCAAAACCCTGGCCGAGGTAGTTAAACTCGGCGCTCCGGCGGATTTAAGCCAGCAACTTAAAGCGGTTGAGCGGGAAAGCGATCTGATGCCGTTATCTTTTGCCCAGCAAAGATTATGGTTTATTGACCAGATGCAGGGAGCAAGCCCGGAGTACAATATGCCGGCCGCCTTCGAAGTCAAAGGTGATTTTGACTGTAACGCCGCCGAGCTGGCGCTGGCCACCATCATCGAACGTCACGAGGTGCTGCGTACGGTTTATCTTGAAGATAACAAACAGGCGATGCAAAAAATTCTGCCAGGTGCGGCATTTACCCTTACCCGACATGATCTCACCGGCCTGGATCAAGCCATGCGTCAACATCAATTAAAAGCTTTCATTGATGAAGATATGAAGCAAGCTTTTGATTTAAAAAGTGATTTAATGATACGTGCCAGCTATATCGCCCTGGATAAAGAACCAGCTAGCGGAGCATTATTATTTAATATGCACCATATTGCTTCCGACGGCTGGTCGATGGATGTCTTGATTGCCGAGTTCGTCGCCCTGTACCAGGCGCTGACCTCCGGGCAGGACAATCCTTTGCCGCCGCTGGAAATTCAATACGCGGATTATGCCCACTGGCAGCGTGAATGGCTGCAGGGGGAAGTACTGGAAAACCAATTGAATTACTGGGACAAACAACTGAGCGATGTGCCGCCGGTGCATTCTTTAGTCCTGGATAAGCCAAGACCCGAGGTAAAACAACATCTTGGGGACAAGGTACGTGGCCGGTTATCAAGCGAGGTAGCCAAGCAATTGCAGGCCCTGGCCGCACATCACCAGTTAACCCCCTTTATGCTGATGCACGGCGCCCTGTCGCTGATGTTGTCGCGTCACAGCAACAGCCAGGATATTGTTATCGGCACCCCGTTTGCCAACCGGGGACAGGCAGAGCTTGAGCCGCTGATCGGTTTCTTCGTCAATACCCTGGTACTGCGCGTCGATACCGGCCACACCGGACTTGAGGATTACTTACAGCATGTACGCCAGGTTCACCTTGATGCGCAAAATAATCAGGACGTACCGTTTGAGCAGCTGGTGGAGCGGTTAAATATTCCCCGCAGCACCGCCCATACGCCGTTATTCCAGATCATCTTGTCCACCAACAACGATTTTGGTTTAGGGGATACCTCGGCAGACAATAAGCTGGCATTAACCGACCTGACCCTGTCGCCGCTATCCAGCGATGTTATCACGGCAAAATTTGACCTGGATATCGAGCTTAATATCAATGAACACGGGGTAGAGCTAAACTGGACCTTTGATACCAGCATCTTTACCCGGGAGCATGTCAGCCAGTTTAACGAACACCTGGAAACCCTGCTAACAACCATGGCACAAGTTCAGCCGGCAGCAGCGACCGAGCTCAATGCCCTGACCATGTTACCAGAGCAGGAGCAGGATTATTTGCTGCATCAGCTCAATGACAACGCCGCGGATTACCCGCAGGATAAAGGCATTCATGAATTATTTGCCGCTCAGGCCAAAAAGACCCCGGACAATATCGCCCTGGTGACCGATGAGCAGCAGCTCACATACCGTGAACTGGATGAAAGCGCCAACCGCCTGGCCCATTACCTGTCGGCACAAGGGGTTGGCAGGGAAACCCTGGTGGGGGTGTGTCTCAACCGCTCGATAGAGATGACAATGTCGATTTTGGCAATACTCAAAGCCGGTGGCGCCTATGTGCCGCTGGAGCCGACTTACCCCGAGTCCCGTTTACAACATATTTTAACCGATACCGGGCTGCGACATGTGCTGACAGCCACTGACCTGGCGGATGTATTGGCTTTTGATAAGGATAATGTCGACATTGAGCTGCTTTGTCTGGACGATGCCGCAATTAAGGCCGAGGTTCAGGCACAGCCGGCAACCGAACTGACACAGGAACAGACAGACTTTAGCAACCGCCTGGCCTATGTGCTTTATACCTCGGGAACCACAGGCAAGCCTAAAGGGGTGCAGGTGGAACACCATAACGTGACCCGCCTGGTGAGCAACTGTAATTTTGTGACTTTGGACGAAAATACCCGGTTCTTGCATTCGGCGCCTGTCGCCTTCGATGCCGCTACGCTTGAGATATGGGGGCCGTTGTTAAACGGCGGCCAGTGTATTATTTTTGCGCCGCAACCGGTAGATTTAAAGCAGCTGACCGACTTTATCGTCAAACATAAGGTGAATACCCTATGGCTAACGGCGGGGTTATTCGAGCAGTGGAGCGAAATGTCGGCCCGGGCAAGCTGCGTCAAGTATGTACTGGCAGGGGGCGATGTGCTGCATGTCGATGCGGTAAACCGGGTATTGGATAATATCCCCGGTATATGTGTGGTTAATGGTTACGGTCCGACAGAAAATACCACCTTTACCACCTGTTACCAGATCACGGATAACAACAGACCCGGTACCAGCGTACCTATAGGTAAAGCAGTGCAAAATACCAGCACTTATGTATTAAACAAGGCCGGTGGCCTGACGCCTGCAGGCGCGGTCGGGGAATTATACACAGGCGGCGATGGGGTTGCCCGCGGTTACCTTAACCGCGAGCAGGCAACACAGGAGAGCTTTATAGCCAACCCGTTCAGTGATAACAGCGGCGATCGTTTGTATAAAACCGGCGACCTGGTCCGTTATCTAAGCGACGGTAATTTAGAATTTGTCGGCCGGATCGATGACCAGGTGAAAGTACGCGGCTTTAGAATTGAGCTGGCAGAGATTGAACATCAGATCAATGCATGTCCAAGCGTACATTCAGCCGTGGTACTGACCAAAGGAGAGAGCAGCGCAGATAAGCAACTTGTTGCCTATGTGAAAGCCAATCTCACGCATGAGACCCCGGAGGATGAAAAAGCATTTGTCACCGCCTTAAAGGCAACACTTTCAGGTTCACTACCCGGTTATATGATACCGAATATGTTTGTGATGATAGATGAATGGTCGTTAACGACTAATGGCAAGGTAGATAAAACTGCCTTACTCCCCCTGGAGGGCATTTTACTGCAAGCGGAATATGTTGCCCCCGAGCAGGACATTGAAAAAGAACTGGTACAGATATGGTCGGAGTTATTGACGCTTGATCCCGGCGATATCAGCATCCAGGCCGACTTCTTTGAACTGGGCGGACATTCGTTACTGGCTTCACGTTTAGTGACGCAGATAAATGAACAATGGCAAATCAAGCTGCCGGTTATTCTGGCGTTTGAAAGACCGACCATTTTTGACCTGGCTGCTCATATCAAAGCGGAACTGGCGATAAACAGCGCATTAACCGCTGAGCCGGAAGAGGAGGAAGAAGCCGAAGAATGGATACTCTAATTCCTGTTGTTACCCACTCAGGGTAACAGCCGGTTTATAAACGTCGCGGCCTTGGGAGTAGCTCCTGGGCCGCTTTTTTTATGTCATATCGGCTCAAGAATAGCCTGCGGCCCCTGTCAAAAGCGCAGATAACCTGGCTGGACAAAAATGTCAGCATTACCGGCTAAGCGTCACGAAAGCCTTTTACTATCAATCACTCATTTAAGGTGATAGTTTCGACCAAGCGCTATGCTTTCATATCCATATGATCGCAGGAGTAGTTACCGGATGTAAGTACTTGGCTTACGCCGGAAGCCCTCTCCACCTGAAAACAGGCTGAAAGACCTCCATGCATAAAAAAACCCGATCTTTTCAGATCGGGTTTCATTTGTCGCAAGTTAACAAATAATCACATCAAGGCGATAAATGCCAAGCTTGCTGCAGCCGTTTTACCACGCCCTGCCCGGCCAGCAGACTCCTTGCTAATATCAAAGCAGCGTTAGGCTTGCCGTGCAGGCACATCAGTAAAAATAACCGCTATAAACGACTAAGCTTCTTTTGCAGCGGTGCAAAGGGTCGGTCCGGTATGCCCGGCCAACTGCTGCTGGGTGCAGAAACTTGGTCCGGTATCTTTAGCAAGCATCATTGGCTGGCCGCCGCCGATATTAGGTGTCAATTCAGCCGGTAACGCCTGGTAATCTTTTGAAAGATTTTTCAGTTTATTTTTATTTAAAGTTAGTTTCATCATGACTTCCTTATTAAGTTTAAATGATGCATCCATGTTTAATGCACCAATAAATCAGTTTATTGCGATATTGCTTATTTGCAATCCATAATATCAGAGGCACAATAACGCCCCCCCTGGGAATGAACCGGCAGTTCTTGTTGATTGATACCGCCGCCAACCTGCGGGGTCATTTCCGCCGGAAGGCTTTTGTGATCCTTTGACAGGTTTTTAAGTTTCTTTTTGTTCAGTTTAAGTTTCATTGAAATATCCTTGTTATTCTTTTATTGATATTAATTAGCAATATAACGAGATAGCATAACTAAACACTATCGCCTGATTTATATCCGGACGCCTCTTTTTTATTTGCACTAAAAAATGGCAAAAGAGTTCAAGCCCGGCTCAACCAGGGGTTGTAAATGCACAGTTTACCTGCAGGTTTAACCGTGACTTTTTTTATATTATTTTGCTAAGATTTGCTTGCTGAAATTTATAGACGCTCAGCGTCTGTTTCAGCTTTATTATTTCATTTGCATGCAGTCCATAATGTCAGACGCACAATAACGTCCGCCTGATGACGGACCCGTTATGCCGCCGCCGGCAACTTGTGGAGTCATTTCAGCGGGAAGACTTTTCTTATCTTTTGACAAGTTCTTAAGTTTTTTCTTATTTAGTTTTAATTTCATAATTACATCCTTATTCGACTAGGGTTATGCATTGATTTTTAATGCATAAATCAAATTAAAATAATGCAGCCTTACAAGATATCAGACGCACAATAGCGCGCACACCCGGTAGCAACCGGAAAGTCATTTATACCGCCGGCAACTTGTGGGGTCATTTCAGCAGGCAGGCTTTTTTTATCTTTTGACAAGTTTTTAAGTTTCTTTTTATTCAATTTAAGTTTCATTGAAACATCCTTTTTTATTATTTTTCTATGTCGTTTAATAGCACAGAAATAGACCTTATCGGCTGATGCTGATAAGACAGATTTATGCCTTACCGACTGACGCAGATAAGTCAGGTTTAAGCCTTACCGGCTGACGCAGATAAGACAGGTTTAAGCCTTACCGGCTGACGCAGATAAGACAGGTTTAAGCCTTACCGGCTGACGCAGATAAGACAGGTTTAAGCCTTACCGGCTGACGCAGATAAGACAGGTTTAAGCCTTACCGGCTGACGCAGATAAGACAGGTTTAAGCCTTACCGGCTGACGCAGATAAGACAGGTTTAAGCCTTACCGGCTGACGCAGATAAGACAGGTTTATGCCTTACCGGCTGACGCAAGTAAGACAGATTTATCCCTTACCGGCTGACGCAGATAAGACAGATTTATCCCTTATCGGCCAATGCAGATAAGACAGGTTTTATATCATATCGGTTTACACTGATAAATTTGCTGTAAGATCCTATTAGCCAATGCCAATAGGATCTATACCATATCAGCTTACGCTGATATGTCAATTTTTGCTTACACACAATTGACCTTAGGTTAACTTAATGTTTCGTCTGTCCAATCAAGGTAAAACACTGATCGCCGAAATGATGATAGTGGTATGGATTAATGAAAATGAATGTTTTTAAACAAAGCCTATAGGACAACCCCAAAAACCTGTTAGATTTACGAGTTTACAGCTTTTTTCAACTTGAGTACTCTGCAAGGCGAACCCGGGAGGTTTCAAATTTAATCATAGTAAAACAAATGGTTATACCAGAACGCGTCGTTCACGGACAGGGATACCTATATCCTGCACGCCAGCATAATTTGCCGGTTCTCAAGGAAAGTTTGCGCATTAACTGCCAGCTATTTTCAGTAAATTTAACATTGCAAAACGTTAAAATAACTATGCAGGTAATTTATCTTATCCCTGGTTCTGATTTTTCAACGAGACATACCTGCGGGCAAGTAATGAAAACGGTTTGCTATTTTCAGTCTGCCGTGTTTTTTGCTCAAAGGAATTGTCGTTATATGTATTATTAATCAGGATTTTTTATGAAAAAACATGACAATAAAATTGAAAACCAAGAAAGCAAATTAAATGTTTTCGAGCCGGAAACAATGAAAGAACTTACCCTTGAAGACGCTGAGTTTGTTTCCGGCGGTGGCATTCCGCCTTTCATCGGTTATCAGGAACCGCCGATCGAAGAACTATAGCATGCTTGAAGTAGTGGTAATCCCACTACTTCCATCCTACCGCCTTTAAAACGATATTGTTAACAATGTTAAATGGCGACCTTCCCATCATCGCAATATTTCGCTTGCCCAGTGATCTTTTCTATCGTTGCGATGGATTTATACACCAGGTAATAGTATGGAAATGGATCAATTTTTCAGTGTATTAGCTAAAAGCGATTCTGTTGATAGTATAGAAACTGCTTTTTTCGAATATGTAGAGCAACGAAATTTCAAGCAGGAAATTCAGCAATTAATAGACAAACAAGACTATGAACTCCTAGGCAGGGTAAGGAATGATGGCATTGTGCTTTATGAGGACAAGCAATGGCGGATGTTATTAACGCTTGATGCTTTAACAACCGACCCTAATGTCGCTGTCACCTTTTCGTCAGAGTCATTGTACAGTGTTATCTCAAATCACCGCTATGTGCTGCATGCGTATCCAGAAGACGATGAAGGCATACAAGTAACAGATGAAAAAAATCCCATAACCACACGGCAACTCAAATTATTATCAAGCGGCTTTGCCTATGAATTTTACAAGCCGAAAGAAAAGGTAGTGGTCGCTTTGCACAACAAGTCAATAAAAAGACAGGTTTGTGCCCGATACTGCAGCAAAACAGGACAGAAACTTGCTGCCTATTCCGGTACCCATAATTTGGATCGATATAAAATGTTTATCGGTATCATGCATCAGTTTGGCACCACAGGGAGCCCTTTTTTAGAGCAGTTAACCAAACACCCGGTGAACGCCATTCGCTGGCACGCCCTGGTTGAGCTGTTCAAATTAGACCACGAGCGTGCGAAACATATTTTAGTCTCATTTTTGCAGGATCAGTGCCCGACAATAAGAGCGCAAGCCAATGCAACCATGACGCAATTAGCTGAATTTGAAAGGATAAATGCATAACATGGAATTCTATTCACCCAAAACTGTTGAGCCGACTTCCATTGACGGTTTAATAGACTTTATCAAAAACAATATCAGTGAAGAACGCCGGCTGTGTGATACCCAAGGTTTAGTCGAACAGCTGATGGGAGTACAGCACAACACGGCCAGTATTCTCGAACACATATCAGCCTCGCTCTCAAAAACCGATGACAACCCGAATACCAACCCCTACGGCAAGAATTCCTTTGTCTTGTATAGAGATAACACAGTGATGCTGCGCCTGGTTGTGTGGGAACCAAGAGAGGGGGACAATTTTTCCCATGCGGATGAAGAGCTGTTTGCTTATGGCGTATGCCATGATCATAATTTTGAGTTGATGTCTTTGGGATTATGCGGAAGTGGCTATACCACCCATATGTACTCATACCAGCACAAAGGAAGCGAGTATGTCGAAGGTGAGTTAATAGATATCGACTATCTTGGCGATTTCACCTTGCAGCAAGGCTCAGTGCTTTATATGGAACAATCAAAAGATCTTCATACACAAAGCCCGCCGGCCCAGATGTCGATGTCACTCAATATCATTGTTGACCACGGCATTAAAAAGAAACAAGTTTTCGTTGAGCCAAAAACAAAACGTATTGTCGAATATCGGGGCTTAGTGAACCCGAAAAGCTATATCGAAAAGCTTCATAACAAGCTGACAGAACCAGAGTTCGGCATAAATCAGAGCAAAGCAATAAAGCATCCACAAAGGACAGCTTCCTTAGTATAGAAAAAACAAAAAAGGGCATGGGGAAGTTAGCTTGGTTATTCACCAACTGAGCTAACACCGAAATACCAGATCCGCTTTTAGCCTCCGGCCTGAGATATTCCAGCCCCTGCCAAAATAGATTATGCCGCCTGGTTTTGTTAACCCATACCGGCATTCTCCTTTGCTGACATAAAAGTTAGCCTGGACAGAATGTCAAATCACCTTATCTCCAGCCCGGTGAAATGACACTAAACAGCAAAATAACTAAAAAAATGATCTAAATATGCAACTTATCCCAACGAAGTGTTACCAAGAATATACCCTATGATCATTTTAACTAATGATATCCGGTAAAAAATTAAAAATAACTTTCTTGATAAGTTAGACTGATTACATAATACGCCTGAATCTAATTCAGTAACTCACCAACATTATGGACGACACCTATGCCCTTTAGCATCGATACCTTTCGACAATATCTCAAAATGGCCAACGACAAATATGCCAAGCATAAAGACAGCTCCATGAGCCCGCTGGAACGTCATTTGGCCGGTCTGCATGCAGTTGGTGCAACACAATTACCGGCGATACAGGCATTATGGGGCGCCGTTCCCTATGCCAAGCAAACCAAATATGCCGGCGCTTCCATGTACCTGAAACAGTTCTTGCCCGGCCTGGTGGATGCCACCCCCTGTAAACCGAAAATGGAATTCGAGTCTTATAAAGTCGCCAAAGGTCCATTCGCCGGTCAGACCGACTACCTGGTGCGAGCTTATCACCGCCATAAACTCACCTGGCAAAGCAGTAACGGCCATATGGGATCGCTGGCAAATGTGGGTACCCGGGAACAGGTAACCCACAGAACAAATCCGGCAGCCGCGCCTTTTCATGCGGTGTTATGTGGTTCTATTCCCCTGACTTTTACCCAGGGAGCCACTACCAATGCCGGAGCCGACAGCGGTATCAACCGGGATGACCATTCCATCGGCAACCCGGCCTTAATTCTGCGCAGGCCGCTGACAGCGGGTTCTGTTATCGCCGACCAGGTATATCAATACACCACAGACGGCACTACCTGGCTGCCCATTCCCGGCGCAACCTACGAGATAGAAAAAGGCGTGCGGCTGCAGGGCGGCAACCTGGTATTCTATTTCCGTAAAGAGGGCACCAACAACCGCCTGGCCAACCGTTTTCATTTTGAAGTGGAATACGCAATTGGCCCGGCCATCACCACCACCATTACCCGTATTCCCGTGCCGCCTTTCTCCTATTTGCCGATGGCGAATTTAAGCGATCACACCAGCAGGATAGTTGCGCAAAGGCAGTAACTACCGCAGACAAATGTGCCCTAAAAGTATTGATGCCTTCTCAAGATAAAGAGACGGCATCATGCTTTGAATGCTTCATTGGCGCGGCGGTGACCTTCTCTTGCGCGTACCCAACGGTTAATTGGCACAAAAATCATTATCCGGCCACACAAGCTGCCGTGTCGTTTGTTAACACGGCAGCTTAATTTCCCGTGTAACAACATTAGTCTTCTGTTACCCGGTTATTATCACCCGTGATATCTTTCGGCTGAGGTGAAATAACCACTTCTCCCTGATTTACCCTGATGCTGACCTTTTGCCCTTTGAGAAAACCGGCTTTACTGAGCCACTTTCCCCTAAGTATGATGCAGGGTTCAAGCTGTATCGGCGCATAGCTAATACCTATATTGCGGCTTTTCGGTGCCGAGCCGCAAACAGTCTCCTGCACGGTAAGTTGCCGATAAATGGGATATTTTACTTTTGCCGAGCCTGGCTCTGACGTATGATGACATTCAGCCATGACGTACTCCTGTTTAGTTCGTTGTGGTTAGCGACCTCTGGGTGTGTCAGCACTCAGGGGTTGCGACTTTGGTTGCTGCTGTAAGCAGCAGTTAACAGATAAGTAATTTTGGAATAGGCGCTCTCCTGTTTGGCTTGGATAGCACTATTAATAAAAGACCAATTTACAAGATAAGTCAGGCCGGGTTGGCAGATCATTTTATGGCTGTTTTGTCACTATTGTATGGGTTGCTGTACAGGTAAAAGTAACAAAAATATTCGCTAAAATCCCTTCGTTTTGCCAAGGGAATAATTACCTGAATATGAGGATATAAAGATATGGCCATGCTCGTCATTTATTAACACGGCCAAGTTTATAGTAATGATTTTCCTAACAATTTAATGAAAAACCAAAAGTGAGTGAATATTCACTTAATACCATTAACAAGTTAGCATCCTGAAAAAGCCGTTATGAACTTCCGCCTTTTAATGCCTTGCTTATCCCTTTAATCAGCCCGTCAATGTTGCGTAACGTAAATTGATATTCAAGCGAGTTTTGCAGAAAGTCATTACGCTCTTTTGCCACATCTACCGTATTGCCGTCACCGGTATCCGGTTGTTCCGGGATTTGATACTTAATATTGTTGTTCATATTATTATCAGGGCTGATATGGGCTTCATGAGTGGCAAGCATTTTTACCGACTGTACTTGTTGTGCCTGCTTTAAAGCCGCACTGAAATCAACACTGACAGCTTTATAGCCGGGCGTATCGGCATTAGCAATATTCGATGAAATAACCTCGGCTTTTTTTTCCCGCAAAAGTAATAAGTCTGTTTTCGGTTTAAATATATTGTCTAAGTTAATTGCCATAAGTACCTCTCTTTTGCCCGTTACTGGTTTCGTCTAATGATGAATAACGAATAAGTGCAGTACGTATTTCTCTGGTTATCGGTAACTGCAGGGCAAGTTTGGCAAAAATGCTCAATCGTTTTTTGATTTTTCTTGCTATTAATAGCACTTGGGGTGTTTGTTTTTATTCAGCAAGTAAGTTTTAAATACACGATTAATTTGATTGAGAGTATGTGAGTTAGCTTTAGCTATTGTCGCTATATTTCTTGGTTAACAGGAAATACAGGCGGTGGTTTTCGAATTACTGTCGAGTCAACACAACACCTGATTTTCATGGGTTTCACGGAAAATGAGGAAACAAGGCAGGGCACCGAACGCCAAGCAGCCGGCAGTTAAGTGCTACAACAGCGCCTTGGCGCTTATCGCGCCAAATAAATTCATCTGACAGCGTCCCCGGGTCGGAAGACACCACCAGATAAGTTTACACGTCAAAGACCTAGCCGGAAGACTCACTTAAAATCCCGGCAATCCAGTCAAAGCCCCCATCAGATCAGTTTTCCTCCGAAATGAGAGCCTGCCAGTCAGGCGCAACTACCACCGGCCGCGCCATGTCTACCTCCAGGTTGCCAGCACCAAACATGGTATGAGACTGCACCAGCTGATTTAGCGCGGCATTCAGTGAACGAGTCATTGAAGCAATGGCCGGTGGTGTATCCGAAGTTAGTCCATTGCCGGACGCCACTGTTTCCCCCAGCTCACCTGAACCCAATGACGCCAAAGCCGTAGTATGGTTTTCTGCCTGAGCTAAAGCAAAAACATCTTTCCAGACCATATGGGTGTCATCAGCAAAAACAATAGACTCAATAAGATAACTGTCACTGCTGTTTGCTTTTTCTATTAAAATTTGATCACCTGTGAGCACTCCGGCATCATCTGTTAACTGGATCAGTACATCAGCCGAACCGCTTTCGGTAATTTTCAAGTGCTCCCGTTTGATCCCGGCGCCGAAGGAGAGGGTATCCATACCTCCATAATCTCTTATCGTATCCTGACCATCCCCGCGGTTAAAGACATAAGTTTCATCACCTAAATCCCCCTGCAGGATATCATTCCCCAAACCACCTTCGAAAACATTCGTGTAGCCGGCATAACTAGGGAGATACGTTGAACCATTTAAGCGCAGAAGGTCATCTCCTTCACCGCCTTTCAGGATATTATTACCTCTTTTACCCGTTAAAGTATCATTGCCAGACAGGCCTAACAGAATATTATCGT
>NZ_CANDNZ010000004.1 GCF_947387555.1 Thalassomonas sp. RHCl1
GTCGTGAAGGATTTGAACCTTCGACAAATTGGTTAAAAGCCAACTGCTCTACCAACTGAGCTAACGACCCACATAAACTGATTTTACTATGCTTTTCAGCATCAAATAAAAGTGGTGGGTCGTGAAGGATTTGAACCTTCGACAAATTGGTTAAAAGCCAACTGCTCTACCAACTGAGCTAACGACCCACATAAACTGGTTTTAATATGCTTTTACAGCATGAAATAAAAGTGGTGGGTCGTGAAGGATTTGAACCTTCGACAAATTGGTTAAAAGCCAACTGCTCTACCAACTGAGCTAACGACCCACATAAACTGTTTTTAAATATGCTTTTTCAGCATCAAATAAAAGTGGTGGGTCGTGAAGGATTTGAACCTTCGACAAATTGGTTAAAAGCCAACTGCTCTACCAACTGAGCTAACGACCCGACTTTGCGTCCACATGCTCCGTGAACGCGCCGCATATAATACTCATAATTTTTTTTAGTGCAACAACAAATTCAAGTTTTTTTACGCTTGTTGTTTGTTTGCATAAAAACAAAACAAATAGAGCAAGTTATAGTCAAGTATTACTGGGCAAGACTATCCAGACGCGGTTGAGCCAGCTGTGCTGCTGTACTCGTTGGGTATTCTTCTATCAACTGACGATACAAAACAACGGCCCTACTCTTGTTATTTTGCTTTTGCGCCACCATGGCCAGCTTAAGCATAGCATCGGCTCGCTTGTTTGACCCTTTGTGTTGATTGACCACAATATCAAATTCTTGCTTGGCCTTATCCAGATCACCTTTATTAAAAAGTAACTGTCCTAACCAGTAATGGGCATTGGCGGCATAGCTTGAATTGGGGTATTTCTTATTGAAGTTGCCAAACTCGGTGATAGCCTGCTGATATTTTTTATCTTTTAATACCAGGTTCACCGCATGGTCGTAAGCTTCATTCTCGGTAAGATCACTGCTGTAGTTCACCTGACCTTGATTACCGCTGTCGGTGGCAACAATAGATGCAGGTACCTGGTTGGCGGGTTTAAGCGCTTCGCTGACCCGGCGGTCGAGTTCCTGATACAGTTCCCGCTGACGTTCTAAAACCTGGGTCAGCTGGTGGGTATGTAATTCAGTGGCGCCGCGAATTTCATTAACTTCTGTTTGCAGCTCGTCGAGTTGTTGCTGAATTCTGACCTGGGCACGGTTCCTGGCTTCAAGTTTACGCTCCAGGTGTGCCATTTTCTCCGATACGCTGCCAGGTGGCAGGCTGCTTGACTGGCTAGTTGCCCCCGATTGCCCGGCATTAACATCAAACACCGGAGCGGGGTCGGCTGCGAATACAGTATATGTACCCGCAGTCAACATCATGCCTAATAAAACATTATTTAGTTTCATTAACATCCCATATTAGTAGACTAAAACAGCACGACGGTTTTTAGCAAAAGCAGCTTCAGTGCGGTCTTTAACCATAGGCTTTTCTTCACCGTAGCTCACTGTAGTCAGCTGAGAAGAAGCAACACCCATGTTTTCTAAATAAGTTACTACTGACTTGGCACGACGCTCACCCAGGGCAATGTTGTACTCAGGCGTACCGCGCTCATCGGCGTGACCTTCGATTAATACATTCACGTTAGGGTTTTCATTTAAGAATTTTGCGTGGGCGTCAAGCAGCTGGGCAAAATCGCTTTTGATGTTAGAAACGTCAAAATCAAAGTAAATAATGTGCTCTGAACGCAGTTGTTCAAGCTGCTCGCGCTTGCGCTGCTCTGCAATTTCTGCGGCGCGCTGTGCGGCTGTTACCTGTACATTGCTCTCTGACGGTGTAGATACCGAAGAGCTGCTGCCGGTGTTGGTGTCAACCTGGCTGCTGCTGTCTGTGTCTGAACTCGAGCTACATGCAGCTAATGCGAACATAGGCAAAGCAACAGCTAGGCTTTTAACAGTTTTATTCAAGCGCATTTTATTTTTTCCTTATTCTTAAAAAGTAATTTAACTAATATCTGTTACAAAAAAGGCGACCAGGAAGGCGATTTCACTTCCCCGTCTAACGCAGGTAAACGCGCTTTAAATCGACCGTCTACCGATACTAAACTTAACACCTGGCGCTTATGGTGCAAGGTGCTGTAGATGATCATACCGCCATTTGGCGAAATACTCGGTGATTCATCCAACCGGGTTTTTGTCAGTATCTGGAATATTCCAGAATCCAATTCTTGTTTCGCAAGATGATACAGGCCACGGGTTCTGTTTACCATAACCAGTTGATGGCCGTCGGGCGTTAAAGAGCCCCCTAAGTTCATTTCGCCATCAAAAGTCAGTCTTCTCACTTTACCATCGACTAAATTTACGCGATATAGCTGAGGTTTACCACCCCGTTCTGAACTAAAAATCAATGAATTACCGTCTGGTGACCAACTTGGCTCGGTATCTATCGCCCGGTGACGGGTGATCCGGCGCAATTGTTTGGTCGCCACTGTCATTGTATAAAGCTCGGGATTGCCGTCTTTTGACAATACCAGCGCCAGCTTTTTACCGTCCGGCGACCAGCGCGGCGCACTGTTGATGCCTTTAAACGAGCTGATCAGGCTGCGTTGGGCGGTATAAATGTCTATGGTATAAATTTGCGCCTGACGATTTTCGAAAGTCACATAGGCCAATTTATCGCCGTTAGGGTGCCAGGCAGGCGACATCAGAGGCTCTTTCGAGCTTAACAACACATGTTCGTTATAACCATCATAATCGGCAATTGCCAGCTGATAAGGGTATTCGGCTTGATCACGGACAATAACATAGGCAATTTTGGTTAAAAATGCACCACGGGTGCCGGTCAGTTTTTCATAAATAACATCGCTGATCCTGTGGCCATAACGGCGAAACTGATCAGCGCCGATTTCCACGCTTCTGTCATCGAGAATATGATCTGTAGTTTTGATCAAAGAGCCGTTGCTGAGCATTTGCGCCTGGCCACCGGTTACCTGACCGCGGATCACATCCACCAGCTGATAAGAGATCTGGTAGCGGCCGATGGAGGTTTCCCGGATCTTACCCACCACCAGGGCTTCGATACCTTCGCTGGCCCAGGCAGCATAATCGATTTGTTTATCATCATAAGGGGTTTGCGGGAACTTCATTTCACTGATCGGGCTGAACTTACCGCTGCGCAGTAAATCATCGCTGACCACCTTAGAAATATTTTCCGGTAAAGGGCCGCTGCCGGTCCACTGAAACGGTACTATGGCGATGGGACGGGCGGTATCGGTACCTTCTGTGATCACAATTTCCAGCGTTGCCAGCGACTGCATTGAAAACAACGAGAAAATAAGAGCTAATAGTAATTTAAATTTCATCATTCGCTTCTAAGTTAATGGACTCATAAAGTGTTTTTTCAAACATTAAAATTCAGGTTCAACCGTTAAACTGATAGAACTCATCTGCTTAAAGACCTCGGGATCTTTCGATACCGGCAAGGTCGCCGCTTTGTATATCGCGGTTTTCGCCGCTTCACAAAGGATCCTGTCCCCCTGCCCCGGCACCACGTTAGTCACAAACCCGGATGGTGCAAGACTTATGGTCAATTTACAAGTCTTACCTTCCATTGTACTGCGATCTGTGATCAGATTGCGCTGTATTGTTTGCTTGATCAGCGCCTTAAAGCGGTTAATTTCCGACATCTGTTGCTGCATTCTCGCCTGCTGGCGCGCCGCCATTTCTTCAGCCAGTTGCTGCTCTAATAAACGCTCCTGTTCGGCCCGCTCGCGCGCCTCTTTTTCTTTGCGTAAACGTTCAGCTTCCTTACGTTTGCGCTCGGCTTCCTGCTTTTGTCTGAGTTCTTTGGCCTTTTTCGCCGCGGCTTCTTCTCTTAAGCGTTTGGCTTTAGCATCGGCAGCTGCTTTTTCCGCTTTTTTCTTTTCCGCTTCCTTACGTTTACGGGCCTTGTCTGCGGCATCCGCCTTGGCTTTGGCTGCAGCAGCGGCTTTATCGGCCTTTTGCTTCTCTACTTCTTTACGCTTGCGCTGATCTTCAAGTTTCTTGATGCGCGCTTCTTCACGTGAGCGTTTCTTTCTCGCCTCTGCCGCCCGCTCTTCAAGCTCACGCAGGCGTTTCGCCTCTGCCGCCTTGGCATCGGCTTTTTGTTTTTTCAGCTTGTTGACCTGCTGCTGCAGTTTGCTTTTATCAACGGCTACCGCCTTGATAGGATCAACCACGGGCGCCGGTGTTGGTGTCGGCTTAGGGGTCGAGGTAAAATCGCCAAACAACAAAATCAACGCCAGCCCCGCATGCAGGGCAATACTTAACGACCAGGCAACACCATACTTCGGGTTCACGTATTACTTCTCCGTCGAATCTGTCATCAAGCCCACCGAAGGCACACCCGCCTGCTGCTGCAGCAATACCATCAGCTGGATCACCGCATCATAAGAAACCGCGCCATCGCCATTGACCACGACCGGCGTATCCGGCTCCAGCTGAAGATGCGCCGCCACTAAAGTCGCCACTTCTTCCGCCGACATCGGCTCATTTTTGCTGGTCCCTACCGCCAGGTAGTAATTGCCTTCTCTATCGACAGAAGCCACCAGCGGCGGTTTGCTGTCTTTATCTAACGGCTCGGCATCGGCCTGGGGCAAGTCAACTTTTACCCCCTGAGTGATCAAAGGTGCGGTGACCATAAAAATGATCAGCAATACCAACATTACGTCGATATAGGGCACCACGTTTATTTCGGCGACTTTCCTGCGCCTTACCCTTCTATACATAGGCCGGTCCCCTAAGCTTTCTGCTCAGCGGCTGACTGACGTTGTAAAATACTGGAAAATTCTTCCATAAAGTTGCCATAGCTGTTTTCCAGGCGCTCAACATGGTAACTGAAACGGTTAAACGCCATGACCGCGGGAATAGCAGCAAATAAGCCCATTGCCGTTGCCACCAAAGCCTCGGCAATCCCCGGGGCCACCATTGCTAAGGTTGCCTGCTTTACCGCCCCCAGGGCAATAAAGGAATTCATGATCCCCCACACGGTACCGAACAAACCGATATAAGGACTGATAGAACCGACAGTGGCCATAAAGGGCAAGTTGGTTTCCAGGCTATCCACTTCACGGGACAGGGCCACGCGCATGGCGCGATGGGTGCCGTCGACAACCGCTTGCGGCGTACTTAAACTGCTTTTACGCAAACGGGCAAATTCTTTAAAGCCGGCAACAAATAAGCTTTCAATACCGGTAATATGCTGGCGGGCGGAAACTTCACTGTAAAGTTTACTTAAATCGGTGCCGCCCCAAAATTTATCTTCAAACGCCTTTAACTGCTGTTGGGCATTGTTGAGGGCATTGCGGCGCTGAAAAATCATCGCCCAACAGGCCACGGAAAAACCCAGTAACACCAACATCACAAATTTAACCAGTAAACTCGCTTGTAAAAATAAATCTAATATCGAAATCTCAGCTGACACGTTCAAACGCTCCTAACATAGCTTGGGGAATAGCACAGGGCCTGGAAATAGTTAAATTTACGCAAGCAACTTGCACCTCGGCACGGCACAATACTTGTTGCTGCTCATTAATGATCTCTTGTTTAAACACCAGACTGGCGCGTTTTAACTGGCTGATCGAGGAGGTGATGGTCAGTAAATCATCCAACTTTGCAGAAGCAATATTGTCCATTTCAACCCTTCTGACCACAAGGCCCAGTTTTTGTTCTAAAAAATCTGTTTGTTGAAAACCCAGCTCACGTAACCATTCCGTTCGGGCACGTTCAAAAAATTTTAAATAATTGGCATGATAAACAATGCCGCCAGCATCGGTATCTTCGTAAAACACCCGCAACTGAAAATTATTAGTATTATTTGACATCAAAAACGCTATATAAAAGTACGACTTATTATTTAAACAACTTAACTGACAGCTGCCAGACACGACTTATCGCCTTGGCGAGCGCTGTGTTTAGATGCTGTCAGCAACATAACCGATTAAAAAATCGCTATGCCATGCATATTTTGCCGCACTATAGTAATAGATAATGGCGTTTAGCCACAAGCGCAGATCTCATTTCAATGAAATAAATTCGTAAAAATTATTGTCTTTAAGTTTTTTTCACGAAAATATCGGCCAAAAGCGTTCATCAGCGGGTTTTCGCCCATTTTTTAAAGACAGCTTTTTATGCACTAAACTTTCATAATATTCGCAATTCACCGGCTTTTTTTGCATTTTCATGCAGGCGGGGTTTACAGGCCGAATTTCGCATTAGTTTTTCTAATGCATAGGTAGTATTTTTTTTAGTTTGTACCTATTAAGTAAAAACTCTAATATACACATGTCTTCTGAGCTAGCGCGGTGATTTTCCCCCCTGGTCAGATACCAAATTGATTAGATTCTCAACCATCTTTTCTCTCTGACATGTTTTATGGAACTGTTAACTTCCTTCTATCAACTTTGTTTGAGTTGGCCCGTATCTCTGATACGGGCTTTTTTTTGCCTTTTTTTCAGGCTTTTGTTGTCAAAGCAGGCAGAAGAAGCGCGGTTAATTACATAAACGAGACAGTGCAGCAGAGGAAAATAACGGTTTAGCCGCTATTTTCCCTGAATAAGGTAAGCTGTGGCGGTTACTCGGGACGTACTTTACTAAAATGCTGGTAGGCGAGATCTGTGGCTATCCGACCCCTGGGAGTTCTTTGCAGGTAGCCTTGCTGGATCAGGAAAGGTTCAAGCACATCTTCGATGGTTTCACGCTCTTCTCCGATGGCGGCGGCAACATTGTCCAACCCAACCGGGCCCCCCATAAATTTATCGATGATTGCCAGTAATAATTTACGGTCCATCAGATCAAAACCTTCATTATCAACTTCCAACATATCTAATGCGGCGGCGGCGGTTTGCTGGTCGACATGACCATTGGTTTTGATATCGGCATAATCACGTACCCGGCGCAATAAACGGTTGGCGATACGCGGGGTACCACGGGAACGGCGCGCTACTTCAAAGGCCCCCTGCTCGTCAATTTCCAGGGCAAGAAAATGGGCAGAGCGTTTAATAATCTCAGTTAAGTCGCGGGTATTATAAAACTCCAGCCGCTGTACGATACCGAACCTGTCACGCAGCGGCGAGGTTAACGCCCCGGCGCGGGTCGTGGCGCCAATCAGGGTAAAAGGCGGCAAATCCAGCTTTATCGACCTGGCTGCCGGTCCCTCACCTATCATGATATCAAGCTGATAATCTTCCATTGCCGGATATAAAATTTCTTCCACTACCGGGCTTAACCTGTGGATCTCATCAATAAACAACACATCATGCTCTTCCAGGTTGGTGAGCAGCGCCGCCAAGTCACCGGCTTTTTCCAGTACCGGTCCCGAGGTGGTGCGGATATTAACCCCCATTTCATTGGCGACGATATTGGCCAGGGTGGTTTTACCTAAACCCGGCGGACCAAAAATGAGCAGATGATCCAGGGGTTCGCTTCTTTTTTTCGCCGCAGCAATAAAAATCTCCATCTGCTCTTTAACATGTTGTTGCCCGGTATAGTCGGCCAGCATTTTAGGACGGATGGCGCGATCTACCCCTTCATCTTCCAGGGTGGCATCCGCCTGAATTAAGCGATCGGCTTCTATCATAAGATTAATTTATCCTGTTCAAAACTCGTAGCATGGCTAACTTTTTATAACATCGCCTTAAGGGCATCGCGAATAAGGGCTTCACTGCTTTTGTCGCTGGCAAAAACCGCTTTTACCGCTTTATCCGCCTGGGCCTGGCTATAACCTAAAGACACCAGGGCATTGATGGCATCTCCCTTGGCATCGCTGACAAAGGTATTACTCTCCCCTGACATCAGCGGCATGGCATCGGTGGCCGGCGTCAACAGATCTGACTGCCAGTCTTTAAGGCGATCGCGCATTTCAATCAGTAAACGCTCGGCGGTTTTTTTGCCGACCCCGGGGATTTTTACTATGGTACTGACATCGTCATGGGCGACACAACTGACAAACTGATCCGCCGACATGCCGGATAAAATGGCCAGCGCCAGCTTAGGGCCGACGCCGTTGACCTTGATCAGTAAACGAAATAACTTACGTTCAACCTTGTTGGCAAAACCATATAATAGCTGGGCATCTTCACGTACCACAAAATGGGTATAGATAACGGCTTCATCTTCGAGCTTAGGCAAGGCATAGATACTGGTCATGGGCATAGTCACCTCATAACCGATACCGCCACATTCAATCAGGATTTCAGGCGCTGTTTTTTCCAGCAAAGTACCACGCAGGCGACCGATCACAATTTAACCCTTATTATGTTAACTTTAGTAATAATAAATCTGGGGCCACCTTACCACTAGGTATTTATACAGTAAAGCGGTTATTTCGCGCAAAGCCCTTTATCTTAGCCTGCGGCGCACGGTTTTGGTTACTTTTCCTGCCATTTTACCTAAGGCTTCATGACTGTGGCCGTGACATAAGGCTACCGCCAGCGCATCGGCGGCATCTGCCTGCGGCGTACCCGGCAGTTTTAATATCGTCTTAACCATATGCTGTACCTGGGTTTTATCTGCACCGCCGCTGCCGACCACAGATTGCTTGATTTGCCTGGCGGAATATTCGGCGATATCCAGCCCGGCATTGGTGGCGGCGACAATCGCCGCACCGCGCGCCTGCCCCAGCTTTAACGCCGAGTCGGGGTTTTTTGCCATAAACACCTGCTCTATGGCAAACAGATCCGGCTTAAACTGCAAAACCAACTCGGAGACACCGGCAAAAATCACCTGCAGCCGGGCGCCTAAATCATCTCCGGCGGAGATTGCCCGGATGCAGCCGCTGCCAAGGTAGGTGAAATGACGCCCCTGTTGTTTGATCACGCCATAACCGGTCAAACGCGAGCCGGGGTCTATTCCTAAAATAATACTCAAGTAATACGCCTTATTTTACTTTTGTTATACGGTTTATCTAATTTGTTAATGTGCCAGGTTTGTCGCAATCTCTTCACTGATCTCGGCATTGGAATGCACTTCCTGGACATCATCGAGTTCTTCCAGGGCATCTACCAGGCGCATAAATTTCTCTGCGGTATCGGCATCAAGCTCGGCCCTGGTTTGTGGTATTAACGTCACTTCCGCTTCCTGTGAAGTTAAGCCCGCCGCTTCCAGCGCCTGGTTGATGGCAAAAAAATCCCCCGGCTCGGTCAGGACATGAATATGACCATCTTCCCGGGTTAATACATCTTCGGCGCCCGCTTCCAAAGCGGCATCCATGATCTCATCTTCATCATGTTCTTCGCCGTAGATGATCAGACCTTTTTTATCAAAGAGGTAGGCGACACTGCCGTCTGTGCCTAGGTTACCGCCACTTTTATTAAACGCATGGCGAACTCCCTGCACCGTGCGTTTAATATTGTCTGTCATGCATTCAACCAGGATCGCCGTGCCTCCCGGCCCATAACCTTCATAAGTAACATCTTCTACGACTTGCCCTTCAAGTTCACCGGCGCCGCGTTTAACATTGCGCTCTATGGTATCCCGGGTCATATTGGCCCCCAGGGCCTTGTCAATTGCCAGCCGTAACCTGGGGTTTGAGTCGGGATCTGAGCCCCCTTCCCGGGCGGCAACCGTCAGCTCGCGAATGAGCTTAGTAAATATTTTACCCCGTTTTGCATCCTGGGCCGCTTTTCTATGCCTGATATTCGCCCATTTACTGTGACCTGCCATAAATAAAGTCCCTCTCGCTTTTGTTTTACCTTGTCTTCATTAAACAATGTTAATTTAACAGGGTTAAAAACAAAAATGCAGCTAAAGAATTTCTTTAGCTGCATTTGTGATCGGAACCCGGGTTAACTTTAGCTGCTCTCATGTTAGTTGAGATCAACTAAGCCGTTACCCTTAGGCTTATGCCTTAAAGCAGGAGCTTATTCGGCTTGCTCATCTTCTTTACTTTCTTTCGCTATGGTTTGTACGCCAAGTTCAGCCAGCTGGGCAGGATTTGCCTGACCCGGGGCATTGGTTAACGGACACGCCGCCGTAGTGGTTTTCGGGAAAGCCATCACGTCACGGATTGAAGTAGCACCTGTCATCAGCATCACCAAACGATCTAAACCAAAGGCTAAACCGGCATGTGGTGGCGCACCGTATTGCAGGGCTTCAAGTAAGAAGCCGAATTTTTCCTGCGCTTCTTCATCGCTGATCCCCAGGATACGGAATACCGCCGCCTGCATCTGCTGATCAAAGATACGCACAGAGCCGCCGCCCAATTCACAACCGTTAAGTACCATGTCATAAGCATCTGACAGCGCCGCTGCCGGATCCGCTTCGAGCTGCTCGGCGGTGATGCCGGTAGGCGCGGTAAACGGATGATGCAGCGCGTGGTACTGGCCATCAACTTCTTCAAACATCGGGAAGTCAACAACCCATAACGGCGCCCAGGTATCGCTGACGATATCTAAGTCTTCACCCAGTTTTAAACGTAATGCGCCCAGGGCTTCGGTCACGACATTGTAGTTATCCGAGCCGAAGAAGATAATGTCACCTGTCTTCGCCTGAGTACGGTCTAATAAGGCTTTTACCGCATCTTCCGGCAAGAATTTCAGGATAGGCGATTGCAAACCTTCCATACCGGCGTCAATATCGTTCACTTTTAACCACGCCAGGCCTTTAGCACCGTAGATGCCGACAAACTTACCGTATTCGTCGATGTTCTTACGGGAGAACTTAGTGGCGCCGCCCGGAACACAAATGACCGCAACCCGGCCTTTTTCATCATTGGCAGGGCCAGAGAATACTTTAAATTCAACATCTTTTAAGATATCGGCAACATCCACTAATTCCAACGGGTTACGTAAATCCGGCTTATCTGAGCCAAAGCGACGCATGGCATCGGCATAAGACATACGCGGGAAATCGCCCAAGTCAACATCAAGCAAACGCTGGAATAAGTCACGGATCATAGATTCGGTCACTTCCATCACCTGATCGGCGCTCATAAAGGAAGTCTCGATATCTATCTGGGTAAATTCAGGCTGGCGATCGGCACGTAAATCTTCATCACGGAAACATTTTACGATTTGATAATAACGCTCCATGCCCGACATCATCAGCAATTGCTTAAATAACTGAGGCGATTGCGGTAGTGCAAAGAAGTTACCTTTATGGGTACGGCTAGGTACCAGGTAATCACGGGCGCCTTCCGGCGTGGCCGCCGTCAAAATCGGGGTTTCAATATCTAAAAAGCCCTGGGATTCCAACGACTGACGTACCGCTGAGGTCACCTTGGCGCGAAAACGTAAACGCTCGGTCATTTCAGGGCGACGCAGGTCCAGGTAACGGTATTTTAATCTTTGCTCTTCGGAGTTATTTTGATGATCATCCAAAGTCAGAGGCAAAGGCGCAGCCTTGTTCAGGATAGTCAGCTCTAAGCCTAAAACTTCGATGGCACCGGTGGCCATATCTTTATTAACTTGCCCTTCAGGACGCGCACGTACTTTACCTTTTACCTGTACGCAAAATTCATTACGTAAGGTATTGGCTTTTTCCAATACTTCAGGCAGGTCCGGATCGTAAACAACCTGCACCAGGCCTTCACGGTCACGTAAATCCAGGAAGATAACAGCGCCGAGATCCCGGCGGCGGTTAACCCAACCACAAAGTGTTACTTCCTGACCAATATGAGATTCATTAACCTCACCACAATAAAGAGTGCGCATTTATTTTATCCTGCAAATAAGTAGTCATGGTTTCAGGCACGGCAAACCCTGCCTTAAAAATTGCCGCCATTATACCCAAATGACATGGAAATGCGAGTTTGCAGAACGAGTATCTTAAGTGTTGGCAGCCATTTGCTGTAAAAAGCTGCGCCCTGGATTACTGGCAAGGTACCGGCAAGGGGAATTTAAACCGGCGAATCGCTTCAGGCAAAGCTGTAGTGATTTTTACCTTTGCCTTTAACTTTGTACATCAGGGTGTCGGCGACCTTGATCAGCTCAGGCTCGCTAGCGCCATCTTCCGGGTAAACGGCAATGCCGATACTACAACCTATGTTTACCGTGGCGGCAGACAAGGTGAAAGGCATTTGCGCCTGGTGGATCACCTTATCGGCAATAAAAGCCGCTTCGCTTTTATGGTGCAAACCGGTGAGCACCAAAACAAATTCATCGCCGCCAAAGCGGGCCACGGTATCGGATTTACGCACACACAATAATAACCTTTGCGCCAGCTGCACTAAAAGTTCATCGCCGACATCGTGACCATAACTGTCATTGACCCCTTTAAAACCATCAAGGTCGATAAACAGCACCGCCATTTCCAACTGCTGGCGCTGATGAAAAGCAATGGCGCTGTTAATCTGCTCTTTTAACAACACCCGGTTAGCGAGCCCGGTTAATTCATCATGGGTAGCCATATGATTCATCTGCACTTTCAATGCCTTGGAGCGGCTGATTTCCACCTGCAGGCGCCGGTTCCACAACATGATCACCAGGATAATAATGAAAATAATAAAACCCGCCTGGGCGGCGACCCGCATCACAACATTTTTATCAAAGCCGGTGTCGATTTCGATGCCGAACCAGCGCTCATAAATGTCCTGGACCTTATCCTCGGAAATACTGGCGATGCCCTTATTCACTATGTCTTGCAGCTCGGGCCAGTCTTTGCGGATAGCAAGATGGCTATGTTCGAGATCATGCTCTTCGACCACGGAAATCATCAGGGTGACCATGCTTTCGCGTTTAAGCAGCTCTGAGGTCGCGGCGATGGTTTCAATAAAGCCGTCCGCCAGTCCCTGCTGCACCGCCATCAGGCCCTCTTCCACCGTATCCACCAAACGCAGGTTAATATGGGGATAGTCCTTTTTGAGCCGGCCAATAAGCTGGTAGCCCTTGACGATTGCCAGCTCTTTACCGATAAAGTAACGTATGCTGGACTGTTTGCCGATATGGCGCGGATGTAAAATTACCCAGGGCATTTGCCAGTAAGACTCTGAAAAAAGCAACTGGGCTTTTCTTTGCTCGCTGGATTTAGCACTGGCCACCATATCCACCTGCTTATCTAACAGCGCCTGATATAACTGCTGCCAGTTATCAAAAGCAACATAATCAAAGTGCACCCCGGCCCGCTCACTGATCAAATTCAGGACATCGCGGTTAATGCCGCTAAACTTACCCTGTTTATCAACAAACTCCATCGGCGGCCATTTTTTCACCATGCCGACCTTAACCGCAGAATGTTGCCTCAGCCATGCCTGCTCTGTGTCATTGAGTTTTACCTGGTATTTAAGCTGTTCGAAATAGGGATATCTCTGCTGGCTGAGCCATTTTTTTTCCAAAGCAATTAATTCGCTTAACGGAATATGGGCAAAACCATCGCGGATAATTTCCACCAGTTTTTCATTATCGCTGCTCACCAGGGAAGAAATTTGCGAGTGAAACACCGGCTCATCAAGCAGATAAAAGGAAGACTGCAGATTTGCCTGCACCAGCTTAACCCGCATGTTTTCCACTTCGCTTACCATGGCATCGAGCAGCCCGGCTTCGCCGTCATTGATCATATCGCTATGGCTGGTGTAATAAATGAGTTTGAGTTCCGGGTAGAGCTTAGCCACGTCCTGATGATAAGGTGCTGTTTTAAAAATCCCCACCCGCTTGCCGGCTAAACCTTGCAGATTTTTCATGCCTGGTAAGCGGTTACTGACATACACCCTGGATTGCACCTTATACAGGGGCCAGGCAGGAAGTAAACCATCTAAGGCCCGGCCATTAACGGGATAGGCAATATGTACATCCGCCTGGTGCTGTTTGACCTTCTCTATCGCCCCTTGCATTTCATCGGCAATAAATTCAACCTTGTGGCCGCTGTACTGTGACCACAAGCGCCAGATATCAATAAATAACCCCTGAGGTTTGCCCGAAGGCGATACCGCCATATAGGGAGGCAAGAGTGCGGAAAAGGCCAGAGAAAGCACGCCCTTTTGCTTATTCATGCCCAGCCATTTACGCTCAATTTTCATCAGCTCCTGCGGCGTGATTTGGTTAAGGCCCTGCTGAATTAAGCTAAAAAGTACCGGGTTATTTTTCGCCATCACCGAGCCGTAACGTTTATGATCGTAACTGAGGCGTTTATAGGGCGGGAACATGGCAGCAAGTTTGTCGTGATAGGGGTAATTTTTCGATAAATTTTCGATCCCGGCAAAAACCCTGACCTCACCTTTGAGTGCCGCATCATAAAGCTGGTGCCTGCTGGCATAAGGTTTTAACACCAGGCGGGGATGTTGATTCTGCAAACTCTCGACATGAAGCGAGCCCTTCACCACTCCGACCGCAAAAGGGGTTATTTGCTCAATCGTGCTGACATCGGTTAAATCGCGGTGCAGATATAAATGATTGGCTATCAGATAATTAGGTGAAAAATAAGTAAAAGATTTTTCCCTGTCGCTAAGCTGGGCCATGCCTGCATGCAGGGTCACTTCGCCGCTGCTCACTTTTTCCAGGGTTTCCTGCCAGCCGAAAGCTAAAAACTCAACATCTATGTCGAGTTTAGTGCCCCATAAACGCCAGAGGTCGACCGCCAAACCATCAGGCTGGCCCTGTTCATTGATAAAATGATAAGGATAAGAGGTTTTGTTAATGGCCACCGTCACCGGGCCAAGATTATCCGGGGACAAAGAGGATAAAACAGGAGCAGAAGCATTGAGTGTTTCCAGGCTCATAGTTTCAACGCCGGACGCTTGCATTGCCACAGGCGCTTTCGCTAAAACCATACCGGATCCAAGACCGGATAAAACCGTCAGCACCAACAAAATTATATACAACAAGCGCACTACCACCTTAGACAACTATCTTAGCAACCGGGTAAAAGAATAGCTTTAATTTATGCAAAAAAACCAGCCAACACAAGGCTAAAACAAGAGAATACCGACAACACAGATAGCATCGCCGCCATCCCGCGCAGGGTATTTTCAAGTGGTTTGGCCGGTGAAAATCAGATAAAATACCGGCATTCATTCTACACCAGCGCAAGATAAGATTTGCAAGCATGCAAAAATCAGCAACCGATTTAATTTATTCCAACCCCCATTCCCAGGTTAAAGACTTCACTTTTGATGCCCAGGTAGCGGAAGTTTTTCCGGATATGATCAGCCGATCCGTGCCCGGCTATAATACCATCATAGATACCATAGGCCGATTGAGCCAAAGGTATGTGACTGACAAGTCTAACGTTTATGATCTCGGCTGCTCTTTAGGGGCCGCCACCCTGGCAATGCGCCGGGCGATCACCGCCGAGGGTTGCCAGATCATCGGGGTCGATAATTCACCCGCCATGGTTGAGCGCTGTAAAATTCATATCCAGGCGTTTAAGGGACAAACCCCGGTGGACATCCGCCAGGCTAATATCCAGGAGATAGACATTGAAAATGCCTCTATGGTGGTGCTTAATTTTACCCTGCAATTTATTGATAAATCAGAGCGCCAGGCGCTGATCAGCAAAATTGCCCGGGGATTAAACCCCGGCGGTATCCTGGTATTGTCTGAAAAAATCACCCAGGACGATAGTGTCAGTCGCGAGCTGCTAACCGATTTGCATCATGAGTTTAAAAAAGCCAATGGCTACAGCGAACTTGAAGTGGCGCAAAAGCGCACCGCGCTGGAAAATGTCATGCGCACCGATACCCTGGAAACCCATCATCAACGTTTAACCCAGGCCGGGTTTAACCATATTACGCCCTGGTTCCAGTGTTTTAACTTTTTTTCATTAGTAGCTATTAAATGACCGCTTTTAATTCTTTTTACCAACAAATCGCCACTAACCGCTTAAGCCACTGGCTGCAGACGTTACCGGCACAGTTACATCAATGGCAAAGCCAGCACTTACACGGCGAATACAAGCACTGGCAGAAAACCCTGGATGCCCTGCCGAGTACTCAGCCATCAAGTATAGATCTCAGTGATCGTGTTGCCGCCGGCAGCCGGGATGATATCAATGAAGGCGAATTCAAACGCATCGAAAACCTGCTGAAAAAACTCAAACCCTGGCGCAAGGGACCTTATCATATCCATGATTTGCATATAGATACCGAGTGGCGCTCCGACTTTAAATGGGATCGCCTCAAACCTTATATCAGCGATTTAAAAGACCGCTATGTTTTGGATATAGGTTGCGGCAGCGGCTATCATTTATGGCGCATGCGCGGTGAAGGGGCAAAATTTGTTGTTGGTATCGATCCCACCCAGCTGTTTTTAATGCAATTTAAGGCGATTCAGCATTTTATCGGCGATGACAAGGTCAACCTGCTGCCGCTTGGCGTCGAGCAGTTGCCCGAGCTCAAGGCTTTTGATACCGTTTTCGCCATGGGGGTCTTATATCACCGCCGCTCGCCGATAGATTTTCTCTACCAGTTAAAATCCCAGCTGGCCAAAGGCGGCGAGCTGGTGCTGGAAACCCTGATCGTCGACGGCGATGTCAATACCGTGCTGGTGCCCGGCGAGCGTTACGCAAAAATGCGCAATGTCTGGTTTTTGCCCAGCAGCGAGGCCATGTGTGCCTGGATGGAACGTTGCGGCTTTAAAAATGTCCGCATGGTCAATACCGATGTCACCGCCTTGGATGAACAGCGCAAAACCGAGTGGATAGATACCGAGTCGTTGCAGGACTTTCTTGATCCAAACGATCCAGGCAAAACCATTGAAGGTTATCCGGCGCCTAAACGCGGCATCTTTATCGCCAATGTCTAAGCACGGCAGCCAGCAATACATGATATTCGCCGGGTATTCCCCCGGCTAAACAGTCAATGCCAGAGAAAACAGATAACGGGACACTATGATAGATAAAATTTTCCGCGCAAAATCCACCCTGGAACAATGGCGTATCCTGCAATCCGTGGTGGATTACGGCGGTTATGCCAAGGCGGCGGAAAAGCTCAACAAAAGTCAGTCGTCCCTGAACCATGCCGTAGCCAAGCTACAAAACCAGCTGGGCATCACTTTGTTGGAAGTTAAAGGCAGAAAAGCCTATTTAACCAGTGCCGGGGAAACCATGTTGCGCCGCTCCCGGCAGATCATGCAGGATGTCCAGGCACTGGAATCGCTGGCACAAACCCTGGATAAGGGCTGGGAGCCGGAAATTATCCTTGCGGTAGAAATCCTCTACCCCAAGCACCATTTATATCAGATACTGAATGATTTCTTGCCGCAAAGCCGCGGCAGCCGGTTAAAGATTCGTGAAGAAGTGATCTCCGGCAGTGTCGAAGCGGTAAAAACCAAGTCCGCCGATATAGTGATCACCAACATAGTCCCGCAGGGCTATTTGCCCAACACCCTGTGTAATGTCGGCATGATAGCCGTATGCGCCAGCCACAACCAGGCAATCGCGCAGACGCCGGTGAAGCAGGAAGAATTAGCCAGTAATTTACAGATAGTGATCAGCGAAACCGGGGTGACCAAAAATGAATTAGGCTGGCTAAAGGCAGAGCAGCGCTGGACGGTTTCCAATTTTCATGAGGCGGTCGCCATTTTAAAAACCGGGATAGGGTTTTGCTGGTTACCGACAGCCATGGCGACTCCTTTGCTGGCAAGCGGCGAGCTGAGACAAATCACCATAACCGCCCATCACCACAGGGAAGTCCCTATGCATTTGGTGCTGCCGGACAGGGACAGCGCCGGACCGGGTACTTTATTGCTGGAGCAGCTGTTTTACCGCCACCACGAACTACTGGCTGAAGAAGAGTAAAGCCATTCGCTTTAGCTATACTCCAGGGTTATTCCAAATAATTATCCAGGATACGTTGGTAAGTACCATTTTCCTTGATTTCTGTTATCCCCAGATCAAACTTGTCACGAATTTCCTGAGATTTAAAACCGGCAGAATAAAACCTTTCCTTGAAAATATAATGCACATCCACCGGCTGTAAATACTTGCCGCTGCGGTGGTTATGGAGAAAATATTTAAAAATATTAATATCAAGGATAATAACCTCGGTTTTCCCCGTATACATCATTTCAATCTGCTCCAGCTGCAGTGCCACCTCCCGGTAGTTCAGGGAATAGGCGATAGCATCCCCATACCTGTTGCCAAGGTATTTTTTCGCATTCTGAAAAGCAACGATATTTTTTCCGGTTAAATCTTCAATGACTTTCAGGGACAGCCCCAGGCTTGCCAGGCTGACGGCGACATTTTGGTAAGTAATATACGGCTGGGAAATGTATGCCCCCTCAGACTTAAAATTATGGGGAACGGTAATAATGCCATCAACATTCCAGCGCTGGAAACCACTGATATTACGCCCTAGCGGCATATGAATAAACTGGGGAGTAATACGCTGGGTTAAAAAAGCCGCTTTAATGATATCGAGCTGTAAGCCGGAATTTTGCTCCTGAATAATAAACGGCGGTTTAGATAAGCCAGTGATCAGCTCCACCATAATGCTTTTTGGCTCGTCCGCTATCGGCTGCTGCAACTGCAACTGCTTAGCGGGTATTGTGCCGACACCGGGGGATTTGTCCTCACCGTCACTGCTTGGACAAAAGAACATGATGGCAACAACACCAAGACAGATGAAAAATAACAGCCATTTATTCAAAAAAAATACCCCAAACGTGTATTTATTCATTGGATAGTTGCACAAAACGATGAAAATTAAGTAATGTAGTTAACAACAACATTTGCAGCAATTATCTATACCCCAACAACTTATGGCTGCCGGCTTCAGTACCTAGTAAGGCCCGCCAGCTCCCTTGCCCGGGTATATTATGCAGTAAAGATGATCAGCGTGAGTTAGTCAAATCAGGAGCACTATGAATCAAATATGGACAGAAAGACGCCAGCCCAGTCTCAGTAAACGCCAGCATGATCACCGCAGTCCTTTCCAGCGGGACAGGGCCAGGATCCTGCACTCCGCCGCCTTTCGCCGCCTGCAATCGAAAACCCAGGTGATGAGCAGCGGCCAGAGTGACTTTTATCGCACCCGGCTCACCCACTCGCTCGAAGCCGCCCAGATAGGTTCGGGCATCACCGCCCAACTGCGCTCCAAATATCCGGAGCAGACGGCGCTGTTACTGCCCAGCGATGATACCCTGATAGAGTCCATCTGCCTGGCCCATGATATCGGCCATCCGCCGTTTGGTCACGGCGGTGAAGTGGCCCTGCATTATATGATGAAGGGCCACGGCGGCTTTGAAGGCAACGGCCAGACCTTTCGTATTGTCGCCCGGCTTGAGCCCTTTAGCGAACGTTTCGGCATGAATCTGACCCGGCGCACCTTACTCGGTCTGCTGAAATATCCGCAAACCATAGACAATCTCAAACGGGAAGAAACACCGGCTTTTCCGGATAACTTCCGCCAGTTAAATGCCCGTGACTGGCATCCCCCCAAAGGCATTTACCAGGATGATGACGATATTCTCGACTGGGTGTTATTGCCGCTGTCCGCCAAAGATAAAACCCTGTTTCAACAATTTAAGGAGAAAAACGGCCAGCACCATAAAACCCGGTTTAAGTCTTTTGACTGCTCGGTGATGGAACTGGCGGATGATATTGCCTACGGTATCCATGATCTTGAAGACGCCATAGTGACCGGCATCGTCAGCCGTAATGATTTTGAGCAGCATGTTATCGAAAAACTGGCCCGGGTGGACGATGCCTGGATACAGGAGTTCAGTCAGGGGCTGACAGACAAACTGTTCAGCGACAAACAGTATCTGCAAAAAGATGCCATCGGCGGCCTGGTCAATTACCTGATCACCGCCATAGAACTGCACGACATCAATGATAACGGCGAAGTTCAGTTTCAGGAAACCCTGCTCAGGTTTAACGCGGTATTGCCCAGCATCACAGCCCAGGTATTGCAAATCTTTAAAGACTTTGTTTTTCAATATGTCATACGGCAAACCTCGATACAGAGGCTGGAATACCGCGGCCAGCAAATCGTGATGGAGTTATTTGAAGCCCTGGCGTCAGATCCGCAGCGTTTGTTACCCGCCAATACCGCCAGGCGCTGGCTCGAAGCCAGTCATAACTATGATAATCCCCACAGGATCATTGCCGATTATGTCGCCGGTATGACCGACGATTATGCCACCCGCCTCTACCAGACACTGTTTGTGCCAAGGGCATAACAACAACTCCATAACCGGGGCTAAATATTCACAAACCACCTTAGCCCCGGCTGTTACCAAATGCCAGCACCACAGAAAAATGCGCCTTTTCCTGCCTGACGGCCAAGGTCCAGTCCAGGCGCTGGCAGATTTTCTTCGCCATCACCAGGCCTAAGCCATAACCGTAATCCCGGGGATCGCTGTTTTCCATCAGTCCGACATCATTTTCGATTACCAGTTCTTGGGGTTGTAAATGAAAATGGATAAAGGTATCGGCATACTGGGCGGCATTTTTGATTAACTGACACAACAATAATTTCACTAAGGCATCATGGCTCGTCAACACCAGGGATTCACAGGCAAAGGTAAATTCCTGTTTCAGCCCTTCGCCCAGCAAGGTATGGCTAAGCTGCCGGATTAACCCCGCCAGTTCTATGGTTTGCTCCTGCTGCCCGGCATCAAGCCATAGCTGCAGCACGGCGGCACTGATCTGGTTAAGATCTTCGCTAAGCTGTTTAACATCCTCAATGATTTCAACCGAAGCATAGGGCAAATCATCGAGCTGATCGAGCAGCGCCAAGTTGGTATTGAGTTTCGACAGCGGCTGGCGGATTTCATGGCTGAGAAAATTGGCAAACTCCCGCTCCCGTTTGATCACCTGCTGTTTTTCCCGGTAATGGTGTTTCACCGACTGCAGCGCCTGGTCAAAATCACGGATCATCAAAGGGGGCAGCTTTTGCCCCAAGGCGGTTTCTTGCTCTGCCAGCGGATCTTTAAGATGTAAAGACAATAGCTTCAGCTGGGATTTCAGCCGGTAGATCACCAGCAGGATCACCACTAAAACCGCGGCAAAGGCCAGCAGGCCAACCAGCAAAAATAACGGCGCCAGGTTCACCGTCTCACTTTTATCAAAGCGGTGCAGCAGGTAAAACACCTCCTGAGATGCCTGCTGCTGATAGGCAAGAAAATAAATATCCTGCTCCTGGGTTTCAATAAACACCGCCCTGTTCACTTGCCCCGGGCGCCAGTGAGCTTCAACCTGCTCGCGGATAAAGGCAGGGATCTGCTGATAATCACGGTAAAACTCCCGAAAACCGCTATTGAGGATGTCCGGCGCTATGCCTTCCTGCTCAAGAAAAAGGGCATTTTCGGCATCTTCAAACAAATAAAACTCTGCGGTACCGTCGAGGGCAAAAAAGTAACCGGCGCGGGAAATAAAAAACCATAACAGCACAATCACAGCAATACTGCCGAGTAAACGCCAGGCAATATAATGCACCAGTGAGCGGCGCTTATCTGCCTTGGCTAAAGCAGGCGTATTCTCCTTATTGACCTCAGTCAGCTTCACGTAATGCCACTCCCTGTTTCGGGGCTATGCTCAGCAAAGCTGCCTCATGTTTGCGGCTGATATTATTACGCAGGCGCGAGATCAGCGACTTATACATATCGTTGCTGGCATCGGTGTCCACCCAGATCGTCGATAAGATGGTTGCTTTGGGAACATAAGCCGGGCTGGAGCGGCATAACAGCGCCAGCAGCTGCCATTGCTGGGGAGACAGGGTGATCCCCCGCCCTGCCCTTTGAATGATTTTTTCTGAGAAATTCACTTGCAGATCTGCCAGGGTAAAAGTATCGGCATGCTCCGGCTGTTTTCGCGCCAACAGCTTTAACCGTATCGCCAGCTCCGCCATGGCAAACGGCTTGGTCAGGTAATCCAGGGCGCCGGCTTCAAAAGCGGCAACTTTATCTTCCAAAGCGGATTGTCCCGTTAAAAATAAGATCGGAATTTGCGGCAAGGTCTGTCTGAGTGTTTTTGCCAGCATCACGCCATTGCCGTCGGGTAAATTCATATCCAGGATGATGGCATCATAAACCCCCTCAGGAGCCGAAGCGGCATCTTCACTGATGGCCAACGCCTGTCTGATGCCGGCGGCATAATCAACTTCTATGCCTTCATTTTCCAAAAAATGAATGGTCTGCTGGGCTAACTTGCTATCATCTTCAACAAAAAGCACTATCATATCGGGATTAACATTCGCGAAATATTGTCTTCAATGGCGTCACTATAACAAGATGTCGGTGCAAGCGGTTACCTTTTCGTTACCCGGGGTTTGCTAAATTGGCTTTTCACTTTAGGAGCAAGCAATGAAAGAGCGTTTTATGAACTTAGCAACTTGTCTGATAGCCATGTCTTTAACTGGCTGTAGCGGCGAAAACGGCGCCACTTCCCAGGAAACAGTAACACCGTCAACTGCCATTAAGGAGCAGCTGGCCAATACAGTCTTTACCAACGGCAACATCTATACCGTCAACCCCGAGCAGCCAAGCGCCCAGGCGCTGGCATTAAAAGACGGGGAAATCATCTTTGTCGGCGACGACAGCCAGGTACAGAATTTTATCGGCGACAATACCCGGGTCATCAATTTACAGGGAAAAATGATGATGCCGGGGATCCACGATGTCCACATGCACCCGTTAGAGTCCGGCTCGGACACCACGCATTTTAGCTTAAACGAAACAGAAACGGATGTAGAATATTTTATCGATGATATCATAGACGCCGCCGCCAGAAATCCGCAGGCCAGCTGGCTGGTGGGCTACGGTCATACTATAGAAGCACTGCTCAATGCCGAACGTAACCCAAGGGAAATCCTCGATGATGCCGTAGCGGACCGCCCGGTGATCATTATGGAGCAGACTTCCCATTCCATGTGGGTCAACTCCAAAGCACTGGAACTGGCCAATATTACTGCCAACAGCCAGGATCCCATCGGCGGCGTGATCAGCCGGGACAGCTTCAACCGCCCGGACGGCATCCTATACGATAATGCCGGTGATATTGTGATGGAAATCGCCATCAATGCACAAACCGATGCCGGTGCAAAAGACTACCAGGGCTTTATCAACTATACCCAGCCCGAGCTTAATAAACACGGCATCACCGCCATCAGCGACGCCCGTACCTACTGGCAGCGCAATCATTTAACTACCTGGCAGGAGCTGGCGAAAAACAATGAGCTGAGCCTGCGCGTCAGCCTGGGGCTTTGGGCCTACCCCGAGGCCAACGACGCCACGCAAATTACCCGGCTGCTTGATATGTACCAGGCAAACCCTGCCAGCTTATTAAAGGTAAACCAGGTAAAATTTTATATGGACGGTATCTTAAACAATACCACCGCCGCCCTGCATGAACCGTATGAAATCGATCTCCTGGGCCTGCACGGCAATAAAGGCTTGAATTATTTTACTCCGCAGCGGCTGGAAAAATACCTTAAGGCACTGGAGCCGGCAGGCTTTGATTTTAATATCCACGCCATCGGCGACAGGGGCATTACCGAAGCACTCGATGCCATCGAAAATACCTCAAACGGCAAGGCTCGCCACCGCCTGACCCATTTGGAACTCATGGACCCCAAGGACTACCCGCGCTTTGCCGCGTTAAATGTCATTGCCGACGCCCAGGTGGCGGGTGAATTTACCAAGCCGCAGCACTGGCAGGAAAACATTGACTATATCGGGGCCGAGCGCGCCGACGACATCATCCCCATCGGCTCTTTGCTCGATAATAACGCCAGGTTGACCCTGAGCAGCGACTGGAATGTCAGCACCTTTAATCCTTTTGTCGGCATGGCCAATGCGATCACCCGCACGCCGCAGGCCATTTCACTGGCGGATGCCATCCAGGCCTATACTTTAAACGGCGCTTACGCCATGCGCCAGGACGATATTACCGGCTCGATTGAAGTGGGCAAACGGGGAGATTTGATTGTGCTTGACCGGGATTTATTTAATGTCTCAGCCGCACAAATTAAAAACACCCAAGTGGAGATGACCTGGTTGGACGGCGAGCTCATCTACCAGAGATAACCCGGCTGAGTATTTTCTCTCCAGCTAAAGAAAAAAACGGCTAGTAACAGCTTGTCTCTCAAAAGCTGCCACTAGCCGTTAAGCAGGAAGCAAGTCTTTATGACCAGCGGGTCATCTTATGCCCTTTCACGGCATAGAACAGGATAAAGCAATAGATAGGCAGCATCATCCAATAGGCACTTTGCCCGCCTAAACCTTCAGACAAGACGCCGTAAACCAAAGGCAAGATCGCGCCGCCGGAAATCCCCATAATCAGCAGCGCCGAACCTTTGGCGGTTAACTGCCCTAAACCTTTTAACGCCAGCGGCCATACCGCCGGCCATACCAGGGCATTGGCAAAACCTAACAGGGCGATAAAGGTGATGGTATCGGGCAAAGTGGCGATGCCGGTCCAGCCCCATAATACTTGGGAAACGCCGCTGCTGCCCGGGTCAGAAAGCACCACGAACAAAGAAAATACTAGGCCGCTTATTGCAGAAGCCATTAGCGCGGTTTCCTGCTGAATAAAACGAGGAATGATGGCAATGCCCAGGGCATACCCTATCAGCATAAAGGCCATGGTATAAGAGGTTAACGAGGTGGCATTGGCAACCCCTAAGTTAGAGGCGAATAAGCCTATGGTATCCCCGGCAATCACTTCTGCGCCGACATAAACAAATAAGGTTAGTGCTCCCAATACCAGCGCCGGATACTGCAGTACCGAAGTTTTAGTTTCCTGCTCACCCTGCGTCTCAGATAAGGCCTGATCTTCGTCAAAGGATAATTCCGGTAAAGGCGATTTTTTCAATAATGCCGCCAGCACAACAAAAATGGCCGCCATGCCTAAATAGGGATAAATCAAACCGGAGGACAAACGTTCAATGGTCTCGGCTTTTTCAGCGGCAGCCATTTGCTCCAGGCTCAGGGCGGAAATACCGGAAAAATCCCCCAATACCAGGGCGGTAAACGCCAGCGGGGCAATAACACCGGCGCCTTTATTCATCAAACCCATGAACATGATGCGCACCGCGGCGCTGTCTACCGGGCCGACTTTAACCACATAAGGGTTGGCGGCGGTTTGCAGCAAGGTCATACCGCTGCCGATAATAAACTGCGCCAGTAAAAACAGCGAAAAGGCCTGGTTGCTTGCGGCGGGAATATAAAATAAAAAGCCGACCACCAAGAGCAGCAGGCCCAGGGCCATACCATTTTTATAACCGGTACGCTCCAAGACCGAGGCCGACGGCAGCGCCATGGCGGTATAGGCAAAATAAAAGGCAAAGGCGACAAACAACGCCTCGGTTTCTGTTAACTGACATACCATTTGCAGGTAAGGGATCAGGGCGCCGTTTTGCCAGGTGACAAAGCCAAACACGAAAAACAAGACCGCTATGATCGCTAGCGGAACAAAATTTCCTGTTGTTCTTTCATTGGTTAACGTTATTTCCATAGTTTCCTCATCCCCTTGTCATCAAGTTGCCGTCTAGTTATAAATTATATTTGTATGAAAACCTTAAGATCTTTCCCTTTTCTTAAGGTATAAAGCTTAAGGTGTAAAGCCTAAGCAGTAAAAACCCTGTGACCTGCTATCCAGGTAGACAGCACCTTAAAATCTTCAGTTAATTCAACAAAATCCGCCGCAGCCCCTACTCTGATACGGCCCAGCTGTCCCTGATTGATATAACCGGCCGGATTCAGGCTCGCCATCTGCAGCGCCCGCTCTAGCGGCAGCTGCATTTTCAGGTGGGCATTTTTTACCGCCGTCGCCATATCCAGCGCCGAGCCCGCCAGCTCCCCGGTAGTTGACGTTAACTTACCGTTTGTTAAGGTAATTTTCCGGTCAAAAAAGTTAAATTCTTTTTGCTCACAGCCGACATGCTGCATGGCATCGGTCACCAGAAAAACCTTATCGCGGGGTTTGACCTTAAGGGCAAGTTGGCCGCAGACATCATCGAGGTGAAAACCATCCGCTATGATACCGCAGCTGGCCTCATCATGAAACAAAGCCGCCCCCACCATACCCGGCTCACGCCCCTGCAGCGGCGACATGGCATTATACAAATGGGTAAAACCGTCGGCACCGGCAAGCAATGCCTGCTTAACGCATTGATAATCGGCATTACTGTGGCCGAGACAGACCTTTACTCCTAAAGACACTAATGTGCGGATATCCTCAACCGCCACCGTTTCCGGCGCCAGGGTTACGATAATCTGGCCGAGATCTTTTCTCTGGTAAATCTGCCATTCCGCCGGGCTCATTTCCCGGATAAAACCCTGGCTATGGGCGCCTTTTTTGGCAGCGCTTAGATGAGGGCCTTCAAAGTGGATACCGACAAGACCCGGCTGCCCCGCTTTTAACAAGCCCGCAACCGCCTCTGCCGCCTGCGCCATCACTTCCACTTTATCTGTGATCACCGTGGGCAACATGGCGGTCGTGCCAAACTTTGCATGGGCCGCGAGCATGGTTTTCACCCCCTCAAACGTCGGCTCAGCATTAAAGAGTACACCGCCGCCGCCGTTAACCTGGAGATCAACAAAGCCGGGCACCAGCAGGCCATCCAGGCGAATATCCGCCCGGGCGGTATCACTGTCGATGGCCACCAGCTTGCCGGCGTTTAGCGTCAGCACCTTATCTTCAACAAAGGCTTTACCGTCGAAAAGTTTTTTTACCTGCAGGCGCAACTCGCTCATTATACCGTCCTGGTGACTTTTTTAAGTCCCTTGGGTTCATCGGGGTTAAATCCCCGGCTCACGGCAAGGGTGGCGACATCCAGATAAAAGCGCTGCAATACCACCAGGGGGGCAATTCTTGGATGTATGGCTTTATCAAGCTGGCTTAAATTAACAATATCGGCGCCGCGGGAAGCAATTTCATCGATTTGTTCCTGGTGAGAAGGCGCGCTTTCGTCAGTAACCAGGCAATTTAATATCGCCAACCCCTGCTCTACCAGAGTCACCGGACCATGTAAAAACTCTGCACTGCTAAAGGCTTCGGCATGTATACTGCTCACTTCTTTAAGTTTTAATGCCATTTCTTTTGCCACCGCATAACCAAAACCGCGGCCAAGCACCACCATGTTATTGACTCCGTTGAGCATCTCGGCGTTAAATTGCGGCGCCGAGGCAATAATATTTTCCAGCGCCTGAGGCAAATCGGCTAACGCCTTTACCAGCTCCTGGTTGCGGGTCCAGTAGGCGGTCAGTTGCAGCAGCGCCGACAAGGTGCATAAATAACTTTTCGTGGCGGCAACACTGAGTTCGGCATCCGCCTGCAAAGGAATGACTTCATCGACGATTTCACGGATAGGAGAGGTAACATCATTGACCAGCGCCAGGCAATACGCCCCCGCCGCTTTGGCCATTTTTGCCTGGGCAAGAATATCCGGGCTGCGGCCCGACTGGGAGATCACTATCACCAGGGTCCGGTCAAGTTTGAGCTGCCGGCCGTAAACACTGCTCACCGAAGGAGCGGCCGAGCTGGTAGGAATACCGGCTTCAATTTCAATCAGATATTTACCAAAAACACCGGCATGATCGGAGGAGCCGCGGCCGATGATCATCACCGACTTGGGAGCTAATGCCCGAAGTTTATCGCCGATACAAGTCATCTTGCTCTGGTTGGCAATAAGCTGACGTTTAATTACCTGGGGCGCCTGACGCGCTTCGAGTTCCATTTGCGTTTGAGACATGATCCTACCTTAAATAAGCTACAAAAATTTATTGATTAACAGAAATTGACTGCTGGCTACGCTGCGACAACAGCGCCAGCTGCTGGCGGGCAAAAAGCACCGAACCGACCTCCGGCGGGCTTTTCGGGGTAATCAGCCGCTCACGAACCTCCTGATCCAACCAGGGCATTAACCGGGAGGATAAACCGCCGATAATCGACATCGCCGGCGGATTTTTCTGCCATAAGGCCCGGGCAACTTTGCTGATATACGCCCCCCCTTCATGCACTATGGCAAGCGCCAGGGCATCGCCAACTTCTGCGGCATCAAAAACAAGATTAGCTAAACCGGCATAAAAGGCCGCGGGTTTTCCGGCCACCGCTTCAACAATATCTGTGCTGGTGTGACAATCAAGTTTGTCCATCAGGGATTTGCTCAATATCGAGACCGGCTTAAAACCGTCCAGGGACAATAAAACCTGCTCAACCGCCTGCAAGCCGAACCAGCCGCCGCTGCCTTTGTCGCCATGGGGGAAACCATGGGCGCCGATAATAAATTCCTGTCCGCGCACGTAAGAAAAACCGCATGAGCCTGTTCCTGTGATCATCACCGCCCCGTCCTGCCCCTGATGGGCACCCAGGCAAGCTATCAATAAGTCTGTGGCAAGAAACATGGTTTTAAAGGGATGCTGCCAGGCAGACATTTGCTCAAACTGCTGCGGCAGGTTTACCCCTGCAAGCCCGACACCGGCAATAAGCTCAGTTAACGGCGTTTCTGCCAAACCGGCATCTATCAATGCCAGATAGGCCGCCTTTACAATGGAATCTTTTGCCTGTTCAAAACCGTGCAGTGGATTACCCGGTCCGGAAATACCGCTGCCTAAAATTTGATTATCCGCTGTCATGATAATGGCTTTACATTTACTGCCGCCGCCATCTATGCCTAAAAAAAGCTTCTCTTGCTTGTCCTTACTGTAAAGCATGTTGACCTCTTAGTTTTTCACCTGGGCCCGTGGCCATGTGAACAGGGATGATTGATTTAATGACTAACATCTTAACCACTTATGACAGCGCTGTCATTATGTTTTTGCTTTTTATTTCCTTTGCTGCCTTGTCCTGTAAGCGCCTTAGGAAAATCTTCGAAAAATTAAATAAGTTCAGTAACTTTAAGAAAACCCCGGTCACACGACCCGGGGTTAAAAGCTGGCAAAGCAATGTTTCAGCCCGCCAATGTCGGAGCCTAATACCCGGTAAAGCAGCAATTAGCGGACGGTTGTGGTTCGCCCGCGCCGCTTGCCGTTTTTACTGACACTGCGCACTTGTACCTCAGCCGTTTCTGCATTGCCTTGTGCATCATCTTCTACATAGCCAAGGGGAACCGGCCCGGTATATAACTGCCAGTTTTTTCCGGCAAGCTTATATTCTATGTCCAGCCCGGGGAAAGCGATATTGGCCCATAAGTGCCCGCTTTCAATTTTCGCCCCTACCGTCGGCAAGCGGTAGCTGATATCCGAGTGTTCAAGTTTGGCAAACTCTTTTTGCCCTAAGGTATTGGCAAAAAGCGCCCAGTCACTGTCCCGGTGTTTGCGGCTTTGTGCATCAAACACCTGTGTTTCCCGGCTGTATTTAAAGCCCTGGTAATTATAAGGCACCGCCCAGTCCGGCAGATGCCAGGCACGCTCGGCCAGCGCCAGCAAACGCGGGAAAATTTTGTGCTCTGCCATATCGTCACTACGGGTATTTTCACTCCACAGTTGTCCCTGCAGCCCTAAAAACTTACGTCCTTTTTCCAGCGGCATTGAGACTAACTTGCCCTGCCCGTCTTTGATATAAGTATCATCGCTGACAAAGGGATTTTCTTCCCGGTCAAACCAGAACTCGGCATGCACCGGCAGATTATCCGGCATAAACTGGAAGATTTTCTCGGTATTGGTGTGCCGTGATGCCCAGTAATAACCGTGCTCTTTCGGGTCGGCTTCATAGGGGAAATCAAAATACATCACATCCGGTGTGGAAATCACCACCTGCCAGTTGCGGTTGGCCAGTTCATGGGCCTGCTTATGTCCTTCCCAGGGTAAGAGTCCCCAGGCATTAGCCTGCACAACACTTGGCATATTCTCCTTGCGGGTATGACTTAAGCCGTCGCTCCAGGCAGCGGTTTCAATATCTAAATCCGCTAAAATGCCTGCCACCCGCTCGATAAAGTAAGCACCGAGTTCATCGGTTTTGGTGATGCCTGAATTATTGTTGGCGATAAAAGCTTTACAGGCGGGAGATTCAGTCCAGGCACCGGCGGTTTCATCGGCGCCGATATGATAACGCCGGATCGGCTGCCCCGCCTGCTTATGCATGGCCTGTACCTGGGTCATCACTTCTTTGACAAAGGCATAGGAAGACTCCAGGCAAACATTGATGGTATTGTCATGATAAAACTGCACCGATGAATACTTACTGGTATCTTCAACTTCATGGAGCTGGAACTGACTGGCTTTATCAAATTCTTCCAGCGCCTGGTATTTGTTATACCTTGCGGTCATCGCCTTAATGGCCGCCCGCGAATGTCCCGGCATATCCAATGACGGGATCACCTGGATAAAACGCTCGCTCGCAGCACTTAAGATTTCCTGATAATCCGCCACCGAATAATAGCCGTTGACCCCGCTTTTCGGATCCGGCCCGGCCCCCAGCTGCGGGATCAGGCAATCCTGCTCTTGAGGGTCAAAACAGCGTTTACCGCCGATATCCGTTAATTCCGGCAGGCCCGGGATTTCCAGACGCCAGCCTTCATCATCGCCCAGATGCAAATGCAATTTATTGAGCTTATAAGCCGCCATTTGATCTAACAGATCCAGAATAAAGGCTTTACTGTGAAAGTTGCGGGCAACATCCACCATCAGGCCGCGAAAGCCATAATGGGGTTCATCCTCTATGGTAAGTTGCGGCAGTTCATTTGCTCCTAAGGTCAGCAAAGAAGCTAAAGATTGCAGGCCATTAAATACGCCGTTGGCATCAACGCCTGAGATATTAATGGCATCTGAGGTAATGTTCAGTGAATAGCTGCCGATGATTTTTGTTTCATCCGCCTTAACCTTGAGATTAAGGGGTACACCGCTGTTGTTAAAACTTATGCCTAAATTCTCCAAACGGTTGATTGCCGCATTAAGCGATTTTTTATCCAGCGGGCCAAAGTCCGCTTTTACTCCCCGGCGGATATCAAGCAGACGCTGCTTACCTGTGGCCTTGTCTTTTGCATAACTGATGCTTTTCGGGGTGGGAATAATGACCTTGCTAACATCGCGGAGTGTTTCACCCAGGGCGAGGTTGCGCTGGTATAAGTCGCTGCTACTCAGCCACTTGGTGGCATCCTGCTTGTTTTTCTTAAACTGCTTATCCAGATCGTTAATAGGCTCTACAAAAGGCAATAGCTCCAAACCGGTTTCGGGATCTGTTGCAGGCCGGGTACTGGCAATAATGCGCGCCTGAAGCTGTTCGCTATAAACCATATAGTTGGGCAGCGCATCAGATTCAGACACCATCCAGAAGTTGGCGCGAAACAGCAAAGTTTTGCGCTCCCCTGCTTTAAAGCCGCTAAAACTGTCTTTTAGCGATATCCGGTGCAGGTCGCCGTTAAGGTGTTTTACGGCAAATTCTTCACTTTCAAAAGATTGCACCGGTGCTATCTGGCTGAAATAAATAAACCAGTTATTGACGCTAATCGCCTCTTTCGCGGTGAAACTCAGCTCCACTTCAAAACAATTACCATCGGACTGCTTCTTGTCACAGTGCTTGCTGGGGATATTGGTAACTAAACGGTATTTAACATCTAAATGTTCGGCTATCCGATCAAGATCCGCCTGGGTCGGTTGCTGCAAAGAAGAGTTGGCTTTACTTGAAACAGCAGGCGTACTATCCGCCATACCTTGCTTGCTTTGACCACAGGCACTGAGCACTAGCATTAAAAAGATTAACAGGAGCTTGTTCATTGTTATTTTGTTCTCATTATTCTGGTCTTGCTTGCTTTTATTGCTGTGTCCTTATTGCTGGCTAAGGTAAAAAGGCCTTTTATAACAGCTATAAAAGGCCTTTTTCCTGACAAAGCATCTTAGCAAACATCTCTAATTTACCCGGTATGGTTCAGCCGAACATAACCTTGATGTTATACCCGGCTGAGATCATTAGAAGCTGATATTCGCTCCTAAAATCACCCGCGGACCATTTTGGTAACGGGACATCACACGGCTTTTATCGACGTTATATTCAACCACTTCTTCATCAAGAATATTGACCCCTTCCAATACCAGGGTCAGGTTTTCATTAACGGTATAAGAGGTGCTGAAGTCCAGCTGACCAAAGTCATCGTTATAAATTTCAGAGCCGGAGCTTAAGCCCTTGTACCATTCGGTGCGGTAGTTGTACATCAAACGCGCCGAGAAGGCTTCATTCTCATAATAAGTAGTGATATTGGCCATATGCTCGGAAGCACCTAAGACTAAACCTGAGCCCAATAAGTTATCATCACGCTTACCGTCATTGGTGGCATCGGTATAGGTATAGTTGGTGGCAACACCAAAGCCGTTACCGAAGTCTTGCTGGTAAGTGATTTCAATCCCTGTTGTGGTACCGCCCGGACCGTTTTCAGGACGGGTGACTGTGGCTTCTACCCAGGTATCATCCTGCTGACGGTAGAAACTTTCGGTTGAAGTACCTGAGGTTTGATAGCTTTCAATGTCTTTATAGAAAACCGTCGCCGACACTAAAGAGGCATCGTCAAAATAATATTCCCAGGCAACATCAAACTGGTTTGCCAACTGCGGATCTAAGTTCGGGTTACCGGCAGAGGCTGTCGGGTTGGCTACGGTTAAATCACCCGGTGCCGAGATAGGGGCAATGTCCGAGAAGTTAGGACGTGCCATTACCCGGGCAGCTGATAAACGCACGATTTGATCACCGGCCAGATCATAGGCGAAGTTAAAGCTGGGTAAAATCTCGGTATAGGTACGGCTTTGATTCTGCCAATCAAGACTAGACGGCATCAGGTCATCGTTGATACCGGGATTTACCGTGGTCATCAAACCACCACTGTCGGAAGAGAAGGCATAAGCCGCTGCTTTTTGTTTGGTTCTTGCCACGCGAACACCGACATTACCGCGGTAACCGTCACCGGAGAAATCCCCCTGAACATAAAAAGCGGTTTTCGCTTCTTCAACTTCCCAGATCTCACCCAGCACATCATGTACCGCATAACTGGCATCCGGACCTAAACCTAATTCCCGCATCATGGCCGAGCTGTGTTTTAATTGCTCGGTCACATTGCCAGACATCACATCCTCCGCAACACTTTGGGTGCCGTTGCTTAAGCCGCAATCGGCCAAAGTCGGACACTGGCTATTTAAAATCTGACTCATATAATTGGCGCTTTCGCCGTCTGTCGCCTGCCCCCAGTGCCAGCTATAGGCTTCGCGGTCCTGGGTTCGTTTATGATCCCGGTATTTCACCCCGACTTTAACCGCGGTAAAGGCGCCGAATTCAACCGGTAATTCCAGATCCACCTGGGCATAAGACTCTTCATCTGTGGTGGGTTTATTACCGCCCCAGATCCAGCCACCGTTAAATTGCGAGCCGTCGGTGGGGTCAACCTGGGTATTGATCTCAGGTCTGCCGTTTAAGTCAAAATCATAGTTGGAAGCAGCGGTATATTCCCACGACGTTTCGTTATAGGTGCCGCCTTCTGCTTCCGTGGTACCTAGCTGGGCATTGATACTGTATTCATCGGCGTAGAAATTCATATCTAAATGAATAGAGTTGATATCGGTTTTCGATACCCGGTTGATATGGTTCCAGCGTACATCCCCTTCACCGCCGGTGACAGAGGCCGACATGATGCTGTCGCCGTCACGGGTAACATCGCTGATTTCATCGGCCGATTCATTGTTAAACATTAACAAATAGTTGGAGTTGTTATTATTGGAATTCATTTTCGAGTCAAGCACATTTAAGGTGACATCGAACTCATCACTGGGGGCAAATTGCAGGCTGGCAAAGATGGTATCGCGCTCACGCTCCTGCTTAAAAATAGGTGCAGCGACAACCCTGGGGTTCCAGTCGCCGTTTTCCTGCTGATTCCAGCCTAAGACTTCCAGACCTTCACGCTGAACAAAACGTTCGCTTTTTGAACCTGAGATCAAAATCCCGAAACGCTCGCTGTCATCTTTCCAGGAATATAACCCTTCAAAAATCGGATCGGTCTTTTCCGACACTTCGGAATATTGCTGCTGAACATTGAAATTCACCGTATGGGCGGCTAAATCCAGCGGCTTACGGGTTTTTAATACCACGGTACCGCCGATAGAGCCTTCGTCCAGGCTCGCTTCCGGCGATTTATACACTTCCAGGTTGCTGACCAGGGAAGACGGCAATAAGGTAAAGTTAAAACTCCGGCTTGGATTATCCAGGATAAACCAATCGGCGGTGCCGACATATTGGCCGTTTAACAGGGTCCGGTTTTTCGTGGGATCAGAAGCACGCACGGTGATTTTTTCACCTTCGCCAAATTCACGTGATACCCCGATACCGGTGACGCGGGACAAGGATTCGGCGACGTTTTTGTCCGGGAATTTGCCTATGTCTTCGGCGGAAATGGAATCAACAATGGAATTGGAGAAACGCTTATTATTGATATCCTGCTTGATGCTGCCACGAATACCGCGTACTTCAATGATTTCGGTATTGTCGCTCTTTGCAGCCGGTGCCGTGACCTTGTCGGCGGCCAGCGCACCCGGCGCCGCCATACCCGAGAGGATCATGGTGATACTGGTGGCAAGCACCTTCTTATTAAATGTTTTTGATGACATAGACTTTCCCTTACGCACGTTATATTAATGTTATAAGTTTTTGTTGTATTTCTGTCTTACGATAAAAGTTTTACCGTAAGCACTTCACTTTTCAGCTTTGCTGCTTGGCTCCATTCCTTAGCCCTTACCGCCCAACTAAAGCACTTATGACTCCCTTTTGGACCCGCTTACTGACAGCGCTGTCATAAATCATACTATTACCTTACACACAAATTTATCTTTTGACCAGATAAAAGGCGGCATTAACAGCAAATCAAAGATAGCGCAGCTGTAAATATATCTGTTTACCCGATGTAAACATTTTATGATGGCGGGAGAGTCAGGCCCGCCAAATCTGTCGGTCCGGCGCTTTAAGCGGCGCCGGCCCCGGAAACTTTTTGATAATAATGGAGCAGGTTTTCGGTGGAACAATCATGCTCTACCCGACTTTCCCCCGCCTGTAATTCCTGCTGAATTTTAGCCGCCAGCCCTTTGCCTAACTCCACCCCCCATTGATCAAAAGAGCAGATCTGTAAAATAATCCCCTGCACAAAAATCTTATGCTCATAGGCCGCTATCAACATGCCCAAGGTCGCCGGATCTATGCGCTTAAGCAAAATAGTATTGGTAGGACGGTTACCCTTGTGCACCTTATGGGGCGCCACCGCATCGATATACGGCGCCTCCCTGCCCTTGGCTTTAAGGTCGGCGCGAATTTCTTCTTCGTTAACCCCGGTCATCAAGGCCTGGGTCTGGGCGAAGAAATTGGCCATCAGGGTTTCATGGTGACCTTTCACCGGCGTGACACTGGTGACCGAGCCGATAAAGTCGGCGGGCACGACATTATTACTTTGATGCAAATACTGATAAAAAGCGTGCTGACCATTGATGCCCAGCTGCCCCCAGATGGAAGGCACAGTGGCATAATCAAGCTCATCGCCGTGCCAGGACACCGACTTGCCGTTACTTTCCATTTCCGCCTGCTGCAAATAGGTACTGAGCATATGCAGGGTTTGATCATAAGGTAAAATCGCCTGGGACTTGGCCCCTAAAAAGGTGGTATTCCACACGCTGAGCAACGCCATGATCACCGGCATATTTTGCTCCAGCGGCGCCTGGACAAAATGCCGGTCCATATTATCTGCACCATCAAGCAGTGCTTTAAATTTATCGAAGCCTAAGTCCAGGGCAACGGGCAGCCCTATCGCGGACCAGAGAGAAAAGCGTCCGCCGACCCAGTCCCAGATATCGAAAATATTTTCCCGGGCGATACCAAATTTCACGGCATTTTCTTTGTTGGCAGTCACGGCAACAAAGTGTTTCGCCACCGCGCTTTCATCAAAGGAGGCAGAGATCAGCCAGTTGAGCGCAGTATGGGCATTAAGCAAGGTTTCCGTGGTAGTAAAGGTTTTCGAGGAAACAATGAACAATACCTTTTGCGGATCCAGCGGCCTTAAAATCTCCACTATCTGCGCGCCGTCAACGTTAGAGACATAATGCATATTCACGCTGTTATCACTGTAATGTTTAAGCGCTTCGGTGACCATTTGCGGACCAAGGTTAGAGCCGCCTACCCCGATATTAACAATATCCGTGATGCGCTTACCGCTATAACCGAGCCAATGTCCCTGGCGTACCTGATTAACAAAAGCTTCCATTTTCACCAGCTGGGTCTGCACCTGGGCGGTGACATTTTCACCGTCTACCATGAGTGGCTGCTCACTGCGGCGCCTTAAGGCGGTATGCAGCACAGCGCGGTTTTCCGTCTGGTTGATTTTATCGCCGCGCAGCATTTTTTCACGCCAGGCAGCGACATCGGTTTCCCGGGCCAGGGCAAAGAGCACCGACATGGTTTCATCGTCGATAAGGTTCTTCGAATAATCCAGTAACAAACCCGGCAGCTCCAGTGAAAACTTGTTAAAACGTTCACTGTCACCGGCAAATAAATCATTCATATGCTGGTGTTTCTTTTCCCCAGCCAAACGGGTCAGTTTTTGCCAGCTCGGCAGTGATGGTCTTGCCTGCATAATGCTCTCAGATACGGATAAAAGTTAATGATAAATTTACCTTAAGCAAAAATGACAGCGCTGTCAACACTGTTTATGATAATTACTGATCCCGGCTTTTGGCAGAGTAAAATCAAAAATAACCCGCTAAATTATGCCCGTTTACCAATTAGTGATTGCCGCACACCGCCAGAAGCAATACCCTAAGGGCTAGAAACGTAAGAAGAATAAGTTAAGGTGTTAAGTCCTAGATGAAAGCTACCATAAATGATGTTGCCAAACATGCGGGAGTATCGATCAAAACCGTTTCCCGGGTGATGAATAACGAACCTTCGGTGCGCCAGTCCACCAGGGAAAAGGTTCAGGCAACCGTTGCCGAGCTTAATTACCAGCCGAATCTGGCCGCCCGTAATCTGGCGGGCACTAAGTCCTACTCCATCGCCTATGTTTACGATAATCCCAATGCCTATTATGTCATTGACATGCAAAACGGTATTTTATCCGCCTGCCGCAGGCAAGGCTTTGAATTGCTGATCCACCCCTGTGATGCGAAAAAAGAGAACATCACCGAAGAAGTGATCGCTATGGTGAAACAATCCCGGGTGGCGGGGTTGGTGCTGACACCGCCGTTTTCCGAAATGCCGGAATTTGTTGAGCGCATCAGCGAACTGGATGTCAAACTGGTGCGTATTATGTCCGGCGATCTGGCGCCGGACCAACTCAGCCCCTGCATTATGGTCAATGACCACGATGCCGCCGTGAGTATTACCGAACACCTGATAGAGTTAGGCCACAAAGAAATTGCCTTTATTGCCGGTGACGCCGGCCATAAATCCACGGTTGAGCGCCTTAACGGTTATAAAAAAGCCCTGAGCGACCATCAGATGGCCATCAACGAAGACTTGATTATCCATGGCGAATATTCTTTTGAATCCGGAGTCGAAGGGGCGAAAACGCTGATGCAGGGAGAAGTTAAACCCACGGCAATATTCTCCTGTAACGATGAAATCGCTGCCGGAGCACTTTTTTCCGCCCGGCTGATGGGGCTGGACATTCCCAGAGAACTTTCCATTGCCGGTTTCGAAAACAGCCCGTTCTCGCGGCAAACCTGGCCTAAGCTTACCACGGCGCACCAGCCCAATGAGCAGATCGCCGAAAATGCCGCCAATTTGCTGATTGCCCAAACCCGGAACCAGGGGGAAGCCAACCCGGTAGGACAATATACGCCGCAGCTCTTGGTAAGGGACTCCACCTCAAGCCCGGCGGGTACCGGCACCTGAGACAAAAATAAAACAGCGTCGGGGGAAATAAGTGAAGTCTGCTATTTTGCGCTAGGCTTAAAGGTATGTGTTTGAATAAAAGCTGGATAGACATGCCTTTTCCTCTTCCTGTTTTGTTATTGCTTTTATTCATCTTTCCCCTCAATGCCGCCCCATTTATCGTAAATGCCAACGAAGAAATCGGCGAAACCTTAGGCACAGAGCATGTTAAGCATTTTATCCGGCAATTATATGCCCCGCTGGGCATAAAACCTTCCATCGTCTTTCTGCCTAATTTGCGGGGCTTAAACATGGCCAATCAGGGCCAGGTAGATGCTGAATTTTCCCGCTACGAACCCATAGCCAAGGCTTACCCTAACCTGGTGAAAATTACCGAACCTCTGCTGGCGGTCAATGCCGGTTTGTTTTGTCTGTTACCGGCTCACTGCAACCTGGAATCGGATAACCTCTATATCAGGACCAAACGTTCAATCACCATAGGGAACTTCTGCCGTAACCATCATTTGTCGTGTCAGGTGGTAAAACATGACAACATAGCTTTTAACATCATGAATAAAAGGGGCAAGGGTATCTATCTTTCAGAATACCAGGTAGCCATAAATGCATTATGCCAATCAGGCATTCAACACATTTATTACCGCCATGTTCCCTCCCTGAGCCAGTTCAGTTACCACTGGATACATCACAAACATAAACATTTGTTAAGCCAGCTGACCCTGTCGATGATAAACATTAAAAAAAGCGGGCTGCTAAAAGAGCTACTGAAGAAAATCTCAGGGAAAAATAATCCCTGCGCTGTTAAAATCATCACTTTACCGCCGTTAAAAGCAGCCGCAACTCCTGCTCTTTCCTCCTCAAGACCCCCCCCTGAAAACCAGCATTCCCCGCTGTCGAAGAAATAAAGCATAAGGATCAACGACGTAAAACCTCAGTGTAAATGCAGGTGTAAATCAGGTGTGACATTTGTTCTTTTTGGGTTAACCCTTCATAAAAACTTAATCACGACAGCGCTGTCAAATATGCTTTTTAACTGCTATTATAACCGCCGTTCTAACCCCCACTACTAAAGGAGCAACAATGCGTCATCTCACCCTGTTGGCCGGCTTACTCATCAGCGGCCAAACTTTGGCTGGACCGATAGATTTCGGCCAGGCAAGTCAATACAATGCATTTATCAAGGAAGATTATTCAGTTACCTCTTCGGATGTCGAAGGCAGAGTGGCTGTTGGCGGTAATTTAACCGTAAACGGCGGCTATGATATCGGCACACAAATCATCGACTACGATATGGGTGACGGCCCGAGCTTAGTCGTTGGCGGCGATATCAACAAAACCGGTACCGGCAGTTTAAATGTTTACCAGTCGGCGACCCTGCCCAACCCGGTATTGGGTGATGTGATATTAGGCGGCACTTTTAGCGGCGGCCCAAGCAGCATAGGTTCAGTGACCGAAAACAGCAGCAATTTACCGGTAGACTTTAGCGGCGCTTTTGCCGAACTTGAAGCCCTGTCCCACCAGCTGGCGCAAGAAACCGCCATGGCGGTTATCGATCACGGCTGGGCGCTGGAATTTGCCCTGGATCCCAACCTGGTTTTCGAAGATGAAGTTTATGTCTTTAATATCACCCAGGACATGTTTGCCACCGACTGGTACGTAAATACCGACGGCATGGGCGAAGATGCAACTGTGGTATTTAATATCGCCAATGACAACAGCTCAACCGTGGATTTTTCCCAGGCCAATGTCTTTTTAACCGACAGCGCCAATCCTTTTGACAGCTCAGATCCGTTAAGCGGCTACTTTAACAAAGGCGCAACCAACAACGAACCGCCGCTGCAACTGTTATATAACTTTGACGATGTCGAGCAGCTTAACCTTAACAGCGATTTATACGGCAGTGTCCTGGCACCGACGGCAGATATTAAAGCCAACGAGTCCACCATCTACGGCCAAGTGATAGGCAATTCATGGCAGGGGAATATGCAGATAAACTACAACCCGTTCCAGCCGGTTCCCCCGGGCACCACGCCGGTTCCCGAGCCGACAGGTTTATTATTATTTGTCTTAGGCTTAGCCTTGATATTTGCCAGAAAGAAATTATCCGGTTTCAAATTCAAGTCAGCCAGCCAGTCCTTCAGTTTTGCTTGATAAGTTAACTTAGATTTAAGGTAACTTATCGCAGAAGCTAAAATGCCAGCCCTCTCCCGCTGGCATTTTTTTATGGGTTATCCTCTTGCTCATCGGCATGTAAATCCGCACACACTTTATCCAACAAGCGGTTTAATAGCTGTACCTCATCCGGCGCGATATTGGGAAAGGCACACCGTATCTTAGCCGGCACCTCGGCCGCCTTTACCTGTAACGCCTTGCCTGCCGGTAGCAAGTGAAGCAATTTCTTGCGTTTATCCTCTTCACTCTTGGTGATGGACAGCAGCTTTTTTTCCTGCATCTTTTTTAAAATCAGGCTCATAGCGCCGCCATCGATAACGGTTTTTTCCAATAAGCTCTGTATGGTGATGCCGTCTTGCTCCCACAAGGCCATCATCACTACATACTGGGGATAGGTCAGATTTAAAGCCTCAAGCAAAGGCCGGTAAGCGCGGATCAAGCCGTTTGACGCCATGTATAGGCGGTGGCACAGCTGATTATCCAGTTTAAGTTGGTCGTAAGTCATAAAAGCTCCTGCAAGTACTGTTATTTTATTTTGCACACAAAGTATTTGCAATCATAAAAGCACTCAGATATTATTTTGCATGCAAACTAAATTGTTCAATATCACACAGAGGAACTCGTATGAACTTATTAAATCAGGTGTTATATACAGCGAAAGCAACAGCAACCGGCGGCCGTGAAGGCAGCGCCAAATCAGACGATGGCCGCTTAAACCTGGCTTTATCGACCCCGAAAGGCCTGGGCGGTGACGATGGTGCGGGCACCAATCCGGAGCAATTATTTGCTGCAGGTTATGCCGCCTGTTTTATCGGCGCCCTTAAGGTCGTTGCCGGCAATGCCAAAATAGCCCTGCCCAAAGACACTTTTATTAATGCCGAAGTGGCCATAGGCCCTATTGCACAAGGTTTTGGTATTGCGGTGAAGCTGGCGGTTTCTTTAGGCGACATGGACAAGAGCCAGGCACATGATCTGGTTGGTCAGGCCCACGAAATTTGCCCATATTCAAATGCGACCCGGGGTAATGTCGATGTGGAATTAACGGTGATTTAATCCCCAAAAATACTGAAATGAATTACCGGGCGGCGTTTGCCGCCTTATTCTTTTCCCCTGGAAGAAAATAATTTATACATTTGAGCCTGAGAATTTCGCTTTATCACCTAAATGAAAGTGCCGACGGATTCAGTAATGAAGTTAGCGTCAAACAAGTTGTGCAATTGAACACTCTCGCAGATAGCGACTTTAACCGGCTAAGCAGTACTTGAAATGATGAGTGAAAAAAGGCAGCAATAACCCTGAGGGCTTTTATATCTTTTGTACAAAAGCCTGCTAGCAAACGGGTTTTATAATGCCCTGAACATAATCAAACGCAATAACTGCTCCTCAAACATAATGCGTTTATCAATGGCCTTGAGCCCGACCTTTTGCAAGGTTTTCAGCGAGGCAATATTATTCGGATGCACGGTAGAAAACAGGTATTTAACGCCGATTTTTTGCGCCTCGGCAACACGCAGCGCGGTAATTTGGCTATTGATCCCCCTGCCCCTGTAATCCGGGTGCACTAAGGTGAAATAAATCATGGCACTGTGCTCGCCGGGATAATCTAAATGGCCAAGATAGTTCGGCAACTCCCGTAAATGTTTAAGTACGGCATAAGCGATAATCCGGTCACCGTCAAAGACAAAAAACTTGGTCATCTCCTTACCGAGTATGCCTTCAAGAAAAGTAGGTGTCGGCGGAAATAAATCAGGCGCGGCATTACTGGCTTCTACGCTGGCGGTCAGGGCCAGTAAGGCATCTCTATATGATAAAGCACAGGTGTTTTTGTCGATAACTTTAATATCTAAGGCCACAAATAAGATCTCTGGAGCAGGTATTTTAAAAGGCGAAATATAACAGCTAACCATTTTATTTCAATGATTTGACATGATTAAGACCATCACCGTATGTTGCTGTTTTTCATCAGGGTTGTTCTGCGGTAAAGCAGGATGTAAAAATACCGATTATTTATGTTAATATCTTGTTACACATATAGGCTGTGCATTTCTTGACCCCTGCCGTATATTGTTAGTGCAAATAATAAACAAAAAAAGGAAGTGTCATGAAATTAAAACTAAATAAAAAACAACTGAAAAACCTTTCTAAAGACAATAAGGCCTTACCGGCAGCTATGACCCCTCAAGTAGGCGGTGGCCGCGGACCTGAGTCAGAAGCCTTCTGCCAAAATACCAATGATTACTGGTGCCAGAGACCATCTTCACCTCTGGTTGGCTGTACCCAAATTGAGCGATGCCTGTAATCATTTAAGCGCATCAGGTAAAACAGTGGCTTAGTGCTATCAGCTGCTCTCTTTACCAGAAACCTGAACTTCTGTTAATCACAATAATGCCGGCCTTGCCCGGCATTATTTTTCCAAAGATAACCCTGGCAGCCCTTGCCAAAAGCGCAGCAACAGCCAAAAAAGCACGATCGGCCTTTGCACCACCAACCTGCTGCTATTCACCTTGACTGGCTAATTGGTCCTGACTTAAAGACACGATTCTCAATGTTAGTTTTTGCACTCCCGGCGCAATAATAAAGGAGATCAGTGCTGCCGCCGGCCAGGCCAAACTAAATGCCTGCAGCCACTTTAAGGCAAATTGCTCGACCAAACCTATGTCACTGGCGGTGAGCATAGCCCAGCAACAAACAACAACGGCTTACTGCCGTCAATTAATGCAACAGGGCGATAAAAGCTGACTACACTCTAAAGAGAAAGCGGACAATAAATGCTGTATATGCCTTGTCAACGGCCTGCACAATCATTTACTCACTAAGGATCGCCTGTCTATGTTTCATGCCCTCATTAAACGCCTGTTTCCATCCGACGGCGACCAGCCTAATTACTATTATTTTGAAGATAGCCGGCCGGTTGAACAAGAAGAGTCCCCTGAAACAAGAGCAAACGCCATCCACTTGATTTCAGCCGAAGAAGCACATCAAAAAGCCTTTTACGATGTTTTATTCGGGCAAAGCGAACACAGCGAGCAACACGATGAACTTTCTTTGTTCATCACCAAAAAAGTACAAAAATTACTGGAAATGCCGAAGCTGATTTTAAAAGTTGTCCCCCTGCTGCCAGCCTCCCTCTCTAAGGTCATTGATCAGCTCAATAATGATAACGACTTTGATACCAATGCCCTGATAACACTGATCCAGCAAGAGCCGGTTATTGCCGCTAAAGTCATAGAGCTGGCAAATTCGTCTTTTTATAACCGCAGTGATAAAGAAGTTACTGATCTCAAATCAGCGTTTATGCTGCTTGGCCAAAACGGCTTGATGCAAGGGGTACTCAACGGTTTTATCAATCAGCTCACGCCGCAGCCAACCATTTATTTCCAGCAATACGGCCACAAAATATGGCAGCACAGCCTGTCTACCGGACAGATAGCCAAAGAAATCATCAGCCAGTCTCCCTATAAGCAGGGAGCGGCAGAAGGTTATCTGATCGGTTTAATTTGCAACCTGGGCAATATGATTATTTTTCAACTTTTGATGGAAGCCTTCTCTTATACTCACCCTGACTGCCAGCCAAACACCTTTGCCTTTAAAAATCTGTTATATGAAAACTCGAAAAAACTGACCACCCATATTGCCAGGCACTGGCATATGCCAAAGAGCATTTTAGATACCCTGGTTTGGCAGGAAAAGTTAACCCAATCGGCCATGCTCCAGTCGCTGCTAACAAAGAAGCCTATTGCCTGTTTTATCTATGAAGCCAACATCATCAGCGAATTAATCATCCGCTTTGAATACGATGACCTAGAGCAGACCGCCATGGAGCAGGCCAAAGAAAGTTTACTTTTCAGCGATGAGGCCAAGCAATACCTGGATAAATTCTTACAGGCTGAAGCCGTGGATTGCGATTAATATCTGATAAGCAAGTTAACAAACAAGGATATTCTTTATTAGGGCGAGAGCATGCAAAAGCATACCGCTACCTGGAGACTTGGCTTTCGCTCCCCAAAAGCGCATTGAGAAAAGCAACCGCCATATGAAAACTGTCCCGGCGGGCAAAAAAACTTTTATCTTCAAACTTAACGGGTAACAGCTCTAACCAACGGGCACATACCCAGTCGGCACGTTCGAAATAACAAGTCGGATACAGCTGCTGCAGGGCGTCATATTCATTAAACAGCCACTTTAACTGCTGCTGCAAAAAGTGGCAGTCTCGCCGGTCGGCTGATTCCTGCCAATGCTCCATGGGGGTAACCGTGCCAAATAACAGCTTATCGGCTTGTTTAGTGGTAGCCGATATCGACACCAAGCGCTGACATTTAACCGTAATATTAAGCAGGCCCTCTTCATCGCTGTCAAAGTCGATAATATCCACCCAACTGCCCCACTTGCTCATCCTGGCATTATCCAACACATAAGCAATGACAAAGCCGTGGGTCTCATTGGCATTTTTCACCATATTCAGGTAGCGCTGCTCAAATATCCGCAGCTGGGTGATGCCGCCGGGCAGCAAATAAACAGGTAAAGGAAAAATCGGTATTTTCATCGTCAAAACCCAAGGCTCGCTATATTAAGCATACGAGTTTTTAGGGCAACAGGTGAAATAAATACTAATGATTAACTCCCTTCTACTTTCAAAGCATATTTTGCCGAATACACACCGTACATGCGATTTTCTTTGCCTATGCTGACCTGGTAAAACACCATAATCACCAGCAACTCACCATAACTGGGATCTATCGCCAGGGAGTAGTACTTGGTAAAGCGCCCCCCTTCGGCCATTAATACCGCCATACAACCGGCGGAAATAGCAGAAGCTCCGGCAAGCCGGTATAAACCATCGAGAGTCGAGGTGGTAATACTAATGACGGTGCCTACTCCGGGCAGCAGGCCTGCCGGCCCTAAAATCCAGGGAATGGTATTGCGCGCCGCTGCCCGGCGAAATAAATTAGCATAACTATTCGCCTGGTTTTTAGTCAGTACTTTAGTGTCTACCGCTAATTTTTTATCACTGCTGAGCTTGTTATATTCGGACCTTGAAAGAATGGCATAGATATTATGAGGCAGACCCGTTAGTGAAATACCGGTTTTAGGGAATAACACCGAAATTTGACTGCTAAAATTCATGGGATCATTATCTTTAAAATAGCCACTCATGATATCACTCCTCTGTTGCAGTGAGAGGAAGGCATATGCTGTCAAAAAGCGTAGAAGGCTATCTGGTATGCGTCAATGCTGCAGTCATATTAACCAAGTTTAAAAAGGCACAGGAGCTTTACAATAAAGCAGCATAAGCAGTAACCGAAAAGGGAGGCTCCAGGCAGTATTTCCCGGATAAAAGCCGTTTATTTATCGAACAATTATGTTGTAATAACACCAGCAACAAAACAGACAGCACAAAGAAAAAATATAAAGGGATGACAATAAAGCCAAGGTCAATAACCCGCTCCCGGCTATACTGAAAAACAAGCTAACGATAACTCAGTTTGAAAAGGATTTTAACATGAGTGAAATTATTCTCACTAACCAGCTGTTAAGCCGCCAGGCCTTTAAAGAACAATGCGGGATAGAGCTTGACCAGCTTAAAGATATTCATGGTCGTACACCGGAGTTTGCGATAGGTAATACTCCTTACCTGTTAGAGCCACCTTCCCCTGGCCATAACAATCCGAATGTTGCCGGATTAAGTGCCCTGAACCAGCTTGCGCCTATGTATATTTCCCGGGACCTTGCCAATCTTTCATTGTCTCTTGGCAGTGAAAATGTATTGGCCCTTGCTGAACTAAGAAAGAAACTATACGAGTTTGGTGTCGGTTCTATCGGGGCTTCCACCAGCTTTCACGGCGAACGAGCAAGTGGCTTTCTTAAAGCTGTGCAAAAATATCAAGATACCTTAATGCAATACCGGGAAGCTATCGAAGCCAAATCTCCGCATAAGCTGGCGGCAGAGCAAAAAGTCAATCATGCCTATAAGGAATTACAGACAAAATTTCACCATGAAATGGAATCAGTAACAGCCCAGGTGAAATCCCGGCGCGGTACAGCCCTCAGTAACCTGGACAGGGGCAAGAATATCGTCAGAAGCAGCCGTAATGTCACTAAGCTGGATGTCACCAACCAGGCACAAGCCAGTGAGCTGGTTCAATTTACCAAATACACTAAATTGTTAGGTAATGGCCTGGCCGTTATCGACTTTACCAGTCGGGTAGGTAATATCCAAAATACTCACAGGGCTGGCGGTAACTGGCACAGGCAGTTATTTATTGAGTCTAGTGGGTTTGCTGCTAGTGCTGCTATTGGAACAGGCTTTTTAAAAGCTGGTGGTTATGGACTTGGGTTATTAATAGTGTCTACTCCCATAGGCTGGGTCGGTTTAGTTTTAGGGGGAGCTCTTGTTGTCGGTGCCGCTGCTGGTGCTTCAATGACCACCAGCCATATAATTACAAATGATGCCGGTGGCATCTACGATTCACTTATGAATTGGATTACTTCATCATGACAGAAAGACAAATACTGGTCGCTTTTATTATCTTACTAAGCGTAATTACCGGAATCTTCTTCGTACTATTTGGCCAGATAACGGTAAGAAAACTTAGGAAAAACCCTAAAACAAAGGATGTCCTCGGACTAGAGTTTATGAGTGGCTGGGATATCCTGAACGCAGCGCAAGCCTTAACTATGCCGAAGCGTTGGAGTAAGAAATTAGAGAAAAGCCCACTTTCCTCTAGCAACGCTGATTCAGCTTTACTATTTGAAAATACTAATAAGTTTGACCGGATACTTGCCGCTATTTTTTATTGGTTATGGATGTTTACCGGATTTTCTGGTGCCATATTAATACTTATGAATACCTTTGGTTTATTTGATTAAAGCACAAAAGATGATGGGCTTTAACATTACCACATTGATTGCTAATGAAGTTAGTGACCCAAATGAATAATGCGACTTTATCTTTAGGAATAATACTTGGCTGTACGATAATATCATGGATACTTTTCATTCTTTTTGGACAGCTAACAGTTAAAAAGTTAAGAAAAAATCCAGAGGCAAAACATGAATTAGGCATGGAGCTTGTCAGTGGCTGGGACATTATCAATGTTGCCCAATCTCTTGCTTTACCTATCACACTGATTAGAAAGTTTAAAAAAACACAAATGTCTTTCTTTTACTCCGATGCTGATTTGCTCATTAAACATACCAGCAAATTCGATCGCATTTTAGCTAAAGTGTTTTATTGGACGTTTACGATAACAGGCATACTCATCTTAACTTGGGTTTGTTTAGTGACAACAGGTCTACTGAAATAACTCAGCTTAATGAAACAACTTTCATACATCAGGAACCGATAATGAGCACCTTTTCAAAGTTACTAGCTTTTGACGCCATTTTTATGTTTTTGGCTTGTATCTTATATGTTCTCTTCAGACAAATAACGGTAAGAAAGCTAAGAAAAAACCCCAAGACTAAAGATGCCTTAGGTATAGAGTATGCCAGTGGCTGGGATATTATTAATGTCGCACAGGCACTGGCTATGCCCCGGAGTTGGAGCCGAAAATTAGAAAAAAGCCCGCTTTCATACCTTTATGCAAATTCAGATTTATTATTTGAAAATACAACTAAGTTTGATCAAGTGCTTGCCGCTGTTTTTTACTGGCTATTGACCATCTCAGGACTTTCGGCAGCATTATTACTGCTATTAAATGCTCTGGGATTATTGGACTAAAACCAAAAGACGGTAGTGCTGTTACGATTCCACATAATTTTTTTACTGATAATCTCGCGCTCTTTGCCCTATCCGCTTATTGTCATCTATGTCACTAAGTTACTGCTTAGTTGTTGTAAAACCTTTATAATTGCCGCTTAATGCTCCGTAAACCATCATTGATAAGGCCAGAACATGAATACCAAAATATACAAAAGAGTACTGTCACTCACAGGTGACTTAATGACGGCTGCCCAAGAACAAAATCAAAAAAGATTTGATGGTTATTATTCAGAGTTAAAAAAACTGTGTGAAGAAAATGAAAATACAGATAAAGACCATCCGGTACAGTGGGAAACGTTAGCTGATTTTACCGATGACTTAGCATTAGCGATCACCATTTATGAACAAGCTTTAGTTAAGGCTGAAGCGATTAACTCTAAAGATTTTTGTTCATCCATTGGCTTTTCCATCGCCTCTTTGAAAGTCGAACTGGGGGATAAAACCGGAGCGATTGCGCATTTAGAAAAAGCTAAAATCAGTTGCAATAAAATTATTGATAAAGAATTAAAAGCGGAGATTCATAACTTATTGGAAGAGTTAAAGAGTTCATAGCAAAACGGTCCCAGATTCAACGCAATTAAAGACCTGAAGTTTTGGTGACTGCAGCGAAGTAAGTGGTTACCTGTTGGAGTTGTCCCCTCATGAAGGTTATGACCGCAGCTATTCTTTTATCGCGAACTTTATCAAAGATCACCTGTGCTTCCACGCAAGCCATCTGAACAACCCATTTTGTCGGAGCTGGTATCACTTTGGTAGTAGTTTTAACCGGCGCTGCAAAAGGGCAAAATACCTTGTATTCTGCCCTTTTGGGTTTTAGTTCATGATCAAATTTACTCTGTTGTTTTACTGCACTGAATTACTGTGAGTAATTTCAACCTTGCCTAATTGTGGATGCCAAAAACTACCGCCTGAAGTATTCAGTGGAAAAGTAATTTTCAGGTAACGGGCATTTTGCGCGATACCGCTGGCGCTATAAGTGACAGTTTCCCAATTACCAGCATTCACGCTTGCGTTATTTACCGTGGCATTATAAGTGCTGTAATTAATACCATCACTTGATAACGCTATGGTGAAATCACCGGCATTTTCGGTGCGCCAGAAATGGCTGGTCAAAGTAAAACCTGTGATACTGGCCTGCGTGTCATACACCAGGTATTCACTGGTGTTTGAGCTGCGTTTGATCCGGCTTACATCATTATCAAAATAGTGCGGGTTGCTGGCATCCAGTGCCAGGTTAGCCGAATGATTATTGATTAAATTAAAATTAGCTAACGGATCCGTCAAAGTGGTAAGCACTTCACCACCGTCATACATTTCCACATTAGAGTAGCCGCTGGCACCCGAGCTATTTTTCGCCTTAACGCGATAATAATAGTTGGTATTGGCGGAGGTACTGTTGTCTGAAAACAACTTAGGAACCGTAACATTGTTATGGCTGACACCGGTCCAGTCGACAACATTTTGCACCATCATATCAGCGGCGGCGGTACTGCCGTCGACAATATTGCTACCAACCACTTGCCAGCTGGCACTGTTCTCCGGTGTCCGGGTGCGTTCAATATCATAATGGCTGGCATTCACCACCCCCTGCCAGCGAATATCGCCAACATTGGTGACAGGTAATAAAGTTGGCGCATAGGCCGGGGCTGAAATAGCGGGCTGTGCCAGCCCCTGAATTTCATAAGACTTTTGCCACACCAGATTGACCATATTAATTTCGTCATAAGCGTTATTTTCACTGAAACCCGGCCAGTGATAGGCGCGTATGCCTTTCCATTCATCATGATCGAGGAAGCCGCCATAGGCATCATGCTGTCTCAGGCTCCAAACCATAGCCCCCAATGCATTTTCAGCGATAACTTTATCCAGGGTGTCCCGTACCTGATCCGTACTTTCAAGGCCAAATTCACCGATAAAAAATGGCTTACGTCCAGCTACCCAGTTAAAGTCGCGATAGAAACGCTCGGTAAATTCGCCGCCGTAATAATGATTAGAAATAAGATCAACATTGGGATCAACAATGGCGGCTTCGGAAATATTGACATCTTTACCATCTAATACCAGATGATTGCTGTCGATGCTTTTAATATAGGCGGCCATTTCTGTGGTCCAGGCATCGGTGGTGTCTCTTAACTCGTTGCCGGTTTCCCAGGCAAAAATGGCCGGATCATCCTTATAAGGAATACCTGAAATGGTATTTACCCGGTTCAGCACATAAGAGACAATAGTTTTATAATCCTGCTTCGCCTGGGCACTGTTCCACCAGTCAGCTGCGCTGATGCCGCGCATTTTTGCCAGATCCTGATAGCCGCCCCAATGAGACCAGTTATCAATAAAAGGCAAGATAATACGCACACCATGCTGGTTGGCATAATTGAGCATGCGATCCATAGATACAAACAAGTCTTCGTCAAACACCAGCTCGCCGTTACCATCAATATTAATATGTACCTTAGTACGCTCTGGCCGCTGATCATTGAATATAGACAATACATAGGTGCGGGTAACTTTGGCCCCCATGGCGGCTATGGTTTTTATGGCATCTTCTTGTTCAAACGGGTCTATTACCCCCCAGTAGGGCGATTCCTGCACATGTAATTCAGGCACATTAAAAGAAACAAACTTAAATAAATCAGCGCCGTCATAAATGTTATTGCCGTCACGGGTAATGTAATAATCAAAGCTGGTTTTAGCACTATATTGGGCCGGCACTGCTTTTGGCGCCGAGCCTCCTGATACCGGCCCCCCTTTTGCTATGTTGTCGCAGCTATTGCCCGGATTACTGACATATTTCAAAACCAGGTTACCAATTTGCGGATGCCAGGAACTGGCATCATCCGAGGTTAGCGGATAAACCACTTTAATAAAATCGTAGCCCGGTGTTATATTCGCCAAAGAATAATCTACTTTTTCCCAGCTACCGCTACCAACACCATATTTAGTGTTATTAACATTTAGCGGCTGGTAATTCACACCGTCTTTTGACAGGTAAAACTCAATATCAAGCACGGTATTGTCGCTGCGCCAAAAATGGCTGGTGAGGGTGAATTCGCTGATATCCCCGTCAACCTTATAAATCATATATTCCTGATTTTTCAAAAAGCGCCATAACCTGGCGTCATCACCACCAAAATTGCCGGTATTGGTGACATCCCGCAGCAAACCACCTGAGCCATGGTACATCTTGTTGTAGGTTTCCATGCCATCGGTGAGGGTTAAGGTAGCACCGGGGGCAGAAGCACAAGGGTCTACTGTGCCGTCGTCATAGTCGATGCTGACATTACTGATCTGCGGGTTCCAGGCATTGCCACCGGCAAGTACGGGAAAAACCACCTTTACATACTTAATGCCGCTCTGAGCAATGCTGGCCGACAAATCAACCTGTTCCCAGTTGCCGGCGCCAACCCCCTGCAATGCTTTGCTAACGGTAAGGTTATTGTAGGAAACCCCGTCGGACGAACCTTGTAAAATAAAGTCCCCGGTATTGGCTTCGGTGCGCCAAAAGTGAGCGGTAATTGCCACCTGGGAAATATCCCCCGACAGCGCATAAACAACATATACTGCACTATTGGTATTGCGTTTTATCCGGCCAGTATCATTGCCAAAATAACCGGCATTGCTGCTATCAATAGACAGATTACCGGATGACTGCGACAGCTTAGTTAGATTGTCTAAGCTGTCGCTAAAATTGACCGTTTTCGCATGTATCGGGCTGGTATGTAAAAGACCGGCAAGCAGTGCGCTTAGCGCGACACATCTGCCTGAACTAGCCACACCTGGTTTCTTTTTTAGGCCTGTTATTGTGGTAGGGTTAATTTTGCACTTGTTATAATCGTTATATTTCATTGGTTAACCTTATTATTTTTTAGCCTGCTCCTGAACAGGGCAGACTAAAGGGAGGTTTTGTTTAATCCGGCGATAAGCTCAATAAGCTGTAAGGCCTTTATAAACGGTACTTTTATAGTTGTTATTCCTTCCTTTACCTCGACCAGCCATTAAACAGAAAAATAAACGCTCTTTAACAGCAAGTCTTAGCAGTTACTTTCGTAACGATTAAAATGTAACCGGTTACCACACAAAAAGCAACCGGTTACATATTCTAGAAAAAGTGAAATAAATCCTGAATAAAACAATATTGCCGGGGTCTGTTATCTTTGGGAGAGATTAGGGTTTTAAGCGGTTTTGCATAGAACCCATGTTCAACAGAGAAGTGCGCCACCTATCATTTATTTCAGTTAATTTTGAGGTGTTTTCTGGGACAAAAATAAGAAATAAAAAAATAGTTTTGACAAGATTATAAGTTCACACCTAATATATCCGTAACTGGTTACGGAGTTTTGAAAATGAAATCATATAGCGAATTAGGTCATGTAGCATTAGGTACTGCATTGAGACATTTAGCAGCAGAAGTATCTAAAGATGCAGAAAAAACTTATGAAAAGTTCAATTTTGAAATTGACCCTAAATGGTTCCCTGTTTTTTATGTTTTGGCGTCTAAAGGTGCCGAGTCAGTTGTGAATATCGCAAGAGAAATTAAACACTCGCACGTATCCGTAAGTAAAATTGTTAAGGAAATGAAAGCTTCGGATTTAATTGAAAGTTATAAATCTTCTGAAGACTCTCGCGTCACTCTGGTCAAGCTAAATAAGCGGGCACAAGATATGATCCCTGCAATGCAGCAGCAGTGTGACGCTGTTGATTTAGCAATGAAACGACTAACACAAGAGACAGGCGTTAACTTATGGGAAGCATTAACCGTAACTCACAGGCATTTGAAGTACCACCCGATAAGTTCGAGAGTTGACGATGAAAGTGGTGATAATAATATCCGAATTGTTGATTATGCACCTATCTATCAAAATGCTTTTAAAGCATTAAATGTCGAGTGGATAAGCCAATTCTGGCAGTTGGAAAAGCCTGACTTCGATGCATTAGACAATCCCGAAGATTATATATTAAATCAGTCAGGAGCCATTCTCATCGCACTGGATAATAGCACTCCTGTCGGCTGTTGCGCGTTAATAAAAATGGATAATCACAATTATGAACTTGCCAAAATGGCAGTATCACCAAAAGCTCAAGGAAAAGGCATTGGTTTACTTTTAGGGCAAAAAATTATTGAAAGAGCCGGTTTATTAGGCGCTAAACGCCTTTATTTGGAAAGTAATAGCGTCTTAGCCCCAGCAATCAATCTATATACTAAATTAGGCTTTAAGCACATTAAAGGTGCAATATCGCCATATGAACGGTGTAACGTGCAAATGGAACTGCATTTAAGCGATGTGCAACCTCGGCAGGGGAAATAAGATGAAATTGAACAATTCAAGTCTTCATTATTACATCATGAAACATATAGTTAACCTTGGCTATGCGCCAAAAATTCATGATATATCACAGTATTTCGATACCTCAAAAACTGAAGTCATTAAAGCGCTAAAGGCACTACAAGATTATCACGGTGTAGTTTTACACCCGAACTCTTCAGAAATTTGGGTGATGCATCCTTTTTCCACAGCCCCGACAAATTTTTGGATTGAATCTAACACTGGAAGTTGGTGGGGAAACTGTGCCTGGTGTTCACTTGGTGCTGCCGCCCTGCTGAAGCAGAATTTAACAATAACGACAACTTTGGGGGGAGAGTCCAGACAAATTACGATTGAAATTAAAGACGGACAAATCAGGAACAAAAACCTATTTATTCACTTCCCTATACCTATGATTAATGCTTGGGACAATGTGACTTTCACCTGTAGTACCATGCTAATGTTTGAAACATCAAATGATATTGATGATTGGTGTAAACGTCATGCAATACCAAAAGGTGATATCCAGCCAATAGATAAAATCTGGGAGTTTTCTAAAGTTTGGTACGGAAACCATTTGAACCCAAACTGGGTTAAATGGAGTGTCGATGAAGCTAAAGATATCTTTCAGCGATTTGAGCTTAGCCACTCAATATGGAATATGCCCGCAAATGCCGGCAGGTTTTAGGTGAGACATAACAGCGTTTCCTGTTAACCTGGCTGATCAACTTTTTGTGTTAATGACTGGCACACTCCGTATGTATTCCTTCCACATACGGCTTTTTATTATGTTGTTCATATATTAACAACCATTGTAATGAATAAAAAAACCAAGCGTGGACACCCGAACCTTGGTACTAAAAATGGTCGTCATCGGTATCATTCAGTTTTGGCTGTCTCGCATTAATTCTACGTATTGTTTTTTATCTTATTTTTCATTTAAAAGCGGGTGAGTTTTTAACCTGGCTCAGGCCATACTCACGACAAACTCACCCGCCCTATTTTGTGCAAACCTTATTTCACCTTACTGTTTACGCTTGAGAACTTTCCAGCCATCATGCAGCCGGTTTATTTTCTCCCGATAACCTATGGCCTGGTATTTAAGCCAAAAATTGACATGCCTGATACCTTCACTGGTATCTGGTGTGATGCACTCAGGCTCTTGTGCAACCGCAGCGAACGCATCAAAGAGAAAGGCGCATTCCTGACTGAATTGACCAAAGTCATCACAAAGATCAAGCAGATCACGCGACCACTGCTCCATGGTGACTTCCTGCTCAAGGGGAGCATCCTGTGAAGCATCTGTTGAGGTGGAAGGTGAGGTAGAGTGTGATTCAGACATGATACCGGCCCCTCTTCAGTGTTAACTGCACACAAATATTGTCACCGTTACTGGTATTGGTGACATTAGCGGCATGAGTTGTTGGCGGATATTGAGGGGTTGGTATATTTTCTGTTAAAGAAACTTTAACCGAGTGAAACTCTGGCATATCATTAGGGTTAGCCATGATGGATACCTCTAGTATCTGTTGTGGTTAGCTGCCGCTGAGTGGTGAGACACTCAGGGGTAGCGCTTAATTGTTACTCCGACGCTTGCCGGTTAACAATTGCTCTTTATTAACCCTTCACGGGTAATGAAAAACACCTCCTCTGGTTGTTGAGAAATCATAATTTAACCCTTTAAGGTATAGTACAAAACACTATATAAATCCACAGTGTTTGAGGTGTTTTGGGCGGGAGTATTGGGGAAATAACTGACGACATCCTTATTTAAAAATCAGCCTTATAAACAACAAGTTAACCATGAATAATTATATACAGGTAAAGTGAGATCAGGTTGATACTTGGCTTTAAACTGTCCTTTATTGCTAAGACTCAGCACATGGTTGTAATAGCATGGCTGGTTAGTGCGCAAACCGGTCATTATCTGTTTGATGAGTAGTAATACATTTACGAATGTTCCATCGTTCATGGTGATAGCGACTTAATACGCATCTAAACTTTTTAGGAGTGAAAAAAGGATTAGTTCCCGATTGGATTTGTACAAATACTGACAATTACCCTCTTTGAAAGTAGATAATTGACTGGAATTTAGCTGTTCTATGCCTATATTAAAATGAAACCAATGATTGCCCCAAATTTATACTGAGAATTAATCCTTTGAAATAGCGGTTATGTGTATTCGAGAAGTGATGGACACATTGAGTTATGGGTAGAGAGTAGCTATGAATTCAAAATTTACTAAATGGATTATATTCAGTGTGCTGCTGGCACTTATTCCTCTTATATCAAACTACGCAATACAGTTGACGTTTGATTTTAGCCCAACTATCACAAGTATATTGCAAAAAGGTGAACTATCTTTAATTACTGTAGCTTTGTGTGCAACCGCTATAGGAGAACTTGTTGCATCTGGAAATCAAAATATAATAGAGAAATTAGTGTTTTCAGGATTATGCATACTCATACTAATATTTTCTGCTATTTATTTCACGGCAATATCGATGGGAGAATATTTTGTTCTAGTAATAGATGGGAGGAATACTCAGCTCATCTCTTTTGAGGCAAATCATATTCGTAACATATCCTTGTTTATTTATTGTTGTGCGTTAGTTAGTAGTGGTGCTTGTATCCGCCTGTCAGGTGAACAGAGAAATGTATTTTCTTGATTATATAGTAGTAATTGGCTGTACCATCGCAGCATTTTCAACCATAGTGGGCGTAGCGTATGTCAGATATAGGGCATATCGCCTAGAACGCAACTCTAACTTTGTTAATACTAAGTTCTTGGATGAGGCAATGTCTCAAACAGAAAGTTTCATAGCTAAAGAAAATCCTGAGATAAGCCCAGAAAATATTCCTGATACAAAAAAAACTCATAAAGTAGTTGATGAGACCAAGGACTCTATTTCCGAACAGCCTTTAAAAGCAATTACTTCGCTAGATAATACTTCTACCAATATTGGAAATGTGTTGACAGTAATCCGAACTATAAGTGAGCAAACTAATTTACTTGCATTGAACGCAGCTATAGAGGCTGCTCGCGCTGGTGAGAATGGCGCTGGCTTTGCCGTTGTTGCTGATGAAATAAGAGTGTTAGCGCAACGAACCCAGGATTCAACCAAAGAAATAGAGTCTTTTGTTGCTTTGTTACAAGTAGAAACCGAAGAGGCCTCGTTAGCGCTGAAAGAAACTACTAGTAATACTAAGAATACAGAAAAACAAATAATAAGCGCATCCGAATCACTTGAAAAAATTGCCAGTGCTATAACTACGATTTCAGAAATTAACTCCCAAATTGCAAGTGCTGCTGAACAGCAGTCTATAGTTTCTGATGATATCAACACCGCTGCACTTAGCATAGAAGAACAGACAGAGAATACGACAAAGCTTGCAAACAAAGTTAATAGCTATTTGTCTATCTTATATAATAAGCTAGGAAATATAGCCAGAGAGTAAATAAATACACAATCAGGTGGATAGATCTACGGGTGCTTAACAAACGTATCAATACAAAGACTAATCCGAATACGCAAAATGTGAAAAAATTTCATGTCCGTTTTGTGGCATTAGCTGACCTAAGCGTTTAACCACTTAGGCCAGAACTTCATTTTAAAACACCTATATCAAGCGTTATAGTTTTACCCAAACATTAGCAATGCCTGGCTCTTCACCTTGGGTCCACCAACCTGCCTGGTAATTGGCATTGTTATGGGAAACCTTATCACCACCGTTGTAGGTAAGATCGGAACGCCACGGACTGATCTGGCCGTCATCAGGCACTACCTCTTCCCATGGACCACCAAGGTCTGGTCTGTCTCCCTGAGTCCACCATTTGGCCCGATACTCTATACCTTCATACATTACCGTATTACCGGCAACATAAGTTTCGGAGGCTAACCAGGTAGTGTTGCCACTGTTTTTGTTTTTCACGCTAAGGATAAAGCTACGGCTGCTGGTCAGTTGACCGTCAGAGACATCAACACTCACCGAAAATTCGGTATCGACATCCACCTCCCCCACAGACAAGCTGACATTCGCCCCACTGCCGGTAATGCTTATGCCAACTGGCAGATTCCATTGATAGCTCAAAGTATCTCCCTGGGCATCTGTAGCTGTCACGCTAATATCTACTGAGCTGTTTTCATCTATGCTGACATCGGCAATCGGACTAACTTCAGGCGCGGTATTTCCGCCGGTATCAACCACTACAGTCACCACGGTATCACGACTAACGGCGGCTGTTCCGTCTGAAACCACAGCACTGATCACATAATCCGTGGTTTGCGCTGGGGTTGGCGCGGTTAAAGTCAGGGTATCGGTATTTTGTCCCGTGGCATTAAACACTGGGTCTACCTGCCATTGATAGGTTAACGGGTCATTGTCTGCGTCGGTCGCTGTTACCCCAATGGTTAAGGTTTCACCTGCGTTAACGGTAAAATTAGTCGGCAGATTCACTACCGGTTTATTGTTTATCGGATCGGTACCGCCTCCCGCCAGTCCTTCGTGCATAGCATTAAGAATATCGCCATTATCGGCATCGATTTCCCAGCCGAATAAACCAGCAAAGTTATGCTGCCTGACATATTGGCCTTTTACTTTTACCGAGCGCGGATTGTCATAGGTGATAAGTTTGCCTGAGGTGCGGTTCCAAACATAGGCTGCTTCTGCCTTCTCATCATAACCCACTTCAAAACCGTTGATGCCGGTGCCGCTGGCACCTATCATATTGGCCTTAACGCCTTTATAGTCAATAACACCCGCTTCCCATACACCCTCGGCATTAGAGCCGGTTAACTTACCATTGCCCGGGGCGGTCATAGGATTATCCATATCGGTGGCATTTGCCGGAAGTACCCCTTCCCAACCGCGACCGTACATGGCGGTGCCGAGCACAATTTTACTTGGCGAGACATTTTGCGCCAGCAATAACTGGGCGGCATGATCCATGGTATAAGCCGGACCTTTTCTCGGCTCGCCGTTATCGTCCAATCCGGTGCCGTCACATTCATCGGTGCTTAAATGCGAGCCGCAATAAACGCCGGTTTGATGGCCGGTAACATTATTCCAGCCGCCGTAAAAGTCATAGGTCATGGCGAAGATGTAGTCCATATACTGGGACGCCGCGGCATAATCGACATCTTCAATCTTGTCATAACCCGAACCGATAGCCGAGGTCAGCTCATAGCTGCGTCCGCTTTCCAGTTCAAGTTCATCAAGCATGGCTCTGAGTTCCTGCATTAACGCCACATAAGCCGCACCGTCTGTAGCCGGGTTGCCCAGGTTGGGATTCGCGCCGTCACCGCCGGGGAATTCCCAGTCGATATCCACACCGTCATAAAACTTCCAGGTTTTTAAGAATTGCTTCATCGAGGCAACAAAGGTGTCGCGGTTGGCTTTTTCGGTAAAACCGTAAAAGGGATCCGACAAGGTCCAGCCGCCTACCGAAGGCAATATTTTTAAGTCGGGATTGCGCTGTTTTAACGCCATCAGCTGGGCATAGGTGCCTCGGATGGGATCGTTATTGTCTATGCCCGGCAATGCTTTTTGCACCGCCGCCCAGGGGTCGTGGATCACTACTTCATAATCCTGTGAGTCGCCACAAGCGGTTTGCAGTGCCCGCCAGCTGTTGCCGTTTTCCACTTCTTTTAACGACTCGTTCGGCCCGCAAATCGGGATAAAGCCGTATAACAAGTGGGTGAGGTTATCCACCGGAATATTGGTGACGTCAAAGTCGCGACCATAAATGCCCCATTCGACAAAGTAGGCACCGATAACGGTATTGGCTTGTTTCGGATAAGTTTTATTATTGGGGTCAATATCCATCACCAGGGGCGCTAAATGGCCACCGTCGGTATCGGCAATCACAATATCTTTACCAGCGCTGCGGGCACAGTCGCTGCCCTCACATAAAGCCATGGTCAGGGTATGGCGGCCCGAGTCCTTATAGGGAAATTCAATGGTGCCGCTTTTAGTGCCGGCAGGCAAACTGCCTTCGTTTACCAAAACATCATCAAAATAAACCTTGTAACCGTCTCCGCCGGAGCCGCTCCAGGCATTCCATTTAATTTTAATATCCACCTGCTCTTTCGCTGTTACCAGCTGCTTATAAGAGCCGGTGCCGTCAAGTACCACTTCAACAAAAGAGTAGTTTTGCGGCTGCCAGTCAAGGCTGGGGGTTGATGGCGCAGCTACTGCCTGTGCGCCGCTAATGACAGAAATTACTGCCCCTATTTTTACCCCGCTTTTTACCTGAGTAAAGGCCATACCTACTGCTGTGCTCAGCTTGTTTTTAATCACTCGTCCTTCTTTCATAGCTTCCTCTTTTTTTATCCTGACCGACACTATGCCCGCCTTATGGTTATTTATTGTTTATGTTTATTGATAATGATGATTTAACGTTTTTCCCAAACATCTGCCTGCCCGGGGATTTCATTGAGGGTCCACCATTTCGCCCGGTAAACTTGTCCCTGATAACGAACTAAATCGTCGCCGACATATACCTGCTCGGCGCTCCACTGGGGAATATCCGGTTCAAGGGTGTTATTGACCTTAAGGTTAAAACTTTCACTGGCGCTAAGTTCACCGTCAGAAACCGTCACAGCAAGGCTGAAATCTGTGGTTTGTTCCACTTCGGGTAAGGTAATAGTGATGCTGGCACCATCAGCTACGAAGCTCAGCGGCGCAGGCACTTGCCAGCTATAACTGAGCTGGCTTTGCTGTGCATCTGTGGCAATAGCCGTTACCTGTAGCGAAGTGTTTTCATCGGCTTGTCTATCCGGCAGGTTTTCGATAACCGGCGGGGTATTTACCGGTGTCGCTGCCAGGCTCAGGGTAAAGCTGTAGTTGCTATCAGTGACCCACACCTGGTTCGATAACGGGTTATTGGCATCAAAGGTAATATTGCCCGTACTGTCTTTTACCCCAATTTGCAATACTTGGGGAAAGCCTGTCGCCAGCTCGGCGGCAAAGGTTTGCTGCCATTGGTTAACATTGGCCTGGGTGACAGCGAAGGTGCGGTTAATCAGCTCCTGGCCAGTGGCATCAAACAACCGGGCCCGGGCAGATTCACCCACAGTCCCTTCCTGCCCCTGACGGACAAAATAACCTATCGGCTGCCAGCTCACCGGAGTGGAATCACGTTTGATGTCGATATCCGAGCAGTTATAAAAACCTTCTCCAGCCACGTCATAACGCTGCCAGCGGGTGTAAAGCACGGCGCGTCCCGAGCGCTCGGCAGGAATATTTATCGCCATCTCGTAATAGCTGCTGCCGTCGCTGTCCTTGATTACTTCGATATCGTCGTATTCCTGCACCTTTTCTAAATCGGCCCAGGTGATCTCCTGGCTCTCAACCGGAAAATCTTGCCGGGTCAGGTAAAATTGCCAGAAACTCGGGTTATGCGGGGTAGTCGCCCGAAACCTGAATGGGATATTATTCTGCTCATCCGGCACCACCTCTGTGACTTGCCAGTGGCTCGATGGCAGGTTCATGCCGCCTTTTTCTTCGCTGCCGGCGGAGCACAAGAGCCCGTCGGGTACATGGGCCTCCACTTCGGCCTGGTTTTGATAATCGGTAATATTGACGGCAAACTCATGCTCCTGGACGAACTGTACGTACCCTGTGGCCAGGTAAGCGGCGCGACATGCCAGGTTGGGAATGTTTTCTCCCGTTTCCGGCCACCAGTAACCGCCCTGCGCCTGACAAATTGCCTGGCGCGCTTTCGGGCTGTCAACATAGCCGTGACCATATACAAATAAAGGGGTTTGCAAGACCAGCAGGCCCAAGCCTAAAACAACCCCTTTGCTCAGTGCTTTTTGCGTTAAGGTGTTATTGTTCATTTTGCTTTCCTTGAATTTAGCCCGGCCGAACCCAGACCTTCCCGGCTTTTACCGTAAGAAGGTCATTATTTCAGGAGTAAAAAGGCCGGGAGTTTTGGGCAGAAATAACGCTGCTTTATCAACTTTTTCCGAATAAAAGCTTTTGCGTTATCTCTGCCGTATGCCGGTTATAGACTACACACTAAGTCCCAATCGGCACCGCCGGGCACACTATTGGTCCACCACTTAGCCTGATAAACAGCATTGTCATGCACGACCATGTCACCGCCTGCGGCATGATCCCCCTGAGGCCAGTTGGGATACACAGGGATAACATCCGTGTTCAGGTCGCCACAGGTATTGCCGCCTGAGCCGTCGGTGGCTTCCGGCAAGTTGGGATATTCAGACTTGAAGGCGTAGCTTTTACCGTTTTTAGCTATGGTGAAGTTCACCGGACCGCTTACGGGCATGTAATACATCACCTGGGCATCTACCGTCTGACCGGGAGCAAAGGCTTCATCTACCCCACCCCACTCATTGGTTAAGGTGATGGCGAAACGGTGGAATTCATTGTCAAAACCGCCAATATTATTACCCGCCGCATTAGAGCCGTTGCTAACCACCTCCAGCTTTAACTTCTTGGTGGCATTCCAGTTGGATTTAAAAATCGCCGAGGTCGACACCGGCACATCAAACGAGATAGTGGCCCCGGTAAAATCGATTTGCGAGTTATTGGTAAAGCTAAAGGTCGGGCTGATGGGATAGTTGTCATCACCGAGCGGGAAGTCTTTGACACCAAAACTGATATCCACCATCTCTGCCGGTACGGCAAAGTCAGGGTTGCCCATTTGTGTGCCGTATGCCGTGCCGCTGAGCTTGAACTTATCAAAAGCCAGACTGGTCATGGTTGAGCCCATAAAGTATTCGCCCTTGGCGCTATCGAAAGCAAAATCTCCCGCCAGCTCCCAAAACATGATGCCGCCCAGTTCGTTGTTGATGATATAGTCGAGCTTGGTCGCCATCGACGCTTCATCTTCACTGGATAAAAATACGCTTTTTTCTGCATTCCATAACCAGGGGGCCACGGCAACCGCATCATAATGGCGGACATAACTGCCGCTAAACCTGTCGTCGGGATCGGTATCCGGCGTCAAACCATAAGCGGTTAAATAACTCGGGGTAATGCCGTTTTCCAGGTTTTTCAGGTGCCACAGCGGGTTACTGCCGGCGGGTACTTCACGGTCGTTTTCAATATCGTGCCAGAGGTTGTCGATACCGATAGCGCCGTTGCCGCAGAAGTTTTTATCCCCTTTGCCGGTACCGTCCGGGCAATTGGCTTGATCCGGGAATTTCGCCTGGCCCCACAGGCCCTGGCTGCCACCGATAACGTCCTTAAAGCCCCGGCTGTAATACGGCACACCGATATTGATGCGCCCCGCGCTCAAGCCGCCGCGGAAATAACGCACCGCCCAGTCGGTATTGAGATAACCTATGCCTTCAAATTCCTTGGTGGTATAAACATCCCAGGCCTTAAGCTCTGAGTCTTCCCCGGTATCAAACAAGGCGGCGTTGTGGCCGACATGGGAGTTCCAGGCGCCGTGTAAGTCATACGACATGATATTGACATAATCGAGGTACTTCACCGTCTGGAAGGTTTCCATGCCGCGCAGCAGGTAACCGGATGACGGCGAGGCGATGGTGAGCATATAATGCTTGCCTGATGCCTGTCCGGCAATATCCAACGCCTCGCGCAGGCTTTTCATCAACACCTGGTAAGATTGGTTTAATCCCGCCCGCCGGGCATTGGAGATGGCAAAGTCTCCCGGATGACCGGCATCATCCATAGAGGTGGGATATTCATAATCGATATCAACCCCGTCAAAGCCATATTGCTGGATAAAGTCGACGACACTGGCAGTAAAAGTATCTATGCCTGTCTGGTTAACACTGCCATCGGCATTGGTGGTCATGGTATAAAAACCGCCGCTGGCCACCCGGCCATTTTCACCGATATAACCGCCGGTTTCCGCCCAGCCGCCGACTGAGATTAACGTTTTCACGCCCGGATACTGTTTTTTGTATTTATTGAGCAGGTTGAAATGCCCCTTATAGGCAAAACTGGGATCCATTTCTGCGCCGACCACACCCGGCCATTGCATGCCGGTGGCGGGGTTACTGGCGGCACTGACATCACCGACAGAAATCTTATCATTGACATCAACATGGGCGAAGGCGTAGTTAATATGGGTAATTTTATCCCAGGGAATGTCGTTAACCAGGTAGGCGGGCTGATCATTGGCGCCGTTACGCCAGCTGGTGAAGTAACCGATGACCCGTCTTGGATGATCCGCGCCCATTTCTTCCCGGCCGTCAACGTCGTAAATACTGCAATAGGGGGTATTCACCCCCGGCGTCTGGTACAAGCCTGCCGGTTTACAGTCATCACGGCCATTACCGGGATCCCCGCCCTCTTGTACGTTAAGGGTGATCACCTCACTCTGGCCGCGGGCATTTTTATCGTCCCTGGCCTCAAGTACAAACTCAACCGAACCTGCCCGACTTGCCTGCCAGGTATAACTGGCATCCGCGCCGGTGTTGCTAAACACGGAAACGCCGTTTTCAAACAGCTCCAACGCCGTTAACTGCCCGTCGCTATCCGCCCCCGATAAGGCAAACACCACAGAATCGCCAACCTTCACTGGCGATGGCGCAGATAAAATCACTATCGACGCCGTCGGCGGCTGGTTATCCGGGCCGCCATCGGTCACCGTGATATTCACCGGGCTGGCATCGGCCTTGGCCCCTTTATCATCGACCACTACTGCCGTTAACACATGCTGCCCGGCCAGGGCCGTCCAGTTTACCTGGTAGGGTGAAACTGTGTCCGTGGCCAGCAAGCTTTCCCCCAGATAAAAATCAACGCTGGCCACCTGCCCGTCGGCATCTTTGGCATCGACCCCAATGACAACGCTGTCATTTTTAGTAAAAGAAGCATTGTTTGCCGGGGAAATCCAAGTCACCGTAGGGGGAATGTTATCCGGAGTGCCGGTTGAACAATCACCGAGTTTTTTCCACTCATCCCAGGGGCCGGAATTATCAACGGGATTTGACTGGGCCCACCACTTGGCTTCAAACGCTTGTTCACTTGCCTGAACCTGGTTACCTGCCAGATAGGCTTGTCCAGCCTGCCAGGGACTAAGTGCGCTGCAGTCGACCTCGGCGGCCTGCGCCGGCAGCCCTGCTATTGCCAGGGAAATCAGCCCTAACGCGGCCGATTTGTGTTTAATTTTTTGTATATCCATATAACCTCTCCGTGTTTTTATTTTGATAATCATGCTTATCTTGTTGTTATTTTGACCTCGATTTAAAGGTAAAATAAAACCTACCACAGTTTTTCTACTTTTCAATCACCCCACCCCAAACGGGCAAACGAAGCCAAAACACAAAAGAAATTCAGTTTTTTCATCGTCAGCTCAGGGGAAATGCCCGCCGGACAACAATAAAACAAGTGTTTAAAAAAACAGCAAACCCTAGCTTCATAAAAAGGTAAAAAAACTATGCTATATAAAATATCTTAATGGATAACAAAAAGATAACACAGATACAACCAAAAAGAATATCATATTCAAAATAGTTATGGTAACGATGTCTTTTATTTTCCTGCCTACCCTTTCATCAAGACAATTTTAAGCCAAATAGATATTTTCAAGCCAATTTAACCAGACCAATATGCCAAACTTGAAATAAACTTTCAGCCAGAATTGGCTTACGGCTCTGGCGATTCATTTTCATCTGAGTATAATCCCCGAAAACAACAGGACTTAAAGCACAGTAAACAGCATGATGTTAGATATCTATGCCGGTAAAACAGCACTCCAAGTGATCAGGGACGAGGGCTTTAAGCCGGATTTGTTCAACACCTTTCTCGGCGCCAGCGGCGGCCCGAAATGGTTTACCTTATTTGGTCTGGACAAATACCTCTTTGGCGAGTTTTTCAAAGACAGAAACACTGAGCTTAACCTGGTAGGCTCCTCTGCCGGGGCTTTTCGAGCCGCCTGCTTTGCCCAAAAAGATCCCGTGGCCGCCATCACCCGCATGGCCACCTCTTATGCCGAAACCGTGTATTCATCAAAAGCCACCCGCGGAGAAATTACCGAAAAAGCCATCGGCCTGCTCGACTATATGCTCGGCGAAAACGGCATTGACGAGATCCTGCAAAACCCGGTGTTTAAAGCCCATTTTCTGGTAAACAAAAGCCAGGGCCTTGCCGCCAGCGAAAATAAGCTGGCCCTGACCCTGGGGCTGGCGAAAAGCTTTATGCTCAATAAAATCGACCGCAAGTTGTTACGCCGCCAGTACCAGCGCTTCGTTTTTAAAGCGCCGTCAAGCCGGCTGGCGATAGAAGATTATTGCGGCTTTGATACCCGTTATATCGATTTAACCCGGGAGAACCTCAAAGAGTCTTTGCTGGCATCCGGCTCGATTCCCCTGGTCATGGAAGGCATCAAAGATATTCCCGATGCCCCCAAAGGCATGTACCGGGACGGCGGTATAGTCGATTATCATTTTGATATTAAAATAAAAAGTAAAAGTGTCCTCCCGGGTAAAGACCAACAAGGCTTGATCCTCTACCCGCATTTTAATGCTAACCCTAAGGCAGGCTGGTTCGATAAAAACCTGAAACGCAGCATCTCCGCGGACAATTATGACAATACCGTGATGTTGGTGCCTTCCGATAAATTTGTCGCCTCCCTGCCCCATGGCAAAATCCCCGACCGCACCGATTTTACTTCTATGGCGCCGGATAAAAGGATTCATTACTGGAAAACCGTGCTCACTGCCACCGAGCAACTGGCCCAGGCGCTGGATCAGCAGATAAACCAGTTGGAAAAAGCCAAAATAAAACCAATAATCTAATAAAGTTCAGCGCCGACAGCCTGGCATGTCAGCCAAAAATCAGTAAAGCGAGTTAGTCTCATGAGCAAAAAGTTAAACCCGTTAACGGCCGAAGAAACCCGGGTGATCATCAATAAAGGTACCGAGCGACCTTTTAGCGGCAAGTATGACGATTTTTTTGAAGCCGGATATTATACCTGCAAACAGTGCGATGCCCCCCTGTACCGCTCTGACAGCAAATTTGCCTCCCACTGCGGCTGGCCCAGTTTCGACGATGAAATTCCCGGGGCAATCAAGCGGGAAACAGACAGCGACGGCAGGCGCACAGAAATCTTATGCGCCAACTGCGACGGCCATCTCGGCCATGTGTTTACCGGCGAACGCCTGACAGAAAAAAACGTCAGGCACTGTGTTAATTCCATCTCCATGAACTTTGTCAGCAGCGACGAGCAATAATGCCAGCCCGCCACTGAGGTTATCAGGTATCCGACTCCGAGTGCAGCACCAGGCGGTTGCCTTCGCTGTCGAGAATAATGGCGCGAAAGCCATAAGGGCCTATGCCATGGATATCGGTGATCACTTTGCCGCCATGAACGCTCACCTGGCTCACGGCATCACGCAACCGGCCGTCAACATTAAGATAAAGCATAATGCCCGCCTTGGCGCTGATCTCATCCTCATTGGGTACCAGGCAGCCGCCGTTGCCTTCGCTATGCTCCAGCACCGCAAAGGTCATGCCTTCTTCTTCCATAATGTCTACCTTAACCGCCAAAACTTTACTGTAAAAGCTTGATGCCCGGATCAGATCTGCCACAGGAATATCAAACCACACCGCCCGGTTATGCCGGGTATTAAAATCACTCACCGCTTTCTCCTTTATCATATTATCGACAGCTCAGAACCACTTAGGGCTAACTCGAAGGCCTGAAACTCGAAACCCCGTAATAAGCCGCCACTATCGAGGCCAAAAACCCCACCACCCAAATCAAAATACTGTCCACTGCTTTCACGCTGGCTAAAATACCGTTGCAGGTTTTTGCCATCACACATTCGCTCATGCCGTCGTATATAGCACCAAAACCGAGAAAAATCACGATACCGATAATGGTCAGCAAGGCAAGATAGGCCATTTTTCGCCGGTTGGTAAAACGGGTTACAGCATAGTCGAATAACCATTGACGAATTTCGGGGTCGATATCTTTATCTTTAGCGATTTCCCTTAAACTGGTCAGGGGGTTTTGCGAAGACTCCGGGGGAATGTTATTTCTCAGTGTCGGCAGTGAGAATCCTTTGCTTGATGGGGATTGGCCGCTTGCTTGCTGTGCACCACTGGCTGACTGCCGTGTCTTGTTTTCGCTTTCCTGGGCATTATTCGCCATAATATTTTCTTAGCCTCTGCTGTCTATTAATACTTTCCATACCTTATTATCTATACAAGTAACTGGACTAACTGCAAGGGATTCTTGATAAATTTATGATAATTTCTTTTTAGGCGGCAGGTAAACCCAGGTAAGCGCAACCAGCAGGGCAAAGAGTGAATAGGCAAGGATAAAGACCCACTCCGGAGCCCGGTAATAAAGCAGATATTCCAGCCAATGGCCGATAAAGCTGCCGCTGTATTGCTTATCCCCTGCCTGGCCCCTGAGCCACATTTCCAGGGTGGTTACCGGACATATCACCCCGAGCCAGGACTGGAGCATCACAACAAAAATACAAAACAGATGGACCAGGCGGAAACGGTAGTTGCGCACCCATAACCAGCCCCGGTATCCGCCAAACAGGGTGAGCAGCAAAGCCCCGACAACAAAGCCCACAAACAAGAAATGAAACAGTAAAACGGCATCCGCCAGATAATGATATAGCTGCGTCATAATGCTCCTTACTCACCGGATCAGTCAGGCCGCAGTTAAACTCAATGCAACGGCCATTTATTACCGGGGCCAGGTAAAAAAAGTCAACCGGGGACCAGTAACTGCGCCACTCTTTTTGCTGTTGTCGGCCCCTGGGTCAACCCCAAATGGCCATGGCCGAACGCATATACGATATTGGCATCGGTTTCGCTGCGTTCTATCACAGGCAAAGAGTCCGGCGTTGACGGTCTTGCCCCCATCCAGGGATAAGACTCTGCACTGTCTAATGCCGGAAACAGCTCACGGGCAATCCCATTAATACGGCTAAAATAATCCTGATTTACCGGAATATCATCACTGACCAACTCAGCCCAGCCGCCGATACGCAGGCCATCATCAACCCGGGTGGCCACCACACCACGATCGGCAAACATAAGGGCCCGGTTGATGGTTATCCCGGGCCGGGTATAAGTTAAGTTATAGCCCCTTTCTGCGGTGAGCAGTTTTTTCTGACCGAGTTTTTTTACCAGCGGGCCAGAGTTGACGCCGGCAGCAACTATCACCTGATCAAAACCGGCGCTGTTGCCGTTTTTAAAACTTACCTTTACGCCATGGCCGGTACTGGTTAAGGCGGTGATATCTTCACAGATAAATTTCCCGCCCAGCTTATAGCAATAATCCATTAGCCCGCTGACAATTTTTTTAGGATCGCTTACCGTCATCCACCCGGGAATTAAATAACCGCCGCTGAAAATTTTCGCAAGATCTGGCTCAAGTTCATAGATTTGCTCTGCATCCAGCCGGTGACAGTCAAAACCAAATCTCTGCCGGGCGGCAAACTCTTGCTGGCTTTTATCCAGGCTGGCGCCGCTTTCATATAAATAAAGCGCGCCGTCGCGATGCAAGTGTTCACTTAACCCCGCCGATTGATAGAGTTGCTCGGTATCCTTGTAGACACTCTGGTTAAATTCCCCGAGTTGATTAATGTTTGCCTGGTAGGTTTTTTTATTGGCATTGAGCATAAAACTAACCAACCAGGGCATCAATTTCGGCCACTGGCCAAGGGGCATTTTTAACGGCGCCTTAGGATCGAGCAACATAGGCAAGGCATCAAGCAAAATTCCGGGGGCAGCCAGCGGAAAGATAGCCGAGGCGGCGATATGCGCGGCATTGCCCCTCGAAGGTCCCGCCTGCCCCGGCATCGCCCGGTCAAACACCGTCACTTTAGCGCCACAAGCACTCAGGTGGGCGGCGCAACAGGCGCCAACAATACCGGCGCCGACGATGGCAATATTTTTGCCTTTTAACATATGTTCTGACTTTATCATGCGTTAGCTTTTTTCCTGTATCAGCCCTGTGGCTTAGCGCAGCAAATCATCGGCTTCGCCCCAGCAATCGGACAGGCTGAAACCTTGCGGGTAAGGATCGCTCGGATCCACGCCAATCTGGTGGAAACCATGAATCCAGCCACGGCCGGAAACCTTAGGCAAAACCGCGGTTTTCCCTGCAACTTCGCTAATACCGGTAAAACTGATATCAAAACGGCTGCCGATAACGGAATAGGCACTGTACTTGTCCCCGACGGCAATTTCTCCGCGGGCATACATCACCGCCATACGGGCGCTGTTGCCTGTGCCGCAGGGAGAGCGATCCAACCTGCCGGGAGGCAATACCGTCGCGCCAACAGGCTCGCCGCTTTCGGTTTTATCCACCAGCATGGCATAGGAAATCCCTTTAAGCTGATCATTTTCCGGATGTACTATCTCCTGTTGCCGGTTTAACTGGCGCTGCACTTCGCTGCCGATTGCCACCAGTTTCCTGGCATTGTCCGGCGTGATGCTGATACCTAATTGCCGGCAGTCAATCAGGGCATAAAAGATACCGCCAAAGGCAATATCCACCTGTAAAGTACCGAAAGATTCAGTGTCGACTTTTACATCCAGCGCATGGACGAAACTTGGCGTCATGGTCAGTTCGACCCGCTGGCATTTGCCGTCTTTACAATCGGCGGTAGCGGTTACCAGGCCGGCAGGCATATCAAAAACCACTTGGGTCTGCGGCTCCTGCATCTCGACAATACCGGTTTCAAGCAAAACCGTGGTGGTGCAGATACAGTTGGAGCCCGACATCGCATGTGCCTGATCTCCCTGTAAAATAATAAAACCGGCATCGGCCTCTTCCCGGGTAGGCGGCAGCAAGATGTTAGTACTCATCTGGGCATATCCCCGGGGTTCAAACACACAAAAACGCCTGATGCTGTCGTCAACCTCGTTGATATAGGTCATTTTCTCCAGCATCGTTTTCCCGGGAATATCAATGATTCCCCCGGTCACTACCCTGCCCACTTCACCTTCTGCGTGAGCTTCAACCATATGTAATGTTTTTTTCCAGCGCATGCCGATACTCAAAATAATTAAACACAAACGAATGATATATTGTATACAAAAGATCCGTCAATAGATATTCATGAAAAAACTGTCAGCCCTAGCTAATATTTCACCGATGATCCGCTGCTCACTTCTGCTTATTACCTATCTTACTCATCTCAAAGAAATAAAACCTTCATTTTTCTCCTTATTAAAAATTGTATACAATATACTTAAAGCCTGTTATGCTTTTTCCAATATTCAATCAAGATAACTTGGTTTTTTTCTCATTTGAAAAACCACAGAGGAACATTAATGAAATTTCAAGGCATATATACCCCGGTGATCACCACTTTCGACAGCGACGGCAATATCGACTATACCGCCTGGCAGCAAGTATTAGACAAGCAAATCGAGAGCGGTGTTCACGGTTTGATCATCGGCGGCTCCACCGGTGAATTTTACGGCATGAGTAAAGCCGAACGCCTGGAGCAGTTTGCATTTGCCAATGAATATATTGCCGGCCGTGTCCCCTGGATTGCCGGTGTCAACGACATGCTGGCCACAGAAGCCTATCAATATGCGGCGGCAGCAAAAGCAGCCGGCGCCGATGCCATGTTAGTGGCCGCGCCTCCTTACTCCCTGCCCGATGCGCAGGAGCTGGCACAGCATATCATCCGTATTGATGAAGCCGCCGGTATCCCGATCATTCTTTATAACTATCCCGGCCGTACCGGGGTGGAAATGGACAGCCAGTGCCTGGACCTGATTGCCGACCGTCCCAATATCGTCGCCATTAAAGAGTCCAGCGGCGATGTGAACCGTATCCACCAGTTGACCCTGGACTATCCGCAACTGCAAGTCAGCGCCGGCGCCGAAGATCAGGTGCTGGAATTTTTTGTCTGGGGCGCGCAAAGCTGGGTTTGTGCCTGTGCCAATATTTTCCCAAGTGCCTGTGTTGCTTTCTATCAGGCCTGCGTGGTGGAAAAAGACTTTGTTAAAGGGCAAGAGTTTATGGCGGCATTAATGCCGGTAATGGAATATTTAGAGCAAAGCGGCAAATTTGTGCAATGCGTAAAACTCGGCGCACAGCTACAAGGTTTAACACCGGGTCCGGTACGCCTGCCAATGCTTGCCCTTGATGATGAAATGGCGGCCCAGGTAAGCGAAGTGATCAAAACCGCGGCACAACAATTAGAGCAAATAATGGCAAGCTGATTTCTTGCCTAGTTTTAACTTATTTTTAGCCCGATAAACAATAAGAGGGACTTCCATGACAGACCTACTCACAAAGCAGCAGTATCAGGCACTCGCAGACGAGTTAACCTTGCCTGTAAAGGCCTTTATTAACGGCGAATTTGTTGATGCCGTTGACGGCAACACTATGCCCAGCATCAACCCGGCAACCGGTCAGGTGCTGGCTGAAATCGCCGCCTGTAACCGCAAAGATGTCGATATCGCCGTGGCCAATGCCAAAGCGGTTTTTGAGCGCGGCGACTGGGCGAACTTACACCCCAGCGACCGTAAAAAAGCGATCTTAAGGTTTGCTCAGCTGATTGAAGAAAATGCCACCGAGCTGGCTGTGATGGAAGCCCTGGAAGCGGGAAAACCCATCCACGAATGTGTAAAAACCGATTTGCCGGAAACCGTGCATTGCCTGCAATGGCATGGCGAAGCCACCGATAAGTTATACCAGCAGTTATCCCCTTCCGGCGACGATAAGCTCGGTATGATAGTGCGCGAGCCTTTAGGTGTGGTGGGTTGTGTCTTACCCTGGAACTTCCCGCTAATGATGGCGGCATGGAAACTAGGACCGGCACTGGCATGCGGCAACTCGGTGATCATTAAACCGGCAGAAAGCACCAGCATGACCACTTTGCGTCTGGCGGAACTCGCCCTGGAAGCGGGCATCCCTGCCGGAGTCTTTAATGTTTTACCCGGCCTGGGGCCGGATGTCGGCGAACCGTTAGGCTTGCATCCGGATGTGCAGATTGTCGCCTTTACCGGTTCCACCAATACCGGCAAACGTTTCCTGGAATATTCGGCAAAAAGCAACTTAAAACGCATCGTACTCGAATGTGGCGGCAAAAGCCCGAGTGTGGTGCTAAGTGATGCCGAAAACCTGGATTCTGTGGCGGAAAACATCGCCGCTGCCGCCTTGTGGAACATGGGACAAAACTGTACTGCCAATTCCCGCATCATTATCCACAAAGCCTTAAAGGCCGAGCTCACCGGGAAAATCATCGAAAAAATGGCCGACTGGCAAACCGGCGACCCTCTCGATCCCCAGTTTATGCTAGGGGCCATTATCAACCGCGGCCAGTACGATAAAATACTGACTTATATTGAAACCGGCATTACTGAAGGCGCTACCCTGCTCATGGGCGGCGCACCGATTAAACTTAATGACGGCTTATTTATCGCGCCGACCTTATTTGATCAGGTAACCCCGGAGATGACGATAGCGGTTGAGGAAATCTTCGGCCCGGTATTTTGCCTGATGGAAGCCGAGTCTGACGACCATGCGCTCGAGCTTGCCAACCAAAGCTGTTACGGCCTGCAGGCCTCTTTATATACCGCCAATGTTAAAAAGGCCCATCGCTATGCCCGTAAACTCCAGGCAGGTACGGTATCGGTAAACTGTTTCTCCGAAGGGGATATCAGCACACCTTTTGGCGGTTTTAAGCAGTCGGGATTTGGCGGCCGGGACAACTCGCTCCAGGCCCATGATCAATACAGTGAAGTGAAAACCGTCTGGCTTGATTTAGCCGACTAACGTGAAAAGTTTGCAGTTTTAACAACACCGCGCCATTTTTCTCCCTGTGGCGCCGGTGTTGTTATTTTAAACATGCCCTACAACTGAGTTTTATTTGCTTAACCCGGCATCTTGATGAGCTCAGACACCTCAAGCGAACCTTTTACCTCAAGAAAAGGACAATCCCCGGCGATTGCCAGCGCCGCTTCGATAGAGTCCGCTTCAATGATGGTATAACCCGACATGGCCGTGGTACTGACGGCAGTCACCTTGCCGTCGGGATGAACGGTATGGGTGTTTTTTATCGGGTTGGCGGGGCTGATGGCCGCATCTGCCAGCGATGACAGCCAGGCCTGGTATTTGGCGAAGTGCTGCTTGCCTTCTTCCGGGGTGGACGGCTGCTCGCCGCCAAGGTAAGTGATCAAAAACTGAGGCATTCCTTTCTCCTTTATTTCGCTAATGACCTGATAATAATAGCTGTTTATTTGCCATTACCTGTATGCTCATGTTTTATTTGCTCTGGTGCCGACTCTCCCTGGCAACCTTTATTTATAAAACCGCTCACATAAACCGGCAAAAACCTGACCGGCATCAGCTTCGATAATATCGCCATGGGTCACCACAATCCGGTCAAAATTCCAGTTTTTGACCCGGGTAACAAAGGAGGCAAAATCGGTTTTATTTTTAATGGTAAAACCCATTTTCAGCGGCGGTGCCACACACTTGCCTTTAAAACCCAGGGGACGGAAGATACATTTAGTGATCACACCTGCCAGGCCGGGCGGAGTTTCATCACTGTGGTTCTGGATAAAGTCGGTGACGATCAGTGATTTGGTTTTTTTATGAAAAAATACCGATTCATTAAAAAATGACACCCCGGGCATATATTCGCGCTCAAGATCATCACGCCAGATATTATCAAAAGCCTCATCAAGCAAGTGATATTGACTCAGGCCTAACTTCTTCGGAATGCCGCCACTGACATAAAGCCCGGCCTCGGGAAAAGCGTCCTGCCATTGCTGCAGCCAGGAATTATGGCCGTTGCTGGCACCAACAATAAAAGCAACCTGCCCCTGGGCTTCAACCTCCTGCTTTAACTCAGGGGAAAGCGCCGTCGGAGAATGCAGCCATAACCGGCCGTCGCTTAACCTGACAATGGTCATGCGCAGTCTCAACGGCGCCCCCGCCATGCTCATCACATCTTCATGAACCCAGATATCTTCTCCGATATTTCTCATAATACGGCTTTCCTTATCGTGATCCCCAGTGAAAACAGGCAAATGGCCAATTTAGGCTAAACCTGCTGCAACTTATCACAGCTTGCTGTTTTATTTAGGTATTGTGACACTATATATTGAATTTTTTGTTTTAACCAATCCGGTCCGGCATCCGACATATCATTATGTCTGGCATCGGCTATTCTCACCACACAACTGCCAAACAACTTTTGTTCGCCAGGGGTTGGCAACACCCCTTTATCGGCAGCAAAGTCACTGGCACGCACAGAAAGCACCGAGATATCCTTGGTTTTTGGCAGTGCTACCCTGCGGTGATCTAGGGTAATAATGCTGTTAATATAAGCCTTATGCTTTTCGTTTAACCAGCCATTGGCCAGCCAGGCAGAGATATCGCCGCCGTTGGAATGCCCCGCCAGGGTGAGGGCATCAAAATTATAACCGGGTAACTTCTGCTTTAAGGTTTGTTGTATAAAGGCTAACGTCACTGCGCCCCGCTGCCAGTTCTCGCTGCGGGTTTCAAATAAGTTCCCGCTGACAGACAAGGCCGGATCGCCAGGTAATTCATGACCGATAGCCACCACCAGATACCCTGATTGGGTAAAGGTTTCGGCCAAAAAAGTATATTCGCCGTGGGCAACGCCGTAACCGGCACTCAACAGCACTACCGGGCAGGTACTTGCCCGGGTACATAGCTGCTTATTCTTTGGATAATAAAGCTCGGTAGGTACTTGCCGGTTTCGCGACTTATCAACAAGGACAATATTTTCCGCCCGCGAGAAAAATGAAAAAACGAATGTGGTCAATAAAATAAAAGATGAAAACTTCAACGAATACTCCGTTTGTTTTAATAGTTGTTATTAAATAGCTTTACCAATTCGCAAAGCATACTCTAGTTAGGCAGACAGTTAAAAGCGTAATAAATAAGTAGCTGATTTCATAAAAGATATAAACCCACCTTAAGCCGGTTAACCTTAATGCTTATAAATCTTTAAAAGCTTTAAAATTGGCGACACTGTCGGCACGTTTGCGGGCAGTCACCCGTGTTTTAGGGAAGGTATCCGGCGAGCTAAATTGCGCTTTCATGCGGCCATGCACATGGGTATCTTCGGTGTTAGTGTATTTACCGGGAAATAAATTCCCCGTCTGGTAATGCTCGTCTTTAAAACGTCGCATCACCAGCGGACTGCTTTCCCTGGTGGGAGATTGCGCCACCTGCTGCCTTGCCTGCTCGGTAACTTCGCACATAGCACAAGGCGGTTTGGTGCCTGCCACCACCATATTCAGGTGATCCGGCGGTGGCGTATCTGAGAACACGGTAAAACCTCTGGCCGCCTTGGTACGTTCAACTTCCACATCGTGATGTTTTAACACATCTTCGACAATGCGCTGCTCGGCATGTTTACCTTTGGTATTGGTAGCCATGTCGATAGTACCGCCGCCCTTAAGGCTTGAGCGCAGGTTGCGGAACATGGAGCTGGTACTTTTTTGCCGGTTTTTAAGGCCATACATATAACTTTCGGCGCTGCCGGTACTGTCGGCATTTTGCTGCTCGTAATGGTCGGCAATTTCCTGGCGCGCCTGACCGGCAAAGTTACTGAAAACACTGTCATCGCTCACAAATTGATGCAGCTGGCTCAGGTGACGGGCCTGCTGATATCCGACGCGGGATTGCTCCAACAGTTTATCCCGCTCCTCATCACTTTCGGCAAATAACGCCTGGCTGACATAACCTTCTGACTGCCCTTCCAAGTCTTCAACCGTGCTTTTGACCAAACTTTTATCTGACAGCAACTTTTGTAACTGGGCAGGAATATGACTGTCGTCTTCGGCATTGGTACCTATGATCAAACGTCCGCCGATAACAGTAGACTGGGCCTCCGGCGTATTGGCTTTTCTCTTGCGGCTTTTGTCGGTTTCCGAACTGCTTTTAAAAATATCATTGGCTATCAGGGCCGAGGTACTGGTCCAGCGCAGTACCTGGGCAACCCGAGCTTCGCCGCTAAAATCCGTATGTTTTCCCAGCATATGCCCCTGCTGCAAAGTGGGATCTTCATTAAAGGTTGAAGGTTTATGGGCGTGAGCACCTTTTTCCGATACATTTATTACGGTGCTGGCGCTGCTGGTTTGCAGCGATTTCGGCAAAGGCCGGGAAACAAGTTTTGCCCTAGTCGTATCCATGGCACAGACAAGTCATTGGTTGAAAGTACGGGAGATAAGCAAAGCAATTAATATTCCAGCGCACACAGGGGGTTAGTCGTATGAATTAGCGCGTTAAAGACAGGTGATAACAATAAAAAAGGGTAAATTTTAACCCACAGGCACGCATCAGGTGGGTTATTGGCCGGTAAATACCGCTACTTGTGGCTTAAGTTGTTCCTGGAAATTCAATGCTGTGCTCTGTTGGCTGAGGTGTTATCGTCATCACCTTAACGCCGTCAGGTGATTCAAACCTGTGCCAAACACCTTGCGGGATCACCAGTATCTGTCCGGCAGATAAACTATGAGCCTTTTCCCGGTTATTTTCCAAAAGAATAAGCCGGGTATTACCGGCTATCACTTGAACAAATTCGTCCCCTTGAGGATGCCTTTCCCATTCGCTAAAACCAGAGTAATCGGCAATATACACTCCTCCATCCCGATATTCGGATAATAAAGCAAAAGCATCTTTTGCCGCTTCATCTGTTGTTTCCGGTGTTCTGTTCTTTAATGGCTTAATACTTGAGAATTCATTTGCAATGGTAATGGCTACAGACTGCGGCATTTAATTATTCCTTCCTGGTGAATAACACTTTAATGATTTGAAAATAATAGCGATTTAAAGAGATAACAGCCAGACGATATTACGCAGCCTCCTTCATTATTCCCCCTGGTGCTTAAACAAAAGCGGATACGGATAATAAAACCTCGACAGCTCTTTTCTGACTCGTCTTAACTCGGCAATTGGCTCAAATTTAACCTGGCCCAACGCATAGCTCAATTAACAAAGCCACAGCTTCCTTTGCTGGCACTAGTGTACTCTACCGGCACAACAAAGGCAGCAAGTTGATGATCTACATAGCATACTGCCAGCTTAAGTGAGTTTTCACCTGGGCCTGTTAATCAGCATTTAACATGAAATGAAAGCAGCATCGCCAGCCCGGGATCTCTTCTTTCCACCTTAATTTCTCCCTGCTGCGCCGATACCAGTTCATTCACTAAGGCCAGGCCTATCCCCGTTCCCTGGGTGGTCCGGGTTAATTCATCGCCGCCACGATAGAAAAGTTCAAAAATCTTACTTTCCTGCTCCAGGGTTATTCCTTGACCATAGTCCCGTATTTCCATTTGGATCAGCTGCTTAGACTTGGGATGCCGGCGAAAGATAAAATCAATTTTTTGCCGGCCGGCATCATTGACCTGCTCCTGGTCAAAAAACTTAACGGCATTGTCAGTAATATTAATGATCACCTGGGAAAAGGCGTCTTTATCAACAAAAACCAGCATCTGCTCGGCGTCAGCTATTTCAACCATCATATTTTGCCGAAAGCCATGCTTGTCAATTATCGACGATGTTTTAGAGCGAATAATATCCAGTAAAACCGTCAGCGGCGTATGCTCCGGCTGTACAGCCTGTTGCTGATGGCTAAGTTTAGAAAGCTGCAGAATATTATTGATCAAACGCGTCAGGCGCTCGCTTTCAGCATAGATAAACTCGTAATACTCTTTCTGATATTCTTCGGATATGACCGTGCCCTCTTTAAGCATTTGCGAATACATTTGAATGGAGGTAAGCGGGGTTTTTAGCTCATGGCTGACCGAAGAGACAAAGTTAAGCCTCTGCTCACCTAATGCCAGCTGCTTGACACTCAGACGATAAAAGCCATAACAGGCAGACAAAATCGCCACAATCAGCACAATAATAAAAACGCTGCTATAGACCATAGCCGGTGTCATAGGGAGCGAGTTGGTCGACAGGGACAGGGAATAACCATCATAAGGCCAGCGCAGCATATTACTGTATATGACTTGTTGCTGAAAACGCGGATCTGCTTGTAACCCCTGACTCACTTTTACCTGGCCGTCAGCCAAGTTTTGGGAGAAAAAGTACTCAGCCCCTGTGGAGTAGTTTACATCCTCCAGTGTAACTAATACCGGGCTATCAAAGCTTCTGTGTGCCAGCTCATCGGCGAATAGTTGGGACAGGTAAGGTTTGCGCTCCACCAGGTAACCCTGCAATCGCGTTTGCTCGGCCACAGGCACCACCCGGTAGAAAATAAAGTAACCGGGAATATCAAAAGCCATAGTAAATAAATACTGCTTTTCACCTAAGCCACGGTGGAGCAGTTGCTGTATTGTTTTGGATTGAGACAGGATCTGATAGATGTTAACTGCCGTTTCTTTGCGTACCAGCAATTCAGGGCCCAACGCCGGGTTTAACTTCTGCTCTGATAGCTGTTGCCCGACCTTATCCGCATCATCTCCAGACAGGCTGCTGTCGGATAAAACATAGGGCCAGACCGGACTGTTAAAAGCTCCCTGGCTGTTATATTGAAAAAAACCGACTAGTCCGTTGAGTTGTTGCGAAATTTTTGGCTGGGCAAAGTCTAATTGCGCCAGAGGCGACAACACCTGCTGCGATTGCCGGGTAACCGGATTATACACCTGCTGATAATACTCAAATGCGTCCGCCGACAAGGCGTTGGTGAGCATTCTTCTTTTCGCCAAGGTTCTTTCTGTTACCTGAACCAGGCTGCTTGCTTCACGCTGATACTGTTCGAGTAAATTTTTCTCGATTTGCAAAAAACCGAAATACAGCAAGATCCCCAGGGGAATTAATAAAAACAGCAAAAAACCTATGGCTAAATAACGTAACCGGCGCAAGCGCTGAGCATAATTAAGTAATCGATTATTTGGAAAAAACCGCACTTTAACTATCTACCCTTTTCAATAACATCCCGTTAAACAACATACAGCTGATAGCCTTCACCGCGGTGGGTCACTAAATGCCGGGGAGATTTGGGATCTGTCTCTATTTTCTTGCGGATTTTGGCGATATGGATATCAACCGTGCGCGTATCGATATCGCTGGTGGTTTTATAGCCCCATACCTGCCTGAGCAACTCATCGCGGGAAACAGGCTTATGCTGACGCTGCAGATAATCTAAGATCTCCACTTCGCGGCGGGTGTATTTTATTTTCTGCTGATAAGAACTGCCGGTAAGGGTTTGCGTACAAATAAACACACCATCACTGAGTACCAACTTATTATCAGTGCCGGTCCAGCCCGAACGCCTGATCAGAGCATTGACACGCAACACCAGTTCAGAAGTGGAAAACGGCTTGGCAACATAGTCGTCAGCGCCAAGCGTCAAACCGTTAATAATATCTTCTTCAGAATTTTTTGCCGTCAACATCATAATGGGCTGGGTGCGGGAGTGCTGCCTCAGCTTATTACAAATTTCAAAACCATTGATAGACGGCAGCATCACATCCAGGATAATGCAGGCATACTGGTCGGCCAATGCCCGGGTTAAGCCTTTTTGGCCATCGCTCTCGCTTTCAACCTCATATCCGTGAAAGATAAATAAATCGGTCAGGCCTCTTAAGATATGGGGTTCGTCTTCTACGATAAGAAGTTTAGGTTTGATGCTCAAATTATTACCTTATTGTTGTTATTGATACTGCCGGGAGAAGCATCCAGGGTGATTATATCCTAAGTGTTCAAGATACAGGGTTTGGGCAAAATCGCGTGTAAACTTTTGTAAAATCTCCCCCCGTCTAATTTTTACTTTTCCTGCCCGTTTTAACGTTAAGCACCTTTCTATAGTAGCCCTATCAGCACCTCTTTATAACAAGCATGAACATTAATACATCGAATAGATTATGGATATAGGTAGGCCGAATAAAAAAATAAATTAAGTAAAAAAATACTGCTGATAATCAGCCTGTTAATCACATTAACCCTGATTTTATTCTTGCTGTTTAACCAAAGCCGACCCTCATACCAGGCCAATAAAGACAGCTTGTTAATCGCTACCGTGCAACTATCCCAAGCAGGAACCTAGTGAAGGGTTACGCCATAGTTAGGACATTACTATGCAAATAACTAAGCAAATAACCAAGAAGTAATTAAAACTTGGACAGCCCAAATTGTATTGATGACTAAGCCAGGCTGGTGGCAGCGGTTAACTGCAGCCGCCCGGCTTATTGCTTATCAATAAAAAAACACCACGCTTTCAGGTATCCGGCTCTACATAAGCCTATTCAAGTGTGACATTCTTAAGTGTGATGATAATTTCTTCCTGATTTATCACAACACTGACTTTATGGCCAACAGGAAAACCGGCTTGTCGCAGCCACTTGCCCCTGAGCACAATGCAAGGTTCCAGATGAACCGGAACATAGTTAATGCCGATACCGCGGGTTTTCCCTGCTGACTCGCAGGTGGTCTCCAACACGGTAAGTTGTCGATAAATAGGATATTTTACTTTTGCCGAGCCTGGCTCTGACGTATGATGACATTCAGCCATGACGTACTCCTGATTAGTTCGTTGTGGTTAGCGACCTCTGAGTGTTGGCGCACTCAGGGGTTGCGACTTTGATTGTTGCTGTTACGGCTTTACTTGCAGGATAACAGCGGTGTTTTAATCGAAAATATTGAGGTAAATGCTCTCCTTTGTTGAATGGGTAGCACTCTAAATAAAGACCATTAAACTGGCTAAATCAACAGTAAAAGGGTCTTTATTTATAATTAATTTGAGATGGATTTCTCATGAGATATCATTGCTTGAACAAGCTAACGTACGAAACATAAATTTACTTGTTTATCATAAGCATAAGAAAAAAAATCTGGCTAACAACTATATCGTTGCTATTAAAATGTTCATTACATTTTTCTTAAAAACTAACGCAACACTCATCGGCTATTTTTATCATATTTATTGTCTATATCTGCAGCGCTAGTCCGACAATTTTGCCGGGCACGAAACTGTTTATTTTCATAACCATAGAACCTCAAGATTTACTAACAGTTTTGGACACCTAAAAATTTATATGCTGCTGACAAACCATATGCAACACATGCAATAAGGAAGTCACCTTTGTTTTTTAGTTTTCTGCTGAAATGGACATAGTAAGCGCATAAAAGTGCTAAATGAATCGCAATAACTCCTGATAATCATAACAACCAAACAATTAAAATTTCATTTAAATAAAGGTAAAAACCATGTTAACATGCTTTCGCAACACAAATTGCATACAATATAAAGTATAAGGAAATGTAATAATGAAATCTAAATTAAAGCTTTTCGCGCTTGTTTCTACTATGACTTCAGCTTTTGTTTTTAGCACGGCGTCTCAGGCTAATTATAGTTGTTGGGTAGATGGCTGGTATGCTAGCTGTATCGAAGGCGGCACACCTGAGAGCTTTTGCAAAAGAATTGCTGATGACCTGAGAGAAGAAGAGTGTCGCGGTACTGGCGGCCGTAATTAATTGCTCGGCAATATTTGGTTTCTGCCAAAGTCCCCTTAAAGGTTCTTTGGCAGCTTTTGTACCTCGAACCACCATATCAAGTGCTGAGAAAGGCTGTAAAAACGGCGGACAGCCAAAAAGCTATTTATAGCGATTAAATGTATATTCTTACTCTATCGCATAGCGGCTTGACCATTCCTCGGACAGGTTTTGTTATGTATAAATCTACTCAACTACATCTTTTAAATAAAAAGACCTTTCAATTATAACTGCTTCATCTTCTGTAAAGTCAGTTTTCGTGAATAGCCTTTTGAAGCTTAATAGTAGAAAAGTTATTGCCAATAGCGCAAAGAAAAAAGACTCTAAATCCATGGCATATAGATTGGTACAATAATGCCAACCTCTACAATAAGAACCTCCCAAAAAAGAGATAGCAGACAAGATAATGGCCGCCAATAAATAAATGCATGTTAATCTCAATTTGAATACACCTTGTACCAAGGCCTGTGTATGAAGGTATCAATAAAAGTTTCGACGCGCAGCAGTATTTATGAAAATCCCTGCATGACACTCTTGTTGTATGAGTATTTAGCTGCGAGATGCATCTTTAAGCCGAACATGGATATGTTGAATTTTTCCAGCATGAATTACAACATCCTCCAAGCCTGAATACTCTATACGCTCACCAGCTTGAGTTTCACCTTCAAAGTCAAAATCGAAATGGATAATGCCAGGTTTTACTTCCTCGACACTTTTAACTTTCCATTGGAGTTGTTTATAAGAGCCATGATGCACTCGTTGCATGGCCATAATATCGTTGACTCCAAGAAACAATTCATGTTTCGCGGAATAGAATGTCGAGTGCTCACAAAACATTTTTGTTATCTCATCAAAATCGCTTTCATTTGATAATTTAAAGTAGCGGATTGCAATATCCAAAGGTTTCATGGTTACCCCAAATTTTATTAATAGTTATATTTGTTTGATATATTCCCATAACGGAAATGGCTAAAAAGCTAATGACTAGCGCTAGATATCTCATAGAAGCATAGTACCGTAATATACGGACTTTAAAAACTCGGGCTTCGCCTACCCTTTTATAATCCGTACTTTGCCTTGTTATGAGTGATTAGTGCCCAAATTGCCAGTAGCTTTTAGTCTGATTAATGTCCGACTTTGTTGATTAAAATGGATTATCTCTCCCTTCTGACAGAGAACCCCATAACCAGCTTCAATAGAAAAATCGATGGCAACCATGCCAATAATGGCGGAGCAGGAAAAACCACATAGAAAATGACTAAGCCAATCAAAATGACCGATGCAGCATTAATTTCTTGTTGCTTCAATGTCTCGGTATAATTTACGAATAGCCCGGCAACAATTGTGAATGCTAACAGGCCGAAGCAATACCATGCATGCCCTACGGCTAAAACCAATAAACCAATATGAATGAAATGCTCAAACAAAAACATCACTCTTTTCTTCGGTTTATTTTTGTACCACTGCTGACTGGATTTTGTAAAGTTTCCTATGGCTCCTGCAATGATATCGAAAGCCATAAGCATAAATAAAATTGACTGCCAAAGAGCGATATCGGTTAACTCAGCTGAGTTGTAATAGCCGATTAGCGCGAGCAATACCGTAGTTACACTAAATATTGTCAATTTATCTTTTTGTGTCGGTGTTTCGCCTAAAAACTCTCTTGAAAATGCTGATAAGAAGTTAGCCATCTGGTCCGCCTTGTCGTGAATAGTTGCTGAATCTTATTTCGACCAACTGGTCGATATAAATATTCTAGACATCCCGATTAAGATGTGTCAATCTTTTTCGTACACTCGGTCTAAATAAAAGAAAAAAGATAGTTACCATGCCTAAAATTGTTAATCACGAAGCATATCGAGAAGACTTAGTCAGTCGGGCGGCAAGCTATTTTGCTGAATATGGCTATACCGCTACCAGCATGAGGAAAATTGGAGATCATCTAGGTGTGTCAAAAAGTGCGCTGTACCACTACTTTCCCAACAAGGAGTCTTTATTTCTCGCTTGCACAGAATTCATGATGACGAGGGCGGAGTCTGATTTTTCTATTCCTGGCGATGATCCTGTTGAAAGCAAAATTGAAAAACTAACAGAAATTATGAGACGTGATTTCGGCTCTGAAATATCCATAATGGTTGATTACATGCGCGGAAAAAACAAAGCGGAAATAGCAAACGACAAAGCGATGAAAATTGCCCTTGAGGTTTATGAAAGAAGTGTCTCGGCTATTGTAGGCAAAGAAGAAACCCAAGCCACGCTCGCGAAGATATTGGGTACACTGTTTCTGGAATATATGCGAGGGGAAATCTAGGCCTGCGTAAATCGCCCACGGCATAAAAGGACACTATTTGGGAAGGGAGTGGCTCTTATAGCCGAGAGCGACTTAGTGAGTCATACCAACGCCTAAATCATGGGAGCCGTAAGCTTCCCATGAATCTAGTTGTTTTGTGTTAACTGCTGAATTCGCGTTGCTTCTATAGTTCTTGCATCAGCTGAATATAATTTCCGCACGTATCGTCAAGCACGGCAATCATGACGTTTCCTGCTTCCCTGGGGGGTATCGAAAACTCTACCCCCAGATTGGAGAGTCTCTCATACTCTTTTTCGATGTCATCAACAGCAAAGGAGGTCCATGGAATACCGGCCTCTTTCAGGGACTGTTGGTACAACCTTGCAGGTTCAAAAGCCATAGGCTCTAGTAAAAGCTCTACTCCAGATTGCTCTTCGGGGGATACTACCGTTAACCACTTGTACTCTCCCAGGGGGACATCTTTTTTCTTGATAAAGCCTAATACTTGCGTGTAAAAATCTAACGCTTTTTCTTGATCCTCAACAGGAACACTCGTGACGTATATTTTGATCATATCTTCAAAACTCTCTACTAAACTCAGAACGCTTTAAGAATAGTCAGGATCAGATCGGAATACTTATTCTAGATTGCTGTTATGGAGGCGCCGATACTCTCTTGGAGTATAACCCGTACACTTTTTAAAGACTGATGAGAAGGTTGGCACACTTTCATAACCAATATCAAAGCAAACCTGAGTGACAGATAAACCTTTTCTTATCAGGGTCTTGGCCTTTGAGATACGTAAATCTCTTAAATAGGCTCTGGGTGTTAAACCGTACACGCGCTGAAACACTCTGACGTAATGAAATCGAGACATAAATGCCGCTTTAGCCAGATCATTTAGCTCTACCCTTTCAGAATAGAATTTCTCCATGAAAGCCTTTGATTGCCTTACTTGTACATACTGCTCTGGTCGTAATGAATTATCGCTATATATACGATCCAGCTCACTCTCAAAATATGTTTTTGATTTTTTAGACATAGAGTTTCATCAGGAATGTCTAACGCCCTAAACACCGGGCGATTTGTAGTTGCGAAGCAACGGAAAATAGCTTCGAGTAATTTGCTTGTTATGTGTTACTTGATTGGCCACTTTTTTCTCTTAACGACTTATATGCTAAAAGTAACAACATAGGTAATGCCGTGAAATCAATGAAAAGTATTAACCAAAGATACTGCTTAATTTCAGATTCACCGATAGTAAAACTGCCCGATAACACAAATACTAAAGTAACAATAGGTACTGCCGATGGGCCTCCCTTTCGAATATTACGCCTGATAAACAATACCCAGTTTAGTGCCCCTATCAAGAAGCCCACCAAAACTATAACAATTCCGGCAATTTGCAATTCAATCCCTCATGACACATAACACAGGCCTAAACGGCGAGCAACTTGTTGCTAGTCCAGCGCACAAAGTGCGCGATGTTTGAAGCCCTTGTTAAGTACCTTAAACCAGTTCCAATCTAACACTTTGCCACTCGGCCCAACAATTTTCAGGATCTATATCAGCATACCCTCTTTCTTGGGCTACTTTCTCAGCAACATCAAATGGCATAGCCATACATTGCGAGGAGTCCCTTATACCTATAGCTTCTTGCTCTGTTAAAGGAGACCCCTTTTTTTCTTCAGCATTTAGTAAAACCGCGACCAAAGCGGGGACATGAACTAACTTTAAATTTTCTTCATTTTGTGAGGTCAAAATATAAACTCATTTTCTTGGTACTTAACAGCTTAACAGTCGGCAAAAACCGTATTTAAACACTGTTTTTTCCCGTCTATAAATAATTTAACAAATTGTAAAATATACATTTACCTATATGATATCAAGCCATTGGTGTTATTTCGAAAATTAAAGAAATAAGGAAAATACCTTTTTTTCCGTCTAATAAAGCCATCAATTAAAGAACACCTATACGGTATAAAAACACAGCCCCCCAAAAGGACAGTATCAATGTCCCAATCTCCATTCTTAGCCTATATCAATGAATTTATGATCACCCGCAGATATGCCAAAAGAACCATAGAAACGTACCTTTACTGGGTGAAGAAATATATCCTTTTTCATAACAAAAAGCATCCTTCAGCTTTAGGTGAGCATGATGTTGGGCATTTTTTAACTTACCTGTCAGCACAAAACAATGTTGCTCCAGGCACTCAAGCAATAGCCCTGAATCTGGATTTCAATAAATCATCACAACAAGCAAAGCTACCTAGGGTACTTACACAGGAAGAAATAACAGCCTTATTGAATGCGGTAGCAGCACAATATTCTTTACAGGCTCAACTCATATATGGCAGTGGTTAATGGAAACAGTAAGAATGCGAATTCAAGATATAGATTTTGATTATCTATGCCTGTTGATATGGCCTGGTAAAGGCAATAAGCACCGCAGGGTCACCTTAGCCAAAGAGCTGGTTGAAGCGCTAAAGCACCAAATAAGCAGCTGCAAAAAGTATTACAACGTGGCTGTGACATTCGTACTGTGCAAGAACAGTTGGGTCATATCGATGTGCGTACCACTCAAATTTATGCCCATGTCATCCAGGCCGGGGCCAATGGGGTGCGCAGCCCTTTAAGTGATTTATAAACAAAAAGGCCGGCATTTATCTAATGCCGGCCTTACACAAAAAACTTAACTATTTACAGCTTAGTTTCAAACAACTTGTATATACGGCGATATTCATCCAACCAGGAACTTGGCTGAACAAAGCCATGCGGTTCCACCGGATAAATTGCTGTTTCAAAGTCTTGTTTTTCCAACTCAATTAATCTTTGCACCAAACGCACGGTATCCTGAAAGAATACATTGTCATCTACCATAGGGGCATTGATCAGCAATGGCTTGGTCAGACCTTCGGCGAAATAAATCGGCGAACTGCGCTCATAGGCAATGGCATCGTCTTCCGGGGTATTCAAAATATTGGAAGTATAGCCGTGGTTATAATGTGCCCAGTCAGACACTAAGCGAATCGCCGCACCGGTCTGGAATAAGTCAGGGTCGGTAAAGAGCGACATCAAGGTCAGGAAACCGCCATAAGAACCACCGTACGTCCCTACCCTGTCTTTATCAACATTGGCATTCTCTACCACCCAGTTCACCGCATCACGCATATCCTGCACTTCCGGTTTACCCATGTGGCGGTAAATGGCGGTACGCCAGTCACGGCCATAACCTTCCGATGCCCGATAATCAGGATCCATCACCACGTAGCCTTGCTGGGCCAGCATGCTGTTAAACATAAATTCACGGAAATAAACCGACCAGCCCAAATGGGCATTTTGCAGATAACCGGCGCCATGGGTGAACATCACCGCGCGGCGTTTTTCTGCACTTTTATCGAAGTTCTTCGGCAGATACACTTTGGTATATATCGGCTGTTCCTGATGGCTTGAAGGAATGGCTACCACGGAAGGTGCCGTCCACGGCAGGCTCAGGAATTTCTCAGAAACGGTATGAGTTAAACGCACCGCTGTTGCCCCGGCAACGGCATCTTGCACATATAACTCCGGCGGCATGGTAATTTCAGAGTGTTCTATTAACAGCTTAGATTCATCATTGCTCAGCTGGTAATCGTTTTTTCCGCCCAGGTCAGTCAGCGCGGTAACTTCACCTTTGGCAATATCTAAGGAATAGATTTCATAAATGCCCGGGTGCTTTTTATTACCTTTAAAGTACAGGGTTTGCTCGTCTCTTGATAAGGTCAAATCACGTACTTCATACTTACCGCTCGTCAGCTGGCTGGCTTTTTCACCTAAGGCTTTCACGTAAACATGAGAGTAGCCGCTTTCTTCTGACAGGTAATAAAGCTTATCGCTGTTATTTAGCCAGCCAAATTCGTTAAACGACCAGTTGATCCAGGCATCGTCGTGCAACCTGTGCTGAGAAACCAGGCTGTTGTCTTTAAAGTCTACCGTGGCAATCCAGCGGTCTTTGTTATCCCAGGCTTCAAGCATTACCGCCAATTGCTGGCCGTTTTTATGCCATTGGATCGGGAAGTTGGCGCGAATCACATGAATATCACGCGGCTGTTTTTCCGAGGTATATTCTTTGCCCTCACGCTGATGGTTTTCTTCACGCACTTTGGCCAGCACATCCTGGTCAAAACCGGGTAAGCTCTCATAGCTCAGCTCAGCTTTTTCCATGCTGTTTAAATCCAACATCAGCAGGGTTTCACTGTATTTGCGGTTATCAGATACCCGCGAGCGCACCTGCTGTGACTTTATCTGGGCATCACCGGCAATGTAGTTGGGCATAATATCGTTCGGATAACGATCCGCCACGTCATCGGCGATGCTGACAAATAATTTATCCCCGGCAGGCGATAAGCTGGCGTGAACAATTTTATTGCCTTCGCCCAGATAAAAGTCTGTTTTGGTGATGGCCTTGTTGCCTTTTTTCAGCGCGTCTTTTTGCTGCTTGGCTAACTTGGCATTCCTGTGTTGCAGGGCAACATAGTCGATTAACTTGTGCTGCTCTTTGCCGATATAGGTATCCGGCTCCTTGATGCCTTCCGGCTCGTCGGCAATCAGTAAGTTGGCCAGCTCGGTTACCTGGTTGGTTTTAAGGTCATGGCGATAAAAGGTATTGCCCGCCCGGTAGGCGATATTGCCATCGGCAAGGAACATCACAGAATATTCATAAGCCGAAGTAAAGGTTAACTGGCGAACTTTCTTGCTGGCAAGGTCTTTAACAAAAACATTACCTTCAAACTCATAAGCTTCCAGGGTGCCGTTATCATTGGTTACCGCGTACATATCAGAGGCGGCGTGCATGTTGGCTAATGACACCTGCTCGCCATTGCCTTCACTACCGGTCGTTTTGCGGTACAAGTCCCTGATCGGAGAGCCTTCACGTTTTTGTTTGAAAAATACCGTCTGATTGTCATCTCCCCAGTACCAGGACTCGGGCGCACGCCCTAACCAGTCGGGATCTGCCATTATCTGTTTCAGGGTAATAGTATCACTGCTCTCCATACCGGCTGCAGGCGCGGCTTTAACCACTGCGTCAGCTTTTTCCGGTTGGCTGACAGATGACGGGGTATTTTGATTAGCGGCACAAGCAACCAGAGAAAAGCTGATTGCGGCGGCGAGTAATTGTAATTTCATAAGATGTAGATGCTTATTGTTATTAAAATAACGTCCGGTGTTTGGGAAAAATTCAATGCGCTCAATAATAAAAGTATTCGCCGTCAATGTATACGGCAATTACCGCCGTATTTCCCCCGCTTGTCGCAAACCAAGGTAGAGAAAACCCCGTACCTGTAAGCATAACTGTACGTTTAAAATTAACATGCTAACGGCGGCGAATTTTGCTATAATCGCGCGCCCGTTTCGCGCTTACGTTTCCATCAAGTCAGCGGCAGGTGCAAAAACGGTAAGTATTTATAGGTGTTTTATGAGCGAAATCATAAAAGCCGCTAGATGAACTGAAACACAGGCAAGGCCAGAGCAAAAAATATGATCCCATTACCGCAAGTAAAGTTATTCGAATATCCCAAATACTGGGCGGAATGTTATGGCTCTGCGCCATTTTTACCTATGTCACGCCAGGAAATGGACCAATTGGGGTGGGACAGCTGCGACATTATCCTGGTTACCGGTGATGCCTATGTCGACCACCCTAGCTTTGGTATGGCGATTATCGGCCGTATGCTCGAAGCCCAGGGCTTTCGGGTCGGCATTATTGCCCAGCCCGACTGGCATTCCAAAGACGCCTTTATGGAGCTTGGCAAACCCAACTTATTTTATGGCGTTACCGCGGGCAACATGGACTCGATGATCAACCGCTATACCGCCGAACGCCGCCTGCGTCATGACGATGCCTATACCCCAAATAACGAAGGCGGCAAACGCCCCGACCGCGCGGTACTGGTGTACAGTCAGCGCTGTAAAGAAGCCTACAAAGATGTGCCTGTGGTCATTGGCGGCATAGAAGCGAGCTTGCGCCGCATCGCCCATTACGATTACTGGTCCGATAAAGTACGCCGCTCGATTTTATTCGATGCCAAGGCCGACCTGCTTATTTATGGCAACGCTGAACGCCCGTTGGTGGAAATTGCCCACCGCATCGCCAAAGGCGAAGATGTTAAAACCATTACCGATGTCCGCGGCAGCGCATTTCTGGCCAAACAGCCCCTGCCCGGCTGGAAAGGCATAGACTCGCGCAATATCGACAAGCCCGGCAAGATAGACCCTATTCCCAGTCCTTATCAGGACATGAGTGCAGCAAGCTGCGACAGCAATAAAGAACAAAGCAGCGCAGACGATATCGCCAAAGATGTTTCCAAAACTCCTCAGGTGGTGGAAATATCCGAGCATATCAGTGCCAAATACCAGAATAAAAACTGGGATAACAAAGCCAAACCCTGGCTAACCACCTATATTAATTTACCTACCTATGATCAGGTAAAGAGTAACAAAGTGCTTTACGCCCATGCTTCGCGTATTTTCCATCAGGAAGTGAACCCCGGCTCAGCCAAACCTTTAGTGCAAAGCCACGGCGACCGCATTATCTGGTTAAATCCGCCGGCCTACCCGCTAAGCACCCAGGAAATGGACGATGTCTTCGGCCTGCCCTACCAGAGGGTACCGCACCCGGCCTACGGCTCGGCCAAAATCCCCGCCTATGATATGATCAAAACCTCTATCAATATCATGCGCGGCTGTTTCGGCGGCTGTACCTTCTGCTCCATCACCGAGCACGAAGGCCGTATTATCCAGAGCCGCTCGCAGGAATCTATCATAGAGGAAATTGAAGACATCAAGGAAAAAGTGCCCGGCTTTACCGGCGTAATTTCCGATCTCGGCGGCCCGACCGCCAACATGTACAAGTTAAACTGTAAAAGCCCCAAGGCCGAGGCCACCTGCCGTAAGCCTTCCTGTGTCTGGCCCACCATTTGCGGCCATTTGGATACCGACCATACCCCGACCATAGAGCTGTACCGCAAGGCCCGTAAGGTGAAAGGCATTAAAAAAATCCTGATCGCCTCGGGGGTGCGCTACGATCTCGCGGTGGAAGACCCCAACTATGTTAAAGAGCTGGCCCGTCATCATGTCGGCGGTTATTTAAAAATTGCCCCCGAGCACACCGAACAGGGCCCGTTAAGTAAGATGATGAAACCTGGTATGGGCAGCTATTACAAGTTCAAGGAAATGTTCGACTTCTATTCCAAAGAAGCCGGTAAAAAACAGTACCTGATCCCCTACTTTATCTCCGCCCACCCCGGCACCACAGATATGGATATGATCAATATGGCGCTGTGGTTAAAGGAAAATAACTTCAAGCTGGACCAGGTGCAGAACTTTTATCCGTCGCCGCTGGCCAATGCCACTACCTTGTACCATACCGAGCTGGACTCGCTGAAAAACGTGAAAAAGCACAGCGACGCCGTCACCGTGCCCAAAGGCGGACGGCAGCGCCGCTTGCACAAGGCGATTTTACGCTACCATGATCCCGCCAACTGGCCGATCATCCGTGAAGCCATCACCAAAATGGGGCTGGCGCGTAAGCTTATCGGCTCAAAAGAAGGTTGTTTGGTACCGGCAGAGAGCCGTGCAGAAAAAACCATGCAATATACCAAAGGGAAAAATAACGCCAAGGGCAATAAAACCTCTCCGGGCCAAAACAGGCCGGGACAAAAAACACCTGGGCGCACGAACCGGACAAATGGCAAAGGCAAAGCCAATCCGGGGCTGACCCGCTTTAGCAGCAACCAGTTTAATGACCGTAAAGGTCCGGGTTCAAAACCGGGCCGAAAAAAGGGACAAAAACCCGCGTAACGGATTAACACAAACAAATTTTTAATTAACTCACACCTTGTTCGGCACGACTTTATATCGGCCTGTTCAAGGTGAATCAAATACAAAAGGATAAACCTTTGTTACAAGCAAATAATATTACCCAGCAGTTTGGCGCCAAGCCGCTGTTTGAAAACATTTCCCAGAAATTTGGCGGCGGTAACCGTTACGGCCTGATCGGCGCCAACGGTTGTGGTAAATCCACCCTGATGAAAATCTTGGGGGGCGACCTTGAGCAAACGTCCGGTAATGTCAGCCTGGACCCGAACGAGCGTTTAGGTAAGCTACGCCAGGATCAGTTCGGCTTCGAAGAATATTCTGTGGTCGATACCGTGATCATGGGCCATACCGAACTGTGGGCAGTAAAAGAAGAGCGTGACCGCATCTATGCCCTGCCGGAAATGAGCGAAGAAGACGGCATGCGCGTGGGCGATTTAGAATCTGAATATGCCGAAATGGACGGTTACAGCGCCGAAAGCCGCGCCGGTGAACTGTTGATGGGTGTCGGTATTCCGGTTGAACAGCACTATGGCAAAATGAGTGAAGTCGCTCCCGGCTGGAAGCTTCGGGTATTACTGGCCCAGGCCTTGTTTGCCGATCCGGATATCTTATTGCTCGACGAACCAACCAACAACCTGGATATCCACACTATCCAATGGCTGGAAGAAACCTTAAACGAACGTGACTCCACCATGATCATTATTTCCCATGACAGACACTTCCTCAACAGTGTTTGTACCCATATGGCTGATCTTGATTACGGCGAGCTGCGGGTTTATCCGGGCAACTATGACGAATATATGCTGGCAGCCACCCAGGCCCGTGCCCAGCTGCTGGCAGATAACGCCAAGAAAAAAGCACAAATCAGCGAATTAAAAGAGTTCGTTGCCCGTTTCTCTGCCAATGCATCTAAAGCGAAACAGGCAACCTCACGCGCCAAGCAAATCGATAAAATTCAGCTTGATGAAGTAAAAGCGTCCAGCCGGGTCAATCCATTTATCCGTTTTGAGCAAGAGAAAAAGTTATTCCGTAATGCCCTGGTAATGGAAAACATCAACAAGAGCTTTGACGATAATCATGTGCTTAAAGATATCTCGCTGATGGCAGAAGTCGGTGAGCGTATCGCGGTGATCGGGGAAAACGGTATCGGTAAAACCACCTTCTTGCGTTTGCTGATGGGCGAAGCCGGTTACCAGACAGATACCGGTGAATTCAACTGGTCCGAAAACCATAATATCGGTTATTACGCCCAGGATCATGCCCATGAATTTGAAAATGACATGACATTATTTGACTGGATGAGCCAGTGGCGTCAGGAAGGCGACGACGAGCAGGTGGTACGCGGTTACCTGGGGCGTTTATTGTTCTCTGCCGACGACATCAAAAAGTCCGTCAAAGTATTATCCGGTGGTGAGCAGGGCCGGATGTTATTCGGCAAGCTGATGATGCAAAAGCCCAACATCCTGGTAATGGATGAACCCACCAACCACATGGATATGGAGTCCATCGAATCCTTGAACATGGCGCTGGAAAAATACGAAGGCACCCTGGTGTTCGTCAGCCACGACCGGGAATTTGTTTCCAGCCTGGCCACCCGTATTATCGAGCTTAAAGAAGACGGTTATGTTGACTTTGCCGGTACTTACGAAGAATACCTGGCATCGCAGGCTTAATTAATCCGCCTGTTTATTTCCCTCTGCCCCGGCTTTAAAAGCCCGGGTGCAGAGAGAAATTCCGATTTTATTCAACAAACTCCAGCGAGTTCAACACATTCAAGCAAACACATTAAAGAGGTGAACCTTGCTTAGTTATCGCCATGCCTTTCACGCCGGCAACTTCGCCGATGTCTTAAAACACTCGGTATTGACCCTGGTACTCGATTATATGACCCGCAAGGAAAAAGGCTTTAGTTATATCGACAGCCATTCCGGCGCCGGCATGTATCAGCTCAGTGACAGCTATGCCCAGAAAACCGGCGAATATAAAGAAGGCATCGCCAGGCTGTTATCCGCCGAAACACAACAAGCAACACCCGAAGCCCTGCTGCCCTATCTGGAGCTGATCCGGGATATGAACCAGGGTTCAAGTGATCATGAGATCAGCCTTTATCCCGGCTCTCCCGGCATTGCCAAAGCAATATTAAGACGCCAGGACAGCGCCCACTTATTTGAATTACACCCAACCGATATCGACTACCTTAACGATTTTTGCCAGCGCTGGCGCAAAGCCCATGTCAAACAGTCTGACGGTTACCAGGGGGTACTATCGTTACTGCCGCCGCCAAGCAGGCGCGGTGTGGTATTAATCGACCCGCCTTATGAATTAAAAGAAGATTATCCGAAAGCGGTAAAAACCATTATCAAGGCCTATGACAAATTTGCCACCGGCACTTATATTCTCTGGTACCCCGTGGTAAAGCGGGCTTTGGTAGACGAGATGGAGAAAACCTTCACCGACAGCCAGGTGAAAAACCTGCTTCAGGTAGAGTTTTGCCAACGCCCGGACACCGAAGAGTACGGCATGACGGGGACAGGGTTGTTTATCGTCAATCCGCCATGGCAGCTTAAAGAACAGCTGACAGCAATATTGCCTTACCTGCAAACCCAGCTGAAAAAAGGACAGGATAACGCCAGCTATAAACTTGAACAGCTGGTGGCAGAATAAAGAAAACCGGTTCTGCTATTACCACCAATAACCGCGGCGCACTATTGGCCGCGGCACATCCCGGCTAAATCCCTTACCACAGGCTGCAATTAAAACTCCACCCGGGCGACAACCGAACTTTCACACGGCGGCGGCGCCATAGAGCTGGCACACAAGTTTATGCGCCAGGGAGAGAATTTTTCCAATTCGGGCAATTGCGTCAGCGACTGCTCGGAGTCCAGCTCATTATAAGGACCAACCACGACACGGAACTTGGTCTTGTCATTATGTAAATTGCTGACCACTTCGGCATTTAACGCCAGATGGGATATTTGCCGCTCCCGGGCAAAGGCCAGTTCATTAAAGCTGCCGATCACGACAAAGGTTTGCGGGTTTTCAATATAATGATTGTGCTCAGCTGAGCTGTGCGGAGGTGTCATATTTTTGGCGATTTCACTGGCTACGCTGACTTCTTGCGGCAAAGCTTGTCGGGCTGTTGCTGACTGGGCTTGTCCCCTATTCTCCCCGGTATCTTCAACAGGCAATAACTGCTTAAATTGTTCACTGCGATCCAGCGCCCGGGCAATGACTGTGTTGCTACCTGATTGATAAACCTCAGGTTGTTCTACGGCTATAACTTCTTTCCGGGGTTGTTCAGGCAAGGTGTTTGCTGCTATCCGGGTTTCTCCATCATTAGCTAATATATCGGCAGGTTGATTGGTGGGTATGCAAACATCTTTATTTAACAATAACCTATGGGCAGCACAATCTTCATCAATCACAGCAGAGACAATATTATCGGAAATGGATTTACCACTGACCAGGTAACTGATCCCTGTGGCACTCACCATCAGCACATCCAGGGTGGCGCAGCCGCTGAGCAGCACAATAAGACAAATTGAAGTAAGTAATCGATGTAAGTTCATAATACAGCACTTTTGATTGATTCTTTACTTTGACTATTCAAGTTTCACGCCAGATTATTCGTCAAACCTTTACGTCAATCATTTCCATAAACCATGGAGTCAACTTCAAAACAACAAGCTATTTTCTCCATTAAAAGTGCTTATTCTTCTAAAAACTTTATCTTTACTAACCTAATCAATAACCTGTACTGCCAATCAGGCCCGGATTATTTACTTATAGGCGAATTCCAAACTGTTTAAGACTTAACCACTATACGATAACCCGGCGGCAATAACTAGCCATGAGACCATGGCAGCCGCCGAAAAAGCGGGCTAAAAATCATAGTGCTTTGCTTAGCCTTTTGATTCGTATCGCTTTAATCCTTGTCATTTTTTTGTTTAATAAACACACAAAACAGCAGGTTTTACAGATTTCTCTGGTATCAAAATGACTTTAATAGTAAGTTTTAATTTTCAAGGTATGTATCTTGTGTGCAAATACCCCTTCCTTTATCCCTTACTCTTTAACGAAGGAAAAAGAAAGATTATTGATGCCGGCGCCGTAGTGAAAGGATGTAGTCTTGCCTGACTTAACATTATTTAAAAATGAAACCCAAAGACTGCTGGCATTGCAGGCGCTGAATATTTTAGATACCCCGCCCGAAGAGCGTTTTGACCGTATTACCCGTATTGCCATGCAGGTATTTGATGTACCCTTTGCCATGGTGAGCTTGGTTGATGCCAAACGCCTGTGGTTTAAATCCTCCCCCGGATTTTATTTAACGGAAACCTCCCGGGCACAAAGTCTTTGTGGTTATACCATTTTAACCGATGAAGTCTTGGTGGTAGAAGATACCTTACTCGACTCCCGCTCAGCAGATAAACCTTGGGTGGTAGAGGAGCCTCATTTGCGTTTCTATGCCGGTATCGCCATCAAAGACAGCCAGGGCTTTAATATCGGCACTTTGAGCATTTTAGATCACCAGCCAAGAACATTAACACCGGGACAAATCAGCATTTTAACCGAGCTGGCAAAAGTGGCGGAGTCGGAAGTCAATGCCGCCGATTTAAGCCAGGTCACGGCAAAACTCATCCAGTCCAGAAAACAGCTGCATCAGGCAGTCAGCCGGTTACGACAAAATGAACAGCTCAACCGGCTGCGCAACCAGGTACTGGAATTAATCGCCCGCTCCGAGCCGTTAACAACGATATTGACCGCGATAGTAACCGGGGTAGAGCTGGAATATCCCGAGATGATGTGCAGCATTTTATTAATGGACGACACCGGCACTAAACTCACCTTAGGCTCGGCCCCGAGCATGCCCGATTTTTATAATCAAGCGGTGGATGGCATAGCCATAGGCGAAAATGTAGGCTCCTGCGGCACCAGTGCCTATACCGGGAAAAGGGTGGTAGTAGAAGATATTGCCAGCCACCCTCTTTGGGCCCCTTATACCGAACTTGCCGCCCGGGCACAACTGGGCAGCTGCTGGTCTGAGCCCATTACCGACCCCGAAGGCAAAGTGCTCGGCACCTTTGCCATATACCATCAAGAAAAGTCTGCTCCCTCTACCAGGGACTTTCATCTGATAGAGCAATCGGCGGCATTGGCCAGTATTTCCATAGAAAGAGCCCAGGCCAACAAGCTGATCTGGCAGCAGGCAAATTTTGACGGCCTTACCGGCTTGACCAACCGTAACCTGATGCGTGAGTTGCTAAAAACCTCCCTGCAAAACAGTCGGCGAAACCAGCAGAAACTGGCGTTAATCTGTCTGGATTTAGATCATTTTAAAGCGGTCAATGACTCCCTCGGCCATAATATCGGCGATGAGTTACTGATCGAATGCGGTAAACGCCTCCTTAGCTGCACCCGGGAAAGCGATACCGTTGCCCGCCTCGGCGGCGATGAGTTTTTGATCTTAATACCCGACCTCAAGGATGAAGCCCTTATTGAGGACATTGCCGGTAAAATTCTTTCCTCCCTGTCACAGCCGTTTCAACTGCAACAAGAGCTGGTGTATGTTTCCGCCAGCCTGGGCATCGCCATCTTTCCCGATGACGCCGCAGATCTTGATGAGCTGCTAAAAAATGCCGACCAGGCCATGTACGGCGCTAAATCTGCCGGACGCAGCTGTTTCCATTACTTTACCTCGGGTATGCGCGCCTCGATACAAAACCGCATCACCTTGATCAATGATTTAAGAAACGCAATCGACAACCAGGAATTACGCCTGCTTTATCAGCCTATTTTTGAAATCGACAGTCAAGAGGTTTATAAAGCCGAGGCCTTGCTGCGCTGGCATCACCCCAGCCGCGGCATAATCAGCCCGACAGATTTTATCCCGTTGGCGGAAGAGAGCGGACTCATCGTTGACATTGGTAACTGGGTATTTGAACAAGCCTGCTTGCAAGTAGCCAAGTGGCGCCAGCAGTATGCAAAGAATTTTCAGATCAGCATTAATACTTCTCCGCTGCAATACCGCAATAATACCGACAGCTCGGCCAACTGGCTTGCCTGGTTAGCAAACTACCGGCTTGATGCCGATGCAGTCACTTTAGAAATTACCGAAAACCTGTTAATGAATGACTATGACCAGGTCAATCAACGTTTAGCCCAGCTGCGCCACTCGGGTATGGAAATTTCCATCGACGATTTCGGCACCGGCTATTCCTCTCTTTCTTACCTGAAGAAATTTCATATCGACTATTTAAAAATCGATAAAAGCTTTGTTCAGAAAATGTCACAGGGCAGTGATGATCTGATCATCTGTGAAGCCATGGTGGTCATGGCCAAAAAACTCGGCATTAAGGTCATTGCCGAAGGCATAGAAAGCACAGAGCAGCTGCAGTTATTAAAAGACATGGGCTGCCACTATGGCCAGGGCTACTGGCTGGCAAAACCTTTAACGGTTGAGCAATTTGAAGCGTTATTACACTCAAATACCCGGTATAAAATCTGAGAAATTTTGCTCTGATTAAGGGCAATGTTTCGTACCTTTCATCCCTTTTGTAAGTTTTTATAAAATAAAACTGTAATTAAACACCAGATATCAGCACCGAACAAAACAGCATAAATATCAACAACTAAAGTTAACCACAAACCAAGCAATCCGGTTACAATCCTGACCTTTTTTGACTTTTCTTTACTTTTCTTTACATTCAGTGTCAACCTGAGCGGAACTTATGCGTTCTAGGGTAAAGGAAGACCTAAATAACGAAAAGTGACCCGGCGTGTACAACAAGAGTCTCCTTAAAAGACCGAAGCATAGATAACACGCCATTACATTGTCATCAGCCCCCGTTTCATTATTTAGCCTGTTTGTTTTCTGTTAAACACAATAGATAGATGTCAGAGGTAATTACAATGAATAAAGCCGTTTGTATAAGCATGCTAGTGCTAAGTAGTTTAATGATACTCCCATCCCAGGCACAGGAAGCCCCACCACGTGGCGGACCCGGCGCGGATGGCCAAAGAGGAGAGCGCGGCAATGATGGCCAAGGCCGTGGTGATGGTCAGGGGCGTGGCAATGGCCAGGGCCGTGGCGGCAGAGGCGCTATCGATGCCGATGCCAACTTAGTCAACGCTGAAGAAAACCTGCAGGCACTGATCGCCGAGCGTGACATCTCCCCGATAGATGTTGAAGACCTGGATTTGCCGGAGATCACAGACGAAAGGGCTCAGTTAGGCAAACAGTTATTCTTTGCCAAAAACCTCGGCGGTGAAAACAGCTCCGCCTGTGTTTCCTGCCATCACCCCACGTTAGGAGGCGGTGACAACCTGTCCTTATCTGTGGGGGTTGATGCCGTCAATGCACTTGATATCAGCAGCCACGACCTGCTGGGTCTGGGCAGATTTAACGACAACGATGCCAACAACCTGCCCGCCGTGCCCCGAAATGCCCCTACGGTTTTTAACTTAGGCTTGAACAACCGCCGCATGTTCTGGGACAGCCGGGTGGAACGCCGTCGCAATCAGGGCATAGTGACCCCGGATTCCCCGCTTGATGAAGACGGTAACCGCCTGGCAGATCCTAACTTACCCGCGGGCGCAACCTTAGCCGCGGCGCAGGCACGATTCCCGGTTACCTCGGTAGAAGAAATGCGCGGCGATTTTGCCGCAGAAGACGACAACCAGGCGTTAAGGGCCTTGCTGACCACAAGGTTTGACAACAGCGACGGCGACTATGTCAGCAACTGGCCGGCACTATTTGCCCAGGCCTATGGCGATACCGAAGTTACCTTTGACCGCATCGCCGATGCCTTAGGGGAATATGAACGCTCTATGGTGTTTGTTAATAACCCGTGGCAAGCCTACTTAAACGGCGACAGCGATGCCCTGACCGACCAGCAAAAAGCCGGTGCCCTGGTATTTTTCCGCTCAAGACGTGACGGCGGCGCAGGCTGCGCTGGTTGTCACCGCAATGATACCTTAGGCGGGGGCGGACACCGCCTGGTGGCTTTCCCGCAATTCGGACCGGGTAAAGGCAATGCCAGCACCACAGACACATCTCATGATTTTGGCCGTGAAAATGTCACCGGCGACCTTGAAGACAGAATGCATTTCAGACCGCCGACGCTGCTTAACATCGCCGTAACCGGTCCTTATGGCCATACCGGTGCTTTCCAGACCCTGGAAGAAGTTGTCGCTCATTACGGTAACCCACGCGAGTCTATCAACACCCTGTTTGCCGCCCAGGGCAATGAAGCCTTTGCCGACGGGGAAGCTCCCTTCTGTCAGCTGCCGCAAATTGCCGATTTGATGCAGAAAAACAACCAAACCTGTGAAAACCTTTACCCGGATGCCTATGCTAACTCCATCGCTGCGGTTGAGCATTTAGAAGCGGCAAGAAATGATGAAGTGGAAGCCAGCGGCCCGCTGCGTGGCTCGCCAAACTTATCGACCGAGGTAGTTGCCCAGGTAGTGGCCTTCTTAAATGCCCTGACCGATCCTTGTGTTGAAAATCGTACCTGTCTGGCCCCGTGGATTGTAGATGAAAGCAACGAAGCCGAGTTCCCGGACGATAGCCCGGTCATTGCCCACGACAGGGACGGCAACTCACTGTAATTACAATTAGCGTATTGTCTAGCGTTTTGAGATGTTGTGCAGGTTAAATGACCTTGCTCCCATCAAGAGCATTTAATTCTGCATCTACATCTCAGCCCAAAAAAAAAAGCGACGGCACTGCCATCGCTTTTTTATTTATGATACAAAATTAAGTCATGACCTGAATCATTTAATGGATCACTTCCCTGCTAAAACGGATATGCTTGCCTTTGCTCATCATCTGCTCAAAAGCATCATGATCCAAGCGCAGCAATGTCTGATGATCGCCCGCTTCAATATAGACCTGCTCCAAGGAGTCTAACTGCTGATCGCACACAACAGGCATATTATAAGCATCACCGATTGGCGGTACCGCACCATGGTCGCAATCACTGAACATCTGGTAGATATCGCTTTCCTTCACCAGTTGATAGCTGCCACGCAGTTCATCATTTAAGGCCGATAAACTGACCTTATTGTTGGCCGGCAATACCGCCATCATTTTGCGCCCCTCATGGTCGACTAATACAACAGCTTTTGCAATTTGGTTCAGTGGGATCTGCGCTGCCACCGCACTGCCAATTGAACTGTTACTGTGATAATGAGGAACGGTTTGATAGGAAATATTGTGCTCCGTCAAATAGGTATCAAGCCGAGTAGAAATAGTCATATTAGCCTCCACACATTTTATGGCTCACCTTTATTATAGAAGGCTACCCGGCATTTACCATCGCGGAGAACCCCCGTTTATCACCTTGTCCATGCATGCCTTTTTCCACTGCAAATAATCACTATTTTTTCACGATAAAAAATACTTTTTTAAACAATAAACTGTCCTATTTTCCACGATAAAAAGCGGTAATTAAACTCCCTGGCATTAGCGCAATGGCGCTGTTCTTCTATACTTTTTACTTCTGTAATTTCCGAGTACTTTGCAGTAGGGATTGACTCTTTAAAAAAGGAATTTCAATATGCCGCTATTAAAAAAAGCAGTTGCATCATCCGTATTCTTTTCATCCAGTTTTGCCGTTCTCCTGACCTTAAACAGCCATGGCGTCAGTGCCAACAACGAACTGGCAATTGATGACCCGGTTAATGAATTTCCCGCCGAATTTGACCAGTTCAGGCACCTGGAAAATCCTATCCCCCCCGATGATTATTCCGAGGTGGATAAGGCCCTGTTCGAAGGACAAGACCCGGGTAGCGTTGACTTAGAAGGCAACCCGCCGCCACAGCCGAGAACGGCCAATATCAGCCAGGCGCCCTCAAGCACACCTGTACCCCTGGATAATTGTGTCTTGCAGGACAGGGTGCTGCAATTTGAAGCCATCTTTTCCAGTACCAATGTTATCCGCCGGGCGGGATTAAGACTCTTTGCCAGCCCTATGACCTTGTGCGACGGTTACGGCGACGGTCCTATCGACGATACCCAGGACAGAACTTTGCTGGGCAACCGTCCGGTGCTGCAAAACGGGCAAACGCCGTTTCTGCGCTTGCATGGCCTGGATGCCCAGGCTTGCCTAGAGTGCCATAGCATTAAATCCAACCGGGTGATCCCGGCAACCTTTGCCGTGGGCGGCTCGGGTGCGTCATCTGCCAGTCCTTTTCCTATGATGACACTGTATGACGGCACAGATCCCGATGATAGCGGGGTGGTAGAAGCCCCCTTTGAACTCAACGAAAGTGCCCGGGCGATCAATCCTCCCGGCATCTTCGGGGCCGGCGGAATCTCCTTGCTCGCCAAAGAAATCACCCTGGATTTGCAGAACCTGTTGGCAACGGCCGAAGCCAACCCGGGTAATATTATCGCGCTAAACTCCCACGGCATTAACTTCGGTACTATCACCTGCACCGGTGTGGGCAGCTGTAACGGACAAAACATTGAAGGCCTGACCAATAACCTGGATAGCCCGGATCCCGGAGCAAGCTTACAGGATCTCACCGAAGTACTGATCGTCAGACCCTTTAGCCGCAAGGGCTCCTTCACCACCACCCGCGCCTTCGATCTCGAAGCCACCAAGTTCCATATGGGTATGCAGCCGGTGGAAGAAGTCGGTTATTTTGTCGACCCTGACGGTGATGGCGTTACAAATGAACTATTTGTCGGCGAACTCAGCGGCATGTCCTTGTTTTTAGAAGGTATAGAACCGCCGGAAATAGTCAGCCCGTTAAGCGACGAGGCCAGTGCCGGTAAAGAAACCTTTAGCGCTATTGGTTGTGCCGATTGCCATATTCCAAGTCTCACCACCCGTAACCGTTTCCTGCCCTTTAGCTTCCCCCAGGTCGACTCGGACCCATTGAAAAATATCTATCGGGTTTTGAATCTGCAAAACCATGGCTTTCCCGTAGCAGGCTTTGGCTCGGGTGTCCGGGTGGATTTATTTTCGGATTTAAAAATTCATGACATGGGACCGGGCCTGGCAGAAGCCAACGGCAACAGCCGCTTTACCACCGCCAGGCTGTGGGGTGTCTCAGACAGCGCCCCTTATATGCACGACAGCCGGGCATTAACGCTGCGCGATGCCATCTTATTTCACGATGGTGAAGGAGCAAACGCCAAGGCGAATTTTACCGGATTAAGCGCCGCCGAGCAAAGCAATTTACTGAAGTTTTTAGGTTCTTTAAAAAGCCCGGCCAATCCGAATATTGGCTTATAGCTTGTTTGCCGTTAAGCGGTAAAAGCAATAGACAGGGAAAGCAAGCCGGTTTCCCTGTCTATTGACCGTTAAAGTTTTTTGATTTTTCTTGCCGGATTGCCGGCATACAGATAACCGGGGGCGACATCTTTCGTGACCACACTGCCCGCGCCAATAACGGCATTATCGCCAACTTTCACGCCGCCGATAATGATCACCCCGGATCCGAGCCAGACATTGTTGCCGATACTGATATCCTGAGCATAATTATGTTTTTCCAACCTCAGGGTCGGATCGCTGTCATGGCTCACCGCCAGCAGCTGGACATTGGGGCCAATCAGGCAGTCATCCCCTAAGGTCACTTGCCCGCCGTCTAAAATGGTGCAGTTGATATTGATAAACACCCTGTGTCCTAGACTGATCCGGTCGCCATAGTCACAATAAAACCCCGACTCGATCACCACTTGCTCGCCGCAGGCTTTGAGCAGCTGCTTAAGGCGTTTTAAGTTGCCTTTACTCGGACTGCGGCCAAACTGGCGGCAGATTTCATGCACCTGCTGACGCTGCTGGATCAACTGGGGGGTTAAACTGTCAAAACGTGTTTTCATAAAAGCGCCGCCATGAGAATATCTGGCGGCATACTAAGATAAATAGCGGTGATGAAGCAAGAGCAAGAGTCTGTTTTCTCTCGTTTTTGATATTTGTTTACTTAAAGTTATTCGCCAGTCCCTGTTGCTGAGGCTTTTGCTTTTTGGACCGCTAAGCTGTGATTGTCCTGTTCAAGGCTATCACTGCTCACCTGATCAGCACCGATACGCCCTATACCCGGTAATTCAATGGCCAAGTCAAAGATATCAAACTCAAAATTAAGCCCGAGCAGGTTTACCTCCAAGCCTTCTTCGACACCGACCGTCACTCCCAACATCCCCAGCAGAGAAAACTGATAACCACTGCCGCTCGGAGAAGGACCGACCAGCTTGGTGATCGGGGAGTAGTCTTTCCCAATTGCCGTTGACGGCAAATCCAAGCCTAACTCAGGCACGGCGCGGGCAATGCTGGCGGTAAAGGTATTGCTGTTGGGGCCGGGATAAGCCTGGTATTCATTTTTATAAGGATAATCGGCAACCGCCGCTGCTATCTTTTCAATCAACTGATCGGCATCCGGTGCCCGGTAATCGAGTAACAGTTGCGGCTGATGCCCCCACCAGTCCCTGTCCGGCAAACTTTCGCGCACCACTAACGCAGAATTACTGCGCCTTAAGCGCCAGCCAATAATTTCATAACTGGTATAGTGCTGCTCGCCGCTGCGCTTGGTGCTAATCCAGGTATGCACCGAAACTGCCTGTTTTGCACCCCAGGTACGCGCCGCATAAACCTGGATCACAGCTCCTGAGTACTCGGCAGGTTTAGGCGCAAACGATCCCCGGGTTTGCGCTTGATTACTGCTGCAACTGCTTAAAAAGCCGGTAAATAAAATCACGGCGATACCGGCTAATATTATTCTGAATAACTTTTTCAAATGAACTTCCTGTTGATGGCAATAGCTTAATTATTCTTGGCAATCAATGCATTTTCCACCCGTACTTTTTGTCCCTGGCGTAAAGTCTCACCGCCGCGGACTATCACATTGTCGCCGGAGCTGATACTGCCGGAAACCGAAATCCAGCGGCCAACCCCCTGACCCACCAGCACATTGACTTTATTGGCGGTATTGTCATCTTCCAGGGTCAGGACAAAGGTTTCTTTTTCCCGCAATACCAGGGCATCCCTGGGCACTAAGGTCGCCATACCCGCTTGCTGCTTGGGCAGGGATACAGTCACCGCAGAGCCCGCCAGCAGGTCAAGGTTATCCGCCGCCAGGCGCACATCAAAGGTGCGCGATGTTTGCGCACCGGCTTTACTCCAGCTCCTGATCGGCAGCTCTACCAATTTATCCTGCCATTTCACCAGCACCTTGGCATCGGCTTCTAAATAAGACGAGATACTTAACGGCGCCGCCACCCGGATATCCAAATGCCGGGTATCCACCAGCTGCACCAGCGGACGGCCCACTTCGATTAACTCCCCCAAATGGGCAAAACGTTCACTGATATTGCCGCTAAAAGGTGCCACTACCGTGCTTTTTTCGATATCAAGCCGGGTTTGTTCTACCATGATTTCCATGGCAATCACTTCATTTTCCGCCACCGCCAAATCTTTGGTGATGCGCTCTAATTCGCTTAAGGCGGTATTGTTTTTCTGGTTTAATGCCGACATGCGCTTTTTTTGCTTGCTCAGGTAGGTCACATCTGCCTGATATTGTCTTACCCGGGCCTGTTGCCGGGCCAGTTGCAAATCTAAATGACGTTTATCCAACCGGGCGATCACCTGGCCTTTTTCCACTTGGGTGCCCGCTTCAGCTATCCATAACAGCTGCCCGGTTTGCTCGGCAGAAATCGGGGCATTGGTGCGGCTGACCACATTGCCGGGCAACCACATGGTCGGACTGACCTGTTCATTTTTCGCCGTTTCAATACTGACCAGCTGGGCATTGCTTTCTGCCGCCTGTACTTGCCAGGTACTCATGGCAGCAAAAAGACAGGTCGATAATACTGCTGGGATAAACTTTTTCATCTGATGCACCTTAGTTGTTACTGACAACTTGTTTGTTAATTTGTTTTTCTGTTCGTTTGTTTTAAGTACAACACCCGGGATATCTGCCCCGGGCAAACTCAAGTTAATGACTTAAAACGTCCTTGTGCGCTCTGGCAGGCAAAGATTTCAAACCAAAATCTTTGCCTGTTAAGCGCAGTAAACAAGGCAATAAAATAATGGTAAAAATGGTACTGACCGCCAGACCGCCGACAATTACCGCCGCCAGTCCCCGGTAGATAGCACTGCCGGTTCCCGGGGTTAACAGCAATGGCAACATACCGAAAAAGCTGGTGGCGGTACTCATAAAGATGGGACGCAAGCGTAAGGTTAATGCCTGCTCTACCGCATCAATCCGGCTCAAACCCGACAGCTGGGCCTGGCGGGTTTGATGCACCAGCAAAATGGCATTGTTGACCACCAGGCCAAGCAAGATAACAAAGCCAATCATGGTCAATAAGTCCAGCGGCTGGAACACAAACAGGTTTAAGGTTTGCAGCGCCAATATCCCGCCCACGGTGGCCAGCGGTATAGTGATCACCACCAGGGCACTGTCTTTAACTGATTTAAATAACGCCGCCATCAGCAGGAATAAAATCACTAAAGCAAAGGCAAAATTCTCCGCCATAATGCCGATGGCTTTTTCCAGCTGATCGGCGCTGCCGCCGTAGATAATATTGCCGTCATCCGGCATCACGGCTTTGAGCTTAGGCTCAACCTGCTGTTTTAATGCAGCGATAGTTTGCTCCAGCGACCAGCCCTGCGGCGGATTGATGTTTAAGGTGATGGTACGGTTGCCGTCGATACGGGTTAACCGGGTCGGGCCTACGGTACGGCTGATATCCAAAAGTTCAGATAACTGCATAATGGAACCGGTACCTGTGACCACAGGCACATCCGCCAGGTTATCGGGGTCATCCCAGCCATCGGCCCTTAAGATCATATCCAGGCGTTTGCTGCCGTTAAAATATTCACCGACATACAGACCATCCCCTAAAGTACGCACCACCCGACCCAGATCCCGGCGGTTCCAGTCCTGCTCCAGGATATTGCGATCATTTGGCGTTAACCTCAGCTCCGGTTCATTCATTTCCGTGCCCGGGTTCGCTTGTACCGTGGCCCCCGGTATCGCTTCCCGCACCCAATCCAGTCCCTGACGCGCCGCCTGTTGCAGCCCCTGGGTATCTTTAGATTGTAAATTCACCTCTACCTGGCGTCCGCCGCCAAAACCGCCAAATAAATTGCCCTGATTGGCAAAAACACGGGTATCCGGCAGGTCCACTAAAATTTCATTACGCACCAAATCCAAAAGTTCATTCACCTGGCTCTGATCTTTGGCCCGTATGCCCATGTTGCCGCCAAAAGGCCCGCTAAACAGGTAATAGTTTTTCAGTGCCGGCTCTTTGGTACCGTCCATATAAGGCTGTAAGCGCTCAACAATAGGTTTGACAACTTCCTCTTCTATGGTGTTGATATTCGCGCCGGGAGGAAAGCGTAAATTAGCATCAACCGCATCACGTTTTACCGGCGGCAGGTAATCTAAAGACGGCATCGCCAGATAAGTCACCACCAAAGGAATGGCTAACAGGCTTAACGACAGCAAGAGACGTTTTTTACCTGAATTGGTCAGCCACATCACTTTAGCGGTGATCCCCTGCCACAGCTTTTCATTGGGATCGTTCATGCTTTGCTGTTTAAGAAAATATTTCGTCAGCACAGGCAATAACACCACGGCAACGATCAGCGACACAGACACGGCGATGGCAATGGTTAACGCCAGGTCGCCAAAGAGCTGGCCTTCAATGTCTTTGAGGAAAAACACCGGCAGGAAGATAGCCACTGTGGTCGCGGTGGACGCCAGCAGCGCTCCCCACACCTGTTTTGCCCCTTTTTCGGCGCTGTTGTGCTGATCTTCCCCTTTATCCCTTTGCCGCAAGATATTTTCCAGCACAACAATGGCGGCATCAAGCACCATGCCCACGGCAAAGGCCAGACCGGCCAGGGAAATGACATTCAGGGAGCGCCCGGTAATATGCAGGACAATAAAGGTGGTCAGCAGACACACAGGAATGGCGGTGGCGATGATCAGGGTGGCGCGCATGCGGCGGATAAAAAACCATAATACCGACAAAGATAACACCACCCCGGCAAACAGGTTGCTGGTCACCAGGTTAATCGCCCGGTAAATAAACACGGAAGCATCAAAAGATTGCACCATGACCAGTTTCTTCTCCGCCAGCAGCTCAGTATTGATCAGCTCAACTTCGGTTTTAACCCGGTTTAAGGTATCCAAGACATTGGCGCCGCTTACCCGGTCGATGCGCATGGAAAAGGCCGGATTGCCGTTTTGTATCGCCAGGTTTTGCCTATCGTTTCTGCGCACATCCACAGTGGCAATATCACTGAGACGGATATTGCTGCCGTTGCGTGATGCCAGCAACAGGTTTTCCAGCTCATCCACCTGGTATTTACCGTTAAACCTTAAGGTGTACTGGCGCCGGCCAACATCGATAAAGCCCCCGGAAACATCGTTGCTTTCTGACACCAGGGCAATAAGCTCGGGGATCTCTATCCCATATTGTGCCGCCTTCACCGGGTTATAACGAATTTGCAGCTCTTCGCGGTTTTGATCGGTGAAGGTCTGGACGCTGGAAACCCCTTCTACCGCTTCCAGGCGTGGCCTGATCACATCATTGGTAAAATCGACATATTCATAAATGGATTGCTCGTTACCCGGCAAAGCCTGTAAAAAGAAAAAGGTCAGCGCCGGGGTACCGCCGCCAAAGCCCCCCAACATAATGCGCGGCGGCGTAGCATCCCGCGGCAGGTTCTCTACCCGGGTCATGCGGCTGATCACTTCAATCAGGGTCTGGTCCATATCAGTTTCAACGCCAAACTCCAGGTTGATAAAAGAAGCGCCGCGGTTGGCATAGGCATTCATAGATCTTAAACCGGGAATGCCGCGCAAAACCTGCTCCTGGGGTTCGATGACCTGGGATTCTATTTCCTGGGGGGACGCCGCCCGCCAAAAGGTCTGGATACTGATCCTGGGACGCTCGATATCGGGAAAAAGCTGTACCGGCAATTTGAACAGGCTGAGTATGCCAACCAGTAAAATTAACGCAACCGCAACGGCAACGGCTGCCGGACTCCTTAATGCGCTGGAGGTGAGTTTCATGTGGCGCTCCCAATTGGAATTCTTATTTCATTTGCCATAAAACATAGCAGGGAGAGGCAATTACGAAACTTGTTGTACGACTAACGGAGACTAAAATACGGTGAATGGCTGACGGGAAAGACTTTGCAATGGTCAGACATACTTTGACATATTTGCTGCCATTAACGGCATCGATAGTGGCAGCAACATCAAAAAATTATCTATAACAACTTAACTGACAATCAGTTACCTTGTTTTTACTTTTGGAACAGCAGAATAAAACGATCGGTTTTGCGGCGGATATCCGGATGAAAAGGAGAGATTTCTCGGCTGTCTTTATCATTGACCAATAAATCGCTTTCTTTGATCAATTTAAAGCCTTTTTGCTTGAGTTCGCTAATCACATAAGCCTTATCGATACGGTGCAGATCCTGGCTGTATTTAGTGCCGCTGCCGTCGGGGGCCGAATGGTCGATGATCAACAAGTGCCCGCCGGGTTTTAACGCGGTTTTCAACTGGCGGATAAAATCATCCCTATCGATTTTCCAGTTTTTATCGACATGATAGATATCGTGATAACCCAGGATAAAGAAAATCATATCCAGGCTCTGATCGATAAAGGCCAGATCGTCGGTTTCCCTGTCATGGCGAATGACATTTTCCAGCCGGTTATCTTTTAAACGTGCCGCCACTTCTTTACCGACATGGGGCAGATAGGCCCGGTTGTTGTGCAAATACACCCGGCCGTAAGGGGCAATTTTTTCCGCGATTAACTCACTGTAATAACCCCCGCCCCCCAGAACATCCGCCACCACCATACCGGGCTTTAAATCTACCAGCTCAAGGACCTGCTGGCCCTTACGGTCAACATCCTGCTCCAAATCGCTTGCTGAACGCTCGCCTTTGACAAACTCCACCTCCTTGGCTGCGAAACCGGGCAGGCACAGAGAAAAACTCAATACTGCTGTTAGCAATAATCGGGGCAAGGTAGGCATATAAAATCCTCATCTATCCGGGTACATAGTGCATCTGATTTTCTCACTCAAGTATAACAGCGAATTGAAAAAAGCCCGTTTCAAAGGAAGGTTAATCCCCAGTTATCAGCAGGTTCGCCCCTTATGCCCTTTGGCCAAAGCCGGAGGTTACTGCTGATGCTCCATTTGCCCCAGGCGATAAATCAGCAAAGCGGCTTTTTCAATGTTTTTGCCAAAACTGGTGATATCCGCCACTTCATCTTTAGTATGACCGCCCCTGCCCATCAGACCCAAACCGTCGAGCGCCATAGAGACATGATCGGCAACAAAGGAAATATCCGCCGCCCCCGCCTTTCTCGGATTAACCGCCACCACAGGACCATAACCTAACTGCTCACTGATCTTGCTATACATGTTTAATAGCTTACGGTTGCCGTGGGTATCCGCCATCGGCGGATAGCCTTCTGCAAAATGTAACTTTGCATCTGTTTTGTGAAGATTGTCGCTAACGATGGCCTGCATGATTTTTTTGGCCTGCTCAAGCTGCTCTGATGATACCGCCCGGATATCCCCTTTTACTTTGACGGTTTGCGCCACCACGTTACTTTTACCAAACGCCCGGGCCTGGGATTTTTCTGCCTGGTCTTCTATCCGGGTACCGCCAATAATCAGGCCGGGGTTAAAGGTTAAATTTTCCAGTCCGCCAAGTTGCCGGCGAAACGCCTCCAGGATACGCGCCGTTTCATAAATGGCACCGTCCCCGACTTCCTCGGTAAAGATTTGTGAAGAATGGGCGGCCTGTCCGCTGACAGCTAAGGTCCAGCCACCGGCGCCGCGGCGGGTGGTCACGGCGGTTTTAATATTACTGTCGCCGTCTTCAAACCCCAGGGCAATGTCCGCCCATTTCGCGGCATCAATAAGCACTTTTTTCGACAGTGACAAAGGGCGGCCGCTGCTTTCTTCATCCCCCGTCATCACGACCCGGATGCGGACATTCTCCAGCAGGCCCAGTTTTTTCAGCGCCCTCAGCGCTGAGACGATAATGACATCCCCCCCTTTCATATCGGTGATCCCGGGACCGGCAATTTCACCGTCGGAGATTTTTTGAAAGCGCTGAAAGTCGTCCTCTTTGGCAAAAACCGTATCCAAGTGCCCTATCATCAGAATTTTAGGCCCGCGTTGACCGTAACTGGCCACCAGGTGACCGGCGCGGTTAAAGGCTTGTCCGTCAACCCACTGACTTTGAAAGCCCAGCTCGCTAAGCTGCTGCAAAAACACCTGGCCGACCTTTTCCACCCCGGGAAAATTCATGGTGCCGCTATTAATATTCACCACCTGCTCCAGCTCGGTTAAGGCCTGCGGAAGATCCTGTTTAACCTGCTTGACGATCTGAGTTTCTGTGGCGCTCAAGCTTAAGGGAGCAGCAGCGGCAAGAGTGCTTGTCCCGGATAAAATCAAGACCAGTGAAATAAGTAAGTGTTTCATTTTTAACCCGCTTTATTAAAATCCGCCAATAAAAGAATAGCTGATACTCCCCGATTTTTTCCGCTATTACAAGCGGTTTTCATGGTTAGCACAGCGGCAGAAACACATCGGTGATCATTTCCTGCTCAGGCACCTCAGGAAAAAAACTCACCCGCTGGAAAAACAATGGAAAATCCCTTAACTGCTCGCCGCTTTGCGCCAGCCAGGGGCCGTACAGGTATTCGATCCCCGCGCGCAGGCTATCATCGGGACCGATATGGCGAAATACCGCGCAGCGCCCTTCGGGGATCTCCTTAAGCTTTACCCCGGTCTCGTTTGCTTCGATTTTGCCGTTTGCTGTTCCAACAGTGACAGAAGCGCAAAGATCAAAGCGATAATCCTGTTTCGCACAGCTGTGGGGGTCGTCATAAACCAGATTAAAGGTCTCACTTACCTTAGGAGATAAGTTATTGGTCTTGCGCCAGCTGATGAACTTGGCAATGGAGTGACCGAGCAATTCCGGCGCCCCTCTGTGCTCTAATACCGCCACTTGCCTTTTGGCAAAAAAGATGATGTTAACGGCTATTTCACCCGGTGTCTGTTTCATTATTTGCTGCCTTAATTGTGTTAATGGCCGGTATTTGTCGAACCAGGGCTGCCATTGTGGCAGCTTGCGAAAACTTGACGGGCTTTGGCCGAAACTGGTTTTAAACGCCCGGGAAAAGGCTTCCGCGCTTTGGTAACCGCTTTCCAGGGCGATATCGAGAATGCGGATTTCACTGCGATAGGCCAGCTGATAGGAGGCCCGCTTTAACCTCAACAGCCTGATATAATCGGCGGGGTTGATACCAAACGTCAGGGAAAACAGACGGTGGAAATGATATTTTGACAGGCAGGCCTGACGGCTGAGGCTATCGACGGTCAGCTCGTCCTGCAAATGACTGCCGATATAATGTAATGTCTGCTGTAACCTTTGCTGGTAGTGCATTGTCCTGTGTGAACCTTTAATAGTGAGTCAATCACACCAGTTTATCCTTTATCTTGGCCAAGCTCTTGATAAAAGTTGCGCATCACATCCAACAGGCAAAAAGTTATTCACGGATGCCAATAGCGGCCATTAAGTGTTAACGTATCTGCTCATCAGCGCTTAGTTATTGGAACCACTTAAAAAATGCAAAAAAATAATAACAGCATTGCCTTGTTTATTTTAATCCTCGGCCTGTGCGCCGCCGTTTATGTCCATCACAGTGTTAAACCCGTATGGCTGGAGCAGAGCTATGTCTATGATACCTATACCACGGATGCCGGACAGCTGGCCTATAAGTACAAAGGCAAAGAAGTCCTGATCGGCGAGCTAGTGCCTTATCGGGACTCGGTATTAAACCAGGCCAACCTGGACAAAAGCAATCAAGCCCCCCCGATGAGCCAGCAATGGGTCCGGGATGAAAATAACCAAATTAAATTATTAAAACCCGCTTTTCATTACAGCCTCTGGTCGTTATTGCCGGCATTGATCACCATCGCCCTGTGTTTGCTCACCCGGGAGCCGTTAACCGCCCTGTTTAGCGGCATAGTCACCGGGGCTTTGATTTTAGGCCAGTATGATCTGATCGATAAGGTGATCATCCCGACCATTGCCACCGAAGGTACCGCGGCCCTGCTGGTACTCTATCTCTGGCTGTTAGGGGGCCTTTTGGGGATCTGGTCAAAAACCGGTGCCGCGCAGGCCTTTGCCCTTTTTATGACCAGACATTTTGTCAAAGGCCAGCGCTCTGCCAAACTGGTGTCCTGGTTCTTGGGGGTGTTATTTTTCCAGGGGGGCACCATGAGCACCGTACTGGTGGGCACAACCGTGCGGCCACTGGCAGACAAAGCCAAGGTCAGCCATGAAGAAATGAGTTATATCGTTGACTCCACCGCCTCGCCGATAGCCTCGGTGCTGGCCTTTAATGCCTGGCCCGCTTATGTCCAGGCGCTGATTTTTATTCCCGGGGTCTCTTTTTTAGCCACCGAAGCAGACCGTATCGCCTTCTTTTTTGCCAGTATCCCTTTTAGCTTTTACGGCATACTCGCAGTCACCGGCACCTTATTATTAAGTTTAAATATCACCCGATTTTCCGGCGCACGTATCCGCCAGGCCCGCCACAGGGCATTAACCACGGGACAACTCGACGCCGACGATGCCCAGCCGTTAAGCGCCAAGGAATTGCAAAGCAGTGATGTACCCGAAGGTTACCGCCCCCATGTGCTGGAATTTGTACTGCCACTGACCACCTTAATAGGCATAGCGGTGATCACTTTTATTACCCTGGGCTCCCCCAAAGTGAACTGGGCGTTCGGGGTGGCCTTGTTGTTATCCGCCTTTATCGCCCTGGGTAAAGGCATGTCGCTGACAGATCTTATCGACGGTTTCGGCAACGGCCTAAAAGGTGTAGTGCTGGCCTCGATGATCCTGATGCTGGCGGTGACTATCGGCAGCCTGAGTAAAGAAATCGGCGGCGGTTTGTATCTGGTGTCGCAACTGGGAGAAAGCCTGCCGTTTTGGTGCCTGCCGGTGCTGTTACAGCTCATAACCATGCTGATAGCCTTTTCCACCGGCACCAGCTGGGGCACTTATGCCATCGCCTTTCCGCTGGCATTGCCGCTGGCCTGGGCCGTCGCTCAATCACAAGGTTTAGCCAATCCGGAGCTGTTTATGATGGTGTGTTTTGCCACTGTGCTTAACGGCAGTGTTTATGGCGATCAGTGTTCGCCGATTTCTGATACTACCATTTTGAGTGCCATGACCACGGGATGCGACTTGATGGACCATGTAAAATCCCAGCTGGTACCAGCAACGCTGGCGGCAGGTTTAGCCGCGGTATTATGGACACTGACGGTGTTTTTCTTCGCCTGATCGCCTGTTCCGACTTTGAGCTGATATTCACTTATCAAAGGACGTTATTACCCTCAATAGCGTCCTGATTCCCCGCCCCCTAAGCGATAACCTAAATATTTTGCTCATTTTCTGCATTTTCCGCCTTTGTTCAGCTTAGGTTCAGTTTACTTTTTCTATGATCAGCCATAACAGCAAAGTTAGTTTTTATTTGGCTGGTCATTTACATAACAATACAGGTGAGTCTATGAAAACCCTGAGCCCATTATTCTATACCCTGATGAGCGTATCTCTGCTCTTAAGCGCGCCATCGGCCCTGTCGCTGGCTTATTCGGATGAGAATACCGAAAACCAGGAGACCGGCAATATCCAGGTAGAAGCAGTAAAACACTTCACCGAAGCCGAGCTTGCGCAGATCCTGGCGCCAATCGCCTTATATCCGGATACGATTTTAAGTCATATCTTAATTGCCGCCACTTACCCGTTAGAAGTGATCCAGGCAGAGCGCTGGGTCAGTGAGCATTCAGATCTTAGTGCAGAAAAAAGCCTGGAGCAGGTAGAAGAGAAATCCTGGGATCCAAGTGTTAAAGCCCTGGTACCCTTTCCACAGATTTTAGAGCGTTTAAGCGATGATCTCGACTGGACCGAAAAACTCGGCGATGCCTTTTTACAAGACGAAGCCAAAGTGCTCGCCAGCATACAAACCCTGAGGCAGCAGGCACAACAGGCCGGCAACCTGGATAACATGGAAAACATGGAAGTAAGCCGTGAAGATGACAATATCATCATACAACCGATAGAAAAAGAAGTCGTGTATGTGCCCTATTACGATACCCGGGTGGTCTATGGCAACTGGCACTGGGCGCACCATCCCCCGGTTTACTGGGACTTTAGCTGGCACAGCCGCCATCGTCATCACTACCACCATGGCCACTATGATTATCATTATGGCGGCCATCACGGGCTGTTCTCCTGGCATCCGGGAGTGCATATCTCCTTTCATCATTACTTCAGCGCGGTGAACTGGCACCACAATCACCTGGTGGTATTAAAACGCCGTCATTATACCCGGGGTTACTACCACAGAAGGGATATTATCCGCCATCATGGCAGCAAGCGCTGGTATCATAATCCGGTGCACCGCAGAGGGGCAGCTTATCGCAGCCATATCGTCAAAGAGCGCTATCACAGCAACCGCCCCAGCAAGCAGTATATTGTCAGGGAGCGTAAACACGAGCGCCAGTTAATTGCCAGCCAGGGTTATAAAAGCAATCACCTTACGGCAAAAAATAAAGCCGTGGCTGTTAGCCGGTCACAGCAGGCCACCCGGCAACAAAAAATCACCCGTCAGTTAAAGTCCGGTCAGGCAAGAGAGGTCAAGCCATTAAAATCAACTAAGGCCAGTTACCAGAGTAACAAGGCTAAGCGGCAGCTAAGTACAAACACCAGGCATAAAGCTCAGGTTAAAAGCCGCAACAGCTCTTCTTACAAGGCAAGCCAACCGACCTATAAAAAACCTAAGAGTTACGCACATAGCAACAGCGCGAAAAAAAGCTATAACCGCCCGATGAACACCAACAAAAGTGTCCGGCCAAAAAGCTCAGCGAGTGCCAAGCATAACGCCAAGCGCAGCAATCACAAATATCAACGCAGCCGCCAGGACAGGCGTAATAGAAACATTAAGGAAAGATAAAACTTGCACCGCTCTCTCAAAGTACAGTGTCATAAAATCACAACGGCCCTTTACCTAAAGTAAAGGGCCGTTTTATATCAAGAGCGTCGGATAAGCTCAGTAACCGCAATAAACTACTTGGCCACTTGAGCCAGGTTGTCTTTCCAAAGGTTGCTCACCTCTTCTGTGGTTTTAGTCACGACGGCATAAGCATCTGTTGCCGTTTTGGTGATTTTAGACTGAAAGCTGTCGACAAAAATCTTATGGGATTCAACCGCACTGGCGATATCACTTTTCCCGGCCATTTCCTTGGTATGGGCTACGCTGTCCTGCATAAGTGAAGTGACAAATGAAGCTTGTTGATTAACAAGTTGCTCTGCCGCTTTTGCATTGATATCAGCCAGAGTATTTAAAGGTTTCATCACGTTAGTAAATTGTTGGGTAAATTGATTAAACATATTTAAGTTCCCTCTTCCACTGTTACGCTGCACTGCAGCAATTGAGTTCAAAACAAGTTTACCCGCTAATAAAAAGAAAAGCCACCACTATTTTTGTGCAGCGCAACAAAAATTGATTCTTTAACATTTATCATTGATTTAAAAAGACTTTTACAGATAAAAGAACTTGGAGGTAAAGGACGGGAAAATAAGGCTGCGGATGAAACCTCTCATCGGTTGCGCCTTCTCCGGGCAAATAAATAGCAGACTATTCACCCGGGGAGAGCTCATTGATAATTCATGCTTTGATAAGTGAACAGCAGCAAATCGTGCTGTTTTTCACATCAGCGATTGAGGAAATTAATGCCGGATATTTGTTCTTCGGTAAAGGCTATGTATTCGTCACGTAATTCTGTGGTCAGCTCTAACAGTTCTTGGTTTTTGCTGCTGATTTCTTCGCCTAATTGCTTGGTGATTTCAGCCTGCTGCGAAGAGATTTGTTGAAAGTCAGGTTTATCACCAAAAGATTTTAAACTGCTGATCCCGGCTTCGGTTGCCAGGGAGAAAATTTCCATTTGCTTCTGGGCCAGTTTCTGCCAGGCATTTAAATTGATCTGTCCGAGTGAACTTATCCCTTTAAAGCTTTTCTCGCCGACTTCTTTATATAAGCCCATGTTATCTGTGAAATTAACCATAATAGCCGCTCCTGTTGCTATAAAATGAACCTTGTGTCGGCAATTGTGCGCCGCAACATTCCTTCTGCATAATGGTTTATTTTTTAATCGATGTCAAACCTATTCAGGCAGTTTTTTTCCTGCTAAAAACAGGACTTCTGGCCCGTTATTTGCCGTCTTTATCATCCCGATCTCCAAGACCGGTTGATTGCAAAAAAGCCTTCTGCATATCAGACCACATCTTCATATTTTGCTGCGCCAACTTACTGACGTTTTGCAGCGGATCCTGCCCCGCAGTTGGAGTAAACATGTTTTGCTGCTTGGCAAACATAGACAGGCTTTCTTCCAAATATTGGGCAAAAACCCCCTGCACCGTGCCGCCATAAAAACGTATCAATTGTGATAATACCGCGACGCTGAAAATAGGTTTGTCGTTGGACTCTTCTTCCATAATGATCTGCAGTAAAATCGACCGGGTCAAATCTTCACCGCTATTGCTGTCCTGCACCTGAAATTCAACGCCGGTTAATACCAGGCTGCGGATATCGCTCAGGGTAATATAACGGCTTTCGCCGGTATCATATAAACGGCGGTTAGGATATTTTTTGATGATCCGGGAGTCTGACATAATTGAAAACCTTATTCTTTATTTCATATAAATTTCATCATTTGCCAGTAAGTGTACCTGTGATTGAAATGAATTGATATCCAAGGCTAAAGCGATAAATAAGAAAAAGGCCGGTGTAGCAATAACACCGGCCTTTCGTTAACAGCCATGCCCTGATTTTCTCTCAGGGCATCTTTCCTTAGGCATTAATACATGTGCTGGCCGCCGTTAATGGCCAGATTAGAGCCGGTAATATAACCGGAATCAGGGGAAGTTAAATAGGCTACGGCAGCCGCTATTTCATCCACTGAGCCCATCCGTCCTACCGGGATACCTTCAATGATTTTTTGCTGAATTTCCGGCGCTATTTTCGCCACCATAGGCGTTAGTACATAACCGGGAGAAAGGGTGTTTACCGTGACTCCTTTACGGGCAACTTCCTGTGCCAGAGCTTTGGTAAAACCATGGAGGCCGGCTTTGGCGGCAGAATAGTTGGTCTGGCCGAATTGGCCCTTCTGGCCATTAACCGATGAAATGTTCACGATGCGCCCGTAACCATCGGTGATCATGTCATTGATCACCTGGCGAGTCATATTATAAACACTGTCCAGGTTGGTGGTAATGACATCGCGCCAGTCATCCTGGTCCATCTTTTTAAATTGGGTGTCCCGGGTAATGCCGGCATTGTTTACCAGGACACTGATATTACTGCGAGTTTTTTCTTTTACATCAGCGATACAAATGGCACAAGACCTAAAATCGGTGACATCGCCATAGCTGATGTCGATTTCAAAACCCTGTTCACGCTGTGTGGCTTGCCATGCTCTGGCCTGTTCATGATCACCGCCTCTATTATAACCTGCGACGACACGATACCCGCTTTTTACCAGAGATTGGCAAATCGCAGTACCTATACCACCTGTACCACCGGTTACTAAAGCTACTTTTTGAGTCATAAACCTTTCCTTGTGTTTTTTATGGTTGTTAAAAATTCTTTTCTGAGTATAGCTGTGATTAACAACGGATCTTCATGACCGTGCCACGCTACATTCAACCTTTTATTTCGGGTGTTAATGCCTGAAATAAATACAGCGGATTGAAAATCCTGCTTACGGTTAAAACTGAAAAACTTTCAGGTAAAAAATGTTTTCCAGCTATTCATTTATACCCAAACCACTCACTCAACGGCTACTTTTAGCTTTACCGAAAATAACATCCTAGTTCTATTTTCGGGTAAAGAATAACCATTGTATTTCATTATTTTACAAATACCAGTAACTTAGGGTAATTAGATATTATTTTTTTATATAGCATTGAAAAATAATAGAATTTCGTTAACTTCCAGCCAAAACGGCAACAATCCCCGGCCCGACAGGCATAAAGCTGGCTTTACATTGTAAAAAAACTCATCTATAGATTTATTTGCTGCAAAGCAACATCCAAGGGCTTGCCCTGCGTCAATCAACTTAAAGGGAAGTGTACTTATGTTTTATGAAAATTTTGTGACTTGATTGATGAAAACCTAGTATTGCTACAAGTATCGCTACAAGAAATTATCGCTGACGTCATAAGCCGTTTTTTCGTTACAAGTAATTTTGCAAAGGTGATTATATGCTATATCAATTACACCAGGCCTATACCCAAACAGTTGCCCCGATTAATGCTTATATGCAGCATATGCGCAATTTTTGCACCCAGCCCTGGTCCCCGCTAAGTTATACCATGACAGGTAAAACCATCGCCGCCGCCGCTGAAGTGGTGGAGCGGATCACCGAGAATTACCATAAGCCGGAATTCGGCATTAAATATGCCGATATCAGCGGCAATAAAATCGCGGTCACAGAAGAGATTGTTGTTGATAAACCTTTTTGCAAATTGCGCCACTTTAAACGCAATGCCACCTTTGATCAGCCCAAACTACTGGTAGTCGCCCCTTTATCCGGCCACCATGCCACCTTGCTCAGGGGCACGGTTGAACACCTTATTTCAGATCACGAAGTCTATATTACCGACTGGGAAAATGTCCGGGATGTGCCTGTCAGCCATGGTGGCTTTTCCCTGGACGACTATATTAGTTACCTGATTGATTTTTGTGAATTTTTATCAGATGTTCATATTGTGGCCATTTGCCAGGCAACCGTGCCCAGCATAGTGGCTGCCACGGTAATGGCCGAAAGAAAAGTCGATTTCCAGCCCAAATCCATGACCTTACTCGGCGGCCCGATAGATACCCGGATCAGTCCGACGGATGTCAATGATTATGCCATCTCCAAGGAGCTGCAATGGTTTGAGGAAAACGTCATCTGTACCGTGCCCGAGACATACACCGGCGTCGGGCAAAAGGTGTATCCGGGCTTTATCCAGCTCACCGGCTTTTTAAGCATGAATTACAATAGCCATGTCCATAAGCATTTCACTTTTTTCGGCGATCTGATCAAAGGAGATGGCGACAGCGCCGAAAACCACAGAAAATTTTACAATGAATACCTGGCGGTCATGGATATGCCCGCCGACTATTATCTCGACACCATACGCCGGGTCTTTATCGAACACCAACTGCCTCAGGGAAAAATGGAGTATCAGGGAAAAATCATTGATTGCTCCAAGGTCGACCAGGTCGCCCTGCTGACCATAGAAGGCGAAAACGATGACATCACCGGGGTGGGACAAACCGAGGCCGCACACCATATCTTAACCGGCATCCCCGAAGACATGAAGTTTCACTATGTACAAGAAGATGTCGGCCACTACGGCGTATTTAACGGCCGCAGGTTCCGCCAGGAAATAGGCCCGCTGATCAGACGCTTTATTACCACATATAATCAACCCAGGGATAATGCTAAGCAAGAAAGCATGGAGCAGGCCCTGTAAATTAAAAGGCTATTTAGCAGAAAGGACACCAGGGGAGACGGCTCCCCGCTTCCCCCGATGTCCTTAGCTGTGCTGTTAACGACTTGCCTTTAAAGGTTATACCGCTTCATTCAACGGCGTATTGTCGATATCTTCCAGTTTCACTTTCACATAACGCCCGGGCGCCGCTTCAATCACGGGATATTGTTTCGAGCCAAGCTCAGGCGCGGCGATTTTCTTGCCGGCACTTTTCTTAATCCAGTCACTCCAGTGCGCCCACCAGGAGCCTTCTTTTTTCTCTGCCGTCGCCAGCCAGTGCTCAGCCCCCTGGTCAGCATTGCCGTCTACCCAATAATGACGGCGGTTTTTACTCACGGGATTGATCACCCCGGCAACATGGCCGCTGGCCCCCAAGACAAATTCCTTATTGCCGCCAAAAAGCTCCATCCCCTTGTAGGTACTTTGCCATGGCGCGATATGGTCCCCTATGGTGGAAAGGAAATAACAAGGGATCTCTATATTGCCCAGGTTAATATCGCTGCCGCAGATATTGAGGGCATCGGGTTTGCTCAGGTTATTTTCCAGGTACATCTGGGTAATATAAAAACGGTACATTTCATAAGGCAGGTTGGTCGAATCACCGTTCCAGTATAAAATATCAAACGGCGCCGGTTGCTTGCCTTTAAGATAATTTCTCACCACATAAGACCAAATCAAATCATTGGCCCTGAGCATATTAAAGGCCACCGCCAGATTCCGGCCGCTGAGCACGCCCTTTTGCTTCGCCTGGGCCAGCAGGGACTCTATTTGCTGGGGGTCGATAAACACAGAGATATCACCCGGCTCTTCAAAGTCCACTAAAGTGGTTAAGAAAGTTGCCGAAGCCACCGAATTATCTTTACGATCCGACAATACCGCCTGGGCACAGGCCAGCAAAGTACCACCGACACACCAGGATAAGGCATGCAGGGATTTTTGCCCGGTAATTTCTTTCACCCGGTTAATAGCATTGATCACCCCGAGTTCAACATAATCATCCCAACTCAGCGAGCCCTGTTCTTTCGTGGGATTAACCCAAGAGATCAAAAAAGTATTTTGCTCCTGTTCAAGGCAATAACGGACAAAAGAGTTATGCTCTTGTAAATCAAGAATATAGTATTTATTGATACAGGGAGGCACAATCAACACCGGCTGCTGGTAAACCTTCTGCGTTAACGGTTTGTAATGAATGAGCTGAAACAGTTCATTTTCATAAACCACTGCCCCTTCGGTAACCGCCAGGTTCTCCCCAAGCACAAAGGCGCTTTCATCCGTCATACTGATGCGGCCTTTATCCATGTCCGAGAGCAGGTTATTCAAACCGTTCACCAGGCTCTGGCCATTGGTTTCAACCGCCTCCTTGATCACATCAGGATTGGTCATGGCAAAATTATCCGGCGACATGGCATCGATGAATTGCTTGGTATAAAACACCAGCTTTTCCTGCTCTGCGCTATCAAGGCCGGCACTGGCTGCACTCTCATTAAGCAATTTCGAGGTCATCAAGTATGACTGCTTAATATACTCAAATACGGGATTATTCTGATACTGCTCCAAAGAGCCGGTCAGCTCTTTGGCCTTCTCTGCGGCCTGAGCCGGCTGACCGCCTACCAAAGCAGTCCATAATTTCATATGTTGTTGCTGATATTGCTCTACCAGGCTTAACCAGGAAGCAGGATCTTTCAAGGCATCCTGGGTGAGTTTGAACCACTGCTGACTAAAATCTTCAATGGCCTGCTTGGTTTCTGTGGAAGAAAAATTTGCCAGCATCTTGCTGGTTTCATCGTTTAAATATTGGATAAAATCTTGACCTACTGCCTTACCGCTACCCATAAAACTACTCCGCTATCTGCCCTGTCAGGCAAAAATCTTGATACAAATAAACTCAGCACTAGTCAGTATTGTGTTAACACTGAGATAGCGCAAATTTAAAAGGGGTCAACAGCCAAAAGCCCAACATCTGTCGGGCTTGCTATCAACAAAGAAAATTATGATTTAGCCGGGGTGGCGGCTGGCTTCAGTGGCGAGCTTGGGGTTGCGCCGTTACTCTTATCCACCTGGGGGATCACCAGCTGGGACTGGGGTTCGGTTTTTGCTACTGCCGCTGGTTTCGCTGCTGCCGCCGGTTTCGCCTTAGCGGCAGGTTTAGTAACGGCTTTTGCCTTGGTTGCTTTAGCACCAGATTTAGCGCCCGCCTTGGTGGCTGCACCTTTACCTTTAGCCGGCGCTTTCTTACTTGCAGCCCGAGGCTTTTTCTCTGCGGCTTTTTTCGGCTTTTTCACCACTAATTCCGCCGGTACCGCAACACTGGTTTTTTCCTTATCGCCAGGCTGGGTAAAATTAAATATCGTCGGGTATTCCGCCTGAACCTTATTGATGTTTTCAACAACTTCTCCAGCAAACTCAGAGAATTGCTGACTTTGTTTTTGCAAATAACTTTGCTGAAGTTCCCAAAAATCCTTAGTATCATCAAGGGTAGATATTTTCTGTACCTGCTCTACCGCATTATTAAAGCTCGCTTCAAGGAACTGGCTTTGACTGGAGATCAAGTCACTGATGAAGGACTGGCCAAGCGTGGCAGCCTGAACCAGAGGAAAAGAAAAGGGTTGGTTAAATGGTGTCTGGTTATCTTTCATGATCTATCCTTAAATCAAATTTTATTAGTTTTATTGCTAATATTCTTGCTAACCTTAGCTACATGTACATAACAACATGCTGCGCCGCAACACAAGTTAATTTATGTTGAAATTTTCAACATGTCAACCTTATTGTGCAATGCAACATCAAATTTCTGCTTTTACTTTTCAGCCATTTATCCTTTTAATTCCTGCTATCAGTTGCCGGGTTAATACGCCTTTTTTTAATCACTTGTAATTTATGGCAATCCTTTAGGAAAAAGAACCACAAGGGATCATTATCACCTGCAATTATGACAGCCCCTTTGCCTGGAAATGACGGAACAAAAAACTTTTTTTGTTGTTAACAGAAAAGCAAAACCTTGTTGCGAACTGACTATTATCACCTGCAATTATGACAGCCCCTTTGCCTGGAAATGACGGAACAAAAAACTTTTTTTGTTGTTAACAGAAAAACAAAACCTTGTTGCGAACTGACTATTATCACCTGCAATTATGACAGCCCCTTTGCCTGGAAATGACGGAACAAAAAACTTTTTTTGTTGTTAACAGAAAAACAAAACCTTGTTGCGAACTGACTATTATCACCTGCAATTATGACAGCCCCTTTGCCTGGAAATGACGGAACAAAAAACTTTTTTTGTTGTTAACAGAAAAACAAAACCTTGTTGCGAACTGACTATTATCACCTGCAATTATGACAGCCCCTTTGCCTGGAAATGACGGAACAAAAAACTTTTTTTGTTGTTAACAGAAAAACAAAACCTTGTTGCGAACTGACTATTATCACCTATAGTTTATTACAACCCCTTGGCGGGGAACAAAAAATAATATAATTCAGTTCGAATAAGGAAATTATTTATGAAAAGGTTTTTAGCCCGTTCAACCTTTTTCGTGGTCTTTTTCCTCGTGATTCAGGGATGCAGTGAGGCACCTTGTGGCAAGGGAATCGGAAAAACCTTAGATGAAGCGAAATGCGTAGGACGGGAAGCAGATTCCCTGCCCGGCGCCGATGAAGATTATTATGCCGATATGGATTACGGCGTCAGTAAAGATCCCGCATTGATCCAAAGCCGCCTTGCCCCTTATGTCCCGGGGATCACCAACGGCCAGGCGGTTGATGCCTTCGTCAAGGGACGCAATAACTGGATCGTCTGGACCGCAGGCAACGACACCCTCTGGGACGAGTTATCCAAAGCCAGCGTCGGCAACCTCGACTTTCTCAAAACCCTTTCCTCCCACCCCAGTTTAACCAAATACAGCCGGGATAACCGCTGGTCTTATTTCGGCCTGGTCAACGAACCTTGCTTTAAAAAAGCCACCGGCCCCAGGGCCGATCGCTACGGTTTATGGCTGGATGAACGGGCCGAAGGTTGTGCCCCTGACCCGTTTGAGAACGAAGAAAAATATCCGGGGATCAAAATAGGCGCCAGAGGCGATAACATGCCGCTTGGCTCCTATTACGGCTACGGCAGCGGCGTTATCGGTTTAAGACTGTTCCCCAACCCGGCATTTGACGCCGAAGCAGAAAAAAACTGGGATCCGGAGCGCTACTATAACGACCCCAGTTATTATCTTAATAAAGACCTGGTGAAACCTTACCGCGTCGGTATGTCCTGTGGTTTTTGTCATGTCGGGCCAAACCCGAGCAACCCGCCTGCCGATCATGAAAATCCCGAGTGGGCCAACCTCAACTCCAACCCGGGGGCACAATACTTCTGGATTGACCGCATCTTTATGTGGGGGGCGGATGCTTCAAACTTCGCCTACCAGCTATTCCATACCTCAAGACCGGGAGCGCTGGATACCTCTTTTGTTTCCACCGACTATATCAATAACCCCCGTACCATGAACGCCATCTATAATCTGGGGGCGCGCATGGAGCTGGCGGCTAAATTCGGCAAGGAAGAACTCTCCGGCGGCAGCAGCAACAATGCCCAGCTCAATGAATATGTGCCTGCAAACAGCCCGTTGACCCAGTTTTACCAGGAGCCGAATACCGTCTTCACCCCCAGGGTGCTTAAAGACGGGGCGGATTCTGTCGGCGCCTTAGGGGCTTTAAACCGGGTTTATCTCAATATCGGCCTGTTCAGCGACGAATGGCTGCAACACTTTATGCCCTTGGTAGGCGGTAAAGAAATCAGCCCGATCAAAATAGCAGATGCCCGGAAAAACTCCTCTTTCTGGAATGCCAACGAGGCGCAAACCCCTGATTTAGCGTTATTCTTTTTAGCCTCTGCCACACCGGATTATCTGAAAGACGCCCCCGGCGGCGATGCCTATTTAAACGCCACCGAGGAAGAGATGGCCAATGGTAAAAATGTCTTTGCCGATACCTGCGCCCGCTGCCACTCGAGCAAATTCCCGGATAAAACCATCAGCTTCTTCCCGGATCAGGGTTGTAATAACGGCAACTACCTCGCCTGCTGGAGCAAATACTGGGACTGGACCCAGACCGATGAATTCAAGCATCAGATGAGAAAAATCGTCAACGCAGATGATTTCCTCGACAATAACTTCCTCTCCACCGAAATGCGTATCCCGGTAAGCCAGCTCGAAACCAATGCCTGCAGCCCGCTGGCCACCAACGCCTTGAAAGATAATATCTGGGATAATTTCTCTTCCGAGACCTATAAAAACCTGCCGTCGGTGGGGACGATAGAAGTACAGCACCCCTACAGCGGCGAAGTAAGCAAATATGAAATGCCCGGCGGCGGCCGCGGCTATACCCGCCCCGCCTCCCTGGTGAGCCTTTGGAGTACCGCGCCTTTCTTGCTCAACAATACTTTAGGCCGCTTCGAGTATAGCGGTACGGTTCAAGATCGGATGAAGGCCTTTGACGATGCCATAGAGCAGCTGTTGTGGCCGGAAAAACGTGACGGCGACTTTACCGTCGTCACCAAATCCGGATTAAAACACCCGGGCATTATCGACAAAACCACAGAGCAAAGTTATTTGCGGGTCTCCTCCGGCTACCTGCCGGGCTTTTTACAGGCGCTCGAAGGCACTTTGGCGGACCTGCTTCCCTGGCTGTTTAGCGGTGACGGCATAGAAATAGGTCCTATCCCAAGCGGCACCCCGGTTTCTATGCTGTCCAATCTGGATCTGGAGCAGCGCAAAAAAGTGCTGAAACTGCTGCTGAAAATCAAAAAAGACCTCAAGGCCCTGCCAAAAGACGCCAGCGACGAACAGGCGCGTGCGATCTTTAAAGACCTGGTCGACCCCTTGATTGATGCCAGCAAGTGCCCCGATTACGTGGTCAACAGAGGTCATTACTTCGGCACCCAATACGATAAAAACGCGGTTGCCCTCAGTAACAAACAAAAACAAGACTTAATCAAGTTCCTGAAGACATTTTAGATAAGGACGCTGAAAATGACCGATGAATTCGAATATATCGTCGTGGGCTCAGGGGCCGGCGGCGGTACCCTGGCCGCCCGGCTGGCAGAAAGCGGCAAGAAGGTATTGGTGCTGGAGTCCGGCAGCGACCCCATGACCTCGTCCGGATCCGATGCGGTCAAACCGGACGAAGACCGCCTGCCGGATGATTACCAGGTGCCGGTTTTCCATGCCTTTAGCACGGAAAATAATGCCATGAAATGGGATTATTTCGTCCGCCATTACGGCAATGACGAACAGCAGAAAAAAGATCCCAAGTATACCGGCGAATTCCAGGGGGAAAAGGTCGACGGCGTCCTGTATCCCAGGGCCGGCTGCCTCGGCGGCTGCACCGCCCATAATGCCATGATAACCGTCTACCCCCATAACGACGACTGGAATGATATCGCCAAACTTACCGGCGATGATTCCTGGAATGCCGACAATATGCGTAATTATTTCCAGAAACTGGAAAACTGCCATCACAGGCCATTCAAACGTTTCTTAGGTAAAACCTTAGGCATCAACGGTAGCCGTCACGGCTATGACGGCTGGCTGCAAACAGAAAAGTCTATCCCGAAAAGCGCCCTGGGGGATGAAGACTTGGTAAAAACCATAGTCAAATCCGCCAAAGTCGCTTTTGAGGACTTAAAAGAGCCGTTGCAACGTAACTGGTGGCAAATACAGGGCCTGGGGGATCCCAACGACTGGCGTTTGGTGGAAGACAACGCCTTTGGCCTGCGCTATCCGCCGCTGGCGACCCGCAACCACGAAAGAATGGGTTCGCGCGAGCGTTTACTCGAAGTCCAGGAGAAATACCCCGACAACCTGCATATCGAGCTCGATGCCCTGGTTACCCGGGTATTGTTCGATGACTATAACCGCGCCACCGGCGTGGAATACCTTAAGGGGAACCGCCTGTATAAAGCCCATTCCCTGCCCCGCAATGAAAGCTCGGACTTTAGGGTGGTCAACGCCACCAAAGAAGTGATTTTATCCGGCGGCGCCTTTAACAGCCCACAATTGTTGATGCTCTCGGGTATAGGGCCGAAAGCCACCCTGGAAGAACACGGCATCAAGGTACGCATCCCCTTAGAAGGAGTCGGCAAGAATCTACAGGACAGGTATGAAGTCGGTGTCGTTAACCGCATGAACTTTGATACCTGGGAAGTGCTTGAGGGAGCCAAATACGCCAAGGGAGATCCCCAGTACGAGCAATGGGAAAAAGAGCGTAAAGGGGTTTATACCACCAATGGCGCGGTGCTGGCGGTGATCAAAAAATCCATGCAGGAAAGGCCGCTGCCGGATTTGTTCTGTTTCGCACTGCTGGCGCTGTTTCGCGGTTATTTCCCCACTTACTCCAAAGTGTTGGCAGACAACCTCAACTACCTCACCTGGGCGGTGCTTAAGGCCCATACCAAAAACACCGGCGGCGAAGTGACGTTAAGGTCGAGCGATCCCACGGATACTCCCTATATCAATTTCCGCTATTTTGAAGAGGGCAATGATGCTAAGGGAGAAGATCTCGACTCTGTGGTGGAAGGGATCAAATTTGTCCGCAAGATGACCCAGCCGCTGATTGAAAAAGGCATTATCGCCGAAGAAGAGTTACCCGGAAGCGAAGTACAAACCGACGAACAGCTGAAAAAGTTTGTCCGCGACCATGCCTGGGGACACCATGCCTCCTGCACCTGCCCGATAGGCACAGACGAGGATCCCATGGCCGTACTCGACAGCGAGTTTATCGTACGCGGCACCCCCAATCTCAGGGTGGTGGACGCCTCCAGCTTCCATAAAATCCCCGGCTTTTTCATTGTCAGCGCCATTTACATGATAGGGGAAAAAGCCGCCGACGTGATTTTGCAGCAGGATGCCGCCGGTATCAGGCAAGCACCGGCAAAAGTAGCGGGGCAAACCGAAAGCAAGGTAACACCGCCTGAACAAGCAGATACCGCCCCAGTCAGCGCTGCCAGAGAATAGTTATGGATAAAACCACTAACCTCAATGCCGATGAAGTAATCGCAGATGAAAAAGCCCGGGTCAGGGAGCAGTTCCTGGCCCATTTCAGCACGGAGGAAGATAAAGACTATTTACAGCAGGATTACCCAAAATACCTGAATAAAGGCTATCAGCGCCTGCTCGATGGCAATGCCGTTAACGGTGGCAATCCGGATAAAGCACGTTATCCGGATATCGAGGCCGCCGATTACCCGGCAAAAGACGCCCCTGAATACGCCCTGGCGATATCGGGGGGCGGCATCCGTTCAGCCTCTTTTGCCATCGGGGTGATCCAGGGATTAAAAACCCGTCAGAGTGACAATAAACGCCCGAGCATTTTTCATAAACTCAGCTATCTGTCTACCGCTTCCGGCGGCGGCTACGCCGGCTCTGCCCTGAGCTGGTATCAGAAAAAGTTTAACTTTTTTCCTTTTGGCAAGCGCAGCACTTATGCCGGTAGCCAGCACAACAGCGAAAGGGAAAACAGCACCTTAAGTTATATCCGCCAGCACGGCAAATACCTGACCCCGCACCAGTTAGGAGGCGCTTCTTTAGTGGGCACGGTACTGTTGAGTATTTTCCACTCCCTGATCGCCTACACCCTGCTGATGTGTTTTTTATTCCTGGTCTTGATGCAGTTTTTCGGCGTATTGGCCGGTGTTTTGGATGTCAATACCGGCTCTGCCAGGTTTGATTTTTTTTGCGTCGCCCTTCTCCTGCTGGCAGCCGTTGCCGTGCTGTTTGCCGCCACCACCTTGGTTTATGGGATCAGCTCGTATTTTATGCACTGGCTGGCACGCAATTATCCTTTTCGAATAAAGGTACAAAAGTTTCTCGGTTACCTGGTGCGCGCCCTGGCAGCCACGCTGGCTTTGGCCGCCCTGCCCCTTGCCGCACAGTTTGTCGATCCGCAAATCTCCAGCCCCTTATGGAGCGGCTCTATGGTTGGAGGCGCTTCATTGAGCAGCGTGCTTGGAGTATTGGTCTCCCTGAGACAAATGAAAAACGACAGCGATAACAGCAAACCGCCGGGTATGGCCGACAAGCTGATCAGCTCATTAATCGTCATTGCCCTGGTGTTTGTGGTACTGGTGGTTGCCTATTTATTGGCGGAATTACTGCTCACTTTAGCGGCTGACGGCCAGGGACTATGGCTGATACTGGCACTGGCATTAACCGCCTTCTTTGGCCTGGGGGTTAATACCAACCAAATCAGTCCCCATAAAATGTATCGCGACCGCCTGATGGAAACCTTTTTAAAAGATCCCAACGTTGCAGCAAGCGACAAGCTGCAGATGCGGGGAAAAGACGCCAACGACTCCCTGCTGTCAGAGCTGGCGCAGGGGAATAACTGGTCGCCGTATCATTTGATCAATACCAATATCATACTCAATAATGCCAGCCACCCTAAATACCGGGGACGCCTGGGGGACAGCTTTGTGCTCTCCCCCCTTTATTGCGGCAGCGACGCCACCAGCTATGTGGCAACAGATATCTTTATCGACGGTAAATTAACCCTGGCCACCGCCATGTCTATTTCCGGGGCGGCATTAAATCCCCAGGCAGGCGTTTCCGGCATAGGCAAAACCACGACGCCACTGGTGTCTTACCTGCTGACCTTTTTCGGCATGCGCCTGGGTTATTGGGCCTTGAACCCCAAGCACACCACAGAAAAAGATCAAAAGCGCAAACCCAACTATATCCGTCCCGGCACCGGCAACTTATTCAACTTCGGCCATGAAGAAGACAGCGATTTCATTGAATTATCCGACGGCGGCCATTTCGACAATACCGCGCTGTATGAGCTGGTGCGCCGCCGTTTGCCTGTGATCATCCTCTCTGACGGCAGTGCCGATCCCCATGCCCATTATGATGATTTTGGCAATGCGGTAGAACGTATCCGGGTCGATTTTGGTGTCCGCATCCGCTTTCCCGACCCGGAATTTAACCTCTGGGGCATGTCCCCCGGCAGCGCGGCCCTCAGACCCGAGCAAAGCGATGAGAAAACCGACAGCAATATTATCGGCGAGCAGGAAGATCAGCTGGCCCAGCGCGGTTATGCTATTGGTGACATCGTCTATCCCACGGTCGGTGAAAATAAGGCTTTTGTCGGCAAACTGGTTTATATCAAAGCCACTTTAGTGAATAGACTGCCGCGGGATTTATATGCTTATAAGGCCGCCAATCCGGAATACCCGAACCAGCCAACCTCAGATCAGTTTTTTGACGAGCGGCAATTTGAATCCTATCGGGAATTGGGCTATCAGCTGACGAAACAGTTAATACAGGATGACAAGGCCATGCGCCAACTCCCTTAAATCGGATAAAACATTTGGACTTTAACACCTTAAAAATGGACAACCTATGAAACTCAATACCTTGATTAAAAGCTTAATAAAAAGCCCGGCCTTGATTGCGCTGCTGTTAACGAGCTGGAGTTTTGTCGCCCCGGCCGCCGACCATAACGATCCCAATGCGGTGAATTCCATTTTTTCCAACATTCCGGTGAGCTCGGCAGATCTCTACGGCATGTTCGGTTATCCCAGTGACGATAAGTCTGACGGTGAAAAAGTGGTACTGGCACTGACCTTCGCCCCGCTGCCAAAAACCGGTATTTTTGACCGGGACATGCTCTATAAAATCAAGGTCAACGCCGAGCCCAGGCATTCAATCAAACTTGAAGAGCACAGCTTAAAAGGCATCGCCTCTTATGTTGACGGCTTAAAAGATAAATACCTGCGCCTTAAAGCCGCCGAAATCCGGGTGACCTTCAGCACAGATAACCGCGCCAAGGTCGACTTTTTAGGTTTTCCCGAAGGGGATTTTTCCAAGGTGATCGATACCAATAAAACCCTGGATATTACTACCCCGGCAGGCCATAAAATCAAAACCTTCCTCGGCGGGCGCGATGATCCCTTCTTTAACGACTTGCCCGGTTTCTTTCGCTCCATTAACTACGGCCCGCAATATTACCGCATCCCGGATACCGACCCTATGGATCACCGCGAACTGCCGATCCCGAAAACCCTGCTGGAAATAGAGGGCAATACCTTATTTAATTACGATCCCGAGCATCCCGGCCACGGCGTCACCACCAAGTTCTATCTGCCCGAAGACGCCAAAATCACCCTGGACGCCAAACGATACAAAACCGATGCCCAGGGAAACTACCGTCTGGTCTACAGCGGAATGGATGCGCAAAAAGGCCGTAATATCAACGGATTGGTTTTTGAAGTACCACTGACCTTTATCACGAAAAAGCCGCAAAACGACCGCATAGTGCGCATCTGGGGAGAAAGCTGGGTCTCCAAAGCGTCGAGCAAAATTGCCCATTATGCCCCCTCCTTCTGGCAAAACCTGTGGCTGGGTATCGCCAGCTTCTTCGGCAACGACCCGACCGCACAGGAATTTAACGATAACGATGCCAACTACAACCGGGTCGATACCGTGGGAGTACCATTTCTGGATGCCGGTTTAAGCGAGCGTTACGACGACAGAAACATCGGCGCCAACAACCTCAAGTTATCGCTGCACTTTGTTAAACGTTTCGGCCATCTCGGCTGGGGTTTTGGCCCTTCGGTGACGGCGCTGGGCATAGACACCTGTTTCGACCACGACAACTCACCGATTTCCGTGTATAAAACTTATAAACTGGCCACCAAGGCCTTCCCGCGGGCGAAAAAATGCTTCTTCCAGGAGTTGAACATGCCGGATGACAGCTGGAATAACTCTGGCAAAGACATACCCCTTAGGCGCACCTTTGAACTCTTTATTCCCAACCTGACCTCCATCGACATGGACACCACAGGCACCTGGCCCTTTGGCCGCCGCTTTGAAGACCAGGTAGCGACCCGCTTCCTGTCGACCTTTTTAGATATGAAATCAGGCTGCGGCGGACAAAAATGTAATGTCGAAACCCTGGGGGATTTAAGTTTATGGGACAAGGCCCCGGTAATGCCGAAAAACCCGCCCAACCCGCTGTTTAACGACGCCCCGTTTAGCAAAAGCTTTCCTTATATGCCTCCGCCCTGGCCCGGCGGCGATATCCAGGAGGAAGAATATGAATACCGCAACAGATAGCACAGCCGGTGAGCCAAATGATTTTTGATGATATGTTAATCAAAGTACCAAGGGGAATAAGCGGTGTTATTCCCCGTCTGCTGCCGCCTTTATGCTTATGCATATTCACGGCGCTGCTAAGCGCCTGCAGCGAACCTGTTGTCAGCGCGTATCAGCAAGATATGCAACAGTTGCAGCAAGATATTGCCAAGCTCAACGCCCAGCTCGGGCTTAAGGTCGACGGTAAAAATAACAATGAAACGGCAGAGAAGGCAGTTGCCAGCAAACACAGTAAAGCGCCTATCCCGCCAGCGGCTATTACTCAGGCCCCCAAGCAGCTGCTGATCAAACTCAGCGAGCTCTACCATAGAAAAGCCGTACTCACCGGCAGGTATCAGGATTATCAGAAACTTGAGTTATTACTCAATAAGATGTCCGGTCAACTAAATGATCCGCCCGCGCTGCGTTATGCCAAAGCCAACTTTAATGCCGGCATGCACAGGTTCGATAATGCCACCAGATTGCTTGACAGCTTACCGCCACAGGCACAAGAGAGCACACCGGTACGGGCATTACGCCTTGATATTGCCCTGCAACTTGGCCAGTACCGCCAGGCAGAAAACCTGCTACAGGCCTTGATAGCAGATGCCCCCGGCTGGGAAAACCTGGTCCGCCTCGCCCACTACTCCCTTAATACCGGTGAGCCTGACCGGGCCAGAGCCTTGTATCAGCAAGCCGGTGAGATGCTTTCCGCCAAACAGCTTTATCAATATGCCTGGGTCAAGCTGCAACAAGGCTTGCTGGAGTTGGAACAGGAAAACTATGATCTGGCGCTGGCGTTTTATCAAACCGCCGACCGCGCCTACTCCGGCTACTGGCTGATTGAAGAACATATCGCCGAAATACTCACCCTGACGGGGAAAAAGCAAGAGGCCAAAGACATGTACCGGGCGCTGGTGTCTGAAAACCCCAACCCGGAATTAAAACTGGCGCTGGCAGACTTGCTGCTTGAGCAACACGGACAGACGGAAGAAGCCGAGCAATTACACAATGAAGCCATGGCAGAGTTTACCCTCAGACAGCAAATGTACCCCGAAGCCGCCGCCGGACATTTTGTCGAACGCCTGCTTACCCTGGAGCAAACCCACCCGGCACTGCTGAGCAGCGCCCAGCTCAACTTCAATGCCCGTCCCAATGCCGACAGCAAAACCCTGCTGGCGAAAAGCTACCTTAAGCTTGGCCAAACAGAGCAAGCGGAGCAGCTTTACCGGCAGATCTTATCCACCCCCTGGCGCAACCCGGGGATAGAGGAGCTGGCGCGGGGACTGGAAAAGACACTTGAGTAAAAGCTGCTAACTTTTTTTCATACGCCGACCGGCCAACTCACCTTGCCCGGTCGATTTTCAAACAAGCTGAGGAAATAAAAAATCCCAGGTAAAGGTAATTTTTTATTTCTGCTGTGGCTTTATCGATTGAATATTATACAAAGCATGACAGAAAATAATTTTAAATTGATATATTTCATCCCGGCAACTCATCAGACCATAATTTTTAGTTACTGTGTTTTAAACAAATAATTTTTTACTCACCAATGAATAATTTACCGTGTCGTAATTGTTCGAATTTCTGTCGCACCAGTGCGATCCCTTAAACCAGCTCTTTGTTAACCTCAAATCACTTGTTGCGGTAAAGCCCGATATGAGTTACCGAGCATTTCTTAGCAGAAATATCAGGCAACTGATGGTGACAGCTTAAGTAACTAAAGACCTTAACGACAACAAGAACATAATAACTATAAACAAAGTGCAGCAGCAGTTCAGACAATGCCCGCTGCCGATAAAAAGGAAGAAAGTACATGATCAAAAGCAAAATTGCTTTAGCACTTGGCTTAAGCTTATTAACCACAGCTGCCATGGCAGCCAAGCCAGTTAATTCCATCATGAATGCCAGTGCTCAGGCCAATGCCTGGGGCAAGGACAGGGTATTACAGAATATCGCCGGTAAAGCCCAGTCACGCGCCATCGACCTGGTAGAGCTTGATGCCCAAAGTATTATGTTAGACAGTGATGAAATCAGTCTGAGCGTTAACGGCCGCGATCTTACGATATTAAAGAACAGCGCCAAACAAACCGGCAACGGCACCCTGATTTGGGCGGGTAACATCCTGGAAACCGCCAGCGCGACTACAGGTTTAGACCCGCGTAATTCCGTCACTTTTGTCCGTAACAATAATAAAGTGACCGCCAATATCCGTCTTGAAGGTGAGCTGTATCAATTACGCCCGCTGGCAGGTTCTGGTCATGCCCTGATCACGGTTGATGAGAGCCAGGCACCGGCAGATCACCCGGCAGAGTTCGACCATATCGCCAAAGCCGCCAAGCAGGACATAAAAGCGGCAATCCAGGCCAAACCGGGCACTGATCCGGGCACACCACCGGATCCGGGACCGACTGAAACGATTCGTATCATGGTACATTATACGCCGGCAGCAGCGGCCGCCAGCGGTGATATCAACGGCTTGATTGATTTGGCTATTGCCGAAACCAACCAGGGATATGCCAATGCCGGTGTGACCATTAATATGGAACTTGCCGGTAAATACCAGGTGAACTACACCGAAAGCGGCAGCTTTGAAACCGATCTTGCCCGTTACCGTGAAACCAGTGACGGCGTGATGGATAACATCCACAATACCCGGGATCAAATCAGCGCTGATGTCGGTATGCTGATGATAGACAACGGCCAATATTGCGGCTTGGCTTCCGGTATCGGCTCAACGGCAGAAACCGCTTTTGCCGCGGTACATTATGACTGCGCCACTGGCTATTACTCTTTCGGTCACGAGGTCGGCCATCTGCAGTCTGCCCGCCACGATCCGAAGAACGATCCGACCAAAACCCCTTATGCCTACGGCCACGGCTACCAGGCCGACCGTGCAGGATGGCGCACCATTATGGCGTATAACTGTCGCCGCGGTTGTACCCGTATCAACTATTGGTCAAACCCTTTTGTCCAGTATAACGGTGACGTGATGGGCACAGAAGCCAGCAGCTTCAACGCTTTGGTATTAAATACCACCAAAACTGAAATTGCGGCTTTCCGTTAAGCCTGTGCTTAACGAGTAAACGAAGGCCGGACACAGCCCTAACTGAGTCCGGCCTTTTTTGACTTGTTTATTTCTTCTGTTAATTCGTTGCATAAAAAGATAAACAGGCCCTAATCAAGCCCCCAGTGTTTTTGCATTTCATAGTATAAAAACGAAGCGGTCCAGGTGATCAGCACCAGCCCGGTTAATGACTCAATGCCGGTCAAATACCTTAAATCTCCCTCCGGCTGGATGTCGCCAAAGCCTAAGGTGGTAAATACAGTAAAGGAAAAATAACCGCAGTCCAATAAACTGCCGCTAACATTGCCGCTCAGGTGCCCCCAACCTTCAACGCTGTTGAAAAAATAATAAGCGAAAGCAAAAATCCAGATCTCAAAGGCATGTGCCGTTAAGGCGCCAAGCACGCCAATGACAATCCGGTACCTGTGATGTATTTTCATTTTCGGGATATACAGGCTCAGACGGTAAAGAAATTCGTAATGTACCAATACCGATACAATCACCACCAGGCTATTGATTAAAACCAGAGCTATCATTTGTTCCCCTTCAACCGGGATTGCTTATTCACTGCGCATGACGCTAGATTAAGATAAAAGTTCTTGGGTAACAAGCATCTAGATAGCTGTTTCCCTCCGGCTCCCTGACAGTCTATGGCTTTGTTTGCATTTAGTGTTGCTGTTAATTCTTCTGCGGTATGAAAAGTTCAGCTATACGGGGGATTATCACGACATCAGGATTACTAGCCAGTAGCGATGAAATGTATGAATTGCTAGTGACGGACAGGTAAACACTAGCGCTTAAGTTAACATGCGTGAACAGGAAGGCAATTCCTCTCAGGGTTGCCAGGATTGCATTTAGTACCGGACGGGTTATTGGCATAGTTGAAACTCTTATTGCCGTTAACCCGCCCGGCTTTTGCTCTGTTTACCTCATAGTCAATCTTACGTAGTTAACATTACTTCTTGCGGCTGAGCACTCTCCAGCATGCTTGCATCTCGCCTATTTTCTCCCGGTAGCCGATAACCTGATATTTGAGCCAATAGCACAGGTGCCTGATACCTTCACTGGTGTGCTCCGTGATGCATTCGGGCTCGCGGGTAACCGCTGCGAACGCATCGAACAGGAAGGCGCATTCTTCACTGAATTTAGCAAAATCGTCACCAAGATTGACAAAATCGCTCGACAGCTGTTCTCTTTTGATTGCATCCTCAGTGAGTGGTAGGTTTGATTCAGACATGACGGTTTCCTCCCTTGCCGGTTAACTGCGTATAGTTGCTGGCATAAGCTGATGGTGGCTGCCTGACGGTGGGGGGTGGTATATTTTCTGTTAAAGAAACTTTAACCGAGTGAAACTCTGGCATATCATTAGATTTAGCCATGATGGATACCTCGTATATCTGTTGTGGTTAGCTGTCTCTGAGTGTTGGTCCACTTAGGGGCAGCGCTTGGTTTATCTGCTGGTTCTCTGCTTTAAACACCTCCACTGACGGGGAATTCACCTGTTAGTGATAGTACAAAATACCGGAAAAATCTCCCTGGGTTGGAATTTAATGTTTATGCTAATTGTCCGTACTGTATTGATAGCAGTACGAACACACCAACCATATGAAAGATATGAATAAAAATAGAGGTTGATGGCTTGTTACAGGGCAGCAACAGTCAACGAAAATATAGCCCAGTCTATTGTCAGGATAAAACCTCACTCTGAAATGAATTATAAACGGGCAGCCGTTAAAGCTGCCCGCCTCCGGTAGTACTTTGTTATTTACCTTGACTGGCCTGAGACATATAACTGCTATACACCCAGCCGTAAGAGGTATGCTCACCTAATACTCCGCCAAGCTCCATACCTTTAGGGCTGCGCCAGTCGTCCATGATTTCTGCAAGTACCGAGCCCCAAGTAGTCACCTTCACCCCCGCCTGAGTCATGCGGGCAATCGCTGCCTGTTGTACCGTGTCATTCCAGGTACCGGAAGCATCAATGACCGCATAAACATCATAGCCTTCCGCCACAGCGCTTAGGGCCGGGAATAACAAGCACACGTCGGTGACCAGACCCGCCATAATGATTTTTTTACGGCCGGTTTTTTCTATGGCTTTTTTAAATTCCGGTGATTTCCAGGCATTGATTTCCCCCTGGCGGTTAATCACAGGGGCATCGGGCAGGTTTTCCAGGATATCCGGCATGATGGGACCGTTTGGCCCGCCCGGATAACTGGAAGTAATAACACTGGGTAAGTCCAGTACTTTAGCCATGGCGGTTAAGCCGCGGATATTGTTTTTTAGCAACATAGGATCGAGATCCCTGACCCCTACCAATAAACCGGTTTGATGGTCAATCATCGCCAGCATGGCATTGTCCGGGGTTAGGGTTTCAGAAAATTTGTTTGCCACCGGCTCAGTTTTAGCCCAGCTCATAGAGCTCAAAGCCAGCGTTGCAGCGGTTAATAACGCAGTAAAGGTTTTAAATTTTTTCATGATTACTCTCTTAGTTAGTCTCTTGGTTAGTGAATGTAAGTTGGAGTGCATCAGCAGGCTCTGAGCCAGGCTTTTTCTCCCCGGGTTTCTCTCAATATCAGCACACATAAATCAGGATGATTTTACTGTCCGATATCGCTTTAATGGTTAAGCCGTCACTGCGCACCAGGGTGCGGGGCTTCACCGTCTGTCCGTTAAAGCTGGCCGAGCCTTTAACGATATAGGCCATCACTTTGCCCTTGTGCTCCAGTTGCTCGCCGGCCAGGGGCTGGGCAATATCAATTGCAGTTTTGCTGGCAAAAGTGTCTTCTTGCCCTTCGCTGCCGCCGTAAATACGCATGCGCTGTCCTGCTTGCGGCTGATAAACCTTGTAACCGGCTTTCTGCCCGGGTTGCTCAGGCAACACCCATAACTGGATCATGTTATTTTCTTTGTTGTCGGGATTGATTTCGTTATGGCTGAAGCCTTCGCCACCGGCGCGCTGCACCTGCACCGAACCGGCATTAAGCTGCTGGCCGTGCTCCAGCGAACCGGCATGGCTGATGCGCCCGTCCACCATCACAGAAATCACATCTACTTCCCGGTGGGGGTGCAGTCCGGTTTCCCCTTTGGGCTTAAAATTGGCATCCGCCAGATAAACAAAATTGCCTATGCCGCTGGCGGCAGTCGGGTGGACCCGGCCACGGTTCATTTTTGGGTCGATCACCAGTTGACGTTCTCTCAGTCCGGCAAAGCCCCCTTGGGGCAGATCGTTAAAGTGTAATAATCGCATTGGCGCTCTCCGCTTGGTTTTAGGTTCTGCTAAATGACGGATCACAGCTTATCTAATTGCACTAAATGGATATATAAGTTAAAAAGTAAATCAATGTTCTATTTGGAGTAACAAACAAGAGGTAAAGGTGAAAAACTTAAATGATATGTTGGTATTTGCCACCGTTGTCGAGAAAGGCAGTTTCACCGCTGCTGCCCTGGCCTATGACTTGCCCAAGTCCAATATCAGCCGCAAAATTACCCGGCTGGAGCAAAGTCTGGGGGCGCGCCTGCTGGAGCGCTCTACCCGCGCCCAGCACCTGACGGAGGTGGGCAAGGTCTATTACCAACATTGCTTACGCATTCAGGAAGAAATGCAAAGCGCCGAGTTGTCGGTGAATACCTTAATGGCCTCCCCTAGGGGTAAACTTAAGATCTGTACCTCAGTTGCCGTTGGCCAGGGCCTGCTCTCCCCCTACCTCGCCGGATTTAAGCGCCTCTATCCCGAGGTACGGCTGGAGCTCAACCTCAGCAACCGCCGGGTAGACTTAATTGAGGAGGGTTATGATTTAACCTTGAGGGTCGGTGAACTCGAAGACTCTAACCTGATGGCGAAAAAACTCTGCAGCCGGGAGCTTTACCTTTATGCTTCCCCGGGATATTTAACGTCGGTGAAGATGAAAGCCGGTGATTTTCACTCCCCCGAGCAGCTTGCAAACTTAGACTGCTTATTGATGACCAGCCTGGACAGTAAGCAGCAGTGGCAGCTGTACCAGGGCAAAAAAAGCTGTCGGGTAGAGATCCAAGCGGCCTTTTGCTGCGATGATTTTAATGTCTTGTGCCGCCTGGCCCAGGATGATGCCGGTATTACGGTATTGCCTGATTATATTGGCCAGCAGGCGGTTAATCAGGGAACCCTGGTGCGTATCCTGCCACAGTGGCACTATAAAAAAGCCGATATTTACGCCCTTTATCCCAGCCATAAAGGTGCCATGCCTAAACTCAGGGCGCTGCTCGATTACCTGGAAACTAGCTTCAAGGCGAAGGAGCCATAAGTATCCAAAATTTTTCAGGTCAGCAATAATGCGATAAAACCAGAAATGACTATACCGTCGAAAGTACCGGCACCGCCTATGCTGGCCGTGCCCGCCCTTAATTGAACAATTTGTTTTAAATTAAGAAGATCAGCACCGATTAACGGCCCGAGAATACCGGAGCAAAAAGCCACCGCCGAGGGGTTTTGCGGATAAAATAACAGCCCGCAAAGCCCGGCAATAATGCCGGGATAAAAAGCCGGTAACAAGATGCCAATCCCGGGTTTTACTTTAGACAGGCGGTAGCAGATCACGACATTAATAATAATGGCCGCCATCGCCATCAACAGTCCCCCGGTCATGGATAAACGCCCCAGCTGGTACAGGGCAAGCAGTAAGGGCACCAGACAACCGCCGACATTAACGGCAATCACCATTTCATTTTGTTTTAGCCTTAACGGCAAAAACCTGTGCTCTAAGCCATATAACTTCAGCCAGTTGGACTTGATTTCTTCGCGAAAGCGATAACGCTTCAACGGGATATTAATAAAACTGCCGACGACAATCGCCAAAATAATAAACAAGCCGAAAAAAGGCGGGATACCAAGTTTCACCAACGCCAGCAACATAATATCCATAAAGATCAATGGCCACAAAACCAGCAGCAAAAAGAAACAAACAAGGGCAAAGAACCCGGCGGGCATGTTAGGACCTCATATAAGCTGTTCCCCTATAGTTGATCATAAGCCATAATTTTTAACTGCCGACAAACCGGCGCTAAAAAATGGCAAAATAAAGCAATAGCCGCAAGCAACTGCGGCTATTGCCCGGGCAGAAAAAATAGTCAACCCCGACCGGCAAGGCTACCATTTTTCCTTTTTATGGCTGTTGACCATTTTAGCAAACGCCCTTTGCTGCTGTTTCATGGCATAAGTGCCTGCATCACGGCGCTGTAAAAAAGCATCCTCCTTCAATAATTTTTGATAACCGGCAAACTGCTCTTCGCTCAGGCTGCCGTTTGTTATCGCCGCCTGCACCGCACAACCGGGCTCTTCGCCATGATGGCAATTGCTAAACTTGCAGGCATGCGCCAGTTCATCAATTTCGGCAAAAACCTGCTTAATGCCCTCGGCTGCCCCGGGTAGCTGTAATTCCCGCATACCCGGAGTATCGATAAATGCGACCTGCTGCTCACTGAAAAACAGTTGCCGGCTGGTGGTGGTATGCTTGCCTTTACCGTCATCGCTGCGGATCTCCCGGGTGAGCTGCTCTCCCTTTGAAACAAGATTGACCAGGGTTGATTTTCCCACGCCGGAAGAGCCCACCAAAGCTATGGTATTGCCGGGATGAAAATAAGCCGATAGCGGCGCCAAGGTTTCTAGCTGATGCGCACAAACCGCGTGCACTTCACTGATGCTCAGGGAGCGGATCTGCTTAAGATAGGCTTCTTTGTCGCCGAGATCCGTCTTTGTCAGTATCACCACAGGCTCAACGGAAAATTCATAGGCCAGTGCCAGATAGCGCTGCAAGCGTTTGAGGTTAAAGTCTTCATTGGCGCTGGTAACTATCCACAGATAATCGAGATTGGCGGCTATCAGCTGGTGTTCATGCCCCGAGTATCGCTCAATACGGTTTTTCGCCATCAGGATGTTTTCGATGTAAAAGTGCTCATGCCGCCTGCGTGCCAGCACCCAGTCTCCCACGGCAAGATGCTGCCTGACCGGCAGAAAGTGCTCGGGACACATTAAGGTCTGTTCCCCTTGCTCCCCTATGGCATCGATACGGCTTCGGTAAATAGCACTGATACGAAAAGGCTGCGGACCGTTTTCCGTCAGGGTGTCGGCTAAAGCCATTTGTTGTAAAAAATAGTTTGACCAGCCAAGTGGCTGTAATTTAGAAAAATTCAATGTTTTGCTCCGGCAAAAGGTAATAGAAAAAGTGAGGGCCGGACGTAAGAGATCGCTTAATGCTTAGTTTCCTGATTTGTCATCAGTTTATTAAGGAAACGGGCACGAATAAGCGGGATCACAAAGATCGCTTGATATGAAAAATATAAAAACGGTAGAACGATAAAATGGTAAGCAAGGACTTGCCTTAACTTATCAGGTTTAACGCAAATTTATCACTAAAAGCCAAAATAAAATGGCAGATAAACTTTTTCAGCTCAGATCTTTGTCGCCGGCGTTAGGTTGAAGACTATCATCAAATTCTCCTTGTTGATTAAATTGGTTAACTATAAATAACGCCCAAATAGTGATTGAAATCGCCCAAAGAGTCAAACACTTTTATTGCACTATGGATTAACTTAAGCATGAGATAGCAGGTTAAGAGCAGATAACCTGCCGGGTTTACAGCATGGGATTGCCGGTACCTGTAAGCGATAACCGCCTGTTGTGTTTTTTTCGCTGCTTAAGGTTCATAGTCGCCAAAACGTGAAACTTTAACCGCCTTGCTGCAAAAGTAGAGCCGGACATCCAGATTGAACATGGACGTTTTTACTAAAGTCTGTTTTTGGTGCCCAGCCCCACTTTCTGAATGTTTAAGCCCGCTCTTCCATAATAAGTAACGATGATAATGTCTCTTGCGGTCCGACCTTAGCAGCCCCACCGATAATGTACATTTTATCATTAAGCGTTATGGCGCCATGACCATGCCTGGGTTGAGGCATATTCAGCTCTTGTGTCCACGAATCTTTGACCGGGTCGTATGCCCATATTTGGCTAAATGCTTTTCCTGTTCGCCAATTCCCGTTAGGCCCGAATGCCTCTCCTCCTGCGACAACTATCTTTTTATTTAACACTACAGCAGTTAAACCGGCCAAGGCAGCCGGCAAAGGTTTAATAGCTTCCCACTTGTCAGCTTTAGTGTCGTACACTTCAGCAAACTGCATGTTTTGCGCTTTAGTGCCGGCTTTTCTACCGCCAATAACGAATATTTTCTTGTCCAATACTGCACAAGCCGCAGAGTTTCTGGTTATTGTCGCTGGCGCAGCTTTTTCCCAATGCTTGTTGTCTACGAGAACAAAATGACTATTCGTATCTATGTTTCTTCTCGCCAGCTTATCAAATGTCTTGCCACCGATAACGTGAATATTCTCAGCATGAGCAGCATAAACAGATTCAGCCAATGGAATAGGCAAAGACGGAGCTGATTGCCAGGCTTTTCCATTCGCTGCTAACTTGTAAACACTGTCTTTTGCTTGCCATGCATTCCCCTTACTGCCATAAAAGCCGCCAATGCCATACAAGTACTGCGAATTACTGGCCATGCCAAGGTGATGCCGCGCTTCTGGCAGCTTAGCACCGTATCGCCAGCTATTCCTATTCGGCGTATAGATATGCACCTGGTTGGAAGGCGCCAGCCCGAAGAATACCGGGCTGTTGCTGGGAATAAAGCCACCGGCAACATAAATCTCGCCATTAAATACGCTTGGATATATCTCTTGAATGGGGGTATTCAGTGCATTGCCCTGTGTCCAGGAAAAGCGCTCCGATTTGGCGAATGCGCTGGAACAATAGAAATAATCAAAACTCATAACGGTTGTCATTCCGAGAGTCCTTAAAAACCCCCTTCTAGATATTTTCATCAGCATTATTTTCCTTTTTCTGTGCGTATGATACCGGCATCATCTGCTGGTTAAAGTGCTCTTATAGTGACCAGGTAATATTATTAATACAGTAAGCCATAAACTTAAAGAATAATTGAATAAAACTTTGCTTCCTGTACTACCAGGAAGAGAAAGCATTCATTGCCATAGCCACAACACCTGAAAAAGATGCTAAGAATGAAAAAGCACTACACCGGAGATGGTCGTGAGCTTCAAGCTTTATATCCTGGTTGCTGGGGAGACCTGGTTTATTAGAGGTTTCGGACGATTAGGCTGGATGGCATATTTTCTTGCCAATGAAGAGAGAGCAGGTTACCGGGATATTATCTCCTTCAATAACCTGCTTTAATTAATGACTACTTTTCACTCAGGTAAAACACACCAAACTTATTGTGATCAAGATCCCTGAAATAAGCGGCATAAACACCCGGCTCACGCTCTTCCGGCTCCCCTTCACAGGTACCCCCCAAGATCAGGGCAGTTTTATAAACATTTTTCAGGTGGTCGAACGATTCGGCTTTTAGCCCGATCATAGTACCATTGCCGTTACTTGCCGGAAGGCCGTCAAAAGGTATACATACCGCAATACCGACACTGTTCGTTTCCGACTTCCACAAAACGGAGCTATCATTTTTTATTGTTTGTTTAGCGCCAAAAAGGGCCAGCAAGGAATCGTAAAATTGTTCGGCCTTGGCCAGGTCATTAGTACCAAGAATGATATTAGTTACCATAAGACTTCCTTATAATGAACATCTACCTGTTTAGCATAGCTCTTGCAGCTCTCGCAGATAATATACTTGCAGATAATTTAATAAATAAAAAAATACCGCTAAGTGAAAGCAAGAGTCGTGCCTTAGTCAAATTCAACAATTTTCTGACAGTTTATTTAAAGTAACCTTGCAGCTCGGTTTTAAAGAGCTTGTTGTATAACTTGTTATATAAACTGCTGTTGATTTGATCCGCCAGCTTGGCGTCCCTGATAGCAATTTGCGTCAGGTCATCTTCACGCTCAACCGTAAGTTTCGGCACCGGCCCGGTCAACGTCATCCTGTGGTTGACGATACATTGCCCGGCCACCACCATTAGTGGGTTTAAGTGATTTTTCACCGCCTGCTCTACCTGGTATTTATAACCGGGTTTACCGAAATCGCTGCAGATCAGGTTAACGATCACCCAAGTATCGGCGCTTAACAGGAAGTAACAGCCGAGCAAGGGACTCTTGGCAAATAAACTATTGTCTATCTCCCAGGGTTTCTGGAACAAACCTTTCACCGCCTGCATCTCATCCCAGTCTTTTTTCAGCAGGTATAAAGTGATTAACAACCGGGAAGTCATACCGATAATTGACGCGGCGGTGCCTGTGGCCGCCCCCGCATCCAAAAAGATCCCCGCGGCTTTGGCCGTCGCCTCCACGGCATAAATACCGGCATGGGCGGCGCAGGCATTCCTTTCCCTTTCTATCAGGGTTTTCACCGCCAGAAAAGCGGCTGTGGGATCGCCGGGTAACAAACCTTGCCGGGCATTTTTAATGCTGTGGGCCGAACGGGCAGCAGAAAGTGCCAAATAACTGTTATAAGTCGCCATAGAGGTCGAGTAGGCCAGCCCGACCCCTGGAGCTATTTCAGTGATAAATTCCGATAAACTTTTGCCGAGAATATCTTTGATCAGCGCCATCATCCCGGGATCATTAACCGCATTACCCAAGATCAGGTTCACCAGGTTTTTCGCCTGGCTATATGCGGCACTGCCGACACTGCCCGCCTGATAAACAGAAGTTGTCACTTCATAAGCGGTATAAAACTTACTGGAGAGTTTTATTTCCCGCCCCTGGAACAAATGGACAATATATTGACGACGGTGATCTTGCAGGTAGCGGATTGCCGTTTGATCCAGCTCACTTAACTCAAACTCGTTATTGATTTGCTTGATTAAGTCGCTGACCGCGCCATTGGTATTACGTATGCTGTTTTTCCAGGCGACACCTTTTTCTTGCTGCCAGATGTCAACGGCGGTGGCGACTTCCTGTCTCAGGGCTGGGCTTCTGCCCCGCAGATGATAACATTTGAGCTTATTATCGATATTTTTCAGGGCACTGCTTCTGGGCTTATTGATCCCGGCTTTGGTACGCTGCATCCACAGCGCATATTCCATCAGTTCTAACATGATCTGATCCTAACAACTCGGTTTTCCCTGCGTTTAGCGCATCGTTCATACAATAAACACCGGGAGTTATGCATATAAAACGCCGGCTACACGGGTTTCGTGGAAACTCATGTCCGCCAGCGTTATTCATTCCGTCACCGAAAATCAGGATTTATTTTCTTATCTTACAGCCCGGCGTAAATACTTTTACTCCGGCTATAAATGCTTCCCTGCCCCTATTATTCTTATGCTCTGTGATGGCAACAAAGGTGAGCCATTAGCAAGTAATCCAAAATAATAACAAATTAATTTAACGAACTGGTATTACTTGTGTTTAAAGTCGGCATCACAGTGCGGGCAGGTGTTTACGCTTGCCGTAATCACATTCTTAGCTTTTTTGCTGTTGCCGGTTGTGCAGCTATTGTTACTTTTTCTTACTATAAGTTTATCTTACCTCGTTGATGTTTACATTTTACACTGATAATTTTAACATTTATTAAACACAAAATAAGGATGTAAAATGAAAAAGACACTTGTCACCGCCGCCGGTACCGCATTATTACTCTCGGTATCAACGACCAGTTCAGCCCTGCCCGACAGCAATACTCACGGATTCATTTATTATGCGGCCTTACATGAAGCCGGTTTATATAACGGCGCGGAATTCTACCGTCGCGATTTCCCCAACAGGGATCTATGGGCAGACGGTACCTTGCAGAAAATTACCCATGCCAGATACAATGCCATCGACAATCCTATGGTGGAAGCAACCAACGAAGCTCTTACCAAACTGGCAAACGATGAAGGTCTGAGCATAAAATATAAAAATGTCTATACTTCCGGAACCTTAACGACCAACTTCACCCCCAGCAGTAAGCCCAATACCCTCAACTTTACCATTAACGGCATTAACCTGACCGGTTATGCCAAGGTCGAAAAAAGCTGGTACGCCGAAGGCACCATCAGAGCGAATATCAATAACATCAACATCACAGGCGAATATGACTATTTCAACGGCGTTGTTAATGTTACCGACTTTCACGCCCCGCTAACGGCAGATGTTGATGTTGACCTGAGTATCCCGATCATTGGCGATATCTTAGATCCCCTGGTTGATTCTATCGTCGACGATAAAATCAATTCACAGCTGCCGGCAGATCTGAACTATCTCTATAATGGCGGTGACGCATTCAGCTTGTCGTTTTTTGGGGTAAAAGAATATATCCCGCTGAACGAACTCATGTTCCAGGGAATAGATTACGGGCAGGTTATCCGGGACAAGTTAGCTAAAGAGACCATCATCAACGACAACTTCTCGTTCTCCGTCGGCAATATCGTCGTGCATAAACAATCCCTGGCGGTCACTATCGGCAACCTGACTTATAAACGCTGGACCACAGGCGGCAAGCGGGTTTGTACCCTGGACGGCAATCCTGATTGCACCCCTTATTAAACCTTCAGCCTGACCGGCTATTTAACGTCGGCTAAGGCTATAAAACCAACTTAGATCCGGGAAGCTATCTCACTTCCCGGATTTATTTCCCCCGCCATTCGCCTGTGAAATAAAGCTCCTGTGGGCAAAATATTGATCCATCACCTGCCTGGCCACAGGCCCGGCGGAAACACCGCCATGACCTGAATTTTCCAGCGCCACCGCTACGACAATTTCCGGGTTATCAAACGGCGCATAGGCGATAAACATGGCATTGTCACGCAAGTGCTCGCGAGTTTTGATGTCCTCATATTTCTGGTTTTCATCCAGGCCCACCAGCTCGGCGGTACCGGACTTACCGGCGGCATCATAAAAGCTGCCTTTAAAGGCGTTATAACCTGTGCCCCCTTTAACCTGCACGGTGTCGTGCATGGCATTTAAAATAATGTCCCAATGCTTATCCTTAACTAACGACATCGGCGGCCGCTCTTCCTCTAAAGGATGAGCGAAAGTGTTGTTTTGCTCACTAAGCGGCAATTGGCCTTCGACCACACTTCCTTGCCGGGACATCAGCAAATGCGGTGTTTTCACCTCACCTCGGTTAACTAACACAGACGTCGCCTGCGCCAATTGTAACGGGGTCACTGCCCAAAAGCCCTGCCCTATACCTATATTGATGGTATCTCCCTGGTACCAGGGCTGGTTATACTGGCTGCGCTTCCAATAACGGCTCGGCAGTACCGCCTGGTATTCCTCGAAAATATCGATGCCGGTTGTTTCGCCAAAGCCGAACCTTTCCATCATATCGGCAATATTATTGATGCCCAGTTCAAAGGCCAGGTGATAAAAATAGGTATTGCAGGACTTCATCAGCGCCCGGTGCAGGTCTATCTTGCCATGGCCCCAGCTTAAGTGATCGCGAAACTTACGTTTAACATTTTTTAGCTGGTACCAGCCGGGATCATTCACTTGGGTATGCTCGGTAATCACACCATGGGCCAGCCCGGTTAACCCCAGAAAAGGTTTGATGGTCGAAGCCGGCGGATAGACCCCCTGGGTCACCCGGTTCAGCAAAGGCCTGTCTTTAGAGAGCAGCTTTTTATAGTCCCGGCTGCTGATGCCGTGGACAAAAGGATTGGGATCATAACTGGGGTTGCTGTACATGGCCAGCAAGGCGCCGTCACGGGGATCAATGGCCACCACCGCGCCCCGTTTGCCGGTCAATGCCCGTTTGGCGATCATTTGTAGCTCGATATCCAGGGTTAAAGTCAGATCTTTACCGGGCACCGGCGGGGTATAATCCAGGGTGCGGATCACCCTGCCCTGATTGTTGATTTCGACCTTTTCATTGCCGATACTGCCGTGTAATTCCTGCTGGTAAAACTTTTCTATGCCGAGTTTGCCGATATTGCGGGTAGCGGCATAATTGCCGGCTATACCTTCCTGGTCAAGTTTGAGCAAGTCCTGCTGGTTTATCCGTCCGACATACCCCAGGGCATGGGTGGTTAATTCGGCAAACGGATAGTCGCGCCTTAACCTGGCATCGATAAAGACCCCGGGAAACTTATGCTGCTCCACCGAAAAACGTGCCAGATCCAGCTCGCTTAAACGCCCCTTGACTTCTATGGCCTTAAAGCGCCGCTTGCCTTTGATCTTTTTCTGCGCCCGGGCAAGCTCTTCATCACTTAATCCGAGCAAGTCCTGTAAAGCCGCCAGGGTATTATTGATGTCTTTCACCTGTTCCGGGATCATTTCCAGGCTGTATACCGGGGTATTGTCCGCCAGCAAAACCCCATTACGGTCAAATATCCGTCCGCGGTTGGGAGCTATCGGCACTACCTTGATACGGTTTTCATTAGAGCGGGTCTGGTACTTTTGATAATTGCTTACCTGCAGGGTAAAAAGGTTATAAAACAATAACAGCAGCAGCAAAAATGCCCCGATAACCGCCAGTATCATGCGCGAGGAAAAGACTTTCGCTTCAACATCATGATTTTTTAACAGGCCTGAATTTGTCATAAATCACCGGGGAGAAAGAAGTTATAACGCCTCGGCGCCGTTGAGCCATTTTTTCACCGGCACTAGCCATTGCGGGATCGGCCGGTAAAAGGCGCCGTGCTCTTTGCCCGTGCTGATGGCAATTTCTTCAAAACCTTGTACCCGGGGGCTGCGGTCAACCACAAACTGGCACGAGCCTACGCCGTCGCTGGTTTCATAAATAGAATAAACCTTGCCGTACATCCGGTATTGGCTATTGTTTTTCATGTATTTAGAGCAACCCGCCAGGATCACTAGGTTGATTTTGTCCAGTTTTAAGACATTGCTGGTTAATATCGAAATCGCCCCGCCCCGGGAAAAGCCCATCAGGTATATGTCTTGTGCCTTAATCCCCTGACTTAATAAAGTGCGGATATCGCCGGCCATTTTCTCGGCAAAGGTCACCGGATTGGTTTTTGCCGGCCTGTGGTAGGCGATCAGGTTGTAGCCCGGCGCCGACAGCGCCCGTTTTATCGCCGGAAATTCATAAATGCCCCAGCGCTTATTTTCCGGCCTGGGATTTGTGCCTTCAACAATAAAACCGTGTGAATAAAAAACATATTTTTCCCCGCCGCGGATCTTTTCGGGAAAGTCGGTATAAAGCTCACCGGCACCAGCTTTTGCCGACAGCAAAGTGAAAACAAACAAAGTTGCAACGCAACAGAACACTTGACGGATACCCTGATAAGAGCCGGAAGTAGGCACCAGAGATGATTTCATAAACAACACATTAGATCCCATAATTTCAAAGGAAGGTTAAAGATTTTTGCCAAAGGCTTTATGTTCAATCAGGGTAATCAACTGCAATGCCACCAGGTAGCCGACAATTGGCGCACAAAATAAGGCGAAACCACTGACCGAGATAAATTCAACTAACAAAGGACTTTCCTGCTTAACGAGTAAATAGCGACCACCAAGCTGGCATTACGGCAAACGAGACTCGTCGCTAATTGATAGATAAGTTAAATTTTATCATTGTGTTACCATCTTGTTGTGGCAATGCCCTGTTCAATTGTGGCAAAAAGATGGCACAAATATGTCTTTTGCATTTTTGGGCGAAAACAGCATCAAAACAGAGGTAAAAATCAGGGCGACTCGGGGCTAGTTCACCGCTAAATGGGCTTTATCAAAAAAGTGGCGTACCAGTTGATAGAAACGGGTTATATGCACGGGTTTTTCTCCCAAAAACCTGTGCACCAGATGAAAGTCCCACTGGGCTCCCTGGTAAGCGGGTAAGACTCTAATCAGGCGGCCTTCGCGGATATGCGACTGCAAGGTCACTTCCGGCAACAGGGCAATGCCCATATTCTGCAGCGCCATTTCCAGGGCACTGGGCAAGGTATTGGTATGGGCAAAAGCTTCAAACGTCATCGAAATGCCGTTATTGAGATCATGATTGGGATAAAAAGTAATATTGCTCCCCTGCCAAGGAGGCGATATCCATCGGTGAGCGGCCATATCCCCGGGGCTTTCCAGTAAGCCTTTTTGCGAGATATAACCGGGCGCAGCACAAAAGACTTCCCTCATGCTGCCTAATGGCAATGCCCGGTAATTGCTGTCTTTTAGCTTGCCGCCGTAAATAGCCACATCCAGCTTATCCTTGATCAAGTCTTTCGCTTCATCGGTGACGAGAATTTTAGGTTCGATTTTGGGGAACTCTAAACATAATTGATTCAGGGCCGGGATCACTATATCCCGCTCACAGGAATGGGGTATGGTCAGGGCAAAAGTACCGGAAGGGGCTTCTTTCGAGCTGTTGACCTCTTCCAACGCCAAATCCACCTGGGCCTGCAACAATTCACAGCGCCCGAGCAACTTTTCACCTGTGCTGGTAAGCGACATACCCCGGGTATGGCGGGACAGTAGCTGCTGGCCAAGGTGCTGCTCTAACCGTTTTATCTGCTGGCTCACCGCCGACTTGCTCAAACCAAGCTGCTTGGCGGCCTGGGTGAAAGACTTTCGCTGAGCGACTTCTGCAAAGGTTAACAACCAGGGTAAAAGTTTAAGATTATTCATAATGGCTCAATTGTTTAAAAAACAAAACAATCAGTTCACTTTTTGATTATTGTGCAATTATTTATCCAACCTTAAGCTATGTCAACTTTCACTGCTGCTCAGCCTTTAACTTTTAACTTTTAAGTTTTAATAAAGGCGTCAGTTATTTTTTAGCCGATTAAGGAAACCTTATGAACAAGCCCACAGTAAAAACCGTCCGCTTTCATCAAACCGGCGATGCCTCGGTACTGGATATTGAACAACTGCCCTTATCCGAGCCGGGAGAAAATGAAGTTCGCTTAAAAGTTGAAGCCCTTGGCCTTAACCGCGCCGAAGTGATGTTCAGAAACGGCGCTTATTTAGATACGCCACAGCTTCCTGCCCGAATCGGTTATGAGGCGTCAGGGGTAGTTGATGCCATTGGCCCGGGAGTCAGTGAATTTAAAATTGGTGACAGGGTCAGCACTATCCCGGCTTTTTCCATGAGCCAATATGGCGTTTACGGCGAAAGTGCCGTGGTGCCGGTACATGCGGTGGCAAAATCGCCGGAAAACTTTTCTGCCGAGCAAAGCACGGCTATCTGGATGCAATACCTGACCGCTTATGGCGCCCTGGTGGAACTGGCTAATTTACAGGCCGGACAATACCTGTTAGTGACTGCCGCCAGCAGCAGTGTCGGTGTCGCCGCCATTCAACTGGGCAAAAGCCTGGGCGCTGTAGTTATCGCCACCACCCGCGGCAACACCAAGGTTGATTTCTTAACTAACCAGGGCGCGGATCATGTCATTCAAACCGATAGCGAAGACCTGGTTGCCCGCAGCGCAGAAATTACCGGCGGCCAGGGGATTAACCTGGTTTTTGACCCTGTCGGCGGTCCGTTGCTGGAGCAGCTGGCAGAAGTGTCGGCACCGGCTGCCACCATAATAGAATATGGCGCACTGGATAACAGGCCAACCCCGTACCCGCTCTTTACCGCCCTGGGTAAAGGCCTGACCATACGTGGCTATACCTTGTTTGAATTCACGCAAGATAAAAACCGTCTGGCACAGGCAAAAGCAGCTTTATTGCCCTTATTTGAAGGTAAAGGGGGTGAAAGCGGACAACTAGAGCCTGTTATCGATAAGGTGTTTGCTTTGGACGATATCCGCGAGGCCCACAGATACATGGAGTCAAATCAGCAGATGGGCAAGATAGTGGTGAAGGTATAATTTCATCCGGGAAAAGACTTTCCGCCTTGCTGTTTAGCAAAACAGCAAGGCGGCCATTTAAATCGGGAGCCAACTTAAGTTAATCTTTAGCGAAATCCACTAAGGTCTGCCCCGACATACGATAACCAACCCATTCATCCTGGGAGACGGCACCGATTGATTCATAAAAATCACGCGAAGGTTTATTCCAATCTAAACAGCTCCATTCAAAACGGCCACAACCTTTTTCCAGGGCGATTTGCGCCATTTTCTTCAGTAGCAGCTTGCCGCCACCGGCGCCCCTGTGCTCGGGAGAAACATACAAGTCTTCAAGATATAAACCGGGTTTTGCCAGCCAGGTGGAATAATTAAAAAAGTACACGGCAAAACCTATGGCCTGGCCGTCGCACTCACAAATCAAACCAAAAACATGGGGATTGTCATTAAAGATAGACGCTTTTATCGTCTGCTCGGTTGCCAATACCTCATGCTCGGCTTTTTCATAAATCGCCAGCTCGGTGATAAAGTGTAAAATCAGGGCCGCGTCATCTGCCACGGCTTCACGTATGGTAAGAGAACTCATTAACTACTCCGCTGAGTGTAAAGCAAGGCCAAATCACGTTAAGCCCGCTGGTGTAAATACTGATATCAAGACAGGCATGATACTCCTCCTACACTTATGACAACAGTGCATTATCTACATATATATATGTATAATATTCAGCATGGACTTATATCAGCTTGATCTTAACTTACTGGTGTTATTCGACGCCCTGTACCGCCACCGCTCGGTGAGCGCTGCCGCCGATGAAATCTGCCTGAGTCAGTCGGCCTTCAGCCACGGCCTGACCCGCTTGCGTAAACGCCTGGGGGATGAATTGTTTGTGCGCATCAATAATGTCATGACCCCCACCGACCGGGCTCAGCAGCTGGCTGAAAGTGTCAGCCAGGCCCTGAACATACTGCATGGCGGCATTAACACCAATGCCGGATTTTCACCCGAGCACAGCGAATTGGAGCTGACCTTTGCCGCCACCGACTATACACAATACAGCCTGTTGCCCCGCTTGATCGGCAAAATCAATCAGCTGGCCCCTAAAATCAACATCACCGTTTATTCTGCCGACAATAAAATTCCAACAGACAAGTTAATCACCGGCGAGCTCGACTTTGCCTTGGGTTTCAGCCATGAAATAGAAGGCTCTAGCACGGTTATGCATCAAACCTGGCTTGAAGACAGTTACTGTACCATTGCCAGGAAAAATCACCCGGCCCTGAAGCATGGGCTGGACCTGGAGACCTTTTTGGCCTTATCCCATGTCAGGATCTCTCCCTGGGGAGAAAAACTTGGCGTGGTAGATCAGGCACTGGCAAAATTACAAAAAAAGCGTCATGTCGCGCTGCAGCTCACCAGTGTTCTGGCCGCTCCCTATACCATCTTACATTCGGATCTGCTGCTGACCCTACCCCGTTTGGTGGCAGAGCAAATGGTGCAGCATCTGGATATTGAACTTTACTCCCCGCCACTGGCAGTGCCTGACTACCAACTCAACCTTTACTACCATAAGCTCAATGCAGGCAAAGCCAGTCATCAATGGTTAACGGCATTGATCCGTGATTTACATAAAAAAGCCTAACTTCTCCCTTAAGTGGTAAAACCAGTGTAAATTTTATTCGCTTAGCGCTACACTGGAAAATCTCTGACATTCGCGATAACTTTTCACCGGATAAAACAAAAATGACCATAAAAATAAAACTGTTGTTTATCTTTTTTGCCACCCTGTACTGTTTTTCAATTTTACTGCCCCCTCACCCGGGACATTGGTTGTTAAAAATGCTGCCGGTAGCCTTATTGATCATTAGCGTCAGGGGCTGGCCTGGGGATAAAACCCAAAAGTTATTCTTAGCCGGGCTGGTGTTCTCTGTGCTCGGAGACTTCTTTCTCGGCTATGACAGCCACCACTGGTTTATTTTTGGCTTAGGAGCATTTTTTATTGCCCATATCGCCTATATTGCTGCGCTTATGCCGATCACAAAAATCAACGGTGCCAAAGTTTATGCTGTCCTCGCCTACCTGGCAGGCGGCGGCCTGGTACTTAATCTCCTGCTGCCCGGACTGGGTGAACTCCTGGTGCCTGTGATTGCCTATATGAGTATTTTACTGGTCATGGCCATTACCGCCCTGCTCTCAACAAAGTCCAATACCTGGATGGTGATCGGCGGTTTATCTTTTGTGATCTCAGATGCCATGATAGGATTAAACAAGTTTTACCTGAGCATCCCCCAGGCCCAGTTTTTCATTATGATCAGTTATTACTTTGCCCAATACGCCCTGTTGCAAGGCTTTGCCCATAGCCGGCAAAGACAAAGCCAGACCGGGAGCCTGGTTGCCGAATAAAAGCGCCACCTTAATCACGGCATGCATCGCAGGTGAGCAAGTAAAATCAGATATGCTTTAAAAAAAGTGTTTTAACGGGAGAAGTTTTGTCCGTATTGCTTAAACCATTAGCTTTGATAATACTCGCGTTATGCCCTTTTGCCCTGGCGGCAGAAAAGGTTACCGCCTGCACCAGCACCTTATTCGTGCCGTTTAACTGGGAAACGGCAACCAGCCTTGAAGGAGCCACCATAGAGGTCGCCAAGCGCTTTTTTGAAAAAGAACAGGTTGAACTGGAGCTGATCCCCCTCAACAGCTGGGCCCGCTGCCTGAAACTGGCCGAGTCGGGAAAAATAGATTTAGTGCTCGGCGCCTATAAAACCGCAGAGCGCCAATTATGGGGTGATTATATCGACGAATTTATTGCCCAGGATATTGTTCAACTCTTTAAAAATAAAAATAAACAACTGCACTTTGAAGCATTAGATTCGCTGCAGCAATTTCGCGGTGGTGGTATCTTCGAAAATAGCTATGGCAAAAGTTTTGATACTTTTATACAAGATCTGTCGCCGACACAATGGCAAGAAGTTGCCCGCCCGGAACAAGTGCTCACTCAGCTGGCATTCAACCGCATTGATTATGCCCCCATGAATCGATGGAATATGGAAGTCTTGATCTTTACCTTAAAACAACAGGGTAAAATTCCTGCTGATGTCGAAATTGTTCCCATTGGTAAAACCATTAACAGCAACGAGCTTTACTTCCTGTTTTCAAAAAAAGCAGGCCGCTACCGGGAATTTCACCAAAAGATGAATGCTTTTATTAAAGGCATGAAATCCAAAGGCGACATTCAAAAAATGCTCAACAAAAGTCTGACCCGATACAAGCAGGAGTTTATGGAAGACCGCCAGTAGCACACCGGCTCATTGCTATTTGCTTGATTAGCGACATCAGCACAAAATTCCTCCCTCAAATTTTATTTTCCAGCAATTAGAGTCCCCCGGAGCAGTTAATCCTCAGCACTTTACCCGGCGAGGAAAATCACTCAAATCAACCACAGCAGCCAAACGCCCGGATTGGTGTAAGACATATCCTACAAACAGGTGCGATATCATGGCATTTGTTGACGTCATCTCTATTTTAAAATATGTAAACACTTAAAAAATAACAACAAAATATAACCCGTAAATAAATCTGTCCATTATTTCCATTTAATTTGAAGATCATTAACCTAAAAAAAGAATTTCATTCACGTAATATTTACTTTGTCAGGACGACGCAGGGCAGGACGCCTTAAAGGAAGACTTCAGGATGAAGTCATGTGATAGGACATCACGAAAGGAAAACACGGATAGGTATCTGTCAGGAAGATAGATACAAGTGGCCAGGGAAAGCCATGGAACCCACAGTAATGTGAATATGTCAGGATGATGTATTGCCCGGGATGGTTTGGAAGCTGTAAGGATACAGGATATAAATCAGGGATAGGTTTTCAGGGAAGATGAGGGACACTAAACAGTGCAGGATGCACAAATAAGCTAGTAGAAAAATGCGACTCTCTGAGTTGCATTTTTTATTTCCGGCCCCTGAAAAATCACGCCTGTTGTCATTTTTAAATCACTCCAACTAATTTACCCGGCAAATTTCCCCGGTCAACATCATTGCAGCCGGTAAAATTTAAACCTTAGCAGAACTTATCCTCAATACCGCCCTGCTAAGGCCTCAGCCCTTTCCTCATTTGCCAAGAGTTACTTAGTGCACATAGTACCGTTGTACACACGGTAAAAGGCGTTAAGAAAGTAATTAGGCGCCAGGTTATTGCCTGCTTTTATTTGCTCTGTATTTTTCATTTGATTTCCCCTGTTATTTGGACTGCCAGTGCTCACCGCTTTTTCTAAGCCGAGATTATTTTCCGCTCATAGCATCATTGAATAAACGGTAAAAGGTGTTGAAAAAGTGCTTGCCTGCTAAAGTATTTTTTACATTTTCCTGAGTCATATTTTTCATCTGTTTATCTCCTTAAGTGACTACGGCTTTACCCGTGATTTGCCTTGATGTGGCCACTTTAAAACCTCGACCTAACTTGAGGTAAAGTGTTTTTTTCAATAAAGTAAAAAAAGTTTTATAAGGATTTCTGGAGGAAAGATGGCAACAGGACAACACGAAGAAGCTAAGCTCTCGGTAGGTCAGGTGGCAAAACGCTGCGGTATTAAAGTCTCGGCTTTGCATTTTTATGAAGAAAAAGGCCTGATCCGCAGCTGGCGCAACCAGGGTAACCAGCGCCGTTACAAGCGGGATGTCCTGCGGCGCATCTCAGTGATCAAGGCGGCACAGAAAGTGGGCATTACCCTGGCCAATATTCAGGAAATGTTTAATCAATTACCCGATCAGCGCACCCCGGATAAAGATGACTGGGCCAGGTTATCAACACAATGGCAACAAGAGCTCAACCAGCGTATCGCCTATATGGAAAAGTTAAGGGATTCCCTCACTGGCTGTATCGGCTGCGGCTGTTTGTCGATGAAAAATTGCCCGCTTTATAACCCGGACGATACCCTGGCACAGGAAGGCACAGGACCGGTCATTTTAGATCGCCGGCCCTGAAACGGCCCTGATAAAGATACAAAGCAGAGGGGATGGTGACTTTTATCTGGGGAGAACAGAATCCCGGGTGATCAAGCTGGGTTCAAAGGTCTGCTGTATCTCCAGCTTATCCTGCTGATAGACATTTTTCAGCACTAATTTAGCCGCCATCTGCCCCATTTCATTCACCGGGTTATCTATGGTGGTGAGTTTGGGGTAGATATAACGGGCAAGGATAACATTATCAAAACCAATAATGGATAAATCCTGCGGCAAGTTAAAACCCAGCTCGCGGGCACAGGTCATGGCGCCGGAGGCTATTTCATCATTAGCGCAAACCAGGGCGGTAAAACTTTGTTTGTTTTCAACAAAATGTTTCAGGCCTTCACTGCCGCCGGTTTCTTTAAAGTCCCCCATATACACCAGGGATTCCTTAAACTCGATATTGTTTTCCGCCAGCGCCCGTTTATGGCCAATTAACCGGTTGCGGGCATCTGCTTTAAACTGCTGGCCGGCGATATAGGCGATATCGCTATGTCCCTGATCAATTACGGCTTTCGTGGCCAGGTAGCCGCCAAGTTCATTGTCCAGGCTGATGCAATTTTGCTCTACCCCAGGCACCAACCGGCTCATGATATATACGGGAATATCTCCCTGACATAAATCAAACAAATACTCATCTGATACCGCTTCGACATGCACTATCAGCGCATCGCAGTTTCTGCTTTTGAGAAATTCAATACCGTCTTTTTCTTTATCTTCTTCACTGTGCCCTGTGGTGATAATGACATGTTTACCGGCCAGGCGTAACTCGGTTTCAATGCCCGCCATCATCTGGCCGAAAAAAGGGCCGTGCAGCTCAGAAACCAGGATACCTACGCTGTTGGTGCGCTTGGACGCCAGCGACTGGGCAATGGAGTTGGGACGATATCCCAGCTGCTCCATGGCATCGATGACTTTTTGCCGGGTTTTATCACTGACCAGCGCATTATTGCTGGTGACCCGGGAAACCGTCGCCAGGGATACACCCGCAAGTTTTGATACTTCATATATAGTCGCCATAATACTCCGGCACGTTAAAGCAAAAGGTAAAAATTAATTGGGGAGATACTAGCATACTCCCGCCGGACTTAACTAGCCGGGGCCCTAAGTTCGCTTTGAATATGCTCTATTTTTTCATCGCTTAAGGTATATTTGCGCATCACCCAGGCAACGATAAAGGAGCCTATGGCCGGCAGCAGGGTAAAAGAAAGCAAGATGCCCTGCTTGGTAGCCTCGGTTTGCGCGACATCCGCCTGGTAATCATAAAACGCCAACAACCAGCCGGCAGCAGCTCCGCCCAGGGCTACCCCCATCTTGATAAAGAACACCACCCCGGAATACACCATACCGGTAACACGCAATCCGGTTTTCTGGTGGCCGTAGTCTATGGTATCCGCCATTTTTGCCCACAGCAGCGGCGTAGCCATATCCAGGAAAAACTTCCAGGCAATAAAGGCGACAAACGCCAGTACCAGCTGGTCGCTGCCAATAAAGAAACTGAGTACACAAATACAGGCAGAGATGGCTTGCAAGGCAATATAAGCCTTGATTTTACACACCCGCTTTGCCAGCGGCTGAGCTACGGCGCAGCCAACCATGCTGCCGATAACCCCTAAGGTTAAAAAGTAAGTGATCAAGTCTTCGCGGCCAAGGAAATATTTCACATAATAGACTGCCAGGGTAAAGCGCAATACCTGTCCGGTCAGCAGGAATAAGGCGGCCACACACAGGATGCGCCACTGATCGTTTTGCCACAGGGAGCGCATACTGGCCTTAAAAGAGTTGCGCTGATCTTCCGGCAGCGAAATGCGCTCTTTGGTACCGATAAAACATAATAAAAACATCACCAGTCCCAAGGTGCTCATGGTTACCATAGTCAGCTGGTAACCTTTGGCGGTATCCCCCTGCCCGAACCATTCCACCATAGGCATAGTTGCCCCGGCCACGATCACCCCGCCCAGCATACCAAAGACAAAACGATACGACTGCACCGTCACCCGCTCTTTGGCATCGGCAGTTAATACCCCGCCCAGGGCGCAATAGGGAATGTTGATGGCGGTATAGGCCACCATCAACAAGGTATAGGTGACAAACGCATAGAGCAGTTTATTGTCGGCGGATAAATCCGGGGTGGTAAACGCCAAGATGCTGATAATGGCAAAAGGCAACGCCAGCCACAAAAGATAGGGCCGAAACTGCCCCCAACGGCTTTTGGTACGGTCGGCAATATTGCCCATCAAAGGGTCGGTGACAGCATCAAAGATACGCACCACTAAGAACATGGTACCGACGGTTGCCGGCGATAAACCCATGACATCAGTGTAAAAGAGTAATAAAAACATCATCACGGTCTGAAAAATGATGTTGCTTGCGGTATCCCCTAAGCCATAGGCTATTTTTTCTCTGATGCTGATCATGCTGCTGTCCTTTGATGGTACTTGTTATTATTATTTTTTCGCTACCCGGCTACTGATAAAGTTTTTATAGGCGTTACCACTGGCTTTAACCGTTCTTTGCTGGCTGGCATAATCAACATAAACGATACCGAAGCGTTTAAGATAACCTTCCGCCCATTCAAAGTTATCCATCAGCGACCAGGCAAAGTAGCCGCGGATATCCACGCCCTGCCCTATGGCATCATGTACCGCGCTCAGGTGGCTTTGGTAGTAATCTATCCTATCTAAGTCATTAACGGAACCGTCCTTGAGTTCATCCGCCATGGCGGCACCGTTTTCGGTAATATACAGTGGCGGCAGCGAATATTTTTCATTTAAGGAAACCAGCAATTTAGTCAGGGCCTTAGGATAAATTTCCCAGCCGATATCGGTTCTCGGCTCAAGCGCCGGTAATTCAACAAAGTCTTGCTGCTTATCTGCGCGGTAAATTGCCCGGGTATAATAGTTGACCCCTAAAAAGTCCATCGGCTGAGCGATAATTGCCATATCTCCCTGATGGATGTCGGGATGATGCGCCTTTGGCAGTTGGGATAAAATTTCCGGGTATTCACCATCAAACAGGGGTTTGATATACCACTGATTAAAATAATCATCGGCGAAATGGGCAGCCCCTTTATCTTCCGAGCTATTTGACGCCGGATAGCAAGGGGTAAAGTTAAGCACAATACCGTTTAAGGTATCCGGACTGTTTTTCGCCAATACCTGCATTGCCAGGCCATGAGCCAGCAATAAATGATGGGCGGCTTTTTTGCCGTATTCTTTACCCACTATGCCCGGAGCATGGACCCCGACTTCATAGCCTAAATAGGCACTGCAAAAAGGTTCGTTTAAGGTGGCATAGGCATAAACCCGGTCACCGAAGGCTTTGGTGATCAAGTCGACATAATCACGGAAAAGGTAAGCGGTTTCACGGTTAAGCCAGCCGCCGTTATCTTCCAGGTGCTGGGGCAAATCCCAGTGATATAGGGTGACAAAGGCTTTGATATTTTTACGCTCGAGGTCATCGAGTATGCCTAAGTAAAAGTCCACCCCGGCCTGGTTCAATGTACCCTCCCGGGTGATCACCCGGGGCCAGGAAATGGATAAACGGTAGGCATCCACCCCTAAAGATTCAATCAGCTCAATATCCTGACGCCAAAGGTTGAAATGATCACAGGCGACTTCCCCGTTAGAGCCGTCGGCTATTTTCCCCTCTGTTGCACAAAAACGATCCCAGATGCTGGCCAACCTGTGCTCAGCCCCCCCTTCAATTTGGAAAGAAGCCGTGGCCACGCCATAGGTAAAATCGGCGGAGAGCATGGGCGAATTAACGGGTAAAGAAATTTTAGTCATCATTTACATTGCTGCCTGTCAGGGTGATCTCATTAAGAAAAAATCAACTAAATATTAGCCGCTTACACTTTATCTTTGACTATTACATAAAAATGTAAGCGCTTACAAATCACTTGAAAATTTTTTGCTTCTGGTTTTTAATGCTTTCAACAACACGATGAAAGCGCTTTCATTTTTCAAGCCTAGTGTTTTCTGTATTAAAGATCAACCGCTTTTATTTATGTTTATGAAAATAATGTGTGAAGTTTACCAACAAGCTTACAAACTTGTTCCCGGTAGCCGCTTTATGCTCAACAAAATATAAAAGCATATCAAAACAAGTTAATGGGGAAATTATGGCAACATTTTCAAAATCATATCCTGCAGAGCAACTACCTGAGGCACAAGCAGGTAAGGACTACCGTTTCGCACTGACATCGTTAACCTCACTGTTTTTTATGTGGGGCTTTATTACCTGTCTCAATGATATCCTGATCCCCCATTTAAAAGGGGTTTTCGATTTATCCTACAGCCAGGCAATGCTGGTGCAATTTTGCTTTTTTGGCGCTTATTTTGTTGTCTCCCTGCCCTCAGGCGCACTGGTGAAACGACTGGGGTATCAAAAAGGCATAGTACTGGGGCTAGTGATCGCCGCCCTGGGATGTTTATGCTTTTATCCTGCCGCAAGCCTGCACAGCTACGCTATTTTCTTATTGGCCCTGTTTATCCTGGCCAGCGGCATCACCCTACTGCAAGTCTCCGCCAATCCCTATGTCAGTATTCTGGGAGAAGTGAAAACCGCCTCCTCCCGGCTGACCATGACCCAGGCTTTTAACTCCCTGGGCACCACAGTAGCACCATTTTTCGGCGCGTATTTAATCTTGGAACAAGCAGCCGAGGCAGTATCAGCAACGGCTTCAGCACAACAAGTACAAATGCCCTATTTGTTATTGGCCGCTTTGTTGCTGCTACTCGCCGCCATCTTTGCCGCCTTAAAACTGCCGGATATGTCAGCTCAAAGCATCCAAAACCAGACCAGTAAAACAGGCGGGGAAAACCATGAACTCAAAAGTGCCTGGCACTATCGCCATCTGGTGCTTGGCGCTGTCGGCATTTTTGTCTATGTCGGCGCCGAAGTGGCTATCGGTAGTTTCCTGGTGAATTTTTTCACCGATCCGAATATCGGCGCCATGGAAGAGTCGGCCGCCGCCAAATATATCGCTTATTACTGGGGAGGCGCTATGGTGGGACGTTTTATCGGTGCAGCCGCCATGCAAAAAATAGCCGCAGGTAAAGCCCTGTGTTTCAATGCCGCCGTGGCCATGGCATTGGTGTTAGTGGCGATGTTTACTTCCGGACAATTGGCCATGTCAGCGATTTTATTGGTGGGACTTTGTAACTCCATCATGTTTCCTACCATTTTCAGCCTGGCCCTCAACGGTTTAGGCAAGTTTACCAGCCAGGGCTCGGGTATTTTATGTTTGGCAATCGTCGGCGGCGCCATCATTCCTCTGCTTCAGGGTGTCTTGGCAGATAACATTGGCATACAGGCATCTTTTTGCTTGCCCATCCTATGTTACGGCTTTATTGCCTATTACGGCTTGTCAGGAAGCAAAGTGTCGATAAGGGAGAAAGGAAAGGCTTAAATCTTCGGGCCAAAATGAGCAATAGAAATGAATTCCCCGGCTGCAATATAACAGCCGGGGAAAGCAACTAAGACAAAACTGTCGGTCCAAGAATACTCGATAATACTGCAGTGATCACTAAGATAATATCCGCCAGGAACAGCTCACTGACGATGGCATTTTTTTTCAGGGTTAACACCTGCACCTGATTTAATACCGGCACCAGGCTGTGTTTGTATTTATGCTTATGCAAGACCACCAGCAGGAAGACGGTAGTGACTGTGATTAATTTCAGCAACATGGTTTGCCCGTAAGTGGTAGTAAACAAATCTCCCGTACTTGCCAGCATCTGGCTTAATAATCCCCCGCCGCCAATCAATAGCAAAGGCACCATGATCAGGGTAAGTTGGCCAAAAAAGCGCATCACCCGATACAGGTTCGACAGGTTAAGCAGCTGATAACAGATCAACAAGGGATATAAAGCCCCCAGCCACCAGGCGGAAGTTATGATATGCAGGGCCATCAGCCAGCTTGCGCTGCTGCCAAGCTCTGCGGTATTGCCCACCAGGGTGAAAGAATAACTTAACGCCACTATTCCGCTCAGGTAACACAAGAAAAACAATTTCCGGTTCGAGGCCTGAGCCTCGGGTTTTCTTCTTAAATGCAGCAAAAATAAAGCAGCAATGGCTGTAAAGCCGAATAGCCGCCAAAACAGGGCATCTCCCAACGGACCATGCCAGAGCTGACGCAAGCTTTCACCGTCAAACATACCGAAAAAACCCGCCTGCGAAACGGCGCCCACGCCAATTAAAAAGTTAATGATCACGGCTGTTATACCAAGACACAGGCATAGCCGGGTATAGCGGATAATAGCTTGGATATTGGTGTTGGCGCGGATCAAAGCGCCGATAAATGGGCCGCCGACGGCAGCGGCAACCCCCATGTAAATTAACCAGCGGGAAATAATATCCCCGACATCCCAAATAGAAAGCGCCATACTTACTCCTCATCTTAGGATGTGATCGTCTCAATAACATCAACGACCACTACCTCGTACCAAAAATGAGAATTCCTCTTTCCGGGGACGGACATCTTTGCCCATTAATTGCCGAGCAGTTTGCCGGGAAATTGCCCGGCTCACGACAACAGGTATTTAAATAAGCTTAGCCGACTTTTATCCGAAAGACCCGAATGCGGATGTACGCTTAATTGCCCTGCTGCTTTTTGGTTTTAGCTTTTGTTGGCGATGATTGCAAAGGAGCAAGCCAAAACCACCAAACAATCAATAAAATAACAAAAAGTCCTGCCAGGTTTATCATCAACATATTCATAACTGAGTCTCCTTAACCAACACCTGCCGCCCGGAGGGTTTAAAAAAGCGTAAACGGTTGGCATTAGTCACCACAGTTAAGGATGACATCGCCATGGCGGCGCCGGCGATCATAGGGTTAAGCAATAAACCGGTAAAGGGAAAAAGAACACCCGCCGCTATCGGTATGCCCAACCCATTATAAATAAAGGCGCCGAACAGGTTTTGCTTGATGTTTTTCACCGTTGCCCGGGAAATTTCAATCGCATCGACTACGCCATGTAAAGAGCCCGACATCAGGGTGATATCGGCACTTTCTATGGCAACATCCGTGCCTGTACCGATGGCAAAGCCGACATCAGCCAGTGCCAGCGCAGGTGCATCATTGATGCCGTCTCCCACCATAGCGACCACTTTTCCCTGCCGCTGCAATTGCGCAATTTGGCCGGCCTTATCCTGGGGTAAGACTTCGGCAATCACTTTATCTATACCGAGCTGCCTGGCAACGGCATCGGCGGTAGCCCGGTTATCGCCGGTTAATAACATCACCTCCAGCCCCAGCTGGTGCATGCGTTCGATGGCAGCAAAAGAGTCACTTTTGATCGCATCACTGATACCTATGATGCCCGCCAGTTCGCCGTCAATGGCGATAAAGATCACCGTATTGGCCTCTTGCTCCAGCTCAGCCGCCTGGCTTACAAGCGCCTGGATATCAATATCAAAACTTTGCATTAACTTGCGGGTACCCAGCAGCAAAGACTTATTTTCAAGCTCGGCGCGGATCCCCTGCCCGGCAATAGCAGCAAAGTCCGTGACCGGCAACAGCTCTAGCTGCTGCTCTTTTGCCGCCGAAACGATTGCCTCAGCCAAAGGATGTTCTGAATTGGCTTCGGCGCTGCCTGCCCATAACAGCAGAGAATTCTCATCCCAGTTACCCCGGGGGATCATTTTGCTTATTCCGGGTTTGCCCTGGGTTACCGTGCCGGTTTTATCCAGCACTATCGTCTCAAGTTTGCCCGCCTGTTGCAGGGCGTCGCCATTGCGGATCAGAGTTTGATATAACGCCGCTTTCCCTACCCCCGCCATGATAGAAATCGGCGTAGCCAAACCCAAAGCACAAGGGCAGGCAATAATCAGTACTGTCATCATAGTCACTATCGCGTATGTCAGCGCCTGCTCACCACCTGAAAAGTTAATCCAGGCAAGAAAAGCTAATACCGCAATAATGAGCACGGCAGGAACAAATACCGAGGCAATCTTATCCACCAAACGGCCAATGGCCGGCTTGGACGACTGGGCGGTTCGTACCATATTGATGATCTGCGCCAACGTAGTGTCTTTACCTATGCGCTTGGCCTGAAACAAAAAGCTGCCGGACTTATTGATGGTACCCGCAAGCACTTGGTCTCCCGGCTGTTTTTCTACCGCCAGTGGCTCGCCACTGATCATCGACTCATCCAGGCTGGAATGGCCCTGAATAACCACGCCGTCTACCGCGATGCGCTCCCCGGGCTTGACCCGTAAAATATCATCAATAACCACCTCTTCAATTAAGATATTCACCTCTTTGTTATCACGCACAACACAGGCTGTTTTTGGCTGCAAACCGATAAGTTGTTTAATTGCTTGCGAAGTTTTGCCCCGTGCCCGCATTTCAAGCGCCGATCCCAGGTTAATTAACGCGATAATCACCGCAGCGGCTTCAAAGTAAACGTGTTGCGCCAAAGCGGGTACTAACTCAGGTTTAATGACAATCACCAAAGAATAAAGCCAGGCGGTGCCGGTCCCAAGAGCGATAAGCAAGTCCATATTGGCATTATGCTGCCGCACCGATTTAACCGCGCCGAGAAAAAAATGTCCTCCCGAATAAATCATAACTCCCAGGGTGGCCAGCGCTATCAGCAACCAAAATAACGGGCCATTGGGGCCGGTTAACGGCGGCAGTATACCTGCCATGCCGGCAATAAATAATGGCGCTCCTACCAGGGCGGCAAGGGTTGCCTGCTTTAATAACTGCCGGTAATAGACAAATTCGGCCTGTTCTTTATCGGCGGTATCATCAAGGCTACTAAGTTCACTGGCCTGATAACCAGCCAAACGAATTGCGGCAATCACCGCCTCGGCATTGGTACTGCCCTCAACGGTGGCGGTATGTTCGGCAAAATTAACATTGGCGGAAGTCACAGAGTCTACGCCGTTAATCGCCTTTTCAATGGAAGCGACACAACCGGCACAGCTCATGCCTTCAATGGATAAATGCAGGGTCTGGCTCATAGCAAAGCTCCTGTTTCATAAAAAGGGTTGGTGCAATAGCCGGGTATAAGCCCCAAAGGGAAAATAAAGAGAATGTCTTGGAATAAATAAAGAGAAAAAACCATCAACTGCTGCTCATAAAATAGTAATAACAGCAGTATGAAACAGTTCAGGGAAAAAACCGTTACAAGATTTCAGCTATCTGTTACAGGATTTACAGCTTATAGCTCATCAATCGCTTTTCGGGCATGTGAACCGCAATTGGCCTTAAAATCACTGGGGGTTAACCCGGTGATTTTTTTAAATTGGTTGCTCAGATGGGCAACACTGGAGTAATCAAGGCGAAAGGCAATTTCGGTGAGGGAGAGTTCGTCATAAACCAGCAGCTCTTTCACTTTCTCTATTTTTTGCTGAATATAAAACTGCTCTATGGTGATCCCTTCCACCGAAGAAAACAGGTTACTTAAATAGTTGTAGTCTTTAAAAATATGCTCGGACAAGAAGCGGGATAATTTAACCTTTTCCCCCATCGGCTGCTGCACCAGGGCGATCACATGTTTTTTGGTCTGCTCGATTAACCGGCCTTTTTTATCGTTGATCAGCTCAAAACCCAAGGCTTCCAGGCGGGTTCGAAAAATTTCAACTTGCTCAGGTCCCGGTGTGGCATTACCAAAATCAACTTCTCCCAGGCTCACCGACAAAGGGGTTATATCAAGCGCCTTGAGTTCATTTTCAACCACAAACTTACAGCGCCCGCACACCATGTTTTTAATAAAGAGCTTCATTTCAATTGCTTATCTATAAAAATCCGGGAAGTAAATCCTTAACCATAAAACCGCAGATTAATATTTTTTCACTAAAGTGACAATATCTGCATTCGCTGATCGGTAAAATTTACACTATTTTTTAATAGCAACTGACCAGCAGCAAATAAAAAGGACATCAACATGGCGAATTATCTTTTTGTATACCACGGCGGCAACAAAACTTCAGATCCGGCAGAGCTTGAAAGCGTTATCCAGGCATGGCGGGACTGGTTTACCTCTATGGGAGATGCGGTGATTGACAGCGGTAACCCGGTGGGATTATCGACAACCGTCAACAGTGACGGCAGTATCGTCAACAATGGCGGCAGTAATCCCGCCAGCGGCTACAGCATAATCGCGGCAGCCAGCATAGAAGAGGCCTGCGACCAGGCCAAAGCTTGCCCGATTTTAGCCAGCGGTGGTAGTATAGAAATCGCAGAAATTATTGATATCTAATTGACTTATCTTCAATGAAAGGAGAAATCGCCGTGAGTTTACAGGATGAGATCATCACCCTTGAAATGGATTTGCTTAAACCTGAAGTCAGGCGCTCGCCATCTGCTCTGGACCGCCTGATCAGTGATGATTTCCTGGAAATTGGCGGCTCCGGCAGAAGTTTCGGTAAAGATGAAGTGCTTAGCCGTTTACCACAGGAAACACCGCCAACCTTCTCGGCCCAAGATTTTGAATTACGCCAACTCAGCGACAACCTGGTGCAGCTGCTTTATAAAGCCACTATGCTCAAGGCAGGCGCAGCGCAAACCAGCTATTCCCTGCGCAGCACTTTATGGCAGCTTAAAGAAGACAACTGGCAGATGCTGTTTCACCAGGGCACCCTTTGCCCGCCGTTTGATGATGAATAATACCTAATGAAAAACCAGGATTTGCTCCGGGGCTCTTGTTTATGTCGCTCCATCGATTTCAAGCTCAGTGGCGGTATCACGGCAGTGCGCTACTGTCACTGCAGCCATTGCCGGAAATTTGCCGGCACCTCCCCTGCAGCCTGGGGCATGGCAGAAACGGCAAACTTAACCATCACGACATCAAACAGCGAAATAGGCAAATTTAATTCCGGACGGGGTATTCGCTGTTTTTGTTTAAACTGCGGTTCCCCCTTGTGGTTTGAATCGATTGAATACCCGCAGATGATCGCCATTCCCCTGGGGGTACTCGACAGCGACAAGCTGCCCGCTCCCGAGCAACATATCTGGACCCAATCCAAAGTAGGCTGGTGTTGCATCAATGACGATCTGCCTCAACACCTAACCTATCCGGAAGAATAGAAAACCCCAAGGCAAGATTTAAGGCTTCACATAACGGTAACCGGCACCATAAACAGACTCGATAATATTGGTTTCCAGACCGATTTTTTTCGCTTTCAAGCGAATGTTTTTCACATGGCTGTCGATAGCGCGATCAGAAATATCCCGCATATCCGGATAGGCTAAATCCAGAATTTGTGCCCGGGAATAAATACGCTGGGGGTGCTGGTATAACAGGGAAAATAAATTAAACTCCAGGTGCGTCAATTCCGTGCTTTGCCCCCGGTAACTAAGCCGGAAACTGTCCATATTCAACAATAAGCCTTCCTCAACCACAGGGGCCTTATGTTTTTGGGTACGCTTTAAAATCGCTTTTATTCGCAATACCAGCTCGGGCGCGCTGAAAGGTTTACAAATATAATCATCGGCCCCGGCCTCAAGCCCGATCAAGCGGCTGATCTCCTGGGTTTTGGCTGTCAACATCACGATAGGCACCTCCGAGAAGGTTCTGATTTGTTTGCAGCATTCCAAACCATCCATAACCGGCAGCATCAAGTCCAGTAAAATGAGATCCGGCTCATTTTCCCTGACGGTTTCAACCACATGTTCACCGGTTTCCAGATGCCGGGTAGTAAAGTTACTGGCCTGTAAAAACAGCGCGACATTTTCAGCAATTTCCAGATCATCTTCAACAATAAGAATATCGGCCATGCTACGACTCCGCCTGGCTCAATGGAAGGTGAATGGTGATGGCTAATCCTTTATAGTGGCTTTGTGAAGACATAATTGTTCCCCTGTGTGCTTCAATAATACTTTTACAAATGGAAAGACCTAATCCGGATCCTCCCGTGGCCCGGCTGCGAGACGCCTCCACCCGGTATAAACGCTCAAAAATAAGCGGCAATTCTTGCTTACAAACCCCGGGAGCACTGTCCTGGATGCGAATATCTAACCGATCATTTCTCACCCGGGTGTCAAAGACAATCTGCCCGGGCAAATCGGTATAGGTCATGCTGTTATCAATCAGATTACTAATCACTTGCTTGATCTTGCCCTGATCAAAGGAAATGCTTATATCATCGGGGATATCAATGCTTTGCGACCATTTATAACCTTTGGCTGTTACCGTCTCTTCCAACTCCTGCGTCCACGAAGTTAACGTCGACAGGCAATTATACTCGGCCAAGTCCAGCTTCAGCGCACCGATATCCGATTGCGCCACCTGGTAAATATCACTGATCAGGCGATTAATTTCCCCGATTTTTATAATTAAGCCGTCATAAGAAGCGTTCACGTCCCTGACCAGGTTATGCTGCAGTGCTTCAACCTTTAACTGCAGCACCGTCAGCGGCGTACGCAGCTCATGAGAAACATCCGCCAGCAACTGGTTTTTCTTTTCCACCAACTCCGCCATCATTTGCGAGCGCTGGATCACCAGCTGCCGCTTTTTGTTTTGCCGGTAAATAAAGAAAGTCACCAACAGCACCAGCAGCACAAAAGCGACCAGGGCATAATTACGCTGATGTTGAAACTTTAATTGCGCCAGCTCTTCCTGGTGGGTCAGCAGTTTAAACTCATTGACGATTTGCTCGGTTTTAAAGGTATCGGATAACTCACTGACTTGATCCTGATGGTTTTGCGCCGCCTGCTCTGCTTTGAATTTATGATGTTCCGCCAGGTGCTCATAAGCTTTTTCATGATTATTTAATTGCTTATAAAGGTTGGAGACATTTTTATGGGCTTCAGCTTTCATATCCAGATGATCAATCTCAACCGCCATGGTTAACGCTTTTTGAAAGTTCTCCATCGAGTCTTCATACTGCTCCAGCCAGGAGTGAATAATACCCAAATCGATTTGACTCTGGATAATCAGCGCCTTGCTGTCCATCTCGGTTGCCAGGGCAAGCGCCTTACGATGATATTCCAGTGCGCGTGAGTATTCTTCCTTACTGCGATATGCTTCCCCCAGGCGTTTGTTGATAAAAAATAAATTATGCTGATTGCCAATGGTTTTTTCTAAAGGCAATGCCTCGTTCAGGTAGACAATGGCTTTATCGTTATTTTTATCCATCAAATAGGCAACACTGGCGTTAAGCAGTTGCTCTGCGACCCAGGTAGCCTGGTCAAATTTGCGGGCGTGAGCCAGGGCTTTATTATAGTGGGGAATGGCTTCATGATAACGGCCATAATGCATATACACCTGGGCAATATCGCTAAAGGTACGGGTGGCTTCAATCTTTTGGATATAACCTCCCTGCTCCAGCGCTTGGTTATAGTAGGATAGCGCCTGATCATAATCGCCGTTGTAATAATACATTAACCCGATATCACTCAAAGTCACACCTATTTCATAAGAGTGCTTGAGCTCTCGGTAGTCTGTTAATGCCTGCTGAAAATAAGCAATCGCCTTGAGGTAATTGCCCTCTTTATTCATGATCGAATAGGCGATGTCTTTGGCTGCCGTGGCTTTTTCATCGAGATTACCTTTTTCCAGCGCCAGCTTTTCATTTTCAATCACCAGCGCCGCAGCCTGTTCAACTTTCCCTAAGTTAAAATAAGCATTCGCCAGATGATGGTTGATCAGTAATGATTGTGAGTTATTTGGATAACGGCTAAGCAATTGCCGTGTTTCCTCTGCCAAGACACTCGCCTTTTCGGGGTCTTCTTCAACGTAATAACCGCTTAATTCAATCAGCACAGGAATTCTGTCCTGCCCGGTCAAGCTTTTAAGACGCTCTTCCAATGCAACCATCTGTTGCGATACGGCCAAAACGGCTTGACTCAGGGTAAATAAAACAATGAAAAATAGGAACTTAAGATAATGAGTCATGATAGGTAAACTGCCTGTTACTTCCTTATGGCGATGACGATCCCTTAAGATAAACGGGTAAAACACACAAGCTAACAAGATTTGTATGTACCGTTTATCCACTAGGGCGTATTAAAACATTGATCGGTTAATTCACAAATACTTTTTCCTGCTAATCCATACTTCTTTTTAACACGGCATTAATTCGCAGCAGCAATTCCGACATACAAAAAGGTTTATCCAAAAAGTCATCGGCCCCGAGTTTAAAAGCCTTAATATGCATCTCGGTACTGACCACCGCCGACATGAAAATAACAGGGATTTGCGAGAATTGCCGAACCTTTTGACAAATCTCAAAACCATCAAGTCCGGGGAGTTTGACATCCAGCAACAGCAAATCCGGCTGAAATTGCTTTACCTCACCAACAGCCAGATCGCCACATTCACAAAGTGAAGTCATAAACCCCTTCACCGTCAACAGGTTGATTAGCGGCCCGGAAATTTCCCGGTTATCTTCCACAAGCATTATTTTTTGCATTTAGTTATCACGCTTAATTTTCAATTTACCTTAGTAATCCCTTTATTAGTGCCCCCAAATATGGAGTGAATATGGATATGGGGAATTTTCTTGCACTTTTTAAGAAATCAGCTGGCTATGACCAAGGGTTTACAGCCAAACAAGTTAAAACTCAAGGGAGGGGTAACGGGATTTAAGCAATAAGGCACCACCCATAACCAAAATGACAGTATAAGGTTTCAGACTATGGGTGGTGTTTTGGTTTTAACTTTTTTAACTGAACAAATTAAGTAATACCTGACAGTTAAAAAAAATTTCAACCATTAAACGTCGATAACGCCACGCGCTGCGCACTTCCACCAACCACCGGACATATCAATACATTGCATTTGGATCTCATGTACGCCCGGATACTTGGCAGTAATATTCGCGTATGCCCCGTTGTAAGCTTCACCATAGGTAGAGCCCCAGGCACTGCTGCCCCATACCGTCTGGTGGGTAGCAGCCAAAGAAGCAAATGAGGTAGTTGCTGCGATCACAGCGGTCAACAATATCGTTTTAGTTTTCATAACAGTCCTTATTCATATTATTTTAGTTAAATGATTAAAGTGTACGTTTGAATTCATTACCTTATAATTCAATAACTTCAAGAAGAGACTGCAATTTTCTTCCTATAAAAAACTTACCATTTAATTTATTTTAAGACAAGCAAAAACAAACACGATAAAAACATAAATTTAACACACCATTTACACCACCAATAATAAAAAATAAGTACCTGTATCTAAACCCCCATTAGATCAAATATGACCGTTTTCTGGTAAACGGCACAGATTTCACAACCGGTATTGACAAACAAGCATGCATATACATACAATTAAAAAGACTCGAAACATTAATCACCCGGAGAAACCGATGGAAATTGAAATGTGCTTTAATTTAGCCATGCGCAAGTCCAGCCGACTTATTACCAAATTCTATGAAGAAAGGTTAAGCACACTGGGATTAAAGTCTGGACAATTCTCCATTTTACGGGCGGTAAATTTTAAAAAGCAAACCTCTAACAAAGAGTTACAGGGTATTTTAGCCATAGATCAAACAACATTATCACGTAATCTTAAACCCCTGTTCCGTGACGGCTACCTGCGTCTGCAAGCAGATGACAATGATGCCAGGATAAAACTCATCAGTTTGACACCACAAGGTGAAACCCTATACCAAAGCGCCCTGCCCGTTTGGGAGAAGGCTCAGCAGGATATCGTTCATAAACTGGGAAAAACCGAGGTAGAAAAAATCCTCACCTTATCCGACAGCTTTGTTAAGGCTTTGGCAGGAACCTAAGTTTCCTTTTGCATAAAAGCATGCATATACATACAACATTTAGTAAGAGCAACATAAGTGAGTAAGACCATGACGCAAATAAATAACAAGGGTAACAAAAGCAAACACCGCTGGGCACTGATCACCGGCGCTTCCAGCGGTATCGGCCTGGCCTATGCCTGGGAATTGGCCCAAAGCAAGCAGTCGCTTATTTTGGTGGCCCGCAACAGGGGAAAACTCCATGAGATCAGCGAAGAATTATCCAAGCGTTATGGCATAGCGGTAAAAGTTATTGCCGCGGATCTGTCCACTTCCCAAGGGGTAGAGCATGTGATCAATGAAACTGAGGGTATGTCGGTAGAGCTGCTGATCAATAATGCCGGCAAAGAAGAATCCGGCGAGTTTTTAAAGCTCAATACCGCGGATATGCTTAGCTCTATTGCCTTAAACTGCTCGGCGCCCATGCTGCTCAGCCATCATTTTGCCAGGAAAATGGCAGAAAACGGCGGCGGCAGGATTTTATTCCTGTCATCCATCGTCGCCTTCCAGGGGGTACCTCTGATCAGCAATTACGCCGCAACCAAAGCTTATCTGCTCACTTTTGCCGAAGGACTTGCGGCTGAAGTGCAGGATAAAGGGGTTGATATTGCCATTGCCGCCCCGGGATTTACCGATACCAACCTGGCTTCAGACATGAACTTCGACAATACCCCGATCAAGCCGATGGAAGCTATGTTTGTTGCCTGCTACACCTTAGAGAAACTGGGCAAACAGCGCATCATCATACCCGGCTTTATCAACAAATTTTTATTCTATAGCGGCAAATACCTGCAAACGCGCCGTATCAACACCACCGCCTTCGGCAAAGTATTTAAACAGGTGCTCAGCAACAAGCTAAACAAAACACAACCCAAGGAGAAGCAGGCATGAACACGGATTTAACCCTTTATTACAACCCCCTGACCGTTAACAGTATCAAGGTACAGCTGCTCTGTCATGCCCTGGAAATTGAAGTTAATTACCAGCATATCGCCCTGCCACAGGGGGAACACCTTACCAGAAGGTTTCTGGAGATAAATCCCGACGGCAAAGTGCCGGTATTGATAGACGGCAACCAGGTGCTGACCGAGTCCAATGCCATCTTGCAATACCTGGCGAATAAACACCAATCCTCTCTGTGGCCAAAAGAAGTGCTCCATCAGGCCCGGGTGCTGAAATGGCTGTTATGGCAGGTAAGTGACTGGCAAAAAGCTGTTGGCCCTTTTGCCCACCGCCGTGTGATATTGCCCCATTGGGGCTTTACCGCCCATGAACAGCTAACGCCGCAAGCGTTGGCCGATTTTGATAAAGCCATGGCCCGCTTAGAACTTGCCCTGACCGGGAAGCAGACTCTAGTGGCAGATTCATTCACCCTGGCCGATATCGCTATCGGCAGCAACCTGATATTGGCCGAAGAAGCGCAAATACCGCTGGAGTCTTATCCCCAGGTACGCCATTGGCTTGAACAGCTGGCCGCTCACTCCTGGTGGCAGAAAACCCGGCAAACACTGACTGAAATTTTAGACACAAAACATGCATATGCATAAGGTGACTTATGAAAACCGATAAGCAAACATCATTTGCCGCGATACTGGCAAACAATATCGTGCAATACCCTAAGAGCTATGCCGTACTCAGCCTGTTGTTGATGCTGGCCCTGTTTAGCGCCTTGCCTAAGTTATATAAGGATACCCGTGCGGATGCCTTTCTGGCAGAAGATAATCCGGCGCTGGTATACCGGGATAAGGTCAAGGCCCAGTTTGGCTTAAGCGACCCGATAGTGGTAGCAGTGATCAATGAGTCAAAGCTCGGGGTATTTAATCCCGGCTCATTAAACCTGGTGAATTGGTTAACGGAAGAGATCTCCGCACTGGAGAATATCAATGCCGATCGCGTCACCAGTCTGGCAACAGAAAACAATATCACCGGTTCCGCCGAAGGCATGGATGTTGACCCTTTCTTCGATGAATTTCCCGAAACTCAGGAAATTGCCGAAAATATCTGGCAGCAGGTATCCGACTTCCCGCTTTATATGGGCAACCTGGTGGCGAAAAACCGCCAGGCAACGCTGATCGTCGCCGAACTCAACGACGAGTCGCAAGTAGAAGACACCTACCAGCAAATACTGACGCTGGTAGCCAAAGCGCCGAAAAGCAGCGATGATGACATTCATGTGGCCGGTGAAGGGGCCATTGCCGGATATCTCGGCAGTTATATCGACGCCGATGCCCAGCGGTTAAACCCGCTGGCGGGGGTGATCATCACCCTGATTATCTTATTGGCCTTTCGCCGCGTTAGCCCAGGTATATTATCCAATGTCATTATCGCCGCTTCTGTGTTGATGACCTTAAGCATTATGGCGTTAAACGATGTCGCTTTCTTTGTTATCACCAACGCCCTGCCGGTAATTTTGATCGGCATTTCCGTTGCCGACTCCATCCATATCTACAGCCATTATTTCGAGCTGCAGGCCAAATCTCCTGAGCGGGATAAAAAAGCCATTGTGGTCGACACCCTGGTGGAAATGTGGCGTCCGATCACCTTAACCACCTTGACCACTGTTGCCGGTTTTATCGGCCTGTATTTTGCCGCCTATATGCCGCCGTTTAAATACTTCGGTTTATTCACCGCGGTAGGCGTAGGCATTGCCTGGCTTTATTCACTGGTGTTCCTGCCGGCAGCCCTGGCCCTGATTAAACCTTCTGCCAGTAAAGGCATGATCAAACTGGCAAAAGCGAAGCAACTGGATAAATTCGCCCGGCTTATGGTGGTACTGGGTAAACTGACCCTGGGTCATGCCAAAACGGTCATCGCCTTTTTCGTGATCATTATTTTCTGTGGCATTTTTGCCGCCACATCGCTCACGGTAGATGAAGACAGGATTGCCACTTTCCATACCAGCGAACCTTTATACCAGGCAGATCAGGCGATTAATAAATTTCTAAACGGCACCTACAATCTCGACATTGTTGTCGAAGCCGCCGACAGCGAAGGTTTATTCGAGGTAGCTAATTTACAAAAAATGCAGGCCTTGCAGGATTACACCTTAACCTTGCCTAATGTTCAGGGCGCCACCTCCATTATTGACTACCTGAAGCAAATGAACCGTTCATTAAACGGCGGTGACAAAGCCGAGTACCGTTTGCCGCAGGATAATGAACTGATCGCCCAATACTTTTTAATCTACTCGGCATCATCAGATCCAACCGATTTTGAAGAAGAAGTGGATTACGATTACCGCATTGCCAATATCCGTCTGAATCTGAATAAAGGCAGCTACCAGGACACCAAAGACGTAGTAGAACAACTTGAAAGCTATATAGAAAAGCATTTCAACACCCCGGAATTAACAGCAACCATCAGCGGCCGGGTAACAGTGAATTATCACTGGATAAAAGACTTGGGTGAAAGTCATTTTGTCGGCCTGGCGATCTCATTATTTTTAGTCTGGGCGGTATCGTCATTATTGTTCGGCTCCCTCTCTGCCGGGCTATTCGCCATTATCCCGGTGGTGAGCTCTATTTTACTGGTATACGCCACTATGGTGTTGCTTGATATAGAACTCGGCATAGGCACCTCCATGTTTGCCTCTGTGGCCATAGGTTTAGGAGTGGACTTTGCCATCCACACCATAGACAGGTTAAAGCATTTATACCGGCAAACCTGGGGCGATTGGGATGAAAGTCTCAGACGTCTATATCCAAGCACCGGCCGGGCACTGTTCCTTAACTACTTGGCCATCGCCCTGGGTTTTGGCGTATTGATTTCCAGCAAGGTAGTACCGCTCACCAACTTCGGCACTATTGTCGTGATCTCGGTAACCACCAGCTTCCTGGCCAGCTTGAGCCTGTTACCGGCCCTTATCAAAGTACTAAAACCCGGCTTCATCTCCCAGGGAGTGAGCCAAGACCTTAACCAGACAAGTGATTCAGCAATCAGCGGAGAAAAAGTGATGACCAGAAAATGGCTACGTTTAACCAGTGTGATCTTAGTAGTGGCCAGTTTAGGCGGCCTGGCAATTAACCAAAAGGTGTATGCTGCTACCCCGCCCGATAATAGCGCCATCGACGCCATAACCATAGTCGATAAAGTCAACGCGGTAGATGACGGCGAATTTGTCAGCCGGGATCTGACCATGACCTTAACAGACAAAAGGGGTAAAACCCGGGTGCGGGAAACCAAAACCTTCCGTAAATATTACGATGGCGAAAAGCGTACCATGCTGTTTTATAAAAAACCCAGCAATGTCAAAGGCACCTCGTTTTTAACCTTTGATTACCTCAACACAGATAAGGACGACGACCAATGGTTATATCTACCTGCCCTGCGTAAGGTCAGGAGAATTTCCGCCTCGGATCGCGGCGACTACTTCTTAGGTACAGACTTTACCTATGAAGACATGAAGCTCGAAGGCAAACTGGAAAAAAGGGATCTTGACTTTATTGTGCTTAACAGCGAGCCATTAACACTGGACGACGGCACCAGTTATCAGACCTACCTGATGAAAGGCACCCCGAAAACCAGGGAAATCGCCAAAGAACTAGGTTACAGCCGCACCGAGTTTTGGGTAGACACCAACACCTGGCTGATCGTTAAGGGCAAATATTGGGGTCTTAAAGGTAAGTTACTGAAAACCCTGACCATGACAGATATCCGCCCGATAGACGGCATTTTAACCCGGCATGTATTAACCATAGATAACAGCAAAACCGGCCATCAGACGGTCTTTACCTTTAGCAATGTTGATTACAAAAGTAAGGTTAAAGATCAACTGTTTAGCAAGCGCGCTATGAAGCAGGGTAAATAACATGAAATCCTTATGCAAACTTGTCGCCCTGCCCTTGTTGACGCTAAGCCAACTGGCAAACAGCCCGTTAGCCTTTGCCGAATATAGTGCTATTTATGAGCAGGAATGGGCGGTGGATAACAAGGGCCGCGGGCAAAAATTCGAAACTTTGTTTGAACCCCAATGGAACACCAGCTTAACGGATAACCTGGACATGACCTTTATCGGCCGTGTACGTTTTGACGGTTTAGACAAGTTAGGCCCGGATGATGACCGCGGCGATAACTATGGCGAAGCTAACGGCCCGGTGCTGACATCAGAACATGGCGATATCAGCATACGCGAATGGTTTTTTGATACCGAAGTCGCCGGCAGCTACTGGCGCATCGGCAAACAACAAGTGGTATGGGGCCAGGCAGACGGCCTCAAGGTGCTGGATGTGGTGAACCCGCAAAGTTACCGGGAATTTATTCTCGATGACTTTGAAGACTCGCGCATTCCCCTGTGGATGGCCAATATTGAGCTTCCCATAGGTGATGAAAACAGTTTACAGCTGTTATGGATACCGGATCTCAGCTATAACGAATTTGCCGTTGACGGCAGTGTTTATCAGCTGACCACGCCGCTGCTGGCGCCGCAAGTATCGGCTTTACAAGCCCAAGGCATAACCTTTGGCGGCTACCGGCACAACAAGCCCTCATCCCCGATTAAGGACAGTGATTTAGGCTTAAGGTACTCGATGTTTTATCACGGCTGGGATCTGATCTTTAACTACTTTTATCACTACCTGGACTCGCCGGTAAATTACCAGCGCATAGAACAAAACCAGGTATATATAGAAGCCAAATATCAACGCAGCCACTTGCTCGGCGCCACCGCCAGTAAAGCTTTCGGAGATTTTACCCTGCGCACGGAAGTCGGTTATAGCAGTGACAGCTATCATTTGCTTAAGCCAACAGCTGCAGCTTATGCCCGGCAGCAAGGCATACATAACTCCGCCGATATATCCTCGGTAATAGGGCTGGACTGGCAAGGGTTAACAGATGCCATGATAAGTGTGCAGTGGTTCCAAAGTTATTTACTCGACGATGAGCCCGGCCTTATCAGGGGGCAAAATGATCATACCTTGTCGTTTATGTATACCCAGACTTTTGAAAATGAAACCTGGGAGTTTGAAACCCTGGTTTTGCATGGTTTGGAACTGGATGACGGCTCGGTGCAAACCAAGCTTAGTTATATGCTGGAGAGTAATATCAAGCTCTATCTGGGTGCTGATATTTTTTATGGCAATGAAGCGGGCTTGCTGGGGCAGTTTAAAGATACCGACAGGTTTACCATCGGGTTTGAATGGGGGTTTTAAAGTTAGGGATCAGAGCCGGGACTTCCCCGGCTCTGAACTTTACCAAGCTTAACTGACCGAAAGGGAAATAGTTTATTTTCTAAAGGCACGTAACTAAAGCCACTAAAACACTCCATAAGTCATTCAACAATTTGATTTTACTGTAAATAGTCACCTTTTATATAAAGCGAATTACTAAGACTTCTCATTAATCTTTCATTAACTTACTAAATAGTCATACTTAATTATTTTTAATATATTGAAAATGTGGGGTATTATGTCGAATCAAATATAGCAGGGATTACTAAGACGCCTACATAATAAGCTGTTAGCAGTTCAAGAGGGTTTTATCTATGGAGTTCATAAAAGTTTCATCAGAAAAAGAATTAGAAGAAAAACTTATTGGCTCTGTATTTCATGTTACACCTATTGTTAACATGGACTCTATTAATGAAAGTGACGGACTTAAGCCAAATTCAGATTTATCTGTAAAGTCCAAATTTGGCAATACTGAAACAGGATTTTTTAGGTTGCGAGATTGTGTTTCATTTTTTGATTATCGAGAGCACGGTAGTAGACGGTGGAATAAATTCGCTCCCAAGTGCCGGCCAACTCAGATTATGAACCATACAAATGGAATCGCAGTTCTATTTCTTTCGCAAAATTTATTTAGCAAGTTAATACCCTGGACGAGATGGGAAGATGAAGAAGCTTACTCTCAACAAATAGTGCCGTATATAGAAATAGGGTATAAAGGTTTCGTTTCTCTGGATTTCATTACAAAGGTGGTATTTTTTGAGCCAACTCACTGCTAACAAAGCACACCAATCGCAACCTTTGACTGTTGGGATTCACCACTCCGAGGCTCTGTATTGTGAGGCGTTATGCGTACCATCTAGCAACAATACTAATTAATATTTTCCTTAGCAATGTTTAACAAATGATATAACAAGCTACAATTCTCCACTTAAGGTTACTATGGATAAACGTTATCAAGTCTTTGTAAGTTCAACCTACGTTGATTTACAAGAAGAAAGACAAAAAGTGCTGCAAACATTGATGGAAATGGATTGCATACCAGCAGGCATGGAACTATTTCCAGCAGCTGATGAAGAACAATGGGAGTTCATTAAACGAGTAATTGACGATTGTGATTACTACCTATTAATCATAGGAGGGAGATACGGTTCTAAAGCAGAAGATGGATTGAGTTATACCGAAAAAGAATTTGATTATGCTGTTAGCAAAGGTATTAAAGTTATTGCATTACTTCATCAAGAGCCAAACACCTTACCTCGTGATAAAACAGAACTTGAGCCTGAAGGCTATGAAAAATTACAGAGTTTTATAAAAAAAGTTAGTACAAATAGGCTAGTACGTTTTTGGAAAGAAGCTTCACAATTACCCGGTGAAGTCGCACTAAGCTTGAATAAAACTATAAAAATGTACCCTTCTGTTGGATGGGTAAGGGCCGATTCTACAGCTTCTCCAGAGTTACTTGCAGAAATTAATGAGTTAAGAAAACATAATGAAGAACTAAAAGAAAACCTGAAACAATTAAGTGTTGGTAGTTCTCAAATAGATATATCAGAGCTTGCTGATTGGGAAAGTTCTATAAGTTTGAAAGGCACATATAAATTAAATGCTCTCAATATTTACTCTCCAACAGAATACGGTAACTGGACAACAACCATTACTTGGAGCAAAATTTACTCAAAGCTCTCACCATTTGTGGCTGGAAAACCTCGCGAAGATGAAGTAAATCGTTTTTTGGCTAAGCATTTAAGTAAAGTAAATCAAGATGTAGATGGTTTATCTGAATTAGTAATAAACCAACAAGATTTATTTACTATTAGAATTCAGTTTTTAGCGTTAAGTTTGATTAGTGTTGATGTTCCTGCTGTGGGTGATGCAATCTGGTCTCTGACAGAACACGGAACCCAAAAAATGCTAGAGTCACGAATTGTAAAAGCTAATGGTGATGAAGTTGAGTACACATAGCAAAGGTAGCCCGAGGGAAAATCCAACTTATCTTCCCTTCAAATAACTAGAATTATCGTTAGCCTTAGCGGGAAATATCACGGGGTATTTCCAAAATTATTGGAAATCACTCCACTCGTGAGTCTTTTAGGGTCTTGTTTTTTTGCACTAGCAAATGCGTGCATGCATCATTCAAAATCTGACCCTAACGAACATTAGTCATCAGTCGAGGTATCATGTTATGAGCCCGGAAACGTTACAAGTAACAACTATGCTAGCTACTAGTTTGGCGGCTCTTGCAGCGATATTATCTGGTTTATGTGCTTTTTTTAGCTATAAATTAGCGCGTAAAATCCAAAATGAAATGAAATCAGACGAACGCATAATCTTAGGCGCACCAATACATCCAGAGTTAAAAAAATTAAAACATGAGCGCTGTGTACTGATGTGTGCTCTATTTAACAAATCTAAAAGAAAAGCATTTATCCATTCAGTTGAAGCTTTTGATCGTCAAGGAGCAATATTGGATGTTACATGGGCAGGTGAAATTGATCACATAGGTATGCCTCAGAATCCATCTCAATTAGTGGGTGTCGTTGACTCAGCAAATATATATATTCGCTGTACTGATGGTAAAGAAGTTGAATATATGGAGCTGTGGATAAGTCATTCATTTTCAGATGAGCCTTGCGTGATTATTTATGATCCTTCATTGGATTGGGCTAACAATGCCGACTAACAAGAACATAAACCATGATTCCGTAAGCTGTCACATTTTATAACTAAATCAGCAGGTTTCGGCAAAATAACGCTAGTTCCGGCCCCTCAAAAACTAGCGTTACCAAAAAATTGTTATTGGTATAAATCAGTTTTTAGCTGTTTAGTGCTTTTTATCATCCTGGGGTTTTATAAGTTTACGGGCTTCAAGTGCTTCGGTGATCAGTTTTCGGGTAACCCAGGCAACACTTCTTTCATCTGCTTGAGCTAAAGAGCGAATCGCCTCACCTGTCTCTGAATCTACCCTCACGGTTAATATATCAATTTTTTTCATGCTGGGAGTTTATGTACGTTTTTAGCAAAGCTCATCAGCTCATCTTTGAGCCGAGCGCTATTGCGTCTAAAACCATAAACAGTGATGCCATTCATGTCACTATCCCCCGATAACACAGCGGCAAAGCCCAAATAGTCCAGCGCTGTTACGTGCAGCTTTTTCACCTTCCACTGTATTTTTTCAAAACAATAGCGGGACAGCTGTTGTAAGGGAGCTTGTAAAGGGCCTTGCAAGGAGGATTGAGAAGCGTGGTGGCGAGGGGTCTTAAAGTGCTCTTTTATAAAAAGATTTGTTAAAAAAACTTTAGCCGAGTTTAACTCTGGCATATCATTATGTTTAGCCATAATGGATACCTCTTGTATCTATTTCGGTTAGCTATCTCTGGGTGTTGGTCGCACTCAGGGGTAGCGCTTGTTGTTTATTCATTAATAAGTCGCTGCGCTTGAAATACCTCCTCTGGTTAAAATCACCTCATCATTTATAGTAGAAAATGCCGGATAAGTCCGGTGATGCTTGCACTTAGTGTTGTTCTTAACTACAGATACTGTATAGCCTGCTGTACAAAAGCTCCAACACCATGAAAAATATCGAATAAAAACCATTAATGAAGAAGTTAGAAAGGTATGAATTATTGCCGTGATAATGCTTGTTCGGCAGGAATAAAGCAGGCTTTTATGGTGCCAATCTAACACCGCTTGTTTTAAGCAGGACTCATCGGAACCTTTACCTTCAAAGCTCAATTTTTGGGGCTCTGATTCTGCTACATGAAACTCCCAATTAAATAGCTAATAAATCTGATAAAATACATAACCAAACTTAAAAAAGCAGTATCAGCTGCCCCACAAATGAAGCCTATTATGAGTAATAAAGTAGAAATTAAATATTGTTCCCAGTGCCGTTGGTTAATGCGCTCCTCATGGATGGCACAAGAGATACTCACCACCTTTGATCAAGAAGTTACTGAGTTATCACTTCAACCCGGTACCGGCGGTATTTTTGAAGTAATAGCCAATGGTCAAGTAATTTGGTCACGCAAAGAAGCCGGGCGCTTTCCTGAAATTACCGAATTGAAACAACTGGTTCGAGACGTAATCGCGCCGGATAAGAGTTTAGGGCATGCTGACCGTAAAAAAACATAATTTTTGCCAGTCCATCCTTGGCATTTTGTAGCGAAAAAGTCCAATAAAGTCAGAAGACTACAACAAAAATAGCAGGAGTTCATTTGAAGATTTTTGAAGCAGACAAGTCGTATTTAACAACTTTAAATGAATTCTATGTAGCACAAGGTTACCACAGTGACTGGGGCGACAGAGAAAGAGCTTTTATTGCTACTTTTGACAATAAAATTGTTGGTGCTGTGAAAGTGGAATCTAATCAGGGAGTTTCAATTTTACGTGGCATGTATCTCGACAAAGCATTTCAGGGGAATGGCTTAGGCACGGCATTTATCAAGCATATTGAGCCTATTCTTAATGAAACAGTCTCATACTGTATGCCGTTTTCACACCTGGCAGATTTCTACGGTAAAATCGGCTTTAAGATAGTGAGTCCTGAAAGTTATCCTCCATTTCTAGCTGACAGATATAAAGGTTATGAAAATCAAGGGTATCAGATTATCGCAATGTGTCGTGAAAGCGCCATTTTACCAGGGATTTAAATGACTCCCAAAAGCTGTCATGCTTTTGCAGCACTGACAGCTCCTGTTCCCCCAAAAATGGGGTATATCCCCGCCCTGCTTTATCGCTGCCAACAAACTTCACAGTTTTGACAATTTACTGATATGCTTTTCTATTCAGGTAACCTATATGATGCACGGAGTGAATGATGGCGCACACCGAGATAAACAAAGCACAAGAAGCCTTGCTCAAGATTACAAAGATTATTGAAACCGAGTGTGCTGCCGATGCTAGCTTTTTGTTATCTGAAGGTTTTGTTTTACTCGGCGTCGGCAACAGCATTTTTGAGGACAGCGAAAATAGATTTGTTTATTCACTTGGTTTTCCTAAACCGCTTGCTGAGTTAAGTGAGTCTGTACAAAACAACTTTTAAGCTCATATAACAAGAGAGCCAATCACGCCTGTGGCAAGTTGATAATCCCCCCTTGTTAAACCGTCTTTGCCGATACCAGGCTGACCATATAACCTCATAATACTTGATTGAAATTACTTAATAACTTTCTAATCACAACAAGTTTTGATACTTTGGCGCAGTGAGCTATTAAACATCTATAAATGACATCCTCCCATTCCTTGATAAAACAGTGTTTGGATCACCAGTGCCGTAATTCTACGAATAAAAAGAATAATGAGAATAAGAAAACATGATGAGAATTAATACCTACTTAACTGCCTTGTGCCTGTGGTTTATGTCTGTTGCGGTTGTTGCAGCTCCAGAAGGGAAACTATCAGCTTGGACAAAGGATGCTGAAAAGAATCATTTCAATGGTGCCGTTTTAGTCGCACTTGACGGCGAGATAAAGCTAAAGCGCGGTTACGGCATTGCCGACAAAGAGAATAAACGTGCTTTCTCTGCCGATACTGTATTTGACATTTTATCGGTCACTAAACAATTTACCGCAGCAGCCATTTTAAAATTGGAAGAAAAGGGGCTGCTGAGTGTAAATGATCCCATCGGACGGTTTTTTAACCAGGTGCCAAATGACAAGCGCATGATAACCCTTCACCAGCTGTTAACGCATACTTCCGGTTTAAAAAGTGATTTTAAAGAAGATTATGAAGTCGTCAGCCGCAAGGATTTAATTCATGGCGCGTTGCATTCAACATTAAATGCAACACCGGGCAGCAATTATGAGTACTCAAATTTGGGCTATAGCCTGCTGGGGATCATTATTGAAAAAGTCTCCGGGGTAAGTTACGAGAAATTCTTGAATGAACACCTCTTTAAGCCCGCAGGCATGTTGGATACCGGCTATAAAATTCCTCAATGGCCATCACAAAATTTAGTCGTCGGTTATGACGGCAATAACCGCTGGGGAACCCCTTTAGAGCATGAATGGGCTGAGGATGGCCCATGGTGGAACCTGAAAGCGAATGGTGGGCTGCTTTCCACCCTTACCGATTTGTATAAATGGCATTTAGCCCTTAGCGGCAAGACAATTTTAACTGATGCCTCCAAATTCAAACTGTTTTCGCCTCATGTTGCCGAAAATGAAGCCGCAACTTCACATTATGGCTATGGCTGGGCCATTTTTAAAACCAAACGTAATACCAATCTGGTTGCTCACAATGGTGGAAATCCATACTTCTTCAGCGATTTCCGCCACTATACCGATGAAAACATCCTGATATTATTTGCGACTAATGACAGGAGCAAAAAGAACTTTAAACAATACGGGCGGTTAATTAAGGCAGCTATTGCAGATGCCAATCATACACAGGAATAAAGCTAAAAGTTCTATTTATCGGGGCTAAAACTCATCCGTCAGCACAGGCGATTTCCCTGCCCTGACGGCTTAATATCACTGTACCCGTCGGCCAATGCTTGCTCTATCTTATTTGGAATTATTCCTAACAGGTGAGTTGGCTTTAGGCCGTTTCATTTCCCCCTTAATCTTTCGCTAAAACTTATCATTAAATTTAATAACGACAATCAACCTTTAAGCTTACTTGTGCTGTACTGAATTAACTTACCGGTAATTTTCTCTTTACCTTGGTGAGATCATTTCCCCTTTACCCACACTAGTATCAATGAAGTGGCCACGGCTTGGCTGTTACCGCTTCATCATCAGCAGCCCTGTTACGGCAAGCTGATGATACAAGCCCTGATCTTAACGGTCGGGAAATACTAATTAGATTCATTCCACTAATTTACATTTGGGGACATCTTATGAAAAAACTAATCGGCGCAGGCCTTTTGCTTGCCTCATCCTTCGTCGCTTCTCACGCATCCGCTGCAACCATGGAGTGTTATGTTGATACGCAAGCCTATGATACTTTTACACCTAACCAGTGCTTTGCGCTTTTATGGGGACAATCTAAAACAACGGCGGTATTTAGAATTGCAGGGTCAACCGGTAAACCTATCAGTCAGGTTATTTGGAGTGGTGCTGCTTCAAGCTGCGGCGTTTCCGGTTCATCCTGCTCTTTTAGCATTCGTGCTTATAGAACCTACACAGCAAAAGCGACCATTCTTTACCAGGACGGAACCTGGGATACGGCATCCGCCAAGGCCTCTTTTGAAAGTGGATTTTAATCGTTTAACAGCAAGGATGTGAGTCTGTAAAATACCAACCAAGCACAGCAAACCAGCGAATATGTAACTAATAACATGAATTATCGCTGGTCTATCAGAGCCGTCAGCAACCACGAGTGATAAAGGCATGGCTGACTATATCGGCTTTATTTCTTGCTCTCGTTGAACCCAAGCGCGAATATCGGCACGAACCTGAGGTAGCGGGCGTACCCCAGGCTTTAGAATAACATCGTGAAATGCCGCGATATCAAATGTATCGCCAATAATCTCCCGCGCCCGTACACGTTCCGACAGGATGACATCAGCACCGAGTATATAACTGAGTGATTGGCCGGGCATGGCAATATAGCGGTCTACTTCAATTTCAATCTCAGTGCGGGACATCACGGTGTTTTCCAGCATAAAATCAATCGCCTGCTCACGCGACCAACCGCGCAGATGAATGCCAGGTTCAACAATAAGGCGGCTCGCGGCCCAAAGATGTTTTGCGATCATACCCTGGCGATCATAAGTCGAAGAGTAGAGGTTCATTTCATCCGCCAGATATTCTGAATAAAGTGCCCAGCCTTCGAGCAGGCCGGAATTATATCCGGTGGACGCTTTCGCTCTGGGATAGGTTGACCAAAGGTGATGGCCTGGCAATCCTTCATGAAAAGCAATCACCTCTGCCATCAGTCGCCGCTCATTAGGACGCGACGGGTTGATAATATAACGGGCCAGGGCCTTGCCCTGAGCTTTACCGTAATAACCCGCAGGAGCAGAGTCTTGCAAATATTTGGGCATTTCACTGACAACAATTTCTTTTGTTATTTGTTTTGAAAATGACATCAGGGTTTTATCATGAGCCCGGGCCAGTGCTTTTTCTGAAATGGCAATCAGGTCTTTTGCACCGGTTTTATTCGCTTGTGTTTCAGCACGCAAACCTTTGAGCATACCGGCTACCGTATCCCCTGGTTTTCCTGTTGCCAGCAATTGCTCACGTGATTCCTTAAGAAAACGTCTGCCGATGGCTTCAATTTCATCCGAAGGTAGATTCAAGGTCGTCCACCAGGTGACGGCATCAGCAAAACATGCAGCCCCGTCTTTAAGTTTCGAAAGTCCGGGGGCGATACTAACCGCAGGAAGGTATTCTTTATCAAGAAATTTTTCAAACGCTGAAACAGCCGGTACAACTTCATCTTTGATCAAGGCATTCCATTGTGCCGCATTTTTATGTTCAGCCTGGTTAAAGCGGTATTTAGAATTTTCCAGGGTAAGGTCGGATAAAAGATCACGAACTTGTTGCTGAACACGAATAACAACGGCACGCGGCGCGGTTTCCTTTGTGCTGATGCCTGCACCTAATTTCTCTATCGCCACCTTAAAAGCAGCCGGGGCTTGAGACCAGGTTTTAATGGCTTCACCGGCAGTGTCTGGCCCGTTTGCTATAATGCCCTGCCACTGCCTGGGCCATTTTACTTGCCAACCGATAACCTGGTTAAGGTAACGTAAATCCGTCTTGCAGTTGTTAAGCGACTGTGCGGCATAGCCACTGTCAGCCACCAGAGGTTTACCCTGCACGCCTGCACAAAACATCAGCAGTATCGCCATGAAACTGTTCACAAATACTTTCACTCGCTTATCTCCTTTTCCGTAACGGATACCCGCAACTGTGACAAATTAACTTAAATGTACTGCTAATTAGCGCAAGGACTTCCGGCAAGATATCAGACGGCTTATATCCCCCATAACTATGTCAGATAGCTATAGTTAAGTCTTTGGTAACAGCTTTGGCCGGGTCATTGTGCCCTGCTCTCTAAATATTCCCGCCACGGTGTCCAATAGAACTTTTCCCAGCCCTGGGTTACGCCGTCATAATCATGCTCAGGCACATCCAGGTGAACCAAATCAATTTTCCCAAATGCTTCGTCATCAATAAAATTCAGAATTAAAGTAGAATCCGGATCCGCCGGTTTAAACGCTGTCGAGCGCCAGGATTGTACAATGAGATTTGGACTATTTACTGCCAATATAGTACCGCTGAGCACACCATCAAAAGCGCGAAATTCGGCTCCGGCCTCTTTTCCTATAATGACAGGCGAGCCTGTAATAGCTTGGTGCTGAACAGGATCAAGATACATCTCAAATAATGTTTGGGCCGGGACCGGCAAGGTTATGGACTGCGATATTACACTGCGCATGCTTATCTGCTCCCTGTATCGCTGATAACGTATTGGCGTGAATTCAGGCCAGGTGGTTTGTCAGTAAAAATTAGCACTAAAATTCACAATTTTTTAATACTTTTAAAAGGTTAACAATAATAATCACAGCAATCAATTAAACGCCCCGGGAAAACCGAGAATTGAGATATGTAATTGATGTCTGCTTAACTTGTCTCTATAGTGCTTGGCAGCTTTAGGAGATTAAAATGAAAAAAACACTTTTAACAAGCGCTTTATTATCCCTGGCAGCCAGCAGCGCCAGCTACGCCGAAGCCCCTTTGGTGTCTATTGACAGCCATGATGCCTTTTTCAATAACATCAGCAAACATTGCGGCAAGGCTTTTGAAGGTAAGGTAACGGTAGATAATGCCCCGGCCAGCAGTTTTTCTAAAAATAAATTAGTGATGCATGTCAGAAAATGCTCTGAGCGTGAGCTGCAAATCCCTTTCCATGTCGGTGATGATGCCTCGCGCACCTGGATATTAACCAAAACCGGCTCCGGCATTTCGCTAAAACATGATCACCGCAAAAAAGACGGCAGCGATGACGAATCAACCATGTATGGCGGTCATACCCAGGATGCCGGTTGGCCTCAAGTGCAGTCGTTCCCTGCCGACCAATACTCGAAAGAGTTGTTTGTTAAACAAGGTATTCCACAATCTATCGGCAATACCTGGCAGATGTATATCTATCCGGAAAAGTTCACCTACCGCTTAGTGCGTCAGGGCCGTGAATTCAGGGTAGATTTTGATCTGACCCAGCCAATCAAAGCGCCTGCAGCACCTTGGGGTTACCAGGATTAACGATGCTTTTCTAATTGCTTGATAAGCCAGTTAACCACACTGGCTTTAGCCCTGCCTATTGCCTCAGTCCCATTGTCATTTTTAGCCAAGATACCCTTTTTAGATGCAGGCACATGCTCAAGCGGGTCACCCCCGGTTTGAAAAACATAGTGATCGTAAAAGCTACGCCAGGCTAAACGTTCAGCCACAGGTAAATCTTTTATCGTCAACAAGGCATGCATCATGCTATCAACCGGTGCCAATTTGTTTTGCTCCAGTTCAATCGAACCGCCCCACCAATAGTTGACCAAGGTATTTATTCCTCCTGACGCTTCGACCTGATGCCACCAAAGGGGCGGAATATAAAGTCCGTCCCCCGGCTCCAACTCGGCAACATAGGCATGGGACAGCGCCTGTTCAAACCTGGGATGCTTTTCTAAATCCGGGTTGTTCACATCAACCAGACTAATCGCTGGTCCCGTTGGTGTGTAGTCTATCGGACCTACATAGAGATTCTTTATCTGCTCCGGCGGAAACAGGGTGAAACGGCGCTTACCGCTGATCACACAGGCAATGTTATGGGACTCATCATAATGCGCCGGCACCAATGCCTTATTACCCAACCAAATTCTCGGGGAGACCTTAGATAAAAATGCCGGGCTTGGGTTCTGCGTTAAAAATTCAGGCAGGCATTGCTTCACCGGGGCACTCTGCACCGCCAGGGTAGGACTTGCTCCCTTGACATGCAAATAAGCGATTAGCTGCTTGGCAACGGCACTGATAGTGCCATTGCGGCGCTGAAAATTAAAACCCTCAAAGTCGTGGTTATAAAATATCCGTCCCTGATGCTGTGGTGCCATCAAGATCACCGGCACTTGACTGTTGTTGCAAAAAGCGCGCAGATAACGGGCAAAAGCCTCATCCCCCTGCTTGCCTTTTTCCACCGCAGGCCAGCTATCTACCAGGTTACGGATCACAACCGGGGCATAATGGTTTGAAATATATGAGGCAAAATCGCTGATATTATTTTTATTATATTCTTCAATCCACCTGGTCATGTTTTTCATCAGATTCGTGCATGGGATTTACATCTTATCGCAAGTTTGTTTTACTATCACCAACAAATGACAGCGCTGTCTCTTGTTTTTATAACTAAGGGGTAAACGCACATAAGATGCAAAGTAAAATGTCCAAGGGAAGAGAGAAAAGTATGACAAGCAGCACAGCTCAGGTAAACACAGGGCCAATCAGCACGGGAGCATACAACCTGGTTCCGCTGAACAACAACAGCCATAAAAATTTAAAAATCCGCCGGGATTTCAGCTTTCCCCATAGTAAAAGCCAGCAGCTGGTGCCCGTGATCCCGAATGAAATCATCAAGGCAGCAAGTTGTTATCCGGTATGCTTTATCAAAGACAAGCAAACTCAGCATTTTAAACTTGCCGCCATTCTGGGCACAGATAGCGGTGAAAACCTGTTTTATAGTCCTGCTGGCTGGAATGCTCCCTATATCCCCTTGCATATTCAAAAATCCCCTTTTGCCATAGCTACCCGGGAGGACGGCAGTTGCCTGGTCGCCATCGATACCCAAAGCCAGTACTGCAGCGAACAGGAAGGGGAATCTTTATTTGGTGCCCGGGGCGAAGAAACACCGGCATTAACCGGCATCAGGGAATTATGCGAACATTTAGTGCAGCAGGAACAACTAGCAATTAACTTTATCAATCATATAAATGACTTGGGGCTGTTAACCCAACATAAACTGAGATACAGCTTGCCATCAGGCGAAAAGAAAGAACTTACCGGGCTTTACTCCGTGGATGAAGAATTACTTAAGTCCTTACCGGGCGACCAGCTGCTTAGCCTGTATAAAAAAGGCTACCTGAAGCTTATCCATGCCCACCTGATGTCGTTGGGGCAATTTTCCCGGTTATTCCATTTAAAAAAATCCTGATTAATCGTTCGTCCGTGAACCCATGACATACCTTACTTCCTGTAAGCGTCATTCCTGTTCATCCATGAACCCATGACATACCTTACTTCCTGTAAGTAAAGCCGTTAGCTTGATGCCAACGGCAATTCTCTTCCAGAGAATATCCCTTTTTATTTAATAAACCTGTGGATGGCTTCATTAGCATTATCCTGAAAGGTTTCATTGTTCAAGTCGGCAAAAATCGTTGCCTGGTCGCCGATAGGACCGGTAAGGCCCGACTGGCTTGCATAAAAACCGCCGCTTTTATAGGACTTATTGAACAGGCCGTCTACGTAACGCTCGGCGCCAACTTCCAATTTGTGCACTTTGCCCAAACATAACATCACTTTCATCATGCCCTTCATCACGTACTGTTTTACAGGTGAAAGAGTATTAAAGCCTTCGGTGCCGGTGGTTGCTCCCGGACTCATAGTGATAAAACGAATATCCGGGTACTGGCGGGCAATAGATGACATCCACAGGGCGGCCATGTATTTGATCGGACCGTATGGCACTGTCGCATCATTGGTTTTCCCAAAGAATACCCCGTTACAAATCGAAGCAAATTCATCGACCGATGAGGTTTTCAGATCAGGGCGTTTCATGCCCATTTCCTTTACGCCCCTTGCCGCTTCTGAACCTGCATATAAAGCGGTTTTGGTAAGTTTTTTCGCCTTTAACAGCTCCTCGGTTAAAGCGACATGCCCCAGTAGGTTAACGGCAAAGATTTGGGTGACACCGTCTTTGGTTTTATCATGAAATCTTTTGCCACCGGTGCCGCCGGCGTTCATCACCAGGCCTTCAACCGGCTCAGGTAATGTGGCAACGGCTTCTCTAACTGAGTTCAGGTCTGAAACATCGATAAGCAGAATTTCGAAAATAAATTTTCCCGTCTCTCTTTCCAGCTCACGTTTGGCAAGTTCGGCCTTCTCCAAGTTTCTACAGCCCAGATAGATTTTTTCTACACCATCCTTCTGTGCCAACTGTTTTGCACTCTCTTTACCTAAGCCCGCGTTTGCACCTGTGATCAAAATACTTTTTAACATGTTTTCACCTTTTCTAATCTAATTCGAGTTAAACGCGGACATTTGACACCATACCCGCTCTGTTAATGCGTCGGCCCGAACATCTGGTTCTGGACCTCGCCTGTTTGTGATGAGGTAAATGTAATGGATATGAAAAATCGGTTTTTGATATTTCTTGCTATCTTGATTTTCCCCCGGGAAAAACAAAACACCGCAAGAAATATCAAAAAAAGCAAACAGGCCTTCTATAAGCTTTTAACCATCTGCTTCAGGCAAATACATAAACAACCAGGTAAACATATAAGAAGGTAACTATGACTCATTTAAACTCTCGCCCAGGCTCTCGATTAGGCTCTCGGTTAGACAAAACCGAAAGAAAAGTATTCCAGCTATTAATCGCCGTACTGGCCGTCATTTGTTTTGTGCCCGGCGGGGCAAGTACATTTGGCGGTATCAACGGCAGTGCCGCTTTAGCAGGCGGCGAGATGATCTTTAACGGCGAAAGCATGCTCAGGGGCTTTGTTGATAATCAATACCGATTCGGCTTCGGCGTGTTTTTCACCCAGGGACTGGTATTGCTGTTTTTCTTAAGAAACATCGAACAATATGCCACCCTGTTCCGCTTTTCAGCCCTTGCCCTGTTTATCGGCGGTCTGGGCCGGGCCACCAATATTCTGGAATATGGTGTTGTTGACCCCCAGGTGGTTGGGCCAACCGTAATAGAATTGGTTGTCATACCTGTTTTAGTCATCTGGCATATGCGCATCCTTAATTTAAGAAAAGCGTAAAGCGGCCGCTGTTTTCCGTCGGCGAATAAAAAACTGCCAGCAAGAGGTATCAAAACAGCCTCTTGCTTATCTCCTATTTAATTATCAAAACGAACGGCTGACAACCTGCTTTCAGCCGTTCCATAATTCAATTACCATTATGGAGCAACCCATGATTTTACCCGTTTTTTTACACATAGAAGCAACGCCAAACCCGAACGAAACAGAATCTTTTAAAGCCTATTCAAACCAGGTACCGGCTATCGCCCAGGCACATGGCGCTGTGCCTATCGCCACTTACGATGTTGAAAGCGCCTTTGACAGCGAAGAAAAACCGGCGGTCTTTATTGTGGTCTCTTTTCCAAGCAGAGATGCTATTATGAACTTTTTTAAAGATCCGGCTTATGAAGCAATAGTGCCGCTGCGAGACCGTGGCTTTAGCCATATCCGCTTTTACATGACCAGTGAGCGCATATACCCCTAGTTTTGATTTGAACATATCAGCCCAAGACCCTGTGATGAAAAAAGAGCTCTTGGGAGGCAAAAAAGTAAAGTAAGGAGATATCAATATGCAACGCTTCTTTAAAAGCATTGATTTTATTGAACAACATTTATACGACAAGATTTCGGTGCATGAAGTCGCGGCAGCGTCCCATTATTCCACCTACCACTTCAGCCGCATCTTCAAAGCACTGGTGGGTGATACCCCGAAGGAATACTTGCGTAAACGCAGATTAACGGTGGCCGCCAAAAGGTTGCTCAGTGAAGACATAGGCCTGCTGGAACTGGCGCTGGATTGTCAGTTTGATTCACAAGAAGCCTTTACCCGAGCGTTTAAGGGGCTGTTCAATATCACCCCGGCCCAGTACCGTAAACAAAACGATCCTTTTAGATTACTGTACAAAGATCAGTTTAGTCCGCATATGCTGCACTTTTTGCAAAACGAACTTTCCATGGAGCCGGAGATCATTACCCGCCCGGCCATGAAACTCGTTGGCATCGCACAGCAGTATGACAGTAGCGATTTAAGCCTGCCGCGCCTGTGGTCTGCCTTTCGCCCTTACCGGGATAAAATTAAAAACCGCATCGGCGATGAATCGTTCGGTATTTATGAAGCCTATAAAGAGAACGGTGACGATATCAGCTTCAGCTATGTGTGCAGCGCACCGGTGGAAAACTTTGACGATATTCCAGAGGGCATGACCGCAAGGGAATTACCCGAGCAAATGTACGCCAAGTTTATTCATAGGGGCCCGATAAGCAACCTGGATCAAACCCTGAAGTATATCTGGGGCAGTTGGTTACCAAAGTCCAACTACGATTATATTGAAAGGCCGGATTTTGAACTCTACCCGCCCGGATATAATGTTATGGATCCCAAAAGTGAAATGGCTTTACATATTCCCATCAAAGAGAAGTAACACAGAGCAAAAACTCATAAACCAGTCTGACTTTTAGCAGACAGCAAAACTAATCGCCTCATGCTTTGGCGGTTAGTTTTAAGGCTTAAATCAATAACTCGGCAAAACCAATCAACAACCTCTTCATTATTTTATCAAAGTTCATTTTTAAACTTCCAATAAACCTGCACGCTAGATAAGATATTATTTTTAATAAGTTATACGAATACTTACCCCATGTTCGGGCCAAAAATTACAAATGATTTTATAAGAGATAAACATGGACAATAACAACGATAAAAGCGGTGCGGCAGTCAAATTTCCTCCGCCGTTAATTTTCCTGCTGTTTATGCTGCTCGGCGCAGGCATACACCATTATTGGCCGGTAACTATTACCGATATCACCTGGCTCAAATACTTAGGGTTAACCCTGGTGCTGGCGGGAGTTGTTATCGTGATCCATATCAGCCGCTCGTTCAAACAGGTCGAGACCAATATTGAACCCTGGAAACCTACCTCTGCCATTATCAGCAGCGGATATTTCGCCTATTCACGCAATCCCATTTACACCACGTTTTGCCTGGCTCCCATAGGCATCGGCTTATTCCTGAATAGTTTTTGGATATTACTCAGTGTTATCCCTTCCGCCTATTTGGTATATCAATTGGCCATCAAAAAAGAAGAGGCTTATCTTGAGCATAAATTTGGCGATGAATATTTAGCCTATAAAAACAAAGTCCGGCGCTGGTTGTAGCCAGCCCGGTGCCATAGTGCCTACTCTGTTTTAAACAGGGCGGCATTTTCCCCTTCAAAGAATTCATCGGTATCTGTAGCAAATAACTTAGCCGCCAGGTACTGATGAAAGTCGACCACGCTCCTTTCCATCTCCACCAACTTGCCGCCTTTGCCGACTTTTGAATGCATACCCTTTTGCACCCGCTCGCAAATCCATTTATCTTCCTTAAAAAAGGCCTGGGTAAAAGCTTTACTCTGCTGGTCCTCTTTAAACATGGATTTAGGAAAAATGGCGCCCGAGCGGATCACACAGGTCTCAGGGCCATCCGGCAACACGTGTATCCAGGACATGGAATCGTAATCAAGCATAAGCACTAAAGACGGCGGCAAAATGATGATCTGGTAATGATCATAAGCCCGGGGATATTTCCCCCTGAGCCACTTGGCCAGTGTGCCGGCATTATCAACCAACTTGCCGCCAATAATGGTCCAGTAAGCCGAGCCGGCAACATAATAAGCCAGTTTAGTCGGAGCTGTGGTTTCCAAAGTTTCTTTATGTACCTTAAAAACATGATAACCTTCAAGGGCATTTTCCATCGCCACCTTCCAATTGGCCTGCCAGTGTTCAACCTCCCCGCCACTGTAGCTGTCAAAGCGCTCCGGCTGATAAATACCGGTATAGGCTTCTATACCGTTAAAGCGCTCGGCTAACGGCGGCGCCTGCTTGTCCAGATTGATAAATAATAAGCCGTACCAGGACTCAAGCCGGAACTGGGGCAGGCAATGTTTTTGCTTGTCTATGCTCACCTTTCCCGGCATAGGCGCGCCTTTGAAATTGCCCTTATCATCATAACTCCAGGCATGATAGGGACAGGAAATATTGCCTGTCACTTCACCAAAGCCGCTATCAAGTAAAGGGGTGCCCCGGTGGCGGCAGTTGTTTGACATCGCCCGCAACTTTTTATCCTGCCCGCGGATAACCACTATGGCTTCACCCGCCAGTTCAAAAGCATAATAATAACCCGGGGCGGCGATGGCCTGTGCGGCACAGACAAAAATCCAGTCCTTGCGAAAAACCTTGTCTGACTCCAGCTCAAATACGCCTTTATCGTGATAAACCCCGAACGGCAGCGCCTTAGCCTCAAGCATAGAGGCCTGCGCTTCCTGCTGGTATTGGCTTAATAACTCTTTCATAGATCACCTTAATATCGTTATGCTTAAATACGCTCCACCGGCTGTATTTGCTGACAATTAACATTAATTTTTCTCTGCTCCGCCAGCATTACTGATACCGGCCCGGCATTAAGACCAATGCTGTAGCTATAGCAACAGGAAACAGCAATGCCAATAAAATCTCCCTGCTCACAAATAAAAACATAAACCCGAACACTATGAGACATCAATGTACCATAGCAAACACCTTTGTATGATACAATCCTGTATCATACAAATCGATAAATGAAGCAATCAGGAAATCGGCATGAAACTATCAGACCCCAGGGCGAACCGCTCACGCCAGGCCTTATTATCAGCAGGTATAGAAGTCTTCCTGGTCAACCCACACGCCAGCCTGACCGAAGTAGCTGCTTTTGCCGGTGTCGGCCGGGCGACCCTGTACCGGCATTTTGAAACCCGGGAGCAATTAATCCAGGAGCTGGCGCGGGAATCTTTGGCGATGACAGATAAGGCGATGCAGCCGTTAAAGGCGCAAAAACTAAAGGGACGGGAAGCGATTGAGGCCATGTTGCATGCGGTAATGCCACTTGCCAACCGCTTCCACTTTTTATTGTCTCTATGGTCGATTGCCGAAGATGATCCCGAAGTAACCGACATCTATAACCGCCAGTTGGATGAAATGGCCGAGCTGGTGGAGCAGGGAAAAAAGGCGGGTGATATCAATACCGCCCTGACCACCACCTGGATAGTTACTATGATAGATTGTCTCATTTACGCCGGCTGGTACCTGGTGCGCGATAATAAATGTGATGCAAGGGAAGCGGCAGAGTCTGCGGTACAAACCTTATTTTCAGGGATCAGGGCCTAGCGGTTAATCGGTTATATTCATCATATCATCTCGACTGCTATTGAACTTAGCCCGAGATTAATACTGCTGTGACCCAGCAAACAATGACTTAGCGATAACAGGCAGACAAGCGGTCGGTTTTTCCCGACAACCGGTATTTGCTGTCGATAAATATCTTAAGGGGAGCTGTATAAGTGCGGTTAACCCGGGAGAGTCACCAACCCGGATTAACCTTGAAAAGATTAGAGGGAATAGCTCAGCTGCAACTGGATACTGCGGGGTTCCCCCGGGAAGTGGCCGTTACGCTCGTTAAAGCCGCTGGTGGCATATTCTTTATCAAACAGGTTTTTCAGGTTGATTTGCATTTCAACACCATTAAACTCGCTGCGCCAGCTGGCATCCCAGACGGTATAGGGCTTAACCTTTTGTCCGCTTAAACTCAGGCGTTCGCTGACATAATCAAAACCAAAAGCCAAAGAAGAAGCTAAGGCCGGCATATCCCAGCGGGTCCATGCTCCCAGGGTGTGATCCGGGGCATTGGCAAATTCATCGCCAATGGCGTTAGTGATGGCATCCGGCGCACCGCCGGTAATTTTCGCGCGGTTATAGGCATAATTCACCGTTGCGGTCCAGTTTTCACTGATATCTCCAACGACATCTATTTCCAGGCCCTTACTGGTGACTTCGCCAATTTGCACCAGGGCTGGGATGCCGTCATTAATGCCGGTATCCGCCGGGTTCCAGGAACTGACATTGTCCTTAACGATATGGTAGGCGGTTACTGTGGTCAGTAAGGTATTGTTTAACCATTGATTCTTTATGCCCAGTTCATGCTGGACACTGGTTTCTGCTTTTAGATCGCCGATGATGTCATCGTCCAAAGTAGACTCCTGCTGATTATACAGGGACTGCGGAGCAAAGCCCCGGGTAATATTAGCAAAAATAGAGGTTTCATCATCAGGCTGATAAATAGCGCCCAGACGCGGGCTATAGTCATGGTCAGAAACATTAAAGCCGTTGTTAACATCCTTATCTTCAAAGTTATCATAACGTACACCGGCAATGGCCAACCAGTGATCATTCAAGCGGATTTGATCTTGTATATAAACGCCATGACGAATGGTTTCGCTATCTGTATCCGGCTTTTCCAGTAACAGGTAGCTATCTGAGTCCGCCCCATAAACCGGGCTGATAATATCCAAATCCGGGATCAACGAGGGGGCTCCCCGGCCAAATTTAGCTTCATAGTGTAATTCGCTGATAAAATAATCAGCACCAAACAGCCAGGTATGCTCCATATCGGCCAGGGATAGCTGATAAATGAAATCTGTCGTGATGCTCCAGTCTTTATTCTCCCTTACCTGATCACGGAACTCCCGGGTCATAGTCCGGCCATCATCGGCCAAGCCGCGGTTTTCGTGATAATTTTGCGTCCGCTTATTGTCCAGTATGCGAACAACCGTAGTGTTACTGAGCTGATCCGATATTTCACTGTTGGCAATCAACTGCCAGACATTGGCCTGTAATCTCTGAAAATCGCTTTTTTCATTGGCGTTATAGCTGATATCGGTAAGGAAATTACCATTATCATCCACAGGTACGCCCCTAAGCCTGTTTCCGCCTAAGTCCTGGTCGATAAAGTCATATTGCAGGGTCAAATCCAGCCGATCGTTAACAATCCAGCTCAAGCCGGCAGAGAGCAAGGTATTTTTTTCATCGGTATTTTTACGAAAACCTTTTTTGCTTTGGTAGAAACCTCCCAGTCGATAAGCCAGACTGGCATCGGCATCTACAGCACCTGTGGTATCGGCATAAGCGCCAAACAGGTCTTCATTACCGGTAACCAGGGCAATTTCAGAAGCTTGGCTGAACTTAGGCTTTTTGGTCACATAATTGAGCAGCCCTCCCGGCTGGCCGGCGCCGTAAAGCATACCGGTAGGCCCTTTTAATACTTCCACCCGTTCAATATTAAAGAGCTGTGGAATAGAAAAGCCGGAATAGGGGTCGCCCTGTACGCCGTCATATCTTACCTGGTCTTGCCGAAATCCCCTGGCGGTAACCCCGGAATAACTAAACTGGGTCATGCCGGAGATAGAGCGGTAAAGATCTGAGGTTTGTTTGGCTGCCTGATCACTGATCAGCTCATGGCTTAACACCTGCACCGACTGGGGTAAGTCCATATAATTAGTCGGTGTTTTCGTTGCCATCGCCGATTCTTCGACAAAATAAAACTGTGAAGCCCTGCCCCTGACCTGAATAATTTCCATGTTTTGCTCATAGTTTTGAGCTGTTTCTTGCAGCGAGGCTTTCTCTGCAACAACAGCCGGGGAAAATGCCAGGGTTAGTGCCGATGCCAGCAATGATTTTTTTAAAGTAAAAGCAGAAGGACTGGAGTTCATGTAATCCCTTAATACAAATGATAACGATTATCTTTTAAATTTAGCGGTACTTTAAAGGATTGCCAATTTATGCACAAGTAAAAAAGTTAATTACTTGTTAAGCTTTTACTATGCTTGTTATGGTATTACCCTCAAAATTGCTTGGACAAGACACCGGCTTAAGCACAATCGACTACCGGATAACCAGGAAATTACGATGAACGCCAGACAGAGACAAAACAAGCTAAGCAGCATCACAATAGACGATGCCGTTAACCATCACGCCTGGCTTAGAGAGTGTTTTACACTAGAGCTAAAGATGCGGTTAACCTGTAGCCAATATGAGTATTATGAAAATATTTATCACTGTGCTTTGTTACTGCACCAGATAGCGGACTTATCCGATCTTGAATTGCTGTTTAGCGCTAAATGTTCCGGTGATATGGATCTGGGCTCAGGCTTTGACTGGCAATTTCTTTTTCTAACAGAGCCCGACTCGCTAAAACAATATGCCTTGTCAATTAACCGCAGCGATATCGCCGCCTGGGTTGATAACTATAAAACCAGCTATCAAGAAGAAGATATGGATGGCTGGTTGTCACATACCAATAGCTATTATGGCGTTAAAACAGCAATACAAAAATAGTTCGGCTTGCCCCATCACCTGACAGGATATCTGCCTGAACGGACAAAGCAAACAAAGAAAACCGCCGCCAGGTTTCGCAATGATCCTGGCGGCAATCACTACCCAATGCCCTTAAGCATCAACAAAAAGCACTTCACCATTAAGGAAACCATCAACGGCCCGTTCAAATGCCTTACCGACCAAAGCGCCCGGCACCGGCTGGAACCCCGGCATCATCTCACCATAAACTTCCCAGGCCTCTTCCAGTACCGTCGGGTTTATCGCATTTACCCTAATGCCCCTGGGCATTTCAAGCGCTACACATTTTACAAAGGTATCGATCGCACCACTGGTAGTGGCATCGGCAATCGCAAAAGGAATAGGTTTAACATTCAAAATGCCTGAAATCAGGGTGAAAGAACCATTATCGGCAATATATTCCTGGCCGATACGTACCAGATTGATTTGCCCCATCATTTTGCTCATTACCGTGGTCATCCACTGCTGCTCTGTCATCTCGACAAAATTGGCATATTCGCAAAAACCTACGGTATTGACCACAGCATCAAAATGGCCGACTTGCTCGAATAACTGCCTGACAGACTGCTCGCTGGTAATATCAACTTTATAGTCGCAGCCCTCGCCCGATCGGCTTGCGGTGATCACTTTATGCTTACCTAAGCCGGTAAGGGCCGCCTGGCCCATTTTCCCCTGAGCACCAATAACAATAACTGTTTTCATTACATAACCTCTTAATCAATAAAATTTCAAACATTGTGGTAACACCGTCAAATTCGTTACCGGCAATATGGCTAGGATATAACCACCAACTTACCAACAGAAACAGACAAACTTTGTAAGAGATACAAGTTCACTCATACAATTAGCTGCCCTGTTTTACCGGCTGACATTGCCTGATCGGGGTTCTCTTATGGCGGTAAACGGTGGTACATTTTGCTTTGGTACTTGCCTTTGCGCTTTCCTTTGAAAAGTGCACTTGGCTGTTGTTTAGCTCAGGCTGAGGGGGCTGTTTACCCCCTTCAGCCAAACTACAACCTGTTGCCAATAATGCTGCAAATAACAAACTGTATTTTCTCATTTTATACCTCTGTAAATAGGGGCTGAGTATTGCCATTAAAGGGCTAACACCAGCAACTCATGCTTTAACGGCTGGCTATCTTAAATCCGCCAAGATACAATTAGAAACAGGTAGTATTTGTTAGAGATACAAGTTTGAGCAAGTTAAACAGATTGGAAATCAAACAGCTGAGAATATTCCAGGCGTTATTGCGTGAACGTAATGTTTCCCGGGTGGCAAGCCAGGTTGGTCTTACCCAGCAGGCGGTCAGCGACCAGCTAAGAAAATTAAGAGAGATTTTTGATGACAGGCTGTTTCTGCGAAAAAGTAATGGCTTGATCCCGACCCCGGTTGCCGAGGCATTAGGCGTAAAAATAGCCGCTATCCTGACAGGTTTTGAAAGCCTGCTTGACTCAGATACTTTTGACCCGTCAACACTTGATGCCACTTATGTCATTGCCGCAACCGATTACGCCCAACAAGTGGTACTGCCTGCCCTGCTTAGTAAAATAAGGCAGCTGGCGCCAAGGTTAAAAGTAATCATCCGCGATTTCGATATCGATAACTTACACGAACTGATGATAAACAGCCGGGTCAACCTGGCGATAACTTTTCCCGACTATATTCCCGCCTCTTATCCTTACTTAACCTTATTTACCGAGCATCATGTCTGTGTCGCAGCAAAGCAATCTCATTTAACCAATCGGCCATTAAGCCTGCAGGACATCGCCGCTGAACCGCAAATTATTGCCTCCCCCTCCAGGCCCAATTTCAAAGGCTCAATCGACAGCCTTTTTGAACAAGCCGGATTAAGGCGAAATGTGGTAATTTCAGCTCCCTGCTTTTCCGTTGTACCCGGTTATATCGCAACCACGGGGGCTATTGCTTTTTTACCTTCAAGAGCAATACTCGACAACCAGCTGGTAAAACTGAACCTGGCCGAAAAGCTGATAGACTTTGATGTCATAGCCGCCTGGCATCCCAGATCCAGCCAAGACCCCTTACATAACTGGATCACAGATTTGCTTAAGGAAGCATACCAACTCAGCTAGTGTAGCGGCCAGTCATTAATTAAGCGTTATCAATGATGACTGGACAAACATACCCGCTAAAATACCGGCTGAAAAACAGGCACTTTCAGGCATAGAGAGTTCACTCTATTTAGGGCTTTTAGCCTGAAAAGCATTTGTGATTTCAGTCTCTGAGAAATACACTGCCCCCAAATTTAAGCCGGTAATGAAAGTAAGAATGAAAACAAAATGTTAAGCGAACTTATCAGCCGGACTTTTCTTTTTAAGTCTCGATGAAGAAAAACATCCCTTTAATGCAACTACCGGCCACTTTTTAATGAGGAACAGCAATGTCCGGGAGTCAACACACAACCCCTGGCATATCCAAACCTTGTTTAATAGGCAACAAGAACTACCATAAGCTTAACCGGGCATGATCCAGACAAGCATATTACAACTGCTGATTTTAAATTTTTTTATAGCATTTTAAGGTAATAGTGAAAGCGCTCAAGAAACGATTATATACCATTTGCCTGTTACTCTTAGTAAGCCAAATGCACTTGGCTTATGCACAGCAACATACTGTCTTATCACCAGAGGCCAATCATTTGGATCTGATGCCCTATGCTGAATATTATTTCGATAAATCGAAACAACAAACGCTTGAGCAAATTATCAAGTTAAATCACAAGTTTTTACCTTTTACGGAAAAAACACTGACTCCCTGGTCTCCCTCAACCTGGGTGAAAACCTCGGTAAAAAACGAAAGTTTACAGGAGCTAACCTGGTACCTGCAGATAGATATCCTCTGGGCTCCCCAATTTAAAATCTTTAGTGTCAGTGACGGCCAGTCCAAGCAATTACCGGTGTTAGACAGCAACAGCTCTTTTGCGGATCGTCCGGTTCAAGAGCGGATGTTAATTATACCCGTGACGCTGAAAGCCGGTGAACAGTTAACCTTATATCTGCATTACTCAAGCGTTTTCGATATTCAATCGCTTGAGCTATTTTCACATACCGCCCTGGCCCATTATTTAACCGACAATAGTTTGTTTAACGGCATGGTGTTCGGGGCTTTATTATGCTGTTTTAGCATTGTTGCCATGCAAATGCTGATACGCCCGAGCAGGAGTTCAGCTTATTTATTGTTTTTTATTTTATTTGGCATTTTGTGGCTGGCCGATATGTCCGGATATACCTATCAATATCTCTGGTTAAGCTATGATAACGTCTATCCCCAGCTACCGGCTGTAGCGGTTTTAATGACGCTGATATTTTATTTTCTTTTTATTGCCCACACATTAAGGCTAAAAAGAAATACCCCTAACTTATATCGGGCATACCTGACGTTAGTCAGTTCAGCTTTGGCGATTGTAGCCATAAGTCCGGTCATAGATCCTGTGCCACTGGTACTGCTACTTGCTCCTTTTGCCGCAACACTTTCTCTGGCAACCATTTATCTTGCCTTGAAACACCAGCTTCCCCTGGCAAGATTATATTCTTGCAACCTGCTGTTCCATGTCGGCTTTGTTAATATCCTGTTTGTCATAAAACTTAACCATGTCAATTTCCCCCTGCATGTACATAGCTTTACCATACCCAAAATAGGCTTTGTGCTGGAAGTGATAATGTTTGCGGTCATACTGGCCTACCGTGAACACCTGATGAGCCGGCAACAGCAAACCAGCTTACAGCAACAGTTGGAATCATCGCGGCAACTGGCCAGAATGAAGGAAGAAAAAAACCGGCTACTGGCCGAGAGCCAGCAGCGTATTTTAGACTACGCCAGCCATACCCATGATATGGCCCAGCCGATTGCCACATTGAAAATGGCGGTAAAGTCCATCAATAAACAGGAAAATGCACAGTTATTCGAGCATATAGATAATACCATCAACTATACCCAGAATTTATTTACCAGCATTATCAATACCGCAAAAGGAGATTATCAGGAAATAGTCAGCCATATCCGGTTACAGCAATTATTTAACGATCTTTATCTGCGCCATCAGCCCTTGGCCGCCAAAGAGCAGGTTATCCTTAAATTTGTGCCAAGCTCACTTAAGGTCTTTGGCTCTTACTACATTTTGGCGAGAATTTTCGATAACCTCATCACCAATGCCATCCGCTATGCCGGTAAAGGCAAAGTGGTTATTGGCGTCAGACGAAGGGAAAAGGCCCTGGAAATTCAGGTGCTGGATAACGGCCCGGGCATTGCCTGCTCGGCGCTGGAAAAAATTAACCAGCCATTTGAACAACTGGACAAAACCCGATTACAGCAGCAAGGTTTTGGCTTGGGCATGTATAGCGTTAAAGAGCTGTGTAACAAAGAGGGCTACCGGCTAGACATTTTTTCAAAGCAAGGCAAAGGCAGCTGCTTTAGCATCATATTGCCCCTGGTTGATCGTGAAGAATAAGAAGAGAAAATACAACCAGTCCCTTTGCCTGCCCTAACCTAGATGATCAAATGTAATGGATTAGACTTAGCTGCCATCAGCTATCAGAGAGTAGAGCCGTGTATGCGGCGTTACTGAAGGGATCCTGAGTTATTGCCTCTGGAGTTGAAAGTCCCTGTAAAACTCCAGATAACCTAATAAATTAACGGAACAGATATAAATATTTTCTTCTAAGAATTAAAAACAGGGAAAAAAGAAAAAAACATAAAGCAAACAAACCTGCATTATTCTCTGTTTTCGGCTGTAAACCAACATCCGTTTTTTCTCCGGAGCTTACATCCGGTAATTTTCGCCAGACATTGATATTTCCGGCGGCAGGCTCAAAAGAAGTCGTGATTGCCGATTGAATAGCTTCACTATCTCCCGGCTTAAGCCCGGCACTTTCCGGCGAAAAAACTTGAAAAGCATCATTCCCCCCCAGTGCGTAACTCACAGTAGCCGGACTGGCCGAAGTCAGGCTTTCACTGGCGCCAACATTGAAAAAAACAAAACTTAACAACAAAACCAGGCCTTTTGCCGGTCTAAAGTTCACATACTTTAAAATTAACAGGTACAACTCAACTTCCCCTTTGCTATTTTAACGAAATAAGATTTTATCTATCGAGTAGGAAGTGCTGCCGTGATACGGCGTAATACAAAGCGAAATGAAGTACACAACTTTTTCAGGGTGCGAAACAGGTTTCGGGTATTCAGATAAATAACATTACTTTATGTTTTATCTGCGGTAGTAACCGCCATAGTTTTAACAACACTATTAACAGGGGGAATGATGACAATTTTCACCTGTCACAACCATAGAGCAGCCGCTCTATATTGGTCAGATAAAAGACAAAAAGAATAAGTCAGCCACAACAATCGGGCATGACATCCGGCATCAAGTTCAAATGCCGGACAAAAGAAAACCGCCAGAGAAAGAGCTAGGGTGCCTTGTAGTAACCCTTTTTATTGGCAATATCAATTAATTCGACAATAGAGTGGGCATGGAATTTTTTCATGATATTCGTGCGGTGAATATTAATGGTACGCTCGCTATTAAACAAAACCTCGGCAATTTCCCGGTTAGATCTTCCCTGTAGCAGATACTCAAAAACTTTCGCTTCCTTGGGGGTTAACACATCTTCGGCCTCTTCCAGCAAGGATCTGAGCTCCTCGGAAATATATTGCTCCCCCCGCAAACAACCGGCCAGGGCTTCAAGCACAGCATCAATATCACTGACCTTGCTGACCAGGGCTGACGCCTTCAGGTTAATAAGCTGGCGAAACAGGCCGCCGGCAGTTAATCCCGTTAAAAAGACCACTTTACTTTCCGGAAATTTCCGCCGCAGCCATTGCAGCATAGCAACAGGCCCTTCACTTGGCATTTGACAGTCTAAGATGAAAATATCGACCTGGACAGTGTCGGCAATGCTTTTGAGCTCGTCGGTAGATTTTACCTGCCCGGCAACATCATAGCCATTACCGGCAAGCAACATAGACAAACCGCTGCGAAATAAATCATGGTCATCGGCGATTAATACTTTAGTCATTTAACAAGGCTTCACGTTTAGCGACTTAATCGTTTTAGTAGTTTAACCGGACAATTATATATTACAAGACCCGCTCTGATAAACTTACAAAATCACAATATCCTTTTGCCAAGCCTGTTCAGCTCATAACTAACAAACTGATTTTAAAGTTTTTATAAACACAGAGCATTGCAACACTATCTTGGCGGCAACGTAAAACCAACGACATCATCATCGCAAAGCTTTATGATAAAACTCGATATGCTACCGGCGGCTCAGCAGGGATTTTACCGGCTCACCGGCTTTAAATTTGTCTTAGCGCTACATGCTTTCCCCGGCCTTGCAATAGTGATCGATAAACGCTTGGTGGCTGGGCATTCTTACAACCTGAGCATCCACTTGCCCCTTGATGCCATTGAGAAATTTAGCCAGTTCGGCATCACTCATCTGATCCACTATCTGATGGTAGTTTTCCGGCATGATCCCCTGCCCCATCATCACCTGGGTCCAGGAATCAAGACGGAACAGTTCACTCTGGGTAATGCACACCCGGGCGGTCTTTTTAAACAGCTCCATCCTGTGGGCAAGGGTTGGCGGCACTTCCATGTTTTGACAATAGCGCCAAAACGGGCTGTCATCCCGTTCGGTGGCTTTGTAGTGCAAAATAATAAAGTCGCGGATGCGCTCCATTTCTTCCCTGGTTTGATTATTATATTCGTCGATATTGGCCTGGCTGATCTCATCATGGGGAAATAACTTCATCAGGCGTAAAATCGATGCCATGATCAAGTGAATCGCGGTAGACTCCACCGGCTCAACAAAGCCGCTGGCCAACCCGATGGCGATACAGTTTTTATTCCAGCCCTTAACGCGGCGGCCGGTGTTATAGCGGAAAACTTTCGGCTCGGTTATGGCCGGGCTTTCCAGGTTATTCATTAGCGTGGCAATCGCTTCTTCATCCGAGGTATAGCGGCTACAAAACACCAGGCCATTACCGACCCTGTGCTGCAGCGGGATACGCCATTGCCAACCCCAGTCATGGGCAATCGCCTGGGTATAAGGCCTGGGCTCGCCTGCTTTTTCTGTTTGCACCGCCACGGCACTGTCGCAAGGGATCAAGTGGCTGTAACTTTCAAAACCGGTATTTAACGCCCCTTCGATTAACCGGGCGGCAAAACCGGTGCAATCAATAAATAAGTCACCTTCAACCCGGGTGCCGTTATCCAGGGTCAGGGCTTGAATATAGCCGGTTTTGTCATGGATACTGACATCCTCTATTTTGCCTTCGAGGCGCTTCACCCCTTTGCCAAGCGCCAACTGCTTTAAATAGTCGGCATATAAGCCGGCATCAAGATGGTAGGCATAATCGAGTTTGCTGTCCCTTGAACCTAAAAACCTGCCGGCTTTGGCCGCGGCATGTTCCGGGCAGTAGGCGCCAAACTCGTCATTGATGCCTTTTTTCAGTCCCGCCAGGTAAAAATGCTGAAACTCTCCTGCCCAGCAGATGCGCCCGGTATCGCCGAAAGAGTGAATATAACTGTCGTTTTGCTTGCCCCAGTTTTTAAACTCGATACCAAGTTTAAAAGTTCCCCGGACCGTTTTCATAAAATGCTGTTCATTAATGCCAAGCAGTTCATTAAAGGTGCGCAACGGCGGTATGGTGGCTTCACCGACACCGATGCGGCCAATTTCTTCCGATTCGATCAGGGTAATATCCAGGCTTTTACCCAGTAACTTTGACAAAGAAGCCGCCGTCATCCAGCCGGCACTGCCGCCACCGGCAATGACAACACGTTGAACTTTTTTATTATGGTTATTTTCTTGACTTGTTGTTTGCATCTTCATTTCCTGAATAATCCAAGTGACTGCACAGCCTGTGCCCTGAGGGCTTATTATTAAATAACACAGCTGGGTGCCCAGGTAAACGGTTAAATGGAAGCGGTTTCACAAACCGCCTTGTCCTGGCTGCTAACATCGGGCTTTTTCGATAAAACCACCAATTTTGCCTGTGCCGGCGGCTTGATCACCGAGCTATAAAAATAACTGTCGGTAATTTTTTCAATGTGGAAATGCTCGGCAAAAACATTATGTAAGATCTCATCGTCAAAACGATAAGGCATGGGAATTTTTTGCCCGGCAAAAATATCATAATCGCTAAAGCGCCTTTCTTGTAAACTCATGGTTTTAAGCAGCACTTTACCGTCCGCTTTGAGCAGTTTAAGCACATTGGCAATATATTTTTTGGTACTGATACAACAGACGGAATGAAAACAGCCGCGGTCAAGAATTAAATCAAACTGCGCCGGCGCCAGGCGGCTATCAAGGACATCATCTAAGACAAATTCAACTTGCGTTTGCCAGGGTAAGGTTTTCGTTTTGTTTTTTGCCTGAGCCAGGGCGGTTTGTGAAATATCCGAGCCGACCACCTGATAGCCCATTTTCGCCAAAGCGATTGCCTGGCTGCCGCTGCAGGTACCCAAATCGAGAATTTTAGCGCTGTGAATACCATGTACTTTTAAAAAGTCGCTGATGTCGGGGTCAAGCTCCTCGCTGAACCAGGGCCAGCGGTTAGCACTTCTGCCCTGATACATTTGCTGATTTTTACTTTCCCACTTCTCTTCGTTCCATTTAATGAAGTCTTGTAAGCTGCTCATATCAAACCTGCTGTTATTCTTTTTATTGCTAAAGGAGGGTTACAAGGCGGCGTTTTTTAAATCCACTAATTTTCTGACATTAGCCAGCGACGCCACCACGGCAAAGGCCAGGGATAAAAAGCCGGATTTATTCAACTGCGCCAGGGCATCGCCGTCAAGTGCCGCCAGTTTTTCTTCGTGGATCGTATAATTACCACTCAGCTTGATTTGCCGGCCGTTATTTAAGGTGATGTCGAGATTCACAGCTTCGATAAGATCATAACGGCTAAAGGCATCAAACATGGCTTTACTGATCTTGGCACCGTCATTGATGGTGGCCAGGGCCTGGGCTACCTGTTTCAGGTAAGGGCTTTGCTCGCCATTTTCCAGGAACAGGGCTTCTCCTGCCACCTTATCGTCTGTTGCATTATTTTCTGAGGCATGGCTAACCCTGGGGCTGGCGATATCAATATAAATCACCGGGGTATCAACCGCTTGCCCGTTAATTTGTTGAGGTTCAAAGCCGATAAGAAAGGGTCCTTTGGCGATCACTGCGGGAATATAATTCGCCTGCCATTTGCCCCGTTTAAGAAACAGGTTTTCATCTTTTTCCAGGCCGAGTAACACTACAGATTGAAAGTCACCGGTTTGCGGGTGCTTACTGAATAAGATCGGATATTCCCTTTGGATATGGATGAACTCACTCGGATAAGTCAGGGTACTGGTAACCTTATCCCCCAATTTGACCGAGTTTTTGCTGTTAACCCTTAAGTCTTTATGTTCAAGGTGGTTTAACCGTACTGCATTCGCCATCATCTTCCCCCGGATATTGTGCCTGCTGTAACTTTTTAGTATTTTCCAAGATGCTTTTTAAAAGAACTCATGTGTCCATTGTCCGTATAACTAAGCAAAATTAATATCTTTGGCTCTGCCCGGGAGAGAGGCCTTAAGCGATGATATTATTTCCATTACGAACCATGAGTTCTTTTAAAAAACTTCTCTTTTATTTTTACCTTTTTCAGGTTCATAAGCCGCTTCATTAATCCCTTAAAAAAGCGGCTTTAAACTTTAGCGTTAAGCCTTATAAGTCAGGCCTTAAAAGGTATACCTGGCCCCTAACTCATAACGGGGCTCGGACTCTTCACCAAAGGTAAACTGGTTTTTATTACGGCCGTGTTTACGGATGTCTTCCCCGGTAAGGTTGATCCCGGCAAAAGAGACCGACAGGTTCTCATTGACCTGGTAACTGGCGCTCATATCAATCTGGTCGTAAGCTTCAACAAATTCCGGCTCACCCGCGCTGCGGTTGGCATTTTCCAGGAATTCATCCCGCCAGTTGTAGGCAAGACGCACGGTAATGTCGTCTTTTTCATAGAGCAACACCAGGTTGGCGGTATCACTTAACCCCTGCAGGGCAAACTGTACTTCATCGGAAGAGACATCAAAATTAATATCCCCTTTGACTATGGTGTAGTTGGCCTGTACGCCGAAACCTGTGTCGCCGAAGAAGTGCTGCACGGCAAATTCCCAACCGTAAACCTTGGCTTCCTTGTTATTAACCGGCGCGTTATAACGGAACATCATTTGTGGATCGTCGCTGTTGGGCAAGATATCGATGGCATCTTCAAATTCCAGTGCCGTCATCGAATCATAATCCACGCCGAGTTCATTGGCGGCAACCATAGAGAACAGCTGGGTATCGTCCGGGTTGGTGATGCCAAGGGCGGCTAAGTCTGCCATTGCCTGCTGCGCACGCGGACCGTTGGTGACATCCCTTAAGTCAAAGAAGTTGGCAATAAGCGGCTCGGTACCGACAAAGTTTTCAACCCGTTTTTCAAAGTAACCGGCAGAGACATAACTGGTATCTTCAAAATACCATTCCACCGATAAGTCCAGGTTGTCGGACTCAAGCGGCACCAGTTCAGGGTTACCCGAGTTAGCACTGCCGTAGACCTGATCATCGAGGATCGTCGGCAGGGCCGGGCCGCCGTTAATCGCGGTTTGCGCATCTAGCTGGCCATAACTGGGGCGAGCGATGGTTTTACTGTAGGAGAAACGGGTGATCACATTTTCCACCACCGTCAGGTCAAAATCAAAGCTCGGCAGCAGGTGATCATAGCTATTGCTGACGCTATAACTTTGGGCATCGGCAAAGCTGCCTTGTATAACCTGGGTATCGTTATTACTGTCCCATTGTATCGCCGTCGGTATCGCCGATTTAGCGGATGATTTCGAATCCGTACTTTCATAACGCAAGCCTGCACTCATATGATAAGGCATACCGCCGAGTTCACCGTCGAGGTTCACTTCAAAATAAAGTGCGGTAATATCTTCTTCAATTAACCTGTGGTTGGACTCGTTGGGGTTGCGGCCAAATTCCAGGTCATATTTATCTGCCGCCCACTGGCCAATTTCTTTGGCATCGCCGCGAAAGCCCTGGGTCCAGCCGTCTTTGATTTTGTAGTCGTCAAGGGAGTCGTTAAAGTCGATAGGGTCAAGAAAACCTTCGGGTAATTCACCGGCATTTGAGGCGCTCCAGCCCCCCATGGTCTGGTTACCGGTATTCGATTGTATCGTGGTATTTTCCATTTTACGCGATTCGATACCGAAGTTGATGCTGCCGTCTTCAAACTCATAGGCACCGTCTAAACGGATTTGCTGGATCTCATTGTCGTTATTGGAATAGGCCGTTTGCATCATAGTGGTGCCCAGATCAGAGACATCGAGCTGACCGTTACAGTTATAACCCCCTACGCCGTCCTGAGTGGATACCCTGGGATCACAGTCATCAAACACTACCTGCATCGAAGGTAATCCGCTGCTGCCGTAGATAGCCCCGACACTTTTATGGACATTAGAGCCGATACCTACGGTTAAGGCATTACCATAGCCTTCGGTGGGTTTGCTGACAGATTCAGAATCATGAACATCCAGTACCAGGGTAAAATCATCGGTCACTTCCCAGTTAACATTAAAACCCAGGGACTTGTCTTCGGTGAGGGAGTTGTAATGTATCTGCTTTAGTGCAACATCACGGGGGGCATTTTCATTACGGTTTTCAATATAAACTTCCGGGGTCGGATTTAAACCTTCGGTAAATTCTGCCGTGCCGACATAAGAGTCAAACCAGCCGGAAAGATCCGAGGAATGCACTTGTGAGTCAAGTTTGGTATAGGTGTAATCTAAGGTAGTGGTGATATTATCAAGCGGACGATATTGCAGGGTTAACTGGGCATTGGTACGTTCGCGCTGGGTATCTTCAAGGCGGTAGGCAATATCAGAAGGTAACTGGTAAGCCTCTCCCATTTCTGGGCCATTGGTGATATTCGATGCCGGATAAGTCACACCATCTACCGTATAAGCTTCATTCACTTCACGGTTAATGGAGCCGTCGTAAGTACGGTTACTCCAGTTATTGATAGTCGCGCCGGTAGCACTGCTGTGACGCTCGGAAAAACTACCGTTGAACGAGGCGCCAAACACTTCCTCTTCATCGGTCCAGCTGATCAAGCCGGAAAACTCCGGGGTCACCTTGTCGTTATAATCCCTGACACCGTCACGGACACTGGTATCGTATAATGCCTTGGAGCCGAAACTGGTTTGCAGACCCGGGTTATCTAAAGGTTTGGCGGTATTGATATTAATTGAAGCCCCTATGCCGCCGGTGGCAATGGAGGCTTTACCAGTTTTATACACTTCAACGGATTTAATCGCATCGGAGGCAAGGTTTTGAAAATCATAAGCCCGGTTATCGGAAGCATGTCCCCCTTCCGGTAGAGATGACGCCGGCATGGCACGGCCGTTTAGGGTAACCATATTAAATTGCGGACCAAAACCACGTACCGTTACCCGACTGCCCTCACCATTGGTTCTGTCTATGGAAACCCCGGTGATACGCTGCAGCGACTCGGCCAGGTTGGTATCGGGAAATTTACCGATATCTTCTGCTGAAATGGCATCTACCACCCCGCTGGCATCCCGCTTTAAACGCGTGGATTCCTTGATACTGGATCGCATCCCGGTTACCTGTATTACTTCTATTTCTTTTTCCGCCTGCGCCTCGGCATTCACGGTAAAAGCAGGTACAACGGTCGCAGCACCCAAGATCACCGAAAGCGTGGTCGCCAGCTTATTTTTCTTAAACCTTCTTTGAATCATGTTATTTCCCCGAGCTAGTCAATCATTATTATTGTGGGTATCCAGATCACTTTTTTAACTCAATTTTATTCTATGCACCCAAAAATGAAAGCGCTTTCAGTTTAAGGTAAAAAAAATTCCTGTTACAGCTATTTTTTCACTTTTCGAAAATGAAAGCGCTTACATAAAACTAATTTAAAAAGCTATTGCCGTCAATATAAAATTGAACATTGTGAGGGTTTTATAAACAAACAAGCAGTGGGTGATTTCTATACTATTGAAATCACATGTTTATTTATTGAGCCAAGAAAAGCGTAAAAGCTTAATAATAGGATTGCAGTACTTTATGCCACTGCGGGCTCTTGATCACTGACAGGATCAGCGGGTTTAACTTTTGAAAAAGCTCAGGGTAATACTTAGGCACCAGGAAACGGCGGTAGAACTTATTACTGAAAGTGTTTTTTGAAAAATACAATTTGTCAGCCCAGCTTTTATTGTCAGCCAGTATCGACCTTAAGGTGGCATGCCCGATAATACCGATATTAACCCGCTTTAAGATGATCATTTCCAGCAGACGGTGTTCGTTTTCAACATCAAGGCGCTGGACTTTTTGCTGCCGCACCAACTCATCAACTCCAAAATAATAATAACCGGTTACGCCGACAAAGCTATTGCCAATCATAGACGCCGGTGTTTGATATTCAAAAGATATATCAACCGAGGATACTACGTCGTCATAATCTTCAAAAATGCCCTCACTCCACAAGTATTTCGTCCGGGCTTTATCTTTAAACCAGGCAGGAATAACACCGAGGATAATGCCGTCCAAACTACCCTCGTGCAAATTCCGGTTCAAACGCTTTCTCGGTATATAAATCAGTTCAAAACGGTAACTTGCCGACTTAGTGTTTAACTGCCTGACCAGATCAAAATACAACCCCTGGCGTTGGGAAAGGTTAGTCACATAAGGTGCTTTTTGATGGGCAATATAAATGTTTACAGCCTGCTTTTCGCCGGCGGCAAAGGCGCGGTAACCAAAGGCTCCATCATACAAAAATACGGCGAACAGCAGCACAACAAATTTCAGACTTTTAGCAGACATAAAACAACCGGAACAAACTTAGTTTTGACAGTGATTAATGATTAGCTTAGCCAAGGTATTTTGTTTTCGTTACCTTCACCGGTGAAAGATTACCCGGCGGATTTTTCTCGCCGAAAATTTTAAATCCGCCAGTTGTTTTAACCTGAAAATAAGGCTAGTATCAAAAACCTTCACGGAGAATATTTTGTAGTGCTTTATAACACCAAAGATGGCGTTATAACTATATAAATAAGACAAATCAAAGCGTTACAGAAAATGGAATTTTGTATTATTAAAATAAACAAATTCACCAATTTAACGGGGAAATATTTAATGATCGCAAAAGAACAAAGAATAAAGGTCGCTAAAGAAAGATTTTTATCTGCGCATCCGGAATTACAACATAAGCTATTAAACCTCAGTACTACTGATGCCGACAACCTGGCCCTGAGCCTGGATGAATACCGGGATATCAAACTCAACCAGGAATTTAACCACCACGCCAAAGTTCACGGTATCAATGCCTCAGATCTGGTGATAGATCTTTGCGCCGAAAGTGAACAGGAAAAACAGGCCATGTACCAGGAGCAAGAGGTCACTTCACACTAACCATAATAACCTTACACCGGGTTATTACTGGCCCGGTACTTCTTCCCGGGTCCAGCTTTTCAGGGCCAGAAGTAATATTGCTAACCTGACACAACAGCCACAGTTAAACCAAGGCATACCAGTGCTATGGCAATCAAAGTCACATCCGCTAAACCCCTTTAAAACCATATCGGGCAATTTTTTCCAGTAACTCCCTGTGTCCGGGCAGATGCTGTAAATATTGCGCCTTAAGCTGTTCTCCTTTCATGAGATGTTGCCTGCCAACATCCCCCTCCCGGGCCGTTAAGGCATAAGCCGCTTCACTGCGAAAATCCATCCCCGCCAGGATATATTGATAGCTGTACAGGCTAAAAATTTCCTGATATCGGGGAAATTCGTTTTTTGTCGGAGCATGGCAAGACCATAAGCTTAACAGCTCTTGTAAGCTATCCGGGATAGAATCCGGATGGCGGTTATCAAGCCAAAAATCATTATCACGGCGCTGACTCAAGACATAATGCAGCTTTAAAAAATCAATAATCTGCTGCCAGCGGTAGCTAAATTCCTGATTATAGCGTTTGGCGATAACATCCATGCCCGGGCGGTTTGCGGGTAACTGCAAACAAAGCCAGTCGGCAGCAAGTTCAACCTGGACAATGGCAGACGCTTCCAGCGGCTCAAGAAATCCCGCCGATAGGCCTACCGCCAGACAATTCTTTTCCCAGGCACGGCTGCGATAACCGGGTTTGATGGGGATTTTTTTAATCTCTGCCCCGGTAAAGTCATGTCCAAGATATTCTGCCAGCTCCTGCTCAGCCTGGACTTCTGAGCGATAATGACTGGAATAAACATGCCCTACTCCCCTGCGATTGGTTAACCCTATATCCCAAATCCAGCCTGCCGCTGTCGCCGTCGATTGCGTAACACAAGCTATCGGGCTATCGGCTGTAGGATAAGGGATTTGCACGGCAAGGGCGGTGTCGGCAAAAAGCACATGGCTTTGCCCGATAAAAGGCACTTGATAAAAACCGCCAAGCAACAGGCTGGCAAAGCCGGTGCAATCGATAAAAAAATCCCCGCCGATATTGCCGTGATTTTCGGTACTGACCGAGGCAATATCACCGTTTGCGGCGCCACTGACTTTCACCACTTCATCGAGTACATGAGACACGTTAAATTTTTCCAGGCAGTGGCGCTTTAATAAGGCGGCAAACTTACCGGCATTAAGATGATAACCATAATTGACCACACCGGCATATTCCGGGGTAGTGAGCTGTTTAGGCGCCAATCCCTGCTGACAGACTTCCACCTGGGGACAAACTGTGCCAGCAAAAGACCCCTGCACTTGCGATTGCTGAAAAAAGCGCAACATATCAAGGTCGTCATAACCCTGAGGCAGGGTAAAAAGATGATAATAGCTGTCGCCTGCATTGCCGTTGCACCAACCATTAAATTTTGATCCTTGCTTAAAGCTGGCATCGCATTCACGCATAAAATCACTTTCACTAAGCCCTATCGCCTTTAACGTGTTTCTCATCCCGGGCCAGGTGCCTTCCCCTACCCCGACCGGTTTCACCGAAGGGGATTCCACCAAAGTGATCTTCACCGGGCAATCAGGAGAAGTTTGATATTTTGCCGCCAGGCGACTTGCCATTAACCAGCCTGCCGTGCCGCCACCGACAATAACAATATCGCGGATATCATCAGTTTTATTTTCTACCATAAAAAGCCCCATAAAAATCAAAAAATTAGCTAAGCAACAAGCGCTGATTTACAACCTGTCCGATAACATATGAATAATAATTCTACGATAAAGGGTGTTGAACTTAGTGTTAATTATGCTATAAATGAAAGCGCTTACAACAAAATTAAAACCAGCTTAGAGAGATGTGCACTTAAGATCAAGATGTTTAATTAAACGATTTTCTTCAAGGTAAAGTAGAGGTAATATGTTAGCCAAGGCGTTATATTTCCATAATAAAAATAATATGCAGACAAACTGGAAAACACGGAAGAAGTCCCTGGCATTCGTCACGCTAAGCAGCTATTTGCTACTGTCCAACTGGGCACAAAGCGGCGGACTGGAACAGCTGCTCATGCAGTTGCTGGACTCGGTTTTATATACCTTACTGGGGATCCTTGGCGCTGTTTTTGCCAATTTATCCGGTGCCGGCGGCGGCGTGGTCTTTATTCCGGTATTTAACTCCTTAGGCTTAAGTGAGGCCCAGGCCTTATCCACCAGCTTCACCATTCAATGTTTTGGCATGACCGCAGGCGCCATTACCTGGTGCTTGCATTACCGTAATGCCATCAAAAACACCGGCGTAGAACAAGCGCCTGAGCAGTTAAACCACTGGCAACCCTTTTTACCTGTGGTCGCCATTACCTCACTGTGCTCTGTGGCCGGTATTTATAACGCCTATACCGGCGATTTTACCCCGCCGGGCAGCCTGCCAAAACTATTCAGTATTTTCTCGATTGCCCTTGGCGCAAGCTTGTTATGTCAACTGTTACTTACCCGACGCTCATCGCAAACAAATGCCCTGACAATGCCTGGTGGGCTGAAGAAAATAGATTACCTTTGCCTGCTCTTTATCGGTTATTTCGGCGGGGTGATCACCGCCTGTTTATCGGTAGGGGTAGGTGAACTGTTAGTGTTTTACCTGCTGATCAGAGGTTTCAATATCCAGCTGTCACTTGCCTGCGCCATAGTGGTAACCGCCATTTCCGTGTGGTCGGCCGCCTTGACCTTAAATGGCTTAACCACCGGCTGGCTCAGTTATCAGCCGGTATGGCAACTGGCGCTGTATGCCGGACCGGGGGCCGTTATCGGCGGCCTGGTGGCTAAAGCCCTGGTAGCAAAAATTCCGCCGCTAAGGCTTAAATTCCTGCTGGCGCTGTGGATTTTATTGATGGGCTTTGCCGGCTAAAGTCCAAACCGAAAAAAGTACAAAACAAGTCCCTTTCGTTATTGCTGCCTCACCAGAGGCCGGTAAGGGATAACTGTCGGCCAAAAAAAGTGCCGTCGGCAAAAAAGAGGAGGTATTGACTATGACAGCCAAGCAACAACAACCGGGCGTAAAAAACCATAAACGCCGGGATTTTATCCGGCAATTAACCCTGGCCCTGGGCAGCGCCACCGCCGCCGGCTTAGTCGCAGGAAACGGGTTATCCGTCGCCCTGGCCTATAGCGCAGAGCCGGGAATAAAAGATAAAACAGGCTTGATCTTTACCCGGGCGCAACTAACTTTACTGGCCAAGGTCTGCGATACCATTTTACCCCGCACAGACACGCCAAGCGGCAGTGAGCTCGACTGCCACGGTTTTGCCGATCATCAGTTATTTCACTGTTTTGAGCAAAAACAACAAAAACAGTGCTGCGACATTCTCGACACCATCAGCAGGCAAAGCAGGCACACCTACCGCCAGGAATTTGCACGCCTGCCTCAGCAAGAACAGAGGGCATTATTACTTGATATCGAAAGCACATCAGGTTTTACCCTGGAAGACAAAACACAGTTTAAATTTCTTAAGGCGTTAATTGTTTTTGGTTATTTCACCTCAGAAGCCGGCGCGACACAGGCATTAAATTACCAGGCAGTTCCCGGTGGCTTCCGGGGTTCTATCCCCTATGACGAAAACAGTAAGGCCTGGGGTTCCCTGTCCTATTATTAGCGCTGCCCGCATGCTCGTCAGCAAAAAAACCATAACTTAAATGAATAAAAAATAATGGCTTAAATGAATGAAAGATAAACTCTATATCAATGAAACCAAAGAGCATTTCGACGTCCTGGTGGTAGGCTCAGGCATTACCGGCGGCTGGGCGGCAAAAGAGTTTTGCGAGCGCGGCTATAAAACCCTGATAATAGAAAGGGGCCGGGTGGTAGAACACAGAAAAGACTATATCGGGGAAGGCAAAGGTCCGTGGCAGTTTGCCAACCGGATGAAGGTCGATAACCTCCTGGTGGAGGAACAATACCGGATACAAAAACAATGTTATGCCTTTAATGATGCCACCAAACACTTTTTCGGCAATGACCGCGACCTGCCTTATTCTACCGAAACCGGCACCGACTTTAGCTGGATCCGTGCCAATCAGTTGGGGGGAAAATCCCTGCTCTGGCACCGCCAGTCTTACCGCTACAGTGATTTTGACTTTAACGCCAACAAGGCAGACGGACACGGCATCGACTGGCCGATACGCTATAAAGATCTCGCCCCCTGGTACAGTAAAGTAGAAAAACACGCCGGTATCAGCGGCTCACCCGAGCAGCTGGAGCAGCTACCCGACGGTGAGTTTTTACCGCCGTTTGAGATGACATCACCGGAGAAACAGTTAAAAGCCAGCATTGAAAAACATTATCCGGAGCGCACACTGATCATGGGGCGCACCGCCCATTTAACCAAACCGAGTGAGTTTCATCTCAGCCAGGGACGGGGCCAGTGCATGGCCAGAGATGAATGCCAGAAAGGCTGCTCCTTCGGCGGCTATTTTTCCAGCCAAAGCTCAACTTTGCCGGCGGCAGCTAAAACCGGCAACTTACATATCGCCCCCAACAGCGTAGTGCACAGCCTGATCTATGATGAAAAAAGCAACCGGGTAAAAGGAGTCCGGGTGATAGACAACGACACCTTAAAAACCCGGGAATATTTTGCCCGGGTGGTTTTCCTGTGCGCTTCCACTTTGGGTTCAACCCAGATTTTACTTAACTCGAAAACCAAAACCTTCCCCAACGGCCTGGCCAACAGCTCGGGAGTACTGGGGCATTACCTGATGGATCATAACTACAATGCCGTGATCCGCGGTGAGTTCGAAGGTTTTGAAGACGAGTATTATTCCGGCCGCCGTCCTTCCGGCATTATGGTGCCGAACTTTCAATACCGTCCTGACAAATACAGCAAAAAATACTTGCGGGGTTATGCCTTCGGCGGCGGCTCATCACGCAGCAACTGGCAAAGCAGCGGCTGGTCCGACGGTATCGGCGCCGAATTTAAAAACAGATTAACCCAGGCAGGCCCCTGGCATATGACCCTTTATGCCCAGGGAGAAATGCTGCCCAGATATGAAAACAGCGTCAGCTTACACCCGACAAAAACAGATAAATGGGGCATACCCCAGCTGCATATCAACTGCAAATGGTCGGAAAATGAAATCCTGATGATGCAGGATGCCGCCGAAACCGGCAAAGAGATGCTGCTCAAGGCGGGGCTGAAAAATGTCCACGCCAGCGTCACCACAGACACTAAAGCGCCGGGCCTTGCCATACATGAAGTCGGCACCGCCCGTATGGGGGCCGATGCCAAGCAGTCGGTATTAAATGCCTATAACCAGAGCCATGATATCCCGAACCTGTTTGTCACCGACGGCGCCAGCTTTTGCTCAAGCGCCGTGGCCAATCCGTCACTGACCTTTATGGCCTTAACCGTACGGGCGGTTGATTACTGCGCCAAAGAAATGAACGCCAAAAGAATATAAGGAAAAAAAATGAAAAAATATAAAAAATTCATGTATGTACTACTTGCCCTGATACCGGGCATGTTCAACAGCGCCGTCGGCCATAACCTCAAGTCAGGCGAAAGCAAAGCTGTCCCGCTATTAAGCGTACAACTTTGGTCGGTTAAAGATCTCCTGAAAAGCGATTTCCAACACACCTTAAAGCAATTATCCGATATGGGCTTTAGTGCGGTTGAATTGGCCGGTGAATTCGGTCCGTACCAGCAAAACCCCGCCGGGCTTAAAGCTTATCTGGACTCCCTCAACCTCAAAGTCAGCGGCGCCCATGTCTCCTTTGAAGCCCTTAATGACAAAAACTTCGAGCAGACCCTGGCATTTTACCGCCAGCTGGCCCCGGATACCCTGATCATAGGTTGGGATGAGCGCGCCTGGCACCCACAAGGTATCAAAGAGGTAGTCAGCTTGCTCAACAAGCTGGATAAAAAGCTCGCCCCCTATAACATCAAAACCGGATTTCATAACCACGAGAAGGAATTTAATGACTTTCAGGGCAGCACCTACTGGGATTATCTGGCGCGCCATACCTCAGATTCTGTGGTGTTACAACAGGATGTCGGCTGGACCACCTATGCCGGTAAGGATCCGGTAGATTACGTTAAAAAATATCCGGGCAGAACTTTCACCACCCACTACAAAGTACGCTTGCCCGAAGGGGTTAAAGGGAAACTGCCGCTGATAGGAGAAGACACCATAGACTGGCTCGCCCTGCTTAAGGCCAATATCAGTGTCGGCGGCACCAAATGGATAGTGATTGAACAGGAAGAGTATCCCGGCAATTTAACGCCGATAGGCGCCATTGCCCGCTCGAAAAAGGGACTTGAGCGTTATATTCATCAATTATAAAGAGACAAAACAGCGGCTAATTTATAAAAAAGCTAATTAAACAATAACCCGTTCAGGGGCCCTGCCCCTTAGGACCTGAAAGATGAGCACCGTTTTATATAACACCCTGGACCTGGCGCTGCTGTTTACCCTTTATCAGTGCCTGCTGTTTGCCGTATTTTTAGTGCTCCTCAAGAAAGGGAAAAAGCAAAGTAATGTGCTGCTGGCCTTGTTTTTATGCGCTTATGCGGCGATCCCCCTGGACACCCTGATTAATTTCGGAGAAGCCTTTCGCCGCTTTGCCATCGATTATTCCCCGAACATTTTTTATACCTTTGGCAGCGCCTACTGGCTCGAAGCGGTGTTATTGCTGTTTTATGTCAGATCCCTGATTTACAAGAACTTCACCTTTAAGCGCAGCGATCTGTTATACCTGTTGCCACTAATGTTCTATCTGATTTACGAAACCGATAACTGGTACCTGCTCGATACCCAGACCAAGCTGGCGTTGTTAAACGGTTATGAACTCAGTGCCGAGCCCGCCTACAAACGTTTTATCAACCTGTTTCGGGAGTGTTTCCGTACTTTTTGCGGCGTACTTTGCCTGCTGGAATTGCAGCAATATCAAAGGCAAATCAAAAACGAATATGCCGATATCGAAGCATTTGATCTGACCTGGCTAAAAATCCTGGTACTGGGATTTTTAGTGATCCGCATCCAGGCGGTGTTGGTGACCTTGGCGGTAATTTCCTCGGTTGAATTAAGCATCCAGATTGATTATGCCCTACTGGGACAAATCGCTAATTTTATGGTGATGTTTTTAATCAGCTTTTTGATATTTTTCAATATGAGCCTGTCCAATTTGTTTTCCGGTATAGAACCCCAAAAAGCACTGGCAGAGCAAACACAGGAGAAACAGCCGATAAACCCGGAGCATATCGACAGATTGAGGACTTATATGCGTGAACATAAACCTTATCTCAACCGCCTGTTAACCCTGGATAACCTGGCGGCCCAGCTGAATATGCCCTCCAGACAGCTATCCCAGCTCATCAACCGCCATTTCAAGCAAAACTTTTTCGAGTTTATTAACGGCTACCGCATCGACGAATCCAAGACGCTGCTGGAACATGAAGCTCACCGCAAAACCACTATGCTGGAAATCATGGCTCAGGCCGGCTTTAACAGCAAAGCCACCTTTAATACCTTCTTCAAAAAAATTGTCGGCCTGACCCCCAGCCAATACCGGCAACAGCAATTAAACTCTTAAAAGCCCGCGATAAAAAACACCTGAGCGCCGGCAGACAGGCCGGCACCGTTCAACTTTAGCAACTGACGGTTAAGAGATAAGCCGGACAAAATACTGCATATTGAAGGATTTCATTTTATGCCTGCCAACACAGCACCGGCTTGGTGCCCGCCGACAACAACCAAGGCAAAGAGTTAAAAGCGTCCTGCTTAACCTGCCCATTGCGCTCAGCCCAATCACAGGGTTGGCAAAAATAAGCAAGACAGATCTGGGGGACATATTATCCGAAAAAACAGTACTGGATGTCACACGAGCCAAAAAGAATAAGTTTACTGAGGTTCAGCATAACTCGGGCCAATGAGCCGTTGCAGCTCGCCACTTGCCCTTAAAGCCTGAATCCCTTGATTAAAAACTTGAAAAAAACGTTCGGGTACGCCCTTACAAGCCAGAGCATCATGATGAACCGCTACCGGAAAAGCTTTATTATGCGGATAGGGCTTCATTTTATTTTGTGCAAAGAGCAGATCCGAATCAGGAAACCAGCCAAGCGCCGCTTCCACTCTGCCGAGCTTAAGCCGGGTCAGGTTTGCTTCCAGGCTCGCGGCATATTGCACATTAAACTTTTTCTTATCGATCGATTCGATAATATTATGGCTGAGCGGCATCCCCAGGCGTATCCCAACTTCCTTACCTTCAAGTTCGCTTAAATGCCTGAAAGGCTCACGGCCATAATCACTGAAAATAAAAATCTTGGCCACTGCCATCGGCTCTGTTTCTCTGACTTCCTCACTAAAATTATAAAAGTTGCCATCGGTGTTACCCGGGCTGAAGCAACAATGCTCACAGCGGTCAAAGTAAACAAGCGATCTTTTCGGCGGCAGAGGTTGAATATCAATAGCAAACTGGCCTGCCAGGACTTTTTTAATAATCACATCATAGGCCCCCCGGCCATCCGGGTTATGTAACCCCGGGATATCCAGAGCCAAAATGGTGATCACTTGCTCGGTGTTATTGTTTCCTGGCTCTTCATTAACAAATGGGTAAGTTAATACACTAAAAATAAAAGTAGATAACGCCAGGATTTTGTGAACAAACAAAATACTACTCACACCCGATAATCAGCCCTGCCAATAACTATTACTATAATGCTTAAACCTCCCGATTGCCGTTTTACCGGTCAAAGCCGTCTTTATATCAATATCAGCCAGGAAAAATCCCGGCACTTTCACCGGGATTTTTTTACCCGTCATCCAAGGGAGATATTACAACTCTTGCTAAAGGTATTGGCTGAAGGTATTGGCTAATAGGGTTTTAGCCGCTTTTCTCGGCAAGCAGCTCGCCAACGGCAACTGTTCAAATTGCTCAGCAGTGACCTCGACCTTCACTGAAGTCATTTTTTCCCTGTTACGGGATACTTCCACATGGCAACTAATGCCGGTTTTATGTTCACGATAGAAAATCTTAACTTCATCAGCACGGTTGATCAGTAACTTATAGGGATAACCCTGGGCGGAATAAACTTTATCCGCATTCGCCTGTGCGATGGTTCCCATCAGTGCAGATGTCACAAATATTGCTATCACGGCCAAATATTTCATAATAACCTCAATTAAAAATAACTAAACTCGGTTATTAAATTAGCGCTTGTTTTCCTGTGCTACAAACGATATAAAATTAACAACAATTAAGTTTTTCTTAAGCCATGAAATCATTACCACCATTAAAATCGTTACAGGTCTTCCTTTGCGCCGCCCGTAACGGCAGCTTTAAAGCCGCCGCTGAGCAGCTGTTTGTTACCCAGGCCGCCGTGAGCCAACAAATTCGCCTGTTGGAGCAACATCTGAACTGCAAGTTATTTGAACGGGAAGCTAAACACACCCGCCTCAGCGCCAAGGGAGCGTTATTGCTGCCCTATATTGAACAGGCCTTTGAACAAATCAGCTCTGGGATCCATGCCCTTTCCTTTGAGCCCAATGCCAACAACTTAAGGATCAGTGCACTGCATTCCACCACCTCTTTGTTGCTGATCCCAAAAATTCATGACTTTCAACAGCACCATCCGCAACTCAGTATCCAGTTTTCCCCCAACAACCGCCTGGACTCTTTTAATGATACCGATATTGATATTGCCATTCGCCGGGGGCTGGGCACTTACCCCGGGCTTGAAAGCAGAAAGCTGATTGATGATGCCATTATGCTTGTCGCCTGTCCCAGGCTATTACCGGCAAACAAGGTGGATCTGGCAAGCATTTTAGCTATCCCCTTGCTTGAAGATACCAGTAGCGATATTGAAGAAGCCGTTGCAGACTTTTGCCTGAGGTACCAGGTAAAACGTGACCGATTAAAAGCGAAACTCAAAACCACGGACGCCGTGCCTATCATTCAACATGTACTGGCCGGTCAGGGGATGGCATTTGTCAGTAAAGTCCTGGTGGCGGAGCATATAAAAAACGGCAATTTAGTCAATGTGCTTGATTACGCTTATATCACGCCAAAAACCTTATACCTGGTGGCGCCCGCCCATCATTTTCACTGGGAGAAAATTAAACGCTTTGAAGCCTGGCTAAAGTCACTGCTGGAAAGGCATATAACCATTAGTAATGATAAGTGTTAAAACGGCGCGGGATTATTTTCACTCAAGAGTTCACTTAAGAAAAATAACCCCGGCGCCCGCTTAAAAGTCGATTTACTTATGACGATTTTGTTTGCGTCGAATGTACAAGGTACGGTTAACCTTAGCGACAACATCCCCCTGGGCATCTTTGACATAAACCGGTAATTGCGGCAGGTATTTATCACCATTGGCGGTATTTTTGATGATGTCGTCCAGCAAGGCTTCGCTGATCAGAAAATCAGCCGTCACCAGCCCTTTGCCCGGTTTGATATAATCAATATCTGCAGATTTGTCCCAGACAACATAATCTTTGCCCAGCTGCGCCATCAACATCAGCATATAGCAGGGATCTGTCATCGCATACAAAGAGCCGCCAAAATGCGCCCCCATGGCATTGGTATTCCATGGCCGCATGGTCAGTGTTGCCTGCGCCGATCGATAATCTGCTGACAAATGCTTGATTTTAATGCCGCTAAAAAATATCGGCGGCCATAAATTAAGCGCCCAGCGCATCACCCAGGCTTTTTTAAACATTAAATTCATTGAAAACTACCTAATAACAACTTTTTATCCTTCAATACAACTCATCGTACCAGGCGGATTATCATCAATTCATAGAATAATTACTACTAAATTTACACGAAAGGCAACAAAGGCTTTTAACCTATGCAATAACCCCCTATAATTTTGCTCATAAAAAATTATCGTTCAGAGACAGTAGATGCCAGATCAAAACGAAGAGCTAAAAAGAGCCGGCTTAAAAATCACCTTACCCCGGATCAAAATTCTCAGCATTCTTCAGGACCCTAAAAATCAGCATATCAGCGCTGAAGATGTCTATAAGATTTTATTAGATCAACAGGAAGAAATTGGCTTAGCCACCGTCTATCGGGTATTAAACCAATTTGATGATGCCGGGATCGTCACCCGTCACCACTTCGAAGGAGGCAAGTCGGTTTTTGAATTGTCCCATAAAAAACACCACGATCACCTGGTGTGTTTAAAATGCGGTAAAGTGGTTGAATTTGAAGACGATACCATTGAGCAGCGCCAGCTGGACATTGCTAAGTCTCACAATATTAAGCTGACCAACCACAGCCTGTACCTCTACGGCGAGTGTGAAGATACCCAGGCATGCGAAGCATACCGTAAAGAAAATCACTAAAGATTTGCTTTAATAAAAAACCGGCACTGCCGGTTTTTTATTACCCCTGACTTACTGAAAGAACTTTGTGACGACAACCCCTCATCCAGGCCGTTTTTTCAATCACAGGTAAAATACCTGAACATAAAACAAGCTGCATAACCTTGTCTGTATTTGGCTCTAGAATTGCCCTTGCTCCGCTTCCCCCGTACAATTTGTTTTAAACCTTTAATAACCTTTAAGGAAATCCCGTGAACGGAAAATGTTTATGCGGCAAAGTCACCTTTGCCATTACCGGCACACTCCCCAATATCTACCAGTGCCACTGCTCCTTATGCCGCAAGTTAACCGGTTCATCCTCAGATAGTGCGATGTTTTTATCCCGCGAGCAATTTTCATGGCACTCGGGAGAGCAACTTATATCCTCTTACCAAACCGAAACCGGATTTAGATCGGATTTTTGTCAAAATTGCGGCAGTACGGTGCCTCACCTGATGAACAACCAAAAACAGTACTGGATACCTGTGGGTTTACTTGAAGAAGAGAGTGATATTAAGGTAGCCGCCCACCTGTTTGTCGGCTCCAAATGCCAGTGGGACGTTATCGGCGATGATGGCGTGCAATATGAAGAAATGCCGGATATGGCAACCTTAGATAAAGTCTTGCAACGGGAATCGTCTTAACCTGATGATACTGTCGGCTATAATGCCTCTGGTGCGCGATAGTTCTCGGGCTTTTTAAAGACCTTAAGCACCCGGCCAATCACCTGGTTTTTATTAACCGGGCCAAATTGTTCAACGGAAATGCTGGCAGGATTTTCGCCTTTACTCCAGATCAGGCCATTGCGGTCAATCAGGGCAATTTTTTTTATAATCAAGCCAAGCTGGGGATGCTGGATTAAAACCGTTTGCTCCACTTCCAGGGGTCTGAGCCTGAACCAGTGATTGACCAGCACATAACTGGACTGGGGTATACGGGGAAACATACTGTGCCCCTGCACTTTCCAGAGTTTAAAGCCGAAGAAAATCAAAATATCCCCCCGTCACAGGCACTGCCGGAAAAGTTCAAGGGATCTTCGAAGAAGGATGAACAGGGGCTTGGCTGAGTCTGCTCAAGGTGCCCGGCCAGCAGAGCACTTTTTTCCGCACTATCACTGTATGCTGATACGGTGGCGATGTTAAATTTTTTGTCTAAAAGAGCAATAACTTGATAGAACATTCGCTTTATCCTTGATATTTCTTGGTTTTTGCCTGATTGATGTTATACGCTTTGCTCAGCGAGTTCAGATAGATTCTGCCCGCCACAACCGCCAGGGCAATAATACCCGGGATAATCCACAACAGGTGGATTAGTGTTGCCTCGGGCGCCTGATGATCATGACCGCCATGTGCCCGCACGGTAAAGCTGACCAATAACATTATCATGCACAGTAAAGAGTTAAATTTCATCATAGCTTCTGTATCCTCAATGTAACTTGGGGCGGCCCAGGCTGATCTGCGCTTCCAGCTCGGTTAATTGCCTCAAACAGTTTTCGCAAATAGGATGTCTTTGTGCAAACTCCAACAGAGCCGCTAAGGTCAGCCTTAATGCACTCAGGGCAATAAGGCGCATGTCTTCATCATAATCCTGGTCTTGGCTTATGGTTAACACCCGCTGGTGCGGAAGCTGTAAATAGGCTAAGGCCAGTTGTGCATTTCCCTGATCTTCAAACAAACTCGCCAGCCGGTGTGACGCCTTGATCCAGGCGGTTAATAAAATACTGTTCTTGCCGTCCTGCATCCATAATTCATCCAGATATGATTGCGCCTGCTGATAATAATATTCGGCTTGCAAATAATCTTTATTGTCAAAACACCTGTTGCCATTACCCAGCAAGTCCTGCCACCCAATCATATAGACGTCCTTTAAAAGCTGCTCAATCATTCACTTTACCTGCACCAAACCTTCACTGAGTCAGGAACAGATCTTTTTCCGGCGCTGGATATCAATAAAAAAGAATCACTTGCATAACGCCGATAACACAAATGATAATAATTATCATTTGTGTTGTCTAGTGTTAAATGAGGTTATTTTCCATCTCAAACCAATTCCCCTTAACAGCATCCCTGTTAAGCGAAACCGGGCAGCTAAAGTTTTTATCGCGATAAAAAAAGCCACCCGGACCATAGGCCCGGGTGGCTTTACTTAAAGGCTAGCTAAAGTATCAACTAAAGCTACAGCACTCTTATTTCGCTTCGATTTTAGCCCAGGTATCTCTGAGGCCAACGGTGCGGTTAAACACCAGCTTGCCTTCGACACTGTCCTGGTTATCCAGACAGAAATAACCCTGGCGTTCAAACTGGAAAGCAGCTTCCGGCTTGGCATTAACCAGGTAAGGCTCTACCTTGGCATGTTCAATCACGATCAGTGACTCATCGTTCATCACGCTATGGAAATCATCCGCCGCGCCCGGATTTGGCACGGTAAATAAGCGGTCATATAAACGCACTTCCGCATCCAGGGCTTCACTGGCAGATACCCAATGAATAACACCTTTCACCTTACGGCCGTCGGCAGGATTTTTTCCTAAGGTTTCAGGATCATAACTGCAGTAAACCGTAGTCACCTTGCCCTGGTCGTCGGTTTCAAAACGCTCGGCTTTAATGACATAGGCGCCGCGCAAGCGTACTTCTTTGCCTAATACCAGGCGTTTGTATTTTTTGTTGGCTTCTTCACGGAAATCTTCCGCTTCGATATAAAGTTCACGGGTAAACGGCACTTCCCGGGTACCCTGACTTTCATCGCTGGGATGATTTTTAACATTCAGGGTTTCCACCTTATCCTGGTCAAAGTTCTCTATTACCACTTTGATCGGGTCAAGCACCGCCATGGCGCGCGGGGCATTGTCGTTCAGATCTTCGCGGATACAGGCTTCAAGCACGCTCATTTCCACCGTGTTGTCCATCTTAGTGACACCGATGCGCTTGGCAAACTCACGGATAGACGCCGGGGTATAACCGCGGCGGCGGAAAGCGGCAATGGTCGGCATACGCGGGTCGTCCCAGCCGCTAACCAGGTTTTCTTCCACCAATGAGTTAAGCTTACGCTTACTCATCACGGTATATTCAAGATTCAAGCGTGAGAATTCGTATTGTCTTGGCTGGGTTTTAATTGAGATATTATCAATGACCCAGTCGTATAAACGGCGGTTATCCTGGAACTCTAATGAGCATAAAGAATGGGTGATCCCCTCAATCGCATCCGAGATACAGTGAGTGAAATCATACATGGGATAGATACACCATTTGTCACCGGTTTGGTGGTGATGGGCGAATTTCACCCGGTAAATGATCGGGTCGCGCATACACATAAAGCTCGAGGCCATATCGATCTTGGCGCGCAGTGAACACTCACCTTCTTTAAACTCACCGTTACGCATTTTTTCAAACAAGGCCAGGTTTTCTTCAACGCTGGTATCCCGGTACGGGCTGTTTTTACCCGGCTCTTTCAAAGTGCCGCGATATTCTCGGGTTTGTTCGCCGTTTAAGAAACAAACATAAGCCAGGCCTTTTTCAATCAGCTCAACCGCATAACCGTGCAGCTGGTCGAAATAATCGGAAGAATAATGCACATCTCCGGCCCACTCGTAGCCTAACCAGTGAACATCTTTTTCAATGGCGTGCACGTAATCGATATCTTCTTTTTCCGGATTAGTGTCATCGAACCTGAGATTACATAAACCGTCATAGTCCTGGGCGATACCAAAGTTTAAACATATGGCTTTAGCATGGCCGATATGCAAATAGCCGTTCGGCTCGGGCGGAAACCGGGTTTGCACCGATGTATGCTTGCCCTGGGCAAGATCCGTGTCTATGATTTGACGAATAAAATTTGTTGGACGGCTCTCAGTTTCCGACATCTAATTAACCTCTAAAATGACCTTAGGCAGATATTGATATAAACGGGGATTATATCAAGCAATTTCGCTAACCCCTAGCAAAGGGTTTAATTTTATTGAAGTGGGGATAACAATTACCTTTTTAAAGTACCCGACAGAGAAATATTCCCGCTTGCTGCAGCACATTTTTATAAAAGCAATTTAATCTGTTGATGCGCCTTGGCTCTCCCGGCTTGCTCTGCCTTGTTTACCCCGGGTAATATTGATAACATCCGAGGCGTTTCTCCTCAATTTACAATAAATTATCATGATGAAAAAAGGATTGTTCGCCTTATGGCCGGCTTCGCTTGCCCTGGCGTTTTTATTGGGATACCAGCTAAGTCCTGCGCCCCAATCTCAAACAAGCGGGCAGCAGCCGACATTTGCCCAATCCCGGGTGCAAAGCAATACCGCCACTCAGCTAGCCGGCAATAATGAACAAAGTGTCAGTACAGCGCTGGTGGTAAAACAAACAGCGTCACCAAGCGCCCCGGCTCCCGCTGAGGTAAAAGATTCCCTGGTGCAGATAAAATCCCTGCTCGGTGATGGCAATATGCTGATGGATATGGAAGGCATAGCCCAATCCTATCTGCTGGTGCAAACCTTCTCCGAGCAGGATGTTCTGGAGAGTCTGTCGCTGTTAAAAAATGAACTGGAGCAGGCAAACAATATGATGCCGCTGATGTTGATACTCGGGCGTTACGCCGAGTTAAATCCGCAGCAGGCGATTGCTTTCACCGAAGATAACATCAGCTCATCACAGACCAAAATGGCAGCCATGGCCTCTGTTATCGGTGCCTGGTCGAAACAGGATCCACAAGGTGCCTACAACTGGTACCTCAACAGCCAGGAAAACAACCCGAATCAGGGGGCTTTTAGCGCCAACTCAGCCGGTTTAATGGCTATTTTTAACGGTTTAGCCAACCAGGATTTAGATGACGCCATCAGCAAACTCGCAGATATTTCAGGCCACAAAAACAATACCATGATGGCCGTTAGCGGTATTACCTCTGCCTTTACCGACAAAGAGCAATTCGCTCATTTTCTTGAACAAACCAAAGCACTGGATGACAGGCGTATTCAAAGCTCGGTGCTGTCCACCTGGACCATGAAAAATCCCCAGGATACCGTTGCCTGGCTCGACAACATAGAAAACGAAGAGGATAAAAAAGCCCTGCAACAAGAAGTGCTCGGAAGCTGGATGTTCACCCAGCCGTTAGCTGCCGCCAGCTGGTATATCAGCCAGGCAGATGAACAAGATAAACAATCGGCAAGCGAGCAGATAATTTCTCAATGGGGTAGAAACGATCCAAGTGCCACTTTAAACTGGCTTGAACAGCAAGTAGACATAGACAATGAAACATCGGCCAAGATCCTGCTGGAAACCAGTGTTTATGAACATCCTGACTTTGTTATCGAACACCTTGAACGCCTGTCCGACGACAAAGATAAACAGCAACTTTCTTTTAATATTTACCAGGCGCTTGAACGTGAAAGCGAGCAAAAAGCAGCAAACTTTCTCGCCTCATCGCCGTATAGAGAATCGCTAGAAAATCAAATAGATGAGTACCAGCAAAGACAGGCAAACGGTCAATAACACCAGCACGATTGAATAAGAATACCGCCCCCGGGCAAACACAGAAAAGAAATACTAACACTTAAGCCCAGGGCCTTAGCTGCACTGCTTTTTATGCAAATGTCCTGAAGCAACCATTAATAATTACGGGAATAACATGAATAAAAACCTCCGTCAGCGGCTCCCTCGGGGAGCACAGCACCAGACAAAAACCGCCAGCCATAAAGGCGCTCTGCTGCCATTATTGTGCGCCCTGCCTTTGTTAAGCGCCTGCCAGTCAGCAACGCCGCTTTCAACAAGCGCAGAGCAAACACAGCAGATAAAATCCCCGGCAAACGTGCAAGTGCTTAATCAGGAAAACATCCGCTTAAACGCCTTAATGGATGAAATTTGGCAATACCGCCTGAAAGTCGATCCTTTCAAAGCTACCAAGTCCGGCGATAACCGCTATAACCACTTGTTGCCGGACTTCTCCCCAGAAGCTCTGGCAGAGAAAAACAAGCAATTACTTGGCTATGTCAGCCGCCTTGAGGCTATAGACAGGCAGCAATTGTCCCAGGAAAATATCATCAACCTGGACATCTTGCTGCGCCAGCTGGATAACGACATCAGCCTGTACAAATATAAAAAACACTATGTGCCTATTTTGGCAGAGTCGGGCTTTCACTCCGATTTTACCTTTACCGTTAAAGGCATGCCCTTTGCCAAGAGCAAAGATTACCACAATTACCTGAGCCGCCTGGAAGCCCTGCCCCGCTATTTTGCTCAGCAAATTCACTGGATGCGCCAGGGGCTGGCTACAGGCAGAACCTTGCCCAGTGCAGTGTTATCCGGCTATGAGCAAGGCATCGCCGCCTTTATTGATGACGATCCGGCCAGCAGCGTATTATACGCCCCGTTCAAAAAGCAGTCCGCAGATATCAGCCAGCAAGATTTTCAGCAGTTGCAACAACAAGCGCTGACACTGCTCGCAAAAAAGGTGATCCCCGCCTATCAGGACTTTTATGACTTTATGGTAAGCAGCTATATTCCGCAGGCCAGGAAAACCTTGGGGTTAAGCGCGACACCTGACGGCGCGGATTTTTACCAAAACCGGGTAAAATACTACACCACCACAGATAAAACCCCGGATCAGATCTTTAATTTGGGCATGCAGGAAGTAAAACGCATCCGCAACGAAATGCAGCAGATCATCACTTCCCTTAATTTTGACGGGGATTTTGCCGCCTTTGTTAACTTCCTGCGCACCGATCCGCAGTTTTACGCAACAAGCGCCGAGGAACTGTTAAAAGAAGCGGCCTATATCGCGAAAAAAATGGATGCCAAGCTGCCGGCACTATTTAAACATTTACCCCGCAACCCTTATGGCGTAGCACCGGTCCCTGATCACCTGGCCCCCAAATATACCATAGGACGCTATATTCCCCCGAGCCAGGACACCCAACCGGGTTATTACTGGCTCAATACATATGGCCTGGATCGCCGACCGCTTTACGTACTGGAAGCGTTAACCTTGCATGAAGCGGTGCCCGGACATCATTTACAAAGCGCCATCAACCGGGAATTGAGCGATTTACCTCCCCATCGCCGCTACTCCTATATTTCGGCGTTTGGCGAAGGCTGGGGTTTATATTCAGAATATCTGGGCTTAGAAGCCGGCTTTTATCAGGATCCCTACAGTAATTTTGGCCGCCTGACCTATGAAATGTGGCGCGCCTGTCGCCTGGTAATCGATACCGGCGTTCACAGCAAAGGCTGGAGCCGCCAGCAGGCGATAGATTTCTTACAGCAAAATACCGCCTTGTCGAAGCATAATGTCCGCACTGAAGTCGACCGCTATATTTCCTGGCCCGGACAGGCGCTTTCCTACAAGATGGGAGAGCTGACCATCAAACGCCTGCGCCGCGAAACCGAGCAGGCCTTAGGGGAAAAGTTTGATATACGTGAGTTTCATGATCAGGTACTCAAACATGGCTCAGTGCCGCTGCAGGTACTGGAGCAGCAAATCAAGCATTATGTTGATGAGCAATTACAGGGAAAGTAACCGCTTACCTTGTTCACTAAACGGTAAACGGCCAACTGCCGCCTTAGTGGCAGGTTGGCCAAACAAACCGGGTTATTACCCTGAATAAATAACGGCATTAACCGTTTTTATGCGCCAAGCGCTGCTTTTTGCGGCGCAAGCCAACCCCCGCCAAACCTAATCCCAATAAAGCCAGGCTGGCAGGCTCTGGCACTTGGGTGCCGAAAGTCACGCTACCTATGCTTGATGATACCGCCACTTTGTCATAGGCATTGCTCACAGTGCCATGGTAAGCAACCGGGGTCAAAAACTGGCCATTTTCCTGTAAACCCGAAGGGGCAAAACCGGTGGACGAATTGTCATTGATACATTGCTCGCTTGATGAGAGATCACACTCATCTAATGACCCGACATAAAACGGCGACAGAGGATCAACAACCGCCTGATATGGCGAGCTGTAATAATTTCCTGAAAAACCGGCAATACCGATCAGTTTATTGATTTCATTGATACCGCTGTTATAAACATTATGATCTGTCCCCAGCACCAGTCCGCCACCAAAGGCATCCAATTGCTGCGCATAATTTTGGATCCATAAATCCTCTGCCCCGCGATTGCCCCTGTTGGTATAACTACTGGAAGATGAAAGAATACGGCCATCGGCAATCAGGTTCTGCGCACTGCGGTTATTATACCAGTCGGCAATCCCCTGGTAATTAGCCATTTGATAAGTGTTTTTATCGGCTTGACTGGAAAGATCATAAACCCACAACTGATCAAAGCTGTCAAAATCATCATAGGCTTCACTATTGAGAAAACGTGTCGTAACATTTACCCCGTCCAGTGAATCTATCATACTGGCAATTTCGTAACCTTGGCTACTGTAGCTACCGCCGACAAAACCAAACATAATCTCACTGGCATTCGCCGTTGCAGATAAACCCAAACACGTAGTGGCAAACACTATAGCTGATAATTTTTTGTCCATAAAATACTCCTGACTACTGATTAACAATTTTTTGACATCATAGTGCTATGAGCAAAAACCAAACCAGAAGTGTTCAACAAATAATATTTAGGGAAAATAAGGTAAACCGGTTTATCCATATGATAGAAAAGATGTTTCAACAACAAAGAGTCAAATACAGATGAAAGGAGATCGGTAGATCTCCTTCGGGCAGAAATAATTTAAGCTTTATGTCTAAAAGGTTAACTACAAACTAAGCAGGCTAACCTTCATTCTCCTCCTTGGCATAACCGTATTTTTTAGCCACGGCTTTTAATTCAGGCCTGAAAGAGTGATGGCTTTGCCAGCCCATGTCCAACATACATTGTTTTTCTATATCACTTTTCGAGCCATATCTCAGGGCGGTAATACGGGCATCACGGGCGCTCCTTCCGGCCAGGTTACCGTTGCACTCGGTATTGTGGTCCACTCCCCCGGTAACCGAGGCTGTTGCCGAGCCCGCCTTCACCATATTATCGCGGCTGACGCAGGTATTACTGCTCCCGCCGCTTTTTTGAACGGCATAGGCTTCACAATTTTTTTTCTGCTCGCGAAACCGGGTCATGATTTCCTCGCGCGCATCGAGATAGGCCCGGCGGTGACTCAAACATTCACTATAAGTATCCCGCTCGGTTTCCATGCAATATATCTGGGCGCTTTTCAACGGGCTGGTGCTTTTACAGGCAGCAAGAAAAGTAGATAATACAAAAAGTAAAACAAAAGCCACTTTGATATTTGGGCAAGCAGGCATAAGCTAAGTCCTTTATTGTCATGAATTACTTTGAGTGTAGCAGAAGCCAAAAAGAGTAAAGAAAAACAGAGGTGCATCGCAGCAGGCAAAATAATAGCCTAGCATTTGAACGGCTTATATTATTTCCATATCAAGATAAGAGAACATCCGGTGACAAGTATAAAGCCTCCAAATGTTCTCCTCATTATGTGAGCAAATCACAAATATTTAGTTATAACCAAGAATATAATTTCCCTCCCCGTCAAGCTCAACTTCTAACGCCAATGCTGCCTTATTGGTTGCACTGCTTGCCTGGTTAGTTTCGTTGATAAAAACCGGCTCGTTGATCCGGCCATGGGTTAAGACATTATTTTCTTTTGCCAGGGTAGTATCGTTTAACGGCAATATTAAATTCGACATATAGATCATCCTTTTTATCTGGTCATTGATTCCAACAAAATAAATTTTACTCAATTATCAGTTAATATTTTTGATCTAAATCAGTCATCAATATTAACGGTTTGCCTACTTGCATGAGCATAACTAATGCCAGTATTTAACCTTAATTTCTTTACGTTAATATGATCTAATTAAGTCAATTCCACAGGCAATAAAAAGTGATCGTTAATGAGGGGGAAAAGTATCCGGAATAGCTTTTAACCAAAAGAAAACACCAGCAGAAAACAATTTATAAAAACCAGATAATCAATAAGTTACAAAACGCTAATTGCTTTTTCAAATTAACTTATTCAAATTGAAGAGTTTGAGAGTACACAGCATAAATAAACTGCCCGAGCTAAACATCCGACCAGACAAGAGCTTTTCCGGCTTCGGCCATAACAGCAAGAAGCATTAACAGCCGATGATAAGCTGTGCACTCGATTAGGGATTTGTGCCCTTTTTTGGAGAGCTTTACCGGCTAATTCACACCATAGCTTTTTTTAATCTCGGTTAACACCCCGTTTTTCCTGATCTGTTCAAGTCCGAGATTAAAATCGGTGATAATTTCCCGGCGTCTTTTATGGCTCCGCCCGATAGCAACATGTAAAGGTTTATTGAGAAATGCCGGTTCAACGATATCAATTTTCTGCAGCAGAGCAGGCGCCCTTTTATTCACTGTCGCCATAAAGCCAAGCTCATCTTCGATCATCAAATCTATCCGTTTAGCCAACAACATTTTTAAATTCTGCATCATATTGATCACTTCATTTCTTTGAAAGTTCTTAGCATGATCAAATGCCTGACCGTAGCTGGAGCCACTGATAATACCGACAACCTTATTATCCAAACTCGAGAGGTCTTTATACGCAAAAGACTCGCCTTTTCTGATAATAAACTTTAGCCGGCTACTGGTATAAGGCTGAGAATACAACAGAAATTTGGTGCGTTCTTGTGTTAACCAGGCATTGGGTAAAATATCATATTTGCCATGTTCAACCCCATGGATAGCCCTGGCCCAAGACGTTTTAATCACCTTAAGTGCATAACCTTGTGTTGCAAACGCCGCCCTAACCACTTCTATGCACAAACCTTTGCCGGGGTGGGAAAAATCGACATACGGCGGCCAGTCATCTGCTACAACGGTAATGCTTTTCTCACTGGCCAGAACCGAAGAGAGGGATGTTAACAACATCAAGAATAAGGCAAAGACAGATCTCAGCATTCAGCGCTTATATTTATGATGAGCGGGTATATCTCAGTGTATAAATATAAGATCTTAATTACCATTGAAATATTTTTCGGACACTTCCACTTCAGCGTTTATGCTGAAAAGCGGCTAGCACCGGCGGTAATAACAACATCAAGGATATAACAAAAAAAGCCGGAGAGTCGGCAACACAAGCTGGCTTGCTCCTTATATCGACACCTTAAAGCCCTATACAAGACTAAGCAGCAAGTTTATCCACCCCAACTAGAGTTACCTTGTTGGACCTCACCACTAAAAGCCAATCGAAATCAATACGTTATTTAACAAGAGCTAGTATAAATAAAAATTAATCTAAGAGAGAACGCGGCAAACATCCTCTTTGAACTACTCACGGTTACCTTTGGGGTATAGTGCTTCGTTTTCAGGTAGCAGTGAAATTGCTGCACTTAGCCGCCCCTGAATGACAGCTAAGTGTTGGCCAGATCCCCTTTGATTTGATAAAAGCAGCAGGGTTGTACTGCTCCCGGATTAGGCGAATACAAGGTTTGGCAATGTCGGTTTATGACTGTCCGGCTTCACTCTCAATTGTTTTGCTACGGGCAGAGAGCACCAGTAACCAAACCTGGGCAATAATGGCAAATAAGGCGGCACCAGAGAGCAGAAAAGGGTCAAGATAAATATCATCTTTAAATTCAAAAGTGCCTTTATTGATTTTTAACCAGCCCATAAAATTTTGTGCGGCGGCAACATGTGCCCCCATAAAACCAATAACACTTGCTATAAAAATTGTGATGGCATTGTGCAAGCCTCTAAACATCATCAACAAACCTAAAATGCCGATCACGGTGCGTTGCAGGCGACAATAAGGGCAAACATATACTACCCCCGACCAGTCGGCGCTCCACGCCAGTAACGATACCAATACGAAAAATGCCCCGAGAATATGGATACGGTGCAAGTAAAAATTTATAGCTGTCATGTTTAACCTCTTTGTTATTCCCAAAAGGAATATACTTATTCAACCTGGGTATATTATTGAGTGAAGTAGCCCTTGTCTACTTTATTAGATGAATGACAAGAAAGGACCTCCATATAGGCTGTTTATGGGGTGTTGGTACTAACTAACGGTTGGGCACGAACACTAGCTGTTACAGCTGCTGCACAGCTTTAAACCGCAGCAGCCCTATTCTGGCCTCTGTTGCTTGGTTTATGCTTTAGATGATAGCGAAACAGGTGTTAGTACCAACCTGTCTTTTTCCACGCTCACCGTGACCTTCTGCCCGATAGGAAAACCGGCCTGATGCAGCCATTTTCCCTGAAGGACAAGGCAAGGTTGCAGATTCACCGGTAGATAGTTGATGCCTGCCCCCCTGACTTTTACGACACTATTAAGCACGGTTTCCAGTACCGTAAGTTGCCGGGTGGTGGGATATTTTGCTTTTTTCGGGCAAAGCTCTGACGTATGATGATATTCAGCCATGACGGACTCCTAGCGTAGTTCGTTTTGGTTAGCGGCCTCTGGGTGTTTCGAGCACTCAGGGGGCGCGACTTGGTTTACTTATTTATACAACATTGTTTGTAAAGAATACGACATAAAGGCCCTTCTCACTTGTTATGGTATGACTAAATAAAGACTAACAAACTGGTTAAATCAACAGCGTTCCGTTAATATTTCATAGGTTTTTTAGAGAGTATGGATTATCTCCTTTACACCTGTTTTTTCTTCCCCCAACTCTAAAACCTAGCTATCAATTCCATAACAAAAGTCATATCGGTTTATGGAAGTACAATAATATCAATTTATGAGCGCCCAACTTAACTTCTTCTACTTTTTAACAATGGTAAGAGCCAAGAAAAATATAACGGAGTGCATATAGATAATTTTTTATCTATGGAAGGTATAAAATGGCAGCTGCAATAAACTTGATAACCATAGATTTCAATTGTCCTTGAATTTATTGAATTTTGGCACAATATCTACTTATCATTTCTAATTTAATTAATTGCTGGTAATTCTTTAATATACTACTATGTACTGATTGAGCAATTAATCTAACCATTTAAGGTATTTTTGTGGATATTCAACATGTTGAACATCAAATTCATTTCTTCACGGATAATGAAAATATTCGGCCAGAGCCAAGTACAATAAGTATGATATTAAAAGAGTTAGGTTCTATGAATTTAATTCCAACAACAGCTAAAGCTTTAAACAAAGCAACAGGGCAACAAGTTAATATTCTTAGAATGATAACATCTGACGAACAATTTCAAGTTACCTTTGCTCCAGAGGCTATTGTTATTTCCCTGAAGACACGAAATAAAGCCGTATCATTTGAAAGTATTGTTACACAAGTTACAAAGTTATTTGAGCTCTTAAAATTAATATATCCAGATAAGAAGTCAAATCGTATTTCATCTGTTACTACTATTTTTAGTCAAACTAACGAAGAACAAGAAGATAATAAAATAAGGGATATGTATTTAAAAAATGAGAATGAAACTCCTTTTGAATGGACTATTCGTAAATGTTTTTCAGTTAACTTAGGCGTATCAAATGAAAAAATTAATAGTGTGCATATGGCTGATAGAGCAAAATTTATGCTAATTAATGATCAACATGTTAACAACTTTGACGGATATCGATTTACAGCTGATTCCAATACTATTAGCGAGAATACTAGCTATAGATTTGATCTAAGCAATAGTATTGATCTTATTAAAGAGCTCAATAATGACAATTTGGAAGTATTAAAACCAATCATAGATATGATCAATTAAGTTATGGAAAATTCTATTTCTGAAAATACTCAGACTTTTCAAACACAAGACTTATATGGATTTGGGGGCGAACAATATCAAGCTTACATTGGCTTAAATTCCTGTTTATTTACTGATACAGACACAACACCTCATATTTCAGAAGTTACGACGACTAAAGGTAGTGCTCAGCACATATCGGAAAATTCAAGTATATTTGAAAAAACTCTACATATTTCAGAGAACTCAACTACGGCAGATACATCTCGTTATATTTCAGAACATTCAAATACAATAGATAATTCAAACAATGCTGATGAATATAAAACAGTTCTTATGAGCAATGAAATCAGACGACTAGTAGCCAAAGATGAATTTATTGAAGGGGAAGTGTCAAAAACTCAATTATACCTTGAAATGTGTCTACGAGATGACCCTGTAATATTTACCTCGGCCTTTCAAAAAGCATACCTAAGTTTTTTCACGGGAACTGAATATAATTTGTACACCTTTATTGGCATATGCTCTGGAATAGACTATTACGATTTAAATGATAGTGCTATTGCCTTAATAATAGCAGGTTGTGCTCATAAGAGTATTTTAGTTAAAGAGGCTACAATACGGGCAATCGAAGCATGGGAACAACCTAGCTTTATAGAATATTTAGAGCAAATAGATCCCTTTGATATTGACTGGTTAGAGGAGTACCGTACAGAAGTAATTAAACATCTAGAGGGACTTAAATGACATTATTATTGAGAAAGTTCAGTAAGACTAAATGGCAGGACAACATAGATAAGCCTTTGACAAATTACCATGCAGATGCAATTACAGGATGCACCAGAACAGCAGGTAATACCTTATCAGTTTGGGTTGTCAATAATAATGATTTTGGTTCTGAAGATATTAAAAAACTCATTGCTGCGGTTGCGCTCACGATGAATCAGCCTGCGACGGTTGACTTTATTCTACTCGACGAAAAAAAACTTAAAAGTAAAGATATTAACCTTTCTAAGACACCTGGTGATACCCCATTTGAAAGTATAAATCATTTGCATAAGGATATAGTTGATATTGATTATAATAAACTTGGTATTGTAAGCGAACATATCGTTGCTCAAATGGCTGTAGAAGCAAATACTAAGAGAATTACTAGAGCCAAATTAGTCTCTATTGTAAAAGAATATTTAGGAAAAAATTATTCATTAGCTCAACTTTCAGAAAAGTGGCAAAAAGCATTGAATTGATTCACAATGTTTATAATTAAGACAGTTATTTTTAGTAATAAAAAGTTCATTTAACTCTGCTCTTGAATATATTTATAACCTCTTAGTTGTAGAAACTACCACTCTATCTTTCAAAATACTTTCGTTTAGCCCAATAAAAAAACCCGCTAAACAGCGGGTTTTTATCAGATTAACAGTTAACAATCAAAAGCTGATTACCAACCTGTCTTCTCTTTCAGTGCAACACCGATGTCAGCTAAAGAACGTACGGTCTTAACACCGGCCGCTTCTAAGGCTGCAAATTTCTCATCGGCTGTACCCTTACCACCGGCGATGATCGCGCCAGCATGGCCCATACGCTTACCAGCAGGTGCAGTAACACCGGCAATGTAAGATACAACAGGCTTAGATACGTTAGCTTTGATGTATTCAGCAGCTTCTTCTTCAGCAGTACCACCGATTTCACCGATCATTACGATGGCTTCGGTTTGCGGATCGTTTTCGAACATTTCTAAAACGTCGATGAAGTTAGTGCCTGGGATTGGGTCACCACCGATGCCAACACAAGTAGACTGACCGAAACCGGCGTCTGTAGTTTGCTTAACGGCTTCATAAGTCAAAGTACCTGAACGAGATACGATACCTACTTTACCTGGCTTGTGGATGTGACCTGGCATGATACCGATCTTAGTTTCGCCCGGCGTGATAACACCTGGGCAGTTAGGACCGATCATGCGAACACCAGTGTTGTTCAGCTTGTCTTTAACATCGATCATATCGATCGTCGGGATACCTTCGGTGATACAAACGATCAGCTCGATACCGGCGTCGATAGCTTCTAAGATAGCATCTTTACAGAACGGAGCAGGTACGTAGATTACAGTAGCAGTTGCGCCTGTAGTTTCTACCGCTTCACGTACTGTGTTGAATACCGGAAGACCAAGGTGCGTTTGACCGCCTTTACCCGGGCTTACGCCACCAACCATTTGCGTACCGTACTCAAGCGCTTGCTCTGAGTGGAAAGTACCTTGTCCGCCAGTGAAACCCTGACAGATAACTTTAGTATCTTTATTAATTAAAACAGACATTATTTGCCCTCCGCAGCTTTAACAACTTGCTGAGCTGCATCTGTTAATGATGTAGCGGCAATGATGTCCAGATCAGAATTCGCCAGAACTTCACGACCAAGTTCAGCATTGGTACCTTCAAGACGTACAACTACAGGTACTTCAACACCAACTTCTTTAACCGCACCGATAATACCTTCGGCGATCATGTCACAACGTACGATACCACCGAAAATGTTAACAAGAACGGCTTTAACGTTGTCATCAGAAAGGATGATTTTGAATGCTTCGGCTACACGCTCTTTAGTCGCCCCGCCGCCAACATCAAGGAAGTTAGCTGGCTTACCGCCGTGCAAGTTAACGATATCCATGGTACCCATAGCAAGACCGGCACCGTTAACCATACAGCCAACGTTTCCGTCCAGAGCAACATAGTTCAGCTCCCACTGGGCTGCATGTGCTTCACGCTCGTCTTCTTGAGACGGATCGTGCATTTCACGGATTTTAGGCTGACGGTATAAAGCGTTACCGTCTACACCGATTTTACCGTCAAGACAGTGGATGTTGCCTTCGTCGGTAATAACCAGCGGGTTGATTTCTAATAAAGCGAAATCGTGGTCTTGGAACATGTTGGCAAGGCCCATGAACACTTTCACGAATTGCTTCATTTGTGCAGGAGTTAAACCTAGTTTGAAACCAAGTTCACGCGCCTGGTAAGCTTGAGGACCTACCAGCGGATCGATTTCGGCTTTGTGGATAAGCTCAGGTGTTTCTTCTGCAACCGTTTCAATTTCAACACCACCTTCGGTAGATGCCATGAAAACGATTTTTTGAGAAGCACGGTCTACAACAGCGCCAAGGTATAATTCGTTAGCGATGTCGGTGCAGCTTTCAACTAAGATTTTCGCTACCGGTTGGCCTTGCTCATCTGTTTGATAAGTAACCAGGTTTTTCCCTAACCAGTGCTGTGCGAATTCTTTAATTTCTTCTTTGCTTTTTACCAGCTTTACACCACCAGCCTTTCCGCGGCCACCGGCATGCACCTGACACTTAACAACCCACATATCGCCGCCAATTTTGTCGGCAGCTTCTGCAGCTTCCTGAGGGGTATCGCAAGCGAAACCTTCAGAAACGGGTAAACCATATTCAGCGAATAATTGTTTCGCTTGATACTCATGCAAATTCATGGTGTTTTATCCATTTATCTGTAAATGATAAAGGCAGCCCACCCCAAAGCAGACTGCCAGTGAAAAAGTAACGGGATTATAGTACGAAAGTCGGCACCAGCATAGCGATATCCAACCTGTCTATAAGCGTTAACCTTTTATTAAAATGCCCGCTATTAAAGTTCTAATAACAGACGTGTCGGATCTTCTAACAATTCTTTGATTGTTACCAAGAAACCAACAGATTCTTTACCGTCAATCAAACGGTGATCATAAGATAATGCCAGGTACATCATAGGCAGAATTTCTACCTTGCCGTTAACCGCCATAGGACGGTCCTGGATCTTATGCATACCTAAGATACCCGCTTGTGGCAGATTCAAAATAGGCGTAGAGATCAAAGAGCCGAATACACCACCGTTAGTAATGGTGAAGTTACCGCCCTGCATCTCGTCCATGGTCAGTTTGCCGTCACGGCCTTTGATGGCCAGGTCACGGATACCGTTTTCGATGCCCGCCATGCTCATTTGATCAGCGTCACGTAATACCGGCGTTACCAGACCACGAGGCGTAGATACCGCAATAGAGATATCGAAGAAGTTGTGATAAACGATATCATCACCGTCAATAGAGGCATTTACCGCAGGGTAGCGTTTTAATGCTTCGGTTACCGCTTTCACGTAGAAAGACATAAAACCTAAACGGGTATCATGGGTTTTCTCGAATAAGTCTTTGTATTGCTTACGAAGATCCATAATTGGCTTCATGTTAACTTCGTTGAACGTGGTTAACATGGCAGTCGAGTTTTTCGCTTCCAATAAACGGGTAGCGATGGTTTTACGTAAACGTGTCATAGGTACACGTTTTTGGCTGCGCTCGCCTAAGTCCTGGGCAACCGGAGCAGCTTTTGCAGCAGGTGCAGGAGCGGCTTTAGCGGCCGTTTTGTTGGCAATGGCTGCTTCAACATCTTCTTTGCTGATGCGTCCGCCTTTACCTGAACCTTTCACTTCGCTGGCAGAGATGCCTTTTTCCGTCATTAAACGACGTACTGAAGGGCTGGCAAGCTCGTCGCTGCTGATGGCTTCTTCTGGAGAAGCAACGGCTGCCGCTGGCGCTGAGGCACCGGCATTTAACTGACCGATCACCTGGTCGCCTAATACGGTATCGCCTTCAGCGTGGATGATTTTACCAATCACACCGTTAGCCTGGGCTACAACTTCCAATACGACTTTATCGGTTTCTATATCAACCAGGTTTTGGTCAACAGTTACCGTATCGCCTTCAGCTACGTGCCAACCGGCAACAGTGGCATCGGCAACAGATTCAGGCAGTACTGGTACTACAATATCAATTACTTTAGCAGCATCTGTGCTGGCAGCTGGTGCGGCAGCGGCGGCCGGTGCAGCTTCCGCGGCACCGCCTTCTTTAAATAAAGCCAGAACCTGCTCACCTAATACGGTAGCGCCTTCTTGCTCAGAAATTTCAGTGATCACGCCGTCGGCAGTCGCCGGCACTTCTAAAACTACTTTATCTGTTTCGATATCAACAAGTATTTGATCACGTGAAACTTTGTCACCAGCTTGCACGTGCCAGGTAGCGACAGTAGCATCTGCAACTGACTCAGGTAATACGGGAACCTTTATTTCGGTTGTCATCAATTTATTCCTTACTCACAAACTGGTCTATTCAACGGTCAGCGCTTCATTGACGAGCGCTTGTTGTTCTTTAACATGAACTGACATATAACCTACTGCCGGAGCGGCAGATGCCTTACGGCCGGTATAAGTCAAATAAGTACCTGCCGGGATAGCGGCTCTGAAATGGTGCTGTGAACAATACCAGGCACCTTGGTTCTGAGGCTCTTCCTGACACCAGACAAACTGCTTCACGTGCTGGTAATCTTCCAGTACTGCCTGAAGCTCTTTCTCCGGGAATGGGTATAATTGCTCGATACGGATAATGGCAACATTTTCCTGCTCATTTCTCCGGCGTTGCTCCAGCAATTCGTAATATACTTTACCGCTACAGAAAACGACTTTTTCTACCGCCTTCTTATCGATATCGTCGATTTCGCCAATTACGTTATGGAAAACACCGGTAGACATTTCTTCTAAAGAAGAAACCGCCAGCGGGTGACGCAATAACGACTTAGGCGACATGACCACTAAAGGACGACGCATAGGACGTACTACCTGGCGGCGCAGCATATTAAATACCTGGGCCGGGGTAGAAGGAATACATACCTGCATATTGTGGTCGGCACAAAGTTGCAGATAACGCTCTAAACGTGCAGAGCTGTGCTCTGGTCCCTGACCTTCATAGCCATGCGGTAATAACATAGTCAGACCACATAAACGGCCCCACTTCTGCTCGCCCGAGCTGATAAACTGATCAAATACCACCTGGGCACAGTTGGCGAAATCACCAAATTGCGCTTCCCAAATAGTCAGACCGGCAGGCTCAGCTGTGGTGTAACCGTATTCAAACGCCAGTACGGAAACTTCTGACAGTACCGAATCATGCACATCGAAAGGCCCCTGCCCTTCACGCACATGTTTCAATGGCATATAGGCGCTGCCGTCTTCCTGGTTATGCAATACCGCATGACGGTGGAAGAAGGTACCGCGACCGGCATCCTGACCGGTAATACGCACGCGCTGGCCCATGTCGACAATCGAGGCGTACGCCAGATTTTCCGCCATACCCCAGTCGAGTAATTTCTCGCCTGAAGCCATTTTTTTGCGGTCGTCGTATAATTTTTTCACACGCGAGTGTACCGGATGATCTTCCGGCAATTGCGCGACTTTGGCCGCAAGCTCTTTCAGCTTGTCGATGGAGATTTCTTTCTCGTACTCATCATCCCAGTCATGACCCAAGAAAGGTGTCCAGTCAACGGAATGGGCGGTCATCGGACGCCATTGTTCAACGGTACACTGACCTTCATCCAGCAGCTTACGGTAATAAGCCGTTAACTCATCGGCCTGACCAGCTGTGATGCTGCCCTCGTTGATCAGTTTATCGGCATAAAGCTGACGCGGGGTCGGGTGCTTTTTGACGATTTTGTACATCAACGGCTGGGTGGCGCTTGGCTCATCCGCTTCGTTGTGACCGTGACGGCGGTAACAAACCAGGTCGATAACGACATCACGTTTAAATTCGTTGCGGTAATCCAGGGCAATTTGTGTTGCCAGGACTACGGCTTCAGGATCATCACCGTTAACATGTAAAATAGGTGCCTGCACCATTTTCGCTATATCGGTACAGTATTCCCCTGAACGGGTATCCTGAGGGTTTGAGGTGGTGAAACCAACCTGGTTATTCACCACGATACGGATAGTGCCGCCGACCTTAAATGCACGCGCCTGCGACATATTGAAGGTTTCCTGCACCACACCCTGACCGGCAATCGCCGAGTCACCGTGAATGGTGATAGGCAATACCAAATCACCCTGATCGCAGTTTCGGCGATCTAAACGGGCTCTTACCGAACCGATAACCACAGGATTAACTATTTCCAGATGAGACGGGTTAAAGGCCAGCGCCAGGTGAACATTGCCGCCCGGGGTAACGAAGTCAGAAGAATAACCCTGGTGATATTTAACATCACCCGAGGTTAAGATCTCGTCATGCTTGCCGCCGAACTCATCGAATAACTTGGACGGGTTTTTACCCATGACATTCACCAGGACATTTAAACGTCCACGGTGTGCCATACCAATCACCACTTCTTTGGCGCCATGCGTACCGGCGCGGGTGATCAGCTCTTTAAGCATAGGAATAAGGCTGTCGCCACCTTCTAACGAGAAGCGTTTGGCGCCGGGGAATTTCGCCCCTAAATATTTTTCCAGACCATCGGCAGAGATCAAACCTTTAAGCACATCCAGCTTCTGCTCTTTAGACAGCTTGGCACTGGACTGTACCGATTCCAAACGTTGCTGTAACCAACGCTTTTCTTCGGTAGAGGTGATGTGCATGTACTCGGCGCCGATAGAACCACAATAGGTCTTTTTCAGTGCTTTATACAAATCACCCAGCTTCATCGATTCCTGACCGGCAGCAAATGATCCGATATTAAAATCTTTATCGAAATCATTTTCTGAAAGGTCGTGATGCGATAATTGCAGGTCACGTACCTTATCACGGAGCCATAATCCCAGTGGATCTAGGTTAGCATTTTGATGACCGCGGAAGCGGAAGGCATTGATTAACTGCAATACCTTAACTTGCTTGGCATCAGCACCACTTGAAACAACAACCTGTCGACTCGGCTGTTTCGCAAGCTCTCTGAACTCATCGCGGATAGCGGAGTGCCGATATTCAACATCTGCACCTTCAATTTTCGGAAGTTCCTGGAAAATTTCGCGCCACTGCTCCGAGACAGATTGCGAGTTGTCCAGGTAAGATTCATATAGTTCTTCAATATAAGCCGTGTTGCCACCGCTTAAATGAGAAGACTCTAACCAAGCCTTCATTGTACCTTCTGGCATTGCCTGTTCCTTTACTGGGATAAAAGCAACAAAAAATAAATGTAACTGCTCTTTTTTAAGTTCTTTTTATTAGAAAAGTTTCCATTAAATACTGCCAATGAAACTTTTTATGTCAAAGCCCAAGAAAAAGAATAGTTACCCAATATAGCTAGAAAAACATTAATTACAGCAGTTCTCGTAGTTTAATAGTTCGGGGCAAACTTACTCAACATAAGTTCACCCCTAAATTTATTAAACAGATCTTGCTAATAACATTGATTTTATATGGCCAATGGCTTTGGTTGGGTTTAATCCCTTAGGACAAACATCAACACAGTTCATTATGCCGTGACAGCGAAATACGCTGTATGCATCCTGCAAATCATCCAATCTTTCTTCGGTAGCAGTATCACGGCTATCGATCAAGAAGCGATAAGCGTGTAATAAACCTGCCGGACCGATGAATTTATCCGGATTCCACCAAAATGAAGGACAAGAGGTCGAGCAACATGCACATAAAATACATTCGTATAAACCGTCAAGCTTCTCACGGTCTTCTATCGACTGTAAATGCTCACGTGCCGGCTGTTCTTTGCCATCATTAATTAAATAAGGTCTGATTTTTTCATATTGATTATAAAACTGAGTCATATCAATAATCAAATCACGTACCACAGGTAAGCCCGGCAGCGGACGTAATACTATGGTATTGGCCTTCACCGCCGATAATGGCGTGATACAGGCCAGGCCGTTTTTACCGTTCATATTCAAACCATCGGAGCCACAAACCCCTTCACGGCAGGAACGACGGAATGATAAGGTGGAGTCTTGCTCTTTTAATAAGATCAAGGCATCAAGCACCATCATATCTGAGCCTTCTGGAAGGTCCAGCTCATACTCCTTCATATAAGGAGCATTATCAACATCTGGGTTGTAACGGTAAATCGAAAATTTTTGTTTCATCACGCTACTCCTTAATAAACACGCGCTTTCGGTGGGAAAGCATCACGGTGAATTGGCGTCATATTAACTGAGCGTTTCGACATTTCTTCAGTTTCCGGAGTATAAATCGAATGACACAACCAGTTTTCATCATCACGTTCAGTGAAATCCTGACGGGCATGAGCGCCGCGGCTTTCAGTACGGAAGTTGGCGGCTTTAGCTGAGCAGAAAGCCGTTTCCATCAGGTTATCCAATTCCAGACATTCGATGCGCTGGGTATTGAACTCGCTGGACTTGTCGTCTAAACGTGCGTGTTGCAAGCGTTCACGGATTTCCGTCAACTCTTTCATGCCCTGCGCCATGGCTTCACCTTCACGGAATACCGAGAAGTTAAGCTGCATGCATTGTTGCAGGTCTTTACGGATTTGTACCGGATCTTCACCTTTGTCCGAGTTCTCCCAACGGTTAGTACGGGCTAAGCTCGCTTCCAGATCAGAGGCTGAGGCATCTTTACCAAATTCAGTGTCGTTCAGGTATTTACCCAGGAACTGACCGGCAGCGCGGCCAAAGACCACTAAATCAAGTAAGGAGTTACCGCCTAAGCGATTGGCGCCGTGTACAGATACACAGGCAATTTCACCCACGGCGAATAAGCCTTCAACAACTTTTTCTTCGCCGTTAGCGTCAACATGGATCGCCTGACCGTTAACATTGGTCGGTACACCACCCATCTGGTAGTGACAGGTAGGAATAACCGGAATAGGCTCTTCCGCCGGATCAACGTGAGCAAAGGTCTTAGATAAGTCACAAACGCCAGGCAGACGCTGGTTCAGGGTTTCGCGACCTAAGTGATCCAATTTCAGCTTGATATGAGGACCCCAAGGACCGTCACAACCACGGCCTTCACGGATTTCCGTCATCATAGAGCGGGCAACAACGTCACGACCGGCCAAATCTTTGGCATTCGGCGCATAACGCTCCATAAAGCGCTCGCCGTCTTTGTTAAGTAAGTAACCACCTTCACCACGACAACCTTCGGTAACCAGTACACCGGCACCGGCAATACCTGTCGGGTGGAACTGCCACATTTCCATGTCCTGCATTTGCACGCCGGCACGAAGTGACATACCAACACCGTCACCGGTATTGATGTGGGCATTAGTGGTAGAAGCGAAGATACGACCTGCACCACCGGTTGCCAATACCGTAGCACGGGCTTTAAAGTAAACAATTTCACCGGTTTCCATGCAGATAGCGGTAGTGCCGACGATAGCGCCGTCACTGTTTTTCACTAAATCCAGGGCATACCATTCGCTGAAAACATTGGTTTTGTTTTTAACGTTTTGCTGGTACAGGCAGTGCAATAAGGCATGGCCGGTACGGTCGGCTGCAGCAGCGGTACGGGCCGCCTGCTCACCACCGAAGTTTTTAGACTGACCACCGAAAGGACGCTGGTACACTTTACCGTTTTCAAAACGAGAAAAAGGTAAGCCCATGTTTTCTAATTCAATAATAGCTTCAGGGCCGGTTTTACACATGTATTCGATTGCGTCCTGGTCACCGATATAATCGGAACCTTTAACGGTGTCGTACATGTGCTGTTCCCAGTGATCTTCATGGGCGTTACCTAACGCAACCGTGATACCACCCTGGGCAGATACCGTATGAGAACGGGTTGGAAATACTTTTGAGATCAGGGCACAAGACTGGCCAGATTCAGAAATTGCTAAAGCGGCGCGCATACCCGCACCACCTGCGCCAATAACAATGGCGTCAAACTCACGAACAGGAACGTTCACTTACACACCCCACACAGTTAAGAAGCCTGCTGCGAAATAAACCAGCAAGGTAACAGTAAAGATAAATTGCAAAGCACCACGCAAAAATGCGGCTTTAATGTAATCTGACAATACCTGCCAGATACCGATCCAGGCATGGACCAATACCGCGATAATGGCCAATAAGGTAAAGACCTTCATGGCAAGATTGGAGAATAAGCCATGCCAGATTTCAAAGGTGACTTCCGGGGTAATAACGAAAAATCCCGCCATAAACAGGACATAACAAGCCAGAATTAACGCACTGGCTCTTAACAGAATAAAATCATGTACGCCACTGCGGCCTACTGTTGCGGCATTATTTACCATAACCAAACTCCTACAACTGCGGTAAGCACCAGCCAAAGTGCAATAACAAATTTTGCAGTGGCATTACCCGAGGCTAATTCTTCAAAATGACCTAAATCCATAAATAAATGGCGCACACCGGCTAATAAATGATAAATCAGCGCGGCACAGATGCCTAAAATAATAAATTTAAAGAAAAAGCCATCAAGCAGGGATTTGATTTGCGCAAAACCTTCTGCAGACGATAAGGAGATTGAAAGGGTCCACAATAAAATGCCAATAGCAAAAACCATAATCACACCGGAGATACGGTGCAATATAGAGGCATGAGCTGCTGAATGCATCTTTATTGTAGTTAGATCAAGGTTTACAGGACGTTGTTTTTTCACGATTGTTGCCTAAAGAGCTCTTTGAGCCTTCAACTTTTTTTATATAACCTATGAATTACCCGTAAACGAGCAATTCCCAAAGCGATCACCTGCATATATTTTTGTAAAATTGCATACAATTTTTCACAAAATAGTCGCAGAGCAGCTAGATTATATAGTTGATATGAACGAATTACAATTTTCGTTCCATTTTAAAGGCTTGCGGTTAAAAAATAATCAACAAAAGTGTTTTTTTTTGATATAGAATTAATCAAACACACATTTGAATTGACTTTACGGGGGCAGTTTGCAGTAGAATACCCGCAGTTTTATATTCATAAAAACTGATTACATTTTCATAATAATCAGAAAACCAATTGATAGGGGATAAACATATGGCTGATTCAAAGGCCTCTCTAAGTATTGACGGTAATGTAGTTGCGGAATTACCTATTCTGTCTGGAACCGCAGGTAACGACGTGATCGATATCCGAACTTTGGGTAATTATGGCTATTTCACCTATGACCCTGGCTTTTTAGCAACGGCATCATGTGAATCTGCGATTACTTATATTGATGGCGGTAAAGGTGTATTACAGCACAGGGGCTACCCAATCGACAGCCTGGCCAAGCAGGCGGATTACCTGGAAGTGTGCTACATCCTGTTAAACGGCGCGGCACCGACCAAATCACAATACGATGAATTCAAAAATACCATCACCAACCATACCATGGTGCACGAGAAGTTAGCACACTTCTTCCAGGGCTTCTTGCCTGATGCCCACCCAATGGCCATGGTATGTGGTGTTGTTGGCGCCTTATCATCTTTCTACCACAGTGATCTGGATATCGATGATAAAGACCAGCGTACCCGCAGCGCCCATCGCCTAATCGCTAAAATGCCGACTATTGCTGCTATGGCGTACAAATACAGCATAGGTCAGCCTTTCGTTTACCCGAGAAATGATATGTCTTATGCCGAAAACTTCCTGCATATGATGTTCTCGGTACCGGCTGAAGAATATAAAGTAAGCCCGACCATCGCCAAGGCCATGGACCGAATCTTCACTTTGCATGCCGACCATGAGCAAAATGCTTCAACGTCAACCGTGCGTTTAGCCGGTTCATCAGGTGCCAACCCATACGCCTGTATCGCTGCCGGTGTTGCTTCTTTATGGGGCCCTGCCCACGGCGGCGCCAACGAAGCTTGTTTGAACATGCTTGAAGAAATCGGCTCTTTGGAGAACATTCCTAAGTATGTTGCCAAGGCAAAAGATAAAGCCGATCCGTTCCGCCTGATGGGCTTCGGTCACCGTGTTTACAAAAACTTCGACCCGCGCGCCACGGTAATGCGTGAAACCTGTCACGAAGTATTAAAAGAGCTGAACATCAAAGATCCTCTGCTTGACGTAGCCATGGAGCTTGAGCGTATCGCCCTTGAAGACGAATACTTCGTTTCCAAGAAGCTTTACCCGAACGTAGATTTCTACTCAGGTATCATCTTAAAAGCCATCGGTATTCCGACCAGCATGTTCACGGTAATCTTTGCCATGTCACGCACCGTTGGCTGGATCTCTCACTGGGATGAGATGTTAAGCCAGCCGGGTCAGAAGATCGGTCGTCCTCGTCAGAAATACACAGGTGAGCTGGATCGTGAATTCACCCCGTTGCATGACAGATAAGCCGAGCTTATAAGTTCATAAAAAAAAGGCAGTTTTTACTGCCTTTTTTCTTGCCCAAAATTTAGTGACCGTCTGTGATTACCTCAGGGAAAGTCAAAAAATTAATGTAGATTGGCAAATTTTTGTCGGTAGTCTTTTGGTGTCAAGCCGGTAAAACGTTTGAATAACTGGCGAAAACTGCTGATATCCTCATAACCCACCGACCAGATAATGTTATTGATACTGTCGGTGGTTTTTTCCAGCTTGCCCTTGGCGAGTTCCACCCGGATACGCTGTAAATAGGTGATAGGATTTTCCCCTGTGGCCAGCTTAAAACGGCGCTTAAAGGTTCTTGAGCCCAGGCCCACCTGCTCGGCCAGCGCATCCATGCTGATCTCTTTCTTATAATTGCGCTCCAGCCATTCCTGCGCCGTTAAAATCGCCTGGTCTTCATGGCTTTTCTGCGCCTTAAAAGAGCCGTAAGGGGACTGTTTTTGCCTGACCGGATCGAACACCATCAGCTTGGCACAATCGGAGGCACTGTCCTTACCCAGCAGTTTTTCCACCAGATAAAGGGCCAAGTCCATATAGGAAGTGGAGCCACCGGCGCAAATGACATCGCCGTTATCAATCAGCAACTCTTCACAATCAAGGCGGATAAAGGGAAAAATCTTACGAAACAGCTCGGCGCTGCGCCAGTGTGTGGTCGCGGTTTTTCCTGCCAGCATACCGATGGAAGCCAATAAAAAACTGCCGGTACAACTGCTGGCGATCAGGGTTCCCTGCGACTGGCAGGTTTGCAGCCAGTGCTTGATTTTTGCTTTATGGGTTAATTCAATATCATGGCCACAACAACCCACCACAACCTGTACCGATGCCGTGGCAATGATCACATCCGGTATCTCCATAGCAGCCAAAGTCCTGGTGGGCTTGATTTCTATGCCGTTATAGCCGGTTACCGGCTTATCGTCGATAGTGACAATCTGGCAGTCGATCGCCTCCCTCTTATCCAGGCCATAACGTTTATTTTGGCAATAATTAGCCGCCGAAAACACATCCAGCATGCCGTAAACGCCGGACACCATACAAAGTTCACTGGCTAAAATTGCAACCTTCATGCTTCTGTCTCTCCCATGACATAAAAATGTCATTTTTGCCACTTACTATGTCAAATATGCCACCTCTTTTATTTATTGGCAAGGAGTATTATTTACTCACTGAAACAAGTAGGAGCCAAACCATGAAATATGTCGCCCTGTTACTCCATGTCGTCTTTCGCTTTACCCTGATCGCCACCCTGGCATTAATTGCCCTGGTCCCCCTGGTCCCCCTGGTTTATGAGATCTCAGTATTAACGGCTTTTGTTTATATGCCTTTGTTGTTAATTGCCATTGCTGTACTAAACCTGGCAACAGATCACTTATTGCTGAAAATGGCGCAGTCATCTGCTGCCATAAACACCAGGCGTTACCGGCATTTTTTCGGCAGACACTGTATTTTCTGCGCCGGACATTAGTATAAAAGGCCTGAGTTACGGCTGGGTTATATTGAAAAAGAAGCTGGGCTTGTCGGTTGAGCCTGATATAATGCGCGGAATTTTTTGCTGTTATTTATAATGATCATTATGTCCGACTATCAACTCAGGTTCGGCGGCATCAGCCGCCTCTATGGCAACCAAGGGGCCGCCAGGTTACAACAAGCGCATTTTTGCGTGATTGGTATCGGCGGTGTCGGCTCCTGGGTGGCAGAGGCCCTGGCCAGAAACGGCATAGGCGCCATCACCCTGATTGACCTTGATGATATTTGTACCACCAATATTAACCGGCAGATCCATGCGTTGACAGATACGGTCGGACAAAGCAAGGTCGAAGTCATGGCAGAGCGCATCAGGCAAATAAACCCCGACTGCCGGGTGAATGAGGTGGAAGACTTTGTCACCCATGAAAATCTGGCTGCGCTGTTAAACCAGGGGTTTGATTATGTCATTGATGCCATCGACTCGGTCAAAGTCAAGTCGGCCATTATCGCCCATTGCAAGCGTAATAAATTGCCGGTGATCACGGTTGGCGGCGCCGGCGGGCAAACCGACCCGAGCCAGATCCAAATTTGCGATTTAAGCCAGACCTATCAGGATCCGCTACTGGCCAAGGTGCGAAACCAGCTGCGCCGGGAATACAACTTTTCCCGCAATACCAAGCGGAAATTTTCCATCGACGCCATTTTCTCCACCGAGCAGCTGGTATACCCGGATAGCGATGGTGAAGTCTGCCATGCCAAGCAAACTCAGGACGGCGCCATGCGCCTCGACTGCAGCGGCGGCTTTGGTGCTACAACCCATGTTACCGCCACTTTTGCCTTTTTTGCCGTCGGCCGGGCAATTAAAAAGTTCCTCAATAAAAAACCGAAATAATCTCTGCCTCGCCCTTTAGGCGGGAAATAACCGCTAAAGGGCGGCAAACAATTCACGATGAATCAAAGGCAAGCTAATCCCGGCTTGCCAGTTGTGTAATTTTTTTCACAATAGCCTGAACACCATTACCCCGTGAAGGGCTCAAATGCTGCAACAGCCCCAGCTGCTCAAAATAGCCCTGGATATCAAAAGCATCGATTTCTGCTGCCGTTTTGTGATTAAACGCCGCCAGCACGATAACCAGCAAGCCCCGGATCACCTTGGCGTCGCTGTCGGCTTTAAAATGATACCTTGCTTCGCCATCCAGGCGATAGGTTAACCAGGCCAGGCTCTCACAACCGGCGATCAGGGTTTGCTCATTGCGCTCGGCCTTATCCATGCGCTCCAGGGTTTTACCCAAGAGCATAATTTCCCGGTGGCGGCTGTCCCAGCCTTTGATGGCGGCAAACTTTGCCAGCATAACCTGGCTTTCATCAGCTTGTAGTTCAGCTTCTTCCTTGGCTTTTTCCTCAGTCAGGGCGCCGCCAGGCGCTGCTTGATGCTCTCCACCTGGCTCTTCCCCATGGACAATAGCCGTTAAAACCTCAATAACCGCATCAATTTCAGCAAAGGTATTGTAGGGGGCCAGTGACAGGCGCAAGCAGCCGCTAAGTTTTAAATATTCCATTAACGGCATGGCACAATGATGGCCGCTTCTTATCGCAATGCCCCGACTGTCTAACGCAGTGGCAATATCATGATTATGATGTCCGCTCAGTGTGAAGGAAAAAACAGGAATATCCGGTGTTTCTGTGACGATAAAACGTATCCCGTGAATATTTTGCAGCTTTTGCATCATATAAGCGATAAGCGCCTGCTCATAATCGAAAAATGCCTGCCCCTGATGCCTCCTTAAGAAGCGGACCGCCTCTGCAAAAGCCACTACCCCGGCAATATTCGGGGTACCGGCTTCAAACTTAAACGGCAGCTCGTTAAAGCTGGTACCGGCAAAGCTGACGGTTTGGATCATTTCCCCGCCTCCCTGGTAAGGCGGCATTTGCTCCAATAAGGCCAAACGTCCGTATAAGACCCCGACACCGGTAGGACCGAACATTTTATGGGCCGAGAACAGGTAAAAGTCACAGTCCAGGGCTTGGACATCAACGGTTAAATGCGCTATCGCCTGGGCGCCGTCTATCACGGTGATGGCTCCCACGGCTTTCGCCCGGGTAATGATCTTTTCTAACGGGTTAATACGGCCAATCACATTGGAGATATGCGCACACGCCACGACCCTGGTCCTGAGGCTGATCAGCTCTGCCAGCTTACTTTCATCCAGGGTACCGTTATCAGTTAACGGCAATATTTTGATCACCGCGCCTGTTTTTTCCGCCACCAGTTGCCAGGGCACAATATTGGCGTGGTGTTCACTGTAACTAAGAACAATTTCATCCCCTGCCTTTAACTGGCTTTCCCCCCAGCTAGCCGCAATAAGATTAATGCCCTCGGTAGTGCCTTTAGTCCAAATGATTTCCCTGGTACTGGCAGCATTAATAAACGTTTTTGCCGCCTCCCTGGCTTCTTCAAAAGCCCGGGTTGCCCGGGCACTTAAGACATGCGAGGCCCGATGAACATTGGCATTACTGGCACTATAATAATCCTGATAGGCATCGAGCACACATTGTGGTTTTTGCGTTGTGGCGCCATTATCAAAATAGATTAACGGCTTTTCATTAACGTTTTTTTGTAAAAGCGGAAACTGTTGGCGAAACTTCAGCGGATCAAAGCAGGACATGAATGACGAAAAATTAATAAAATAAAGTTGCCGCCATTATACCCCAGATTTCCTTGGTAATTTACCTTTGCCCGGGATAATTCACACAAAAATAAGCTATGCCTTTTAACTTTCATCAACTATACCTAATAACACGTTCGTTAAGAGGGAACTTATTATTGGCAAGATAAAGGGGGTGAGAGATGGTCTTATTTTCGTGGTTCCTTCATACAAAAAAATCATTCAACGACATTCAAGCGCAAGAGAATTTAAAAACAGACAAACAGCAAGATTTAATTTACGCCCAACAAGCCATGTGGCCAACCGCTAAACCCAGAGAGCAAGCTATTCCCCTGAGCCCAAACGTCATCCCGGTCAAAAATAGCAGGCATAAAAAGCAGAGCGCCAGGCAGTTAAAATATAAGCAGGCATGCAAGTGAGCATTACTGCTCTTAAAGCGGATTAACACTAACTTCGGCGCTAAATACACTCAGCCAGGATTGCCTTTCCCGGCAACAGCGGTGCGGGAAAAATTAAAAATCTCCCATGATAATTTTCGCTTTCCTTGCCGGTGAACTTTCCCATAAAGCAGCTTGGCCAAGCCAGAATTTTGCCTGCTTTATCTCGCCCCGGTGAAAAAGCGCCAGGGCAATATTATAGTGAAAACTGGGCATAAGAAAGGCGCCGGGCCCGGCAGATAAGCGCTTGAGATATGCATCGGGAAAGCCTTCTTCGTAATAGGCCAGCTTAGTTCGCTTTGATAAAGGTTTAAAGGCCTGTGGTTTTTGCCGGTCACAGCTCGCAGCCGGGAATACCCCCACCCTTTTGGCATATTCATCCGGGGTGCCCAGCTGCCAGCCGTTGCCCTGTGCCTGAAAAATAGGGGTATCCTCCCTGATTTGTGCCGCCCAGGGCAGCTGTTTTAATACCTGAGCGCGAAGTGCGCTGCGCTTTCCCTGATAAAACTCCGCCAAGACCACCAGGTTATGGGCAAAGGGAGATTGTTGCACCTCGCTGCAGCGGTTATGGTGGGCAGGCAAAGGATATTCGTCAACAAAGCCCAACAAATGGCTCAGTTCATGGGTAAAGACATCCAGGTTATCCTGCCTGTCGATATACAGGATACCTAAGTGGACATTGGCTCCCCCTTGAGGTAGCAGCACCCCGACAAAACGGCTAGTGATGGCACCGGCATCATACTGCCATATCTCTTCCCGGCATTTGATCGCCCGGCGCTTGTTAACCCGATACTTACTTTCACTTACCTGGTTTTCCCGGCAAGCGAGAGTGTCGACGGCACGATAACGCACCGGGGCAAAACAAATAAAAGGCGCCAGAGGGCCGGATTCAACCCCATGAGTTAACTGCTCCAGGTAATGTAAATGCTCGAGGCGGGTGGCAAATAACTGGATACTTGCGGTGCAGGAAGCCACCACGGGCTTGTTTACGGCATGGGGATTGGCCATACCGTAACCCCGCTCTTGTGCGTTCCCCTCTCCCCAGGAGTCGAGCACCCCATAGCGATGAATATCGGCGAGTAACTCCCGCCCTGCTGTGCTCAGCTCCAGTAAAGGCAAATGGCGTTTAAGGTAATCCATATCTCCCAGGGCGATGGCGGCCTGCACTGCAAGCTGAAGCAAAGCATGCTCCGGGGCCGGGCTGCTGGTGCTCAACAAAGTAAACCCCAGCTCCTTGTCGGCAGTTTCTTGTGCCAGCAGCAGCTGATTATTGTCGAAGTACAATTGCGCCAGCCCCAGCCTTGCTTGCACCGAAGCATGCTTGATCCCCTGGTGATACCAAAAAATTGCCCGGTGCCGGTGATCTTGCTCCTCTGCTCCCTGCTGCAAATGTTTACGACTTTGTTCCTGGTAATAACGCGCCAGGTCAACAGCAGCCGAACCCCGGGTTTTTGCCAGTTTTTCATTCAGCCTTCGCCAGGCCGCTGAGCCATAACCTACCTCGGCTAACTTGAGCTGCCATGCTACAGGCAGTTCCGCCTTAACGGCATAATCAAGTTGTGCCCGGCTATATTGCCCGGCAAGTAACAGCTGACTCAAATAAGGCGGCAAAAAAAATGAGCTTGACGGTAACAGTACCAGCAAGCCCATGATAAGCAATAATCTCACGTTTTAACTTCCAGCCGGGTTTAATTGACCGGTGCAGCTTTACCCGCAATTTTCTCACGCATCAATTCCAGTTCCAGCTTGGCATACCTGTGTTCAACAAACTCATAAACATTGGTACTTAATGCCAGTTTAAAGTAATTGGCTGCGACATTGGGATGTCCGTGAATCTGGCTGTATTTACCCAGGTAAAAATACGCTTCGCACAACCTGTCGGTCAGCTCTTTATTAGACTGGATATTATCGGTTAACTGGTCGATAAACTGCGACTGGGGCAACTCATCTAAATACAAATAAATAATTTGCTTGGCCCAGGTATCATCATGGATCAAATCCACCTTGGCTTTTAAATTCGCCAGCGCTTTTTCCTGATCAACCTTTTGCTCCGCCAGATACAACCAAATCAAACGGTAGGGGTCATTGGTTTGTTTTTGGTGGAAGGTGGCAAAATCATCTTTTGCCAGGCCTGGCCGGCCACCGTAATAAAGAGCGATGCCCCGGTTTAAATAGGCATAATCATGCTCCGGTGCCAAATCCAGGGCCGAGTCGAAAGAATCGTAGGCCTGGTTAAATTCCTGCAACTGGGTAAAATGAATTCCGAGGAAGTTATAGGCATCCACCAGATCCGGCTTCAAACGCAATGCACGGTTAAAATCAAGCCGGGCCAGGGAGCGCAGGCCGACACTGTCGAAGATAACCCCGCGGTCATAATACAACTGTGCCTTTTGCAGATCGGTGATTTCCGCCCGCTGGATCACTTCCGTTAACCGCGCCAAGGCAATTTCACTTTTATAGTTAACCGGCATAGGCTCAGCGATCACTAACTGTCCCATGGTGGCCGGTTGTTTACCTTCGTTGCCCAAACTTGTACAGCCCTGAGCGAAAATAACCAAGCTGATGGCAGCTAATTTATATAACGGCTTCAAAAGAATAATTACCTTAAAATGAATAGATTAACTTGAGTTAATAATTAAAGTATATAAAAAAGGGAGCCATATGGCTCCCTTTTTATGTAATGATTTCTCAGTTAATCATTATTCACCTGCTGGTGCTTCTTCACCGGCCGGCTTTTCAGCGGCTTCTTTGATGCTCAGACGTACGCGGCCCTGACGGTCAACTTCCAGTACCTTAACGGTAACTTCCTGACCTTCGCTCAGTACATCGGACACATTATTAACACGCTCTTCAGAGATTTGGGAAATATGAACTAAGCCATCTTTACCCGGCAGCACGTTAACAAAGGCACCAAAATCAACGATACGCACCACTTTACCTGTGTAGACAGAGCCAACCTCGATTTCTGCCGTTAAGGCATTAATACGGTTGATGGCGTCTTTCGCCTGATCGCCGTCGGTGGCGGCAATTTTTACGGTACCGTCATCTTCAATTTCGATAGTGGTGCCGGTTTCTTCGGTCAGCTGACGAATGGTCGCGCCGCCTTTACCGATAATGTCACGAATTTTATCTACGCTGACTTTCATGGTATGGATACGAGGAGCGAACTCGGAAATCTCTTCCCTGTGGCCGCTGATCGCCTGGTCCATAACGCCTAAGATGTGTACACGGGCAGCTTTTGCCTGGTTTAAGGCAATTTGCATGATTTCCTGAGTGATACCTTCAATCTTGATATCCATCTGCAGCGCTGTAATACCTTCGGTAGTACCGGCTACTTTAAAGTCCATATCACCTAAGTGATCTTCATCGCCTAAGATATCGGAAAGGACAACAAAATCGTCACCTTCTTTAACCAGACCCATGGCAATACCGGCAACAGAAGCCTTGATTGGTACACCGGCATCCATTAATGCCAGAGAAGTACCACATACAGAAGCCATAGAAGATGAACCGTTTGATTCAGTGATTTCAGAAACCACACGTACCGCATACGGGAATTCTTCCATTGTAGGCATTACCGCCAACATACCACGCTTGGCTAAGCGGCCGTGACCGATTTCACGACGCTTGGGAGAACCGACAAAACCGGTTTCACCAACACAGTATGGAGGGAAGTTATAATGTAACATAAAGGCATCGGTCTTCTCGCCCATCAGGGTATCAAGACGCTGTGCATCACGCTGGGTACCCAGAGTTGCTGTTACTAATGCCTGAGTTTCACCACGGGTAAATACTGCTGAACCGTGAGTACGTGGCAGCACGCCTGTCATCACGTCAAGGGCACGGATCATTTCAGGATCACGGCCATCGATACGTGGCGAGCCTTGGGTAATACGACCACGAACAACGGTTTTTTCCAGGTCGTGGAACAGATCTTTGGCTTCCTGTTCATTCAGCTCTTCATCAGCGGCTTTAAGCTGCTCAAGTACTGCATTTCTGATCTCGGCAACGCGTGCATAACGCTCAGCTTTTTCAGTGATTTGGTAAGCTTCATTCACCTGCTCGGTGGCAAGTTCGCCGATTTTGGCGATAAGATCGGCATTTTTCTCAGGGGCAACCCAGTCCCAGGCCGCATTACCGACTTCTTCCGCCAGCTCATTGATGGCGTTAATGGCCGTTTGCATCTGCTCGTGACCGTATACCACGGCGCCAAGCATCACTTCTTCAGATAATACGTCAGCTTCAGATTCAACCATTAATACCGCAGATTCAGTACCTGAAACCACTAAGTCCAACTGGCTGCTTTCCAGCTCAGACTGCAGCGGGTTAAGCAGGTATTTACCATCGCTATAACCAACACGGGCCGCACCAACAGGACCGGCAAAAGGCATGCCTGAGATGGCTAAGGCAGCAGAGGTACCTAACAATGAAATGATGTCAGGAGAAATTTCCGGGTTTGCAGAAACAACCGTGATGATCACCTGTACTTCATTGGTAAATCCTTCAGGAAATAAAGGACGAATTGGACGGTCAATCAAACGGGCGATCAGGGTTTCTTCTTCAGAAGGACGACCTTCACGTTTGAAAAAGCCACCCGGGATTTTACCGGCGGCGTAAGTTCTTTCCTGGTAGTTGACCGTTAACGGGAAAAAGTCCTGACCTTCAACCGCTTCTTTTTTACCAACAACAGAAACCAGTACACTGGTATCGTCCATGCTGGCCATAACGGCGGCAGTTGCCTGACGGGCAATCGCGCCCGTTTCCAGAGTAACGGTATGTTGACCGAACTCAAATGTTTTAGTAATCGGAGTCACTATAAGTTTTCCTTATTTTTTCGGATGTTATCCAATCTGTACAATTGTTTATTCACTCTAAGGAGTAGAACAAAAAATTATACAGTTTGGATGGATAGTTAAATTCATGCGAAATATACAATTTCGCAGGCACATTATACTGACAACTCCCCGTTTTACTAGCGATTCATGGCATTTATCCGCTATCTGCTTTTATATCGCCGGCTATTGAGAAAAATTGCCTTTAATCCCGGCGACAAATGAACGCTCTGATGGTCAAATAAGTGCCGAATTTCAATATCACGGCAAATAAGCCCCCCTGTTTTAAAGGCAAAAAAAACGGCCCCGAAGGACCGTTTTTATTAAGCTTACTTGCTACCTTTCAAATTAGAAAGTGTAGTTAGCGCTCATGTAGAAAGTACGACCGTATACGTCAACATAACGCGGATCGTAACCTACCTGGTGACCAGCACCACCGGTACGCAGTGATAATGGAGGTTGCTTGTCAAACAGGTTGTTGATACCGAATGAAACGTCTAAATCGTCGTTCACGAAGTATTTAGAAACCAAATCAACTTTAGTGTAAGAAGGAATACTCAGTTGAATATCCGGTGCAGTAACGTTGATGTCATCACCCATACGTACATCACCACCAGTAGCCAGCTGATCTACATAACCGCTTCTGTAGTTGATGTTTAAGGTGTGAGCAAAATCACCATGAGTTAAAGTGTTGCTGATACGAGCAACTGTTCTGAAGACAACTTCTTCATCAGCGCCGTAACGACCCAGGCTAGATTCCCATACAGGGTCTACACCGGTAGAACCGCCAGTACCAACTTTCAAGCTCTTGCTTTCAAGTACGTAAGTACCGTTGAAGCTTGTCTTTAAAGTACCGAACGATAATTCGTTAGTTAACTCTAAGGCCCAGTCTAAACCACTGTTTTTAGAAACACCGATGTTAGATGCAGCCTGGATGATAGCTAAGCTTCTTTCACCCGCAGTATTTTCTTTGTAAGTAAACAAGTGGCCGTAAGTTACCGGGTCGTTGAAGATTTGCGGCTGAGTTAAACGCTCAACTTTATCTTTCAACTCAACGTTCCAGTAATCAAGTGCGAAGCTGAACTCGTTGCTTGGTGCATAAACGAAACCGGCAGAAATTTGCTCTGAAGTTTCAGGTTTCAGATCCGGGTTACCTTCACGCCATACTTCGTACTGGGTAGGCTCTGATTGACATAAAGCAATCAAGTCAGCAGAAATACCTGTAGGACAGTCGTAAGTATCAGAAGTTACACCGAAATCTTCACGAGGAGAAGCAATCTGCTTCATGGTAGCGGCTTTAAAACCAGTACCGATTGACGCACGAAGTAACCAGTCATCGTTTGGACGGTAAGAAGCACTAACTTTATAAGTAGTGTCATCAACGTCATCATTTACTTTCTTGCTGGTACCGGCTTCGGCCATGTCATTGGTGATGCCACCAACGTTATCGTAACGAAGCGCCGCAGTGATTTCAAAAGTATCAAATACCGGGATAATGGCTTCAACGAACATACCGTAAGTCTCACGAGACAGGTCATATTCATCGGCAGCAGACTCTAAGAAGATAACTTCATTAGTGTTGGCATCTGAGTTAGTTGCTTTATATTCAACTTCACGGTAGTCACCACCAATACCGATGTACATATCACCGGCAGGAAGTTCCATAACGGCAGTTGATGCCGTACCTTCTAATGAGATACTGCTGGTTTCGGTGCGATCCCAAGGACCACTATACATAGTATCTTTAACCAACTGGTTCTGTTCATCAGTCAGGTCTTCGAAAGTACCGAATACGTTAACGTCGCCTGAAGCAAGTAACGCTGTGAATTCATCACCTAAAGGATAACCAGTCAAACGGTCAGTTTTACGGTCAGCTTCTGAGAAAGTCAAAGAAACATCAAAGGCGATATCGGAAACATCACCTTTCAGGCCAAGTACGCCGTGATGAGTAGTAGTTTCGATAGAGTCAGTACGGTTACCGCCCGGAAGTGTACGCCATCTGCCAGCTACACGGTCAAGTTCAAGAGAACCACCGGCAGCAATAGTTGCTGCGCCATCACCTGTATGCTCAGGAACATAAGGTAATACTTCATTTTGAGCCAAATCACCATCTGTAGGCAGAGTGAATAAAAGTGACGGATATGGTGCGATACGAGTGATCATATCGAATTTAGACCAAGAGTAGTTAGCGTAAGCCTGAAGGTCATCAGAAAGCTCTAACTTACCTTGAAGGAAAAGATTGTCGCGCTCATACTCTGGTGCGATTTCTAAAGTGCTGGTGTAATCGAATACACAAGTAGTACCTTCTGGCGCACTGTTTGGACCACACTCACCGTTTTGCTCACGGTAAGGGTTAAAGCTATTAGTGTAATAATCAGGTGTAAACTCACCTGTTTCATTACCATCTTCATCCAATACAGGGTTTACTAACAGGTTACCATCAGCGTCATATTGCTTGTATCTTACATAAGCGTTACCCGGGCCGGCATTGGCTGAACCTTGAACTAAGGTATAGTCTTGTCCGTTATGAGAAAAATCAAGGATACCTGTGTTGGCAAAATCACGGTCTTTAGACTTCAGTTGCTCTTTAGAGTCATGGCTATAGGCCATCATCACGTTGAAACCATCGGTGCTCAGATCACCAAAACCTGTGCTGACAGAGAAGTTGTAACTTGTGCCACCGGTTTCTTGAGGACGGTCATAACGTACGCTTACGCTAGTTTCTTGCAGGTCGTCTTTCATGATGAAGTTAACAACACCGGCAATTGCATCTGAACCGTAAAGAGCAGAAGCACCATCCATCAATACTTCAACACGCTCGATAGCGGCTAAAGGAATTTGGTTAAGATCGATTACACCACCGGAATCGGCAGAAGCCATACGGCGACCGTTTAATAGTACTAGTGTGTATTCATCACCTAAGGCACGTAAAGAGGCAGACTGGATACCGCCACCGCCGCCACCAACAGAGTCAGCTGCAGTAGTGAAACCTTGCATAGAAGGTAATTGAGCCATCAGATCTGGAACGCTGGTTACACCAGAACGTACGATGTCTTCACTTGAAAGAGTAGTAATAGGAAGTGCGCCTTCCATATCAGTACGTTTGATACTTGAACCGGTTACGGAAATACGCTCTACTTCCTCTTCCTGCTCTGCTGCAACAGCATTAGCGCTAATTGCGGTAGCAGAAACAGCACCGAAGGCCATAGCTAAGCGAATAGACTTGGCTACTTTTGAATTGCTAAACATGTTTTCTCCCTGGATCACTAAATGTGATTTCATAGTTTTATTAATATCAAGACTATTAACTGTCTTGTTTATTTTATAATTTCAAAGGTCTGAAACCTGAACTGTCGCCAAAGATATTAAACGTAATCCTTTTGCGGGGCAACACTCATTAGCAATAAATGATGAAAAAACTAACATGCCGTAACATTTATACACAAATTACGAAACATTTCTTATAGAAATAAAAGCCATTTAAATCAAAGATATAAACACACAAGCACAATTTGTGAATTAATCCAGATGTTATTACAAAATCATTTTTCGAACAAAAAACAACCAATCAGTCAGAATAACCTACAAATCAATAACTTACACAACAAAATATCCGACACGCTCACTGTTTATTTTTTGAACCAAAATACATCAATTATTGACCATTAATAAAATGCAACGAAAATGCAACTTAGAAAAAACAGAAGTTAAACATAGAAACAAGTGAAATGCTCTGCAGTTTGTTGACAGACAGGCCAGAGAGCCGTTACCGGGCAAGGGTTGCCTGTTTTATCGCCGACCGGCCAAGGTTTAATAAATACTTCTCTATGGATAGTTTCACACTATGTTACACTCTCGCTTTAAAATTTTAAGGCTGAGATTAAGGCGTAGCAATGGACCCGGTTTTGGATCTGACAATGTGGCTGCTGATATGTGGCGTGGGTTTTATTGCCGGCTTCATTGATGCAATCGCCGGCGGCGGCGGTATGCTAACCGTGCCGACCCTGTTAACCGCAGGCCTGCCTCCTCATATTGCTTTGGGCACCAATAAACTCGCCTCTACCTTTGGGACTTGTACTGCTTCCCTGACCTTTTACCGTAAAAAGCTCTTTGATCCGCTTTTCTGGCGGGTATCCCTGATCACAACCGCTATCGGCGCGGTGGCTGGTACCGTGATTGTCAGCTTTCTCAGTACGGAGTTTCTGGAGAAGATCCTGCCGGTGATCATCATACTGACCGCCGCTTATACACTTTTTACCAAAAGCATGGTGGAATGCCCCGACAAGTTACCGAAGAAATCAAAAAAACTGACCGTCAAACAAAGCATGCAGGGACTGACCTTAGGTTTTTATGATGGTATTGCCGGTCCCGGCACCGGCGCCTTCTGGACCGTCAGCTCTTCGGCCCTTTACAAAATCAATATCCTGCTCAGCAGCGGCCTGGCACGGGCAAACAATTTCGTCAGTAATTTATGCTCGCTGTTAACCTTTGTTTATTTAGGTTATGTTAATGTACTGCTGGGTTTGATGATGGGATTGTTTCTTATGCTCGGCGCCTGGGTCGGCGCCCACTCCGCCATTAAACACGGTAACAAATTTATTCGCCCGATATTTATCACAGTAGTGATCCTGATGTCGATAAACCTTGCCTACAACGCCTGGTTTAGCTAGTCCATTAACTATTAACCCCGGACTTATCAGCCTTGAAGTTATCTCCGCAAACGCAGCCAACAAGTTGAGACCTGTTATGAATCAAAACGCCATCACCCGGTTATCCGCGATTGTTAACGCCCTTACCGAGCAGGCAACTGAAATCGATAAGCACAACAGCACCTTGAAGTCTCACCGCCTGATAGAAGATAATGCCTTGTTTTCCAACTCACTGTTTCTATCACAAAGCGATAAGTACCTGCCCTATGCCCTGGAAATCAACAGACGGATTTCTGAATTAGAGCGCTTGATGCACTCCGGCAATAAAATGCTGTTTACCGCCTTGCTTGAAAGTATCGAACAGCAAGTGCAGGCGTTAATGAACGCCCTTAACGCCAATGATGCCCTGCATCAAAATGCCAATCTCCGTTTAAATACCCGGGCCAGGCATTATAAAAAAAGCCAATATCAGCAGGCCGCACAGAAGATGCTGCAACCTAGCCACCAGCTGCATCAAAAATTAGCCGAGCATCATGAATTTGAACGCAGATTACTGGCGATGATCACAGACCGGGAGCAGCTCAGGGACAATAGCCAGAACCAAAGCCAAAACAACCAGAAATTAACCGCGGAGATCTTAGCCCTGCACCAGCGTCTCGGCCGTTGCCGCCAGGCGATTTCCACCATAGAAAGGGATATTGAGTTTGCCGAAAAACGTCAATAACCCCCTTTAACGCTCCTCTTAAGCGCTGAGTCGCTCCTTGTGGTGAGCCAAATGGTTCCAGACAAAAATTCACCGGATAAATTGATATAAGTATTAGCTTTTTACCTTATCTCGGGTTAGGATTTATTGATTATAACCTCAGAAGAAAGGACGTTAATGTGAATATATCTAACGATATTCATAACTACTATGAAAAGCTGGTAGTGCAACACTTTACCGCGGGAAAGTTTGATGAAAAGTATGACGCTGATTTCCTCGCCGATCTAACCTGTATCGTATTAAACCAACTCCCTACCCGCTATATCCGCCATGAAGTAGATATGTCTTTTTATCTGCCGGCTTCTGAACGTTTTGAAATGGAAACCAATGTCAAGGCTGCGGTTGCCAAAGCACTGGAGTTTATGAAATCTCAACCGGTCAGCAAATAGTACCGGCTTCCCTGAAGTTAATCACGCCCCACAAGGTCGAGAGGGTTTCCATCATGACTGGCGACCCGACCGGCCGGGTTATATACCGATAACCAGTAAGTTTCCCTGTTGATAAGGGGGAATGCCTTATTCAAACTCAGAGATAAGGAAGAGTTTCGCCAGGAAGTTTTTCATCTGCTGCTCTGAATTGGTAAACTGCACCCCGACATTGACCTTTCCCCGCTCATAACGGCTGTTACGTACCCGGGCCGGTATTTTGGTAATGCCGTCAAGGGATGACTGGATATAAATAAAGATATCCCGCTGATTCACTTTAATTGCACTATTGTCGCTTAAAAAGGTAAAAGAGCAGCCCTGGGGGGAAATATCGGCGATAATACCTTCTATACGAGTGCCGGTCGCCTCCCCTTTATCGTCCGGCACAATCGTCGCGGGAATATTGGTGGCATAACGCTGGTGTAACCTTAAATCCCGGTTTTCGATGCTTTTCGGATAATCAAGCATTAAAAACTTCTCCGGGAACATAGTGATATTGCGAATCGTCGTGCGAAAGGCAAAACACTGGCCTTTGCTGCCTTCTAAAATATAACGTACGATCACCACATTGCCTTCCACCAGGACATCGCGATAACTCGCCTGGTCTCCCGGGTGCTTGAGGATAATATATTTCCCCATTTCATAACCAACTAATGGCAATTTTAACCGCACCTGAAGCGGATGATTGATTTGCAAGTCCAGACTTTTCCCCGGCAGCAGTTCAAAGAAGTTTTCTTGTTGTTTTAGGGCGGTTACTGTCATAAAGCTCGCTAAAATTTTATATCCGGTTAACGCACTATAAACAAAGCTTTTGCCTTTGACAATAAGCGAAAACCAGCCAAATCTGTGCTCCGGCGGCGCTTCCTGTTGGTATTCCTATTGAAAATCAAGGTAATATAACCTCAGCCTTATCGATATCTGCAAAGATAGCCGGGCTGGAACTACCCTATGTCACTTTACTCAAGGAAGATTATCATGAAAACCTCAACTATTACCGCAAGTACAGCGTTAATAAGCCTGTTATGCCTTAATGGCGCAGCGCTGGCACTGCCCCCCGAAACGGCGCCGGCAATAACCCCGATTGAACAGCTCAGCCCGCCGGCGAAAAAAACACGCCAAAACCGGTTGCTTGACCAGCGACAGCAAAGCAGCGCATTAACCCCCGGGCAGTATCTGCGCCTGAAAACCTTAGTTAAACAATTACCGGAACAGCAAGCAGATATAAAGCTCAAACAACATCAGGCAACAGACCAGGCCCTTGATTATGCTCACCTGCTGTTAGAAATGAATATCGCCCGCAGTGAGGAAGACGGCCAGGATTACCTGATGTTCCAGGCAAAAAGTTCGGTTTACGGCGGCAGCCGCAGCACTTATATCGACCTGTTTTTAGAAGATGGCGAAGGGGTTAGCATAGGCGAAACCGGCACAGCATTAGCCTTTAACAGCACAGAACAGACCCGGGTCCTGGCTAAAATTGCCTTAGCCGAGTTAGCAAGCCAGTATGCCGGCCTGGACATGATCCGCGTCAATTCCTGGCTGGATATCGAAACGCACGACGGCAGCAGAGTTTCCCAGTTAATTTTTAGCCAGTACCCTATTCCCTGGCAGCAAATCAAAGCCAGGATGCAATCAAGCGCACAGCAGGAAAACCTGACCGGCGCCTTAGCACAGCAAATGCTCTTAACCGTCAAGCATCCGGGAGATCTTAACCAGGACAACCAGGTACGCCTTTGCCTGAACCATGGCGGTATATTATGTGATTATCCGCAAATCTATTCCGCTCCTTCCTTTCAGGCCCTGGAAATCCCTCTTCAGGGCCAGTTAGTCTTGCCTTATCAGGTGGCCGCCGTTTATCCATCCGACCAGCAGCTTTCTGAGTTAACGGGGATTGTTGACAGCCAAACCGGCATTTATCTGCAAAATGAACTACTGGGTTACAGTCTTTCACCCGGCTTTACCGGTGCAGACGGCCAGATAAAAAGCTTTAGCGATTATCTCACTCTGTCATCGGATCCCAAGCAGGGCACCAGCACAATCACCTGGAATATCCCGCAAGATGAAGTTGATCTGATCAACTGGCGCTACTTAAATGCTTACCAGCAAATCGACTGGCACATCACCCTGGTACTCAATGGCTACCCGACAGCAAACACAACAGCAACCCCGGTCAACTTTCAAGTCACCCTAAGCTCGGAGCATGCTACGGGTTTTAGCCAGTATGCCCTACCAAAACTAAGCACATTCGATATTGTCTATTAACGGCTGTAACCGATGTCCAAATTCAGGGGGAGTGGCCACTCCCCTGTCTTTAACTGCGATACCTTATCCTCAATCACTTTCGTCTCGGCATCCGGTAATCAAGTAAAATCACATCAAAAATATGCCGCTCATAACGCGCTAAACCTTCATTGACCGTCTTCGCATCGGTTATCTGGCAATAAAGAGGCGATTTATCCAGCACACGCCCCACTTTTCCCGGTCAACCAGATCATCATCGACGTTCAATAGCTTTAATAGCACTGTTTTCCCTTTTATCCGCTGCTATCCTTGCCCCTACCCTTTGCCGGCCAATGTAGTTCAATGCTGGTGCCGCGAACGCCATCAGAAATAATGCACATATAACCTTCCAGCCGCTCTATCGCTTTCTTGACTAAAGATAAACCTAAGCCGCTGCCCTCAATTTCATCTCTGGGATTTAAGGTAGAAAACATTTCCAGCGCCATTTGTTGTAACGACTCCGGGATCCCGGGACCATCATCACAAACCCGGATAAGATGTTCATTGTCATCCCGGCTATAAGATACCCGGATAATACCGCAGCCTTTATCATGATGTTTCACCGCATTACCGATTAAATTGCGTAATGCCTGTTCAATCGGCACCCGGGGTAAGTCGATATCAGTATCACAATCACTCAGCTGTAATTGAAAGCTGTCGGAATCGCCAGTCAGAACAAAAGCCTCTTCGGCTATATGCTGTAAGTTGATCTTTTCCCATTGATAATCTTCCCGGCTTAAACGGGAAAAGATCAATAAATCCGCCAGCATTGTTTGCATCCGGGCAATACGCTCTTTTAGCAAACAAAGGTGTCGGTTCGACTCGCCCGGCAAGATATCGCGGCAATCTTCAGCAATCCAGCTGGCAAGTTCATCAATGGCCTGCAACGGGGACTTTAAATCATGTGAAGCAACAAAAGCATAATGCTCAAGCTCCTGGTTGGAGCGTTCGAGCAGTTTATTGCTCACTTTTAACACCTTATTGGTGGTTTTTAATTCCTGCTCGCGGTTTTTTATTTCCTTAGTACGTGCTTTCACCTGGCTGTCCAGATCATAGGAGCGGCCGCTCATCGCCAATAAGAAGGCCCCGAGCATCACGGTAAATAGCAGCCCTGAAGTTAATACCGCCCAAACCTGCCAACTTCTGTGGTTCGCCAGGTATTGCTCGGATGGCCAAAAATGCAGGGACCAACGCCGGCCCCCGACTTCCAGACTATCGGTCAGCTCCAACACACCCGGAGAGAAGGTAAACGGCTCCTGCGGACCATATAAATGACCGTTTTTGTCAGCCGATTCATCATAAATACCGACAACAATTTGATCTTTATATTGCCCCTCCAGCACAGTATCAACAATATCACCGACACGAAATACTCCTACCGCATAACCTTTTATATGCTGCCTGCGCTCTTGCACCGTACTATGGCTGCCGCCATAAATGGGATAAAAAAGTAAGAAACCACTTTGCTGCTCCCGCTCTTGCACCAAAGTGATACGGGCAGTTGCAACCGGTTTACCGCTATCTCTGGCCTGATCCAGAGCCTGACGGCGATAGGGATTCGAAGCAACATCAAAACCCAGGGCTTTGCGGTTTTCATCCAGGGGCTCAATATAATTAACAACAATATATTCGGGGCGCCGCCCTGCCGTGATTAACCTGCCCCTGCTATCACGCTCCTTAATTTCAAACTGAGCAAACCCCTGCATCTGCAGTTGATATTCGAAGGACTGGCGCTGCGGCTGTGTTATCACTGGGTTCCAGCTTAAACCATTGATCCCGGGTTTGTTCATCAGGGTATATTGTACAAAACGACGAAACTCCTCCCAGCTGACATGGCTTGAACCGGCATGCAGGCGCTCAATAGCAGCCACGGCGTCAACATAACTGCTTAAACTCGAGTTCAGCCTTTCCACGGTATTGTTGGCAATTTCCTTGAATTCAAAATGATTGCGCTCTTGCTGCCATTTATTGGCCCAAACGGATAACACCGCCACCACGACAAGTGTCAAAACCAGGGGAGCGGCCACCGATGCATATCGGCTTTGCCACAACGATCTGGGCTGGCAAAAGGCAATAAACAATAAAGGAGCGCAGATCAGTACGCCAATACTATCCCCCAGCCACCAGGTAAACCAGGTATAGGTGAGATCTGATGCCGGAATTAACCCTGTCGCCAGTAAACTCACCACACCAATATTTGAGTTCAGCAAGCAACTTAACGGTCCGGCAACCAGTAAAAATAAAAAAATATCCCGTACTTTGGTCAGTGTCGTGGGAAAACCAATCATATATTTCGTTAACCAGGCCCCGGCTAACGCCTGGAGCGTAGCACCGGTTGCCGCAGAAAATGAGAACACCAATATAGATGCCGTCAGTGGCTCTGAGAGTTGGCCGCTCAAAAGGTTTAAGGTAAATGCACCGATAAAAATCCCAGGCCAAAGGCCATTTCCCCATATCAGTAAGGATGCCAGGGCAATACCCGCAGGCGGAAAAATCATACTGGTGTATCCCGGCTCAATGGCAAGCAAAAGAGCCAAATAACCGGTAACCATATAAGCAATGGCTAGCAACAAGGGGTTAAGTACCAGGGGGTTAAGTGCCAGTAAATGACGTTTACTGTTATCTATCAAAGTTGTCTGCTGCACTTCCCTGCGCTCCAGCCATTTAAGAAAAGAATAACTCCAAACCCTGATTATAGTAGATACGCCGGGGCTTGCCGCCTTATTCTTGGTCGGTATAAATCAATTGCGGATCTGTCCACGCCTCGCCAAAGCCTGCCGGCATGTATCAGGGAATTTTCTCGGCCAGGGTCAGCGACACCTTCGACTCTTCCCCCCGGGCCTACAGGGGACATCTGTCTCCCCTTTAGCGGCAACAATATCGTTGACTATCCCGGTTTTCCGCCCTGGCCCCAAAAAGAAAACATCGAAAAAACAACCAACAAATGATACAACTGGTACTATTGATTAACGCCACTTTGGCACTAAACTTTAATTACCCCCAAACCCCGTGCTGTTTATTTATGTGGCTTATTGATAGAACAAGAATAAAAAGAATAACAACAACATCAGTAATTCTTGTCCTGCTGCTCTACCAGCCTGCGGCACCGGCCAAGGAGATCAATATTGTCACTGAACCCTGGCCCCCTAATGTTTATATAAATGAAGCCGGTGTTATTTCAGGGCCACTCACCGAAAAGGTCCGCAACATCATGGCAAGGGCCAAACTCAGTTATTCCCTGAACATCTATCCCTGGCCGAGGGCTTACAATTATGCCCTTTCTGATAAAAATATCCTTATTTACCCTATTTTCAAAACCAAAGCACGCAAGCCGTTTTTTCATTTTATCTGCCCTTTGTCGAAAAAAGTTGATCTTTTTTTCGTCAAATTGTCAAAGCGTAAAGATATAAAAATCAATACATTAGAAGACGCCAGAAAGTACCGCATCGGTCTTATCCGAGACGATTATGACCATGAGTTATTACTGCAACATGGCTTTAAAGACGGCCAGCAACTTGATGCCAATACCGATGATTTAAGTACCTTGCGTAAATTAATCAAAGGGCGCATTGACCTGATGATGCAATCGAGAAGTTCAATATACGAAAACCTTGCCTCCCTGGGGCTGAACAAGTCTCTCATTGAACTGGTCTACCAATTCAAAGATGAGCACCTGGCAGAGAACTGTATCGCCCTGAGCAAAACAACGCCACTCTCTGTGGTAGAAAGGATCAGCAAAGCCGCAGACGAAGTTAACCGTGCCGGCCCGCTTATTGACATTAATGACTAACCAATAAAAAACCATAACCAGCACTGAAGACCGGTTATGGTTTGCTCTGAATAAGGCCCTGTTCATTAAGAGTTAATGGCAAGCCTTAACAAAGGTCCAGGTTTCATCACTGCCGGGAATGGTGTTTGTATACCAGTTGGCACTATAGACATTACCTTGATAGACCATCATATCGCCGGCTTCATTGTGGGTCGGCTCTCCCCCTTCCCAGTCTTTGCTGGTCCAGTTGGGGTAAACATTAATGCCGGCACAATCGCCGCCATCGATCAGCGGACAACCGGCACCATCCACCTGGGTACCCTCCGGGGTCTCGGGACATTGGTCCAGGCTATCACTCACCCCGTCATTATCGCTGTCCGCGCCCCCAGCTTGCGGGCTCAGCTCGAACCAGTTGATATTCCAGGCCCCTGCCAGCGAGGCAATTGCCAGCTCCTGTTCACCTGCTGTTAAAGTCACAGTATGGCTGACGGTTTGCCAGTTTTGCCAGCCGCCGGTGGCGGGAACATCCATAACACCGTAGGCGACAGCACCGCCGGCTTTTTCAAATTGCAATTGGCCGCCGTCATAACTTGAGACCCGGTAAGAAACTTTATAAGTGCCGCTTGTTGAGACATTCACCCGGTAAGTCATCCAGTCGCCGGGATCAATATAACCGATATTGAGCCCGCCGCCGGTATCCGTGGTACTTTCCGTTTGTACCCCAGCCATGGCAATATAATCTTCAGCCTCGATTCGCCCTTCCGCTGCCGGCGGACAATTGGGGCTACAGCCGGTATCCGAGTTCCAGTTTTGGATAATTTCTTTGACTTTAGCACCCGATGCCGTCAGGTTGTCCCAGCTGCCGCCGGGCTGGAACATGGACGCCCCTTCGGCCTTGTCATGAATAGACCAGTTGGTATGGCTGATATTATTGGACTTTAAAAAATTCATCCACTCATCGGTACTGCCATAATTTACCGCACCGTCGCCGCTGGCATCCACCGTGCCCCACTCGGTGGCAAACAAGGCAATGCCGTTACTCATCGCTTCCCGGGCCTTGTCACGTAAGCCGCCAAAATGGCTACCGGCATAGAAATGCAGGGTATAGGCGATATTGCTGTCATTGATGGGATCATAAGAGGCCTGGTTAACATCCTGTGACCAGTTAGGTGTGCCGACAATGATCAAATTATCCGGATCAACGGCGCGGATGCCGCTGATAATATCTTCGGCATAAGGTTTAATATGACCGGACCAGGACACCCCCAGCGGCTCATTATAAATTTCATAAATCACGTTATTGGTGTTGCCGTATTTTTGCGCCATTTCCACGAAAAATGCTTTCGCTTTACCCCACTCTTTATGGGCATCATGAGTGTGCCAGTCGATGATCACATACATATCGTTGGCAATGGCGGCATCAACCACAGTCATTACCCGGTCCTTGTTGCCGTCGGGATCATGGGCATAACCACCGCTTTCATCCACCCCCATGGCGGCGCGGATAATGGTCGCCCCCAGCTGAGATTTTGCCTGGCTGACAATATCGGCACTATAGAACTTCTCCGCCCCCCAACCGGTATTACTCCAAAATAAACTTGGCCCGGCAAAACTGGTTTGCTTGCCGCCGGCCAAAACCTGGTTGCCCTGGACCGTTAACGGTTGTACCGCTTGTGCCTGGTAACTGCTCGCCAGCAGGATACCGGAGAGTAAAGACATTAACTTAACTGTTTGTTTCATTGTTCATCCTTATTGTTATCTTGTCAGCATAATGCTTGTTATAAAAACCTTACTTATCTATCCCTTTAAATAATCCGTTTTATGCTGTGAGCCAGCGACTTAGCCACACATCGCCAAAAGTGAGCACCTTGACCTTTTTATTCCCCATCATCAGGCAAGGAGATCCCGGGTGCTTTAACAGCAACAGCTCGTCCGCTATAAAAAAAGTATCAGGGACTCTGCTTGGCTTCGACCAGAGTTAGCCCCCGTCATAAAGTTGAACGTTCAACTTTACCAAAGCCCGTATCTGAACGATTCAAAACACGCAACCAAAACATAAAGCACTGTAAAATAATAAAATAAACACAAAAAAGGTACGGTCATCAAAACTCAGTTGCCAGAGTAAAAAACACTCAGTTTTAAAATCTTGTGCTGACAAAGAGTAAATTCATAACAGGCAGGCTCTGCTTCCATTCTCATGAGCGAGCAAAAAGTGACTTAAATTTGCTTTTAGCCCTGTAAGCGCTTACATTCCATATTTTGAAATTGATAAAAATCACCCAACACAGGGTTATTTAAGGTGGCCGCTTAAAGACATAAAAAGAAACGCTGCCCTACCCGTCATCATCTATGGCGGATGTTAGCCGGCGCTGCAGTATGACTTATGGCTTGCCCGAACAACTTTATACATTAACAACAACAATAAAAAGGAAAGACTTTATGATAAATTGCACTTTCATGCCCCCTTTAAAACGCCTGGTACTGAGTGTTATGCTGCTACCGGCATTAACCTCTGCCGTGGCACCGATGATATCGCAGGCCCGGGAGGTATCTGTCCTGGAAACCCGTGGCGATAAAAGTGCTTTATTGCAGCAGCAGGCAGACATAACTTTTAGCCAGGGGCTTGATAACACCGACCAGCCCAACCTTATCACGGTCAACGAAGAACAAAGCTACCAAAGCGTAGACGGATTGGGATTTGCACTCACCCAGGCCAGTGCCCTGGCCATTTCCATGTTACCGCCAGCTAAACAGGATGCACTGTTAAATGAATTATTCCACCCGGTCACCGGAAACGGTATTTCCCTGTTACGTATCACCCTGGGGGCATCGGATTTAAGTGCTTCCTTATATAGCTATAACGAAGCCGTGACCAGCGATAACGCCTTTACTCCGGATCCCGGCAAACGCTATTACATTAACCTGCCCGCCCATAATGCCCGCATCGGTGCCAGCGGCGACAGTGAAGATGCCTACACCGGCGACAATGCAGCATCGGGAGCCGACTTTCAGTGGCAATTTGTGCCTGCCGGCGACGGCTACTGGTATATCGACCGGGCAGCAGGCGGCCCTTTGGCCAGACTACGCACCGATGATACCAACATGGCGGATATGCACGGCAGCGCCACCGGCACCTGGGAAAAATGGCAGCTCACGCCGGGAGAGATCCCGGGCAGTTATTTTTTATCCCTGCCGCTAAAAGGTGTTGGCAACCATGACAGATTGCAGGTAGACGATAATAAACTGGTGCGTATGGTGGATAACGATCAAAGCGCCGGCACCTGGGAGTCTTTTACCTTTACCGAGGTTACAGATACTGACAGCTTCAGCCTGGCCGGCCCTGATCTGGACAGCTTAATACCGGTCTTAAAAAAAATCCGCGCCATTAACCCTGAGATAAAACTGCTCGCCAGTCCCTGGAGCGCACCGCGATGGATGAAAACCAATAACCACTGGATCGGCGGCCGCCTTAAAGGTGAGCACTATGGCGATCTGGCATTGTATTTAAAAAAATACCTCGATGCCATGGCGGCTCAGGAATTGGATATTTGGGGACTGACGGTACAGAATGAGCCGGAAAACGGTCATAACGAGCCCAGCATGCTGATGAGTGCGGGTGAGCAATATGATTTCATTGAAAACCATCTTGGCCCGTTATTAAAAAACTCTGCCCACAGCCAGGTGAAAATTTTAGGTTTTGATCATAACTGCGACAACACCAGCTTTCCTATCCAGGTGGCACAAAGCCAGTATGTCGACGGCTCCGCCTTCCATCTTTATGGCGGCGATATCAGTGCCATGAGTACAGTCAAACAAAGCTCGGGCAAGGATGTCTATTTTACCGAGCAGTGGACCGGGCTGCCAAGTGGCAGCAGTGAAGCAGAATTAACCGATGCTTTTAACCAGGACTTGGGCTGGCATATGGAAAATGTGGTGATTGGGGCAACCCGCAACTGGTCGAAAACGGTGTTAGAGTGGAACCTGTTTACCTCGCCGAGCACTGCCCAAAGGGGTTGTCTCAACTGCATGGGCGCCATGACCTTAAATGAAAGCAATTTAACCGTCAACAGGAATGTCTCCTATTACATTATTTCCCAGCTCTCAAAAGTCTTGCAGGCAGGTGCCGTACGCATAAATTCTGGTGAAATCAGCGGCGATCTCCACCACAGCGCCTTTAAAAACCCGGATAATTCTTATGTACTGCTCGCCTACAATGCTTCCTGGGCTCAGGCGAAAAACACAACCGTCAGCTGGCGGGGGCAATATTTCCAATATCCGCTCCCGCCGCGCACCGCAGTGACCTTTCGCTGGTCGGAAGCAGATAGCAGCAACGGCGTCAGCTGTGACGACATCAACATCTACCCCGACTGGTTAAGGAAAGATTTTCCCGAGGGAGACTACAGCCATAACGATAGCGGCGATCTTATGGTGTATCAGGGGAGTTTATATCAGAGTAACTGGTACACCAACAGCCAGCCCGGCAGCGATGCCTCCTGGAGCTTGCTCGGCGTATGCCGTTAATCAGAGAGAAATGATGCAAAGCCGGTAAAATTTGCCCTTGTCTTAAAAAATGCTTTTTATTCCGTAAATTAAACCGGCTCTGTTCAAACAAGATCAGGGGCAAAGAGGAATAAATTAAAAACCGATAATTAATCCCGGCACTTGAGTTTGCTCACTTTTAATCTAATCTCTTTTTTAATTGCCAGTTAAATTTTGCATAGGGAATCATGCGTGTTGGGCTTTTGGAGGTTTCATCCTGTTAACAATCCGGCCTACTTCTTAGTGGAAGGTCATTTTAATTTTCTTCTGGTCCCTTTATCTATCCTTGTTGCCGGTTTTGCCGCTTATTCTGCGTTAGTGGTATTAATGCAAACCTGGGATATTCATGCCGGAAAAAATAAGCCGTTATGGTATGTCTTTGGCAGTTTAGTGTTAGGTTTAGGGATCTGGGCAATGCACTTTATCGGTATGCTCGCCCATGTCATACCGATAAATATGCCATACGATGTTACGGTAACTTTTCTCTCCGTGTTTCCTGCAATTATTGGTGCCTTCTTTACTTTATATCTTCTCTCATCCGAGCGCTTCACTGTACTTAATACTCAAATGGCCGCCTTATCTTTATCCCTTGGCATCAGCCTGATGCATTTTATTGGCATGGAAGCCATCATGATTGCGGGAAAAATGATTTATGACTTCACTTTATTTGTTGCCTCATTGCTCTTTGCCCATATCCTGGCGAGCTTTGCCGTTTATCTGATCACGCTTGTTCACAAATACAGAAAAAATGAATTATCGCTCCGCCTGGCCTGTGCAGCAGTTATCGGGGCAGCTATTTCGGGCATGCATTATATCGCCACGGCATCAGTCAGTTTTTATCAGCAACAAGCAGCCAACTCCCTGTCCCCACAAATGTCGACGCAATCCCAGGTGCTTTCCCTGATCATCGCAGCCGTTGTCGCCGTATTTGTCGCTGCCACGATTTTAATGGCGTTAATAGAGCAGAGATTACAAGCCGCAGAAGATATCGCCAGGGCGAGCCAGGCAAGAGAGCAAGATATTATCGAGCACTTAGCTAATGGCTGGTTCGTGATCAATGATAAGGGCCATATACACCAATATAACTCTACCGCATTAACCATGTTTAACTATAAACCCCAGAAATTAGATAACTGCGCCCTGGAACAGTTAATGCCGTCAATTACCCGGGAAAAGCTTATCAAAGAAATCAAGGGAGAGCAGAAAGAAATCATCGGCCAGACCTTAATTTTAGAAGGCGCAAAAGCAAACGGCGACCGTTTTCCCATCGAAGTTACTTTCTCAAAAATGACCTTAGTGATTGATTTTAAGCTCATGTTTAATTGTATTGTCAGAGATATCACCTCCCGGGTGCAACTGGAAACGCAATTGCGCCATGCCATGAAATTGGAGTCTATCGGTGAGATGGCTTCAGGCATCGCCCATGAAATCAACACTCCAATCCAGTATGTATCAGATAATACAGCTTTTTTACAGGAAGCTTTTGCCAATATGCTCACCGCTCTCCAGGCCAGTCAAGACTATCTTGACCATCACAAGCCTGAAGGCAGCGAAGCGGTTAAGGCACAGCTAAAAAAAGCCGACCTTAACTTTTTAACCGAAGAAGTCCCCCTTGCACTGTCCCAGTCACTGGAAGGACTAGCGCGTATTTCTACGATTGTCGGTGCGATGAAGTCTTTTTCTCATTCCAGCAGAGGTGAGATGATGTTAACCAACATCACTGAAGCGATAGAAACAACCTTAACGGTAGCCCAGAGCGAGTGGCGGCATGTCGCTGAAGTCGAAACCATTTTTGACAGCTCCTTACCCAGGGTTATGTGTCTGCGGGATGAATTTAACCAGGTTATCCTCAATATTGTCGTTAACGCCGCCCACGCTATCGCAGAGAAATTTACCGCTGATGATACAAGAGGAAAAATCATTATCCGTACCCACCAGGACAATACGGACGCGATTATTACCATAAAAGATAACGGTACCGGGATGACAGAAAAAATCCTCAACCGCATATTCGATCCTTTTTACACCACAAAAGATGTAGGCAAAGGAACGGGGCAAGGTCTGAGTATGGCTTACAATGTCATCGTAGAACAACACCAAGGTAAATTATATGCACAGTCCGTATACGGCGAAGGAACCGTTTTTACCATACAATTACCGATCAAGTCGGAGCTGGTAGCCACAACCGACCAAGCCGCCGATCAGGAAGCAATCGCGTAATATGATAAGGAAGTTTATGCTATGAAAGCCATGTTTGTTGATGATGAGCCTTTAGTGTTAAAGGGCATACAACGCTCTTTATATAACTGCGGCTACGAAATTGTTTTTGCCGAAGATGCCCTGGAAGCTTTATTTTTGCTGACCCAGGAAAAGATAGATTTAATCGTCACAGATATGCGGATGCCAAAAATGGATGGCGCAGACCTGCTCGAAAAAATCACTAAATTCTATCCCGACATGGTACGCATCATCTTATCCGGGCATGCCGATGAAGAAGCTTCACTAAAAGCAAGTTTGGTTGCCCATCAATGGCTGACAAAACCCAGCAAACCCGAGATGTTGCTCAACTTAATAGAAAACATTAAACAGGTACGCACGGCTTTGCCCGACCTGGCTATTCGCAAACAGCTTGGCAGCATTAAAACCTTGCCCTCCCCCCCGAGAACCTATATCCGGCTGAACTCGATATTACAGCACGATGCTACCAACATGGAGAGATTTGCCGAAGTCATCGCCGAAGATTCCTCGCTGGTGGCTAAAATTCTCCAACTATCCAACAGCTCCTTTTTTATCAATTCAAGAGAAGTCTGCGATATCACAGAAGCGATCACCCGTTTAGGGGTCGATATTATTGTCAGCATAGTCGCCGCCACAGAGTTACACGCGCAAATATACGAACCTCCTGGTTTTTCTGTACTGGCGGAGCAGACACGCGGGTTAGCCGTGGGCCGCCTGGCCCACTTTATTGCAGCCCCCGAATTCAAGCAGGAAGCCATGCTGGCGGGTTTACTGCACAACATAGGTAAATTTATCCTGCCTGAAATATCTGCCAGCTCCCTGGATACTTACCTGGCCTTAAAAAAAGACAATAGAGACAATATTGAACTCGAACGTGAGCTGTTTGGTATTGAGCATAGCCAGCTGGGCGGCTACTTATTGCATATATGGAACTTTCCCTACCACCTTATCGAAACCCTGCTGTCATTCCGCCACCCTAATGCCTTGACAAAAAAGCCCTTTACTTCAAGTGCAGCTGTCTATGTCGCCTATTGCCTAATCAATCAATACCCTATAAACAGGGAATTTATCAAGCATTTTGACATAGCAGAAAAAGTTAAACACTGGCGTAACAAGGCTGATAACTATCGTTAAACGGATGAATAGTAACGCATAATAAGTCAGCCATTTTTACCAAAATGCTGCTAATTCCGTATCGATAACGATTGCCCTTAAAGACATCTAATATCCTGAGCTGTTAATACCGGGCTTTTTCAAAAAGCCTCATTTTTAATAGCACTAACAGCTTTGACAGGTAAAAAGCACTCGCGGGCCGCCGCCACGCTTATGCCAACAGGGAAGAAACGGCTCTAAAAAGCAATAAATTAAAATGGCCGGGCAAACCAAAAACAGTAAAATCAGCAAAACCAGTGTTGGCTTTGCTGATTTTAAAATAGGCGAGTTAAAACAGTGTCGAAAATGGTTTAAAAGGGGGCTACACCACAGTTTTCTAAACAGCTAAAGTTTTGGTCAAAACAAGCCATTTGCTCTTCCATGCCCGATGCTTCCCTCATACAGATATTAAGGACAAGAGTACATGTATCCGCACATGACCTGACTTTTGCCGTAGTAGGAACACTGATACTCATGCCAATGCCAAGTGCCAGCATCGCCAGGGAAGCTGTTTTTTTATTTAATTTTGTTATTTTTTTTGATTTCATTATCTTTTCCCTAATTCAAAAATAAAATAAAGCCTTCATCATGAAGCGCCTAAATAACATACTGAAGCAAAAGTTAAATATCAAGATGCATGTTAATATTTTGTTTTTATAAGGTGTATTTTATGTAGAGCCCATTACTTTTAAGGGAAGATATCAATAATAGCAGCATTGTCTCCTGGCTTCGGATTGAGCTCTTCTAACACCACAGCACGTTCCGGCCATGAGAATATAACCAAGTCATGTGTACAGGACCAGTAAAGATAGGGGCCATATGTATTACCAGGAAGCTGCTTACCGCTAAGCAAGGCTATTGAGTTGACAGCATAAAATATCTTATCAATATTAATCAGTCGCTTTCTACGTCATATGACTCAATGGAGCGGCAACTATTCTTGGTAGCCAAAGTTCGCCATCAAGGGCAAATGATCCGATAGCTGGGGCTCATTCACTAAACTTAGCCGCTCACAGTGCAGCAAATCGCAGTTACGAAAATAGATACGGTCAAGGGGCAACAGCGGTAAAATCGCAGGAAATGTCCTGGCATAACGGCCTTTCGCCACCTTAAAAGCTTCTTGCAGCCCCAATTGCCCGGTTAATAACCGTGAGGCATTCTGTAACCAGTCATTCATATCGCCGGCAAGGATCAAACCGGCACCTTCCGGCACCTGCTCCCTGACATAACGGCATATGCGCTGCAGCTGTTTACGGCGCCCCGCTTCAAGTAAATCCAGGTGTACGCATAATAAATGGCATTCCTGCTCCGGGTTGGCTTCATTGGCAATAACCCCATGCAGCACCCCTCTGTGCTCAAAGCGGTTGGTGGAGATATCCTGATTGCACCAGTTGATAAAGGGGAACTTGCTTAAAATGGCATTGCCGTGATGGCCGGCATCATAAACGGCATTTTTGCCGTAGGCATAATGCTGCCAGACAGAGTCGGCCAAATATTCAAACTGGCTGACATCGATTTTACGCCTGGCATCCCCGGCAACCTCCTGCAAAAAGACAACATCGGCCCCGGCCCTGCGGATCAAGCGACGGATATTGTCCAGCACCCATTTGCGGTTACCCATATTCATCCCTTTATGGATGTTGTAAGACAGTACTTTTATTGCTTGTTGCATAGCCGCACCCAAAATGCTGTTAACCGATCACCGGCCACCACATCTAATTATATAAAAGATAATTTGAGTTCATAGCGTATGCTCACATCCAGGACTTAAGGATAAGTAACACCCTGGCCAGTATTTTTTCCCACCAGCGCCCCTGGTTTAACTTATCCTGGGTGATTTCTACCGACAGACATTGATCGAGCAGAAACTGCTGCTCCAATGTTTTAATAGACTCCTCCCGCCGACAGACAATATCCAGCTCCAGATCATGGAGCAAGCTGCGGTGATTGAGATTACTGGAGCCGACATAGGCAAAGTCATCAAAAAGCAACGTTTTGGCATGTAAAATACTCGGCTGATATTCAAAGATCCTGACACCGCTGAGCAGCAAAATACGGTAATAAAAACGGGCGATCCAGGGGGCAAAAATCACATCCGACATCGACGGCAAAATCAAACGCACATCAATACCTTTTTTGGCCGCCCGGATCAGACTCAGTTGCAGCCTGGATACCGGGACAAAATAGGCGTTGGTGGCCCAAACCCGCTGCGTGGCAAAAATAATATTATGATAAAGCTCACGGGCAAATAACCGCCGAAGGCGAATGGTAACATTGCTGCGCACTACAGAACCATACCTTAACGGCGGCAGGCTGCTTAAAGGCTCACTGACCGGATATCGGCGGCGACACCAGATATAATCAAAAATAGCCGTGATCAGCTTCACCTGAAGGCCGCAAACCCGCACCCCGGTGTCGCGCCAGGCCCGGTTCTCCATATAACGCTGCATATGATATTGCACCAGGTTGAAACTGCCGATCCAGGCAATTTCATCATCAATCACACAGGACTTCCTGTGATCCCGGGTATTGATTTTGCCCCATAAATGAAAAAAGCGATCCAGCAGGACATTTACCCGGGTCAGGGCTTTTAAAGGAAAACGCCAGGGATAGGGATGGTAGATTCTCACTTCGATACCCGATTGTGCCAGCTGCTTTATGGTACTGGCATGCCATTGCGGCGAGCCGATGCCGTCGACCATGATACGTACCCTGACACCGCGCCCGCTCGCCGCCTGCAAAGCAGACAATATCTTATTGCCCAGGGCATCAAAACTAAAAATATAAAACGCCAGATCTATGGTGTGCCTGGCCCGGGAAATATCTAACCCCAGCTGTTGGAAATACTCGTCTCCCCCGGTAAAAACCGTTTCCGACTGCCATGATTTTGTTGCCGGAACGCAGGTTTTGGTCACTCTCAACCTCTTTGCAATAACAGCTTTTCGCTTAAGTGCTTGCCTTCATTTTAGCAAAAGAAATCTCTTATATTTTCAAATAAATAAGAAAAAATACTGCTTAATAGTATTTATCGCCCGCCTTTGGCAAACCTTAATCACGACAGGCGATAAATACCTAGCTTGGCTAAACGCTATGGCTGTGGCAACTTATCCTTTATACCAAAGCACATAGACTTGCCTGTTGTCAGAGTGGTTAGCGGGATCTACGGCATATTCATGTCCGCCGTAAGGATACCAGCAATAGGAGCCAACATATTTACCTGTCATAAAATTACCGTGCTGATCCCGTACCGCACAAATATAAGAGTTATAACTGCCCTCATTCATGGACTTTATCAGCAATTTACCCGGCTGAACCTGGGCTTCATTGGCGCGGTAATTAATCGCTTCCCATTCAACCAGGCCCGGTTGTGCCGCCAATACCTGATAATGGCTGTGACCTGACTCTTTCCCGTACCAGGGAGTATAGCAGTTGGTGCCGACCCTTTTACCCGGCACCCCGGCAAACTCCCGGCAAACATGCACAGAATTACCATTTTCCAGGCCCGGAGCAGCAACGGCATTTTGACGAAGCGGGTTATGGCTTAGTTGATCCAGCCAGCTACATCCTGAGTAATGCAGCTCATTATCACCCGAGCTGCATTCCATATACCTCTGCTCAGCCTGTACCGGTGCAGCAGTTAATCCGTTTAAGCCAATCACTAATGATAATGCTAACAAATGTTTCATTAATCTAATCCTTTATACATAAATTTCAATTGTGTATGTGTAGACAACCTGATTTGGATGTCGTGGAGCATCATCGGCCTTCCCGGGAGTGAAAATCGAGTAAAAGAGGATAAAACTAAGGTAAAAGTGCATTTATCTTTATGTAAATATGAAATTAGTAATAGCTATGTTCCTTTAAATTGCAGGCACACGGTGTAAAGGCGGCTTTGCGTGCATTTAGTGTTGCTGTTCATTATTCACTGCGGTATGGAAAGTTCAGCTATACGGTGAATTATCAGGACATCAGGGGTACCAGAAGAGCATTTAATACCGGGCGGGTCACTGACATAGCTGAAACTATTATTGCCGTTAACTCTCCAGCGTTCTTGCATCTCGCCTATTTTTTTCTCCCGGTAACCGATTACCTGATATTTGAGCCAATAACACAGGTGCCTGATACCTTCACTGGTGTGCTCTGTGATGCATTCGGGCTCGCGGGTAACCGCTGCGAATGCATCGAACAGGAAGGCGCATTCTTCGCTGAATTTGTCAAAATCTTCACTTAGATTGGCAAAATCGCTCGACAGCTGTTCCCTTTTGATTGCATCTTCCGTGAGTGGTAGGTTTGATTCAGACATGACAGCTTCCTCCCTTGCGACTTAACGGCGTATAGTTGCTGGCATAAGCTGATGGTGGCTGTCTGATGGCGGGGGTTGGTATATTTTCTGTTAAACTTTCTGTTAGGTAAGCTTTAACCGAGTGAAACTCTGGCATATCATTAGATTTAGCCATGATGGATACTCCGTATATCTGTTGTGGTTAGCTGTCTCTGAGTGTTGCCGCACTTAGGGGCAGCGCTTGGTTTATCTTCTGGTGCTCTTCTTTCAATACCTCCGCTGATGGGAATTCACCTGTTAGTGATAGTACAAAATATCGGAAAAATCAGGCTAGGTTGGCATTTAATATTTATGGTAATTGCCCGTACTGTATAATCAGCTGTACGAAAACATCAACCATATGAAATGTATAAATAAAAATAGAGGTTGCTGACCTGTTACAGGGGAGCAACAGCCAACGAAAACATAGCCGTAAAAGTACAACTGCTAAGCGCTCTCCTCAATCCGGCACAATTTAATCAGTCCATAGCCAATGCGAAATAGCTGACTGATTGCAAGGCCAGGGATCTTGAGACAATGACTCCAGATAGATGGCCCGGTCAAGACATCTTCGATGCGCTACTGCCTCATGTGATGACAGAGAACTTAGTCCGGCAGTTAAAGGGGAAGTGCAAGAAGATAGCGTTTTATGTTGTGACGGCGATAAGGCCTGCATCAAGTATTTTGAACTTTACCTGACCTGATTCAGATATTTAGACACGGAAGGAAATTTGAATAAGAGCAGGCTTTTTCACACTAAACAGCATTTAGCAGGAATTTAGCTTTAATCATTGTGCCCCGGTATCGAAGGTACTTTGTTTTGCCTGAGGCTTTGCCCGGCAAAGGTTAAAGCGCTCCACTTTTCGCGGCAATCATCACCGCCTCGGTACGATTGGCTGCTTCAAGCTTTTTTAGGATCAAACTCACCAGCTCCTTAACCCTGTCCCTGGAAACCCGCATCAGCCGGGAAATTTCAAGATTACTCAAGCCCTTGACAATAAACTGCAGACATTCTTTTTCCCGGGTCGTTAAGTTAAATTGCATGAACAGTCTTTCCGGGTAATTTCTTGATAGCCCACCAAAAAAAAGCTGGGATAAACCGATAAGTTCAGCATATTTACTGTCGCACAGCGATAAGAACTCGGCCTTGTCGCCGCTGAAATAGAAACTCACCACACCGGCCCCCTTATTGGTGAAAGCAGGAATAGCCAGGCAATGTTCAATACCACAGGATAGCGACAACTGCTGTAATAACCGGACCTCTTTGCATTTTGAAGCCATGTCGTAACTGTCATGCCAGGTGATCGGGCTGTGATGTTGGCTGCAATAGTGCAGCACGGGATCATGGAGAAAGTATTTATTGCGGCAATAAGCCGAGATAAATTCCCCGGGAAAATTACTGATCAACTTAATATCATCGGTAATACAGGAAATACCTGTGATAAAAATACCGGCAAACCCCGCTTGTTCGGCGCGGGTAAAAATTAAATTTTCGACATCCTCAAAAGTGACTCCTGCGCCAAATTCCCTGTCTAAATTTGAATGTACATTTTTCACTATATAAGCCCTTTCTCTACCTTGTTACGTCCACATCTGTCCATCTGGTATTTCGCCAACAATTACAAACAAACCCCGGCTACGAATAAGCAGAAACAGATAACGGCAGACTTTAAAGTGCCTTAAAAAAGAGCGGTATCAATCTTGCGACAAATGCTGTCAAATACGCGACCACGACTATCAGTTAAGTGACACTCCCCTGCAGGCCTTTGTATACGAGGCTTACAGTAAACTGCATGTCAGCTGATTTTTCTTATCCGGCGGCAAAAAGAGAAGCTTGCCGGTTCCGGCAAGGCAAAGAAGTACACAGATTACATGTTGTGAGTAAGATTTGCTGGCTTGGTTATTTTTTCATTGCCGGGCGCCATCGCTGCATCCTAGTTCCAGTGATCGCGTGGCGATAGCAAAACGCCCACGGGAAACGCCTTACTCAGGTAGGGAGGGGAACGGGAATAAACCGCATGAGAGCAGAAATGACTCCTTGCTTTTTCTGCCCTACTGTCGTGGCGAGCAATAGCAGAGTCTATCGCATAAATCGATATCTGCGCTTTAGGCTATTGCTCGCTTATCGGCTGGCAAGGCGCTCACCGTCGATACAGCTTTGCTGGTACTGCACCGGAGTCAGGCCATACTGCGCCTTAAAACAGGAGCCGAAATAGGCAGGCGATGAAAAGCCAACCCGGTGGGCAACACTTGCCGCCTGCATGTTTTGCTGCAAATAAACTTTCGATTGCTGCAACCGAAACTGTTTTAAATACTCAGAAGGAGAGAGTTGTAAAATGGCCTTGGTTTTACGCTGCAACTGGCGGCTACTCATATAAAGCCCTTCGGCCATGTCGTTAATAGAAAACTCCGCCTGGGTATATCCCTGCTCGACCACGGCTTTAATATCTTCGATAAAGCGCTCCGGTAACGGCAAGCTTGCATCAGAGCTTACCTCACTTAGAAGTAACTGCGGCGCCGCCCCGGCATCGTCCTGTGGGATTTGTCCGGACAAAAACCTTAATTTGTGCACTTGCGCCAGCTTTTTCCTGCTGTTGATAAGGTTATCAATACGGCAGCTCAGCTCCCGGATATCAAACGGTTTCCCGATATAGTCATCAGCTTCACATTGCCAGCCGGTCATTTTACTGGCTTTATCCCCTTTGGCGGTCAATAAAATAACCGGGATATGGCAAGTCAGTGAAGACTGCTTCACCGATTCGCACAGTTCAAAGCCGTTTTTATTGGGCATCATCACATCGCTGACGATCAAATCAGGCAATTCCCGCTGCGCCAGCGCAATACCTGCGGCGCCGTCTTTGGCAGTCAGGCAATGAAAAGCACCGCCGAGCTCCTGGCTCAGCAGTCGCCTCAAATCAGGATTATCCTCAACGATTAACAGCTTTTCCTTCTCCTTGCCCGGTGCTTGCAAAGCTTCTGCCGATATTTCCCCTGCTGCCGCTAAGTCCTGCGCCGGCAAAGCAGCGTCCGTGCTCCCTGGCCTCAAAGAAAACGCCCCCAAGTCCTCATTGGCGGCAATCACAGGTAAAGTCACGGTAAAACAGCAGCCCTTACCCGGCTCGCTGCTCAGGGTGATGCTGCCCTGGTTGAGCGCTACCTGCTCTTTAACTATGGCAAGGCCAATGCCTATCCCCTCTACCTTGTCATGCTTGGGATTGTCGATACGGCTAAAGCGCTCGAATACCTGCTGCTGATATTGCGGCGCTATGCCGTAACCGGTATCCATCACCCTCAGCTTCAGATTTGCGTTTTCCTCGGTTACCGTCACCCATATCTTGCCGTTAGCCGGGGTATATTTAATGGCATTGCTGATTAAATTGCCCAACACCTGCTCCAGGCAATCCTGTGTCAGCAATACCTGGGGAGTGATAACCTGAATATCCAGGTGAAGTGCTATCACTTTTTCATCCGCCATGGCGGCATAAGCCTCACACAATTGGCGGATGGCGCTATCAAGCGGGTACGGCGTATTAACAACCGCCGCCTTTTTATCCTGACTGGCAAATTCAATAAGGTGCTCCACCATTTTCACCAGCCGCTGCCCCTGGTGATAAGCGGCCTGCCACTGCCCTTTATTCTCAGGATTGCTTGCCAGCATTTTTTCTATCGGAATCAACATCACCGTCAGCGGCGTACGAAACTCATGGGAAATATTGCTGTAGAAGCGGTTTTTACTGGCCAACAGCTCAGTGATCTCATGGTTCTTTTCGGTGATTTGCCCGGTTCGCAAGGCTATTTTTTGCTCCAGGAGCTGGTTGCGCTTTTTCAGCACCCGGGTTTGCACCCTGACACCTAAATAGACAAAAAACCCCAGCACAACTAAATAACCGAAATAAGCCCACCAGCTGCGCCAAACAGGATATTCAATGGAAAAATCAAAGCGGGTTTCGCTCCAGCGTCCCAGAGAAAGACGGGCCCGGGCGATAAAACTATAGTGCCCGGGCGATAAGTTGGTATACGTCGCCAAGCGGCTAATAGCCGGGGCCTCGCGCCATTGTTCATCGAAGCCGTCGAGCTTATATTGATACTCAACGGCACTTCCCCTGGCATACTCAAAATTAGAAAACTGAAATACCAGGTTTTTACTATTGTAAGCAAATACTTGGGGAGGCATTTTCTCTTGCCGGTTATCGCCGGCGCTATCCCCTTTAAAATAAAAGCCGCCATCCGAAGCAGGTAATATTTCCCTGTCGTCGAGGCGGATCCGGGTCAGTTGGATCTGTTGCTCTCCCCGGCCTACTTTGGGGTAAAAGCTCACCAGCCCCTGATTCAAGGTGCCCAGATAAATACGCCCGTCCGGGGCCAGGGCATGCAAAGTAACGGCAAAGGTAAAGCCTTCGCTGCGGGTATAATGTGCCAGCACCTGCTCCTTGTCGGTATCCATCACAATCAAGCCGCGGCTGCTGGTCACCAGCCATAACAAACCGTTTTTATCTTCCAACAGGTTCTGTACCCCGGCCAGGGTTTCCCTGCCAAAAAGCGGGATATATTCAAACGCATCCTGCTGCGGTAAATATTTATTCAAACCGTTTTCGGTGCCGACCCAGATAGTACCATTTTTATCCTGGTATACCTGGTTCACCAAATTACCCGAAAAGCCACCGGCAATGCTATCGCCATCTTGATAATGCTTAATGACTTGCCCTTGAAGATTTAACCGGTAGAGGCCGGATTGCGTCCCGGCCCAGACCTCTTTCTCCGGTGACATCCAGACATGAAAAACAACCTCCCCGGGCAAAAATACCTGATAAGTTGCCATCTCGGGCAAAGCACGGTCATCCGCGGTGAACTCGGCCCGCACCACGCCCCCAAGGGTCGCCAGCCAGAAAATATTGCCTTCCTGCTCAAACAGAGAGTAGATTTTATTGACCGGCGCATCACTGTTTTCAGGGGCAAAATAAAAATGTTTAAAATCATCGCTTTGCTCCCGGTAAAGGTTTAAGCCATTGCGGGTACCAAGCCAGATATTTTGCCGGCTGTCTTCTAACAACCACATCACCGACATATCGCTGAGACTGTTACGATCAGTACTATGGCGGTAGCGCCGGTAGACTTTTTCGCCATATCTTTTAACATTAAGACCGCCGCCATGCGTCCCCAGCCATAAACGCTGCCGGCTGTCGAACAAAATAGACCAGGGGGACGGATGACTCAGGCTATGGGGATCATCGGGGTTTGCCGCTTCAATAACAAAGCGCATTTTCTCCGGAGCATAATAATAAAGCCCGGACAATCCCGAAAGCCAGAGGTTACCTGAGCTGTCTTGCGCCAATGTTTGTACAAACTCGCCGACTTTTACCTCATCCGGGTGGCGGATACGCTCAAAAATCCCCCTTTGCGAGTCAAATAAGTTTAAGCCGTCTTGCGTTCCCACCCAGATGTTTTGCCGGTTATCAATTAATATCCGGGTCACCAGGTTACTGCTGATAGACTTGCCCGGCTGCATTTTTACAGACAAGACATGGTAATGTTGTATCTCCCCCGAACCGCTAAGGGAGCGGTACAGGCCGCGGTTGCTGCCTATCAGTAAGGCGCCGGAAGCTTCTTCTGCAAGCACAGTTATCGAGACATCTTCCTGATCTAAGGTCAATAGCCGGTTGAAACTATCACTGGCGGCATCATAGGCAAACAGCTCAGGACCTACCCCCAACAATAGCCGCCCCTCACGGGTTAGCAGCGGCACAGGCGGCAAAGTTTCCTTGCCGCTGTCTTGGGGAAACAAGGCATACCTGCGCCAATGGTCATGGCTTTTTTGATATTGCAGCACTTGCCCGCCATTGGCAAAAAACCATAAGCCGCCATCTTGGCTTTGCACCATGGCATGGATATGCGGAAAATCGCTCAGCAACTTATGCTCAGCTGCAGGTAAAGTAAAGGCCTCGAAGCTGTCGGTTTCAGGTCGGTATTTCTTCATTGACCTTCTCCCCATCGCCCATAAACTACCGTCCCGCTCTTGGTGCAGGCTTTGATATGAGTCATCCCCTACATATCGCTTAAATTCATAGCCGTCGTACTTGAACAGGCCTTCGGACGATCCCAGCCATAAATAGCCCGGCTTGTCCTCAATGATACTGAAAACACTGCCGACATTGGCAGAAGTTACCATATTGGCCTGCTCAAACAGGATGTTTTCAGCAACAAAGACAGAAGCTTTTTCTGCCCCCCCAGATGGGGACGGGACAAGAGCAAGCGCAGCTGTACAATACAGGCCTAACAATAATATCGGTGAAAGCATCAGGCATTGCAAAACGGGCAGGCGATAAATAAATCCTTTGTTCAACGGCTGTTTTCCTTGATCACTTTTAGAAAATATTGCTGATAGCCGATGAAAAACCTCGGCAGACGATGATAGATGAAGATGATAATAAATAAAAAAATCGCTGACAATAAAGCAAACAGTGAAAGTAAGTAAAACAGCTCTGCCGCCGGAGAAAATTCAGCTTGCTTATTTCGATCATCAAAATGGCGCAATTATGGATTTGATGGCGCGATAATGGCCTTGCCCGCCGTTAAAAAGCGAGTAAAATAGGGTGAAAATAAAGTAAAAGCACTTTTACTTCCCACCTAAAGCATTGTTAATTAATGCATTTATCATTTCACCGTCAACGAAAGGAATCAAAATATGTCAGAACACGCAGTTTGTGCTCATGACAAAACCTCCCCTGCAAATTATCAAGGTGCCTGGCTCGAAGAGCTGTATATATGCCTGAAAACAGAAAAAGTTTTTCATAACCAGCAAGATCTGATGCTTTCCGCACTTTCCTTTACTTTATTGAAAACCTTACTCCTGCATGCCCCTGGTCCCTTATCATCTCGTGAGCTTTTAACACTGGTGTGGCAGGACGTCGTCACCACAGAAGAAAATGTCAAACAAAGGATCAGTTTGTTACGCAAAGCTTTAGGGCAAAATAAAACTCGCCCTTATATCCAGAATATGCGCGGCCGGGGTTACTTTATTGCTCCGCCGATCACTTGGGTTGAAACCGAAACTCAAAGTGATAACGGGCAAAAACGCGAAAAAGCCCCCCAGACAAAACTTCCGTTGCTACTTGGCACCATTGGCTCTGCCTTTTTACTGCTGACAACTCTTATCCTGATAGCCTTCTTCAATAAGCCGGATAGCGATGTCTTGCTGGATGTGCGCCTGGACAACACAGTGCGCCTGGCGCCAAAACAAAACGACCTGGCCTTTTGCCTCGATGGTCTGGATGACTATATAGAGTTTGCCGATCAGGACAACCTGGACGTCGGTGAGGAAGACTTTACCATCAGCACCTGGATACGCACCAATTCTCTTGAGCAGCGGGTGATCGTCGATAAAAGGTTTGAGGATAAAAAACAGAATGTCAAAGGCTATGTTTTTTATGTCGACGAGGGAGAGCTTGCCTTTCAACTGGCAACCGGTCAGGGCAGCTGGTACTGCCACGAGCAGGACTCCTCTTGCACCTTATACGAGTCAAAAACCTTTATTGCCGATGGCAAATGGCACCATGTTGCAGTCTCTATCGACCGCGACAACCCACAAGGCATGGTTTTTTATCTCGACGGAGAAGTGATCTTTATCACAGATCCCACAGGGCGCTCCGGCTCTTTAGCCAATAACAAACCATTAAGGATAGGCAGCCGTTCATCCTATCAAACCGGGCTCTTTTCGGGCGCTATCGGCGCCGTTAACCTTTATCATAGCAAGTTAAGCGCTCAAGAAGTTACCAGGCTGTACCAACAGGGTAATAACCGCCGCTGTTACAGCATAGCCACCAAAGGTGGCTTGTAACAACCAGCAAACGCCTATGCGGCTAAACGAAAAAGATGATCTGTGATCAGAACACTCAGGCCAGCGTGCAACCCTGAAACAACAAATTCCCCGGCAAGTAAAGCCTTTATCACTATTTTTTCAATTTTGACGCTTCGATATAACTTAATTTAATGCCAACCACCAATACGCCTATGGTTTTCCCCTGGTCTTTCACCGGCACTGAAATTTGCGTGGCATCAGATTGTGCACTCTCATCATATTTCACCTCGCCGACATAAACTTTACCGTCGCCATTATTAAAGGCCTCCGTCCATTTTTTTTCATCCCCCTGCCAGTAGTCGCTGGTGGCCGGATAAGCAACGACATTGGCCCCCTGGTTATCGGTGAGGAAAGTTTCACTGTATATCGCCTTATTCAACTCGAGTTTTCTTTTTAAAAACTTACCGATAACACTTTGCTGCAGTGACAGTTTAAACGGCGTCAGTTCAGCAGTGGCGCGCCACTCCTGGTCAATTTTTTTGATTTCCTCTAACGACATCCCCTTGGCATTTTGCTCTTTCACGGCTTTCACCACCAGGGGATGGCCGCCCATTTTTTCCACCCCGGCAATTTTGTCGCCGACAGCGGCCTGCAATTGCTCCTGGGTCAGGCCTTGCTGGGCAAAAACAAAATGAATGAAAAATAAAGATAGGCTCAGAAATAGCAGACGAATGAACATAGCTCCTCCTGCAACAAATAAAAAAGTAATTAGGCCCGGCTAAAGCTACTTAATGCCGACCATCCTTTTTCAAGTACAAGAAGTTTAACTTGCCCAGTTCAATTTTAGACCAAACCAGAAATGACCACGAATCTTAGCAGAAATTGCAACAAACCGGCGACGAGCCAAAGGCTAAAGCTGCCGTCCTGCACGAACTGTTGCCATGTAACGCCCGGGAAGTATTAATTTTCCGTCAAGGATTTAGCAACCGTCCCGGGCAGGGGCCATTGTTCAAACAAGCCATCGCTGTTAGTAGTCACAATCCCCCCTTTACCGGCATAAGCCACGCTAAGTACAGATGAGCGGCCACGGGTAACTGCCGACTGCCACTGGCCGAGCAATGCCCCGTCAGAGACCCGCCAAAGCTGTAATACCTGCCGGGGAGAGCCGGATAACAAGGTCGCATTGTCCGGGGAAAACAAGGCATCATTAAACTCGATAAATTTAAGATAGGTATCAAGCTCGGTTAATACCTCACCCGATGATACATCCCAAAAGGTACGGTCCTTAATGGCATCTAAGGTGAACCCTATGCTGGCATCACCACTGAGGGTAACATGGTTCACCCGTGAGCCATGGTCAAAAACATGCAAGGTTTTGCCGCTTTGCGTCTGCCATAACAGGGCTTTTTTATCGCTTGAGCCGGTAAAGGCGATAACGCCGTTATCAGATAAGCTCACCGAGTTGATGTCTAACCTGTGCTTGTCAAAAGTGCTGACGCTATTTTTCTTAACGTCGATAACAGCGGCTTTACCGCTGCGAAAGCCTACTAAAATAATGTCGCCTTGGGCGGAGATATCCAGATCATTTATAATATTCTCGCCAAATTGCCACTGCGCTAACAGCTGATGCTTTGCCAGCGAAAATAAAGACACAGACACCCGGTTGGACACCAGGTAAAATTGATTATTTTTACTGATATCAAGCAGCTCGACAAACTGTGCCTGTGCTCCCTGCAAGCAATTTAACGGTGACTTTGCCTCAAGGCTTTTCCATAAACAAACCTGGCTGCCGTCGGCAACCAGGTTAAAAGCCCCGTCCTGAGACAGGGCCGAAGCGGTAATGATTTTATCACTATGATGAAGTGCCAGAGTTGACTTGCCCGTATGGACCTCTTGCTGCGAGCAGCCAAACAGACTTAATACCGCGAAAACCCAAAGTACTTTTATCAACAAATGAATAACCTCTCTCACAATTAGCCGGATAAGTGGTCCATACCCCGCCCCGATACTTTGCTGCCAAAAAGCTTAATTTATCACAAAGCTGCTTTATTTTTTTATTTAATGACTGCATTTGACGCCTCCAGAATATTAAAGAAAACCTCTGCTACCGTTTCTCATTAACCTCTTGATTGTGATACTCCCCGCAAGACAAGTATATCCAGCATTCAAGGGCTCGATGAGATCTGTTGCTGCCATTGAAACAATCAATTCCCTCTAAACATAAAGGTTGCCTTAAAAAACCACTAAGCACTTATATCAACTGGAGAATCTGTACTTTTCGCTCATAATAAAATGACATTTATTAAATAGGGTGAATGGCCAACTGCCGCCATAACCATTTAGCGACTTGAAACGGCAAGTGCTGATAAAACTGAATTTCGGCTTATAAAAGGATTTATAAAATGAAGCATTTATTAGTCATTGAAGATAACAAATCGATTGCATCTGTTATAGAGCACTTGGGCACTTCAGCTGGCTATGAGGTCACGGTTGCACACTCCTTTGCCGAAGTAAAAAACATATTAGCCAAAAAACAGGACTTTTTTATCGCAACCGTTGATTATAGCTTGCCGGATGCCTATGAAGGCGAAGTGATCCCCTATGTGCTTGAACACGCGATTCCCAGTGTGATCATGACAGGAAGAATGGACGATAAAATACACCATAAATTGTTGAAATTACCCATCATCGATTATATCACCAAAGAAAATTCCCAGGCTTACCGTTACTTATTGAAAGTCTTACATGGCCAGTTAACCAACCATAAAATCAACGTATTAGTAGTGGATGATTCACTGTCATCCAGGCAACATATTTGCCGTTTGCTCAAAAGAAGAAACTTTACCGTCTATGATGAGCCTGATGGCACTAAGGCACTGCAAGTCCTGGAAAAAAATCCATCTATCAAAGTGCTTATTACCGATCAGGAAATGCCGGGCATGAGCGGCGTCGAGTTGGTACAAACTATACGTAAAACACACCCGGACAGAGACTTAATTATCATTGGTTGTTCCGGCGTCAATGATCATTTCCAATCTGCCCGCTTCATTAAAAGCGGCGCCAATGACTTTTTGAAAAAACCTTTTTGCATGGAAGAGTTTTACTGCCGCATTTTGAAAAGCATCGAAGAACTGCAATATATTGAAAAAATCAAAGCAACCGCCGATTCAGACTACCTGACGCCATTAGCTAACCGACGTGCTTTTATTGCGAAAATGGATAATGACTTCCCGGACATTATCCAAAACGAGTTGGCGTACATTTTTGCCGTTTTGCATATCAATAATTTTAAAGAGATTAATGATAATTACGGCCAGGATGGCGGAGACCTGGTACTGGTAGAGCTGGCAAACCTGCTAAACAAACACTTTACCGGCCAACCACTGGCGCGACTCGGTGGCGGGAAGTTTGCCTGTTTGGCATCCGGTTTGGAGGTTGAAGAAGTAACAGCATGCCTGACAGAGTTTAAAGACATTGTCAGTAAACATAGCTTCAGCTTTAAAGAGGAAAAAATCACCTTTACCGTAAGTTTGGGCGGGACAGTAATAGCGCAGCAGAGCTCGGCAAAACAATGGGTTGAACAAGCGGATCAGGCCCTGCAACAGGCGCATAAAAAGCGCGATGATCAAATGGTCATACATGGCCAGGCAGAGCTTTCAAAAAATGATAAGCAGGTATCTTTAGCCTGAAGTCAGATCAAGCAGGTTCAAACCGACACATCAAGCAGGTGTCGGGCAATAATCATTCATGACTTTTATTTGCTTGGCGCCGGATAATAAAAAACTAACAGCAACAACAGATTATGGATTGCTTTGAAGAGCAGCGCTATTGATTTGTCCAAAAGATCAAGGGATAAATGACCAGCTCCAGCTGGCCGGGCACGGATGAATATTGATGACTTGCCGGATTCACTCACAGTATTGGTATATTAACGGATAAACTCGATAAAAGCCGTTAATGCCGGATTATTGAGATTGTTTTGTGAGTACACCATGGAGATTTCTAACGGCTGCGTATTATAGTCCGGTAAAATAGGAACAAATTCCCCACGGTCCAGATAGTCTTGCATCATAAATCGCGGCAGGCGGGCTATTCCATGGCCTTGCGCCGGATATTTTCTAACGTTTGTAAAAATGAAAGAGAGCTTAAGCAAGTCTCACAAATGACAGCTTGCTTACTAACAAACTCAAACGCAGGAGTTCTTCACTAAGGATTAAACATTCACCATCAAAATATTAAATTCAAAATTAAATTTATATTGTTCCCATTAAAAAAATACGCTAATTTAATATGATAATTGTTAATATCATTAACATGCTAACTTTTTTGTGTTGGAAAACAAATTGTTATGGAAAGCAAAACTCAAATGGAACAGAGTATTGAAGCTGTTTTCGACTCAGAAAAGTATCAGTTAATCGCTAAGATTGGCGAAGGCGGCTTCGGCACCGTTTACAAAGCCAAACAGCTAAGCACTCAGCAGTTTGTCGCCATTAAATTTTTATCATTAGCTTCAACCTTTGACGAGGATAAAAAGCGCCGATATATCGAACGCTTTCATCGCGAGTCAGACTTGGTCCGCCGACTCAATCATCCGAATATAGTCTGTTTAATTGACAAAGGTCAGCAGGATGACTCCCTGCTCTATGCAGTTTATGAATACATTGATGGTTTTTCCTTAAAAGAACATTTAGACAGTCATGGGCCAATGGACGCTCCACAAGCCGCTGAACTTATGGCTTGTGTGCTGGATGCCCTGTCACATGCTCATGACCAGGGGGTGATCCACCGGGATATAAAACCAGCCAATATCATGCTCTATAAAGTGGGGGCTAAAACCCAGGTAAAAGTGCTCGATTTTGGTATCGGCACCTTAAAAAACGAAGCTCGCCAACTCGATTATAAAACCATTACCTTAACCCAGGAAACCTTGGGCACCCCTTCATACAGTGCTCCAGAACAACTAAGAGGAGAACCTCCGGTTGCACAAACCGATATTTATGTTTGGGGCTTAGTGTTTCTGGAATGCTTAACCGGCACCCCGACTATTACCGGCAGTAGCCTGGCGTCGATTTTTCACCAACAATTAAGCCCCGCCAATGTGCCGCTAGGGATATTAGCCGGCCATAGCTCCGCCAACTTTTTTCGGCGAGTATTAAATAAAAAAGCCCAGGAAAGACCAAACAATACAGCAGAGCTATATCACGGTTTTCGCCAACTCAACTTTAACAATTTAGTCGGCGACTTATCTCAAACGACTGAGATAGTGCATCACAATATCCCGGCTAATACCATTACCGCCAGTGATTTTAATGAAACCCTGGTACATGAAAAAGGGAGATTCTCCTATTCACGCTTAACCGAGCGTAAACAAATATCGGTATTAAGCATTATTTTAACTACCCAGGCCTTAACCACTGAGTTGTTACCTGACCTGCGCAATGATCAGGATGTTATTGATACCTTTCATAGTGATCAGATGCAGCAATGTATCGATATTGCCGTACGCTATGGCGCCTATCATGTCGGTTCATTAGGCGATACTTTATTATTTTATTTTGGTTATCCGCATGTTAGCGATAATGACAATCGTTTATGTAGCCGCGCCGCCTTAGATATTGCCAGTAACGTTAATAAAAAAAATTCTTTACTCAAAAACACTCAGGGCATTACCTGTCATATTCAAATGGGTATGCAAATTGGCCTGATGCTCAGTTTGGCCAATAACTTACCTGAAGGTAAGGCAACTCATGACGCTATGGCCTTATGTCGACAAGCAAAACACGGGCAAATTCTGTGCTCAGAAAACGTAAAACATTTACTCGAAGGGTATCTACATTTTGAAGGGGTAACACAAGATAAGCAGTATCTTGATACCGGCTCAGCCAATGCACAAGTCTTATATCAGTTGCGGGGAGAGCGCCAATCCGAAGCCTTTGGCTTTTTACGTGGTACCCGTAAAAATAGCGCCTTTATCGGACGCGAGCAAGAATTAACAACATTAGTTAATTTATTAACGCTCAATGACAGTCATAGACTTGAGGTTAATCAATACCTGGGGTTAAAAGAAGCAGTACCAGGTAAAGCAGTTAAGTTAGCCCATGTTCACGGTGAAGCCGGTATCGGTAAATCCCGTTTAGTCTTTGAACTAAGATCACAAGCGCCGGCTATGCAACATTTTGTTGCTCAATGTTTACCCGAGCATCAAAATAATGCCCTTTACCCTATTTTAAATTGCCTTAAGTTTAAATATTCACTCGATGCTTTGTCCGATGAAAACAGTGTTACCCGTTTACAACAAGCCATCGCCTTAACTTCATTAACGGAAGAACAACAACGGCATGGCTTGCAGGTACTCACAGCCTGGTTAAACTTACCACTCGAAGATAATAATGTGCTGGGGCATTTATCACCTGACATACAAAAACAGCACTTATTCGCGGTATTGAGCCAGCTATTTTGTCAAACGAGTCAGGTATCAATAGTAAAAAACCAGAGTAAACAGCATTTATTTATCTTTGAAGATTTACATTGGGCCGATCCCACAAGTAAAGAATTTATAAAGTATATAGTACAAGCTGATGAGTTTACTCAGGGACAACACGCCTGGATTAACACCTCCCGAGAAATACTGCCAGATGCACTTACCGGATTGGCATTTACTATAATCCCCATAGTAAAACTCAGCTCAAGCAGCACAGGTGAGTTTATTGGTTACCTTTTTGAGCAGCAGACACTGGCAAAACGTTTATCAGAGCTGTTGATTGAACGTACCGACGGTATTCCCCTGTTTATTGAAGAACTCGCCTCATCTTTGCAAAAACAAAAATTAGTCCATAAAGTTAACGGCATCATTGACTTTATTGATAGTGAGAAACAAAGCCAGGTACCGGCCACCATAAGAGATTCTCTACAACAAAAACTCGACGGCCTTAAGTTTGCCAAAGACACCGCCCAATTAGCAGCAACAATAGGCAGAGTTTTTCACTATGACTTACTTGTCGCTGCATCAAATAAAGATGAAGCCCAAGTACAGTCCGATTTAGACGAATTAATCAAAACAGAATTAATCTACCAGCAAAGACAAGTTGATGGCGACAGTTATACATTTAAGCATGCTTTGGTTCGTGATGCGGCTTATGAAAGTATGACGGCTGAAATCTTCCGGCATAATCATTTGCAAGTCGCCGATCATATGAGAAACAGTAATAAATGGGCTCAACCTTCAAATGCAGCTTTAATCGCGAACCATTTAGGCTTAGCCAATCAATTTTTGCAAGCTGCCGAAACGGCAATAATGGCAATAAATAATTCAATAACGTTATCCAGTTACACAGAAGCAAAAGATCTTTATAACAAATCGTTGAAATGGTTAGCTAATGCTTCTAATAACATTAAACCGACTAAACATATAACACGAATAAAGCTAGAGTTGACTGTGCTTACCTTTCCCGCATTTGTCTCTTTAGATGGCATGAACTCTGATGTTTTAGAGCAAATCAGAAAAGAAATAGAGCATTTAATTCTCACTCTAGATGAAGATTGTCAACTTAGCAGGGATGCACAATTTTTAAGCCAGTGGGAAACCTTTTTACGTTTACCGCACCAGTCAAAAATAGATGAGGCACTGAAACTAGGTCTCACTTTATTGGATGCATCGATAAAAGGTAATAAAAAACAACAACAAATATTGCTACTTACGCAACTTGTTCATGTTTATATCTGTGCAGGTGACTTATCTCAGGCAATTGAAAGTGGAACTCGTGCTCTGCAACTGTATAAAGAAGGCGATTACACTAGCCTACACCATCAATATGGTTGGGATCCAAAATGTATTTCTCTGGTCCTAATGAGCAAAGCGCTCGCGTTGCAGGGTAACTTAACCCAGGCAGAGAATGCGATAGCGCAAGCTGAAGCACATGCAAACAATATTAACAGTGAGATGAATAAAAAAATAACCACTCTTTTTTATTCATGGTTTTATTATTTCACTGATAATAAAGAAAAACTTTCGCATAAAACAATCGATCTCGACCTTTCAAAATATACAGGCAATGAAGAATATTATTTATCGTTTACATTAATGGCAAAAGAGTGGCTATTAAATAAAACGGCTATTTCTGAAAGTTTTTCAACCATGCTTTTAGAGCGTGATCATAAAGGTCCTTTTTGTTATTGGTTACAAATCTGGTTAGATACCGAACTTAATCATAATCGAAATAAAAATGTCATCGACTTTATCAATAAATATGACTTGGTAGACGGTACAAAAAAATCAGGCTTAACAGGACCTCAGCCGATATTGTACCGATTATTAGCTAAAGCATATGCTGGCATAGGTGAGTTAAAACAGGCTGAAAATTATTTTCTGACAGCCTTAAACCTGGCCGAACAACAAGGAGCTCATATGCTCAGTCTCCATATTGCTGTTGATTACAGTGAATTGCTGACCAAGAGTAACCGTACTCAGGAGGCGAATGCTCTTTTAACAACTCACTATGAAAACTTAGTAAAAGAAGAGTATCAATACATCAACCACCAATCTAAATTTCATACAACCCACTATAATTTAAAGGAATATTCATGACCATATATAACAGGATGGCTTTCGGCACTCAATTTGGGCCACTGCAAGCTATATTCGATGAAAAAATAACAGATGGTGAAGTAGAACATACGCTGTGGATGAATGCCTGGGGCAGAGCAATAGCCTATGCCTGGGAGTGTGATGAGCATAAAAAACGACTATTAGAAAATCCAACAGAAGTATTATATGAACTTGCCCAATATAATTTACCTGATGGGATTAAACTTATTGTTATTGAAGCTAATAAAAAACAGACTATCACCCTTGAAAGAACCGAAGCAAAAGGCGAATCCAAAGTTAACTATGAACAATATCGCCCCAAGAATATATACCGCGAAGAAAAAAAGGTAAGTAATCTTTCAGCCTACCCGATAACCATTAACAACAAGTCTGATGTTGCTAAAGGAATAGACTTTAGCCTTAATGAAGTGGGCACTGAAACAATACCTGAATACCCTATTAATGGCTGGGTTAAAATTCCAGCTGAAGGACTGATAGTAGAAGATGCTGAAGAGAATTATTTTTGGATAACGACGCCTGAAAATAAGCAAAAACGAGAAGAGTTAATAAAAGATAAACTAGAACTTCCGACTGTATTATCTATTAATCAATTTTTAACTGCGAATACTTTACAGGGATATCAAGATACCAATCCGATCCCAGATCAAGGTCAAAGACTACAGCATAAAGACAATGGTGATATAGTCTTTTCCCCTATGGATCTTGATTACCAGCCCCCTTATTTTAGATTGGCCTCAACCATTATCATGACATTACCGCCAAAACCTGATGAAAGTGAACAAGATAAACTTATCGGGCTCAGAGAATATGCTGCGCTTGGTAAGATATACCCATTTACTTGTTAAAGCAGCTCAACCACAAAACGCTTAAAAAGTTGAATTTAAGCAATAACTTAACAGGGTAATGCACCTCAACCCTGTTAAGTATCAATAATACCGCGCTATTTACCACGATTAATGAATGCAATAAAAATAATGACGTCCTATCAAGATAACAACTTGGCAAACATGGCTAAACATGGTTTCCTGATTAAAAAACAATGTATTGACCCTGTATTGTTTAATAACATCGATGCCATCATTAATAAGCTCATACTAAAAAACTACAATACCGGACACACACCCTTAAGAGCCTGGTGGCAAGATGATCAGCAGCACTTTACCAAAATTGATCAGGCACACCATGCTAGTCAAGGTATCAGTGACTTCATCCAGTCACTTGATTTAACACCGGTATTACACTCTTTATTTACCCATGCCACGACTTGCCAATTATGGGCATCCACTGTTTACCTTTGTCCCCCCGGCGAAAATACCATAAGTGCTATAGGTTTACATAATGATGCTGATCATACGCCTTTTATTAAAGGTGGATATTACACCGCCTGGCTGCCACTAAATCCTATTGAGAATACTAACTGCGTATTGGTTAATGGCTCTCACTTTCATAAAATAGATGAAAAGTTTTGCGATGCATTAAATGCTGATGTCAACCAGGTTATTAATGAAATAACGAGTAAATACGGCAATATTATTTCAGAGTTTTCCCTGACACAAGGCGATGTCCTGTTTGTACATTCAAGCTGTTTGAGAAGCATTTTGCCTAACCCTTCCGCTAAAGCTCAAAATTATTTAGTGCTTTATTTTAGAACAGAAAACAACCCCAGAGTAAAAAATGAAAACCACTTTGGCATGTGTGACCAATTAGAAAACCTGGCGCTTTCCCCCATTATCTTTCATAGGAAAAAACCGTGACTTCAGCATTATCTTGGTCTAAAGGAACCCATGTAAAAGTCATCGATGACAACACCATTGCTATTATAACTGAAGATAATGAGAATGTATTAGTCAGGCCATGTATAGGGCATATAGCCCGATTAATATCTCAAGGCCAATATCATGATTTTACCAACCCAAATGTTCAACTTTTATTTGCCCAAAAATGGATTGAATATAGCTCACCTTCATCAACAGCAGCGTTAGATAAAAACCTATGGCAAGCCCAAATCAATAATCTCCTTAAAGACAGCAACATAACTGTCTTTTACAATGATAATCTTTATAGCGAAGCGCTTGAACGTCACAATAAGCAACACCTGCTTGAAGGTAAAGACTGGTTATTGATCGGTAACTATGGCAATACATTACAAATAGGCCCCTGGTTTTCCCCGACAAAGCATAAGGGGTGCTGGCAATGTTTAAAAACAAGATTAGAATGGAATAGTCCATTACGCTTTTGGCTGCATAAATCACACAATGAACAATTAAGCGACACTAAAACGCATTATCAATTAACCCCGTCACAGTTATCCACGGTCAAGCAATTAATAGAAAAGCTACAACAATCGGATACATTAACCTTTTATACTTTAGCGCTTAACCATGCAGATATTAACCAGCACCAGGTTATTGTCAGGCCCCAATGCCATGTTTGCGGTAACCCGGACTTATTTAAGTTGCAACAGTTAGCAAAGTTCGAGTTATCAGCAGAGAGTAAGAAAAATTTTGTGGATGGCGGCTTCAGAACCGTAGCGCCTGAATCCACCATTGCAAAGGTCTTAAAAACCCTGGATCAAAGAAGTGGCATTATCAATTACATAAATAACAGCCCCAACCAGGAACAGAGCACAAATGAGCATTTTATTTATCGTTGCGTTTTCCATAAATCACCATACATAAAAGAGAATATCAAGCAAACAGACTTTATTCAGGTGACTGTTGGCAAAGGAATGAGCCGCTCGCAATCACAGGCAAGCGCACTTGCTGAAGCGATTGAAAGGCTATCTGCAAATTATCAGGGAGATGAAGTGTGTATATTGGAAAAGGCATCCTCTTTAACAACAAGGCACTACCTCCCGACACAATTAGCCCCTTTTAGTTTGGCGCAATTTCTAAAATTCAAACAGGCACCCGACGATCATAGATATCAACTTTATTCAACCGAGGAGTTTGATATTAACCTCAGGATACATTGGTCGCCGGCATGGTCATTAACAGCTAAAGAGCATGTATACCTGCCTAGTAATTACTGTTTTGATAATACACCCTTTATTAACGAAACCTGTACCCGCTATTACCAAAATGGTTGTGCTGCGGGCAATACCCTTGAAGAAGCGCTACTGCAAGGCATATTGGAAATCATTGAACGAGATGCCATCGCTGTTTGGTGGTACAACCAAATACCCAGAGCTGAAGTCACTATCAGTCACCTGCCCGATTTGGTGGATAAAGCCTCACAAATATTAGGTGAGCTATGGCAGTATTGGGTGCTGGATATTTGTAATGACTTCTTGATCCCAACCTATGCTGCAATTGCCAGGAATAGTGAAACCGGTGAATTCAGTTTCGGCTTTGGTTGCCATTTAGACCCTGATATTGCTCTAAAAAGAGCAATGACAGAACTATTTCAAATGTTAGATATTAAAGACAGTACCAGTGCGCCTTTTGATTTTAACGATATTAAAGAACACCCCTTTTTATTTCCATCTGATGTTGCTATCAATTTATCAACCGAAAATACCAGCAGTAATACCTCCTCGTTGCAAAGTTGCATCGATAGCTTACTTACGCGTGCTCAGTCGTTAAATTTAGAAGTGCTTTTTATAAACACCTCACGCGCAGATTTTCCATTAAAAGCAGTTAAAGTCATCATTCCGGGAATGTGCCATATCTTTCCTTTTTTAGCGGCAGAACGTCTGTATCAAGTTCCAAAGCGTTTAGGCATGCTCGACAAAATAAAAAATGAAGGTGAATTAAACCCTCTTGAACTGTTAATTTAAAAATTAGAGCAACTTAAGCCCCTTAAACCAACTGAAAAAATACCATATGAGCCAATACTTATGCATTTAGCTAACCTTATGGTATGACAAAAAAATTGTCCTTAACACTGTAAATAAAACATTAAAAATCAATGAATAGTCTTAACCTAACATGGCATCCAAAATTCTCTTTTTATTGCTTCAAAAATATTGGCGTATTACTCGTCAATGAAAATAGTTTTTTGTGGTTACCCGAACACATATTTCCCGCAATAACACTAATTGATGGAAAAACAACTATTGGTGATATTACCAATAGTTTATCCACAAAGGCTTCAACTGATGCAACTAAGATAGCCACCTTTATCTATCAAGTTAATCAACTTAAGCAACAAGGGGTTTTACTTGATAGCAATAGTAGTGTCACTGAGCAGTATCAAACACCTCAGTTAAGCCAATTATTATCGCTTTATCATGATGATAATATTGAAATAGTGAGTATTTCATCTGCGCCAAAGCGCTTATTAAGCCAATGGAGTGACATACTAGACTCAACACTAAAAAAAGCTAACATCAGTGAAAAAACTGAACCCTTGGTAAAGAAACTCACCTTTCTTTTAGTCGATGACCTGCTAGACGGACGAATTGAAAAAATTATTAACAATTATAAAAATTATTGTGTAATAAAAATAACGGGTGAGACTTTGACCATTACGCCAGTTTTTGAAAAGTCGCCATCCGAGCCAGTACCAGGTCAAGCAACTAAGTCGGCATGGCAACAACTACAACATACTTTGTATAGAAACCAGCCCGTAAGACAATTTTTAGCCCGGCTATACCCCGGTCAGGCACATATTATTCCTTTTAAAAAAAGAGACGCTTTACTCACTGAACATTTAGTCATCATTGAAGAGTTACTGCTTCGTCAATTAACAACCCAAAGCAAACATTTACTTCGATATGAAATTAATAGCCATAAAACAAGTCAACACCTGCTCCATTTTGTAAATATATCTCCCGACAAAAGCAATGCACAATTTACGCAAAAAGTTGTATTACATCATGTAAAGTCAGCATTTAACAAAGATGGCGGCTCTCGAACTATTGCGCCAACCGCGACGGTGAAAAAGTTGCTCCCCTTTGTTGATGAGATTACGGGCTACCTTCCCGTTATCGAAGAATTATCACCAGAAAGTGATGCTGAAATAAAAATTTATCGTAGCGCTTTTTTCAAAACACCACGGATAAAAGACCTCGTTAATCTTAATAGCAATGCTTTTGTACAAACGAGCCTGGGCAAAGGAGTCAGCCATGAGCAATCACAGGCCAGTGCCTTATGTGAAGCCATTGAACGCTTAAATGCCCAATTTCAGGGGGATGAACCATTATATCTGGCACAACCAGACGAATTAAGCCAGCGCTATGTTAGCTTTCAACAGCTATCGCCTTATAGCGAAGCTCAATATAGTAAATTTGCGGACCAGAATGATGCTGAATCTCAACGAAAACAAGCGGTGATGATTTATAACAATCAAGACATTTATTGGTTACCAACCTGGTCCTTAACGCATCAAGAGCCTGTATATGTGCCTTTAAGCTGTTGCTTTGCCAATATTGAACTAAAGCAGCAAACGGCACACCAACAAGCATCAAGCTTAAGTTTTAACGACGATAAATTTGGTCGCTGGCATTCCAATGGCGCCGCCGCCGGCAACACTTTAGAAGAAGCCATATTACAAGCACTATTTGAACTGATAGAACGCGATGCTGCCGCTATTTGGTGGTATAACCAAATTGAACGGCCAGCATTTGATCTGACAAAAATTGATAAGGAATTTTACCAGCCGCTTGAACGAACCTTAAGCAAACACCACCATTTTTGGGTGTTAGAGTTAACCAATGATTTGGGTATACCTGTCATGGTTGCTGTTGGTCAGCACAAAGAAAATAACGGCTTAATATTAGGTTTTGGTTGTCATTTACAAGCCGAACTTGCCGCACAACGTGCTCTAACTGAATTATGTCAGCTGATCCCCATTCGTGATCAAAAAAATGCCCCTTTTGATTTTGATGCGATAGTGCCGGGAGCTTATTTGTATCCTAATGAACACCTCATTGCCCAAGCCCCGTTTACCTCTGGTTCAGGCGATATAAAAGATGACATTTTAGCCATTGTTGAACACCTTAAGCACTTCAACCTGGAAACCTTAGTACTGGACTATAGCCGTGCACCTATCCCAATGCATACCGCTAAGGTTTTTGTCCCCGGGCTATGTCATATTTGGCCGCAACTAGCCAATGAACGCTTGTACCAAGTACCAGTGCAGCTAAACTGGTTAACGACAGCAAAAAATGAAAAAAATATTAATCAGCAAGGTTTATACATCTAAGGCAGCTGCGCTTTAGTGAATGTTTTCCCTGCAGAGTAGGTTCGATAGTTTACTACTAACCAATACCATATAATTATGCGATATTAGGTTTTCAGATATTCCTTAGCTAGAATATGACTAAAAAATAATAAACAAAACCGAGCCAGGTGTTACTCCATGATTATAAGGAAATTGTATGGCTTATTTAATCCCCAGCAATACTAAGTGCCCGTTATATTTAAAAACTTTTCATCAATTTGGCCGTTTGGTGTCGGCGGTAGATACCTTAATTGACAGCCCTGAAATGTCGAGAATCCATGCGATCATCGAATGGGTTGATAATGCCTGGTTTATTCGGGATCTCAGTAAAAATGGCGTTTGGCTCAATAATGAAAGAATATCGGCTAACAGCTTGTATCGACTGACACTGGCGGATCACATTTGCTTTGCCGATCAAAAAAATATCAGCTTTGTTGTTGAAAACCTGGACGAACCAAGGGATGCACTGATTCCGTATGCAGAAGCAACTCAGGATAATGAACAAGCTAAAGCCCCTATCTATTTAGAGCATTATCATTTCCTGCCATCTGAGAAAGCACCTGAAATTATTGTTTTTTATGATATTGCTGAAAAAAGTTGGTTTTGTGAAAACTTTGCAGAAGCAACAATCTCAAAAATTTCAGATGGTGAATTACTGCAATTTTCACATTCAATGTGGCAATTAATCAAAGGCGCCAATATTTCAGAAAAAGAAACCGTCGCTATCAATGGCAAAACGGAGCAGAAACCGACCTTTATTTTCAATATCAGTCAAGATGAAGAATTAACGGAATTAACCCTTCAGAATGATACTGACAGCATCAGTTGTGATATTCGCAGCCACCATTATTTAACCGCCTTATTAGCCAGGTACCGCAGTCATGATTGTCACAAATCACTTCCTGAGCACCTGCAAGGCTGGCGAACCATAGAGCAGCTGACCAAAGATATTGGCTTATCTGAAAGCCATGTGAATATTCAAATACACAGAGCAAGAAAACAATTGGCAGATAAACTACAAGCATTAGGCTTATATGCACCATTACTGATTGAACGCAGAAAAGGTCAGGTCAGGTTTGCTGCAACGGATTATAAAATTTTTAAAGGGCAAACTTTAGAGGTTGACTCTACGCAGTTAGCTGGCATCTCGTAGCCTGTAAACAATATAATATGAAGTTAACCTTATCGTTCACGAGTGAAAATCAACCAGCCCAAGAGTTTCTGATGATATTTACTCAAGTCCGTCTTGTAACAGTGGTTTTAAACGGTATCCGGTACCGTAACCTGTTTGTAGCGAATCACTCTCTATGCTTATCTGTGATATTTTTTTTCTTAACCGAAAAATTAATACATCTACAGTGCGATCATCGTAACTCCAGTCCCGATTCCCCAGGGACTGAAACAAGTGTTCCCGATCAACATAATCTCCCTGGTGGTTGATCAAGGTTTGCAATAACTTGCCCTCCTGCTTAGTCAGGCTCACTTCTTTTTGCCGGTCACAATGCGAGATCAAATTGCCTCGCTGGTAATAAATCCAGTCTTGGCCAACATGATATGAAGCGGCAGTACCGGGACGGTAGCTTATACCTCCCCTGAAACTGCTGTTAATAGCCGGCCTATTAAAACGAGCGATCAAATTGCGCAACAATAACTGCATTTCCTTAAGGTCTGTACTGGCCGAGTACAATAACTCTGCACCATAAGTAAGCGCCATTAAGCGGTTTTCAGCGGTATCATTACTGAGTACAGCCACTATCCCGGTTGCTTTGATATCACTTAAATAACTGGTGATTAATTCATTTGAAGGAGCTTCTGTGTCGACATCTACCACCACCAGATCATGATCTTGCACTTTTAGTCTGTCTAACTGAGCCTTAGTTAACAATTGCAAATCGATGGTTAAACCTGCCTGCCCCATCGCATGTAACAAGGTATGGGCCGGAGCACTCGGCCGTGCCAGAAAAAGTACCGATAATGATTGCCGTGTTTTATTATCCGATTGTTGATTCATCATAACTCCCTCTACTGCCAATGGCTTAAAACAACCTACATCCGTTATTCAAGTCCATTTATTTGTGATGAAATCAGTTTACTAGGAATCATCTATTAAGTTTATTACCCCGCCATTACACCTTGCCCAATTTACGTTAAGCACCTATGGCGTAACGCTATTCTCTATTGTTAACAGCAGTTAGCCCATAATGAGCAGACAAAATTAACCGAGCAAATTCCCATCGGCGTATATCACTTATTCAGGCCTGTCTGGTAGCAGCGATTTTAATCGATACCCGGTGCCGTATCCTGTTTGCAGCGAGCCGTGCTTAAGACTTATCTGCGATATCTTTTTCCGTAACCGAAAAATCAATACATCTATGGTGCGAGCATCATAATGCCAGTAACGATTACCCAGCGGCTGAAACAAATGAGCTGGTCGACATAAAACAGTTTCAGGAGCAGCAAAGCGCTTGCCGCAACAGCCTGCTCAAGTGTACTCCTAACATGTTAATACGGAAGACTCAGCCAGACCCCTCCCTTGGTAAGTAAGATAAACACGACGTAAAACAAACCGTTAATGATTGTCAGCTATTATTAGCAACAATAAGCCGCGACCAATAAACCATTGATTTTAAAATGGATATCATTTAGTTAATAAGGAGGTTATATAAAACGGGTGAGCCATCGCATAGCCGAAACCAGAATTTCCGCTAACTCACCCGTTACTTTTTCGCTTAAACCTTATTTAACATTACTGTTTACGGTTAAACTTGCACCAATATTCCTGCTGCTTTTCTATTTTCTCCCGGTAATCTCTGAGCTGACACTTAAGCCAGTAGCCCACATGACCAAAGCCTTCACTGGTGTCTTCAGTGATACACTCGGGTTCGCGGGCAACCGCGGCGAAAGCATCACAGAGAAAAGCGCATGCCTGACTGAATTTGTAAAAATCGTCACAAAGATCGACAAATTCACTTGCCAGCTGATCTCTTTTGGCTTTTTCATCCAGGGGAGTTTCAAGGGGAGCATCTTGTGAAGCACCCGGAGTGTCAGAGGGGAATTCAGACATGATAGCTCCCTCCCTTAGCAGTTAACCATGGACGGCTGATAAAGTCGCTATGGCTGGCATTAATTACATGTGTTGCAGGTGAGTGTCGGGGGCCAGGTATATTTTCTGTTAAATAAACTTTAACCGAGTGAAACTCTGGCATATCATTAGGGTTAGCCATGATGGATACCTCTGTAGTATCTGTTGTGGTTAGCTTCCTCTGAGTGGGTCAACACTTAGGGGGAGCGCTTAGTTTACCTGTTGATGCTCTTTTTAATTACCTCGCTGGTGAAGAATTCACCTAGTAGTTTTAGTATAAAAGACGGGAAAAATCAGGCTGTGTTTGCATTTAATGCTGGAGCTAATTATGAATACTGTATGGGATGCTGTACAAAAAACCGAGAGACTGTAAATAATTTTGTGTAACTGCCTATCACACGATACTCTAACCAGAGTTTAAGGATAGGCAGACTATGAATAAAAAAGAACTAGAGGCATTTGCCAAGGAAGCAGCCAAAAGCATTCGTTCTGAAAAAGACTTAACTGATTTTAGAAAGATGCTCACCAAAGTAACCGTTGAAGCTGCGCTAAATGCCGAGCTTGAAGAGCACTTGGGTTATGCCCGGCATGAGCAGTCCCATTCAAAGAATAGCCGTAACGGTTATTCTTCCAAGACCGTCAGAACCGAAGACGGCCACGTAGAACTTGAAACGCCCCGAGACCGGCAAGGTAGTTTTGAGCCTAAGCTCGTTAAAAAAAGCCAGACTCGCCTGACCATGATGGATGATAAAATCCTTCACCTTTATGCCAAGGGCATGACTACTCGGGAAATTGTGGAAACCTTTAAGGAAATGTACGGTGCCGATGTCTCGCCAACGCTCATTTCCCGTGTTACTGATGCCGTCATTGAACAGGTCGTTGAATGGCAATCCCGGCCACTTGATGCTGTTTATCCGATTGTTTACTTGGACTGTATTGTCGTAAAAATCAGGCAAGATAAGCGTGTCATCAACAAAGCTATTTACCTGGCGCTAGGCGTCAACCTTGAAGGGCGTAAAGAGCTGTTGGGCATGTGGCTCTCTGAAAATGAAGGGGCCAAGTTCTGGCTGAGTGTCTTAACTGAAATACAAAACCGTGGTGTGAAAGACATTTTAATTGCCTGTGTTGATGGTCTTAAAGGTTTCCCTGATGCGATTAATACTGTGTACCCTCAGGCTCAAATTCAGCTCTGCATCGTACATATGGTGCGCAATTCGATGAAATATGTGCCCTGGAAAGACTACAAGGTGGTGTCGGCCGATTTAAAGAAAATATATCAGTCCATGACCGAAGAAGAAGCCTTGCAGGAACTGGAGTTATTTAGTGAAAAATGGGATGCAAAGTACCCTCAAATCAGCCGTTCTTGGCATGCTCACTGGGCAAACTTGAATACGCTCTTCAAATATCCTGAGGATATAAGAAAAGCCATTTATACCACGAATGCGATTGAATCATTGAACAGTGTGATCCGTAAAGCCATCAATAAACGTAAGCTGTTTCCCACCGATGATTCAGCGAAGAAAGTCGTTTACTTGGCAATACGGGAGGCTTCGAAAAAATGGACGATGCCCATAAGAAATTGGAAAACGGCCCTGAACCGGTTTATGATCGAGTTCGAAGACCGTTTAAAAGACTTTATATAAAACTGGCAGTTACACAGAATACGGGACAGTCTCTTTTAAATTAGTGATTGCCCTTTGCTTGCTTTCTCCATCCTATCTTCCTTCCTCTTTTTCCTTCAACCAACCGTTTTCCTGTCATGGCTTCAACGTCTGCAATAAAACATGTATTACCCAGCGCCAACCCCTTGTTGCTTGCCTGTCTGATATCGTCCAATAATTTGCCTTCAACATGATACTTAAACAATTCACGGTAGTTCGTTTGCCGCTCTTTATTCGTCGTACCTAGTGCTAGGTACAACCCATGAGCTGATAACAAATCACTCTTTTTACCCAGCCCATTACATTGATAGCTAGACCAACGATACTCACCCGGATCGGCTACCATCCCCGCTCTCACAGGATTCAGCTCAATATAACGATAAAGTTGTAATAGATAAGTTTCTTCCTCTACCAAACAAGACTTGTATCGACCTTCCCATAACGTGCCAGTTCGCTGATAACACTTGTTGAAATACCTCACATACATACGCCCCAGCGCCTGCATCATCTGCGATATACCTGTGCTATTGCTAGGCGTGCACTATAAATGAACATGGTTGGTCATTAACACCCAGGCATGAACCGCTACTTGGTATTTTTCTGCATATTGATTCAGCCATGTCATGTACGCTTTCTGTTCTTCTTCATTGGCAAAAATAACCTGACGATTATTCCCCCTCTGAATCACATGCTCTGGAACCCCTGCCGCCGAAGCTCTCGGTTTCCTTGGCATTTGCCTCCCCCTTAAATAAAAATGGCCTATACCTCACAGCATAGACCACTTAATTCGGCTCTGAACCCTTTTATTCTTTGACCCCTTTTATTCTTTATTTTTATCTAAAAGTTAGAGCCACACGCCCCCTTTGATAATACTCTCCGTTTATACGCACCGCCATCACTCCATCTACTCTAGGCAACATAATACTCTCCCCAGGATACGCTTTCACCACAGCAGATCCAAATGTCTCGCGCAATGCTAGAAGCAGTTGCCCCGCCATGCTAGTACGTGAAATAGAGTTAGGGTTGTCCATGACCTCCACAAAATGCATTGAGCTTTTTGCGCACACCTCTGCCCTCTCAATTGCCCTATACTCCGCACCCGCGCACGCAGTTAACCTAAAATGCATGAACTCCCTCGTCAGATGGCTGTTTTTCAGCAGAGCAGCTAAATCTATTATAGAAATGGAAATAGGATTTGTTTTTGAACTGTTAGAGGTTAGCTCGGCTAGCTGTTTGTTGCCATGTCCCAGAATACTTAAAACACAATTATTATTTAGCTTGGCTAATCCGTTGTTCGGTCCATCTATCACCAGTTTAGTCTCTTTCGCAGCGCGCTGCTGGCAGAAGTTTATTAAGATTTGTTCACCCCAATAAACTGCATCCGCATCCGCTTCCTCACAACCTGCAACAGTACCTTTTGCTCGTATCTTCTCCCTTTCATCAATATTAGGGTTCGTTAAAATGTTGTAGCGTTTAGTCCATTCGTCCTTCGCGATTTTTTCATTTTGCTCCCAATCCCGTCTCTCAGATACTAGCCGCACTAATAAGTCCTGTTGCACCTCAATCAGCCTTTGAACTTGTGTATTACTATTAAATATTATTGCTCCCGATGTATTAAAGTCCATGTTTTTATTTTTTAACAAACGAGCTGCATTCTCATTTATACCTTGATAAATTAAATCACCTTCACATGTAAATGCATAATAATAATGGTTCAACATATTGTTCCCTCAAATTAAATTGCAAAGAATAAAGGGATCTGAACCGTTTTAAATCAGTGATCGCTCTTCATTTAATTCGGCTCTGACCCTTTTTATCTCGGCTCGGCCCCTTTTATTTTCCTTTTATTTTTCAGGAAGCCCTAGCTTAGTCACTAGTTCCTTTAAAGCTATAACCTTGTATCGATCCACACTACTCTCACTAACAGGAACCCTACTTTTCCGGTCGACTAACAGCCCGTCTTCTCTTGGATACTGAGCTGTGTTACTAAAGAGCCATTCGAACCGAGCTAACTGTGTGGCTTCATAGCGGTACTCCATCTCAGCCCTCCCGCCTGCCGTGGTTGGAATCATCACACATCGATTCATAAGAGTTTCACCTTGGTACTGTAGTGTACCAAATGTGGTGAAAATCCGGTTAGCCCCTTGTGCTCCCGGCTCTTCACAATAGTAGACTTTTTGTCCAAGATACATCATAAACTCAAGGTGCCCGCTCCGGCCACCGACGTGCCTCACGTTAGTTGTCCCGTAATTAGCCATATTTATGTATTGTTCGCGCATTGTTAAGCCTTGGCGAGGGGTGGATTCAATAGTTCCCCATAGATCCATAAAATCTATACGCTCCTGTGTATATCCCGCAGCCAAGAGAATGTTGTCTGCTCGATCATATGTGTCCCCAGATAACGCCGAACTCGGTTTATCGCCAATTCGATTATGATCATCATTTATCCATACTTTCCACCCCGCGCCTAACGCTACTTTAGCCAACGCCAAGCAGAGTGTGTAACTGAGTTTATGTTCCTCATGATAATTAATACCAGCTTTCCGATCCCCACAGTTTAGGCCATTATAAGCTTTAGGTTTTACATGTATAATTAAAGTGTCTGTCCCCATTAAGCCCGTTTGTACGCCCAGAGAAGTACGCACCAGAGGTATTACCATATTTAAGTTACTAAGTTCCCTAACTTCTTGTGGTACATTGGCAGCTGCACTCATTACGTCCTTTTGGAATTCGAATAAATTCCCAGGATTCGCGTAGGTGCAATAATTCGGTGCCTGCTTATTCGGTCGGGGTAAATCTCCTACCTCCGGAAATACGTTTACATGACAATCGGTCAGGAATTTCTGCATAAATCCACTCATGCCGCTTTTCACAATAAGCGAAACTCGACTTTGTGGATTTTTAATTCTATTGTATAACCCCAATATAGCGTACGCGCGAATATCTCCTGTCGCCGCTGCCAGATGATTGTAGTACCATATTCCATTTGTATTTGTGGGCTGATTAGTGGACCTATTAACCTTCCCAGGCTGTACAGGTCTTTTACTCTCTCCATCGGTTCTTTTCTCTACCCAGTGATTTCTTGTCATTTCCTTAGCCCTGTCTCGTTCAACATTTCTTAAATAAAAAAGAAGGAATAATTAGGGTCATAGCCCTTTTAAAGCAGTGATTACCCTCACCCCACCAAAACCCCGGGAAAGCCCACCACTATACTCCCACCATGACCACAAGTGCTGCCCATCTTGGCTGCCGGCTTTCCACCAATCAATACAGTCGGACTCCCCATAGCAATAACATCCGGCGGCCCAACACAAACACAATTATCCCCTAAAGTCGCCACCGGCATATTGCTCACTAATACCGTTGGAATCCCCGGGCCAACAACAGCCCCGCCAACATGAGGGATAGGCGGTGTACCGGGCGTGACCATAGGGCAAAGATGCATATCGCCGATTCTTGCAACCGGGGTACCCATAACTAGACTTCCTCGTCCATGGTTGTTTCCTCTGCCAATATCTGCTCGTTTTCTTCATCACCAACACTCAGCCTATTCTCAGTCAACATATCCGCAGACAAAACGCCCTGGCCACCGCTGGCGATATCAAGCCCGCTATCAAACACCCGCCGGTAATATTCCGACAATACGGTTTCGGATTGCTCCGGTTTAACCCCGGTAAGGTTAACCGCACCTGCAACCGCAGCGGCATATAAGAACGGCTTAGGCATCACCTCAGGCTCACCACTGGCGATAATACTGCCGCTGCCGTTCCAAAACACCGCCAGCGCCAGCCAGCCAGGGCCACAATCACTACCAAGACGTTTTGCATAATATTCCGCGCGGCGGCGTAATACCTCCACCGGGTCTTGCAACCAGAGTTTGGCATTGTCCAAGCAGGCAATTTGCACCTCAGAAAATACCGCCTGACGTAAAGTTAAACATTGACAGGCCCACCAGATACTTTCCCGTCGCGGCAGGCTGTAAGCCAATAGGTTGATGGCATCAATATAAAGTTGTTGCGTCCACAATTGTGCCAGCGCTTCGGCCGGTGGCATCTGCGGTTTGACATGTTCCAGCGCCTGTTCACTTAAGTCAAAATGCACTAATAAAGGTTCAATACTGGCATAGGGGAACTTTTTATAAACGGACTGTTTATCAATGCCTTGTTTGTTAGAGGCTTCTTTATTAGAAAGCGTATTATCCATGATGCTCAGTCCTATTAATTTATTTTAACTAAGGGCGCTTTAACATTAGCCATGGCTTGTCCGGCAATATCAATTTTCAAACCTTTAAGGCTCATTCCCATTTTACCTTCGCCTTTAAACTGCCCTGCCTTGGCGCTCAATCCCAGGTCTTGAACACTGGCTAAGGTGATTTTATTTTTGCTGTCCAGTAACATTGCTTGGGTGCTGTTCATGGTGAGTTTGCCACTGGCTTTTTGTGTGATGTTTTTACCTTTGGCGCTAAGGTTTTTCTTGGCTTCAAGTGCTATCGATTCAGCCTTAGTCTTAAGTGCCTTGTCGGCACTGAGTTCAATTTTTTTCGCCTTAAGCTCAATGCCGTCTTTATTAATAATCAACTGGTTATCACCAACCACCAGCTTTAATTCGTCTTCGGCGGTAACGCTATAACTTTTACTCTGGGTATCGGCTTTTTTGCTGATCTTGATATCGGCATCATCTTCTAAAACCAGGGTAAACTTTTTACTGATGGTGCTTTTAGATTCTCCGGTAACGGTAGTTAACGCATCATTACCAACCGTCAGTTCAAAGTCCCGTCCGGCATTAAGGCTGAGTTTTTCGGCATCTTTTTTATCATCGAGGGCAATTTCGTTGGCCTTGCCATCGAGCTGGGTACGAATGGTAGAAACGGTACTATTCGCCTTGGCATCGGGTACCGGTTGTTGCTGGTTATATACGCAACCGGTGATCACAGGTTTGTCGGGGTCCCCCCCCAAAAAGTTCACCAAGACCTCCTGGCCTTCCCGGGGAATAAACTGCATGCCATAGTTTTTTCCTGCCATCAGTTGCGCTACCCGCAACCAGCAACTGGTTTTATCGCCGTCGCTATTGTCCCAGTGAAATTTAACCCGCACCCTGCCCTGTGCATCCTGATTGGGTTTGGCCTTATTGCTGCCCACCACCAGCGCCGATTGCAAGGCGTTTAATTGGGGTTTAGGAATAAATTCGGGGAAAAAGCTCTGGCCTTCGGGGATACAATCGAACCGGCACTGGTATACTCCGCCATTGTTATCGTCGATGGCAAAGCTTTCTTCAACACCGGTCACCAAAAACAACCCCTGATCTTTTACATCTATGGTTTGTCCCAGTGCAATCTCGTAGCTGTCGGTAGTGCCGGTAAAGCTTTGGTAGTTTGACTGGTTTTGCAACAGGCGTTTTTTCACCAGCGCATTGGCGGCGCTGCTGTCGCAGGCTTCCCCCACCATGGCCGCAGGATAATGATAATGCATCAGGCCTTTGCTGCTGCCGTTGGCAAAGCTGCTGTTTAAAACCTTGCTGGCAACCCATTTGCCTTTGCTGTCATCCCAGCTACCCAGCTGTAGCTGCTGGCCATGAAACTGCAATTGTTGCTGCCAGTCGCTGAGCCGAGCCCGGCTGATATCCGGTTTATTATCGCTTGCCAGCTTGATAATTTGTTCACGTTTAAACGGCAGGCTGGCATCGTGAAAATGCAACTGGTAATTCTCTTTCAGTTGCTGGTCAAAAAAGTGAATGCCTTCTTCGGCCAGCAAACGTTTAACAAAGTCGCCGTCGCTTTCGTCAAATTGCAGACAAAATTCCCGCTTGCTGCTGGGCATCTTGCCCATTTTAAAACAACTGGAAAAGCCGGTTTCATCCAGTATTGATTTAACAATATCGGCGGTACTTTTGTTTTGAAAAACACGAAAACGGTTGCTGTGATGCAACAAGGTCATAAAAGGCACCGCAATCAGTTGCAAGCGGTTATGGCTAAAAGGCAACTGAGACAATTGCTGCACTAAACCACTGCGACTAAACAGCGGCTCTCCCTGGCAATCAGATTTGGCAAAAAGCTGGCAGCTGACAAATTCACCCAATAGCTCACGGGCTTTTTCCAGATTTTCTTCCTGGTCAAATTCCAGCTCAACCTGCAATTGATAACCCTGGGACATAACCGAGCTATAACGCATGTTATACGCGTTGTAGCTGTTACCTTTGCTGTCCTTTAACTGTAAGTGAGTTTTCATTGCTGCTTATGCCTTATCCCAAAGATTAATAATGATACTTGCTGCTATAAACCCTGCCGGTCATGCGCCTATACTCTTTTCTCTGCGCTCCCCAGAAAACCTATCGCCTTACAAGGCTGTTTAGCGCTTATCAGACGATTTGTTTTTCATGAATAAACAAGTGCTTTTTCATTCACTGCCCGCCTGAGGAACACTTTTTACTCTAGGGCAAGCCGATGCCAAACGCTATCGAACAATTGTGATGCAAATGTTAAGAAAATCTTCACGTTTGCATCACAATGTTGCGCTTTTTGCCGGGAGATTTATTGCTAGAGTTAGCAACATATTTCAACGTCACTGACATCCGGTAAAAGGTTTAGTTTTATGGCAACCAGCTCTCAGGCACATTCAACAGCAGACACAGTTTTGCCTGCGGATTACTTTAGCCCAGTGCTCAAAGAGGATGCGCCGCTTTATAGCCGTTTACGCAATCTATTTAATCAGGCGCAATCGGGTTTTCGCGTATTGTTTGAAACTCCTGAATCCCAAGCGGATCCCCGGCTGATGCAAGCCAACAACCAGGCCTGGCAAGCTTTTAATCAAGCCTGCGAGCAAGAGTTAACTGTCTATAACGGCGATATCACCCTGTGTTGCTGGTTAAACATGGCCAGTATTTTTCTACCAGCTGGTTTCGATGGGTTCGAACAGTCGCTGGAAAAAATCCACCAGGTATTGGTAAAGGGGCTGGCCTACCTTGAAACAATAAGCCTTGAAGAAATAAGCCCTGAGCAGCCTGACAATGAAGAGTTCGACTCCCCCCCCGGAGATAAAACAGCCGCCACCAGCAAGGTTGAACAAGTCTTTGAACACTATCAAAACACCCTGTTGCAATGGCTGGGGGAAAACCGTGACAGCGGCCTGTTAACCCGTTTTTTGCCTTATTTGCCCCTATGCGGTGAAAAGCGTTATTTTCATTACCTCAACGCCCGCCAATATGGTCATTTAAAGCAGTTTCAGCAAGACATCGAGGGGGAGCAAAGCGAAAATTCGGCCCGGTTACTCACCCAACAGTTAGCAAAAATTAACGCTTCAATTACGCTGCTCACAGCCATAGAGCACACCTTAAAGCAGCTGAGCCAACATCCGCATATGCCGGCAACCACAGGCGGGAAAGTCTGTTTTTCTAAACTTGATATCAAGTTTCTTATCAGCCCGCTTCAGCAATTGGCAGAGGCCATTTGCAGCCTGAGCAAAGGCCAGCTGAAACTTAGCGAACATCTACTATCAGCGACTCCAACAAGCAATCACCAGGCAATAGAAAACACAACGACAACAGCTTTTTCGCCGCAGGTGAATAACCCCTTGCAGCCTCCCGAAGAAGCACAGGCAGCATTAGCCTTGGTTGACAAGTTACCGGCAACAGCCAGTCAGGGAACTCCGCCTTTAAAAGAAGCGCAACAAGCGGCAGCCGTTTTATTTAAACCGGAAGATTTAACCCGCGAGCAAGCCTTTGTTTATTTGCAACAGCTGGCCGATTTTTTTACCCGCACCGAACCCCATAGCCCGGTCAGTTTTCAACTAGAACGAGCAATCCATTGGGGCCACACCTCATTGGCCGAAGTCATGGCGGAATTACTCGGGGATAACGAAGAGGCGTATAGCCGGTGCGAGCTGTTGGTGGGGCTGAAAAACCTGTCGCCACCCGAAGATGATTAGCTTCACCCCTTAACGATTACTTTTAACACACAACACAAGCAACAATACAGGAAGCATATTATGTCCATTTTTATGAAAATCGATAAACTCGACAAGGTAGACGGCGGCGCAACTGTCACTGAGATAGACAAGAAAAAAGGCCTGTTTAAACTCGACAGCATTTCCTGGGGCGCCGTCAGGGGCACCTCAGTGGAAGTGGGTAACGCCAACAATGCCGACAAGGGCATAGTGGTCCTGGGAGAGCTGAACATCAGCCGCACCTGTGACGGCGCTACCCCTTATTTGATCACTTTATTGTATTCTCCCGGCAATGAAGGCAAAGGGGTTAATATTTTTGTCACTAAACCGTCCCGTGACGGCAAGGGGGTATCGCAAAATATTACCTATAACCTGTCCGGCTGTAGAATTTCCAACTATCAAACCCAGTCCCATGCCGGCGGCGAACCTTCCGAAAGTTTTTCACTGACCTATACCAAAATCGAAAATGTCTTTCACACCGAAGATGAGAAAGGCACGGTCAGCAAAAATGCCACCGTTACCTACGACGTGCCTAAAGCCGAAATGGTCTCAGGGGCCTCTTTATAATCCTATTTTTCCTCAAGGAGAACTAAAATGGCGTTAAATTCACAACATAAGCGGGTCAGTAAAAACCGCGTCAGCATTACCTTTGATGTTGAAACCAACGGCGCGGTGCAAACCAAAGAACTGCCTTTTGTGGTAGGGGTACTGGGAGACTTTTCAGCCCACAGAGAAGACAAACCCGCCCTGGCCGACCGCGAATACATCAATATTGACAAAAATAACTTTGATCAGGTGATGACACGTATTGCCCCGCGGCTGAGCTATGCCGTCAACAATACCCTGAAAAATGATGACAGCCGCTTTAATGTCGATCTGAACTTTACCTCGATTAAAGACTTTTCACCCGACTCAATTATCGAACAGGTAGAGCCATTAAAAAAACTGGTAGCCATCCGGGTAAAACTGAAAACCTTGCTCTCCAAAGTTGACCGTTCGCGCGAACTTGACGGCTTACTCAACAACCTTTTACAAGACAACGAGGCCATCGCCTTGCTGTCAGAAGAGCTCAACTTAAAGACCAAGAAACAAACTGAAACGGAGAGCAGCGATGAGTGATACTACCATGGAGGCAACAGCCCAAGCCGACTACAGCGATGGCAATGAGCAGGCCAGCCTGCTCAACCAAATCATAGATGCCATGCCGCAAACCGCCAATGACCTTTCCCGGGAGCTGGTGGAAAATGTGATCGACCAGGCATTGGAAAATGTCGTGGTCTGGGATCGCAATGTCACCCAGTCTATTGAAAAAGCTATTGAACATATCGACAAATGTTTATCGGAGCAAATGTCGGAAATCTTGCATAACGATGCCTTTCAAAAACTTGAAGGCAGCTGGCTTGGTTTATATGGCCTGGTGGGGGACACAGATACCGGCCCGCAAATGAAAATCAAGGTAGTGGACTTTAGCCAAAAAGACTTACAAAAGCAGTTTGAAGACGTTGCTTCGGTAGACTCAAGCAGCTTTTTCAAAACCATTTACCAGGAAGAATACGGCACCAGCGGCGGTGAAGCCTATGGCTTGTTAATTGGCGATTATGAATTTAGCAACAGCGACGCCGATATTAATTTGCTGCGTTATATGGGAGAAACGGCAGCGGCCTGCCATACCCCTTTTATTGCCGCCGCCGGGGCAGAAATGTTTGAGCTCGACAGCTTTAAAACCTTTAATGAGCATAAACCCATTGCCACCGGTTTTGAATCGCCGTCATATGCTGCCTGGCACGCATTCAGGGACAGCGATGACGCCCGTTATGTTGCCTTAACCCTGCCCCGCACCTTGGCCCGTCTGCCCTACGGCAAAAAGTCCCTGGAGGCAGAAAGTTTTGTTTATGAAGAAATGGCGCTCGACAGCGAAGGCAAACCTCGCCCGACCAGCGATGATCAACTGGTATGGTCTAACTCGGCTTTTGCCGCCGGTTTGAAAATGACCCAGGCATTCAGTGAATTTGGCTGGTGTACCGCCATCCGCGGTAAAAACAACGGCGGCAAAGTCGAAAACCTGCCGTCCCTCATCTACAAGTCCGATGCCGGCGATCCGGTGCAGCATTGCCCCACCATGATCAATATCACCGACGAGCGGGAAAAAGAGCTCAGCGACCTGGGGTTTTTACCCCTGGTCCATGAAAAAAACACCAACTTCGGTGTATTTATGGGCGGACAAACGGTGCAGAAACCCAAAACCTATACCCAGGATGATGCCACCGCCAATGCTGCGATTTCCGCCCGTTTACCCTATGTGATGGCGGCAACCCGCATCGCCCATTACTTAAAAGTCATTGGCCGGGACAATATTGGCTCCAGCATGGAAGCGCCTGATATTCAAAAAGAATTACAGGAATGGATCGACCAGTACACCAATGCCGGTGCTCTGGGCAATGCCGAGCGGGCACGTACTCCTTTGGCGGCCAGTAAAATCTCCGTAGTGGAACAACCGGGCAAACCCGGGGCATATACCGCGGTAGCCTACCTGCAGCCCTGGCTGCAAATGGAAGAGCTGACCAGTTCCATTCGCATGGTGGCAAAACTGCCGGGTTAGACAGCTGAATTACGGGCTTAGGATCCAGGGTTTGCGATCTGATAAGGTTTTTTATGATGGAAGTTTATTATGGCGACGCAGCAGTTTACATCTGAGCAGGAGCAGCAGTTATCAACACTGAACTCACTGTCAAAACGGCAACTGAAATACCTGCTGGTGCGGGTATTGGCCCGGCTTGACCGGCAATTGTCCGCGCAGTTAAGCGCCATCATAAGCGAACCGTGTTTTCGCACCCTGGAAGCCAGCTGGCGCAATCTGCATTCGCTACTGGTGTTAAATGTCAATGCCAGACGGGTCAAGGTCAAGGTGCTGGATATTGACTGGCTGAACCTGTCAAAAGACCTCAACCAGTCAGCAGCCCTGCAACGCAGCCTGATATACCGTAAAACCGCTCCCGATGAGCTCAATACCCTGGGGGGAGAGCCCTTTGGTATTTTGGTGGTTGACCATGAGGTTAATATCGATCAGCAAGGAGAAGAGACGTTTGACCAGCTCTATACCCTGGAGTTACTGGGCAGTCTCGGTGAAATGCTCTTATCTCCCGTGGTGTTGGCGGCGGCAGACGACTTTTTTGGCAGCGCCAATGCCGACTGGCTGGCAGACATTAACCGTATCGAGCGTATCATTAACGGTCCTGATTTTAACAGTTGGCAACAACTGCGCAATAAGCCGTTATCGCGCTTTTTAGGGCTGGTGATGCCGTCGTTGCAATTACGCCCCGGTTATCATCAGCTCAATATCGGCTTTATGTTTAGCGAGCAACAAGGCGACGGGCTTTGGGGCAATGCCGCCTTCGGTTTTGTGACTACTGCTATCCGTGAATTTGAGCGCATTGGCTGGTTTGGTTTTATGAAATCCCGCTGGCAGGGAAAATATCAGGGGGCATTGCTGAACTTGCCGCCGGATGCCGGTTCAGGCGATGAAAGCAGCCAGAACAACAGCCATTTACAGGCCCCTCAACCCAGGGTGCGCCTGTTTGGCAACATAGCACAGTTTTATGCCCAACAGGGATTTATTCCCCTGACCCGCAATCCGCTCAGTGAACGTTATTTTTATGTCGATAACCGCTCGTTATGGCACACGGAGAATGACAATGAGCAGGTTATAGCGTTATTGCAAACCAGCCTACTGTGCTGCCGTATCGGCCATTGTTTAAAAGCCAAAATGCGCGAATTGATCGGCAGTTACCACTCGGTACAGGAATGTCAGGAAGAGCTGCAACAATGGATAGAGCAATATTGCTCCCAGGTGGTTTCAACCGATGAGGCAATACTGACCCGCTATCCCTTGCGTATGGCGAGTATCACAGTCACTGAGTCCGAATATATCAGCGGCCGTTATATTACCGATGTCTGCCTGCAGCCACAGTATCAATTCGACAGTTTTAATGGTGCAGTAGTGCTCAACACCAGAGACGGCCAGGAAGTATTTTCCCCTGAAGATGCGCCGGGGGAGGCTATGCCAGAGGAGAGTATAGCATGAGTTTTTGTCAGGCCTTTTTCTCCAAACAGTCAAGTGATAACAGCGATGCCGGGGCCAAGGAGACAACAAACCAGGCTAACGGTAAAAATGCCCTGTTTGAGTCTATCAGCTTCAATTTGCAGTCTTTATTACAGAGCGAAGCCCCTATGGTGGTGCTGGATCGTCGCTTAGCACAGATACAAAGTTCCAATTGGCGCTATGGCGTGGTTGATATCCAGTCAAATAACCGTTTTATGGATGCCGATAATTTTGCCTTGCAACTGGCACAATCCATCGCGTTTAGCGAACCCCGCCTGAGTCAGATCAAAGTACTGGTAATCGAGCACCCGAATAATAAGCAGGCGGTGCATTTTCACCTGAGCGCCAACATAGATCCCCGGCTGATCGCACAATATTGCCAGTCGCACCAACACCAAGATTACAGCACCTTCGACGGCGCTGAAGCAGAAGCCTTTGAGCTGGATATTGATATGAATACCCTGAGTATAAAGGAGTCGGATAATGACAATTTCCAGTGAACAACAACGTTACTATGAACGGGAGCTGGCTTACGTACGCCAGTCACTGGATCAGTTCGCCCTGCAATATCCCGGGGCTGCCAGAGATTTGGGACTCAAGGGAGAAGACCCGGATATCAGCCGTTTAATCGATGGCATGGCCCTGTTAATGGCCAATACCCAGCAACGCCTGGATCAACAGATGCCGCGGATCGGCTCGGCATTACTGCAGCTGTTATATCCGGCGATGCTTGAAATCACACCATCTTTTGCCTGCCTGGCACTGGCCCCGCCTGAAGATGAGCAAGCAGAAACAGAGCAGTTAACTCATGCCATTAACATTCCTGCCGCTACCGAGTTCGCTTTTAACGGTCCGCATAAACAAGTAGTGCAATTTTTATCCACCACGCCAATCAAGGTTAATCCTTATCAACTCGCTGGTGTCAATATCGAAATCGCACCTTTTCATCGTGATCCGCCCAGCCTCGCACACCAGGCCAATGCCAAGCTGTCTATTGAACTGACTCTAGCTCAGGACTTTTACGGCACCAACTATGGTGATTTTGACTTTTTCATTCAGGGAGACGAAAGGGAAAGCCGGCATATCATAGAGCTGCTGTTAACCCAATGTGTCGCGATCACCTTAACCGGGGTTGATAGCAATCCAAACAGTAAGGAAAGTACCGGCACTTCCCCGGTTCATGAACAGTTAATTGCCCCTGACCGCTTGCAAAGCAAGTTATGCGACGGTGACTTTCAGATTTTACCCTATGGCAAAGGTCAGTTCAGCGGTCTGGATATGTTACGGGATTACCTGGCTTTTCAGGATAAAGGGCGGTTTTTCACCCTCAAAACACTGGGTAAAGAGATGGGCATGCAAAGGGGCAATAAACTGCAGCTAAATGTCTACCTGAAACAAGTACCCGAGCATTTATTGTACTTGTTTAATGACAGTTTGCTGGCACTAAATGTTATTCCGGTGCTCAACCGCTTTAGTGCCAGTGCCGAACCTGTGATTTATGATTTTAGCCAGCTTGATGTGCCGGTTGTCGCCGAAGCCGATGTTAACAGTGCGCTGCAAATCATCAGCATAGCCAAAGTAACAGAATTAAGTGATCAGGGTGAGCAAGAGCTTATTCCGCTATTTCGGGAAGAGTTTGCCGGAGAAAGCACACCCCAACAGCAAAAAAACCAGCCCCTGTATGCCGGATTACGCTGGCAGAGTGAACAAAAAGTGGATGCCATAGGGCAATGGCAAACCCGTTTATCGCTGACTATGACAGAGCAAGCACCGCAACAGGCGAAACTCTTGCTGGCAGAGTTATGGTGCTGCCAGGGGAATTTGCCTTGTAACCTCAAACCCGGCAGTGCCGCTTTAAGTCAACAGGCGGTGGATATTCCAGGCCAATTGATTTTAACCAGCAAACCAACGGCGCCGCAATATCCGTCACTGGATAGCAGCAGCCAATGGCGCCTGGTTAAATTACTAGGGGCATCACTGAGTGCTTTGCTGGATCACCCTGCCCCGGAACAAGCACTGAAAACCATTTTTCAACTGGCCGCTCCCGGTCATTATTGCGAGAGCGGTGATGCAATATTGGCGGTAACTCATCAGGCGGGGATCCGCCCGGTCAATATTGGCTCACAACCCCTGTTTGTCACCGGCACCGATATCGAAATTACCCTGGACCCCGATAAAAACATAGGATTGCTGGCCCAATTGCTCAATGGCTTCTACCAGCAATTTTGCCAGTTTGATCGATATATCAGCGTGGTTGTCAGGCAACTGGGGCTGGATGACAGCCGTATAGATTTTCCACTATATACCCCCTGGGATGAAAGATGACAGCACTTGATCAAGCCCTTGAGCCATCATTGCTGGCACAAGTTAAGGCACAGCCCAAACAGTTCGATTTTGTCCAGGTGATACGTTTGCTGCTGGCCACTGCACCGGATAAACACTTGCAGTTAACGGCCGAGCTGGCGCCTTTAGGGCCAGATACGCAAATTCAGGGGGTGGAAGAAGATGACGATAAGCTAATGCTGCAGCTGTGCCTTGAAGCGCTCAGCGGTGCCAGAGGAGTATTGCCGGATTATTTCTACCAGCAATTATTAAAAAACCGCTACCTGGAATCACCGGCAATGCAGGCATTTTTAACTATTTTTGACCAGCGCGCCTATGAAATCAGTTATCGCAGCCGGGTCTATGGCGCCCTGGTGGCGCATGCCGGTGCTGACTCGAACAAAACAGACAATCGTCGGCAAGTGTTAACCAGCCGGCCTATTTTACCTTGCTTTGAGCAGGCGGTTTCTTTGCCCCCGGCGTTATCAGCCGTAAACGGTAGTTTACCTTATGGCCTGTTATTGCAAATGAAACATTGTCATCCGGTGAATTTAAAACGCACCCTGACACATCACTTTCGCTGTGAGTTCAATCTTGATATCAGCGAAGTACGCCAGTGTGGCTTGCCTCAAGGATGCCTGACCCGCATTGGCAGTAAGCGCGGTGAAAATAACGCATTAAAGCGTGCCTTTGTTTTAGGCAAGCGGGCGAAGTTATATCAGCGGGCCTTGCAGGTGCAAATCAAGCCCGAGAGCCAGTCACATTATTTAGCCTTGAAAAGCGACCGGGATTTTATCACTGAGGTGAAGCTATTTATCAAGAGTTTTATCGGCGATTGCTCACTATTCAACCTGTGCTTTTACGTGCCGCAAAGTTATGTGGCAGCACCTGAATTAGGAAGCAATTTTCAGATAGGCAAAGGACACTATTTGGGGACTTCAGGCAAAAAAGTTGCCTGGATAAAAATTGCCGCATAAGCGAGCAGGTTAATCAGAACGATTCATAAAAAGGAGGCGACAGCATGAGTATATGTATTCAGGTAGTTAATACGCCTGAACTGGAACACCTGGAGCGCCGGGAATTTAATCTGCCCACCATAGGCGGCGCTTTGGGGCGCAGCCTGGAGTGCGAGATCCAATTGCCGGATCACAGCAAAAAACTTTCCCGGGTGCATGCCAGGATCACCCTGGTCGATAACGGCGACTACCTGATTAAAGATCTGAGCAGCAACGGCCTCAAGGTCAATCAAAAAGCGCTTGGTTACGGCAATACCTGCGTACTTAAAGACGGAGATATTCTTGAAATGGCAGATTATCAGATGTTTATTTCTAATTTTGATGCCCAGGTCAAAGTGATCAAAAACAGTCAACCCCAGGTGGAAAAACGCTTTTCAATGGGGTTTATGGATAAAGATAAACCCGAAACACCAAAGGATTACGATATGGCAGAACAACAGGAAGAGGAGATTTTATCCACCGGCCTTGATTGTGATGAAGCGCCGCAAGAACAAGCCGGTAACCATCAGCAAACACCCGAGCATGAGTTAAAAAAATACAGCCTAAGCGACATTGAAAATGTCATTAAAAATTATGCCGGCCAGCAGCAAATTGATGATGCCTTTATCAAGTCCTGCCTGGCCAAATCCAGCCACCAACCGGAGAAAGAATTATGAGTGCCATTAAGCGTATGCGCCCCCTGAGCAGGTTGACTGTGATACAAACAGCCACACAAAAAACGATCTACACAGTTTGGCTGACGATTATGCTGACCATTGTCGTTTTTGCTTTATCCGGTTGCAGCAGCCTGTTTGAGAAAAACCAGGTGCTGAGTTTGAACATCAATATTGCCCGGGTCGTCAATGAAGGCGATAACGGCGTGCCCGGCAGTGATAATACCCTGGTGGAAAAAGTCAGCCACCCTATTTCATTACGCTTGTACCAACTCAGTGACGATGATGAATTTAACCAGCTGGGGTTTATTGACTTATATGAAAGTGACCGCAAAGTATTGGCTGACAGCCTGATCCGCTCCAAACATTTGGGCATATTTTTCCCCAGCCAGCAGCATAAGATTAAGCTGTTTTTAAACCCTGCCACCCAATATATTGCCGTGCTCGGCGAGTTCTCCGATTACCGGGGCGGTAAATTCAAAGATATTATTCCGGTGGCAAAACTGCACAAGCTCCAGCTGTCCCTGATTGCCGCCCAAAGCAACGTTTTTTTACAAACACCTATGGTAAGGGAACAATAATGTCTATTGCCTCCAATGTTGTCTGGTCCGAAGGCATGTTCATTACGCCACAGCACCTGCAGCAAAACGATAAACACACCCAAAGTTATATCGCCGCTTTTTTTGCCAACCGTACCCAGGGACACAATTACGGCCTGAGCCGCTTTAAATGGGACGAAGCCGCCCTGGCACTGGGTAAAATACGCTGGTCAAAGTTAAGCGGTATTTTCCCCGACGGCACCTGTTTTGATGAACCCGGTGAAGTGATGCGTGATGTGCCGGTCAATTGTGCCGATGTCATTATCTACCTCGCCCTGCCCCTGCTGAGTCAGGGTAAGGTCAGTTTTGGCGGCCATGAGAAAAAATGTCGCTACCAGACATTTAGCCAGCCGCTGTTTGATATGGCAGCGCAATCCCTGGAAACTTGCGATACCGAACTGTTCACGACCAATATACAGATCAAATTTCAGGGGGAGGATTTATCCGCTTATACCGTGATCCCGGTCGGGAAAATCCTGCAATCAAACAATAGCGGCGAAGTGATCCTTGACAAAGGTTTTATGCCCACTTGCCTGCAGCTACAAGCCTCCGGTTATTTGCAGGGACAATTACAGGATACCGTGCTGCAGATCTCACATATGAACCGGCAGGTGGCGGCTAAACTCCAATCCCGGCAGCATCATCACAGCGAGCAAAGCCTGATGATGGATGTCATGTATTTACAAACCTTAAACCGCTGGTGCAGCGAACTGAGCCTGGCGTTGGCAACACCTACGCTGCAAGTGAGCACCTTATATCAGCAATTAAGCAGCTTAACCGCGGAGCTCGCCGCCCTGGAAATGCAGCCGCTTGATGCGGCCCAAGCCTTAGACCCGCAACATATGTATGCCGGCTTCAGCCAGATTTTCGCCGCCCTGAAGCAACAGCTGTCCTTAGTGAAAAATGAAAGCGTATTGAGCCTGGAATGGGATTTCAGTTTATTTGAACGGCGCCGTATTGTCAGGGTGCAATTAACCGAGCACCACAAAATTCAGCACCACCGCTTTGTACTCGGGGTGAAGTCATCAATAGGCCGTGAACAGCTGCGTGAACTGTTGCCGAAAAGTTGCCGCCTGGCCGGGCAGGAAAAACTGATGGAGCTGGTCAGAAACGGCCAGTCAGGCATTCCTTTAAGGTATCTGCCGCTGGCGCCAAACGGGCTGAATCACAGGGGGGATATGGCCTTTTTTGAACTCAATACTGAGCATCCCTTATGGCGCACCTTATTTGATCAGCGTGAAATCATTGCCCTGCATGTAGACAGCCGCATAAATGATATTGAGCTGTATTTACATATTCTGGGTTAACGGAGTATACCAGCATGAATTTTTTAGAAGAAGAGACTGTAGTTGAAGAAAACAATGCCAAAGCGCTGGCGGTCAATGCCAACAAAACCCGGGTGATCACCGCCAGCGCCCACGCCAATCACGAACTTTTGTCACAAGTATCCTCCACGTTAGCCTCCAAACAAGATGGCAAGGGTGAGATTATCAGTCAGCAGGATTTTTTTAAACAGGCCTCCTTGCTGGTTTTAGCCGGTATGCCGCTGTTAAGTTTTGTGATCACAGTAGAGCGCTTATCCCAACCGGAAGATACATCTACCTTTAAAGCCGGCTTAAAACAAGATGTCTTTAAATTGCGGCAGTATCTTGAACATTATCAAATACCCGATGATATGGTTAACAAGGTCTGCTTTTTATATGCCGTCGCCATTGATGAGGCAATTATTCATTGCCCCTGGGGTGAAACGATATGCTGGGAAAACCATACTTTAGTGGGTGAGCTGTTTGGTTATTGCAATGGCGGTGAATTATTTTTTGAGATTGTTGACGAAGTGCTGGCCAATAGCGAAGAGAACATTCAGCTGATTGAACTGGTTCACCTGTTTTTAAAACTGGGCTACCGGGGGCAATACCGTAATAGCACACCAACAAAGATCAATGAGCTGATCGCCGAGTGCGAAAAGGCTTGTACGCCTTATCACCAGGACAGGCCGCTGATAGGCTGTAGCAATATTCGCCAGTTAAAACACAAGCGGATAAAACACCGCCATTATTACAAATCGCTTTTTACCCTTGCCCTGCTGGGCTGTTGTTACCTGTTGGCGACACAGCATTACCAGCATAAGCAATTGGCCCAGCAACGCCTTATCGCGATTGAACAACAACTTTCCCCAAGCCAGCCCCATTTGGCCAGTTTAAACCCGGCAAATTCGACGGCCACCTCGAATGAACAGTCGTCCGAATTGTCGACTAAACGATTAATCCAGAAGGAAAACTAACCGTGGACAATAAAACCAAATCATTGAGCTTGCCGCTGGTATTGCTGGCAGGTTTTATCTTATTGGTGGTGATCTTTTTGCTGATGCTCTACCGCCAGCCCTGGATTGTGATTGCGTTAACCTCGGCCATCTACCTGACCCTGGGCGCATTGATATTTTTATGGTCCCGATTACCCCATAAACAGCGTAAAGAGGCGGTAGACAACGAGCAACAGCAGCTTAAACCCCTTAAGTTGTTGTTTGCCCAATTGGTGGCTAAAACCCGTAAGCCCGATCCCTACCATATGCCCTGGTACTTTTGCCTTTGCGGTAATCACGACCATTTTGCGCCGCAGATGAGAGCCATGGGTTTTGAGCCTCTGGATAAAACGCCGGTGCTGGGATTAACCTTCTGGTTGCGGCCAAGTGCCGTCATGGTGGTGATCAACCAGGACGCCAAAGCGCTGGACAAAGGGTTGCAGGCCTTTGCCGCACTGGTGTTAAAGTATCGCGCCAGACAACCCATGAACGGGATATTGCTTGATTTACCACTGCCTTTCATCTTGTCTGACAATAGCGCCATGTTAAGTGACAAAGCCGCTTGTCAGCGTGAACTGATCGGCCAGCTCAATCAAATGACCGGGTTAAAATTACCTGTGTACTGTTCCATTACCGAGCTGTGTGCATTGCAGGATTTTTGTGAATCCTTTGCACTGGGTGCGCCACTTGACGAGCTTGATGGAACAGAGCAAGAACAATTACTCGGCTGTCTGACCTCAAAGGCAGAGGGGGATGATTTCGATGAAAAATGGTTTGAACACAGTTTTGATACCCTGTTTACCCAGCTATACCGGCATCATCACCACCGGATGTTATCTGTGATCCAGACATCGAGTATTAAAGTAATTGCCGCCGCCCCCTTTCAATTTTATGAGCTTAAGCAGGCGCTGAAACGTTATTTAGCCAAAGTGTTTGAGCCGGCCCAGAACAATGAAAAGTTTATTTTTCGCGGTTATTTTTTTTCCAGTGCCGGACAAAGTGAGCAGCAGTTAGATCAACTGTCTTTTCATGTCGCCAATCGCCTGGGTTATAACAGCATACCGGTAAAATCGACGCCCTGTGATAAGCCGCCGCTATTTTCAGGTGCCCTGTTCCCGGGGATTTTCCAACAGGAAAGCCCACTGGTGGGCTCCCGCGCCAAAGCCAACCGGCGTTATTATTTTCGCAAGTTCATCGGTTACGGTGTCATTGTCTCCGGGTTTGTGCTTACCTCTGCCCTGATTTACGGTAACTATCAATTTTATGCCGACAGAGACGCAAAAGCCCTGGCCATGCTGGAGACGGTGAACATCAAAGCAGCTGGTTTTGCCGGTGATGATCAACAACTATCAGCCTTTGGCCCGATGACAGATACGTTATGGCAATTGAAAAAGATCAGCCAAAGCTATCTGCAAACACTGCCCGGCTATGTTATTTCCTGGTTACCTGAGCAGCAGGTCAAACATAAGCTCAACCAGGTTTATCACCAGCTCAATGGCGATTATTTACTGCGCTTTGTTCGACTGGCATTAGAAAGCAAAATTACCCGGCTGCTGGAACAGGCAGATACCTCGGGTGAAACCTATATGCAGCTTCATCAAAAATATAATGCCTTATTTGACAGTAAACGCGAAGATCACCATGAGCTGGTAGACTTTTATGCTTCGCTGCTGCCACTTACCGGTGAAAACAGCGAACCGGTTAAAGTGATGTTGCATGATTTAATGCAACAAGGCAATGTGGCCGGGCATGCCAACGAGGAAATGCTGGCGCAGCTAAAAAAACAAGTAACAGGTAAAGACTTTCCCCGTTATATCTATAACACCTTGATGGCCCAGGCTCCTTTTACTCAGAAGGTTGACATGAAACCCCTCCTGGATAATGCCTTTTTTAGCTTCTCCGACATCAAGGCGGACAAGCTGCAGTTGCCTTATGCCTATACCAAAGACGGCTTCGCAGAGCTGAACAAAGTCATCCAGGAAGGCCAGATTGACCATTTAATTGATACCTATCGCCATCTGCTGTCGTCACATGAATTAACGTCAATTAAACGCCGGGTTTATGCCTTTCTCAGCAGCCATTACGCTGCTAAATATATTGATACCTGGCAGCGCTTTGAAAAACAAACCCGTCCCGTAAGATCTTTCCCGAAAAAGGCATTAACCCCGCTCTTGGCCAGCCTGGTGCAGCAAGAATCGCCATTGGATAGTTATTATTCGCTGATTTTATACCACACCAGCTTGCTCGAAGATAAAGACGATATCACTGGCAACGACGAAGACGATAAACCTGGCCTTAACATCGACTTTTTAACTCTGCGGGGAGAGCAGAATCAACATGAAAAGCGGCGCAGCTCAATGGCTAAAGAAATTAGCAACACCTTTTCAGAATTACGCGCCTGGCAAGACAAAAACAACTTGAAAGAGCATTATATGACAGTATCAAAATGGCTGGTGCACTCGGCTAACAACCAGGCATTGGTAACAGCCCTGGCTAAAAAACAAGGTTTTCCCTATTTCACCGGGCAAGCCAGTACGCCACTTTATGCAAAGCGCTTGAGTCTGCAGATACAAAAAGAGGTCAACAAACTCAATATGGAGCAGGTGCAGACACACCTGAACCAGCGCTGGCAGGCAGAAGTGCTAAGTTTTTACCAGCAACAGCTTGAAGGGCGCTTTCCTTTTCAGCATTTGAGCCAGGAAGACGTAGCACTGGCTGATTTTAAAACCTTTTTTGGCCGCAACGGCAAGGTAGACAGTTTTCATCAGCAGTATTTGAGCAATGCCAGAACCAATGCCGACGGGCTTTTATATTTACCCGATTTTATCGGTTTAAAACAATGGTTGTTTGCCCCTCAGCTGGCCGACTTTATCCGGCAGTCACAAAAAATACAGTCAGTCTTTTTTAACGAGCATGATTTGGCTGTTGATGTTTTTCTCAGGGTTAAGCAAATGAGTCCTGAATTACTTTCATTATCTGTGGAACAGGAACGCCCTATGTTCAAATATCAGCACGGTCCCAAGTTCCGGCACCAACTGCACTGGCCATTCCAGGGCAGTGCCGATGTGCCGCTGGTTTTTGTGACCCAGGACCGCAATGGCTTTACCCATACCCGTTTTTCCGGTGCCTGGAGCTGGTTCCGCTGGGCTTTTAAAGACTACTTTAGCCGCCGGGAGCAGGTAAAAGGTAATGAGAGTGCCCACCTATTGACGCTGTCTTTGTTGGATAAACAGGTTGAGATGACGATTGAGACATCATCCGCTTTGGTGGCGCATCCTCTTAATCCGGCTTTATTTATTGAATATAGCGTACCAAACCTGCTGTGAGCCCGCTACGGTGAGTCATCAGAGATGAAAAAAATAATACTCCCGCCAATGTCGACCATCAACTGGTCGACTCAAGCCTATGGCATTAACGTTCCTATGTCGGAACGCGTATGTCGTGATTATCATATTAATGATGCTTGCTGGCATCTGCGTAAAAAAAACAGCGGCAAAAAAGGAGCATTCTTAAATAACAATGAGTATCAGATGCTGCTGGCGTTAGCTGACACCCCCGGTATTCCGGCGGTTTATGGCCTTTATTATGAACAGCATGTCAGTGTATTGGTCAGGGAATATATCCAAGGCAACACCTTAAGTGTTTTGCTCAGAAGAAAAACTTTATCGCTGCAAGAAAAAACACACTGTTTATCAGCACTGGCTTCGGTTATTTCACTATGCCACCGAAAAGGAGTCATCCATGCAGATTTAAAGGCGAATAATATTGTTGTCGGAAAGCATGGACTGTCATTGATTGATTTTGGTGCTGCAGGCCGCTTGGGATCCGATATCAGTGAAAAACCTTATCTGAGTTACACTCGTTCTTTTTCTCATCCGAATTTAAGTACCGGCTCTGGCGAATATACGCCAGCACTCGACTGGTATTCTTACCTAATTATTTGTTATGTGGTGACGTTTAACACCCTGCCCCAAAAACATTCAGACCACGCAACAAAGCATCACGAAGTTTCTGATGAATCAGTCCATTTATATTATGATTTTTCCAGATTATTTGACCCGGCATTAATTCCAGCGGCACTTTTATCTGTATTACATGATGTTAATAAAATTCTGTTGCATAAGCCGCAATGCCCCACAACTGAGTTCCCGACAACTTCCCGACTTAACGCTTAGGCTTGACAGATGTGCAGCAAATTAGGCCATCACGACATAACCTTATGGTTCATATGACGTCAAGTAAATTTCAACATGTCTGTGTAAAAGTTACAGCTCCTTTTTTGATGCTTTTACCTGTATAAACAACTCATTATGCCAGTCATCGATCCCATACTTTTTCAAAATGGCTTTAATTTTATTTTTACTCCTGAGTATACCGACTCCTTTATCAAACACATCAGCAAAATATGCCGAGCGCGGTTTGTGTTTGGGAGAAAGCGCCAGGTAACCATGATTGATGACATCTAAACAGCCCGCGACTCTTAAATCAGCACCATGACCTGTATTTGCCTTCATAAAGTCAATCAACATACTATCATCCAATAAGGCATCAAATCGCTCGTACTCAAGCATCTTAAACATCCGCTGTGGAATATCTTCTCCTTTTAGCAGCTCAACACTATGACTCCCCTTCATACTGGCAATATATAAATCAATATCCTGGCTATATGAATAACCGGAAGTTGCCAAAAAATTTATCTTTTCAAGTGATGGTATACCCGTGTATTGCCAGTTTTTATAAGGCTTGGTGTAAAAGCAATATTTGGTTACCGAGATTGACTGTTGCGGGTAAATAAACTCAGGGGCTTCCTCTTTAAAAGTAGGAATGACACCGTCTACGCTTCCTTCGCGAACTTCCCGTAATGCCCTGTCATAAGGCATATTGAAATAGACAACCTTGATATTCATTTCAGCAAAAGCATGCTTTGCAATTTCGATAGCAAAACCTTCCTGTTCTGCCTGAGCTTCACATGCAAAAGGACACCAATATTTTGGTGCCACAAGAGTAATTTTATCAGGCATATCTGCCTGCACATGTGTGGCAAGCCCTAAGAAAATCAATAGCCACCTCATAGGTTCTCCGATAAGCTAATTATTAAATGGCCATATTCCTATTAACTGTTGCTTAACGTGAACCAGCCTGCTTTCACGAAGACTTTCTTCCATCTACAAATAGCTGAATCAACCAAAGTGGTTTTCAAAAGATTTACTTATTACACCATAAAAGCTCCTGATAAAGGATCACAGAGAACCTGCGCAAGGAATGCTTTTCACTTCTTTAGAAATCGGTTTGAACACCAACATTACTGTGCATACCCATTTGATTTTTAACCAAAACCATACACCAGCACTTTAAGCTGATTTTATTAATAACAAGTAAGAAAATACATGCTGGGTAAACTCTTAGTATAGACATAAGAGCCTTGAAGAAGTGTTACCAACAAGCAGGGAATGATTCACATGATGCAAGAGGTGTCGTTTGAGCCATAAGCTGTTATTTTTATAATTTATAAACCGGCAACAAAGTAACACCGGCTTTGTTAGAAAACAGGAAATACTTTTAGTAACTCTAATCAATATCAGATTGACTGATGCTTTATACGTGAAAAGTTTAGGTTGATTGATTAAAGCTTATGATTTACATAAAAAAAGGGAGAGTGGTGGTAACCCAATCAGCCACACCTCGGCACATGAGTCGTCTGCTACGGTTGCTTTCTTCCGAATCTGGCCGGGTTCACAGAGTATCATTGCGAGGGGACCGAAAGGGTCACCATAGAATGTTTACGGGGCGCATTATTACCAATCGCCCAGCCTTATGCAAGCACTAGTTTTACGTTTTGCTATCGTCCGCTGATTTTTCCATCAGCTTTTATATGTTCAGGTAAAAATCAGCACCTATCACAACAAAAAACGGCCAACCTACATCAGGTCAGCCGTTTTATTGTGGCGAAAAGATTTATGCAGGCTTAGCTGTTACTTTCCGCCCGCGCCAACTTTTCATTTAACTCAAGTAGTACCGACTTGATCACTAAAAGGTTCTCTTTGCCCAGCCTGAGCAGCAGTTTATCGGCATCGTCCATGGCTTCTATTTCCGGGTCTTTATAACGGAACATCACGCTCGGGCGGATCACTTCCATGGTCTCTTTAGGGATTTCCATGTCCAATACCCGGGTAATGGCGTCTTGCAGGGTATGGGTAAAATCATCATCCGGGTAGCCCAATTCGCTGTAAGCTTCATTAATTAAAGGTTTAAGTTCGATATACCAGTCAACCAGGCGTTCGCTTTCCATCGAGCGCAGTAAATCGACATACAGGCTAAAGCGGCGTACCGAGTTTTCATCCCACTCCCATACCTGCTGATGCTTATTATCAAAAGTCTTGGTTTCTTTGGCGGAAAATGACGTGACCGGACGGACAAAAGGACTATGCTCGTAAGCTAATACCCCTTGGGCGAAATTATCGGTAAAGACCACGAAGCGACGGATCATATCGTCATCAATCACCAGCTTAAGTAATTCCTTACGCCAGGTCATGGTCGGTAATTTTTCTTGCAGCCAGAGATCGCTTTCATCCAGGGTCGGTAAAGGCTCAACTTCCACTAACTCAACCTCATGCTCCGGCGCTTGAATTTGCTCGGTTTCTGCTAATTCCGGCTCAGGTATGATCTCGACTTCAGGTTCAATCACTTCAGGCTCAACCACAGGGGCCGGTTCAGGCTGAACTTGTACTTGCTCGGGAACTTCCGGGGGTTTTTCACGAAAATATTGCCAGCCCACTACCCCGCCTATGGTGGCGATAATCAGGCCGCCGGCGACCAACAAGGGAGAAACTTTGGGAGATTGTGTTTGTGTTTGATCTAAATTATCCATGTTATCCCATTAATATATAAAACGGACATCCCGGGTTATCCCGGATGATGAAAAAGGATTAAGGTAAAACAGAATGTTTATTGCAACGTTTTTTGCCGTAGGTTGCAACCAACAAATCGGCATTTAGGCAATTATTTTGTAAACAGATTTAATTTATTTTTAATTTCCTTCTATTTAGTCAAAAAACCGGCCCAAAAAATAAAAAAGCAAAGAGCGTGCCCTTTGCTTTTCATTTTTCAACCAGATAAACCGGGTTCGCTTTATTGGGCATCCGCCTGATTTTCCGGCAGGGCCTTAATAAAAGCCGGTAGTTGCAGGCAGTTCTCAACCACGCGATTGATATGGGGAAAAGCACTCATATCCAGTTTAAAACGGTTGGCGTTGTATACTTGCGGCACCAGACAAAGGTCTGCCACGGTCACGATATCGCCAAAGCAATACAAACCGGCACTTTTCGCAAGTTGAGCCTCTACCGCGGCAAAACCTTTACTCATCCAGTGATGAGACCAGGTGAGCTTGTCCTTATCTTCCAGCGAAAATTCGCTGCCCAGATACTGCTGCACCCGTAAATTATTCAATGGATGAATTTCACAGGCAATATCCAGTGCCAGCGCCTGAACTTTTGCCCGCTCAATAGCATCCGCCGGATACAGACTGTTCTCGGGAAAACGGCTGTCCAGGTAATCAATGATCGCCAGCGACTGGTTCAGTTTTAAATCACCGTCCACTAAGGTCGGCACTAACTCATTGGGGTTTAGCTCGGCATAAGCGCTCTGGTGTTGTTCACCGCCATCTTTAACCAGGTGAACCGGGATAGATTCAAACTCAATTTCCTTGTGAAACAAGGCAATGCGTACACGATAAGCGGCGGATGAACGCCAGTAGCCATATAATTTCATTTTGTTATTCTCCCGTGGCAGAAGTGTTTATATCCATCAGAGGTTGTCGACAGCCAGTTTTTCTGGCTGCAAAAATTAAAAAGCCGGGGATGCCAAATCAGCAACTCCCCGGCGATATAGTCAAATATTAATGTTTTACGCTTTATATTCAACCACTTGCTGATCGATGGCGCCGAAAATACTGTCACCGTTGTTGTCAAACATTTCAATGCGTACCTGATCGCCAAACTTCATAAAGGAAGTGCTGGGTTTACCGTCGGCAATGATTTCCAACATACGTTTTTCCGCTAAACAGCTGGAACCGGCAGAGCGGTCGTAGTTAGAGATAGTACCTGAACCTACGATACAACCGGCCGTTAACGGGCGTGTTTTCGCGGCATGGGCAACTATGGTCGGGAAATCAAAAGTCATGTCTACGCCGCAGTTTGGCTGGCCGAACAATTCTTTGTTTAAATGGGTGGTCAAAGGCAAGTGTAACTTGCTGCCGTCCCAGGCATCGCCGAGCTCATCCGGGGTTACCGCTACCGGAGAGAAAGCACTTGATGGCTTACTGGAGAAAAAGCCGAAACCTTTTGCCAACTCGCCCGGGATCAGGTTACGCAGTGAGACATCATTGACCAGCATAAGTAATTTGATATGACCGGCTGCGGTTTCTGCTGAAGCTCCCATAGGCACATCATCGGTGATCACCGCCACTTCAGATTCAAAATCAATACCGTAGTCTTCGCTGGCCACAGGAATATCGTCATAAGGACCGATAAAGGCGTCTGAGCCGCCCTGATACATCAGGGGATCTGTCCAGAATGAAGCCGGCATTTCTGCATTTCTTGCCTTACGTACCAGTTCTACGTGGTTAACATAGGCACTGCCGTCTGCCCACTGGTAGGCACGCGGCAGCGGCGATTCACAGCTTTGCTGTTCAAAGGCGATGGCATTGTCAAGCTTGCCTTCATTTAATGCCTTATAGACTTCGTTCAGTTTCGGCTCGGTTTGCGCCCAGTTATCTAACGCCGCCTGCAAAGTCGGGGCGATATCACTAACAACCACCGCTTTTTCCAGGTTACGGCTTACCACGACTAACTGGCCGTCACGGCTATTATTTTTAAGCGTTGCTAATTTCATTATCAGACCTTTTTCAGTTTGTAAGCAAAACCTTGTTCGTCACTTCTCAACAAATGCCGGTAAGCAAGGTTTAGTAAAATATTACTATCTAGAATATAACAGGTGATTTTACTGAAACTTACACGAATTACCAGAGCGCAAAGCGCTATCTTCACCCGGTACAGATGTCTGTAAATCTTTACATGGCTAAGGGAGGGAGAAACCGCCATCAAGGGTCATTTACGCGTTATTTTCTTATCCCAAAAACAGTCAAAACCGGCACAGAGCCTGAAAATACAGGCAGTACCGGCTTTTTAGCTTAACGCTGACATCTGGCATTAAATCTTTACAGTTTTCTTATTGATATCGTATTCGCGCAGTTTGTTGGCAACTGCGGTATGGCTTAAGCCGAGCTTTTTCGCCAGCTGCCGGGTACTTGGATAGGCGGGATACAGCTTTCTTAAGATATCCGCCTCATAATTTTTCACCGCGGCTTCAAGGGTACCTTCAAACTCCTGCTCCAGATAACCGTGCTCCCGGGTATACGCCGGCAACTGCAAATGCGCTGTGGTGATCACATCCCCCTCGAGTACAGAAACCGCGCGGATCAACACATTTTCCAGCTGGCGGACGTTACCCGGCCAGGGATAATGTTCAATAAAGTCACGGCAATCATCATCCATCAGCAGGCGATATTTGCCCAACCTTTGCCCCGACTGGGCGATAAAAAACTCCGCCAGCGGCAAAATATCGCTGCGCCTTTCCCTCAGCGGCGGCAGGTTCAAGCCTAAAACATTCAACCGATAGTAGAGATCTTCACGAAACTCCCCCGTGGCGACCAGTTGCAACAAGTCTTTACTGGTAGAGCTGATAAAGTGGATATTAATGGTAATTTCACGTTCATCATCTACCCGGCGGAAGCTGCCGTTTTGGATCACCCGCAATAACTTGGTTTGCAGTTTAGGCGACATTTCCCCCACTTCATCGAGAAACAAGGTGCCGCCGTCGGCAAGCTCCAGCAGACCCCGTTTGCTGTTTTCATGACCGGAAGCGCCGATACCGAATAATTCCGACTCGGCGGCATCATCGGGTAAGGTGGCGCAGTTTAAGGTCATAAAGGGTTTTTCCGAGCGTTCACTGGCTTCATGGCAGGCTTTGGCCAGCAACTCCTTACCGGTGCCGGTTTCCCCCACCAAGAGCATGGCGGAATCAAGCATCACCATACGTTTGGCTTCACGGATCACTTTACGCATCGCCGTGCTGCTGGCCTGGATCCCGGAAAAAATACTTTCGCTGGGCTGTTTAAAGGCACTGATTTGCTGCCCCAGCCTGGCTTCGGATTTGAGGATAAGCACCGCGCCGGCAAGCACATTGGCGCCGGTTTCATCCCAGACATGGATCGGCAGAATATCGGCAACAAAGTCTTCGTCGAGAAATTTCAAACGCCGGGTCTGCGCCAGAACATCGTCGCTGTCGAGCCAGCGACTAAAATTAAAGCCTTTGAGCCACTGACTGATATGCTCGCCGATAATCTCCTTCTGGGTTGCCCCCATGATAGTCACGGCGACGTCATTGACTACCCGGATATTGCCTTTGGCATCGATGGAAACAAAAGGGTCTGGAAAGGTTTTGATCAGGGTTGCCAGCTCATTACGCTCACGCTCTGATGGCATAAAAGGTGTGGTTTTAACATCCTCTACCCCGTCAATTAACCGTAATTGTGGCATAAAGGACTGTAATTCGGAGAAATCAAGATCCGGAATATTGACAAATATTTTACCCGAATGCTTCAGCTCAATGCCGCGTAAGTCTATTTCACGTTCAACAAAAATCCCTAAGACTTCCTGTGCAATTCCTACCCGGTCTTTGCAGCCTATTTCCAATCGCATTATGGTGAACCTTTATTCCTGAGATAAAACAAACCCTTATTGTAAACTATTTTTTACAATAAAAAAGCCCCCAATAATTGGAGGCTTGATATCAGAAATGTAACACAAGGTTACAGAAGTTTGTCGGTTTTCGCCGCGCAAATGAAATCGTTTTTATGTAAACCGCGAATGGCATGTGTCCACCAGGTCACAGTCACCTTGCCCCATTCCAGTGTAATGGCCGGGTGATGAAACTCGGCTTCCGCCAGCTCAGCCACCTGGTTGGAAAAGGCCCAGGCTTGTTTAAAGTTTTTAAACTTATATACCCGCTCCAGCATCATCACGCCGTCACGCACTTCTGGCACCCAATCGGGTAACTGGGACATTAATTCCTGCAGCTCTTCATCGCTGACTTTAGGGGCATCAACATGACAGGCTTCACATTGCTGGGTTGATAATTGAGAAGTCATAACTTGTCCTTAACTTGCTATCTTTTTTTCTTTAGGTGGGAATTTCGGCTCATGCAAGCCCAGGGCTTTAGCTTCTTCAACCAAGGCCAATAAATCAAGCTGGCTGATGCTATCTAAATCACTGATTTTATTTATCATGAAATAAATCGGCTGCATAATATCAATACGGTACGGGGTACGCAGTACATCGACCACATCCAGGGCTTTACGCTCGGCAACCGGGTCGGTCATGGCATACTGGGTTTCTCCCGGGGAGGATAAAATACCGCCGCCGTAGATTCTCAGGCCGTCTTGGGTATCAAGTAAACCAAATTCTATCGTGAACCAGTAAAGACGCGCCAGGAAAACCCTGTCTTCTTTACTGGCATTTAAGCCTAACTCCCCGTAGCGCTGGGTGAAATTGGCAAAGGCCGGGTTGGTCAATAACGGACAGTGGCCAAATATTTCATGGAAAATATCCGGCTCCTGCAGGTAGTCAAACTCTGCCCGGGTACGGATAAAAGTCGCTACCGGGAATTTTTTCTCGGAAAGTAATTTAAAGAATTCACCAAAACCTATCAGCGCCGGTACCTTGGCACATTGCCAGCCTGTGGTGGCCAGCAATACTTCGCTGACTTCTTCTAACTGGGGAACACGATCCATCGGCAACTTAAGCCTGTCCAGTCCGGTAATAAACTCATCACAGGCCTTACCTTTAATACAATCAAGCTGGCGGGTGATTAATTCCTGCCAGATTTGATTTTCTTCATCCGTCCAATGTATTTTGCCATCGGCTTCGACATCCTTGGAGACATATTTTGTCGCCTTACCCATTTTCACTTCCTTTAACGTTTGTTGTGGCCTCACCACAGTAGATATATTTATATTAAGGGAAGCGGGTTAAGAAAAGATAGCCGCAGCCTGTGGTTAATTAATGCACAGCCGCCAATTGCTGTACATTATTTTTTACACCTGAGCTTTTTTGGCCAAATAGCCCACTTAGCTAAAAAAACAAGCAACTGATTTTAAAGGGTTTCATCTTTTTTCTGGGTTGAGCTTTTCAGCAAGGCTTTCAGTTGCTGCTGCAACTCTTTCCTTACCAAATTCAGTTTTGGCGGGTTTTCATGAAACGGTAAGGGGCGGCAGGTATGCATGGTTTTAATGCCCAGTTTGGCGGTTAACAGGCCCGCTCCCAACCCCTGGGAAAAGCGTGCCGACAATTTACCCAGCAGCTCCGCCCCCAACATCTGGCTGCCAAAATCGGCGATTAATTCACTGGCGCCGGCATAAACCATGTTGACGAATACCTGACGAATAAGGCTGAGCCGGCTCCAATAACCCAGTTTTAAGCCGTATAAGGCGGAGATTTTGTCTATCATTCTGATATTTCGCCAGAATAACAGCCCCATATCCAGAATCGCCACCGGGCTCAGTGCCACCAGCACGGTCGCTTCACCGGAGAATTTCGCGATTTCCTTGAGCGCCTTTTCATCAACTTTAGTTAATACCTGGCGGGAATAAAGCGCCAGTAATTCAGCATCCGAATGCTCCCCCCCCTGGGCCTCTGCCCATTCGTGCTCCAGGGTGCTGAGCAGATCATTAGGCAATTGCGCACTGATCTGCTGGCAAAATTTTTGGCTGTTAAATTTATTGTTCGCTAAGCTATCGCCACTGGCCAACACCCTGCTGGCGCTATGTTGCCTTTGCTGCTGGCGCTTTAATTGTCTCAAGCCCCTCATTTCCCGTACCAGCACTGAGCCGGTAACTAAGGTTATACAGGCAAACAGGAGCGCATAGATGCCAGTTGTAAAGGGCGCCTCGCTAAACCCCTTGATAAAAAAATCAACCGCTTCCACCGATACCAACAGCAGCAGTAAAGTCAGGAACACCCGCGGCAGCCAGGAAACCTTGCCCGGCGTCGTTTCCAGCTCAAGTTCCGCCGATAACTGCTCTTGTGCCGCCAGCCAGTTATCATTATCAAAGACCAGCTGTTGCTCCTGTGCTTGCCCCTGCTGCCCGGCAATATCCAGCTCCTGCTCGTCAAAAATGATTTGCTGCTGATAGTTATCCTTTTCTTTTATCGACTTATAACTTTCTTTTATCGGCTTATCACTCATGCCATTTTATCTCCAAGTAGAAACTCCAGTACTTGATCCATGCGCACATGGGGCAAACTCTCACCGGCGCCATGAAGTCCGCCGGGAGCAAAGGCGATAAAATTAAACGCCATTTGCTGCCAGTATTGGGCTTTCGGTAATTTTGCCGGCACAGTGCCGGGAAAGACGGTAATTTTTTGATTATCGCTTAAGCGCCGTCCCTGGATCACCGGCACTTCTTCTCCCTGGTGCAAACTCTTACCCGCCTTGGTGGTTTTAACTGCGGCGATTGCCAATGTCTTGATATCTATGGCTTCAAAGTTCAGCTCTTGCCTGGTGCTGTGGATCAGCTGATTGAGCAAAGCCACCAGATGGGGATGCTGCTCCGGGGTCACATGGTCGGCTTTGGTGGCGGCAAAAAGCAGACGGTCAATTTTCGGGGAAAATAACCGCGACAACAAACCGGAGCGGCCATATTGGTAGCTTTGCATAATCAGCGCTATCGCCTGTTGCAAATCGGCAAAGCTCTCCCGGCCGTTATTAAGCGGCGTTAAACAATCCGCCAGGACAATCTGCCGGTCAAAGTTAACAAAATGCTGTTTATAAAACTTCGCTACCACATCCTGCTTATAGGCCTGGTAGCGGGCTTTTAACATGCCGAGCAGGGTATCGTCGCCGGCTTTTTGATATAACTCGTTATCAAGCAACTCCAGGCCGGGAAAAGGAATAAACTGCAGCACGGGGGCGCCGGCAAGTTCGCCGGGTAGGATAAAACGTCCCGGCTGGATAACAGACAAACCCAGCTCATAACGAAAATGGTGCAACAGTTGGGTATATTCCTGCGATAGCGCGGCCAGTAAATCCTCATCCGCCTTTTGCAACAGATCTACCTGTTGAAGTTTTTCGATAAAATCAGCCGCAGCCGCTTGGCGCGGCGGTTGGTTTAATAATTCACAGGTTTGCGCCGACCACGCTTTAAAAGATAGGTTCATCATCGGCAAGTCTAACAGCCACTCCCCCGGATAATCGGTAATATCCAGGTAAAGGGTAGCCATGTCGGTAGCATATTTTAATAAAGACGCCTCTGGCTGGTAACGGATCGCCAGGCGCAATTCGCTAATGCCGTGCGTCGGCTCGGGCCAGACGGCAGGCTCGGCACAAAACGCCGTCATCGCCTGGTCAAAATCAAAACGGGCCACATTAAAATGCTTTTGCGGCACCCGCTTGGCGCCGATAAACCGCCCCTGGTGTACCGGGTTAAAAAAACTTAACTGGGCGCCGTTGCCTTCATTGATCAGCTGGTTCACTAAAGAGGTGATAAAAGCGGTTTTACCGCTGCGGCTTAGCCCGGTTACCGCCAGGGTAACATGCTGGTCTATCGAGCGGTTAAACCATTCATTGGTTTTATTCTTTAATTTTTTAATTTTCTCTTTGTTTATTAACGCCATACTGCGTGAGTTCCTAGCTCTTTGCCTGCAAAAAAATAACCCGGGCCTTAGATAATAGCTAAGGCCCGGGGAGATCTAATTCTAAAATTTCCCTATCGTCGTGAAAAACTCGCAAGCATGAGCTTTATAAAGTATGCAGATAACGCTCACCGCGGGGCAAATAATAGTTATCATAATCAAAAGACATCACCACGGTTTTTGAGCGGCCAACGATTTCATGCCTTGGCACAAAACCGATGACACGTGAATCCGTGCTGTTATCCCGGTTATCTCCCAGCACCAGATAGTGGCCTTGTGGCACGGTAACTTCCCTAAAACTCGACAATGTTGAACCGTTTTGCCGTACCCGGATCTGGTGTTTCATGCCCGGTAAGTATTCAATGCTGTCAGCCTGGGACGCTGTCAGGGAAAGGGCCTGGTAGCTAAGCTGCTCGCCATTAATTATCAAAGCATTATCCTGCATTTCCACCGTATCGCCGGGTAACCCTATCACCCGTTTCACCAGGCGGATATCACTGACTTGTGAGTCAAAAATCACGACATCTCCCCGCTGGGGGTCTGCAAGTTTTAATAGTGAAATATTGGTAAAGGGCAAACGCAGATCATAAGCCATTTTGTTGACTAAAATTCTGTCCCCTTCGACAATTGTCGGTTTCATCGAGCCGGTAGGTACGCTATTCCAGTCGGCAACGGCACTGCGAAAAACCAGCATTAAGGCAATAAAGAGAATAAACCTATAGTTATCTTTTACTTGCAGGCACATCTTCTGAGTTAACTTCATGAGCAGATCCTTTTCTGACTTTTCTTAGAGATAATATCCATCAGGGGCAATATCGCCCCGCTGATGTTAAGCTAAATGGCAAGATGAGGCTTTTTATGGCTTACAGGCGGTTAATTTCCCTCGAAACCGTAAACTCAGCCGAAGTCACATAACTTTCAATTGAGCGCAGCTGTTTCTCTAACGCCATAAATTTCCGCCTGATATCATAAAGCGCCTGCTTCGGCGGCTCTCCGGCTTGCCAGATACGCGCCTTAACCTTGATAGACTCAGTGGTGATATCTTCCTTAACCGGCTGTTTTTTAACGGTCTGCTGATATTTGGTTTTTGCCCCTCTGACCTTAGGCTCACCCTCTTTTTTATCTAAAATAAACCAGGCGGCAATATAGATAACAATAAACCAGCCCATGCCTAACAAAATACCGGATACCAGCAGGATTCTCACCAGCCAGGTTTCCCAGCCGAAATAATCGGCTACCCCGGCACAGACCCCGGCAACCCTGCCCTGGCTGGGAATACGGTACAGTTCACCTCGTTTACGCTCAATCATACTTTATCTCTCCAGTCAGGGGTTTCCACGTCCAGGATGGCTTCCAGGGTTTTAATGCGCTCAGCCATTTTATCTGCGGTTTCAGACAATTCAGATAACTGGATATATTCTTCTTCGCTCAGGCCCTGGCTGACCTGGCGCTTACTGCGGTAATGTAATATCAGCCAGATAGGCGCCACAACCAACATAAAAATAATCACAGGTGCCATAATGATGTCATTCACAATCTCTCTCCCCTACCCGTACTTTGACGGTTTAGTTAAACTTCACCCAGGCTTTCCTGGTAAAAAACCTGTCCCCACTTTTGCCGGGAATTCGATATTTGCCTCAGATGTCAGGTTTTATCTCGCCAGTTGGGCGACTCCACATCGAGAATAGCTTCGAGTGTTTTGATGCGCTCGGCCATTTTATCCGCCGTTTCAGCCAGTTCGGATAACTGAAAATATTCCTTTTCACTTAACCCCTGGCTGACCTGGCGTTTGCTGCGGTAATGCAATATCAGCCACATAGGCGCCACAATTAACATAAAAATAATAAACGGCACCATGATGATTTCTTGCACAATTCTTTTCCTCTATTAGCGCTTAAACAAACGGTTTATTTTTTCTTTTTATCAGACGTCATTTTAGCCTTTAATTGCGCTAATTCATCATCAATTTTTTCATCGGCTTCAAGCTCGGCGATTTCATCGGCAAGCGACTTGCTCCCCAGATCATGTGACTCCACCTGGGCTTCAATATCATCAATTTTACGCTCATAACGGTCAAATTTGCTTAACGCATCATTCACCCGGTCGCTGCTGATGTTTTTCTTAACCTTTAACCGTGAACTGGCGGTTTTTTCCCGCATGATGATCGCTTTTTGTCTCGCTTTGGCATCTGCCAGCTTATCCTGCAGCTGAGAGATTTCTCCCTGTAGCTTGGCAATATGCTCATCGACATGGCTGAGCTCTTCCAGCAGGGACTGGGCATTGTCCGCCGCTTTCTTTTTCTCCATTAAAGCAGCACGGGCGAGATCTTCACGGCCTTTATTGAGCGCCAGTTCGGCTTTTTCCTGCCACTGCTGCGCTTCATTTTCAAAGCGGGTTACCTGACGGCTAAGTTCCTTTTTATCTGCCAGGGTTTTCGCCGATGAAGAGCGTACTTCCACCAGGGTATCTTCCATTTCCTGAATGATTAAACGCACCATTTTTGCGGGATCTTCCGCTTTATCCAATAAGCTATTAATATTGGAATTAATAATATCTGTAAATCTTGAAAAAACACCCATAACGACTTCCTCTTACTAAAAATTGAGCGGTAATACTTGCTAAATAGCTATTCACTTTCTAAGCCAAGATTCACACTTCAGGTAATAGTTTGTTTTTTAAGGCTTTATTATATTTATAAAAAAACCTTTAATCCTCTTGTTTAATAAAATACACTATTTGTTAGTGAAATAAACCAATAATTAGGTCAGTAAATGGCACGTTTTAACCAGCAAGACAACCTCCTGGGTCAATCCAACAATTTTCTTGAAGTGCTGGAAAAAATTTCACAAATCGCGCCGTTAAGCAAACCCGTGCTTATTATCGGCGAACGCGGTACCGGTAAAGAGCTGGTCGCCGCCCGCCTGCATTACCTTTCCAAGCGTTGGGAGCAGAATTATCTCAAGCTCAACTGCGCAGCACTCAATGAAAATTTACTGGAAAGTGAATTGTTCGGTTATGAAAGCGGCGCTTTTACCGGCGCCAATAAACGTCATGAAGGCCGCTTTGAGCGTGCCGACAACGGCACCTTATTTTTAGATGAGATTGCCAATACTTCCGGCCTTATCCAGGAAAAACTCTTGCGGGTGGTGGAGTACGGTGAATTTGAACGTGTCGGCGGCTCAAGAACCATTAAAACCGATGCCAGGCTGATTGCCGCCACCAATGAAGATTTACCGTCATTGGCCGAGCGCGGAGAGTTCCGCGCCGATTTACTTGACCGTCTTGCCTTTGATGTTATTACCCTGCCGCCGCTGAGGGAGCGGGTAGAAGATATTCTGCTGCTGGCGGAAAGCTTTGCCATTAATATGGCGCGCGAGCTGGAATTTGAATTATTCAGCGGCTTTAGCGCCAAAGCGAAAAAAGCCCTGCTTGATTATCACTGGCCGGGCAATATCCGTGAACTGAAAAATGTCGTTGAACGCAGTGTCTACCGCTGCAACAACCCGCATCTGCCGGTACATGAACTGGTGATCGACCCGTTTGAGTCCCCCTACCGGCCAAGTGGCCGGGTAAAAACCCAGGACAGGATAGCCGAGCCCAGAAACGAAGCGGTCAAGCCCCAGGCCCATACCGACACAGCCCAGGCAGAAATAAAGCAAGAAGTGAAAACCAACGGCCAGGGACTGCAGTTTCCTGTGTCATTAAAAGACTTGTCCCAGGATTATGAAATAGAACTGCTTAATAACGCCCTGTCCGCCTGCCAGTTCAACCAGAAAAAAACCGCAGAAGCCCTCAAGCTCACCTATCACCAGCTCAGGGGTTATCTGAAAAAATACAATTTGCTTGATGGAAACATCAATGATGAAGAGTAAGGTTTCGCGGCCACTTATCCAGATGAAACAGTTTTATATGCTGAGTGTGCTGCTTTTACTTTTAAGCGGCTGTTATGGCGATGACAAAGGCTCCTTAAGCGCCAACAGCGTGATTTATTGCGCCGAAGGCTCACCGGAAAGTTTTAATCCGCAAACCGTGACTTCGGGCACCACCATAGACGCGGTGTCTTATCAGCTTTATGACCGTTTGATCAGTTTCCAAACCGAAGACAACGAAATCGGCCCCTCGCTGGCCAAGTCCTGGCACGTCACCCGGGACGGTAAAATGATCACTTTTTACCTGCGCAAAGATGTTTCCTTCCACCAAACCGATTATTTTACCCCTACCCGTCCCCTCAATGCCGATGATGTCTTATTCAGCTTTAACCGCCTGTTAGATCCCGCTCATGGCTTCCACCATGTTTCCGGAGGCAAATACCCGTTTTTCCAGAGTGTCGGCTTTAGCTCCCTGGTAGAAGACATAGAAAAAATCAATGATTATACGGTGCGCTTTAAACTCAGCCGCGCCGACAGCTCTTTTTTGGCTAACCTGGCCACTGACTTTGCCGTGATCTTATCCGCCGAATATGCCCAGCAACTGGCGGCAGCAGGTAACCATCAAAAAATCGACCTGCAACCCATAGGTACCGGCCCTTATAAATTTAAAGAATACCGGGTCGGCTCTTTAATCCGTTATTACCGCCATGAGAACTACTGGCGTGACCAGGTGGCGATAGAGCAGCTGGTATATGATATTACCCCGAGTAAAACCGCCCGTCTGACCAAGTTGCTGGCCAATGAATGTGATGTTATTGCCTACCCGGTAGCCCATGAAAAAATCACCGAGCATCCCAACCTGACCCTGGAAGCGGTGACTTCTTTTAATGTCAGTTATTTAGGTTTTAATACCCAAAAACCCCCGTTTGATAATAAACTAGTCCGTCAGGCCATCGCCTATGCCATTAATAAACAGGCCATCATCGAAGCCATCTATTTCGGCCATGCCGAAGTGGCCAAATCGTTATTACCCGGTTCTTCCTGGGCTCATGATGAAAGTATTTCAGGCCACGGCTTTTCCATCGACAAGGCCAAAGCACTGCTGGCACAAGCGGGTTACCCCGACGGCCTGACCATGGATATCTGGGCCTTGCCGGTGCAAAGAGCCTACAACCCCAATGCCCTGACGACTGCCAAGCTCATCCAGGCGGATCTGCAGCAAATCGGCGTCACCGTCAATATCGTCAGTAATTACGAATGGAGTACTTTTTCCCGTTTGCTGGCAAGGGGTGAGCACCAGGCGGTCTTGCTCGGCTGGTCGGCGGATCATCCGGATCCCGATAACTTTTTCACCCCGATCTTAAGCTGCGCCTCCATGAATACCGGCAATAACCGCGCCTTCTGGTGTGATCCCGCCTTTGATGACTTCCTTTATCAATCGCTGCAAACCACCAATACCCGGGAGCGGAAAAAACATTACGCCCAGGCCTTAAGGATCCTTTCCGAGGAAGTCCCGCTCTTGCCCATCGCCCACTCCAGGCGTTATCAGGCCAGGCACAAAAACGTTCAGGGAGAATTGTTACATCCCTTTGGCGGCATCGACTTTAGCGGGGTAAGTAAAAACTGATATGCTGGTCTTTATTATCCGCAGGCTGAACCTGTTCTTCTTTACTATGTTGCTACTGACCCTGCTGACCTTTAGTCTGTCGTTTTTATTTCCCGGCGATCCCCTGGTCAATTTAAGCGGACAAATCAATGCCACGCCGCAGCAGTTGGAACAACTTAAACTGGCCTATAAAAGCGATCAGGGCATCATGCAGCAATATTTTGCCTACCTGAGCCATTTGGCCGAAGGTGATCTCGGCTTGTCCATGGCCAGCCAGACACAAATCACCTCGGAAATCATCAATTTATTACCCGCCACCATAGAGCTGAGCCTGATCGCCTTAATGCTGGCAATGTTTGTCGGCATCCCCCTGGGGTTTATTGCCGCCGTCAACCACAGAAAAACCGCCGACAATATCATTTTATCCGTTGCCATGCTGGGGTACTCAGTGCCGGTATTCTGGCTGGGTTTAGTGGCAATTTTAGTGTTTTCCATCCAGCTGGGCTGGTTCCCGTCGGCGGGACAATTAAGCCTGGTGTATGAAATCGAACATGTGACCGGCATCCAGTTTATCGATATTTTGCTCAGCGACAGCGTCTATAAATGGCAGGCGTTCAGGGATGCCAGCGCCCATATTGTGTTGCCTGCCTGCGTGGTGGCCACGGCGCCGGCGACCATTTTTATCCGCCTGGCCCGCTCTTCCATGCTGGCGGTGCTCGAAACCCATTATATTAAAGCTGCCCGGGCCAAAGGCCTGACCTTCCGGCAAATTATCTTTCGCCATGCGGTACGAAACTCCCTGTTGCAGATCATCCGCCATATCGGCTTGCAGTTTGCCAATTTGGTGACTATCGCGATGATCACTGAGGTCATTTTCAGCTGGCCCGGTATCGGCCGCTGGCTGATAGAAAGTATTTATCAGCGGGATTACACCGGTATCCAAAGCGGTTTGCTGGTGCTTTCCACCTTTATTTTTATCGTCCACATAGTGACCGATTTTATTTATGCCGCGTTAAATCCACTGGCAAGAGAGCATAACCATGGCACGTCATAAGATTTACCAGGAGGAAGAATTTCCTTCCCCTTTTATTCAGCTATGGCTCATTTTCAGGCAAAGCCCGGTGGTGATGATAGGCTTTGGCAGTTTTTTATTTTTAACGGTACTGGCGGTGTTCTCGCCGCTGCTTACCCCCTATTCCCCGGTTGAGAGCCATTTAAACAGCTTATTACTGCCGCCGGCCTGGGACGATGCCGGCGATATCAGTTATCTGCTGGGCACAGACAACCTGGGACGGGATATGCTGTCACGCTTGATGCACGGCACTTCCCTCACCTTTGGCTTAAGTTTTATCGTGGTGATTATCTCATTGGTGATCGGCGTCATTATCGGCTCATTATCCGCGCTGACCAAAGGCATAAAATCCAGCTTTCTGAATCACTTTCTCGATGTGATTTTATCCATCCCTTCGCTATTGCTGGCGATAGTCATCGTCGCCATTCTCGGCCCGGGACTGGACAATACCTTATGGGCCATTGTCATGGTGTTGATCCCGCAATTTGTCCATATTACCCGAAATGCCGTCAAAGAAGAGCTCACCAAGGATTATGTACTCGCTTCCCGGCTCGACGGCGCCGGCTCGTTAAGGATCCTCAGCTATTCGGTCTTTCCCAATATCATAGAAAAAATTGTCAGCCAGGCGACCCTGGCGCAGTCGGCGGCCATTTTGGATATTGCCGCCCTGGGCTTTCTCGGCCTGGGCGCGCCAATTCCTTTGCCGGAATGGGGAGCCATGTTGTCTAACGGTATAGATCTGTTTTATATTGCCCCCTGGACGGTATATTTACCCGGTCTGGCAATATTATTTGCCGTGGTGGCCACTAACTTAGTCGGGGAAGGCATGCGGCACGCGATAAGACAACGGAAAGAAAGCTAATGAACCTACTTGATATCCGTAACCTTTCGATTGAACTGGTATCCGGCAACAAACCCATCCTGGCGGTTGACCGTGTCAGCCTGTGCATGAAAGAAGGCGAAGTGCGCGGCCTGGTGGGAGAGTCCGGCTCGGGCAAGTCTTTACTGGCCCAGGCAATCGTCGGGGTTCTTGATGACAAATGGCAGGTCGATGCCGACCGCTTCCACTGGCGCGGCACAGATCTGCTGCGCCTGTCCCTGGAAGAGCGCAAGGCCATTATCTCCAAAGATGTCGCGATGATTTTCCAGGAGCCCATGGCCTGCCTGGATCCCACCACCACCATAGGGGAGCAGCTCGAAGAAGCGGTAGACAGCCGCCAGCTAAGCGGTTATTTCTGGCAAAAACGCCAGCAGCGCAAAGCCGCTGCGATTAAATTACTGCATAAGGTCGGCATCAAACACCACGAATTTTGTATCCGCAGTTACCCGCACCAGTTAACCGAGGCCTTGTGCCAACGGGTGATGATCGCCATCGCCCTGGCCACCCGCCCGGTACTGCTCATTGCCGATGAACCGACAGCGGCAATGGAAAGCAGCAACCAGGGGCAGATTTTCCGTTTGCTGGCCAGCCTGAACCAGCTGAAAAACATGTCAATCTTATTGATCAGCCATGACCTGGAAAATGTCACCCACTGGACCAATACCATTACCGTAATGTACAGCGGCCAGTTTGTCGAAGCAGGTACCACAGAGCAGATCTTTAACCACCCGTTTCACCCCTATACCCGGGCCCTGGTGGACTCCAGCCCCAAGGCCAATATGTTGCTGCCGGCAAAATCAAGATTAATGACCTTGCCCGGCAGTATCCCTATCCTGCAGCACCTGCCGATAGGTTGTCGCCTCGGTCCCAGGTGTCCCCGGGCACAGCAGGCCTGTGTCCAGGCCCCTAAGGTAAAAAACCATCACGGCCATCAGGTCAGCTGCCACTATTCGTTAAAGGATACCTATTAAGATGCCGTCCCTGTTGCAGGTTACCGATGTCAGCAAGTCTTATAAACTCAAAGGTTACTGGTATAACCGCAGGGTTTTTACCGCACTGGAGCCGCTTTCCTTTGAATTAAAGGCCTATAAAACCCTGGCCATCGTCGGCGAAATCGGCTCGGGAAAATCTACCCTGGCTAAATTGCTGGTGGGGGCGGAAACCCCCAATACCGGCACGATAAAATTAAATGGCCAGACCCTGGAGCCGAAAAACTTTAAGCAAAGGTGTCAGCATATCCGGATGATTTTCCAGGACTCGGGCACCACCTTAAATCCCAGCCTGACCATACACCAGCTGCTGGACGAGCCGTTAAAACTCAATACCGAGCTCAACGAAGCCGCCAGAAGCCAGCTGATCCGCATGACCCTGCAAAAGGTCGGCCTGCTCAGCGATCATATGAATTTTTATCCCCATATGTTTTCAGGTGGCCAGAAACAGCGTATTTCACTGGCCCGGGCGATAATTTTACAGCCACAAGTCATCATCCTCGATGAAGCACTGGCCTCCCTGGATCCTTCGCTGCGATCGCAAATGATCAACCTGCTGCTGGACTTACAACAGCAGATGGGACTGGCGTTTATTTTGATTTCCCATAACCTGGGGATCGTCCGGCATTTCAGCGATGAAATGATGGTGTTATGCGGCGGCAAGGTGGTCGAATACGGCCCCACCCACCAAATCATGCAAAAACCCAAGCATAAATACACCCAAAAGCTGCTGATGAGCCAGCATTTTCAACTGTGCCGGAAGTAGACGGTTAGAAAATCAGCTTGTTAAGCAGCAACTTGTATCATAACTGCATTCGTATTCATAAAATAAACATCAGGCGTATGCAGTTAAGGAATCACAAAAAATTAACTCCTTAAAATACAAAGACTAACCTAAAATAAAATAAAGTTGTCCAGCGCTTTTTCCAGCCATTAAATAGCGCTTCCCGCCCCCGGGCACCATTGTACTTTCTTCCCGCTACGCCTAACCTGAAACCGGTAATTCCGGTTGTTTATGCATCAGCTTTAATGTGCTAACCGGGAAATGCCCACAAAAAAAATCAACAAAACAAATAGATAAAACGTCAAAATAAAATAATGAAAGGTATGAGAAAATGGAACTGTCTCAAAAAAACCGTCCAGATATCCCCTTAAAGCCGTCGCTGTTGTTACTGTGTCTGTGCGGTACACTGAATGTGCTTAGCCCGTCAACGGCTTTGGCCAACGTTGCCGCCACCCATATCTACCATAACCATATGCCCAATTTCTGGCCTTATTATGATGTCAGCAAATACCCGGGATTGGCCGTCGGGGCCCCGATACGTTATGCCTATGACGGCCAGGTGATTAACCTCAAAAATAATCCGCCACCAAATTACAGCTTTTTTATTCCCGGCAGCGGCGCACCTATGCCCCATGACGACCTCGTTTCCTATTATTCCCACCATGCCAAAACCGGCGCCTATCTTTCCTGGCCCATGGATACCGCCAATAACAACAGGCAAAATCATCCCCTGAGCCAGACTCATGTCACTATGTCGGCTTCTGTGGTTAATAATGTGCAAAGCTTTGCCGAATTGGGCAATTTATCCGGTTATAATCCCGGCTGGGGAGATTACTGGCGACACACATGGCAAAATACCCTTACCGCCAATGGCAACAAGGCACTCGATACCATACATTTTACCGGCCATCACTCTATGGGGCCGTTAGTGGGGAATGATTATTTTCTTAAAGATTTAATTTATCAAAACGTGACCCTGGCGCAGGATTATATGCTGGGCAACCAGTTCACCTCATCCAAAGGATTTTTCCCCACCGAGCTGGGCTTTTCCGAGCGTATTATCCCGGTGCTGACCAAGCTGGGTATAGAATGGTCTGTGCTCGGCAATGTCCACTACTCCCGGACCTTGCGCGATTACCCTTATTTAAATGACCCGGGTATCGATACCCTGATCTCTCCCCCCAACCGCGCCGACCTGCAAAATGAAAGCGATGCCGGCAGCTGGTTAGCCATCCCCATGTTTAACGAGCAGCAGGTTACCCATAACAAGTTTCCCTTTGCCTCCATCCCCCACTGGGTACAATACATAGACCCGGATACCGGCGAGCAGCATAAAATTGCCGGTATCCCGGTCGAGCAGGCCAGTTCGTGGGAAGAAGGCTACCAAGGCAGCGTCACCGCCGACGTACTCAAGCCGTTTACCGCAGCAGCCGGTGATCGCCGGCAATATTTTGTCATTGCCCATGACGGCGACAATTCCAGCGGCCGCGCCGGTGACGGCGGAACCTGGGCCAATTCCGGCAATGTGACCTATGCCGACGGCTCGGTGACCGGCATGGGGGTAGATGAGTATTTACGTGCTTTTCCGATTCCCGAAGATGATATTGTACATGTCCAGGACGGCTCCTGGATAGATACCAGGGATTCATCGGCGGATCCCACCTGGTACCACTGGCATTTGCCTATGGGGGTCTGGGCCGGGCAAATGACAGACTTTAATAATGCCTTAGGCACAAATTTTAACGTCAACCGCAACCATATGGTGTCCATGGAATATGGTTATCATTACCTGGAGCGAAACTTTGCCCTGCTGCAAGTGGCCGAGAACTACGCCAACACCGCAGAGCAGATCTGGCTTGATGCCAACCCCAATCACTGGCAGCCGACAACGGCATTGGATCATGAAGTCACCTATGCCGGCAACCAGCTAAATCCCTGGATGATGTCTTATCCGGTCAAAGGCGATGCTGCCAATAACTATGCCGGCGGCGCCAATCCGGCAGAATTAAGCTGGTATTTTTTGATCGCCTCCATCGATTCGGGTTTTGGCTATTATGACGAAAATGTCGATGACGGCGTCAAACCCACCATCTCCTTCAACCAGTCGTTATATTTTTCCAAGCCCTATGTCAGTGACAATATTGCCCAGGACAAAACCCCCCCTTCCCTGTGGTGGCCGCAGCGCTATCCCTATAATCCCGGCAGCGCCAATAAAAGCAAAGCCGAAGGGTGGGATGCCCTTTATGCCGATAACAAATTTGTCATTTACAGCTATGGTTTTGATGCCAGCGGTATCACAGACATCAAGCTCAAGGTACGCGTGCACACCAATAATCGGGCAGATGCCAAAGATAAAACCTTTAAGCTCTATGACCCCCAGGCCCATAAAAACGATGCCGATGTCGACCCGTCCCGGGTAGGGCCATGGCAAAGCTTTGCCATGTTAAAACGTGATCTGACACCGGACATCAACGGTGTCGACTGGCAGCCCGCTTCAAAAGCCATGTTTGATGTAGTACCGGCACAGCAGATTGCCGACCTCTACTATACCTACCTGGATCAATTCTCCGAACAACTGCTCGATTATTATATCGAAGCCACCGACAGCCGGGGTAATATCCGCAAAACCGATATCCAGCAAGTTTATGTCGGCGCCGGGCGCTATAAGAATGAAAACGGTAAACTGATTGAAGATCCCCAGGGAAATATCGCCGGCACACCGGCCTTTTTCACCGACCACCTGATCCCCGGCAATAAAGCACCTATTGCCGTGATCACTCCCGGCAGCCATAAGGTTGATGCAGGAACACAGGTAACTTTATCGGCAACAGCTTCAAGCGATGAAGACGGAGAAATTACCTCATATTTATGGAGTACCGGCGAAACCACCGCCAATATTCAGATCACCGTTAATGAACGGACAAACCTTAGCCTGACAGTCACCGACGATAAAGGCAGTTCCGCCACCACCAGCATTACCATAGGCATTATCGGCGAGACCTTGACGACCACCCTCTACTACCGGGATAGCAGTAATTGGGGACAAGTTTGCCTGCATTACAGCCTGGACAATGCCGGCACCTGGACCCAGGTGCCGGGAGCAGCCATGACGGCCCTCGCCAATAACTGGTTTAAATATACCCTTGAGCTGACAGCTACAGAACAGCTTATTTTTGTCACCAATGATTGCAGCAGCCGCTGGGACAATAATGGGGGGGCAGATTATCAGGTCGGCGCAGGCAGCTGGCATTTAGATCAGGGCACAATAATGCAAGGGATCCCCGACTCCCTGGAGCAAAACCAGCCGCCGGTCGCCCATATCTCCCCGCAAGATTTAACCATTCCTCCCGGCATGGCAGTAACCTTAAGCGCAGCCGGCTCCAGCGACAGCGATGGCACAATTGACAGTTACCTGTGGAGCACCGGCGAAAACACACAGGAGATCACCGTCTCCCCTGCCAGCAGCCAGCGCTATACCCTGACAGTCACCGACAACCTGGGGGCAAGCCATAGCAGCAGTATTTTCATTACCGTAGCCAGTGACGAACCGATGAAGAATTTCCCACAATTATATTACCGCGGCACCAGTAATGGCTGGAGCAACTCAGCCATGGAGCTGGTAAGCGATCACCTGTGGCAACTGGACATTAACTTTGACGGCCGCGCTGAGCAAAGATTTAAGCTGGATATCAATGGCGACTGGTCCGTCAATTACGGTGATAATGACGCTGACGGTTATCTGGAACTCACCGGCAATGATATTTTTACCGATATCCGCGGCCTTTACCGCCTTAAAATCAATGATCAAAGCTTAAACTACCAACTGCTCCCCTTAGATCCGGCGCCTGACTATCAAACCAACTTTGACCAGGTCTATTTTCGCGGTACCGCCAATAACTGGCAAACCAGTGCCATGACCTTAGTGGGCGATCATCACTGGCAAGTAGCGGTCAGTTTTGACGGCCGGGAGCAGCAGAGGTTCAAGCTCGACATTAATGGCGACTGGTCGCAAAACTATGGCGACAATAATGATGACGGCTATCTTGAAGCCAATGGCGGGGATATTTATAGCCAGGTTAGTGGCACTTACCTGCTGAACTTTAATGATGAAACTTTGGCTTACAGTTTGACTCAACTTGAGTAAAGCCAAAAGGCAGGCAAAAACCCTGCTCATACTCATCCTGAGCACGCATGATTACTTACAGGATGTAAGTACTTAGCTTACGCCAGGAGCGAGTAAGCTGAAATACTTCCATGTATAAACCCTGCTTATACTCGTCCTGAGCACGCAGGATAAATACTTCCATGTATAAAAAAGGAGCCGTAAGGCTCCTTTTTTATATGTTAAACTCGTCTTAGCGACGTAAGCCTAACTTACCGATTAACGAGGTGTAGCGATCTACGCTTTTACCTTTAAGGTAATCAAGTAATTTACGACGTTGGCTTACCATGCGTAACAAACCACGACGTGAATGGTGATCGTGGATGTGCTCTTTAAAGTGGCCTTGAAGGTGGTTGATTTGAGTAGTTAATAAAGCTACCTGTACTTCAGGAGAACCTGTATCACCTTCTTTTTGTGCGTATTCAGCAACGATAGCTGCTTTTTGCTCTGCATTTAGCGACATAATAAAACTCCAAGTTTTATAAAGTTAAAATATACCCTGCCGATCACTAATTCAGCCCGGGCAACGAAAGAGGCGACATTCTATCAGTAAATCCGGTGATTGCAACCGTTTCACCCGAGAATATCGCAATTGCCGGGAATTAACCCGGCCGACGATCAAATTCAGGCAACAACAATACGTTTAGGCGCCACCAGGCCATCGTCATTGATTTGGCCAATGCCGATAAACTCGCTTTCACTCTCCTGGCCTTCATCACCGATATGGACCTGTACCAGGCCATCAACAGGCGCGCCGGAAACTTGTACCGGATTACCATGCCTGAGATAACTGGCCGATGCTTCATCGATATAAACGGCAGGAATACCGTCAACGGCCGTGTGCATAGGTAATAGCAAGGGATCGAGTAACTCAGAAGGAGAAATGTCCTGCTCTTTTGCCTGAGCCAGCAAGTTTTCAACCTGCTCCAGGGTCACCATCTTATCCGCTGGATAACTGCCGACCGCGACACGGCGAAGCTCGGCGACATGGGCGCCACAGCCTAATAACTCGCCTAAGTCATCGACAATGGTGCGGATATAGGTGCCTTTGGAGCAATGGATCTCCAGCTCGACCTCGTCCCCTTCAAAACGCAGCAAATCAAGGCGGAACACGGTAATATCACGTGCTTCACGCGGAACTTCGATACCTTCGCGTGCATATTTATATAAAGGTTGCCCCTGATATTTTAACGCCGAATACATAGAAGGTACTTGCTTGCTGGTGCCGCGAAAGCTATCCAGCGCCGGGGCCAGCTGGCTGTCGGTAACATCAACCGGCTTTTCCGCGACGATTTCGCCATCGGCATCACTGGTGGTGGTACGTATGCCCAATTTCGCCGTGACCTGATAGACCTTATCGGTATCAAGCAAGAACTGGGAAAACTTGGTGGCTTCGCCAAAGCAAATCGGCAGCATGCCGGTAGCCAGCGGATCTAATGCCCCGGTATGACCGGCTTTATTGGCAAAATAAACCCGTTTTGCCGCCTGTAAGGCATGGTTGGACGACATTTCATAGGGCTTGTCCAGCAATAAAATGCCGTTGATAGCACGGCCTTTTCTACGCTTTGCCATGATTATTTGTCCTCTGCCTGCTCGGGAGCTTCGCTGTCAGACTGGCCGTTGCCACTGCGCGCTTGATCTTTAGCAATGGCTTGATCAACCAGAGAAGTCATGCGCACACCTTCTGCCATAGAGTGATCATAAACAAAGCGTAACTGGGGCATGATACGCGCCCTTAACTGCTTAGCCAGTAAAGAGCGGATAAAACCCGCCGCTTCATTTAAAATGGCGACCGACTCGTCAATTTCTGTTTTTTCGTTGGTAAAGAAAGTCACAAATACCTTGGCGTAGGCAAGGTCACGGGATACTTCTACCGCAGAAACCGTCGCCATGCTTAAACGCGGATCTTTAACTTCCCGCTGTAGAATAATGGCCACTTCTTTTTGTATTTGCTGACCTACACGGTCAGTACGGGCAAATTCTCTTGCCATAAGTAACTCCTGCAATTGCCGCTTATGTACATCAGGTATAAGTGGCAAGTATAAAATCTTAAATATCGCCGCGCTAATAACTCTATAACTACGGCATATGATTCATCCCTGAATATCGTCATTCCTATACATCCTGTACTCATGACATATGATTCATCCCTGAATATCGTCATTCCTATACATCCTGTACCCATGACATATGATTCATCCCTGAATATAAAATGGGGGCCTAGCCCCCATTTAGATGATCAAATTTTAGTTTCAACAATTAAAGAGAACGTTTAACTTCAACTGTTTCAAATACTTCGATTTGGTCACCAATTTTAACATCGTTGTAGTTCTTAACACCGATACCACATTCGGTACCGTTACGAACTTCCTGAACATCATCTTTAAAGCGACGCAGTGATTCCAGCTCACCTTCGTAAATAACCACGTTCTCACGTAATACGCGGATCGGGTTGTTACGCTTGATGATACCTTCGGTCACCATACAACCGGCAATAGCACCGATTTTCGGCGATTTAAAGACGTCACGAACCTGGGCAAGACCAATGATTTCTTGCTTGAATTCAGGCGCCAGCATACCGCTCATCGCCTGCTTCACTTCATCAATCAAGCTGTAGATAACGCTGTAGTAACGTAAATCGATGTTTTCGGTTTCGATAACCTTACGGGCAGCTGCATCGGCACGTACGTTAAAACCAACCACAATCGCGTTAGAAGCCGCGGCTAAGGTAGCGTCGGTTTCGGTAATTCCACCAACACCTGAGCCGATAATCTTCACTTTTACTTCATCGGTAGACAGCTTGGTCAGGGCATCGGAAATCGCTTCAAGGGAACCTTGCACGTCAGATTTGAGTACCACATTCACTTCAGAAACATCACCTTCGGCCATGTTGGAGAACATGTTTTCCAGTTTCGCTTTCTGCTGACGGGCAAGTTTCACGTCACGGAATTTACCTTGACGGTACAAGGCAACTTCACGGGCTTTACGCTCGTCTTTAACCACGGTAGCTTCATCACCCGATTGCGGCACACCGCTCAGGCCGATGATTTCAGCAGGAATTGAAGGACCGGCAGTTTTGATTGAACGGCCAAGCTCATCGCGCATCGCACGTACACGGCCGTACTCAAGGCCACATAACACGATATCGCCCTGGTTTAAGGTACCTTCCTGAACCAGGATAGTGGCAACAGGACCACGGCCTTTATCCAGTTTAGACTCTACGACAACACCGCTGGCAAGTTTATCAACAACAGCCGTCAGCTCTAATACTTCCGCCTGTAGCAAGACAGAGTCAAGCAATTCATCGATACCTAAACCGGTTTTCGCCGATACGTGAACGAACTGTACATCGCCTCCCCAGTCTTCCGGGATAACGTCGTGCTGAGAAAGCTCAGTTTTAACGCGGTCCGGATCGGCGGTTTCTTTATCCATCTTGTTCACGGCAATGATAATCGGCGCACCAGCCGCTTTAGCATGCTGAATCGCTTCAATCGTTTGTGGCATAACACCGTCATCGGCGGCAACCACGATAATAACGATATCCGTGGCTTTGGCACCACGTGAACGCATCGCGGTAAAGGCAGCGTGACCTGGGGTATCAAGGAAAGTGATCATGCCATGACCGGTTTCTACGTGATAAGCACCGATATGCTGGGTAATACCACCGGCTTCGCCCGCGGCAACTTTTGCTTCACGGATATGGTCAAGCAGTGAAGTTTTACCATGGTCAACGTGACCCATGATGGTGACGACAGGAGCACGGGAAATCTCTTCACCGGCAGCGCCGCGATCTGAAAGTACCGCTTCTTCAAGGGCATTTTCTTTCACCAATACTACGTCGTGACCCATTTCTTCAGCAACCAGGGCAGCAGTTTCCTGGTCAATCACCTGGTTAATGGTCGCCATAGCGCCCATTTTGAACATCACCTTAACCACTTCAGCGCCTTTCACCGACATTTTGTTGGCTAATTCAGCAACAGAGATGGTTTCACCGATGCGAATTTCCTGAGTTTTCGCCTCAACCGGCTTCTGGAAACCATGACGTAAGCTTTGCGGTGCCGACAAGGTTTGCTTGCCGCCCCTGTCACGTCCGCCGCGGGCATTTTTATCTTGCTTGCCGCCTTTCTTCTTACGACGACGGCGACCGCCACCTTCTTCCTCAGAATCAACCTTATCTTCGGCTTCCTGGGCATATTTAGAAGAAGTCAGATGCACAACTTCGGCTTCTTTCGCTTTACGCTCTGCTTCCTGTGCTTTCCAGCGGGCTTCATTTTCTTCCGCTAATTTTTTCGCGGCTTCCGCAGACTGACGGGCTTCTTCTTCTACCTTGGCAGCAGCTTCTGCTTCCTGGGCCAGACGAAGTTTCTTCGCTTCTTCAGACTCGGTTGAAGTGGTGGCAGCAGGCGCTGCTTCTGGCGCTTTAGCTGCCTGTTTCGCTTTTTCTTGTGCTTCTTGTTTCAATTTGCGCTCTTCTTCGGCTTTCGCTGCAGCTTTGGCTTCTTCTGCCGCTTTGGCTTCGGCTGCTGCTTTGGCTTCGGCCTCGGCTTTCGCTTGTGCTTCGGCTGCCGCTTTCGCTTCGGCTTCTGCCGCTGCTTTCGCTTCGGCTTCCGCCTTAGCTTTGGCTTCGGCTTCTGCTTTTTGCTGCTCTTCTAATTCACTGCGTTTGACATAGGTGCGTTTTTTACGTACTTCAACCTGGACAGATTTGGCTTTGCTGCCGCTGCCCATCACTAAGGTTGATTTTTTCTTACGGTTTAATGTCATCTTATTTGGATTTGCAGCAGAGTCATCGCCATGCTGCTTTTTCAAATGCTCTAATAACGCTTCTTTTTCTTGTTGCGTCACTGAATCCGATTCCGATTTATGAACACCTGTGCTAGCCAACTGGCTAATCAGGCGTTCTACCGGTGTACCGATTTCTTTGGCAAGTTCTTCAACTGTTACATTTGCCATCTATAATTTTCTCCCGGCGCTAGTTATTCTTCGTTAAACCAACAAATATTGCGGGCAGCCATGATCAGCTCACCAGCCCTATCTTCATCTAATTCTTCAATATCAGCGATATCATCAACACCTTGCTCGGCAAGCTCTTCCAGCGTTGACACACCGCGACTTGCCAATACAAACGCCAGGTGGCGCTCCATACCTTCAAGGTTAAGCAGGTCTTCGGCTGGCTCGGCCCCTTCCAGGCTTTCTTCACTGGCCAATGCCTGCGTGGTTAATGCCTCTTTGGCACGCTCACGTAAGGTATCAACAATATCTTCATCCATGCCGTCGATGGCCAGTAGCTCACCCACCGGTACATAGGCAATTTCTTCTAAAGACGTAAAACCTTCTTCGGCCAGCATAGTGGCGAAATCATCATCGATATCAAGCTTTTCGGTGAACAGGGTTAATACCTTGTCATTTTCCGCCTGGTGCTTCTCGTTCATGTCGGCAACCGTCATCACGTTTAATTCCCAGCCGGTTAACTGGCTGGCTAAACGTACGTTCTGACCGCTACGGCCGATGGCCATGGCCAAATTGCCTTCTTCAACGGCGATATCCATAGTGCCGCGGTCTTCATCAACAATGATGGAAGCAACTTCGGCAGGCGCCATGGCATTGATAACAAATTGCGCCGGGTTATCATCAAATAACACGATATCAACACGCTCACCGGCCAACTCACCGGAAACCGCCTGAACACGTGAGCCGCGCATACCAACACAGGCACCGACCGGGTCGATACGTTTGTCGTTACTTTTAACGGCAATTTTCGCACGGGAACCGGGATCGCGGGCAGCTCCCTTGATTTCCAGCATTTCTTCACCGATTTCAGGTACTTCAACCCGGAACAGCTCCATCAGCATTTCCGGCTTGGTACGGCTGACAAATAACTGGGCGCCGCGTGCTTCCGGCTTAATGGCGTACAATAAACCACGGGCACGGTCACCCGGACGGAATACTTCACGCGGTAACATATCGTCACGATAAATGATGGCTTCGGCATTGTTGCCTAAATCCAAAATCACGCTGTCGCGGCTGGCTTTTTTCACCACACCTGTGATCAGCTCGCCCACCTGATCCTGATAGGCATCAACAATCAGGGCACGCTCGGCTTCACGTACTTTCTGTACGATAACCTGCTTGGCGGTTTGTGTGGTGATACGATCGAATTTAACCGATTCAATCTGCTCTTCGATATACTGACCAACTTCGGCCTCTTCATTGTCGAACTTGGCGGCAGATAAACTGATCTCGGCAAACAGATTTTCCATTTCCTGGTCGTCATCGACAACTAACCAGCGGCGGAAAGTATCAAACTCACCGGTTTGGCGATCGATACTGACACGTACCAGAATATCGCCTTCATATTTTTTCTTAGTGGCTGTTTCTAAAGCGGTTTCCATGGCCTCAAAAATGCTTTCACGAGGCACTGCCTTCTCATTGGAAACGGCGTCTACAACCAGTAATATTTCCTTACTCATGCTACTTAGCCCTAGTTAATCATTATTTTGTAAAATTCGGAACAAGGTTTGCCTTGTCGACATTGGTGAGTACCAGCTCATAATCCTGGCCATCAACCGTGACAATCAAAGTGTCATTCTCTATCGCTTCTAGTAAACCTTTAAATTTACGTCGACCATTTAGCGGCATTGACAATCTCACTTCTATCGTTTCACCAATAACAGCTTCAAAATGCGCCTTTTCAAATAAAGGGCGGTCCAGGCCAGGCGATGAAACTTCCAGGTTATATTCGGTACTGATGGGATCTTCCACATCCAGTATCGCACTGACCTGGCGGCTAACTTCGGCACAATCATCTACATTGATGCCGTTTTCGTGATCAATAAACAAACGTAAAACTGAATGATTGCCGGCGCTGATATATTCAATGCCCAGCAGCTCTTTTCCGACTTCCTCAACGGCAGGTCGTAACATTTCAGTCAATTTTTGCTCAAATTTAGCCAATCGATTTCTCCAGATACAAAAAAAGGGCATATAGCCCAGCGAATAGTTCTTGCTGTGATTGTATTTGTTTCTTTATCATCTTTCTTTCCGTCAAAGCCGATGGTAAAGAAACGCATAACAAAGAAACAAATACAAAAAAGCCCCATCACTCGGGGCTTATTTCACTGAACCCTTTGTGTTCATCAATTATTGGCATCAACAGCACAATAATTGACTCGATACTACAGGCCGTAAATACCGGCGTTTCATCGGCGCAGATATCTTTCAGTGTCGACCTGTAATAGTAAAGCTGCGCGAATTATATAGTTAGTGGGCAAATATCGCAAGGAGAAATGGCAATTCAATCGAAATTCCCCCGTATAAAAACTTTTACTTTTTTCGCCTGTGATCCCCGGCGCTTATCCCCTTAAACAGCGCCTTTGATGGCTTTGGCGGGACCGCTGCTGCCACCTTTAAAATATTACATGCTTTACAAGTAGTTAGTATAATAAGGGCGAACATGCTATAACAGTTAAGGAAGGAACGCTTATTTAACAAAAAATTTAATCGCGCACGAATAAAAATAACCGGGTCTTTGGGAGCTAATCAAGCCTTTATGTATACATTTTCTCAGCTATTGGCCAGAAATGCCGTTCTTGGGTTGCTATTTTGCCTGGTGATCTCATCGTGCTCCCTGTTTTTTTTAAACAAACACCTTACACAGCAGCAAGTTGAACATCAGCAGGTATTAACTAAGCTGGTGGCGCGCATACTGCCCCGGGGAGAAATCAAAGATCTCACGCAAATCTTGCGCGCAGGGTTTGACTATAACCTTTTGACCTTGTCCAATGCCGCCGGCGAAAGTCTTTATCATTTTACCAAAACAGAACAGGCCTTTGCCCTGCCCCAGCTCATGCCCAAGAGCCGCGAATTTTTCCTCAAGCAGCAAAATATAAAAATTAATTTTCAGCTGGCGGCAGATAAAGGCTTGCTGCTTATCGTCAAGATATTACTGGCTATCATGATCACCACCTGCGTTGTCATTGTCATTGCCGGGGTATTAAGTACCCGCAGATATAAGCAGTTTTTTGCCAGCGTCAGCCAGCAAATCAAGCTGGATATGTCTTTGCTTAGCCCCGAAAGCAAAGGCGAAACCCGGGAAGATATTTTTCAAATCCCGGCATTAAAGCAAGGCATAGCAGAGATCAAGAGCCTGATTGAAGCCCAGGTCGCCGCCTCTACCGCCCTGGAAAAAGAAGCCTATACCGATCCCCTGACCCAGCTCAACAACCGCAGCCGTTTTATCCAGTATTTTGAAAGCCAGCTCAACCAGGAAGGCGGAGAAAATTTTGGCGTGTTATTGATCACCCGTTGCTCTGAGTTACAAACCGTCAACCAGATCCACGGCTATCATGAGGGAGACAATTATATTGCCAGGGTGGCAAAAATTATTGCCGCCGCCCTGAGCAGCTATCCCGGTGCGGAGTTATTCAGGTTAAACAGCTCAGATTTTGCCAGTATTTTACCCAATGTAGTGCTCAAAGAAGCGGAAAGATTTGCCCAGGAATTAACCGATAAGTTTAACGGCTACCAGCAAGCCTCAGATCTGGACTCGGTTGCTTATACCGGACTGGTGTATTTCGATCAAAACAAACCTCTAGGGGAATTGCTGGCGCTGGCGGATACCGGCATCAGCCTGGCGCAAACCCAGGGTATCAATGCCTGGTTCGCACAAAAAGATACCGATATCTTAAAAAGTGCCAGTGCCAATTACGGCAATCAGAACTGGCGCCAGGAAATCGACAGCGTACTTGAAAACCAGCGTCTGAGCCTGTTTGTCCAGCCGATACAGCCAAGCAGTACTAATAAGGTTTATGGAGAAGTGCTGGCGCGCTTTCTCAATGCCAATAACGAGATGTTGCCCACCGCCTCTTTTATCGCCATGGCGGAAAAGTTGGATAAAATAGTTGCCGTCGACCGCCTTATCGTCGAAACCGCTATCGGTGAAATCTCAAGCAAGAACCTGACGGAACAAAGTTTCGGCCTGAATATCAGCTCCAGAAGCATCAACGACGAACATTTTCTTATCTGGCTCGAACGTCGCCTGCTCAGGGAGCCGGCCATCACCAGCCGGCTGATTTTTGAAATCAGCGAATATGGCCTGCAACAGAATATTCAATCGAGTAAACGTTTTATTGATATGGTGCACCGGGTAGGCTCCCGGGTCACGGTAGAAAAATTTGGCGTCGGACTGACCTCGTTCAAATTTTTCCGGGATCTCAAACCCGATTTTATTAAAATGGACAGCACCTATACCCGGGATATCGATGAAGATAAAAACAACCAGTACTTTTTACGCCTGATGGTGGATTTGGCCCACCGCCTCAGTATCAGTGTGCTGGCAGAAAGCGTAGAAAGCCAGGAAGAAAAACATGCCCTGCAAAAACTCTTTATCGACGGCTACCAGGGGTTTTATATCGGCAAACCGAACAAACTCTGAGCCAACGGTCATTGCCGGGCAAACCTTCTGCATCAGCGTTTTATACTGCCTTGCTACATGATCTGGCACAAATTAGCAGCAAACAAACCCGTTAAGGTAATAACCCTACAACTGATCTGTTGTTATATGACGAAGAAAGACGGATAATAGTACGAATTTTAACGTTAATTTAGAATATAATGACTGAATATCTACTGCTGCTTGTCGGTACAGTATTGGTAAACAACTTTGTGCTGGTAAAATTTCTCGGATTATGCCCTTTTATGGGGGTCTCTTCACGCACAGAAACCGCCATCGGCATGTCCTTTGCGACCACCTTTGTCATGACCCTGGCCTCGTTACTCAGTTATTTGATCAATACCTATATCCTGGCGCCGCTGGCACTGGAATATTTAACCACTATGGCCTTTATCCTGGTCATTGCCGTGGTGGTGCAGTTTACCGAAATGGTGGTGCATAAAACCAGCGCCAACCTCTACCGCCTGCTGGGCATATTCCTGCCGCTGATCACCACCAACTGCGCCGTACTCGGGGTTGCCCTGCTCAACATTTATGAGCAGCATAATTTCCTTGAGTCGATTGTCTACGGCTTCGGCGCCGCAGCAGGTTTTTCCCTGGTGCTGATTATGTTTTCTGCGATGCGGGAAAAACTTGCCAATGCCGACGTCCCCGCCCCGTTCCAGGGAGCCGCGATTGCCATGATCACCGCAGGATTAATGTCGCTGGCCTTTATGGGCTTTACCGGCCTGGTAAAATTGTAATGTCGTTTAGTTATATGAATTATCGAGTGATGGAAAATAACCCCATGGTGAAGTTTTAATGAGCACGTTAATTGCAGTACTTGTGCTTGGTTTAATGGCGCTCTTGTTTGGTGCCTTGCTCGGCTATGCCTCGGTTAAATTTAAGGTCGAAGGCGACCCTTTAGTCGAGCAGCTTGATGAACTCTTGCCGCAAACCCAATGCGGACAATGCGGCTACCCCGGCTGTAAACCTTATGCCCAAGCCGTGGCCAATGGCGAAGCCATCAACAAATGCGCCCCCGGCGGCGATGAAACCATCAAAAAGATTGCCGATTTGATGGGGGTTGAGGTACAGCCGTTAGATGCCGCCCATGAACAGGACAATACCCCGAAAGTCGCCTTTATTATTGAGGAAGACTGTATCGGCTGCACCAAATGCATCCAGGCCTGCCCGGTCGATGCCATTATCGGCGCCGCCAAACAAATGCATACCATCATTGCCGATGAATGTACCGGCTGCGATCTTTGTGTCGCCCCCTGCCCGGTCGATTGCATCGAAATGCGCCCCATCCCCGTGGGCACGCATAACTGGCAATGGGATCTCAACAACATACCTGTAGTACAGCTTGATTAGGGAAGGACATTAGTGGAATCTGTAATTGAGCGCATAGAACGCGGACATTTTTGGAAGTTTCACGGCGGCATACACCCGCCGGAGCAAAAGTTTCTCACCAACGACAAACCGATACGTCATTTACCCCTGCCCAAGCAGCTGATTATTCCGCTGCGCCAGCATATAGGCAATGGCGGAGAATTATTGGTCGCCGTCGGCGATAAAGTATTAAAAGGCCAACCGCTGACGCAAAACTCGGCGCCGATGACCTTGCCGGTGCATGCCCCCACCAGCGGCACCATCACCGACATCAAAGACTCGGTTATTGCCCACCCGTCGGGCCTGAGCGAACCTTGCATCTTTATTACCCCGGACGGCGAAGACCGCTGGCGCGAACGCCAGGTCTGCGATGATTTTCATGAGCTCAGCCGCCAGGAAATCGTCAAAAAAATAGCCCAGGCAGGCATTGCCGGTATGGGGGGAGCAGGATTCCCTACCCATATCAAGGTCAATAATAAACCGGAAATTAATTACCTGATCATCAATGCCGCCGAATGTGAACCTTATATCACCGCCGATGACTTGCTGATCCGCGAACACAGCGAAGCAATCGTCGACGGTATCAAAATACTGGATCATCTACTGCTGCCAGCCTTTATCCTGATCGGCATCGAAGACAATAAGCCCGAAGCGATCGAAGCACTGCGCCAGGCCACGAAAAATTACGACAAGGTCAAATTATGCGTGATCCCCACCAAATATCCCGCCGGTGGTGAGAAACAACTGATCAAAGTCTTAACCGGCCAGGAAGTGCCCAGCGGCATCCTGCCCATTAGTTTGGGCATAGTGATGCAAAACATCGCCACCTGCTTTGCCATCGCCGAAGCCGTACTCAACGATACCCCGCTGATACGCCGGGTGGTCACGGTTTCCGGGCGGGCATTAAGCAAACCGAGAAACGTCTGGGCCCTGCTCGGCACCCCGGTGGAATACTTACTGGAGCAATGCGGCTACCAGGCGGGCAAACGCCGGCACCTGATCATGGGCGGCCCCATGATGGGCTTTAGCCTGCCGAGCACCCAGGTGCCGATCGTCAAAATCACCAACTGTTTGCTCGCTCCCGAAGAAAGCGAAATTCCTGCCGATAATAAAGAAGTGGAGTGTATCCGCTGCGGCCAGTGCGCAGAAGTCTGCCCGAGCCAGCTGTTACCCCAGGAACTGCAGTGGAGCGCCAAGGCCAAAGATTATCCGCAGCTGCAAAAGCTGAACTTATTTGACTGTATCGACTGCGGCGCCTGTGCCTATGTCTGCCCGAGCCAGATCCCCCTGGTGCAATATTACCGGGTGGCCAAGGCGGAAATTCGCCAGCTGCAGGTACAGGAGTTAAAGGCCGAAAAAGCCAAAGACCGCTTCGAAGCCCGTAAAGCCCGGCTGGAAAGAGAGAAAAAAGCCCGGGAAGAAAAACACAAAAAGGCAGCAGAAGCCCGCCGCGCCGCCATGAACAAACCAACGGAAGAAGGCCAAAGCGCCAAATCCGCCGTTGCCGCCGCACTGGCGCGGGTAAAAGCGAAGAAGGCCCAGACAGCAGGCAATGCTGCTGCGCAGGACAAAGCAGCAACAGGCAAGGCAGATGAAGTAAGTACTAACGCCAATGGCGAAGAGGTTTCATCCCAGGCCCAGGAACAAACACAAGACCCTAAGGCCGAGCAAAAAAGTCAGGTTGCCGCCGCCATTGCCCGGGCGAAAGCCAAAAAGCAAGCTGCCAAGGCAAAAGCTGAAAACGAGCAAGAGCAAGCAGGCATAAAAGATGCCGAGCAAGAGCAGGTACTCGCTCAAGCGCCGGAAAGTGCTGAAGCCCCCGGCCAGGCCGGGACAGCTGAGGACGCAGATAGCAGCCAAAGCCCTGAAGAGAAAGGTCCCGAAGATGCCCCCTCTGAAGATAAGCCCTCAGATAAAAAGCAAAAAATTGCTGCCGCCATTGCCCGCGCCAAAGCGAAAAAGCTCAGCGCCCAGAAAAAGGCAGGATCAGCGTCAGAAAATCAGGATGAAAACCCGGCAAATGATGTCAGCGAAGAGCCGGCAAAAGTCAGTAAAGCAGAAAATGACGCCGTAGAGCCCGTGCAGACAAGCGAGCCGCTCGAGGCTGCCGAGCCCAGTAAGCAGGATAAAATTCAGGCTGCGGTCGCCAAGGCCAAAGAAAAAGCCAGGGCCAAAGCCAAGGCAAAAGCCGAAGCGAAAAATGCCCGGGAAGCTGAACCAGAGTTATCCCCGCAAAACCAGGATAGTGAAGCGCCAACAGCACCTTCAACGGCTACTGAGCCTACAGAGCAGGAAGAAATTACCGCTGCCGATAGTGAACAAAGCCCACAAAAAGATCAAAAAGCTCAGCGCATTGCTGCCGCCGTGGCAAAAGCGAAAGCAAAAGCTAAGGCAAAAGCCGAAGCAAAAGAACAACAACATTTAGAGTCTGAATAAAACTATGGCCTTTTGGATAGCGAGCTCGCCTCACAACCATACCCAGAATGAAACCTCGGCGTTAATGCGCCTGGTCATTTACGCAACCCTGCCCGGCATCTTCGCCCAGTGGTACTTTTTTGGCTGGGGCAATATCATACATATCGCCCTGGCAATTTTCAGCGCCTTTGTCGCCGAATATACCGTGCTGGCACTGAGGAATAAAAACATCAAAAAACAGCTGTTCGACGGCAGCGCCATCTTAACCGCGGTATTACTCGGCATCAGCTTACCCGCCCTGGCCCCCTGGTGGGTTTCAGTCATAGGCGCGGTATTTGCCATTGTCGTGGTAAAACAGCTTTATGGCGGTTTGGGACATAACCCCTTTAACCCGGCCATGGCGGCCTATGTGATGTTGCTGATCTCTTTCCCGGTGCAAATGACCTTATGGCAGCCGCCGCTGAGCCTGATGAGCATGGAGCTGACCTTTAGCAATACCTTAAGCACCATTTTCACCGGCTTTACCGCCGAAGGTTTTTCCCCGGACCAACTACGTACCCATATTGACGGCTTTACCATGGCCACGCCGTTAGACACCCTAAAAACCGGTACTACCATGGGGCTTACCGTGAGTGAGAGCTTACAGTCACCGGTCTTTGGCGACTATTTCGGTGTCGGCTGGGAATGGATCAACTTTGGCTTCCTGATCGGCGGGCTGATCTTAATTGCCAAAAAAGCCATTAACTGGGTCACCCCCGCCAGCTTTTTAGCCAGCTTATTTATCTGCTCGCTGATTGCCTTTTTAATCAGCCCGGACAGCAGCGCTTCGACTATGTTCCACTGGTTCAACGGTGCCTGTATGCTCGGCGCCTTCTTTATCCTCACCGATCCCGTCTCCGGCGCCACCAGCACCAGAGGGCGTATCGTTTTTGCCGCCCTGGCAGGACTCTTGGTATACTTGATCCGCAGCTTTGGCGGTTACCCGGATGCGGTCGCTTTTGCCGTTTTACTCTGTAATATGTCGGCGCCGCTTATCGACCAATATACCCGTCCCCGTACCTATGGCCACCAGTCAGGAACTAAGTAATGCGCATCGCCATTAAGAAAAACAGTAAAATTCTCGCCCTGTTCGCCATTGCCTGCACTGCGGTGGTGGGTCTGGTGAATGAATTTACCAAGGGTCATATTCAAAACCAGCAACAACAGCATTTGCTGACGATTTTGCACAGTATTATCGAGCCACAGCGCCTGAATAATAATCTCGCCAATGACTGTCGCCTGGTAACCGATCCCTTACTCGGCAGCAGTGAGCCGCAAACCGTCTATCTGGCCCGCTTCGACGGCGAGCCGGTTGCCGCCGCCATCAGCACCACCGCCCCTGACGGCTATAACGGCAATATCCAACTGATTGTCGCCGTCAATGCCGACGGCTCGGTCAGCGGCGTACGCCAGTTAAAGCACAATGAAACCCCGGGCTTGGGAGATAAAATTGAAATCAGAAAAAGTGACTGGATCACAAGTTTCAACGGCAAAGTAATACGCGATGAAAAAGACAGCCGCTGGGCCGTCACCAAAGACAACGGCATGTTTGATCAGTTTACCGGCGCCACCATTACCCCCAGGGCCGTGGTCAAAGCGGTAAAACAAACCGTCACTTATTTTAAGCAGCATCAGCAGGCCTTGTTTGCCCTCGAAGGTAGCAGCAATAGCGGCAGCTGCCGTGATGAAGGCCAGAGCCTGAGCAAGAACCAGAACTCCGACACCAGCGGGGAAGAAAGCTAATGAGCAATGAATATAAAGAACTCGCCAGGCAGGGGCTATGGAAAAACAACCCCGGCCTGGTACAGTTACTGGGCTTATGTCCGCTGCTGGCGGTCACCTCAACCGTCACCAACGCCCTGGGACTGGGCCTGGCGACCTTACTGGTCTTAATCGGCTCCAACATCACGGTATCGGCTATTCGCCAATGGGTACCGAAAGAAATCCGCATCCCGATTTTTGTGATGATCATAGCCGCCTTTGTGACCTGCGTGCAATTGCTGATGAATGCCTTTACTTACGGCATCTACCAGTCGCTGGGATTATTTTTGCCCCTGATCGTTACCAACTGCGCCATTATCGGCCGGGCAGAAGCCTATGCTTCGAAAAACCCGGTCAAACAGGCCGGCTTTGACGGCCTGATGATGGGCACCGGCTTTGCCTTAGTGCTGTTGGCCTTAGGGGCTATCCGTGAAGTCCTCGGCCAGGGAACCTTGTTTGACGGCGCCAATTTATTGCTTGGCGAATGGGCCGCGGGTTTGCGTGTTGAAGTCTACAACCTCGACAGCCAGTTTTTACTGGCGATCCTGCCCCCGGGCGCCTTTATCGCCATGGGCTTTTTAATCGCCATCAAAAATGTTATCGACAGCAAAATAGCCCAGGCCCAGCCGCAACCAGAAGAACAAAATATAGAAAGGGTACGGGTCAATTTTGATGCCCAATAAGTCTTCACTGACTTGAGATAAGAGATAGAAAAGAAACTTGTTATGAATAAAGAAAAACGCCTGGAAATATTGACCCGGTTACGGGACGACAATCCTCACCCGACCACAGAGCTGAATTTCTCCAGCCCGTTTGAATTGCTGATCGCGGTATTATTATCGGCACAGGCCACCGATGTCGGCGTCAATAAAGCCACCGACAAATTGTTCCCGGTCGCCAATACCCCGCAGGGCATTTTAGACCTTGGCCTGGAAGGACTTAAATCCTATATCAAAACCATAGGCCTGTTTAATACCAAGGCAGTCAACACCATGAAAACCTGCCAGATGCTGGTGGACTTACATGGCGGCGAAGTACCGGAAAACCGCGAGGCGCTCGAGGCCCTGCCCGGGGTCGGCAGAAAAACCGCCAACGTAGTATTAAACACCGCCTTTGGCTGGCCGACCATAGCGGTGGACACCCATATTTTCAGGGTCAGCAACCGCACTAAACTCGCCATGGGTAAAAATGTCGACCTGGTGGAGCAAAAACTGTTAAAGGTAGTGCCGAAAGAATTTAAAGTCGATGTCCACCACTGGCTGATATTACACGGCAGATATACCTGTGTTGCCCGTAAACCCAAATGCGGCTCCTGTATTATCGAAGATTTATGTGAATTTAAAGATAAAACAGAGCTTTAAGCAGACTTTTCCCAATAAGCAGGAACAAACAATGAAATTTTTACATGCCATGGTGCGGGTGCTGGATCTGGATGCCTCACTCAACTTTTACATCAATCAGTTAGGTTTAGTGGAAACTAGGCGCAGCGATTACCCCGAAGGAAAATTTACCCTGATTTATCTGGCCACTGAGCCCGGCGCACCGGAAGTGGAATTGACCCATAACTGGGGAGCAAGCGAAACTTATAGCCAAGGCCGTAATTTTGGTCACCTGGCCTTTGAAGTGGATGACATCTATCAACTCTGTGAAAAACTGCAGCAATCAGGTGTGATCATCAACCGCCCGCCCCGGTGTGGTCATATGGCCTTTATCAAATCCCCCGACGGGATCTCGATAGAGCTGTTACAAAAAGGCGGCGCCCTGCCACCACAAGAGCCCTGGTTAAGCATGGAAAATACCGGCAGCTGGTAAGCCGCTGTTTATCCTCCCGGCGCAGAACATCCTGCAGGCGGTTAAGTAAAGCCAGTTAACCGCCTTCAACCCCAACCCTTAAGCAGAAAAACGCCCTAAAGCATCTTCTAAAGCGCTCAGGCACAGGGCAACATTTTCACTCCTTGCCGCATACCCCATCAGGCCGATACGCCAGGCCGAACCGGCAAAGTCCCCTAAACCGGCACCGATTTCCAGGTTATATTCGTTTAACAAATAATTGCGTACTGCGGCATCATCTACGCCCTTAGGAATAAAAACAGAGTTAAGCTGAGGCAAACGTTCTTCTTGTGGCACGATAAAATCCAGACCCAATTTAGTTAATCCGCTGGCAAATTTCTGATGCTGTGCCTTATGTCTGGCCCAGCTCTGCTCCAGCCCTTCCTGCTGCAAGATCACCAAAGCTTCATGTAAGGCGTAAAGCGAATTTACCGGAGCGGTATGGTGGTAAGAGCGTTTTCCTTCACCCGACCAGTAGCCCATCACCAGCGACTGATCCAGGAACCAGCTTTGTACCGGCATTTTACGGTTTTTAATCACTTGTGTGGCACGCTCGCTGAAACTCACCGGCGATAAACCCGGCACACAAGATAAACATTTCTGGCTACCGGAATAAATGGCGTCTATGCCCCAGTCATCCACTTTCAGCTCAACACCGCCGAGGGAGGTTACCGCATCCACTATGGTCAGGCAGTCATGCTTGCTGGCAATTTCACACAAGGTTTTGGCATCGGATAAGGCACCGGTTGAGGTTTCCGCATGCACAAAAGCGACAAAGTTTGCCTGCGGGTTTTGCTTTAAGGTATCTTCGAGTTGCTGGGGATCGACCGCCCTGCCCCAGGGGCTGTCAACGACAATCAAGTTAGCGCCGACCCTTTGTACATTCTCTATCATGCGCGCGCCAAAGACACCATTACGGCACACCACCACGGTGTCTTTTGGCGTCAGCAAATTAACAAAACAGGCTTCCATTCCGGCAGAGCCGGGAGCAGACACGGCGATGGTAAAGGCATTTTCCGTCTGAAAGGCGTATTGCAACAGGGATTTCACTTCATCCATCATGCCGACAAACGTAGGATCTAAATGGCCGACCGTAGGCCTGGCCAGGGCAGATAAAATGCGGGGATTAACATCTGAAGGACCCGGACCCATTAATGTCCGCTGGGGAGGAATAAAAGACTGAATTGGCATAGCAGTATCCTTAAAAAAGTGGTTCCTCACCTTAACATTGAAAACTTGCCCAGTTCAAATATCCGGCAAATAAATTAACGGCAATAAAGCTGGACAAATTTCACTTGTTGCTAAAATAAACAATTTAATCAATATCATGAGTATTGCTGGCCGGGTGCTATAGTAAAAGGTACTATACCGGCACCTAATTCTTAACAAGCTAATAACCAGCTAAGCAGCAGTAAATATGGCACTTAAAGCAACCATTTTTAAAGCCAACATCCAACTCTCAGACATGGATCGTAACTATTACGATACCCTGCAGTTAACCATTGCCCAGCATCCGTCGGAAACCGATCTGCGCATGATGGTACGCATCGTCGCCTTTATCTTAAACGCCAATGAAAATCTGCAGTTCGGTAAAGGCGTCAGCGACGAAGACGAAGCCGCCTTGTGGCAAATGAATTACGCCGAAGACATTGAGCTGTGGATCGAGCTGGGACAAGTGGACAGTAAAAGAATTAAAAAGGCCTGTAACCGCGCCAATGAAGTCAAGCTCTATTGTTACGGCAGCAGCGTTGATACCTGGTGGTCGCAGGTGGCCGGTAAAATGCGCCAGTTCGACAAGTTATCCATAGAGCAATTTGATGTTGAAACAACAACTGCCCTTACCGATTTAGTCAGCCGCACCATGGAGTTTCAATGCAGCATCCAGGATGGCCAGCTATGGCTGACCTCCGGCGATAAAACCGTTCTGGTTGAAACCAAAAAACTGTTATAACTCCCCGCCCTTCATCAAAAAAGTGACGAAAAAACAAGAAAAGGTAACCGGTGGACAAAAGCTGTTACCTTTTCACTCTTGCAATCTCAGGCGCTTTTTACAACACTGAGCATCTGCAATAGCAAGCCATTTATAACAATAAGAGCCCGTTAAGGGTCTTGAGGATATCAACAGCTATGAACTTAAATAAACGACGAGTAAAACGCAGCTTCTGCCAACATAAGCTGCCGCTGGCAATGGCCGCAGCATTCGCCCTGATGCCCTTGAGCCAGGGCATGGCAAAACTTTCCATGGAGAACATGACCCGGGATATTACTTACCTGGCCAGCGATGAGCTCAGGGGGCGGGCAAGTTTTTCCAAGGAAATCGACCAGGCCGCCGACTACATCAGCAAACGCTTTACCGATATCGGCCTTAAGCCCATGGCGGGCCACACCAGCTTTAAACAAAGTTTTTCCATTTACAGCATTAGCCCAAAATCACTTAAGGTCAGTTTAAACAACCAGGTGATTGATAAAGAAAACCTGGCCATGGCCAGTACCATGCCCGCTTTTTCCTGGCAACAAACCGGTGCGGTAAAAACCCATGTCATCGGCGAAAAAGACAATCTGCGCGATGCCCTGAGAAAATTAAATAAGGAAGGCGGCCAACACTTGGTATTGCTACATCCATCCCAAAAAGCCATGTTCCAGCGCTACCAGCATTATTTTAAGCGCGGATTAACCAAGCTTGAACTCGGGCACCAGGGCGCCATCGTGATTGCCTTAACCAAGCTCATCAACCTTGACAGCCTGGATATCACAGGCACGACAGCTACCAAGAAACAGCGGTTGACCAATGTGGTCGGGGTATTACCGGGTAAAAGCCAGGCAAAAGAAATAGTGCTCTATAGCGGCCATTATGATCATATCGGGGTCAACAGCGAAGGAGAAGGTGATGTCATCTACAACGGCGCCGATGACGATGCTTCCGGCATCACTGCCATGATCAACCTGGCGGAGCATTTTGCCCAGCAAAAAGATAATGCCAGAACCCTGATGTTCAGCGCCTTTACCGCAGAAGAAATTGGCGGTTTTGGCTCCAAGGCCTTTTCAAAACAGCTCAATCCGGAGCAGGTGGTGGCGATGATCAATATTGAAATGATCGGCAAGCCGTCGAAATTCGGCGCAGGTACCATATGGATGACAGGCATGGAGCGCTCTGATTTGGGCGAGTTGCTCAACAAACAAATCAAGGAAGAAAAACACAAAATTCATCAGGACCCTTACCCTGAACAAGGGTTATTTTACCGCTCGGATAATGCCACCCTGGCCCGTTTAGGGGTACCAGCCCATAGTTTCAGCAGCACCCAGCTGGATAAAGATCAGCATTACCACCAGGTCAGTGATGACCTGGCCAGCCTGGATCTTGACTCCATGTTTAAGGTGATCCAGACCCTGGCCACAGGTACCCGGGGCCTGGTTGACGGCACTGTTACCCCGTCAAGAATTGATCCCGCCCAGGTACATGGCACCGGCCTGATTTACTAAAGCGGCTGAAACAAGATAAAAAGGTTTATTGCCGCTTTAAACAAGCAAAAGCAATAAACCTTTTTTAATAGCTGTCCTTCCCTGTTACCGGCCAGATTAAGCGCTATACAGGCAAAAAGCCGGCGAACTTTTCCATCACAAAATCTTTAAAAGTTTGCAGCCTCAGCGGCTGATGCTTGTCCTGCAGGTAAACCAGATATAAAGGCGTCGACTGCACTTTCCACTCGCTAAATACCGGTTCAAGTTCACCGTTTTTAAGCTCGTTTTGACAATATAACTCCGGCACCCGGATGATACCGTTACCGGCTAAAGCGGACGACACCATGGCCCGGCCATTTTTGCATCTGAGATTGGCGCTAACGGGCACCTCAAGCTTCCTGGCGCTGGCTAGGTTGATGAAAGACCAGTGGTGCATGCTGCCGACAATACATCTGTGCTGCTTTAAGTCTTTAGGATCACCGGGACGGCCATGTTGCTTTAAATAACCCGGACTGGCAAAAGTGTCTATATGAATATCGGTCAGTTTTCTCGCGATTAACGCCGAATCATCAAGCTGCCCCATACGAAAGACAAAATCGAACTCCCCCGAGACCAGATCGACCCGGCGGCTGCTAAAATCCAGCTCGATACTGATCCCGGGATATGCTGCCATAAAGTCATTCACCAGAGGCGCAACAATCTCTTCCCCGATAACACCACCAACACAGTTAATTTTAATCAGCCCATGCAGCGACGCTGAGCTCTCCAAAACCCTGTCAACTGCCATATCTATGCTATGCAGTGAGCTTTGGCAACGTTCAAAAAATACCTCCCCCTGGGGCGTGAGTTTCTGGGTTCTGGTGGTGCGGGTTAACAGGGTTACCCCTAAGTCAGACTCAAGCTGCGCCAGTTGCTTTGAAATATGCGAACGGGAACACATCAGCACTTCGGCAGCGTTAGTAAAGCTGCCACTTTGTGCCAGGACAACAAATGTCCGGATATCTGAAAGACTGATCTTTTGTTTCATGGCCTGGTTTATTGTCAACAATGAGTAAACAAAATTATCAATTATTAAGCCAGGATATTCAATTGTTGCTGAGCAGAAAGCAAAACAACAAGCTAAACACCTTAGCTTAATCACATGATTTATAGATAGTTTCCCGAATTGTTTCCCCTGAGTCACAACAGATGTAGCCAAAATCCCATATATCAGCCGCATCGCCTTAAGTATCATTTCCTCCGCTTTAAACACACCAGCAAGACAAACAGGTTTACGAGGTAAAAATGAAAAATTTAGTTGTGATCACAGGCGCCAGTTCAGGTATCGGCGAAGCATTAGCCAGACAAATGAGCGCCCAGGGACATCCGCTGTTACTACTTGCCAGGCGTCTTGAAAAACTTGAAGCATTGAACTTACCGAACTGCATTTGTGCCAAAGTCGATGTTACAGATCAAGCTTCATTCCAGGCAGCCATCGATAACGCCGTAGCGCAATATGGCCCGGTGGATCTGCTGGTCAACAATGCCGGGGTTATGTTGCTGGGACAAGTTGACAACCAGAGCGCTGCAGAATGGCAAACCATGTACGAGGTTAACGTGCTGGGATTACTCAACGGCATGCAAAGCGTGCTTGCAGCTATGAAAGAGAGAAATACAGGCACTATCGTTAATATCAGCTCTGTCGCCGGCAGAAAAACCTTCGGTAATCATGCCGCCTACTGCGGCACTAAATTCGCGGTACACGCCATCTCAGAAAACGTCAGGGAAGAAGTTGCCGACAGCAATGTCCGTGTTATCACCATAGCACCGGGAGCCGTTGAAACCGAGCTGCTTTCCCATACGACATCAGATGAGATCGTTGCCGGTTACCAGTCTTGGAAAAAGGATATGGGCGGCGTATTAGCCGCTAGTGATGTCGCCAATGCTGTAACTTTTGCCTACGGCCAACCGCAAAATGTGTGTATCAGGGAAATCGTACTGGCGGCAACCAGGCAGCAACCATAAGTTCCCGATTAAAAGCACACCAGCCCTGGGTCAGTTGTTACAATACCCACCACGGAAAAGCGCTGCCGGTTAACGGCAGCGCTTTCTGCTTCATGAGCATATTAGCTTTCTCTGCCACCGGCTATATAGATAACACTATCAAATCCACCGGGTAAAATTTATAATACCGCTATTCAGGATATAACCCCCTGCCCCTCAGACATCCAGGTATAAACATGAACACAGAAAATAAGTACTTAAACAACCCGCTACATGGCCTGAAACTGGAGACCCTGCTAACGGAAATTGTCGACCACTACGGCTGGGAAATATTACACGCCTATTTAAACCTGAAATGTTTTAAAACCAAACCCAGCATAGCTTCAAGCATCAAGTTCCTGAAGAAAACCGACTGGGCCAGGGAAAAAGTGGAAGCCTTTTATCTCTATCAGTTTAAAAACCTGCCCAGAGCGGACAGCGAACAATTCCAGTTACCGCCGCGCGAACGTATTATCCCGGCACATCAAAAGCCTAAAGAGCCTGCAGTATTAAGCTTTGAAGACGCTGAACGCCTGCGCCAGAAAAAAGCGAAAAAATCCAGGGAAAGAGCCTCAAATGCTGGCAATCCCTGGGCTAATTGGGGCAAATAACAAAGCAAGCATACAGGAGCTAAAAATAAGCTCCTGTATGCTTTCAGATAAGGGCTTAAGGAAAAGTGATCCCCGATTTACGCAGTTCGCCATAGATATTCTCCAGGGCAACACTGTTCTCGATCAGCGAATTTTCATCCTTGCCACGTTTTTCAAAACCAAAACGGCTGATATCAAAATAAAACTCGGGGGTCAAATCACAGGCACTCAGACAAGCTTTCGTACAGCCCAAACCGCAACCGTCAATGGCGATAATAGGACGGCCGGAATAAGCTAAATCGGCTACCGGTTTTATTTTGCCGATCACACCTGAAATACAAGACATTTCTGCAATACCATCACTGTCCAGCATGGAAGAAATATCATGTGCTATCTGTGCCAGGTTAGAGCAACCCGAGCAGGAATAGACGATGGGGTTTTTGGTAGCTACCATATTCAACTCTCACAATTCTCGCATATTAACCATTATAATGAGCAAAATAATAGCGGCATTGATCGGGATCAATGCTTTGTTATATTAGCTATAAAATTAGCAACTTGGCTCATTCCTTCGACAAAATGCGGTCTCCGGGGGTTGTCTTATCCGCCAACGGGCCAGATTTAACAACTCCCATAGATATTGTTAACAATTCAATGCTTATGTAAAATAATCCTGAAATTCAACTTTTAAAGTAATGGGTTATAATGCTGCTTCAACAATTTAAAGATCTATTAGAAAATCTCAAAGGTGAGTTTAAGTATTCAGATCAAATAGCACCGACTTTACAAGAGCTAAAACAATATCAGGCCAAAACCATCGTTGCATATCAGCCGGCATATATGAAAAAAGCCTTAGGGCAAATGCAAGATGTCGCAGATAAAGAGGCATTCAAAAAAATTGTCATCCTCAGTTGTCTTATTGAAAACTGGGACGATTTTACACCAGCCAATTATAGCCAATCGGTTTTAGACCAATATCAGATCATCTTTAACCGCATTCTCGGCAATTGTGAAAACAGTGACGGTTGGGGCGAGCAAAAGCTTGATGTCTATTGGAAGGAGCTGGCCATGGCCAGACAACTGATGTTTCCTGCCGGGGCGCAAATTACCGAACACTATTCCGGCTTTAGCGCCAAGCAAGGTATCCATTTAAACCGTTTGGGAACCCTTTCCTTTTTGTCCTTTCTCGCCGCACACGGCGGCAGTAAGGGCTATTACCAAATCCATACCTATACCCCTGAGCTCGGCCGCTTTAATGAGCAGGGCTGGAACGACTGTTATGTCCACTTGGCCCAGATGATGAAAATAAACCCGGAAATTAAAGGATTCTTTGGTATTAGCTGGTTTTATGATCCGCAATTGGCCGATATCAGCCCGCGACTGATGTATCTGCAGTCCATCCCTTTACAAAACGGGGCTAAAAGCTTTTATATGGGGAAAGATGAAACCGGCAATGCCATCAGCAAGTCCAAATCCCGGCTGAAACTATACGAAGAAGGTAAATATACTCCCCAGTCCTATTTGCTTGTCTGGCCCCGTGAAGCCCTGATTGCCTGGGCGGATGAATATGTCAAAACCAACCCCAGCGACGAACATAACGCAGTAGTAAACTAATTCGAGATAAAAGCAGTATGTTAAAAAAGATATTATTCATGGCCCGCGTCCTGTTGCAATGGGTGCCTAATGCCATAAAATTTCACCGGCTCACGAAGAAAAACCAGCCCATACACGTATTTTTTTGTATGACGGATCATTACGAGCCCGGCACAGGGAACGTATCCGATCAGGAAGCAAGGGAAAGGGTCAACAGACTACTGACAGACTACCCGAAACTTGCCGATAAACATAAAGACAGTGAAGGTTTACCGCCAACCAGAACCTGGTTTATTCCCCCCCATTACCATAAAGACTACTACTTAAGAGACGTTGTCAGCCTTTGTGAACAGGGTTATGGGGAAGTTGAGCTGCATTTGCACCATGGCAAACACTGTCCCGATACCTCGGACAACCTCAGGGAAACGATAAAACTTTGCCTGGAGGAGTTTTCTCAATTCGGTATTTTTGGCAAGGAAAATGGCAAAACCGCCTATGGCTTTATTCATGGGGACTGGGCGCTGGATAATGCCAGAAATAATCAGTTTTGCGGTGTGAATGATGAGATCAGTATATTAAAAGAAACCGGCTGTTATGCCGACTATACCTTTCCGTCACCCAATGAGGCGACTCCGAAGCAGATTAATTCCATTTTTTACGCCAAAGATGATCCCTCTAAACCTAAATCCCATAACACAGGTAAACCGGTGACGGCAAACGGCCAGTGCGATTCCGAAGACCTGATGATAGTTCAGGGACCGACCTTTCCCTATTTTAGGGATAATAAACTGACGAAATTGCGGGTTTCCGGCGATGAAATTGCCGGCCACACCCCGCTAAAACCCAACAGAATAGATGCCTGCATCCGCTCTGCCATTTCAGTTAAAGGCAAGGAAGACTGGGTATTTGTGAAAATGCACACCCATGGCGCCACCGATGGCGATGCCGTACTGGGGCAGGAAATGGACGATATCTTTACTTACCTGGAAAGCAAATATAATGACGGTAAAAACTATTGCCTGCATTATGTGACCGCCCGTGAAACCTATAACCTCATTAAAGCGGTAGAAAATGGCGAACCATGCGAAGATCCCTCGTTATACAGGAACTACCGGGTGTCTGCGCCGCAATATAATTCAACACCCGATATTGCCTGCGCTTCGAAGACTCTACAGGAAAGGGTTGCCAGAACCTATAAAGACAATGAAGATAGCCAGCCATCCCAAAACGACCAGGCTCAGGCGTCATCCCATAGCTCAGAGCCGGATATTGCATGCACCTCAGAAACTTTACAGCAAGAATAGCTAAAACATATCAAGTTAAGGTGTAGAAAGCCCTCATTCCAGAGATGTTATCCACCCCAAAAGCAAACCAGGCGAGGGTTGCGCCGGCTTTTTCAATGGCCGGCACTCGCTGCAAAAAATCAAGAAGCGACAAAAGCTTTCTGCTTGATAATATTATCGCTCCCACCGCTAAACCATCAAAAAGGGCAGGTTAACGCTAACCTGCCCTTTACTAGCCACCGATAGATTAGCCACAAACATTAATCACTTTGCAAGGCATCTATGGGATCGAGTTTTGATGCTTTAATTGCCGGATATACACCAAAAACAATGCCCACCATAGCACAAATGCTAAAGGATAAAACGATGGCACTCAGCGACCAGTAAACCGCCCATTGGGAATAAAGGGAGATCAATTCAGACAGTAAAATACCGAATACCACACCAAGCAGGCCGCCTAAAATAGAGATAGTAAAACTCTCGGCAACAAACTGCAGCCGGATATCTTTTTGCGTCGCCCCCACCGCCCTTAACAGGCCGATTTCCTTGGTACGCTCAAGCACCGTGGCCAGCATGATATTCATAATGCCGATACCGCCGACCAGCAAAGAAATACCGGCAACGCAGGACATCACAATATTAAAGATTTGCTGGGTTTGTTTTTGCTGCGCCAGCAAGGCCGCGGGAATAGTAATATCAAAATCATCGACATCATTATGACGGCGGTTGAGCAGGTGGTTAACCGCCTTGGCCGCTTCAATCGGGTCGATATCCTTATTCACTTTAAATTTCAAGCTGCTGACTTCACTGACCAATTGCTTGGCCGGAAACTTATGGATGGCGGCGCTCAGCGGAATAAACACCTGATTTTGCTCACCGCCAAGCTTTATCCCCTGAAACTCTTCTTTTTTCAGAAACGGCGCTTCGAGCACCCCCACCACTTTAAACCACAAATGGTTGATTTTAATATTCTGGCCGACGGCATTGCCCAGAGGGAATAATTGTTTAGCGCTCGATGAGCCCAGTACCGCCACCTGGGCAAAGGCCTGTTCATCGCCGCTGTCAAGGTAACGTCCCTGGTACAGGGCAAATTTAGACAGTTCAAAAAAGCTGGCGCTGACGCCGAGGGCATCGCCGTCGCTTTTACCTTTGGCACTGAAAATACTGTAGGTATCTATCTCTTTTTGCGCGCTGAAAGCCTCGATAAAAGGCAAGGCGCTGACCCCGATTTCCCCGTCCCGTAAACTCAGGCCCCGGGAATGTTTGCGCTGCTCTTTAAGTTCATTTTCCTCAAAGGTTTTGCCGGTCACTATCAGGTTATGCAGCCCCATGCTGTCAATCATGCTCAGGGCTTCGCGCTCCGCCCCTTCGCCGATATTAAGCATGGCAATGACCGCACCGACACCGAAAATCATGCCGAGCAGGGTCAGCAGGGTTCTTAGCTTATGCTGGGCAAGCTCCGCCAGGGTATCTGCCAAAATAGCCATATACTTCATTTATACGTCCTCTATCTTGATCAGGGCAATTTTCTGGCTTGGCTCCAGCCCGGAAAGCACTTCAACATGGCTCAGACTCGACTGTCCCAGCGTAATGTTCCTGCGCTGATATGCACCTTGGCTAAACAGGTAAACATAAGGTTTGTTATCTTCTATAAAGACACTTTGCAGCGGCACGATCATTTTATCCGCACTCGGGGTCACGGTAATGCTGGCACTGAGTTTACGCCCCGGCACAAACAAGTCCGCTTGCTGCTGATTCAAACTGACCACCACTTCAAAATACTTTTGCGGATCGCCGCGTTTAATGGACGCGGGAAATGGCGCGACACTCTCAACCACACCGGCAAACGGCTTATCGCCAAAGGCATTTAATACCAGCTCCACTTCCTGCCCGGCAGCTAAGTCTATGGCTTCATGCTCAAAAACAAACAGCTTGGCTTTCATTTCGCTGACATCCGGCAATTCGGCAATTTTTTGTCCCGGCCACAACGACTTACCCGCCCTGGGCTTTTCACCGCGCCAGTTGGTTTTATAGGTCAGTAAACCGTCGTGGGGTGCTTTAATTTCCAACCGGGATAAACTCTCGCCGAGCTGGGAAATCTTACTGCTTTGTTGGGAGCGTTTCATTTCCAGCAGGCCGATATCCCCCTGCGAACTTTGCTCGAAGCTGTCTTTTTTCCACTTCAGGTAATGCTGTTTAGCACCAAGAAAAACCGTGTTTTGCAACGAGTCCAATATCTCCAGTTTAGAGCGGATACGGATATCATCGATCGAGAATTGCTCGGCAAAACCTTTTTCCTGAAACACCACGCCAATATCCTGGTTAATGGCGCTGAGTTCCTGGTTCAGGGCAGCAGATTTTTCTATGATATCCTGCTCGGTGATCGACATGTCATTGGTTTTTTCCTTGCTCTCCCTTTGCATGGCTTCACCGTCAAAGCGGGCGATAATATCCCCGGCTTTGACCTGGGAGTATTCAGGAGCCAGCCAGGCAAGATTCTGGGGACCGCGTCCGCCCATGGGGGCACTGATCACTGTCGCCCTAGCGGCAAAAAGCTCTCCCTCGGCGGGCACCTTGATCTCAAAGTTTTGCTTGTGCACCTGATACAAATTGTCGCTTTTACTGCTTTGGCCGCAGCCGGTCAGACTGATACCGAGCAAGCTCAACAAAGTCAGGCGGGAGCCTACACGCTTTACTGTAAACCTGCTCATAACACCACCTCATCGCCGGCGGCTAAACCTTTATCGACAACCACCTTAGTTCCCAGCACATGGCTGATAGAAATGATCTCATCCTTGTTCGCGGTTAAGGTGCTTTTTACCACGATATTCTCGCCGCCGGAATTTTTTACCGCCTGCTGGGAGATGGTTAAAACATCATCCAGGGTTTCGGTGATCACCTCCACCCGCGCCGTCATGCCCGGGCGCATCACCTCGATATCGGTTTGTTCAAATTCAATAATGACATCAAAAATCCGGCGCTTGTCCTGATGCGACTTATCCCGAAAAACCTTGCCTAAGCTTTGTACCCGGCCGCGGTAAATCAGCTCCTGCGCCGTGCCTAAATACACTTTTACCAATTGACCGACGGCAATCTTGCCACTTTCCGCCTCACTCACCTGAGCGGTTAACTGCATTTGTTCGAGTACGGCAATTTCCATCACCCCCTGACCAAAGCGCACCGTTTCACCTACCGCAGGCTTTTCCCCTTCCCAGTTGGCTTTATATATCACCATGCCATCGCGCGGCGCCTTGACTTTAAGTTTTTCGATATCACTGAGAAAAGCATCAACTTCTGAGGTTAACCGGGCAACTTTCCCCTGGGCCAGTTTGATATTGAGCTCTTTGCTCTCCTGCTGGTAAAGCAGCTTGCTCTTGGCCAGGGCAAGCTCATTTTGTGCTATGGTAAAGTCAATTTGTGCTTTTTTCCGGTCGATATCAGAGCGGGAATTATCTATGATTTCGGCCTTGCGCTTGGCTTTTTCATACTCCATTTGCATCTGGGCCACCTTCAGGGTTAATTCCTCTTCGGTTTCCACTTCCTTAAGTTGCTTGTTTTCCAGCTCTTGCTGCGCCCGCTCAAGCTCAGCCTGCTTTTCAATTAAACGTTCACTGACTTTTTTATCATCAAAGGAAACCACCACCTGGCCTTTTAAGACCTTGGTATTTTCCGGTACCAGCTGCTTGATTTGATATTGCCACATGCTCTCCACCGAAGGCGGCGCGATAACGCTCACCAGGCGGGACTCGAGTTCACCGCTGGCGGCAACAAAAACTTCCACGGTTTCCTGCTTGACCCGCTCGGTGGTCACTTCTTCGCCGCAGCCCAAAAGCAGCAAAGAGCAAAGCAAGGTTACTAAGTATTTATTCACTGATCTCTCCCTCTGATCTTTTTACCTGTGATGACCCCAGCTCCAGCTGGGCGCTCATACCGGGTAACAGCTTTAATTGCTCATCCGCCGGGAAACTGAATACCGCGCGAAAATAAACGTCATTGCCCCATTCTTTACGCTCTTCCGGTTGGGTCGATAACTCGGTTAAGGTGGCGACCCGGGGCTTTTGCGGGAAGGCATCAAACACCAGCTGCAGTTTCTGCCCCAACTTGAGCTGGTTGTAATCCACTTCATGCACCCAGGATTCGATATAAAGACCGGTTAACGAAGGGATTTCGGCAATGGCCCAGGAAGGCTGCGCCGTCATACCGACAAAAACCTTTTCCCCGTTCCAGGGGTGATAGCCATAAAGCACAGGCCCGGTGCGCTCGGCATAAAGACTCATTTTCTCCAGTTTCCCCTGCTGGTAAGCCAAAGTATCTTTATGCCGGGTTATTTTCAGGGTTTGTTTGGCTATGGCTACTTCATGGGCCACCTTCGCCTGTGCCAGCTCTTCTTCTGCCTTGGCGCTTGCCACTAGGCTCTTTTCCAGGGCCAATTGATTTTTTTCATAATCATAACTGCTCAGGTGAGCACGGGGAATGCCGGCATCGAGGCGGGCTTTTTCCAGCAGTAGTTTTTCTTTTTTTAGCCCATAATCTGCTTCAAGTATCTTCTGCTCGCCTTTATTTTTCAGGCGTTTCAGCTCTTCTTCGGCGCTGATCAAACTCACTTGTTCCTGTTCGATTTGCGACTGAATATTGCCGCTGTCAAACACCACGACCAAATCGCCTTTTTCGGCAATTTCACCTTCCGGCAACAACCATTGCAGCTGCACCCGCCAGTTGTCGGTTTTCGGGGAATAAAAGGTCTGGTTATCACTGGCTTTTACTTGCCCGGTCAGCAGCAGGCCACGGGCCTGGGCAGAGGCGACATTGCTTGCCAGCACAGTTACCACAAGCCAGCATAGCATTAACGTTAATTGATACATGAGCGATCCTCGATAACCACACCATCTTTCATCCTGATCACCCGCTGGGCATAAGCGGCGATGTCCTCTTCATGGGTAACCATGACGATCGTTTGTCCCTGGCGATGTAAATCAAGCAGCAGCTGCATGATTTCAAGGGAGGTTTTACTGTCCAGGTTGCCGGTGGGCTCATCGGCAAAAATAACTTTGGGACAATTGACCAAAGCACGGGCAATAGCCACCCTTTGCCTCTGCCCCCCGGACATCTCAAAAGGTTTATGATGGGCCCTGGCAGATAACCCCACCTTAGCCAGCATGTCTTCCCCTCTTTTTCGCGCCTGCTCAGCACTGAGTTCACTATAGCGCAGGGGTAAAATAACATTGTCCAGGGCGGTTAAGCGCGGCAATAAGTGAAAAGTCTGGAAAATAAAGCCGATTTTTTCATTGCGGATCTTTGACAGCTGCTCATCGTCAATATCCTTAACGGACTCGCCGGAAAGTAAATACTCACCTGAGCTCGGGCTATCGAGACAGCCGAGCACATTCATCAGGGTAGATTTACCCGAGCCCGAGGTGCCCATGATAGCAACAAACTCATTTTCACTAATGCTTAGAGAAACATCACTCAGTGCCCGCACCTGGGTTTCACCGCTACCATATACCCGATTTAACTTCTCTATTCGGATCATTTATTCATTAGTCCTTATTAACCTGATATCCGGATTTATCCATTTACTTTTGTCGCATTAAGGCCGTCCGGCGATAACGCATTTCCGAAAAAAGGGAAAATAAAAATGTTAGTAAAAAGTTAATTCCATGAGAATTAATCGGTTAATATAGCGAATAACCACTTTAATAGAAACTCCCTTTTTTCACCTCAGGCGCCAGCCGCCATAAAAAGCAGCAACTTCTTGGACTTAGAGTAATGACACCGGATTACATCCACCCGTGACGGTTTATGCGGCGATCACCGCCATCGGGCATAACATCTGGTATTCCAGCTTGGTTTTTTTAGTAATTTGAAAACCATGACGTATATACAGGGCGCGCGCCGGATTATCGAGCAGAACATTTAACGTGATAGGTACAGACAATTGCAGTGCCCTTTTTTTCACCACAGCCAAGACCTTGCTGCCGATCCCCATGCCCTGGCACTTAGGCAGTATCTGCAACTGACGGATATGCAAACTGCCGGGTTTCATGCCCAGTTTTAACAAACCTATGGGTTTGCGGTCACGTAAAATAATATGGGAGTCGTTGAAGAACTCATGAATACGCTCCAGGTGTTGCTCTTCGGACATAAAAATACCCGCTTTTCTCAGGTGCGGGCTCATGGTTTTTCGGCGCAGATCAAGCAAAAATGCGATATCTTGTTCGGTTGCCTTCCTAAAACCTATGGTAAATTTCATTTTCTGTTAACAACTCACTTTTCCCGGGGAGCTCCCGAAGATATTACGACACTTATCGGGCAATGCCATTGCAGCCCTGATCACCGCTTTGACTACTCCTTAGCCTCATCAATAGCGCCGCCCATACTAACATTATTGTTGACCGGGATTAATAGCAATTGTTGACGGGCAGAAAGAATCCTACCGACTTGGCGCCTAGGGAGTGGCATTTTGCCAGTAATGCTGCAGGTTACAGGTATCTGTGGTGATAAAGGTTTCGGTTAAGGTGGTTAATTGCGCCACCCGATCCAGGCGGAACATACGGTAATCATCGCGGATTTCACACCAGGCGATCAGGGTCCAGGTGCTCCCCCAAAATACCAGGCCAAGCGGCCAGACGGTACGCTGTGACTCCTGACCATCTTCACGGCGGTAGTGCAGCAGCAATTTGTTTTTATTCTTAATGCCCGCCTGTATTTCATCACTGTTACGGGCACTATATTCCCGGTGTAGCGCAGGTACTATCAACCATTCCGGTTGCTGCACATACTGACGGTGCAATTCGTCCGGCAATACCGAGTGGATCTTATGCAAGGCGCTGTCGGCGGCGCTGCCCATTTTCTCGCCGCTCCAGCTTTGCACCATACGTACCCCCAAGAGTAAAGCCTCCAGTTCATGTTCATCAAACATCAGCGGCGGGATGGCAAATTTGGGCGCCAGGCGGTAACCTATACCGGCTTCCGATTCTATCGGCATGCCGGATAACACCAGCGCCTGCATATCCCGATAAATGGTGCGCTCTGAAACCTCCAGCCGCTGAGCCAGCTGCAAAGCGGTGATAACAGAGCGGCGCCCCCGCAAAATATTAAGAATTTGAAATAAACGTTCGGCTTTACGCATGAGAGTGGATCAGTATCTTGTTGCTAATATGAGGTTAAACAGCACGGTTAACTGGCGCTACATTGTCCCTGTGCCTGGCTTAATACCTCCATATGGGACATGCTGACCGATTGCTCATCGGCAATGGCCATCAACGCCTTGCCGGCGGCATGTGTCATAAAAGCTTCATCCGCCGCTTTTGCCGAGGCCATATCCTGCCAGTAAACGACATCATATAATACCCCGGACTCATTTTCAGCAACTGAGCGGTACATAAAGCCTTCCAGGGTTTGTAAAAAACGGTTCACCTGATCCTGGGTGACCTCTAAATCCTGCCTGCTGACGCCCGGTTTTAATTTATAGGAAACCATTTCGATCACTGGGTTTTGCATAATTGACTCCTGATATTCTTTTTCTTTTGAAAATTAAACATAAATAACAATGTGTTATTTATTCACAAGAAAAGCACAATAATAAATGCGCAGTAATTAATTCATCTTGTTGTCCGGACCCCAATAGCATACAGCCCCTCTCCTGACAGCATAATGTCAGGAGAGATCAAACGAGGAAAAATAACTAAAAAATAATGATGCTGGTTTTATCCGCGACGTTTACAGCAATTTTTTAAGCGCAGGACAAGCGGTTAAATTCAAATGGGCAATAGTGATAAGTTAATAGATAAATAAGCTAAGGCAATGAAAAAACAGTAAACTAGAGGCCTGCATTACCCCTTCAGGAGAAAATATGAATTCTGTCAGTTGCTGCGATCAGCTTTTTACCCCGTCAAAAATCATTTGTGTCGGCAGAAATTATGTCGATCATATCCATGAGCTCAATAATGAAGTACCCGATAATATGGTACTGTTTTTAAAACCTAATTCTGCTATCTCCCCTAAGCTGTCCGCCTTTGACCAGGAACCCTTGCATTATGAAGCCGAATTATGTTTTCTGGTGCAAAACAATCGCTTTTTTGCGGTCGCGTTAGGCTTAGATCTGACCAAGCGCACTTTACAAAGCCAGCTAAAAAATAAGGGCTTACCCTGGGAGCGGGCAAAAGCTTTTGACGGTTCGGCACTCTTTAGTGACTTTGTTGAATTAGCCGATGACGATCTTGAGCAGCTCAGCTTTGAACTCACCATTAACGACATTCAGGTGCAAGCGGGCAATATTGAATTAATGATCTATAAACCCCGGGAGATACAAGAAGAAATCTTGAGTTTTATGAGTTTAAGCGACGGCGATATCGTGATGACAGGCACGCCAAAAGGTGTCGGTCAAGTTAATCCGGGAGATGTCTTTACCGGCAAGGTGAGTGTCAATGGCCAAGTTCTGCTCAGCAAAACCTGGCTGGCCCGTTAGCAGATAGCCCAATAAAAAACCTTAATCAAAGCCAATAAGGCAAGGATAAAACCGCTTAATGCAAGTTATTATTATTACTGATATTTTCGGGGTCACCGACAAGCTATTTGCCTACGGACAACAACTGGAGACTTGTGGATGCCGGGTAGAAATTATCGACCCTTACCAGGGGGAAACACAAGAATTTGCCAACGAGCAAATCGCTTATCAGCGCTTTAATCTCGATTGCGGCTTTGCAGCCTATGTCAGGCAAATATCGGCAGCCCTTGCTGACGGCAGCCAGGAAAAAGTGATGCTGGGTTTTAGTGTCGGCGCCGCTGCTGCATACAAGGCCGTAGATAAGCTTGCCCACGGCTCAGCGCAGGAAAAGGCAGTCCGGCATTTAATCGGTTTTTATCCGGGACAAATCCGCCATCACCTAGATATAAATCCCCGCTGCCCGGTAACCCTGGTTTTCCCCGACAACGAGCCGCACTTTGCGCTTGATAAGGTCATCAACAGCTTAACGGAAAAACCCCGTATCGATTGTATCCGGACCCCGTTTGCCCACGGCTTTATGAACCCCTTGTCGGCTAATTACCACCAGGCAGCGGCAAATCATTATTTTGCGCAGTTAAGCGGTGAAAACATACGGTTATCGCCACAGGTATTGCAGCGCATATTACTACCTGAGCACATAACACAAATTTTATAACCTCATGCTCAAAAACTTTACATGATCGCCGGGTAAAATATTTGTCCATTTATTTCTCCCCGGCGACTTTATCTCTTTGGTATACACTCTAGGTTAGGCGTCATTAGCTCAAGAGTACTGCCATGCAAACCCCGCAACAACCCGAGAATGAAACAAAACGTTTAAAAACCCTGCATGCCTTAAATATTCTCGATACGCCGCCAGAAGACAGGTTCGACCGCCTGACTCGCATGGCAAAAAGAATATTTAATGTCCCTTGTGCCATGGTGAGCTTAGTAGATAAAAACCGCCAGTGGTTTAAAGCCCGCATCGGCATAGAAATCAGTGAAACACCCCGCGAGATCTCTTTTTGCGGTCATGCCATCCTGCAAGACGATCCCTTTATTATTCCTGATGCTGCAGCAGATCCGCGCTTTGCCGACAATCCCCTGGTAACCGGGCCGCCGTATATCGGTTTTTACGCCGGCAGCCAGCTGCATTTTATCGATGGCACGATTTTGGGCACCTTATGTATTACCGATACCCGCCCCAGAACCTTAGACAATGAAGACCTTATGCTGTTAAAAGACCTGGCTGAATTAGCCGAGCGGGAACTGGCTGCGGTGCAACTGGCCACGGTCGATGAACTCACCGGCATTGCCAACCGCCGCGGCTTCCTGACCCTGGCAGAAAAAGCCCTGACCCTGTCGGCCCGTGCTCACTTGTCTTTGTCCCTGGCCTATTTCGACCTCAATGGTTTCAAAGCCATCAATGACAGCTTTGGCCACGAGGAAGGAGATCAGGCCCTGAAGGTTTTTTCCCGGCTCATGCGCTCCTGCTTCAGGGAGTCGGATATTATCGCCCGCCTTGGCGGCGATGAATTTGTGGTGTTATTGACCCATTCAGATGAGACCTTCGCCCGGGAGTCCATTTTACGTTTTCGCGAAGAACTCAAGCGCTATAACCGCCAGGCGAACAAGGACTATAAGCTGGACTTTAGCGACGGTATAGTGGCGGTAACGGCGGATGGCAACTGCTCGATAGCCGATTTGTTGAAACAGGCAGATGCCCGAATGTACCGTCAGAAAAAATCCTCAATGATAACCGACAGTCAACTTTAGTTACAAAATAGCTCAAGGCTTATTCGTGAGTCACGGTTTAAAAACAAATCACTTAGTGTACATTATTTCCTGGTAACACCATCATACTTATAACAATTATCAGGACATTTACATGCTCAAAAAATTATTTCTCTTACTGGCACTTACAACCGCTTCAGTCACCACAGCCATGGCGCAGGAATTTACCTTAGGTGAGCATTATATTGAAATTGAAGGACAAAAGAGCACACAAAAAGAAATTGTCGAATACTTTTCTTTTTATTGCCCTCACTGCTTCCGTCAAGAGCCCTTTATGGAGGAAATCAAGGCTGCTTTACCGCCCGGTGCCAGCTTTAAAAAAAATCATGTCAATGGCATGCCCGGCGCAAGTAATGAAATCCAGGGCGCCCTCACCAAAGCCATGATCACCGCCAAACAATTAGGGCTCGAAAAGACCATCATTCCAGCCATTTTTCACCGTATCCATGTCAGTAAAAAAGGCTTTTCTTCACCACAGGATGTCCGGCAGCTGTTCACTGAGCAAGGTGTCGATAGCGATAAATTCAACAAGATTTATAACAGCTTTACCGTCAATATGACGCAAAAAAAGATGCAGAAAAATACTTCGTCGCTGCGCAGCCAGGGCATAAGCACGGTACCGACCTTGATCATTAACGGCAAATATAAACCCGTCAACAATAAAATTAAGGGAAAAGAGCAATATCTGGCACTGGTACAATATTTGTTGAACAAGGCCTGATATTTTCCGCCTTACAGGTTATTTGTATTTATCAAAAATAGCCTGTATTTCCCCCGAATCCAGCATTTTTTGCAGGGCTGCATTAATACCGGGCAACAAATAAGCTTTACTCGGATGCAGGCGCAGACTGATACTATTGCGGCCAACGACATCGCCTATGGCTAAATCCTTAAATACTCCCCCCTGCTTTTTAAAATACAACACGGTACGATAGCCCATAAATATCTGCTCTATCCTGCCCAGCGCCAACTGTTTCAGCAGGCTCTGTTCTATGCTGTTTTCTACTTTTTTAATTTTTCCCGAAGCAAATGCCTGATCGTATCCGGGATAAGAATAACCCCGGACTATGCCTACCGTTTTACCATACAGATCCGACACCTTATTTAGCTCAAACCTATGCTCTTCTTTAAAAACGAGAACATCCACGGCCTCCTCATAGACTATGCTATAAATGCCCGGCACCGGCCGATGCTGGCGCCAGGCAGGCGTTACCCCGGGTTCGATATCTATCCGCCCCAGATCAAACTCACGCATTGCCCGCACTACAGGGGCTTCATGCAAGACATACTTATGAGGGGTATGTTTGGCCAGCCGGGTAAACAAGTCTATGATGATGCCCTGGCGCTTGCCATTGATTTTCATGCTGTAAGGAGGGACTTCCCCGGAAAACAGGGTCACGATTAAGGTTTCAGCGGCCAGAGGCAAAGCAGTGAACAACAAACAACAAGCCGAAAAACCTGCCAGGTAGCGCATAACCTTAACCACAGTTTTTGCTTTTCTTAATCCCAGTATAGTCAAGGACAATAAAGGCTGTCGGCCTATAGCCCAAACACAAAAAGCAGAAAACTAATCCGCCGCACTGACGCAGATCACCACTTGCGGACAACTGATCCCCTGCTCTTCCCGGTAAAGGATAGCAGCATCGTTATACAAAGCGGCAAAGCACTCTATACAGGCCTGGAGCAAGGTCTGCGGGCAAATGGCTGTTAACTCGCATTCCTGATGGGCGACAAAACCATAGGCTTCACGGCCGCTTTCAGGGACAAAGCTTTTCACCACAAGTTCCGGCTGTCCCAGCTCTGCCATAAGGTGCTGGTAGGCACTGGTGATCACCTGGTTCTGTGTCTGAGTAAATTGCCCTTTGCCAATCAGGGCGCGAATCGCCGTGGCAGCAGAAGATAAGGTCTCAACACCATAGGAATATTCCAGCACCAGCTGTTTAATGGCTTCATCAAGTTCATTTTTCTCAATAAAGTCATGGAATAAGCGGGTACTGATCACAAAGCCGGGCGTCCCTTCAACTAACAGTCCGGCAGCGGACATCTTGGCAAACACCTGCTGCTGCTCATCAAGATTTTCCACCAGATGTAACTTGCTGTTATCGATAAGTTCCTTAAAACTGTAGGTATATTCGCCCTGTATTTTCGCCGGGGTATTTGCAGACATATCAATATCCTTTACCTGTGGAAGACAACCACCTATTTGCACTAAAAGTATAGTTTTTCTCAATGCTTTCGCCGGGGTTTCTTTTGATTAAAATTAAGAACTCAAAAGCAAAGATTGCGCGCACACCTGCGTCCATATAAACAGCAGCGCTAACCGTTATTACTTACGCCAGCAAGGCTTTAACAGCTTTGGCTACAACAGCAATAACACTAAAGACATTGCTCTGATGCGGAATGGCATCTGAACTCCAGATATTGTGCACCCCGGCTTTTTTCAGCTCCGTCATGGCATTACCGATAAAAAAGGCATGGGTAACAATCACGGATAAGGAGGCTGGATTAAACATCCTCAGTTGCCGCGCCGCCTGCACTAAGGTACCGCCGGTACTGGCGATATCATCTATGATCACCAGGTCGCGGCCATCCAGGGTTAATGCCTGCAGATTCACTTCCACCTGATGGTCATCGAAACGTTGTTTCTCTGCAATGTAAAATTCCCAGTCATAAATCGCAGCTACGGCGCTGACCCACTGCCTGGACTCTTCATCCGGCCCGACAATCACAGGGTTGGCAAAATTTCTTCTCAAATATTGCGCCATGGGTTCGGTGGCCTTTAAGCTGACCGCATGGGCGGCCGGCACCGCTTGTTTGAGGGTGTCGATACGGTGCAGGTGGGGGTCGACCGTGATCACATCGTCAAAATGTTGCGCCAACAATTGACCGATGATTTTTTGGCTGACGGCTTCCCCCGGTTGGAAAGCGATATCCTGGCGCATATAACAAAGATAAGGGGCTGCCAGCAACAATCTTTGCACCCCCATGCCTCTGGCAGTCTCTGCCGCCAAAATTAATTCCAGCAATTTTTCATTCGGGTGGTGCAGGCTGCGACAAATAATCACCGTCTCAGTCAGCTCGGCGGGCAAGGTAATTTTGGACTCGCCGTCCGGGAAGTGATGCACAGCAACCTTATCGCAGGGTAAGTCAAGCTCGGCCGCCAGTGTATTGGCCCCCTGCCAGTAATCATCAAATCCTAATACCAATGCCACATCAACCTCCGGTCATTCAATTGCTATTGCTACGGCCCGTCCGTATAAATAAAAATACTTTCAATAAAGTCATTTAAGTGTAATAGCAAATCAGGATTAAGCCGTTATTTGTCCTTATACCAAAAATATTTCCGGCTCCGTCGGCACCTGGGGATAAATACTGTAGCCATTTTTTTGTGTCGCCAGCTCAGTGGCAAATTGAAAGTCACTCTCGAAACAGGCATAAATTTTATAGAGAATATCCCCCTTTTCCACCTTGTCGCCAATTTTACATAACAGCTCGACCCCGGCATATTTATCTATCGGCGCCCCCGCCAAACTGGCTATTTTTGCCAGTTGCAGGTTATCGACCTGGTGTACATAACCCGACAGCTCGCAACGTACTTCAAACACCTGCGGCACAGGCGCCTGCTCAGGCAGCAGCTCTCCCTGGGCCTGAATAATATCCTGCATTTTTTCTAACGCCCGCCCGGACTCTACTATATCCCGGGCGATGGCATAGCCCTGCCCGCCCCTGACATCCGGATCAAATTCCAGGATACGGCCGGCAAGGCGCAGGGATTTTTCCCTTAAATCACCGGGAGCATCCACCTGGTTTTTTAATACTTTCATCACATCACGCGCTTCCAGTGCCGGGCCTATGCCGTTACCTATCGGCTGGCTGCCGTTGGTTAAGATCACCTCGATATAGATACCTAAGTGGTCGCCGACATATTCAAACATTTTGCGTAACTTCAACGCTTCACGGGTATGATGTATCTTCGCCGTGGGGCCGACGGGGATATCGATCAGTAAATGAGTCGAGCCGGCAGCGATTTTTTTAGCCAGTATCGACGCCACCAACTGACAGGAAGAGTCCATAGACAAGGGCCGCTCCACCGAGATCAAAATATCATCAACCGGCGCCAGCTTAGCCGTGCCTCCCCAGGCCAGCATGCCCCTGTGTTGCTGCACCACCTGCTGCATTTGTTCATTGGTGATATCCACTTTCGCCAGCATTTCCATGGTATCTGCAGTGCCGGCGGGAGAGGTAATGGCCCGGCTTGAGGTTTTCGGGATCAACATACCGTGGGCGGCAACGATAGGCACTATGATCATGGTGGTGCGATTGCCGGGGATACCGCCGATACAATGTTTATCCACCACTAAAGAGCCGCCCCAGGAAAGTTTTTTCCCCGAAGCCACCATGGCCTGGGTCAAATATAAAACCTCTTCACGCTCTAATCCGGAATGGCTGCAGGCCACCAAAAAAGCCGCGATCTCCATTTTCGAATAACGGTTTTCCGAAATATCCCGGGTAATAAGTTCGAAGCTTTTTTTTGACAAGGTCTCTCCGGCAATTTTCTTGCGCACTTCCTCAAGCGAAGCCGGCGCCCTGGCCGGGGCAACATAAACCGGGGTCCCCTGCTGCTCCCCCAGTTGCTGAAATGCCTGTACGCTCAATCCCAATTCATCCACATCCATAATGGAGTCGTCATTGACGATATTAAGCACCGCAATCACGGCCCGCTCGCCATTTTTTACCGAGATTTCGATTTTCATTAACGCCTGAAACCCTTCACTGCGGTATAAAGGACAATCCCGGTGTAAATAGGCAACGTTTTCCTTATAGGTATCGATAGCGACAGATTTGAGTTTAAGCATAATAGGGGCCGGGGCTCGAGTAAAAGCAGGCCTTGCCGACCAGTACCCGGCAAGCAAGATAAGGGAAATAAATCATTATTTCACTTCAATTTTCACCCGTAAGCTTTGCTCTTTTTTCGGCAAACTCAAACGCAAGATACCGTTTTTATAACTGGCTTCAACCTTGGCCTCATCAATGCTGGCAGGCAAGGGAATTCGCCGCTGAAAATTACCATAGGCGCATTCCATAATATGGTAATTGCCCCGGTGGTGCTCCTCCTGCAATTGCTTGGTACCGCTGATGGTTAACCTGTCATCTTCAATACTGACGCTGATATCACCTTTTTCCAACCCGGGAATTTCCATGGTCAGGCGCAAGCAGTTATCATCATCCACCAGATCCGTACTTAACAGGCCCCAGTTAAGACGCTTATTGCCGCTCGAGGAAAGCGAAACCTCCTGAGATTTATTATCAAAATGCGTCAATGCACTTTTACAACGCCGGTACAGGTGCTGCCAGCCTTCAGACACTGAGTCCCAGGCACGGCCCAAACCATCTCTTATCTCGTGTAAAGCAGTCATCATCGCCTCCTTATATAAACTTGACATCAACCTTATGGGGTATAGACAGCGTTTTTTTGGTGATTTTCACTGTCAGTAAACCATCTTTAAAATCCGCAGCGATACTTTCACTGTCCAGATCCCGGCTCAGCTGTAAAGTGCTGGTATAATAGGGGGAGGTAACCTCTTCATGGCCTTGTTGCTCGCCGTCGGCGGTGGCCAGGGCAATCACCCCTTCTATGCTCAGGGTTTGGTCTTGTACCTGGATATTTAAATTATCATTATTCACCCCCGGCAATTCGGCAATAATGATCACCTGGTTTGCTTGCTCATAAATATCCAGCGCCGGGGTCAGCAAGGTTTTTTCAGGCTTGGAATTTACTTGATTTGCCATGACATGCTCCTAAGTTATGGTGATTTTTTCCGGCCTTGTGTGGGCAAGCCGCTGGACCTTGATATGCAAAACCCCGAGGGAATAGCCGGCGCTGATATTGTTAAGACTGCAATCTTTCGCCAACTTCAATGACTTGGAAAATTTTCCCGTTTTTCTTTCCCTGCGATATACAGTCACCCCCTCAGCATCGGGGATCAGCACCGGACTTTCCCCGGTTACCGTTAACAGGTTTTTGTCCAGGGTAATATCTATTTGCGCCTTATCCAGACCCGGCGCAAAAATATAATAGTCATAACTTTCGGGAGAGACTTCCAGGTTTACCGCCGGGAAGCTCACCTGGCTGTCACGCACATGTGCAGGTAGATAATCTTTTCCGAACCAGTGCTCGATATCATTGGGGAAAAAAGCCGACTCAGGCCAAAAGCTTTTTCGTGAAAAAGTCATAGGGCTCTCCGGTTTCTTGCTTCACGGCCTCGGGCACTAAGAAACAGCAGATCACACCTTGGTAGACAAACCAGATCATCACTTAGGCCAAAGGCCAAATTTCATCACTTTCCCCAAAAGAATAGTTGTATTTGTCCAGCTTTCAACTGAATTTATTGATTTGGCTCAAACAAAAATCAATCATTAAGACAAATAAATAAACAAGCAAAATATCAACAACTTAAACAGGAAGAAAGGCAGAAAAAAGGAAGGCGGAATGACTTGGAAGCAGCTGCTAATCTCGACAGGCAAAGTGTAAAACACGCGTGTTGCCGGGACAGCAGCAACACGCTATAGGCTTATCAGGCTTTTATTTTCCTGACACAGGCCTTTAAGGTTGAAGTTCGGCTAAAAACTCGGAGACCTTCGCCAATCCTGCCACTAAGACCTCAGGATTATTGGCAAAACCAATACGCACATAACCTTCCATATCCATCACGCTACCGGGGGTAAACATCACCCCTTTTGATTCCAGCAGTTGAACACAGAATTCACGGGAACTCATATTAAGATTGTACTTCAATAAGGCCACGGTAGCGCTTTGCGGTTTGGTATAAGAAATCAGCGGCTCTTTAGCCACCCAGTCATCGAGTACCGCCAGGTTCTCCCGGGTAATCTTCCGGCTGCGGGCGAGGACAGCTTCACGGTTTTCCAGGGCAATAGCGGCAAAATAATCATCGAGCAAGCCGACACTGATGGTATTGTAATCCCTGTGGATGGCCACCTGTCCCAGCAATGGCTTAGGCCCGACTATCCAGCCCAGGCGTAATCCCGCCAGGGAAAAGGATTTGGACATGCTGGCAGTGCTGATGCCTTTTTCATAAAGATCGGCCACTGAAGCGGTAAAGCCATCCCCCTGCTGATCTGTGCCCCGGTATACCTCATCAGATAACAGATAGGCATCACAGCTGCGGGCAATCTCCACTATGGCGTTGAGCATGTTTTCATCCATCAAAGAGCCGGTGGGGTTATTGGGATTATTGATGGCGATAAGGGAGGTATTGTCGGTGACCAAAGCCTTTAATTCTTCCAGGTCCGGTAGGAAGTTATTCTCTTCCCTTAATTTCAGGATTTGCACATCGGCGCCATAACTCTCGGGAATGGAGTAATGCTGCTGATAGGTAGGCAATACCGAGATCACCCGGTCACCGGGAGACACCAGGGTGGTATGCACCAGGGCATTGGCACCGATAGCGCCATGGGTAATAAGCACATTATCCCTATGCTGACTTTGATATAAACTGGCGACATTGTCCCGTAACCTGTCCGAACCTTCTATTGCGCCATAGGTCATTTTCATCGGTAACAAGTCTGCCATTACCGTGTCTTTTTTACCGGCCATGGTCAGCAATTCATCCAGTGTTAACGACTCGACACAGGTTTCCGCTAAATTATAAAGGCAGTTGTTTTCATATTCATTCATCCAGATTTCAACGCCAAAGGCCTTAATTTTCATGTTATCCTCCCAAGCTCAAACTGACAGGTTCGAGCTTATAATAAAGTGTAATTGATACCCGGGGACTAGATCCCGATTGCGGTTTTTTATTGCTGCTGGTTCTGCAATAACTTCCACAAACCGTAAGCCATGGCGATATCTTCCAAACCCAGCCCTATCGAGCGGAAAAAAACAGCTTTGCTAAAATCAGGCAAAGGACAGTTAGCGTTGACCAAGTCGGGTAAATCCCCTTTGATCTCTTCCTTATTCCAGCTTAATTCTGTCGCAGCCAGCACCATTTCACCGGCACTGTCGGGCGTCGTGGCTTTATAGTCGCAATAAACATCGGCATTAAGCAGCAAAGACGGCGATACTTCGTGGGCATTAGCAACATTGGTGCTGATGGAGGTCACCAAAACACCGGGAGATAACTGTTCATTGGTCACCACAGGCGTCCCGGAAGAAGTACAGAGCATCAACACATCAGCGCCGACAATACAGCTCTCGCTAGAAGTACAGAAAACCACCCTTTCGTCGATGGCAGTAAATGCCGCCCGTCGCTTTTCATCGTTAGCCAGTGAAGGGGAATATACCCGGATACTTTGCCATTGACGCAAATTTTTCACATGACGCAAATGGGCCAGGGCGATGGCGCCGCTGCCTATGATTGCCAGCTCACTGCTCTTAGCTTTCGCTAAATAATCTACCGCCAGCGCGGTTGTTCCTGCGGTGCGCTCCGTGGTTAACAAGGCAGAATCACACCATAATAACGGCTGCCCGGTACGCTGCGACATCAAGCTGGTCCAGGCGGTGATCACAGGTGCTGTTTCGGTGATCAAATAGGGAGAAAGCTTAGCGCCAAAAACTTCCTGCTCAGCCATGGCCCCCGAATAAGTAATAAAATCGCCGGCATCTTGGGGTAACAGGGTGAGGGTTTGCGGAGGCTGCACCGCATGACTTTGCCCCAGGCTACGAAACATCGCGGTAAGTTCGTTTTTTACATCCAGCAGGGGTAACAGGGCGTTAACCTGATCTTGCTGCAAAATAACCGGCGGCTGGTTGTGACTGATAGCGTGACTAAGATGACAATTCATAATTTCCCCGACACTAGACTTGAGATACTCAAAAATCTATCGTAGACTTTTAAGTACACAAACGTCAAGCTTAAAAGAAATATTTGTTACCGGCTTAACTAATGGTTTCGATATCACTTTAACAATTGGCTGAGTTTACTGAATAAGCCGTCGGCACGCTCCTGTCATCACTTTACATGGCAAGAAGTGCGCCGCTATAATTCCAAGCCCTGACAGCGCCCTTAACCCCGATAACCAAAAAAGAAAATGACCAATAACAACAAAACAACAAATACCGGCATGCTAAAACAAAGATATGCAGCAGTTGCAGACGGTATTGCCTTATTGTTTTCCGGTTATGCCGAAATCGTGATCCATGATTTAGCCAGCCAAAGCGTGGTGTACATTGCCAATAATATTTCCAAACGTCAGCTCGGCGATGCTTCGGCACTGGAAGAAGTGGATTTTAGCCAAACAAGTGATGTTATCGGTCCCTATGAAAAATTAAACTGGGACGGCCATAAGATACGCTCTACCAGTGTGGTATTACGCGACGATAACGGCGAGGCCATCGGCATGTTATGCATCAATATGTCTATCGGCGCCTTTGAGGCCGCCAGGGAAATGTTAGAGCTGTTCCTTGGGAGCAATAAGGTTATTCCCCAGCCTGAGATCCTCTTTCACGATGACTGGCAGGAGCGTATCAATACCTTTACCCATGCCTGGTTAAAAGAGCACAAGCTCAGTATTAACATACTCACCCATGCCAATAAGCGCCAGCTGGTTGAAGCCCTGTTCCACCAGGGCGCCTTTAACGGTAAAAGCGCTGCCAACTATATCGCCAATATCCTCAATATGGGACGGGCGACGGTTTTTAAGTATTTAAAGGAGATAAAACAGCAGGCCTGATCATTTTATTGCCCTGGAGATCGCCACGCTTTCGCTTCCTGTGAGCGTGGCATACGTCCCTGTATATAACATTAAGGCAGCCGAAGCTGCCTTAAAAATCATAACAAGCGATTAAACCATCAGCTCTCGCTTTGCTGTACCTCGGCCGTCATTAACTGACCTTCTTCACCGGCAAACTTATCCACCCACAAGGCAATAGCACCGTCACCGGTCACATTACAGGCAGTACCGAAACTGTCCTGGGCCAGGTATAAGGCAATCATCAAGGCCAACGCCGCATCGGTAAAGCCGAGCATAGTGGCCAACAGACCCAATGCCGACATTACCGCACCGCCGGGAGCCCCCGGGGCCGCAATCATGGTCACGCCTAACATCAAAATAAAGCCTAACATGCCGCCTAAGCCGGGCAAGGTCAGTTCCGGGGTCAATAACATCACAGCGGTTGCACAGGTGACAATAGTGATGGTTGAGCCGCTTAAATGGATAGAGGCACATAAAGGCACGGTAAAGTTGGCAATGCCGTCTTTCACCTTATTGGCCTTATTCGCTTTTAACGATACCGGAATAGTCGCGGCACTCGACATAGTGCCCAGCGCGGTAAAATAAGCCGGCAGCATGTTTTTCAACAAAAACAGCGGGGATTTACCCAGCGCCATACCGGTGGTGATATATAAAATCGTGATCCAAACCCAGTGCATGATCAGCGCTAACAGCAGCACCACGCCAAAGGTTTTTAATGTGGCAAATACCGTACCGTCGACCGTCATTTCCGCAAAAACACCGGCAATATAAAAAGGTAAGGCAGGAATGATCACTTTACTCAGCAAGACTTCGACGATATCCCGGGCTTCATTGATGCCGCCGCGCAGCAATTTGGCATTGGTGGCGCTGATGCCGATACCAAGAATAAACGCCAGCGCCAGCGCCGTCATCACTTCAAATAACGGCGGTATGGCGATATCGATAAAACCTTTAAGCTTCTCCCCTTCTTCTGCCGCGGCAATGGTGTCACCTGAGATTAACCCGGGTAAGACATTGCTGGCCACCAGAAAAGCCAGGATACCGGCCACTACGGTAGAGCCGTAGGCCAGGCCTACGGTTTTGCCCAGCAAGGAGCCTGAGCCCTGAGGCAGTGAAGCAATACCGCTGGCAATATAAAACAGGATAATGAGAGGGATGGTGAACTTAATCAGCTGGCCGATCAGGGTTTGCCCGGTAAAAGTCAGCTGAATAAGGAAATCGGGTCCATATAGCCCTATCAGCATACCGGCGACAATACCGGCAATGAGTTTAACCACCAAATTCATAAGCACTCCACTTGTTATAATAATTGTAATTTAATTAATGCTCAGCATTCTAACCCGAGTCTTATTGTTCCCGCCAGTTAACCTTGAGATAAGCACGGTTATTTTCCCCGGGCTTTGGCGCAAGGTAATCTTTACAAACAAAGTAACCGGCTGCCGCCACTAAAGTTTCCCCGTAATAAATAAAAGGAATACGTTGGCGCAACCAGGGAGGCAATGCCAGCTCCTGCAGCACTTTTTTCAGCGGTCGGCTGTGCTGGCGATAATCCGGCAAGCACCTGGGGTTTTGGTGACTGAATTTTACCGTCACCGGCTCAGATGCCTGTGGCGGGCGCAAGTATAAGGTTTTTCTTTCCAGCTTAGCCGGGCTAAGGCCATGCTCAACCACCTCCTTGTCACCCGAAGATGAAAAACATAACATCCCGAGATGATCCGGCAATTCGATTGTTGCCGCCCTGCCGGCTCCGCCTATTACCAGTTGCTGTTGCCAGCTGCTGATATCCTGAAAATCTCCGGTCAGATATAGACCGTCCCGGTAACGTCGCAGCCAGACATCGGCCATTTTGACTGCCGGTGTTTTATCCGCCGGGGCGCCAAGCTGCACATGCACCTGGTTAAGTTGCTCGGCGCTTGGCATCAAACACCCGTGCTGCTCAAGAAAATAACGCAGCAGGTTGTTAAATCTCGCCTTTGACAGTTTTTCCAGCTCAGGCACAGATAAAGCCTTGGCTGACAAAGTTGCCTGCGCTAAATCCTGCTGTGCCAGCTCCGTCAGTAACTCCTGCCCCTCCCGGCAGTGTTCGCTGCTGCGTCCCATAGTAGCGACCATTGACGGCCAGCGCTCGGTAAGCAGCGGCATAATCTGATGACGGATAAAGTTACGGTCAAACCGGGTATCGCTGTTGGACTCATCTTCTATCCAGCTCAAATTATGCTGCCTGGCATAATCCTCGATATTCCGACGTCTGAGCGCCAGCAGCGGCCGTACTAAAGTATGCTCGCCAAGCACTGAGACACTGGCCATGGCGGACAAGCCTTTTAACCCGGCCCCCCGTTTTAACGCCAGCAACAAGGTTTCCCCCTGATCGTCACTATGGTGTCCGGTGATGATCAAAGCTCCTTTAGGTGCAAGCTGCTGCAGGGCTTGATATCTGGCCTCCCGGGCAAGGGCTTCCAGGCTTTGTGAGCCGGAGACATCCAGGGTCACTTGCCGGCATATCAGCTCCAGTCCAAGCTTTTGGCATTCACGCTCGGCGCTTTGTTGCCACAAGGCGGCATTTTCACTCAGGCCGTGATTGATATGACAAACCATTAACGGGTTATCCAGGCGTTTTGCCTGCCTTAGCCTGGCCAGGGAATATAACAATACCTGCGAGTCGACCCCGCCGCTGTAGGCGATCACCACGGTTTTTTTCGGGTAGCTGCGAAAGAAGGTTTCCAGTGTCTGTTCGATTAATGACATGTTGGCTGTTTACGCGGGAGGGGGAAAGAAAAACGGCTATTCATGGTAAGAATAGCCGTCATGGAGTTTGGGCTTGGCTTAGCTTAATTTAGCTTAGCAATAGCCGTAAGACATCAGGCGCTGATAACGTTGTTCGATCAGCTCTTCCTGGGATAAGCCTTCAAGTGCCACCAGGTCGGTTTTGATCGCCTGCTTCAGTAAGGCGGCCATTTGATCCATATCCCGATGTGCACCACCTAAAGGCTCTTCAACAATATTATCAATCAGCTCAAGCTCTTTAATACGACTGGCGGTAATGCCCATGGCTTCTGCCGCCATTGAGGCCTTCTCCGCCGTTTTCCATAAAATAGAAGCACAACCTTCAGGAGAAATCACCGAGTAGGTGGAGTATTTCAACATGTTGACCCGGTCGCCGACACCGATTGCCAGGGCGCCGCCGGAGCCGCCTTCACCAATCACGGTACAAACGATAGGCACGGTCAGACGCGCCATCACTTTTAAGTTGCGGGCGATGGCTTCACTTTGGCCGCGCTCTTCGGCGCCAACCCCGGGGTAAGCGCCCGGAGTATCGATAAAGGTAATGATCGGCATGTTAAAACGCTCGGCCATTTCCATTAAACGCAGGGCTTTACGGTAACCTTCCGGTCTCGGCATGCCGAAGTTACGCTTCACTTTTTCACTGGTAGAGCGTCCCTTCTGGTGGCCAATAACCATCACGGGTTTGCCGTCAAGGCGCGCGGTGCCGCCGACAATGGCATTATCGTCGGCATAGGCGCGGTCACCCGCCAGTTCATCAAACTCAGTGAAAATACGCGGCAAATAGTCCAGGGTATAGGGACGCTGCGGGTGCCTGGCGACACGGGCGGTTTGCCAGGGGTCGAGATTGGCAAAGATTTTCTTGGTCTGCTCGTTGTTCTTTTCCTTGAGCTGGGTGATTTGCTCTTCCAAATCAAGGTTGAGCTCCTGGCCCGTATTCACAAGTTGCAGCTCTTCAATTTTCGCTTCAAGTTCCGCAATAGGTTGCTCAAAGTCTAAAAAATTTAATGACATATGTTTCTTTTTACCTGAATTTTTTTGTACCAGCCCAAAGCTGGTAACGCTTATTTAAATCGTAGGGCAATGTTGTCATCGCCAAGCAAAGTTTTCAGCTCGTATAACAACATATCCGCCGGTGTAACCCGCCACTGTACGCCAAGTTCCAGCATCGCCTGCGCCTCTTCGCGCTGGTAAAATACCCGAACCGGACAGGTACCGTCCTTATAGGGGGACAGTACCTGAGTAAATTTTGCAATAAAATCGTCTTGTATCGCTGATCTAACAACTTGAATATCCAAAGAAGAAACGTAATTTTCCCTGGCATCAGCAATCGTCATTATATCCCGGCCGGTCATTGTATTACCACCTGAATATTCATCAAAGCTGACCTGTCCGCTACAGACCAAAATAGCATCGTTTACCAGCAGTTCGGCAAAGCGATCATAATCGTCGGGAAACAGGCGAACATCCATGCGCGCGCTCTTATCATCCAGGGTCACCAGGGCCCAGCGCCGGCCGCGCTTATTCACCAACACCCGCACCCCGATCACCAGGCCGACCGCTACCGCCGATCTGTCTTTGCCGGTGGGCTGCATGGTCACCAGGCGTCCTGAGGCATATTTCTTGATCTCCGCCAGATAGCGGTTAATCGGGTGCCCGGTTAAATATAAACCTAAAGTTTCTTTTTCACCATCGAGCCAGACTTCTTCCGGCCAGGGGGGCACGTCTTTAAATGCCTGGCGGTTATCATCCGGCTCTTCGTTGATCAAACCAAAAAGGTCGTTTTGCCCGAGCGCCTGCGCCTTGGCATGTTGCTCCGCCGCTTTAATGGCTTCCGGCAGGCTCGCCATCAGCGCCGCCCGGTGCGGGCCGAGATTATCCATGGCGCCGGCTTTGACCAGACGTTCCAGTACCCGCTTATTGGTTTTTTTCAAATCCAGCCGGGCGCAAAAATCAAATAAGTCGACAAAAGGACCGCCTTCTTGGCGGGCACTGATAATGGCTTCGATCGGGCCTTCCCCTACCCCTTTGATGGCGCCGATACCATAGACGATTTCATTATCGTCATTGACGGTAAATTTATACTGGCCGACATTGACATCCGGCGGCAACAATGGAATACCCATATTGTCGCATTCATCTGCCAGGGTGACGATTTTATCGGTATTATCCATATCCGCCGACATAACCGCCGCCATAAAGGGCGCCGGATAATGGGCTTTCATCCACAGGGTTTGATAGGACACCAGGGCATAGGCGGCAGAGTGGGATTTGTTAAAACCATAGCCGGCAAACTTTTCCACCAGGTCGAAAATTTTCATCGCCAGCTCGCCGTCAACACCGCGATCGACGGCACCTTTTTCAAAGCCCGCCCTTTGTTTGGCCATCTCCTCCGGTTTTTTCTTACCCATGGCCCGGCGCAGCATGTCCGCGCCGCCTAAGGTATAACCCGCCAGCACCTGGGCAATCTGCATTACCTGCTCCTGATACAGGATAATGCCGTAGGTAGGTTCAAGAATCGGTTTTAAGTCGATATGCTGCCAGGTGGCATCCGGGTAACTGATTTCTTCCCGGCCATGCTTACGTTCGATAAAGTTATCAACCATGCCCGATTGCAGCGGCCCCGGCCTGAACAGGGCCACCAGAGCGATAATATCTTCAAAGCAATCCGGTTTCAGCTTGGCGATCAGGGATTTCATACCGCTGGATTCCAGCTGGAATACCGCAGTTGTTTCCGACTTTAATAACAGGTCAAAGCTTTTTTTGTCCTCCAGGTCGATACTGGCGATATCAATCGGCTCTTTGCCTTGCTTTAACAGTTTTTCATCCGCCATCTCTATTGCCCATTGCAATATCGTCAGCGTTCTTAAACCGAGAAAGTCAAATTTTACCAGGCCGGCATCTTCAACATCATTTTTATCGAACTGGGTAACCGGGTTATTACCTTCTTCATCACAATATAAAGGGGCAAAATCCGTGATCGTGGTGGGGGATATCACTACCCCCCCGGCATGCTTACCGGCGTTTCTCGTAGTACCCTCCAAGATACGGCACATATCAATTAAGTCTTTAACTTCACTGTCTTGTGCGTAAACTTCGGGTAATTTCGGCTCCACTTCAAAGGCTTTTGCCAATGTCATACCGGGATCCCCCGGGATCAGTTTCGAGATACGATCAACAAAACCATAAGGATGACCCAATACCCGGCCGACATCCCGGATAACGGCTTTCGCCGCCATGGTACCGAAAGTAATGATTTGTGATACCGCGTCACGACCATAAAGCTCGGCAACATGGTCGATAACTTCATCACGCCGATCCATGCAAAAGTCGATATCAAAATCCGGCATCGAAACCCGCTCAGGGTTCAAGAAACGTTCGAAAAGCAAGTCGTATTCAAGCGGATCCAGATCGGTAATTTTCTGGGCATAGGCAACTAAAGAACCCGCACCTGAACCCCGTCCCGGTCCCACCGGAATATTATTATCCTTACTCCACTGAATAAACTCCATTACGATCAAGAAGTAACCTGGGAATCCCATGTTATTGACAACTTCCAGCTCCACCGCTAAACGTTCATCGTAAGGTTTACGTTTTTCGGCAAAGTCGGGGGCGTCTTTATCAAACAAAAACTCTAAGCGTTCTTGCAGACCTTCTTCGGAAACTTTAATTAAATAATCTTCAATCGATAAACCTTCCGTGGGGAAGTCAGGCAATACATATTCCCCAAGGCGTACTGTGGTATTACACCTTTTGGCAATTTCGACCGAGTTCGCCAGGGCTTCGGGGATATCGGCAAAAAGCTCACACATCTCCTGTTCAGAGCGCAGATACTGCTCGGGGCTATAACGTTTCGGGCGCCGTTTATCATCCAGGGTAAAACCATCATGGATGGCAACGCGAATTTCATGGGCCTCGAAATCTTCCGGCGATAAGAACATCACCTCGTTAGTGGCCACCACAGGAAGCATATGCTCACTGGCAAGTTCCACCGCCAGATGCAGGTAATTCTCTTCATCATCACGGCCGGTACGTATCAGCTCAAGGTAAAAATGATCGGCAAAATACTGCTGATAAAAGGCCAGCATGTCGGCCACCATTTCCTGATTGCCTTTAAGCAGCGCCTTGCCTATGTCTCCTTCGCGGCCGCCGGACAGTAAAATAAGCCCCTCGGCATGTTCAATCAGCCATGCCTTATCAATCACTGCCCGCCCCTGGATATGGCCGCGCAGGTAAGCCTTAGAAATGAGTTCAGTCAGGTTTTTATAGCCGGTATTATCGGCGCTGAGGATCACCAGCCGTGATAACTCATCTTCAAGCTCATCACTTTTCACCCAAAAATCGGCACCGATGATCGGTTTAATGCCGGCGCCATGGGTGCCGTGGTAAAATTTCACCAGGCCGCATAAATTGGTTTGATCTGTCAGCGCCAATGCCGGCAGGTTCAATTCCGTCGCTTTGGCGATAATGGGTTTAACTTTTTTCAGGCCATCACACATGGAAAAGTCGCTGTGGATGCGCAAATGGACAAATTTCGGCTCAACCTGAGCGGGAACTTCCGGGCTAAGTTCTGACATTAGCCTTGTCCCCCTTTACTGCTGGCCAGCACATTGGCCACCGGCTTAAAGCTTTGCCGGTAACAGTCCAGCACGCCGAATTTTACGATGTTTTCCAAATGGGCCTTGGTCGGGTAGCCCTTATGCTGGGCAAAGCCATATTCCGGGTGTAATTTATCCAGGGCGATCATTTCTTCATCCCGGGCGACTTTTGCCAGGATAGAGGCGGCACTGATTTCCGCCACCCTGGCATCCCCTTTCACCACCGCCTGGCTTTCAATGCCAAAATTAGGGCAGCGGTTGCCGTCCACCAGCACATGATCCGGTTGCACCTCAAGCGACTGTACCGCCCGCTGCATGGCCAGCATGGTGGCATGCAGAATATTCAGGGTATCAATTTCTTCCGGTGTCGCCCGGCCGATGGCCCAGGCAACGGCATGGGTTTTAATTTCTTCGGCCAGTATACTGCGCTTTTTTTCCGACAGTTTTTTCGAGTCCATTAAGCCTTCAACCGGATTGTCCGGGTCTAGGATAACTGCGGCGGTCACGACATCCCCTACCAAAGGCCCCCGCCCGACTTCATCCACCCCGGCGATACAATAGGCCACGGGATATTCAAAATCAGGTAAAGGAGTTTTTTTTGCTGCCGTTTTACTCATGGTGTTATCTGTCCGGTTTTATCTTAGCCGGCCTGGGGGAAGCCGGCTTTACTTGGGAATTACAAATTACGAATCATCATGACTTATCAGGCCCGCTTTTAATAAAGCACAAAGCGCCCTGCATGCCATAGTGTTTTACTTTTTAACTAAGGTCAATACGGCTTTTGCCGCTTGCGCACTGGCATCCTGTCTTAACGTATGGTGAATCTCGGTGAAAGTATCATTAAGCTGCGACTGATCCTGGTATAAACGCTCTTTTAACAAAGGCAGGATATTATCAGTAGTCACCTGTTGCTGCAGTAATTCCGGTACCAACTCCCGGTTGGCCAACAGGTTAGGCAGAGAAAACCATTTCAATTTCACCAGCCATTTCCCCAACAGGTAGGTCAGGACATTAAATTTATAGGTGATCACCATAGGTCGTTTGATCAGTGCTGCTTCTAAAGTTACGGTACCCGATGCCATCAACAGGCAATCACTGGCGGCCATCACCTGCTGGGTTTTATTAACAATTAACGTCAGGGGTAAGTCCGGCGCGTGCTCCTGGTGCAACTGCCTGAACTGCTCCGCCCTGTGTTCGCTGATCATAGGCACGACAAAAGTGAGTTTCGGATCTTCCGCCAGCAATAGTTGCGCACTTTGTAAAAACACCGGCACCAGACGGGATAATTCCCCGCCCCTGCTACCGGGCATCAGGGCAAGGATTTTTCCCTTCGTTTCCAGGCCAAGTTCGTCCCTGGCCTGCGCTTTATCCGAAGTCAGGGGAATATCGTCTGCCAGAGAATGGCCAACAAAGGTACAGGGGACCTGGTGCTTATCGTAAAAGGCTTTTTCAAAGGGTAATAGCGCCAGCACCATATTGGTGGCGCGCTCAATTTTAAAGATACGCTTTTCCCGCCAGGCCCATACCGAAGGGCTAACATAATGTACCGTGGGGATCCCGGTTTGTTTGAGCCTTTCTTCCAACCCCAGGTTAAAGTCTGGGGCATCGATGCCGATAAAAACATCCGGCTTATTTGTCGTAAAGTATTGGACCAAGCTTTTACGCACATGCAATAACCGACGCAAACGCCCGAGCACTTCCACTATGCCCATCACCGCCAGCTCTTCCATCGAGTACAGGCTTTCAAAGCCCAGCGCCAGCATTTTTGGTCCGCCGATGCCGACAAACTTTGCCTCTGGGTGGGTTTTCCTTAACGCCGAGATCAATCCCGCCCCTAAGGTATCCCCGGAATGTTCACCGACAACGATGGCGAAAACCGGCGCCGGTGAATCGGCAGGACGAGCCTGAAGTTCAGAAGAATTCATATGTTATTTATAATGATAAGTCTTAGGATAAAGTTTAACGAATGATACCGCGGCCGGAGTTGCGAATAAAATCGGCAAAATCCTTAACCGCTGCCGTTGCCTCCGCCAGCTTGTCAACTTCCAGCAGAGCCTCTTCCACCGTCAGTCCCTTACGGTAAACTTCTTTATAAGCCCGGCGGATCGCTAAAATATCACTTTTTTCAAAGCCCCTGCGTTTCAGCCCTTCAACATTTAAGCCAAAAGGCGCGGCGCCGTGGCCCGAGGCCATCACATAGGGAGGAACATCTTTTAATACCAAGGCATTGGCGGCAACAAAACTGTGGGCGCCGATATGACAAAATTGGTGCACCCCGGACATGCCGCCTAAAATGGCATAATCACCGACATGGACATGCCCGGCAATCGAGGCATTATTTGCCATAATGCAGTTATTGCCGACCACACAGTCATGAGCAACATGGGTATAGGCCATAAACAAATTGTTGCTACCTATTTGTGTCAGGCTGTTATCTTGTATGGTGCCCCTGTGGATAGTGCAGGATTCACGAAAAACATTATTATCACCGATCACCAGCTCGGTCGGCTCGCCAGCATATTTTAAATCCTGGCAATCTTCGCCGATACTGGCAAACTGGAAAATACGGTTGCCGGCGCCGAGCCGGGTCGGCCCCTTGATCACGACATGGGAGTGAATCTCGCAATTATCACCGATCACCACGTCTTTGCCGATATAACTCCAGGGACCAATAGTGACATTTTTGCCTATCACGGCCCCCGGTTCGATAATAGCCTGTTCATGAATCATACTAGTAGTCACAGTTTATAACGCTCTTCTTGCACACATAAGATCGGCGGAGCACACGACTTTGCCGTCAACTTTCGCTTCGCCATAAAACTTCCACATACCACGACGCTCTTTGATAAATTCAACATGCAAATGCATGGTATCTCCGGGCACTACAGGCTTTTTGAATTTGGCATTATCGATGGAAGCAAACAAATACATTTCTTTGTCTTCCCTTCCCTCGGTGGATTTAAAACCTAAGATGCCGGTCGCCTGGGCCAGGCTTTCCAGGATCATCACGCCGGGAAAGATAGCAAAGTCGGGAAAATGTCCGGTAAAAACCGGCTCATTGATAGTCACATTCTTAATGGCATGTAGCCATTTTCCCGGTTGGTAATCCAACACCCGGTCAACCAATAACATCGGATAGCGATGCGGGATCAATGTCTGAATTTCTTCGACATCAATAACGTTTTTTTGGGATTCCAAATTATTTACTCTTTTTAAATTTAATACGGACGTTAATCGCGGGAAACGGCACAAAATGCCAGTCAGTAAAGACAAACCCGGGGGCCAATAAACAAGCGTTATTGGCGCTGCCGGGTCTTACTTTCGCGCGTTAAAGCATTTTAAGTGTGTTGCTACTTTTTAATTTCAGCAAGTTCTTTTTCAAGCGTTTTAATACGCTGCGCCATTTGATCTAACTTTTTGATCCTGGCGTTGGTTTTGTTCCATTCTTTATTGGGCATACAAGGCATACCGGAAGAATAAACCCCGGGCTCCTTGATGGCTTTAGTGACCATGGCCCTGCCGGTAAAGACACAACCGTCGGCAATTTCCATATGGCCGTTAATGGCAACCATACCGGCGATGGTACAATTTTTACCTATCACGGCACTGCCGGCAATCACGCTGCAACCGGCAACAGCGGTATTGTCACCGATAATAACATTATGGGCAATTTGCACCTGGTTATCTAAAATAACCCCGTCGCCGATCACAGTATTTTCCAAAGCGCCGCGATCAATTGTGGTACTGGCGCCAATTTCCACCCGATCACCGACAACAACCGTGCCTAACTGGGGGATTTTCAACCACTGGCCCTTATTTGGGGCATAACCAAAGCCGTCGGAGCCTATCACACTGCCCGATTGCACCAAGCAGCCCTGTCCCATACGTACCTGGTGGTAAATACTGACATTGGCCCATAACCGGGTATTTTCACCGATAACAGCATTTTCACCGACAAAACAGCCGGCACCGATATTCACGCCATCCGCCAGGGTGACCCCGGCGCTGATCACGCTATTGGCGCCGATAGAAACATTTTCGCCGATATCAGCACTTTCATCAATCACCGCCGAAGCATGGATGTCTTTTGCCGGGGCAGGCGTGCTGTCCAGTAACTGGGCCACCAGGGCATAACCCATATAGGGGTTTGCCATCACCAGGGCATTGGTGGGACAATCCGCTAAGGTGTCTTCCGCCAGGATAACGGCACTGGCCTTGGTTCCCGCCAGGGACTGGCGATATTTGCTATTGGCAAGAAAAGCAATCTGCCCTGCCTGTGCGCCTTCAAGGGTGGCAAGGCTGCTTACCGTGACGGTTTCGTCACCGCTCACCTTTGCCCCTAATTTTTGCGCTAATTCAGCAAGTGTATAATTCATCCGAACTTTCATCCGAGCTTATTACTTCAACTTGCTGACTTGCTCAACAACTTCTTTAGTAATGCTCGCGTCAGGCTTTGAGAAAACCACGGCTTTTTGCTCGATGATCAGATCGTATTTGCCTTTGGCAGCAATGCCATCGATGGCCTGGCGAACCAGAGCGATGATCTTATTGGTTTCTTCATTTTGACGTAAACCGGTTTTTTGCTGGAACGCCTTACCTTTGGTTTGATACTCTTGATATAACTCGGCGATTTTCTTATCCAGGTCTTCCTGCTCTTTTTTGCTCATGATAGAGCTGTCGCGCTTTTTCTTTTCCTGGTTATATTTAATATCAGACTCTAACTGGGCCAATACCGCCTTTTCATCTTTAAATTCCGCTTCCAGGCTTTGCATAACCGCTGCCGTTTGTGGGATCTGGCTCATCACTTCCTGGAAGTTTACCACGGCAATTTTTTGATCTGCCGCCATCGCCGAGCTGGCTAATAACATTCCAGAAGCCGCAGCCGTCATGGCAATAGATTTAATAAGTTTTTTCAACGTTTTCTCCTAATTAATTATTGTTACTGAATCCGGATCAGTTATTTAAAAAGTTTTACCTATGTTAAAGCTAAAGAAGCTGGTGTCGTCATCATCTTCTTTTTTCAGTGCTTTTGCAAAACTAAAGATCATCGGCCCCATAGGGGATAACCACTGGACCGACAGGCCGGCAGAGCTTCTAAAACTGCCTGGATCCGAGAAATCCTTGATTTTCAGGAACTCATCCTCATCTAAATCTCGATAATCGTCAAGGTTAAATTCTGTATCCCAGACATTACCGACATCAACAAATAAACTGCTGCGTACGCTGTTGGCCATGCCTTCATCTAAAAACGGCGTCGGTACTATCAGCTCAACACCACCGATTGCCATGGCGTTACCACCGACCGAGCGGGGTGAGATGGTGATAAAATCTTCGTCCGGCCCCAATACGATACCGTCAACAACCGTTCCACGACGATAAACGGCGCGCGGACCCACGATATTGGACTCAAAGCCCCTTAAGGTATCGGAACCACCGGCACGGAAGTTTTCCCAGAACGGCAGCAACTGATCATGCTCGCCCACCGTGCTGTAACCGTTACCATATCCCGCCTGGAATCTGGTTAACACGCTCCAGCGCTGATCCCGGCTTAACGGAAAATACCACTTGGTATCTAAATTAAACTTAAAGTAATTCACATCCGAGTTTGGCGTGGTGATCTTAGCACTTAAACTCTGTCTGGAACCAGCGGTCGGGAAGGTACCCCGGTTCAGGGTGGAGCGGGAAATACTGGCCGAAAGGTCAAAGGTTTCAAAGGTCAGCTTTTCATCCGGCTTATCCGGGTTTGAGTAGATATCATAGAAGCTCTGGATCTGCTCATAAGACTGCAAACGGGTAATACCGTTGCTCTTATAACCGATACCAAAATTCAGACGGACATATTCATCGATTGGAAAGCCAAGGTTAACCCCGATACCATAGGTCTGATTCTCATATTTTTCCAGGTTGGCGCTGCCGGCATCAAATTCGTTGTAATAAATCTGTCCGCCAAGGGAAACACCGTCCACGGTAAAGTAAGGGTCGGTATATGAGACACTGATACTGCGGGAATAACTGACGGTATTGATATTAAAAGCCAATCGGTTACCCGTGCCCAGGAAGTTGTTTTGCTGGATACCGGCATTTAAACTTAACTGGGTCTGCGAGCCGTAACCTATACCTGCGGTAAAGGAGCCGGAAGCCTGCTCTTTCACATCAAAGTCGACATCCACCAGGTCGTCTTCACCCGGCACCTGGTTGGTTTCAAACTCTACCGTTTCCACATAAGGCAGGCGGGCAATCCAGGCTTTGGAACTTTCTACCTGGGAATTGGATAACCAGGCACCTTCCATCTGACGCATTTCCCGGCGGATAACCCGGTCTGCGGTCACATTATGGCCTTTGATATTGATGCGGTTAACATAAATACGTTTACCGGGATCCACCGAGATAGATAATTTAACGGTTTTATCTTCATCGTTGATTTCCGGAATCGTCACGACTTTAGGGTAGGCGTAGCCGTAACGGCCAAGGAACTTGCTGATCAGTTCTTCGGTATAAGTGACTTCCGCGCCGTTATATAACTTGTCTTTGCTTAACGGGTTGATGGCGCGTATGGTATTGTCAAAGCCGGCCAGATCGCCGATAAAGTCCACTTCACTTACGGTATATTGCTCACCTTCGGTGACGTTGAGGGCAATATAGACAGACTCTTTATTCGGCGTCATCGATACTTGGGTCGAGTCCATTTTAAAACGCAGATAACCGCGGTCTAAATAATAACTGCTGATGGTTTCCATATCCCCTTGCAGGGTCTGCTTCTGGTACCTGTCCTGGGCCATAAAATCCCACCAGGGGGAATCAAAGGTCAGCTCGATACGCTCAAGCAATTCTTCATCGCTGAACACTTCATTGCCGACAATATTGATTTGCTGGATCGCCGCCGCATCACCTTCGCTGAAAACAAATTTCAAATTAACCCGGTTACGGGGCAAATGGGTAATTTCGGCTTTAACATCGGCATTATATTTACCGACACTGTGGTAAAAGTCTTCAAGACCTTGCTCGATACCGGAGATCACGGTTTTATCCAGGGTTTCCCCGACGCGGATATCGCTGCCGTCCAGGCTTTCAATCAATTGCTCGTCTTTTAAATCGCTGTTGCCATCAAAAATAATATCACTGATGGTAGCGCGCTCCTGCACCCGGTAAATAACCCGGTCACCGTCACGGGAGACAGAGATATCGCTAAAATGTCCTGAGCGGTAAAGGGCTTTAATGGACTGGGAGATACGAAACTCATTAAGGGTATCGCCGATATTAAAAGGAATATGGGTTAAAGCCGCACCAAGGGCAACCCGCTGCAATCCCTTAACCTGAATATCTTCAACCTGAAATTCTTCAGCTGCTTGTACATTTGTTCCTAACGCGCCTAATAAAACGGCCAGGGCAATTTTTTTAATTATCATAGAATGTTAACTTAATTTACTTCTTTTAGTTAAAGCCGCGATAGATCGTTAAATAACGCTATACTCATCAATCCCAGTAACGCTATGGCCCCAAATTTAAAACCCGCTTGCTGCACTTTCTCAGGAACCGGCTTGCCGGTTAAAAGCTCTATAAGATAATAGAGTAAGTGCCCGCCATCAAGTACCGGTAAGGGCAAAAGGTTAATAATGCCTAAATTAATGCTGATCAGCGCCAAAAAGCCTAAAAAGTAGACTATGCCGTAGCCGGCGCTGTTACCTGCGCCCTGGGCTATGGCAATCGGGCCACTTAAGTTTTTCACCGAAACATCGCCGGTAATTAACTTGCCTATCATATCAAAACTCAGCACCACAAGTTCCCAGGTCTTGTTGACACTCTCACCTATGGCATCTATCGGACCATAGCTAATATCAATTTTATATTGCTCAGGCCAGGGTGCTGACTTGGGTGAGACACCTAAATAACCGATTGGTTCCCCGCCGCGCTTGCGAGCGCCCAGTAAAACGTCAATTTGCTGCTGCCTTCCCTGACGCTTGATGGTCAGTTGTACTTGCTGATTGGGATATAAGGCAATTTTTTTAGAAAATTGATACCAGTTATTGTTAACGCTTTCGCCATTAATGGCTTCAAGCACATCCCCAACCTGTAACCCGGCTTTTGCCGCCGGGCTGTCCGGGGCAACCACGGTCAGCTCGGTGGAGACATGCGGGCGAAACGGGGTAATGCCAAGGCTTGTCAGGGCGGAAGTTTTCTCCGGTGCGAACTGCCAATCCTGCGTTGCCAGCACATAAGTATCGGGTTTTACCCGGTCGTCGGCTTTACTTTTAATTTCTATCGAGTCACTGCCGATTTCCGCCACCAGGGATAAGTTCACGTCCTGCCAATCCAGGGTTTCACGCCCCGCCACTTCGACGATTTGCGACTTCACCGGCAAGTTTGCTTTTGCGGCGATAGAACCCTGTTCAATATCACCGATGATCGGCTTAACGCTGGGCACGCCGATTAAAAACATCAGGTAAAAGGCAAAAATGGCAAAAGCAAAGTTGGCAAAAGGGCCGGCGGCAATAATGGCAATACGCTGGTAAACGGATTTGCTGTTAAAGGTTTTATCCTTATCTTGCGGCAAGACATCATCAACCCGTTCATCGAGCATTTTGACATAACCGCCAAGGGGAATTAAGGCAACAACAAATTCGGTGCCGTGTTTATCTGTGGTTTGCCACAAGGTTTTACCAAAACCGACGGAAAAGCGCTCGACCTTTACGCCGTTTTTACGGGCCACCCAAAAATGACCGTACTCATGTATGGTTACCAGGATGCCCAGGGCTACGATAAAAGAGCCTAAATTCCAGATAAAATCAATCATGTCAAATATTTCTCCCCTCAGCAGGGTGTTTTATCGCCGTCAACAGACTCCTAGCATATTCCCTTACCCGGCGATCTAAAGCAATAACATCATTAATATTGGCTATTTCTTCTGAGACAAACTTATTCACAGAAGTTTCATTAATTGTGAAAATATCAGTAAATTTCAGCTCACCGTTTAAGAAAGCCTCCACCGCTACTTCATTGGCGGCATTTAGGGCGGTGCAAGCCCCCTGCCCGGCGCGGCAGGCATCGATGGCCAGCTTGAGGTTGGGGTATTTGACAAAGTCCACCGCCTGGAATTCAAAAGCCGCCGCACTGAAAAAATCTAAATCGGCAACACCCGCTTCAATCCGCTCGGGATAAGCCAGCGCATGGGCAATAGGGGTGCGCATATCCGGGTTGCCCATCTGGGCCAGTACCGAGCCGTCTTTATACTGCACCATAGAATGTATGGTACTTTGCGGATGCAAAACTACCTGGATATCGTCCGCCGTGACATTAAACAGCCATTTGGCTTCAATAAACTCCAGCCCTTTATTCATCATGGTGGCAGAATCCACCGAAATTTTACGTCCCATGTCCCAGTTGGGATGGGCACAGGCCTGCTCCGGGGTCACACTGGGTAGCAAGTCGTTATCCAGGGTGCGAAAAGGGCCGCCGGAGCCGGTTAACAAAATTTTCCGAATGCCGCAATCTGCCAACTGACTATTGCCCGGTGCCTGCTGCACGCTTTCCGGCAAACACTGGAAAATGGCATTATGTTCGCTGTCTATCGGTAATAACCGGGCGCCGGACGCTTTTACCGCGTCCATAAAGATAGCGCCGGAAGTGACCAGGGCTTCCTTATTGGCCAGCAATACCCGCTTACCTGCTTTGACCGCCGCCAGGGTCGGCATTAAACCTGAGGCGCCGACAATGGCCGCCATCACGGTATCTGATTCTTGGGCGCCGGCGATATCCACTAACGCCTGTTGCCCCGACAGCACCTGGGTATCAGGCAGTCCTTGTGAGGATAATTTTTCAGCAAGCCGTTTAGCCGCCGACTCACAAACCATGACTACCTGTTTAGGCTTAAATTCCAGACATTGCTCAAGCATCTTATCGACACTGGCATGGGCAGATAATGAAAGCACAGAAAATTTATCGCTATGGCGGCGCACCACATCCAGGGTGCTCACGCCGATAGAGCCGGTTGAACCCAGGATACATAATTGATGTTTTACCACGGGATCACCAGCCTATCAGCGCGTAACAAAGGGCAAATATCGGCGCGGTTGCGGTTAAGCTGTCGATACGATCCAAAATACCGCCATGACCCGGCAGGATAGAGCCGCTGTCTTTTATCCCCGCCTGACGCTTAAACATACTTTCGTTTAAATCCCCCAGCACGGAAATGGTGGTGATAATTGCCGTCACCAGCAAGATAATGGCAAATTGTTTGGCATTCCAGTCCATGATATAACCGGCACTTGATACTAAAATACAGGCAAATGCCACGCCACCGAAAAAGCCTTCCAGGGTTTTACCCGGGCTGACATTGGGCAGTAATTTATGCTTACCTACCGCCTTACCGACGAAGTAGGCGCCGATATCGGCGCTCCATACCATCAGAAACAATACCATCAGCAATTGCGCGCCGTGGTAATGATCTGCCTGGTATTCACTGGAGCGGATCACCATAAACGCCAGCCAGGTAGGTACTAAGGTCAACCAGCCAAAAATGCCGCGCACCGAACGGTGACTGGACCAGAAACCGCTATATTTGGGATATAAAAAGGTTAATATCGCCGATAACGCCCACCAGGCCAGCGACAGCCAGAGTAACAGCTGCACCGGCTGTTGCAGGGTATCTTTATCCAGCCACAATTGCTGCGGCGGCAGAAAATGCCAAATAGCGCTGATCAGTAGCACGTTTGTCAGCACAAACAATAACCGGCGCACCTTTTGATCGAAGCCCATTAGCGGCCCCCATTCCCAGGCACCGATTGACATAATAAGCAGCAGCAGACCGGCAAATAAATCAAGCGGCAGATAAAATATCGCCGCAATTGCCGATGGTGCCAGCACTAATGCAGTTAAGACTCTTTGCTTTAACAAGCTATGATCCTTTTATTTATTTTGTTGTTTAACCTGTTGGCCCGTCTGACCATATCGACGTTCCCGATCCTTGAAGACACTCAAAGCCGACTCAAATTCCTGCTCATTAAAATCAGGCCACAGGACATCGGTAAAATAAAACTCGGCATAGGCCGCCTGCCACAGTAAAAAATTACTGATGCGGTAATCACCGCCGGTACGGATCAATAAGTCCAGTTCAGGTTGTTGGTAGAGACTGGTGTGGGCATCCAGGCTGGCCTCGGTAATCTCGTCGAGGGACAACTCCTGGTTGGCCACCTTAGCAGCCAGTTGTTTTGCCGCCTGGGTGATATCCCAGCGCCCGCCATAATTGGCGGCGACAGAAAGTACCAGTCCGGTATTGTCTTGGGTCAGCTGCTCTGCCGAATTAATTTTTTCTTGTAATTTTTCGGAAAAGCGACTGACATCGCCAATGACTTGAAAACGAATATCATGTTTATGTAAGCGTTTGACCTCGCGGGTTAACACAAACATAAATAAATCCATCAGTACACTGACTTCTTTTTCCGGCCGCTGCCAGTTTTCACTGCTAAAGGCAAACAGGGTTAACGCCTTAACCCCCAGTTTTCTTGCCGTAGACACAGCTGAGCGGACCGACTCGACCCCGGCTTTATGGCCGGCGACACGAGTTTTTCCCCGTTGTTCCGCCCAACGTCCGTTACCATCCATAATAATGGCAACATGCTTGGGGATACAGGTATTGTGATTAGCTAAATCGTTCAAACTACTCACTCTTCTTAGCAATATAAAAGTCCGTAATACAAAAAGACGCCGTAGTGATTATCTACGGCGTCTGTCAATAAGCAATGGAAACCTTATATTTCCATTAATTCTTTTTCTTTTTCGACTAATACTTCATCAACTTGCTTAATAAATGAGTCAGTGATCTTCTGGATCTCATCTTCCGCCTGACGATGTTCGTCTTCACTGATTTCTTTGTCTTTTAACAAGGCTTTAAAATCGGAGTTGGCATCGCGACGGATATTACGGATAGCGATTTTACCGCCTTCGGCTTCCCCTTTAACCACTTTCACCAGGTCTTTACGACGCTCTTCGGTGAGCGGCGGCAATGGGATACGGATCAGCGTACCATTGGTCGCCGGGTTTAAACCCAGATCCGATTTTAAGATGGCTTTTTCTACCGCACCTATCATGCCTTTGTCAAAAACCGTGATTGCTAACGTACGGGCATCGGGAACAGAGATGTTACCCACCTGATTAAGCGGCGTTGCCATACCGTAATAATCAACAGAAATATTATCCAGCAGGGATGCATGTGCCCGGCCGGTTCTGACTTTGTTTAAGTTATTTTTTAAAGCTTCGATGCTCTTAGCCATACGCTCTTTAGCATCTTGTTGAATTTCGTCTATCACTTTACTATTCCTTAAAAACCAATAATTAGCCTAAATTTTCAGCATGATCGATTGTAGTGCCTTCATCATTGCCCATGATAACGGCTTTTAATGCCCCCGGCTTGTTCATATTGAAAACACGGATCGGCATATTATGATCACGTGCCAGGGTAAAGGCGGCTAAATCCATCACTTGTAATTCTTTTTCTAACACTTCCTGATAAGTCAGGTGGTTATACAGCTCGGCATCGGGATTTTTCATCGGGTCATCTGAATAGATGCCGTCAACTTTTGTTGCTTTAAGTACCGCATCGGCTTCTATTTCAATACCGCGCAGGCAAGCGGCGGAGTCCGTGGTAAAAAACGGGTTACCGGTACCGGCACTGAAAATCACCACTCGGCCGGATTTTAACAAACTGATGGCGCTGGCCCAGTTATAAGTATCGCAGACACCGGCTAAATCGATAGCCGACATCAAGCGGGTGTTGACAAATGCCCGGTGCAGCGCATCACGCATCGCCAGACCATTCATCACAGTCGCCAGCATGCCCATTTGATCACCAACAACCCTGTTCATACCGGCATCGGCTAACCCTTTGCCGCGAAATAAATTACCACCGCCGATCACCAGACCGACCTGGATGCCCATTTCGATTAATTCTTTGATTTCCTGCGCCATACGGTCGAGAATTTTAGGATCGATACCGAATCCTTCTTCACCCATCAGGGCTTCACCACTGAGTTTTAACAGAATACGACGATAACTAGGTTTGGGGTTGATGCTCATAAAATAAACATTCCTGTAGATAAAAAATAGCCGCGGTCGAAATTGACCGCGGCTATTTTAATACGTTTGGCTGACTATCGAAAGTCTTATAGCTATTTAATTAATTATTCTTGAAATTAATCGCTTAGCTAACCGAGATTTTACTGCTTGGCAGCAGCGATTTGCGCTTCAACTTCAGCTGCGAAATCTTCTTCTTTCTTCTCGATACCTTCACCAACTTCTAAACGAACAAAGCCGGAAACCGTTACGCCTTTCTCTTTTAACACGTCGCCCACAGTACGCTTAGGTTCCATGATGAAAGCCTGACCGGTTAAAGAAACTTCGCCGGTGAATTTCTTCATACGGCCAGTAACCATTTTCTCAGCGATTTCCTGAGGCTTGCCTTCGTTCATCGCGATATCGATTTGGATGGCTTTTTCTTTTTCAACAACATCGGCAGGTACATCTTCAGGATTGATGTACTCTGGCTTGCTGGCAGCAACGTGCATGGCAAGGTGCTTCAGTGATTCTGCATCGCCTTCACCGGCAACAACAACACCGATAGTGGCACCGTGACGGTATGAAGCTAAAGCAGTACCTTCGATGTATTGAACGCGACGAACATTGATGTTTTCACCAATTTTAGTCACTAAAGCAATACGCTTTTCTTCGAACTGGGCTTGCAGTTCTTCAACAGTTGCTTTTGAAGCAATAGCAGCTTCGGCAACTTCTTCAGCAAATGCTAAGAAGCTGGCGTCTTTTGCTACGAAGTCAGTTTGACAGTTAACTTCAACCAATGCCGCAACACCGTCAGCATCTTTAATTAAAATAGTACCTTCAGCAGCGATATTACCGGCTTTCTTAGCCGCTTTTGCCTGACCGGACTTACGCATGTTTTCAATCGCAAGTTCCATATCGCCGTCAGCTTCTTGTAAAGCTTTTTTACAATCCATCATGCCCGCAGCTGTGCGTTCACGTAATTCTTTAACCATTGCAGCAGTAATTGCCATGAGTTAATCCTCAAATTTTCAGATAATGTATAAATACTTTGCTACAGAAGCCGTTGACTTCTGTAGCAAATGCAATAAAACGTTATTGGTTGCAGCTATTATTCAGCTTCAACAAAACCGTCTTTTTCAGCTTGTACTACGATATTTTGCTCACGACCTTCTAATACTGCGTTGGCAGCAGAATCCAGGTATAAAGTTACCGCACGGATCGCATCATCATTACCAGGAACGATGTAATCAACACCATCTGGGTTTGAGTTAGTATCAACAACAGAAATTACTGGGATACCTAGGTTGTTAGCTTCTTTAATCGCAATGTGCTCATGATCAGCATCGATGATGAATAAAGCATCAGGTAAACCACCCATGTTTTTAATACCACCAAGGCTTTTCTCAAGTTTTTCCATTTCACGGGTACGCATCAAGGCTTCTTTTTTAGTAAGCGCGTCGAAAGTACCGTCTGAACTTTGAGCTTCAAGATCTTTTAAACGCTTGATAGATTGACGAACGGTTTTCCAGTTAGTCAACATACCACCTAACCAGCGGTGGTTAACGTAGAATTGATCACATTTAATTGCAGCATCTTTTACTGCATCGCTTGCTGCGCGTTTAGTACCTACGAATAATACTTTACCTTTTTTGGCAGAAACGCCGTTTAAGAAAGCTAAAGCTTCGTTGAACATAGGAACAGTTTGCTCAAGGTTGATGATATGCACCTTGTCACGGGCACCGAAGATGTAAGATTTCATTTTCGGGTTCCAGTAACGGGTCTTGTGACCGAAGTGAACACCTGCTTTAAGCATATCGCGCATAGAAACGTTTGGCATGTTTTTTCCTTTATGGGGTTAAGCGTTCATACATCCAATATACACGACCACTGACTCGTCAAAGCATGAGCTGAACAAGCCGGGCACCCCGGTATACCTTTGCTAGATGTATGTGAGTTTAAGTTTAAATACTGCATTTTTGCAGCACGGTTTAGTCGCGAAATCCAGCCCCTTTACCGGCACCGGAATTTCAGCGCGGCATTTTATACCATATTAACGCCCCACTGGCCAGAATTTTTGCTGTTTGCCGGTGCTTTTATCACAACCGGGCACGGGGGTGAGTTCAGGGGTGCCTAAAGCCAAGGTTCCCGGGAAATTCACGCGAATAATGTCTTTTATTGGCGATTAGCGCTAGGCGAATGTCGCCACTCACGTTAAAATTTATTCATTTATTTTATCTAAAGACGAACCAAGAGTATGGCAACAGAATTATTTTTTATTTACGACACCCATTGCCCCTGGAGTTATGCCAGCACCGCCTTAGTCAATGAAATCACGCAGGCACTGCCGAAAATCAAAGTGCAGTTATTTCATATCGCCCACTATGAAGGTGATAACCATGTCACTCAAGACGTGCTCGATGCGGTCACCGGGGACAGTAAGCTCAGCTTTGGCGAGCACTACCAGCAAGGGTTATCACGTGCCAAAGACTCAGGTGTCGCCGCCAATTTAATGGCCTGGACCCAAAACAAAGCCCCGCATGCCGCCCTGGCGCTGCTGAACAGCTTGCAGCAGGCCCATTTCCAGCAAGGCAATGAGCTGCAAAGCCTTGAGGATGTTGAAGACATTATCAAAACCCATAAACTTTCCCCGCCGGCAAAAGTCTTCAACCGGGACAAGTTCATCAAGGAAGCCGAACTTGGCCTGCATGATATTGAAGAGCTGCAGGAGATCATAGGCACCAATGCTTTCCCGGCATTATTACTGGCCAACGACGATAATTTAGTCTTGCTCAACCACAACTTATACTTAGCCAAGCCTAAGGCCATTGTTGAAGCCGTTGAACTGGAACTGACCAAGTAGGCTTTTTAAAGCAAGCCTCCTTATAAGCTCAATGCTGCAGGAAGAAAATTAGTAACTTAAGCACGAACATAGCATAATAGTTGCCATTAACAGGATTAAGCCGCGATGAAACTGCGGTTAACTAACGATTAAACAGCGCTCAAACTGCCAAAAACAGAGCATGCCGGCGCTTAAAAACCAAGATAAATTGAGGTATCGATGAGTATTACAATAAAGACTCAGGAAGAAATTGAAAAGATGCGCATCGCCGGCAAACTTGCCGCCGATGTGCTGGAAATGATCGCCCCCCATGTCAAAGCCGGGGTAACCACAGAACAGCTGGACGAAATTTGCGCCAAGTATACCGAAGAAGTTCAGGACGCCATTTCCGCACCGCTGAATTACCACGGTTTCCCAAAATCCATTTGTACCTCGATTAACCATGTGGTCTGTCACGGTATCCCGGATAATACCGAATTAAAAGACGGCGATATTGTCAATATCGATATTACCGTGATCAAAGACGGTTACCACGGCGATACCAGTAAAATGTTCCTCATCGGCGATGTTTCCCCGGAAGACGCCCGTTTATGCCGTATCACCCAGGAAGCCCTGTACACCGGCATCAAAAAAGTGAAACCCGGGGTGGCTTTTGGTGAAATTGGTGCCGCTATCCAAAAGTTCATCAAAAAGTCCGGCCGTTTCTCCATTGTCAAAGACTATTGCGGTCATGGCATCGGGCAGGAATTCCATGAAGAGCCGCAAATCGTGCATTACAAAAACAATGACACCACGAAAATGCAGGAAGGCATGTGTTTTACCATAGAGCCGATGATCAACCTTGGCCGCGGCAAAACGGTGCTTGATAAAGACGATAAATGGACTGTCTATACCATAGACGGGAAAAAATCCGCCCAGTGGGAGCATACCCTGCTGGTGACGAAAACCGGCTGTGAGATCTTAACCCTGCGCAAGGACGATACTATCCCCCAGATATTGCATAATTAGGGGATTTTTTATCCCGGCAAGCTTGACCGCCTGGCCGGGAGCCGATTAAGTCATAACACACAGGCATTTTTAAGTTTGCCTTTTAACCTAAGTAAAGTGAAGAGCACAATTTGAATACTCAGATGTTAGTACCAGCAGAATATACAGATACACTCGCCATCACCGCCCCCCTGCTGAGCAGCATGGAAATTTGCCAGCTAAGTGAGCGCTTTAATCTCTGGTTAAAAGAAGCCTTTGAAGTTGAAGACATCACCTTTTTGCTCTGTGCCCGCGCCCAGTTTGTCGATAAGGTGCTGACAAAACTCTGGTGCCAGCACCAGCTGGATGAATACCAGATCAGCTTAATTGCCGTTGGCGGTTATGGCCGTAATGAGCTTCACCCCCATTCCGATGTTGATATCCTGCTGCTCACACAGGAACAAAGGGATAGCTCACTGGAAGAGCGCATTTCCGCCTTTATCACCCAGCTTTGGGATGTCAAACTCGATATCGGCCACAGCGTGCGCAGCGTCAAAGAGTGCCTGAAACAGGCGGTCAAGGATGTCACCGTCGCCACCAACTTGATGGAAATGCGCCTGATCTGCGGCAACAGCGCCCTGTCCCAGCAACTGCAACCTTTGCTTAAAGAAGATGTTTTCTGGAGTTCGCAAAAGTTTTTTGTTGCCAAAAGGGAAGAGCAAAAAAAACGCCATCAGCAATATCACGGCGCCGCCTATACCCTGGAGCCAAACTTGAAAGCCAACCCGGGGGGGCTTCGGGACATACAAACCATAGGCTGGGTGGCGAAACGCCATTTTGTCGCCGACTCCCTCGATGAGCTGGTGGCCCATGAATACCTGACCCGCAATGAATATTATGAACTGCTCGAATGCCAGGATTATTTGTGGCGCATGCGTTTTGCCCTGCACTTTGTCGCCGGGCGCAATGAAAACCGCTTATTGTTTGATTACCAGGCGGATGTTGCCAAGCTGCTGGGTTTTGGCGATGAGGGCAAAGCCGTGGTCGAGCGCATGATGAAGCGCTTTTTCCGGGTGATTGCCCGCGTCGCCGAGCTCAACAATATGTTGCTGCAACATTTTGAGCAGGTGATCTTACACCGGGACAAGCCGCTGGAGCGCACTGCCATCAACCGGGACTTTGAGCTGGTCGACGGCTTGATTTATGCCAGCAACGAGCGGGTTTTTACCCGCCCGGAAAAATTGATGGAAATGTTCCTGATCATCGCCCAGGAGCCGAAGATCAAAGGCATACATTCCCACACCCTAAGGTTAATGCGTAATGCCAGGCGGCGTCTGATCTCGGCCCTGAGCGATTATGCCAAAAGCCGGCAACTGTTTATGGCGATTATCCGCCACCCCAGGGGACTGGGCTTGCCTTTGACCCTGATGCACAAGCACAGCATTTTAGGGGCCTACCTGCCACAGTGGCGCAGTATCGCCGGCCAGATGCAGTTTGACTTATTCCATGCCTACTCCGTTGACGAGCACAGCTACCGTTTGATCAAAAACCTTCACCGTTTCAGCCAGAGCGAACATAACCATGAATTCCCCCTGTGCAGTAAAATCGTGCAGCGCATCCGCAAGCCGGAAGTTTTGTACCTTGCCGGGATTTTTCACGATATCGCCAAAGGGCGCGGCGGCGATCATGCCAAACTCGGGGCCGTGGATGCGCTGAATTTCAGCCAAATACATCAGCTCAACAAGCATGACGGCAAGATGATTTCCTGGCTGGTCAAACATCACTTACTGATGTCGGTGACGGCGCAGCGCCGGGATATCTCAGATCCCGATGTGATCCGCCAGTTCGGGGAAGTTGTCCGCGATGAGGCCCATCTCGACTATTTATACTGCCTCACCGTCGCCGATATGCGCGCCACCAACGAAAGCCTGTGGAACAGCTGGAAAGCCAACCTGCTTGAAGAATTATATTTTAACACCAAGCGCGCCTTCAGGCGGGGACTGGAAAAACCGGTCGATCTGCGGGCAAAAATCCGCGAAAATCAGGACATGGCCCTGACCTTGCTCGCCGAGCAGCAACTGGACAATGAAGCGCTGCAAAAACTGTGGCGCGAATATAAAGCGGATTATTTCCTGCGTTATTCCCCGGCACAAATTGCCTGGCACAGCCGCAATATTATCGGCCACGATAAAAGCAAACCTTTAGTGCTGATCAGCACCACCCCTTATCGCGGCGGCACCGAAGTGTTTGTTTATACCAAAGAGCGCAGCGGTATTTTCGCCACCACAGTCGCCCTGCTCAGCAGCAAAAAACTGTCGATTCATGATGCTAAAATTATCACCAGTAAAACCGGCTACACAGTCAATACCTTTGTCGTGCTCGACAGCCACGGTAAACCGATCAACGACCCGTACCGGGCCAGGGAAACCGCCGCGGCACTGGCCGATAAATTAAGCCAGCAGTCGCTGCGGGATATTTCGCTCCAGCCGATATCGAAACGCTTCAAGCAATTTAAATTGCCGACCCAGGTCAGCTTTATCGACAGCAATACCAAAAGAACCACCTTGCTGGAAATTGTCGCCCTGGACCGCCCCGGCCTGCTCGCCAGCATCGCCCAGGTCTTTCAGGATTGCAAAATCAATATCCATTCCGCCAAAATCACCACCTTCGGCGAGAAAGCAGAAGATGTGTTTACTGTCTCCAACAGTGACAATATTGCCCTGACGGAAGAGGAACAGGCAGCGCTGACCTCCAGGTTATGTGACGATATCAGCGGTTAAGCCCATTTATTTAATGAACTGAATAAGAATTAGAATTTTACATAGGAAAAACACATGAACGCCACACAAGAGATTATCGAACAGGCCTTTGAAAACCGGGCCAATATCACCCCGAAAACCGTCAGCGATGACGTCAAACAAGCGGTGCTTGACACCCTGGCATTACTTAATACCGGCCAGGCCCGTGTTGCCGAAAAAATTGCCGGGGAATGGGTGGTGCACCAGTGGCTGAAAAAAGCGGTATTGTTGTCTTTTCGCATCTGGGATAACCAGGTGATTGACGGCGGCGAAAGCAAATATTTCGATAAGGTGCCGCTGAAATATGAAAATTATCAGCAAAGCGATTTTGAAGCCGACGGCGTGCGCATAGTGCCTCCCGCCACGGTACGCACCGGCTGCTATGTCGGTAAAGATGTCGTGGTAATGCCCAGCTATGTCAATATCGGCGCTTATGTCGACGAAGGCACTATGGTCGATACCTGGGCTACCGTGGGCTCCTGCGCCCAGATAGGGAAGAATGTCCATTTATCCGGCGGTGTCGGCATCGGCGGTGTCTTGGAGCCGCTGCAGGCGGGCCCGACCATTATCGAAGATAACTGTTTTATCGGCGCCCGCTCTGAAATCGTTGAAGGAGTAGTGGTTGAAGAAGGCGCAGTGATCTCCATGGGGGTCTATATCGGACAAAGCACGCGCATTTACGACCGTGAAACCGGTGAAACCCATTACGGCCGGGTACCGGCGGGCTCGGTTGTGGTACCGGGCAACTTGCCGTCAACATGCGGCAGCTACAGTTTATATGCCGCCATTATCGTAAAGAAAGTCGATGCAAAAACCCGGGCGAAAATCGGCGTGAATGCCCTGCTGCGCTCCATCAGCGAAGACTAAGTAAACCAAAGTCTTATTAAGACAAAGGGCCGTCTGGCCCTTTGTTGATTTTGCACTAAAGCAAATTAGCCAAATGCATTCGCTTGCCAGCCAAGGCGGTCAAAAACCGATAACCACTGGCCGTCAAAATCCGCTTCAATGCTCACCGCCTCACCGGTCACCGGGTGGCTAAACTCAAGCTTTTTCGCCATCAACATCAGTCGTTTAAAGCCAAAGTGCCTGATAAAGAACGGGTTTTGTTTATTATCCCCGTAGTTGATATCGCCGATAATGGGATGGCGCAGGTGCGCCAGATGGCGGCGGATCTGATGGCGCCTGCCGGTTGCCGGCAACAGTTTCACCAGGGAGTAACGTACGCTGTCATATTTGCCTAAAGGCACGGGCAAAGAGGCGGTATCCAGCGTTTGATAATAGGTTTGTGCTTCCTGCTCCGCTTTATCCGTGCGGGAAAATTTATCGCCGATTTTATCCAGCTTCTCCTTTAACGGGTAATCGATCAGCGCTTCCCCCAGTAAATGTCCCCGGGTCAGGGCATAATAGGTTTTCTGTATGCTTTTATCGGTAAAGGCCTCCCCCATTTGCCGGGCAACGTCCTGGGTTAAGGCAAAAAGCAAAACCCCTGAGGTCGGCCGGTCCAGCCGGTGCAGCGGGTAAACATAACGGCCGATTTGATCCCGCACCAGCTGCAGGGCAAAAAACTGTTCATCTTTGTCCATAAAACTGCGGTGCACGAATAGGCCCGGGGGTTTATCTACCGCCACCAGGTATTCATCCTGATATAAAATCTTCAGCACCGGCTTTTGCACAGCTTGCTCGCCTGCAAGCTCTTGACGTTCACTCATGATGACTTCACAAACAGGGTTTGTGCCCGCTTGCCGCTGAGTAATTCATCGAGATCGCCGATAATATTAACCAGCGCTGCCACTGCCTGGCCCCGATGTTTAAAAGCCTCTTCCGCCATAGGGCACAGTGCCATATTCGTCGGCAAAGGCAACTTCTGCTCCGCCATTTGACCAAGCTTGGGAATAAAGACAAATTGCAGCCATTGCTCAAAAGTTAAGGTATCGCAGCAAAAAGGCTGACTGCTTTGCAGTGCCTTTGCCGGTACCGCGCTAAGCTGCCAGAGTTGTTGATGTTTTAACTCGGCGGTTAGCCGGGTCAACAGGACTGAGGTCTTTTGGTGTAATGTTTCGTTCATATCAGGGAAATTACCGTTTTAGGAAACTGCCAGGCAATAAAACGCCATTATACCTTTGCCTGGTGGGGGCATTGCAATCACTTATCTCCCTGGCGGTATCAAATCAGCTGATTTAACGACAAGCGGATAAGCTGCCCTTCCCTGAGCCGACAATAACGATTTTGCTAACCGGCTTGCTTATATTAGCCATTTTTTAATAGGCATGAGTTTTCATATGCCATGAGTATTAATCTCCAATAAGCCTCGCTATAATAGCGCCAACATTATTCAGCCAGTTTCATTATGTCCGCTATTTCGACCATTTCAGAACTTTTGACCTTATCCGACAGCCAATACCGTATTTATGACATTGGCCGTAAAATTGATAAAATCTCTAAAGAGCAATTTAAAAAAATAGAATTAAACCAGCAGCCCTACCCTTTTCCTAGTCAAGGACATGCTTTTATTGCCGCCGCTTTCTGGCAAAAAGGCTCAACCGCCCCCTACCTGTGGTTCATTAAAATTCCCCTGGATGAAAGAGGCCTGCTGAACCAGGGAGCGCGCAATCACTTTATTGCCATTATTATCGAAGCATTAGGCTCAGATCTTTCCGCTGATCCAACCCAGAAGCAAGAAGCGCTGCTGAAAAATAACCCTTATCATTTTACCCCGGCACAATATAAACTGGCCGCCTTAAACAGCATTATCGGGGTGGAATTAAAACAGCCGCCCAGCAGTTATTACCAGAACTGCTTGTCTTACTTAAGTGGCGAGCAAGGCTGGCATCAGTGGCAAAACCTCGGCGTGCAGGGGATCAGTGATTTTGTTGCCCGCATCGATGATAAGGCACTCCAGCAAGTGTTAATCAAGGCTCTGCCCCAGTTGCCGCCCCAGGTGCTGGCACCTTTGTGCTCGGCCCTGGAAAATAAAAAATACCCGGTTGATGTCATCCGCAGCCTACTAAAGCGCTTGAAGTCAGCCATTGATAGCGGCGAAGGCGAACTTGAACAGGCATTATTAAGGGCACTGGCGACAAACTGTGAGCATATTGATGTCACCACCTTTGCCGACGAATGTTTGCTGACTCCGGAAATCAGCAGCGAACAGCTGATCACTCTCTCCGGACGGTGCTGGACCTTGCTGCAAACACCCGCACGTATGAGCCATTACCTCGAATTGTTAATTGCCAAACAAGATAACGAGCTGTTTACCGCTATTTTTAAAGATCTGGTTGCAATCCCGCTAATACGCCCAATATTATTTCAGTGTATGCGGGCCCCGGATCGTAGCCCCGCCTTGGCAAAAGCCATAGGACAATTATTTAACTAACCTGGTTTTAACCGCTGGAATTAAGGGTGAAGTGTTAATCATGGAAAATATTTACTACTTGTTATTGGCGTTTATGGTGTGCTGGTATTTTATCTACCTGAGAAAAGTATCTGAGTCCGCCAGAAAACATGCTGCCAGATATTGCGAGCAAAGCGGTTTGCAATTTATCGCCATTGCCCGAAAATTCAGCAGGCCAAAGTTTGATAAACAATACGGATTATATTTTTCCAGTGTCTTTGAGTTTGAATTTAGCGGTGACGGCGAGTCAAGCAATAGCGGTGAGTTAAGCTTAAGGGGCTTAAAGTTAAACCGGGTGGATTTACCCGCCTACAGAATTTAAGCTGATAAAAGCACTTAGCGAAATTTTTCAAGGTTCTTTCACCAGACAGAAAGATTGCCCTTCATCCTGAACATGGCCACTCTTCCACATCCATGTGAGCATGGCTGAACATAAAACAAAAGCGGCTGATATGCCGCTTTTGTTTTTTAGCCAACATCCTGTAGCCGGTGGTGGTCGCCATCCTGATGACCTCTTCCCTGAAACATTAACTTCCCTGTTAACTCCCGGTACCTTCCTGGCAAACTTTAAACTAAAAGTAAACTTCCTTATTAAAACCCTAGCCGTCCTATGCTGATTTCCTGTCTGGCTCAACCATCCTGTTGAGTGATTCATCACTGAATGCTGCTTAAGTTTTCCTTAACTCGTATCGTCCTGACAAACTTAATATTACCAGCTGAATTGCCCGTAACCAGCGCCTGAAAAAAAATAAATACCGGCGCTGATCCCCAGATAAAAATAAGTACAGAAAATACCGGTAAAAACAAAACACTAGAACAAGCATTTGCTTTTGCACCTGAAAAGGATTTCACTATGCCTACACTATTGTAAGAAATTTCTTACAAAAAGCTTCAGCTTCTCCCTCTGGCTTATATCTGTGCTGTTTATTGTTTGACCAAGTCGGCGATAAAATGATTTTTCTTTTGATTCTCCCCTGATTTTTGCCAGATTCACGCAGACACAGATGCAAAAATTAGTTAATCTTGCGTTAATTTATTTTGGAGGTCTTGTGCAGCTATTAAAGTCGATTTTTTGTTTATCCGGATTTGATAATCGTCAGCGTTATGGCGCGATCTGCGGCATCAGCTATCTGAGTTTTATCCTGATGAGCGCCATACTCACCGGTTATATGATCAGTTCAGCCATGGTTTTATTTATCGCCGTTATGGTGTGTGTATTCTCCACCAAGCGCCGTTTACAAGATGCCCAGCTCAATAAAAACTGGAGCGCCGCCCCCGGCGTTATTTTTGCCCTGACAGGTTTAGTCATTATTACCGTCAATCACGCCGGCGCCTATTGGCTGCTGCTTATTCCTATGGCGCTCTCAACGCTGTTATTAACGTATCCCGGTAAACCCGAAAAAAGCTATCAATTAGGTTATAACGGCCCCGTTGATTTACAGGGATTTAGCCGGCCCCATAGCCGCAGCAATCAGAGCAATAGCCGGATAGAGCCGACCTTGACCGGCTCAACGGACGCTGAGCAGACAATAGCCATTGACGGCAATGAGCAGGTATTTCATCCCTCAGGGGAAGCAGCCACGGCATCAGGAGAAAACTTTGGCTCAGCTTCGGCGCCAACAGATCCCGGCGAACAAATTCGCCTGTTGCTGCTTAATAAAAAAAATGCCCTCTATGCCGGAGGGGTAATACTCGCTTTTATCATCACAGGTATAGTGATGTCTCTGCTCTTTTCTGACGGCGAAAAACCGGCAGGAGTGTCAAATGACACCGCACCTGTCCAGACGCAGGCACAACAGGATGAAAAATTACATCAGATTGATCTACCCGATAACTTCTCGTTACTGCTCAACCAATACCAGGGGGTGATCATCAACTGGCAATCGGATAAAACCGAACAAACACAAATATGGTCTGTAAAGACCGCTCAAGGCGACAGCAGCTGTGAGAACATTACCTTCAATAACGGTGAGTCATACCGCACCTATGGTGTTACCACGGAAATGGGAGATAACTATTTCGCCAGCTTCTCTCCCCTGGACACAAAAGCCCTGTTACAGGCAATCGCTTTTCGCGGTCACTTCCGTTTGTGCGGTTATAAGTTTTCATTGAAGGGCAGCCAGGCGGTATTAGGGAAAAACAATCATTACGCCCAGTTTATTGACTATTAAGCTAGCTGGCTTTCTATCGCGATAACGGGGAAGTAAAGTTTTTTCGGACGTTGGATTGCCTGCAGAACGCAAATACTGAGCTTATACCGGGAGCCCGGCCTGTAGCTCAAAGGAAAACTGCCAGGCATAAAAAAATGCGGCTCATAGAGCCGCATTTATTTAACTAGCTTAGTGCTTCCTGCACATATTTAGTGTTCCCACACTTTATATCCCTAAAATATCTATCCCTAGTATATTTTGATGAATCCTTTCATCCTCCTTAAGCCGTCCCGGGCAATATATCGTCCTGATATATTCACATTACTGTGTGTTCCCTGTGCTATCCATTTGCATCATCCTTAAGTTAACCATCCTTGATCAACTCACTTCCCTGTTATATCTTCCTTTTGCGGATATCCGATCCACAAGACATCATCCTTAATGCCTCCCTTTACAGAGTATCCTTCTCTGTGTCGTCCTGACATGATTAATAATACGCGATTTTCAGAATTAACTTAGTAGGGCAAAAAATATATTATTCTGCAACTTTATTGCAACAAAGCCCCCGCCGAATTTATTCAAGTTTTTTCAAGATGTTACAAAACAATACAGAGAAAAATGTGACATCATTAACCAAGATATCTTACGTCGATGTAGGAGATATCGCACAGCAAGAGGTAAAATTAAAGTAAACCTGTTCACACCCCGGAACGGCTAAGTGTTTGCACTTCATCCATTAAGCGGAAAAAAATAACAATAAAACAAATAACCGGCCTTAAAAAAGGCTATCGGCGCGGTGTTAAAACCTATACCCAGGGAAATACTTGGGAGAAAAAGACGAAAAAAAGCAAGTCCCGGGAACCTGCTTTCAACAAGTGAACTTTAGTAGTAGTTTGCTATGAAAGGTGAAAATTTAGCCCTGGTTTTTTGTCTGTTCACGAGTTTTCTGTTCACGGTAGTGTACCATCAGGGCGCCGCTGACATTACCGACATTGATTTCACGGATAAACTGATAGTCGACATCTTTAAAAAACTCCCGGTATTTTTCCGATGTCGCATAAACCGCAACCCCTTCACTGTCCGGATGTTCTTCCAGCACAGTCGATACCGCCGCCATAAGATAATGGCCAAAGCCATAATGCTGATGCAAAGGATGAATGGCAATAAAAGATAACATATGGAATTTTTCCAACGGCACCGCCGATAAAATGATCTCTTCCTTTTCGATCATTTGTTTGGTGCTGAAATAACCGGCACTTAATAACATTTTCAAGCGCCAGTGCCAGAAGCGCTCAGAGCCAAAACCGTCGTCCGGACCGTTTAAACAGGCAACCCCGACCATGGCCTCACCAAGATACAAGCCAACCATAGGCTGCTTCGCATGCCAAAAGGCTCCCAGCTCTTCCCGGATAGAAGCACGCAACCTTTGTTCATAGTCTTCCTTTTCACCATTAAAGATCTCTAAGAATACCGGATCATCATGATATGCCTGGTATAATAAAGATGCAGCCAATTTAAGGTCTTCAGCAGCAAGATACGTTGCTCTTACATTTGCCTTAGTCGGCGCAGTTGCCACATTTGTCATCTAACTCCCCCATCACACTTTGCTTTGATTAAATGCTGATTTATTTTTATTTTACTTCTTTAACAACTCCAACTTACCATAACAGGGTTTTTTAAATTAGGTCAAATAGTATTCACATGAGCATAAATTAAACAACTATAATTAAAAAAGTTAACCTTGAAGGGGAAAAATTAATGGATCGTTCTAACCATACCCTGGCTTGTCTGTTTGCTCAGCTGGGATTAGATAACAAAGATACATGTATCAATGACTTTATAAATAAAAATAAGGGGATACCCGCCGATGTGCATTTAGCCAATGCAGGGTTCTGGAATCCGGCGCAAGCCGACTTTTTAACCCAGGCAATAGTCGAAGACTCAGACTGGGCAGAAATTGTTGACAGCCTGGATAACTTGTTGCGTTAAAGCAAGTTTGCCCGAAGCAAGGCAGTAATAAATTCAGGCAAAATCCTTTTCACCTGCACTCCATCAAACAATAAATCATAAAATTAGCGCGCGGCGCAGTTAATGTCCCAAGTTACGGGAAAACTCGCCGCCATTACCCGTTTCTTTAAGCAGGCCATCAACAAAATACAAATATGTACACTCGTCTTTTGTGGTCATGCCGTCTTCTTTGGTGCGGTGGGTGCGGTAATAAAGTACCTGGACTTTTTGCTCGTTATCCATAAAGGTCTCGCTAAAATCAGCGACCCCGAGCGCATTAAGGGAGTGGGTAAAACTTGAGCCTAAAGCCAGGCCGGCAATGGCCTGACGGTTGTCATATTCACGATCTTTATAATCGCTGCTGATATGATAACCTTCATCCCTGTCCCCGCCGACGGAAACAACACAGCCAGATAAACCCAGTAATAAAGGCGCAGCGATTAATAGTGAGAAACTTGTTTTTTTCATATTGTAATACTCATAGTTAACAATTAGCGTAAGTTAGCTAACTAACAGCAAAATCCAAACCAAAAATATAACCCACTGATTTTAAATGGATTAATTTTTTGTGGTTATTTTAACAAAGACATATTTGGTGATATTCGCTAAAATATAGTAAATATCACTGCCTGAATAACAAAATGACTATTCGAGAAGAAATATTAACCATAGCAAACCAACTCGCCAACCAGGGTAAAAGCCCGAGCGTCGCCTTGATCAAAACAAAACTTTCATCCCCAACCCCTTTACCTGTGATCATCTCTACCCTGAAAAGCTGGCAACATGATCCCGACTATATCGAAGTAAAAAAGCCGGATGAGAAGGCGGCAAAAAAGCAGCAGGAGAAAACCTCGCCGGATAAAGAAATTTACCAGGCAGTAGAGCAAGCGATACAACAGGAAATAGCACCGCTTCGCCGGGAACTTGAAGAAATGAAAGCCTTGCTGCTCAGCTTAACCGGCAAAGACAAGCAATAAGGCCCAGGGGCGAACAATTCCCCGACACAGAGGATAAGCGCCCAGCTTATGCCCGGTTATGCGGGGTTAAACCGGCGATAAATTCCGCCATCGAATCCGCCAGTTTTTTATGGGGTTCGCGGCCAACATGCTCTACCCAGATAGCCCCGGTTTCATTATCCAACGACAAGATAAGATCTTCTTCATCCGTGACGGCAAAAAAGATACTGATGCGCTGTTTTAGCCTTTGCTTCATCAAAACATGGCCTATGATATTTTCCTGTAAACGTTCAAAGTCATCTTCATTCCAGGAAAATAACAATGACAGCTGCCCTTCTGAGCACATGGCATCAAGGGGGTCTGAATGAAACGCGGTAAAATAGCTTTTAATATCCGGGTGCAGCTCCAGCTCAAGTGCGGATTCGATATTGTTAAAACATAAATTCCCGTCCGCCGGCACCGGCTGCCAGAGAATTTGCTGCCCCTGCTCTTGGTGGCCACTTTCTTGAGCAGTAAACAGCCCCTGCTGGCACGGCGACGGCCAGTCTTCATCCAGTTCCGCCACCGGCAAATGGCCGTGGGTTTGCTGGTAATTTTCAATATAACTGCTGGCAAAATGCCAAAGTTTGTCGGTTAAGTCGTTATTTGTTGATTTCATCAAAGGTAAAGATCCTTTAAAATAAATGTAGTTTTCAAGAGATGAGTTATTTTATGGCGAATTACCAAAACAGCGACGCCCTGAACAATTTAACCCTGGGTAAAACCACCGCTTATGTCGCTCAATATACCCCAGATTTATTGCAAGGGGTACCAAGAAGTCTTAACCGCAATGATCTGGCCCTGGATCAAAATAACTTACCTTTTCAAGGGGAAGACCTTTGGTACGGCTACGAATTATCCTGGTTAAACAGCAAAGGCAAACCTGTGGTGGCCGTAGCCGAGTTTCGCTTCCCCTGCAGCAGCGAAAATATCATAGAGTCAAAATCGTTCAAGTTATACCTGAACAGTTTTAACCAAACCCGGTTTGACAGCCGCGAAAATGTACAAAAAGCCTTAGTGGAAGATCTGTCCCGGGTCGCCAAGGCCGAGGTCGAGGTTGCACTTTTTAACGTAGACAACTGCCCGCCACTGGCCATAGCCCCGATAGACGCCGTTTGTATCGACGATGAAGATATTAGTGTGGATCATTATGATTTTGACCCCAAGTTACTCGAACAGGCACAGCAGCACGGCAGTGATGAAGTCAAACAGCAGGCTTTAGTCAGCCACTTGTTAAAGTCCAACTGCCTGATCACCAACCAGCCGGACTGGGCCAGTATTTTTATTGAATATCGGGGACGGGAAATCTCCCATGCCGCTTTATTGCGTTACCTGATCTCTTTCAGGCAACATAATGAGTTTCACGAGCAGTGTGTTGAACGTATCTTTTGCGATCTCAAGCAATATTGTCAGCTTGACTCCCTGACCGTTTATGCCCGTTATACCCGCCGCGGCGGATTGGACATTAATCCATACCGCAGCACGAGCGATAAAAGCGCGCCAAAAATCAGAACATTACGTCAGTAATTCTCTTAACAGAAGCTGAAAATAAGTTTAAAACCTAAGCAGGCATTGTTTTTACTCAATCAGCCCCTAATAAAGGTAAGAATAAAGACAATGCTAGCTGACAAGGACATAGCTTCTGTTGTAAATTAACTTATAATAAGCGTATTAATTTCTATGAAGGCTGCCCGCTATTTATGCCGTAAGAAATAGCCAGAAATTCAGCCTGTAAATTTTCTAATTATCCGAAATAAGAATATTCTATGAATGAGAAGTCTGTTGCTGTTGAACAAATCAACGTGCTGAAAAAAAAACTCGACGCAGCAATCAAATCCCGGGCAGCCGTAGATTCAGATTTAAAAGCCCAATCATCTCTCCTGGTTCAGTTTATCACCCGATTAACTAAGCTTTGCAAAGGCATAGACAAAGAGTTAGACACGCGCCTGAGCAAGCTGAAAAAGCTGCTGGCCAAAGGTGCACCGATAGCGGATTTAGAACAGCAAATCGCCTTCATTGCTAAACTCATTCAAAACTATGATCTGAAAACAGAAAAAGAAGTCAGCCAGTTAAGTAAGCAATGTAACGATACCGCCAAAGCCCTGCTGAAAATCAATACCTTACCCGGCGCAGAAAAGCGTGAGCTGCGTAATATCTTAACGGAGTGCGAGCAGAGTAAAGAAGCCCTGGTGCAATATATTCCTTTGTTAAGCCAGCTGATAAGTGTCTATGATACCGCACTGAAGCTATCCCCCGCCCTGCCGAAAAAAGGCCTGCTGGATGCATTAAACAACGGCACGGCAGGTGAAAGCAAAGAGGTTAACCAGGTCGTCTTAGCCAAACTGAGTTATGTGATCGATCACCTGGTACTGCCGGAAAAGCACACCAGTGAATTATTAAAAATAAAAGAGCAACTCACCCACAATATCTCCAACGACAAGTTGATGGTGAGTCTGCTGGATCTGTTTGACGTTATTATCTCAGACCTGCAGCAAGAAAGGGCCACCGCAGAAAGCTTTCTTTCCGGCTTAAGCGAAACCTTATCTGATGTACAAGCTGCCATCAACAAGACCCTGTTTTGTAACAAAGAATCCCAAAGTGCCAGTAATGAACTCAACGCCAAGCTGCACAAGCAGGTAGATGAAATGTCTACCGTGGTAGACAGTGCCAAGTCGGTGAGCGACCTGAAACAAAAAATTAATAAAAACTTACAAAATATCGTCAAAACCCTCGAAGATAAATCCAGCAGCGAAAATAAACATAACCGGCAAATAGAAAGCCAGCTCAATGACATGACCGCCCGGGTCAAAGAGCTGGAAAAACAAAGCCAGTATTTTGAAGAGCAGTTAAAGCAGCAAAAAATAAAAAGCATGCAGGATGCCTTGACCAAGCTGAATAACCGCGCCGCTTTTGATGATTACTTCTCAAATCAACTCATTGATTTTCAACAGCAAAGTTATGACTTAGCCTTGGTGATATTAGATCTTGATGACTTTAAACGCATCAATGATACCTATGGCCACACCGCCGGGGATAAAACCTTGCAGGTCATGGCCATGACCTTAACGAAAAAAGTATCTGCCGATGCCTTTATCGCCCGTTATGGCGGAGAAGAGTTCGTTTTGGTTTATACCGGGATAGGACAGGACAAACTTTTGCAGCATCTCAATGACTTAAGAAAACACATTGCCCGGTTGCCCTTTAAGTTTAAAAATAATAAGGTCAGTATTACCACTTCCATAGGTGTCACGCATATTAAGGCACAAGATAATATCCACAGCGCATTTGAACGAGCAGACAAAGCCTTGTACCAGGCCAAAGATCAGGGAAAAAACAAGGTTGTTTACCTTTAACTACGTTTATCTATAAGTACGTTTACCTATAACTGCGTCTACCGCGTTCGCATAAGGAGTCTATCATGCATACACAACTCAACCCCGTAGGCAATATGAGCCTGCTTTCCCAAATAGAGGTTGACCAGCTGCAAAAGTCCGCCAGCAGCGAATTATATAACTTATATCGCAATTGTTCCCTGGCGGTGTTAAATGCCGGCAGTCATACCGATGATGCCGAAGCCATCTATCAAAAATATCAGGATTTTGACATCCAGGTGTTAAGACGGGAACGCGGCGTTAAACTTGATCTGATCAATCCCCCGGTTGATGCCTTTGTCGACGGAAAAATTATCCGCGGTATCCGCGAGCACTTGTCTGCGGTGATGCGTGACATTCTGTTTATCAGCAAAAGTTACAAAGATATCGATATCCATGCCACCACCGACCAGGTCACCCATGTGGTTTTTGATATCCTCAGAAATGCCAATGCCATCTTGCCGGAAACGGACGCCAGTTTAATCACCTGCTGGGGTGGCCATTCCATCAACCAGATCGAATACAAATATACCAAGGAAGTCGGCTACCACCTGGGATTGCGCGGCTTTAATATCTGCACCGGCTGCGGTCCCGGCGCCATGAAAGGGCCGATGAAGGGCGGCACCATAGGCCATGCCAAACAACGCAACCCCCTGGGACGTTATATCGGTTTGACCGAACCCAGCATTATCGCCGCCGAACCCCCCAACCCGATTGTCAATGAGCTGGTGATCATGCCGGATATTGAAAAGCGCCTGGAAGCTTTTGTGCGCCTGTCCCACGGCATCATCATCTTCCCCGGCGGCGCGGGCACGGCTGAAGAGTTGCTTTATATCCTGGGTATTATGCTCAATGACAAAAACCAGGCGCAAAAGCTGCCTATCATACTCACCGGGCCGACGGAGAGTGCCGACTACTTTACCGAAATCGATACCTTTATCGGCGCCACCTTAGGTAAAAAAGCCCAGGATTTATACCAGATCATTATCGATGACGCCCAAAGCGTTGCCAAAGAAATGAAAAAGGGCCTGAGCGAAGTGATCGACTACCGCAAACAAACCGGCGACAGTTACCACTTTAACTGGTCACTGGAGATAGAGTCCCAGTTTCAGCACCCGTTTGAACCGACCCATGAAAACATGGCGGCGCTGAACATCAACAGCGACATGGAAACCGCCCAGCTGGCCGCCAGCCTGCGCCGGGTCTTTTCCGGTATCGTCGCCGGCAATGTCAAATCTCCCGGTATCAAGGCGATCCGGGAAAACGGACCTTTCATTATTTCCGGCGAATCCCGGATGATGGCATTAATGGATAATTTACTGGCTTCCTTTGTCAAACAGCAAAGAATGAAATTACCCGGCAGTGCCTATATTCCCTGTTATGAAATCGCGCAGGAAACAGCTTAATGCCGCTACACCTTATCCTGATAGACGCCTTAAACTTAATAAGGCGTATATACGCAGTACAGGAGCGCCCTTTCCTTTTAAATAATGAACTGGCAGAAAATACCAAAAGGCAGGTATTGTTCAACACCCAACAGGGCTGTGTTTCAGCCCTGGGGAAAATGCTGGAACAACACCAGCCAAGCCATGCACTGGCGGTTTTTGACAGCATCGCCCCGTGCTGGCGCTACCAGTTGTTTCCGGATTATAAAAAAGGCCGAAAAAAAATGCCGGAACACCTTGCCGACAAGCTGTCCGATATCCAGGATGAATTTATGCGCTTCTCGGTGGACTCCCTGGTCTCAGAAGAAGACGAAGCGGATGATCTTATCGCCACGTTGGCGGTTAAGGTTGCCCTGCGCGGGCAAAATGTCACCATAGTGTCCACCGACAAAAGTTTCCTGTCGCTGCTGGGACCAAATATCAAGGTTTATGATTATTTTAACCGCCGCTACCTGGATGAAACTTATGTCCGGGAAAAGTTTAAGGTTAAACCCGAGCAGCTGGTGGATTTCTGGACCCTGACCGGGGACAGCACCAATAAAATTCCCGGCGTTGCCGGTATCGGACAAATTACCGCCTCGGCCTTATTAAGCCAGTATGATTCCCTGGCTGCCCTGCTCAATGCCAAAGATTTAAAACAGAGTGTCATGACAAAATTACATGAGGATGTCGACCAGCTGAAGCTGTACCGGCAATTGCTGACCCTGAAGCAAGATATCCCGCTGGGCTTCAACCTTAAAGATCTCCGCCTGCCCCTTGCAAGCGAGCCCGAATAACCGCCATAATTAAGCGTATCAGGCAGGCAATGGCGGCACTTTACATAAAGTGAAACAATTCTCTGCTGTTAATCTTGTTATATTCATGAATAATGTCTTGTTAATCACTTACAGACAATCCGGTCTTAGATAAAGAATGAATAAAAAGTATGTCTTACTTTCTTTAGCCCTGTACGGCCTGTTTGTCTTTTTAGTCATCAATTTTTATAAAGGCAGCCCCAGCAGCATGACCTGGGAAGACAGGGAAGAATTCAACCGCCAATATATCGCCAAGCTTGTTCCGGGACAACATACCCTGGAGCAGATCTTAACCGATCTCGGCACCCCGGATTCCACAGAGGCGATACGCAAAAACAACAACTACTACCAGGTTACCTTTTACCGCACCCAGCATGTCAAATCCGACGGCATCACCACCCAGGAAGAATGCAGCTACCTGCTTTTTGTCAACGATATCTTAACCGGCAGCGGCCTGGGCATCGGCTACCCGGATAACTGGCAAGTCATAGATAACCACACGAAAAACTAACACTTTCCTGTCAATCACTTAAAAAACGACTAAATCTGCATTTTCTCCCGACTTTCGATATATACTGATATTTGTCTATTGTTTAAGGTCAATATAAAAGGTTTTAAGCTGGCTTACATCCCCGTGACATGATATAAAGCAGCGCAATTACTTAAGTGGTTTGATCAGTTATAGCGAACGTAATAAATAAGTGGCCAGGATTCAATGAAGATGGTCAATGAATGATTTCGTTTAATATTCACCCCCTCAGGTAAAAAATTATTAAGAAGTTTATTTTAAAAGGTATATTTAATGGCTAAACAAACCATAACTGTTATTCCCGGCGACGGCATCGGCCCGAGTATTATTGACGCAACCATAAAAGTACTGGATAAAGCAGGCTGTGAGTTTGACTATGAGTATGCAGATGCCGGTCTTACCGCGTTAGAAAAGCACGGCGAACTGGTTCCGGAAGAAACCCTGGCATTAATCGAGAAAAACAAAATCACCCTAAAGGGCCCGTTAACGACCCCGGTAGGCGAAGGCTTTACCTCTATTAACGTCACCTTACGTAAGCACTTTAAGCTTTATGCCAATGTCCGCCCGGTATTGTCTTTTAAAGGCACTAAAGCCCGTTACGAAGATATCGACATCATCACTATCCGTGAAAACACCCAGGGCATGTACTCAGGTTTAGGACAAACGGTATCGGAAGACGGTGCCACCGCCGAAGCCATGAGCCAGATCACCCGCGAAGGCGCGGAAAAGATCGTAACTTTTGCTTACGAAACCGCCCGCAAGGAAGGCCGTAAAAAGGTTACCGCGGTACATAAAGCCAACATCTTAAAGTCAACTTCAGGTTTGTTCCTGAAAGTGGCCCGTGAAGTGGGTGAGCGTTACCCGGATATTGAATCTGCGGAAATGATCGTCGACAACTGCTGCATGCAGCTGGTCATGAACCCGGCGCAATTTGACGTTATCGTCACCACCAACTTATTCGGTGATATCCTGTCCGACTTATGTGCCGGTTTAGTGGGCGGCTTAGGCATGGCCCCTGGCGCCAACATCGGCAGCGACTGTGCTATCTTTGAAGCGGTGCACGGCTCAGCCCCTGACATTGCCGGTAAAAACCTGGCAAACCCGACTTCCGTAATTCTCGCTGCCATCCAAATGCTGGAATACCTGGACATGGGTGATAAGGCAGAGAAAATCCGCGCAGCAATCAAAGACGTAATTGAAAGCGGCGACCGTACTACCGGCGACTTAGGTGGTAGTCACGGTACTACTGACTTTACCGATGCGGTATTAGAGCGTTTATAAGCTGCTCTGAAGAAATTACCGATAATAAAAACCCGGCCTAATCGCCGGGTTTTTTATGTTCAGGATGAACGGTATGTCATGGGTTCATGGATGAACAGAAATGACCATGTTTAGGATGAACGGTCAGCTTACTTGTTCCTGACGTAAGCTAATTACTTACATCCTGTAAGCAATATCATGGGTTCATGGATGAGCAGGAATAGCCCAGTTCATCCATCAAAGCAAACTAATGCTGGGGCACAGGCGATAATAACCGCGCATGTACCGTCACTTCTTCACGGTCATAATAAAGGTGCTTGGCATAAAGCTCATATTTCACATTATTTTCCGCAAAGAGATCTTTGATGCTCTGCAGGTTCTTCGTAATTTCCTGATAACGGCCTTTCATCGGCAATTTCAGGTTGAACATAGCTTCTTTGCAATAACCCTTTAACAGCCATTGCGCCATCAGCCAGGCCACCCGCTGGGGTTTTTCCACCATGTCACACACCAACCAGTAAACATTTTGCTTAGCGGGAACAAACTTAAAGCCGTCCATCATACGATGCTTCACCTGGCCGGTTTCCATAATGGAGTCTGCCATAGGGCCATTGTCAACCGCCGTTACCATCATACCGCGGCGCACCAGCTGATAGGTCCAGCCGCCGGGAGCCGAGCCTAAATCAACCGCATTCATGCCGGAGGTTAACCGGGTTTCCCACTCATCTTTTGGGATGAAATATAAAAAGGCTTCGTCAAGCTTCAAGGTTGAACGGCTTGGCGACTGGCTCGGGAACTTTAATCTCGGAATCCCCATCACATGAGAAGAGGTATTATGGCCTAAGGAATAACCGAGCATCACTTCTTTGCCGCTTAAAAACAAGGCATGTAAAACAGCGCCGTCTTTATCGCCTTTTTCCGTCAGGATTTTGTTTTTCCTTAATGCCTGGCGCAGCGGTACCGCCAGTTTGCGGCAAAACTTGGATAATTCCTTACCGTCATTGGTATCCGGCGTTTCCATACGTAAATCTGCATATTGCCACTCACTGCCCAGCGCCTCGATGATCGCCTCTACCCGATTATAATCCGGCAGTTCGATTCTCTCGGTTAAGGTCAGAAACCATTGGCGGGCGAAAATCAGCCGTTTTAGCGGCATGCGCTCCATCAGGGCATCCCCTTCTTCCGGGTTGTTTAAGTGAAAATAAACCAGCCCCTGGTTTTTTGTCAGCTCAAGATAACCATATACCTCGTTCCAGGCAGCTTTTTCCTGGATTTCGGCGCCACACTCTTTTTCAAAGCCGGGGCGGCAATATAATACAATCGAAGTCTTCATTTCGTTTTACCTGCAAACGCCAGCAGCAACCAGCCCGACGCTAATAATATCCCGCCCATGGGAGCGAGTTTGCCTATCATGGCAAGATCAAAGAAGGTTTTAGCGTATAAACTACCGCTAAAACACAAAATACCGAGCACAAAACAAGCGCCTGCCGCCAGCAAGGGACGAGAGGGCAACCTGCTATACCAAACCATAGCAGCCAATAAGGCAAGGGTATGAATAAACTGATATTGCAGCGCATTTGCCAGGCGACTTTGGATATCGAGTGGCAGATGTTGTCCGCCATGCGCCAACCAGGCGCCGAATAATACTGAAAAACAGCCGCTGATACCAATAAAAATCCGCCAGGGGGTGAGAAAATCAAATTTTTTCATCAATAAACCTCAGTATTTCATCGGCGGCACTTTGCATATGCTGTTCATGGCTAAAACCTGACTTAACCCTGGGTTTGAGATCATGATCGCCATCGGGCAGAAAAACCAGCTGGCATAACTCAGATAACGCATAACCGGCAATTTCATCCTTCGAGCCCAGGGCATCGCGCTCCCCCTGCACTATCAAAGCCGGCAACAAGGTCTGTTGCAGCGGTTCAAGCCGCAATTTTTCCGGCTTTTTTTGCGGATGAAAAGGATAACCTAAACAGATCACCCCCTTTATTTGCCCGGGCTGAGCTAAAGCCTCCCCTGCCAGCGTTGCCCCTACCCGGCTGCCCATAGATTTCCCGGCAAGAAAAACCGGCAAGGCGCCTGCTTGCTGCTTGATAACCTCACGATAGCAGTCAAGCAACTTGGGCATGCGATCCGGCGGATAACGTTTGCCATCGACGCGGCGCTTATCCATATAGGGAAAATTAAAGCGCAAGACATTTATCCGGCGGCTATTTAATAAAGCCGTCATTTTTTCCATAAACGTATGGTCCATATCGGCGCCGGCGCCATGGGCCAAAATCACCATCGCCTTAGGGCTTTCCACGAAATTGTGTTTAGTTGTTATCATTGTCATTGGTTCTTCACTTATTATATCCGGCGATTGATTCACTCATTTTGATAAGTTTAATATCGGCTTTTACAGCATAAGGCCGTCATCCTGCTCTTCGGCCACAGTATCAAGCACCCAATCGCGAAAGGCGGCTATCTTACCTATATCAAGCTGATGCTCGCGGCACACAATGTAATAAGCATTTTTACTGATCAGCACATCATTAAAAGGCTGTACCAGGCGGCCGGAGTCGATATCCGGCTTTGCCAGTACGCTATGGGCCAGTGCCACCCCCTGTCCGTGGATTGCTGCCTGCAATACCATGGAAGAGTGACTGAAAATAGGGCCGTGGTTAACATTCATGCCTTTAACCCCAACCTCTTTAAACCAGCGTTTCCAGTCCCGGCGCGAGGTATCGTGCAACAAGGTATGCTGGGCCAGGTCATTGACTGTATACAGCGGTTTTTTGCCACTGAGCAGCAAAGGAGAACAAACCGGCACCAGGTATTCGGTATGCAATTGATCGGCATGCACATTGGGCCAACGGCCGCGGCCGTTATAAATGGCGACATCAACATCTTCGGTTAAAGAGTTATCCGGCTGATCAACCGCCTTGATCCTGACATCAATATCCGGATGCAAGACATTAAACGCCGTCAAACGCGGCACCAGCCACTGAATAGCAAAGCTTGGCTGTAAACTTACCGTGATCGCCCCTTTCGCCCCCCGGGCAAGCAAACGCTCGGTGGCATCGTTGATGGAAGTGAAAATATCTTTTATGTCGAGAAAATAAGCCTGCCCTTCTTCGGTCAGCAGCAAGGCACGATTTTTTCGCATAAATAACTTAATACCCAAATGCTCTTCCAATGATTTGATCTGGTGGCTGATCGCCGCCTGGGTCACAAATAATTCTTCGGCAGCCCGGGTAAAACTTAATTGCCTCGCCGAGGCTTCAAAAGCTCGTAAGGCATTGAGGGGTGGGAGTCTATTAGCCAAAATTGTCCTATGTGTTATATATGATTATTCACGTTTATGTGATGTTTATTCATGTCGAACGTCTGAAAGTTTTTAACTTTGCCGCCAACTTACTATTCATTAGTTTTTCTAATGAATAACATTATAAATAGTCATTTTTCATTTGGCTACAACTAGATTATTATTTGCACCGTAGATGAAGGACTTCATCACTAACCCATTAATAGATGGGCAATAAGCAGAAAGTGTTTCCCAACCCACCTTCTGCAGAGCTAGTTACAGGTCCGTGAAACATCTATAAGGATCATTGACGTTATTTAAACAGGTACCATTATGAAATTAGCACAAAAAATCTCTGTATTAGCCATCGCTTTCTTTAGCATTACTTCAGCCCAGGCACTGGAGCTGGTAAAAGCCGACACTATCAACCACAACGAAGTCATGAATCAAATCAAGGTTAGCCTTGCCGATTCAATCAAACTGACCCCGGTAAGCTTTGTCAGCGCACAGCAAACAGCTCAGGCATTATTAGCCAAGCAAGAGCGCGTTAATGCTAGAAATACTACCGCTAACCTTGCTAAAAGCGAGATGATTTCTGAATAAGCTCCAGAATATCACCCGCAGGCAAAAAGTCGAAATAAAAGGTGTCACAGACACCTTTTTTTATGTCCAGAAAAAGGTATGCTGCAATCCAATGGATACAAAAGCGCAGCAATGCCTGAAATTTTCCTTATCACAAGGCTTCAGGGCAAGAAGAGAGCCAACATGGGCTTTAAAGGGCTAGAAAAGCGAAATTAAGCGGTTTGTCGGTAAAGGAAGAATATATAGCAAGAGCGGGCAGAAACCCGCTCCTGTAGATCTCAGGGGCTAGTCGCCGGTGACCAGGGGCTCAAAACTCTTCACCAAGTCATCTATGGCTTTCATTTGCGCCAAATAAGGCTCAAGCTTGTCTAACGGCAAAGCACAGGGGCCGTCACATTTGGCATTATCAGGATCCGGATGTGCTTCGATAAACAAACCTGCCAGACCCAGCGCCATACCGCTGCGGGCTAACTGGGCTGCCTGAGCACGACGGCCATCGGCACTGTCGCTGCGGCCACCAGGGCGTTGCAACGCATGGGTGGCATCAAAAATCACCGGCGCATAGTTTTTCATTTCTTCCATCGCCAGCATATCCACCACCAGGTTGTTATAACCATAGCAGCTGCCGCGCTCACACAAGATCACTTTTTCATTGCCGGCTTCCGAGAACTTCTTAATGATGTGGCGCATTTCATGGGCCGCCAGGAACTGGGGCTTTTTCACATTGATAATGGCATTGGTCTTGGCCATGGCCACCACTAAATCGGTCTGGCGCGCCAAAAAAGCCGGTAACTGGATAACATCGACGACATCTGCCACCGGCTGTGCCTGGTGGGGTTCATGGACGTCGGTGATCACAGGCACATTAAAGGTCTGTTTAATTTCTTCGAATATTTTTAAGCCTTCCTCCATACCCGGTCCCCGGTATGAGTGCACGGATGAACGGTTGGCTTTATCAAAAGAGGCCTTAAACACATAAGGAATGCCGAGCTTTTGTGTCACTTGAACATAATGCTCGGCAATTTTCATCGCCAGATCGCGGGACTCAAGAACATTCATGCCGCCGAACAACACAAATGGTTTGTCGTTAGCAACCTCGATATCGGCTAACTGAATTGATTGTAAACCCATGGGGGCTCCTTATTGATAAAAAGAAAAACTTTGCATTTTGATTTATGCCTTAGCATAAAGCAAAAGTGCTTATTTATAAGTATAAATAAGCACTTTTAACGGATATTTTAAACGCGGAAACTTAGGAGATGGCTTGTAATATCTGTCCGCATAACCAGGCCATATAAGTTCCTACGGTATAACCAAGCACGGCCAACAAGACACCTACCGGCGCCAGCGACGGGTGGAAAGTTGAAGCCACCACAGGGGCCGAAGCCGCACCGCCGACATTCGCCTGGCTACCTACTGCCATATAAAACAGCGGCGCCTTAATAAGCTTAGCAACCACCAGCATCAAGCTGGCATGGATCAACATCCAGATAATACCGATGACAAAGTAGATAGGCGCATCGGCAATCATAGTCACATCCATCTTCATACCGATAGTGGCGATAAGCACATAAAGGAAGGCTGAGCCCACTTTGGAAGCACCGGCTCCTTCAAGCTCCCTTACCCGGGTAAAAGATAAAATAATACCAACGGTAGTGGCAAAAATGATCATCCAGAAGAATTTACTGTGGAAACTGAAATTCTTTAAGTCAGGATGGTTTTCAACGAAATACGGGGTCACGGTATCGGCAAACAAATGAGCAAAGCCGGTAACACCTAAACCGATAGCCAGGATGATCATCAAATCAGGTAAAGTGGCGATACGTGAATGCTGCTGGTGGAAGTTTTCCACCTTCTCTTTTAATGCATCAATAGCACTGACATCGGCGCCGGTCTTCGCATCTATGGTTTTCGCCTTGGATGCCATGATCAGCAGTACCGCCATCCATAAGTTGGCAACAATAACATCTACCGTCACCATGGCGGAGAAGATCTGATCGCCGGCTTCATAAATTTCCTTCATTGCCGCCTGGTTGGCACTACCGCCAATCCAGCTACCTGCAACCGTGGTCATACCGCGCCATACCGCTTCAGGGCCTTGTACGCCAAGCAGCTCAGGACTGATAGCAGAAACAACCAATATCGCAATAGGTCCGCCGATAACAATACCTATGGTACCGGTAAAGAATAAAATAATCGCTTTACTGCCAAGCCCCATAATGGCCTTTAAATCGACGCTTAAGGTCAGCAACACCAGACAGGCAGGCAATAAATAACGGGAAGCAACGTAATAAAGCTTGGACTCTTCGCCGTTAACCACGCCGAAGGTGTTTAACAGCGAGGGTAAAAAGTAACACACCAGTACCGCAGGTACTACGCTATAAAACTTCTTCCAAAAACTATTGGTGCTGTGGGCGGTGTAAAACACCAATCCCAGCATGATTGCCAGAAAACCCATGATAGTCGCATCATTGGTGATCATCGGGGCATGGTGAACAGCTTCAGTCAGATTTGCTGCAGACATAATTTCTCCGTGGTTCTTATTATTAATGTATTACGGTATCGGCAATACGTATGTTATCTAGTTGTAATTTCAGCAGCTGAGCCGCCGGGTCCTTGGGGCATTGCTCAACAAAAAACCGGTAGTCGTCGTAAGCCACTTTAAAACAATCGAGCTGATGTAATAAAAAGCCGCGATCTCTGCGCTCAAACGGGTCATCCGGGCGCATCGCCAGTAAAACATCGACACATTTGAGCGCCAAGTCAAATACCTGTTCGCGAATCAGGGCATTTTTAATTGAAGTGATATGATCCAGCAACAAACTCTTGTGGCTGATCGGCAGCAGCTCCTGCTGGCTCGGATCCCCTTCGATATCGTCCATGCGTTTATCCAGCTCATGCCAGTTCAGGGATTCACCGGTCACCGGGTCGAAAATAATGGCATAGATATCATCACACACCACGCGGATCATATTCTTTTCCGGTACATAGATAATATCGACGTCAAAGCCGCATTCGGTGATGATGTGATGGATCAGGATCACTTTTAAACTCGGCGCCAGGGCGCGAAAATGAATACCGGACTCCAGGCGGTGGCCGGTTAACGGCCAAAAATCCCGGTATTCATCCAGAAACAGATGGCGAACAAACAATTCATTGATCAGTTGCTCTACCTGCTCCAGCGGCTCGTCTATTTCTTCAATAACCGCCAGGCATTCTTTGATCAGTTTATCCAGGGCATCGGCGAAAATACCGGAAGAAGCAAAAATATGCTCTTCGAGTAACACCACCGACTGGATTAAATCTTTTTCATCCGATTTTATCTCGGACAACAACAAGTCATTCATTTAATTTATTTGTTTACTATAAAAAACAGCAAAAAAGTCAGCTATCGCGAATTAATCCTCTTCTATGGGGATTAATCGGCATTTTTAAAGTCAAAATGCCCTTGGCAACGGCTTTTTCTTATTAAGCCCTATAAAAACATGGTTTCTTTGGTCATGGCCAGGCGAAAAACCAGCATCACCCACCCCATGGCCCCCAGGTAACCAATGAACTGCATCATACGGTTTCTGGCCAGTTTCAAGGTATAGTAGCCGGTAAAGATATAGGCAACCACCGCCAATAGCTTCTCTCCCAGCCATAACTGCTCCAGCGGGTTGATCATCAGCTTCACCGCCATGGCGACACCTAAGGCCAGCAGCAAGGTATCAATGACATGCGGGGTAATTTTAACGACTTTTTTCGTTAACCAGGCCGACTCGGTTAACGTCCAGACAAAACGTAAGGTAAACAAGGCAATGCTCAGCACCGCAAGTGTCATATGAAGATGTTTGAACATCATAATAATTCCTTTAATTTTTAAGTTTATTAATTATCCAGTTTGCCTGGGTGATCCTGTCATTACCGGCAAAGTCTTTAGTGGTTTTGGCATCCGTATAACCTAAATCGGTTAAAATCTTGCGGACCGCCTGTCCCTGCTCAAAACCATGCTCAAAATAGAGGCTGCCGCCGTCGGTCAAATAATCTTTGGCCCCGGTGGCTATGGTGATAATATCCGCCAGGCCGTTTTCTGCCGCCACCAGCGCCGTTTCAGGTTCAAAGCGCACATCTCCTTCACTGAGATGTTTATCCCCGCCATCGATATAGGGGGGATTAGAGACGATAACCTCGAACTTTTTATCCTTTGCTACCTGCTTGAACCAGTCACTTTGGTAGATATTGACCCGCTCCAGCTTTAACTGCCGGGCATTTTCCCGGGCAAGCATCACCGCATCGGCATTAAAGTCCACCGCATCAAGTTGCCAACCCGGCTGCTCCGAGGCCAAAGCCAGGGCAATTGCCCCGGTGCCGGTACCGAGATCCAGGCAGTTTAGCTTATTTTGCGGATGACACGCCAGCACTTGCTCTACCAGTACCTCAGTATCGGGTCTGGGGATCAAAGTGGCAGGAGATACTTTTAACGGCAGCGACCAGAACTCTTTTATGCCGGTAATATATGCTACCGGCTCGCCGTTTTGTCTGCGCTCAAGCAGCCGGGTAAAATGCTCAAACACCTCATCGGCAATGATTTTTTCCGGCCAGGTATGCAAATAGCTGAGCTCTTTGCCCAGCACATGACACAACAAGACCTGGGCATCGAGCTTGGCACTGTCGGAGGTTTCAAGCAACAAAGCCGCCCCCTGCTCAACTAACCGGGCAAGGGGCGCATTACACATGGATGTTTGCAAAGTATTAACACTCACTGAAACTGGGGCCGGCAATTAACGGTGCGATTAACGATATTAACCGATTAATCGTTTTGCTCCGCCAGGGCTGCCAGCAGATCCGCCTGGTTTTCCTGTAAAATAGGCTCCATTACCAGCTGTAAGTTACCTTCGATCACTTCATTTAACCGGTACAAGGTTAAATTAATGCGGTGATCTGTCATCCGCCCCTGGGGATAGTTATAGGTACGGATCCGCTCGGAGCGGTCGCCACTGGCCACCAGGCTACGACGGGAAGATTCTTCTTCGCTGCGGCGCTTATCGTCTTCTGCCTGCTGTAATCTTGCCTGCAAGACCGACATCGCCTGGGCGCGGTTTTTATGCTGGGAACGCTGATCCTGACATTCCACCACGACACCGGTAGGAATATGGGTAATACGAATGGCGGAGTCGGTTTTGTTAACGTGCTGTCCACCGGCGCCCGATGCCCTGAAGGTATCGACTTTCAAGTCGGCCTTATTGATTTCAATGGCTTCCGATTCGGGAATTTCCGGCATCACCACTACGGTACAGGCCGAGGTATGTACCCGTCCCTGGGATTCGGTTTCCGGTACCCTTTGTACCCGGTGACCGCCGGACTCAAATTTCATCTGGCCGTAAACCCCTTCACCGACGATTTTGGCGATAATTTCTTTAAAACCGCCCTGCTCGCTTTCATTGGCATTCATCAATTCGATGCGCCAGCCCTGCTTTTCGGCATAACGGCTGTACATACGGAAGATATCACCGGCAAAAATCGCCGCTTCATCACCACCGGCACCGGCACGGATCTCCACGAAACAGTTGTTGTCGTCATTGGGATCTTTAGGCAGCAACAGAATTTGTAACTCGCTTTCCAGGTTTTCCAATGCCTCTTTCGCGCCCTTAAACTCTTCCTGCGCCATATCCCGCATATCGGGATCATCGTCTTTCAGCATTTCTTCGGCGGTGGCGAAATCATTTTCCGCATCTTTATAGGCGGTGAAAACCGAGGTCACTTCTTCAAGTTGGGAGAATTCTTTGGATAAGGCTTTAAATTTATCCTGATCCGCTATGGTCTCGGGATCGGATAATAAAGCCTGTACTTCCTCAAAGCGTTCCATTAACACTTCAAGCTTATGGTAAACTGACTTTTTCATTAAATAATACTTTTAAATTCGATAATATGTGCTAGCAATGCACCTAGTATATCTAGTCGGGGGGTAAGTCGCAGCTATTTCCTTGGTTATTTCTCAAATAATTAGCTTTTCACGGGGAAATCAGCGGAAATACCGGCCATCAAAGTCATTTGTTTCTCTGAACAAAGCTGACAACCGGTCGGTTTAGCGGGAAAAATGTCTACTTTTGATCCAGGTTGAAAATATCTCTCAGGTAAATCAGCTTATCCAAATCACCGCCCTGGGCCGCCGATTGTAACGCACTGGTGGGGGCATGCATCAGTTTATTGGTGAGTTTGGTGGCCAGCTCCGCCACTACCGCCTCGGGATTTTTATCGCCTTTGAGCTGCAACAGTGCCTTTTCAATCAAGACATCTCTGTGCTCCTGACATTGGTTACGGTAACTGAGCACCGCATCCTGGGTATTTAATCCCCTTAACCAGGCCATAAAGCTGTCGGTTTGGGTATTAACCATGCCTTCTGCCTGTACCGCAGCTTTACGGCGGTTGGCGATATTCTTGGCAATAATGCCCTGCAGGTCATCCACCGTATATAAGAACACGTCTTCAAGCTCCGCCACCTGCTCTTCGATATCCCGCGGCACCGCCAGGTCTACCATAAAAATAGGCTGGTGCTTGCGTTGCTCAAGCGCATGTTCCACCATGCCTTTACCTATAATAGGTAAGGTCGAACCGGTTGAGCTGATGACAATATCGGCATTGCTGATTTGTTCCGGGATCTGCGCCAGGGTGATAACATCCGCGCCGACCTGCTCCGCCATGCCCTCTGCCCGGGCCAGAGTACGGTTGGCAACGGTAATATTTCCGACATTATTCTCATATAAATGTTTCGCCACCAGTTCAATGGTTTCCCCGGCGCCGACCAGCAGCACCCGGACCTTTTTCAGGTTGGCAAAAATATGTTTGGCTAAATTCACCGCAGCAAAAGCAACAGAGACGGCACTGGCGCCGATTTCGGTTTCTGTCCTGACCTGTTTTGCCACCCCGAAAGTACGCTGGAACAGGCGATCCATGACCAGCGCCATAGAATCTGCGGCTTTTGCCTGACTGTAGGCCTGTTTCATTTGCCCGAGAATTTGCGGCTCCCCCAATACCAGGGAGTCCAAGCCACAGGCCACGCGCATCATATGATTGACCGCGGCCTTGTCCTGATGCCAATACAAACTCGGGGAAATGGTCGCCCCCGGCACCTGGTGATAGCTTTCCAGCCAGCGCACGATGCGCTCCTGGGTCTGGGCCATATCGCCATCCTGTACCAGGTATAACTCGGTGCGGTTACAGGTAGATAAAATAGCAGCTTCGCGACATTGTACAGAAGCAAGCATTTCCTGCAGGGCTTGAGTTAAATGATCAGGACTAAAAGAAATCTTTTCCCTGACCGCAACGGGTGCAGTTTTATGATTAATACCAACAGCTACTATGGACATAATGCTAAATATTCAGCCTCAGTTAAAATATGGCAAAGGCGCCATCGGCAGATGCCGGCTTTACCACAATATCATTTCAGTCTTTTTTGCGCGGCTAAAACCCCACAAGGACATTTATCATCTGCTTTGAAAAATACACCAGATAAATATCATCACGGCGATTATCCGCCATTTTTGCATCTGATACTTTAATCTGAAACAAATAACGCGGTAATTTTACGAAATATCCGCCGTGATTGAAAGCACCTCTTGTTCTGTGTTCAAATAGTCATTCATACCATAACGACAAGAGCACATGATCATCCGCCTGCAACGCTTATTACCCGTCTCACTACTGCTTATATGGCTCAGTGGCTGCGCGGTTCAACCGCCAGTTCCCTCTGATTCTAGCCTAACTCAGAAAATCAGTGAAAGAAATCAACAACTTTCGGCTTTAAACAAATGGAAAATATTGGGACGGATCGCCTTTATCCAGGCAGGTAAACGCGAAAGCGCCTCGTTAAACTGGCTTTATGAGCAAGATGATAACGACAATACCCGCCAGCGCCTGGATCTGACCGCGCCGCTGGGTATCAATGTCCTGCACCTGGAGTCCGACAACGGCCGCCATGTCCTGGAAGTGGACGGCGAAGAATATCACAGCGAAGACCTTGACGCCCTGATCTACTCCCTTACCGGGCTGACCTTGCCGACCCGGGCATTAAGCTACTGGCTCAAAGGCCTGGCTTACCTGCCCCAGGATAAACTCAGTTATGACAGCGTCACCCGCTTGCCGACCAAACTCACCAGCTTGTATGACAACCGCCTATGGTCGGTAGAGTACCAAAACTACCAGCTGGTCAACCAACACCGCCTGGCGACTAAATTTACCATCACCCAGGCAGAGCTCAATATCAAAATTCTCGTGAAAAAGTGGACCCTGTAAACCATGGCTTTACCCGTAGACAACACTTCCCCGGACAACTTATCTTTAGATAATAAGTTTCACCAGTTTCCGTCACCGGCAAAACTCAACTTATTTTTACATGTCGTCGGCCGCCGCAGCGACGGCTACCATGAACTGCAAACCCTGTTTCAGTTCCTCGACTATGGCGATACCCTGGAGATAAAAGTCACCGACTGTGGCAACATAACCTTATTAACCCCGATTGCCGGGGTAGCCGCAGAAGATAACCTGATAGTCAAAGCCGCCACTATGCTGCAACGCGAAGCAAAAGCTTTGGGACAGACAAACTTACCCGGAGCCGAAATTAAAATTAATAAAGTGCTGCCCATGGGCGGCGGACTCGGCGGCGGCTCTTCCAATGCCGCCACCGTACTGCTGGCACTCAATGCGTTATGGCAGCTTAAGCTCAGCACGGAAAAACTCGCCGCTTTAGGTTTAGCCTTAGGGGCCGATGTGCCGGTATTTATTCACGGTTTTGCCGCCTACGCCGAAGGGGTCGGTGAAAAGCTCACCCCAAGGGATCCCGAAGAATACTGGTATTTAGTCAGTAAACCCGACTGCAGCATCTCCACCGTCAGCGTATTTACCTCCGATGACCTGCCCCGCAATACCGACCGGCAATTAGCCCAAAGCGCAGACCTAGATGCCTGCCATAACGATTGCCAGGTAATGGTGATAAAACACTATCCCGAGGTTGCCAAATTACTGTCTTGGTTGCTAGAATACGCGCCGTCTCAAATGACGGGAACCGGCGCTTGTATCTTCTCGCGCTTCGACTCTAAAGCTGAGGCTTGCCGCATTCAGGCTCAACTCCCTGAAGGGATTGAATCTTTTGTAGCAAAAGGTATCAACCAATCGCCGTTAATACCGGTGATTGAAGCATTGAGCCTTAATGAGTGAATAAAAACTCAAACAAATACCACGTATGTTGGTAAAATGAACACTGGATAAATGTTATTAATTTGCTAGTACTAGTAGTTACCATCAGCGTTCATTCGCTTTTGGTTAATTGCTACTGCATAGCGTCATATTTTAATGTCAAAAGTTTCTGAGGAACTGACAGTGCCTGACATGAAGATTTTTGCGGGTAACGCCACCCCTGAACTGGCCGAACAAGTTGCTAATCGCCTTTATATTACCTTAGGCGATGCCAAGGTCGGGAGTTTTAGTGATGGTGAGATTAGTGTCGAAATCAATGAAAATGTCCGCGGAGCGGATGTCTTTATTGTTCAATCAACTTGTGCACCAACCAACAATAACTTAATGGAGCTTATTGTTATGGTTGATGCCTTACGAAGAGCTTCAGCCGGACGTATCACAGCAGTAATGCCCTATTTTGGTTATGCACGCCAGGATAGACGCGTACGCAGTGCCCGCGTCCCGATTACAGCAAAAGTCGTCGCCGACTTCCTTTCCAGCGTAGGTGTTGACCGGGTCTTAACCGTCGACCTGCACGCGGAGCAAATCCAGGGCTTCTTTGATGTACCGGTAGACAACGTCTTTGGTACCCCTATCCTGCTGGAAGACATGCTGGAAAGACAAATTGAGCGCCCTGTGGTGGTTTCTCCCGATATCGGCGGCGTGGTACGTGCGCGTGCGGTAGCCAAATTATTGGAAGATGCCGACCTGGCCATTATCGATAAGCGTCGCCCCAAGGCCAATGTTGCCCAGGTAATGCACATTATCGGTGATGTTAAAGACCGCGACTGTTTTATCGTTGACGATATGATAGATACCGGCGGTACTTTAGCCAAAGCAGCGGAAGCGCTGAAAGAGCACGGTGCCAAGCGGGTATTTGCCTATGCCACTCACCCGGTATTCTCCGGTAATGCCGCTCAAAACCTGGAAAACTCAGTGATTGATGAAGTGGTAGTTACCGACTCCATCCCGCTGACGGATGAAATCAAAGCCTTGGGTAAAGTGCGCCAGCTGACGTTAAGCGGCATGTTATCCGAAGCGATTCGCCGGGTAAGCAATGAAGAGTCTATCTCTGCCATGTTTGACGGTTAAGCTGACGGCTAATTCAGTCTTTTAGATCTGACATTTAAAGCACCTCAGGGTGCTTTTTTATTACCTGCGGATTATTTGCTTAAGCATTTAGCCATAATTACTCGCAAGATTAATAGCTATTGTCCCGGGTAAATGTTATTATGCCGCGCCTTTTTTAACCGGTAAGCATTTATTTTCAATAAAAGCTGCCAATAAAAAGGCAATCGCATTGTTTTTGGTCGCAAAAAACAATGAACATTAATTTTAAATAAAGAGTATTGAAAATGACTGATTTATTCACTTTAGATGCTGAAGTACGTACTGACCTGGGGAAAGGTGCGAGCCGCCGCCTACGTCACGCTAACAAAGTTCCAGCCATCATCTACGGTTTAGGCGAAGAGCCAGTATCTATCACTTTAGCACACAACAAAGTATGGCGTGCACAGCAGGAAGAAGCGTTTTACTCTCACGTTTTAAACCTGAATGTTGACGGCAAGAGCGTTGAAGTTCTGATCAAAGACATGCAGCGTCACCCGCACAAAGAATTAGTAATGCACATGGATTTCCTACGTGTAGATGCTAAAAAAGCCGTTCACACTAACGTGCCAGTTCACTTCATCAACGAAGAGAACGTAAGCAAAGCCGGTGCTACTATTGCTCACCACGTAACTGAAATTGCCATTTCTTGTCTGCCAGCCAACTTACCTGAGTTCATCGAAGTTGACTTAGCCGACTTGGAAGTAGGTCAAACGCTTCACTTATCAGACGTTAAATTCCCGGAAGGCGTTACTTCTGACGAATTAGCCAAAGGTGAAAGCCACGACCAAGCCGTTGTTACTGCTAACGCTCCTAAAGGCAAAGCTGACGACGCAGAAGGCGAAGGCGAAGCTGAAGAAGCTGCTGAATAATAGTTAACGAGATCATCTCTTGGAAACTAATATTCAATTAGTTGTGGGCCTGGGTAATCCAGGCCCCGAATATACCAAAACCCGCCATAACGCTGGTGTCTGGTTCGTTGAAGAACTGAGCAAGCGTTACAATATTTCCCTCCGCCCGGAAAAAAAATACTTTGGACTCTATGGTAAAGGCCAAATCGGCGATACCTTAGTGCACTTGCTTATTCCCACGACCTTTATGAACCGTAGCGGTCAGGCAGTGGCGCCACTTGCCAATTTTTTCCGTATTCCGGTAGAGAATATGCTCGTTGCCCATGATGAACTCGACATGGACCCGGGTATTTGCAAAATCAAAAAAGGCGGCGGTCACGGCGGACATAACGGTCTGCGTGATATCATCAGCCGTATGGCGAACAACAAAGAATTTTATCGGTTGCGAATAGGCATAGGTCATCCCGGCCATCGCGATCGGGTAACCGGACATGTATTGGGTAAAGCGCCCGCCGGTGAACAGGGGCAAATAGAACAGGCAATTGATGAAGCCGGCCGCTGTTTCGAAATCTGGCAAAAAGACGATCTCAAGAAAGCGCAAAATCGTCTGCACTCTTTTAAAGCGCAATAACTCCAAAACAGAACTTCAGATCAACATTCGCGCTCTGATTAACAAGCGCTGAAAACTATAGGTAAACATCATGGGATTTAAATGTGGTATTGTTGGCTTACCCAACGTAGGTAAATCAACCCTGTTCAACGCACTCACCAAAGCGGGTATTGAAGCCGCAAACTTTCCATTCTGTACCATTGAACCTAACACAGGTGTGGTACCCGTACCGGATCCGCGTTTAGACAAGTTGGCGAAAATTGTTAACCCAGAGCGTGTTATCCCCACTACCATGGAGTTTGTTGATATCGCAGGTCTGGTTGCCGGTGCCTCCAAAGGCGAAGGTTTAGGTAACAAATTCCTGGCCAACATCCGTGAAACCGATGCTATCGGTCACGTGGTACGCTGTTTTGAAAACGAAAATATCGTGCATGTAGCCGGCAATGTTAACCCGGGTGAAGATATCGACGTTATCAACACCGAATTAGCATTAGCCGATATGGACACCGCAGAGCGCGCCATCGTCCGTCAGGCCAAACGTGCCAAAGGCGGCGACAAAGACGCTAAATTTGAACTGCCGGTACTGGAAAAAATCCTTAAGCACGTTGAAGACGGCCACATGGTACGTTCTTTGGATTTAAGCAAAGAAGAAAAAGCCGCGGTTAAATATCTTAACTTCTTAACCATCAAACCGACCATGTATATTGCCAATGTCAATGACGATGGTTTTGAAAACAACCCTTATTTAGATCAGGTCCGTGCCATCGCTGAAGAAGAAGGCGCCGTGGTAGTACCGGTTTGTGCGGAAATTGAAAGTGAAATTGCCGAACTTGACGACGAAGAGCGCGACGAGTTTATGGCAGACATGGGCATTGAAGAGCCGGGCCTGAACCGGGTGATCAATTCCGGTTACTCGCTGCTGCACCTGCAAACCTACTTCACCGCCGGTGTTAAAGAAGTCCGCGCCTGGACAGTAAAAGTCAATGCCACCGCGCCACAAGCCGCCGGTGTGATCCATACCGACTTTGAAAAAGGTTTTATCCGCGCCGAAGTGATTTCTTACGACGACTTTATCGAATTTAACGGTGAAGCCGGCGCCAAGGAAGCCGGTAAATGGCGTCTTGAAGGTAAAGAATACCCGGTGAAAGACGGCGATGTGGTGCACTTCCGCTTTAATGTCTAATTAATGACCTAAATATTCAGGGCACATGCCGTGCCCTGAAGCCCCTCCCCCAAAGACTTTCTCTCCCCTGCTTTATTTAGCTATTATCCGAAATAATTCCTGAAAATTTCCATATTTACAAACATCTTTATCTTTCAGCACCTTACATCAACAAATAACATTTTATTACCAAAAAACAACACAAAATTACAACAAAAACAGTGCAAAGATTAAGCGCTTGGTTTCAAAGTAAAAAATCAGCTGCACGACCAGTAAAATTCTGTGTTAGACTCAAATGGCATCAATGCAAAAACTTACTAAAACTATGGTGAACAAATGAAGAATATTTTATTAGTGACGAGCCTATTAGCCGCATCAGTTTCTTTCGCCCCGCAAGCCAGCGCGAATGACAGCTTTTCATTACGTGTGTGTGAATATGTCTCTGTTAATGATAAAAGGCGTTTAAGATCTTTCCTTAAAGATCGCAAACTGAAAATTCGTTCCATATTTGACGGACTAAAATGTAACGGCCAAAACCTTTTGGAATTTGCAGCCTCATCCAATGCACTCGATACCGGAGAATTAATTATCAACAAATTACCCGTTAAAGTAGTAGCCGAAAACCTGGAAGCCATTAAAAAACACTCCGCCCACCTTGGCGGCGTAGCAGAAAAACGCGTTAACTAGTTTAGTTTTGCTTTTCGGGTGGCAAGCGGCAGGTTAACCCAATGCCGGAGCTGCCACCCTGTTTACCCCCTTATATTTCACGACTTATCCCCCAGGTTATTTCCAGCCTTATGTCCCGGGAAAAACCGATCAAAAACCTCAGTTTTGCCTAGTTCTCCAGCAAATCGAACAGAGTTTCACCGAACAAATAAAAAGTGAGATTATTTCTAAAAAAACGGTTGACGTAGGTCAATGAGATTTGCATAATACGCGCCACTTGCTGAGAGGCAAGATTGGAAAGGCTACATAGCTCAGCTGGTTAGAGCACATCACTCATAATGATGGGGTCCCAGGTTCAAATCCCGGTGTAGCCACCATTCTTTCTCAGTAAAAACATATAGTACGCGGGAGTGGCGGAATTGGTAGACGCGCTGGATTTAGGTTCCAGTATCGCGAGATGTGAGAGTTCAAGTCTCTCCTCCCGTACCATTACTATATGGCAACTTAGGTTGCAACCTTAATTACATTGTTGGGGTATAGCCAAGCGGTAAGGCAGCGGGTTTTGATCCCGTCATTCCAAGGTTCAAATCCTTGTACCCCAGCCACTTTCTTTTTCTTAATAAAGAGTCGAAAGTACAATGTAATAACTACCAGATTATTTCATTTTTATGAATTAATCGAAATGCGGGAGTGGCGGAATTGGTAGACGCGCTGGATTTAGGTTCCAGTATCGCGAGATGTGAGAGTTCAAGTCTCTCCTCCCGTACCATTTATAAACTGGTTGCACTAAATGATATTGTTGGGGTATAGCCAAGCGGTAAGGCAGCGGGTTTTGATCCCGTCATTCCAAGGTTCAAATCCTTGTACCCCAGCCAC
>NZ_CANDNZ010000005.1 GCF_947387555.1 Thalassomonas sp. RHCl1
TGGACGATTAGCTCAGTTGGGAGAGCACCGCCCTTACAAGGCGGGGGTCACTGGTTCAAGCCCAGTATCGTCCACCATTTCGCTTTATAAGACTATCAAATATCTCTATACGGACGATTAGCTCAGTTGGGAGAGCACCGCCCTTACAAGGCGGGGGTCACTGGTTCAAGCCCAGTATCGTCCACCATAACCTGCCTTTACGATTCGTGAACACCACCATTTCACGGAAAAACTTTGCTGTTAACGCGCAAAAAGAAACTTTTTATTAAATATTTTGTTACACAGTACCGCTTTAAACTTTACTTTTATTTAACTAAAAAACTTGAGTTTAACACTGACATTCCTTTTCCTGATCATTTTCCCTATATTTCTCTAACTGAAATGCGCAAGCTCACCGCCAAAATGCATAAGTAGTCGCTCTTGATAAAGACGTACCTTTGCTATAGCTGCACAGAGCCGCTGTCAGCTCAGTAAATATTCGAGACATTACTTCATCCTCTCATCAAACATGATAAACCTTAGCGCCCGTTGCAGAGGCTGGATAAGCAAATAACCTTCAAGCCAGGAACATCGTAAAGGCTCAAAATCAAAGGCTTGACTGGTTCGAAACAGGAAATAATATCAGCGAGTGCTTAGTCGGTAATTACAGAAAAAGTATTGAATAGGGATCGACCGATCCCTATATAAGTAAGGTAGTTTTAATCAATAAAGTGATTAAAAATCAAACTCATGTACCGAGTAAAAATATTCTTTATTGTCACAGTCAACTGCCTTGGCGGTCACCGGCTTAAAGTCAGATAAATACCAGGTTGCCGTCAGTTCACTATTTACGCTGCCTGCCGGGCATGCACCGGCAACGGTATGTGCAATATCACGACCGGCGGCAATATCGGCCGGCACATTCTGATTCCAATAAAGTCTTGCTTCACTGTGCGGTGGCGTACCCACTTCATATTTATAATAAACGGTCATCGCGCGAAAAGGCGTGGTAGTCCCCGGCGTACAGGCACCGCCTATACATTTCAAGTAAACCAGGGAATCACTGTATTTTTCTACGCCGTCATCGGTGGCTGTAGCCGCAAATGAAGAAGAAGCAAGAACCAGGGCAGCAAGTAAAGTTTTTTTATTAGCTAGCATAAATTTTCCTTTTTATATTAATTTTATATTCCGTATTACTGCTTGTTAGATCGTATGAGAGGAATCAACCTAACAATACGGGCTAGAACAACCTGCCGGAGTCAATTCCAGAAGGCATTAATAGGTATAACAAGGAAAATTTATTCATACCAGAGGGCGAGTGTTTCAAAGCTTTTCCCTGTGTTTCAAGTCATTACCAGCTTTTTTAAGGAGGGAAAATACTTTTGCTTTCCACCCAAATTACAAGCCCGGGTTTAAATAACGCTTAAAAATCCTCCAAAAAGATAACTTTTTGAGAATTCTTCAATAATCTTGCACATTTCAGTGTTACACTGCACGACCAGTTGATTCACTGCCTCCTTGTTATCAAGGAGTAATAAGAGGATGCCAGCTAAAATCCTCAAGATTATGCTCTCGTGGCCGATAAATAAAATCTGGACAGATCAGGAACAAGGTAGCGTCACTGCCATATAACCTGTCGCAGCAGACATTGCCAGGTTCAACTAAGGAGCAATAATCCCGCATAGACGGGAAATAAATAAGAATAAGATGTACAGAGGTTAGTCGTGACAACTATGTTCAACCCCATCCGGTATCATAGAAAAACAAAAGGTAATGCCCCCACTAATACCATGCAGTTCGGTAGTATCATGGTTGAATTATACCAGTTAGGCAAAGATGCTTACCGCATTGTCTGGCGCAGTAAGATGACAGGCGCCAGCACTACTTTTATCAGTATGGCCAAAGATAAATACCAGGTGATCCGTCAATGGGCGCAAAATAAAAGGCTACCTGATATCAATATTGAATTTGAACAACGTAAGGTCGCCTTCAGCCATTTTTTACGCAATGTCGATATTGTTAAAATTGCCCATGATCTGCTGCGCAAAGCCAGAGAGTTTTGTACCGGTTTGTTTGCCGAGCAGGAAAACCTGCCGGATATCAAAGCCCCCGATTTTCGTTTTGGCCGCCTGCAGTCCGCCATCGGCCGAAAAGTGAATATCTACTCAAAAACATCAAAAGAGCACCTAATCGCCCGGGGATACCTGTTACAGCTGGTGGGCTCGCAGGTAGAAGTGCATATCACCGAAAGGCTTGATTTACAAAACCCGAAAAAGATCCAGAAATTCCCCACCAATAGTGCGTTCTTAGTCTAGCTCCCGGCGCTTGTTTCGTCATGCTCGCAAGGTCAGGGTCACCAGCACAATACCGTGATCGCTGCTTTCACCGTCCCGGTCAAAAACCGGATTAATCAAATGGCGATCATAAGTTTCATGCCCGCCTACCTCGAACAGGCTTAATTGATAACCGGCGTCGAATTCACGGGAAAGCAAAATATAGTCCAGGACCGAGCCTTTAGCGCCGTAATAATGACTGGGCTTGCGGAGAGGTTCAGCCTTTCCCCGGCTCTCCACCAGTGCCTGAAACATATTCCAGGCATCCTGCAGACAATATTTTTCCAGATAAACTTCACTGCCTTCAACGCCATCAGCACGTAGTGCTTGCGTTGTTAGGAACACCAGCTCTTCCTGAGCCAGGCTGTTATTAAAATCCCCCATCAGGATCATTGGCAAGCCGCCCTGTTCGCGCCGACTGATCATCTCAACAAACAGCAATGCCGCTTCACTGCCCCTTTGTATTGCCGCCCCCCAGCCTCCTGCGACCTGGGCTTTAAGCTGCTCTAAAGTATTTTTTTCACCTGACAGGGCTTTAGCCGCTTCATACTCAAACAAGGGGCGCTTGGATTTAAAATGCACCACATAACAGTCGCAAAAACCGATATGGGGCAAATCCACCGTCGCCCTGAGCACCTTGCGGCTAAAAGCAAACCCCGCTTTAAGCCCCATAGTTTCGGCAAGTTCGGGATCTGGCACTACCGGTACAGCTTCAGCCACAGGATAACGGGAAGCTATCGCCACCACAGGATGCGAATAAATAAAACCATCCGTGACCTGAGGTTGATCCACGACATGAAAATAAGGATAGCCCTGCCCTGCCAGCAATGCTTTTAAAGAGTCGGGACTAAAGACTTCCTGAAAGCCGATCACATCCGGTTGATGCGCGGTTAAATAGTCAACTATCCATTGTTGTTTTTTACGCCACTGCTGTGCGCTGTAGATACGCTGGAATTCATAGAATGCATTGGGAGGTTCAAGATAATTGAACAGGTTGAAACTTGCTATTCGGATCTGGGATTGAGATACAAGTTTATCGGTAGACTTTTGTAGTTTCAGCTTTTTTTCTGACAAATGATTTCCCTGATGATTAAACTCCTACTCCCAAAAAAAGCTCCTCGAAAATAGGATGTAAGCACAAAGCGCTCAGCATGTCTTACCTTAAGGGGCAAAGCGGCTGCTGTAAATGAGTTTATCGTTTTATTTCTTTGCCGGCTTGATAAATACAGACAACAACCTTGGCTGTAAATATAAATCAGCGGATATTTATGAGACTTGATTAAAAACCGTGGTGAAATTTTTTTAATTAGGCTAAATTGTCCCTACCTTGATTTATCAGAGACTTAAGCAATAAAAGACCTCAGATAAGAGATCAAGCAAAGAACCCAAAATAATAACCAAAAATAAGGATGTTTTGATGTCTCCTGCATTATCGTCAGCCCTTGAAAACCGCCCGCTTATCGAGCAAATTCTCAAACAACTCGGCGACACGGTCGCAAATTTACCCTCAAATCCGGGCTTTTGTGGTTTGTTGAGTGGTTTAAGCGGAAACCTGTTGTTTTTATATAAACTCAGCGTATTTGATGCCAAGCTGGTCAATGAAGAAATCTTTGATGACAAACTGGAATTTTTACAACAGCAACTGGCCGCCCATATTCATTATAACGATTTAAGCAGCGGTCTCAGCGGACAGGGCTGGTTGCTGGAATACCTCAACCAAGCCCAGGGGGACGATTATGATCCCGAAATGTGTGAAGAAATCGACAGTCTTTTACAGGAAAGCCTGTCGGATACCCCCTGGCCGGGGGAAATTGAAATGGTGCTGGGTCTGGGGGGCGTCGCCGTCTATGCCGCCAGACGTTTATTGAAATCACCCTCTGCCGATTTATTTGAAACTTTAGTCAGCCATTTTGAACAGGCAGCCGTGCAGGTGACCGAGCACACCCTGACCTGGTCACAGCCGGCGGACTCAGTTTATCGCTTCAATAAGGAAGAGAAAGAGACCCCTGAATTTAACCTCGGTCTGGCCCATGGCGTCCCCGGGATCATTGCCGCCTTGCTACCGGCATTAAAAATACCGGCTTTACACCAGCGTACGAAATCTTTGCTGATCCAAAGCTGTGACTGGTTAATGGCACAGGAGCTGGATAAGCATAAGTTAGGCAGCTGTTTTGGCTCTTCGTGTAACGAAGAGCACATTTCACGCCTGGGCTGGTGTTACGGCGATCTGACCATAGCCTTAACCCTGGCGCGGGTCGGCCAGACGCTGGAACTGCCTTCTTACCTGGAAAAAGCCAGGGAAATCAGCTTACATGCTGCCGGGCGCGACCAGGATAACGGTATGGTCAATGATGCCGGTTTATGTCACGGCAGTGCCGGCATCGCCCTGGTTTTTCAGTTATTGCATCAACACCTTGATGAAGAAGAATTATTGCACACGGCAAATAAATGGCTGGATATCACCTTGAACGACTACCGGGAAAAAGGCTTAAAAGGATTTTATATGTTTTCCGGCGTGACCAAAGAGCACGAAGAAGATACCGGATTGTTAATGGGCTACACAGGGATCGGCCTGTGCCTGTTATCGGCCTTAACTGGCGATACCGACTGGGTAGACTCCTTGCTGATGGCTTAAGCTAAACCCTGAATGCAACCCAAACAAGCGCCAGACAGCTAACGGATGACGACAACAATAACATCCGTTAGCACCGCTTCATGATAGCGAAAGATAGCGCTTTGTCACCGGTGAGAGAGATGCCCCGATAACTGGCGGAGTTAATGACCACAGTTATCACCAAGCTGTACCGGCGGGCATTTCACCGTGCCAAAAGAGCAAAAAACACAACAATCCCCCTTTAAGGGTTTCAGCCAGACCTGGCAGCTATTGCACTGATAATAATACCAGCAGGCATTGACCGGCATCGTTTCTTCCTGCTGAAAACCGCATTCCGGACAAGTAATTTTTGAAACAAGTATCATCTTCACACCCGCAGATCCGGGCATGGAATTAGCCCTGGCCTGATTTTAAAAAACTCATTACACTGACAACTATATAATACCAAAAGAAATAATTAATTGATCACCTTCAATGGTCTAAACACTCAATTCCTTCGTTGCACTCAATCCCAATAACTGGCTATTGGTCAATCATGCGCCTTGAACTTGAATGTTTATCCTCATTGAATCTTGGTCAATTATTTATTACGTTTGGTATAAGATATAACTATATAAGAAAAAAATATCGGATTTATGTCGAATAAAAGAACCTATAAAGATTCTAAAAATGCCCTGGTATTAACCGGCGGCGGTGCACGTGCCGCCTACCAGGTAGGGGTGCTGACGGCTATCGCGAAATTCGTGCCGAGAAATCACGGCATCCCCTTCCCTATTTTGGCGGGCACATCCGCCGGCGCCATCAATACCACGGGTCTTGCCTGTTACGCTTCCTGCTTTCACCTCGGGGTAAAAAAACTGGAATGGGTATGGAAGAACCTGAAAACCAACCGCATCTACCACAGCGATCCGCTGCGGGTTTTTGGCAATATCAGCAAAGGCATGCTGGCCAGTTTCCAGGCGGATTATGCCACCAAAACCGCCCGCAGCCTGTTAAATAACGCCCCGCTAAGGGATTTGCTCAATTTAGTGGTGGATTTTAAACGTATAGACGCCAATATCCTGCGCGGCTATCTAGATGCGGTGTCCGTCACCGCCTCAAGTTACAGCAGCGGCGACTCCATCAGTTTCTATCAGTCTGAGCAGGCGATCCCCCCCTGGCACCGCGCCAAAAGACGGGGCCAGGTCGGAAAAATCAACAGTGAACATTTAATGGCTTCTGCCGCTATCCCGATGATTTTTCCCTCGATCAAGCTGCAGACCGAACATTTCGGCGACGGCTCGGTTCACCAGCTGTCCCCTTTGAGCCCGGCCATTCATTTAGGCGCCGAGCGCTTGTTTATTGTCGGGGTCGAACAGCCGAAAGAGCCGCGCCATGCAATGGAGAACAACCCCCATCCCCCCACCAGCGCCACCATCGCCGGACATATGTTAGATACGGTTTTTGCCGATACCCTACAAAGTGATCTTGAACGTATGAAACGGATAAATGCCACCTTGTCGCTTATTCCCGAAAAGCAGCGGAAAAGCCACGAGGGACTCAAGCATATCGACAGCCTGGTACTGAACCCCAGCCATGATTTTAATGCCATCGCCAGCGAGTATTTTGACGAGTTACCTTTATCCATCCGCATGTTGCTGCGCTGCATCGGGATCCGGGAAGACTCGGAGTCAAGCATCACCAGTTACCTGCTGTTTGAACAAAAATACTGCAAACACCTGATCAAACTGGGATATGAGGATGCAATGGAAAAAGAAACTCAGATCAGGGAATTCTTATCCCTGTAAAGAAAAGACCAACCAAAAAATCGCTCATTAACGGGGACATCAATGAGCGAAGAGAAGCAAAAAAATGTATCCATACCCAGCTTCATGAAACAATTTAATTATAGCGCTTTTGTACAATTTTTCTTCTTATCAAAGCCCCGAAGCACACAATTTACTGCTCAAGATTATCCGTTTTTGTCCAGAATTTTAAACACCTTAAGCTAAGTTCCTAAATTACAGCAATAAGTTACCACTACAATTTTACCCACTAAAAACATAAAGCCATCCCAAAAAATAACAGACAAAACATCAATAAAACACCGGGATTATTGAAACCCTCAATTGCCACTGCTACATTATTTTTAAGAAGGAAAAACATCTCAGGCAAAGGATTGACCTTATGTATACTTCGACTATCACTTGCGCTCAATGCAAAGACAATATTCAACTGCCGCCTAATACCGGCCCGTTTGAACTAGTCACTTGTCCCCATTGCCAGCACACGGCAAAATTCATTGACCTGCAATTGAAGGCCCAAGAAGAAGATCAAAAATTTGTCGATGAGTTAACGCTGACATTAGCCCCGCCTACGGGTGATTAGCAAGCTCTAGCCTTATCAAGCAAGCAGGGAGAATTATTTTGAACACAAGCGCAACAAGCCAGGAAAGTATTCAACAAAACACTTATTCACAGCCGGGCAATGCCAGCTTTCGCCTGGGCCCGGAGCAACAAGGGATCATTTATGCCGGTTTAGTGCTACTGGTGATGGTCGCCATTGTTGTGGTCATTCTTCGCAAGAAAAAATAATCTTCCTATGCCTCAGATCGTTGCTCGCGGCAATCATCGCGGGGCATAAGCTTTCCTCTGCTTATTCCAACCTTTGATAAAGGCCTAAGAGAAGCCCAGATAATTCCTCAGTTTACCCGAGCGGTCAATTTTGCCCTTTGCGAAAATCAGCAAAATGATATCTTAATCGCAACTTTACCCCTGTTATAAGGACATCAAGATGTTAGCCCAAGTACCCGATCAAAATGCCCAATTAAAAAGAATTATCGCCCAAAGCCAGGACATTACCGACATTAATGAACGCAAGTTTATCGCCGATCTGGCAATAAAAATCTGGCTGTCCGGCCGTAATATCGCCGGCAGCCTGGAAAGTGCACTGGAGCAGGCCAAAGTCATTCATCAGGATTACCAGGCCTTTATCAAAGGGGAATGTTAATGCATGACCCCGGCTTCCCTTGCCGGGAAAGCACTCGGTTATTTTGCCGTCACCTTCACCGAAACTTTTTGCTGCCAGCCGGATTTAAACTTTAACGTCAGGTTAATGCTGTCATCTTCATTTAACGGCTTTCGCGGCGACTTGAGCATTAAATGTTTACCGCCAGGCAGCAATGCCGCCTGCCCGAATGCAGGCACAGCCAACTCATCGAGCTTTTGCATCGCCATCAGGCCATCTTGCATCGCCATTTCATGAATTTCTATCTGGCTAAATGCATCACTTTCCACTTTCACCAGCGTCAACTCCTGCCCGGTGGGATTAATCAAGGTCAGATAACCGGCATTGACCTTAGCCTCAGGTAAAGCCTGACGCACCCAGGCATTGACTATCTTCACCGCTTTATCGCCAATGCTGCGCTGGCTGCCAGGAGCTTTAACCGGCCCGGACGCGGCAATACGCTCGCTTTCCTGCTTGATAAAAGCGAGTATTTGCATGGTCTCCTTATAGGTTAGCCGCATATTCGGCATGGCCAGACGGTCATATTGCAGGTAGAGGGACATGGCAATGGGATCTTTCTCTGCCAGCATTTTATCCGGCGCCATTATCCAGTTGACCAGCCAGTTTTTTTCCCGCCTTTGACTCACGGCAAATAAATCAGGCCCCAGCGCTACCGGCACTGTTTGTGCGGCCTTTTCCCCAGTGCTTGTTCCGCTGCTCACTCCGTTATTTTCCCCGGCAATGTTATGACAGTTTTGACAACGGGTACGAAAAAGCTGCTCTCCGGTTGCCAGGTTACGCAGCTTGGGCGCGCTGGCATAGTCCGTTAACGGCTTGGCAGACTTCCAGTCACTGAGCCAGTTGCCGATTTGATCCGCCAACACATAAGGGTTTTCAAACGGCGAACGTTTCATCCAGCGACCGGTACTTTGATTGCCGATGATCATGCTGACATTGTGATTTAAAGAGCCGTCCTGAATCTCCTCGATATATAACCCCAGTTTGCGCCGCAGCCTGCTGATATCATTTTCATTACCGGTGAGAAAGGTCCATTTGGCGCCGAAGCGGCTGCGATAGGCATCGAGGACTTCCGGGGTATCGGTTTTCGGATCAATGGAAATCGAATAGAAAAACACATCTTTACCCAGCCGGTTGCCCAGGATGTTTTGCACCCGGATCAGCTGGGCGGTTTCCAGCGGACAAGTATCCGGGCAAGCGGTATAGATAAAATTAATGACCACGGTTTTATCTTTGATTAAGTCATCAAAAAACCTGACTTTTCTCCCTTCATGGGTTGTTAACAGGGTATTGGGAAAATAGTTTGCTCCCCAGGGGCTCGCTGCGCTCAGCACTTGAAAACTGCTCGAGATAGTCAGCGCAACCAAGAGCACCACACTCATTTGCAAACGGGGTTGATAGTTAGCCATCTTAACTACTCCCCGTTATCGGCTTTGCCGGCATTACGGGCATCATGCACCAGCTTATCCACTGTCATCGGCACCGGACAGTTGACCACATGGGGAGAGTTGAGGTTTTCAAAATCATAATTGTTGAGGCCGATATTCGGCGGCGGCGGAAACTCCAGCACTTCCAGTTCGCCTTTGGCACGCAACTCTTTTACTTGTTCCAGGCCCTTAACAACACCAACGCTGTCTATCGCCGGCGTCAGCCAGTGGGCAAAGCCGATATGCCACATCGGGCTATAATCGTCTTCCGGCATAAAGTAGGAAGGTACCCCCACCTGGCTGCCAAACGGCCCGCCGCCGAGCAGCCCCATGCCGTCGCTTGGCGTGGGCGGATAACTGCTGCGTATCGGCGCCGGCGGTATAAACTGGATCAGCGGTACGGCAACCGCGCCGAGAAATTGATGCTTAGGCACATAAGGCACCCCCATGGCTTTGGCCGGGCCAAAGGGAAAAGTATCAAGCACAATATAATAAGGCAGATAGTCCCCTTCCCCGGCCCAGGATTTATGCAACTTAAAAGTCACATGGGGATTTTCCCCTTCGGTCTCCAGCGCAAGCACATGGCCGGAAGCATTTAAACCGCCCCAGACTTCGCCGTTATATAAACATTGCGTATTGGCGGGCAAATCGGGAAAGCCGCGGCAGGATTTATCGATGCGATTTTGCTGCCAGGGTTTATCCCCCCACTTAATGATCACGGCATTGAAGATCACCTCTTTACCGTTATAGTTGACCCGGCGCAGCGGCGAATAACTGTTGTTATCATCAACCTCGGGAATACCTTCGGGGTTTTCATCATTGGCCCACACGGGATTTGGCAGGTCGCCGTAAAAGGTCCACTGCCCCGTCGGCGATACCGAAGCCGAAGCCAAAGCCGCTTGTGGGGTTTTCGCCAGCGCCCCGGCCCAGGCCAGGCCTAACTCATCCGCCAACGCCTCATCGCTGACATCATGCAAAAAATACCAGACCAGGGTTTCTACCCCCTGCTCATCAATATTGATACCCTGCTTCAAGGCAAAGGTCGCCGTGCCCCGTTCATTATCCGGCGGCACTGCCGACAAAGCATCGCCGATAGGGTTATCGCGAATATTATCCAGCTCGCCGATTTCTGTCCCTTTCACCCAGACGGATACCGGCTCAAGCTCAGGGCCGTACTGACCTGTGCCATCACCGGTTCTTGCTGTCGGCAGCGCCACGGTATCGACATAACCGACCCCGTCCCAGGAAGGAATCGGCGTTGGCATCAGCTTGGTTTGCCCGGGGTTTTCCACATCCCAGCGCAGCAACATGGCATGATCTTCATGCTGGGTATTATGACAATGCTCCATATAGGTACCGGCAAATTCCCGAAAACGAAAAGCAATCTCTATTATGCTGCCGCTGTCTTCCTGCGGGCCGAGCCGGTAGACATCCTTGCGCGCCCACTTTTCCCATTCCGGCGGCTCTTTGCCGTCACGCCTTAAAATGATGCCTTCTTCAAAATGGATATGTACCGGGTGGCTCCAGCTGCCGCTGTTGACCAAACGCCAAACTTCAATGCCGCCCGAGTTCTTATCCGGCGCCGCACTGAGCCTGCGGGGATCCATACTCAGCCCTTTGCCGCCATCGGTTTCTATCACCCAGGGCTTTTCGTCCGTGGGTTGACGTTCAAATTCAAAGGTGCGGTGCAAGGCATTGGCGAGCTCACTCTCATCGGGGCGATTTAAGGGGATCAGGGTTTTCTTGCCGGCAACAAAGTCGGCGGGATCCATGCTTTTATCTTCTCCCTGGTACCTTTGCACGCGAAACTCAAGAAACTTGCCCACCACGGGATCGCCGTGCATCCAGCGATCCACCTGGCCATCATCTTCATCATCATAAGGGAGGGCATAATAATCACCGCTAAGAATATCCCCGAGCGGGATCACCTTGTCGGTGACCTGGCCGTTTTTATGCTGCAGCATATTGACAAAATAAAGCTTGTCACCGGCTTTAAAGGCGCTGAAATCCACAATAATGTCATAACGCTCGGCGATGCCCAGGGTGGGTAATTCGCCGTTTTCAAAATAAACGGTATGCTCCATAATATTACCGTCATTGGCGATCAGGTAAAAAGGCACCGGCTCGCCTGCTTCATCCACCAGCGCCAGTTTAAAATAGCGCGATACCGAGCCGTTTAAAATGCGAAAACGATACTGGCGGGCGCGCACATCAAAATAAGGTTTGTAAAGCCAGTTCACTGTCATGACATCGCCGACAAAGCCTTTGACATTAAAAGGATTAAACCAAAGCTGGCCTTCGCTGTCCCAGGCCTTTTCCGCCAGCAGCAGGTTGACATCATAATCCCGGTTGCCCCAGTCCAGGGCGCTGCCGCTGGGCAGACGCAAATTCACACCATCGTCGAGGGCTTCATTGCCGCGATCAAGAGCGCTGTAATAATTCATCATGGCAACACTGCCCTTGTAGACATTTTGCGCGGTAAAGTCGAGCATATGATCATGGAACCAGTGGGTACTCATGGTTTCGCGCCAGTCACCGCGCAAATTAACTATGCCCCCCTGGCCGTCCGGGCTACCAGCCCTGGAATCCTTTGCATCGCGATTAATCGAATCATAACCGGCCAGTACCATAGGCCAGCGGTAATCAAAGAATTGTCCGGGGAAAAAGAAAGCATTGGTATAACCGTCACTTTCCGCCGGGTTATGGCCGTTATGCTCATGGGTACTCAGGGTATGCACGCCAAAACCGCGGTTGGCGGAAACATCGATGGGCAAAGCATTATAGTGACGCATAATAAGCGGCTCACCGTAACGCACTTTCAGCAGCTTGGGCGGGAAAGTGCCGTCGAAGGTCCACAAGGTGGTTGGCCCTTGCTGCGGCATATTCGGATGGAACCGCACCGGAATGCCGGCCGTGGTGCCTGCCCCGCCGACACTCTCATGATAAAGCCCGCCGGGGGCAAACTCTCCCACTTGGTATTGATGATCCTGCTTATTATCCCTGAGTCCGCCGTTAAGGCGGGCGCCTGTGGTCGCGGTCTGAAAATAACGTGTCGGGGTAAAATCAGACCAACGTTGGTGCGACCAGCCTAAACCCGGTGGCCGCCCTTCGGCGGGCGGCTTATCAAGCGCCCGGCCGAGATATTGCTGGATATGCCCTTGCCAGGGGTTTAACTCCCGGGTATTGGCGGCCACGGTCGGCAGCGGCCAAATCCCCTGGCTCAGGAAGTTGTCCAGCTGCTCACCATTGGGCAGGCTTTGGCTGTCTGGCGGCGTTGGCAGCGACCGCCAGTTACCGGGTTTATTGTTATCCAGGTTTAACGGCTCCAGACCAAACTCTTCAAAACGCAGCATCGGCTGACTGAAGGGCAAGGCGCCAAACAAAGGGCTGGGGGCGCCATTGGTGGGGATATTAAAATAACCGTTATCCTGCAAACTGCCCTTGGGCAAAACATTGGTTATGGTGGTATCTTCGCTGGTACCGGTTGCGCCTCCTTCAAAAGCCCCTTTATTGGCCTCTGGCAGATCATCGGGCAGATCACCGAATACCGGTCCCGTTGGCAAGGAAGCATCTTCTTCTGCCACTTCTGTGTTATCGTCGCTACCGCTATTTAATTCCCATTTACACCCAGGCACAGCAGCAAACACCAGCGATAAAGCCAAGAGCATCGCACCTGGCCTTACTTGTGTGAATACTGATCTGAAAAGAGAAGGAAATGAATAAAGCGACAAAGATAAAAACGGACAGTGTTTTTTTTGTAATAAGCTCATAAAATCACCTATACACCTCTAGCCCTTACCTGTACCCCGGTAAGCGCAAAGAATTAACTTAGGCACTTAATACTTTTCCAAAGTATAGTGTTATTGGCTGTCGGCAGGTGCAGTGGATGTCTTGCAGTGGCACAGGAAAATGACCATGGAACAAAACAATGCTCCCTGCCATTCTCCCCTGGATTTTACCGGGAAGTAATTAACAAGCATAGGCGGGAAAAAGACCACCGGCAAACCTCTAAACACAGAAATAAAAACCGCGGTCTTTCTTTTATCAGGATAAAAAGCTTATCTATTATCGGATTAAGCCAGCTTTGCTTTAGCTGCAGGTTGTTAAGCCATTATTCGCTGAGATCAAAGTAAGCATGAATGCTGTCGGCGGTAAAAGCCGGGTAAGCTGAAGGCTTAAACTCATTAAGCTTGTTTTGGAAATTGCTGTTTCTAAAATCAAAACTGGCATTGCCGAAATCACTGTTATTGATCAACTGCCGGAACATGGCATTATCCGCGCTGCCATCTCCTTTGATCATGGCATAGCTGACAATTGTTGGTGTCAGAAATGCTCCCGGCGCTTCCGGCTCGGCAACATCGCTGGCACGGGCAAAGCGAAAGGCATGGGTTAAAATACTGTCTTTGTGATAAACAATGGCCGGATGTGCACCGATAAATTCAACCTCATCTACGCTGCGGGTGTCATAATCACCATGGGCGCTGGCACTGACATGGGTCATCACGCCATTGACAAACCAGGTGATAACATGTTCGAGATCATGTCTGTGACCAAACCAAAAAGATGCCTGATCTTTAATAAAATACAGGGCATACATATTGGCACAATACTCTACCGAGTCTTGCTCGACGCAGGCATGCCTGTGATAGGTATTTGACTCGTTATAAAAATCACTGAACTGGCAATTTTCGCTGACGCCGCCGCTGATCTTCAATCCCGGATTGGCCACGCCGCTGCGGTCAAACGCCGCGGCAGCATAACAGCCGTCACCGTCAAAATCCCAAACCGGCGCCTGGCTTGCCACTACCTGGCTGTTGCGATAGGTACTGTCCTTACGGATATAGGTATGCCCCTGATACTCCAATAAGTAAGGTTCCTCAACCGCCCAATCTAATTTTTCATCATAGCGAAAATCGCCTGCCAGCGCCGAAAAAGAAATACCAAGTAAGGCAGAAAGAGGTAGGAGTTTCAGGAGGTTCGTTGTCGTTTTTTTCATGTTTTTCCCTTTTATCTATAACAGCACGGGAGTGCAAATTTTAAAGCTTATCTATGAGCAGCTTAATCACCCTTCCCGGGTGGCGACGCGTACAATATAGAGGGACTGGCCATTAATCAAGGACTTTTACAAAGGGGGTTTAAATACGGCAGCCGAAGGAGAGCTCGACCGCCGTAAACTCCCTGCTTTACATTTCAGGGTTAATACAGGCTTCCCATGGAGTAGAAAAACATCTGCTATTGGTTGGACAGCCATTAAATACATCGGTATTCGGAGCACAACCTACTACTGTCGGTATAGGACCGGCACCGCCAACCTGAGGCGTCATTGCCGCCGGTAGTGCTTTATTGTCTCGTGATAGGTTTTTTAACTTTTTCTTATTCAATTTTAATTTCACGACATATCCTTATTATTTTTAATTGATAAACAGCTGCTGAACAAATTTCACACAGCAAAATATAAATTAGCCAACAATTAACTTATCGTCAACATTATGAATACACAAATGAAATATATATGGTTGTCATATGATCGCGATCAACATCCGCCGCAGGAATAAAACCGGGAAAAGACCAGCACACTTTTTGCTGATATTTTGTACAAAGGTTTGATTGAACTCCCAGTCGGCCCCTGATAAGCTAAACTAGCTAACAACTTGATTTAAGGGGAAGAAAATGGATATTAATTTAGAAAAATTCGACAAATCAGCCGTAGCAATCCTCAGGCATCTGGCCGCAGAATTCCCGACCGGCAAACGCATAGACTTTAAAAGCCTGTTCACAACAGATCCCAGCGATGATGAATTTGATACCCACCGCGGTGCTATTACGGTATTACGGGATAAAAAACTTATCGTCGAAACCAAATCCGCCAAGTTCACCCTGTCTAACGAAGGCCTGACCATGTTTGGCATTGCCGATATTAAAAACCATCTGCAAACGAAAGTGGATGCCCAATAACCGTTAACACGAGCCTGCCTTACACCGGTAAGATGCGGCTGCTTTGTCAGCCGTAACTTTGCAGCCAGACACTTAAACCACGAAGGGTTAAAATAAGGAGCCCGGCAGTGGTCACAAAAGCGACAATCGCCAGCACAGAATATAAAAACCTTTTAAAGTTAATGCCAAGCCTTTTAAAAAAACCTAGCTCCCTGCTGGCCTTGTCCGGTACGCCGGGAAAGGTATACAACAACCAATAGATGAGTGCCGACCATAATAATGCAATCACACTGGGAATATGCAGGTAATCATACTGGCTTGAACCGGCGTTACCTATCAGGATATAAAAGATCAAGGCTAAAGATGCCAAGCCAACAACAAGCGCAACCCCTTTAAACCATTGAACTTTTAATGCCAGTAATCGTAATTTATCTATCATTTCCTCAAGCTATCTCTTTTAACTATTACCCGTACCGCCCTTATACTGAAAGACAGCCCGGCTTGCTGTGCACTATTCCTTCTGGCATAAAGGCACGGGATTTATGGTTTTCTTATCTTAACCGGCAATCTATTTGTTGGTGGTCATTTTGGCAAGGGTACGATCTTTTTTAACGAACTGGTGATACAGGGCAGCCATCACATGTGCCAATATCAGCATCCACACCAGCCAGGCGCCCAATATCTCTTTATGGATAAAATCTATCGGCGCTTCAAATTCTTTAAAACTTAACCCCAAACCTTCGCTGACTAATGACACAAATAACTGGGTGTCTTCAAATTTCGGGATATCAAATAGAAAGAAATACTCGGTATTAACCCCGGTACCCACATAGCCGGTAATGGGCATGATGATCATGATGGCATATAAGGCATAATGGCCGGCATGTGCTGCCAGGTGTTCCAGCTTAGAACCCGGCTCTAAATCCGGTACACGGTTAGTCATACGCCAGACAACTCGCAGCACAACCACTACCGCAATCGTCACCCCAACTGATAAATGCAACTGCAACGCAGTCCAGTTCTCCGGCGTTTTCTCCTCGGTAAACCAATGGCGGTAATAAACACTCATATATGAAGCTAAAAATAACACCGCTGTGCCCCAGTGTAACCATTTTGCTATTGTTCCGTAATTATCAGCAGTGTTTTTAAATTCCATTCAATACTCCAAAACAGGTAAATACATAAAAACCCCTTTAAAGGGGCTTTGTGGCGTATACATCTCAAGTCAGCAAACCTTTACATTACCAAAGGTCACCTCTTGTTATAACAGGCTCAATTTCACCCGGCCAAACGGACTTTCCATGGCTGGTGATCAAATGAAGCCAGGTACAGCCAGAAAACTTCTCTCTTCGGCTGTGTCTGGTTATACCCTAAGTTACTCTGATTTGAATAGTGATTTCAACACATTAAGCTAGATTACGGCTGAATATTCTAAAAAACTGAACATAAAAGCCGCTCAAAAACATGATAACACCGTCTAAGGTTTACCAACGACACTCACCTTACCATGATGCCATTCAGGCCAAGAGACTGACAATACAGGACAATTCATTTCAGGGGACGGTGCATGATAATTACCTTAAAGATATTGCTCCGTATCCCCTGCATTGTCCTTTTTATTATCACTAAGTTGGTAAATTACTTCCCGGGTACACTCGGGCTAACACGGGAAACATCGCCATGTTTATAATAGCTTCGATTATCTTTAGGGCCAAAGACAACCGCAGTATGTTTTTGATAGCCGATTTTCCCGAATTGCTCACGCTTTTTCGATATTACCGCACCCTGTGTTGTCGGCCCCATATAGCCGACAACCCGGTTATGACGTTTGTCCATGGCATCAATCGCTTCTTTACGCTCTTTGGTGAGATTGTCAGGATTGAAAAAGGCTTTTACCTGGCCCCACTTGCCCAAAGGCCTGTCCATCATTTTATCGACCTGTGACTTATTTCTTAGGTATTGAGTTTTATAGCTGGGTTGATTTAACTCCTGCTCCAGGGAACCGGCAAAGGTTTTACTCCATTTACCGGCGCTTTGCTCTATGGTTTGTTCACGAAACTTTTGCGGTACATTCTGCATATTCGATAAATCCGTTTCCGTTCCGCTAAAACATGAGTTTGCACGCAGCTGGCTTACGCTGGGTAAGCCCATCTTATCCAGCATAGAGGCAACGGATTTCGCTGACGTTGCCTCATGGGCATCCGAATAAATTTTCTTATCACCGGCAGAGCCGTGCCCCTGAACAAAAACCACCGGATGGGATCGCTTGGTATTAACACTGCTAAAATCCATCATGGCATTATCTTGATGAGACCAGTCACGCAGTTGCTGATAAGTTTGCTTCTCGGTGGCACTCATAAACCCCGGGGCATTTAACTTCTGTTTGGCTAACTGATGAAAGGCATCACGTTGTTCTACATCCTTAAAAATAGGCCTCACCATGGGATGATCATCGCGTAATGCCTGCATCCCCATACCGCGCGAATTTGCCATAAAATTCGTGACATCACGGTGGGGAGAAACCATATAACGCTGCTGATCCACCAGCGGACTCAGGTCACTTTTATTAAAATTTTCGATCTGAGACAACATAACATTACGATTCATATCACGGGGCTGTGGATTGGCCACCCCCATACGTTTCAGCATATTGGTCGTTGCTTGTTCTTTTGTCGGGGGAGCTTGAGGTTTTCTAAGATTCAACATAAAAATGACTCCTTTTCTGTGGCTACGAATAAAGACGGTTACCTTCATTGCCCAAATGAGATTCAGGCAATGAAGGTGCCACAATAGAAAGAATCCCCCAAATGCATATACGCAACTGATTTACCAGTAAAAGCTAAACAAGTGTCATTTTTTGTTGTCTTAAAGACTCCACCAATATCAGCTATTTGGGCAGGCAATGGATATAATTTGACCCAGAGGGTTAAAACAGACCCGCATAGTTTTTACCCGGTAGCAGGTATTTCATCGCAGTTATTCCAACAGACTTGAGAAGTTTGCAATTTTTGGCTGCACTGAAAATAACCAGGGGGGGGACTTAAGCGATGGAATGAAGATTAGCCGCACAAGCTGCTGTTCAGGTTAAGACAGCTTAACGGACGGGGATTGGCCAAGGCAAACTCACCAATGTTCTCCCCAGCAAAGCAATAGGGGGTAATAAGCAGCGTGGTCTGAAGCACCACGCCCTTACTGTTTCACTGTTTACAATCAGCAGTGAGTAATGCCGATATAAGTGGTATTTGGCATCTCTTTGGCACCACCGGCCACTTTGTCAGTCATATCCATAGGAAGGGTTTTATTATCTTTAGAAAGGTTTTTCAGCTTTTTCTTGTTGAGTTTAAGTTTCATTTTTTCATCCTTATTATCATTATCAGTCAACACTTATTGCCTAAGTGCACCTTTAAACTAGCAGAGCCACACGCGAAGTCAACAAAACAAAAAACAAAAAGTTACAATTAATTTACATAATTCAGAAGAGACTAAAACGGCCCTGACCCATATGGTAAGAGCCAGAGCCGCTTAAACTGTATACTGGCTAAGCCAGCATACGTACACAGGTGTTATTTATAGTCGGCAACCAATTGTGTACCCGTCCCCTGTCCGGTGATCATAATATAATGCCAGCCTGACGAAGGGTTATTTACCACTATGCTTTCTTCACTGGTGTTTGCTGTGGTTGCCGCATTTTCATAGTTGCTGCTGCCCGGCCAGCCAGTGGATGACTGGTAGATACTGGCATCGCCATTGCCGCCGCTTGTGGTAAAACTCAGGCTGCTTTGACCACCAGGCACACTAAGAGCCATATAAATCGTGCCATCACCTAAACATACTGCCTGGTTGTCGAGCAGATCACCGCGAGTTACCGGCCCCTGGCTGTCACAGGCATTGCCTGTGCCGCCGCCGTTATCTTCGCTCCAGCTGGCACTCAGGCTGACATTATCGAAGGCCTGATTGTTATACGGATTGCCCATAACATACCAGATACCGGCCTGTGGCGATGCCACATTGACAGTTTCGTTATTGCCCGACTTATAGGGACGGTGATCATAATTGGTCAGGGAGACTTCACTGCCGGCTTTGACATATAAATCGACATCGCCGCTGCCGCCGGAAGACTGGATCACCAGATCAGTTGCCCCCTGGGGAAGTTCAAAGGTATATGTTGGTTGTTCGCTGCCGTCGGAGCTGATGGTGACGCTCTGGCCATTTTCCAGGACATTATCCGGCTCGGTTGGCGTTTCTGTGGTGCTTTCTACCGTTTGCAGCCAGGCGGCAAATTCAGTATCTAAACTGGTGCCTATATTGTCTAAAATACGGTCATAAGCGTTAAAGTCCCCGGTGCGCAGCTCAGACAAGATGTTATTGACATAACCCATTTCATTTTCAAACATGAAACGTACCGCCAGATAACTCCAGTCGTAAATCCGGCTTGAACTGTGGTCATAGTTAGTACGCAGTAATTCACTTAACTTATAGGTGTTTTTACGCGCTTCGGCGATGGCATCATCGTTATAGTCTTTATTGGCGATATATTCCGCCAGCCCTTCGCCCCACCACACCGAATCATGGGCATTAAAGTCACCGAAGTCGCCGTATTTGTTAAAGCGGCCATCCAGGTAATGCACATACTCGTGTTTTAAATTCCACACGGCAAACTCCGGCAATAACCAATCGGCCTCATGAGCAAAAAAGCGTGCGACATTGCCAACAACCGACGGGTCGCCTTCAAGATAAATACCGCCATTGTCTGTGTTGTTGCCATAAATATGATAGGAGAATTTCTTATACTGGGCGGTGCTGTCGTAAATCACCAATTCAAGCGCTGAGTTGTGATCATCTGCCACCGGAATATTGTTCGTGTTCAGGCGTTGATGGAAATAACTTTCCTGCTCCCCCAGTTCATCACACACCTGGCTCAGCTGACCATTGGTCAGCTGCTGGGCACGTATGGTTAAAGTTGAACTACAGGCATGGGTAATCGGCAGGATTTGCGCTTCCAACTCGGCTTTGTAATTACAGGTATTATAAAAACTACAATTTGCACCGTCGTAATAGTCCACCTGGCTTATCATTTTAAACCAGGCCTCGGAAGCATCGCCTGTCATGCTGTGACGGGATAAGAAATCTTTGATTAAATTTTGTGCCCGGGTACGGGTTGCGCCGCTGTATTTCAAGATACGGCCGAGTTCGGAGGCGGCATCGTTAAACTGCGGCTCCTGGCTGTGGCCGATCAAATCGGTATTATTTTTTAAGAAACGATCCAGGGCATTAACCAGGGAGAGATCGGCTTCTACCGCATTGATAAAGGCGGCATCGTCCCTCGCACGATAGATGTAGATAAGCGTTTTGGTAAACCAGTTCTGGCCATTGCTGCCCCATTCCTTAACGTAGGCATCCAATATGCCGATGGCCTGTGGCAAATAACGATAACGATCGACAGGCTCTGTAGTATACATCAAAATCATGACTTCTTTGGCAAGATAGGCATGGGTTTCATCGCTCTTATAAAAATTGCTGTTGGCGGCAAAAGCATCGAGAAAACTGACGATGGCCTCATCAAGTGCGCTGCCATAGTTGCCGATAATGCCTGAGTTTCCGGCTTGTTCTTGGGTCCATTTGCCCGAACGCAGATAGGCAACAAAAAAACGTAAGTTATTGGCGCTGGTGCCGTCATAACTCTGCGCCAAAGCTCGGGCTTCATTGGCGATATCTATCATGGCGCTTTCGTTAAACAGTGACTGCATATCAGCCGTTGGTGTGGTCCAGATGTTATCTTCAAAACAGCTATAATCATCCTGGGTTTTCATCAGGTCGTTACGCGCCCTGCCGGTAACGGCGGCAAGCTCGGTTGTGGTGGCACAAGTTGCAGCAGCCGTGACTTGTTCGGCGCTTTTCGCCAATAGCCGGTTTTTCAACGTATGGCGTAGCGGGCTGGTTGTCGCCCGATCCCGTGCCAGGGGATCGGCATCGCGAATATCGTGCTTAACGGCTGTTAGCGCCGTTAAATGGCTGGGTTTATGATCATGGCTTAAGCGGATGTTTTTATCGGATACTGTACTGGCGATACTGGCATTGGCCGCTAATATCGCAGATGTTGCAAGGATTATTGTTTTAATTTTCATCGTTTTTATCTTTGTAGTTATTGATTTAGTTTTATTAACTCCCGCCACATCAGAATTATCCCGTTCATTTTTCAATGAAATTTATACCTTCAGAGAATCTTTCTTTCCGTGACTATAAAAACATATATTGTATACATTATACCCGTCAAGCAGTTTTGTTTATTACTTGACCACCGCCATCAGCAGCACCAAGCCTTTAAAAATCAATTAAGCACTTGATATAAATAGAAAAATGTGTTTAGAATTCAAGAAATAATACTCCCCTGCTTATTTCTTTAAGGAATATGTGATACACAATAGGAATGAAAATCGTCTATTTAGTCGCCACGACGTAACATAAATTTAACAAAGAAATGTTATTGGCAGCAGCGTTAACGAAGGGATTAGTGAAGGTTTTGATCATCCGCACAGTAAAGGTGGGATGATCATTCAGGGACTTTACTTACCAGCAAAGAGTCACACTAAGGTCTTTGAAAGCAACTGCGCGACTGCTCTACCCGGGCTCTGACCACACAGCCTTTGGCGTGATCATTGATCAGCCCCATGGCCTGCATAAAGGCATACACGGTCGTGGGACCAACAAATTTCCATCCCATCTTTTTCAATGCTTTCGACAACGCCACCGACTCATCTGAGGTAGAAGCCGTCTGCGGCTCTGCCAGGGCTTCGGCTTCAGGTTCGTAGCCCCAGAAAAACGCCGCCAGGGAGCCTTGTGTTTTCACCAGCTCCTGTGCCCGCTTGGCATTATTGATCACCGCTTCAATTTTACCGCGATGTCTTACTATGCCTTCATCCTGAAGCAGGCGTTCAACATCCTGGCCGGTAAAGGCGGCAACTTTATCTAGCTCGAAATTATCAAAAGCAGCACGAAAATTGTCGCGTTTGGCCAAAATCGTGCGCCAACTTAGCCCAGACTGAAAGCTCTCAAGGCATAACTTCTCGAACAGGCGGCGATCATCGTCTACCGGAAAACCCCATTCATTATCGTGATAGTCAAGAAACTCGGGCGCCGCACCGCACCAGCGACAGCGTGAACCGCCATCCGGACCGACAAAACTTTCTGTCATCTTTTTCTCCTTAAGTCATATAAGCAATCAATTCAGCAGGAAGTTAAGGCGTTCATCTCCCCGGTGCGGGGAAATTTCCAGAATTTCTGCATTAACCACATTTTCCACCACAAATGGATCGCTATTTACCCGGCTTTGCAGCGCTTGCAAAGTGCTGTTATGGGCTAAAACCGCTCCCCCTTTATTCGGTTGCAGGCTGCCCACCATTAAAAATACGCCATCCGTCAGACCCTGTTCAATCCAGGCCTTATGCCCGGCCATAAACCGGCTCGCCTGGCTTTTATTTTCAGAAAACGTCAGTAAGATAATAAACATCTGGTTAACTCTCCTTTGATTTAATGTTCTGGCTTTGGCTTTATATACACACTGAGCCAGCGATAGAGCTGCTCGACTTCTTGTTTGATAAAGGTTTCATCATTAAAGGCACTGGCCAGGGTCGCCACCCCCTGGCTGCGTGCCAGAAGGTGCATCGCCAGGGTATCGGCTTCGTCCTTATGGCCAAGCTGCTCGAATTGCCGCGCCAGCCAGGCGCGAAACAGGGAAAATAACTTATTGGCTTCGCTTTGACCGATATGGTTTAACTTCGACAGCTCAGTGGTAAGGGTGCCTAGCGGGCAACCGTAACGCTTAATTTTATCCCGGTTGACGAGCAGAATATTAATAAAACTGCGGATACGATCTGCCGGGGCTTCCCCTTCCGTCTGCCACTGCTCCAGCATGGCGCGGGTATTAGTCAGCCGCCGTTGGATCACGGCGTCGAGTATTTCGTCTTTGCTTTTGAAGTGATAATAAAAATTGCCCCGGGAAATTTTCACTGCCCGGGCAATATGCGCAAATGAGGTATGCTCAAAGCCCTGCTGATAAAACAAATTATCGGCCGCTTCAACAATATGCTCGCGTGTCATTTTTTTACTCATGAAAAGGCTTCCCGCTCTCCCCTGATCGGACGGATTCATTTAGATGACTAAAAACTCTCCCGTCAGCGAACACAGTCATGTACCCGCTTAAGAGGCTAAACCCACACAAATAGGACACTTGTCCTAACCCAAGAAAAAAAGAATAGGACAATCGTCCTATTCTGTCAAGAGACCGGCTAAGATAAAGCGCAACAAGTGCCTCTACTGCTGATAATCGCCCTACTAAAAGCCACAGCAATAACAACTATCAAGCAAGCGCACCGGGGGACAGGCCGTCATGACCTGTCCCGGGCTCTCACACTAAAACTCCTTCGCCAGCGTCATATAGAAGAAATTCCCCCGCAGCGAGTAGGTATTGTAATCAACACCATTGGTGCCTTCATACCTGAGCGGCGGCTCCTTGTCCCACAGATTTTTTACTCCCAGGTTAATGTCTAACCCCAGCGGCTCATAAAAATAATCCACCTGGGCATTATGGAAGTTACTGGAGCCCATGACATGGCCGCCGGGCTCGTCGGTGGCGGAGATATATTCGACGTTATAAGTGACCGACCAGTCGTTTTTGCTCCAACCCAGGGTCAGATTGGCACGATCTTCGGGGATATTGCCGAATGAGTTGTCATACAGGCCAACGATAGAGCGCGACGGCGAATCGGCGGTGTCCTGTACATCAAAAGTCAAAAAGTGCGACCATTCCAGATTGATGTCCCAGTCGCCCACGGAAGAGTCAAAACCATACATCAGCGCCAGATCAACTCCGTCCAGGGTGCGCTCGGCAATGTTATCATTGGGGGCATTCACCGACACGATATAACCTGTGCCGCCCAGGGCGCGGGTGACCTGGTCGGTATAATCGGGATTTTGCGCCACATAGGCCTGGTCCAGCACATATTCAGGGCTTTGGAACACGACATTTTCCTGGGTAATTTTAAAATAATCCAGGGTCAGGGACAGCTTGTCCGTCGCCTGGTAAACCAGCCCTAAAGTGAGATTTTTAGCTTCTTCAGGTAGGAGCTCGCTGTTACCGCCCGAGGTGACATTAAAGCCTTTCACGGTATTTAAAATATTGCCGTCCACTAAACCGGCACAGCCCGGCATATTGGCCACCACGCCGGTACCACTCGGATCACAGGGATCGGCTATGCCTTCGGTAAAGGCGGCATTGGCCTTGGAATACATTTGCAGCATAGTCGGCGCCCTGAAACCGGTGGAATAACTACCCCTTAAAGTCACCTCTTCCAGCGGCTTGTAGATAACGCCAACTTTTGGATTGGTGGTGGTTTCCCCCAAGTCGCTGTATTTCGAGTGACGGACCGCCAGCTGCACTTCTAAGGCATCCAGGGTCGGGATCACAAATTCCGCATAAAACTCGTCAATTTTTCTCACCGGAGAAACCACATCCGAGGTCGCCTCCCCCCAGGAAACATCAAAGGTTTCCGTTTGCTGGCTGATATCCGCCCTTTGCTTGGACTGCTCTTCCCTGTGCTCATAACCGATGGCAAATTGCACGGTACCGGCGGGCAATTCCATCACGGGACCGGCCAGGCTGGCCTGGTAATAATCCAAGGTATTGTCATTAATGGAGAAAGGTTTAGTGACATTAATATAATCGAGCATCTCCTGGGTAATGGTGCCCGGGGGACCAAAGACATTTAACGGCACACAATCGGGATCTTCACTGGTGCCGCATTCGTCGGATAAGGCCGCATCGATGCGCATCAGAGAGGGTTGCAAGCCGCCGTCTGTGGTCATGCGCCCTTCCTGTGACGAATAGGTCAGGTTCCAGTCATAATCGCCAAAGGTACCGTTAAAGCCCAAGGTATAGCGGGTAACATCGGTTTCAGTGGTATAAATGCGCGGGCCATATTCGACAAAACGGCGCGAAACATTACCTTCCACCCCGAACGGGTTATATTTTTGGTTGGCCCCGACACCGAACTGGTTACCGTCAGCGTCATAATGATGGAATGCCGGCGTTTCGGTACCGCTACCGTACCAGGCGGTATCGACCCCGGGAGGCGCCTGGTTGCCCCGGTTCCAGCCCTGGTAAGAGCTGATTTCAGCGAATACCTGGATATCATCAGTTAGCTCATATTCACCGGTAAAAAACATGGTGGTATTTTTCAAGGTATTAGAGCCGGACGTCACGTCATGATAGTTATAACCCATAACATCATAATCCCAGGGGATCACATCACCCGGATTGGCGGCATCGGGCACGGTCCATTCTCCCTCGCCTAAGCCAAACCCCGTCAGCCTGGCATTGGGGGCCGTACCCGAACGCTGGTTTTGCCCGCCGACATGACGAAAGTCGGCATCCCGGGTACGGGCCCTGTCTCTTGATAGCCAGCCGTCGGTATTGTTTTGCGCTAACGCTATCATCAAACTACCGCGATCACTGCTCGCCCCCAGGGTCAGGCCGATACGCTTTTCAGCCCCGTCTCCCCTGCCCGAAATGCCGTAACTGGCATTGATACGGGCCCCTTCATAATTGCTTTTAGTAATAATGTTTACCACACCGGCAATGGCATCCGAACCATAAATAGCCGAAGCACCGTCTTTAAGTACCTGGATTTGCTCAACCGCCTCAAAGGGAATAGATAATAAATCCACCTGGTTTTCGGCATTCGCAGCTATGGTGCGCCGGCCGTTGATCAGGATCAGGGTATTGCTGGCTTCGATGCCGCGCAGGGTGACGGTGGCAACCGAGCCTGCGCCGCTGTCCGACTGGGCATTGGCGGTATTGCCGGTCAGTGCCGGTAATTTACGCAAGGCTTCCCCGACATCGGTGATCCCCAAGCGCTCCATTTGCACTTTCGAGACCACAGTGATCGGAGAGGATGAACTTAGCTCGGTGCGCGCAATACGCGAGCCTGTAACCATAATTTTTTCGATATGTTCTTCACTTTGTTCACTGACAGCTTCGGCAAAAACCGGCACTGAGAGCGTGGCTGCACTTGAGATCAACACGCCTGATAACGCGGAGCGCTTAAAACTTGAATACTTGCTCATGGAAATTCCCTCTATTAACATTAACTTGAAAAGACAAGGTAACAAGTTGTTATTTTTATATTTTATTTATAAGCTTTTTGCTTTTGTCGTTTACTTTTCCATTGAGTGAACAAATAGAAAACCAAAGACTGCATACAATATACTTTATAAAAATAAAGAAAAATAGCTAACAGCAGGTTTTTTAACCAAGTTTCGCTGAGTGAATAAGCTTTAAGGCTAAAGGGTGATATAAAGAGAGCCAGAGAGCAGGCTTTGGCAAAAGTGATATTTGCCAAAAGACGCTAGCTGCCACGCGTATGCCCCACTCCCCGACAGTTTACAATTCAAATAAAGGCCATGCATGGGCCTTAATCCAAGCACAACACCAGGACCCGGGACTCAATCCCCGGGCAGGTTCTCCCGCTAATAGCTGGCGAGATCAGGCATTGCTTGCCATATCGGTGAGTTTATTAACAGTATTAAGGTTTCGCCCGGTAGCAGGTACGCCTAAACAAGCCTCAATATTAGCAACCAGTTTAGAGCGGCCAATACCGTCCGGTGCATGCAGATAAAAGACCTTATCAACAAGCTGGTAGCTTTCCGTTGCCGAGATCAGGGCGGCCATTTTTTCTGCATTTATTTGTGGCTGAGTTTTGCAAAAATAAAAATGCACCGATTTTCCTTCAAATGCCTGATAAGGATTATTGGCAACACAGGTGGTAAATTCCTGATTATCAAGCACCAGTATTTCGGGAGTAAAACCAAATTCTGTCTGAATTAATGTCGCGATTTCGGTTTCCGGGTTGCTGTCACTGACAAGTGCGATGTTGCCACTTTGAATATAAGTTTTCACTTGCTCAAAACCAGCCCCCGCCAACACTGTTTTTAATGCTTTCATGGGAAGCAGGTTTTTGCCCCCGACATTTACTCCCCTGAGTAGGATAATGTACGTTTTCATATGCTGTGCTTATATTTTTAGTTTTAGGAAAAGATGCACTTGCACCCTTATCTTTTGATTTTATGAGAAAAGTAATGGCTGAGCATAACATTACACTAATTAAAAAACACCACTAAAATCCGGCTCCAGGATTAAAAAACCGACTCAGTAAAATACCAGCAACAACAAAGCATAAAGTGCAATTACCGCGGCAAAAGTAAAAGCGGTATAAGCCCCTTTCTTTGAAAAATAACGTACTCGCCAAGCTCTTCACTTTTGCTGTTATTTAAAAAAACACCTTGCCGGGAAAACATTTTCTGCGAATATGTTTCGTAAACTTAACATCGTCAAGATAAAGGAGGTGTCACCACAACTATCAACAGCATGTCGGCATTATCCCCTGCAGCCATGCCGGTAAAGCTAAGTTGAAGGGCTGCAGCTTAAAAGGAAAGGAGATAGAAAACCATGGAACAAAAATCAACAATCAAGCTAAAAGGATTTTTCAAATGAAGTACCCATATAAAACCCATCTCAAATCTCTGGCATTGATGCTGTGCGCATTAACAGGCAATGCCCTTGCCAGCGAAGTAAAACTGGTGGCCAAACCCGTCACCCAATTTGACTGGATTTATGACGATCATGATACCGGCGCCGATGGCGATATCAGTATCTGGCGACCAAACTTGTCCCACAGCCGCTTTAATGACGGCAACTATTACAGCCTGGGCGATGTCGCCATGAGCAGCCACGGCACACCGCCGAAAATGGCCATAGCGGTAAAAGCCGTGGCGGCCGATGCCCTGGCACCGCCGATAAGTTATACCAAAGTCTGGGATGATTCCGGCTCCGGCGGCAGCCATGATGTCATTTTCTGGAAACCGGTAGCGCCGTCAGGTTATACCTGTTTAGGCGATATTGCCATCAGGAGTTATTCACAAACCCCGGATACCAACTGGATCCGTTGTGTTAAAACCGAATACCTGCGCAGCGGCGGCTACCAGAAAGTCTGGGATGACAGCGGCTCAGGCGCCGACGATGATGCCGGTGTGTGGCAGGCGACCCCGGCCAGCGGCGACGAAGCCGGTTTAGCGGTGAATACCTTTATTTCCCGCCGCAGCCACAATGTCGACGGCCAGCAATTTTTTGTCTTAGACAAACAAAAACTGCCCGGTTTAGGTTTTAACCAGCAACCCAGCTCAGACGCCGACTGGGCGGCGATGGCAAAAACCTTTGCCCCGTTGGTATATTTGCATCATGAAGATGAGTTTTTACCCTCTTCGGTGCGCCATTTGTACCAACCAGGCCTTTTTGTACGGTCAAAACCCTGAATCTACCAGTGTGCCGGTTTATGCCAGCATCATCACCAAAAACTCACCCGGTACTACCACTAACGGTATCACGCCGTCAGATACGGTGACCGATATTGTCTACTGGATGTTTTACCCCTATAACCGCGGCAAGTGGATCAACCCAATTTTATGGGATACCACCTGGTACGGTAACCATGTCGGCGACTGGGAGCATTTAACGGTGCGTTTTGTTAACGGCTATCCCTACCAGGTATATTTAAGCCAGCACGGCGACGGTTCAACATACCTGTTCGGCGATAAGAACCTGGCGTTAACCGGCAGCAGTACCGGGGAATTCGGCGCCGAAGTCTATTCGGCCAACGGCTCCCACGCCTTATACGCCTTTGCCGGCAGTTATACTTACCAGAGCATTAATATTGTTGTGGACTCAATTGATTTAACCGACCATACCAGCCGGGGCAAGGCATGGCATACCTCGGATAATGTCGAAGTGATGTTTTACCAGACGCCGGGACAATACTCAGGTAATTTTACCTGGATGAACTACACCGGCCGCTGGGGTAATTCAGAGCAGGCCTGTATCAGCACCATAGGGGTTTGTCGTTTAGAAGACGGTCCGACCGGCCCGATACGTAAAAATGCCCTGAATCCGGGTTATTTCAACTTAGATTAATCCTAATGTTAATCAGGTAGTTGTATCTGCTTTATGGCCCGGAAAGTACCGGGCCATTTTCCTCTCCGGCTGCTTAGCAGCTGCCGGGACTTGTCTGCCACAGCACCACTTGTTTCCTGATGATGTCATAACCCCAATTAAACAAAACGGCATACACCAAAAAGAACAGCACAACCCCTATATCCATCAAGAAAACCGAGAGCAAGTCCAGCTGCGTTACGTACATAATAACCGGGAAAGACAAAATAACCATGCCAAGCTCAAATGCCAGGCCGTGCAGTATCCGCTCGGTTAGCTTCCTGCGGCTGCGATCGGCACCGAAATAGTGGTCATAAGCCAAGTTATACAGGTAGCTCCAAACCATAGCGATCAAAGACAAGCAAACGGCAAGGCCTCCCATCGACAGGGCTTCTTTCCCGGTCATATAAATCGCAGCCAGTGTCAGTAATGCCAGCGCCAATGCCTCAAAAAGTACCATATGGAATATTCTTTCTTTGTGTGTCATCTACTTCTCCCGATAAAAACTTGCCGCTCATTGTATTCATCATTATGATTGCATAAAGTTAGTAACTATCAGTTTTAGTGATATGTATAATATCGAACAACTTAACATGCTGGTGCAGTCTGCCGAGCTTGGCTCATTTTCTGCCTGTGCCCGCAAGCTGGGCAAGGTGCAATCCGCCATCAGTCAGGGCATCGCCAACCTGGAAATCGATCTTGATGTGGTTTTGTTTGACCGCAGTACCCGAAAACCAACCCTCACTCGCGACGGCGAGCGGATATACACTTACGCCAAAGCAGTATTGCACCAGGTGTTGGAGCTGGAAAAAGTCGCCCTGGCGACAAGCAAAACAGAAGAGCCTATCGTAAAGCTCGCCTTCGACTCAGCCTTGTTTACCCCGAAACTGTCGAAGCTGCTGCAACGATTTAGTGAGCATTTTCCCCATACCGCCCTTGAAGTGATCACTGTCGCCAGCACCGATATTGCCGCTTATGTTGAGTCGGGAAAAGCAGACATAGGGATCATCTTTGCCGACCTGGCCTTTAACCGTAATGTCGACCTGTGCTTTATCGGCAATTTGTCCTTTTATGGTGTTTGTCACCCGCAGCATGCACTGTCGAGTAAAAAAGCACTTAATGCCGGTGACTTGATCCCCCACAGGCAGCTATTACTCAGGGGGGAGCACGGAGACGAGCTGCAGCACTTTGCCGCAATATCCGCCACGCTATGGTGGGCGAATAGCTTCGATGCCATTTTAGCCCTGGTAAAACAAAACATCGGCTGGGCTTATTTACCCCGACATATGGTGACAGGCTTAATTGCAGACAAACAACTGCACCAGTTGCCGATAATTTTTGATCATAAGCCCTGGAACCTGCCGGTTGATGTGATCACGGCGAAAGGCAGCTCTTTCGGCCCGGCACTCAACTACCTGTTTGAAGGTTTAAAAACCGTCCTGGAGTAATAAATGGCTTTTAACATAATAAGCTCCAAAGAGTATCCGGGTATTGAACAAAAACGAGCGTCTCCATCCAGGTTTAAGCCTGAAACCTTGTTCTAAATCAATAAGCTGTATATCTTACTTGCTAAGCTATTATTGCGGTTAAATTGAACTGACAAAGGAATGAAAATGAACAATCCAACCAGCAAAATAGAAGAAATAGAAACCTTATTGTTAACCTGGAAAAATAATATCGACTCGCCAGAGCAAGCCTACACGCAAATCAAAGATCTGATCCTTGAATTGATGAGTAACCGCGCGCTGGAGCATATCAGCGACAACCTCATCGACCTCAACTGGCATGTAAACAGAGCTTTTGAAGGGCAAACCCGGCACCTGCTTATCGCCATAGATAAAACCCGAACATTAAAAGGCATGTTTTTGGTTCCTGCCTGATCACGGCTGAGTAACACGGTTAACAAGAAAACGGGTAGTGCTTTCGTGAGCGACACACCCGTTAATGCCTGCAAATGCACCGCGAAGCACAGTCTCCCTTACGGCTGGTTTATATAACATCTGCTTTACTTGCTATACTTACAGATGTATGCCGTGGACAAATGTTATGAACAAGTCAGCGAATACCTCGTCGGTACAAACACAGCAACCCCAACAAGCTTCTCCTAACTCACAGAGAAATACCTATAAGCTCGGCATTTATCTTGCTGAAATATTTGCGGTTCTGGCTTTCCTTATGCTTGTGAGCTTGATTGCGAATCAACTGATTTTCTCGAAGATCACCTGATAATAGCTATTTGCTGTTACAAGTAGGAAGTGGATGCCGGGAGCAGGAAAACACAAAAAAAGCCTTTAGTTCTTAAACACTAAAGGCTTTTATAGAAACGAGATTTGCTTGTTAAACAATTGACGTGGATGGGGAGATGATTCTACTTTTAACTTCAATTATTGTTCGGGGGAATTACCCTTACACTAGATATTTTTAATGCATGCCTTAACTAAAAAAGCCCCGGAATTTTCTGACGAGACTTTAACAACAATATTAAAATAGTATCAAAAGTGGCTGTAATAACAATCATCACCGCCAGATTTCGAGACTCTACATCCATAGTCTATTTAAAAGTTTTTATAACTTAAAGTTAATGGATTTGAATAGCTCCCGGTACTCCAGAATGTTCATTGCTAGCGATTATAGAATAGGCAAGTGCCGCAGTCGGAGCCTTCCAAATAGAATAATCCGCATTAGAGCCAATCCAAAGCGCTCCTCCTCCAGAGGTGCTCCTTACTACTCCAACACTCCATGTTCCTGTAGTTCTAGAATCATTAACCAGTGAATTCATTAGTGAAGAAGTAACAGCATGACCCTGTCCTGTTATACCAGTATATTGAACTGTTATTATTGCGTAGGAACTATCAAATACAGCACTAGATTCCGCCAATATACCAGCATCAAGACCGCTAAGAGAGAGAACAGGATAGTGCGAGCTCCCATCCACTCCTTTGACTTGAACACCTTTAGCAGCTATTTTTTCGCTCGTTGATAGCCTTAAGGTTAAATAGCCGTCATGTTTAAAGCTTTCAATAGTATCAATTTTATCTTCGTTTTTATCACTAAAAATCGAGTCTCCAGAAATTAATATATCAGATACCGATTCACCATTTAGCGTATCGAAAGTCAACGTAACCTGATGAATTATCGGTGAACCTGCTGATAAAGCGAGTGGACTAAAACAAAAAGACGTAATAGCGAAAAGAATTATTTGCAAAGTTTTCATAGTAAACCTCCATGTGAATATAGGGTTGTGCTCAAATGTAGACAGAGCATCAAAAAGGTTAGCTTGGTTCTTAAAATAAAATATTACGCCTCTATTACATACGATGGGATTTACTTTTATTCCAGTTACGAAAAAGCCCCGGCATTTCCTACGAGGCTTTAACAACAATATCAAAATAGTGGCAAATTTGAGGTGTGAAAAAAGGATTCACTTATAAAGTCATTGGAAGTGATTATCGTTGATAATTCTCCTACTGGCTGCAAAGGAGGTTTACCATGCAAGAAACAAAACCTGCCCCTTACGACACAGAGCAGGGAAAAGTCAACGCAAGTGGTGCTGTGCGTATATGTCGTTACGGTTATACGTCAAGTGAACTCATCCCCATAATCGTATATATTTTTCATGCTTTTCAATATGTTGATTCTTCCGTACAGCCTTCTATACAGTACTGGTCAATAGCTACAATATTAAATGCCAACTCAGCCGGATTTATCCAGAGTTTTGTACTATTAACTATGTGGCAGCAATAACACACCACAACCAAGGAGGCTATTTACCAGCAATATCCCTGAGCAGATAAACCAAACGCCATCCCCGAGTGCAACAACACCCGGAGACAGCTAACCAAAACGAACTTAACTGGAGTCCGTCATGGCTGAATATCATCATACGCCAGAGCTTAGCTCGGCAAAAGTAAAATATCCCCTCTACCGCCAATTCACCGTCCTGGAAACGGTCTGTGAGTCTGCATCAAAAATCCGCGGCATAGGCATTAACTATGTCCCTGTAAACCTTGAACCTTGTATTGTGCTTCGGGGAAAGTGGTTAAGACAGGCCGGCTTTCCTATCGGGCAAAAAGTCAGTATTGTAATAAATCAGGGAGAAATGATTATCACGGTGAAAGAAGCTTGTTAAAGTTGGTCAATGGATAACAAGAGCATAAACCACTGTACCTGAAATCAGATATGGTGGTTTTCTCAGCTTTTTGTAAAGCACAGTGAAAACCTCCAGCAGGCCCCCCTGCACAGTATCTGTGAACTGTATTTTCAGCAATTAGCTATCGGAAAGCCGACTCTACATAAGATACAAAAAAGCCTGCAATGCTTATGCACTACAGGCTTTTATTGAATTGGTGCGGATGGAGGGAGTTGAACCCTCACGCCCTAAGGCACAGCCCCCTCAAGACTGCGTGTCTACCAATTCCACCACATCCGCGAAACTTGTTGTATATTTTTCTTTTACTTGCTGTATCCCCTATTGGATCAGCAGTTAACTCTTTCTTTTTATCTCACCCGACAATACTTGGGGTGAAAAAAAACCTGCAGAGCATGGCGCTACAGGCCTTTTGTCTTCATCAGGGCCAAGCCCTTATATAATAATTGGTGCGGATGGAGGGAGTTGAACCCTCACGCCCTAAGGCACAGCCCCCTCAAGACTGCGTGTCTACCAATTCCACCACATCCGCGAAACTTGTTGTATATTTTTCTTTTACTTGCTGTATCCCCTATTGGATCAGCAGTTAACTCTTTCTTTTTATCTCACCCGACAATACTTGGGGTGAAAAAAAACCTGCAGAGCATGGCGCTACAGGCCTTTTGTCTTCATCAGGGCCAAGCCCTTATATAATAATTGGTGCGGATGGAGGGAGTTGAACCCTCACGCCCTAAGGCACAGCCCCCTCAAGACTGCGTGTCTACCAATTCCACCACATCCGCGAAACTTTTCTTTTACTTACTCTGGTACGTTAGTATCAGTATCAGCTGCCGGTACGTCTTCGTTCGCAGCTTTAGGCTCAGCACTCGCACTTGGAATAGTATCTTCTGGAATAGATTGCTCAGCAGGTACTTCCAGGTTATTCCACTCGTCGGTCGCTTTTACGCGGTTAGCCGTCATGTTGCCTAAGAAAAGGCTGATAACGAAAAACAATACCGCTAAAATTGAGGTGCTTTTGGTCAGGAAGTTACCTGAGCCGCTTGAACCAAAAATTGTTGCTGAAGAACCGGCACCAAATGATGCGCCCATGTCAGCACCTTTACCCTGCTGGATTAAAACCAATCCGATCAGGCACAAGGCTACAATTAAATAAGTAATAATTAGAATGTCGTAAACAAGTTCATTAAACATCTTTTAAGATCCCTTAGCTGCCGAACAAATCACTTTAAACTCGTCGACTTTTAAACTGGCACCGCCGATTAAACCGCCGTCTATATCAGCTTGTGCAAATAATTCTTCACAGTTGGCGGCATTTACACTGCCACCATATAACAATGGTACTCTTTTCGCCACTTCAACATCGGCATTTGCCAAAAATTGACGAATAAACTCGTGAGTTTCCTGTGCCATTGCCGGTGAAGCCGTTTTTCCTGTGCCTATTGCCCAAACCGGCTCATAAGCAACAACAACTTCATTAAATTTCTCTATGCCGATTTCATCGATAACCGGCTGTAACTGGGCAGCAAGTACAACTTCTGTTTGCCCTGTCGTGCGCTCGCTTTCGCTTTCGCCAATACAAAGAATGGGGTTTAATCCGGCTGCCAGCGCTGCTTTGACCTTGTGGGCTACTAAGGTGCTGGTTTCTTTATACAGGCTTCTGCGCTCAGAATGGCCAAGGATGACATATTCGGTAGAAACTTCCTGCAACATAGTTGTAGAAACTTCGCCGGTATAGGCCCCTTTTTCATGTTCGCTAACATTCTGGGCACCAAGGTGAAAGTTTTTACTTAAACCTTCGTTTTTAGCCGTTAAGGCAAACGCCGCCAGATAAGGAGTACTGGGACAAACAACAACATCAACATTTTGGTTAAGTTTTACATCTTTAAGACCACTAACCATATCATCGATAAGTGCCAGGCTACCGTTCATTTTCCAGTTAGCCGCAACTATTGCTTGTCTTGTCATTAATCATTCCTTCTCGAAAGCGGCGTGATATTAACTAACCTAAAGAAAAGATACAAGCTTTTAACTTAATATCTTTTCCGTTTGCCTAGATTTCAACCGTTGGCGAATATTAGCAGGCTGATTTTACCGCATCTGCGATATTATTCGCCAGCTCAGTCACTTCTTCGAGCTCCGGCCCTTCTACCATCACCCGAATCAGCGGCTCAGTGCCTGACTTACGAAGCAATACCCGCCCGCGTCCGGTAAGTTTTTCATTTACTACGTGCACCGCTGCTACTACCGCTTCGGCTTTTAACGGATCGCTGTCACCGGAAAAACGCACATTAACCAGTACTTGGGGCAGTTTGTTCATCCCCTGGCGCAGCTCATGTAATGTTTTACCGCTGCTACAAATCGCCGTAAGTACGTTCAGCGCGGCAATAATGCCGTCACCGGTAGAGGTATGCTTCAGGTTGATGATATGACCGGAATTCTCTGCTCCCAGCTGCCAGCCGTTTTGCACTAGCATTTCCATCACATAACGATCACCGACTTTACTGCGGGCAAAAGGCACGCCCATATCCGCCAGAGCAATTTCCAGTCCCATGTTACTCATTAAAGTGCCGACCACGCCGCCGCGAATGTTGCCGCTTTTGAGATCGTTACAGGCAATCACATAAACAATTTCATCGCCGTCAACAACATAACCGGTATGGTCAACCATCATCAGACGGTCGCCGTCACCGTCAAGGGCAATACCTAAGTCTGCTTCATGCTCAACAACCGCCTTGCTGATCATGTCCATAGAAGTGGCGCCGCAGCCATCGTTGATATTGGTGCCGTTAGGGCTGGTGCCTATTTCAACGACTTCGGCGCCAAGCTCCCTGAATACATTCGGGGCAATATGGTAAGTGGCGCCATGGGCACAATCGACCACTATTTTTAGACCTTTTAATGACATCTGGCTCGGGAAGTTACTTTTACAAAATTCAATGTAACGGCCGGCGGCATCATCAATACGGTTGGCCTTACCCAACAGGTGTGAATCAACACAGGACATTTCTTTATCAAGCTCGGCTTCTATCGCCAGCTCCACTTCATCGGGTAATTTCTGCCCGTCCTGAGAGAAGAATTTAATGCCGTTATCATAATAAGGGTTATGGGAAGCACTGATCACAATACCGGCTTCGGCGCGGAAGGTTTTTGTCAAATAGGCAATCGCCGGTGTCGGCATAGGCCCGAGCAGACCGATATCGATACCTGCGGCAGAAAAACCGGCTTCAAGCGCCGACTCCAGCATATAACCGGAAATACGGGTGTCTTTACCAATCAGCACTTTTTTGGTGCCCTGGGCCGCCAGTACCTTACCGGCAGAATACCCCAGCTTCATCACAAATTCCGGTGAAATCGGGTATTTTCCCACTAATCCCCTGACACCGTCAGTACCAAAATATCTTCTGTTAGACATAATTTTTTAATCCTGTTTTGATTCTTTCTTTATTCTTTATTGTTTCAATCTTTACTGCTTTAACAACTAAAGCGTTAAGCATACTCGTTACATGCTTGTAATATAGCCAGGGCATCCACGGTTTCTTTAACATCATGGACCCGGATAATACCCGCCCCTTTTTGTGCCGCCAGCACTGCGGTGGCTAAACTGCCCGCCAGGCGTTCATCCACTTCACGCTTTAATAAATTTCCTATCATGGACTTGCGCGATAAGCCCGCCAATAGCGGCAAACCAAAACTTTGAAAGTCGCCAAAATGAGCCAGCAAGTGATAATTTTGTGCCAGGGTTTTGCCAAAACCAAAACCCGGGTCAAGCACCAGGCGCTCTTTGGCAATGCCGGCCTGTTCACAGGCGCTGATGCGCTCTTTAAAAAAGCTTTTGATATCACCAATCACATCATCATATTGCGGATTGGCCTGCATCGTTCTTGGTTTGCCCTGCATATGCATCAGGCAAACCGGTAAACTGGCCTGGGCCATTACCGATAAACAATGCTCATTTTGCAGGGCGCAGACATCATTGATTAATCCCGCCCCATGCTCAATGGCTTCAGCCATCACCGCCGCTTTGGAGGTGTCGATGGAAACAATAATATCAAATCTTTGCTTTACCGCTTTGAGCACGGGGATCACCCGGGATAACTCATCGCTTTCACTGACATCATCGGCGCCGGGACGGGTGGACTCGCCGCCGATATCAATAATAGTGGCGCCGTCAGAGATCATTTGCTCGGTTTGCGCTAAGGCAGCATCAATAGAGTTAAAACGGCTGCCGTCAGAAAAGGAGTCCGGGGTTACATTTAAAATTCCCATCACCTGGGGCGTGGATAAATCCAAACTCTGGCTGCCGCAGGCTAAAGAAGCCGCGCTGGATGAAGTCGGGGGCACAATTAAGCTCTCTTCACTGATGTTTTTGTCATCGGGGGATTATACGTGCTTTGTTGATAAAAAGTCATGGAAAAACATTACAGCAGATAACAGCGAAGGTTAAAACTTCAAGGTGGCAGTCAATAAGCCAATGCCGAGTAATAAAAAGAGCCTTATCAGACTGGCAGGGATGCACAAAAAAGCCCCGCTTATCTTTCGACAAGCGAGGCTTAGCTTATTTGCTGTTATTCAGTACAGCAACCGGAATTATTCCGCCGGCATATCGCTCGGATTTCTTAAATCAGGTTCAACCTTCTGGCTGCTGTCCTTCTTTGAAGAGTCATCATCAGAGTTGCTGCCTGAACTGTTACCGTCAAAATCAGCCGGTGGACGCACATCACGACGCGCCATCAGATCATCAATTTGTTTGGCATCGATTGTTTCATAAAGCATTAACGCATCTTTCATGGCATGCAGGATATCCATGTTTTCTTTCAGGATCTTTTCTGCACGCTCATAGTTGCGGTTAACAAAGTCTTTAATTTCTACGTCAATCGCTTTCGCGGTTTCATCCGACATGTGCATCGACTTGGAAGAAGTACGGCCAAGGAATACTTCACCTTCTTCTTCGGCATAAAGCATAGGTCCCATTTTATCGGATAAGCCCCACTGGGTAACCATTTTACGGGCAATATCGGTAGCGCGTTCGATATCGTTTGACGCACCGGTAGAGACTTTATCGGCACCATAAATCAACTCTTCCGCGATACGGCCACCGTATAAAGAAGAAATCTGACTTTCTAAAAATTGCTTGCTGTGGCTGAACCTGTCCTGCTCAGGCAGGTACATAGTTACACCTAAGGCACGGCCGCGAGGAATAATACTTACCTTATAAACAGGATCATGATCCGGCACTACACGACCAACAATGGCGTGACCGGCTTCATGGTAAGCGGTCATTTCTTTTTCCGCTTCATCCATCACCATAGAGCGGCGCTCCGCCCCCATCATGATCTTATCTTTGGCCTGATCAAATTCCGACATACGTACCACACGGCGCGATGCACGTGCGGCAAACAAGGCTGCTTCGTTTACCAGGTTAGCCAAATCGGCACCTGAGAAACCAGGAGTACCACGGGCAATTACCGATGCCTTAACATCATCGCCCAGAGGAATTTTACGCATGTGTACTTTCAGGATCTGTTCACGGCCGCGGATATCCGGCAGACCAACAGTTACCTGACGGTCAAAACGACCTGGACGTAATAACGCAGGGTCAAGTACATCCGGACGGTTAGTCGCGGCAATCACGATAACCCCTTCGTTACCTTCAAAGCCGTCCATTTCAACCAGCATCTGGTTCAAGGTTTGCTCGCGCTCGTCATGTCCGCCGCCTAAACCTGCGCCACGCTGGCGACCTACGGCATCGATCTCATCGATAAAGATGATACAAGGGGCAGATTTTTTCGCCTGTTCGAACATGTCACGTACCCGGGAGGCACCGACACCAACAAACATTTCTACGAAATCCGAACCGGAAATAGTGAAAAACGGTACTTTGGCTTCACCGGCAATGGCTTTTGCCAGTAAGGTTTTACCGGTACCCGGCTGACCCACCATCAAGACACCCGATGGAATACGGCCGCCAAGTTTCTGAAATTTGGAAGGATCTTTTAAGTAATCAACCAGTTCCGCCACTTCTTCTTTGGCTTCATCACAACCGGCAACATCAGAAAACGTGGTTTTGATCTGATCTTCGCTGAGCAGGCGCGCCTTGCTCTTACCGAAAGACATGGCGCCCTTGCCGCCACCGCCCTGCATCTGGCGCATAAAGAAGATCCAGACACCGATAAGCAACAACATCGGGAACCAGGAAATGAAGATAGACGTGATTATGCTGGGCTCTTCCGGCATCTCCCCTGTTGATTCAACGCCCTGTTTTACCAGGTCATTGATCAGATCTTTATCGTAGCCACCCGGCACCATAGTAACGAAACTTTCCCCGCTACGCTTGCTGCCCTTGATAACTCCGCTGCGATCCACTGTTACATCACGCACTTGTCCCTGACGCAGGTCATTGACAAACCGTGTATAACTCACCTGGTGTTCATTGCTGTTGCCCGGAGTAAAACTCTGGAACACAGACATTAACACAACTGCAATTACTAACCATAAAATAAGATTTTTTGCCATATCGCTCAACTTAACAACCTCTTGTTACTCTTAACAATGGTGCGACCATTCATTCCTATTAATTTACTACAATTTAAAGCCGGTAGCTACCAGATAAACTTCTTTTGACCTGGCACGGGACGATTCCGGCTTCCGTGTTTTCACCACGCTAAAGGCTGCGCGTACATCTTTTATAAACTGTTCAAATCCTTCGCCCTGAAAAACCTTGACCACAAAAGCGCCATTTTTTTTCAACACCTGGTGACACATATCCAGCGCTAACTCCACTAAATACATGTTTCGGGCGGCATCGGCAACATCATTGCCCGTCATATTGGCGGCCATATCCGACATAACCACGTCGATATTTTTGCCGTCTATGCGGGTCAGCAGCGCATCAAGCACAGCTTCTTCTCGAAAATCCCCCTGTAAAAAATCGACACCGGCAATGGGGTCCATAGATAAAATATCACAGGCCACCACCTGGCCACTCTCCCCCACAGCTTTTACGGCATATTCAGACCAGCCACCTGGGGCCGCGCCTAAATCCACCACTTTCATGCCGGGACGGATCAATTTATCCTTGTTGTTGATCTCTTCAATTTTAAACACCGCTCGCGAGCGTAACCCCAATTTCTGCGCTTTTTTAACGTATTCATCGTCAAAATGTTCTTGCATCCAGCGGGCGCTGCTGACGGTTAATTTCTTTTTACTCATTAATTCTGTTTACCCAACAGGTACTTTTATTAGTATTACAGACAAGATGGAGGTAAAATAGTGTTAATTCAAGCTAACTTGTAACGAAAATTGTTAATGAACTTAAATAAAAAACAAATCCAGCACTTAAAAGGCCTTGCCCACTCATTAAAACCTGTAGTTTTACTTGGTAGTAATGGCCTGACCGAAGCCGTAGTTGCTGAAATTGATTATGCACTTAATCACCATGAACTTATCAAGGTTAAAATCCCTACCGATGATCGCGAAAACAAAGGGCTGATCGTTGATGCTATCTGCCGTGAAACCCAGGCCACTAAAGTTCAGGTGATCGGAAAAACCCTGATCATCTACCGCCAGTCTGAAGAAAAGAAAATTCATATTCCAAAACTTTAACTCTTGCCCCCCTGGCATAAGTTACTGGCATAAGCTGTATCGTCACTCCTGTTCATCCATGAATCCGTGACATACCGTTCATCCTGAACATAAAAAAGGCACATCACTGTGCCTTTTTTTATGCCTTGAGGTTAAATATGATCAACCGCGACAATTTCGTATTCAACAACACCGCCCGGCGTGGTCACTTCCACTTCCGTGTCTACCATTTTCCCTACTAAGGCGCGAGCAATCGGAGAATTTACCGAGATACGGCGTTCTTTGATGTTAGATTCATCATCGCCTACTATCTGGTAGCTGACTTCTTCATCGGTATCGATATTAAGCAAAGTCACAGTTGAGCCGAAAATGACCTTACCGTTATTGGGCAGTTTGGTAACATCGATAATTTGGGCATTACCCAGTTTACCTTCAATATCCTGAATACGGCCTTCGCAAAAACCTTGCTGCTCACGGGCGGCATGATATTCGGCATTTTCTTTCAAATCACCGTGTTCACGGGCTTCTGCGATAGCATTAACAATTTCAGGGCGTTTAACGGTTTTAAGATGGTGCAATTCATCACGTAAGGCATCTGCACCCGCTAATGTCATTGGAAAGTTATTCATTGTTGACCTTTATCTTTTTTACTCAAAAAGTTGTTCTTAAAAAAGTAAAGGTGGCTTTTTACTTAACGTAAAATGCCACCTTTAACTGGTATCACGTAAATTATGGTATCTATGATACCTAATTTTTTACCTTACTGACACCTTTGATGCAACTCCTGAATGGAAGTAACGATATTTCTATCATCTGCCGCATGCGCCATACAGGCAGCAAACGCCGCATTTAAGGTGGTGGTATAAGCCACTTTATACCTCAGGGCTGCACTGCGAAGCATTTTTGAATCTTCAATCGCTTTACGGCCTTCGGTGGTATTAATGATATAACTATATTCGTCGTTTTTAATTCTATCAAGAATATGTGGACGGCCTTCGTGCACTTTGTTCACCAGGCGGGTAGGAATATCTGCTTCGCCTAAAATCACCGCGGTGCCGTGGGTAGAGTCAAGCTTATAGCCTAAGTCAACTAGCTGTTTTGCCAGTTCAACCACACGCTCTTTATCACTGTCACGCACGGAAATTAACGCACGACCGGATTTAGGTACGGAAACACCGGCACCTAAGTTGGCCTTGGCATAAGCTTCTTCAAAGGTATTACCTACCCCCATAACTTCACCGGTAGAGCGCATTTCAGGGCCTACCAGCGGGTCACTGCCGTGGAACTTGTTAAACGGCATTACCACTTCTTTTACCGAGAAGAACGGTGGTACAGTTTCTTTCGTTACACCCAGCTCGGCTAATTTCTTACCCGACATGACGCGCGCGGCAACTTTAGCTAAAGGCACACCGGTAGCTTTAGAAACAAAAGGTACGGTACGGGCGGCACGCGGGTTCACTTCAATCAGGTAAACCTTGCCGTCTTTAACCGCCATCTGGGTGTTCATTAAGCCGTTAACGCCTAATTCGAACGCCAGCTTGGTTACTTGCTCACGCATCACATCCTGAATTTCCTGCGGCAGACTGTAGGCAGGTAATGAACAGGCAGAGTCACCCGAGTGAACACCGGCTTGTTCAATGTGCTGCATAATACCGCCGATCACTACGGTTTCACCGTCACAGATGGCATCAATATCTACTTCGATGGCATCATCAAGGAAATGATCCAGTAATATCGGCGAATCATTGGAGACACTTACCGCATCCGTCATGTAACGGCGCAGGTCAGCTTCGTCATAAACAATTTCCATCGCCCGGCCGCCTAATACATAAGAAGGACGAACGACTAGTGGGAAACCGATAACTTTTGCCTGAACCACGGCTTCTTCTAAAGAAGTCACGGTGGCATTTTCCGGCTGTAATAAACCTAAACGGTCAACTGCTTGCTGGAAACGCTCACGGTCTTCGGCGCGGTCAATCGCATCCGGTGAAGTACCGATAATTGGCACACCGGCCGCTTCAAGGGCACGAGCTAATTTAAGCGGTGTCTGACCGCCGTACTGCACGATAACCCCTTTAGGTTTTTCAACCCGGACGATTTCCAGTACATCTTCAAAGGTTACCGACTCAAAATATAAACGGTCCGAGGTATCGTAATCGGTAGATACGGTTTCCGGGTTACAGTTAACCATGATGGTCTCGTAACCGTCTTCACGCAGGGCTAATGCTGCATGTACACAACAGTAATCGAATTCGATACCCTGGCCGATACGGTTAGGGCCACCACCGATGATCATGATCTTGTCATTATCGGTTGGGTTGGCTTCACACTCTTCGTCATAGCTGGAATACATGTAAGCGGTATCTGAGCTAAATTCAGCAGCACAGGTATCAACACGCTTATAAACCGGGAAGATTTCAGCCTGGTGACGTTTCTTACGGATTTCCGCTTCACTTACCCCTAAGATGCTGGCAAGACGGCTATCGGCAAAACCTTTACGTTTTAGCTGTTTAAGGTAATCAGGGGTAAGGCCAGCCATACCGCCCTGCTCAACTTTCTGCTCCTGTAAGATCAAATCTTCAATCTGTACCAGGAACCAGCGGTCGATCTTAGTGGCTCTAAAGACATCTTCAATGCTTAGTCCTAAACGAAAAGCATCGGCCACGTACCAGATACGCTCGGCGCCTGCTTCCTGAAGCTCATGCATGATCTTGGTTTTCGCACCCGGCTTAGTGACATCCACCAGAGGGTCAAAACCGCTGACGCCCACTTCCAGGCCGCGCAAGGCTTTTTGCATAGACTCTTGCTGGTTACGGCCTATCGCCATTACTTCACCAACAGATTTCATTTGTGTGGTCAGTCTGTCTTCTGCGCCAACGAATTTTTCGAAGTTAAAACGTGGAATTTTCGTGACCACGTAATCGATAGTCGGTTCGAATGACGCCGGGGTAGCACCGCCGGTGATGTCGTTGGATAATTCGTCTAAGGTGTAACCTACGGCTAACTTGGCGGCGATTTTGGCAATCGGGAAACCGGTCGCTTTTGACGCTAACGCCGAAGAGCGGGATACACGCGGGTTCATTTCGATAATAACCATACGGCCTGTATCTGGACAAACACCGAACTGAACGTTAGAGCCGCCAGTTTCAACACCGATTTCACGCAGTACCGCCAACGAGGCATTACGCATGATTTGATATTCTTTATCGGTCAGGGTTTGCGCCGGGGCAACGGTGATGGAGTCACCGGTGTGGATACCCATAGGGTCGAAGTTTTCGATGGAGCAGATAATGATACAGTTATCATTTTTATCCCGCACCACTTCCATTTCATATTCTTTCCAGCCGATCAGAGACTCATCAATAAGCAGCTCATTGGTCGGTGACAGGTCTAAACCGCGCACACAAATCTCATCGAACTCTTCACGGTTATAGGCAATACCGCCACCGGTGCCGCCCATAGTAAACGAAGGACGGATGATACAAGGGAAACCGATGCGTTTAATGGTTTCGTTGGCTTCTGCCATAGAGTGCACAATTTCTGCTCTTGGCGTTTCCAAACCGATTTTTTTCATCGCCTGGTCGAAACGGCTGCGATCTTCCGCCTTGTCGATGGCATCGGCGGTAGCACCGATCATTTCGACATTAAATTTTTCCAATACCCCGTGCTTTTCCAGATCCAGGGCACAGTTTAGCGCGGTTTGTCCACCCATAGTCGGCAGCACGGCATCGGGACGCTCTTTTTCAATGATCTTGCTGACCACTTCCCAGTGGATAGGCTCGATATAAGTGGCGTCCGCCATTTCCGGATCTGTCATGATGGTGGCGGGGTTGGAGTTTACCAGGATCACCCGGTAACCTTCTTCACGTAATGCTTTACAGGCCTGGGCGCCCGAATAGTCAAACTCACAAGCCTGACCGATAACGATAGGGCCGGCGCCTAAGATTAAGATACTTTTGATGTCAGTACGTTTTGGCATTGTTTCTCTACTCTCTGATTATCTTCTTTACGCTGTGAGTTTGATTAAGCTTTACTTTTTTTAATGAGATCAATGAAGTGATCAAATAACGGTGCCGCATCCGTTGGTCCCGGGCTCGCTTCCGGGTGCCCCTGGAAACTAAACGCCGGCTTGTCGGTGCGGTGTATGCCCTGCAAAGAGCCGTCAAACAACGATTTATGCGTTACTTTCAGGTTGGCGGGCATATTGTGCTCGTCTACGGCAAAACCATGGTTCTGGCTGGTGATCATCACCACATCGCGATCCATGTCTTTTACCGGGTGGTTAGCGCCGTGATGGCCAAATTTCATTTTTACGGTTTTCGCGCCGCTGGCAAGGCCCAGTAACTGATGCCCTAAACAAATGCCAAAAACAGGAATATCGGTTTCCAGGAAAGACTTAATGGCAGTGATGGCATAATCACAAGGTTCAGGGTCGCCCGGGCCGTTCGATAAAAAGATCCCGTCAGGATTCATCGCCAAAACATCTGCTGCCGGGGTTTGTGCCGGTACCACGGTAAGCTTACAGCCGCGGTCAACCAACATACGTAAAATATTGCGTTTGGCACCAAAATCGTAAGCAACCACATGAAACTCACTGTTTTCTGGCGTTACATGCCCCTGGCCTAACTGCCAGCTGCCTTCAGTCCAGCTATATTGCTCCTTGGTGGAGACAACTTTTGCCAGGTCCATGCCTTTAAGGCCAGGAAATTCCTGTGCCTGCTTTAACGCCTGGGCTTCATCCAGATTGTCACCGGCAAGAATACAGCCGTTTTGCGCACCTTTTTCCCGTAATATCCGGGTAAGTTTACGGGTATCGATATCGGCAATACCTAAGATATTATGACGCTTAAGGTAGCTGCTTAAATCTTCTTCGTTTCTAAAATTACTGGCAAGTAGCGGTAAGTCGCGGATCACTAATCCTTTGGCCCAGATAGCGTTGGATTCTTCATCTTCGCTGTTGGTGCCGGTATTGCCTATATGGGGGTACGTGAGGGTTACGATTTGCTCTGCGTATGAGGGGTCGGTAAGAATTTCCTGATAGCCTGTCATTGAAGTATTAAATACCACTTCACCGACTGCGGCCCCTTGTGCACCAATGGCGGTGCCTTTAAATACAGTGCCGTCTTCAAGCACTAAAATGGCAGATTTAGTCAATTTAACCTCCGTAAAGAAGAAAAGATAATTAATACCGGTAAGCCAGACTTAACCCGGCATTAATCGTTAAAATTACATGTACAAAACCTGTCAAAACAACGCTAAATTATGAATTTTTGACAAATTCCGCATATGTTACGCTCTTGTGTCGCACTTGTCCAGAAAATATAGAGAAAAAACACTTTTAACTTAAAATTCAACTAAAGCAGCTAAAAGTGACACTTATCCCTGCTACACCGACAAAAAGGCCTTTAAAAAAAGCCGTTAACAACTCTGTTAAAACCGCGTTACATTCAAGGTGCTAACATACTTTCTCTGAGCTGTTACAGGCCTTTTAATCCCAGCACGTCCTGCATATCGTAAAATCCGGGTTTAGCCTGGGCCACCCAAGTACAGGCTCGCATAGCGCCTAAGGCAAAGGTCATGCGCGAGCTGGCTTTATGGCTGATTTCCAAGCGCTCTCCCAGATCGGCAAAAAGTGCCGTGTGCTCACCGACAATATCGCCGGCTCTGACGGTAGCAAAACCTATGGTCTTTTGATCCCTTTCCTCCATGATGCCTTCACGGCCATAGACAGCACATTCATTTAAATCCCGGCCTAATGTTTCGGCAATCACCTGGCCCATTTTTACCGCGGTGCCGGAAGGGGCATCTTTTTTGAACCTGTGGTGCGCCTCAGAAATTTCTATATCAGTATAGTCGCCTATGGCCTTGGCAGTGATTTCAAGCAGCTTAAATAGCAGGTTAACACCGACACTGGTATTTGGAGCCAGCACCAGGGCAATATCCTGACCTGCGGCTTTAATGGTTTCCACCTGCTCATCACTAAATCCCGTGGTGCCTACCACCAGAGCTTTATTGTTTTGCCGGCACCAGTTGATGTTTTCCAGGGTCGATTCAATCGAAGTAAAGTCGATGAAAACATCGGCATCGGCCAGTGCTGCTAAGCTGGTGGAGGTCTTTAAGCCGATTGCGCCGATCCCCGCCAGCTCACCTAAATCAAAATTAACAAAACTTGAGCTTTCCCGGACGGTGCCCCCGACCAACTCAATGGCTTCGTGCTCTACTGAGGCTTCAATAAGATTGCGGCCCATGCGGCCACTGCAGCCTAAAACGGCAACTTTTACTGTCATAATCATTCTACTTATTGTTCAATCAAAATGGGTTGGCTTAAAGCAAGGGAGTTACTGATATCATGTGAGATCACATTGATAATTTTAATCTCCCCACCGGATATCATTAGATGATAGATAGCGCTGAAGTCGGTGAAGACCTCGCTGCTGCTATTAATAAACTGCCAGTCGACACAGGCCAGCAGCAAGTTTTCGCTTAACGGCGTGAAACTCGCTTTGAGCGCCTGAATATCTTGGGTGTCAGCCTGCTTAAGCTGTAAAAAGATTTCATCGAATTCACGTGCTAAATCATCAAGGTTTTCGATATAAACACATTTATCCGGGGTATTAAGGGTACAAGGCCACTGATAGCATTTTTCGATGGCCTGAACATCATAGGCTAAAAAACCTTTACGATAGGTTTGGAAGAAAGTCTGAAGTTTTTCCGTATGCACTGGTTTTTCCATTTGTTCTGATAGTACCCTGTTGAAAAATTAAAATACCTATTTATGTACCGGGCCATATTCCGGACTATATAGCGAACTTTGTACCGGACATAAAAAAGCCGGGAAATCCCGGCTTGAAAAAATAAAACGATTAGCTGACGACGGCTAGTAACTCAACGTCGAAGACTAAAGTCGCGTAAGGTGGGATAGCACCTTGTGAGCCACGCTCACCGTAAGCCAGGTTGTAAGGAACGAATAAACGCCACTTAGAACCTTCAGTCATCATTTGCAGGGCTTCAGTCCAACCGGCAATAACACCGCCAACTGGGAACTCAGCCGGCTGGCCACGATCGTAAGAGCTGTCAAATACCTGACCGTCGATAAAAGTACCGTGGTAATGAGTACGTACCGTGCTTTGTGCAGTCGGCTTTTCGCCTTCACCGGTTGCCAGTACTTCATACTGAAGACCTGACTCAGTTACAGTAACTTCTTCACGCTTGGCATTTTCAGTTAAGAAAGCTTCACCTGCGGCTGCTTTTTCTTTAGCTTCGGCCATTTCTTGTTCCTGGATTTTCTTAGAAACAATAGAGAAGGCTTCATTAAGTGCTTCATCAGATACCTGGCTCTTGGCATTTGCCAAAGCATCGGCAAGACCTGCTTGAACAGCAGTGACGTCAAAATCTTTAAAAGGATTGTTGCGTAACTGGTCGCCTAACTGACGGCCAACACCGTAACTGACACGCTCTTCTACAGACTCAAATTTGTTTTCAGACATAATCGATTCTTCTTCCTATAAAATTGCGCGCAAGGATAGCACAAAGTCAGCGGCGACAGTAGAGTGATAGCAGAGAATTTTTGATTTAATTATCCGGACCCGCTGAATTTAAAAATTCAGCGGCGATTTTTACACCAATAAAGGAATGACATCGCTTTAATGACCCAAGTGCAGGGCTATTATCGCATGACAAAAAGATAGCCTGGGTACATCCAGGCCCTGCTCCCGGGCAAGGTTAAGGGCATCTGTCACTAAGGCATCGAATTCGCTGGAGGTTTGATTGGCAATATCCCGTTGCATCGAGGTTTCACTCTGCTCGGGTAACTGATCGATAAAGGCCAGGGTTTCATCGATGATTTGCTGATTGATCTCCACCCTCAAACTGTTGGCAATGGCCCGGTATTCCTGCATTAGCTTGATCAACACCACCCGGGTACCGGAATTTTCCCGAAGCGCCCCAACAGGTGCCCGGGCAACACAAGCCAGGGCTCCCCAGGCAGCAACAAATAAATATTTCCGCCATAACGCCAGCTCGATATTGCGGCTAAGGCCGGTGCTGATACCGGCTTTCTTCAGCCTTTGTGCCAGGTCATTAAGCAAGGTTTGCTCTGAGGCTTCACTGTCATTAAATAACCCCAGGGTGATATGCGGAGTCGCACCGGTATGATTAATCACCCCGGGCTCACTGACCTTGGCAATGATTTTTGCCAGGCCACCAAGAATATGTTGTTTGGCAATGCCGCCTTCCATCAGGTTTTTTGCCGCACTGACACCGTTAAGTAAAGGGATCACCCGGGTATGGGGGGCCAGCATACTTTTAATGGCCGGGAGGGCCCCGGCCAACTGGAAGGTTTTCACTGTCACAAAGATAATATCGGCTTTAAAACCGGCCTCCGGATTCTCCATCGCCTGAATATCGGTAAGGCTGGCGTCACCGGCGATACTTTTTATGGTGAGTCCCTGCTGTTTTAACGCGGTAAGCTGCTGATTTCTGGCAATAAACGTTACGTCTTCTCCGCTTTGCAGCAAGCGGGCACCAAAATAGCCACCAACGGCTCCGCAACCAACAAACACAATACGCATTTTTCTTCCTTTAATTGTTTCTCTTGCCATTCGTGAATTAATCATAGTAAGAGATCTGTATGGGAATTGCGAATTCGGCTTTCATTTCTCGGGGTAAAGTGCTGGCAAATACAGTAACTACCCGGCAATGGAGAAAAACAGTATAGCCATCTAAACATCTAGATTGACAATTATTAATATATTTCTATAATGCCTGCCTTTAGTTAAAGAAGGATAGACATTTAGCCAAATTGCTTTATGGTCAGAAACTAGCAATTAATGGATGAATAAACGGCCGGGTCAAAATAAAAAAATGAACAATCACAGAGAAGCCTTAATGACGGAAAGTAACACTTCAGCAAAAAATTTGCTCAGCCTGATGCCCTTCGGCGTCTTTCTCGGGTTATTTTTAGGTACAGGTATCGTCTTAACCCTGCAAGGGGTGGATTATGCCTTTTATCAGCTGCCCGCCAGTATTGCCATTATCCCGGCGATCATCCTGGCAATTTTTCTCGGCAAAGACAGCATCAATGAGCAGATAAGCCAGTTTATCTCCGGCGCCGGTCACCAGAACATTATTACCATGTGTGTTATCTACCTGCTCGCCGGCGCCTTCGGTACGGTCGCCAAAGCTACCGGCAGCGTAGATGCCAGCGTGCAGCTGGGGCTGGCGGTTTTCCCTGATTATCTGTTATTGCCCGGATTATTCCTGGTGGCGGCGTTTTTATCTACCGCCATGGGTACTTCCATGGGCACCATAGGTGCTATTGCCCCCATTGCTGCCGGTTTCGTCGATTCGGCGCAACTCGACGCCGCCCTGGTGGCGGGCTGTATTCTTTCCGGCGCTATTTTTGGTGATAACCTATCGATCATCTCCGATACCACGATTGCCTCCACCCGCAGTCAGGGGGCCCATATGAAAGATAAATTTAAGGTCAATTTCAAGTTTGCCTTACCCGCCGGTATCATCGCCGTGGTCATTTTTGCCTTACTCGGCGATGTGGTGACCTATCAGGGCAGCGGTGACAGCCAGTTACTCGGCCTTTTGCCTTATGTGGTGATCCTGGCGTTAGCCCTGTCCGGGGTCAATGTCTTCCTGGTGCTGACCCTGGGTATTATTTTAGCCGCGGTTATCGGCATGATCACCCATGATTACCAGCTGGGCAGCTGGATAAGCGATATTCAAAAAGGCTTTGCCAGTATGCAGGATATCTTTATCCTTTCGCTGTTTATCGGCGGGTTAAGTGAATTGGTGCGTCACCAGGGGGGGTTAAGCGCCCTCACCCGAGGCTTGGAAAAACTGGCAGCAAAAATCAGCCCGAACAATAACAAACGCGCCGCCGGTCTCGGCATTGCCAGCCTGGCCTTTAGCAGTAACTTTTTCACCGCCAATAATACCGTTTCCATCATAGTCTCGGGTGAAACCGCCAAAGAGCTCGCCGACGACGGCCAGTTAACCCCGGCACAATCCGCCAGCCTGCTGGATATTTTTGCCTGTATCAACCAGGGATTATTACCTTATGGCGCACAAGCGCTGCTGTTGGGGGCAAGTTTAGGCATTTCACCGCTTGAGCTGGTGGTATACTCCTTTTACCCGATGATTTTGCTGGTGGTGGCAAGCATTGCCTTCTACCGGTTAACCCGCTAACCGAAAAAGTACAACTCAAAAAATAAAAAGCCCGGGGAATGAGATATTCTCCGGGCTTTTTTATTCAACGGATAAAAAGCTTATTTTCTCGGTCTTTTACAATCAGGTTTGGCGGCTGCCTTATTATAGAGCGGTAAAGCCTTTGGCAAATGGGCGGTTAAATCCTGGATCCGGGTCTGGTTCGACGGGTGGGTCGACAGAAATTCCGGCGGCGCGTTTTTGCTGGTTTTTGCCATATTGTGCCAAAGATCAATGCTGGCTTTGGGATCAAAACCCGAGCGGGCCATCAGATCCTGGCCGACAATATCCGCTTCACTTTCATGGGTACGACCATAAGGCATTAAAATTCCGTACTGCACCCCGAGCCCCAATCCTGCCATCAGGGTATCACGGGCAGCGATATTCTGACTTTCCAGCGCGGCATTGGCCAAGCTCAGCCCCGCTTGTGAAAGCTGGTTCGACGATAACCGCTCATTGGAATGGTTTTCAATTACATGGCCGACTTCATGGCCGATAATGGCCGCCAGCTGCTGCTGGTTTTCCGCCACCTTTAAGATACCGGTATAAACCCCTATCTTACCGCCGGGCAGGGCAAAGGCATTAACTTGATCGGCATCAAACACCACCACTTCCCATTCGCCGTCATGGGCTGATTTGGGCACATTTTTGGTAATGGCATCGGCAACACATTGCACATAAGCATTGGTGGCCTTGTCCTGGCTGATTTTTTCTTTCTCTTTCATCTGCTCAAAAGAAGAAATCCCCATTTCATTAAGCTGATTGGGGGAGATCAGCATCAGCTGGTTACGCCCGGTAGAAGAAGTGCTGCAGCCGTTTAACGCAATCAGCAGCGCACATAAAGAGAGTTTAAATTTCATGGTATTTCCAATATCTGTTTAGCAATTCTATATTCTAAAAAATAACTTACCTGGTTAGAGTTTTCGAGTCCTGGTTAAGTTCTGTATCTCTTAACAAGGTTTCAACACCTTTACTGACCCCGTAGACATCCTGGGGATCAAACCCTAAAGTGACATGGAAATCTTTTGGCGGCAATAATTGTTTTTGCCTGAAAAACTGTCCGTCAGCTGACTGTGCAACCACATAATAAGTGGTTTTCTTGCCGGCAGAAACCCGGCCCAGTCCCAGCAGCTGAACTGTCAGCGGCTGCTTTATCTGCTCGGGGCTAATCTCCAGGTTTTGGTATTCATAAGGGTTAATCAAGGTCATATGAAAGGAGAAATGATCCCTTTTTCCCTGGTTTTGCCTGAACAGGGCAAAATCATCTGCCAGTTCTTGTTTAAGCTCTGCCAGGTACGGGGCTAGATCCGCTTCACTGATCTTAGCGCCCAGATAAACCAGGCCACTGCTGTCGGTGAGTATCTCCGGTATAACACGGAGTGTTTTTTGCACATTAGCAGCGCTTTTTTCGGATAAACGCTCGCTTGAGGTTTGTGTTAAAAGCCCGGAGGCTTCCTGCTTTTTAATACGCTCTAATACCGAGGCTTTTTCCACTGGGACGCTCTTGTTCCCGCTATTGGCTTGTTCGGCATGTGCAAAAACATGGCCCGATACCAATAGACAACAGCCAAACAGCACAGAAGGTAAAATAGTCTTAGAGGTTTGATTCATTGTTATTTATCACTACAAATTTACACCGGATACGAATGTTGGTACCCATATTGAGTTCCTGTCCCTCAATGTTATCATACTGGTATGCATTTAGTTCAGAGTTTGATATGAAGTACTGGTTTACACCTGAATCTTTCCACCTGGCGGCAAGCACCCTGTCTCCCCTGCGCTGGCGTTTATTAGCCTGGAGCCTGTTTGCCTTTATCCTGTTTTTAATACTTCAGGCACAGATCAAATTCGCTACCCCAAACTTCCTGGTGTGGGTGGCGCTGTTTATTTTATTTTCCGCCTTACAAGCGCTGGTGCTGGCATCTTTTATCTTTTTTTTCCAGATATTACCTTCAGACAGCGCCAAAACCCGGTATTGGTTTCAGCTCTACCGTGTGATTGAATGGTGCGAAACCTTACTCTTTGCCCTGCTGCTGCCCTTGCCGACTCTAAGTTTTATTTACGCGCTATTGTCGGTTAATGGTATAACCCTCTTTTAACTTCCCATAGAATCCCATAGACAAAGGAACACTATGACCTCAGCCATGATTTTAGGCGCAAGCGGACTCACGGGGCAGGCTTTGCTAGCCGAACTTATCTCAGATGATAAGATCCAAAAAATAACCCTGCTGGTACGTAAGCCACTTGATATTAGCCATTCTAAGGTTACACAACACCAGATAGATTTTGGCGCGATTGACCAATACCATGAGCTCTTTGCCGTTGACCATATTTTTTGCTGTCTGGGGACAACCATAAAAACCGCCGGTTCAAAAGCCGCTTTTCAGGCGGTCGATGTCGAGCTGGTCAGACAATGCGCACAACTGGCAGTGAACGCCCGGACGAAAAAGTTTATTGTCATCAGCTCCGTCGGCGCCAATAGCACATCAGCCAACTTTTACAGCCGCTGTAAGGGACAAATGGAGAAAAGCCTCAAAGATATCTGCCAAACTTCTGCCATGGCCCTGGTGATTTGCCGTCCCAGTTTATTGCTAGGGCAAAGAGAAAATTTCCGCTTGGGGGAGTCTGTTGCTGCAGGCTTAACGAAATATCTCAACTTTCTGTTTATCGGGCCGCTGCGAAAATACCAGCCCATTGCCGCCAAGCAGTTGGCAAAAGCCATGCTTAGCATCAGCAGGCAAGAAAACAATCAGCAAATTACAACCCTGCCTTGTCACAAGCTTATCGGCTTGGCACACAATGAGAGGTAAAAACGGCAAGCCCAAAAAGGGCTTGCCGTATGCGGTTAATCGCTATTTAGTTCTGAGGGAAAATCACAGCGCGGTGATCTTATAATCGTAAGTAAAGGCTTCAAAGTCGGTAAACTTAACCGATGGCGTGCTGCTAACCACCAGGTAAAGCTTATCGCCGCTGCTGGCCGATACCTGGATACTTGCAGGTACACCTGCAGAAGTCACGGGTAACTTATAATAGCTACGAGTGCCGCTTTGCTCATTATAAACCACTACCTGCGCCCTAAACTCGGCATAGTCAGGATTGTCCACTGAAGGCTTGATCGCCACTTCATAGTCCCTGTCCTGGCTGACTTCCACCTGATAGGCATTATAGGCCCAGGCACCGATTTTATAACGCGCAGGTACGGTTAACCATGCATCCCCGGTGCCGTTAACATCATAAAATTCAGCAATTTTATTATCTACTTCTTCGGCCGGGATCGGATCTTCCGAATTATTGTTATTGCCGTTCATGCGATTAAATGAGGCAATTTCTGAAACTAAGAAGCTCTCACCGTAATCCATATCCCAAGTGGTCACCCGGGCAGCAAAGTCGCTAAATACTTCCCGCATATCAAAACCGGCATTTTTCAGGACATTATAAAACGCCTCTGCCGGCTTGCCACTTATCGGTGCAAGCCCGAGCACGCTGCGGTTAAAGACTTTCCCTATCATGTTATCCGCCAGTACATGATGGGTAACATAATATTCAAAGATACTGGCGCCGTATTGGTGCCCGCCTTTGGCATAATCGATAATGCCCTCTTCAAATACCGAACTTTGCGTAGTCCACAGTGCCAGGTGCGGCTGTAAGGTATACATACCGAGCAAAGAATCTTTGGCGGTCGGTTTCATAGAGAAGGCTCCCCAGGAGGCACTGGATTCTGCCAGGAACTTTTCCGAGCCGCCGGTGCGGCTTTGATAGGCGTGGAAATTTTCATGCAACACATACTGGTTCCAGGGCTGCTCAAAATTGAACTTACTGACCCAGGACTTACGGTAACCTTCGCTTAATAACAAGTCCCTAGGTTTGGCATATTCTTGGCAAAGCTCGCCATGACGATACATGCCCGTGGTCATGACATTATGCTCCCAGGTCATGTCGTGACCGTGCAGTTGATACTCAAAACTTTCCTGCGTGGTATCGGTGACACCGTCGGGCCAGTAGATACACTGGTAAACCCCGCACAGATAATTAGGATATTCGCTATCCGGCACAGGTTTGGTTAAGGCATCATCACAATCCTGCCCCAAAGTAGCAATCTCTTCCTGGCTTAGCGCCTGATCAAAAATTCTGACATCCCAAACCTTACCGGGATAGGGACCGATATTAAGCGACTCGCTTAACCCAGCGATTGATGCCGTATCCACAGACACTTGTGTCATCTGGCCGTTTACAAAACTGTTAATCACATTATCGCCGACCTGGACCGCGATATGGTTACAACTACGGTGCTTTAAATCGCTTAAATCGTTTAACAAACTGATTGCCGAGGAGTCGGTATCAAAGGTCGCTTTTAAGGCACCGGCCAGGGTTTCTACCCTTAGCCCCTCACCCGCCATGATTTGCTCGCTTTGCGCCTGGCTCTCGGGGATCATTTTAAAAGACAAGGTCATTTGCGCCGCCGGACGTTTACCGGCAAAATCAAGGCTAACGCTTTTATCCGCCATATCAACACTGCTTTCATAAGGAAATTCGCTGTTATCCTCATGGGCTAATAAACGGGTATCGAGCTGATGGCGGTTGGCAGAAAGATCTTCAAAGGCAAACTGCAAAGGCACATAGGCAAAAAGATCCGTTAACGGTCCGTTATCGATTTGAGCCAGGGAGCAACTTGCTTCACAGCGATTATTAGAGCATATCTCGCCAGTATTACAAGTGCCGCAGCTTAAGGTACTGCCACTACCGTCACGCACCACGCCACATTGGGCACCGGCAGCGGCACATACCGCACCGATTTGTACCGGATCAATCGGCTCACAGCTATTGCTGTTACAACTTGAGTCTGTAGAACAAGCGCCGCACTGCAAGCTGCCTCCCTGCCCGTCGTCAATCACACCACATTGCGCCCCTTGTGCCTGGCAGACATTGGCACTGTTGTCGGACTCCACCTTAAGGTTATCGAATACGGCAATATTATTATCGCTGGTCACATGGGGACTGACCGCCAGGCCCAAATAGATGTCCTGGGCCATAACCAGAGTTTTACTCGTGGTTAATAACCAGTTATTGCCATCTAAAGAATAATAGCCGGTAAATTCGTCTCCTTTACGCTCAAGTTTCAGCCATACAGGCCCGGGCCCGCCATTACGGCTGAAATAATAGGAGCGTTTGTCCTGTATCGGCCGCCATTGCAACGCCACTTTTTTATGGGCGGAATAACCCAAGGTAACATTAACCGCCCCCGGCTCCAGGCTTTCCCGCATCATTAAAGCGCCCTTGGCCCAGTCATGGGTATGTTCAACACTTAATACCCGCACCGTGACACTCACGTCCCCTTCGATGGGGATATGAAGATAATAGAAATCATCCTGGTTATTCCAAATATCATTGCCTGAGCCTGTGATAGTGATCACCCCGGACTCTTCGGTAAAAGCGCCGGGCATAGTGATATTGCCGATATCCAGCCCTTGCCAGGACGAGATGCCCTGCACTGCGGAAAGATCGAGCGCCGCCGGAGAAGATTGCTCCAAAGGCGTTAACCAGGAAAGTTTATCAGCAGCAGAACCCGGCACACTGACTAGCATTAACAAGATAAACACCGACATCAGCGCAAATGCGGCAAAGCCGTTTTGCTGCCAACGATTTAAATATCGCATTTTATTTTTCATCATATTTCCTTATTAGAAAAATACTTTCATTGAGCTAGATTTAATTGAGCTTATGGTAGAGGTTATTAATTTCATCCGCCGACAGTTTTTTGCGGTAAAGGCGTAACTCATCCATATAGCCTTTATAAGATTGCGAACTGCCATTACCACCGCCTGAGCCATCGCCGATAGCGGATTCGTATTTGTTGATCTCACCCGACAGGCCGGTCAGATCTGTTTGCCCGACAAGCTTACCGTCAATATAAAGTTTCATGGCATTTTCACCAAAGCCAAACGTCACCGCGAGATGGTGCCACTGACCGTCGGTTAGATTGATATCACCGCCAATCACACTTTTACTTTTATCAACATGGTTTTGATGATCATAACTGCCGACAAAAGCCTTAATCGCAGTGCCATTATTGGCCAGGGTAAAGGCAAAGCCCCACTTGCTGTTGTAATAATATTTATTGCTGATCAAGATAGGCTCACCGCTAATGCCGGCATCGGGTTTCACCCAGGCAGAGATACTAAAGTCTTGATCTGTGCTGAGATCCAAAAAGTCATAAACCGGGTATTCGCTCAGATAATGCAGTACGGTATTGCCGTCAAAATAAGCCGAAGTGTTGACGGCTCCGGGATGCTCAAAACTGATCCCTGATTTCACCACGGCAGCAGGCACGCCGGAAGCGATATCTTTAATAGCCTGTTCATTGGCACTGGCATTAGTATCGTCAAAATCATAATGCAGCACCAGGGGATCTGTGTTATCCCTTACCCAGAGGGTCACCTTGGCACTGTTGCCCTGACGGCCATTTTTGATTGAGCGGTAGGTAAAACTGTCTTCACCGACATAACCTGCAACAGGCGTGTATTCAAAAGAGCCGTCCTGATTAAGCACAAGCGCGCCGTGGCTGACATCGCTAACTAAATTGGCGCTGGTCACACCTTCATCATTCGTTAGCACTCCGTTTGCTGCATCAATGGTTAATACGGTGTCGGGGCTGGCAGTATATTCATCCGAGGTTGTCACCGCATAATTTAAAAAGGCTAAGCTTTCCCGGGCGATACGTTCACCGATAACAATATAACTGTCATGGCCGTAGTGGTAATAAGGGCGTTGATCTGCAGTATAAACCAGCCGAGCCAAGGGATCTTCCTGCGCCACTTTAGCCTGCGCCGCCATCACCATATCACCGGCACTGCCGCGATTGTCATTGATCTGGGTGATCACTACTGGCAATTCAGGCTGGGCTAAATCGGTGCGCACTGAGCTTATCAAATTGCGCAGATGGTTTTCATAAAGCGCTTCTGTGCCAAAAGTGTCGTTATATCCCTGGAACCAGATAAAACCGGCAATTTCATAATCAATATTATTGGCAACCAATTCCTCCTGTATAAAGGCCTTAAAACCGCTAATAAGTTGATCATACAAGTTGCCCGCTTCACCGCCATGGACAAGCGGACGCCAATGGGCAGTATTGTCCAAGGTCGTGCCCCCTTCAGCCCCCTTAAACAAATAGACATTTTCCTCCAATACATCGCCAAGTACATTGCCCATTTTTAATTCCACGCCATAACTGCTGCTGCGCGCACCATAGCCCGGTGCCAGTCCGTCCAGCCCCCGGCTGTTGGAAATGATATTTTTAATAAAGACATCATCACGCTTAGCGACCAGGTCGGCACCTGAGGTGGTCGCCAAAGCACTCACAGCACCATGCCCCTGCATATTGGACTGGCCTGCCATCAGATAAACCTTGGCTTTATCGCTGTATGGCTCAACGGTATGAAGCTCAACATCAGAAAAAATCACTTCATTGGTTGCCGTGGTCACATGAGGACTGGCGGCCAGGCCGACATAGAAAGTATCCGCCATGTCTATGGTTTGGCTGGTGGTCAGCTGCCAGTTGCTGCCATCGAAGGAATAATACCCAGTAAAGCGATCACCCTGTCTTTGCAGTTTTAACCATACCGGCATAGTGCCGGCGTTGCGGCTAAAATAAAAAGAACGCTCATCGGCTACCGGACGCCATTGCAGCGCCACCTTACCGGCGGCGGCATAATCCAGCGCGATATTGACCGAACCGGGCTCCAGGGTTTCACGAAACATCACCGCCCCTTTGGCCCAGTAATGGGTGTATTCAACACTGTGCACTTTGGTGATGATAGTGGTATCGCCGGTCACTTCCCGGTAAAGATAATAGAAATTATCCGCTTCATTCCAGATATCGTTACCTGAGCCCTGCAGCTCAATAGTTAAATCGTCATTAAGGGTAAAACTCCCGGGAATACTGGCCTGGCCGATATCTTTAGCCGCCCAGCGGCTGAAATCGGGTCTTTCCCCTATTAAAGGGGAAGAGAAGGCATGCGCCCATGCCGATAGCAGCAAGGCGAGTACAGGAACGAGCAGAAATTTTAATAGACACGGCGGTAGCATCTTGATACGCCTGTTTGTTTGCATATGTTTTTCCTTAAACTTGAAAAATAATAAAAATGATCCAATGACTGTCGGTGATGGCCATTCCCCTCAACACAGGGAATGACCATCACAGGCTATTGGATAAAGGGTTTGGATTAACTAAACCAAAAGGATAAAACTAAGAATTAAACCAAAAGGCTAAACCGAAACAGCTCAGCCACCGGGGTTGGCCCGGATATAGCAGGAGAGTAAAAGGGTGAATAAAACATTAACATCAAAGCGCAAGTGCCAAGCAAAGCACAAGCCCAAATACCCGTGTATTGATTAACGAAAATCTTAACGATCATTTGCTTAATATGAGATTTCATCCCTGAACCATCCTTGGTTTAATCTAATTCCCGCCGGGCAAAGGCAAAAGTGATACCAATTAAAGTAAAACCTTGCTTATCAAGGATTAGCGCTTGATGGACAGCCAAAAGAACCGCCAAAGATGAAAAATGCGGAAGCATAGCTTCCGCGGGAGGAAAGCGCGGCCGCGTTAAATTTGCCGCTGCTTTTGGGCAAACAGACCCAGTATGATAAATGCCAGCAGACAAGCCGGCATAAAATAAAGATTGGGGATTTTTGCCAGCTGCTGGGCCAGCAAAGCCGTGAGCCAAACCGTAGCCAGGCCATAACCAAAAGCACACACGACAACAAAAACCACCAGACGAACGACAAAGTGCTGCCCGCTGAGCAGCTTTTTCAGCCAGCGGTTAATATCATTGCCAAACAGCACCAGCAAAGTGGCGATGATCGCCAATGCCAGCTGATATTGGTAGGGCCGCAGCCACTGGCCCATTTCGGCTAACAAGTCTGTCATGGCATGGCCTTATGCTCAGTCAACAGGGCCACCAGCTCGTCTTCCGTTAACACATCAACCCCTAAATCCTGCGCCTTGGTCAGCTTAGAGCCGGCCTTTTCCCCTGCCACCAGGTAATGGGTTTTCGCCGAAACGCTGCCGGAAACCTTGGCCCCCAGGCTTTGCAATGCCGCCTTGGCATCATTTCGGCCCATTTGACTTAACGTACCGGTTAAGACAAAAGTTTGCCCGTCAAGGGGCTGCTCGTCGGCTGCTTTCACTTCAATTTCCGGCCAGTGAATACCGACCTCAAGCAAAGCCGTCAGCACCTGGCGGTTATTTTCCTGTTGGAAAAAGTGCAAGATGTTGTGCGCCACCACGGCGCCAATATCGCTGACCTCCAGCAAAGATTCTTCATCCGCCGCCATAATGGCTTCCAGGGTAAGATAATGATTGGCCAGGTTTGCCGCCGTGGTTTCCCCTACTTCACGGATCCCCAGGGCATATATGAAACGCGCCAGGGTGGTTAATTTTGCCGTCTCCAGCGACTTTAACAGCTTAGCGGCCGACTTTTGTCCCATGCGCTCTAACGTGCTGACTTGGATCTCCGTCAGGGTGAATAAATCCGCCGGTGTTGAGATCAGCTTTTCGTCCACCAGCTGCTCCACCAGTTTATCCCCTAAACCGTCGACATCCAGCGCCTTACGGGAAGCAAAATGTTTGATCGCTTCTTTACGCTGCGCGCCGCAAACCAGGCCGCCGCTACAGCGAAGCACCGCTTCCCCTTCGGCTTTTTCCACTTCCGAGCCACATACCGGACAGGCCTTGGGAAATTCAATATCCCGGGCATTTTCAGGGCGTTTATCTTTCACCACACTGACAATTTGCGGGATTACATCGCCGGCGCGGCGGATCACTACGGTATCGGCTATTTTGATTTCCAGGCGCTCAATTTCATCCTGGTTATGCAAGGTCGCATTGCTGACGGTTACCCCGCCGACAAACACAGGTTTTAAACGGGCTACCGGGGTGATGGCACCGGTACGTCCCACCTGGAATTCCACATCTTCCAGTACGGTAAGCTCTTCCTGCGCCGGAAACTTGTAGGCAGTGGCCCAGCGCGGCGCCCGGGCAACAAAACCGAGCTTTTCTTGCAGCGCGATATCATCCACTTTTAATACCGTGCCGTCTATTTCATAACTGAGCTGCTCACGGCTGTCCAAAATATCCTGGTAAAAAGCCTGACATTGGCTTTCATTGCTCAACAGGCGTACTTCAGGACACATAGGCAGACCTAAGGTTTTTAGCTGCTCTAAGCGTCCATAGTGGGAGTTTTCCAACCAGGACTGCCCCAAGGCATTAGCCGTGCTCTCCCCGACAAAACCGACACCGTAGGCATAAAACGCCAGGTTACGTTTAGCGGTTATTTTCGAGTCCAGCTGACGCAAACTGCCTGCTGCCGCATTCCTCGGGTTGGCGAAGGTTTTCTCGCCTTTTTTAATCGCCTGTGCATTAAGGGCATCAAAGCTGGCTTTAGGCATAAAGACTTCACCGCGAACTTCTAAAATCCCCGGATAAGTTTCGCCGCTCAGGCGCAGCGGGATCGATTTGATGGTGCGGATATTTTCGGTGATATTCTCACCGGTACTGCCGTCCCCCCGGGTTGCCGCCTGCACCAGCACGCCGTCTTCGTAACGCAGGCTCACCGCCAATCCGTCGAGTTTCGGCTCGGCGCACATGGCCAAGGTATCGCTTGACCCCAAACGGTCATGCAAACGTTTCACAAACGCCTGCCACTCTTCGGCAGAAAAGACATTATCCAGGGACAGCATAGGCAATTGGTGGGTCACCTGGGTAAAAGCCGTTAGCGCCTCGCCCCCGACTTTCTGGCTGGGTGAGTCCAGGGCTTTTAATGCCGGGTGGTTATTTTCAATCTCGATCAGCTCCCGCATCAGGCGATCGTATTCCGCATCAGGCACGCTGGGCTGGTCAAGCACATAATATTGGTGATTGTATTCATTGATTTGCCGGGTAAGCTCGGCAACACGGCTTGAAAGCTGCTGTTCAGTCATGGGTTTAGTGATTTCTCTTTCGTTGTTTCTTATATTCGCCCTAAGCCGGATATCTGCCGGGGCAATAATTTATCTAGTTGGAAAAGTGACTCGAAGGACAACAGCCTCTTGCCGGTGATGGGGGCAAGAGGCTTGAAGGGTTCTAGGCGCCGGCAATACAGCGTTTACGCTCAAACTCCCGGATATTACTGATGTAATGCTGCTCGGTTTGTTTGGTCATCACGCTGCGCTTATCGTCAAGCACCTGGCCGTTAAATTCCGAGGCCAGCTGTTTCGCCGCCGATAACATCTGCTCGAAAACCTCGAAGGCATCTCCCTCGTTTGGCAAAGTCATAAACAAGCTCACCCCCTGAGTGGCAAAACTTTCCATATTATCCAGATCAAAGGTCCCCGGGTTCATCATGTTTGCCAGGCTGAAGGTGACTTTTCCGTTACCGGCATTGTCCTGGTGGCGATGGAAGATCCCCATATCGCCGTATTTCATGCCCAGGGTCAGCAAGCTCGGCAACAAGGCCGCGCCTGAAATCAACTGATTTTGCGGCATCACCACTGAAAGTACCAGCACTTCCTGCTCTATGGTTTCCCCTTTGGGCTTGGCCTCTGGTGCAGCTTTTTTGACCTCTTTTTGTACTGCTCTTTGAACCTGGGGTTTAGGCTGAGACACCGGGGTCTGGTAAACCGGCTTCTCGATTTCTACCGGCTCAAGCATTTCCTGCTCGGCTTCAGATAATAGTGTCTTGGTGGTGCCCCCCTGACCCGGCACGGCTGGTGCCATTTCTTCTATTTCATCGATATTGCCTAACGCAGGCTCAACATGATCAGGAGTCAGATCGTTACCTGCGATTGGCGCCATAACCGGCGCCTCTTCGTTGGCATAAAAAGGCTCAGGCTCTTCTGCCGCCGTTTCAGTTTGCATCTGCTCAGCTACGGGCGCAGCTGGTGCTTGTTCAGTGCTTATCTCAGGTTCATGGGCTGCACTGTTCGCTACAGCTTTGTGCTGGTTGGCCGCTGCTGACTGGCCCGCCACTTTCGGCTGGCCGACGCCGTATTGATCGAAACCACTTTTATCGACTTCCTCGGATACAGGTTCGATTTTGGCGTTATCGGCCTTTAACTTATAAGGATTCTTATTTTTGCGGATCGTCCACAAGCCATGGACAAAAATGGCACCAATGACCACTGCACTGATTATAAGTAATGTATTTCTGAAACTATCTTCCATCACCGAGCCTATTGTTAAGATACTTCTGCCATAGCAATCGCTTCATCAATATCAACGGCGACCATTCTTGAAACACCCGGTTCAAACATGGTCACGCCGGTGAGATGAGAAGCCATTTCCATCGCAATTTTATTATGACTGATATAGATAAACTGTACCGTTTGCGACATTTCCCGCACCAGGTTACAAAACCGTCCCACATTGGCATCATCCAAAGGGGCATCCACTTCATCCAGCATACAAAAGGGTGCCGGATTCAACCTGAAGATGGCAAACACCAATGATAAAGCGGTCAGCGCCTTTTCACCACCCGATAACAGGTGAATTGTGCTATTTTTTTTGCCCGGCGGCCGGGCCATGATGCTGACCCCGGTATCGAGCAAATCATCACCGGTTAAGGCAAGATAAGCACTGCCGCCGCCAAAAACTTTTGGGAACAAACCTTTAAGATCCTGGTTAACCTGATCAAAGGTGAGTTTAAATTTATGACGGCTTTCTTTATCAATTTTTTCTATCGCTGATTCTAACGTGGTAATCGCTTGAGTTAAATCATCATTTTGCGAATCCAGGAAAGTTTTTCGTGCCATTTGGCTATTATATTCTTCAATTGCCGCTAAATTAATCGCTCCAAGCTGATTAATGTCTTTTCCAAGACGAATAATGTGCCCCTGCCACACCGATTCTTTTGCCTCAGCAGGCATCGAAGCTTTAACTTCGGGCAAACTTTGCTGCATTTCAGCCAACTGCTCCAAGGATGCTTCGGCACGCAACCGGTAGCTCTCACCGTCGAGCTGAAATTTTGCCATCTGCTCTTTGAGTTTTTCCTGCAGTTTCTGATTGGCTTGTTGCTGCTGCTCTATCTCAGCGATGCTATGCCGGGCACCGGTTTGTTTTTCCGTAATAACCGCCAATGCCTGCTCCAGCGTCTGCATTTGTTCAAGCTGATGCTGCAAGATACTGCTGTCCTGCTCGCCCGGGTCCGTTAGCGATGCCAGCTGTTGCTCACTTTCCTCTAACTGTTGTTTTAACCCTGTCAGCTGCTCGGACGCCCTGGTGATATTGTGCTGAAGATGAGACTTCTGGCTTTTACCCTGCTCTATTTCCAGTGCCTGCTGATGATTTTCCTGCTGGCAGTTACGGATTTTTACCTGCACCGTTTGCAATTGCTGCTGAATTTGCTCCTGCTGTACTTTCAGCGCCCGGGTACGCCCTTCATCTTCACGCCCTGCACTACTCTCTGCCTGTTCATGCTGCAGGCGATCAAGTTCGGCCTGCTCGGCTTTTATTTGCCCGGATAACTGCTTAAGCTCTGACTGTATCAGTGCGCTTCTTTGCTGTTCGTGTTTTACTTGCTGTTGAGTTAACAACAGCTCTTGCTGTAACTGCTGGACCTGATCCCGGACTTGCTTTAACTGCCCGGTAAGATCTTTATCCTGCTGCTGCGCCTGTTTCAGGTTTTTTATCAGGACTTGTAAGGCTTGCTCGTACCCGCTTCTTTCATCTCCAAGGGCTGCAAGTTGGGCTTTCAGTGCCATGATATTTTGCTTACGCTGCAAGGCATCCGATGAAACACCTAGGGTGCCCTTTTTTAAAAAGCCGTGCCCTAACCAGCTGCCATCGGGACAAATTACCGACTCTGCGGGGGCCAGTGACACGAGTACTAATCGTGCTGCATCCAAATCGGCTGCAACATAGATTTGATTTAGCCAAGGCTGAAAAGCCCCTGCCCCGCTTACTTTTTCTGCCAGGGTCTTCGGCTTGCTCTCAAGTTTACTTTCACCCGCAACATCATTGCCTAGCTTGGTGACCAATAACGCCGTCTCCAACGGCAATGCCGACGGTAAGCTATCGACAACCCCAGCTTCGAGCCAATACGACAGCACCTGTTCAACGGCCAGCTCCCAGTCAGGTTCAACCGTTAACCCCTCGAAAAAAGCACCGCTATATTCGATATTTTGGCTTTTTAACCAGCTTGTCTGCTCCAGTCCCCATTCTGGCTGCTGTGCCTGTCTGTCCTCAAGCTGGCTTAAATTAGCAACAAGCGCCTGCTCAAGCCCCTGGCTTTTGGCAAGCCCTTGTTGATGCTCTGTTATTTGTTGCTGTAATACTGAAATTTGCTCCGTCAATTCCTGCTGCTGATACAAACCTTCATCCAGGCTTGCCTGTGCCAGGGCGAGTGCCTGTTGCTGCTCATCAACAACATGTCCCTGCTGATGTTGCTCCAGTTGCCCACTTTCATCCGTTAGTGCCTGCTGGCGGACCTGACTTCGCTCAATAAGTACCAGCTGCGCGCTGATCTTGCTTTCCAACAATGCCTGAAGGCGTTTATGTTCGTGCAGCTCCTGCTGATGCTGCTCCCAGCTTTGTTGCCACTTGTGTTGCTCATCCTGATATTGCTCCGCCACCTGTTGCAGCTGCGCCAACTGCTCCTGGGCAAGTGCCAGCTCAGGCAGCTTTTCATCCAGCATCAGGCTGACCCGGGCCAGCTTTTCTTCATCCGCGCTCACCTCTTTACTCGCCTGTGCAACTTGTTGGCGGTATTTTTCCAGCTCTTGCAACAGCAATTGCTGGCGCTGTTTGCTGTGTTTGAGGTTTTGCTCGAGGCGGGCGATATCATTGCTTTTTTGCAATTTTTGCTGTTGCAGCTTCACCAGTTCGTCGCTGTCGTCGGTCAGCGCCTGTTTTGCCTGGAAAAGCGCCGCCTGCTGCTGGTTTTTCTTCAACACCAGATCTTCAATTTCTCCCTGACGCCGGGTAATTTCTTGCTGGTTAAACTTATATTTTTCATCAAAGGCCCGCCAGCGCAATACCGCCAGCTCGGCCTTGTATTTGCGCTCACTGGCTTTAAGGGTTTTAAAACGTTTGGCCGCTTCTGCCTGCTGATGTAATTTATCCACCTGCAACGCCAGTTCGCTGCGGATATCCGACAAGCGCTCTAAGTTTTCCCGGGTATGGCGGATACGGTTCTCGGTGTCACGGCGGCGCTCCTTATATTTGGAAATTCCCGCCGCCTCTTCGATAAACACCCTTAATTCCTGCGGCTTGGATTCGATCAACCGGGAAATGGTGCCTTGTTCGATAATGGCATAACTTCTCGGCCCCAGGCCTGTGCCTAAAAAGATATCGGTAATATCTTTACGGCGGCATTTTGAGCCGTTAAGAAAATAACTGTTAATGCTGTCACGGTTGACGCTGCGTTTAATGGAAACTTCGCTGCGATCCGCCATTGAGCCCTGTAAACGTCCCGTGGTATTTTCAAACAAGAGTTCAACACTGGCCTGGCCCACGGGCTTTCGAGTCGCGGCACCGTTGAAGATGACATCGGTCATGGCATCGCCGCGCAAGTTTTTTGCCGAGCTTTCCCCCAGCACCCAGCGCACCGCATCGATAATATTAGATTTGCCACAGCCGTTGGGACCAACGATGGCAGTCATTTGCTGCTCAAACGGCACCTTGGTCGGATCAACAAAAGATTTAAAACCCGCAAGTTTAATTTGCTTTAAACGCATAAACCTTAGCGAACCAAGTACTTAGGACTTGGCAAAGAGGAGAAGTTAAGGCTGGAGCGGGTAGATATTTTCATAAACCTTTTCGTAAACCGTGGATGTTATTGTCATTATGGGCAGACTTTACCAGAAAATGTTTTACTTTGTAACATCTCAGCGCTGTTCTTCCTGTTAGCTGCCCCTTATAATCGCCCTGTAATATCAAGTGACGGGAAATAATGCCGGCTATGTCTTATCAGCAGCTAACAACTCATGCACCTCACGCCAACAGCGGCGCAGGTTATTTTATCAAGGGCTTTGAACTCATCCGCCTTAAAGGGGTACGCCGTTTCGTTTTTATCCCCTTGTTGGTTAATTTACTGTTTTTCTCCATTGCCTTTTATTATCTTTTCCTCGAACTCGAGCATTATATGGCCATGGTTGAAGGCATGGTACCCGACTGGCTCAGCTGGATAGGTTATGTGCTCTGGCCGCTGGCTTTATTTACCCTGTTAGTGATCTTCTCTTTTATCTTCAGTACCGTCGCCAATTGGCTGGCGGCGCCTTTTAACGGCCTTTTATCGGAAAAGATCGAGCAAAAGCTCACCGGCCATCAGCTTGATGACGGCAAAATAACGGATATCATCAAAGATATTCCCAGGACTTTAGGGCGGGAATGGTGCAAATTAAAATATTACCTGCCCCGGGCCATCGGCTTTTTCCTTATTATGTGGTTTTTACCCGTTATCGGCCAATTGATCTGGTTTTTGTTTATTGCCTGGATGATGGCGGTGCAATATAAGGACTACCCGTTTGATAACCATAAAGTGCCCTTTAGTGAAATGAAAGCGGCGCTGCAGCAAAACAAAAGCCTGAGTTACAGCTTCGGCCTTACCGTGATGGTATTTTCCATGGTGCCGATCATTAACCTGATCGTGATGCCGGTAGCCATCTGCGGCGCTACCGCGTTATGGGTAGATAACTACCGCGGGGAATTTGTTACCCGGTCATAATATTTAATCTGAAGCTGTTTTCAGCTTAAGAGCAATGTAAGGCCTGAGAGGTTAATCTTTCAGGCCTTTTTATTACGGCTTCAACTTACTTAGGTTTCCCCCTAAAGATATTGCTTATCTACGATCTTAAAATGTTATCAAGAGGGTTAACTATTGCCACTTAACTCATCGTTAACTGGGTTTGTATTTGATTTTTAATAGGGTTTTCTGCCGTCTTCGGCTAAACTTCGGATAAAGCTTGCCTATACCTTAGCCTGTGGAGTCTGTCAGGATGAAGAAGATCACCTCTTTATTAGTGTTATGCAGCACTGTCTTGTGCTTAACCTGGCCGGTTGCCGCTATTGAGCCCTCAAATTTATCTGAAAATATTCCTTTACCGCAAGATGCCCGGGTATTTGCCCGGTTTGATGACAATTTACCCGCCGTGGTTAATTATTTCACCCGGGAAAGCGAACAGGCTATTGTCAGCTTATACCAACAGCATTACGGCGAGCCCAGCAGCCGGGAAAGAAAACGCGGGCGGTTAACCATGGTTTTTAGCCACGAGAGCGCAGAGCTCCGTCTCGTTATTTCCGAGCAGGATAAACAGCGCCAGGTCGATATATTAAAAATGAAGTAATAACACCGGCTCCTTATCTTGCTAAAATCAAGGTTCTTAAAATCACCATCCCGAAACCTTAAAGTAATTTACGCCATGTATAAAAAAGGCAGCTCATATCAAATGAGCTGCCTTCATCAGGGCTGATATAAAACGCCGAATTATTCGACCGGGTCAGAAACTAGTCTTTTAAGATAGCATCAACCGTGCCCTGCGCCAGCGGGTGGTATCCCGGACGGGCTTGCAAGTAAACTTTCTTGGCCCAGGCTTTACCCTGCTCCGACTCTGCCAGGACTTTATAAAGCGGCACAATCAGTTTACGGCGGCCAATGCCGATCAGGTAATCAGACATCGCCGAATAAACCTTGTCATAACCCGCCCTTAACGATAATAAATACCAGGCATGAGCAATTTCGGCATTCTGGCTGTGGGTCAGGTTAAATGCCTTATCCAGGCTGGCCATACGCTCTAAAGAAATATTAAGCGGCAAATTGTTGATAAAATGCAACCACTCATGCAAGGTCCAGTTTGCCGTTGGCACTTGCGCTAAAGTAATTTCATCGCTTAATAACTGGTTAATTTGCGTATCGATGTTTTTAAAGGCATCTGAGGTAGGTTTAGGCACAAAAGTCGGCAGACCCTGCTCGTAAATCCACTCATTGACTTCTGCATCGCTGACAATATCCGGATACTTTTGCAGCAATTCTTTTTTCAGGTATTTGACAAAGTTTGCTGTCCCCAGACTTTCAAAAGCGTGGCTATCGAAGTAGTTAAGGATGAATTCATCAAAACGCTGACGCCCGAATTTCTGCTCTAAATAAATCAGGAATAACTGGCCCTTGGTATAAGGCACACCTGAGAAGGCATCATCGGGATCGCGTCCTGCCAGATCGATATATAACTGGGTATCACCCGGGCTAAGCTCGGCAATTTCAAAGTTAAGCCCCTGGGCATCAAGCGCCTGCTCCATCACCGCGCGATCACGACCGAAGACTTCTTCCATGATGCGATTTTCAACATAACTGGTAAAACCTTCGTTTAACCACAGATCGCGCCAGCTTTCGTTGGTCACCAGGTTACCGGACCAGGAGTGAGCTAATTCGTGGGCAATCAGGTTTACCAGGGATTTGTCGCCGGCAATTACCGTTGGCGTGATAAAAGATAACCTTGGGTTTTCCATACCACCAAAAGGGAAGCTCGGCGGTAAAATCAACAGATCATAACGACCCCAGCGGTAAGCGCCAAAAAGCTTTTCAGAAGCATCGATCATCGCCTGGGTATCATTAAATTCGGCTACCGCGCTATCGAGTACGCTTTTTTCGGCGTAAACACCGGTAATATCGCTCATGGCCTTAAATTCAAGGTCACCGACACCGATTGCAATCAGATAAGGTGGGATCGCCTGCGGCATAGAGAAGAAATAGTCGCCGTCTCTTGCCGTATCCGGGGTATTATTCGCGCTCATGACCGCCAGCACATCACTGTCGGTTTTAATTCTGGCGGTATAGGTTACCCGGACACTCGGGGTATCCTGAATAGGGATCCAGGAGCGGGCATGAATGGCCTGGTTCTGACTGAACATAAACGGCTTTTTCTTGCCTGCTGTTTGCTGCGGCGTCAACCATTGCAGGCCGGAGGCCTTCTCGGTGGAGTTGTAGTAAACCCTTAACTTTGTCGCTTTAAAGCCCGGCTTAACGGTAAGCTTTGAGCCCAGGACATCATCGCGCTGTGCCAGTTTAAAACTGACTTTTTGCCACTGGCCGTTTGACTTCTGCGCCTGTACCTTGTGGATCACTAAGTCCCGGGTATCTAAATAGATAGGCTTGGCACTGTCGCTTAACCAGTTCAGAGATAATTCGGCAAAACCTTTAAGTGATTTTTCATCAAAGTCGACCGCAAGATCTAAGTAAACATGCTTAATTTTTACCTGATCATAGTTAGCATAGGTATAGGCATCATTAACCTGTGCCCAAAGTGATGGAGTTGCAAAGGCAGCAAGTAGCACCGCCAAACGTGCAAAGAATTTCATTTATTGAACTTCCCTTGAAAAAATAGGCCATTAGGTTAGTTTAACCTAATGGCCTATTCAACAATTAATTAGAAAATTCAGCTAAATAAATTGCCCGGATAGTTAACTATCCGTTAACTTTTCCTTACTCCCGATGCTGCGGGGCTAAGGTTTTTCCATATGTATGACCACGCGGCGGTTTTTACCCCGTCCTAAGGTGGTCCGGTTCGAGGCAATATGGCGTTTCTCACCGTATCCGCTGGCTTCAATCCTACTCGGATCTATGCCGTTGGCGACAAAATATTCACGGATTTTATTGGCCCGTTTCTCAGATAACTTCAAGTTAGTCCAACGTCCACCATAACTATCTGAATAAGCATCAATTAATACCAGCTCAAGATCCGGGTCCAGGCTCAGGTATTCGGAAATCATCGCCATACGCTTTGCTGACGACTTAGTAAACTCATCGCTGTTTGACTGGTAATTAAGTACCGTATAAGAAATATCTTCAAAACTGAAATTCAGCAGGTTACCGACACAACCGACAAATTTCTGATACGCCTTTTGAAATTTTGCCGTTGATAAACCAACAGAAATTTTATCCTGCTCGTTATACCAGTCATTATAAAAGAAGGTCGGACTCATGCCCTGCTCTAGCTCACTTAACATCGCCCAGGCGACTTTTTTCGGCAGGCTGGGGGTAAACTGCTTGTGTAACTTCATTTTTGCCAGTACATGATCGCCTACCCCGGGACGCCAGCGCGGCGCAACCGAACGAACTTCTGCCAGGGCATAATTATCCGGCAGCAATAACATGTCCAGCTCAAATTCCATATTCATCTTACGGCTGGCTTTGCTATAAAAGCGTGCTTCGCCATAATTGGGGATTTTATGGGATAAAGTGCATTCCAGGCGTGAGTCATTCGCCAGTTGCCATTGGGAAGAATCCAAGTCGGCACTATATTGCCGGATCCCGCCTTGTGCCTGGCCCATGAAGAATAACAGCAGAATTGACGCAATTTGTTTTTTCATAATTCTAAAAATACGATTTATTAAGCGGCATTAGTTATATCGGCAATTTCAATAGTTACTTTAACACTTTATCAGTAAAAATAAAAAAACTATAGCAAAGGCTTACTATAATAGTGTCGTTTTCAAACTAATTTTCTGCGATAATCCCCCCAAAATTAATATTCAGTACCCTTATTTTTCTATGTCAGAGTCTTCATCAAGCCAAACAATTGATGTCAGTAATCAAAAAACCGCTTTCGCCCAAAGGTTCAGGGGTTACTTTCCCGTGGTCATTGATGTTGAAACCGCAGGTTTTAACGCACAAACCGATGCCCTGTTGGAAATCGCCGCTTCGGTATTAGCCCTGGATGAAGCTTCCGGCTTATTTTCCATTGATGAAACCATACATTTTAATGTCAACCCGTTTGAAGGAGCCAACCTTGAACCGGCGGCCCTCGCCTTTACCGGGATAGATCCCGAAAACCCGTTAAGAGCAGCCGTTGATGAAAAAGAAGCGTTAAAAGAAATTTTTAAGCTGGTCAGGAAAAAAATGAAAGTCGCCGGTTGCCAGCGGGCTATTATCGTCGCTCATAACGCTTCCTTTGACTTAGGCTTCCTTAATGCCGCCACTACCCGTTGTGGAATCAAGCGCAGCCCGTTTCACTCTTTTGTCAGTTTTGATACCACGACATTATCGGGACTGGCGCTGGGACAAACGGTATTGGCAAAAGCTTGTGCTGCCGCCAACATTGAGTTTAACGGTAATGAAGCCCATTCGGCGTTATATGATACGGAAAAAACCGCAGAGTTGTTCTGTCATATCGTCAATAAATGGCAGGCCTTAGGCGGCTGGCCACTTGCAGATGAGGCAGAGAGTGAAGAAAGCTGTGCCAGTGAGTCAGCAGAAACCGGCAGCTCAAAAAAAGCCAGTAATGCTTAGGAGTTCAGGGAGATAAGCTATAACGGGATATTACTACATTATCCTGTCTTTGTTTATTAACATGTTACCACTGCATACACCCTAATATAAAAAGCCAGCGCGAAGCTGGCTTTTTAATGGTAACCTTTCAGGCCCTCAGGCCTGAGCAATCACTTATAACTGATCGGCGTTATCGGCCAGGTAAGAAGCAACACCTTCTGGAGAAGCTGTCATACCTTTGTCACCTTTGTTCCAGCCAGCTGGACAAACTTCACCGTGCTCCTGGTGGAATTGAAGCGCATCAACCATACGGATCATTTCGTCAACGTTACGGCCAAGTGGTAAGTCATTCACTACCTGGTGACGTACGTTACCTTCTTCATCGATAAGGAAAGAACCACGGAAAGCAACACCGGCTTCTGGGTGCTCAACGTCATATGCCTGACAGATTTCATGTTTAACATCAGCAACTAAAGTGTATTGAACCGGACCAATACCACCTTCATTTACCGGCGTATTACGCCATGCATTATGAGAAAACTGTGAATCGATAGAAACACCGATAACTTCAACACCACGGCTTTTGAACTCATCCATACGGTGATCAAAAGCAAGTAATTCTGATGGACAAACAAATGTAAAGTCTAATGGATAGAAGAATACTACTGCTTTCTTTCCTTTAATAGCTTCGGCTAAATTGAAGTTTTCAACAATTTCACCACTACCTAAAACTGCTGCGGCAGTAAAATCTGGTGCTGGACGACCAACTAATACACTCATTATTATTCTCCAAGGTTTAATTATATTGACCACACATGTTGGACACATGCATGCTCGGATTGATTAACACCACTACTATGGTGGCACTAATTAATATTTCAATGCAATCTTATGCATTTTCTTCTGAACGGTTCTTATCTGCTGTTTCTTTAATCAGGGTTTGTAATTCCCCCTGCTGAAACATTTCCAAAATAATGTCACAACCGCCGATTAATTCACCTTCCACCCATAATTGGGGAAAAGTCGGCCAGTTGGCGTATTTAGGCAATTCGGCGCGGATATCCGGGTTTTGCAGGATATCGACATACGCAAACTTTTCACCACAAGACATCAGGGCTTGTGCCGATTGTGCAGAAAATCCACAGCTAGGTAATTTAGGAGAGCCTTTCATATATAACATGATGGGGTTCTCGGCGATTTGTTGTTTAATACGTTCAACTGTGTCCATAATGACCTCTGTACTGTGACCAATAAAAATATGCAAGTTGACTGGCTATATGGGGGCTTATCCCAAAAGAATCAACCGAAATAAACTGCTTATTTTATTTATCCTGCATTATTTAGGTGTAAAACCTGAAGAAGAAAATGCAAAAATAAAAAATAATATTAAAACTTACTGCACTTGATAAATATTCTGGCAATACCCATATATTTGGTTAAACTATGCAGGTTTTTTAAAACCCGAGTATTTTACTTGGTTTTTAGTAAAAACAAACTACTTCTTTATTTTTGTGCAAGAAAAAATATTTATAATACATTCCTGGAGAAAAAAATGGCTATAGAGTTACCAGCACTACCTTATGCAAAAGATGCCCTGGCACCACATATTTCTGAAGAAACTTTGGAATATCACTATGGTAAGCATCACAACACATATGTAGTTAAGCTGAACGGTTTAATCGAAGGAACCGATTTTGAAAACAAATCGTTAGAAGAGATAGTAAAATCATCTTCTGCTGGAATTTTCAATAATGCTGCACAGATCTGGAACCACACTTTCTACTGGAACAGCTTAAGCCCTAACGGTGGCGGCGAGCCTAGCGGTGCCCTGGCCGAAGCGATCAACGCCAACTTTGGCTCTTTCGCTGAATTTAAAGCAAAATTCACCGACAGCGCCATCAACAACTTCGGCTCTAGCTGGACCTGGTTAGTGAAAAATGCCGATGGCAGCCTGGCAATTGTTAATACTTCCAATGCCGCTACGCCGTTAACAGAAGAAGGTGTTACCCCGCTGCTAACCGTAGATTTATGGGAGCATGCTTATTACATCGATTATCGTAACCTTCGTCCTAACTATATGGAAGCCTTCTGGGCTCTGGCTAACTGGGACTTTGCTTCAGCAAACTTTGCTTAAGCCAAAACCAAGCCATTAGCTGATCCCACATTACCCGCTATATGGTATCAGCAAAGTTTAAAAGCCGGTGCCTGTCACTGGCTTTTTTGATCTCGACGCCGGTAAAATAATCACCAAAAAAGAACAACTATTTGCCGCTGGCAGAGTCAAACAAGAAGTGTGACAAGATATCTCAAGACTCCGGTGCCGGATACGTTAAGATAACCAGCTGTATATACGCTACGCCCGTATCTTGATGCCGATATTTGAGACTTTGCAATTCTTAACGGTTTGCACCTTTTTTATCACTGACAAGTAACCAAAACAGACCAATAAAAGCAACCTGGTTAGAGCGAAAGCCGGAAGCTGATGTTTTCGATTTTATTGGCCAAACATTCCTAATACGACAATAAGTTACAAAAAAAGCACTATTAATTACGTGCTTGGCAAATTAGCAACTACGCTTATAAATAGATAACACTATTTCTCGGTCTTTATTTTATACACCTTTGATTTCGATTGGAGACGAGTATGAGCATTTTTCATCATTATCAGTCGCGCTATGAACAAGCACAAGAAGAAGAATTTAGCTTACAGGAATTTTTAGATATTTGTCGGGAAGACAAATTCGCCTATGCCAGCGCTGCAGAGCGGCTGTTAAAGGCGATAGGCTCCCCTGAGATGGTTGATACTTCTACCGAACCGAGGTTAAGCCGGATATTCTCCAACCGGGTTATTGCCAGATACCCGGCCTTTGAAGAATTTTACGGGATGGAAGAATCAATCGAACAAATAGTGTCCTATTTAACCCATGCCTCCCAGGGACTGGAAGAGCAGAAACAAATCCTGTACTTGCTCGGCCCGGTTGGCGGCGGTAAATCTTCCCTGGCAGAAAAATTGAAGTCTTTAATGCAGCAGGAGCCGATTTATGTGCTCAGTGCCAACGGCGAGAGAAGCCCTGTCAATGATCATCCGTTTTGTTTATTTGATAGTAACGCCGACGGCAAGGTCTTACAGGACGAATATGACATTCCGCTGCGTTACCTTAATAATATTATCTCCCCGTGGGCGGCAAAACGCCTGCATGAATTTAAAGGGGATATTGCCAAGTTTAAAGTGGTAAAAGTTTACCCGTCGATACTGGATCAAATCGCCGTTGCCAAGACCGAACCCGGCGATGATAACAACCAGGACATTTCCGCTCTGGTAGGCAAGGTGGATATTCGCCAGCTTGAGCATTTCGCCCAAAATGATCCCGATGCCTATAGCTACTCAGGCGCCCTTTGCCGTGCCAACCAGGGGCTAATGGAATTTGTCGAAATGTTCAAGGCGCCGATCAAAGTCTTGCACCCGTTATTAACCGCAACCCAGGAAGGAAATTACAACCCTACCGAGGGCCTTTCCGCCCTGCCTTTCCAGGGGATTTTACTCGCCCACTCCAACGAATCTGAGTGGCAAACATTCAGAAACAATAAAAACAATGAGGCATTTCTCGATCGTGTTTATATAGTCAAAGTGCCTTATTGCATGCGGGTGTCAGAAGAAGTCAATATCTACAAGAAACTCATTGAGAACAGCGAGTTAAAAGATGCCCAATGTGCTCCAGACACCCTGGAAACCCTGGCGCAGTTTTCTGTGCTGTCCCGGTTAAAAGATCCGGAAAATTCCAGTATTTATTCCAAAATGCGGGTTTATGACGGTGAAAGCCTTAAAGATACCGATCCCAAGGCCAAATCCTACCAGGAATACCGGGATTATGCCGGCATAGACGAAGGCATGTCGGGATTATCCACCCGCTTTGCCTTTAAAATATTATCCCGGGTCTTTAATTTTGACCATAACGAAGTTGCCGCCAACCCGGTGCATTTATTCTACGTGTTAGAACAGCAGGTTGAGCGGGAACAATTACCCAAAGAAACAGCCGAGCAATACCTGGAATTCATTAAAGGTTTCCTCACCCCGGAATATATCGAATTTATCGGCAAGGAAATTCAAACTGCCTATTTAGAATCTTATTCCGAGTACGGGCAAAACATATTCGATCGTTATGTCACCTATGCCGATTTCTGGATCCAGGATCAGGAATACCGGGATGCCGAAACCGGGCAGTTATTTGACCGGGAAGCTTTAAATAACGAGTTGGAGAAAATCGAAAAACCCGCAGGCATCAGCAACCCCAAAGATTTCCGTAATGAAATCGTCAATTTCGTATTAAGGGCCAAAGCCCATAATAACGGAAAAAATCCGGTATGGACCAGTTATGAGAAACTCAGAACGGTAATTGAGAAGAAAATGTTCTCCAATACCGAAGACTTGTTGCCGGTGATCTCCTTTAATGCCAAAACCTCAGCCGATGATCAGCAAAAACATGATGATTTTGTTGAGCGCATGATGGCCAAAGGATATACCCAAAAACAAGTCAGGTTACTGTCAGAATGGTACTTGCGCGTAAGAAAATCCTCTTAACCTTGGCGCTTAACCTTAGGCTCTTAACCTTAGGTATGGGGAGTATTAAATGACCAACTTTATCGATCGCCGGTTAAACAGTAAAAACAAAAGTACCGTCAATCGGCAGCGTTTTTTGCGCCGCTATAAAAGTCAGATCAAAAAATCGGTTTCTGATGCCATCAATAAACGCGGCGTCACAGATGTTGACAGCGGTGAAAGCATTGTTATCCCGAAAAAAGACTTGAGCGAGCCAATATTCCATACAGGAAAAGGAGGCGTTCAGGACAGGATACACCCGGGCAACGACCAGTTCAGCACAGGGGACCGTATCCCCCGTCCACCCCAGAGTCAAGGACAAGGCGGTGGACCAGGCGAAGCGAGTGATTCAGGGGAAGGCGAAGATGATTTTATCTTCTCAATTTCCAAAGATGAATACTTAAACCTGCTCTTTGAAGATTTGGAGCTGCCCAACCTGGAGAAAAACCAGCTCGATAAGTTAATCGAATATAAAACCGTGCGTGCCGGTTTTTGCGCCGAAGGTGTGCCCGCCAATATCGATATCGTGAAATCACTGCAGGGCTCTATCGCCCGGCGTATTGCCATGACATCCGATAAACGCCGCCGATTAAAAGAGTGCCAGCACAAGCTCGAGCAACTCAATAATGATACCCATGAACATGTTAAAGAAAAGCGTGAGTTAAGCGAAGAAATAAGCCAGTTAAAACAAAAAATCGCCAAAGTGCCTTTTATCGACACCTTCGATTTAAGGTTTCGCAACTATACCCGGCAACCGGTACCGACGTCTAAAGCTGTGATGTTCTGTTTAATGGATGTTTCCGGCTCTATGGATCAGGCAACCAAAGACATCGCCAAACGCTTTTATATTTTACTCTACCTGTTTTTAACCCGTACCTATAAAACCATAGATGTTATTTATATCCGCCACCATACCCAAGCTAAGGAAGTGGATGAGCAGGAATTTTTCTACTCCCAGGAAACCGGCGGCACCATAGCATCAAGCGCCCTTGAACTTATGATTAAAGTGGTTGAAGAGCGCTATAGCAGCTCAAACTGGAATATCTATGGCGCCCAGGCTTCGGACGGTGATAACTGGGCTGACGATTCTCCTTATTGCCGTAAACTGTTAGCAGATAAGATTTTACCGAAAACACGATATTTCAGCTATATAGAGATCACCCAGAGAGCGCATCAAACACTTTGGCAACAGTACCAGCAACTTGAAAAAGATAATCCGCATTTTGCCATGCGGCATATTAAAACCGTTGACGATATATACCCAGTATTCAGGGACTTATTTCACAAGAATACCCAAGAGATAAAAACAACAGGATAATTTGCTAGCGAGTAGGTGAGGATATGGCCAAACGCAAACCGCTTGATGACAGCCCAGACTGGACATTTGATTTATTAAAACAGTATCAGACAGAGATCGCCCGGGTAGCTGAGCATTATCGCCTTGATACCTACCCCAATCAAATAGAAGTGATCGCTGCCGAACAAATGATGGACGCTTACGCGTCTGTAGGCATGCCAATTGGTTATAACCACTGGACCTTTGGTAAGAAATTCATCCAAACAGAGCAAACCTATAAACGGGGACGTATGGGGCTTGCCTATGAAATAGTGATCAACTCAGATCCCTGTATTGCCTATTTAATGGAAGAAAATACTATGACCATGCAGGCCCTGGTAATGGCGCATGCCTGCTATGGCCATAATTCCTTTTTCAAAGGCAATTACCTGTTTAAGTCCTGGACAGATGCCAGTTCCATCATAGACTATTTATTGTTTGCCAAAAACTATATCGCCGAATGTGAAAACAAATATGGTATTTCCGAGGTAGAGTCTACCTTGGATGCCTGTCACGCCTTGATGAATCATGGCGTCGACAGATACAAAAGGCCACAAAAAATCTCCCTGGATGAAGAGCTGAAACGGCAAAAAGACCGGGAAGAATATCTTCAGTCCCAGGTTAACTCCCTCTGGCGCACCCTGCCGGCAGCACAAGCACAGGAAGCCGTAAACAAAACCACATTTCCCAGCGAACCCCAGGAAAATATTTTATATTTTATCGAAAAAAATGCGCCTTTGCTTAAACCCTGGCAACGTGAAATAGTCCGGGTTGTACGAAAGATATCACAATATTTCTACCCGCAAAAACAAACCCAGGTAATGAACGAAGGCTGGGCCTGTTTCTGGCATTACACCATACTAAACCACCTTTATGATGAGGGGTTAGTGACCGACAAATTTATGATGGAGTTTCTGCACAGCCATACCAGTGTAGTGGCACAACCCGAGTATAACAGTCCTTATTACTCAGGCATTAACCCTTATGCCCTCGGATTTAATATGTTTATCGATATCCGGCGCATCTGTGAGCACCCTACCGAAGAAGATAAGCAATGGTTTCCGGAAATTGCCGGTAGCAACTGGTTAGATACCGTGCATTTTGCCATGGAAAACTTCAAGGATGAAAGTTTTATCAGCCAGTTTCTTTCCCCGAAACTGATGCGGGACTTCAAGTTATTTCATATCCATGACGACGAAAGCAATAATTATGTGGAAATTGGCGCAATCCATAATGAACAAGGTTATAAAAAACTGCGCACCACCTTGTCCAACCAATATAACCTGAGCAACCTGGAGGCTAATATACAGATTATTGATACCAATATTAACGGGGACCGTGCCCTGACCCTACGCCATACTCCACATAAAGGCGTGCCCTTGGCCGACTCCAAGAGTGAAGTACTCAAGCACTTACATTATTTATGGCAATTTGATGTCAAACTCGTTCAGGCCAATAAAAGCGGTGAAGACGATGTTATTGCCCGTTGTCCTGACATAGAACCCCAGGAACAACTGTAAATTTAAGGTAACAGGAGCGGGCCTCACTAAAGTAAGCTTCTCCACCATTCATATACAAAAAAACCGGCAATTTTATTGCCGGCTTTTTCATTGATAAGAAATATACCTGTTAGTCGGATAATTCTTTTAATACGTCTTCTTTTAGCTCCAACCAGAGCTTACCGGATTCGATACCGTATTTACGCACAGCAAATACCGCATCATCAAATTTATTTTCCTTGGCCAGGTCAATCAGCTTTTGATAATAAGTTCTTGATATCTCACGCCCTTGCTCCTGGGCAAAATACAAGCTACCGATGCGAGAATATAAGCCTTTAAAACCATTTAGAATCAAAAGATAAATCGGATTTTCCGAGGCTACCACCAATTCTTTATTCAAGCGATAGTCGAATTCGGCAAAGGCTTCACCGGTATCTTCTACATCACGGTAAGCACTTAACAATTCGATGGCTTTTTCTGGATTATTCTTAATAGCTCCGCGAACATAGATAGCGCTGATATTGGTGCGGGCAGACAATAAGTTGTCCACCAGATCGGGAATACCCTCCTGATCCAACTGGGCCAAATTCTCAAGAATATTTAAACTTGAAGTATCCCAGAAATTATTCACCTTAGTAGGCTTACCGTGTTTTATGGTCAACCAGCCATCACGTGCCAGACGTTGAAGCACTTCTCTTAAAGTGGTTCTGGTGACGCCGATCAGTTCAGACAACTCCCTCTCCGCCGGTAATATTGAACCAGGAGGGAAACCACCATTCCATATGGATTCGACGATATATTGTTCAGCAAATCCCGCCGGACTTTGTGCTTTTATTACCATGAGGCTATTTTTTACCTTTAAGTGTTAATTTAACCGCAAACTGATTGTACCAGAAGCTCTCCCGAGTACAAGCGTGTAAAAAACGAATATTGCGAATTATTCTCAATTCCCCCTTGTTCAGGTAAAAATGCTTTTTGTCTCATGCCCTAAGTTTTTTGCTATTGTGCAATAAAAAGCCACTCTAACAAGCGAAAAGATAAGAAAAGAAAATACCACTATAATCACAATAGCTCGCTAAAGCTTTTAAATTAATCAATAAAGGCCTGAGTCCAAAAAATTTACCTTTAAATGAGAATTAATTTAACATCGAAGTTAATAAGCCATAATTTATTGTGGTATATTGTGATTTTACATAGTTAATAATAAAACGCGATGGTATTAAGCCATTAAGTTTAAAACAACGATAAAGGTTAGTTATGCAGCAATCATTTATGAGCGCACTGTACAAAAATTTCTTAGGGTCTTCGCCCGAATGGTACAAGCTTGCTATTGTTTCTTTCTTAGTCATCAACCCGCTACTGTTTTTCTTTGTCAGTCCCTATATTGCCGGTTGGGCATTAGTGCTTGAGTTTATTTTCACCCTGGCCATGGCCTTAAAATGTTATCCCTTGCAGCCTGGTGGCCTGCTCGCCATTGAAGCCGTGATGATAGGCATGACTTCCCCCAAGCAGGTTATGCATGAAGTTACCGTCAACCTGGAAGTAATCCTGCTACTGGTCTTTATGGTGGCCGGTATTTATTTTATGAAGAACCTCTTGTTGTTCTTATTTACCAAAATCATCACTAAAGTGAAGTCGAAGACCATCGTTTCCCTGATGTTTTGTTTTACCAGCGCCTTTTTATCCGCTTTCCTCGATGCGCTGACGGTGATCGCCGTAATTATCAGTGTTGGCGTTGGCTTCTACTCGGTTTATCACAAGGTAGCCTCGGGCAAAGAGCAGCACCATGAGCATGACCACACAGAAGATCATCACCTGGGAGAATATAGCCGCGGTGACCTGGATCAATTCCGTGCCTACTTGCGTAACTTATTAATGCATGCCGGTGTCGGTACTGCATTAGGCGGTGTTTGTACCATTGTCGGTGAGCCGCAAAACCTGATCATCGGACAACAGGCCGGTTGGGATTTTCTTGAATTCGCCATCCGCATGTCACCGGTCACCTTCCCGGTATTAATTGCCGGCCTGATCACTTGTGTGCTTTTGGAAAAAGTTAAATGGTTCGGTTACGGTGCTCAGCTCAGTGACAATGTCCGTCAGGTCTTAATTGATTTTGATGAAGATGCAACCAAAAACCGCACCAAGCGCGATAACGTTAAACTTATTATGCAAGGGGTTATTGCCATCTGGTTGATTGTTGCCCTGGCACTTCACCTGGCAGCTGTAGGTTTGATCGGTTTAACCGTGATCATTTTCGCGACTGTTTTTACCGGTGTTACCGACGAACACCAGATTGGCCATGCTTTTGAAGAAGCCCTGCCCTTTACCGCCTTATTAGCAGTCTTTTTTGCCGTTGTTGCCGTAATCATCGACCAGCAACTCTTTACCCCGGTGATCACTTGGGTATTAACCTTTGAAGGCAACATGCAACTGGTAATGTTCTATCTCGCCAACGGCTTTTTATCTATGGTCAGTGATAATGTCTTTGTTGGTACGGTTTATATTACCGAAGTTACCAAAGCACTGGCTGCCGGCCAAATCACCCGGGACCAGTTTGACCTACTGGCGGTTGCCATCAATACCGGTACTAACCTGCCAAGTGTTGCTACCCCCAACGGTCAGGCCGCCTTCTTATTCCTGCTAACTTCAGCCCTGGCCCCGTTAATTCGTTTATCCTACGGCCGTATGGTGATCATGGCTTTCCCATACACTATAGTTCTGACCATAGTGGGCTTGATAGCTATCTCTTCAGGCCATTTAGCGGACTCTACCCAAAGCTTATATGATTCTGGCTTGATCCAACATCATACCGAAGTCCCCGGAGCCCATGCCCCGTCTGCACATTAATATTTTGAAACGATTTTAAAATACAAAAAGCGCCCTAGTGGCGCTTTTTATTTACAGGATGTAATGTATGATGCGACAACAGGGATGTTTTAGAGCATCGATTTACAGGATGTAATGTATGGCGACAACAGGGATTTTTTAGAGCATTGATTTACAGGATGTAATGTATGATGCGACAGCAGGGATGTTTTAGAGCATCGATTTACAGGATGTAGCTATGATGCTGTTATTAGATATGACATCAAAACAAGCAAAGTTAAAAGTTCATCAGCTGATTTCAGTCAATAATGAACAAGAGCAGACAAACAATTAACAATAATAACCAAAAACTATTAAAGGAAACGAAGTGAAAACTATCAGTGATCTCGTTGACAAGGCTACCCCATGGAAATTACTGGCATTGAGTGCTTTAGCCCTTGAACTGGTTGCCCTCTACTTTCAATATATTATGGGACTTGAGCCCTGCATCATGTGCATCTATCAACGTGTGGCGATTTGGGGTATTTTCTTTGCCGGTGTTGTCGGCAGCCTGGGACATAACTTTTTTATTGGCCGCTTTATCGCCTTTGCCTTATGGGGGATTGGCGCTATCTGGGGGTTACTGATCGCCATGGAACATGTCGAAATGCAGTCAGCATCCTCTTCATTGTTTTTTACCTGCGATTACGTGCCTAATTTCCCCAGCTGGGCACCGCTGCATCAATGGCTTCCCTGGTTATTTGAAGCCACAGGTGATTGTGGTGAAATCAGCTGGAGCTTCCTTGATTATTCTATGCCTCAATGGATGATAGCCACTTACGCCATTTATACCGGTGTTTTTGTACTAATACTGCTGGCACGGTTATTATATGCCAGAAAAATTTAGTATGAAGCCAAACGCTCTGTGAAGATAGCGACTCTTTGACATCCTGTCATCGCTGCATACCGTTCTTCCTGAACATCAGTTGCTCTTTGACATTCTGTCACCGAAACATACCCTTCTTCCTAAATATAAAAAAGCGATGTTAACTTAACATCGCTTTTTTATTATCGGGCTAAAATTTAATTACTTAAATCAAAATGAAATAACAGAATAAACCGATAATACTGGAAACCAGCACACTCAGTATCGCCCCTTCTTTCACCATATCCTGTATTTCTATATATCCGGTACCGTAGGCAATGGCATTCGGCGCGGTTGCAACCGGCAACATAAAGGCACAACTGGCCGCCATCGCCGCCGGGATCATAAAGACCACGGGATCATAACCGGACGAAATTGCCGCCACCGCCAATATCGGCATTAACAAGGTGGCCGTGGCGGTATTACTGGTAATTTCGGTAAGATATGTCACCACCAGGCAAATGGTTAAAATCATCAAAATAGCCGGAAGGTTGGCTAAAGTTGTCAGCCAATCGCCAAGCATGGTACTTAATCCGGAGGCGGTGAAACCTTTGGCAATGGCAATACCGCCGGCAAACAGCAATAACATGCCCCAGGGAATTTTAACGGCGCTGTCCCAGTCCAGTAAACGTCCACCTTTGCCGTTGGGAACTAAAAACATCAGCACAACCGCAGTAAGCGCCACTGTGCTGTCACCGGCAATGGGAATATCCAATGCACCACTCCAACCGCCAAAAGGCTCTTTACGGGTGACCCAGGCTAGTGCCGTTAAGCCAAACACCCATAAGGTTCTTTTTTCCTCTGTGCGCCAAGCCCCTAATTCAGGCAACTCAATTTTATGCTCTAAGGTAACATTACGGGTCAACCATACCGCCATCAGCGGCAAGGCTACCAAGATCACGGGAACACCTATTTTCATCCAGGCGAAAAAGCCAAACTCTTGACCGGTTTGTTCTTCATATATACCGGCAAAAATAACATTTGGCGGGGTACCGATAAGGGAGCCCATACCACCGACACTGGCAGCATAGGCGATGCCCAAAATTAACGCCACTTTAAGTTTAGGGTTATCGACATGGGCCAGAATCGCCAGGGCAATCGGCAACATGATCAAGGTTGTCGCGGTATTGGAGATCCACATACTTAAAAAGCCTGCCGCCAGCATAAAACCAAGCACCAGGCGTCTGCCGCTGGAAACCCCTACCAGACGTATCATATAGACCGCCAACCGCTCATGCGCGCCACTTTTTTCCAGTGACTTGGAGAGCATAAAAGCCCCCATAAGCAATAAAATCACATGGCTGCCTAATGCCGACGCCACCGACTTATGATCAAGAATGCCAAACAAAGGGAAAAGGGCAAAGGGCACCAGTGAGGTTGCCGGAATGGGGATGGCCTCGCTGACCCACCACATCACAGTCAATAAGGTAATGGCGGCAGCCAGCGCCGGCTTTTCTGCCAGGCCCAGTTGTCCCAGGATAAAATAAAATGCCATTGCTGCCAGCGGCGCAATCACAATAAAATGCTCTCGATTAAGTTTCATGTCTGTTGTTTTTCTTTTCGTTATTAGTTTACGTATAAGTTGCCTTTATAGCGTCAAGGCTTATGCCGTATCATTTATTATCTTTACAGGAAATCTTTGACAAAGCGGTTCGCTTGCTGCCAACGGGGATCCTTTGCCAACCCGGCCCAATCGGTATCGGTTATCTTCAGTAGCTTGCCTAAACGCCTGCTGCTTACCTGGTCAATGCTGATATTGGCGTTATCGATCACCTCAATAGCCGCTTCGCGGTTATTACACACCAGCAACATATCACAGCCCGCCTGCTGAGCGGCTTCGGCCCGCTCCATATAACCGCCGATCACCGCCGCCCCTTCCATGGATAAGTCATCACTGAAAATAACTCCGTCAAAAGCCAACGTCTGTCTGAGGACTTTTTGCAGCCAGACAGAAGAAAATCCCACACCGAGCTTATCGACATCAGGATAAATCACATGGGCCGGCATCAGCGCAGACAAAGCACCTTTATCCAACATCGCTTTAAAAGGTTTGAGATCTAAACCGGCAATATCATTAAAACAGCGAGAATCTACGGGTAAAGCAATATGGGAGTCTTCTTTAACACTGCCGTGTCCGGGAAAATGTTTACCTGTTGCCAGCATACCTGCGCTATTCATGCCATCAATAAAGGCCGTTGCCAGGGGGATGATAACATCCGTTTGCTGGTGGAAGGCGCGATCGCCAATCACCTCACTGATGCCATTGATATCCAGTACCGGGGCAAAACTGATATCTATGCCCACCGCCTGGACTTCCAGTGCCATTAACAGCCCACACTGATGCGCCAACCTCATGGCCCGGGTTTTATCTTCCCCGGCAAGTGACCAGAGTTTTCCCATGGCGGGGATCGCCGTGAAGTGCTCACGAAATCGCTGTACCCGGCCACCTTCATGATCCACCGCCAACAGGATATTCTCACCGGCAGCGTTCCTGATGTCCTGTGTCAGCGCCGTCATTTGCTGCGGCGAATGATAATTTCGCGAAAATAAAATACAACCACCCACCAGTGGATGCTCAAGCAGCTCTTTATCTTCTGCCGATAATGATGTGCCCTGCACATCAAGCATTATTGGACCCATAACCACACACTTAAAATAAAATATGCTGCTACTCTACCCAATTTAGCGACATTAACAAAGCTGCAGAGGGGAATTTCAAGTAATGGCGGGCCGCTTGGTGAAAAAGTAGGCAATAGCCCTGCCCGGAAATTTCATTTTCCGGGCATTAAAGGGGGGATAAATTAATCAGCTCTGTTTATCGGCGCCGCCACTCCGGCCGCCACATAAGGGATCACCTGCTGGATCACTTCACCGATATCCATTTTCCGGTCAAAATCATTGGCGGCAATATCCATTAAGGCATCACTTGATGACATGGTAAACACTATGGTGCCCATAGTGAAATGCAAGCGCCAGAACATGTCTTCCGGCGTCAGCTCAGGATAGGCCTTTTGCACCGCATCAACAAAATAAGAAATGACATTAGGATATTGAGTGGTTAAAAACCAGCGTAAAAAGCCCTGGCTGTCGGTATAACCCCTACCCAATAACTGCAGGAAATTGCTGGTACCGTTTTCCTGAAACTCATTTAAGGAAAGTAAAGGTTCAACAAAAGCCGAAAACACCTGTATCAGGCTGGGCTGCCCCTGCTGCTGACACACGGCTTCAAGCGCCGACTCCAATCGCGGAGATAATTCATTCATGTAGCGGGACATGACCGCCTTGATCAACTCTTTTTTAGAGCCAAAATGATAATTCACCGCCGCCAGATTCACCTCAGCCTGGCTCGTTATTTCCCTTAACGAGGTGCCATTGAAGCCTTTATCTGCAAACAACTGCTCAGCTGCATCCAAAATTTTATTTTTTGTACTCATATGCTTTCAGGCACCATTACAACATTATTAAAACAAACGGTTTAAACAGATGTTTAAAATAGCCTAAGTTGGTTCATCAGGTCAATAACAGTTACTGAAGAAAAATTATCGAACAAATTTTTCAAAACCATTTAACACGATTCACCTAATAATAAATTATTGAGAATTATTTTGCATTTTAATGAACTTTGCCGGGGATCCCTGCTCAAACAGGTATTAGCGCATATGCTTAAACAATTCCTCCCTGGCTCTGTGACCTGATCTGTCAATCACCACCGAGCCTTTTTTTTGCCCAAAAAACCACCTGAAAACGGTTATTTGTATTTTAATGCGCCATTTCTGCAATTACCGGACAGATTAACAATGAAACTCAACGATAATTATCGGCATTTCCCCGCAAATCCCTTGTTATCACTGGACAATTTTATATAATCTTGCCACCCCAAAGGATCACAAAAATTACAACAAACTATGAAAAAAACAACATTTAAATTGACCGGTGTTGCGCTGCTGATCGCGGCTACGCTTACCGGCTGTAACCAGACGACTTCAGATGCCTCTGCGCCCCAAGCTGCCAAGGCAGAAATGAGCAAAACCTTAACTGCGAAAGATGCTGATAGCTTCCTGGCCCGTGTTAGTGAAGAAATGGTGCGTTTAAATAAAGAAGGTGCCCGTGCGGAGTGGATTTACCAAAACTTTATCACCGAAGATACCGCCGCCCTGTCCTCTGCCGCCAACCAAAAATCCACCGAAGCCGGCGTACGTTTCGCCATGGAAGCAGCCAAATTTGACGATGTCGAAGTTACGCCTGATCAACGCCGCAAGCTCAACTTCCTGAAACAAAGCCTGGTTATCCCTGCCCCGCAAGATTCTAAAAAATCAGCCGAGCTTGCCAAAATAGGCGCCGAGCTTGGCAGCATGTACGGTAAAGGTACTTATACCACCAAAGCCGGTGAAAAATTAAGCCTGGGTGATATGACCGCCACCATGGCCACTTCACGCGATTACGACGAGTTGCTGGAATTATGGCAAGGCTGGCGTCAAGTCAGTCCGCCGATGAAAGACTTATATACCCGTCAGGCAGAATTGGCCAATGAAGGCGCCAACGGCCTGGGTTATCCTGACTTGGGCACCATGTGGCGCTCAAACTATGATATGTCACCCAATGAATTTGCCGATGAATTGGACCGTTTATGGGGCCAGGTAAAACCCTTATACGATGATCTGCATTGTTATGTGCGCTCTGAACTGGGTGAAAAATACGGTACCGATAAGGTACCGCAAAACGGCCCTATTCCGGCACATCTTTTAGGTAACATGTGGGCGCAAACCTGGGGCAATGTTTATGACCTGGTTGCCCCGGAAAATGCCGATCCGGGATACGATGTTACCAAGCAATTAGCCGTTCACGGCTATGATGAAAAGCAAATGGTGAGAGGAGCTGAGAAATTCTTTACCTCCCTTGGCTTTGAAGCCCTGCCGGAAACTTTCTGGCAACGCTCTTTATTTACCAAGCCAGAAGACAGAGATGTTGTTTGTCACGCTTCCGCCTGGGATTTAGATGCCAAAGACGATATCCGCATCAAGATGTGCATCCAGCGCACCGGTGAAGAATTCTCTGTAATCCACCATGAGCTGGGCCATAACTTCTACCAGCGCGCCTATCAGAACCAGCCGGTGTTTTATCAAAACAGCGCCAACGACGGTTTCCATGAAGCTATCGGTGATACCATTGCCCTTTCTGTTACTCCTAAGTACCTGAAAGAAATAGGCTTAATTGATACTATCCCGGATGAGTCCAAAGATATCGGCCTGTTGATGAAAATGGCACTGGATAAAGTGGCATTCTTACCTTTTGGCCTGTTAGTTGACCAGTGGCGCTGGAAAGTATTCTCAGGTGAAATTACTCCGGAAAACTACAACACTGCCTGGTGGGAATTACGTGAGAAATATCAAGGTGTCACCGCTCCGGTTGCCCGTGATAAAGAGGCTTTCGATCCGGGTGCTAAATATCACGTACCGGCGAATACTCCTTATTCCCGCTACTTCCTGGCGCATATCCAGCAGTTTGAATTCCATCGCGCCTTATGTGAAATTTCCGGTAATACCGATCCTATCCACCGTTGTTCTATCTACAACAACAAGGATGCCGGTAAAGCCCTTAATACCGTGTTAGAAATGGGCTCAAGCATGCCATGGCAACAAGCCTACAAGGTATTAACCGGTAATGAACAGATGGATGCCACCGCCATTTTAGATTACTTTGCACCACTGCATACCTGGTTAAAAGAGAAAAACAAGGGTAAACAATGTGGTTTTTAAGCGGTTTTAAAGTTAGGCACTAAGCTGTAATAACTAAGCGCTACAACTTACCCTAATAACCCCCTCACTCTGAAAAAGATGAGGGGGTTATTTTTTAGCCCCTACCCTGGCAGCTCCCTATATCAGGAAGCCTGGTTCCTTATTTGAGGACATCACTTCTCTATATAAAAATAACTGGCGAATTACCTCTTATAAAACAACAACTTTCCTTCCGGTACGCATATTGCCCTTTAGTCTGCAACAACAAAGACAAGACCTAAGGAAAATCTTATGCACTTACAGCAAGTAATTCATAAAAATCCCCGCCTTTTTGCCGGCATTTTATTTGGCCTGACAGCCGCCATCAACACAGCCGATGCCAAGCCAAATACCCTGACACTGGGTAAATTTGGCCCGCGTCCCACGGTAGATATCGCCATTAACGGGTCCAAACCTTTTACCGTGATTGTCGATACCGGCTTTACCGGCGGATTAATGCTGGACAAAGCGCTGGTACAGACATTGGATCTTACCTATATCAATACCACGCAAATGCAGAACATGGGAAAAGGCAAAACCATAGACATCAATAACTATCAGGGGGAAACCGTAGATTTTGGCAGTTTCTCCCTGAAGCTGGACAACATCAGCAGCCATGACTCCCACATATTAGCCGGTAAAGACATGCCCAAAGGGGTGTTAAGCGCCTGGGCCTTTACCCCAGGCACCTTCACTTTTGACAATGCCAATAATACTTTAACCCATGACAGTGAGAAGCAACTCAGCGCCAGGCAAGCAGGTATCTTGCCGCTGGAAACTGAGCAGCAAATGTTTCCCAGCTTTGACGTTAATATTGACGGCAAGGTATTAAAAGGCCACCTGGACACAGGCTCCCCCGGCACTATTACCTTGCCATTAGCACTCAAGGATAAATTTGAATATCAACAAGCCCCGCAAATTACAGGCAAGGCAAGAATGCCGGGACGGGAGTTGGATATCTGGTCAGGGAAACTCAAAGGAGACGTAACCATTGGCCAGGTGCGCCTTAACTCACCCGAAGTGAAATTTCTCGACGGTATTCCGGGGATCAATATTGGCTCGTCATTTATCAAAACCCATAAAATATCAGTGGATGTCGAAAATAAACTGATGCAACTGCATTAGCCAATGCTTTTAAACAACTTAGCCGGCACTTTGCCAGCCATACAGCACATAAATATAGACATACCCAAATAAAAAGCCCGGTAACATACACATGTCACCGGGCTTGGTTAGGCTTTGAAAAAGTAGCGGTTAATCTTCTACCCGCACGCCCCAAACATCATGCTCATCGGCGTGGATGATCTGCACCCACACCTGATCGCCGGGCTGGACATCAAATTCATCGGTAAGATAAACCTTACCATCAACTTCCGGCGCATCCATATAGCTGCGACCAACCGCCCCCTCACTGTTCACTTCATCAATGAGGATCAGGTATTCCTGACCGATACGTTGCTGTAGCTTATCGGCGCTGATTTTCGCCTGCACAGCCATAAAGCGCTGCAGGCGCTCTTCTTTCACGGCTTCATCGATTTGATCCGGCAAATCATTGGCCTTGGCGCCTTCTACCGGCGAATACTTAAAGCAGCCAACCCGATCAAGCTGGGCTTCTTGTAAAAACGCCAGCAACTCTTCAAACTCTTCTTCGGTCTCCCCCGGGAAACCGACGATAAAGGTCGAACGGATCACCAGCTCAGGACAGATTTCACGCCATTTTTTAATGCGCTCTAACGTACGCTCCGGGCTGCCGGGACGTTTCATTAATTTTAAGATGCGTTTATTGGCGTGCTGAAACGGGATATCCAGATAAGGCAAAATTTTACCTTCTGCCATCAGCGGAATGATATTATCCACATGAGGATAAGGATAAACATAATGCAAACGCACCCAAACGCCCATTTTTGATAATTGCTCGCACAGGGCCTGCATATGAGTTTTTACCGGCATCCCGTCCCAGAAATCGGTTTTGTGCTTAACATCGACGCCATAAGCTGAGGTATCCTGGGAGATCACCAATAACTCTTTTACCCCTGCGTTGACCAGGCGTTTTGCCTCACCCAAAACATCCCCGACAGGGCGTGAGTCGAGATCGCCGCGCATCGATGGGATAATACAGAAGGTACAACGGTGATCGCAGCCTTCAGATATTTTCAAATAGGCAAAATGTTTCGGGGTCAGTTTAATGCCGTGATCCGGCACCAGGGAAGTAAAAGGGTCGTGTTTCGGCTTAGTAACATGTTCGTGCACCTGATTAAGCACTTCTTCATAGGCATGCGGCCCGGTAACGCCAAGCACATTAGGATGAATCTCGGTGATTTCATCTTCTTTAGCCCCCAGGCAACCTGTGACCAGCACCTTACCGTTTTCGGTTAATGCCTCACCGATAGTGTCCAGCGACTCTTTTACCGCAGAGTCGATAAAACCACAGGTATTAACGATCACCAGCTCGGCATCGTCATAGCTGTTGACGACATCATAACCTTCGGTTCTGAGTTGGGTCAGAATACGCTCAGAATCCACTAGGTTTTTCGGACAGCCAAGTGAAATAAAACCTATGCGTGAACGCTTGGCTTCCCCCCCTTGGGGCGCAAGTTCTGCTTGATTCGCTTCAATAGTTTTTGAAGGAATATCTAAAGTCGTGGTTTGCTTGGGATCGAATTGTTCAACTGTCATGGACTACCTTGGCACTTGGCTTTTACATCATCTAAATATCTCGGGTAAAGCCGGCGGCTTTACAAAGTTGCGCGATTATACCCGAAAGTATTTAACAGGGGAAATATGATATATACAGATAAGAAACCAGGCACAGACCTGGATAATGACTAAGGCAAGTATTTATGCTTCATCTTCAGCACCATTAGCATTTAACTCCTCTTCCAACCCTTTCAGTCCATTAACAATATCCACCAGAGTGCCGACACCTGCCCCGTCGGGATCGTAGTTGTTTTGCTCAAACTCGTTTTTTGATGCATTTATGCAGGTGATAAATTTTGCAATTAAGGCGTTATCATCACAGCTGCCCAAGACCTCATCCAGGCGGTACTGTGCAAAAGCCACGGCGCGATACACCAGGCTTTGATTGTTATGACCCGAGGTCGAATAAATACCAGCTCCCACTATTTCAGCATTGTTAGCTTCAATAGCCACCAGCAAGTGATGAATTTTGGCTATTAATTCAGGGCTATTACCGACTTCAGGCACAGCATTCTCTTCGACCCCGATAAACAGTGCTTTCATTTTGGCAAACAGCTTCATAGACAATAATATCTCCACTTTCGATGATATATTGAACTAATGGATTGAATATCTCACACTTTTTGATAAATACATATAGCAATAGAAGATAAGCCAAGTTAATAGCAGGTCATATACCTGTCAGTCACGGCCAAAAACACCTGGCCACTTAGCTCATCAGGAGGGCTGCTGATTGCTCTCTGTCTCTTGCCAGGAATAAAGAGCCAGTCCCTGATACAAAGACTGTGACTGTTCAAGCTGTACTACCTTGCCAACCAACTCCTGCTGCTCAAAGCCGTTATACAGATGAAGTAAATTATATAAGCCGGTAACGCAACCTAGCTCTCCAGTAAATAAGGCACTCTGGGTAATGCTCGCCCGTTCCTCAAGACACGGCGCCAGCCTCAAATAAGCATCTAACCAGGGTTGAGATAAAGTTTCGTCGCCATTTCCGGGCAAGTATAAGTGAGTAACTTTTTCTTCTTGCCCAGCTAACTCCTGCGAGACTTTTAAAAACAAACTTTCAACACCCAAAGAACGCTGATGTATGCTGGTGCTTTCCTGTGCTAGTAAATCAATTGCTATGCCCTGCTGATTTGCAGGCTTGATACAAGTGAATATCGCCCCTTCAGAAGGCACTATGCCGCTGTCACATTCGGCGGTGATCAGTTGCTTCTCCCGTGCCAGGGCATTAAGTTCATGATAGAGACTGTCTACGGCGATAAAACAAACCCCGGGAACTTTGGCTTTAGTACCGCTCTCTCCCCCACCTTCGACCACATGACCATTTAACAATTCAGCCATCGAAGTTAATGCCATAGGCAATGCCGCCCGGCCAAAAGGGAAAAACTGACTAAGTTCATGGTTAAATAAACTGGGAAACGTTTTTTTTAACCGCCCGCCCCAAACAAGTAAATGCTGATTTTCTTCATCGGGTTTTTCCTGGTTTGGCAAAGGCTGGTGTGACAACTCGGGCAAAAGCCAAAACACCGGCATTTGGTTATAAGGGCTCGTGCCACTATCCTGATTTTCTTTGCTAATTTTGGCTAACAGCTGCATAAGAAGCCCTTCAATACGCTCAAGTTTATTGCCAACCGTTAATATTGGCGCTTCATCGGGCAAGGAACAAAATGCAGAAACCACCTGCTGGCCATATTCAAGCTTTGAGTAAGACGTTTTTGCCGGCAGTTTATCCAGGAGCAAGGCTTTATCAAGGTCAGTTTCTCCGCCAAGTAAAATGTGTGAGTGCTCGAGAATATAACTCATCAGCCGGCCACCGATAGATAATGTGAAACTCTTTGCTGCGGAGATAAAACCTTTTGGTGCAAGCTGGCATAACGGCAATGTAATAAACTGCCCTGTACGAATGTCGTTTCAATATTGTCTAAAGTTATCGGCAGGCCATTAAACAATCGAGCGGGAACCTCCTTTTTTGCCGACATTTGCTCCCTTGCCTGTTCCGAGTCAACTTCACTTCCTCCTTGCTGCTTCTCTGGAGCCTGCTCCACTGTTAATAGCTGTTGCCAACAACCAAGAATTTTCGCACCGTAATAACTTAAATCCGTTAACCTTTGCGCTTCATCGCTTGCAAACTGGATAGCTAATGGAATGAATTGATCCAGCTTATCTCCCAACATTAAACGCAGGGCAGTATAGGCTTGTTGGGTGTATCCTGATTTTTGCAAATAGCGGGCGAGAAAAGGAATGAACTTACTGTAACCGCTCAGCGCCATAGCAAAAATTAAAAACTCCTCCAGGCTTTGTTTATTATCCTCTACTTGAATACAGTCAGGCGTAGAGACATTATCCTGCGAACTACTTAACTGGTTAACCACCCGGGTTAAAGAGGCTTCATCCAACGAAACAATAAATATTTCAAAAAGATGAGTGTTTAGGCATTCATATTCAACAAAGTCCTTTAATAATATCAGCGGATCATTTTCAGTTTGATTCGCTCTTTTGGACATCTCAATTTGAGGAGTGGCGGCAGTTAACAAAACTCTCAGATACAAACGGCTTAAAGGCGCCTGTTTTTTTATATAACTTTCCAGTTCGTTATCATCCGAAAAAGCTTCATTTTCTCCCTTATCAACGGCAAAGGATAAGGTTTTCATTAAGGTATTGTGATAATAGCCCGCCAACAAACAAACATGATAGGCCTCAGCATTGCCTTTGGCTAAAACAAACGGTAAAAATGACTCTTGCTCATTAGTAACACCCAGTGCCAGGTGCAATTGACTCGCCATCAGTTGAAGTATGTGCTCCTTACATTGCACTAATGCACTAATGACCTCAGCAGTTAACGCCTGCTGTCGAGACAACATCAGCTGTAACAACAGTAATAAATCATCAGCTTCAAACCTGGTATTTTCCCTGATAGCTTCAACCAGTTCAGCAGCATTTTCTGTCTGAAACAAAACCAGCTGAGTATCATCTTCTGCCCCGTTATTTTTTACCTTTTTTAGTAAACGCAGACAGGCTGTCAGCGATCGACTATTCTCATCCAGGTTTTGCTGGTAGCTATAAAAGGTTTGGTGAATGGCTCGCCTTTGCGCCAGTAATTCGTCAAGATATAAACTTATCTCTTTCATCACATCCGTGTGCTTGTTTTATATGATTTATATTGCCCTAGAAGATAACCGAAACAACAAATATTCAGTCACCGATTAATACCGTAGGGTTGCCGACTAATATAGTCCCGCCATGAGCCGTACTGTCACCCACCCGGGCAGCAGGTTTGCCATTAATACTGACACTTCCCGATCCGGCATTAATGGTATCCGGCGGGCCAACACATACGGCTTTATCTCCTTTGCGGGCAGCAGGTAAGCCACCGATTTTTACATTCGGAGAACCAACGATTACCGGCCCGCCAACATGGGGCACAGGACCGGGGTTAACCTTAGGACAAGCATGAAAACTGGTAACTATTGCTGCAGGCATTCCCATTTTCTTCCCTCAATACAATACTTAGCTACTTAATTAATCTGTTTAGTCTTGTTAAGCATCAACTACCAACAAAAATTTATTACCGATGGAGAGATTTTAAGTATCTAAAAAACATAATCTCACCTGTTTATCCAAGTTTCATCAAGTCATATGATTGACGAGTTATACCGTCAAACCTTCAACTAAATTTGCAAATCGTCCATAACAATTGAAAAGAGCCATATCATTTGAAAGTGGGCTTTCAAGCATGAACCTTTCAAGTTTTATGCTTCCAATGGGCCGATACTGATTCATTTTGTCGACCTTATCAAAGTAAGGTTTAAGTGCATCAAGTACTATTTCTGCATCTTCACAACTTTTTTTAGCTTCAATTAGTAATTTTTCAACTAAAGCTCGTTCTTCTTTTAGTTTAATCAATATGTCGTCTGGCATTAAATGACCTTAAATATTTTTCGGTTCAAAGAAGCTACTTTATTGGTAACAAAGGCTTGAGTAATTCTCCCTCATAATGAACATCAAATACTGCAAGTTTACTTTAATAAACAAGTATATCTTCTTTACTCATACACTCTTCATCGCCTGAAGTAATTTTTTATCCTTTAAGGTGTAATAAGGAATGGCAATAGATGAAAACTTTGAGCGTCTATGTGGTCTGGAGTAATTTTTTATGGTGATCCCAGGTTCAAATTCCTTAAGGCAATTTGGGGTAAACCTTATTTTTAAATCTTCACCGCCAACGGTATTTTTATAATGTAAAACATCCACAGGCGCTCCACCCTGGCTAGGCTTTTTCCAAAATTTATTTTCGATAATATCTACCAGCCAAGAGAGTGAAGATAAAGGTACTGTGAATTCATTTAAACTATAGCCAGGTTCATCTTCATCCCGAAAGCCTGTACTCAGATAGGGATCTTTAGATAAAAAAATAGCTTCATGACTATTTGTGATCAAATATATTTTCTCACCAGGATTAAATGCGTCAAAGATTTCAATGATAATTTTATAGCCAACAGGTAAATTATTCGTATTTAAGAAAGACATAATTTCTCCTAAGCAATCGATTTAGCGGGAATACGAAGAATAGCGCCGCGAGCTTCTAATTCATTCATAGTTTCTGGGGACTTTTCAAAGATAATAGTTTCTAAAGTGCCGTGTTGTCCCTTGGCAAGGTAACCTGACTCACCTTTAGTTTTGGTTAAGCCATCCCCGGAGAAATGCTCATTAGTACCTATTTCCATGGTATATTCATGACGAGCCATAAAGGCATCATAATCTTGATCATTAGTAAATCTTTTTTCAGCATATGGTACAAGTTGTTTCGAATCATACAAATGCCCTCCTTTTGCTTTGTAATCACTAATATCATCAGCATATTGCTGACTATATTCTGGTTTCATTACCGTTTGTAAAGTTTCCTCTGAAAAGTCTTCTGAAAACTCAGCTTGTCCAAGTGCAGCAGTATTTTCATAAGTAGGAATGAAGGCCAAGGCACCATCTTGTTTAAAGTACTCCCCTTGATCAATAATGATTATTTCCCATTCGGCCTTATCATCCCACGTCATGCCGTTAAGATCATTAAGCAACTTGGGATCTGTATCACCGTTTTCCATCTGATCAAAGGTCGTGATCCAAGTAGTCGTTCTACCTGAATCTCTTTTATAGCCAACAGGTTGATCCCCTGCTTTTATCTTTTGCAAAGTCACCACAAACCTTGATGTTATTCTGTCTTGCGCTACTAATGCTTCAAGCTCAGCCTGGGAATACTTAGGTTGATATTCTCCTGTGGCGATTAATCGCTCTCTTGCCTGTTCCAACCTTTGCTTCACCTCTTCAAGTGATGTCGCTTCCGCCTCAACAGATGCTTCTGAGGAGATTCTTGCTGCCAGCTCTTTATTGTCCGGCTCTGTTTTTACCCGGGCATCTCCTGCCTGAACATTTGATGATCCACTATCACTAATTTCTGATGAGTTGATCGCCGTTTGCTTTGAAGTCTTAGCGCTTTGACTTACTCCCTGCCCACTTCCTTCTTCCAACACCAAATTGTTATTTTTTGCGCTACTTGATGACGATGATTCCTTGCCCCAATGACCGCTATAAGTCATTCTCGGCTCATCCATCTCAAAAATCAGCAAGTCGCGATTAAGCAAGCTATCCACCAGGTACCTTATGGCCTGTGCTTCGCTAAAACGCGACAGGCTTTGCTCATCCCCAAGCAGATAAGACATCAAGCGGCTGATAATATCCAAGGGGTTTTTCCATTGGTGCAGGGTCGTTAAAAATTGGCGGGCATAATATTCATCGGCGTAACATTGCATCATAGGTAATCCCAACAGCGGCTCGTCCGGCTTATCTGCGGCTTTACAGGCCAGGTACTGATAGCCGAAGTTGCAATAAAGATAATGCCCTTTGCAAAAATGTCCGTTGCGGCCAACGCCGGGATATTTAAGCAGGTCCATTAATGCCATTCCTTGTTCCATCCTTGAAACCACCTGTTAATTCAACTTGATCTGCGCAGCTTTTAACGCAATGGTAGTGCCGTTGACTTTCACATCTGTGCCTTTAATCTCTATGCTGCCGCCGCTGTTCATGGTGATGGAGGCGCTGCCGGTTTTAAAGATTATTTCACTGCCGGCCTCAATGTTGAGTACTTTACCCACATGTAAGGTATCGTCCTCGCCTATTTCACTAAGCCTGTTTTTACCGACTTTTAAGTTATTGTCGCTGACAACCTCTGTGACCCTGTTATTGCCGATACTGTCTTTTTGATCATTTTTTACCTTAAGCTCATGGTCTTTTTCCGCCTGGAAAAACAGCAGCTCTTTGCCTTTGTCATCTTCAAAGCGTACTTCGTTAAAATTATCCGCCCCGCCCTGCTTAGTGCTGTGGCTTTTAATGCCGCTCTGGGTTTTCTTGGCCGGTAAGGCATAAGGAGGCATTAAATCGGCGTTATAGACAGCGCCGCTGATAATGGGCTGGTCGGGATCGCCGTTGATAAAGTCCACCAAAACTTCCTGGCCGACCCGGGGAAAGAAGAACGCCCCCCATTTATTACCCGCCCAGTTTTGCGCCACGCGAATCCAGCAAGAGCTTTCGCCGTTAAATTTTCCTTCCCGGTCCCAGTGAAACTGTACTTTGACCCGGCCATATTTATCGATGTGCTGCTCGTCACCGGCATCGCCGGTCACCACCGCGGTTTGCACGCCGTTTATCACCGGCTTGGTAAATTTCAATGATGGCCGATAGGGGGTATCTTTGGGGACACAGTCAAAGTCATTACTGTATACGGCAATGGCGCTGCTTTGGTTGGCTCCCGACTGGTTCGGCTGGGTGGCATTGACCCGCATCCGGGTCAGCAGATAACTTTTACCTTTATAACGGGCATCTTCATGATCGGCAAAGGTAAAGAATTTACCGACGGCAAAGCTGCGGCAATCCCCCTGACCGACGGCCAGGTGCATGTCTTTTTGCAACGCTTCCAGGCGCACATTGGCAGAGGGCTGCGCCCTTTTATTAAACTCTGACTCGCCAAGATATTCATAAACTTCATAATTTTGTTGTGATGGCAGACTGGCATCGAGTTTGTTACCGGCGGGAAAGAGTCCCGGCTGCTCAAAGTCATAACCTTTTTGCGCATAGCCGCCGCTGACCATGCCAAGGCCCCCCTGCCAGTGGCCGATATGGGGCTGGGCCAGATGGCCGGAGAAACACCTGACTTTATCTTCGGCGCATTTTTTATAGGCGGTGATATCGTCCGCCAATACCAGGGTATGGCAGCTGTCGCTGTGTTCGAAAAAATAAAAAATGCCTTCTTGCTGCAATAAACGGCTGATAAAGTCAAAATCGCTTTCATGATATTGCACACAGTAATCGTATTTTGGGTAGGTTTTAGTGGTTTTATCGCTAAAATCCACCTGGTGCTGGCCGAATAGATCGGCGACAATTTCCTGTACCGACAGGTTTTGATAAATGCGGCAGTTGCTGCGTTTGACCATCAAAGACACACTTGGCACCACCACAGCACGATAATCGATATAATCCTGTGCCACCTCGCTGTCTGAGGTGCGCATGCCTAAAGATTCCAAATGAGAGACAACGCCGTGAAAATAGCGCATATCCCCGCCGCCTTCGGCATTTCTCAATGAGATACAGACCTTTTTCCCCACCAGATCTTTTAGGGCAATCTTAGTGCCTACGGTAAACATCATTACCTGATAGCTAAAGGGATGCGACATGCTTTCTTCTGCCGCAAACCGGGTTAAGTAAAGCACATCCTTACCCAAAGGTGTGTCGATACTGATGACATTATTTTCTTGCGTAGCCTTTTGCATTCCTTGCCTCTATACCTGTAGCCAACATCAAAGGAAAAGCCCCGGAAACTTTTTAGGGAGAAAGCCCGGGGCCATCAGCATGTATAAAACTTACATTTGCTGACCTTTAACACCACTGTAGCCGTAAACCAGCGGCGCAGTGACATTGTTTTTATCGTCTGTCGGAGTAACCGTCATCATCATTTCGGTGTAGCTGATGGTGATGCTTTCGGTGGGTCTGTCTGCCTGAATCGACACACTGTAGTTGGAAATCATGGCATCGGTGAGTTCGATTTTCATGATTTCTTCGATTTTATCTCCTTGTTTGGTGATATGAAAAACCGCTTTTTTGCCTTTACCTATGGTGGCTTCCTTGAACAAGTCAGGAGAGGCGCTGTCTTGCAACTTAGTGATCACCACATCACCCAAACGGGTGGCGCTGGCTTCACGGTCTTGTGCAGTACCTGTATGAGCGGAGAGTTCACGGGTCACATTCCAGTCAACAGACTTAATGGTGATCAAGTCCTTGTAGCCTTCAGCCGTGGCTTCGCCTTTTATTCCTTCATAGTCCAGGTAGGTATTTGCTTGCATGTTCAATGCTCCTTTTGCATGTTTTTTTATCCTTTATGGATAAGCTAAGTTAAGTTTGAAGTACTTCAAACCCGTTCAATATGAACTTAATTTCCTTATTCCCGCTTACTGCAAACTTCCAACGTGTAGATAAGTATTCTTTTTCGCTTTACGAAAGTGGCCAGGCAAAAAGTTAACCGGCTTTAACCCGTAAAAATTAGCCTAAGGCCGTTAACATTACTACTTGAATATAATGAAATTATACTAAAGTAGTATCGACAACCCCGGTTAACGCCAGCAGTGCAGACAAACCAAACTCCAGCATGCCTTGATACTGTTTTCCCGGGGTATGTCGGTTAATGCCAGTGCCCATAACACTGCTATGGGCTCTGGCACTTACTTGCCCTTATTGCTTAACGTTATGCTATCAAGCCTTAAGGACAAGCAAATTTATCCTGCTTCCTTATAATTTATAATTAAATTCCCCGCCCTTGATATTCACCTTCACCGAAGTTGTGACTTCATTACCGGTCATTTTTTCTAATATTCTTACCGACAACTCAGGCAGCAGGGTATTTTGCAAAATATTATGGATATTACGCGCCCCCGAGCCAGCATCCCGGCACATGCCGACAATTTTCTCAACCACCTGATGGCTGTATTCAAACTTGGCCTGGTAATGTTTTTCCAATCGCTGTGCAACCCGCGCCAACTGAAGCTCGGTAATATCGGTGAGCATGTCACGGCTTAGCGGAATATAAGGAATAACATTTACCCGGCCTAAAAACGCCGGTTTAAAGTGCCCGAGCAAATCATCCTGTATCGCTTTGCCCAGCCCTGTGGGTGAAGGGGCGGTATTTTCATCGGCAAATAACTCCATGGTGGTCTCTGTGCCAACATTTGAGGTCATAATGATAATGGTGTTTTTAAAATCAATATCCCGGCCTTCACCGTCTTTAATGGTGCCTTTATCAAACACCTGATAGAAAATATCCTGCACCCCGGGATGGGATTTTTCCATTTCATCGAGCAAGATCACGCTATAGGGCTTACGGCGCACCGCTTCGGTTAATATCCCGCCTTCGCCGTAACCGACATAACCCGGAGGTGAGCCCAGCAGCAGGGAAACCTTATGTTCTTCTTTAAACTCCGACATATTGATCACGGTCACATTATCTTCACTGCCGTAAACCTGCTCCGCCAGGGCCAGGGCAGTTTCGGTTTTACCGACCCCGCTGGGGCCGCTGAGCAGAAACACGCCGTTGGGACGCTTTTCATCCCCGAGCTGGGCGCGCGAGGTTTGTACCGTTTTCGCAATCAGCGCTAGGGCATGATCCTGCCCGACAATGCGCCCGGCCAGGTTTTGCTGTAAGGCTAAAATGGTGGCAATTTCATCGTGCTGCATTTTCCCGACAGGAATACCGGTCCAGTCGGCGATCACTTCCGCCACCAGCTGTTCATCTACCTGATAAAACACCATGGGCTGCTTGTTTTCTGCCAGGGTGGCTTTTAACTGATTAAGCTCGGTCACTAAGTCCGGCGTATTTTTCTGCTCATCCTGTAATTCCAGAGTCAGACTGGTAATTTTTTCCACCAGATCCCGCTCGCTTTGCCAAAGGGATGTTAACGAGGTTAACTCCTCCCGGGCATCGCTTAGTTCCTGCTCCAGGTCGGTGATGGCTTGCTTATGGTCAACGCCGGTTTTCGCTTCCCTGTTGAGCAAACTGATTTGCGTTTCCAGCTGCTGGGTCTTGCGCTGCAGGTTTTCTATCGGCCCCGGGGTCGATGCCTGGCTCATGGCCACCCGGGCACAGGCGGTATCGAGTAAACTCACCGCCTTGTCCGGTAACTGCCGGCCGCTGATATAACGATGTGATAAACTTACCGCGGCGTTAAGAGCTTTGTCGGTAATAAAAATCTGATGATGATTTTCCATCACCGGCAATAAGCCGCGCATCATCACCACAGCGGCTCCTTCACTCGGCTCTTCAATTTTTACCACCTGGAAACGACGGCTAAGAGCAGCGTCTTTTTCAAAATATTTTTTATATTCCGCCCAGGTCGTGGCAGCAATGGTGCGTAATTCCCCCCTGGCCAGGGCAGGTTTTAATAAGTTGGCGGCATCGTTTTGTCCCGCCGCCCCGCCGCTGCCAATCATGGTATGGGCTTCGTCAATAAATAAAATAATCGGTGTCGGCGAGGCTTTCACCTCGCTGATCAGTGACTTAAGCCGGTTCTCAAATTCCCCCTTCATGCCTGCGCCAGCCTGTAGCAGGGCCAGATCCAGCACCCGGATGCTGACATATTTTAAAGCATCCGGCACATCCTGCTCGGCGATTTTTAACGCTAAACCTTCCACCACGGCGGTTTTACCGACCCCGGCTTCGCCGGTTAAAATCGGGTTGTTCTGGCGGCGCCGGGTGAGAATATCCACCATCTGGCGGATCTCATTATTCCGCCCCAGGATAGGATCAACTTTCCCCGCTTTGGCCAGCGCGGTAAGATCTTGGGTAAACTGATTTAATCCCGGGGTGTTCTGTGAACCGCCCAGGCCTGCATTTTCTTGCTGCGCTAACGGCGTGCCACCCTGTGCGGTAAGGCCCGACTCTTCAGATTTGGCGGCCAATTGCGGCCAGGCATGTAATAGCTGCGCCGGGTCAATATTCGTGAGTTCTCCACCGGAGCGGGAAATTAACGCCGTTAAGCTGTCATCATTGAGCAAGGTATAAATCACATAAGCAGAGCGGATCTGGCTGTCGTTAAATTCTATGCTGGTATTAAGCCAGGTCTGGCGCAGCAAATTAACGATATGCGGGGATAAACTCGGCGCAGCACTGTTACCGGTTTTCAGCTTTTCCAGCCCCTGGCGTAACTGCCCCAGCAAGCGCTCTTTTTCCACAGAAAAACTTGCCAGGATCAAGCTTAAATCACCGGCATCCTGCTCCAACATGGCCAGCAGCCAATGCTCCATTTCCACCGTAAACTGACTGCGGCTATGGCAAATACCCGCCGCGGCTTCCAGCGATTGGCGGCATACGGGGTTAAGTTTCTCCACCAGTTTATTCAAGGTCATGGCTGACATAAATATTAGTCCTTTAATTTATTATCAAAAAGCTTTGTATCCCCTGACCTGCCTATCAGGACAAGGATAAGGTACAAGGCTTGTTCTCTTTTTCCACACGGCTTAATAAACCACAGCCCATGCCCAGAGGCACACCGGCCCCTGATAACTGTGCCGGCGGCACATCCCGCTGTTTAATATGCAGCAGAATTTTCACTTTAACGGCATTACCCAGATAGCGCTTTATCACTTGTTTTACCAATTCCGCGCTACTTTCACCGGGTAAAAAATCCTTCACCTCCTGCCCGGCCTCCGGGGTGAGGTGAATGGCAATAGAAGAATTAATATCCCATACCCGGCTACCGATACTGGCATCAAGACCTAAACGGGCATACTGGCCTTCCGGTTGTTGACGGGAACCTAGCCGTGTTTGTTCACTGCCCGGCAGGTATTGCCATTTTCCCTGAAATTGTTCGATGCGCACTTTCGCGCGGGTAAATTCCGACAATATTTGCTGCAAACCGTCGCTGCTGCGAATTTTTTTACTGAAAAGTCCGGCATAATATTGATTAAAACCCTCACCGCCGCTTAAACGGGCCAATACCTGGCTGAAGGGATCTGATTGACTTTTGTCATTGTTTTTAGTGCCATTTTCCCCCTGATAATTCGCATTCTGGAAATTAATGGCAAAACGGTATTTTTCCCAGGCCCGGTAAAACAGGGAAATCAGCCTGTGGTTAAAAACATCATAAAAGTCGCGCATACCGGTATCTTTAAATTTCAGCCGCTGCAAAATAAGCTCGCTGTAATGGCGGGGTAAGATCCCGCTCGGGCCGGTCAAGCCCATAAAAGAAACCAGCATATCGACACTGATATTATCTTGCTCGTCGGTGCCCGCCTGTTTTATTGCCGCTATCGCCTGCCCGGGGAAACCCAGATGCTGCTCCGACTTAAAACGGATCAGCTCATGTTTTGGCAAACTATCAAAACCGACTTTCCTAAACTGCTGCTTTTCCCCCGTCAGCTGGCGCTGCAGGATATATACCGCCTGGTAGAAGTCAAAAGCAGCAGGATCTTTAATTAACGCATCTATGCTCATAACAGCGGCCTCCTGCCGGCCCTGCTTGGCCAGGTGTGATATATGCCTTCCTGCTCCTTAAAGCGCACACTTAAACGGGTAAAGCTGTTGATTGCCGCATACTGGGCAAAGAAATGGTCCAGTATGGTACAAAAGAAAAATACCCCGCTGCCGCCATAGTGATCCCCGGCAAAAACCAGCTCAATCTCGCTGCCGTTGCAAAAACTGATGCGCCCTTGCTGGTTCACCCTGGCGGTGGCGCTGGTGATGGTAACGCCGGTAATATTTTCAATCAGGGTTTTATTTTCCGGCGAACTTTTAAAGTCATAAAGCTTCAATGTTTCTTTTAATGTCTTTAAGGCATCCGGTCCGCTAAAATGCTCCAGCGATAAATGGCTGACCAGCTGCCAGCGACTGGCATCATCAAGTGCCGCCCTTACCGGCATGGTCGGCGCCGACAGGCATTTCACCTGCTTGATAATATCCGCCCTTGACGGCACAAACATTTTCGGTTCATCGGTGCCAAACGGCAAGTGGGCGGGTAAGTTACGGTTGCTACACAGCGCGTTGATACTCAACAACCAGGTGCCGTATTCATCCGGGGCAGTGAAACCTTTAAATTCATGGTCCACCAAAGACAGGAAGACTTCCGTGCCCTGCTCGGCAAAGCCCCCGGCCCAGCTCGACGCCTGGCGGTTGATATGCCAGAACATACGGTTTTGATCTAAATAGGCGGGATGGGTTTCGCCGTAAAAAGGGCTGATACTGACCTTATTGTCTTTAGGATCGTAAGCCGTAACTTCGCCGATATTAATAATTTCCGCCACTTCGGCATCAAGATACCTGGGGGCAAGTTTATATTCATATAAACTCGGCTCCAGCCTGACCGGTTCCAGCTCCTGTTCAAATAAATTAATTACCGGGGTACAGCCAAGTAAAAAATGACCGGCCCCCACCTGTTTTTCCAGATCTTCCGAGCCTTGCTTTAAATAAAAATAGATATCCCATTTATCTTCAATCCCGGCCCAGGAGCTGTCCAATTCATCCAGTTCAAAAAATAAGAATTTTTCCGGAAAAATAAAGTTTTCCACCAATAAGCGATAGCCGGACAAGGTGCGCTGGCTGTATGGGATGACCTTGTGCTCATCATCAAACCCCACGGCCTTAATATGCCTTGGCTGCAAATATTTAGCCTGCTCTATTTGCCCTGACGGCACTATGGCCAGGCCAAGGCAATGCTCGAATAACAGCTGGTATAACAACAAACTCTGGTGGGGCTGGCCGTTAAGGTAAAAACGCAAGCGCTTGACCCCCAAACCGGGCATAGACACTTCTTCAAATTCCGTGGCCAGGGAAAGTTTGATCACCGCTTTGGGCTGTTGCTGCCAGACAGGCTCAGGAGCAGTAAAAGGCGCATTTTGAAAACTGGCTTGCTGCACTTCCAGCGGCCAGAGTTCAGTATCGTAACAAGTGCGAAAATGACAGGTTTTCATGCCCTCGACCCGGGTATCTACCTTAGTGCCTTGGGGCAGGGTAATGCCCGTGGTAGAGACATTTTCGGTGATCATTTTAATCACCGTCATCGAAGGGATCGGCGCCTGATAATCCGGATAGAGCTGGCCGAGCAGCGCCTGGGTTAATTCCGGAAAACTGTCGTCTAATTTTTGCCGGATTTGCGCCGTCAGCAAAGAGAAGGCTTCAATAAGCCTGGAAACATGCGGGTCTTCCACCTGCTCGTCACTTAATCGCAGCCGTCCCGCCAGTTTAGGATATTTACTGGCAAACTCAGCCCCCATATGACGGATAAAGGCCAATTCACGGTTGTAATATTTCAGCAAGTCTTCGTTCAAAATACCATCCTTTGCACTTTTACCTTTAACTTCACTTTCAACACCTAGCTTCTGCTTTTACCTTCAAAGAAAAGAAAACAAAAACAACTTACAGCTGAGTTTCCTGTACTTTCATGCCTAAGTTCACCGGCTCTACCTCGGAATCAAAGCTGATATATTCCGGCTCGGGGTCGGCATATAACAGGGCATTGATACGCAACCTCAAAATACGGTCCAGCGGCTGCTCGTTATCCACGGTTTCCACTTCCACTTCGATAAAGCGCGGCTCAAACCTTTTAATGGCATCCGCTACTTTCTGACATAATAATTGCCGCCCTTCCAGGCTGCCCACCGCCATACTGGAAAAGTCCTGCAGGCCATAGTTCACCAAAGAGTTATCCAATTCCCGGTAACATTCCGGCCAGGTTTGCCAAGGCACTTTAGCATTAAGCAAATTTTCCAGATCTCGCCTGACATTGGCACGGATCTGCTCTAAGCTGACACCTCTGTGCCCTTCCCTGATATCCGGCTGCTCGGGGTTGTCATCGATAAGTTTATCCAGCAAGGACACTTCAATGGCTTGCCGGTTATATTGACTCATAGCGACCTCCCGCTAAATTGGGCAGCTTTTTCCTGCCTTTTTCTCTGCCAAGCTCCCGGCACATTATTCGGCTTCGCCCTCAAGGGAGACGCAGTTGATGTGGTTCACCTCTGATATTGCCATTGCCTTATCATCTACAAACCACATTTTCTGCCCTGCCCCCCGCGACACTTCCGGCGCCAGTTGTTGCCAGTCGGTTTCGCGGCCAAGCTTTTGCTTATCGGTTACACTGTTGGCGTAAACCAGCGGCAGATAAGCTTCACCGCTGGGGCCGCCTTTAATGCTTAAATCAACCCGGCGCCATACCTGTTCAAGCAATGAAGACACCGGCTTGAAATGGAGATAATCCAGCTCGGCTAACTGGGCGATATAAAACTTGCCGTCGGTGCCGAAAATTTCGATAAAGCCCCCTAAGGTATCATCAAGATCCCTGACAATTTTTCTGCTGCTGTCATTAATCTTGACCCGGGTATCCGGCCTGCTGCGCTCGAGCTGCTCACAAACCTGCTGCAACGCTTCCCCTTCCTGTCCCTGGTTGATTTCCAGGTTCAGCTTCATAAAGGCCTCCAGATATTCATCTCTTTCGTTAAAGAGATTAGGCACCCCTTGCCCCTGTAGAAAGTCCTGGCGCTCCTGTGCCGCACGGATCAGCAAACGCAGGTTTGAAGCGCCGACAATAAGATCAGGATGTTTTTGTACCATGGCATTGATCAACTGGTCCGCCCGTTCCAGTTCACCATTAATGCACAACAGCTCCACCAGGGCACTTTTAAGATCAACATTGAGAGGGTCATCGCGCAACTGGGTTTCAATATGGCTGATGACGTCTGTTAAACGCCCCTGCTGCAACATGCTTTTTATTTCTTTCATTCATCTTCCTTAAACTAGTGTTTAGGCGTTAATTCGGTCACCAACTTGATACTGGACACCATTTGATCCAGCTGAAAATGCGGCTGCAACTGGATAACGGAATAATAATGGCCGGGTTTACCCGGCATTTCTTTCACCTTGATTTTTGCGCTGTGCAGCGGATATTTGCTGCGTACTTCATAGGAGGCAGAATCCGAGCCCGTGGTGTATTGGTGCAGCCAGGTTTGCAGTTCCTGCTCACACAGGCGGGCAGAATGATAAGAGCCGATTTTTTCCCGCCCCAGTACTTTTAAGTAATGGGCAAACCTGGAGACACATAAAATATATTGCAGCATGGCCGATAATTTCGCATTTACGCAGGCGGGCAAAGAGTCAAACTGTTGCGGTTTTTGCACCGAGGCATTGGAGTAAAACACTAAATGTTCACTGCCGGGCACAGCAGAAAGCGGAATAAAACCCAGATCTGATAGTGCCTTTTCTGCCCGGTCTCCCACCAGCAAATTCACCGACGGCTTAGGACTGTTCTGATATAAGTCGGTTTCATAACGGCACAGGGGTAAGTCGCACACCAGGCCTTTTTTCTTTTCCCCCGGCACCATGCCGCGGATCTGCCCGAACCAGCCGGACTCGCTAAAAGCGCGGATAAGCACGCCGGCAAAAGCAAACGCGGCATTCCCCCATAAATGATCTTGCTGGGCATTGATGATACTTTCTTTAAACTTAAAACCTTCACTGCGACTACCGTCGGAAAGATAAGGTGCCCGCATTAAAACATAGGGTAAGGTCAAGCCGAGAAAACGGGCTTCGTCCATGTTCCTTAACGTATGCCACTTGAGGTATTCATCCTCGCCGAAGAAATGACTGAAGTCACTGTGGCCGGCGAGATCGGAAAAATCATCGGCGCCAAAAAATGACGGCTGCACCGAAGTGATAAAAGGCGCAAACGCCGCGGCACAACAGCGGGCAATATCTTTGAGTACATCAATGTCATGGCTGGCGCTTGTCTGGGAGCTACTAAAACCATTGCCCACGCCGCTTCCTACATCATTAGGGGCTCTGTTGCTATGGCGGATGTGATAGTTTCCTATGATCACCCCGAAAGGTTCGCCGCCTGACATATCATACTCATTGTTGTAAACCAGTTTGAAAAACTCACTTTGATCGAACTCAATCGCCTTATTAATATCTTTACTCAACACCTGCCAGCTACAATCGAGTAGCTTGATTTTTACTTTTTTCCCCTTATCAAATGTCGCTTTTTGCCCGGTGACATATGCTAAACTGCGCCAGGCAGCCTCCAGCGCCTGAAACCTTGGATGGTGGAGAATACTGTTGATCTGCTGCTCTAATTGCCTGTCTATTTCATTGATGGCTTTAAGCAGTACAGGCAAGACATGCTTTTTATCAAAACGGGTGAGTTTTTCTGCAGCATTTTCCAACCACAATAATAAAGATTTAAGGGTATCGGTTTCGCGTAGAAAACGCTCCAGCAACTGTTTGTTCTTTAATTTTTCCCCACGCACAGACACGGCTCCAGACACAGGGGCCTGCTGAAATATTTCATCGTCAACAAATGAAATGCTGTCCACCGTCATAGTTAACATCTGTCCTTAATGCCAAAGGGCTAAACAAGAATACATAATCAAAGCAGCGCTAAAGCTGGTGTTAAGCTGCTAAAGGGGAAAGCCCGAGCCTCCCCCTCCACTCACTTAATGACTTAGCCCACGCTGGGGATCTTGGCGACTAAACGCAAGGAGGCGGTAAGCTCTTCCATTTGCAGCCAGGGACGCAACCAGGCCACAGCATTGTAGGAGCCTGGCTGGCCGGGGATTTCCTTGACCTGAACCTTGGCATCCGCTAGCGGGTATTTCGCCCGAATTTCCTGTCCGCCGCCCTCGGAAGCATTAACAAAGGATAAAATCCAGCGGTTAAGCCAGGACTCGACATCTTCGGCTTCCATAAAGCTGCCGATTTTATCCCGCGCCATCACTTTTAAATAATGAGCAAAACGCGAAGTTGCCATCAGATAAGGCAAGCGTGCGGAAATCGCGGCATTGGCGGTGGCATCGTGACTGTCGTAGACCTTAGGCTTCTGACAGGACTGGGAGCCGAAAAATACCGCATAATCGGTATGTTTATAATGACACAGCGGCAGGAACCCCAGCTTACTAAGTTCGGCTTCACGGCGGTCGGTAATGCCGATTTCGGTGGGACACATCAGATCCGGATCACCATCGTCACTGGTAAAAACATGGGCCGGTAAACCTTCAACCTTGCCGCCACCTTCCGCGCCGCGAATGGCGGTACAAAAACCGTACTGGCTAAAGGCCTGGGCCATATTGGTGGCCATGGCATAAGCGGCATTCATCCAGCAGTAGTCATCATGGGCCGTGGTTACCGAGCGGGTGCCGGTTTCATCCAGTTCAAACTCTTCAAAGCTGAATTCTTCCACCACTTTGGTTGCCTGGCCGTAAGGTAAACGGGCCAGTACCCTGGGCATGGTCAGGGTCACAAAACGCGAATCATCGCTGTCCCTGAACGAACGCCATTTGGTGTATTCCAGCGATTCAAAAACTTTTTCCAGATCTCTGGGTTTACTTAATTCGGTCCAGTCGTCAAAGCCAAACAGGGAAGCACCGGAAGCAGAGATAAAGGGGCAAAAACCGGCAGCAGCAACGTTTGACATTAATGACAGGGTTTCAATATCTTCCGGGTGGTTGGTAAATTCATAGTCACCCACCAGGGCGCCATAAGGCTCTCCCCCCGGGGTGCCAAATTCGGCTTCATAAATCTTTTTAAAGATCTGGCTTTGGTCAAACTCCACCGCCTTGCTCAGGTCTTTGTGTAATTCTTTTTTACTCAGGCTCATCATGCGAATTTTTAAGGTCGCATTGGTTTCTGAGTTTTGCACCGTATGGTTAAGGCCGCGCCAACTGCCTTCGAGTTTTTGAAATTCATCATGGTGCATAATTTTCGAGAGCTGCTTGGAAATGGTTTCATCAATCACCTTGATCGCCTGGTTAAAGGTCACTGTCAGGTTTTTATTCCATTTTACCGTGCCTTTTAACGCTTCCTCGGTTAATGAACGGATCAGCTCCTCAGCCCTTGAACTGTCGGTTTGTTTGGTGGCATCTATCGCCTGTCCCAGGATAGATAAGCTTTCACCACTTTGGCTGCCTTCCTGGCTGAGTGTTTCGGTTTCTGCAGTCATTCCTGGTCCCCTTTAAGATCAAGTTCATCCGCCAGCTGATCTAAGCTTGTGGTATTGCTCAGGACATCTTCGAGAATATTTTCAAGGTCTTCGGATCTGTCTACCTTGGTCATCAGATCCCTGAGTTTATTTCTGGTATCCATGAGTTTTTTCAAAGGCTCAACCTGGTTGACGATTGCCGCCGGTTCAAAGTCCTGCAGCGAATTAAAACTTAGCGCAACTTTTAACTGGGAATTTTCCTCTTCACTCAGGGTATTATCCACGGCAATGTCGAGCGTCGGATTCATCTTTTTGAGAATATCATCAAAATTATCGCGGTCGATTTGCACAAAACGCCTGTCCTTAAGGGGTTTTAGATCTTGGGTATTATGACCACTAAAATCTCCGGCGACCCCGATAACAAAAGGCAATTCTTTTTTCACTACGGCTCCCTCGGTTTCCACATCATAGGTGATGTGGACCCGGGGCTTTCGAACCCTTTTTAATTTGTCATGTATACCCATGTGAGCTCCTTTATGTCACTAACTTTTACTAACTTATGTTACTAAACCAGGTACAACACAAGGCACTACAAACTACGCACTAAACCTGCACTTTATTGCTTTTTCTTCTTTGCTTTTCTTCTCAGATATTCTTTAAATTTTCTTTTTACTCTGCCCGCCAGGATCACTCATCAATTTTGATCCCTGATAACTTAAAGAAACCATTACGGGCTTCACCATCGACAATCAGCTCCTGAAGCAATTCGGGTAAACTCAGTTCACTCCAGCGGATCACTTGCTCTATGGCATAAGACATAGGGGAATGGGGCTCGGTTTTACGGAAAAATTCGGCAATATGATCTAGATTTTTAATCGCCTGCTCCCGGCTATTAAGTTGTTCAAGCGCACAAGCAGCGGCAGCAATGTCCAGCGGACTGACATTAGCTTCCTCTTTATTGGTCGAGATTTCTTGCTCGGGATCTACATCATCGGCTGCTGCCTGGCTGAGAATATCTTTAGCAATGCTTTTGATGTGGTTGGCACAACCGGCCAGGGTTTTACTGATATAACTGGTGGGTTGCGGCTCTCCTGCCATGGCGCTGTCCATGACTGATGATAAACGCTCGAAAGCCGAGACCGCCGCATCGACATCCCGGTTTAACTTCAGATAGAAATCTGCCGGGGTTTCCTTGATACTCAGTTGCACCGCTTCTAAAGACACGGCACCGGCTTCAAAACGTTTTTGCTGTTTTTCACTGTCGAGGCGATCCACTTCAAGCGCCTGTTCATATTGCCAGCTGGCAAAAGGCTCTTCACTGCTACCTTGGCTGATCAAAATGGCTTTGATCGGCTGGATCAGCGAGCCTTCGCTTTCAATGCCGTTAAGGCCGATAAGAGGGGCAAGGCGCTCGGAAAGATCGGTTGGATCCGGGGTCGGATAAAGATCCTGCCAATAACGTTCTATCAGTTCGGCGCCAAGATTAAAGCCAAAAGCCAGGCCTTCAAAACCATGTAAGCGGCATAAGGCTTCGATCAACCAGGCGACAAATTCAAGATCTTTACCTGAGGTTTTTAATGCCGGCGGCACCTGCTCTAAAACAGGCCGCCACTCTCCCGCCAGGGATAATAAACTTTCATCATCTACCAGGGCATTTCGCTCTTTCGCCCGGGCGCTATTGCGTATGTCTTTGAGCAGATAATAAGCTGAGGTTGGGGAAACATCCGCACGGGGATCTGTTCCGGTTGGAGCAGTATCCGAGATCGGTTGAATAAATTCGTCAAGTACAAGAGTCAGGGGATTCAAACTTATATTCATCCTTGAATAATCAATAGTTTGGCCAACCGCTTTTAAGCCAGGTGTAAAATCAGGTTTTCAAATAATAAAACTTGCTACAAATTATGCTCTTCAAATAGGGTTTTCTAAATATACATCCGATTATATTTTGACCTAGTTTAGCCTAAGTCACCTTAACAATACAGGGGAAATTTTTCCCCTGTTGCCAGGCGTTATTTTTCTTTCGCAAAAGCGCTCCGCCCGCGCTTATCATTTATTAAAAAGCGGTATGGTGCTTTCATCATTGGCACGCGGGTTTAGCTCATTTTGCAGGCTGTTTTTTATCAGGATACAGGTGACATTATCCCGGGCATTCCTGACGAGCGAAGCATGCATCAAGGCCATACCGGCATCAATAATATTGCCCGAAAGCAAAGTATGCTCAATTTCAAAATCACTGACTTCTTTATTTAAACCGTCGCTGCATAACAAAAAGACATCACCGCTTTGCAGCTCGCCGCTTTTGATATCCACTTCTAATTTGCTATCTACCCCGACCGCCCGGGTAATGACATTCGCCAGCGGATGATGCTCAGCTTCTTCGGCGCGCAATAAACCTTCATCCACCATATCATTGACCTGGCTGTGATCTTTAGTGACCTGGCTGAACTGCTCATTTCGAAGCAGATAACCCCGGCTATCTCCGACCCAGAGCAGGTGATAGCGGTTATCACGGATCCATAAAATCACCACAGTGCTGCCGGCAACCTTGCCGGAAAATTCATTGGCGCTCATTAACTGCAGTTTATCGTTCGCCTGCTGCAGCGCTTGAGTCAAGAGTTCACAGCTCATTTGTTCAACCGGTACGGTTTCAACCACGCTTTGTATGGTATCTATCACCAGCTGACTGGCAACATCTCCCGCGGCATGCCCTCCCATTCCATCGGCAACTACCCAGATCCCCAATGAAGGCAACTCTAAAAATGCATCTTCATTGATTTTTCTTACCGTACCCCTATGAGTTTGCGCATGACTTGATTGAGCCATTATAATTCCTTTCTATATATTTCACTGGTATTCCAGTTTCGTTGTTGCCACTGGCCGTCCATCATGGCAACAAATTGGCTTACCTGGGGCAAGCCATCGGTAACAATAAAACAGGGCTCAACCAGTTCTGAGCCCAAAGTCCACCACAGACTGTAATTGCCAAAGTGGTGAAGATACTGATGATGAAGCAACTCAATCGGCTCGGGCGCCATTTCTCCCCGGATCACCCAGCCTTTTTTTATCTTATCTTCAGATTCAATATGGCTGATATCAATCTGCTTACCCGAGACCTGTTGCTGCTGTTTTTTAAGCTGCTCAAACCAGGGCTCAAGCTCAAAATCATCCTCCAAGACCTCTAGGATGACATTTTCAAAGCTGGCAGACCAGTTATTTTTATGCCAGGCCTGCAATGGCGAAACATTATGCAGCGCCGCCAGGGTAAAAGGAAAATGCCGGCTCACCTGATCCACACTGGGGATCACTGTGCCTAATACCCCGGATTCGCAGCACACGCCCGGTGATAAAGCAAAATGCCATACCGGACTGGTGAGGTAATATTCCAGCCAGTTATCCTTCACCTGCTCCCGACTCACCGCAACCACCGCCTGCAACCATTCATTCCAGTTTTTTAAAAAATCCGGATTAAAGTCACTTTGCACGAAATCTCCCCTGGCGGGGATTTTTCCGCAAAAACCCAAGTCCTTTATAACGTGGTCGGACATGAAAAGCCCTCCAGGTTTAACATCCAAAAGGGGTTGTTGACACTGTTGGGCATAAACTTAAGCTTGGCATTATAACCACTTAGGGTGATTTCTAACAAACCATCCGACTTAGTTTTTGGCCTTTCCCGGTTTAATTTGTCCAAAAAGCGAAATAATGACCATTCACCGGCATATTTGGCATTGATGGAGCGGCCGCCATTGGGTGGCGTAAAAGCAATCCGGGTTTCACTGTTGGCACTGGGACCCGGCCAGATAAACTGCTCTTTTCTCGGCGGCCCGTGACGGTAATTTAGCTGCTGACCGTCAATTTCCAGCATAAAAAGACTGACATTGCGATCCAGGGATTGCGGCTGCAGGCTGAAATTAATCCGGGGGGATTTCATGCCGGTTTCAAAAAAAGCCTCGCGGATTTTTTCCGTATTCTGGTACATGGTTAAAATATCCCGGCTGATGCCGATATCTTTGGTGAAATGCCAGGGTACCTGGCTGGTATCGACATAATCTTTTAAGTATTTGTGCCAGAACTTATCTAAAGTGCCCTGATAACCGAAAAAACGGCTAAAGTCCTTTAAGCGTACATCTTTGCTTGATTTGCGGTTAAAGGGATAGCGGCCGCTGATACCACGGCGAAACTCTGACAATACCTGGGATTTCCAGATACCGTTTAAGCGTTCGTTCTGGTTGGCCCGCGCCAGCCCTTTCGTCTGAGTCGCGATAGTATCGAGCCAGTTGGCCAGGGGGTATGGCATATCGACAATTTGCTCGGACAGTTCATCGCCCAGCTGCTCAAAATTACTTTCCAGGCGCTGGTTCATATAAGAGCTGGCCTGGCTGTTGCTCAAAGACACCTTATCGAGATTGCGGTTGATGGACCTTAAGATGCCCTGTACTTTATCCAGCTGCTGTAAATCTATCGCCAATAAATCGCTAAACGCCTGCTCAACTTCTTTGCCCGGTAAATCCAGATCGAGTTTAACGCCTTTATCCGGCAATAACCGGCTAAGGCGGGATTTTTTCGATTGAAAGGCAAGGTCGGTGGCATTTTTCACCACGCCCGCCGCTGCTTTTTCATTGTTCGAGAGCGGAATTTTCGTCAGCTGAACATTTTTTTTCACCGCGGCAATAATGCTTTTCACCGGGGCATCGGGACTGGATAAGGCGTGGGTGATTTTCGCCCCGTCCCGGGAATTGGCATAAGATTTCAACATCAGGTCGCTGAGAAAATCTTCCCAGTAAAAGATATAATCGCGGATATATTTCTGCTCCAGCTGTTCGGCAATATCAATCTTGGTATCTTCATCCAGGGTGTTGAGATCATCGCCATACACCCAGCTGTCTTCGATTAATCTTTTGATGACACGTTTTTTTTCTATGCTGAAAATACCGTGAAAACCGCTATAGGTGAATAATCCCGGGATCCCCTGATTAAAACTGCGGCCACTTTGAAAGGTAAAACCTTCCAGGCTGTCGGGAGATAAAATATCCACCAGTTTAAAATCCGGGATACTGCTTTGCATAAAATCGCTTTTCAACCTTTGATAAGCCCGCTCCACCAAAGGCAACATGGTCAGCGCCTCCCGGGCGTGGGCGACCACGTTTTCAGCGTAATCCTCCCCCCGCATACCCAGCTCAAGCGCGGTGGCCAGATGTTGATTAAGTTCGCTGCGGATACCGGCATTGATCTCGCCGGGAATATTACGGTCAAAATAGGCGGAAAACCAAATTTTGACATCTTCTTGCTGATAGTGGCCGGCATCATACAACATCAGGTAGATTTTTAAGGTTTCGTATAAATAATTAAGATGTAAGGCATTATTAGCCATTTCCTGGCTCAGGACTTTCATCAGGTAAGGAAAAAGATAACCCTGCAGCGCACGCTCATAGGCGGCGATGGCCGGTTGCTTTAACTTATCCCCCTGATAAAGCCCCATGGTACGGGCATCGACAAGCTGCTCGCCGTCATAACCGACAGGCAATGCCCTTAAACTGGTTAATCCTTTGGTTAAGGTGATAATTTCGGTGTCTTTATTTAAGCCGCCGTCGCTGACTTCCTGATAATGAAGGAGTGCCTGCTGAGTTTGATCCACCAGGCCACTGTTCCAGTCATAACTGCTCCACCAGGCAAAACTCAGCCCCAGGGTCAAAACGGAAGCGGCGGCGATAACACCCCGCCTGAGCAAGTTATTTTGCTTATCATGCTGGCGGTTGGTACTGGCAAGGTTTTTTTCCGGAAAAATCACCTCTTCGAGCAAGCCCTTGATAAAATAGCCCCTGACATGTTTAGCCGGTTGTGATTTAACCTGGTTCCTGACCCCGGTGGATAAATGGGCGCTCAGATGATCTATCGGCGTGCCTTCCTGGGTGGCGCTCGTCAGGTAGACCCCGCGCAGCATAGGCACTTCTTCATAGGCATTGGGGGAAAAGATTTCTTTTAAAAAATCATCGGCAGCACTTTGCAATAACCTCAGCTGCTTGGGAAACTCGTAGATAATCGCACGGCGATCCAGATCCCTTTCCACCTTTAACCGGGTATTGATACGGGCATTGAGGTTTTTCAGCAAACCATGGAATTCTTTATTAAAGCCGCTGACCGTACTGCCCTGCTCATCCTGCCCTTTGAGATCAAAAGTGATCCCCCAGATCTGCTCGCAATCTTCTTTGGCAAAATCATCAAAGAATTCATTAAAGCCCGCCACCAGATCCGACTTGGACAAGAGCACATAAACGGGAAAGGTCATGCCCAGCTGGTTCTGCAATTCCTGCAGCCGCTGCTTGATCGCCCGGGCATGCAGGTTGCGCTCGGTTTTGGTTTGGTTAAGCAGCTCCGCCATACCCATAGAAATGATCACGCCGTTGATGGGACGCAGCGGCCGAAATTTTTTCAATAACCCCAAAAAACCCTGCCAGGCCCGGGCATCCTGTTTGGCATGGCTGTCTTGCGTGGTATAACGCCCGGCGGTATCTATCAGCACCGCTTTATTGGTAAACCACCAGTCGCAGTGCCGGGTGCCGCCGACCCCCTGGATCATGTCGATGCCCATTTTTTCCTTTAACGGGTACTCCAGTCCGGAGTTTTGTATCGCCGTGGTTTTACCCGACCCCGGCGGCCCTACCATGATATACCAGGGCAGTTCATAAATGCCCTTATTCTTCTCAAACCGGGTATTTTTCAAAATCTCGATGGCCTGGGCCATTTTTTTATGCAGCAGATCAATTTCCGTTTTTGCCCTGTCTTCCGCCGAACCGCCGTCGGCTTCTTCACCATTGATCAGGTTATTCACCACCTGCTCGTTCTTTTTCTTATCCTTGGCTTTAAAGCTCAGGTTAAACGCCCCCCAGGTAATAACAATCAAGAGCAGGACGATAATGCGCGCTGACGGACTCAACAGAGGTTCATAACCGGCAATGGCGATCAGCGGCCCGCCAAACCAGATCAGCAGTGCTAAACAAATCAGGCCCAAAGCGGTGATCAGCACTTTGGGTTTAAGTTTTGACAAATATTTTTTACTTGTTTCTTTAAACGACATGTTGCATTCCCTTAATGACGATTAAAACATCCCGGTTTATAAATGGTGGTAAAGCGGTGCATTAAAGCCGCCTGTTAAAGCAATAAATCTATCTCGATCCGCCGGTTCAATGAACGGTTCTGATCACTGGTATTTTCAACCCTGGGCTCTGACTCCCCGCGTCCTTCCGGCCAAAGCCGCCCGCTTAAAGAAGCATTATTGGCAAGAAAGTTTCCGATGGCCGTGGCCCGGGCCAGCGACAAGTGCCAGTTGGACGGGTATTTAGTGGTAAAAATCGGGTCGTCGTCGGTGTGGCCGGTGATCAAGATCTTGCCGTCGGTGCTTTCCAGGGTACGGGCAATTTTTGCCAGTATCGCTTCAAAGTCGGCCCTGGGCTGGGTACTGCCGGAAGAAAACAGCACCCCGGCGCCGATGCGGATGCGCACCCGATCAGGCAGTTGCTCAACATCAAGCAACTGGCGCTGGATTTCCGTTTGCAACAGTTGCTGCAGCATCAGGGCTTCATCGCGGCTAAGACTTTGCAGATCTTCCCGCCCCACCTGCTGCCAGGGCACTAAAGATACCAGCTGCTTATAAACATTCGAGGAATAATTATTGATGTTGTAACTAAAGGCCATATAGATAAAGAGCAGCAAAACGCCAAACAGCGCCCCGGTAACCCACAAGGGAAACGGGTGCTGGAATTCATGGTGCTGCACCACCCGCTCCCGCCAGCCGGGAGATAGTTCCCGGTAGCTATCCCCTTTAAAGCTTTGTACCGCCTGGTAACATTTATCCCTTAAATCTTCGAGCTTTTTTTCTCCCTGGTCTTCGATGCGCATTTTCCCGACAAAACCTAAGGAGAGGCACAAATACATAAGTTCGAGCAGGGGATGTTTTGCTGCCGGATTTTGCAGCGCCCCTTCAAGCAGGGTATAAAAATATTCCCCGCCAAAGGCTTCATTGTGAAAGGTGGATAGCAGGCTATCCGATGCCCATAAGCTGTTGCCGCCCCAGGAAGTGTTGAGTACGGTTTCATCCAGGAAACTGCACAGGCAATAACGGGCAGACTCGATATCTTCCGTATTGATATTATGAGTTCTTAACAGCTGTTCATAATGTTTGATCAGCTCAATACATTGCACTTTTAAGGTTTTGATATCCTCATGTTGCTCGGTATTGCGGATCTGGGCACAGATGGATAACAAGGTACCAGCACAGTCCACCAGGGGGTTAGCGGCTATGGTCAGTATTGAATTTTGCGCCCGGCTCTCGCCGCTGTTTTCTTCAAAAACGGTTTTGCCGTCATCGGCCGTCGCTTCCTTGCTGACAGGCTTACTGCCAGAGCCTGCTCCCCGTCCCGGACGGGGTTTTATTATGGTTTTATCATTCATGGCAAATCATCCTTACTCGCTGAAATCTTCCTTAATCCCTGTTCACGAAAACCCAAATAGGATTTTGGGCTAGTTATTAATCGCCCACAACTCCAGCGCTAATTCAGGATAATTTCCGGACAAATGCAAGGCAATGCCGCCGCTGCTGGCAAGCTTTAACCAATGACTGTTGGACTTATCCAGTTGGAAATAATGATAACCGGCATGATAAGGCACCTGCCGCGGCGCCACGGGTAAACTTGTGATCCCTATGCCCGGCAACTGGTTGTTGACCAGGTCACGGATGGTTTCTACCGCACCTATCTTGATTTGTCCCGGCAGGCGGTTACGAATTTCTTCATGGGGCAAACTGGCTTTAACCGCCAGGATAAACTCTGCCCGTTTAAGCAAGTCTTTGTCATTAAGCACCGCCAGGTAAACACCGAATTTACTCTTCTCTAACGGCAGCTCAATGGCGGTTTGTTCAAGCACACTGCTTAAGCCCTGGTTAACGATCACCATCACATTGCTAAAGATATAGGTTAAATTGTCGTGCTGATAACGGGGTAATTTGGCAGTGCGTTTATCTGGCGAGCTAAAGGTGGAAAGCTCGCCGGAAAAAGCCAGCAAACAGGTATAAAGCTGCTGGGGGTGCAAACCTGTGGCACTGGCATAATGCTCGAACAGCGGCTGGTATTTATTTAACAGCTGCAACATTAAAAAATCGGCAATGGAGCTGGAGCTGCCTTGTGCCTGAGACAACCTGGCGGCAATGGCATCCGCCCTTTGATGTATCATACCCAGTATTTCCCGGGTAAGGTTTGCCAGCGCCGGCATATGATCAAGCACCATGCAGGGGGGAATAAACTTTTTATCCAACCGGATAGCCCCCTCTTCAGAGACATCTGAAATACGGGCAACGGCAATGCTGAGATAGCCGGCCCTGTCTTCACTTTGCAGTTTCAGCTGACAGTTGAGTTTTGCCACCTGCAACACTTCCATGGCATCCGAGCCGATACTGGTATCGACAATATGATGATCGGTATAATTATACCGGGTGATCTGCTTATCCTCGGCGCAGGAAATATTCAAGCCCGTACTTTTGCTGACCGGCAGTACTAAATAGATCAGCTGGTCACTGGTGCCCGGTGCTATGGTGATGGCCTCGGGCAGCGGGCTTTGCTCCGGCAGAAGTGCCAGGGTATTGTCCTGAAAAACACATTCAATGTTATCCAGGCGAAACTGCCCCAAAGATAACAGCGCACTGTCTATTTCCAGATTAAAAACGCCCCAGGCAAAAGGGTTGATACGGGTATTGATACTGGCATGCTGAAACTGCAAATATCTTTCTTGCTGCTGCATATGTTGCGGGCGCAGGAACATGCCTTCTGTCCAGGCCACCGGGTTAAAGTCACTCATGATTTCCCTGTCTATTTTCGCTTAACTTCAAACGGATTAAATGGATTATTTTTTAATGGCATATACCGCCAGCTTTTCAATATTCATCACCACATTGTCATAACCGGTCGGCTCAACTTCGACCACGGCACGCCACCTGGCACTGTCGATATCGCGATATGCCACCACAACCCCGACATAACGGGCATTTTTATTGAGCTCCATTTTGTACTCGATATTGCCGTCCGGTTGTAATTCCAGCTCGTCTTTTTTGATTAAGTCAGGACCGAGCACATGCTCCGGCGATTCATACAAGGTAAAAAAATCCTGGGTATCAAAGATGGTTCTCGAGGACAGTTCGAATACTTTCACCACCACAGGCGAAGGGCGGCCACTGAGATCGGGATTGACATCGCCGGCGGTATGGAAGGTAATATCGGTAGAAGGCGGCACTATGGCATTTATGGTAGAGCATCCTGCTACCAGAAAAACACTGCCGGCGACCCATAGACTCAATAACGATTTTTTTAACATGTTCATTTTTTCAACCCATTTCACTGTTTGCAAATTATAAAGATTTAATTTTTTTATCGTACGCCCGGATAAAATCATCCGATAAAACTCCCCCCTGCCCGGCCTGCTCCTGTACCAGATCCTGATGCAGGCTTTGATATATTTTCCAGTAACGCAGCTGCTTTTGTCCCGGCACAATTTTATCCAACGGCGAGGGCCTGAAATCCCGGCTGGCAATCACTTCGGGATCCAGCTGGCTTAACACCCCTTCTATCGCTCCGACAGTGCCGGCGGTGAGGGCAATATCATGTTTTCGGATATCATCAAAAGCTTCGCTTATTGCCCGTTTGGAAGACAAAAAGCTTTTACTGCTGCGCAGAAAAAGATTCTCAAAGACATCATCGATAGAGGCGGAAAATTTCAGCGGATTATTTTCCTGTTGCTGGAAGGTGGTCTGGTTGACACGAAATTCGTGCTTAAGGGACGCCCGGCTGCGTAAGGAGTCCATTAATCCGGCAAGCAAAAGCTGCATCGCCTGACCCATTTGATAGAGCAGTTCATCACTTAGCTCCTGTGGCAGCACTTCGGGTGAAATCCCCAACCCTTTAACAAAAGCTTGTAACCCTGCCGGCGAAGAGGCGGTGTGATTTTTGTTATTGCTCCCTTTGACGGCCGTTGATGCTTCCGCCTTAGCAGCCACTTGCCCGGTGTCATCTGCCATTCTCGTACTCACCGGCTCAGCCGCCGGTATTGCCTGCTCTGCTTTTGAAAAATGTCCGCTAGTGCCCGACTCTTCCCCCTGCCCTGATGCGGTTTTGCCAAGCAGTTCAAGCTCCCACTCTTTGGGGATTGCCGCCTGGGGCAAAGAGAAATGATCATCAAGCTCTGTCTGTACCTCAGGTAAAGCAACCTGGCTGTTAACCGCCTTCTGCTCGCTTGTCTGTAATGTTTCGCCAAAGACACTGCCGACGGCAATACCGCTGCCCACAGGGGTAGCGGGTGCCGATACAGGCGTTTCAGCCTGCGCTGCTGCTTCTTTTTCAAATATGTGTTCAGCTGCCTGTTCCAGCAGGCTGACGCTGATTTCATAATCGCCAAAAGCAAGTAAATCACCGTCACAAAGCAGATAGGCTTTATCTTTGCCCAGGGCTTCAACAGCCCGGTTAATATAAAGGCCGTTGGTGGAGAGATCATAAATCACAAACCCCTGCCCCTGCCTTTCAATCCGGGCATGGGTGCCGGAGACGACCTTTTCAGGATCCGGCAAGTGCCAGTCATTTTTTTCAGAGCGGCCAAAGGTGATGCCATCGCGAACCCGTTTTTTTGTAACTTGCTCGGGAGAGAGACGGTGATAGCTGACAATTTCAAATTCTAATTCCATTTAGCTTCCATTATCCTTAACTTTTCTGATATGACTTAGGGTGTATATGTGCAACTAAAATGTCATAACTACACCCGGGTTTATAACACCGAAATCTGGTTGATCTGGTCGTAAAGTTCATTGCCCCTTTTCACCAGCTTTTGCGCGGCCTTATAATGTTTTTTGTCCATTAATAAATTTGCATGACGTAAATATAAACCGGCAATACGTTTCTCAATGGTAACTAACGGCTCAAAATCAGCCGGCAAAAGCTTGGCCAGCTCAGCAACACTTTCGTCTATTAACGTCAACTGGGTATGATCTTCTATTCCTTGCAACTCAGCACTGAACTGCTCAAAGGTTTTTTGATAAAAAATCTCGGCCGCCTGGTAGGGATAATCCGCCGCCCGGCCGTTGGCAATTTTTTCATTATAAGCGGCTAACTTGGCTACCGAAGTTTTCATGCTTTTACCAAATGCCAGCAAAGACTCCGCCTCGGGCACATGGTTAAAAACCAATTCGCCAACACCAATCAATACCGTGATTTCATTGACATCATGGTCCAGCAATGCCCGGTCAAAGTTTTCCTGATATAAGATAAAGGCCTGCTCGTCCGGTTGGAATTCAAAACCGGTATCGAGGAAATTTAAATCTTCCACCAGACGGGGGATATGGTTATCGCCGCTTTCCTGATAACGTCCCTGCACCAACAATAAATTTAACCTTTCCGCCAGGGCATCAACAATAGATAAACGGCTGGTTCTTTGCCCGTCCAGCATTTGCATTAAGCGCATGGAATCGGGGAAAATCACCAGGGCATCGGCAAGAATAACTTCGATATCATCATAATTTTTATAGACGCCATGGGGATCTTTGGGCACTTGCTCTATCCTTTGCTCGACAATATCAATAATTTTTTGTTGATGTGATCTTAATAACCCTTGCTTGATCAGGGCATGCTCGCGGGGAATATCATCCAGCCGCGCCAACAACTCCAGCGTGGTGAGTTGCTCGAACGTCGACAGCTGCGCCTGCTTGCTGGTATTTTCCGCCACCCCCTGACTGAGACTTTTTATGGTTTGCTCCTGTGTTTGATACACCTGGAGGACACCGAAAAAAACGATAAGCCCCGCAGCCGTTGCCAGGATTTTCGGCCACAGGCAACGGGAAAACACCTTAAGCATTTCATTAACATCGCCTGAGCGCTCGGCTTTATTCAGCGCCAGGCCTTTTTTCAGGGTCAGCCAGTAATAAAAATTGATATGTTTAGGTTTAACTAAGGGAATTTTCTTGGGATCAACCTTATTGGCGGCAACCCGTTGATACGGATGTTTGCCCGTCAACAGTTCATAGATAATACAGGAAAAGGCATAAATATCATCGGCAATACAAGGCGGCTCTCCCTCCAGTTGTTCCAGGCTGGCATAAGCCGGGGTATAACCGCTATGAGGGGTAGTATGTTGCTTATCCGGCATGGCATATTGATCAACATTTAACTGCATTGCCCGGGCAACGCCAAAGTCGAACACTTTAATATCTCCCCCCCGGGTCAGGATGATATTGGAAGGTTTTAAATCGGTATGCACTATGCCGACTTTATGGGCATGAATTAACGCGGCGGCGATCTGCTGCAGTAATTTCAACACCCCTTTAAAAGGCAGACCTAAAGGTTTAGAACGCTTAATCACCTGATCCAGCGGCTCACCGTCCAACCATTCCATCACCATAAAGTGATAATCACCGTCGGCATCGACATCGTATACCCGGATGATATTGGGATGCGAAAGTTGCTGGGTTTTTCTTGCCTCTTTGATCAGCAGTTGTTTGGCTTCGCTGCGCTGGCTAAATTCTTGTTGTAAGACTTTAATCGCAACATAAGGCTCATCTATGCCTTCGGCTTCAAGGTGCAAATCTTTAGCGCGATAAATATCGCTCATACCGCCATTACCGATTTGCGATTCGATCAGGTAGCGATTGTTAAAACATTTGCCCACCAAATTGATGTGCACTTGGGTTTTATTCGAGGTGATCCCGGCAACCAGGGTTTTATCATCGGCAACAGGGGTGCCCGGGTTATGCTTTTCCATGTTTAATCACTTCCTTGTGTGGCTCGGCTTTGCTCACTGTTTGCTCTTTTTTTTAAAAACAGCTGAGCATTTTTTGAGCTAAATTAACATTGGTCAATAACGGCTAAAATACCACCAACATTCTGCTCCTTTAATAAACAAAAAACAAGACAGGTGTTTATTTTATTGGTTATTTTTCAGATGATTTCCGGCATTTTTTCATGACAAACAAAAGAAACTTCGCCGGGTTCGCTGCTTGAATAAGCTTGATAGAAAAGCATAGACCAGCTAAATCACAATGCCATTTTTACCTGCACTTATTCTGTGACCTTTTTAGCGGTAATTTTTTAATCCGCTTATTGCAAGCAAAACCAATACAGACGATAATACCCGCTTAAGGGGTTAAATTTATTATCATTATAAGCAGGTCTATGCTTTTCATTTGATAGTCATTTTTAACCCGATCACATAATAGTAAGTATCAACGCTCGCAGGCTCCCTGCGCTATTGTGACAATGAAACTCAAGTAGTGAGTAGGCTGTAACTTATAAATGGAACACTAAGTGAAGTGGATTCATCGCGCTAAATTTTTAACCTTGCTTTTGCTCGCCTGTTGCTTTTTCAGCCAGGCAGAGTCACTCACTGTGGTTTACCCTGAAGTCAAAGCGCCCTATGACAAAATATTCCAGCAAATCACCCGGGGCATAGCCGAAGAAGCACAGGAAGAAATCCTGGAAATCAAGCTGTCGCATAAGTTCGATCCCGATGATGCGGCAGATAAAATCACCACGGATAAAGTGATCGCTTTAGGCAAACGCGGCTTGCAGGTTGCCCGGAAAATCTATAAGGACAAACCTGTCGTCGTCGGCGCGCTACCGATCAGACCCAATGGCATCTCCGGAGTGAGTTTAACCGCAGATCCCGATGAGCTATTTGATTATTTGCATGAACTTGCCCCGGAAATCACTAAAGTCACGGTTTTATATACGCCGGCTTCCGCCTGGGTCATAGATGATGCCAGGGAAAAGGCTAAAGCCAAGGGACTGAGTTTAAATGGCATCAAGGTTGAAAATATCCGGGAAGCGGTAAAAGCCTATGACAGAATTTTTGCCCGGGAAGATTTGACCAAAACCGCCATCTGGCTGCCGTTAGATCCCATTACCGCCAACGATAAAATTATCGTACCTGTGATCCTGGAAAAAGCCTGGAGCAATAAAATTGTCGTCTTCTCCAGCAAGCCCAACCATGCCAAACGCGGTGCGTTATTTTCCGCCATTCCCAATAATGAGTTGTTAGGACGCCAGTTAGTGCGCCTGGTAGAGAAAATCAGCGCACAACCGCTGCCGTCGATAGTTAACCCCCTAAAAACCGTTAAGCTGGCGGTAAACCTGAGAACCGCGGCGCATTTGGGTTATGAATATGGCTCAGGAAAACGTTCCGGATTCGCGTTAACTTTCCCCAAGTAATGATGTTTTTACCGATATTGAGATGTAGATAAAGTTGTAGATGTAGCATGAGCCAAAAGAATCAAACAAAGTCTATTGCCAACAAAAGCATTAAAAGCCTGGTTATCAGCTTTATGGTGATCAGTATTACCTTAATGACCATAGCCATGGGGATAGTAACGGCAATCGGTGTTAACCAGCAATCCAGGGATCTGATGTTAAATAACGCTTTCCAGATCACCGAAGGGCTGGCAAAACAGGCGGTATTTTCTATTCTTTCCGGCTCGAATCAAAATGCCCACGATGCCATGAAACAGGTCCAGGGCTTTCAATCGGTATTGGCTTCAAGTTTATTGCTTGAAGATCAAAGTGTGTTTTTAACCATGGGCAGCTACCCGGATCATTTTAATGTCACCCTGGACGCCGTCGATCAAACCTCCGTTATCGTCGAAACCAATAATTACTGGCTGATCCGCACCCCGGTAGAAGTGATCGCCGAACTCGGCTCGGATGAAGAAAGTGAATTTGAGCTCGAAAGCATCTCCCTTGAAGAGCAGGTCATAGGTTATGCCGAGGTGATTTACAGCAAGGAGAACCTGAGCCAGGCGCAAAACCAGGTCGCTATGCTGATCACTATCGTCGGCAGCATTTCCGTGGTTTTGCTCAGCCTGATCCTCCATACCGGTTTGCAAAAATTATTTAAACCTTTGGGCCAGCTGGCGCAAACCATGCAGCAGGCGAAAAAAACCGGCGAGCATCTGTTGGCACAAGTTTACGGCGCCAAAGAAATCCGTAATATGGCCAGCTCCTATAACAGCATGATGAAAGTGCTCGACAGCCAGGAAGATGATTTAAAAGAGCACAGGGATCAGCTGGAAAAAGAGGTGGCAGTGCGCACCCGCGAGCTGGTACAGGCAAGAGACTCAGCCTTGACCGCCAGCCGCCATAAATCGGAATTTATGGCCAATATGAGTCATGAATTGCGCACCCCTATTCAGTCGATTATCGGCTATGGCGAACTGGTCACGGAAGAACTTGAACTTGAGGGCAACTTTGACTTGATCGACGATATGGATAAGATCGCCAAAAACTCACAGCGCCTGTTGCTGATGATCAACAGCCTGCTTGATCTTGCAAAAATTGAAGCCGGCCGGGTGGAAGTCAACAATATCGAAATTACGGTAGATGAATTAAAAGCCAACCTTACCGATACCATAGTGCCGCTGGCGCAAAGAAATAATAATGAATTTACCATCAAGCAGCTCAGTAATATCAAGCTGTTATATCTTGATAAAGAAAAGCTTGAACAGACACTGCTAAACTTACTCAGCAATGCCTGTAAGTTTACCGAAAACGGCCAGGTTACCCTGACCATCTACAACGATAACCAGCAGATCTATTTTGACATAGTCGATACCGGTATCGGTTTAAGCAAAGAGCAGCAAAAATATATTTTTGACGAGTTCCGCCAGGTGGATGCCAGCCAGTCACGTAAGTTCAGCGGCACCGGCTTGGGTCTGGCAATCTCCAAACGTTTTATCGAAATGATGCAGGGACGGATCACTGTGGTGAGCGAGCTCGAACAAGGAGCCAGATTTACCGTGGCGCTGCCGCTGCAACGCCTGCTATCTCACGGTTAATCTTCTACCGGCCGGGGGGCAACACCGGTATAACGGATGTCGGTGCATTTTAACGGCAAAAAAGAATTCGGGGATTGCTCTTCCATATCCCGGTAACAGGCCACAGCACCGCCTATTACCGCAAATGTTTTCAGCTTATAGCCTTCGTTCGGGGTAAAGCCCTGATCGAGTAAAAATGCCGAGGCATAACCGCCGCTGTTAATGGTCAGCGAAAAATGCTCATCAAGATATTCGCTTAATTTTTTCGCAAAAGCCAGGTACTTGCCCTGGGGAATATTGAGTTTCTCCTGAAAGTCCTCATAAGGTTTTAACCTTTCATCATCCTTGTCTATCGGACGGGCAAAACCGACAATAATAGGTTTGCCGTTTTTCATTCTGGCCCGGGCAATAATTTTTTCAAAACCACTGCCTTGTTCGTGCTCCTGATAAGCCTGTTGCAAGAAACTCATACAACTATAAGATGTCTGTCCTCCGCCATAGGCCCTGGAGTCCGCCGATAAAATAGCAGCACTGGCCGCAGCCACCACAGAAGCATTGGTATCACCGGCATAAGCGCTGATTTGGTTACACCAGATGCGGCTATCGGGATAACTTACCCCCATAAAATTAACTTCAACCCAGTCGGCAACATTACGCGCCACCAGCTTGCCGGTTGCATTTAAAATATTAAGCTGCATTAAAGAAACTTTGCCCATCAGCTCATTCATCAATGAATGTCCCTGGCAATTAACATCTCCGCCGCCCTGCCAGTGTCCTACCCGGCTAAAAATCTGATTATTGCGCTTATCCCAGTACTCGGTATTACTCATCGGTTTTCGCTTTCTCTGTGTCAATCTCAGGGGCATAGATATGCTGTTCATCACTAAGCATAGGAATTGCCGTGATCGGTTTATGGGTTTGCTCAACCCCGTGGGCTAAAATGCCCGGTGCGCACAGCAGCTGGAACAAACCGCAACCCTGACGGGGGGAAATACCCAGCTGACAAAATACCGTGGCGGCAATACCGGTTTTAAGCCAACCCATCTCATGAGCTTTTAAAGCCTCAACAATCGCCTGCCCGAAGGCAATAAAACCTGAATCAGATTCTACGTCATTAAAAATCTGGATTGCCAGACTTGCTGCAAATGCATCGATAGCGCCATAACTGTTGCCAAATCCGGGGATAAGGTGGAACTCTCCCTGGGTAGTTTGATGCTGGCTTGTTTCGAGTAATCTCCTCACCAGCTCTTTCGCCGATTTATCCTGGTTTTCCTGCAGAAAAACCATCGCCTGTTCAACTTCTTTGGCGCCATTGGATTTTCCCCCTAACACCGACAAACCAACAGGCAACAAATGTTCGACATTGGCTTTACTGACACCGGCAACCATAGCGGCTTTTACCGCGGGATGCCTTGGCCCGGGATTGATCAAGCCCACCATCAGCTGTTCTAATAATTTCACCTTATCCGCAGATGGCAACTCTCCGGTAAAGAGCAACAACAAGGTTTCAACAAAAGACTTTTTAGCCATTAACTCCAGCACATCATAACCGTGTAAATAAGCCGCTTTGGTGATATACGGATTATGCTCACTGGGCTGCTCTAATAAAATATCGGTTTGTGCTTTATCGGCGTAAACAAAATCTTTTTTTTCCTGCCTTTTTTTTTCGGCGTCTGTCATCAGAAATAAACCCTCATTTCACCCAGCCAGGTACGTCCAGACAAAGGCAAGTCATCGGGAAGGTTCACCGTCTGCCCGTTATTTAACGAAGGCTCACGGGCGTCCTGATCAAAAACATTTTTTACGATCAAGGCAAACTCCAGATCTTTATCACTTGGTTGCCAGCGCAAAGTCATATCGGTGAGCACATAATCATCGAGGCTGCTGCGCATATCCTGTTCATCCCTTTTACGGTCCCTGACCCAGTTATTGCGCATATGAGCTCTGAATTCATCGGAGATCTTCCAGTCCAGCTGCAGGTAAAACTGACTTTGCGGTACAAAGGCGACATCACTGTCGGTTAAGTCATTGGTGGCTTTGGACCAGACAAAATTACTGGCCAGTTTCAGCTGCTTATTGATTTGCCAGTTAACTTCAATTTCCGCGCCGTAACCTTCCTGCTCACCATAGTTTTGTGCGGTTTTGGAATTGGCGCCAACATCCGGCACAAACTGGATAATATCACTCCATTTATAACGATAAAAACTCCATACCGTACCAAAGCCGGACTGGGGGTGATAATCAAACGCCAATTCCACCGTTTCCATTTCTTCTGGCTGTAAATCGGGATTTCCCAGGGTAACCGGGTTATTGATATTACCGGTTTCGGCAAATGAAGGAGCCCTAAATGCCTTACCATACAAGAGTTTGGTCGATAGGTTTAAGCTGGTTGACCATACCAGGGCCAGCCTGGGGTTGGTGGTGTTACCAAAGTCGGTATAATCATCAAAACGCACCCCGGCCGTTAATTCCCAGTCATTGGCAAAGTTCCAGATATCCTGGATAAAAGCGTAATGATTCTCCCGGTCGGTTTCCTTTAAAAACACATAATCGGTATCAGAAACATCAACCACAGGACTGCCCGGCGGCAGCAGATTGCCATCCGGCCCCCTGGAAAAGTTTTTCGACTCTTTAACCTTGTATAAATCGCCCAAATGATAACCCAGGCCAAAACGCAAGGTATGGTTTTCTATGCCGGTATATAAACCGGCGGCATTAAACCGGGTATGACGTTCAAATACTTCCGGATTACCGATAAAACCGTCGGGATAAAGGGTACCGCCGATCACCGCACCGGCAGGATAAATAGTGTAGTTATTTTTGATATCTTGCGAGGTGGTAAAATAACTGCCTTGTACATCCAGGGTAAAACTCTCCGTTAACGCCTTCTTGTAGTTAACATCAAGATTCCAGCGCTCGCTGGCCTTATTGGCCTCGGGATCTAACGCTTCAGCCAGGCCTGCACCTATGCCGCCATTGGTTCTTCTTTGCAAACCACCGCGCACGGTCCAGTCCTGATATTTTATCTCACCGCGAAAGTCCAGGTTTTCCGTACCTAAGCTCAACTGCCCCGGGGCATGAGAGGCATTGGTGCCGGTAGCATTATCAATCCTGGTTTGGGTATCCGAGGCAATGGTTTTATCCGAACCGTCAGTTTTATGGTATTCCAGGGTTAAGGAGTATTCCAGTGACTCCAGCTTGTCGGCGACGGCCAACCAATAATCCTGGGTAGATTGTTTGCCGGCCCGGGCAGCAATTTCATTTTGCTTAATATCATCGGCATTTTTAATGACGATATTGATGACACCGGAAAAGGCATCCGCGCCGTATACCGCGGAGCCCGGACCACGGATCACTTCGATTCGGGCAATGGCTTCCACCGGCATGCCCAACCAGTTTTGGTTGCGGTTACCCAAAAAGGTATTGGTTATAGGCACGCCGTTTATCAGCATGAGTACCTGGGGATTATAAATACTGTGGACACCACGAAAGGTATAAATAGGCAGATAGCTGTTGGCTAAACGGGTGACATGCAAACCGGGTACGGTTTCCAGGACATCGTCAATATCAGTCGCCCCCATGTTTTTGATCTGCTCTGCGGTATAAACACTGGCAATGGCCGGTGCTTTATAGATCTGGGTCTTGATGCCGGTGGCAATTTCCACCATCTCTTCACTGCCGTAAAAGTCATCAAAAAACTCATCATCGGCAGAGAATTCATCGGCGGTGTACAATTCAGCCGATACAGGAACCGCTAACGCGCATAATACAACAAGAGAGACTGTTTTTCTTATCATTTTATTTATACCTTAAATACTATCTGTTCAACGTCAAAACGTGCTGTTTTGCGTTGACTATTTCACTGTATAAAGTGATCCGGTATTTCCCCAAAATCAGGAGATTTACGTATAACCTATCGCGCTATTTGATTCTTCTTTTAAACTATTTACCCTGGCCATCATCGGCGGCATTTCATCGGGATCGATACGGATATCGAGTAAGGTCGGTACCTTAGCCGAAAAAATCGCCTCCAAATCTAAATCCATTAACTGCTGTGGCCGTTCGATAATATAACCGTTTGCCCCCTGCGCCTTTGCCAGGGCGGCAAAATCCACTTCATTCAGTTGCCAGCCGATGGATTCCGCCTTACTCAGTTGCTGGCCAAAACGTATCATACCAAAAGCAGCGTCGTTAAGAACAACAAATAATATCGGCAATTGATGTTGCACCGCAACGCCAATTTCATGGGAGCTCATCAGCCAGGCGCCATCGCCGGACAGGCACACATGCGGCTCATCACGGGAAGCCAGGGCCGAGCCTATCACCGCCCCTATCGCCCAGGCCATGCTGCCAAAGCCCATAGAGACCCGGTATAAACCTTCTTTGGCGGTATGGCTGAGATAATGGGTGGCCCAGGCCCAGATATTACCGGTATCGATAAAGACCCGGGTACTTGGCGACAAGGCTTCGGATAAATAAGCCATCAGCCTTTGCGGTTTGATCGGTACCGCATCGGAGAAACATTTTTCAGGTTCGATTAATTTGGTATAACCGCCGAGCACATTTTTCTGTTTATCCAGTTTCAGCCCCTGCCAGGTTCTGTTCCAGCCGTACTCACATACTTTATTGAGTACCCGGTTAAACACTGTGTTTAAGTGGCCGCAGACATGTAATTTTGCCATCGGCGAACGGCTAAAACTTTCCACCGTAGAGTCGACATGAATAAGTTTGTTATTGAGTAATTCTTTACCTAAGCTGCCAATGCCCATTTCGGTAATGGAAGTGCCTATGGCCAGCACCAGTTCAATATTAGGATCTTTGAATAAATCATGCGCCGACTCGTGCCCGGCATAACCATAAACCCCGCGATATAAAGGGTGACGCTCATTGACCCAGCTTTTGCCCATGGGACCGGAAACAAAGGGGGCACTGATGGCTTCCGCCAGTTTTTCTATTTGCTTATACGCCCTTCTGCAGTCATGGCCAATGAATAACACGATATTATCGGCTTCACAGATCTCTTGCACCAGGCGGTCGACGGCATTTTTATCCACCAGGGACGCTCTTTGCATCAGGTAATTCACCTGGACATTGGGATCTTTATGACCATAAGGGCCGCGTAAAATATCGGAAGGGATACTCAGGTGAACCGGCCCTTTAGGAGACTGCACCGACTCCATTAAAGCGGAAATCAATTTGCTTTCCAGTTGCTCGGGATGGGAGATCAAGGCGTTGAATTTGGTACAGTTTCTGAAAATACCCACCGTGTCTATGGCGGTTTCACTGGAGTCCTGCAGCGGCCTTTTACCAAATTTCGGCAAGGCGGTTTGCGCCGTTAACACCAGCATAGGAGACTTGTCTACCGACGCAGAAGCCACCCCGGTGATCAGGTTGGTGGCCCCGGGTCCTGTGGTCGAACAAACCACCCCTAATTTGCCGGTTTCCCGGTAATAACCTTCTGCCATAAAAGCGGCGCCGCATTCATGGCGGGCAATAATGGCTTTGGGGCCGCCCCGGCGCTCAGAACGGGCAAGGGCATTATAAAGCGGCTCTATCGCGCCCCCGGGCACACCGAAAACATATTCAACACCTAACTGGTGCAGATATTCCAGGATTAAATCAGCGTAATCTTCTATATCAGCTTTATATTCAGGATCTTGCGTGCTAAAACTAGTCATGCTCTGTTCCTATTCTTATTCTTTTAAATGAATTAATTGTTGGCATAATCGCCACAATACCTATCAGGGGATTCCCTGGTCATAGGCTGTTCATTAACGCAACAAGAACTTTACTCCTTAACAGTCAGATTAATACCTCGGCTAACACACTTTAACTACCGCGGGGTTTAACTGAGTCCTACTGTCCTCGAGCCCCTTTATATCCATGGGTTTACTAATATGGTATCCCTGAGCGTAATGTACACCTAATTCCGATAACTTCATTAACGTCTGCTCATTTTCCACAAATTCTGCCACGGTTTTCTTATTTAAGGCCTGTGCCGTTTCATGAATGGCTTTTACCAGCGCGGCGTCCGTTGGGTCTTTAAGCATGTCTTTAACAAATGAACCGTCGATCTTAACACTTTCTGCAGGAATTTGCTTTAAATAGGAAAAAGTACTGAAACCTGTCCCGAAATCATCGATGGAAAAACCGCAACCTAGCTCGTTAAGACGGTTTACCATGCGTTGGGTACCGGTGAGGTTTGACAAGCTGGCACTTTCGGTTAATTCGAAAATCACCCTTGAGGGTTCAATCGAATACTGGTTTAACTTCTCTTCAATAAACGCCAGCAACCGATCATCGCCAAATGCCTGTGCCGAGAGGTTGATTGCCACCTTAGTTAAGGCCGGATAGGTTTTCATCAGGTGTAACGCTTTGCCGATCACATGCCGGTCAAGCAGGGTCATATCTTCCGCTTTTTCCAGCGACGGAATAAACTCACCCGGCAATATCACCTTGCCGTCGACCTGTAAGCGCACCAGGGCTTCATAATATTCAATTTCCCGGGTTTTAACATCGATAATCGGCTGAAAATGCAACAGGATATTATCTTCTAACAGCGCTTTTTGTAATTTTTGCGCCCATTCAAAGCTTTGTTTTAATTCATCGGTGACATTATCGTCTTCGGTAAACAGGTGCACCCGGTTACGCCCCTGCTCTTTGGCAGCGAACATGGCTATATCCGCCTGTTGCAGGTAGATTTCGCTGGAGATGGCTTTACCGTCGATCACGGAAATACCGACACTGCAGCTGACCTTATACACCTGGTCGGCAAACTTAAAACTGGAATCGGCGATGGTCTGGCAAATTTCCAGCGCCACTTTTTCGGCATCTTCAACACAGGTATTGGTGAGCAAAATGGCAAATTCATCGCCGCCGATACGGCATAAGGTATCACTGGCGCGGGTGCGCTCCGACAACAAGCGGGCAATTTCTTTGAGTACTAAGTCGCCCTGATGGTGCCCTTGCGAGTCATTGATAATTTTAAAATGGTCCAGATCAAGATAAATCAGCGAGTGATAAATCCCGGTGCGGGTGGCGATGCTGGCAACATTTTTAAGCTCGTTATCAAAGTAATAACGGTTGTGTATTCCGGTCAGGGTATCGTGCAGGGCGACATGCTTTAATCTTTGCTCGGCTTTCTTGCGTACGCTGATATCGTCTATGGTGCCGGAAATACCGACAATTTTACCGCTCTCATCAAAGTAAGGATTTAAGTTGATTTCACACCAGAAATAACCGCCGTCACTTTTGATCAGTTTCACTTCAATTTGATCATGCTGGCGTTTGCCGCACAGCAGCTGGCTGAAAGACTCCTCGATGTTGTGTTTTAACAGGAAACTAGAGTCCTGGATAAAGTCGGTAAAGAGCTTACCGATACTCTCCGACACCATAAAGCCGGTGCACTTATACCAGGCATTATTAAGGAACAAAATTCGCCCCTTGGCGGTCACTTCAATAACGATACTGCTTAAGCTGTCCAGGATGCGGTAATGGGTTTTGGATAAGGAATAATACTTTTGCTGCTCGTTTTTCAGCTCTTGGGTTTTGGCGGCAAACTGTTCGTTGGAAACAATAAAATCTTCGCGTTTGGCGGCAATATCGCACACTTTGCGCAATTGCTCCGCCTTAAAGGGTTTCTGGATATAATCCGCCGCCCCTTTCACTAGCATCAGCTCAGCCAAATCGATAGTGCCGTGGGCGGTCATGGCGATAACCACCTGTTTGGGATTGAGTTCGATAATAACATCGAGTACTTCATCCCCTGACATGCCCGGCATCATGATATCGAGCAAAACGATATCATAGGATTTTTCCCTAAAGGCCTTGATCCCGGAAACGCCGTCGTAGGCAATATCAATATTAAATTTATGCTTGAGCATACGTTGCACGAGATTAGCGGTATCTTCGGTATCCTCAATCACCAGGATATCCAGGGGTTTATTAAAATTCCCCTGATCGGCAACCACCTGGCCGACCACATCTACCACTAAATCCAGTTCTTGATAGGAAATCACCTTGTTGATATCAAACATGCGCGCGGTGGTTTCGGCAATACGCTCACAATGATTTTCCGTAACCAATAAAATCGGCAAGTCTTTGCTTGAAGCTAGAATGCCGGAGCGGATCAAACGTGACAAACGCCAGCCGTCGACATCCCCGATATCGACTTCCGTCAGCACTAAATCCGCCTGGTGGGATCGTAAAAAGTTAACCGCTTCAACACTGTCTGATGCCAGAATAACTTCATGTCCGGCCATTTCAAGTTTACCCGAAGTCCGTTCCCTCACCGACTCATTTTGTAAAATCAACAATATTATCAAGGCATTATCCATATCATAACATACAAATGCCGGCCTGAAATGGCGACCGGCATATAATTTCTCTGAGCCTACTTTTGCTTATTCTCGGATAAAAGTAAATACATAGCGATAAAGATAGCTGGACGGGGAATAAAATATTCAATAAAAAATTGATTAGACTCAAAGGATAAGCACTGTTTTATTCCATACAAAAAAATAGCTTTTAAAATTTGTCCTCAACCAAGTGGCCGTTAACAAGCTTTATCACCGCTTTCAAAGCTTGCCGATAACAACAAAAAGAAAACGGTAATTCAACAAAAAAAGCTCTAATCATTCGATGAAATAAAAACCGTTAATTGTGCCGAAGTCAGCCACTGTACTTTAAGAGCGGCAAAAGAAAGCAACTAGCAAAGCACAAACGCCATCTATGCCTGACTCCGCAAGCAGGAGAAAACTATCGAAAAAATCGTTTTTATTCGCCAATTAATACCAATATAAAAAAGGACTTACTGTGATACACTTAGTAGGCAATTCAAGGGTTATTCCCCTTACCCCCATTTTCGAATGAAAAAAGCTGTCACTGTTGGTTCCTCAGGTAAAAAAAGCCCAAGCCAGGCTTGCATTCAGGAATTACATTTTTGCCAGCGGCCAAAGTCGTACATTCACGAGGTAGTAATGAAGCAAGAAAAACACACGGTAAAAAAAGAGTTTATCGCCCTGATGGCCATACTCATGTCGCTGGTAGCCCTGACCATAGACGCCATGTTACCTGCGCTGAGCCAGATAGGCGAAAGTTTGCAGGTGGCAAACAGCAATGACAACCAACTGATTATTACCAGCGTTTTTCTCGGCATGGCTGTAGGACTGATCTTTTACGGACCTTTATCGGATGCCTACGGCCGTAAAAAAATTATTTATCTGGGGATCGCTATTTTTATCCTGGGCAACCTGTTGTCGATATTCTCAAGTAGTTTCTTTGTTATGCTGGTAGGCCGGGTGCTGCAAGGCTTTGGCGTTGCCTCCTGCCGCGTTGTTTCCCTGGCGATGATACGGGATCAATTTGAAGGTCCGCAAATGGGCAAGGTCATGTCGCTTATTATGATGTTTTTTATTATGGTACCCGCCCTTGCCCCCTCTGTTGGCCAAGGGATCTTATTATTTAGTCAGTGGCGGGCTATCTTTGTGCTGATTTTGCTGTTTGGTATTATCAGTCTTATCTGGCTGCATTTTCGTCAGCAAGAAACCCTGGTGCCCCAAAAGCGCATCCCGCTTTCATTAACTTCTTTAAAGTCCGGGGCCGCTGAAACCTTGAAACACCCGGTATCACGCCGTTATATGTTCGCTTCCGGGATAATCTTCGGTGCTTTTGTCGGTTATTTAAGTACCGCCCAACAAATACTGCAGCACCAATATCAGCTGGGTGATTTATTTTCTCTCTACTTTGGCGCCCTGGCGCTGGCAATAGGTTTATCTTCATTCACCAATTCAAAGCTGGTGATGCGTTTTAACATGGCTAAACTGTGCCACGGGGCTTTAATTGTCCTTACCATTAGCGCCTTGGGGTTTTATTTTTATATCGAGTACCTGGGAGAGCAGCCGACACTGGCGGCATTAATGGTCTATTTAGCCGTCACCTTTTTTAGCATAGGCATTTTATTTGGCAACTTAAATACCCTGGCATTACAACCTTTAGGGCATATAGCCGGGATTGCCACCTCAGTGATCAGCTCGGTACAAACCTTCATTTCTGTACTCATTGGCGGCATCATAGGCCAGCTCTATGGTGCCAGCGTTGTTCCCCTGGTACTGGGATTTTTCTTTTGCAGCTTGACCACCCTGGTATTAATTCACCGGATAAAAAAAGCAGCTGAGATATAAACGGCCTCACCAAAAATAAAAAAGTGCTGACCGGCAGTTAGCCATCGCCGGTCAGCACTGAAAATCAAGTAAGCTCCCCGCTCCCATGGCAGGCAAAGAGAAAGTACTGGCCTGGTTTGACAAGGCCGGGTAATATCGACGCTTAGTTTTTACTCTAATTGGCAACATTCAAATTTAGCATGCACAAAACAGCCATCGACGATCAACTCACCAAGCAGTCACAGACAACAACACCAGAGCTTAAGGGTATGACAAAAGATAACCTCGAAAAAAGCATCCATATTCCCATCTGTAATGTTTATGCCAAAGGCGATTACTGCGCACAACTGCTGATCGGCAGTGAGCAAACCCCGGTCAACCTGATTTTAGATACCGGCAGCAGCACCTTAGTGGTTGAACAGAAAGTCTATCAGCCACAAACAGATCAGGAGCTACAGCCAACCTCTTTTGCCCAGGAAGTTAACTACGGCATTGGCGGCTGGGACGGCCCGGTGGTGACCACCTCAGTTTCCATAGGTAACCAGCAAGACCAGTTGACCTTAAAACAGACGCCCCTGGCCCTGGTTTCCTGTGACCTGCAAAATAAAACCTTTGGCCAAGCCGACGGCATGTTTGGCCTGGCCTATCGCCATCTCAATAAAAGTTATGATCTTAAAGCTTATTTGCAGCAAAATAATATCACCCCGGCGGTCACCTACCCTTGGCCCTTTAGCCATGACGAGAAAGCACACCAACAAGCCAATCACCATAACATCAACATAGCCGCGGCCAAGGCCAGCAGCCTAAACCAGCAGCCGGACGAGATAAACAGCGACGATTTAAGACAATTTAACCGGTTTTTGTGGCAATCGCCGAAGAAAAATATCATCCCCTATTTCACTTCTCTGGAAGAGCATGACTTAATCGCCAACAAGTTTGCTTTTTACAGTAAACGCTCCAGTATTTATGTCGCCGATGATAACGCCACTACAGCCGAACTGGCACAGCATCCTCTAAACCAGGGAGCACTTATTCTTGGCGGCGGCGAAGAACAGACCCAGCTTTACCGGGGGGAATTTAAAACCTTAAAGGTTGAACATGATATTTATTACAATGTCAGCCTGAGCTCGCTGCAGGTAGGCGATCAACCTGTTATTCCAGCACCTGAGCTGGCCGATAAACACCAAAAAAGCTATTTTACCAATGCCATCATAGATACCGGCGCATCCTTGGTAGTACTCACCAGCGGGATGTACCAGCAAATGCTCAGGGACTTTGCCGCCATATCCGCAGATTTTACCGCCTTACTTACTCCCTTTGCGGAAATATCAGCCCAGGAAACCGGTATCGACAGCTCGCTGCTAGACATGAATAAATGGCCGGATCTCACCTTTAATTTCACCGGCTCAGATAATAAGACCGTCAGTTTGGTGTGCAAACCCGAAACCTACTGGCAAACCAACAGTCCAAAAGCCGATAAAGCCTGCTTTAAAATACTGACCCAACTGCCAAACTGGCCGAATCAAAGCATTCTCGGCCTGCCTTTGATCAATAATTATTATTTGATTTTCGACCGGACGGTTAACTGTACCGGGGTGATCAAGTTTGCAACCTCCTGCTAATCGATAGCAGAAAGGAAATTAAACAAAAAGTGAATTCATCAGCAAAAATTCAAGCCAAAGAGACTAAAATTAAGCCATCCTCAAAATATCAGGGAAGAGATACATGGCCGGAGAAATTTTAGTCACCGATAATCAGCAGGCTTGTTTTGGCAGCAAGCATCTATTTTTCCGCCCGCTGGCAAAGCAGGATAAAGCCCTGTACTTTTCTCTTTATACCAATAAACAGGTCATGCGGCATATCGGCCCGCCTTTAAGCCACAAACAAACACAACAGCTTTTTAGTTTTACCCTTAACAACACCAGCAGCTATGGCGATCAGCGTTTCAGTTGGACGGTTGTCGAACGCCAAAGCCAAAAAACCATAGGTATGGTGGCTTTTACCTGGGATTTAACGCAAAGTGATGCTGCTAGCATCGGTATCATGCTTTATTGTGACAGCCAGGGAAAGGGTTATGGACTGGAAGCTCAAGGAGCCCTGAGTGAATACGGCTTTTCACGTTTGGCCCTAAACAGAATTTATACTCAGTTTGCGACAACTAACCTCGTGAACGAACACATCTATCACAAATTAGGCTTCATCATTTCTGATGAAAAAGAAGCTAGAAGTAGCAGTAACCCTTTGCCAACAAAATCCTGCTATCTTGATAAAAAGGGGTGGCAGCATAGCTTTATGGAAAGTTGTCCTTGATAAATTGCTTTTAATAAAACCTTCAGGTATAAAAAATAAAAGCCTCATCACGATTTGTCCTCAAAAGACAGGCCGCTGTTAATATTAAAAGACAACATGCATAGTTTCACTACCGAAAGATTATTCATCCGTGCGCTGGAAAAACAAGATCAAGCCTTATATTGTCATTTATATACCGACGCCAAAGTCATGCGCCATATTTGTCAGCCTTTAAGCCAAGAACAAGCGATGAAGGCTTTTCACACAACCCTTAATAAGCAAACGAGTAACACGAATCATCAATTTAGTTGGGCTATTACCTCTAAAGAAACGAATCAGGCCATCGGTATTGTCGGCTTTCAGTCACAAGAAAAAGAACACGCCATTTTAGGACTGCTGATAGTAGAGAATTCTCAAGGAAGGGGCTATGCACCTGAAGTATTTAAAGAACTCATTAACGTATGTCACAACACTTTTGGTTTTAAAAAATTCACTTCACAAGTTCAAAAAGATAATATTAATAGCATCAAATTTTTAAAACTAATCGGCTTTCGGTCTGAACAATTAGCACATACCAAAGATATAGATACTTATGTATTTAATATCTGAAGTGATAGAAAAAGTTCTGCCCGTCAGTTTACTATAGAAATAAGCCTTCATTTTTCATCGCAGAATGAATAACATAACACCATGATTTCAATAGAAACAAAGTATTCACCAAGATGTTTTTAAATTACCAACTAACACCTGTGGTAGATTTATTAATCATAAAGTGAGATCGCTTTATTTTTTTAAGAGATCTTCGTTTGTTAGAGTTTTCAAACAATTTAATAGCTGTTATCGTAGTTTCAATCAACTTGTTCCGCCCACGAGATATAAAAATTAAAAAAGGTATTATGGTAAATGTCAGGTAATTTAGTATGTGTTGGCATTGGCATGACCTTAGGGGCCCATATTTGTCCAATTGCTAAAAGTTACATTCAGGAAGCTGATGTGGTTTTTTCGGGTGTTTCTAACGGTATTGTCGAATTATGGATCAAAGAAATGCATAACGATGTACGTAGTTTGCAGCAATATTACAGTGAAGGAAAACCAAGAACCATTACCTATAAGGAAATGGTCGACGCCATGTTAAGTGAAGTCCGTGCAGGAAAAAAAGTCGTTGGTGCTTTTTACGGCCACCCCGGTGTCTTTGCTCATGCTCCCCATAAGTCAATCGAATTAGCCAAAGCCGAAGGCTTTGAAGCTAAAATGATCCCGGGCATATCCGCCGAAGACTGCCTTTTTGCCGATCTGGGTATTGACCCCGGTAAATATGGCTGCGCCCAATATGAAGCCAGCCAATTGATGTTTTACCAGCGAACAATTGATACCTGTGCTTATCTAATCCTCTGGCAAGTAGGCATTGCAGGCGACCAATCATTAGGAAAGTTCTCCACGACTAAAGCTTACCGCCAAGTTTTGATCGATCTGCTTGCTAAAGATTACCCTATGGAGCATCAGGTAATTTTATATGAAGCAGCGGTACTACCTATTGAAAATACCCGTATTGAAAAAATTTCTCTGGCAGACTTTCTCAATGCCGAACTATCACAGCACACAACTATGGTAATACCACCTGCAAAAAAGATGCAATCTAACGATGCTATTTTAAAGCGTTTAGCTGAACTGGACTCGACGATAACAGAGTAAAGCAACTAATACCTTTTCAATAGCATTATTTAACCCTAGACAACTCGAGGAATTAACATGTCTAACATTATTCAACTTTTAGAAAAAATGGGACAGGAAGCTAATTTACAAGATAAGGACAAATTAGAGCAGGCAATTCAAACAGCCGAATTAGAGCATTCATTAAAAGAGTCCTTATTGAATAAAGATAAATTGACACTGGAACGCCAGCTCGATATTTGCCCTGACATTGTCGCATTTTTATTCCCAGCTGAAGATGACCAGCCGCAGCAAGAAGATGATGAAGAGCAGAAAGAAGAAATTCGTTCTGTTATTAACGGCTAAGAGATAACTGCAATTTAATGAAAGCGATAACTAACATGAAATGTATGTCTTTCGGTTTATTATTGCTTTTGAGCACTATTATAACGGTGAAAGCTGAAAATAGTGCTCATCTATCAAAAACCTTAGCAGAAAAATTGAAATACGCGGATCAAATAAGAAGCAGTGACCCGGAATTATCAAATACCTTACTACTTGAGCTGCAAAAGCAAAAAGAGCAACTGACCTTAGAGCAACAATTTTATCTAAAATATTTATTAGCCTATCAACTGACTTTTCAGGGCAACCCTGGCGAAGGGCTAAAACTGTTTAAAGAGCTGACCGAGTCCAAGGCCAGTAAATCACTAAAATTTCGAGCCAGCATTACCATAATTAACACTCTGGCAAATACCCAAAAGTGGAATGAAGGTTTAACCTACTTATCAAAGGCATTGGAACTTCTGCCTTCTATAGAAAACAAAGAAATAATGCAAACAGGTCTAATGGTTGCGGCTAACTTTTATAACCAGCTGGGACAATATGATCTGGGGTATAAATATGCAGAGAAACTAAGCCTTTTACCTATAAATGACCGCAACCTGTGTCTGAGCAAGGGCGTGATTATAGAAGCTAAAATTAATCTCGAACTCTTAACAGAAAACAGCAGTGAAATTAAACAAGGCATTGAAATTTGCGACAAAGTTGGTGAAAGCTTAATGAGTAGCTTCATCCGCTCATTTCTCATTCGTTTGCATATCAGCAACCAACAAGCAGATAAAGCTTTAAATATTTTATTGCCTAACCTTAAGGTTGCTGAAAACAGTCATTACCCTCGCTTAATCATTATTTTTTACTCATCTATAGCAAAAGCATACAGCCTAAAACAAAACTATATAGAAAGTGAAAAATATGCACTTAAAACCATTGCCCGGGCAGAGCTTTTAGGGGCATCACAACCTGTAGTCCAAGCATATGAAATACTGTATCAAATTGCAGAGCAGCGAAAAGACTTTAAATTAGCACTTGAATATCATGTTAAATACACCAAGGCTAACAAAACCTATTTGGATAATATCAAAACCAAGCATCTCGCCTATCAGTTAGCAGAGCATCAGGCTATTGAACAGGAAACCCGCATTCAATTATTGGATGAACAAAACAAACTCTTACGGGTGGAGCAAGACCTTGCACAAGCAGAAGCAGAAAACAATAAACTTTTTATTTCACTGCTGATCGCCTTATCCACCCTGTTGATATTTTGGGCCTATAAAAGCCGGTTAACGCAAAAACGCTTAAGGCAAATGGCAGAATATGATGCCCTGACCGGTATTTATAACCGCGGCCACTTTACCCAGCTGGCATTAAGCTCGCTGGAATATTGCCAAAACAGTAACCTGCCGTTAAGTTGTATCTTGTTTGATTTGGATAAATTTAAAAACATTAACGACAGCTACGGCCATACCTGCGGCGATTGGGTACTGAAAAAAACCGCCGATGTCTGTCGTAATATCGGACGGAAAAATGATATTTTTGTCCGTCTTGGCGGGGAAGAATTTTGTATCTTGTTACCCGGCTGTGATCTGCCAACCGCAAAAGAGTTTGCCGAACTTTGCCGCCGGGAAATTGCTGCAATAGATTGCACAGAATCCGGTGCTAACTTTAATGTTACCGCAAGTTTTGGTATCACAACGGCCCAGCTTTCCGGTTTTGATCTCGATAAAATTATCGCCGACGCCGACCAGGCCATGTATTTATCCAAAAATAACGGCCGCAACCAAGTCACGCTGTTTACCCCCTAATTTTTCAGGGACACCAGCCTTAAGCACTTGCCAATATCAGCAGATACCCGGACTCAACTCATCCCTGAAAAGGGGGATAGCGGGTATTAACTGCTGAAATAACCTTCACAATAAATAGGCTCTAACGCATAAGCTTGTGTTAACCATTCTTGTACATAGGGCCGCTTAAGGAGACGCTCTACCCACTGGGCAACTAATGGATAATCTTCCCCCACCCTATGATGAGCGGTTAACCTCAATACCGAAGGCACTAAAGCAATATCCGCTAACGAATACTCTCCCAGCAAATATGCTCCCCCTGTGGATTCCAGGTGCTGTTGCCAGATACCATAAATCCATTCGGCGCTGCTAATTTCATCGGCGCTCAGTTGCTTTTTTTCTTTATAAAAGGCACTTTCAAATGACAAACAGGGACATAGCTTGCCTAAAGTGGAATGTTGCCAGGCCACCAGCGCACGCGCCCGGGCCCTGAGTTTAATATCCTGCGGCAATAAAGAGCCGTCCCCAAGCTCATTGGCATACTCCATAATAGCGGAAGAATCGAAAATCACGGTTTCATCATCCACCAATACCGGCACCGCTGCCGGCGGGGAAAAGGAGCCGATCTCGGCCAGGTTTTGCCAGCGCTGGGGCCGCCTGATATCTATCATCACTTCTTCAAAGTCGATATTTTGTTCTCGAAGGGCAAGCCAGGCGCGAAACGCCCAGCTAGATGCATTGCGATTGCCACTATAGAGTATTCTGCTCATTTTTGTTCCTTTTAATTACCTTAGCGAATGCCGCCAGGTTTATATTTCTGCTTATTATCTTACCGACACAGAATTAGCCATGCGCCGCAAAACCAGCGTTTAAAAGTATGTTAAACTGCAATTTTTGACTTAAATCGCATAATTTATTCACCATGGATAATTTTGATAAAAAAATTCTCGAATCTTTACAGCAAAACAATCGCCTCTCCAGCCTGGAGCTGGGAGAAAAAATAGGCTTATCGGCTACTGCCTGCCAGCGCAGATTAAAGAAATTGCGCCAAAGTGACGTGATCCGTAAAGAAGTTGCGGTATTAAATCCGGTAACATTTGCTAACTATGTCACGGTTATAGTCGAAGTGATGATGAAACAAGGAGGTATGGAGAGTATCGAAAACTTCAAGCAACGCATGTTGGCGCATCAAAATATTCAGCAGTGTTATTATCTTGCCGGCAATATTGATTTTATTGTCGTGATCACCGCCCCCAACATGGCAGCCTACGAGCAGTTAACCAAGCCCCTGTTTTTATGCGATAAAAACATACTAAAATTCCATTCAAATGTGGTAATGGACAATGTCAAAGCAGGTTTAAACATCCCTGTTTAAATGAAATTATCAGCTGCAAGCTCCCGGTTTGATAGATATGGTACAGCCGGCAAAGTGAAACCCGGGGTAAGCCCCTCGGTAGCAATTATGCCTGTATGCCCCTTTGCTTTAAAATACGTCTGATATTAGGGATCCCGGTTTTAAATTTTTGTGCCAGCTCCGGCAAAGTTTTCCCCTGGTCATTCTCTTCACAGATACTGATATTTCGGTATTTGGTCAACAGGGATTTCGGCACCCAGATATCGCCGCAACCAAAATGCTCCACCAGTTTCATGGCGGCAGTTAAACCAACGGCATTTATTATCGCCTTACTCGGCGCTCTGGCCGGTATATAAAGATAACTGGCACTAAAAACCCGCTCAAGCGCTAATGTAGCATTAACACCGATCACATCAATCAGCTCCTGTTCACATACACGGCTGCTTTTTTTGCTGTTATTACTTTGGGGATTATTTGCTGTCATGGTATTTCCTTATGTTACTACGGTTTTAAATGGCAACAGCGTTTGTTTAGGCAGATAAATTAACTTCTCTTCACCCTAGCAAAGGGGAATTCGCTAACAGTCAACAAATCTAAACCACCATTCAAGTCTGCTAAACCAATAATTACGTATTTTATTGCCGAATTATTGGCTTCAATAGACAAACTGCTGTTTATAATTTTTTTTGTTTAGTTTAGAATGGCAGAAAGTTTAGCGAGATAAACTTACATTGTCCAGCACAAAAGTTTAGAAAACAAAACAAAGTTTAGAGTTGAGAACTATGAGCATAGCATCACGTATAAAAGCAAGAATGGATGAGAAAAAGTTACGCGCCGTGGATCTGGTGAAATTAACCGGGGTTTCCAAAGGCACGGTGAGCCAATGGTTAAACGATATCGCCAAACCCAGAGGAGAAAACCTGCTAAAGCTGGCAGATGCCCTGGCCTGCAAGGTTGACTGGTTATTGCTCGGCAAAGGTATTAAGGATGTCGATTTGGCCCCCAATGTTGAGCCCGGGCCGGAAATTAAAGGCCATTACCCCCTGATCAGTTGGGTACAGGCCGGTGCCTGGTCGGCTATTTATGAAATAGATGTACTGGAGGCGGAAAGTTTTCCCTGCCCGGTTAAATGCAGCAGCCAAACTTTTGTGCTCAGCGTTCAGGGGATCAGCATGGAGCCTGTCTTTCGCGAAGGGGATCTGATCTTCGTCGACCCCCTGGCAGAGTCCCACCACGGCTCCTATATCGTCGCCAGGTTAGAAGATCAAAATGAAGCCACTTTTAAGCAGCTGATTATCGAGCAAGGGAAAAAATATCTCAAACCGGCCAATCCCAACTGGCCGGAGCAAATTATTCCCATCACCAGCGACTGCTCTATCGTCGGTACCGTGGTCTTTGCCGGCAAGATATTTTAAAAGCCCAAATAAAAGATTCACAAGAAAAAGCCGGTAATCCCTTTCGGGGTTACCGGCTTCTTCACACCTTAACGCGAAACAAGTCATTATTTCGCTAGTTCAATCATCACCGCGGTATACATTTTCAGGTTGAGTTTAAACTGCGCTTCGCTGATAAACTCATGCTCAGAGTGTCCGCTATAAACTTTTCCCGGCATTGACGGGCCGAAACTGACGGCATTGGGAAAAAGTTTAGAGTTGGTAGAACCTCCGATAGCAATAGGCTGCGGATTTTTCATCCCGGTATAATGGGAGAATATCGACAGCAGGGTCTTGGCATGAGGCGCATCTTTTTGCACAAAAGGCTCGCTTATACTGGTACTTATATTTAACAGCGCCACTTTATTTGCCTGCTGCCAGTTATCCAGTGCAGCCCGGATCTCCTGCTCAAGTTGTCCGGTTGATTTACCCTGCGGCCGGCGCAGGTTAATATTTAACGCTATGCCGTCACCTGCTTGTTTAAGTACCGTAGGCTGCACTGTCATCGGTCCCATAAAATCGTCCCGATAGGCAATATCGCCAAACTTTTTCCCGTATAAGCCAGTGCCCAGATAGTCATTTACAAAATTCACCAAAGCGCCGCTGGCATTATTGGGCCAGCGAATATCCGCTAATAATGCAGACAAATGGGTAATGGCATTTACACCGAATTCCGGTTTTGAGGAATGAGCCGAGGTCCCCGAGGCCTTAATGGTTAATTGCCGGCCCTTTGAGGAGAAAGCAAACTCCAGGGTTTTATAATCGAGTGCTTTTGCTTTTAACCGGTTGACGAGCCCCGCACTGGCATTTTCTATCACAACAGCGGCATCCTCGGGGATCTGGCTGCCAAAAAAACCACCGCTGAAGTGGCTTAAATAAGGCAAGTTACAGGTAACTTTTTTATCGGGGAAGGTCATTTCAATGCTGCCGTAACCTTTCTCTGCCGTCACAATCGGATATTCAGAGTCCAGGGTGATATTCACGCCGGGCAATTCATGACCCTTGATGAAGTCTTCCAGCGGCGCCCAGTCAGACTCCTCTGCCATATAAACATATAACTCAATACGCTTATTCAGGGAAATGCCGGCATCCTTGATAGCTTTCATGGCGTACAGGGCCGATGAAATAGGCCCTTTATCATCTTCCGTTCCCCGGCCTATGATATTCCCCGGCTCAGAGGTCATATCCAGCTCAAACGGCGACTTAGCCCATTTTATCGGATCCGCCGGTTGCACATCGCCATGAGTCACGATACCAAAGCGTTCATGCCCTTTGCCTAAACCAATCACGACCACAGCGCCATGATCGGTATAATCCAGCCCCAGCAGTTTTGCCTGCCGCGCCAGCTCTGCTTTAAAAGCCTTATGGACCGGGTTATCAAACACCGAGATCCCTTCACGGGCAACGGTATTAAACTTAACCAGCTCTCCCAGACTGTTCACCATATCATCGTAATAGTTCTCTACCGCGTAGCGGGCAGTTTTATCGGCTAAAGCACTGATCGTATTTGCCTGTACAGAAGGCGTTAAACTTAAAGCACAGCCGAGCAACCAGGCGCCGGTGGAAAACAGTTTTATTTTTTTATTTAGCATATTCAATTTTTTCAACGAACCTTCTCCAAACATCTCATCACTCCAAGTGGCGATTTTTCTGCCCGATACGCTTATTCACCTTGCCCGGGCAATCTTTTTTGCTCACCGGCTATTTATGCAAGCCAACACAGCATAAGCCTAACTTATTAGCAACTTTAGCAAGCCAGCGCTGGTAATCATGACTTTTATGACTGGCATTATCAGGGCAAACCTTGCCAAGCTCAACAGAGCACAAACAGTTATCACTTGATTTATTTACTTTCATCCGGGTATCCTCATTGCGAAAACATAGCCAGTTTACGAAAGGTTTCTTTGACAAACCAACAATAGATCTAAACAGATAATATAAGTACAACTTATGGATAAAAGATTAAAGCATTTAAGTGTCTTACGTGGTTTTGAGAGTGCCGCACGCCATAACAGCTACAGTAAGGCCGCAGAAGAGCTATTCATTTCCCAGGCTGCCGTCAGTCAGCAAATGCGCCAGCTGGAACAATCCCTCGGCGTGAAATTATTTATGCGCCAAAAAAGGGAAATGCAATTAACCCCAAGCGGCGAAACCTTGTATCAGGCCACCAATCAAGCTTTCAGGCTGCTGACCCAGGCATTGAACAATATACAAGGTGAAGAAGTCGCCGGCAGTTTAACCATAACCTCAACCCAGTCTTTTGCTTCCCTTTGGCTTATGCCCAGGTTGTACCGGTTTTCCATTAAACACCCGGAAATAAGCATTAAAATCGCCGGCTCCAATCATATTGAAGACCTGCAGCACAGCCATATCGACCTGGCGATACGTTTTGGCAGCGGGGCAAGGCAACAGACCAAACCCGGCCTGTATTGTGAAGCCTTCGGACAAGAAGAAGTCTACCCTGTCTGTACTCCAGCCCTGGCCGCTGAAATGGCGCTGAAAAAACCTCAGGATATCTTAAAATGCTGGCTGGTCAACTTACGTTATGCCAAACTCAGCAACTGGCCGGCCTGGTTCGAGGAAGCCGGCATTAAAAACTACCAGCAACATAAGCTGTGGACAGAAGTGACTTCCACCGACTTAGCGCTAAGTGCTGTGCTCAGCGGCCATGGTATTACCTTATCCAGCAAATCTCTATTTACCCAATATGTCAATACCGGACAATTGGTTATACCTTTTGACATCAAACACCCGATCACAGTACCCAGATACCTGGTATTTGACGAAAATTCCGCTAAAAAGCAACGCCTGGCTGTTTTTATCAACTGGCTTAAAGAAGAAATGCACGCTTATGAAAACAGCACACAGCCAGCGCCAGACTCTTTATAACCATCAAGTTGCTATCATCGCAGCCCGTGCTACTTAACAGGCTGCGACCACAAAAAACAGGACGTTTTTGTCAAAGATAAATAATCATGGGCAAAAATTGCCGATTTTATCACTAAAAGCCAACATTTAGCGCTTTTGCCAAAGCAAGCGCCCTGATAGAATAGGGCCAATTTTTTACAGCCACGCTTTTTACGGAACACTTTACTCAATGCGTACCAGTCAATATTTACTCGCTACTTTAAAAGAAACCCCGGCTAATGCCGAGGTGATCAGTCATCAATTAATGTTACGTGCCGGATTAGTACGCAACCTGGCCTCGGGCTTATATACCTGGTTGCCGACAGGCTTGAAAGTACTGAGAAAAGTGGAAAAAATCGTCCGTGAAGAAATGGAGCGCGCCGGCGCCATTGAAGCCCTGATGCCAGTGGTACAGCCTGCCGATTTATGGGAAGAGTCCGGCCGCTGGGACGAATACGGCCCGGAACTGCTGCGCATTAATGACCGCCACCAGCGCCCTTTTGTCTTGGGACCAACCCACGAAGAAGTGATCACTAAACTGGTCAGCAATGAAATCAGCAGCTACAAACAGCTGCCGCTGAATATCTTCCAGGTGCAAACCAAGTTCCGCGATGAAATACGTCCGCGTTTCGGGGTCATGCGTGGCCGTGAATTTTTAATGAAAGATGCCTACTCTTTCCATTTAGAGCAGGAATGCCTGGAGCAAACCTATCAGAAAATGTTTGATGCCTATTGCCGCATCTTCGAACGTTTAGGCCTGGACTACCGTCCGGTGATCGCCGACACCGGCTCTATCGGCGGTGATGCTTCCCATGAATTCCATGTATTGGCCGAGTCAGGTGAAGACGATATCGCCTTTAGCGACAGCAGCGACTTTGCTGCCAATATCGAAAAAGCAGAAGCCCTTGCGCCGGCAGGACCAAGAGGAGAAGCCACGCAAGACTTAACCAAAGTGGCCACCCCCGGGGTCAAATCCATCGAAGAAGTGGCAGCTTTTTTAAAGGTTGACGCTCAAGCGACGGTAAAAACCCTGATGGTGTTGGCACCGGAAGATGAAAACGGTCAGCAGGCAGTTGTCGCCCTGGTACTTAGGGGCGATCACCAGCTAAATGAAATCAAAGCGGAAAAACTTGAACAGGTCGCCGCACCGCTAACTTTTGCCAGCGAAGAGCAAATCCAGGCGGCAATCAACTGTGCTACCGGTTCTATCGGACCGGTGAACCTGCCACTGCAAGTCATTGTTGATCGCAGCGCGGCACATCTGAGCGACTTTGTCTGTGGCGCCAACGAAGACGGTTACCATTTTACCGGGGCAAACTGGGATCGTGACGCCAAAGATTACCGTGTTGAAGATATCCGTAACGTGGTCGAGGGCGACCCGAGTCCGTGCGGCCAGGGTAATATCATCATCAAGCGCGGTATTGAGGTCGGTCATATCTTCCAGTTAGGGAAAAAATATGCCGATGCCATGAACTGCGGCGTATTGACGGAATCCGGCAAACACCAGACCCTGACCATGGGCTGTTACGGCATAGGTGTCTCACGCATCGTGGCGGCGGCAATCGAGCAAAACCATGATAAATACGGCATCAAGTGGCCTGCAGCGATTGCCCCTTTCCAGGCGGCAATCGTACCTATGAATATGGCCAAGTCCGCCCGGGTAAAAGAAACCGCAGAAGCCTTATACCAGGAGTTACAGCAGGCAGGCATTGAGGTATTATTCGATGACCGCAAAGAGCGTCCGGGTGTGATGTTTGCCGATCATGAATTAATCGGCACGCCGTTATTGTTAGTTATCGGTGAACGTAACCTGGATAACCAGCAAATCGAAGTGAAAAACCGAATCACTGGCGAGAAATCCCTGCTCGCCATTAATGAGGTTTTATCATTATTTAACCCGCAATAAAGGTTAACAAACACCGGGGCCCTGCCCCGGCCATCAGGCGCCGGAGATGAGCGGCGCCTGCCACCCATAAATTTAAGCAATTGAATGCGCCCCATGAATAACAGCTTTATTAATCTGATAAAAATAACCCTGCTTTTTCTTACCTGTCACGCTTTTGGATATGCAGAGCAAGATATTCTGGACTTTATCAAGGACTATCAATATCAAGAGATTAAAGAGCAGCCACAGACAAGTATCAATGACATCGCACAGCAGCTGCTTAACAAACGCCTGACACCGACCGAAAAATACCTTGCCCTGCATAATTTAGCTTATGCCTATTACAAAGCCAATAATAAGGCCCAGGCGCTGGATACCATTTCTGCCGCGATCAATTTGTCATCTCCTCTTGAAGGTTATCATCAGGCAAAAAGCCTGCTGCTGAGGGCGAAAATATACGGCATTTTATTTCGCGATACCGATACTGCCCTGCTTGACTTGCAGCGGGCCAGCGACATCATCACCTCCAGCCGACATCCCAAGAGCATTGAGTTGCATTTTAATATTCTTACCGCCCTGGCCCAGGCCTATAACCAGAAGAGTAACCTGCCACAGGCAGAAAACTATGTCGATCAGGCAATAGTACTGGCAACGACCCTGGAAGATAAAAATGAACTTATTCATGCTTTAATTATTTCCGGGCGGATATATTTCCAGCAGGATAAATTACAAAAAGCCTACAAGCAGTATATGGCGGCCCTGGAACTCACCGATGACAATACCGATATTGAGCGGGTTGCTTCTATCGAGTTGCGCCTTGCCATGATCTTCAATGAGCAGGAGATTTACAGCGACAGCCTCAAACATGCGAAAAAATCGGTTGCACTCTACCATCAAACCACCCGATATAGAATGCAGGTAAAGTCCCTGCGGGTACTCGGCAGTATTTACCTCAACCTGGGCAAAGATGTCGATATGGCACTACTGCATCTGCTTAATGCCTTAAGTATTGCCAAAAAAACCAATGATCCCTATAGCATAGGCCATATCCAATATTTGATCGGCACCGCTTATTTTGCCGCCACCGACTATGATAACGCAATCAAGTACCTCAAGGCGGCTGAAGTTATTCTCGAGTCTGCCCAGAGCAATTTTTATCTTGGCCTTAGCCATATCAGTTTTTCACAAATAGAATTGGCACAAAACCAGCCACAACTGGCCATTGCCCGCATAGAAACCATGCTCAAAGACAGTCGTTTTACTCCTTATCCGGCCCTGATCAATGAAGCCAGAAAACACCTGGTCACCATCCTGGTCAGCTTAGAGGACTTTGAACAGGCCTTTGAGCACCAGCAAATGTTACTGACGGCGCAGCAAAATAAAACCGAAGAAACCAATAAAAACGCCCTGACCTCCCTCAACTCTGTGATTGAAGTGAAATCACTTAAGGAAAAAGTTACCGAGCTGACAGCAAAAGAGCAAAAAAGCGATAAAGCCATGCTGAAACTGCAAAACTGGCAATATGCCCTGGCAAGCTTTTTAGCTTTATGCCTGAGTGTGTTGCTCTGTCTGCTATACAAGTACCGCAACATTAAAAAGCGTTTTAAAGAGGTCAATAAGCACAAAGACATTTCCTGGCGCTATTTCTCACAACTGATCAAATATAACGCCAGTGAACAGCTGAAGGCACAAAACACCAACGGCGGATTGTTAATCGCTTTTCCCAAACTCAATGAGCTGATGCTACAAGCTGAAAACCGTTATTTTACCGGTCAAAACATTCAGCACTGGCAACAGCAACTCTTGAGCACCTTTACCCCGGAGGAGTCAATCTCCCATCAGCAAAACCTTTGGATGATCTGTGCAGCCCGGCCCAAGCATGATCTTGATCTGATCAATCAACGGCAAAATCCCGATGATGATGCCGGTTTCCAGCTGGTCTGGTTGCCCTTTAGCGATTTACCGCAAAAAATCTCCGATAATTTATTGGTTTTTATTGAAGAGTTGGTGCATAAAGCCAATGACGAACTGCCGTGGCAGCAGGGGGTAAGTTGGGGAGAAATCAAGCTCCAGACCAATGCCTTGTCGATGATATTGACCAGCCAGGCAAAACAGAAACTCTACTGGCGCATACACGATGCCCATAAACGCGGCTTAGTGAGCTTTAGCACTTAAGGTTACAGTTCACTGAATCCGATAAACCGCGATTAAGGCGAGTAAAGATTCGATACGTTGCAACATTTGCTGATAATCGGCGGAATTAACATCCCGGTAGTGCCTCTTAAAAAGCGGGCTGTGCAGCTCCTCGGGTAAGCCCAGCGGAAAAGGCATAATATCTAAATCATCCAGGGGGCCGGCCAGCAAGGCCTGAACTTTATTGGCGGAAACGTCCGACTCGGTGGCCAGCATAGCCAGGCGGGTGCCGGCTTTATCCGCCAGTAAATCGACAAAGCTAAAACCACTGCCTGAGCCGGCATCAAACAACTCTTTCACTTCCCCGATCACATTGCTGGTATGACTGTTGATCAATAATTGCAAAGCCATCGAATAAACAAAGTGCTTTTGCAGATCGACACGGTTATGCAGCAACAGGCTGTCCCTTAGCTGCCCCCGTTTTAAAAACTGTGTCGCCGACAATGGCAGTTCGCGCTCAAATAAAGTGTTGAGTTTATCTGGCCCTAAATATAATACTAAGGCCAATATCGCAGCACGGTTCTCAGCACCGCTTCCCTTTGACTCAAGCTTTTTACTGTTTTCTTTCGCCAGGGTAAACATATGGCCGACAAACCGGCTCAGCCGCCGTTGCCTTAAGTGCTTTTCCACATAAGAAAGCAGTGCCGCATAATATTGCCGGATCAGGGCAAAATTAACATCGGCCATCAGATGTAATTTAACTTGCACCAGCTCCGTCAGTGCCAATTGCTGCCAGCGAGGAAAATTGCCCGCCAGGGAATAATATAAATAAAACCTGCTCCTGCTTATCTTTACTTCGCCAATCCGGGCCAGCAAATCAACAGCGAGGTTATCACCAAGCATTTCATTTATCCGCCACTGCACTAAACCAAGCAGCCAGCTTGCGGGAAAAGTGAATGCTCCCAGGTTTGCCGATGTCAATTTGAGCCCTTTTTCCGATGGCAGCAATTCAATACTGAAATTAAGATATTTCAAAGGACCGGGAACAGGCAATTCAAGGGTCGCCGCCACAGATAATGCGGTTTCAGATAAGGAGAAGTCGGTGAATAGCTGAGGATATAACCTGTGTAGTAAGGCACTGATCCCGGGAAATTCCTCACGGGTAATAGAAAAAGCCGCTAACTTTTTATCTCCCTTCACCTGCCGATAACTGCGCAGCAGTAATTGCCGGGCATTGACGGCTTGCTGACTGTCAATCACATTCACCTGCGCAACTTTCGGGGTCGATTGCAGCAAAAGCAATAAGCCCGCTATGAGCAGGCAAGATAATAAAAGCAGCAGCGCCGTGATAAACTTTATTGCCGGTTTCAAGCGAGAAATAATAGTGCCCCCCTTGACTAACTATATATCAAAGGCATTAAGCTTTGCTGTTAATCTCCTGTGGCAAGAAAATAATGCCTTAGATACCAGGGATTGGCCACCTTGGCTTAACCGCAAAAGCATCAGCCGTTACCACATTTCTCTGCCTGGAATATTTTCCCTTATAGACGAATAGCCAACTGCCATGATACAACTGGAAGTCTTATCAACCTCTTAGCCATAAAGAAATCAATATGCAAAGTACCTTTCTCGCCTGGATGTTTCGTATGCCGCTGATCAAACGCTGGTCGTTAATGTTTTGTGTCAAGCCGGAAAATATTGCCGAGCACTCCCACCAGGTGGCGATCGTCGCCCATTTGCTGGCGGTGATCAAAAACAAAAAATTTGGCGGTCAGGTCAATGCCGACAGGGTCGCCACCTGCGCCTTATACCATGAAGCCAGCGAAACCCGTTACGGTGATATCGTCAACCCCACCAAATATGCCAATACCGAAATTGCCCGGGAATTTAAAAAAATAGAATACCTGGCGGAGCAGGAGTGCCTGGCATCCCTGCCACAGGAGTTCCAGGAGATCTTTGACGATATCATAGTGCAGGATAATGTCAGTGAGGAATATAAAGCCATTGTCAAAGCCGCTGATATTCTGGTGGCCTATATCAAGGCGCTGGATGAAATCAACCACCACAACCCCGAGTTTGAGCACGTTAAACAGCGCCTGGGGACAAAGCTTACGCAACTACAGCAAGCAATGCCGGAAGTGCAATATTTTACCGAAACTTTCCTGCAAGCCTGTACCGCCAGCGTCGATAAATTATCCCGCTCCTGAGCTTCCGGCAAAGTTTTTAAGCCTGGCCCCCTTGTTTAGCGCTATAAGCCTGCTTTGCCATGATAAAATTGCAGATTAGGCTATGCTTACAACAGCATGCTGGTTTTCCTTTTTATTGAACACCTTAGTGTGATTTAACCACACCAGGGTTTATGGATAAAAATACGACATGAAAGTCTATACTGCACGACAGCCGATTTTAAATCGTAAACAAAATGTAGTGGCGTATGAATTACTGTTTCGCGATGGCGCCGAAAACTTTTTTCCCGATGTCGATCCCCATGAAGCAACATCAAAGCTCATCATGCGCACCCACCTCAATGACGGTTTAATGCCGATCACCAACGGCAAACCCGCGCTGATCAACTTTTGTCAGGAATCCCTGCTTAAAGAGCTGCCGCTGTTATTGCCGAAAAAGCAGGTGATGGTAGAAATCCTGGAAACAGTGGAGCCTACAGATGATGTCTACCAGATGTGCCGTCAGCTTTTTCATCAGGGATATCACCTGGCATTGGATGACTTTATTTATAAACCCGAGTGGTCACGCTTTTTCAACCTGATCAAAATGGTAAAATTTGATCTGATGCAAACTCCGCTGCCTAAGGTCGCCCCCTTAGTTCAGGCGCTGAAAAAACGTAAGAATATAAAGTTACTGGCGGAAAAGGTGGAAAACCAGGAAGAATTTGATCAGGCCAAAGAGATGGGCATATCATTTTTCCAGGGCTATTTCTTCTGTAAGCCTGAAATGCGGGAAAAGCGTGATGTTGAAGGTAATCAACTGATTTTACTTCAGCTTTATCAGGAAGCATTAAAAACGCCTTTAAATGTCAATGCCCTTTCCCATTACTTTGAACATGATGTCGGCTTATCCTATAAGTTATTGCGTTTTATCAACTCTGGCTTTATTCCCATTACCCAGGAAATTAACTCCATCAAGCAAGCACTGGTTTACCTGGGAGATGAAAAAACCCGCAAGTTCATTGCCCTGTTGACCACGGCTATGCTGGCTGAAAATAAGCCCAAAGAGCTGATCCGCATGGCGATTATCCGCGCCAAGTTTTGCGAAATATCGGCACAAAAAGCCTTCCCGGCCATGTCCGAGCCGGCTTTTCTGGTGGGGTTATTTTCATTATTAGATGCGATATTGGACCAGCCCATGGAGTATATCCTCAATACCTTATCAATCAGCGAAGAAATAACCCTGGCTTTAAAAGAAAACAGCGACAGCCCTTTAGGGACTTTAATTAAGATGGTGCGATTGTTTGAAGACGGAAAATGGTATCAAACGGAAAATGAAGCAAGAAAAATAAACCTGAATTACCAACAAATTTCCGACTATTTTAAAAAGGCTGTTATCTGGTCAAACGCTTATGAAGAACTATAAAGAAACTTAGCTCTATCACTGGCCTCTTCCTTGCCGTCTCTTCCTTACGCCGCTTTAGGCTGGCATTGAAGAGAACTGATACTGAAAATGTACCCCTTGCTCACAGGGAATAAAAGCACATTCGCCGCCAAGCTCTTCAACAATCAGCCGGCGGCAAATCAATAACCCCAGGCCGGTGTCTGTTCGTTCAGCGCTAAGGCTTTCAACCGGTTGCAGTACTTCTGCTTGCTTGCCTTGCATCATACCGACACCGTTATCAAGGTAATCAACAATATAAATCCCCGCTTTATTCTCTATGGCGATGGTAATTTTATGCTCTCCCGCCGCAATAAAGCCATGTTCAATACTGTTTCTGACCAGGTTCATCAGCACCTGGGCATGACAGCCGGGTAAGGTGGTAAGCATATCATCCTCACAGCCGGTAAAAGTAATATTAGCTTTCTTACGTTTAAGCAAAGGGATCAGAGTTGAAATAACTCTTTGATAATACTCATTCAGTGCGATAGTTTCCGGTTCGATATTTACCTGTTCGGTAGCGGTTTTTTTAAAGTTTTCCAGGATCTGTCTCGCCCGCTCTAAATTATTGGCAATCATGGGCAGACTCGCCGACTGCTGCTCAATAAAGTGTTTCATGGCTTTAATGGTCAAGCCTTTACCATTGACTTTGCCGGTGAAATCCTTAAAGACCTCGGCTAAATGGCTTTCTGCTGTGATTGCCACCCCTATCGGGCCATTGATTTCATGGGCAATACCAGAAATTAAATCCCCCAGAGCCGATAATTTATTCATTTCAAGCCTGTGGGCATGGGCTTTTTGTAATTGATTTAAGGCAGATTCAAGCTCAGCCGATCGCAAACGGATTTTATCATCAAGGGCATCATTTACTTCCACCAAAGATTTATTCAACTCCAAAAGTTGTGCTTCCCGATCAAGGGCGTCAAACTCGGCACAAATACGTCCGGAGAAAATTTTAAATAGCGATAAGGTTTTTTTTTGCTCGGTTATCGGCTTGAGATAAATAGCGACCACAATGGCAACGACCCGTCCATCTGCCAGGGTTAACGGCATACCAAGATAACCGACGGCTTTGATCCGGGTGAGAAAATCATTTTCGGGGAATTGCAGACAGACATCCTGGGGATAGACACACAGGGTATTCGCAGCCACCTGCTCACAAGGGCTATGGCTTAAAGAATAACTGATATTTTCAACTAACTTACCCTGTTCAACAAAAGCCACGGTAGTTACTCTTGCTTGCTTTTGATCAATACGGGCGATAAAGGTGAGATCTGAAGCGATGGCCTTATCAAGCTGTAAGGTCAGTTCGGCAAAAAAATCCGCTCCCCGGCTATCCGAGACACTTTTAATGATATCCGCTAATAATGTTTCCATTATTATCTGTCAGCCATCTGGAAATTGCTGCCGGATAGCAATAAAGTCATCAAAATTGGCAAGCATTAAGTCAACCAGGGCAGGTTCAAATTTTCTCCCTTTTTGCTGCTCAAGAAATTCCTTAATTTCCCCATCTTGCCAGGGCTCTTTATAACTGCGCTTAGAGCCAAGGGCATCAAAAACATCGGCAATCGCCATGATCCGCGCTTCAAGCGGGATCTGTTCACCAATTAAGCCTTCAGGATAACCGGTACCATCCCAGTTTTCATGGTGATAATGGGCAAGCCTTGCCCCCAGTTTAGAAACATTTGCCTTGGATTTCCCCAGCAGATCTCCCCCGACAGGGGCATGTGTCTGCATAATTTTCCACTCTTCATCATCGAGCTTACCCGGTTTATGCAAAATGGACTCAGGAATGGCAATTTTCCCCAGATCATGTAACGGGGCTGCCAGGCGAATAGCCTCAATGAACTCTTGTTTAAGTCCGAGCTTTTCTGCAATCTTTTCACAAATCAGCGCCACCCTTCTGACATGAGCCCCGGTTTCTTTACTCCTGGCTTCAACGGCTTCCCCGACGATATAGAGTAACTCTTTCTGGGTTCTTTCTATCTCATGCTGGCGACTGATACTTTCAAGGATCAGGGCAATATTGGTGGCAAACAGCTCGGCAAGATTGGCTTTAAAGTGTTCGGCATCATCTTCAAACTCAATATAAAGCACGGAAGCGGCGTTACTGGAGGTTTCATAATAACCGACAAAGCAAGACTCGGTATTGAGATGTTCTTTCTGTACAAAGGTTTGCTGTATTCTGCTTTTCACTTCATCATCAATATCCGACGATTCCAGGCTATCAGACTCGCAGACATATCTCCCGGTACAGGCAATGATCAAATTAGAGCTTTGCTGGTCGAAGTCGGTCTGGGTACGCACGATATACAAGGCCGAACTTTCCACTTCCATCAGAGTCAGCAAATGGTTGAGGGCAGCTGAGCCAAAAAGCCGTAACTGGTTAATTTTCAATAAGTCATAAGTGGCTTCAATAAGGTGTTTAAAGGCATCAAGGCTGCGCTGAATGGTCATGATATCCCGATATGCCCGGATGCTGGCATAAACGGTTGTGATCATCTTGCCTGAGGTAAAATCCGTTTTTTCTTTATAATCATTAATATCAAATTCTTTAATGACCTTGGCTTCCGGTGCGGTGCCCGCCTGCCCTGTCCTGAGGATCAAACGTATCGCCTGATTCTTCAAATCATGGCGGATCCACTCCACCAGCTCTAAACCGGCATGTTCGGTTTCCATCACCACATCAACAAAAGCCATACAAAAGCTGCTGTCAACTTCCAGTAGTTTTTTGGCCTCAATTGACGAATAAACGGAAACGATTTCAAGCTGTCGGTGTTCAATTTCGGTATCCGATAACACCAATTTAGTGACCTGATGAACAGACTCATCATCATCAACCACTAAAATTCGCCAAACCCGATTATTACTCCTGATAGGTTTTTCTACACCCGATTCAGGTTCATCTTTAAAAACAAACTTCGACATTGCAGACACAAGTATATTGCTTTCATCTTATATCAGTGTAATGCAAGGCAGGCTTTTTGCGTAATATCAGATAAAAAAATTTAATAATATGAAGAGATTAAATCAAACTAAACAAGAGATTAAGATCGAAAAAAGTCAATGGTTAACGCCTGCCTTATATCCTTTGCCTAAAAAAATCCCCCTAAACAAACTTTTGAAAATTGGTTATTTCTCAAGTCAAGGGCAGACCGGGCATTTCATTGGTACTAATTTTACTAAATTTGTATTTATTGATTGACAGCAGCGGCCAAACCCCTTAAATATAGTGCACAGATAAATTTTATTTTTCGTATTAAGAATTTTTTAAATAGCAATGATGTTAAAAACTATACTCAACCTGGTCCTCTTTGTCGTCGTGATTGTCAAATCACCGCGGGGTCGTGGTTGTCTGTAGAAAAACAAAAAAGACACGAACACATCAACCCCCGCTCTGCATAAGACCGGGGGTTTTTTATTACATTTTTACGGTAAAGCACAACAAATAAGGGCAATAACATGACAACTGAGTTATATACCGGTGCCGAAATGGTAGTAAAAGCACTATCGGCATTAAAGGTAAAATACATATTTGGCTATCCCGGTGGCTCAATATTGGATATCTATGATGCAATTTATCAGCAACAAGATGTTGAGCATATTTTAGTACGTCATGAACAGGCCGCCACTCATATGGCGGACGGTTATACCCGTGCCACCGGCGAAGTAGGCGTGGTATTGGCGACTTCTGGACCGGGTGCCACCAACTGTGTTACCGGTATTGCCACCGCCTATATGGACTCGATTCCCATGGTGATATTGGCCGGCCAGGTTGCCAGCAGTTTAATTGGCGATGATGCCTTCCAGGAAACCGATATCGTCGGCTGCTCACGCCCGATAGTCAAACACAGTTTTAACTGCCGCAATATGGAAGAAATTCCTAATATCATCGCCAAGGCCTTTTATATTGCCGAGTCAGGTCGTCCCGGCCCTGTGGTAGTAGAACTGCCTAAAGATATGCTGATCCCGCAAAATAAGGCGCCGTTTCATATCGACACTCAGGTAAAAATGCGCTCTTATAACCCGACGGAAAAAGGCCACCCCAAGCAAATTAAAAAAGCCGTCAATACCCTGGTTAATGCCAAACAGTTAGTGATATATTCCGGCGGCGGCATTGTTTTGGCCGATGCCTCAGAGTTATTAACCAGCTTAGTCGAAACCTTAGATGCCCCGATCACCAACACCTTAATGGGCCTTGGCGGCATTTCCGGCACCCATAAAAACTTTATCGGCATGCTTGGCATGCACGGCTCCCTGGAAGCCAATAAAGCCATGGCCAATGCCGACGTGATCCTGGCCCTGGGCGCCAGATTTGATGACAGGGTCACCAATAATGTGAAAAAATTCTGCCCCGACGCCACTATTATCCATGTCGATGTCGACCCGACCTCGATATCAAAAACCATCAATGCCCATATACCTGTGGTTGGCCTGGTAGATGTCGTTATCAAGCAGTTGCTGGATGAACTTGACGCGGTAGGTTTTACCCCGGATGAAACCGTCACAGCTCCCTGGTGGCAGCAAATCAACCAGTGGCGCAGCGTAAAAAGCGTCAGTTATGAGCAAAACGGCGATAAAATCAAACCTCAACGCGTGGTTGAAGCCATGTACAAGATCACCAAAGGGCAGGCCTATGTTTGCTCCGATGTCGGCCAACACCAGATGTTTGCCGCACAATATTATCCCTTTGACAAACCCAGGCGTTGGATCAATTCCGGCGGACTCGGCACCATGGGCTTTGGTCTGCCGGCCGCCATGGGCGCCAAACTGGCTTTTCCCGACAGTGATGTCATCTGTATTACCGGTGACGGCTCTATCCAGATGAATATCCAGGAATTATCCACCTGTTTGCAATATAACTTGCCGGTGGTCATAGTGTCACTCAATAACCGCTCGCTGGGCATGGTACGCCAGTGGCAGGACATGATTTATGGCGGCCGCCATTCTTCCTCCTATATGGAATCCTTGCCGGACTTTGTCAAACTGGCGGAGGCTTATGGCCATGTCGGTATTCAAATTAACCATTTGGATGAACTGGACAGCAAACTGGAACAGGCCTTTGCCGTTAAAAACCGTTTAGTCTTTGTCGACATCCTGGTGGATGAAAAAGAACATGTTTACCCGATGCAAATTCGCCACGGTGCGGTAGACGAAATGTGGATCAAAAAAGGAGAGAAGTCCTGATGCGTCGTATATTAGCCATCTTATTAGAAAACGAACCCGGTTCCCTGTCGCGCATAGTCGGCTTATTCTCACAGCGGGCATTTAATATCGAAAGTTTAACGGTTGCGCCAACGGACGAACCCAGTTTATCCCGTATTACCATAGCCACCACGGGCGATGACAAAGTGCTGGAGCAAATTGTCAAACAGGTGAACAAGTTGGTGGATGTGATCAAGATCACAGACCTCACCGAAAGGCCCCATGTCGAACGGGAGTTGTTGCTGATTAAGGTGCTGGCGATGACGGATAAGTCGCGCACCGAAGTCAAACGGGTAACGGATATTTTCCGCGGCGCCATTATCGATATCGGCAAGCAGGTTTATACGGTGCAGCTCACCGGCGACAGCGATAAACTGAACGCCTTTATTAAAACCCTGGGCAATGAAACCGAGATCATCGAAGTAGTCCGCTCAGGCTGTGTCGGCATCGCCCGCGGAGAAAAAGCACTGCGGGTATAACACCAACCTCAAGGGATTATTGCAGACAAGGGCATAAAGCTGCAATAATCCCGCCTTAGCAACCACTCCAACCAGAGCGATAATGATCTCGTCTCCTGAATTTGAATTTTGCAGGGCGCAAAAGTCCGATAAAAAAGCCATCAAACGTTTTTACCGCAAGCATAGTTATAGTGCCAGCTTTATGGGCCTGGACAGCTGCTACCTGGCTAAAGATAAACAAGAGATTATCGCCTGCGTTCTGCATTCCCAACTGCTTGTTGAAAATAACCAGAGCTTCTTGCATGCCCTGGTCGTTGACCCCGCCTACCGCCGACAATCAATCGCCACCAGCTTACTGGACTATTGCTGCGCTTTTCATCCGCTCACGGTTTGCTTTGCCGCGCCAAAGCTGACGTCCCTGTATTTATCGAATAACTTTCAATTGGCAAAGCCGGAGCAGCTCTCCCCTTTGTTAGCCAAACGCTATTTGCAATATATTAAAACAAAACCTGAACTTGCCATCTTTATCCGCGATATGAACAAGCATCAGCAGTCGCCCGAAAACAAATCGAACAAATAATAGACAGCAAGTTAAAAATCCATTAACGTATTTCAAGACCGAAAGTGAGGTTGCCAAGTTCAACAGAGAAGTCAAACAGGACAAACTTGAATACCAAATCACCAGATAGATGCTTTAGTCAACCGCTATTATGATCCGGAAGTTCAAGCAGTAGGAGGAAATCAGCAAAGTTATAATTTAAGGATAAGTTATGCTTAATATATCAAATACTTATAAAAAACTCCCCGCACCGGTTAAAGACATACTCAAATATGGCTATAGTCGCCTGCCGCTACGTTTACGCTTAGGCAAAAAATTTTACCGTGAGCTGAAATTTCTTCAGCAATCCCAGTGGTGGAGCCGTGAAGAAATGCAGGCTTACCAGGATCATGAATTAACGAAACTGATCTCTCATGCAGTAAAAAACGTCCCTTATTACCGGGATCTGTTCCGCCAGCTGAAATTAACCCCGGATGATATCCAGTGCGTTGATGATTTGCAAAAGCTGCCGATCCTCACCAAAGACATTATCCGTGAAAATGTTCACCGCCTCAGGGCCGACGGATACACGGACGATCAGGTGATCACCTGCTCCACCAGCGGCTCTACCGGAAAACCACTGAAGTTTTATTACGATAAAGACAAAGACTATTTAAACTTTGACCCTTATATCTGGCGATTTTTCAACTGGGGCGGTCATAAAATAGGTAAGTTAGGGGCAAAACTTGCCGACTGGACCTTACCCGGTGAAGCAGTACATGCCTATAACCCGGTAAGGGATCTGCTGATCTTATCAGCCTATCATTTGCAAGAAGATAAAGCCGAGGAGTATGCCCTGGCATTGGCCCAATACCAGGTAGAATATATAGACACCTACCCCAGTGCCCTGGTATTGCTGACCAAGTTTTTAAAAGCAAAAAATTTCGCTCCCCCCTGCCAGCTTAAAGCGGTATTTTCCCATTCCGAAATGCTGCATAACTGGCAACGGCAGATCATAGAAGAATACTGGGGCTGTAAATGTTACGACTGGTACGGCATGGAAGAAAGGGCCATTTTAGGTATAGAGTGCGAGCAGCACCAGGGATTGCATTTATGCTCAGACTTTGCCATTACCGAGTTTGTCCCCCACAAGGAAACGAAAGGGGATAAAATTATTGCCACCAGCTTAACCAACTATGCCATGCCGTTTATCCGTTACGATACCGGTGATGTCGGCGTGCTTAAAAGCCAGGCTTGTAGCTGCAACCGCCCTTTTCCGTTATTTGAATTACATGGCGGCAGAAGAAAGAATTTTGCCGTGGGTAAGGACGGTGCCAATATTCCCATCGCCAATATCGATATTCCCAATGCCACCGACAATGTCATTCAATTCCAGTTCGTGCAAAAAAATAAAGGCGAGCTGGATCTGCATATCATCCGCAAAAATGACTTTAATGATAGCGATATCAAGAAAATAAATGACAAACTCAGCGAAAAGTTTGGCCAAAACATGGATATCAATATCGAATTTACCAGCCAAATCCAAAAAACCGGCAATGGTAAAACCGCCCTGTTTGTGCAGAAACTCAAGCCGGAGAGTAATTTAGAGATAGCCTGAGCAACCAAAACTGGAAACCCAGTGATTATCAGACTTACACGCGGGAAAAGGTTGTCCTGAAATGCCTAAAAAAAGCTCTGCTTCGGGCAACCTTTTGATATCATTCTTCAATCTAAAGCCACCTCAAATTACGTAACCTTTCGTATTTATTTCATCAAGCCACTTGAAATTACGTAACCCTTCGTACATAGTGGTCTTACCAACAATAAGAAAAGGACCACAATTATGGCCAGAAAACGCGTTACACACGAAAGTGAACAAGGTGATGTCGATATGACGCCGATGTTAGATATTGTTTTCATCTTGTTGATCTTTTTTATCGTCACCACCTCTTTTGTCAAAGAAGAAGGTATCTTGGTCAACCGGCCAGATGCCAATAAAACCACCAGCAACAATGGTCCTGTGATCATGATCAATATCGATGAAACCGGCAATGTCAGGTTCAACAATAAGTTGGTGGATATCGAGCGTATCCCGGCACGGATCGAAAACTTCCTTGCCACACATGACACCAACAGCGCCGTGGTGCTGCCCCACTTTAATACCAGTTACGATAAAGTGGTGCAGGTACTGGATCAAATCAAACTGTTTGATCACTTAACCATCTCTATCGCCAAATAGGCTCTTGATTTAACACTTAACCCGCGGCATACCGTACATCCTGTACAATCGCCGCTCTTGCTCCTCCATGAGCCCGCGGCATACCGTACATCCTGTACATAAAAGCCCCAGCTTATTATTGATAAGTTGGGGCTTTTTTAGGTTTTGGTTTCAAAAAGGCAATAAATATTGCTTGAGTATATGCTCTTTATGCCTGCTTTTCGCTTAAATAAGTCAATGCCTGTTTACGGCTGGTAAAGATATGCTGCTTTGGTATTTTCTCCAGCAGTTTCAACTTATCAAAGTCTTTACGAACCCGTTCGCAAACACTGGCCAAAATCACATCCCGCCCCTGATTCAGGTGGCTGACAATGATTTCTTCAATGGCGATAGTGCTGCTGATCCCGACAAAACGGGCGTCACTTAAATCAATCAATAAGGTTTTATCCTGATCTACCTGGGCAACACTCTGCTTCAAGCTGCGGGCAACGCCAAAGCTGATGGGACCGGAAATATGCAGCAATAACACCCTGGATGACATGGCCTGCAATAGCTGTTTTTCATCCTGGGGAAGCTGCTCATCTTCCTGGCCGCTACAGAGCTTTAAATTATCCAGCTGAATTTCAGACAAACGGCGTATGGTCACCAGGTTTGCCAGGAAGACGCCGATCAGCACCGCCGTCACCAGATCTATCGCCACCGACATCACTAAAGTCGACAACATTAAACCAACGCTGAATAACGGAATTTGATGGATACGCTTAAGGAAATTCCAGTCGATGATACCTATGCCGACCTTAAGCAGGATAGCCGAGAGTACCGCCACCGGAATATAAGCGGTATATTCGCCGGCCCAAAGCACTATCGCCAGGATAAAGAGCGCGTGCAAAATCCCCGAAAGCGGCGTGGTGCCCCCGGCCCTTAAATTGGTCACGGTACGCATAGTAGCACCGCCGCCGGGCAAAGCGCCAAACAAACCGGCGATCATGTTGCCGACCCCCTGGCCGATCAGCTCCTGATCCGAGTCATGGAGATCGTTACTGATACTGTCTACGGTCAGGGAGGTCATTAACGAATCCAGGGTACTTAAAGTGGCAATCAATAACGCCGACTTGATCATTTCACTGAAAAGTTCAGCATTGTAGACCGGCAGGTTAAAAGAGGGTAACTCAGAAGCTATCGCACCTACCACGGGAACTGAAGCCCCGGAGAAAATAAAATAAGCAGTGGCCATCATCAGGGCGACAATGCTCGCAGGAACTATCCGGTTAAGCCTTTCTGGCCAGAGAAACAATAACAGTAAACACCCGCCTCCGAGCAATATATTGCTGTTTAGCAGTTGATCCGCCGAGATATCACCGGAAGAAAATTGCGTCAGCATTTGCTGTGCGCTGACACCAAACAATGGCTCCATCTGGGACAGGATGATCAATACACCGATGCCGGAGGTAAAGCCGGAAATCACCGGGTAAGAGACCAGGACAAAATATTTTCCCAGCTTCAATACCCCGAATAACATCTGGAACAGACCCGCCAGGGTAACAACGGTAAAGGCCGCCGCTATGCCTTGATCAGGGGACTGGGCAATAAAACTGCTCAATATCGCCGCCATGGCTACCGTTAAGCCGGTATTGGGGCCAGAGATCTGCGGATTAGTGCCGCCGAACAGCGAAGCAAAGAAACCGGTTAAAACGGCGCAATAGATACCGGCAATAGCACCGGCGCCTGAGGTAACGCCAAAGGCCAGCGCAAACGGCAGTGCAACTATGGTGGAGGTAAGGGCGCCAAAAATATCGCCCTTAATGGTATTTCGGTTAAAGTGTGATAAACGAAGCATGCTTGCCTATAAATGAAATGACGCTTTTTCTTTAGTTTCATCCATGAGACAGCTGGAAAAATAAGCTGATAAAACAATGCGCTAATAATAGCAGTTTTTAACAGTCAGCTCCATCTCTTCAAGGCTTACCCGGTATTAATCGCTCATAAGTCAGGCACAGGGCAATGAACCGGGGAAGCAAACAAGGTCAACGCCGTTAGACGGGCATAGGATCGGCTAATATCTCATCAATCAACCAGGTATTTCCCTGCTTGATCATTTTGATTTTTTTTAAGTCTTTATAAACTTTTTCCTGGCGAAGACCGGTAAACAATATCGTTAAACTGCCCTGCTGATTAAATTCTTCCCTGAGTTTTTTATCCCCTAAAGCGGCATCGATTTGCACTGAATCAAACGACATATTAAATAAACGCCTGGCTACCTGGCTTGCCGAGCGCTGCTGCTTCACTTTTTTGGCAAACCTTTCTGAACACAACACCAACGCCTGGTTAATATCCTTTTGATTATAGATAGCATCAAAAAAGGCTACCGCAACCTCATCCGCCGACGGCTCCTGCTTTTCTTTACTACAACCCGAAACCAGGATTGAGATAAAAAATACTATCAAACACTTTTTTATCAATTCCATATGAAACATTTTTTTCGCCACCAATTAATACCTCTTATCTGGCAATTATAAAACAATTTCATCACAAGACAGGCTTTATTAACATTTAATTTTAAATAATAAAGCGAATGTTTTATTTTCTGTTTGAAAAAACAGCAAAGCGTTTACTATTAGCACTAACACAGGCAAAACGAGGGAAACAAGTGTCCGGCGAATAAGCAAGACACCGACAGGGGAACTCCTTTCGGTGCCTTTTGGCTTAATCACTAAGCGGGATAAAAACCGATATGCTGATGAAAACGCACCAACAACTCTTCTTTTGCGTACACATAGGCTAATTGCTCTGCCATCGCAGCCAGGGCATATTCAACCTGGCTTAAAAACTTACCATAGCCATATCCGGTATTGTCATGTACCGAGGCGACAAAAACTAACTGGATACAGTCAGTCAGCTTATTCCCGGACCAGAGGCTGGTGAAGCCGCTGGCGGCATGGGCGGGATTATAACCCAGCATCTGCAATTCGCCATTTTCCAGCGCCAGTTGCTGTTCACTGCGCCTGACAATAGGGATCAAACCATTGGCAACCATAGCGCCGTGGCTGAGGTGATAACGTTTGGCCGCTTCAATAAAGGCGGTTTCCACCAATTCATATAAAGGTTGATAAGGCTGGGCGACCAGTTCATCAATATGGGCAAGCTGTTTTAAGCGCCGGTTCACCGGCAAATCAACGATGGCATAGGTTAATTCATCAACATTTTCCTCAAGGTAATAACCGTCGGCGGCATACCTGTCGGTCATCGAACGCAGCTTATGGGCCTGAATGCCTGAAATCCCCTTTTCCTTGGCAAATAAGTCATAGGTTAAATGCTGATGATCGCATATCCTGACATCCTCACCCTTCAAGCCTAGCTGATCACTAAACTCATTAATGGCTTTTTTCACCTTATGGTGGAATTTTGCCGCATCAAGGCGGATATCATCACCATTGGCCAAAAATACCAAAGTGATTCTTTTCGCCCTTTTTTCCCCGTCATAATAGGCATTTTGCCCGGTATGGTATTGGGAGTTATATAAGAACAGAATTTGCTGATCCGTTTGTGCAGTCACCTTTTCCTGGCTATAGCGCACCCGGGTAAATTTATCATTGGCGACAAACTTACCGCTTTCCAAATCCAGTTCATTGTTAATATTAAAAAACAATCCTGAGATAATTTCATAGAAACGAAGGTAAGGCTGCTGGCAGCTAAGGTCAATCACACTGGAAAACCGGGCCAATAACTCATCCGTAAGATCAAATTTAGCCAATAAATATTGGTTTTCCCGCACAGACGAAGGGATATACACTTTATGCTGAGCGCTGCGTTTGCGTAGAATAGACATGAACAATTCCATTTATCAATTAAGTTTTTCGCTATTATACAAAACCCACAATATTTAAAGGGTGATACAAATCAATTTATGTCAGATTAGTGACAATTAAATGAAGATACGAATGGTTATCTTCTCCCTGCTCCTAAAAATGAACAACAAAAGCTGTCTGCAGGCCTTAACCAGAACAAACATTAAAAAATTAATTATTTGAAAATAATAGAGTTATCATCTAAAAACAGCTTTAGCTGGTTTGAACATTCGGCTTTCTGCCAATCAACTCAGGACTTGCCGGCGCTGTAGAGGCCCAGTGTGGAGCCTGGCGCAAACGGTCAAAGTATTCATTTACATAAGCAAATGGTGTCCAGTCGAAAGGGATCATCTCTTTAAAAAACTCAACATGAATTATCGAGTAATCTGCAAGGGTAATCTTATCCCCCACCATATAAGTTTTTTCTTTTAAGTGAGTGTTCAGCACCAGGGCAAACCTCGCCAGCTTATCTTGGCTCCACTCGATAAGGGCAGCATTTCCTTGCATATCCATAAAGTTAGGTTTGGCTACCGACTCAAACGCCAGAGTGCCGAAGGCCTGATTGAAGTGAGCCAGCTCCCAGGCTTGCCACCTGTTTATGTCTGCCCTTAGCGCAGGGTTTTTCGGGTAGAGGCTTTCATCCCCTGCTTTGTCGGCCAGATATTGATTGATAGCATTAGACTCCCACAAGTTCAGGTCGCCATCAACTAAGGTTGGCACCATGGCATTAGGATTTAAGGCAATATAATCTGCTTGCTGATTGTCACCGGCAAAAAAATCAAGATATTCAATGTCCACATCCAGGCCCAGGTGATTGATCACCGCCAGCACTTTACGGGAATTCGGCGAACCGACAATAGCGTATAATTTCATTTTTCTTCTCCTTGGTAGTTATGAGTTTTCTTTAATTTTGAGCCATTATCCTTAACTAAATTTAACTTGTTTTTTGCAAGTTAAATTAACCTTAGTCATTTAACTTTCTTTTTGCAAGTGAAGTTTGTTCACGTTACTATTTAACTTATGGTTGATAAAAAAACAAAAAATTGGGCAGGCTGCCCGGTACGCTTCGGCATGAGCCAATTCGGCGATAAGTGGAGCTTCTTGATCATCCGGGATCTAATGTTCAAGGGGCGTAAATATTACAATGAATTTTTAGAAGCCGGAGAAGGCATTTCTACCAATATCCTGGCTAACCGCCTGGCTGATTTAGAGCACAACGGCATTATCAGCAAGCATCAGGACAGGATAAAACGCTCGAAATACATCTATCGGCTGACAGAAAAAGGCATCGCCTTGATGCCGATGATGTTAGCGATGATCGATTGGGCAGAAAAATTTGACCAACAAACCGAGGTTCCCCCTGAGTTTATTCAAAAGCTTCGTCAGAACCCGGATAAACTGCAACAGGAGCTGTTACGCCAGTTAGAACATAATTAACCTGGAGTTGAGCAAAAGATATCTATTTATACAAGCGGTTGATAAAATTAAACAGCGGCAACTGGATCACCAGGGAATACAAAACCACACCAAACACCATGGCCTGAGTCGTCCACCAGTAACTCAGCTCCACCGGCAATGACAACACCAGGGCAACCGCCAGGGCACCGTTATAATTCCCCAGGACGATACTGTTTGCCATAGGCCCGGCGGCCACTTCCCCCCGGTAAGGTTTAAATAACCAATAGCCGCTGATACCGGCAATACACTTACCTGCGATCAAGGCAAAGATAAGGATAAGCATCGCCAGGTAGCGCTCGGTGAACATCTCTAGGGTAAAGGTCATACCGAGCAGCAAAAACAGCCAGGCATCGGCAAAGTAACCAATATTGTGCCAGCTATTTTTTATCGATTTAAAAGATGGCGCCTTGGCAAGTTTCAAGCGAAAGACGACTCCGGCCGCTAACACCGCCACCACCCCGGATGCCCCTAGCACAGCCTCCGCCAAAAAATAACTGCCGTAGGCCAAAGTAAATGTCAGTACTAAATATGACGGTGCTGACCGGCATATTTTAACCGCCAAAGTACTTAAATAACCTAATGCGGCTCCAAGCAATAAGCCGCCTAAAATCAATTTCAAGAAAGCAAAAGTCAAGTTACCACCAAGTTCATCTGTGTCTAACCCTGAGGTGACATAGATAAGCACAAAGCTAAATAACACGGCGGCCAGTGCATCGCTGATCACGGTTTCAACCTCGATCTGGCTGCGGATAGGGTTGCTCAGTTTCACCCGGGTAAAGCTTAACCGTGAACAGGCAGGCTCTACCGCAGCAATCACCGCAATAGATAAAAGCGCCGCCATCGGCGGAAAGTCGAAAGGCCGGTCCATTAAAAAATAAACGATAACGCTGGCGACAGGCACAAAAACAGCGAACAGGTAAACCGATAATCCCGCACACTTTAGCAGTTCCACCCGGCGGGCTTTTACCATAGACAAGGTCATTTCAAATAAAATCAGCGGTAAGATCCCCTGAAAGGTCAGGGTTGAGAAATTATCTGCTCTTAACAGGATATCGATGCCATGTCGGGTGAATAACTCTGAGGCAACAAAACCTACCAACAAATAACTTAACGGTTTATTTATTTTAATTTTGCCGGCAATAAACTCCGCTAATAAAAAACAAATCGCCAAAGTCAGTAGAATGGTTAACAGAGGAAATGACGCCATGAAAACAAAAATCCCGATATTCGTGTCGGTTTAAAAGTATGACGTAAGACAGGCTAAGTGACTAAAAACTTTCAAGTATGCTTGTTGTTCAGCCATGCATACGGCTAAGACTGCTCCAAAGTCAGCTGCTTATTGCCGCTACAACTGGTTTTTTTTAACAATAAGGCAAAGTCATCGGCGGCAAGGGGTTCACTGAAAAAATATCCCTGCGCATGTTCACAGCCGTTGTCCCGTAAAAATGCCGCCTGCTGGTCATTTTCCACCCCTTCGGCAATACAGCTGATGCCAAGGCGCTTGGCCAGATCGATAATAGTGGTGGTGATCGCCGCCACTTTAGGGTTGCTTACCAGTTGCCGGGTAAATGCTTTATCAATTTTCAGCACATCAATCGGTAATTCTTGCAAACACTGAAAAGAAGTGTTGCCGGTACCAAAGTCGTCAATAGCCAATTGGATATCCATATGTTCCAATATCTTGAAATCCGTTATTTCATTTCTAATGCCTTTGGTCAGGGTTTCCTCAGTTAACTCCAATTCCAGCAATTTGGCATCGATATCATAGTGCATCACTTGATCTAAAATATTTTGTAAGACCCGATTTTTCGCACACTCTTTATCCGCAACATTGATAGACATACGCACCAGCTCCAGCCCGGCGCCCTGCCATTGTGCCAGCTGGCGGCAAATTTCCCGGCGCACCCAGTCACCGAGATCTATGATCAGCTCGCTTTGCCCGGCAATCTCAAGAAAACTGTCGGGACGTAGAAAACCTTTACTCGGATGGTTCCAGCGCACCAGGGCTTCTGCCCCAACCACTTCTTTCGAAATCAGGTTAAACTTCGGCTGATAATAAAGTTCCAGCTGCTCCTGCTCCAGGGCAAGGCGTAAATCCCTTTCGATGGCAAATTGCTGGTCCACCTGCATATTCATTTCCACCGAGAAGAATTTATAATTATTACGCCCGGATTCTTTGGCCCGGTACATGGCGGAATCGGCATTTTTCATTAACTCTTCATAATCCGTACCCGAGTGGGGGTAAGTGGCGATGCCAACGCTGCAGGAAATATGTAACTCAAAACCCTGGATAATGAACTCGGCCCGTAAAGTCCGACAGATTTTTGCCGCAATGATGCCAAAAAATGCCGGTTCGCTGGCATCATCAATCAAAAGCACAAATTCATCCCCGCCAATGCGGGCCAATACATCTTTTTGCCGGATCACCTGCTTAACCCGTTTGGTTGCTGCAAGCAGTAATTCATCACCGACCTGATGGCCATAGGTGTCATTGACATATTTAAAATAATCCAGATCAAAATATAACACCCCAAATATTCTCCGGGCTCTTTCGGCATGCAGCAAGGTCTGCTCCAGCTGCTGCTGCAAGTAATTACGGTTGGGCAAACCGGTGAGAGGATCCCGCATCGCCAATTGCTGCAGTTTTTCATTTGCCTCTTCCAGGGCAATATTCCTTTCTTTGAGCAACTCATGCTCAATGCTCTTGATCTCTGCTTTTTGAAAATCAATTTGCGCCTTACGGTACTGGGCCCGGGCCAGCGCATAAAGTATCGCCTTATTCAGTACTAACGGGATACATTGGCTTTTGGGAATACAATCTGTCGCACCGGACTCCATCAGCTCTAACGCCAGATCTTCCAGCTCGGCCGAAGTCAGTACGATCACCGGGATCGATAAGGTAGGTCCGTCCTGGATCATCGCCAGCACCAGCTGGGCATTCATATCCGGCAGATCATTGCTAAGTAAAATGCAGCCAAAATTATTTTGTTTGATCACGTCAACGGCCGACTGGCCGGTCATCACCTCGAAAATCGTGACATTAAAACCGAAATCCCTGACCATAGTGCTATATAAGGCGCGTTCGGCCTCACTTGGTTCAACGATTAACAAATTAAAATGCTCGGTATGATAATGCATCATAGAAAGCTATCCTTGTCTTCTTCAGGATTATCGTGCAACAACCTTTATGCCGGCGCAGGTAAGTAAAATGCTATGCTCACAGAGCCTGTCCCATCCCTGAGCTCCGGAGTTCTTATAAGCATAGCCAGCTTATCAGAATTTGCTATTTCCTCTGCCGTTAATGGGGAAAATAAACCTTAACTCCCAGAGAGTTATTAACATTTAACCAAATTAAGGGCATAAAAAGTTTTGCCATATCATAGAAGCGACCGGACCCAAAGTATGCTCTTCCCGCCGCACCAGGCAAATTTCCCCCTGGATGCTAAATTCAAACCCTTGCGGAGTTAACGGCACCAGACGGCCATCTTCAAGGGCCTCTTCGGCCAAATGCCTTGGAATATAACCCCAGCCCAAACCGGATAACAACATTTGCTTCAAGGTTTGCATATCCCGGGTTTTCCATTTTCGTGCGCCCTTGACCAGCATCAGGTTTTCGCTGTCAAAACTGAGCTCACTTTCTTCGGACACCAGATAAACCTCAGATTTCAGCTGAGCAACATCTGTCACCGCCTGGCCTCGAAACAGTTGCGGCGCCGCCACCAGCAAGATCTCAAAAGAACCAATTTTCAAGGCTTGAAAATCACCGACACTATGAAAAGTCGGCCACCAGGGACTGATAGCCAGGTCAATTTCCGCCTTCTGTAATAACTCTAAGGCACCAAAACGTGACTCGCCGAAGACATGCAATTCGGTTTGCGGATAGTCCCGCTGGCACTTTTTCAGGACATTAAGAATCAAATCGTGGGGACAAACCGAATCATAAGCCAGGCGCACCAGGGCTTCATTGCCGCTGGCCAGATGTTGTCCCAGCGAATGCAATTGCTCGGCATTAAGCAATAACTCTTGCGCTTTTTGATAAAAGGCCTTGCCCGGGGCCGTGAGCCCTAAACGGTAGCCGCTGCGATCAAGGATCTCAAAACCATACTCGGCTTCTAACTTTTTAATCGCCATGGATAATGCCGGCTGGGTTTTATGTAAAACCCCCGCCGCCGCTTTAAGTGAGCCGTGTAAAACTATGCTGTTGAGGGTTTGTAGCTGCTCCAGTGTCATATAAATAAATTTTAACTTGATGAGAAAAAATATTAAATATTATTTTAGGGCAATTACCTTTATCATGCATTAAATTCTTTAATATCAAGCTATAGCATTCAAACGTTATTTGTTTATTATATAGTCAGGCGTTCAATAAACGGCCCAGCTGGCAGCAGTTTATTATCCCGTTTGGCTAGCCCCACTCCATTAAGAGGTTTATATGTCCGTTTCGTGCAGGCAAACATTACTATCCATCCCTATGCTACTATTGGCCCTTAGCGGTTGTAGTGAGCAAACCAATACCCAGGCGCAGACCGAAATCACCCGGCCGGTCAAACTATTTCAGGTAACAGATCCGGCAGCAGAGTCTTTTCGTAATTTTCCCGCCGAAGTTGAAGCCAATGCCGACTCGAAACTGGCCTTCAGGGTCAGTGGCCAGATCATCGAATTTCCGAAAAAAGCCGGCAATGAAGTCACTAAAGGGCAATTATTAGCCCGGTTGGATCCGCAAGATTTCAAGCTGCTGTTAGACGATCGCCAGGCGCGATACGAATTAGCCAAATCGCAGTTTGAGCGGGCCAAACTGCTGCTGGAAAAAAAACTCGCTTCCCAGGCGGATTATGATCAGGCCAAAGCCAACCTCAGCGTTTCTTTATCTTCCTTGAACAGTGCAAAAACCGATCTTGAATACACAGAACTGCGGGCACCGTTTAGCGGCAGCATCGCCAAGGTTTTTGTCGAAAATCATGAGAATGTCCAGGCAAAACAAACGATATTGACCCTGCAGACCCGGGATGTGGTCGATATCTCCATGCAAATGCCGGAAAACATCGCCTCCAGGGTGAAAAAAGATGTCCAGTATCAGCCGACGGTAATTTTCGACTCCCACCCCAACCAGGAGTTTTTAGTCACGGTCAAGGAGTGGGATACCCAGGCAGATCCCACCACCTTAACCTATAAGGTGGTTTTTTCCCTGCCGACACCAAAAACCTTTAATGTCCTGCCGGGCATGACCGCCAATATCCGTATGGATTTATCACAAGTCACTCATGACAGTGCCAACAGCTTTTTATTACCGGTCAGCGCGGTTTTTACCGGCAAAGACAGCCCGGTCAGCAACAAAATCCGCCATGTCTGGAAATATGATCCGACAAGCCAAACCGTCAGCCAGGCGGATATCACCGTCGGCAGCATCAAAAGTCAGGGCATTGAAGTCCTTACCGGCCTTGAACCCGGCGACCAGGTGGTTTCCGCCGGTGTGCATTTTCTCAATGAAGGCATGAAAGTACGCCCCTGGAACCGGGAAAAGGGTTTATAAATGAGACTGACCGAATATTCCGTAAAAAATAAAGTCACCAGCTGGATGTTTGCGCTGATCTTATTGATCGGCGGTATCATCTCCTACAACGGCCTCGGTCGGCTGGAAGACCCCGAGTTCACCTTAAAAATGGCGATGATCACCACTACCTATCCGGGGGCGACATCGGTCCAGGTAGAGGAAGAAGTTTCTTACCCGATAGAAAATGCCCTGCAGCAATTGCCTTATGTCGATTATATCACCTCCATTTCTTCGGCGGGGCTGTCCCAGATAGTGGTGGAAATGAAGCCCACCTACCGCAAGGAAGATCTCAAACAAATTTGGGATGAGCTCAGGCGTAAAATCCACGATCTCGAACCCAAGTTATCCCCCGGGATCAACAGTCCCAATGTCATCGATGATTTCGGCGATGTTTACGGTGTGCTATTCGCCATCAGCGGCGACGGCTACAGCTATGAAGAGCAAAAAGACTATGTCGATTATCTGCGCCGTGAGCTGGTGCTGGTCAAAGGCGTGGGTAAAGTCACCGTTGCCGGTTTACAGCAAGAGCAAGTGGTCGTGGAAATCGCCCGTAACAAACTTGCCGCTTTAGGCATACCGCCGAGCCGCATTTACCAATTGCTGCAAACGCAAAACCAGGTATCCAACTCAGGCAGTGTCAAGGTCGGCAGCGAATATATCCGCCTGCACCCCAGCGGCGAATTCCAGTCGGTAAAAGAGCTGGAGAATTTACTGATCTCCAACCCCGGGGCTTCCGAGCTGATTTATTTGGGCGATGTGGCCACTATCAACCGGGCTTATGCCGAAGTGCCGCAAAACATCATCAACTACAATAACCAACAGGCTCTGCTGGTAGGGGTTTCTTTCAGCTCAGGAGTCAATGTCGTTGAAATCGGCCAAAAACTGGAACAACGCCTGGCAGACCTGGAATATGTCCGGCCCGTAGGTATGGAAGTCGCTGTTGTTTATAACCAGCCGACGGAAGTGGATAAGGCGATGCAGGGCTTTATGGTCAGCCTGGCCCAGGCCGTATTTATCGTCATCGCGGTACTGCTGATCTTTATGGGCCTTAAAAGCGGCATATTAATAGGTTTGATCCTCTTGCTGACCATACTGGGTAGCTTTATCTTTATGAAGCTGTTTGCCATTGACCTGCAACGTATTTCCCTGGGCGCCCTGATCATTGCCCTGGGGATGCTGGTGGACAATGCCATAGTAGTGACCGAAGGCATATTGATCGGTCTGAAAAAAGGCAAAACAAAATTACAGGCCTCATTGGAGATCACTAAACAAACCAACCTGCCCTTACTGGGGGCAACCGTTATTGCCATCGCCGCTTTTGCTCCGATAGGCCTATCCTCGGATGCCACCGGAGAATTTGCCGGCAGCCTGTTTTGGGTACTGTTGATCTCCTTATTATTAAGTTGGATCACCGCCATCAGCTTAACACCGTTTTTCGCCGACCTGATGTTTAAAGAAACTCCGGCAAACAACCAGCAAGAAAACGACGATCAGGACGCTTCAACACAAAGCAGCGAATTATACCAGGGAGCAATATTTACCGCTTATAAAGCCTTGCTCAATTTCTGCCTGCGCTTTCGCGGCCTGACTTTGCTGGTGATGCTTGCCCTGCTCATCGCTGCCGTTGCCGGTTTTGGCCAGGTAAAACAGTCTTTCTTCCCGCCTTCAAATACGCCGATGTTTTATCTTGATTACTGGCGTTACCAGGGCTCGGATATCAGGGAAACCCAGAAAGATATTGAAGCCATCCAGGCCTATTTGCTTACCCAGGATAAGGTTGAGCAGATCACCACCACCACAGGCCAGGGAGCGCCGCGCTTTATGCTCACCTATGGTCCGGAGAAAGCCTACGCCGGTTTCGGTCAGCTGATTGTCCGGGTAGAAAGCCGGGAAGCGTTAAATCCTGTCATGGCGAATTTACGCCAATACATGAACGACAACTATCCCCAGGCCCAGTCAAAAATCAAACGCATGGAAATCGGTCCGTCCACCGATGCAAAAATAGAAGCGCGTTTTAGCGGCCCGGATCCCGATGTGCTGCGCCACTTAGGTGAACAGGCAATGGCCAAATTACATGCCGATCCAGGCGCCTTTAATATCCGCCATGACTGGCGCGAGCGCACGAAAGTGATCCGCCCTGAGTTTAATGAAGCCACCGGTCGCCGGGTGGGGATCAGCAAGCAAGATCTTGATGACTTATTGCTGACCAACTTCTCCGGCCAGCAAGTAGGGTTATACCGTGAAGGCACCCAGTTATTGCCGATTGTTGCCCGTGCACCTAAAGCAGAGCGGTTAAATATCGACAGCTTGCCGGAATTGCAGATTTACTCACAGGCTTCCAATACTTATGTGCCCATTACCCAGGTGGTCAACAGCTTTAATACCGACTGGGAAGACTCATTAATCATGCGCCGGGATCGCAAACGTACCCTGACGGTGATGGCGGATCATGATGTGCTGGGCAATGAAACTGCCGCCAGCTTATTTAACCGGGTAAAACCGGAAATCGAAGCGATACCGCTCCCGCCGGGTTATCAGCTGGAATGGGGGGGAGAATACGAGTCTTCTTCCGATGCTCAGGCTGCCTTATTTGGCGGCTTACCTATGGGATATCTGGCGATGTTTATTATCACAGTTCTGCTGTTTAACTCCCTTAAAGCACCTTTGGTGATCTGGGCAACGGTGCCGCTGGCCTTGATCGGGGTAGCTGCCGGTTTGCTGCTGATGGGTGCGCCGTTTAGCTTTATGGCGTTGCTGGGACTGCTCAGTTTATCCGGTATGCTGATCAAAAACGGCATAGTGCTGGTGGATCAAATCAACCTTGAACTCAATCAGGGTAAAGAGCCCTACCTGGCAGTATTTGACTCTGCGGTCAGCCGGGTAAGACCTGTGGCAATGGCGGCTATCACCACCATTTTAGGCATGATCCCCCTGCTCTTTGATGCCTTTTTCGAGTCCATGGCGGTCACAATAATGTTCGGTTTAGGTTTTGCAACCGTACTGACCCTGATCGTGGTGCCGGTATTATTTACCCTGTTGTATAAAATCCCTTACCAGCAGCTCAAAAAAACTTAACAATCATGAATTAACCCCGGCTCGCCGGGGTTTCTTTTACCCCACCTTACCTGAGTGCCAATAAAAAGAGTGACAAGCCCCGGCTTTTTTTTCTATCATGCACAGCCTGATGTTTTTGCAAGATTTAACCAGGGTCTGTTTATCTTTGAAGGGGATTAAGATTTTTGAGCGGTTTTTTCATATATCAAGGCAGAAAAATGGACGAGTAGTTGTTCTACATGACATTTTTCTAACGCCGATAGATGGAAAAACAGCCAAAAAGGTAATTCACGGTCAAAGATAAGCAGGCCCTAATCCGTCAGCAGTAAACGCAAAATAGTCTCTTAATTACATGGAATTTAACCCTAATGTCTAAATGGTTAGTCAACCCGAGTCCCCGTCCAAATGCCGATTTAAGGCTGATTTGTTTTCCCTATGCCGGCGGTAATGCCGCTACCTTTACCCCCTGGATAAAACAGCTAAACACCAATATAGAGCTTATTGCCATACAGGCGCCGGGACGGGCTTCACGGTTATTTGAAACGCCATATAATAAAATGGACGACTTGGTTGATGAGTTAATGACCCTGATCCCCCCGCTGCTGAATACACCAACCATCTTTTACGGCCATAGCCTGGGCAGCAGGGTTGCTTTTGAGTTAATGACCCGTCTCAAGGCACAAGGTTTACCCTTACCCGTGCATTTTATCGCCTCGGGCAGCAGGGGGCCGCAAGCAAAAGCCAAGGAAAACACCACTTATCATTTACCCGATGATGCTTTTATGGCCGAGCTGGAAAACCTGAACGGCACACCCAAGGCGGTACTGGAAAATAAAGAATTGATGGAGCTATTCTTGCCGCTGTTAAGGGCGGATTTTGAAATCGCCGAAACTTATCAATATACCTCAAACATAACCTTTGATTGCCCGCTCACCGTTTTAGGGGGCAAGCAGGACAGTAAAATAACCCAAGAACATTTACAGGGCTGGCAAGACTTTTTTGCCTTACCGGCAGATATCCAAATCTTACCCGGCGACCACTTTTTCATCGACAGCCACCCTGATCTGGTCACAGAACAAGTCAATCATATCATCGACCAGCTGCTCGCTAAGCTGCCGGCCAGAGCAATCAGCCAGTACGGATAAAGTCAGTACAAAGAACAGAGCTTACACACAAAAGAAAAGAACAGGAATTTTATCATGTTAGCCGTTAATTCAGATGCTGTTAGCGCGTTTATTGCCCCAAGCAGTTTCCCTGCCCTTGACTATGATAATAACATCACCTTAGTGGGGTATGATTACCGGCTAGCCGATTATCAGCAGTCCTTATTTTCCGAGCTGGCCATCCCCTTCCCCGCTTCCTTATCGCGGGCGGTGAACAAACGCCAGGGGGAATATCTGGCAGGCCGTTATGCCGCCATCCAGGCCCTGGCTGAACTCGGCATAAATACCCGTAATATTCCCACCGGAGAGCATAGAAGCCCGGTGTGGCCGGAGGGTATACTGGCCTCCATTACCCATACCTCAACAGCAGCCTTTTGTGTCGCCGCCAGCAAGCGGGCGATAAAATATTTAGGCATAGATCATGAAAACTGGCTGAAAGCGGATAATGTCGCCGAAATCAAAAGCAGTATTATCAATGAAAAAGAAGAAGTGTTTTTAAAACAATCTGATATGAGCTTTGAGCAAGCTTTTACCTTAGTGTTTTCCGCCAAGGAAAGCCTGTTTAAAGCCTTATATCCCGGCGTCGGCTATTACTTTGACTTTTCGGCGGCCGAAATTATTGACCTTAACACAGTCAATAACAGCTTATGTTTGCGCTTAACCGAAACATTAACGCCGGCAATAACTGCCGGCGCCCGCTTTAACGGCCAATTCATTTTTGATGAATCCGCCGTTCAAACCTTAATTTGTGAGCCCTGTTAAGCTGCTTGCTTAAGCTCAACCTGCCTTGCCCGGGTCTGGGTGCCACGCGGGATAAACCACTGCCTGAGCGCGCCGATAAAGAACACCAGCAAGAGGGCATACAGCGGCCAATAGTTTTGCTCAGCTTCACTTTTGTTCACTTCCTGCTGCTGCAGTTTCTGACCGCTGACCTGCTCCGTTTTTTGACTGGCCTGTGCCGGGACTGACTGCTGTGCCTGGGCTTTTGCCTGAGACAGCGCCTGACTCAGTAACTGCAAACCAAAACCTCTTGCCTGAGCATCAACATAGTCGGTGAACTTGTTATTGTCGGTGGCCACATCATAGGTTGCCGCCAGCTCGGTATACATTTTCACCATCTCTTCTACGGTTTGTGAATCCGCCTGCCAGTAATCCTTACGTACGGCTTCAAGCATACGTTCGAGTATCTGCGCCATGGCTTCGGGATGGCTTTGTTTGAAAAACGCTTCCATCTCCAGCTGATACTTGTCCTTGACATAAACCTCGAAAAACTCCTGCCACTGATCATCACGCACCGCCTCTGGCGTCATCACTTCCCAGCCCCACATATTGTTCATACGATCCAATATCGCGGTGGCCCCGGCATAACCGGCATCCTGCATCGCCGATATCCAACGGGGATGAAAGTAGCGGCTGCGCATTTCCTGATCAAGAAAGTCTTCCATGGTCTGGGCCTTAAGCTTGTCTTTACGGCGCAGGTTTGAGACATACATCTGCGGCGTTTTCCCGTCCAGGTGACGTACCGCTAGCCCTATGCCGCCAAAATACTGGAAAGGATCATCATTGGTCATCAGGGCATAAAGGTTGGTGGAGCGGGAAAACACCACCGCCTCGGTGCCGGATAATACCTTACTATAGAGGCCGGTATCCGCCATATTCTCACTCCAGCGCTTTTCATCCTTGCCGTAGGCAAAGCCCATACGATCCAGATACAAGTTCGCCAGCTTGGCATCGCTGTCCCAGGTATCCGATGCCAGACTCGATGCCGCTAGACCTGTGCCGTAATTACCGCTTTCATTGGAGAAAATCCTCACCGACGATAAATACTCGGCGTCCTCTGCGGACTTACCTTGTTCAAGCAGATCTTGCTTTAAAGCCTGGCTATGACGGTAGACAAAATTATTGTCTTCCTTCATTTGGGCGATTTTATCTATCGCCTCTGCCAGCCATAACATCACATTGGGAAACGCATCCCGGTACAAGCCGGTGGCGGAAACCACCACATCTATCCTCGGCCGGCTCAGTTCACTATAGGGGATCACTTCAGTGCCGGTAATATTCCCCTGCTGATTCCACTTAGGCTTTACCCCGAGGGCATGCAATATCTGCGCTTCCAGCGCCCCCTGATGACGCATGGTTTCCAGCGACCATAAAGAAAAAGCCATCTTTTGCGGATACTTGCCGTTTTTGGCGACATGATCTGCCAGCGTTTGCTCCAGCAGGGTCACCCCTGCCTGATAGGCTTCTTTCGACGGTACTTTTGCCGGGTTAAAACCTATCAGGTTGCGCCCGGTCGGCGCCGCTTCCGGGTTACGGATGGGATCGCCGCCGTGGCTGACGCCGATATAATGGCCGTTAAGGGCTGCCAGTAAATTCTCCAGCTCGGCGATTTGCTCAAAGTTAATCCAGTATTTTTTCGCCTGTAAGATATCCGCTTTAAGCTTTTCATCGAGCCCAGGGAACAAAGGGGCTTGGTCGATTTCAGCTTGCTCAACCAGGAAATGCTTTAACAGCTGATAACCGGGTAAAGCTGCCAGTTTGGTCACCTGATTTCGGTCGCGGCTGTCTTGCTCTTTTACCGCCAGGTGATTTTCCTGCTCGAACTTTGCTGCACGCTCGGTGAAGTTATCCCCCAGCATCTGGATCACCGTACTGAGCAGATGCGCCTGCTGTGGCAATAAACCAAAGGTATGCACACCCAGCGGCTGACTTTGCCCGGCAAGTTCGGTAAGGTGATCCTGGATTTGGCTGATACCGCTGCTAAAGTCAGCGTTGAGCTTAGCAACATCTAAGTCGATAGCTTCGAAGATATGCAGCTTCTCTGCCTTGGCAATAATCTGCTGTCGGGTATTTTCTTTACTTAAGCCCTGCTCCAGCATCACATAGTTGGCAATCAATTCATTAAGCTCGGCAACCTCGGCATATAAACCGGCCTTGGCAAAACCCGGGGTTAAATGACTGATCATAGTCGCGCGGCCGCGGCGTTTCGCCTGCATCGCCTCACCGACATTATCGATAATATAAGGATAAAATACCGGGATGTTACCTATCGCCAGGCTCGGGGCATCATACACAGACAAACCGCGTTCTTTACCGGTTAACCACTCCTGGGAACCATGGGTACCTAAGTGGATAAAGGCATCGGCATCAAAGACCTGTCTGGCATAGAGATAAATAGCCAGGTAGCTGTGATTAATGGGGGTCTTGGTGCTGTGATACAGGTTCGCATGTTCTTTGGCATCTTCTCCCCGAACGCCCTGGGGCATCACTATCATATTCCCCAGCGTCATGCGGGGAATGATAAAGGCGGGCTCCGAAGTTTTTTGTCCCTGTTCAGCATTATTGCCCGCAGCCGTCGTCAGCATGGCGCTGTCTTCAGGCTTGCCCCAGCGCTCGATAATAGGCTTACTCACCTCTTGCGGCAACTGATTAAACCAGGCCAGGTAAGTTTCAAGCGGTAAATAATCGGCTAAGCCCAACTCAATTAAGGTCGAAGTATCTTCTTTACGGTAATAAGGACGTAACAACTGCCCGGCGGCTTTAATAAAATATTGCGCCTCTTTATCTTCTACCTGGTAGCCCTGGGCTTTCATCGCCCGGCTGATTTGCTCAAGGGAGGAAGGTACATCTAAAAAGGCGGCACCGATATTTTTTTCACCCGGGGGATAGTTCCAGATAAAGGCCGCAACTTTTTTATCGCGGTTGTTAATATGGGCAAGGCTGGCATGATTATAGGCACGCTCAATCAATGCCTGCATTTGCGACTGCATCACTACTTTACGCCCCTGCTCGGTGGCGGCAATAATGCTCGGATCAACACTGCCGGTGTCTTCCGGCATCACCAGAAAAAAAGGCGTTAACGAAGGGGAAATACCGGCATTGTCACCAAGGAATTTTTCTTCATCTCCTTCGGTATAATTTAAGGCATGTATTACCGGTACGCCCAGTCTGGCAAACTCCTGGCGACGTTTTTCGACATAATGCAACGAGCGATAATTGATCAACAGGTTAACCCGGCTTTTCGCAGCCTCACCCTGCAGCTCAGTCATTAATAAATCCGTATAAGATAACAGCTCATCGTTTCCTTCAAAAAAGAAGGCAAAGGCCTTGGCTCCTTTATCCTCCAATCCTTTAATCATGGTATCGACCACCTGCTGCTGTTCATAATCTATCACGCTGCGGTGAATGGCAACGGCAATCACCGGCTGGTCATTTTTAACGGCCAGACTTTTTGTTTCCAGAAAAGCAAAAAAGGCGTTTTCATCCGAAGTCAGCAAACCGGGAAAACCATAGTGGTATAAACCGACATCCGGCACCGGGGCCGGCGGCTCGGCAACTTCAGATGAACGTTTAAACACGTCATGGCTAAGATAGGTCATCATGTTTTGATAATTGCTGCGCCCGGCATGCTTATAATAAGCGGCGATGGTATTTTTATGCTGTTCTGCCATCCCCTGGTTCATCGCAGCATTATCCGTGTCCCCCAGTGAAATCACCGGCACTTGCTTAAATTGGCTTAAGTAGGACTGGTATTTGCCAAACATAAACTTCGACAATTCGGGGTTGATGCCATCAAGCAGCACCAGATCCGCTTTTGACCAGATCCCGGCAATCTCTTCATCGCTTTTTCCCCGGGTTTTTATGTTGGTTAAGGTAAAAGCTTGATCTTTCGCCAGCGACAACAGTAAATCGGCCTTCGCTTTTGAGCCGTGTCCGGACATAAAGAGTAAAACTTCAGGTTTCCTCGCCTGCTCTGCAGCAAGTGCCGTTGCTTGCTGCGCCAATGACGGCGTAAGTGGCCAGAGCAGCAAACAAACCAATATACTCATTAAACGTTTTATCATTCTCTTATTCCCCTTGCGCCTGCTCGCCTTCCGGCCCACTTTTTTCCGGCACACCTTCTTCTGGTACGTAAACGAAACTACCGTCGGCCATTTTATAGGCGACACCGGCGCGCAGACCCTCGCCTGAGCCAATTTCACCATTGGCCTTGTATTCTTTGATTTCTTTACCTTTTTTCACAATGACTTCCATATTCGGTTTACCGGCATTTTTCACCACGGTGACATCGTCTTCGCTAAAAACATTAAGCGGATTTTGCGCCAGTGCAATCAGCAAAGCGGCGATGATCACCAAAAATACATCCACCAGGTTCACCGCACTGACAATAGGGTTGAGCTCTTCGTCTTCTTCTAAAAACCGCATCAACACCTCCCCTTAAGCTTGCGGATGTTGATCAATTCATCGGCACACCAGCGCTTTTTCACACTCGCCGGCCAGAAAGTTAATGAGGCAATCACCAACCCCCAGATAACAGCAGCAAAAGCGATGATCAGGTTTTCACTGATCCCCTGGATATTGCCGTCCGCCAGTGCCTGCAATGCCGGTCCCATAGGGATCATGGTGGCAATCAGGCCGAGCATAGGAGCGATACGGGTGACGATACGCAGAGTTTCCAGCTTTTTCAGGGCATATACTTCCAACTCATCTTCACTGGCCTCTGGGTTGTTAACAAAATAATTATGTACCGGATACCCCTTAAGCCAGTCGGTTTGCCCCGTCTGCACCTGCATCACATAAATAGGGGCATATTTTTTACGCAGCGAATATTGCCCGAGAAATCCTCCCAGGGCATAAATGGCATAAATCAACAAAGCCACAATAATTAAAATAACCGGCGCCATCAGCAAATGTGACAACTGCGCCATGATATTTTCCAGTGATTGAATGTTCACAAAATGATCCTCTAAACGGTTTAAAATTCACTTACATCAATAATCTGTCGCGCACTTTAGACTATTTATGAAAAAACCTCAACGCAAATACAAATAATTCTCATTTTAGTTTACATTCTCAAAATAATTTGTATTATTAAAAGCATCTGAAAGCCAAACCTGCCCGAAAATGTAAACTAGACCTTGTTTGTTATCACGCAAAAATCAGCGGCAACCTAGCCAGGTAACTGCACAATAGGTTACGCGACGGCGCAAAAAGCAAACCCGGTCATTGCGGGCTTTATTACCTTAAAAGGAAAAATCTCATGTTTAAGCCAACACCTAAGGTGCTAGCTTGTGTTATCTCAACTGCATTGTTCACCAGCCCAAGTTATGCCGAAATAGCTGACGATACCCAGGATATCGCACAGGATCTGGAAGTGATCGTCATCAGCGGCTCCCGCACTGAAAAAGCACTTAAAGACGTTGCCGGCAGTATCTCAGTCGTCAGCGCACAGGATATTGAAAAACAAGTGGTCACGGACATGAACCAGTTATTTAAATATGCGCCCGGGGTAGAGGTAACCGGCAGCGCCGGCGGTGCCCAAAATATCCTGGTGCGGGGCATGGGCAGCGATCGGGTATTGATGATCAAAGACGGCATGCGCATGAATGAAGGTTACGGCGCCGACGGCTTAAACGACATTGTCGGCCGGGGCTTTATCGAAACCGATACCTTAAAACAGGTGGAGGTGGCCAAAGGAGCCGCATCATCCCTTTACGGCTCGGATGCCTTAGGCGGCATTATTGTTTTTACCACCAAAGATGCCAGTGACTACCTGGGACAGGGAGAAACCTTTGCCGGCTCGGTAAAAACCGGCTACGACCACAGCACAGAGCAGGAAAGTATCAGTACCACACTGGCTTTTGCCCATAGCGATTTCGAGCACCTGCTCAACCTTAACTACCGCGACGGTAAAGAACAGCAAAATTATGATGAAAGCGAACAGCCGTTTACCATCCAGTCCGACAATATTTTTTATAAGGCCAAATACAACATAAACGACCAGGATCACCTGACCTTCACCACAGAGCACTGGCAACAGGAGAGCAAGGGCGATAGTGCCGACGGTTTGCTTGCCTATTTCCGCGGTCTGGGACAGTATGGCTACCAGATTGTTGACGAGAATATCAACAATGATAAAACCACAGAGTCTTATCAGCTCAGCTACCACAGCGAAAGCGGCACCCGTTTTTATGATCTGCTCAATGTCAGCCTGTATAAGAATAAAACCATCCAAAGGGATCAGGAATACGGTCAATTAGATATCAATGCCCCTATGTTCGGCGTTATCGAAATACGGGATATGTGGAAAACCTCCAGATACCAGCAAGACACGGTTGGCTTCCTGTCAAATGCCAGCTTTGAGCTTAACCCAAGCCATACCCTGGGTTACGGCCTGGATATCGAAAAAACCCAAAGCAGCCGCCTGGTGCACGAATACCGGGAAGTGGCCGGTGAATCTACCCGGGACTTAACCGACGAAAAATTCCCGAAAACAGATACCTCGCGCACCGGTATTTTCGTCAACGATGAAATAACCCTGCTCGAAGGCCAGCTCACGTTAACGCCAGGTTTAAGGTTTGACCGCTACAGTATGGATCCCAACGGAGCATTAAAAGCCGACGGCATCAATACTTTCTCTAAAATCGATGAAAACCATACCTCCTTTAATTTCGGCGCCCTGTACCGCTTATCGGACGATATCAGTTTATTCGCCCAATATGGCCAGGGCTTTAAGGTACCCGCCTATGATCTGGCTTATATCGAGCATTATAACCAGGCAAGCTCCAGTTATATTTATGAAGTCATCCCCAGCGACGACCTGTCGCCGGAAGAAAGCGACAGTTATGAACTGGGCTTAAGGGGCACCTTAGGCGATTTTGCCTTTAATACCGCGGTTTACTACACCAAGTATGATCAGTTTCTGGCCACGACTTTAACCGACAGTGAGTCGGTCATGAATGACGATGGCAGCTTTGCTTACCAACACGATACCTTCCAGTATCAAAACATTGATGCCGTCACCATTAAAGGCATAGAAGCGGCCATAAATTATGATCTCAGTAATGAAATTAACGTCTTTTTCAATGCTTCCTACCAGCACGGCAAAGACGATGAAACCAATGAGTATATCGAAACCATCAGCCCGTTATCGGGTATCGCCGGCATAGGATATCTGGGAGATAAACTCAACGCCGAACTGATTTTAAACTGGGCCAACAAAATGACTAAAGTGCCGGAAGGCAAGTCTGAAATTGCCGGTTACGGCAGCCTGGATTTATTAATGAGTTATCAGCTGAGCGATGAGATAATGATAAATTTATCTGCCACTAACCTCACCGATAAAGAGTATATCCGTTATGCCAACGCTAACGGACACAGTGAAGGGGACTCCAAACAGCACCTGACCGAAGCTGGCCGGGCCTTCGCCATCAGTGCCAAAATGACTTTCTAAGTCATAACTCACCGCTTTTTAACCGGCACACCTGGTTAAAAAGCGGTGTTAACCTTGCCCTTGTACACCATAGTTTTTCAATAAAAGCCGTAACACAGCGAATGCCATCATCAGGCTAAGGCTTTTTCCGGTAGTTATTGAGCAAAAACAGTTCTTTAAACCCTAAGCTTAGATACAAACCTTTCCCCATGGCCGATGCCTGCAAACAGAAAAAATCCGTATCCGCTGCGCTTTGTGCAAGCAATAGCGACATCAGCTGGCGGGCAATGCCCCTGCCCCGGTATTTTGCCGCGACCCCCAACTGGTGAATACCGGTAATGGCGGCCCCTTTGTATGAACTGTGAAACAATAACGCCGTTGCTACCACCTGCCCCTCTTCATAAGCCAGAATCACCCGGGCATCGCTATTCTCAGCCAGGGCCTGTACCACGGTAAAGTCGATTTCATAGCCAAATGCTTCACTACCGATGCGGCTCCAGCGTTTAATTTCATCATCACTGGCACAGGTTGTCAGCCTGAGTCCGCCGGCTGCATGATGCTGTTCGCCTTTGCCGATACCTTTGCCCATGTCTTCGCCAGGCGTCAAGGCCATAGCCACTAACTCAAGCGAATGCATATAGCCGGCATCCATTAAAGCCTGCTCCAGAGATTTATGACCGTCATAGAGTGAAGGCCACACAGGGATCACGGTATTCACAGGTAAGCTTGCCAAATGATCAAGCCAGCCAGGAGGCTGTGATACTTCCCTGCCCGGTACAGCCACCGCCTGTTCATGCCAAAAACGGTAAGGCCAACTGCGTGATAAAAACCCCTTATGCTCAGGCGACAACATCAGGCTATTGGCGCCCATGGCCTGCCATAAGCGGGTAAGGTTATCCAGGTTGGCCAGCTTTAGCTCCTGCTCGGTTAAGATCATTTGTTACCCCTTGTTTATCAAAATAATACCGCTAATAAGTGCCGCTACCCCGGCCATTTTAGCCACAGTGATCGGTTTGACCGGCAAATCAAACCAACCGAAATGACCGGCCACTATCGCCAGTAACAGCTGCCCGGTTAAGGCGGCAGATAACATGGCCCCTATGCCCATTTTAGGAATAAGGTAATAAAAACAGCCCAGTCCGAAAGCACTGAACGCCCCGCCGGCAAACCAGAGATACACAGGTACTTCACGGATCACCTCGACACTGGGAATTTCCCGGTTCACCAGCAGCACACCGCATAAGGTAAAAAAGATGCTGCTGACAAACGCCACACTGGTGGCCAGTAACGGATTTTTCAGCATCACCCCTAACTGGGCATTCATACTGGTCTGGGTCGCAATTGCCGCGCCTGCGATCAGCGCAAGTAAAGATAAATAAATCATACCGCCAGCATAAAGGGCACTGAGCCTACCGTCATTTACCTATGTTGATTTTACCGGTAAATAATAAAACTATTCCCCGGCAAGCTGTTTGCGAATCCGGCTTAACTGGGTCGCGGTGATACCCAAATGCGAGGCAATATGGTATTGCGGCAGCCGGGATTCAAGCTTTGGATATTCGGCTAAAAACCGTAAATACCTCGCCTGCGCCTCTTCCTGCACCAGGGCAACCTCCCTTGCCTCTTTGGCAATCAACCAGTTCTGCTCCAGGTAATGAATATGGTACATTTTCAAATCTTCTTTGGCCGCCAATAACCGGCGAAAACCGTTAAAGTTAATGGTCACCACAGTCGATTCCTCCAGGGCTTCTATAGCAAAGCGTGACACCTGCCCCTTAAGCAGGGCCACCATAGAGCCGGGAAAGGTATCTTCATCAAAAAACATCTTGTTGTATTCGTTGCCTTTTTCATCGGCAATAAACAAGCGGAACAAACCGGAATAAACAAAGGCAAAAGAGTCTGGTAACTGGCCTTGCTGATAAAGGAATTGATTTTTTTCAACACTGAGCAGCTGGCAAATACCGGTAAACTCCAGCCAGGTTTGTTCAGAGAGAGGGTAATAGGCCGACATGGCTTGGCGCAGTGCTGAAAAAGCGGTTTTCCCTAAAGGGCTGCCAGCACTTATGATCTTCATGGGGTGGTTGGTCAAATTCATGATTCCACAGGTAATTTGAAATATTACTTATAAATCAGGTAATTTAATCAAATATACCTGTAAACGTCCATGTAAACCTGCCTGCCCTTAATGCTGTTTTATTTCTGTTTAAGCGCGACCACCGCCAGCCTTTGCAAAAATACAGGCAGCAAATTTGCCCTGGCTTAAACCGCGGGCTATCGCCAATAACAAACACGCCAGGGAATATGTGAATCAGATATCCGGGGGAAACATGACTTATTTTTTATCAAATGACTTTTGCGTAAACACCAAGTGCTAAATATCCCGGGTCAGGGAAAACAGTAAAGTCTTGTGCTCATAGCTGTTGTTACACCAATTGTGCTTTTCAAGGACAACCCTGGGCACCTTAGTTAACTCCTGCTCGGGAGCAAAACCAAACTTTTGGTAGAATGCCTGCAGGTGGGCAAAAGGTAAACAGTATATTTTCTGATAGTCTGTGGCATTTTTTACCAGGTAATCAACGATACGTCCGGCAACACCCAAACCGCGAAAGCTATCCTTTACATACATGCCGCCAAGCTCGGCGATGCCTTTCTCTATCAATTGCAGGCGGCCCAGTCCGGCTTTTTCGCCGTTAACCTCGGCAATGGCAATCAGCTCCCGCTCAAAATCAGACAATTTAAACCCTATGCTCAGGTATTGGTTATTAACCCAGGCCATGTCCTCTTTTTGGGCCATTCTTATGCTAACCTGCTGTTGCGTTTTACTATTCAAAATCAGATTTTCCACTTCATAAAACCTATATGCGCTTTATCATAACGCCACGCGGCCGCCCTTTCATCACCTTATTGCTGTGATTTGAGTTCAACGGTATTACCATCGGGATCCTGGATATAAACCGAATCCCCAAATCCCTGGGCGCCGTAACGGGTATGAAACTGGCCGACTTTTATCCCTTTAGCAGTTAAATAATCATTAATTTCGCCGCTGGAAATGGCTTTTAGCTGCAGGCAAAAATGATCGAGGTTTTGCTCTGTTTTTGTCGGTGCTCCTCCTCCGGCCCTGCCCAGTTTGCTGCTGACATCAACTAAATCAATCAAGGCATTACCGGCGCGTAACTGGGTCAGAGCAGTTATTTTTTCATTACCGGCGACCCCCTCGGCTTCTTCGGTGATTTCTTCGGTGATTTCTTCGACAATGCGTTCCACACTGCAGCCGAGCACCTGACAGTAGAAGCTGACCATCTCATCGACTTGTGCCGTTCTGAGCACCAGGTGATCAATTGCTGCAATTTCAAACATAGTCCGCTCCTTGTAAGAAAACATGATTATTTAGCCGGTTTAGCTTTGTATAGCTGCAATTAAGCTTTTTGGGCAACAAATATGACCGACAAAGGCGCACTATTGTTGCACCTTTTCGGCTCAATAATCTCCGGCGACGTTAAGCCATTGTCCGTAAACAATGCCAGCCAGGAAGGCAAGGTTCTAAAATACCAGGGAGGCGGGTCAACAAAGTCTTCACTAAACCCTTGCCAGCTGCCGCTGCGCCAGCCATCCCGGTATGGCTGATCGCCGCAGGCGCTAACGGGATGCAGGGTTTGCACAACGAAAACCCCCTCATTGTTAAGTAAATCCTGCACCTGAGCAAAAACCCGGTTAACGGATTGCTCCCCCAGCAGGGAAAAGTTACAGACGATCACATCAAACTTTTCCTGAAGGTTTTCAAAAGACAAGGCTTCATAACTTAAGGTTTTAAAACGGCCGACTCCCTGTTTTTCTGCATTTGCGATAAGTTCAGGCACAACATCAGTACCTAACATATCAATAACACCGGCATCACCCGACTTTTGTAGGGCTTTATCCAGCGCCCGTATCAGCCAGCCCTCACCGCAGCCGAGATCCAGCAACTTCAACGACTGCCTCTTCGAACATTTTTGTGAGCATAATGTCAAAAGTAGCTCTATCACCGCCAGATTAGTCACCTCTACCCGGCTGGTAATCTCGTCATTATCAATCGCCGCAGTCCAGGGGGCGGCATTTTTCAGCCAGCTTTTAATAATTTGCTGATCCGATAATAACGCTTTTGACTGGCTTTGCTGATTTAACCTCGGGTTTTCTGTCATTCTCGGCTCCTTCACTGATATAAACAAGATAACATAAAGTTTTCTAAGCATATTACTGACCATTACACCAGCCTTGCGCAATATCAACAAATAATCCCAAACAGCCGGGAAGTTTTCATGTTGCTCAAGCGGCTTTACCGTTATAATCTGGGCCCTGTTAACCTGAAGTAGCTATTTATCAATGACTCAAGTTTCGGCCGTCTGTGCTGAGCGGCAACTGGAAAAAAGCCATCAGTTAACGCATGCCATTACCCAGGCCCAAGTGGCACATTTCGTTCCCATGGTGGCTGAAAAAATCAACCAGGGTCCCTCCCCCGTTGCGGTGGCCGAGGCGGTACAGTCGGTATTGGAAAACGAGCAGGCGCCTATTGCAACTCCGGTGGGCACTGAAGCCGAAGCCTTCCTGCCTCAGGCAAAAGCGCTAAGCCCGGAAGATTTCGAACAGCATATCAAGCACACCTTTAACTTTGCCTGATAGGGCTTAGGGCAAACGAATAAATCAGCATTTATCGGGCATTGACTCACCACTTCTGGCAATGCTCGATAATAAAATCCAGTAATAACCGGGCTTTTTTCGCCTGCATCGCCCCTTTAGGGTAAACCCCGTAAAAACCGACATCCTGAATACTAAAATCCGCCAAAAGTGGCACCATAAGTCCCTGCCTGATAAAAGCATTAAACAGATGCGACGGCCCGAACATCACCCCCTGCCCTGCCAGCACAGCATCCACCAGAAACCTGGGTTCATTGCTGTGCAGGTTGCCGGATACTTTAACACTGATACGTTTGCCGTTTTCATGCCTAAACGGCCAACGGGCAGAAAAACTGCCGCCGGTAAAAATCAAACAATTGTGCCCGGTTAATTGTTCAGGCTCGGTAATATCTCCCCTGTCTGCCAGATAAGCCGGACTGGCGCACACCAGATATTGGCTGTCGAGCAACTTTTTACAGATCAACTCAGAGTCTTTAAGCTGCCCGACCCTCAGCGCCAGATCTATCCCCTGGTCAATCATATCGAGCTGCTGCCCGCTGACATGAATATGCAAATCAACATCAGGGTGTTGCTGCTGAAACAGTCTGAGGGTCTCCCCGAAACCGGCGATTGCCATGCTCGCCGGTAAAGTCACCGACAGTTTTCCGATAACTTCCTCCTTGACCTCTTTAACGGCGGCAAGCGCCCGGTGTAACTCACGGTCCAGCGTCTGACAATGGGGATACAGGCGCTCCCCCGCTTCCGTCAGCTGCAGTTTTCTGGCGTTACGGTAAAACAGGGCAATATCCAGCTCAGCTTCCAGGGCCGTTATTTGCTTACTCACTACCGACTTGGAAACAGACAAAACCTGGGCAGCCCCGGTAAAGCTACCGGTTTTCACCACCTGGGCAAACGTTAACATCAAACGGGAAAGATCTTTCATTTTGGAAACCCAGCGTTTCTTTTTCTTGCATTTATTTATTTAGGCTAATCTATAGACTAGTTGTCAGGATATCAACGCATTTATCGGAGTAAAAGATGACATCATCACACTGGGCCAAGCTCGCAGCTGCCTTTTACTTTATCTGGGGACTATTGCATATCAAAGCCGCCTGGATTGTTTACCAGATGGGGGAAAACCTGCCAGCTGATATGATACAGGGGCGGTTATTCCAAAGCGGCTGGAACCTGCTGTTTTTTGCCCTGGCCGCCATGGCCATAGCCGTATTTTATAACTGGAAAAACGACCGTCAGGGCTACTGGGCCAACCTGATCATGGTCAGCGCCACCGATATAGGTTTTATCCTCTTTATCCTGGTACCGGGGCATTTAGCCTTATGGCCCGGGATCATGGGGCCTGTATTCTGGCTACTGGCACTTGTTGCCAGCACCATCGCCCTTAAGCAAAACACCAATTAACCACCGGCTGATTTATTTAGCCTAAATCATTCCACTCACTTTTTAACCTGATGTGCCGACACCTAAGTGCCGACATACGTTTAACCCTGCATATTACACGGAGAATTTATGATGTTATTTCGTCAACTTATTATCCCGGCCCTGGCCGGATTATTCAGCCTGCAGGCACATGCCGCCGATCCCGTTTGGGACGCCAACACCGTTAACCTCGCCATAGAAAAGATCGATAACGGCGTTTATACCGTTTATGACGACAGGGCCCACGATTTCGCCCCTAAAGGTCTGCCGCTTGCCACCAGCGCCGGGGTAATTGTCGGCGACAAAGGTGTAATGCTGGTAGAAACCATGTTGAATAAAAGATTACACCAGCAATTATTGACCCTGGTGAAAACCGTTACCGACAAGCCGATACTTTACGCCGTTAATACCAGCTTTCACGGCGATCACTCCTACGGCAATTACCTGCTGGACGATTCTGTGACCTTGATTCAGCATAAAAATACCCAGGCCTATATCCAGCAGCATTTTGCCAAAGACGTTGATTTTATGATCAACACCTTCGGTAAGAACCGCGGCATGGAGCAGGTTACCCCGACAACAGCGGATATCTTAATAGAAGAGAAAGGCGCCCTGACCATAGACTTAGGCAATAAACAGGTGCAAATCAAAGACTTCGGCTTTGCCCAGACCGGTGGCGATTTATTTGTCTATTTGCCAAAAGAACACGTTGTCTGGACCGGCAATGCCATAGTGGCACAAAAACCCGGCCTGCCCTGGCTGCTGGACGGGCACTTAAGCGATACTTTAACCACCTTAACCTCCCTGTATCAGGCGCTGCCACAAGATACCAAGGTAATACCGGGACACAGCCATGTAGTGGATAAAAGCGCAATAAAATGGAATATTGATTATCTGGCAGAAGTTAAGCAGCAGGTCACTCAAGCGGTTAGCAAAGGCCTGAGCCAGGAGCAGGTTATCCAAAAAGTAAAAATGGATAACTTTCGCGGATATGCCCTGTTTGACTGGGTACATCCAGCCCTCAATGTCCCCGCTGCTTATCAAGAGCTGAACACTCACTAATCTCTAACCGCCCGGGAAAAAGACTCTCGGGCATTTTATCACTATATGCTTTTATCAGTTTTTAAAGATTAAGACAAAGCTTTAACTGAAGACCCTTGCCTCAAATCCTTTACTTAAAAACCCAAATATTCCCCTCAAGAAATATCTTTATCTATCCCCAAAAAAAAGACCATTCCCTGTTGCTTTATCCAGTGGAATAGTCTTTATTTATAGTGCGATCCACTCACAAAAGGAGAGCGCCCACTTCAATATTTCTCTTTCATTAACAGTATTAACAGCAACCTCTATATCTGCCGTTAATACATAACAAGTCGCAACCCCTGAGTGCACCAACACCCAGAGGCCGCTAACCACAACGAACTTCACAGGAGTACGCCATGGCTGAATATCATCATACGCCAGAGCTTGCCTCGGCAAAAGTAAAATATCCCATTTATCGGCAACTTACCGTGCTGGAAACCAGCTGCGAGTCGGCGGTAAAAACCCGCGGCATAGGCATTAACTATGTACCGGTTAATCTTGAACCCTGCATTGTGCTCAGGGGGAAGTGGCTAAGGCAGGCCGGTTTTACTGTCGGGCAAAAGCTGGCTATTCGGGTAAACCAGAGAGAAATACAGATCACGCCTAAACTGATTTGTTTCGACCAGGCAACGCAAGACTAAAACGTAAACCTTTTATTGAAAAACAGCAAACCTGGCTGCTGCACCTTAAAGCAGGCGCAGCAGCTCCCGCCTCTTCCCGGATAACCCCCCCGGCAAATATTTTCCCAACAGAGTAATCGATTCACGCTAGTTATAATTCTCTTTGCAGGTGAGATATTTTCCCTTCTCAGTGCACTGAATAAAGAAGTAGTAGCAACGGCTGCTGCCTCTTGCAACCGGGTAATTGCCTTCCCCTTAACGGCAAGACAGCAACAAGAAATGAAACAACTTCTGCTAAACGGGAGGAGACAATGACCACTAACACCCAACCAGCCAACACAACCGGGGCACATCCCCTGGCCTATTTTCTTGTCGCCAGTGGCGGTGGTGTGGTAGGCATCGACTATGCTACCTGGCTGAAAGTAGACCCTGTCATTGGCGCTGTGATCGGCGGAGTAATAAGCCTGTTTATATTACATCTGGCTTACCATTTGTATGCCGATCCCGAAGGGGAAATTAAGAAAACCTGCACCGAAGCAGGCGGGATTCTTGGCGTTTTACTTGGCGCCTATATTACCCTGGAAAACTCCAGTGAAGAGCTGACTTGGATGATTGGCGCGATTATCGGTGGCGCTATCGGCGCGGGCATGGGACAACTGGCAGCGGCGATCATTTCCCTGGCGGGCTTTGCCATTTTATTTCTTAGCCAGGGTCCTGTAGGTATGGCGGTGCGCACCTATATCTTAAACATCAACTAGGCATCACAAACATCAGCAACCACAGCCCTGTCGCTACTGTGGTTTTGATGTTGTTGCATACCTTCAGACAGCTTATCCCTTTGCTTCTTAAAACCCCTGACAACTGGACTACCTGTTATTATTTGTTAACTGGCCCGACAAGCAATTGACTCAAAAAACAAACACGGATAGATTGTTTTTCGGGCACCAACCCCGGAAAAATAACAACCACAAGGAAATGGATATATGACTAAAAAACTTCCCCTGAAACTCGCCTTATCCGCGGCACTGCTTTGTAGCAGCAACCTTGCCTATGCAGCTTGTAGCATCAGCGGTTATGAGTTTACCCCCACAGGCACCAAAGACAGCCGCGGCCTGGATTATCAAACAGGTGCAGCCCCAGCCGATGCCAACAGCGGCAGCTTTGATGTCGTGGTGTATAACATCGACGGCTTCCCCAAGTGTATCGGCGGCAACAGCAATACCGACTTCAAAAACCTGCTGAGTGAGCTCGACAATGCCAACTATAATATCGTGCTGATGCAGGAAATGTTCAGTAAAACCAAACATGGTTATCTACGCGACGAAAGCCGTCTCAGTATCGACAGCTACCCCTACCGCTCCAAAAACTGGCGCGGCGGTATGACCTCATACGGCGATGGCCTGATACGTTTATCCGATTTTCCCTTTAACATGGCAAATCGCGATGACGATGATTACACCCTGGCCACTCACGAGTTGGAAGAATTTGACAGCTGCCATGGTGACTTAACCGACAGCAACCCCGATTGTTTAACGGAAAAAGGCTTTACCGTAGCGGTACATGAAATTACCGAAAACTTTTCCGTGCATATCTACAACACCCATATGGATGCCGGACGGGACGATGATGATGTCAAAGCCCGCCGCAAACAATTCGAGCAGCTGGCAGACTTTATCAATAATTATTCCAGCCACGCTACCGTGATCCTCGGCGGTGACTTCAACAACAAATGGTCGGATTATCCCCATGCCGACGAACAACTGGAGATCTGGCAGACCTTTCTGGCGACAACCGGCATGACCCTGGGTTGTCAGGATATGATCAGCGGCAGCGACAAAGCCATCAGCAACTGCGACGGCCATTTCAGCTCCAGCACAGATCAGCTAGGTTATATTAATCGCCAGCACAACCCTTATAGCCTCACCCTGGCAGAATACGGGGAATTAACCAACTTTACCGGCTTAAGCGATCATGAGCCTTTACGGGCACGCTTTACCTGGGTGAAGAACTAGCAAGATACTGCCTGGCGGTTAACCACCGACAGGCAGTTAAACACTCAGGTCATTATTCACTACAAGGATACCGGGGAACTTTGGCGATAATGATCACTTGTTCGCCTTTTTTCTCCATTAAATAACAATTGTCATCTTTGCCCAACTGATAATACTTATTTTGCTCACTGTTGCTTTCGGCTTTCGGGGCGGTTTCAGCCTGGTTTTCACTTTCTCCCTTGCTTCCCCGGTCAGGTGTTTGCACGGCGGTCGGTTTGCTTTTTGTTCTTTTTCTGGCCGCTTCAGCTTCATGCTCGGCATCATGTTCGTGGGCCGCCTCGGTAATAACATGACCAATAATACCACCGACGATCAACGCCCCTAAAATAGCCCCGCCGTTGCTGTGATAACCGCTATGAATAGAAACATGCCCTGAAACTGGGGGATAATGTCCGTGATGACCGGAGCGGTGATGACCGCCATGATGAGATGCACAACCGGCACTCAGCAAAATTGCCGGTACCAGTAACCAGGTTGCTGACTTTTTCATATTAAACCCTGGTGTCGCGGATTGTACTTTAAGTATAAAGACTGAACCTGAACCTAAGCTGAACAGAAACCGGAAATATCCCGGTTACCGCATAAAAACATAATGGCCAAAACTTATTTGCCAAGCGCATTCCCAAAAAAGAACGCAAGTGGTAAAATCGCCGGAAAATATGGCCCCAACAAGGGGTTATCTGCGGAATCACCAGGATATTTCAGCACCAGGACTTATATGAAACGATATCTCTTTTTTGTCTCCCAGCTTTATTCTTTATCTATTGTTCGCCCCTTGCAAAAGGCCATTCGCGAACGGGGAGATGAGGTCGCCTGGTTCCTGAACCAAAAGCAATATGCCGATTACCTTAACGAAGATGAAAAACAGCTGGCCACGGTGCAGGAAGTCATGGATTACAACCCAAGTGCGGTGTTTGTTGCCAGTAATACCGTGCCGGATTTTTTCCCGGGTATTAAAGTGCAACTGTTCCACGGATTTAACGCGCAAAAACGCGATGAAAACAAAGGCCATTTCCGCTTAAGAGGTTTTTTTGATCTCTATTGTACCCAGGGGCCGTCTACCACAGAGCCGTTTAAAGAACTGGCCAAAGAACACCAAAACTTTGAAGTGGTAGAAACCGGCTGGAGTAAAATGGATCCCCTATTTGAGCCTTTTACCGCCAAACCGTTTTTCCCCGGTAATAGTGACGCACAGACACCGCAAGCCAAGAAGCCGGTGATCCTGATGACTTCCACCTTCACCCCGGCATTAAGCGCCGCCTACCACTTGTTTGAGCAGGTCAAGCGCATGTCAAAGCGGGAAGACTGGAACTGGCTGATCACCTTCCATCCAAAAATGGACCCAGAGATTGTCAGCCAATATAAATCGCTTCAAAGCGACAATTTACACTTTGTCGAGACCGACGATATTATCCCGCTATTGCAGGAAGCTGATTTAATGTTATCGGACACTTCCTCGATTATTTCCGAGTTTTTATTACAGCAAAAACCCGCGGTCACCTTTAAAAACCGTGTGCCCGGTCCGCACCTGGCCAACATCACAGACGCCGATGACATTGAGCAGGCGATTGAGCAGGCACTTACTAAGCCTGCAGAGTTGATGTCGGCGATAGAAGATTATATCAATCTTATTCACCCTTATATGGACGGTAAATCCAGCCACCGGGTAATCGATGCTACCGACGCTTTGGTTGACAGCGGCATGAAACATTTAAAACGCAAGCCCCTGAACCTGTTTCGCCGTTTAAAGGTGCGTCATAAATACGGTTATTACAAATTCTGGTAACCTGCCCTTCGCCGGGAACGTTTTGCTTAGGTATAAGCTTAACGGCTGGCAAGTAAAGGTGATGAACTGAAGCTGTGCTTGATAAATTGCTCTTTACCGGCATCGAGAAACACAGAAGCCACTACTTGCTTTTTATCCCGGCTCCAGATCTTATGATCATGGTTGTTTAAGGTCACCATCACCTGATTAATACCTTGTTTGAATAACGTGGCGGGCAAATGCAGGTATTGCCCGTAAACACGCTGGATTTTTTGACCGTTAATGAACAAGTGCGCATGCCCCTGTACATAACTTAACGGTTTTTTGGAGGCAAATTCAGGCGCTTCCAGTTCAAAGTCTGCCAATTGCAGATGTAAGTTAAAACCGGATTTTTCATCTTTGTATAAGGCGACCTCCAGTTTAGGCACAGGTAAATTGGCAGGAATAGCCACAGGTTCATGGCTGTGATCCATCATAGCTTCGTGCCCTGGCATTGCCTGAGGCATAGTCTGCGTCATAGCACCTGCCATCGGCATTTTATGCTGCATACCCAAAGCCATTTTCTTACCTGGCTGTGATACTGCCTTTACTGCCTCTTGCTCAGTTACTTGTGTGCTTTCTTGTGCGGCCAGGGCAACAGAGCTTATCAAGGCAAACAGCCATACATAGTTTTTCATATGAATACCTTTCGTTAATAAAGTTGAAAAACCGGCTATCCGTTAGCTGAGATAGCCGGATTAATCGCTTGGATAATTATCACTCCTTTAGCGAGGTGGTGGACCACCCGGGCCGCCACCGGTAAAGCCACAGGCGGCAACCGAGTTATCTGCCAGTTCACCGTAATACTCAGGCCCGAAGATAAACGGGAAACTTGGAGTCTGCTTGCCATCACTGTCCTCGGTCAGGGTAACGTGATAATGATAACCACGGGTTTCATCGCTATGTCCGTTGTGCTGATCTAATACTTCGTCACCGCTAAGGCTTGAATCCCAGTAATAATCTTCAAAGTAGAAGCCGGATACAGCAGTAAATTCCACCAGGCCGGTCAGATTAGGTACAAGGTCGCTTGTCGTCGGCCCGGTGGTAACCGCTGTGGTGCCCGCACTGGGATCTAAACTGTCCACCAGCTGACAACTACGCTCTCCGGCAACACCGCAACCGGTGATGGAGTCGGCACTCTCATAATCCCGCGCAACCCAGCTGCTTTTTGCCAGCACACCATCAGCCTGCCAGGGACCGTAAATGGGATAACCATCGGCAGCATAACCATAAATGGGTGAATGGCCATTGCCGGTATCGCCGACCAAATCAGCCAGACAACTGGAGTACTGATGCTGGTGATAAGTGCCGTTGGCAGCATGGCCGCCACAGATATCGACATCATACACTTCCTGGATCGGCGCCAATGACTGCCACACGCCCTGGTTGTTATAACTTTGACCATCACTCCAGGTAAAGACCGCAGCGCCGTTTACCCAAAGCCCCTGGGTCGACATGCCGGTTTCACAATTTTCTGCTGCAGGCTCAGGCTCTTTTGGCAGATAAACTTCGGCATTGATATCCTCAGGACAAACCGGCCCCGGCGGCCAGTAGCCGTAACCTGCCCCGGTAGTACATCCGGCTTCATTGCCGTCGTAACCGATATCCTGGCCGAATTCAATCACATCACCAGCACTGGCACTGGTGGCCCCGCTGATAAAAGCCTGATCGGCATCTGGCCGGTTATTGAGGCTGTCTACCATCTCTTGGGTCATGGTGACCCGGTAAGCCGGTACACCGCTGGTTTGGATATAGGTGTAATCTTTATCATCTACCGTAGTGGTGGTGACACTCCCGACATTCACTAAAATATCGGCGCCATTGGTGGTAAGCACAGCTGACGCTTCACCGCTTTCATTAACAACCCAGACATCATTGCTGCTCACCGGATCTGTGTTGTCTGAGCTTTGTGTGGCACTGCTAATGGTGACGCTATCGACACTACTGTCTTCGCTGCCGTCATTAACCACTAAGGCAATGACATAATCACCATCGACATCGGCAATAAAACTGGCGCTTTCACTGCTGGCATTGCTTAAACTGATATTGCTGCCAGAGGGCATAGAGCTGACAGACCAGCTATAGGTCAGGTTGTCACCGTCGGCATCTGAGCTGCCACTGGCATTGAGGGTTATGGTTTCTCCGGTGACAACACTTTGATCGCTACCGGCATTTGCCACCGGCGCCGTATTGGTAGTTGTCGGGGTTGAAGTGTTAGTTTCTGTTGTACTGTCACTGCCGGCATCATCACTGGATGAACTGCCGCAAGCGGTTAATACACTTACCATCACCAGCGGACACACACTTTGCCGGATCAAGCCGGTCAACGAAATTGTATTTTTATTTATCACACCTATCTTCCATCTATCTTGGTTAAGATGAAAAAATTATGCCAAGGGAATGTGCAACGAATATGCAAACTTTATGTATTAATGTGAATCTGCAGGTTAGCCTGGCTGCAACAGATAATTACCGGCAAACCGGCAATTTAGTGACGAATTGCCGGTATTGTATATTTACCGCCAAACCTCCCTGGTTAGTGAACGATATGCGCCATTTTTTCATGCAAAACGACTATCTTCTGGGCGTAATGTTCAGCTTCGACTTCTGATAGTTTAGATATGATAGAATGCTTACCTCGCGGCAAAAGCGTCTCAACAATATTGCGGTAATCATCAGACAATTCTTTTGGAATATCGGCTTCAACACAGATATGCAGCAAGTGACTAGTCACGGCATTTTCCAAACGACTTTTCATCGAGCCCGGCCCGACCAAATTAAACACCGCCATGTGTGTTTTTTCCAGACCATAAATATGAGACATAGCGACCACCTTTAGTCTCGTTTACCTGATGTAATTGTAGTCTGCTTAGTGATAGATACCTAGTATCCACCAGGGCTACTGGAGGCCCAATCGATATACAACACAAGAAAGTATCAAGCAACTTATATGGATGATTAATAATATTGCTGTGTGACCGGGGAGTGAATGGTTGGCTCTTCCTGCTGGGCTTTTTTCATCGCCATAAGCGCCTTGGTATGAGAAATTTTTTGCAATTCCTGCACATACATCAGCAACTGTGCAGCGGTAATGAAGGGCATGACATTTTCATGAGTCACGGGGATACCGTCGTCCCCCCATTTTTGTGAAAATACCGAAAGTTTAAACTGACCGTTTTCCGCGTAGGCCACACACCATTCAGGTAAATAATCAATTAGAAAACGTTTTTGATAACCTGTACCCTGAGAGGTGGCAGGTGCACCGTTTTTATACATTAAACGGCCAAAAGAATAGGAGACACTGGCATCACCCCGGGCTTGATACTCGGTATTGTCGACAAAACCGACCATCTTAAGTAAGGTGAAAAATTCAGTTATTTTTGCAGGTGTCACGACTACATCCTTTTAATCACATAGGTACTAACTTAGCTGTAACAGAGCTCTGAAAGCCGCACTAAATAAGTAATGCCAGAGTTGGTTGAAGATGTTGTGAGTAAGTTACGACTCATTATCAAACAAACCTGTCGATAGTACTCCAGCATCCTCGCTGATAGTGGAGTACTATACATTATACAAAGTGGAATGTGCTGCACATTTTGTTTTTCTATGTTTTTTAACTTATTAGCATTACAAAAAACACCTAGCCAAGCGAAGTTTCTGTAGCCTTTGGTAATACACGTTTACCCTATGTATTGAATGTTAGTGGCGGTACACGTTTACCACCGACATTAACTGCCAGCGGTGGTACTCGCTTACCACCGACATTAACTGCCAGTGGCGGTACACGCTTGCCGCCGACATTAACCGCCAGTGGCGGTACACGTTTACCGCCGACATTAACTGCCAGCGGTGGTACTCGCTTGCCGCCGACATTAACCGCCAGTGGCGGTACACGCTTACCGCCGACATTAACCGCCAGCGGCGGTACACGCTTACCGCCGACATTAACCGCCAGCGGCGGTACACGCTTGCCGCCGACATTAACCGCCAGCGGCGGTACACGCTTGCCGCCGACATTAACTGCCAGTGGCGGTACACGCTTACCGCCGACATTAACCGCCAGTGGCGGTACACGCTTGCCGCCGACATTAACCGCCAGCGGTGGTACTCGCTTTCCGCCGACATTAAACGTTAGCGGTGATACGCATTTATCTCCCACACTTAAGGAAAAAGCTGTAGCCGAGGTAGATATAACTAAACATAAAAGTAAAGTAGCCAATTTAGGTAGGTTCATTATTTTTTCTCCAGTAATAGTGATAAAGAGTGGAATTCAATCCACTTCAACTATTATCTGAGTAAAAAATAACAAGGCAAAGACATGCCCTATGAGACCCGTTTTTTCCGTTTACTCCCGGATCAAGCGGTTAAAATAAAACGAGATCGTAAGTAATCTTCGGTGAGATAAAAAAGTGAAGTAACGGCAATAGCATGCATAAAAACAGGATAAACCTGATAAACATGTAACGGGTTTAAAACGGTCAAATGTCTAATCAAATACTCCGCCAGCATGGCGGCAAGAATGAAAACACTCCATTTTGATAGCCCATAAAACTTCCAGTCTAACGGTAAAGACTTCCCTCCCTTAAGCAAACGGTCGGTTAGGGGAACACGCATAAACAACAAATGCCGAGTGACTAAACTAAGCAAAAGCATACAAACATAGAAGTATATTTTTGGCGCAGGATAACCGGTAAAAAACCAAAAGAACTCAACCAGTACGATTAAAGTTAATAAGGGCGCACAGAAGAGAAGTACTAATTTATCGTACTTTAACTTGTATAGGACAGCGACGGCCAATAAGTAAATGATGAGTTTAACATCAAAGTCGATTATCAAATAAGCTATCTCATCAAGAGAGCGTACAAGAATAATAATGAGAATCAGACCCGCCATATTGACGTCACGATTTTTTATTTTTATCAGGCCCCAAAGCATCAGGGCAACTAAAAACCAACGATCAAAATATTCGGCATAACCAAAGGTATAGACACCTATTAGCGCAAAAGTAATAACCAGTATCGGAGTAAATAACTTGCGCAGATATAAATTCAGTATCATGAATTTTGAAAGTTGAAAAACCTTAAGATCTGGCTTTTAAAAGATTCCTTGGTTTTTGCAGAAACTGTGCGGCGGCACACTGCCCACCAGGAGTTGACAACTTCTATACTGAGCTTATCGATAGAGCCGACATATTCATTTTCAATGGCAACAACGGTTTCACGACTGAGGCCGATTCTCGACGCCAGCTCTTTTTGTGTTAACCCCGCCTCTTTGCGCAGACTTTTTAAATGCGCTCCTGAAAAATTTGCCATATTAAAATCATACCTCTACAACTCATCCCTTTATTTTGGGGATCATGGTTATTTTTTATGCCTAAGTCAAGCGCTATGTTCAAACGCCTGTGCTTAGTTTTAACCTAGTATCTTCTATATCACAACAACTTGAGGACAAGCTCAAAAAACGCCCCCCATAAAAAAGTAATGGCTTCATTACCTTAATTAACCGTTGACCAACTCCAGTTTTGCCATTTTACTTTTACAGCCCAAATATAAAACCAGGGTTTTAAGCATCAAATAAAATAAGCCGCTAAATTCAATCAGCAGTAACAGTGCAAACAGCCAGTAAAAGGCAGGATAAAGCACTGTCACCAGTAAACCCAAACCGCTGAATATATGGCTGATAAAAAGCAGGCGGCCATACTTTTTCGGTAACAACTCATGCATATTAGGCAAATACTGCATCGCCTGAAAATTCATTAAACACTGTTGCTGCAAATGGTTATAACTTAAAAAAGGCAAGATCTTTAACAGCAATCCCTGAATAACCGAGAGCACATAAAAATAAAGGTACGCCGCCATCAGCCACATGTGTTTTTTGCTGTTAAACAGTTCAGGAAGAGCATCTTCTGGGATCAGGAAAACGGCGGTGATCACAAATAAACTCACCGACGATAAGCGCCAATAATCCAGGGTATTGTCAGGCACCTTACGTTTACGCCGGGCTATTACCCGCAATAAAACAGCAGCAAACAGACAGTTAAGCAGTAATAACAGCTGTACGGGTTGATTCAGCACACCACTACCTTCACCACTGTTAACGCTGTTTAATCCCCGCTCAAATAACCAAAACAAAAGGACTAAAATCAGCAAGGGAAACGATCGGCTCAGCCATTTGGGAAAATCAGGAGCAACATGGAACATGGGGATCACCTGAAAACTGACCCCGATAATCAACATGGCTACCCATCCCGCCAGCCCGGCGAACACATGTAAATTGGTGTAAACCTTGTGTCCGGAAATAAACTCAATGCCTAAATTGCGGCTAAGCAGCAAGCCCCCCAAGATCACGGTAACGGCTAAAGCTAATACCGCCAGGCGGATGGCATTTATCGTTGCCCCCTGGCTCAGCTTTTGCGATAACACCCAGGCCACCGCTGCCAAATATAAGAAAAACCCCGTAAGCAAAAGTGCCAGCGCCGTTTGCATCAAAAAAAACTGCTGCGGCTGCGGCCAGATAAAAGCTAACATCAAAGTCACACTGCCGCAGACATGCAACACATGACAGGCTCCGCCAACTAAGCGTACCTTGGGAATACCTACCCCGCCGACCACAGGCAGCAACTGCAATAATGCTCCCATCATCACCGTGGTAATAAAACCTAAGGTAAAACCATGGGTGATGGTCAGCATGGCCGGATGCCAGCGGCTAAGCCAGGGATCCGGTCCGGCAAAAAAAATAAAACCCGCCAGCAAAATCACCATCAACGCCGCGCTAATAAAATAACGAAACGGGACAGTTAACGGCGGCATCACAGAAAAAGATAAACCGCTGAGTTTCATAGCCGTGTTTTATCCGTTGCCAACAGATAATCCAGCAGCCTATCCTGCTCGGCTAAACGGTAGATATAAATAAAATAGCGGATAGCTGTGTTTTGTTTCGCTCCGCCCTGATTGACAACATCGGCGCTATTCGCCTGGCACGAATAACCCCAGCCCGCAGGCTGCAACTTTTCAAAAAGTGGCACCGGCTCGCGGCTGTGCGCGACCCTAAGATACTGGCCAGCTTGCAGCTCAGCCAGGGCCATGAGGATTTTACTCATGGGATCCGGCGGAGCCAATTCACTGACATCAAGATAAATTTCATCCATGGCTTGCACTCAAGTTATTCCTGCCCCTAAACCGCCATGGCTTCGCTTTGTTCGCAATATTCCTTAAGGTCATTTAACGTTTTATCACCATCGCTGATATGCTGCTGACTCATGGGATACAACATCATTTCTTCTTTCATATTATGTTGCTGCATCAGCACCATTAGGGTTTCCGACAAGCCCAGGTAAACTTCCTGATCGGCGGCTGCCAATGCCTGGTTTAATTGCTGCACCAGGGCGCGCATTTGCTCATGTTCGCCGCGCATCACCATAGTAGGCCCCTGGGTAATGCCGGTCGCCTGTTCAAAACGGGGGAATAAAATAGTTTCTTCCGCTTCAAGATGTGCCTCAAGCTCCCGGGTAAAGATTTGCCATTCTTCTTGTGCCAACGGCCAATTGCCGATGGCAACGGCAGATTCGGCAGCAGAAAAAACATCATCGCAGTGACGGTGCTGACAGGTCATATAATCTGGAATTGAGCTCATAGAGGTTTACTCCTTTACTTAATTTAATCTTAGCGTTGGTGGCCCGGCTGTTGCCTTGGCTGTCACTTTCGCTATTACCTTAACTTTTACCTTAATGAAGCAAGTGTAAAGGGGAAAAAAGTTAGGGATATTGACCTGAAATAAGAAACGCCTACTTTGGCGAAAAAGCAAGTTATGACATGATATCGGTTTTTACTATCCAAGTGGTTAATAATAAAATATGACATTTGGCAGAGCACTTGTGGGGCTAAGGGTATGACATTATGAATATCGAACAAATATGGAAAGCATATAAAAACCATCTCAAAGCATTTCTTCATGCCAACATCAACAACCCCGCCGATGTCGATGATTTGTTACAGGAAATACTGATCAAGTCATACCTGAACTTGAAAACCATTAAAGATAACACCAGCATTAATGCCTGGCTGTTTCAAATCGCCCGGCGAACAATTATTGATTTTTACCGGCAAAAAAGCAGAGACCAAAAACTGGGGGACGATGAACTCTGGTACCGGCAAGAGCAGCCCGGCGTACATACACAATTGGCCAAGTGTCTAACCCCTTTTATCCAGTCGCTAACCGCTAAAGACGCCGAACTGTTAACGCAAATCGAGATCAACGGCCTGTCGCAAAAGAGTTATGCCGAGCAAAATCAACTGAAATACTCGACCCTGAAATCCAGGGTACAAAAAGCCCGGGAGCAACTGCACAAACGCTTTAGCGACTGTTGCGAGTTATCCCTTGACGCTCAGGGGAATATCGCTGATTTCACCCCAAAAAATACCCAATGCAAAAAATGTTAAATGAATTTCATCCTTTTCATCCGTTTTAAGCTTTATCCGGGCAAACCTACCCGGGCTTAGGGCAAAACGTTACCGACTGAGGAAAAAGGTGAGTTTATCTAGCCATCTTTTCCTTCATCTGTTTGTATAACCTCAATATTAACGGCTAAAAGTCCAGTCAAACTGTAAATTTTCAATACCTGACCACGGGTTATTACCTATAATCAGGTCAGCGTTCCCCTGATTATGTTTGCAGATATGCAGCCAAAAACACTCGCTATCGTTGTCACGTTTTTACCCCTTATCGTGATGAACCTGGTTTATGTCATGAGCGCCACCGCCGAGTTAGTGCCAAGCTGTATTCCCTACCTTGACGGTTGCACTTCTATCAGCCGGGCAGCACGGCGCGGCAATGCCATTTTTGTTTTTCGCGCCTGCATGATAGTCCAGGCGGTATTTTTAGCCGGGTACTGGCTCATTGCCCGGCAATGGCTGAATCAGCTGGCCGGAAAAGCCTTAAGGCCGGCAACCATTATGTGCAGCCTAGGCATCATAGCGTCCTTATTTCTGATCCTCTATGCCGACTTTTTGGGGACCGACGGTCGTATCTACCGATATATGCGCCAATACGGCATCATCTTTTTTTTCACCCTCACCCCCTTTGCACAAATGATCATGGTAAATGAGCTGTTTAAATTAACGAAACAACAGCATTTCTCCCCCCTTTATATCGCCGTGATACGCTACCAGATAGGGGTAGTGATCTGTATTTTAACCCTGGGCTTGATCAGCCTGTTCCTTTCCTACAGTGGCAATAGCACCTTTGAACGAGAAAATATCCTGGAATGGAACTATGCTGTGTTGATGTCGATTTTCCACTTAGGTTCCTGCCTGCTGTGGGGGGATGTGAAGATTCATATTTCCGTTAAGCAGAGAGAGTAATGGTGAGGCCCGAATGTTTCCGGCCAGAATTGGTTATTATTTATCTTACTTAAATTTTTTCCTCTTACCGCTGGTAAGTTATCCCCTTTTGGCCAACACAGACACAGCCCCCTGCCCCAAACCTGAGTTTATTTTTATCAGCCACCCTATCTTCGATGAGAACCAGCCGCAAACCTACTTCTTCCATCGCTGGGCCAATTTTTTACATATCAAAACCAAAGAAGTCACCTTAAAAAACGAGTCGGCATTTTTCACAAAAAAATGCCGTTTCTTACAAGATGACCTGGACCAGCTGGAGCGGCACTTGCGGGATAAAAAGTACCTCCATAAAGCCAAAGTTTCCATGGATAAAGCCGGCAACCAGGTGAGGATTGAAGTCTGGGATAACTGGTCATTATTACCCTCTCTCGACTTAGGCCGTAAAGGCGGTGAAAATCGCTTTTCCATAGGGCTTAAAGACAGGAATCTTCTGGGGTTAGGCATAGACGCCGAAATCAAGTCTTTCTCCAACTCACAGCGCAGCGGTTTTAAATTTGACGGCCATGTACCGCTGTTTTTACACAATCACAGCCAGGCCAGTTACCGGATATCAGACAATGATGACGGCAAACAGTTATCCCTTTTTTTAGCTAAACCTTTTGTCAGTCTCAGCAGCAGTAATGCCTTTACACTTGGTTTCAACGATGAGGAAAGGGAAGATACCATTTACCAAAACGGTGAAAACGACACGGTTTTTCGCCATGACATCAACTATAAAACCGCTAGTTTCGGCTGGCTAAAAAAACAGACACCGGGCTACTCCCTCAGGTATAAGCTGGGCATCACCCGGGATAAGCACAGCTTCAGCCAACGGGAAGACCCGGCGAAGCATATCCCGGACAATGAATTACCCCAAGACAGATATTTTTTATATCCCTGGCTGGGTCTTGAATATATCGAAAATGACTACCGGACACTGAGAAACCTGCAACTGATCAGCCAGCACGAAGATGTCAACCTGGGCTGGCAGCTAACATCGAGCTTAGGTATCAGCACCACAGATAAGCAAAATAGCGCCGATATTTTATGGCGGGCCGACCTACATAAAGGTTATAAACTGTTTAAAGATTCCCATTTATTGTTATCGGCCAGGCATGAAGGGCACCATGGCAGCAACACCCGGTTATTAACCCAAGTCTCCGGCGAACTTTTTCATGTCTTATCAGATCGCTGGACACTGTATTTTAAAAGCATCTCCAAATTCAGCCATAACCAGTATTTAGATCTGCCCGTCGCCTTAGGTGGCGGCAAGGGGCTTAGGGGCTATCCGCTGCAATATCAGCACGGCAAAAACAGTACTTTATTTACCGGTGAGCTCAGGTATTACCCGGGGATCAACCTTTACCGGTTATTTGATATGGGAGCGGCACTATTTATCGACAGCGGCAAAACCAGCGGCAGTACACCGCGGGAAAACATAGAACCGGGCTGGCTGCAATCTGTCGGTCTGGGGTTGAGGCTTTTTACCCCGCATGCCCGACGGGATGGCCAGGTCATACATGTCGATTTAGCCTATCCGCTAACCGATAACCCCAAGATTGACGGTTGGGAAATTCGCCTGGAAAGTAAACGGGCATTCTGATTTCAGGCAATCTGGCCGTTAACACTGACTATTGACCGCTTTGTCCGTATAATTGCTCCTGATTTCAATTGATATGAGCAGATTATGAGCGACAACAAGCAGGAAAATGCAGCAGAACATCCGGTACTGGCCGAGTTTCTTAGCACAGTAAAGCCAGAGCAGGTACTGTGGGCCTTGCAGGATAAGGACAGTGAAGACTGGGTTGTCCTGGCTTCGGTCAACTTTGAAGAAACCGATGTTATGCCGGTATGGTCAACAGAACAACTTGCCGGGCAGCATTGCATTGACGAATGGCAGGATTATCAACCGGCACAAATCAGCGTATCCGACTGGCTGGAATTCTGGATTGAAGATCTCAATGAAGACGGCATTATTATCGGGGTTAACTGGCCTGTAGAAGGAGATTGCCTGGAGCTGGAACTGGCAGACTTTAGCCAGGCCATCGCCGCTATCGAAGATTTGGCTTAAAGCCATTAGCCCTCCCAAAAAACCGGCGCTGCCTTTTCCTCCCCCGATAAAGGCGCGCCGGTTATTTTTTCCTCAGAGAAAAATATAACGACATCACCTTAGTTCTGCTTCATCAAAAGTGCTAAAGCTTCTTCATAATCAAAATTATCCAGGGCATCCATAATTAACGTCAGTATTTCAGCATTAAGGTGCTGGCCAGCGCTGGTTCTGAATTCAAGCAGCAAAGATTCTGGAATCAGCTCACTTTTAGTTAACAAGTCGATCAAGAGTTGTTTGACCTCTTGATAATCACGCACCTGAATATCCCCCTTCTCCACTTCGTTAAACAGGAGTATCTGCCGGGCATCACCAAGGGATTGCTGGAGTAAATGACAAAATTGCTCAAGTGCTGCCTGCTCGATACTGCCGCTTTCAACAATCATCTGCTCAAGGGTGAGGGCTTGTTCATAGACAAGATACATACCTAAATTACCACTGGTGCCTTTCACCGCATGGATGATTTTTTCAATCCCCTCCTCAGGCGCCCGGGCGGTGTCACCGGCCAGTTGCTCCAGCACCTCTTGCCCCTGGCGGACATAAAGGGATAAGGCTTTGAGATATACTTTAGGGCTTTCCACAGCCTCAGGCCGCTTATGGGTAAAATCAACGGCTTTAAGGCCGGGAGGCAAATGCAATAAAATTTTCTCCGGCAGTTTACGCGAACACACCACCTCTGCCCGGGACACGGCCAATCCCCCCTGATGTTCACTGGCAACTTTATCTTCTGCGTGTTCCACAGACAGCCAGCGACAAAGCGCCTGTACTATGGCCTCTCTGGCTAAAGGCTTTGTCAGGTAATCGTCCATACCGGCATTGAGACATTTTTCCCGATCACCTTTCATGGCATTGGCGGTCATGGCAATCACGGGAACCTTGAGGTACCTTTCGCCGGCTTTCCCCCCCCGGATACGGCGAGTGGTTTCATAACCATCAAGCTCCGGCATCTGACAATCCATAAAAATCAGGGTATAGGCAGCATCTTGCGGCGATTCTCTTAACCCGGCAATGGCTTCAAAGCCGTTACCGGCAAAATCACAATCGAGAGACAATTCCTGCAACAGCCCCTGAACCACCAGTTGATTTACCTGATTATCTTCCACCAGTAAAATCCGGGTATCGCTGGGCCAAAGCGGTAAGGGCTGAGCAGACACATGATCCCGGCCAAAAGTATTCAGGTAAGCGCGGGTGACTATCCTTGCCGGCTCAGGGCTGATTTCCGCTTCAGCCGTGACCACAGACAAGGCATCAAATAAGTCGGCCGTGGCTACCGGCTTGCTAAAAAAGCCGCTAAAGCCCATTTCATATAATACCTGATGATCACTGTGCTCCGGCATAGAAGTCATCAGGATCATTTTCATGCCGTCAAACTTGGGCTGTTGGCGGATGGCTTTTGCCAGAGACTCGCCGTCCATTTCAGGCATATGCATATCTATCAGGGCAATATCAAATAAATGATCTTGATGTTGCCGGCACAAGACCAGTGCCGCCTCACCGCTTTGTGCTTCAACGACAGAGGCTCCCCAGTGCTCCAGCTGATGGTGATAGATCTCCCGGTTGGTGGCATTATCATCAACAATCAAGATATTCAAACGGCTGATATCAACCTTTGGCATCACTTTAACCGAACGGGCACTGGGCTTAAGTAAGACATCAAAGGTAAAGCAACTGCCTTTGCCAAGCTCACTTGTCACCCCGATATCCCCCGACATCTGTTGGCATAACCTTTTGCAGATAGTCAGCCCCAACCCGGTACCGCCGTATTTTCGGGTCGTGGAAACATCCGCCTGGGTAAAGGAATCGAACAGGATCGCAATAGCATCCTCAGCGATGCCATCGCCGGTATCACGTACGCTGCAAACAAATTTTAACGTCTCAGCGTTTAATTGCTCCAGCGAAGCAGTGATCACCACTTCTCCTTCATGGGTAAACTTGATGGCATTACTGATCAAGTTAATCACTATCTGGCGCAAGCGGCTCTGATCGCCTATCACCATCGAATAATCAATATCGGTTACATCCAGCAACAGCTCCAGGCTTTTTTCATCGGCGCGAAACGCCATACTCAGGGCTATTTCTTCCAGCAGGTGACGTAAGTCGAAGTCCAGCTCTTCCAATTCGATTTTACCCGCTTCGATTTTAGAAAAATCAAGAATATCATTAATCAAAGACAACAAGGCCTTAGCACTGTTTTCTGCCACCATCACCCGATGTTTCTGCTCTGTGGTCAGGGAGCTGTTGGCCAGTAACCCCAGCATGCCGAGCACGCCATTCATCGGGGTGCGGATCTCATGGCTCATACTGGCCAGGAAATCGCTTTTCGCCCGGTTGGCGGTTTCCGCCTGCTGCCTGGCCTGCTCCAGCTCTGCCTCATAACGTTTCCTTTCGCTGATATCGGTATGAATGGCAACATAGGCCCGCGGATTGCCGGTATCACTGGTAAAGGTGGCAATAGTGGCTTCAACCCAGTATAAATGGCCGTCTTTGGCGCGATTGCAAACTTCGTTATGCCAAACCTCTCCTGCATTAACCGTACGGTACATTTGCTGCCAAAAGGCCTGGTCATGCTGATCGGAAGAAAGTAACCTATGATTTTTCCCCAGCAGTTCATCACTGGCATAACCGCTTATTTCAACAAATTTTTCATTCACATAACTGATGTTGCCGTCCAGATCGGTTACGGCAACGATGGCATGCTGATCCAGAATGAATTTCTGCTCCTTTAGATCAAGCAGCGCCTGCCTTAACTGTCTTTCTGCCTGTTTTCTTTTACTGATATCCAGGGCAACGCCGACCAAACCCAAAGTTTCGTTTTCGCTGGAAAGGATAGGCACTTTGGTAATTAGGAAGTCGTGCTCACTGACGCTATCATGCAAGCCCTGCTCTTCAAACTGCACCGCTTCACCGCTGCTCATCACTTGCCGGTCAACCTTCATTAACCGCTCGGCAATGTCTCTGGAAAACATCTGCAGGTCGGTTTTACCCAAGACTTCTTTTTGCGATAAGCCGACCACCTGCTCAAACATATTATTGACCAGTTGGTGACGCCCTGAGGCATCTTTAAAAAAAATTGCCGCCGGCACATTATCGACAACTATCTGCAAACGCTGTTCGTTGCTGGCCAGTTCTTGCAGCGCCTGTTCCAGCTCTTGGGTACGGGTAAAAACCCTGTCTTCCAGGGTATCATGGGCGAGCTGCAAAGCCCGGTTTGCCCGACTGCCAAGCACCATAGTAAATAAGGTAAAAGCAATAGAAATGATCACCATCACGGCAAGCACGGAAAACACCGTGAGCCGGGCAGTGTAATAAGCTTCCATGGCTTCATCGGCATCTATTTCCGTGGTCATGCCGATCCCCAGCACGGGATCCCAGAGCCAGGCCCCCATCACCTTAATACCGCGATAATCGCGATAACTGCGAATATCAGAGCCGGTTTCACCGGCAATGGCACTCCGGGCCATACGGGTTAACGGACGCTCTTTAACCGGCAGCGCCTGATCAAAGCCCCGGATCAGGTCGCCGCCGGGATCGCGGATTTCAATGGAAAGTATACTTTGGGTATTTTCCTGCAGCAGTCCGCTTTTTAATAAGTTGGCCTCGAACCGGCTCTTAGATAACAGCTGCCCCCGGCTGTCAAAAGAATAGGTTTCACCGCTGGTGCCCATTCTGCCCAGGTAGTGTATCCGGGCAAATTCCCCCTGGGGGTCAAAACGCTCGGCCAGCGCCGCTATCACCCTGCCGTGACTGTCCTTCACCGGAACGACAAAAAACATGGTCGGCGGATAATCATGTCCGGCAACATTGGCAACACCCGCCAAAGCCACATCGGATATTATCGGCGGCACCATCAAAGCCTCCCCTGTAAAGACGCGCCTGAGCAGCTTAGGCCTTTGCCGGGAGATCAAGTTCACCTGCCCGAAATCAGACAGTTGCATCGACGCAAGGTTAGTACCGTCTTTAGCGATCACAAAGAAACCGATATAATTACCTTTTGCCTGCAACCCGGCAAACAACAGCTGAAGTTTTTCAGCAGTTATGGCCGCTGCCTGCCTGTTTCCCCGGTTGATCAAAGAGACCTGGCTGGTCACAAGGGAGAGTAACTCAGGATTGGCCGCAAATTCCTGCAGTCCATTGATTTGGTCTGTCGCCCAAATATTCATCGCCTCCTGACTGGTAGTGACCACGGTTTGTAAAGAGTCGCGTACCTGCTCTTCAATTTTAGCGCGGACATTATCCAACGCCCACCACGCCAGAAACAAAGCGATAGCCAGTAAAAAGGTATTTAACATCACCGCAATTTGCTTGCCGCCGGCAGAAGCAAATGGATAAGCCAGCGGATTCTTTTTAGAGCGATCCAATAAGCGAAACAACAACAAGGTGATCAAAATAACCAGAAACAAAATAACCGTAAGCATCGCCAGGTTGCGCCATTTTTGCTCAGACCAAAAAGACACATCCTCATCACTTCGCCGCTCCCGGACCGCAGGCGCAAGCCAGCGGTTATCCAAAACAGCCAACTCCTCCGGTTTAACGCTGGCCATGGCTTTGTTTAACAGTGATGCCAGTTCAGGCCAGTCGCTACGCACCGCCAGATGATAACTATGGGCCGTTCCCTGGCGTGCTTGCAGCTCTGCGGCAATATGAAGGTTGTTCAGTAACAGCTTGCGACTCAGATAATTCACTACCGCAAGTTCACTGACAGTGGCATCTGCCTTGCCTAAAGCTACGGCCTTTAATGCTGATTCGTTATTCTCGACCAAAAGAAGAGCAAGATCCGGAAATTCTTTTGTTAATAAGGAGATGGAGGCATCTCCTTTAACGACAGCCACTTTTCTACCGCCAAGATCTGTCAACCCTGCAACCTTACTTTCATCCCGGCGGGTCACAATAACACTGACCGAAGCTTTATAAGCCTGGCTAAAAAGAAAAAACTGCTCTCGCTCCGGCGGGTAACGAAACAGGGTATGGAGCAGGTCTATTTCTTTTTGTTTGCCCCTGTTGAGCAAACCAGCAAAGTTGTCCTGAATATATTCGGCCCGGATCCCCAAGCGCTTAAATAACATTTCAATATAATCAACCGAATAACCCACAGCTTGGCCATTAAGATCAAAAGCATAGGGGGCATAATCGACTTCATTGCCAACACGGATCACCGGATGTGCCGTTAACCAGGCTAATTCTTTCTCGCTCAGTTCAAGCCCGCCAGCGCTGGACTTTTTCAGGAGAGGAACTGGTGCCAAGGCAGGGGGAATAATAGATTTGCCAGCTTGCGTACCCGAGACAAGAAAATTGCCGTTAACGCCGGATTGTGCCACTTTTATCAGGGAAGTGAAGTTATTTTCAGGTTCAGGCGGCAAACTTTCCTGTGCCCACAGGTGAAAATAGCTAAAGACCAGAAGTACGCAGACAATAAATTTAGATAGGGTTTTAGCACCACTCACGATCAGCCTCAGGCTTTATCCGGCATCTTAGTTAAAACCGTCTTATCTCCATAACACTTGATCCGCCGATGTTATATCAAGATTTTATGTCAGTATAGTCAATGCCCCTGATATTCTCCGCTCTGCTTTTTATTTCCAGACCATGGCCGAATTGACATTCGCGCCGAACTTACTTCTGCTATACTGTAGTCGACAGCTCTTGTAACATCATGAAATAATGAAAGAAAAAAATAAGATAGTCAGACAATACCGAATTTTGCTGGTGGAAGACGAACCTGCTAACATTCAAATGATTACCGGGTATTTAAGCTCTGATTATATTCTTGCCATTGCCAAAACCAGAAAAAGGGCCCTGGAGCTGCTCAGTAGCTCCCCGTTCGACCTGATGTTGCTTGATATTCAGCTACCTGATGGCAACGGCTTCGAAATATGCCAGCATGTGGTCAGCAACCGGGAAAAGTATGGCGATATCAGTATTATTTTTATGACCAGCCTGGATTCTCCTGATGATGAAGCCCGGGGCTTAAGCCTTGGCGGTAACGACTATATCCATAAACCCATCAATGATGTGGTGCTGCGCGCCAGGGTAAAACTTCAAATCCAGTTGATCCGAAAAAACGAATTACTCGAACATCTCACCTGTTTCGACGGCCTGACAGAAATCCCCAATCGCAGGGCATTTGATGACCAGCTGAAAAAAGAGTGGCATCGGGCCCGGCGTGAGCATAAAAACTTATCGTTAGCCATACTCGATATTGATTATTTCAAGCAATACAATGATCTCTACGGACACCCGGCAGGCGATCAGTGCCTGAGAATTATGGCCGCCAATTTAACCACCTCTTTTGTCAGAAATTCTGACTTTATTGCCCGTTACGGCGGAGAGGAATTTGCGGTACTGCTTTACGATACCGATCTGGAAACCTCGATACAGCTCATGGAAAAATCACTGACAACTTTCGTTGAAAAAAATATAGAACATCAAGGTTCCAGTGTGAAATCCTGCGTCACCTTTAGCGCCGGCATATGCACCGCCGCTCCGAAAACAGATGTATTCAGCGACTTTGTCAACACCGCAGATAAAGAGTTATACCAGGCAAAAAATCTTGGCCGGGCACAAATTTGCGGCAAATACTTAACCTCATAACCCTTGTCACCTGTTGTAAGTTAAATAAACTGCGTTAGCGCTTTATCAAGGTTGAGAGCCGGACCATCTTGCGTTAACTTATCCTTTAGCAGAGATAATTTACCAACTGATAGCTAAGTACTTAATTTAGAATACTCAAGCATGAATGTCTTATTGGGAGTGGCAATGGATACGGTTTTTACAACATTAGCAAACATCATGAAAAAGCATGCCGCACAACTGGAAATCACCACAGATAAACCCGGCAACCTCTACATCAATACCGGCAAACTCGATGCCAAAAAGAAAGCCATTTTCTTTGGCATGGTGAAGCAGTCTAAGGATAAAGTAGCCTATCACCTGATGCCTGTTTATTGTAATCCAGAGTTACTCTCAAACATCTCTGCCGAATTAAAAAAGAAAATGCAGGGAAAGTCCTGTTTTAACTTTAAAGCACTCGATACGGACCTGTTTACAGAGCTTGATGCTTTAACAAACGCCGGCTTAGCAGACTACCAAAAAGCGGACAAGGTCTAATAGGCATAACAGTGCAATCAGTCAAGCACTACGCCAAATTTGCAGAATAAACGGGAATAGGAGCATTTACGGTTAAAAAGACTTCTTTAAGCTCACGCTAAACCCAGCTGGTATTTAATTTGTTGCGCTAAGCGCTCAACACTGGCATGGCCTTCATCAATCAATTCCTGTGCACGGTGATATTCCATCATGCCAAAATCCCCTAACTGGGGTTCAATCAAAATTTCCGGCGGCTCTCCCGCCAGCTTGGCCCGGGTCACCCTGGCCTGCATAATTTCCAATGCCCCGGTGAAAGTTCCCAGCATACTCGGGGACTGGGGTTGTACTTTTTCCTCAGGATCCCGTTTGAGCCACTGATTAACCAGGGTTTTGCTTTTAGCAAAGAAATTATCGGTTTTTTCCTGGTTATGCTGATGCTCCCGGGTATGGCTTTCCCGCAAATGCGGCCGGTGATCCGAATTTAAATTGACCCCAATGATAAAATCCGCCCCCAGGTGGCGGCATAAGGACACCGGTACGGGATTGACCAAGGCACCGTCCACCAGCCAGCGATTTTGCCCGTGATGCCACACCGAGGGAAATAATGCCGGGGTAGCGCAAGATGCCCTGACCGCTTCAATAACATCGCCATGGGTAAACCATACTTCCTTGCCGCTGTATAAGTCCGTGGCCACCACACCAAAGGGCTTTTCCAGCAGTTCAAACGATGGCATGGAAAACTCCTGCAGTTGTCTGAAAACTTTTTCACCATTGGCGATACCACCGCGGTTAAAACCGACCCCCATTAAACCGGCCACTTGCCATTCACTCAGGCTTTTCACCCAGGTTTTTAAGTTGCCAAGGTTATCATTGGCATATACTGCGCCAACATAAGAGCCTACCGAACAACCGGCAATCACATCAGCACGAATGCCCATCCGCTCCAGGGCTTCAATCACGCCGATATGTGCCCATCCACGTGCAGAGCCGCTGCCCAGCGCCAAGCCTATTTTCATAACATAACGCCCCTGTCATTTTTCATACCCTATGCTATTAATATTGTTAAATTTTATTAATAAATCAAACCTGTCGTTAAAAACCCGTCTCAGGCCTGTAGCCATCAAAAGCAAAGCTGAGCAGATGATATTGCTCACCCTTTATTCCCTGAGCGGCAAAATGTTGCTCAGTGGCGAAGATAATTTTCATCCGCAGCAATCAAGCTCCCAACCGATAAAATAATGCAAACGCAAACCATTTCCCGATAGCAGAGAAGAAAAAATCAAGGTAAAGTTAACAGTCCAAACATTTGTTATCATTGAGGAGTATTATGATAACGGTCCGTCAATTTACCAAAAACGATTTCCCTGCCGTACAAGAGATATACCGACAAGGTATCAATAGCGGCAATGCCACCTTTGAAACCCGGGTAAAATCCTGGCAGCAATGGCATCAGGCGATGCTGGAGCCTTGCCGCTTAGTAGCGGAAAAAGACGGAAACATTCTTGGCTGGGCCTCCCTTTCCCCTATTTCGGCCCGAGCCGTCTACAGCGGTGTTGCAGAAGTCAGCATTTATATTGCTGACAGCGCTCAAGGACAGGGCATAGGCCGGCAACTGATGTCACAGTTAATAACAATGTCAGAAGCGCATAATCTCTGGACGTTGCAGGCAGCCATTTTTCCGGAAAATAAAGCCAGCATTCACTTACACCAAAAACATGGTTTTAAAGTTTTAGGGGTAAGAAAGCACTTAGGGAAATTAAAAGGGGTCTGGCGCGATGTCGTGTTAATGGAAAGGCGCAGTACGCAAGTCGGCATAGACTGAATATGCCCTTTCATATAGCAAAAGTTATAAAACAGTAAAAAATCGGGGATACCATTGAACAAGTTTGAACTGCACACACCAAGACTCAAAATCCGGGAGATATCAAACCAGGATCAGGATAACTTAACCCGGGTATTAGCCGATCCGCAAGTGATGTTATATTCCACCGTTGGCGTACATAACCGCGAACAAATCCAGGCCTATATCGAAAATTGCCAACAACAATACCAGGTACCGGGATATGGTACCCGTGCCATAGTTGATAAAGTAACAAATGAGTTTATCGGTATTTGTGGTTTACACAAAGAAAATTTGGATGACCGGGCCCTCAGCCACCTTAACTACCGCCTGGCGGTTAAACACCAGGGAAAAGGTTATGCCAGCGAAGCCGTAAACGGCCTGCTGACCATGGCAAAAGACACCCTGAACCTTGATTGTGTATCGGCCCTGATTGAACCGGAAAATCGCGCTTCAGTGAATGTCGTGACCCGCCAGGGCTTTGCTTATCGCAACACGACCTCTTTTCGCGGCTTTAAAGTGGATGTTTACCAAATAGAGATTTAACCCAAGGTATTTCGGCGCCTGAATCACAATGATACCGCTTCAAAACACCGGCGATTTGAGCCGCTAAAACACAATAACCACCAAAAGCACCTGCCCGGGTAATTTTCACACTATAGCTGATGAAATACCGGGCAAACCTTCGCTGCAAGCCCCATTACACTGTGTGTAATACCATGTAATACCGTTTTTGAGTGAAACCCCCTAACATAGCCTTGTTGAATTAAATTGATGCAAATGGATTTTCTTCATAATAAAAATCGGGGAAATAACATGGTTTCCATTAACAAAAACAAGGGTAGTAGGGTGTATTTCGAAATATTGAACAAGACACAGCAGCAAATGTCTCAAATTGAAAAAGCAATGGCGGGTGAATATAAAAACGCCGATTTTATGCTGGAAATCACCGAATCAGATAGCCCGTTTTCCCCCATGGAAACTGAAAATACAGATACAGACAGCCAGATCTTAGCTGACAGTGAAGATAGCTGCCACTCACTCGATCAAGTGTTTAATGCCGTACTGATGAAGCGCCTGGCAAGCTTGAAAAACAAATAAGCCAAAAACAGGTAAACCGGTCAGAAAAAACCGATAAACAGCAGACACTGTTTATCGGTTTTTTTGTTAGCAATAAAATTTTTTTCTTTATTTATTGTGATGTTACTTGGCCTTGATTCAGATCAAAAAAAATCGTCAGTCACTGGCTTAGAATAACTTCATGGCATTAACCTCAACTCGTGCCATTTTCATATTACAGGAAGGAAATGATCAGCAGTTTTGGACACACAAATTGATCTATTTCGTATTGCCTATAAAAGAAAGATCAAACGGAAAAGCATTGCTGGATACTGGCTTTGAAGTTATTTTTGATCTTTCTTTTTTTTATTCTCCCTTTCCTGCTTTAGCTTAATGTACTTGCTTCTCACCTGGCATTAGCCGGTAATTCACTAAAATTGGACAATAAAAACAAAGCTGAACTGTCTTTAACGCAACAGTTGATAAATTGCGGCTGATAATCCGATTCAGCAACATAACCCACCATATCAAAGTCGGGTTGATCCATCTGGTTAATGATGTCTTCCGGTACTGCCAGCCGGGTGGCGAGCATCATGCGGTAACTATACCTTTGATGATATATTTCCTTAAGAAAGAACATATCATAGCTTATCCCTTCCCCTTCCAAGCGACTTGGGGTAAGAATAAATTCGGCGATGGCAATCGCCACTAAAGTAAATTTGGTTTTTCTGTCGTTATTCGGACTCAGCTTGATCACCGGATTTTTATCTTCATCACTGATATAGATCCGGCATAAATCCGTCATCTGACGGTCCAGTTCAATCTTGATATTAAAGAACTCGGTAATTTCCTTTAAATTGACATTACCATCATGGGTGCTTTCTTTGATTAATTTTTCAAGAACCGACGGGATCATCTATGCTCTCCGCTAAAGCTAAACTGTATCCTTTGCTGTAATTTTAGCAGAACTGAGCTATTCGCTGATTTTATTAACAGAAAGTTACCCTTGTCAGTGAAGCAATAGATAAATCATCATATTGAACTAGGATAAAAGAGTTGCCCCGAAAAACGGCATACAGGCTGCCAACCTGGATATTGAAGCCGTCAGCAACAGGTGTCTTCGCCACTTTTTATGCTGATATCAAGGAGAGAAAAATGAAACCGGGATTTATGATAGGTTATCTAGAAAGCTGGGGAAATATCACTTTTACCGAAGCCGCCGCACAAGGTTACGATACGCTGATCATGGCGTTTGGCAGTATCGACGGAGCCAATATCGGCATTTATAACGGCGTATTTAATCCCTCCCCTACCCCGGCTGAGCTTATTACCGATATCAAAAACGCCAAAGCCTGCGGAGCCAAAAACCTGCTGTTTTCCGTTGGCGGCAAGAATAACAGCTACACCCCCGGAAATACTCCTGCGGGCGATATTGCCCGGTCACTGGTCAATTTTCTTAGAAGATACGGTTTTACCGGTGTTGATTTTGATCTGGAAGTTAACTGCGACCCCAATTACCTTTGCCTACTGTGCCGGGAAATTAAAAAGCGCGATAGCAGCTTAATGCTTACCGCAGCACCGCAAATTAATCAGACGGAGCAAGGAGGCGATCTGTTTCTGGTTGCCGGTGGTAATCACAGAGTGTATGACTTGGCCATCAAAAGCCGCCTGTTTGACCGCTTGTTGATCCAGGCATATAACAACCCCTGGCCGGAAATATCCGGATACAATGAAACCGAACTGGGCTTTATCCAGGCGGCCTTTAAAAACCTGAAACGCACCATCCCCAAAGAAACCTTAATCGCCATCGGCCAGCCCGCCTGCATTAAAGGCGCCGGTACCAGCATCTTCAACGGCCCTAATGCCGGAGATAATATCTATCAGGGGATCAGTAAGCAATATCAAATGATCTGTGATGATCCGCAGTTTGGCGGCATTATGGAATGGAGCATCAACTGGGATAAGGCAGCGGGTTACCCTTTTATCGATGCGGTAAGAAATATCAATTAAGGACGATAAGTTATTAAGACAAGGCAAACTCAGGTGTTAACAGCCCGGTTTGCCCTGTCGGCACTAAGCCAGGTAAAAGCGGTTAAACCTTCTGTTTGAGCAAGGCCTTTATTTCAGCCAGCTCCTGTTCCAGTTTATCTATTTGCGCCCTGCTTGCCGGCTCTCCCCCTTCCGGGGTTTCGCCATGGGCCTGGGCACGGAAGTTTTCATGCTCCTGTCCCATCACTTCCAGTACAGTACCTACCATCATATTCAGGAAAATAAAGGCGGTGAGGAAGATAAAACTCAGGTAGTAAATCCAGCTCATAGGGTGGACCGCCATGGTTTCATACATAACATCGGTCCAGTCTTCAAAGGTTGCCACCCTAAATAAGGTCAGCATGGAGATGGAAAGATCTCCCCATAGCACCTCATTAATCTGATTAAACAAAATGCTGCCGATGGCGGCATAAATATAGAAGATCACAAACATTAATAACCCGATATAACCCATGCGCGGGATGGCTTTAAGTAAAGCATTTATCAGGATACGCAGTTCCGGCACCATAGACACCAGACGTAACACCCGAAACACCCTTAACAGGCGCGCCAGCAACACGCCCGAGCCGCCTGTGGGAATAAGGCTACCAATAACAATCACGGTATCAAAAATATTCCAGCCGCTTTTGAAAAACTTCTTTTTCTCGGGAAACGCCAGATAGCGGATCACTATCTCGATAACAAAAAACACCGTCACCCCAACATCCAGTATGGATAACAGGGCAAATACCTGCGGGGGTAAGTCATGGGTCTTGGCACCGATTAACAGCGCAGATAAAATAATGACGGCAATCACTATGCCTTGAAAAATATTACTCGAATCCAGTTTTTTAAGACTGCGTTGTATACGAAAAACTTGTGAATTCATCTCTTACTCGGGATCTCTCTTTCGGTAAATGGGTTAATCTGTAGATGGTTGTTATGGCAGTGGGCAAAACCCGGGGTTAACGCACACCTTCCCCGACATAAGGGTTATGGATGCGCTCTTCACCGAAGGTGCCCATAGGGCCATGTCCGGGAATAAAGCGAACATCATCCCCCAGCGGAAACAGGTTTTCTTTTATGGATTTGATCAGGGTTGCGCTATCGCCACGGGGAAAATCGGTACGTCCGACAGAGCCGCGAAATAAAACATCCCCGACCTGGGCCAGTTTTGAGGGACGGTGGAAAAAGACCACATGCCCGGGCGTATGTCCGGGGCAAAAGTACACTTCCAGTTCGATATTGCCAAAGTGCACTTTATCCCCCTGCTCGAGCCAGCGATCCGTTTGAAAAGCTTCGGCGTGGCTAAAGCCAAAGCGCTCTTTTTGCTCGGGAATAAGGTCTATCCAGAACTGATCTTCGCTGTGGGGCCCCTCAATTTTGACACCAAAATGATCAACCATGGCCTGGGTCGCCCCGGCATGGTCAATGTGGGCATGGGTCAGCAACACTTTAGCTAAGGTCAGTTTTTTTTCACCGATGAAGGCGATTAATTTTTCGATATCACCGCCGGGATCAACTACCGCTGCCTGCATGGTTTCATCACACCAGAAAATGGTGCAATTTTGCTGGAACGGCGTCACCGGGATTATTTGATATTGCAGCATAAGGAGCCCCTTTAAAAAAAGAGCCAGTATAAATAAATATCAGGGTAAGCGAAAGCATCTTACTGCCGGATATGATTGCAAATATCAAGAAGCATAAGCTTTAAAGGAGCTGATAGGCTAAGTTATTGCCTGCAGGTTTCAAAGATAAGTAAATGGCTTTAACAATTAGAGGATGAAAGAATAAAAGTCATTGGATAAAAAAATGCCCGGGCTTTGCCCGGGCATTTCATTACTTGTTTATCTCTAATTTCTTATTAACTTATTGCTAAGTTAACGCTCAAATTAGAATTTAACGTTAACACCGGCAGTAATACGACGACCGATTACGTCAAAGTAAGCACCTTCATCAAACGCATATGGGTTGATTGGCGGTGTTCTGTCTGCAATGTTTTGCATACCAACACGTACTTCTACGTCATCAATTACATTATAATTTACAGTTAAATCAAATGTAGTGTATGAAGGAATGTCGTTGTAGTTATTCACTTCAGGCGTCCAGTCATTTCTGTCATATACAGTGCTATGTCTGTAGTTACCGATCAGAGCTATACGCAGATCTTCATTATACTGGTAAGCCGAAGTGAAACGAGCTCTCCAGCGAGGTCTGTCGATTTCACCTGTGTAAGTTTTGTTATCGGCAGAAAGACCAGTGGCGTTTACTTCACGATTTTCTAAGTAAGTCGCAACCAATTTAAAGTCAAACGTACCGAAAGATGTATCTAGCTTATAGCGAGACTCAATATCAACACCGCTGATTTTTTCAATCGCAGCGTTTAATGAAGTCTCATAGTAACCGTTTACTTCATGAGTATTCGGGTCACGAGTGAACTTGCTACAGAACGGGTTGTCAAGACTATCAGACTGGTAACAGAATGCATTGGCATCTTCATACTCATAGAAGCGGATAGCATCTTCAATTTCAAACTTCCAGTAATCCACTGTAATATCGAAATTTTCTAAGTAGCTAGGCGAGTAAACAAAACCAACTGTGATATCGTCAGATACTTCGTTTTGAAGATCCGGGTTACCACCTAAGTCACCTTCAAGTGAACCACCGTTGTACCAGTCATCAGACGGCGTCCAACCGGCAGGAATACCATCGGCAGCACAGTTACGGGTTAACTGCTCTTTGTATTCGCTCTTTTCAATAAAGTCGGCAGCACAAACTTCTGCACGAGTAGCAAACTGTGTACCGGCAGGTGAGTATAACTCTTCAATGTTTGGAGCACGTACTGATTGAGCTTTCGCGGCACGAATTCTCAAATCGTCGTTAAGCTGCCAGTTAAGAGATACTTTATAGGCACTATCGGTACCGGTAGAGCTGTAATCCATGTGGCGGTAAGCCATTTCAAGACTTAAGTCTTGTGCCAGGTACTGATCGGCCAGTAACGGAACAATAACCTCAGCTGAGTATTCTTTTACTTTAACTTCACCCTTGTAAGAATCGCCTGAGTTACCAAAGATAATACCGGTACGGATACCTGTACCAGGAGTTTCAAACGCTCTTTCTTTACGCCAGTCATAACTGAAAGCTGCCTGAACCGCGCCTGCAGGTAAGTCGTATACATCACCACTTACTGTAACGCCCCAGCTAGTTTGATAGTGACCACGCTCAGCTGTAGCGACAGTAGAGATATAGTCATTCGCTTCTGGAGAAACTTCATTTTTACCTAAGAAGTTAACCGGAGAACAACCCGCCAAAGCACCAACAACTTCACCGTCATCGTTACGGTCGGCACAAACGATTTGACCGTCAACTTCAACTGCATCAATAGCGTTGATCAGGTTCTCAAGGATAACTTCCCCTTTCCATGCCGTGTCTTGTTTCATTTGACCGTGCTGGAAGTAGGCAGAGTATGCCCAGTCATCGTTAATGATACCGTCAAGGCCTAAAGAAGCACGAACCGTAGCACGCTCTTGTACATATTTACGAGGACCGAAATCATCACTTAAACGACGCATGCTGATGCTGCTAACGCCAGCTTCATCCATAGCTGCTGCTAAGTCATCTTTAATATAGGCATTGTCACGCTGAATAACCAACTGGCTAGAACGCAAGAAAATAGGCGTGCTCTGACCGTGTGCTTTACTGTCTGAGTAAGTCATATCCCAGGTCAGTTCATGGTCGTCGTTAAGCGCCTGATGACCGGCAAGGTTAACAGTGAAACGTTTTAACGGCGTACGGAAGAACTCATCGGCACCGTATTCAATACCATCACCGAATGGACCTGTGTAGTACCAAGGTCGAGAAGAACCTTCGATGCCGCCAGCTTCTTGACGGGCATTATTATTGTTAAATGGACGTAAGTTGCCGTTTTCATCAAACGTCCAGTGATCGCCGCCTAAGAAAAATTCACTTGATTCATCATAAAGACCGTAATGCTCGGCTTCACCGTGTTGAATCATACCTGGGATGCCATCGTCACCACTGGTATCATCCGGGTTAGGACGTGATTCAGACGGGTTGTTGCGGTACCAGGCTTTATCCAGCATGGCCATTTGATCTTGCTCAGCATAATCAATGTTGAAGATGTAACCGCTGTCTTTTTCTTCTTTACCGAAAGTTAATGAAGCAAAGTCTTGATCACCGCCACCTTCATTTGGACGAGTGGTTGCTACGTCAATTTCAATGCCATCAAAAGACTTACGAGTGATGATGTTAACAACACCGGCTACGGCATCGGCACCGTATACAGCAGAAGCACCACCAGTAGTGATCTCGATACGCTCAATGAAAGATGTCGCGATGTTGTTTAAGTCAACTGAGTTACCACCGGCAGAACCAGGGATAAAGCGTCGGCCATTAACCAATACCAAAGTACGGTCACTGCCCAGGCCACGAAGGTCTGTAGTGTTTAAGCCGTTGGCATAGATGAAGTTGTTTGAGTTTTCAGGGCTTAAGCCAACATCAGCAGAAGGCATTTCTGCTAAGAAGTCGTTGACGTTACTGATACCGGCATCTTGTAATTCAACGCGGCTGATAACTGTAACAGGAACAGGAGAGACCGCCCCGATACGTTTAATTTTTGAACCGGTAACTGAGATACGCTCAACAGTTTCTGCTTCTTCAGCGAATGCCGGTAACGAAATTGCAGTGCTCGCGCCAACTAACATGGCTAAACGAACAGCTTTAGCGATTTTGCTATTGCTATACATATTATTTTCCCTGGAAAATTTCATGATTTATATAAAGATTTATTATTAAAATTATTTCTTGTTTCTGTTTGATGATTTTTTGTAAATTAAAATTACAAAATTCACGCCCAATAGTAAACGGATCCCAGTAACACGGTCAATATAATTAGGCAAATTCTTTTACATTACTTTTACAAGTATCGTAAATATCCAGTAAAGTATGTAAACAAGTCATTATAATTAAAGGACTTAGCAAGAACTGGACCTTTTTTAACCAGATAAAACAAAGCCCAACGAGGAGCCTCGTACTTTAGTATTGATCCCCTTATCTTTCCCTTGCTATAGTCTGCTAGCCTAATTTGTGTACCAGATAACAATCCATCAAGAGATGAAATGGTGACTTTCTTTAGTTGAACGAAATTTAACCCCGGTTAAATAAGTTGAGGATGCCTGCTATCGAAGCTTATTACTGATTCATAGCGGCAAGCGTTAATACCAATAAAAATAAGGTAGGGAAATGAAAAAAAAATTCATCACAAGGACATTAACAGTAGCCATCTCTCTGGCACTCGGCCATAACACTGTATCCGCACAACAAAATCCTGCACCACAGGCAGAAGAAATCGAGAAAATATCCATTCTCGGCTCCCGGGTGTCCAGCCGCACCGCCACCGAATCTTCGGTACCGGTCGATATTATCAGCGCCGAATCTCTGACCAAAGGCGGCTTTACCGAGCTGGGGCAGAGCTTACAGGCCACCGCGCCGTCATTTAACTTTAGCCGCACCCAGGTTTCCGACGGCTCAGACTTGTTCCGTCCAGCGACCCTGCGCGGCCTGCAACCGGATCAAACCCTGGTCTTGATCAATGGCAAACGTCGCCATAACCAGGCGATATTTGGCTTAAACGGTACTGTCGGCGCCGGCGCCGCCGGTACAGATATGAATGCCATTCCGATGACGGCGCTGAAAAACGTCCAGGTGCTGCGTGACGGCGCCGCGGCGCAATATGGCTCAGACGCTATTGCCGGTGTTATCAACCTCAGCTTAAAAGACACTACAGATATCACCTCAGGTTATTTCCAGGGCGGGGCTACCGGTGAAGGTGACGGGGAAGTATTTTCCATGGGCCTGAACACCGGCTTTGATATCGGCAAGGATGGCGGCTTTATCAACCTCAGCGTTGAACTGCGCGACGGCGAAGGCACCAACCGTGCGCAGCGGGATATCGGCGGCTCTTCCACCACGGCCCGCGGCACGCTTTCCGATAAAGTGCGCTGGGGACAAGGTAATGCCGAGTCTGAATTTATCTCCACCTTTTATAATATGATGGTCCCGGTTAACGAGCTGGAAATTTATTCTTTCGGCGGCTTCTCCAACCGCACCGCTTTGGGCAACGGTTTTTTCAGAAATTATGATGAAGCGGCCAAAAACGTGCCCCAGGTTTATGCCGACGGCTTCCTGCCCTACATAGACAATGAAGCAGAAGATATTTCTGTCTCCTTGGGCCTCAGGGGTGATATCAACGACGACTGGCAGTTTGATCTTTCCGCCGTTTACGGGGAAAACAAATATGATTTTGACTCGAAAAACACCATCAATGCTTCTTACGCCGCCGAATACCTGACTAATAACCCGGATGCCACGGACGAAGAAATTGCCGCCAATGCCGGTCCGACTTCCGGTTACTCCGGCGGTTTCCGCTTTGACCAGCTAACCTTTAATGCCGATGTTTCCGGTATCGTCGAAATCGGTTTTGATGAACCCCTCTATGTTTCCTTCGGCGCTGAATACCGGGAAGAAAACTATGAAATCGTCGCCGGTGAAGAAGCCTCTTACGCCTGTGGCCTTGCCAATAGCGATACCTCTTTCGCCTCGGTTATCGATCCAGATACCTTTGCCGAGTGTGGTTTTCAGGCCTACCCCGGCCTCAGACCCGATGCCTCAGGCGAGGCCGACCGCGACAGTTATGCCTTTTACCTGGATTTAGAGCTCCAGTTGACCGAACAATGGAATGTCGGCACCGCCTTTCGCTATGAAGACTTTTCCGATGCCGGCGATGACTTAGTCGCGAAACTGTCCAGCCGCTATGACTTTAGCGACGATTTCGCCCTGCGCGGCGCCGTCTCTACCGGCTTTAGGGCGCCGTCGTTGCAGCAAAGCGCCTATACCGCCTACACCACTAACTTAGGCGCCGGAGGGGTGTTATCTCCTTCATTCACCGCCACCGCAGGCTCCCCCTTCCCTTCGGCGCTTGGCGTAGACGGTTTGGATCTGGAAACATCAGAAAGCATCAGCTTAGGAGCGGTCTTTAATATTAACGATGAGATTTCTGTCACCTTAGACGGTTACCATATCGAAATAGAAGACAGGATCACCTTAGGCAGCATGTTGTCTCCTGAAGATGTTGCTTTTAACCAGGCCGCCGTCGATGCCTTAGCAGCAACAGGCGCAGATCAGGCGAACTATTTTGCCAACTCGGTCAATTCCACCACCAAAGGACTGGATTTGATCATCACCTATAACACAGATATCGCAGACGGCAGCCTGGCGGTCACCCTCGCCGGGAATATCAATGAAACTGAGATCGACAGCGTGAATGCCCCCGACGGTATTCCCAAGTCAGTAGCGCTGGATGATTTGCAACGCAGTTTCCTCACCGACGGCCAACCGCAAGAGCGTGCCACCCTGACCTTTGATTATTCACGGGATAAATGGGGCGCTATTGTCCGGGCGAACTACTATGGCGAAACCGATGTGATTTATTTCGGTAACGACCATATCGGATTGCCGGATTCAATATTGGTGAACGACACCTTCAAAGATACCAGTGTGGTGGAATCTGCGGTATTGATCGATATTAACTTCGATTACCAGATTAATGATAACTTCACCCTGGCCGCCGGCATCAATAACCTGTTTGATGTGACCCCGGATGAACTGGGGGAAAATGAAGCATTAGACTTTATCACCAACCAGGCATTTAAATATCCGGTGCGTGCCCTGCCCTACGGCTTTGACGGTATGAGTTATTATGCCCGGGTCAACTTCAGCTTTTAAGTGCTAGCAGCCATGTAAAACCAAGATTCAGCCAGGTCTTTTCCTGGCTGAATACCCTCCGGTCATACAGACTTTTGATTCTCATTTTAAATTACTTTTTTGAATGTAAAACAACAAGAAAATGAATTAATCTTTTCCTGTCGTAAACGTTATATTGGTGAGCGGAACAATACCGAAAAATAAAGATAATAAATGACCATGTACCGAGACTTTGATTTAGCCAGCTTAGAGCGGGAATACTCGCCCAGCAGCTGTATTGATGATATCAACCTGTATATCAAGCAATACATAGACTTAAGCCAGGCGGCAACAACAAAAGCACAAAAAGAGCAAAAACTGATCGCCGATATCCCCTATGGCCTGCTGCCGGATGAACGCCTGGATCTCTATTTGCCCACCCGAAAAAATCATAAAAAACTCTTTGTTTATATTCATGGCGGTTACTGGCAAGAGCTGAGCAAGGCCGAGTCTTCTTTTGCTGCCAGCAACTTCCAGCAACAAGGCTACAGCTTTGCCGCCGTTAATTACACCCTGGCCCCGGATGCCAGCCTCAGTGAAATCGTAAACCAAAACCGTAAAGCCATTGCCTACCTGATAACGTCGGCCGCCGAATTTGGTTATGAAGCGGATGAAATCTATCTGTGCGGCAGCTCAGCCGGCGCCCATCTGGCGATGATGATGTTATATACCCGCTGGCAGGATTTCATTCCCCAAAATCAACTGCCGCCGGGGGGCTTGCCGGAAAATCCCATCAAGGGCATATGCGCCGTCAGCGGCATTTATGATCTGACCCCTATTGCCGAAACCTACATCAATGAACCGCTGCAATTAACCGAGGCGGAAATCGAGCACAACAGTCCGTTATTTCACCTGCCAACCACCAAAATACCGGTGATCTTTGCCTACGGCGAGCAGGAAACGTCAGAATTTAAAAGGCAAAGCCATGAGATGTGTCAAAAGCTCGAACAGGCAGGCTTTCCCGTCACCCTAAAGGAAGTCAGCAAACGCAATCACTTCGATGTTATTTTGGACTTAGCGGACAGCAACAGCTGGTTATGTCGGCAGGTTTTTGCCCAGATGCAACTTGAGTCCCCGCTTAACGCAACGGCTGAAAGCATGGAGACTTAACTAACGTTGCAGGATTTTTGTCAGTAATTTTACCGGGCTATCTAAGTGCGGCTGTTTAACATACACCAGATGCCAGTATATTTTCACCCCTAATTTACCGAGGCGAACGGTTTGAATCTGCCCTTCGCCGTCAAGGGCATTGGTCCCCGTCTTACCGGCAAGGTGGGGCTCAATCAGGTTTTTCGACATTATGGTGACGCCGATATTCGCCTTTACCAGCTCCACTATCGCTTCATTAAAGCCCACCTGCAGCACTTTACGCGGCATGATATTTTCCGGCTGGAAAAAAAGCTCATATTCACGATCTTTTTCCGGTACAACAGAGTTGGTGATATAGGTTTCATCAACAAAGTCCTGCGCCGTTAAAAATGCCTGCCCGGCTTTGCTGTGTTTAGCCGACAAACAGGCCAGCAATTCGTCTTCGAGCAGAAACTCGCTGCCATAAAGGTTATTGTCCAGCGTCAGCTGCTGATTGGCGCTGGAGACGATGGCAATATCCACTTCCCCGTGAAATAACGCCGTTAACGGCTGTTTCGCGGCATTGGCGGTGATCTCCAGTTCAATGCCCGGCAAATGTTCGCTAAACTGGCGCATCACATCCGGCAGCCAGCGAAACGAGGCATAATGGGGCAAACCTAGACGTAATACCAGCTCGATGCCGCTGCTCAGCCTGGCAATGTCATGCTCGGCACGCGCCAGTTCTTCAAGAATTTTTTTCGCCGAATGCAGCAGGCGCTCACCGACGGTAGTAATGATCAACTTGCGGCCGCGGCGGTTAAATAACTTGGTCTTTAACCGCCGCTCGGCTTCACGGATACGGTTAGATAAGGCCGGCTGAGTAATAAACAGGCTCTCGGCCGCCTCTTTCACCGTTTCCGCCTGCGCTATGGTACAGATCATTTTCAGGTGGCTGATATTGAGCTGGCTTTTGCTAAAATCCATTAAAAACCCGTTAAAAGCATGAAAAAAACTACCTTAATCAAGCGATTCATGTCATGCAACTAAATTTCAAGGTTTAGCTATTATCACAGACAAGTATGACCGCCGGGTTATAAATGGGTGCGCAATTCAAATAACTCAGGGAAAAAGCTGATATCCAGGGCTTTTTTCAAAAACTCCACCCCGGAAGAGCCGCCGGTGCCCATCTTGTTGCCGATAATGCGCTGTACGGTATACATATGTTTAAACCGCCACTGCTGGAAAGCATCTTCAATATCAATGAGCTTTTCCGCCAGCTCATACAAATCGAAATGTTGCTCGGCATTTTGGTAAACATGAATCCAGGCTTTTAACACCGACTCATTACGGCTATAAGGCTGGCTGAAATCCCTGTCGGTGACCGCCGGATCGATTGCCATGCCGTTTTGGCTCAGTAAAATCAACACCTCATCATATAAGCTGGGTTTATGTAAAATATCAGACAGCTCCTGATGTACTTGCGGCTTGCTTTCATGCACCTGCAAAAACGAGGCATTTTTATTGCCCAATAAAAACTCCATTTTCCGGTAACCGTATGACTGGAACCCGGAAGAGTGCCCCAGGGCATCACGGAATTTCAGGTAATCCACCGGGGTTAAGGTGGAGAGCACATTCCACGACTGGGTCAGCTGATTTAAGATATGTTTAACCCGGGAAATCACCTTAAAGGCATGGCTGTAATTCGCCTCTTTGAGGTTATTGACCGCCGCCGTCAATTCATGTCCCGCTAGTTTCAGCCATAACTCGCTGGCCTGGTGGATAACAATAAACAGCATTTCATCGTGCTCACCGGTAAGCGGTGTTTGCGCCGATAAGATCTGATCAAGATTGAGATAATCCCCGTAAGACATATCATCATTAAAATCAGTATGAATGGAGCCTTCAAACTCCCTCTGGTTGTAATGGGGGCAACTCATGCTTTGACTTCCTTTTTCTTCGATAAGGTTGGTGATAGACCAGGTGATAAGGGATTAGATACCGTTTCAGGTAAGATGTTCGCCGTTAATTTTTCTTGTGCTAACTGATATAACAGCCGGTAAGTACAGTCCGCTTGCCAGTTCTGCTCGATATCCGGTAAATTCATGACCTCATCCATAATTTCTTTTTGCACTTCCCCTATGGCCAGTGCCTGGGCATAGGGCAGTTCGGGTGAGAAAGTTACCATAGAATACAAGGGGATCCAAAGCTCGGGATGCATTTCACTGAATTTGGCTTCTATTTTTTTCCTCAGCAAAAACCTGGCATCGCCGGCTAAATCACTCATTTCCACGAAATTACGTTTCGCCAGCTCGATAATGGCATCGCAATTTTCCTTACGCGCCTGCTGATAGGCGGGCAAGATCTCCCCCCAGTGATGTTGATGTTCTTCTACCAGCTCGGCTAAAACCCGGCAGTCCTCAAAACCGCAATTCATGCCCTGACCGTAAAAAGGCACCATGGCATGGGCGGCATCGCCGATAAGCGCAACTTTATCCCGGATCACCCAGGGATCTATATGCACCAGACACAGCGGCGACGGCGCTTTTGCCATAAAAGTCGCCACCGGATCTATTAATAAAGGCATGGCATCGGGAAAATATTCCCGGAAAAAATGACTGACCTTAACTTCATCATCCAGGGACTGAAAAGATAATTCCCCCTGCAAGTCCATAAACAAGGTACAAGTAAAAGAGCCATCGGGATTGGGCAAAGCAATCAGCATAAAGTTTTTCCGTGGCCAGATATGCAGGGCATTTTTCTCCATCATAAAACTGCCGTCGCTGTTTGCCGGGATCGTCAGTTCGATATAGGTCTGCGGCATATAATCCAGGCTGTAGCTGATCCGCTCTCCGGGCAGCTCCTGTGCCAGGCGCCTGACCTTGGAAAAGGTGCCGTCGGCGCCAAAGATCAATTCACGGTGATAATCAACACTCTCCTTCCCTGAAATATCAAAAGAGCAGGTGCCACTGTCAAAATCAAGCCCGGTAAGTTTATGCTCGAAATGTACCTCCACTCCGGCTTGCTGCTCTGCCAGGGTGATCAGCTGCTCATTGATACCGGCACGGGAGACCGACCAGATGGCCTGGTTGTCCCGGCCATAAGGCTGCCGGGTCAGGCTGCCGTCTAGTGCATGTATCATGCGACAGGTCATCGGGATGGCCTGCGCCCGTATCTCCTCATCCAACCCTATGGCTTTTAGGGCAAGCCAGCCGCGATCCGACAACGCCAGGTTAATGGATTTTCCCTGATAAAGCGCCTTGCTACGTGAGTCAGGCCTGGATTCAAACAAATCGATTTTATAACCTTTCCTGGCCAACATCACCGCCAGCAGCGACCCGACAGGACCGGCGCCGACAATAGCAATATCTTCTTTTACCTGATTTGTCATCTTTATCGCCCCCTAGTGATGGCTTTGTGAAAGTAAATTTCTTAAGGTTTCACCGAAACGATAGACATCTTCAAAGCTGTTATACAAAGGTGTCGGCGATAAACGAATAACATCCGGCTCACGGAAATCTGCAATCACCCCTGCTTGGGTTAAAGCTTCAAAGAATTTTTTATCACTGCCGATAAGCTTTATCGACAGCTGGCAACCGCGCTTTTCTGGCTCTGTAGGAGTAATAATTTGCAGCTGGTAGTCGGGAAACATGGCCACAACCTGATTGAAAATATATTCCAGGTAAGCGGTGAGTTTCAGGCTTTTTTCCCTCAGTCGTGCCATACCCGCCTCAGCGAAGATATCCAATGAGGCTTTTAATATCGCCATGCCCATCACGGGTGCATTGCTGATCTGCCAGCCCTCGGCCCCTGTCATCGGCTGAAAATTGTTTTCCATCAGAAAACGGCGTTCTTTATCATGGCCCCACCAGCCGCCGAAACGTTTAATATCGGTATTGTTACCATGGCGGTCATGAACAAAGATCCCGGCCACATTACCGGCGCTGCCGTTAAGGTATTTGTAACTGCACCAGGCGGCAAAATCGACATCCCAGTCGTGCAAATATAAAGGTACATTACCTGCTGCATGGGCGAGATCAAACCCCGCCATGGCCCCCGCCTGATGGGCGGCTTGTGTCAGGGTTTTCATATCAAACAGCTGACCAGTGAAATAGTTGACTCCGCCAAAAAACACTAATGCCAGTTCATCTTTGTGCTCTTCAATGGCCGCAAGGATATCCTCTTCCTGGATCAAAAACTCCCCTTCTCGCGGGGCAATTTCGATAATGGCTTCATCGGGGTCAAAGCCGTGATGTCGCACCTGGGTTTCCAGCAGATAACGATCGGAAGGGAACATTTTCGCTTCACTGATGATTTTAAAGCGTTTGCCGTCAGGCTGATAAAAAGAGACAAACAATAAATGCAGGTTGGTGGTCAGGGAGTTCATGCACACCACTTCAGACTCGTTCGCCCCGACCAGCTCGGCTGAAGCCGGCGTCAGAATTTCATGATAACTGACCCAGGGGTTTTTACCGTGAAAATGTCCTTCAACGCCCCACTTCGCCCACTCATCAAGCTCGCTGTTAATATAGTCTCTGGCAGATTTTGGCTGTAACCCCAAAGAATTGCCGGTAAAATACAGCACTTGCTGGCCGTTTATCACCGGATGATGAAACTGTTGCCGGTAATGGGCCAAGGGGTCGAGTTTGTCCTGCTCCTGGGCAAATGCCAGGGAATTTTCAAATGTCATGGTTATCCTTTTTAGCTCTAATTCTGTTGCTGTTTGCTCACCCTAAGGGGCTTTGTCTTCACCCGGGGTTAACTTTCACTGAAATTACCCGCCGAAGTTAGACACAAAAAAAACTTTCGGCATTATTTGCCAGCAACTTCTGCCGGGTATTGTCGGTTAATCCCGGAGTAGTTTTGATTAACTGCCCCATTTGTTGCTCGCCCAAGGGAAAGGGATAGTCGGTACCGAACATCAAGCGGTCCTCACCCATTTTTTTTATTAAAAATTGCAGGGCATCACCATCGAATACCGCGGTATCTAAATAAAAACGATCCAGGTAATGGCTGGGGGGATGTTCGGACTTTCCGCGGGCAATATCTCTGTGCAGCCAGGCATTTTCCAGCCGCCCCAATAAAAAGGCAAACGAGCCGCCACCATGGGCAAAACAGATTTTTAACTTATCACTTAAACGGTCAAAACCGCCGCCGAGGATCAGGGAAACAATCGACAGCTGGGTTTCAGCCGGCATGCCGACGGTCCAGCCCATCATATAATCTTTGGTGCGCTCACTCGCCATCATGTCCCAGGGGTGAACAAAAACCGCAATATCTTCTTCGGCGCAGTGCTGCAAAAAGGTCAGCACCGCGCTGTCATCCATGTTCTTTAAACCGACGTGATTGCCGATTTGCACCCCGACATGACCATTTTTCTTCGCCCGGCTCACTTCTTCACAGGCGGTATCGGCATCCTGAAGCGGTACCTGGGCCATGGCAAATAATTTTCCCTGACCAGCGGCGCATATCTCCAGGGCGGCATCATTAAATAACTGCGCGCAGTAAAGGGCCTGGGCAACGGGCTTTTCATAAGCAAATAAAATAGGCGTCGCGGAAATAATCTGCTTGTCTACGCCGTCACGTGCCATTTCTTCAAGACGTACCTGGGGGTCCCAGCAAGCAGAATAGATCGGCCGAAATTCCTGCTCTCCCTTCATCAACATCGCCTTGCCATCACCGGCATGTCTGAGCCAGGGCCAGTCGCCACCATGAGGCAAACCGCCGAATTTCAGGGATAAGTCTTCCCAAGATTTTGGAAAAAAATGTGAATGAATATCTACAACTTTCATTATGCGTGTTTCCTTTAAACTTTACTTTCCAGCGTTACCCAACCTTCGGGCGGCTCCTTGCCCGGATGCATTTCACCACACTCGGGACAGGTACGGGCCAGGTCATCCTGATAGAATCCCTGATACAGAGGCGGCAAATCGTCAACAATAGACTCAAGTCGCACCTCTTTACGGTGCACCAGCGCCTGGCAGTTAAAGCAATACCATTCAAAAGCATCCAGCTCGCCGGGGGGCCGTTTCGGCTCTATCACCAAGCCGATACTGCCCGCCATCGGCCGCTGCGGCGAATGACGCACATGTGCCGGCAAGAAAAAAATATCGCCTTCACGGATAAAAACATCCCTGTGCTCACCGTCTTCGATAACTTTTAACACCATATCGCCTTTGAGCTGGTAAAAAAACTCTTCTACCGGATCGTCATGGAAATCGGTACGCTTATTCGGACCGCCGACCACAGTGACCATCATATCGGTATCCTGCCAGATCTGGACATTCCCCACCGGAGGTTTAAGCAGGTGTTTGTGCTCTTCAATCCATTGATGAAAATTAAACGCGGCTAATTTACTCATGATTTGTTCCTTAGCTTTTCTTTCGCTATTTACTGGTGCTACGCCCGGACACTTTCCTGCTCAAGGCTGTTAATCGCTGCCTTTTTTCCCTATGCCGGGCTTATAGGCCACCGCCTTGCATTCAATCAATAAATGCGGGTGAGGCAGCTGGTGTACGGCAACGGTAGTGCGTGTTGGCCCGGTTTCATCAAAATATTCGCCATAAACCTGGTTATAACCACCAAAATCATTCATGTTCACCAAAAAACTGCTGATCTCAACCAAGTCACTTAACTCAGCGCCGACCGAATTGAGGATGTCGCCAATGTTCTCAATTACCGCCCGGGTTTGTGCTTGAATATCCAGGTTTGTGGTGCCCATTTCATCTACGTCAACACCGGCAAAGCTGTTATCCGGTAACCGTGAACTGGTGCCGGAAATAAAGATAAAATCACCGGCGACTTTCACATGGGGAAATGCTCCCCTGGGTTTTGCTTTTCCCGCCACCAATTTAGCTGTTGTGCTCATTTCGTTTATTCATCCTATTGATTGTGATGCTTATTTTTATGCCAATAAGTATTTAGCTTGCTTAATGTTTACAGCAGCAAGTTAATCATCAATTTTTATACAAATATTGCTGGGCTCACTGTAGAAGGCGAGTGAATGCTCTCCCCCTTCCCTGCCAATGCCAGATAATTTAACCCCGCCAAAGGGTGCGCGCAGATCCCGTAAGAACCAGGTGTTCACCCATACCAGGCCAACATCTATTTGTGCCGCCACCCTATGGGCCTGTGCCAGATGTTCGGTCCAGATAGAAGCCGCCAGGCCATAAGAGGTGTTATTGACCCGGTTAATCACTTCATCTTCATCGTCAAAAACCGATACATGACACACGGGACCGAATATCTCTTCCTGGTTTACCCTGGCTTCATCTTCCAGGCCGGTAAGTATGGTCGGCTGAATAAAACAGCCGCTGTCTCTTTCATCGTTGAACACAGGAACACCGCCGCCGGTGACAACCTCGGCTCCTTCATCCCGGGCCAGTTGATAATAGGCCAGGACTTTTTGCTGGTGCACCTTTGAGACCAAGGGGCCCATAAATACATCCTGCTCCAGCGGATAACCGATCTTGATGTTTTCTGCCGCCTGCTTCAGGCCTTCAAGGAAAGGGGGAAATAATGAACGGTGCACATAGACTTTTTCGGTACACAAACAAACCTGACCGCAGTTGGTAAAGGTTGACCGTGCAATGCCGGTAATGGCTTTTTCGAGATCCGCTTCGGCAAAAACGATGGCGGCATTTTTGCCGCCTAATTCAAAAGAAATAGGTTTGACCGTATCCGCCACAGATTTCATGATTTGTTTGCCGGTTGCCGATGCGCCGGTGAAAGTCACCGCATCGATACCGGGGGCCGAGGTGAGTTTGTCGCCAACGGCCTTACCACGTCCCAAAATAAGATTGAAGACGCCTTTGGGCACCCCTACTTCGTCCATTACCTGTGCCAGCAATACTGCGGTAGAGGAGGTTTCTTCAGAAGGTTTTAAGATCACGCAGTTACCACAGGCCAGTGCCGGGGCAACTTTCCAAGTGGCCAGCAATAAAGGGAGATTCCAGGGAGAGATCACCGCCACCACCCCCAGCGGTTTGTTCACGCTGTAATTAAGGGCTTTTTCCCCGTTGGCGGTTTCTGTGATAAAACTCTCACCTCCCTGGTATTTCACCTGGTCGGCAAAAAAGCGAAAATTAGCGGTACCGCGGGGAATATCTATGGTTTTAACCTGAAATAACGACTTACCGGTATCGGCAATTTCCGCATCAATGAACTCCTGCTCACGTTCAGCCATGCGATCCGCAACTTTATGCAGCAAAGCGCTACGTTCATTAACACTTAGCCGCCCCCAGGGGCCTTTGAGTGCCGCGCGTGCACTGCTGATGGCATGGTTGATCATGGCCTCATCGGCTTCAGAAATACCGGCGATGACCTCACCGTTAACCGGGTTGATATTGTCAAAGTATTCGCCGCTATCGACAAATTCACCGTTAATATATGATTGAAGTATATCCATTCTTGCCTGCGCTTATCCGTTATCGGCTTTAATATCATTAGCTTAAGTATTACTTAGCATGGCTGTTCCCTAACTTAACCTGCACTTTCTTAACTAACGTAAAAGCCTAAGTAAAAGTCAGGTTAAAGGGCTTAAAAGCAGCCGTTGATATTTCACTCTATCCCTATTATTTAGATAACAATAATTTTATTAATTTTACTTTTCAATAAAAAAAATGAATGTATATTCAGGGTGCTTAACTTTAAGTTAACTGCCTTAGTCATCTCAAGAGACAGATAAGCCAAAGAGACTGGAATTTTGTTTTTGGCATAAAGCTTAAACAGATAGTCAATCACTTGTTAAAATTGCTTCCCTATCCCGCCTTAACTCGGTAAGCTCGACGCAAATTAAAAAAATAAACCATTAAAAGATGTCCATAAGCAGAGATTCCTTTCATTCACGTATCGGCTTTGTCCTGTCGGCAGCCGGCTCGGCCATAGGCCTGGGTAATATCTGGGGTTTTCCCACCAATGCTGCCAATAACGGCGGCGGCGCCTTTTTATTTGTTTATCTGGTAGTCACCCTGCTGCTGGCATTGCCGGCCCTATTTGCCGAAATTTATATCGGTAACCAGGCACAAAAAAACCCGGTCAGCGCTTTGGGAGAAGCCTGTGCCAACCGTATGCCGCGAGTTGGCCGCACGGTAGGTAAAATAGGCCTGTGCGGCGCGATCATGATGTTAAGTTTTTATACCATAGTTGCCGGCTGGATGCTGGCCCATGCCTTGTCGGCTATCAGCGAATTAGCCGGTTTAGCCGAGCTATCTGCCTGGCTCTCCAGTGACAGCACAGTACGTAATATTATCTTTACCCCGGTATTTATCCTGCTAGGGGCTGCAATTGTTCATCAGGGGGTTCATGGCGGTATCGAAAAGTGGTCGGCCAGGCTAATGCCACTGTTACTGGTGATGCTCATCGGCCTGATTGTCTATATCCTGCAACAAGAAGGCGCAGGACAAGGACTGGCTGTGTACCTGATCCCGGATTTTAGCCAGGTTACCGACCCCAAACTGGTAATTTCTGCCATGGGCCAGGCATTTTTCTCCCTGTCCATCGGGGTCGGCGGCATGATGGTCTATGGCTCCTATATGCAAAAGGACAAAGACTTAGGTAAATTGGTGCTCTCTATCGGCGTGCTGGATACCATGATCGCCTTTTTAGCCGGTTTGTTGATCATTCCGGCGTTATTCGTCGCCCAGCACGCAGGTCATGAAATCTTTAATAACGAAGAGCTGATCGGGGAAGGCCAGCTGATCTTCCAAATTCTGCCGGCGTTATTTAATTCCATGGGCACGGTCGGGTTGATCGTTGCAGCCGGCTTTTTCTCGCTGCTCTCTATTGCCGCCCTGACCTCTACCATCTCTTCCACTGAAGTGCCGGTATCGTACCTGGTAGAAGAAAAAGCCTTATCCCGTAAAAAAGCCACCTGGCTGGTTTCCTTTATTGTCTTATGCAGCAGTATGTTGCTGGTGGCCTTTTTCGATACTTTATTCGGCCTGGTGATCCGGGTATTAACCACAATTTTCCAGCCGCTGAGCTGTTTATTTTATTTCTTCGTGGTCGGCTGGATCTGGAACCGGGGTAATAAACTCACCGATAAAGCCGTGCTGGATAATAATATTTACTTGAAACTCTGGGGTAATTACCTGCGCTTTGTTTGCCCGGTATTGCTAACCATAGTTTTCATCAATGTCGCCTTTATTGCCTGATTGACGGCGGCAAGATAAGTAACCCTTTTTTCACTCAAGTTAAAAAAGGGTTACTCTATTGTCAGTAATTTTTACATCAAAGATATTCCAGAAAACAAAAACAACATAACCATATGTTATGTAAGCCTTTATCTACCTTGGCACACCTTGTGCTAATAGCAGAATATATACAAACCACTTAATCATTATAAAAAGAATTCAAAAACTACCGTCTTTCTCCTTGCTTAAGCATCAGTTGCAGTAACCATTAAGCCAGGGAGCAGATCAAGGATTAGATAAACGCAGGACAGGAGTCAAGCAGGTCGTTCATTTGAACAGAGACTCTTTATGATAAAAATACTTATTAGCGCCATCCTCCTTTGTTTCACCATCACCAGTCAGGCAAGTATCATTACCTTTGATGATTGGCAATATAACAGCGATGATCACATCGACTGGCAGGTAACCATTGACGATGAAAGCCATGAAGATTATTTTACTTTTAACATCAGTATCGGCGAAGTAAACCCCAGCGGTGATATTTTAGGCTTTGCCTTTGACAGCTCGGCTGACTTTAACCTGAGCACAGATCTCATCAATTACTCAACTTATGAGCTGTCTTCATTTGCTAGCGACTCTTTAAGTTGCGGCCGAGGCTGTAATTTCAACGGTGCAATCCGCAACGATTTTGATTATATTTTCCGGGTAGGTCAGCAAGGTTCAGGTAGTGATTATGTCAGCGAATTCTCTTTTGGGCTGGCCAAAAACGGCTTAACTCTGGACGAAAACTTATTTACCCGTGTCGGTATACGGGCACAGTCAGTCGGCAACAACTGCGACAGCAGCAGTTGTAATGGTAGCGTAAAAGACTACTCACAAACTCCGGGTACAGATATCCCTACTCCCCCAAGTGACGACGTAACCCAAGTGCCCGAGCCGGGCACCGCCTTTTTATTCGCCCTGACGTTAATAGGTTTCACGGTAAGAAGACTGAAATAACCCTCATTTATCTACCCGGATGAAATACTTGCAGGCAAGTAAAATCATAACAGCCTGCAAGTAACAAACTCCGCCTTTCTGCAATCCTCTCTGTTGAGCTCACAAATGTCAGCTAAATTTACACACTAAACCTCCAGCCTCCCCGAAAAACACATAATCCAATGATATATAACAATAAAAGCTAACTGGCGTTATTTGTGCTTATGCTAGGCGCGAGATATGTTGACGCTCATACTAACGCTTTACCTGCTAGTGCAGATTAAAGCAAAACACAAATAAGCCGACGCAGGAAAAAGGCTTATAAATTAATAATAAAAACGAATACTCCACCGGGTAAGTCCTCCCGGAGAGTTGAGAAAGGAATCTACATGATAAAAGCACTACTCACCACACTTCTGCTATCTTTTACCGCCATCAGCCATGCCACGGTCATTACCTTCGAAGACTGGCAATATAACAGCGGTTACCAAATCGACTGGCGGGTCAGCATTGACGATGAAAGCAATGACGGCTTTTTTACCTTTAATATCGGCATAGGTACAGCAAACCCGACCGGTGACATTTTAGGTTTTGCTTTTGATACCACGGCCGATTTTGATATTCCTGCCGACCTGGTCAATTACTCCACCTATGATTTTTCAAATTACACCACGGATTCATTAAGCTGCGGTCCCGGTTGTAATTTTAACGGTGCGACCCGCTATAACTTTGACAACCTTTTTAAAGTAGGAGATCAAGGCTCGGGCGGTGACTATGTCACCTTATTTTCTTTCGGGCTGGCAAAAGGCGATCTGATCTTAGATGAAACTTTGTTTACCCGGGTGGCAATACGCGCCCAATCGGTAGGTTATGACTGCGACACCAACAACTGCAACGGCAGCGTTAAAGATATCTCTGAAGATCCGACAGTCCAGCCCCCTGTGTCTGTACCTGAGCCAAGCACCGCTATGTTGCTTGGATTGGCTTTACTGGGCATTTGCGCCAGAAGCAGAAAGCGTCAAAGCATTTAATAATAAAAACCGGCATCAATCTTAGGTGCTGGTTCAAAGATAAAATGGAAAGCGCAACTTCCCTTATTGCGGTTTCCATTTTTGCCCGCCAAGCGGCTCAGTAGCCATCACCTGATTACCTCTGTCTCAATAGCAAAATTCTGACGCTTTTCATGGCACGAATACTGCTAATTTTTTAAAGGAGTTCAAAAGCATTTTGAATGAATTCTGCGTTAGCCTCCATACCAACAGGAAACTAACTTGTAGTAATTAAGTATTAAAAAGGACAGACAATGACGTTAAGAATAATAATAGCCCTAACCACTTTTTTCATTAGCAGCCTCAGCATCCAGGCATCCCAGATAGTCTTTACCGATAACTTTAATTCCGGCGATTTAAGCCACTGGAACGTCCTTGGCGGCCAATGGGGCGTACAAGACGGAACATTACACCAAAGTGCCAGCTCAAGCTATTACACGGCAACCCCGGGACAAGTGATTGCGCTTAACGGGGAATATAGTGATGATTTCATTTTCAGAACGGCGCTGGGAGCACAAGACATCCGGGTCGGTTGGAGCGCTGTAGGGATCGCCTTTAACATCCAGGATGCGTCAAATTTTTATTCTATGCACTTTTTCCCCGGCTGGACCGGCGGCGCTTTTCGCTTTACCCGTTTTATTGATGGCCAGATTTCTTATGTCACCACAAGTGATGCCAATATAGGTTTTACACCGGCCACCGGCAGCAGCTATAGCATGCAGGTCCAAGGCCAGGGTAATGAGTTTACCGCCAGTATCTGGGACAACAGTGACTTTGAATCCTTGCCGGTTTTCGAGCAAAGCTACACTGATGATACCTTTAGCGGCGGTACGGCAGGCCTGTGGAGTCAGGAAGGCAAAGGCTACTTTGATAATGTCGGCGCCGATTTTCTTCCCTCAAGTACCGCTCCGGTGCCTGAGCCGGCAACCGCTATGCTGCTTGGCCTGGCATTAGTAGGGTTTGCCGTCAGAAAGAGAATCGGCAATTAAATCGCTTGCGATAAAACGAAAAGGTAACAGCATAATAAAGCCCAGCCCCAACTATCGACACTTGGGGCTGAAAAATCAAACATCACTGACTGACATTATTACGGCCGTTTTTCTTGGCCCGGTACAGGGCCTCATCGGCAAGCTTAAGCACCCGGTCAAAGTTTTGCTTACTGCCACGCATGGCAACCCCGATAGAAATCGTGATACTGACGGTTTTCATGCCCTTATTTTTACTGCCGTTACGCGCCTGTTTAGTTTGCCGGTTAGGATCGCGGATCACCATTTTGTAGTCCGCTATGCTCTGGCGTAATATTTCCAGTTCAGCCACGGCGTGGGCGGCGGATTTCCCGGGAAAAACCACAGTAAATTCTTCACCGCCATAACGGTAAACCTTACCGCCGCCGCGTACTTTTGACAGTTTTGACGCCACCAACTTTAACACCTGATCGCCGATATCATGGCCATAGGTATCATTGAATTTTTTAAAATGATCAATATCGAGCATGGCCACGGTATATTTACGTCCCAGGGACAAGGCCAGCTGGTTCAGCGCCCGGCGCGAGGGCAAAGCGGTGAGTTCATCCCGGTAGGCGAGAAAATAGGAGTCGATAACCACCACCAGCAGGTAATGACATACCAGTACCGTTAAAATCACCTCCCAGGGCAAGGCAATTAACTGGTAATATTGCACGCACCAGATAATAAAACTGACCAGCAAAGCGCTTAACAGCAAGTTTGCCTTCACCAGGCTTTGCCACAGCAACACCATACTGGCAAGCACCACGGGTACTTCCAGGGACAGCAGCTGGACATAATCGTAAGCGGGATCGGTTTTAGGCACCTGGGCAAGGATCAAATCACTGGCCCATAACCAGACATGGGCTACCAGACCGCACATGGCAATGATCAGCAAACGCCCCGGACCGTGCACGCTAAGCAGGCCGCGATCTTTGATCACGGAAAATAAGGCAAAAACCCCGACTCCGGTTAATAACATCCAGTCTTTGTGGCTTTTTAGCCAGGCGGACCAGGGCAAGGTATATTCTAAACTGAGGTAAAAAACCAGCCATAAGGCGGCCAACAGGGAGAAACGGCTACGGCTGAACTGGGCCGCAAAGATTATGGTAATACCGATCAGCGCATATAAGACATTCACCATAATATGCTGCCACGGCTGCCAAAATGCCTGAAAATGTATCATCAGAGCAAAAACCAGCACAGAGCCGGCAATACTCAATGCGGTAACATTAAAACCTTCTAACTTAAACAACTCACTACCCTACTTCTTTTTAAAGCATCCACTCAAAACAAGAGCGGTTAATCCGGATGGCGTTCTAAACACAGCGCCGGCAATAAATACAGTTATGTTTGCCGGGAGCTTATTCAAATCAAACACAGAATAACAGACTCTCAAGTTAGCAGGCGACCATTTCATGTATTTTCATTAAATTATCTTTGTTTTTATCGCAGAAAATAAAAATTCTCCGATAATTGCCTGTCATGACAAATAAAGCAGCTGTCCCTTTCTTGCTATGACTTATGGGCCAGACTCTGTCCCGGGGCCAACTCAAGTGATGGCTCATGCTGGCCTTCCTGTAAGTCCACCTGCTCTATTTTTTCAAAACGGTTAGTGATCTTATCGGCAGAGGTATGAATTTGTTTAACATCCGATGCCGCCTGATCGATATGTTTCGCCAGGTTGGCAAAGCGGCCCTTAAAGCGGCCAAAATCCTGCGACAACATGGAAAGATGCTGCTGGATCAGGTGAATTTGCTGCCTTGTGGCTTCATCTTTTAATACCGAACGCACGGTAGTTAAAATCGCCATCAAGGTGGTCGGGGATGCCAGCCATACCCGTTTCTTATTGGCAAATTCCACCAGTTCACTTTGGTGGGCATGGATTTCGGCAAAAATCGCCTCCGCCGGAATAAACATAATGGCGCCGTCGGAGGTTTCCCGGTCAATTAAATATTTGTCACTGATATCATTGATGTGTTTTTTAATATCGGCTTTAAACTGGCGCTCCGCCGCTTTGCGCTCGAGCTCCCCCAGTTCGTTGTCCATCATCTTACGGTAGCTTTCCAGCGGGAATTTGGAATCTATCACCACATCCCCGGTCGGCGGCGGTAAAAACAACACGCAATCGGCAATCTTGCCATTGGATAAAGTATGTTGCAGTGAAAAATGCTGCTCAGGCAATACATTCCTAATGAGTGCATTGAGCTGTACCTCACCAAAAGCCCCACGCGAGCGTTTATCCGCCAGCACTTCCTGCAGGCTGACCACATTGGTAGATAATTCGGTAATTTTCTTCTGAGCATCATCGATTAACGCCAGCCTTTGCAAGATATCGTTAAAGGTCTTGGTGGTTTTATCAAAGCCGTCGCTTAAACGTTTTTCCACCTGGACACTGATATCAGCCAGGCGTTTATCGGTGGCGCCGGTCAGCTCATTCATTTTAACCGACATTTGTTCGCTGCTGCTCGCCAGGGTCTTAGACAACTCTTCGCGGTTTTCCCGGGTGGTTTTCGTTAAATGCTCAATCAGCTGATCCACCGCTTTTAGCTGGTTGTGGTTAAACTGCTCTTTTTGCTCATTAAGCGACTGGGATAATTCCTGGAAAAACTGCCGGTTGCTGTATTCCTGTTTGCTGTTTTGCTCACTGATCTGGCGCAGCAGCTTAATGCGTAAATCGGCAATTTGCTGCTCAAAATACACTTTCACCTCTCCCAGTTGTTTCACCTGGTGCTGGTGCGAATACTGGAGTTGTTGCTGAAATTTATCAAAGGCTTTTTCCTGCGCCCGTCCCCATTGCGTCAGCTGGTTGTTTAAGGACTCGGTTCCATTTTCTTGCTGGCTTAACTGCTGCAACAAAGCAATTTGTGCAAGTTTTCGCCACAACAGCAAAAAAGCGATCAGAAAAAGACCAGCGAAAATAAGGAGAAAAATAAACAGGGGATGTTGAAAAAATGGCTCAGGTAAAAGGGAAGTTTCCATATTAGGGCTTTATCACTGTTTTTATTTACAGTTATTAAACCATATATAAGGCTAAGAGGTAACTCCTGTTTGCGATTTTCTTCCCGGTTTGAATAAGTATTGAATAAATAAATGAATTTATCTGATAACAGCTTTGTCCGGGCCAGAAAGATTTTTTAGCCCTCGGCAGATGCCTTAATCAACTGCTCTTTATAAATGCAATTACCCGCCAGCGTATCTTTAATCTCCTGTTTAAAAGCCTGTAACCTGGCTATTTTTTTATCTATTTCCACTTCTTTCTTTTTCAGATAATCATTCATTGCCTGCGGCGGCAGTTTTTTTGACAAAAACAGCCCCGCCAGCTCCTTGATTTCATTGAGGGTAAAGCCCAATTCCTTAGCGTGTTTGAGTAATTTCAACTGTTCGACATGGCCTTGAGAATAATCTTTATAACCGTTGGCTTTACGTTTAATGTCCCCCAACAGACCGATTTTTTCATAAAACCGTATAGTGTCTTTGCTCATACCTGTGCTTTGGCACAATGCCCCTATTTGCATCATTTCCTCTTGACCGTGGAGTATAGTCCAGGGTTTATGATAGGGAAGAGGTGAATTTATGACAATCAAATTTAATGTAAAATGCAAGGATGGCCGGGTGCTGTCTGCCACTCAATATCTCCCGGCAACGGCTGCGAATAACCGCTTTATCATCATTAACTCGGCCCTGGGAATAAAGCAGGACTTTTACCGGGCACTGGCACAATACCTGACCGAACACGGCTGCAGTGTTATCACCTGGGATCCCAGAGGCATAGGCGGTTCACAAAGTGAAAATATCAAAACCGACCCGGCGCAATTAAGGGATTGGGGCAGTTTAGATCTTGATGCCCTACTGCATCATGTCACTGATAATCAATGGGCCCGCTGGCAGGATATCACCCTGATAGGCCACAGCGCCGGCGGTCATCTAACCGGCTTATGCCAGTCGCTTGATAAAATAAAACAGATCATCTTGATCAGCTCCGGCACCTGCAGCTGGAAATTATATCCCTTAAGCCAATGGCCAAAAATGTTGCTGACCTGGTATTTACTGCTACCTGCAGTGGTAAAAACCCTGAATTATCTTCCCGGCAAACTGGGTATAGGCCATGACTTGCCCAAAGGAATAGCCCTGGAATGGCGCAACTGGAGCACAAACCAGGAATATTTATTTTCAGATAAGACGCTAAAGCAAACCTATTATCATGAATATCAAGGAAGTATCCATGCAGTCGGCTTTACTGATGATGTCAGTTTTTCTCCCAGAAAAACCATAGAAGATCTAATAGCACGTTTTCCCAAGGCAAAAAAGCAACTGCAGATATTTCATCCCAGTGAATTCAGGCAAAAGCACATTGGCCACTTTGGCTTTTTCAAACAGGATCAGCAACAGCTCTGGCAGCAAATCATTTTAGAGCAACTGCCCAAGGTGATAGCCGAAGGCAACATAACCGCGGATAACCATGAGCAGCAAAAAGACTCTGCTTAACGCATCTTTTTCTAAGCTGCTGCTATCGAGCAAACAGCAGCTTAACTCCTGGTTAGCGTGCTATGGTGCTCACCTGTTCAAACTCACCACCGATGCCGCAGTTACCTTCGCCGTTTACGCCAATATTAATGCCATCACGTTTGGACTCAAGCGCCGTCTGGTACATGATTTGTGCGGTAGCTTTAGTGTTAAAGTCAATAACAAAGTTCAGGGTTTGGCCGTTACAGCTTTCATCCCTGATATCGATACCGTTAGTGGTATCCAGTTGAAACGTCACCCTGTCGCCTTCGGTAATTAATTCGCTTACCTTACCGTACTGGTAACTTCCCGCCATTGCGGCAGAAGATAAAGACATAGCACAAAGCATAATAACTGACTTGAGTTTCATTAATACATCCTTCTTTTTATAAGTAAATAGAGCTTACGGGCTCAGCCATGATTATATTGAGTTTATTGAGCAGCCGCAAACTAGCTTATTGATATAGCGAGGGTTTTGATAAAAAGCAGATCAGTTTTGCTCTCTTAGGACCGATAAAGATCAACTGAAGTGAGATAAAAGCAGCTCTGGCAGCACAGTAATAGCAACAACTGCGAATAGAGCAAATTTACCCACACAGTTTGGAGAGTCGTGATGAAGCTAAACCAACGTATTGCTTTAGGGGCGATAGGCGGCATTACCCCCTACCTGGTGACTTTGCTGTCAATTGATTTTAAAACAGCCGTAGTCAACTATGAAATTCTCGATTGGGTAGGTCTTATTGTCAGGTGTATCATACTGATTTTCCTGGGAGCTTTTGTTGCCTACCTGCATAAAACCGAAAACGAACCCTTTAAAGTTTTCCAACTGGGATTGGCGGCGCCGGCTTTATTGGCAACCTTTATCAATGGCGGCATCGGTAGCAATGAAAGCCTCCCCGTATCCCCGCTGGCAAATCAATACTCAATCTCTATTTTCCCGCAAGCTTTTGCCGCCAACCCCTCAGCGGAAAGCACCAAGAAAAAACAATATCAAAATGAGCAGATGCTAAAAGAGCCCAAGATCAGCGGCTGGTCACGGTTTCTAAGGGGAGTTGCCGGAACAAAGCTGCAAACGTCGCAGCAGAACAGCTACTTTGTTATTGTTGGCTCACACAATAGCTACAAACAGGCAAAAGCACAGGCCAAAAGCCTGGAAAAGAAAAATTATAAGGCCAAAGTATATAACCCCCAGGGCTTTGCTAAACCTTATGCCGTGGCCATTGCCAGTAATATCTCTAAAAAAGAAGCTTTGCAGCTCAGGAACAAAGCTATCGCTGATGGTTTAACAGCAGAGAGTTATATTTGGTCATACGGCAAATAAGGCTCATAGCCTGAACTTACTATCAAGGATTGTTTATGGAAACGCCCTGAAGCTTGCCATGCCCGGTTTGCCGGTCATAATCTTCATCCTGGCGATGATGGCTATTGATTATTGCTGTTATTGCCTTATTGACGGCAGTATCGAGTGCCTGGCAATGGCTAAAGCCATTAAAATTTAATAACGCCTGTTCAACCGCTGTTGCCGCCTGAATGCCTATTTTTGTATGGCCCTGCTCATGATTAAGCAAGGCTTGATAATAACTGTCGAAGGCATCCCTTACTTTTGGCTTAACGCTGAACTCAGGCGCAATTGCCGGCATGGTATAAAGGACTTTCAAGGTGATTTCATTCTTTGTTATATGGCAAAGGTCATCACTTTTTTTTCGGTAATATTGCCATGCAACCTGCCATAAGGTGCGTCCGTCAAATCTGCTGCCTTGGTTGATGAGCGGAGTTCTTTGTTTAATTTCGCTGCGAATGTCTTCCTTTGATACAGGATAAATATCGTAAAATTCAAAGCGCTCCTCTATTGCCGGCTTTGCCTGGACAACATTTACAAAAAGCCAAAAAAGCAACATAAACCTGACGTTCAAATTAATCCCTTTGATATTGGTGGGCTAAAAACCCGGGTTGGCAACATAAACTAAAAACAACCCGAAAATAAAAGCCCCGACACCGGCCCCCCTGAAGACAGGTCTAAATTTTTTTGCCGACCAGACGGCGAAATTACGATGTTTCTCTGAGCCATAAATAACCAAGCCAAAAGCAACCGCGATAAGTAAAGTGCCCAGGCCAAGTATTAACTTTGGATATAAGCTTACCTGGTGATAACTTATCAAAAAACCTCCACCAACCAGTCGGCTAATCACTTCGAACCAGTGAAAATAAGGCTTTTGGCTAAACTTTACAATGCCGTCAGACCAATACTGGGGGCTGGCAACCATCACGCTACTTAACAACATCAATAACAAGCCAAATCCCGCGATAAAGTACATCAATGACTCCCAAGCTCGCAGCGCAAAACGCTAAGTTACACCTTAGTAACCTAAAAGCCTATAGTTTTTCTGCTATTTGAACTATCTGCCTGGTATTATTGCCATGTTAAATTGCCCGAGCATAAAACACCTCCCGAAGTTCAAGCTTTTTAAAACACGGCTTCCTCCGTGAAACCGCGCGGTTTAGCCAAACTCAAAGGTATTAATGGGCATGACCATGGTCTGATTTAAAATTCGCAGGCTCAGCCACTTCCATCACTTGTCCCTGCTTGCTAATGGTAAAATACAGGGTCTGATGGGACTCGGTATTGACCCCTTTGATAATGTAAACGTCGCCGCTTTGTTCAAGTAAGGTAAAATTCTCTTTTGTAACCTTATTCCATGACTTATCTATTTTGCCAACAGCCATACCGTGATCTTTAAAGGTCAGCATTTTGGCCGAGGTTTGCGCAATGGTAACCGCTTTGTCTGCGCTTACCTGACCATGTCCGCCGGTATGGGCAAAGACAGAGCCTGAAATGGAAATTGTAGCGATGAGTATTAACTTTAATAACATTTTCACTGGTTTATCCTTATAAATGGTGTCGTTAATTTTTGTTAGTGAAGTTTATTTCAGCCCTTCAATGACATAATCGCCATCGAAAAGCAGTTGAATTTGCATGTCTTTTGAAGAAGTGTTTTTCCAGTACCAGCCATGGGAGCCGTCAAAGGGTGCGGTAAAACTGCCCTTCATTTCAGGCAAAGTAGCAATGGCATAACTTTCAAAGTATCCGCTGGTATCCCCGGCGGGTTCACCGTGAAGGTCGACATAAACCTCACCGCCGTCAGTCAGCCATTCATAATTCACCTTCTTGAACTGCTTCACCGACAATTTGTACTCTATGCCCTTACCCGCAGGTACAGTCAACACCACAGAGTTTTGTTCACCCGGGGCCTTTTCACTTGAACCTTGCGCGCCGGTATTGGCAGCAGCCTGGTTATCATTAAAAACCGTCAGGCCAAGCTGCTTGCCGACACCGGTCGGGTCCAGGTTGTATTCTGCGGGTAAAATAAAGAATACAAGGGCAAGTATGGCGGTGCTAAAGGCGATAACTGACGCTTTAATAAGGGAGCGGCTTTCTTGATTTGATTCCATAAATAAATATCTCTTAGTTTTTGGTTACTGATTTTTCGTTGTTAGTTTTTGGTTATAAAGGGGTAATTAGTTAATGAAGTATCCGGTTAACTGCATACCGACCAGCATAAAGCCGGCGCTCATCAAGGCGGTGTTGGTGGTTTTGGCAAACCTGTTGAAGCTTTCGTGCTTGCGCCAGTAATTGATGGTCAACAAAATAAACAGCAACGCCATAAACTGCCCCAGTTCCACGCCAACGTTGAATGCCAGCAGGTTGGCCACCAGGCCTTCCCCCGGCAGCTGAAATTCCTGAATCTTGGTTGCCAAACCAAATCCGTGGAATAAACCGAAAATAAGCACCGCCGCTTTGGGATTAGGTTGTTTGCCAAAAAAGTGTTTAAAGCCGCCTAAATTATCAAAGCCTTTATAAACCACCGACAAACCAATAATGGCATCTATCAGATAGGCATTAATCTGGACATTGGCGAGTACGCCGGTCATCAGGGTGACACTGTGGCCGATAGTGAACATACTGACATAAAGTAAAACGTCCCGACTGCGGTGAAGGAAAAATAATACCCCCACCAGGAAAAGCAGATGATCATATCCGGTCACCATATGTTTCGCGCCGATATACATGAAGGGAATGATCTGTACACCTGAGTTCGTTTCTAAAAAATTACGGGTACTGCTATCCACCCCGTGGGCAAAGGCTTCTATTGAAGCCATTGCCATCAGCAGCATTAACGGATACAGCAAATAGCTGAGTTTAAATTTTACTGACATTTATATTTGTCCTTGTGATTGAAGTGTTGATGTATTCAGGTGCTCCGCCTGCCGTGCTGCTTTACCATGAAGCAAACGGTACAGTGCCGGCAGCACAAACAAAGTTAAAATAGTGGAAGAAATGACACCGCCGATCACCACAGTCGCTAACGGGCGTTGTACTTCAGAGCCAATGCCGGTGTTTATCGCCATAGGAATAAAGCCCAAAGAAGCTACCAGGGCGGTAGTCAGTACCGGCCTTAAGCGGGTCAGCGCTCCTTTGATAATGGCCTCATCCAAGCCTATCTTGTCTTTACGCAGCTCGCGGATAAAGGACACCATTACCAGGCCGTTTAAGATGGCGATCCCCGACAGGGCAATAAAGCCAACGGCAGCAGATATAGAAAAAGGAATATCCCTTAATATCAGGGCAAAAATGCCGCCGGTAAGGGCCAAAGGCACACCGGTGAAAATAATCATGGCATCCTTAAAGGATGACAGGGCAAGCAATAACAGGCCGATGATCAATAATAAAGTGACCGGCACAACTATGCTCAGGCGCTTCGATGCCGACTCTAGTTTTTGGTAGGTACCGCCGTATTCCACCCAATAACCGGACGGTAACAATACCTTATCATCGATAGCCGATTTAATGTCATTAACAAAACTGCCGAGATCCCGGCCGCGCACATTGGCGGTCACCACCACGCGGCGTTTGCCGTTTTCCCGGTTTACCTGGTTGGCACCGGCAATCAGCTCAATGCGGGCAACTTCCTGTAAGGGGACAAAGCCACCTGTGCTTAAATGGATCGGCAACTGGTTAAGGTTTCGCACATCACTTCTTTGCTGCTCGGGCAGCCTGACAACAATGTCAAAGCGTCTGTCCCCCTGATAGAACTTGCCAACGGATTCACCGCCTAAGGCAATGGCTACCTGCTGCTGCAAGTCTGCTTTTGACAAGGCATAAGCCGCCAGTCGTTCATCTTTAGGGAGCAGGGTTAATATCGGCAAGCCCGTGGTTTGCTCTACCTGTACATCGGCAATACCGTCAACACCGACAATGGCCGATTCGATTTCTTTGCCAAGACCTGCCAGGGTATCAAAATCATCACCAAAAACCTTGATCGCCAGCTCGGCACGCACCCCGGCCAATAACTCGTTAAAGCGCATTTGAATGGGTTGCAAAAACTCATAGCGGTTACCCGGTACCGGGGTCACCAGGGCTTCAAGCTCGCGCACCAGCTCTGCCTTAAGTTTATCCGGGTCGGGCCACTCTTGCCGTGGTTTGATAATAATAAAATTATCGGCAACACTCGGCGGTACCGCATCGGTTGCCACGTCGGCGGTACCGACTTTGGCAAATACCCGTTCAACTTCAGGTAGCTGCTGGATACGGGCCTCCAGTGCTTTTTGCATCTCAATGGACTGGCTTAACGAAGTGCCGGGTATGCGCAGCGCGTGCATAGCGATATCCCCCTCGTCAAGGTTAGGCACAAACTCACTGCCCATTTTAGTCGCCATAAAACCGGCGCTGGAGACCAGCATTACGGCAACGGCAATAATCAAGTAGCGTCCTTTAAGGGCAAAGATCAGTACCGGCTTATAAAATGCCTCGCACGCCTTCATGATGATATTCTCTTTTTCAAGGACAGGGCCTTTAAACATCAAGGCAATGGCGGCCGGGACAAAAGTAATCGACAGTATCATGGCGCTTACCAGGGCGATCACCACAGTAATGGCCATAGGATGGAACATTTTTCCTTCTACCCCGGAAAGGGCGAAAATAGGCAGGTAAACCGCGGTGATAATAAAGACCCCGAATAATGCCGGGCGTATCACTTCCCTGGTGGCGTCAAACACTAACGACAAGCGTTCATTTAGCGGCAACACCTTGCTCTTGTTGCTCTGGGATGCCTGGCTTAAACGGCGCATACAGTTTTCAACAATAATAATGGCGCCATCCACCAAAAGGCCAAAATCGAGTGCGCCTAAACTCATCAAGTTGGCACTGACCCCGGCTTGTACCATGCCGGTTACCGTCATCAACATGGCAAAGGGAATAACCGCCGCCGTTAATAATGCCGCCCTGAAGTTACCCAGTAACAGGAACAGGATAACAATCACCAGGATCGCCCCTTCCGTCAGGTTGGTTTCCACGGTAGTTAAGGTTTTATTGACCAGTTTGGTCCTGTCATAAACGGCGGTGGCCACTATGCCTTGCGGCAGACTTTTATTAACTTCCTTAAGCCTTTCCCCGACATCCTTGGCCACCTTCTGGCTATTCTCACCGATAAGCATAAACACGGTACTCATCACCACTTCCCGGCCATTTTGCGTGGCGGCGCCGGATCTCAGCTCTTTGCCTTCTTTCACCTCGGCAACATCTTTTACCTTTAAACCCAGTCCTGTTTTCGTGGCAATCGGCACATTGGCCAATTGCTCAAGATCGGCTAACTGCCCGGGCAAACGCACCAGCCACTGAGCGCCGTTTCGTTCGATAAAACCCGCTCCCCGGTTTTGGTTGTGCTCGCCGACGGCGCGGATCACATCCTGCTGGCTTAAGCCATGGGCGAGTAATTTTTCCGGTTTGATGGCAATAAGAATTTCTCTTTTGAAGCCGCCGATTGGATTGACTTCGACAACCCCTTCCACCTGCATCAGCTGGGGACGGATGATCCAGTCATGCACAGTACGCAGATCGGTAGGCGTGATCAAACTGCCATCTTCATTGGTAGCGCCGGGCACGGAGTCGACGGTAAACATAAAGATCTCCCCCAAGCCGGTTGAAATTGGTCCCAGCTCAGGCTCTATACCTTTTGGCAGATCCGCTTTTGCCCCGTTGAGTTTTTCCCCCACCAGCTGGCGGGCAAAATAAACATCGGTGTCGTCGGTAAAAATGGCCACTACCTGAGACAAACCATAGCGGGACACAGAGCGGGTATTGACCAAACCAGGTACACCCGCCAATGCCGTTTCCAGCGGGAAAGTCACCCTTTGTTCAACTTCCAGCGGCGTATAACCGGGCGCTTCGGTATTAATCACTACCTGGACATTGGTAATGTCAGGCACGGCATCAATAGGCAACTTGGTAAAATTCCAGGCCCCCAAAGCCGCAAGCGCCAGCACAAATATCAGGATAAGCTTACTGCGCTGTATCGAAAATTTTAAAATAGCTTCTAACATAGGGCTTCCTTAGTGATCGTGCGAGGCGCCCGATTTGTCGATATCGGCTTTAATGAGATAACTGTTCTGGGCCACATACTCAGTACCTTGAGGCAAGCCCCCCAGTACTTCTACCCAGGGACCGGCTTCCCGGCCAAGTTCCAGCATTCTGACTTCGTATTGCTGCCCGACTTTGGCATACACTACGGTGAAATCCCGAAACGCCTGTAATCCGGTAGACTTAACCGCCAGCGGCACAGGGTAACTGGCCAGAGAAATCTCGGCGCTGACAAACTGGCCGACACTGAGTGCGCCGTTGGTATTATTCACTTCTGCCCTGAAAATTTTCGCCTGCTGGCGGTTAAGGGCGAACAAGGCATCAAACAATTGCGAGTTAATCACCTGCTCGCTGCCGGGAATGAAAATTTTGACCGGGGCGCCCAGCTTGACTTTGGCTTTATCCATAGGGAAAACGCCAAGCTCGGCAATCAGTTTACTGGTGTCTGTGATAGTCAATAAGGTTCTGCCATTAGCTTGTTCACCAACGGCAATATTCTGCGCCGTGATCACACCACTCACAGGGGCGTAAACAGGGTAAGTTTGCAGGCTTTCATTGCTTTCTATGGTAAACAATACCTGGCCTTTTTTGACATGCTGCCCTAATACCGCAGCGAGTTTTTTCACTTCTCCCGGGTAACGGGCGCTGACATCACGGGTCGCATTTGGGGCAAGTTTGAGTTCGCCGAACACTTTTAAGATTTCATTGAACATCTGGCTGCCGGCCGTTTCGGTTTTTATATTCATCACCTGCGCCATTTCATCGCTAATGGCGGTACGGCCTTCAAAGTTGTCATAAGACCATGAATAGCTTTTACCTTTATGGCTGGCGCTTAAGGTAACAACAAAAGAATGAGGTTCATAGATTTCCATATCGCCGCGCAGGTAATCATTTTCAACAAAGAAATTAATATCGTCGATAACATCCCCCAACCGGGTTAATTTAACATTCACCTCAACGTCTTGTGCGGCAATTTTTTTACCGGCCTTTGTCGCGAAAATCCTGAACTCGGGAGGAACCCCGTCTTCAAAAATAGCCAGTTCGATGGCAAAATCACCATCACGTAACATACGGCCATTGTTTGGTCCTTTTTCCACGGCTTCTTTTACCGCCTCAGGATTAAATTGGGCAAACACACCCTGGCTGCTCAGTGCGCCGCTCAAGGCTAATTGACCGATAAGCATAGCGCTCACTATTGATTTAAGTTTCATATTTGTCTCGCTTTCTCTGACTAACAGTGCATTAGTGTGAAATGGATGCACCGGTTAAGCGCTCCAGTTCAATCTTATTTAAATGAATATTGGTATAGGCGGTTATCAGTTCAGTCTGAGCCGCAAGCAACTCCTGCTGTACCGCGTACCAGTCTGTGTAGCTATAGCTGCCAGTGCGATAGGCCTGACCTGCTTTTACACTCGCCAGCTCCAAGGTGGGTATGGTTTCTGACCCCAGCCCCTGAATAACGTGCCGGTTGTGCTTAAGCTTATGAGTTAGCAACAGCAAGCGGGTAGAGGTCTCCTGATACCAGGCATCCGCTTGTGCCTGTTGTTCATTCTGCTGTGCCTGCAATGCCAATATTTTTCCCTGATTGCGGTTTTCACTGCCAAAAGGAATCGAGATACCGGCGGTAAAGGCAAAGTCATCAAGCTGCTCATTGCGTTTAAACCCTGTATTGATTTTCCAGGCAGGTTTTTCTGTCGCTTTGGCCAGGCTGATCTCTGATTGTGCAAGACGCTGCCTGGCAGCAAAAGCTTTTAATCTCGGATGGTTTTTGAGTTTTTTATCAGCAGCATTTAGCGCTTCAATTGAAGGGATATCTTGCAAGCTGCCGTTAATTTGAATATTTGCATCCCCCTGCCATTGCGCGACTAAGCGGGCCCGGCTCGCTTTGATCTCATGATTAAGATCTTCCACCACCAAAGCTTTTTGCGAAAGCGCTGCTTTTGCCCGCAGCTGATCAACAAGATTTGATTTTCCCGCCTTCACCCTGACGGTGATATTCTCCAGCACTTTTTTCGCTTGCGCCTCGGCCAGTTTAGCCAGTTTTAATTGCTCTTTTTGAGCAAGTAACGTGATAAAGATACCAGCAGTTTCAGCGGCTAAATCCAAGGCTTCCCCCTGACGGGCAAGTTCACTGGTCTGTGCTTGTTCACCTGCCACCTTTACCCGCGATTTTATGATTTCATCTTCAAGCAACCAGGAAATACTCAGCGTGGTTTGCATTGCCGACAAGCCGGAATAATTACCGGTTCCGATCACATCTTCAACATCCAGGTTAATATTCATAGGGGTCGAGATACCCGCTTGCTGCACCATGCCCTTTACCGCCTCGCTCTGATAGGCATATTTTTTTAACTGCGGATGCTGAGCCAGCGTAAGCCTGATGGCATCATTAAGGGATAGACTTGTTTGCGCAAAAGCACCGGATGAGACAGCAACTAACCCCAACAGGACCAGTTTCATCTTGGCTTTAAACCGATTGCTAGTCGGTTTTTTTCTTATGTAGCTACGAATGGGCATAGCACCTCTTCCTTAGATCAAATTAAGGGATAATATTGTAAATCCGATCGCCGATCGGTTTTTCGGTTAAAAATAAACAGCCGCCGGCTGTTATGGTTTACCTGAATTCAGGCTATATCTATTAGTGGCTAAAGATTGTTTCCATCAGGTGGTGAACGCTGTCAATGGCAGATAAACTGGCAGCAATAATAAGCACAATAAATATCAGGGTTAGCAGCTTATTTACCGGCTTTAACTCCAGCTGGCCAAGCAGAAAAAATACCCGCTGCTCTAAGACATCGGCGCCAAAATTGGCTACCAGCTCATTATTCACCAGCGGCGCTTCGGCAGCATTTAACCGGGCGACTTTGACCAAAGTCGCCGCTACCATAGTCGATGAAATATTCTCCTCACTTAAAACCGCGTTATCTGCCGCCTGCTCCATGGCCAGTGTCATATGAAGTTTTAACCTCGCCGTCAGTGAGGGAAGAAAAAATGTCGCCAAAATACTGAACAGCCATTTTTTTAACGGATCATTACGTTTGGCATGGGCTTTTTCATGTCCCAAAATAACCGCCTGCTCCTGCACTGTTGTCGCTTTAAGCATGCCAGAGGTGATATAACAATGTTTAGTCAAAAAGCCACTGGTAAAGGCGCAGGCTTGCGGCAGCTCCAACTCATATACCTGGTGCCCTATTTTCCTGGCAAAGCCGGATAAAAGCGACAATTCATTTTTATGCTTTAGCAAAAGACTGACTTTGCGGATCAGCACATAAGCAATCCCGAGTAAGGCCAAAAGCAAGGTAATGCTGTGCCAGCTAAAAACAGCATAGACATCCATATGATGCCAGTGGGCATAAGCCGTGCTCCAGCTAAAAGGATCCAGGCTACTGAATTTATATAAAAAATAACCAGAAACCAGCACAGCCACGCACCAGGGAATCACCACCAGTAACCATAAAATGTTTTTGCGCGGCTCAACCTCCATACCAAGAAATCGCTGGTCTAAAACAGAAATAATCAGGGATACGGCAAGATTGGCAATAAAAAAAGTGATCACTGCAATAGCAAGTGTATTGAGCCAAATAGCCAATGCCCCCTCAATCATTACTTACTTTCCTGCCCTAGCTTAAGACGTTGCTGTTCAATCAGGCTCTCTAATTTAAGCAGCTGCTCTTCGTTAAACTCTTTTGAAATGGAAGAAAAGGCAGCCACTAAGCTACTGTCGTCTTCGGTAATGAAATCACTGGTCACCGACTTGATTAACTGGCCGATAAGTTCATGTCTTTCTACTTTCGCCTGATAGACAAATGCATGCCCCTCTTTATGGCGCGTTAATAAATCTTTTTTATACAAGCGATCCAGGGTACTTTGAATGGTATTTAAACTACCGCCACGCGTTTTTTCAAAATGGCCAAAGACCTGCTTCACGTCGGCAGAGTCGTTTTGCCAAAGGTATTGCAGCACCAGTTTTTCCAGCTCACCAAGTTTCATGAAGTTACCTCTTTTGTCATAAAATTTTGCCAGAGTAAATAAAAACCGACCGACAATAGGTTTATTGTTTACCATATAAAACCGACTGTCAATAGGTTTTATATTTATACATAATATCAAGCTATTAACACTAATAAATCTTAAAAGTTATTCTCCGCAACAATAACAAGCTTGAATAAGCTTACATCGGTAATACACAAATACTCACATCAAAAACATTGATCACCACCAGTTTGTCACGGCAAAGACGTCGACAATTTTTACAAACCGGTATGCTCTCATACCGGTCACGACTCACTTCGACAATCCCGGGGAAAAAATAATAATTGTTAATCAAAAGTAATCATTAAGTACCCCCAAAAAATCACTTCAGTAGCTCATTAAAAAATAAGATGAGTTTCTCTCGGGCGAAATATTTGTAAATAAGCCTGCCAATATTTGATTTACATTTATCTGAAACCAGCTGGTTGTAAATTCAATCTTGGTACACAAAATGCTGAACTAGCCGCGCCCACTTTTAGCGGTAGTTAGTGGACTAAAATCGTATTTTCACATTGTCGCAGTTTGGTATTACAAAGTGAATCAAGCGGGATTGCATCAGTATCTGCATCTCCCTTTTAGAAATTTTTGTAGTAGGAAAAACTAATGAAAAAGATAATGAAATTTATTATTTTGGTTTTATCTTTTAACCTTTGGGTAAATCTTGCCTGGGCTTGTGGTCATCCGCCACCACCACCACCGGTACCTGATCCTCCTCCTCCTGAAGTCTGGATGATAGACCATGGCATCGACCCGACCACAGGAATGAGCAATATGTGGTTTGGGGTTGAGATTGACCCGGAACTCTTTCCCATCACCGAACCCACAGTGTGCACCTGTGGCATAGGTCTTGGCGGAGCAAACCTGCCTTTTGTTCCTTCTCTTAATGTTACCAGCGCCATGCTTGCGGTAACCAATATGATGACACATGAAGTCGAACGTGTGGATGGCTTTGACTTTGAACCCGACTCCGCCATAGCCGGCAACTCAGCCGGCAATGCCCTGATACCGGGCCAGCAGTGGAACGGCTTTTCAGCGCTGGTGACAAATTTTGTCCAGCCAATATTAGAGGATAACGAAGTATTAAAGCTTTGGTTTAACCTTGAAATTGATCCCGATGACATCGAAACCTTACATGAAGCCACCGACGGTCAGCTGCTGGGCTTTAGCATAGGCGGCTCTCCAGACGATCCGGAGCACCAGCCCCAGCAATTTATTGGCCACAAAACTTCAGTGCCAGAGCCCGCCTCTGCGCTCCTGTTGGCCATGGGACTTGTGTTATTTGTTGCAGGCCGGAAAAAGCGGCTCAGCTAATCACTTATTAAGTCAATAAAAAAGGCAGCTATGTTGCCTTTTTTAACCAATCCGCCTGATATTCCAGCTCAAATTTGTTAGAGGAATAACAATGACAAACAAATGTAACTTTAGCCGCTATGAAAGTAACTTACGGTTAGCAGTATTAAAAAAATGTCTGCTGATCTCTCTTGTCATCTTAGCATTATTGCTCCTGGCCATGTTTAAAGCTTCGGCAACCGTTATAGAAGTTTTGCCAAAACTGGAGCAGATGATCGAGAACCAGCAATTGCCTCAAGACAATAACAACCAGCTACAGTTGGGGGCTGTAACTGCTCTGATGGTAGATAAACAATATCAGGAAGCAATAACACTTTTACAGCAACACCAAAAGCAATATCCCGCCAACAAAAGCGTGTGTTACCTGCTGGCTTTATCCTACGTGGGCCAGGAAAATTGGCAAAAGGCCGACTTGGCAAGCCAGGAGTGCATAAAAATAGATAACAGATGGCCGGTCATATATAGCTTAAGAGGCCCGATACTCTCGGCCCTCGGCAAAAAGAAACAAGCCCTGCAACAGTATAATTTTGTTATCGCCCTAACACCTGATGAACCCGGCAGCTATCTGCAAAGAGCCAAATTCCTTTATGCAAACCGAAAAAATGACAAACAAGCCCTGAATAAAGCAACAAAAGATATCGCTAAATACCTCCAGCTTAACGGTGATGCCAGCAATAGTTATGGCTTGCAAGGCCTGGTTCATTTGGCTTTAAACCAACCCCGCCAGGCAAAACCCTATTTACTTAAAACAATAAAAGCTCAGCCCGGAAACCTGACGATACTCGCCGAACTCTTACCCCTTTATTATCAGGAAGGCAAAACAAACCAGGCAAAGGAGTTACTCCTTAGCAGTAGTAAATCCTTCAATAAACTGGATAAGAAAAAAAGCAGCCTGTTCCAATATTTACAGGCAAAACACGCCATAGCTACCAAAGAAAAAAACAAGGTGGAAGGTTATTTTCAGGCTGCACTTAAGCTCAAGCCGGATAATTTGGCGGCGCGCAAAGCACTTATCTACTGGCTCGACAAACAGGAAAGATTGCCCGAAACTATTCCCCTGGCGAAAAAAGGCCTAGTTTTTTCACCCAAAGACAGTTATTTCACCTCCTACTTAGCCTGGGCCCTGACAGATGAAGGCACAGATTTAGCTCAGGCACAAAGTTGGATAGACAAAGCCAAAGCCTTAACACCTGGTAACGTGTTTCTCAGCGATACCCAGGCCTGGCTGGATGTACAACAAGGCAATTACCAGCAGGCACTAAAACACATTCAACCCAGCATCAGTTACGCACCGCAGGTGCCTGAAATTGCCTATCACCTCGGGGTGATCCACTATAACCTTGGGTCAAAAAATAAAGCCATCGAGTATTTGCAGCTGGCCCTGAAATTACCCGAGTCATTTAACGGCAGAACCCAGGCCAAAGCCCTGTTAAATAACTTAACGAGCAGCAGTTAACTTAACACTGCGACAACATACTTTTTATAAACAATCGCCGGCAGGGTATATCACTCCCTGCCAAATCAAACGATATGATTGAATGTCATGTAAAGCTGAGCATTTTCCCGGTGACTTACGCTAAACCCGGCTCTTTGATAGGTTTTTAAGGCACTTGTATTATCTTCAAAAACGCTCAGCACCAAAGACCGGGCGTGAAAGCTGTTCAAACGTTGCTTGGCCAGTGACAATAATTTTGCTCCCACCCCGGTGCGCCGGTGCGCCGCAGCAACATACATCTGGATGATCTCAACAGTGCCGGGAGACGAAACAATCAGGCCACATAGCCCCACTAACTCACTTTCATGAAAAGCCCCAAGCATTAAACCTTTCGGGCTAGCGTTTTCTATTAATTGTTCAAAATAGAGTTTGCCAGTTTGCATTTCTCTTTCATAATTTGAACCAAAGCATTCAGGATGAAGTTTTAAACTTTCAAGCCGTACTCTGCGGTAATCAAGGCTGTCTTTCGCCGTTAACACTCTACAACTGATATCCGTCATTTCTTCTTAAATTTCCCTTTACCTTGCTGATGTGAAAAATGATCCGTTAACTTATCAAAGGCATCACACTTTAAACAACAATAAATGACCTTATCCGGAAAATGTCGACCAATTCCCGGCTTCTGGCTAAATGCTAAAAACACCGCTCTGCCGCCGTTCAACAATATTAACTCTGCTAGACTAGTAACAAGCATTTTGGAATGCCTGCCAAAATGGCCGCCAAGGGAGTTCTCTCTTCAACCTAAAAGGAATTTGTTATGTCACGCTTAGTTACTTATTTCAACAACGGCAGTATTGAACTAAATCATGCCGTCAACCAGCCTTATACCGATATCAACCTGGCTTTTTTACTGCCCAATGCAGACAACCCCCTCGATCTTGAACTGGCCGGGGCAATCGCAGCAAGCCCCTCGACACTGACGCAAACCACTAAACAGGCGATATCCGCCCTGCAGGCAAGTGGTAAAAAGGTTTTATTGTCCTTTGGCGGCGGCACGGTTTCCTCTGAAACTTATCACCAGCTGGCAGGAAACGAAACAGAGTTGGCACAAAATATTGCCTGTTTTATAACCGAAAACCAGTTAAACGGCGTGGATATCGACTTTGAAGATACCGGTGCTTTTACCGGCAGTGCCGGGTATAACGGCGTTGATTTTTTGGTCAATTTAACCAGAGCACTACGAGCAACATTACCCGCCGCTAACTCCCTGATCACCCATGCGCCACAGCCCCCCTATTTAGAGTGCGGCAATCCCATGGGGGGTTATGTACAAGTGATGGCAGAGGCCGGCGAGGATATAGATTGGCTCAATGTTCAGTTTTATAATAACCCGCCCTGGAGCAGTAACCCGCAAGAAATTGTCAGCTCCTATAAAAAATATGCACAGTTACCCGGATTAAATGCAGAAAAATTATTGATAGGTTTGCCCGTTACCGAACATGATGCCGGCAGCGGCTATATGCCGGTAGATGAGATAATTTCTGATGTCATCCAGCCGGTGCAAGCAAACGGCGCTTTAGGCGGCATGATGAACTGGCAATTTTCCAGTGATAAAGGCGGCGCCTGGACCGAACAAATTGGCGCGGCGATAGGTTTGTAAAGCGCCCATTATCGGGGCCGGGTTTGTTAAAGCCGGTAAAAAACGGCCCCAGCTGCTTCTGTTTACGGTTACCCGGCACCCGTTCGAACCTTTTCAAACAAGATCACAAAACACTCCGTTTACGGCGCCTTTTATACCTTTATCTTACTTCACCGGAGGAATGGAATATGTGCCGACCGCATGGGCCACCGGCTCCGGCGAATCTCCGGAATAGATGGACACCTCGCCAATCGCCAGTACCTTACCCAGTTTGATTAAGGTGCACTTGGCAATAATGTCTTTTTCAGCCGAAGGTTTGCGCAAAAAGTTAATATTTAAATTTGTGGTTACCGCATGGGCCACCAGGCCAATTTCACTCAAGATGGCCACATATAAAGCCGCATCTGCCAGCTCCATCAACACAGGCCCCGATACCGTACCGCCGGGGCGTAAATGTCCCTGGTTGATCTTTTTCCTTATCGTTGCCGATTTTTCACCGACATTGTCGATAATGAAATCAGCCTGCGGAAAATCCGTTTGAAAAAAATGGGTAAGTTCTGCTTTGGTTGCCATACTCTCTCCTGAAACATGGTTTATCGCTCACTCATCATACCAGTTGGCTAAAATAACTAAACGGTTAATTGCCGTTTGCGCTAAAACCGCTGTAGACTCGCCACTGACCGGCACTTGCCCCCGGTTAGCACAAAGGAGCGCTATCCAAGCGGGCAAGAGAGCAGGAAAGCGTACATTCGCAGGAGCGCCGCTTACCTTAGCAACTCAAAACGCCCCTTACTTTGGTGTTATTCCTTTAACCACATCCTTGCCTGGCGGGCGGGTAAATAGAATTTATGCCAGGTACTGGAAATATTTTGTACATCTGCATTGCCGATAGTATCGCGGTAATTGGCGTGCCACCACAAATTATGGTTAGCGGTATTTACCCAGACATCCTGTCCGCTGCCGCATTTATTAATGCCGACAATACCAACTTCTTCCCGCTGAAACAGCAAAATACAATCATTATTGCTCATTACCTGCATACTGCGTCCCTGGGTGGCATTATGAAATTTCAGCATGCCTTGAATATCGGATCGTTTGTATAAGTCCTGCCAGCGACCGCCGTCATTACTCTCATTGTGATCGGAATAAATCAGGGGTGAACCGCCGTCACGCCCCATAATATAAGCGTTGGCCAGGTACTCATCGGTGGGATCCATAATTTGATAACGAAAGCCGTCATTAGTGGGAATATCATGGGTAATAGAAAAGGTAATTGCCCTGCTGCCTGCTAACGCCTGGCCATAAGCTCCGGGATCCACCAACTGATTCATCGAGCCGCCAAAACCTAAGGCACGACGCAAACTGGCGAACAAGGGAAAATCATAAGCACCATGCTCGGTATCACGTAAGTAGGGCGCCAAAAAATTATCATAACTGCCGTCCCCTGCTCCACCCGAGGTAATGATTTCACCAAAAACATGCACACCGCTGCGAATGTCAGCGCTGAACACCTGGTTAATATGATAACTGCTCATGTGTTTAGCGGCATCGACCCGAAAACCTTTGACCCCTAAAGTTTTAAGCGCCCGCAAGTAGGCTTGCTGCTGGCTCACCACCCAGTTATTGGAATCAAGATCCGGTAAACCGGTATCACCGTTACCGCCGCATAAACGCCAGTATTGCACATGCCCGGGATCGCCCCAGTTGGTAATACAACCGGGGGGATGAAAATCCCCGGCAGCATACTGGTTTTCACTGAGATCACCAAAGAGTTTTATCCCGTTATAATAGGCGCTGTCTGCAGCATAAGTACTTAAAACCGCCGCCCCCGGATAATTCAGATCCGAACGTTGGTACGACTCGTTAGCCATATGGTTAAAAACGATATCGGCATAGGTTTCAACCCCCTGGCTTTGCAAGGCTGCAATCATCTGCTTAAAGTCTGTGGTATCCCCCAAAGGGCTGTGAATGACCCGTAAATCCTGAGGCTGATAACGCGCCCACCACTCATTACCTGCTGATTTATAGGCGGGTGACACCAGCACCTTTTTATAACCTAATGCGGCTATTTCAGAGGCTTTGCCGGCGACATCGTCATAGGTCCAGTTAAAGGCATGCAAGATCGCATCTGCCGAGGCATTATTTGTTGTCAACAGGGCCGCCAGGATAATGCCGGCGCTACCAAGCTGGCGTTTACTCTTTGGGCTGACCGACGGGAATTCCGATTTCTGCTCGTTGTTTTTTTGCATAATATTCTCTTATTGTTTTTTTAAGTGTTGAATTGGCACACCCGCTGTTTTTTTGTACTGGCGGGCATAAAAATGAGCGTAGAACAGGAGGTTTTTAATAGATAGCAGGCTGCATACGTATTCATTTGTTCAACTTTTATGCAGCGGCTGTGATGCCGGTGGCAAGGGTTGTGCAGAAAAAAATTTTTCTGCACATGAGACATAAAAAAACCGCGGTTAAGCGGTTTTTTTAAAAGATGAGTCTTACCGGACCTGCTGCCGGTGCAGGTCTATCACCACAGTGGCCGATATTTTATCGTGTATCGCCTGGCGGTTGGGATCCCAATAAACCTGTAAAAATCCCAGCAAACCGGTGGCAATCCCGGCGCCATATCCCCCGTAGCGGCCGAAGCTGTCCCACATGGACAAAGGCGTGCCGTCAAGTTGCAACACTTTTATACCAAAAAGTTTTTTCCCCGGAGTTTGCCCCTTCCACATAGCGGTAAAGCAGGTGAAATAAAACGCCGCCCAGCCAAAGCCTAGCCCGAGGTCATCAACAATACCTTTAACCAGTTCCAGGATGGAATAGACAGATTTTTCGGCTTTGCTCTCCTGTGCCTTTTTTACCGGCTCAGCAGGTTCGACTACCGCCTCAGGCACAGGTTTTTCCCCGGTATTATCAGCACCTCTTCTTGTTTCCTTTGCTCCAACAAACTCTCCTTGATAGAGGGTGAGCAAATTCAATACCAGCTGCTTTTGCTGCGCTTCATTTAAGTCGGTATTGGCAGCCAGGCCGGTTAAACTTTGTTTAAAGAGTTCATCGTTAACGGCCAATTCATGTATAGCTGCGGTCGTCTCACTAAGCTCCCTTTGCCAGCAATCAAGGCTCTGACATTCACTTAAGGCAATGTCTGCACTGCCGGCAAGCACGACAGCACTCATCGCCAGCGACTTATCTTTCGGTACCGGCACACCGCCAATATTGACCAGGGTGGTTTCTTGCTTGCTGGCATCCTTAGTAAATTGACTTTTTTGCTCGTCAAATTGCCCTATCAACTCGGGCAAACTGCCCGCCAGTACAACAAAGAGAATAAAGACCCCGATAAAACGGGCCAGGGAGCGGGTTTTGCGCCATTTTATTTGCCCGCCGGCCTGAGCCTGTTTTTTGCTGCCTAAACGGTAGAGCATCACGGAAACCACCAATGCCAGTATTTCCCCCGGCATGACACTTAATGCGCCCACCAGCAAGAAATCCAGGGCGATCGCCAGCAGACGCTTTTTCGGTGTCGCCAGCGGCAAACCAAATAAAGAATGATCCATTTTAAAGGCAAAAGGCGTTAATACCTGCCGGGTTTCACTGTCGGTCATGGCATGCGTACCGGCAAGCTGCAGGTTTGCTTCCCCGTCGGGTTGTTGTTCTTGTTCTTGTTTCATAGATGAAGTTTTATCGACTGTATTTAATTTGCCCGTTTAACCGTGTCGGTGTGCTAAGCCGGTGACAATAACATCAGCCGGGCCTGGCAATACTCACCTGTGATTAAAGCAGTTCCTTGATCCCTTCGGTCAAACCTTCCAGGGTGAGGGGAAACATTTTGTCTTTAGTGATCTCCTGCATGATCTGTATCGAGGCATGATAAGGCCAGTGCGCCTGCGGCTGCGGATTTAGCCAGATACTGTGGTCAAAATGATCCAATATCCGCTGCATCCAGACACTGCCCGCTTCCTGGTTCCAGTGCTCGACACTGCCGCCGGGATAAGTGATTTCATAAGGGCCCATAGTGGCATCACCGACAAAAATCACCTTGTAATCCCTACTATAGGTATGCAGCAACTGATGTAAGTCCATACCCTCGTTATAACGCCTGGCATTATCTTTCCATACCTGCTCGTACACACAGTTATGGAAATAGAAAAACTCCAGGTGTTTAAACTCGGTATGCACCGCGGAAAACAGCTGTTCGCAGACCTTGATATGATCGTCCATAGAGCCGCCGACATCAAAAAACATCAACACCTTAACCGCATTATGGCGCTCGGGTTTCATCTTGATATCCAGGTAACCGGCATTTCTGGCGGTAGCGGCAATGGTATCGTCCAGGGCAAGTTCTTCCCCGGCGCCGGTGCGGGCAAACTGGCGTAATTTCCTTAACGCCACCTTGATATTACGGGTGCCGATTTCCACCTGGTTATCCAGATTACGGAACTGGCGTTTATCCCAGATCTTCACCGCGCGGCGATGACGCGAGCCGTCCTGCCCTATCCTGACCCCTTCCGGGTTATAACCATAGGCGCCAAATGGCGAGGTACCGCCGGTCCCTATCCATTTATTGCCCCCCTGGTGGCGTTTTTCCTGCTCTTTCAAGCGCTTCGCCAGGGTTTCCATGATTTTATCCAGGCCGCCGAGGGCTTCAATTTTCGCTTTTTCTTCTTCGCTGAGCTGCTTTTCAAACTGCTTTCTCAGCCAGTCTTCGGGTACGCCGCTTAAGTCCAGCTCCAGCGAAGAAACCCCTTTGAAATAATCGGCAAAGGCCCGGTCAAATTTATCGAAATAACTTTCGTCCTTGACCAAAAGAGTACGGCTGAGCAGGTAGAATTCTTCCATATCGGCAAACACCACCCGCTGCTCCAGCGCGCGGATCAAATCCAGCAGTTCCCGGATGGTACAAGGCACCTTGTAGTCCCGTACCTTACAAAAAAAATCAATCAGCACCTTTTATTCCCCATAAAAAGACCGGCTTTCGCGTTTGCTTGTTTTAGCTGCCGGCATCTATCGGCCGCCGCGCTGCATAAAAGCCAGTTTTTCGAATAAGTGCACGTCCTGTTCGTTTTTCAGCAAAGCGCCATGTAGCGGCGGGATCACTTTTTTCGTTCTGCTTTCCTGTAAAACTTCCGGGTCGATATCTTCCGCCAGCAGCAGTTTTAGCCAGTCAATCAGCTCAGAGGTGGACGGTTTTTTCTTTAACCCCGGGATTTCCCGTAAATCAAAAAACAGCGCCAGCGCTTCATCAAGTAACTTCTGTTTGATTTGCGGAAAATGCACATCGACAATTTGCTTCATTTCCTGTGCTTCCGGGAAGCGGATATAGTGGAAGAAACAGCGGCGCAGGAAGGCATCCGGCAGCTCTTTTTCATTGTTGGAAGTGATGATGATCACCGGTCTCTGTTTTGCTACCACCTTTTCCTGGGTCTCGTAAACGAAGAACTCCATTTTATCGAGCTCTAGCAGCAAATCATTGGGGAACTCTATATCCGCCTTATCAATTTCATCAATCAACAGTACCGGGCGCTGATCGGCGGTAAAGGCATGCCATAACTTGCCCTTGACGATATAGTTACCGATATCTTTTACTTTTTCATCACCTAGCTGACTGTCACGCAATCTGGAAACTGCATCATATTCATACAGGCCCTGCTGCGCCTTGGTGGTTGATTTGATATGCCAGGGAATTAATTGGGTACCTAAACTCTCGGCCAGTTCCTGTGCCAGCAAGGTTTTTCCCGTGCCCGGCTCCCCTTTAATTAATAACGGCCGCTCCAGGGCAATTGCCGCATTTACCGCAAGTTGTAAGTCTTTTGAGGCAATATAATTTGTTGTACCATTAAATGAAGTCATTAAGTTTCCAATTGATTTGTACTATAACAATCTTTAGTTATTCCATTTTCGTATATATGATATAACTAAATGTCACTTCTTTTTCTGCTATAAATGGCTAATCTTAACGAGTAAATAAAAATAATCCACAGGATTTAATAATGTCAGCAATATTCACAGATAATTCTACCTCTATAGGTAACACCCCCCTGGTTAAACTGAACCGGGTAACAGGTGGCAACGTATACGCAAAAATTGAAGCAAGAAACCCGAGCTTCAGCGTTAAATGCCGTATCGGCGCCAGCATGGTGTGGGACGCGGAAGAGAAAGGTTTACTCGGCCCGGGCAAAGAGATCATTGAGCCTACCAGCGGCAATACCGGGATCGCTTTAGCCTTTGTTGCTGCAGCCCGTGGCTACGGCATTACCTTGACCATGCCAAATACCATGAGTTTAGAACGCCGTAAGTTACTGACCGCCCTGGGCGCTAAAGTAGAGCTAACCGAAGGCGCCAAAGGCATGAAAGGCGCCATCGAAAAAGCGCAGGAAATTAAAGACTCCAACCCGGATAAATATGTTTTATTGGGTCAGTTCGAAAACCCTGCCAACCCTAAAATCCACGAAGAAACCACAGGCCCGGAAATCTGGAAAGATACCGAAGGCAAGGTTGATATCTTTGTGGCGGGTGTCGGTACCGGCGGTACCATTACCGGTGTCAGCCGTTATATTAAACTGACAGAAGGTAAGAAGATTCTTTCTGTTGCCGTTGAACCGACAGATTCTCCGGTGATCAGCCAGACTCTGGCGGGTCAGGAAGTTAAACCGGGCCCTCATAAAATCCAGGGCATAGGTGCAGGCTTTATCCCGGGCAACCTGGATCTGGAAATGATCGACCAGGTTGAACAGGTAAGCAATGACGATGCCATGGCAATGGCCCACCGCTTAATGAAGGAAGAAGGCATTCTCGCCGGTATTTCTTCAGGCGCCGCCGTAGTTGCCGCCAAACGCCTGGCCGAACTGCCGGAAAATGCCGATAAAAATATTGTCGTTATTTTACCAAGCTCTGCCGAGCGTTATCTGTCCAGCCCGCTGTTTAGCGACAGCTTCAGCGATAAAGAACTGGTACAGTAAAACTGCCGGTCTTACCGCGAAAATAAATAGCAGATACAAAACTCAAAAGGCGCTTTAGGCGCCTTTTTTCGTATATAAAACATAGCAATTACGTCTACAGTTGCGCTATGATGGAACCAAGATCCCGGTATATTGTTTATTAAACAGATGATGAAGTTTCTTAGTTTTCTACTCCTTGGTTTTGCCTTTTTGCTCAGTGGCTGTAGTGAAGACGCCAACGTTATTGAAGTTGAACATCCTGAAAAAGTCACCGTTGCCTTTTTTGAAGCCCTGTATAACGAAAAAAATATCGAAAAAGCCGCCTCCGCCTGCAGCCCTGCCCTGGCCCGCATTATTCGTCATTACCGCTCCCCCCAGGCCGTGGCCCGACATATGTTTAATATGTCTTATGATAAGGTTGAAATAAAACCCGATGACAGTGGCGTCAAGGTTCGGGAACAATTTAAAAACAAAGCAGTGATTACCGTTTATTTCGACGGTTATTACCAGGAAAATCGTATCAAGGATGTCAAACGCCTGTCACTGATCCAACAAGATAATAAATGGTTCATAGATAAAATCCTTAAAGACCCGTTTTAATCATCATCTGCCTGTTCACTTTTATATCTCCGGACACAGACAAACCTCTGTGTTCCGCCCAAAATCAAACATTCCCTCTATAAACAAGTTCCTAAGCAGCAAATGCACCGCGATAAAAGTAAATTATTTTCCTTAATTCGTCATATTAAGGGTATATTTTATCTTCCAGTTATGGTTAATTTAACACTCTGATAACAAGTATTTCTCTGGAGGTCTTTAATGTTTTACAGCAAGTTAAAAGAAGAACTTAGTCAGACAAAGCAAGAAGTCGAGACGCTGCAAGCGATAATAGCCTCAATCAATGAGCATGTCGCCACCATAGAATTTAATACCCAGGGAGAAATTTTAACGGCAAACCAGCATTTTCTCGATGCCAGCGGTTATAGCCTCAAGGAAATAATTGGTAAACACCATGCCGTCATGTGTTGTCCCGGTTACAGCAACTCGGATGAATATAAGCAGTTTTGGCGCGCCTTAAATGAAGGCCAGCCGATACAGGGGACTTTTGAGCGTAGAAATAAGGCGGGGAAAATGCTTTGGCTCGAAGCCACTTATTTTCCCATCAAGGTTAATGGTGTTACGGTCAAGGTGATGAAAATCGCTTCCGATGTCACCGACAGTAAAATTCAAAGCCAGAGCAAGGAAAGCGTCTTAACCGCCCTGGATCGCTCACTGGCGACCATAGAATTTGACGCCTGCGGCAACATCTTAAACGCCAACCAAAACTTCCTCACTACGGTCGGCTATTCACTGGAGGAAATCAAAGGCAAACACCACAAGATATTCTGCGATGACTGTTTTTATCAGGAAAACCCTACCTTCTGGGAAGATCTCGCCCGCGGTAGTTTTAAATCCGGGCAATTCTCCCGGAAAAACAAACATGGCGAGACCATCTGGCTCGAGGCCACTTATAATCCCATTCCCGGCGACGACGGCAAAATAGAAAGGGTCATTAAATTTGCTACCGATATCACCCGGCAAATCACCCAAAACGAAGCCGTTTCCGAAGCCGCCAACATAGCTTACACCACCTCGGTAGAAACCGCTAAAATCGCCCGCCAGGGCTCTGAGTTGCTGGCGGATTCGGTGGAAGTGTCCGTGGGCATATCAGAAAAAGTTAAGGAGACCTCAGGCAAGTTGAATATGCTCAATTCACAATCACAAAGCATAGAGGAAATCGTATTAACGATAAAAAATATCGCCGACCAGACCAATTTACTGGCGCTTAATGCCGCCATCGAAGCGGCCCGGGCGGGGGAGCAAGGGCGGGGATTTGCCGTGGTAGCCGATGAAGTACGCCAGCTGGCCTCGAGAACCAATGAATCCACCAGCGAAATTGCCAATGTGGTCACGGACAATCGCAACCTTACCGACGATGTCACCAGCGCCATGCAAGATGTTGCCAATATTGCCGATGAGGGCATGAATAAAATCTCTGAAGTCTCCACCGTCATGGATGAAATCCATACCGGGGCCGAAAATGTTTCAGAAACCGTGATGCAGTTATCCGCCAACGGCTAACGCAAGGGAAAATACAGTTTTCCCTTTGCCAAAAAAATAAACCTCCACAGAGGGAGGTTTATGCAAAATATCAATAATTGCGCTTTTAGCTGTTAAAGCAGCTGTTACTGACCCAGCACTTTCCCTTCCCTGCGCGGATCAGCGCCGCCAAGCAAGCCTGCTTTTTTCACTTCAATGGCATGAATACCGCTGTTAAGGTCCCGCACACTCACCTGATGCCCTTTGGCTTCCAGTGCTGGTTTTAACTGGGCAATCGATGTACCTTTTTCCAGCGTGGTCACCTTATTGCGGTTAGTAACATGCGGCAGGTTAATCGCCTGCTGCGGATTAAGCTGCCAGTCCAAAACCCCTAAGATGGTTTGGGCAACATAATTAATGATACGGCTGCCGCCGGGGGAGCCGACCACAAGTTTTAGCGAGCCATCGCTATTAAACACCATCATAGGCGCCATAGAGCTGCGGGGACGCTTAAACGGCTCAAGGCGGTTGGCCACCCACTCCCCGTTGATTTTCGGCGCCAGCGAGAAATCCGTAAGCTGGTTATTTAAGATAAAACCTTCCACCATTACTGCCGAGCCAAAGGCCATTTCCACGCTCGTGGTCATGGAAATACCGTTACCGTCTTTATCAACAATAGAAACATGACTGGTAGAGGGACGTTCTATCGCCTGGTCATCCGCCAGTGCCAAAGCGCCGACCGGGTCTCCGGCCTGTGCCTTGCCCATGTCCTGGCCGGCTTTGATCAGCTTGGCCCGCCTCGCCAGGTAACGACGGTCGATCAAACCTTCAACCGGCACATCAACAAAAGCACTGTCGGCAAGGAAGCGATCACGGTCGGCAAAAGCCAGGCGCGAGCTTTGGGTAAACAAATGCACCGCCTGGAGATCTCCCGGCTGATATTGGCTGAGATTAAAAGACTCCAGCTGTCCCAGGATCTGCACCACGCTGATACCACCTGAGCTTGGCGGCCCCATGCCGCAAACCTTGTAGCTGCGATAAGGTCCGCATACCGCAGGCAATTGTTTTGCCTGATAGTTTTTCATATCCGAAAGGCTTAACCGTCCCGGGGCAATAGGAGATTTCTGCACCGCATCCACAATTTTTTTAGCTATCCAGCCCTGGTAGAAAGGTTTGATGCCTTCTTTGGCCAAACTGCGGTAGACCGCCGCCAGTTTAGGATTCTTTAATACCGTACCCGCTTTTACCGGCTGGTTATTCGGAAAGAAATAGCCGCTGATCTCCGGCAGTTTGCTGATCCCCGGGTTATATTGCATGGTCACCAGTTTTTCCAGGCGCGGAGAGACAACAAAACCCTCTTCAGCCAGCTTGATGGCATCAGTAAACAGCACTTCCCAGGGCAACTTACCGTATTGCTGATGGGCCTTTTTAAACGCTTTTAACACCCCGGGCACCCCGACAGAGCGGCCGCCAACAACAGCATCTATCCAGCGCACAGGCTTACCTGAAGCGTCTAAAAACATCTCCTGGCTGGCTTTTTCCGGCGCGGTTTCCCGACCGTCGAAGGTGGTCAGCAGTGCTTTACTTTTATCCCAATGCAAAATAAAGGCGCCGCCGCCGATCCCCGAAGACTGGGGTTCAACCAGGGTTAATACCAGCTGGACCGCGATGGCGGCATCAACCGCACTGCCCCCCTGCTTTAAAATATTAAAACCCGCTTCACTGGCATAAGGGTTAGCGGCAGCCACCATAAAGTCTTTAGCGCTGACCCCCTGCTTGGCAACAAGCCCGGTGGCCGCTTCCGGCTCCCGGTCTTCAATTTTGAAAGGGGGAGTTTCTTTGGCTGCCACTGTGCCGGCAAATAATAAGGTGCTCAGGCAAAGGCCGGTGATGATTCTGGACATAGTTTTCCTTAGTTAATAGCCGGGGCTATTCATGCTCTTGTTGTCTGGCGGATGAACCCGGTTCAGTCCTGCCGGGATGAAAGGATAACTGAAACTGGTTAAATTTCACAAACTGTTCGAGTAAATCCCGGTATTTTTGTGGTTGTTGCTCCATTATCCCTAAAGCATAACAGCAGGCTTCCAGGGTAGATAAGGCATTTTTTTTCGCTGTTTTTCGGATCTGGTAACGTCCGGTCAAATCCCCGGGCAGGCAAAAGTGGGGGATCTGGTGTAGCACTTTTGACAGCATATACATGCGGTAGGCCTTCTTCCAGGTACCGTCGAGTAAGATAATACAGCTTTTACCTGAGGCTGCCTGGTGCGCAGGGCATTGCCCGCTGCCCAGTTCAAGCGCATCTTCACCGGGATAAAGCAAATAGATATTATCCCGGTAACGCTCAAGCAGCTCGTTTAACCCTTCATGCCCAGAAAAGTCTTCCCCTACCAGCACGGTACAGGATTTCAGCGAACCGGCAAGCAAAGGCAAAGTGCCCTTGGTCTGGCCAACTTCGCTTGGATGCTGGAGCACCACTACATGAGGCACATTATCCACGTCTGTCATCAAGTGACAAATACAGGCTTTTTCGGGACGCTGACACTGGCAGCAATATTGACGGGACATAGTTAACGCTAATAAAATTTAAGACAATAAAGCCGGGTATTTTACGCCTTAATTGCCGCCTTGATAAGTGGGCTTGCACATTTCATGCATCCAAACACTCGGGAGAGGCTAGTTCAGACATTTGTTAAGACATTTGTTATCATCCCAGCATCATGAATTTATCCCAATTTTTTCGATGTTAAAGCTCTCTTTATTTGCCAATTTTAAGCAAAGCTTATTACTGCCCCTGACAGTGGCACTGTTAGCCGTTATCGCTTATTTTCTCGATATTTTTGTTAACGGCACTTTAAGTGAAACCCTGGTTTACCATAGAAGCGCCATCAGCCAGGGCGAACTATGGCGTCTGCTTAGCGGTCACTTTTTCCATACCAATGGTTACCATTTATTACTCAATCTCGCAGCCATCGCCTTGTTATTTGGCTTACATGGCCGCTATTACCGCTTTAGCTCTTACCTGATATTATTTTTCCTTTCGGCATTCACTACCAGTACCGGCATTTATTATTTTGCTCCCGAACTAACACAATATGTTGGTTTGTCCGGGGTCTTGCACGGTGTTTTTCTCTGGGGCGCCCTGATGGACATTAAGCATCAGGATAAAACCGGTTACCTGTTATTGATCGGCATTTGCGTAAAAGTTGCCCATGAACAGCTTTACGGCGCCAGTGAGGACGTTATCAATTTAATCGATGCCAATGTCGCCATTGATGCCCACTTATGGGGGGCAATCTCGGGGTTAATTTTTGGCCTTTATTGCTGGTTCAGCAAAAAAAACACGGCCGACATTAAGGGGCAAATAAAAGGAAATAATTGATTTCCATGTCTATTCTTATAGTCATTTACTAAAGCCGATGACGAGAGGAAGCATGATATACAGCCAAAAAGCCCCGGGAATGATACTCTTGCTCAGCCTGTTTGTACTCTTAAGCACGGCATGTTCCAGCCGCTATGGCGACACGGATTTATCCAAGCGCCAGGTGCTGACCATGAGCAACCCCCAGTTAACCATAAAGCGCAGCACCCCGTTAACCTGGTACTCAGACCTGGCGCTACACAGCGCCATCACCCCGGGTGAGGAAGCCGGTGAAATGCTCAGTTATATCCAGGGACTCATTTCAGATACCTTAGTTAACAAAGGCTTTAATTTAATCGCGCAACCGCCCGTTTCCCAGTATCAGTTGGTGGCCGTTGCCATGCTGGGAAATAATCCCGCCAACCAAAAGATTTTAGAATTATTTAAATTATTCCCGGGCCTGGCAGAAAAAGAGGATTATCAGCAAGGCACACTGCTGGTGGCAATTGTTGATGTGAACCGGAAAAAAGCCGCCTGGCGCGGTTCGGTGCAAATGTTTGTCGACCCCAGCCTGCCCAAAGCGCTGCGCCTGGAGCGTATCAACGGCGCAGTTGCCCGGTTGTTGCAACACCTTAAACCCCATGCCTGATCAAGACCCCCTCCCCGGGGAATGGTATTCAAGCAGGCGATAATAACGATCTCCCTTCTCAGGTACAAAACCGGGGGAAGATCGGCTGTTTATCCCTGATGGCAGGATAGCGGCTATGGCGCTGCTGTCGTTTAAAAAAGTAGAAGAACTGCCGCCAGCTCCGATTTCCCCGCGCTCACCTAGAATCCCTGGTTGCCGCAAGCCAGGCATCTGCTGCTCTACTGGCGCTAAATTTTGCGCAAAGTTACGAAAAGCTTCACCGGCAGGAGCATATGCCGCCACTTCAGATCTGCTCTCCTTAACACTCATCGCAGCTACCGGGACACTTCTCCCCTGGGGGAAACTCATCAGGGTGTACCACCCCAGCAATATCATCAGGGATAATACCAAAAAACAAGCCAGATATAAGTAGCGGCCAGGAAACGGTTTAGCCTGCATATATTCTCCGCCTTTATCAGGGCGAGTATCACGGTCAACCAGCATCTGCCCGGAAAGCAATTCCTGATCGCCATGAAGTTCAAGCAAGGCTTTGGTACGCGGATTTTCCAAAGTCATCACCGGCGCCACCAGTTTATAACCGACTTTTCTGACGGTGGCGATATATTTGGGATGGCAGGCATTATCGTTAAAGGCGCGGCGCAGGGTCGACATTACCCGGTTGAGGGCATCCTGGGTTACCACCTGATTTGGCCAGAACTGGCTAAATAATTCTTCCCGGGTCACGACAATTCCCGGGCGGGCGGCAAGGTACTGCAACACCATCATGGCCTTAGGCTCAACACTCACCCGACGTTTTCCCCGCCATGCCAGGTTCTGCACACAATCAATGCGCCAGTCATCAAATAAAAATAAGTCGGGTAAAACAGCGTCCATATTTTTTAATCGTTATTATTTATTATTTTCCATATTGCATACTGTATACCGTATAAAATTTCAGCGCAAGTTGCCCATAAAAAAAGCCGCTCAAAAGAGCGGCCGAAATGAGCAGAAGACTCAAAAAATCAACTAACCAAAGTAGGAAAAGAGATGCTAAAAAAACATTTTTAGCTAAACACATATTGTCCATTAACCCGGCTGCAATGCATGCCTTCGCATCCAGGGGCAAAGTTCACACCAGCCAGGTTAATGCACCCGGCTAAGATAACCCACTTCGCCACAGGCAAACTAATGATGAAAGCTGATATTAACTGATATTAACCGATATCAGCTAAGGTTTGCTGATGAAAGCTTACAATATAACCCCATGATTTGACTTATTTTTATGACTTGATAATTATCTTGCCCAAGAAAAGCCAGCACATTTAGCCAATAAGAGGCAGCTCGCTGGTATGGCGACAGCGCTTTTTAAAAAACCTTACAACAGCAATAACAAAGAAGGACGATTAAAAAATGAAAAACAAAAAATGGCTATCAAGCTCCCTGCTGATGCTGGTCATGCCGTCATTACCCGTATTAGCGGCAGAAGCGACCTTCAGCGCTTTATCCTCAACACCTGACCCGGATTTCCTCAGGCAGGCAGATGATCAACCAGGCAGGCATATTTGCGGTGTCGACGACAACGGCCAGGACTGGCCTGAGCTGCTTGAGACACTGACACAAGAACTCAAGGCAAACCGCCAGGCACGCAAACTTGCCGACGGTTTAAAAAGCCCGCTCACCGCCAGACAAGCCCTTAACCAAGCAGCAGAAAATAATATTATCGCCCGCGGTGAAGGCCTCAAAGATCGCTATTATATTCCCGTGGTCGTGCATGTTTATGGCCAGAGATACAATTGCGACGATGCCGCCGGCTACTGTTTAACCGATGAAAAAATCATCGAGGCCTTAAATCTAACCAATGCCGACTTTCAGGGGTTAAACACCCAGGACGGACCTATCCATGAGCATTTTCAGTCTATCCGCGACAACCTCAACATAGAATTTGTCCTCGCGGCAAAAACACCCGGCGGCGAGCCCAGTAACGGCATAGTCCGTTATGAGCACGAGCAAACCGGCTACGGCGGCACCCGGGTCAACAGCCAGGTAGCGAACGACGCCTGGGACAACTATAAATACCTCAACATCTATATCATGCAGGATCTCTACGGTAGCGGTACCCTCAACAATTCCGGTGTTGCCTGGTACCCGGATGTTGCTATGTCTGATGCCGGTATCGCCCGCGTGGTATATAACGGCGATTATCTCGGGGTCAATACCAATGAAAACTTTCGCTCGGTACTCACCCATGAATTTGGCCACTGGCTCAATCTGATCCATACCTTCAGCGGCAATGCCTGTTCAATAGACGGTGAAGCCTTTTGCCGCTTAAGCGGTGATCGCAGCTGTGATACCCCGCAAATGGAAAATTCCTATTTACGTGATAACGAAGCCAACTGTATCGGCCAGGCCACCAATACCGAAAACTTTATGCATTATTCCGACAACTATGCCATGTTTACCGCCGAGCAAGTCTCCCGGATGAAGGCGGCTTTACATGGCGATGCGCGCAGGAGTATCTGGTCAAACAGCAACTTGATTGCCACCGGCTTAGCACAATATACCAGCAGCGAGCAGCCGGTGTGGGACGGCACAGGTGCAGACCAGGCATTTGACCCGCAAGGTAAAACTGTTATTTTCCAGCAGACAGATCTTAGCGCCGAACAAGACGATATCAGCCGCTTCGAGCTTGCAGTGCCCGAAGGTACCCAGGCGCTGGCATTTTACCTGGATGGCTACAGCCAGGATCCCGATCTTTACCTGTCAAAGGGATCCGAGCCAACGGCGGATGAAAATGGCAACTGGGATGCCGACTATATTTCATTTAACGCCAGCGGCGCCCCTGAGATCGCCCTGACAACAACACCGGTGAACGCCCCCGATTACCATGGCGCCATTCATGCCTACAGCAGTTATTCCTCGGCGCAGCTGAGAGTATTCAGCCTTGAAGATGCCACCCTATGCGACGGCTGCAGCCGGGTATTTTTACATCATGAAAAAGAACTGGCGGCACAAGCAGGCGATCCGGTAAAAAATTATCGCTTTAATGTACCCGAAGATGCCGAGCAGGTAGTTATAGTGATCAATGACGTATTAAGGGGCAACCCGGATCTCTATGTCAGTCAGAATATTCCTTTTGCTTCAACTACGGCCGAATCAGATAATACGGTTACCCCGGGTGAAACGATTAACCGCCAGGATGCCCACTGCCAGCCTCAGGCGGCAAAATATGGCGTCGAATATTGCGAGTTTGACAGCGGCGGCAGTTTCTATGTGCAAATAGATACCGCCAGCAGCTACAGCCAAAATACCCTGCAGGTGTATTATCAAACATCCGGCTCCACCGATTTATTGCCCTATGCAAAAATTGCCCATCAGGGCGCTAAGCTGGTGGACAATGTCATCACCTTCAACGGTGAAAACTCATACGATACCGATGGCAATATCCAGGAATATTTCTGGCAGTTCGGCGACGGTGAAGTGAGCGAACAGGCATCACCACAGCATAGCTATGCCGAAACGGGCACGTATACCGTATCCCTGATGGTTACCGATAACCGCGGCAACAGCGCCACCGAATCCCTCACCCTGAATATCCACTTATCCGGTGACTGGGATCTGGACGGCGATATTGATATGGCCGACATCCGCAGTTTGATGACGGCGATACAACAGGGGCAGGATATCCCTTCCCAGTTTGATGCCAACCGGGACGGACAGTTCGATGTCACCGATGTGCGCGCACTACAGGCCCGTTGCAGCTACGACAGATGCGCGCTGCAAGCGCCGGCGCCTTAGTTGCGCCCCTTGACCATCAACCCTTAAGCCAAAAATGGCGGGATACGGCACAACATTCAGCAGCGGCTTGTTTAGCAACCAGGCGCTGCCGTTAACCCCTTTACCGCCAGAAAATAAGACGTACCGATAACAATAACGAATAACAGGAAATCATCATGAAAAAACTTTTTATTTTACTCACGTTTTTAACGGGATTTACTGCCCATGCAGGTTTGATCGATATTGAGTTGAGCACAAATCAACTGCTTCAGGGAGAAAGCCTGGAGATACAATTAAACGCCCACGATTTTGCCGGGTTCGACTATTTTGACCTTGATTTTACATTCGACAGCTCGATATTTTCGCTGGATCTAACTTCTCTTGTTACAGACCTGGCTCCGTTTGGTTTTGTCAGCTCGCAAACCACCAGCGGGCTGGCCATCAGTTTTATAGATTTTTCAGCAAACAGCGGTGACTTTTTGCTGGCGGGCTTTACCTTAACCGCCTTAAACCCGGGCAGCTCAAGTTTCTCTTTCGAGCCAAGTGGCAACTTCTATGCCCCGGGCACTTCGTCACCGTTAACGGGGATCGACTTTAGCGCCACGGCCTCTGCAGAAGTGGCGGCACAAGTGCCTGAACCGGCGGGCAGTGCCCTGCTGTTATTGGCCTTAAGCGGACTGCTGTTATTGCGCCGTTCTCAAAGAAACTAATTGATAAAGCATTGCTTTTTATGATGAAAAAGCGACAACCGGATGTAACCATATAACGGATAACAGCCGATCATAAACCTTGGATAATTGGTCGGCTTGATTGAACCACTCGGCAGGTACTGGACGAAATAATATAATTGCTTTAAGTTAGCACTAGGGCTCCCCGGCGGTTAAAGCGGCATGAAAATAAAGTTTTTTATTTTTTTACTGGTCGGCCTGTTGCTGCCCACGACCGTCGCGGCGAAAGCAGGCACAGCCAAATTATTGATCGTGACCGAGCACATGCCTCCCTTTCAAATGAAAATTGACAATGAGCTCACAGGTTTTACCACAGATGTCATACGTGCCGCCCTTGCCCTGACTCCCTATAAGTATCAACTGGCCTTATATCCCTGGAGCCGCTCCTACAATATCGCCAGTAAAAAAGAAAATGCCTGTATTTATTCCATTGCCCGGACAAAAGAAAGGGAAAAGCTCTTTCAATGGACAACGCCGATCTCCATCACCAACAGTAGTTTTGTCGGTTTAGCTGCCAATAAATCTATTTCCTTAAACAGTCTCGAGGATGCAAAAAAATATCATACCGCGGTACTTAAGGATGACTTTACCCAGCAACACCTGCTCAAACACGGCTTTATCGTCAACAAAAACCTGTTTATTGTTGATAACCCCGACTCCTTCCTTAAGTTGTTAATCACCCGAAACCATATCGACCTGATACTGACCGATGATATTACCCTGAGCTATCGGGCCAAATATAATCAGATTGACCCTGGGGTCTTTCAGGAATATTTCCGTATTAATCATGCACCGATAAAATTTTATCTCGCCTGCAGCAATAAAACCGCTCCCGATATTATCGCCACCCTGTCGGCAGCCATTAACAGCATTAAAAGCAATGGCCGCTTCCGGCAAATCGCCGAAAAATGGCGTTATCACAATATCGAAGCAGTCCTGAAACAAAACTAATAAAACGACTGACACTCAGCCTTATTGCCTTGCTCCAGGACTTGGCAGCAAATTTATGATTTACGCCTAAACCAGACTGGCAAGCATATCTTCGGAGTAAGCGGTCAGCGCTTCACCACCACGCACCTTAGCCACATAATCCGGGTTGGCAATAAAAGGCCGGCCAATGGCAATTAAGTCGAATTTATCCTCACCGATGGCGGCACTGGCACTGTCTGCACTATAGCTGCCGACACCGACCAAGGTTTTGCGGTAATTGGCACGCACATAACTCGAAGCCCGGCCACCAAGGTAATCAAATTCCATACTGTCATCGAAAATGCCAATATGTAAAAAGGCCAGATCCCTTTGCTCAAGCTCAGCCAGCAGAAGGTCAAATACGTCGCGGTCCCGGCTGTCACCGGCCATATTAAAATAAGCCCCCGGGCTGATACGCAATGCGGTTCTGTCGCTGCCGATACGGCTGGTGATGGCATCAACAACTTCCAGGGCAAACCGGGTCATGTTTTCAGGGCTGCCGCCATATTCATCGCTGCGGCGGTTGCTGTCATGATGTAAAAACTGGTCGATTAAATAACCGTTCGCCCCGTGAATTTCGACGCCGTCAAAACCGGCGTCGATAGCATTGGCCGCCGCCTGGGCATAATCTTTTACCAGCTGGGCAATTTCCTGATGGTTAACCGCTTTCGGGGTCTGATAAACCAGGTCACGCATTCTCGGCACTGTGCCTTCCACGCCTACGGCAGAAGGTGCCAAGACCTCAGTGCCGCCAAAAAAGTGGGGATGGGCTACCCGGCCGGTATGCCATAACTGGGCAAAAATTTTACCGCCATTTTTATGTACCGCCTCGGTCACTTTTGACCAGCCGCGGATTTGCTCGGGCGTAAATAACCCCGGGGTATTAGGATAACCCTGACCATCGGGGCGGATAATGACCGCTTCGGAAATGATCAGCCCGGCCTCGGCACGGCGGCCGTAATAATCTGCCATGGCTTGCGTTGGCACTAAATCATCATCCGCCATACAACGGGTCAATGGTGCCATCAGGATACGGTTATTGAGCTCAATGGTGTCATTAAGGGCATAAGGGTGAAATAAATTGTCTGTCATAGCCATCTCTCTTTCTTGAATATACGTTCAAGATACGCTTTCTTGAACGCATATTCAAGTATTATTTTTGAATGCCTGTTCAAATTCAAGTACAATAACCGGGAATGTTATTAACCCTCCCCTTGTTTCTCATATGAGCAGCGGGGAGTAATGCCGGAAACAATGGACAAGAATGACCCATGAGAAATGCCGAGTTTGATCGCGAACACGTATTAAGAGCAGCCATGCATGCCTTTATGAATAAAGGTTACGCTAAAACCAGCATGCAGGATTTGACCAAAGCCACGGGCTTGCATCCGGGATCCATTTATTGTGCCTTTGATAATAAACGGGGTTTATTGCTGGCGGCATTAGATCAATATCAGCAAGACAGAACAACAGAGCTGCAAGGCTTTTTCTCCGGCAAAGGGCCGGTTTTATCTCAGCTAAAAAACTATCTGGACAGCATAGTCGGCGAATGTTTACTCACCGGCGTACCCCAGGCATGTTTATTGACTAAGGCGCTGAGCGAAATTGCCAGCCAGGACGAAGAAATACAAGCCATGATCACCGCCAACCTCAGCGGCTGGCAACAGGCGCTCACGGATAAGTTCAGCCTGGCACAAGCAAACGGCGAGCTCAGCAGCCAAAGGGATAGCGCACATCTGGGACGTTTTTTTGTGATGGGCATTTATGGCCTGCGCACTTTTGCCCAAACCTCGCCGGAGCCGGCAATTTTACAACAACTGGCAGATCAGCTGTTTCAAGACGTTTGCGCTTAAAACAGCAGCCGGGGCCGTTTTCCTGTGAACATATCCCGGCGACTCCTCCAAAAATGAACGGGCTTTAAACTTCTGCGCCGGCGATGGTTTCACTTTCATTCTGCGCAGCCTTTAGCCAGAGCTGATAGGCCGGTAAGTTCAGCATATGCTCCATATATTGCCTGACATCTGCCGGCACCGAAATCTGATAGCTGTGAAAACGTGAAACCACAGGCATAAACATGGCATCGGCAATAGAGAATCGACCAAACAAAAAGTGAGCTTGTTCCCCGCTGCTATTGCCATTAAGCGACAAACATTGCTGCCATATTTCAATAATACGCCCAACATCTGCCTTTACCCCATCACTAAGCTCAAGTGCAGCCGGCTCACGACGGCAGTTCATCGGCAGACAGGAACGAAGCTGGGTAAACCCCGCATGCATTTCGGCGCAAACCGCCCTCGCCCGGGCACGTTGGCCAATGTCTTCCGGCCAGGCTACAGAGTCTAAATATTGCTCATTAATATACTCGCAGATCGCCAGTGAATCCCATACGGTTAAAGAGCCATCAAGCAAAACCGGTACTTTATAATTGGGGCAAAAAGGCGCCATTTGTGCGTGCATATCAGCTGCAGCTAGGCTGATCAGCTGCTCTTCGAAAGGCAGCTGGAAATATTGCAGTAACAACCAGGGCCTTAATGACCAGGAAGAGTAGTTCTTATTGCCGATAACTAATTTCATCATCTTGTTATTTTTTGTGAAAATTTTTCTTACTTTAAATAATTTGCCACGATAAATCAGCCATTAATCAAGCAGGTGCAAAATATAATGAAAATACCCGGCATAAGCACCAGTAACGACCAGCTTACTTGCCGGGTATTAAACAGCGAATAAACTTGCTCCCCGTTATTTAAACAGTGCTAACTTAACGGTTTCAATGGCCTGGTACGGAGGAAACATCGCGGTGATCGAACTTGCAGTAAAGTCTGCTTCAAACGAGTAATAAGGTCCGCTCGGCGCTTTAATCTGCTGTAAGGCTTTTAAAATCTCAGACGGATCCTCAACCTGGGCAGAATAATTTTCCAACGTCAGCTGACAGTTTTGCTCGCTTTCATATGGCGGTACTTCCCGGGTTATTTGGGTACAATTTAAACGTCCCTGAACCAGGTAAGCCGGACCGGTTTGCGCTTGTATTTTGCGCGATGCCGCCAGGATTTCTTTCGTGGGAATATAAGCCGCCACGATAATTTCAGCTTTATCGTTCACTTGATAAGGCGGCACTTCCTGACTGATTGAAGAGGCGCTAAAATTGGCATCAAAAGAATAGGCCGGCCCGGTCATAGGTTTGATCTGCTTTAAGGCTGTCAGTAATTTTTCCGGCTTTTCAATGGCTCTTGTTTCATTATTTACGGTCAGTTGACAATCACTATCGGCGCCGTAAGGAGGAAATTCTTTGGCAAATTCACTACAGCTGATCACGCCGTTAACCAGGTAAGCGGGACCGGTTTGCGTTTGTATTTCCCTTGCAGCATCTAAAATTTCACTGGCATCTACAGCACGGGTTTCATAGGAGAGGCCTTGTGCATAACTGGTCGTTGAAACCATTAGCGCCAAACTCAATGCTGATAAATAACTTCTCATTTTATATCCTTAAAAATTTATTAAATTCGCTTTGCAATATCAAAGCAATACCACTTCATACAAACTCTTTTTGTACAAACAAGGTTAATATAGCGTTAATTTATTATAAATTAATGACAATAAATGAAAAAAAGATGAATGTTTGATGTCGCTCAAGTTATCGGCCAAGGCAAAGTCACACTCGGGCAAGCGAATATTGAACTCGGAGACTATAATTACTAGCACATGAAACCATCTGAAAAGAGCCGGTAATGAAAAAAATTCTTGTTATTCTGGAGCAGGATCAAGAGGACCAATATGCCTTAGAAAGAGCGGTTTTAATGGCTGAAAAACTCAAGGCAAGGGTGCATGTCTTAATTTGTTGTTATCAGGAGTTAAGCTGGATCAATAATGTTTTCGGCATGATGGAAAACATCCATATCAAAGAGAAAATTATTGAACAAAAAGAGCTCTGGTGGCAAGACTATGCCAAGCCCTACATCAACACGGTATTGATCAGCCATGAAATCATTTGGAGCAAATATTTCGTTGATTCCATTTTAGAGCATTGCCAGACGCACGAATATGATTTTTATGTCAAAAGAGGCCACCGCAGTGAAACCCTCTTTTATACCCCCTCCGACTGGCTGTTGCTGCGAAAAAGCCAAATCCCTTCCTATATCGTGGTGGAAAAAGAACGTAAAAGCGCAGACGCTGTTTTACTGGCCCTGGATTTTCTTGCCAGCAGTACCGAGAAACAACAACTGAATAAAAAGCTGCTGGAGTTTGCCCGTGACTATGCCGATAAAATGGCGATAGAACTTCATTGCTGCTTTGCGATTTCCCCGCCTAAAGTGTTGTCCGATACCGGCTTTATCGACCCGGAAGAATATGCGCAAAAATCCACGGCACTGGCGAAAGAAACCGCCTCCGTTTTGCTTGAACCATACCAGATTGCCCAGCAGCACCAGCACATAAAAATTGGCTCTTCCGATAAGGTAATCACAGGCATTGCGCAGAAAATCAATGCCGGTGTGATCATTATCGGCAGCATGGGAAAAAGCGCGATGAGCGGCAAAGTGATCGGCAACACCTGTGAGCAGGTATTGCATATCAGTAAAAAAGACGTTTTGGTGCTGGGTTTATAAACCGGCCCCTGTTTTCTTTTATTGCCGGTTTAGCGGAGGAGCGGGTTCCAAGGTCAATTAAGGGCTTTATCCTGCCAGAACTTAATGCCCTTCACCGTCGCTTGCAAGGCTAAGCCGCTTTCGGTAAAAGAATATACCGTCACATCACCATAATGGGCTTCACCTTCCACCGATGCCCCTTTATCAGCGGCTTTGGCGGCAGCATCGGCATGGCCGCCAAAGCTCCAGCCACTGTTGATAAAATCATTTATCGCCTGGCTGTTATGAAAAACCAGCACCAGGCGGTAATCTTTCGCTCCCAATCCCAAGCCGACACCGCCTTCAGCCATATTCATATAGGTATAGTGACCGGTGCGGCGGTTTTTAACCACACCATAACCCGTGCCTGCCGACACCAATAATAAATTAATACTGGCGTTGCTAAACACCGCATATCCGGGGGCGGCATTAATTTGCGCCCGTGTATCGGGCTTTTTCGCAAACAGTTGCGTAAGTACGCTGTCTTTCATTTTGAGGATTTGCTGCTGTTTTTCCGCCTTAGAGCCGTCCCCCATAGAGGCACAACCGTTCAGGACTAAGGGTAAAGTTAAGATAATGACAGTCAGTATTCGTATTGAGGGCATAATGGTTTCCTTTTTCTTGTTAAGAAAAAGTCTAGACCAGAACATAAGACTTTAAAGATATTTGAACAGATATCACAGGAAAGACAGGTATATATTCTTGCTGCCCTACTTTAACGGTTATCCCCGACTCAAAAACCTGCCTGAGATGACAAAGCTAAGCTGCTGACTTTATTTTAAGCACTTGCTCATTATTTAAAACCTTTAAGGGCAAAATAACAGCGTTCACTTGCCCTGCCGCTATCTTCTTTTTACATATCCGACCAGTTTAGCTATATTGCCGCCACTTTAAGTATTTACTCTAAAAATAACGATAAAATGACCAATCACAAGATAAAAATTGCCTTAACAGCACTGGCAGTTTCCAGCACCTTAACCGCCGGGGTAAACGCCGCCGGTTATAAATTATATGAACAGTCCACCAGCGCTATGGGCAATGCCTATGCCGGGCGCGGCGCACAAATTACCGATGCCAGTGTCGGTTTTACCAATCCGGCCGCGCTGATCCATCTCAAGCAGGCACAATATTCTTTCGGTATCAATCTGATAGATGTTGACGGCAAGTACCGTAATGCCCGGGCCACCAGTGCAGCCGGTATGCCGGTAAGCGGCGGGCAAAGTGATAATATTGGCGGTATCAGTGCTATCCCCCACTTTCATTATTACCAACCACTGAGTGAAAAGCTGGGATTAGGTCTGTCCCTGGCGGTGCCTTTTGGCACCAAAAGCGATTATGACGATGACTTTGTCGGCCGTTATTTTGCCCAAAAAACCGAATTAGATGTCGTCGCACTGCAAGGGGCACTCAGTTATCAGTTGACGGAGAAATTATCCATCGGCGGCGCCTTAGCCCTTAATTACGCCAAAGGGACTTTAAGCAAATATAAAGATCACGGCGGCTTATGCGAGCTCGGTGCAAATATCAATAATACCTATGCCCAGCTCAGCGGCGGCGCCTTTAGCGATGTTGCCCAAGACGCTTATTGTGACAGTGTTTACCAGGTAAAAGGCGACGATATTCAGCCGGGTTATACCTTAGGTTTGCATTACGCCATCACAGATCAACTTAAACTTGCCCTGAGCTATCATTCTGAGGTTGACTATACCCTGAAAGGGGATTCAAGCATTTATAATACCCCGCTCAGTGGCGAGTTTGTCCCTTATAGCCAAAACCCGGAGCAATACTGGACAGTGCCGACCATTGCCGGTGTAGTCAACGGGCAAAAGTTACCGGCGATAGATTTAACCACAGGAAAACAGGCGATCAATGCACCGAAAAAAGAAGCGTCCAAGCTGAAATTGCATACCCCGCAAAGCGTAGTGTTCAGCCTGGACCATCAGTTTACTCAAGCGTTATCCTTCCAGTTTAGTGCCACCTGGACCGAGTGGAGCCAGTTCACCGATATCACCATAATGTCGGATGTTGATGAGATAAGCGATAAAACCATCAGCACCAGCACCCAGATGCCGGAGAACTTAAACAGTGAAGGTTATATCGGCTACATCCCCGAGTACTGGCATAATACCTGGGCTTATGCCCTGGGAGCGACCTACCGGTATAGTGATGAGCTCACCTTAAAAGCCGGTTTCGCCCGCGACTTTTCACCGGTGGACAGCAAATACCGCAGCGCCCGCATTCCGTCCGATGACAGAAGCTGGCTCACCTTAGGTGTACATTATCAATCCCAGAAAAAATGGAGTGCCGACTTTGCCGCCGGTATGATGTTTATGGATGACTCTTCGGTGTTGGATCATGAATATAACGCCCAGGATAACCGTATTTATCAGTCCGAATATCAGGCGGATTATTCTATCAAGGCTTATGTGCTTTCTATGCAGTTGAATTACTTTTTATAAGCAAACACTTTTTTAGCTCCGGCCTGCCTGATAGCTAATGGTTAACAAAAATCCCCGGCTTTGCGCCGGGTATTTTTTCCCGTTCACACGGGTGCGCCAACGCTAAAAACAAGCCGGCTATAACATCAGACCATGGCGCTGTAGCCAGTTATCCACCAGCTGTTGATAACTGCCATCACGTTTGCTTTCAAGCAGTATCTGCTCAAAACGCCTGGCAATCCCCATTAACCCCGGATAGTTGGACATCTTGGCAAAAGGCATAGGATAACCTTTAGAAAACAAAACATTATCATAGTAGCTTATGCTGTCTTGCAGACCTAGGGTGTTGATCAGATACAGGCCTATGGATTTGTCATTGATCACCACATCCATACGCTCAAACTCGATCATTTTAAACAGCAATTCAGGTGTCCGGACACCATATAGCTGTTGATGGTAATCCCGGTTATCGGGTATATAACTGGCAGCCCCGTTTTGGTAGGGAAAGGCGGACCAGAAGCTTTTATGGTAGGAATAGCCGTTGACGATACCAATTTTTGCCCCAAGCTTTTGCATTTCGGCGTAACTGCCCAGCAGCGGCCGCTTTTTCGACTTTTTAACAAAAAACACATATTCGCTGACCCAGAGATCCTGCTGCGGATACCACAAATAGGGTTTTCTCGGGGCTTTGCGTGAAGCCGACATAATCGCCTCCGCCTGCCCTTTTTTAATGGTATTCCAGGCGCTGGACCAGGGCTGCTCGACAAATTTGACCGGTATTTTCATCTTGGCAAAAATATATTTGACGATATCGACATTAATGCCATCCACCTGCCCGGTTTGTTCGTTGAAAAACTGCCAGGGGGGAAACGGGTGAGACAATACCAGCAGTTCAGGATGCGCCGGGGTCTGCAGTGCCGGCTCCGAAGTGGCAGAATAAGCCCGGCAGGAAATGACAAACAATAAAATCAACAATATCAAAATAGCAAATATACGCTGATTATTGCGGCTCATGGCGCCTCGATAAAAAGTCATGTAAAACAGCTACAACATGGAAGTAACTTTACTACCATTTTAGCAGGTCAATACCTGGCTGTTTCACTCAAGGCCATAAAGGGCCCCCAGCAAATATCAGATAAATGATCACCTGTTTGCCTTTAACCGGGAAAAATACACCTCTTCGGCCACCACATCCGCCATTGACTCTACCCGGTCGAGCCAGGTTTTTCCCGTGAGGTGATCATATTCGTGTTGAAAAATACGTGCCAAAAAACCCTGCCAGCTAAGGCGGTGCTCTGTCCCCTGTTCATCCTGATAACTAAAAGTCACTTGCCTGTGCCTGGGCACCAGGCCCCTTAATTTCGGCACACTGAGACAACCTTCCCAGTCTTTTTCCATTTCGGGCGAACAGGAGATGATTTTCGGATTGATCATCACCACAGGCAACATGTCCGGCGCATCCGGATAGCGCTCATTCGCTTTTGAGGCGATGATCATAACCGCCCTTGGGTCAAACACCTGGGGAGCGGCAATGCCGATGCCACCGGCCGCCAGCATGGTCTGCTTTAATTTTGCAATAAAAGCGGCTAACTCCGCATCTGAAAAGTCCTCTACGGCTTGTGCGCTTTGGCGTAAAACCTCTTCACCCAGCAGGGCTATTTTCATGGCTTGTTTGTCGCTTGGCATAACATTTCCTTCTTTTGCTTTTGCTGCTTGCCACTATCCGGCAAGGTTCACCCTAATTCTTGTCTATAAAAAATGCCGGCAAACACAGCTTACCGGCATTTTCTCAGACATTTTAGCACGCTGCAATTAACCTGCTAACCTGCCACTTGCTTATCCTTATTCCTGGCTATGCTTGCTATCGGCATCACGGTACTTTTCAAACCAGGCAAGGATATGGCCGACTTTCTGGATAAAGTTACTGGGCCGGGCATAAATGCCATGGCTGGCTTTAGGAATACGCACCATAGCGGTATCGACTTTTTGTAACTTTAATGCCTGATAATATTGCTCGGTTTCACTCATGGGGGTGCGGTAGTCCTGCTCGCCCGTCATCAGCATGGTCGGAGTTTTAACATTGCCCACCAAAGATAACGGCGAATGCTTCCATAAATGCTCCACCTGCTCCCAGGGTTTGCCCGGCATCCAGTACTGGCTGAAATAGGGGTAATAATCTGCGGTCAGGCTAAAGCTGAGCCAGTTGATCACAGGTTTTACCACCACGGCGGCACGGAAACGGTCGGTTTTACCGACAATCCAGGACGTCAGTACGCCGCCGCCGGAGCCGCCGGTAACAAACAGCTCCTGTTCATCGATATAGCCCTGGTCAATCACACCGTCAACCACATCCATTAAATCGTTATAATCCTTGGAGGGGTAATCGTGATGGATCAAATTGGCAAAATCTTTGCCATAGGATGTACTGCCCCTGGGATTGGCCCATACCACGACATAACCTTTGGCAGCCATCAGTTGCAGCTCGGCGGCAAAGTTAGGACCATAGGCAGCATGGGGACCGCCGTGGATTTCCAATATCAGCGGATATTTTTTCTTGGCGTCAAAGCCCGGCGGCAAAGCGATCCAGGACTCGATATCGCGGCCGTCAACAGAAGATTTTACCGTCAAGGCTTGCACCTCGGCCAGAGATTTATGCCCCAGCAAGTCTTCATTTAAACGGGTCAATACCGTTTCATGGCCCTGGCGTTTTCTAAACACCAGATCCGACGGCCGGCTGCTATCCCCTTTGGTATACACTAAAGCGCCGTTTTTTCCGGCGCGGAAATTACCTGAGGTATAAGGGCGTCCAAGGAATAAACCGCCAAGTTCAATATCCAGCTCGCGCCGCTTACCGGACATATTGACATAACTGACCCGGCGCAGGCCATGGTCGTCATAGGAAAAATAAATGCCTTTGCCGTCCGTTGACCACTGAAGATCCTGGATATTACGGTCAAGTGTTTCCGTCAGGTTAACCGCGTTGCTGCCGTCTTTGTCCATCACGTACAGATCTAAATTCTGGCTGGACATTTTCGTGTCTTCAAAGCTCAAATAAGCGATTTTATCGCCTTTGGGATTAACCACAGGGCGGCTATCCGGACCCGAGCGGCTGGTGAGCGCCTTGATACTGCCGTCTTTTACCGACACCTGGTAAATATCCGACTCCAGCGGGCGGTATTCCCAGTCGTCGTGACGGTTGGCGGAGAAAATCAGCTGCTCGCTGTCTGCCGACCAGCTGATAGTGCCGTTATGGTGATAATCCCCCCCGGTAATTTCCCTGGGGGTACCGCCGTTTGCCGGCACTACATATAAATGGCTGTAGCCGGGTTTGCCATAACCTGCACCGTCATTGCGATAGATAGTACTGTCGATATATTTGGCTTTACCCGCCCATTTGGCTCCTTCAGGCTTTTCCGGCATGTCTTTGAATAAGGTCGTGCCCTTGCCTTTTTTAAACATGGAGAATGCCAGCCACTTACCATCCGGCGACCAGGAAATATCTCCCGGGGATTGCAATAAGTTGGTGATGCGCGCCGTTTGTCCGCTGTCGAGCCAACGCACATATAACTGGCTTTTACCTTCGACCGAAGAAATATAGGCCAGGCGCTTACCGTCGGGTGAAAACCTCGCCATACGGTAACTGGCTTTACCCGAGAGTAACGGCTTGTGGTTATTGCCGTTAATATCAACCTGCCACAGATTAGTGCGGGTACCGTCGGACATGATATCCATTGAGCGGCGCTCATAGATCAGGGTTTGGCCATCCGGGCTGAGCCTTGGCGAGGCGGCGTATTCAAGTTCAAAAATATCCTTATAATCGAGCATCTGCGCCTTGCCGGCTGCCGCCTGGTGCTCCGCCATGGCGCCAGTCGCCGTTAAGGTCATCACCGCCAGGGCCAGGCCTTTGAGCGAAGTGACCAGTGTTGTTTTATTATTGCTTGCCATTATTATTATTTTTCCTGCCAATGAAAGTGCATAAATTAAACACAAGTTAGCACAAGACAACAATGCCAAAATTGTAACGCATTGTTATGCCCTGTTTTTATACTATTTTTTATAGTAAAGGGCACAGGCAGCCCCGGCAGGATCCTTGATCACCACATAACGATCTGCTCCGCCCATCGACTTGATTTCGGTCAGCAACTCGCCCCCCTGTGCCACCACCTGCTTTGCCGCCTGCTCTATGTCTGCCACCAAAAAATAAGGTAACCAACTGGCCGGCAAATCCGCATTTACCCCGCGGGCATGGCAGATGCCGGTTACAGGCTCATTGGTTTCAGGATGGTTCATGGAATAATCGTTATACTCCCCCATGTCTACCGCTTCTGCCTGCCAGCCGATCACCTGCTGGTAAAAGTCTTTTACTTCAATGGCATTGCCCACGGTTAAGTCTATCCATGCCAGTTCACCGGTTTGTTTCTTGTTCATGTCTTGTTCCCGTTAATAATTGGTTCAACCTTAGGGTCTGTTTAACATATAACGGCGGTCAACTTTTAGCCACTGCCAATTTAGGATTTTTCGGATAAAATTTATCGGGTAAGACATTAATATGTTCAAAAAAGCGGGTATCTTTATAGGGCAATTTCATAAAGCCCGAGATCCCTATGCCGGTAATGGTAGGTAATAACTGCAGCAACTCCGCCAGGCACTGGGTGAATTCCTCAACCTTATCGTGATTAAGCAGCATCAGGTAACTGTGAATTTTAAGATGGGTAGGCAGCACCTCGAAAATGATACAGCCGGTGTGGTGAATAAGGTTCAGCCGCGCCAGCACCGCCATAATATCATCCGGCAGGTGCAGATATTCATCGGGATCTTTACCGTCTTCAAAATAGGAGTGCAAGCGGGTGACATCGTCCATTTCCGGTACCGGACTGACATCAAAGGGAATTCTTTGCTCAGGGGAGGCAATAAACATATCGGTTTCATGCTCGCGCTCAACATGCAAGGTATAACGGGCATTAAACAAACAGCTCTTGAACATACCGATATGGAAAATGCCCTGGGCCAGATGCACCATGTTATTGACCGCACTTTGAAAAGAGGCTTTAAGGGCCTGGTCGAACAGGGTCAGGTTGGAATCGATATAAACGCCGTCTTTTTCCCAGCGGATCGCAAGCCCCCCTACCACGGGGAAATTACCTAAGCGGCTTACCGCGGCAATAAAGGCTTTTTCGGTATCCCCCATGCCCATTAGAAAGTTTTTATAGTATTTTTCCAGCTGGACGTCATCAACATCACTTAAGCCTTCTTCTTCCGACGAGGCCCGTAAAAACGACTTACGCGAACCATAAACCACGGTATCTATGTCTTCGTCTGTGTGTTTCACCCAAACCGGCACCAGCGGCTCTTCGCTATATACCGTCGGCTCATCCGCCAATACCAGCTGTTTAAAATAATGCAGATGCGAGAAAAAATAATCCCCCGCCTGACGGCGCATTTTCGCGCAGTCGCTGAGCATGCCGTCAATCACCTTGGCCAATGCCTTGGGCAAACCGAGGGAGCTGGCGGGAATAACCTTGCTGCCATAACGGCACGACTGGCCGGAGGCCAGGGCATATAAGGTCGCCGCCAGACCCTGCTCGTCAAAACGCGGCGAAGACAACCCGCCTTCAAGCTGCTCCGGGCCGATAAAATAAACATCGCCGAGACGGGCATTGGAATTTTGCAAGTCGCTGCTCATCAAATCCATCACATTATTGGCGGTACTTTGCCCGAAGATATCCATCTGGGCAGTGACCGACGAGCCCCAGTCCACCAGGTAGACCTTGCCGTCGCTCTCGTCATAGACCACGTTTGAGGGTTTGATATCCCCGTGCACATAAGGTTTGCCGCCGTCATGGCTTTTACTGGTACGCAGATACAATAAAATCTCCGCCAGCTGAATGGCAATATTAACCACCAGCTCGGGACTGAGCGGTCCCAGCTTATGGGACAGGCGCTCCAGATCCAGTCCCGGCGCCCGGGACATCTGCAAAATCGATTGCCGCTTGATTTTATGAAAGTCGATCACCCGGGGGATTCTCGGATGGTTTAACTCCCCCTGGATATCGGCTTCATCCGCCAAACGGTCCTGGACATGCTGAGGCAGGGTGATGCGGGAAAACTTAAACACAAACGGCTTGCCTTCGCTGTTTTCACCGTTAAAGACAAAACCATAAGCCCCCTTGCCCAGCAAAGAAATATTCGCATACCCCAGTTGTTTAAGTTGTTGCTGACAAAGCTCCACCCATTGCTTTAACTTTTCCGCATCCTTGTGGCTTAACAGATAGATCGACTGCTCTTCGGCAATGTAAAAATGTTGGAGTTTTTTCGCTGTCATGCTTTTCCTGTACCCGGGGAACACCTGCTTAACCTGAACAGGTGCGCTAAAAAGATATTATATCCTGCAGATATCCAAGCAAATTACACATTTATCAGGGCAACAACAAGGGCTAAAACCGGATCCGCTAAAAAAATTTCCACATGTCATATTTTCTTCACACTGTTAGCTTATCCTGCCCCTGCTTTGAAATTTTACTTCATTGTTTCTATCCCTGGATTGCAGTGGCTTGAGGTAAAAATATTAAATAGGTCCTTTTTTAATATTTTTAGTGCACCCTTAAGTCACTGCCATTTGGACGCTATTTGTCGAAATGGACATATCGATACCCGCTCTGCCACTGGCAGAGCGTTTTTTTATTTGGCTGACAAACTTTTCTCTGCCAGCCACATTATCCCGGGAAGAATTAAAGAAAACCAAATCACTCACGTCGCCACTTTATAAAGATAATGTGCTGCCAGCCAGAGGATCGATGATAAAGCCCGGGTCTGCGTATTATTATTTGACAGCAATGATTCCGACAATATGCTGCTCGATGCGCGGCGATACCCGGAGTGATTATCAGGCTTTGCCCCCTCAGACGCGCTGGAGATTTTTCCCAAACCGTAACATTGAAAGCGGCATAGAACCGGTGCCGAAAATGCAGACGCTGGATGTGAAAACAAAAAAAGATCAATCGTTAACGGTTATATCCACTAAGCTGTTGGCCACTGCCAGCAACCTTTGATTATCAAAAGGTTTCGCTAATATCGCCCCGGCCCCCATAGCTTTAGCTTTTTGCAATTGTTCCTCGTTACAACCGGAAAGCACCAAAACAGGGATTTTGCTAAGTTCGGGATTATTCGTCAGCACCTCTAATACCGAAAAACCATCCATACCCGGCATCATTAAATCTAAGGTGATTAAATTCACTTTAGTATCGGCAAGCGCCAAACCGGCCTGAAACCCGTCCCTGGCATGAATAATATGCCAGCCATCACGGCGCATCACCCGGGTGATGGCATTGGCCATTTCTTCATCATCTTCAACCACCAGCACCCGTTTTTCCCGGGATAACAACTCTTGCGGCACCGGCATCTGGTTGCGAGTTAAAAAAGCCAGGAATTCTTCTTTTAATACCCGGTTATTACCCCTGCCCGGTAATTTATAACCCTTTAAATACCCTTGCTCAATCCAGCGAATCACAGTTCGTAAATGCACCCCGCAATATTTTGCAATCTGCCCGGTGGAAAAGGATTCGTTCATTTTTTTACCTGTTTTCTGTGATTACATGTCATTTAATCTATACTTTAAACATATGTCACATATGTCACATAAGCAATATTTTCACAATGTAAACATTTTCAATGCAAAACCGGCGGCGGATAATATAGTTAACCGCCTGATAATTAACATGATAATGAATAGGTGGTATTATGAGCAATGTTGTTTCCGCCCCTCAGCCTATGCTGTCCTTATTATTACTTGACGATGAGCAGGATATCCTCAATTCACTGCAACGCTTATTGCGTAAGGACTATCAGTTAATTTGCTTTACCCAGGCCCATGATGCCCTCGCCTACCTTGAAAGTAATAACGTCGACATCATACTGTCGGATATGAGAATGCAAAACATGAACGGCGCCGAATTTTTATGCTTGTCCCGTCAGGTACAACCCGATGCCATGCGCTTATTGATCACCGGTTATAGCGATATTGACTTAACCATTGCCGCCATTAACGACGGCGGGGTTTACAGCTATATCAATAAACCCTGGGAGAATGAAAAGCTGAAACTGACCTTGGCCAAGGCCGCCGAGCACTATTTATTAAAAAAAGAAAAACAGGCATTAAGCGAAAGCCTTGCCCGGGCCAACAACAGCTTACAAAGCTTAAACCAGTCGCTGGAAGTTAAAGTGACGCAACGGACCCAGGCACTGCAGCAGAGCAAACAAAAACTGCAGCAAAGCTTAGCCACGCAAAAAGATTTGCTGCATGATGTAATCGACATGATGGCAGCCACCATAGAATACCGCACCGGCTTTTCCGGCAGCCACAACAAACGCATTGCCCTGCAAAGCCGGGCTGTTGCCGCCCGAATGGGCATGGAAGAAGCACAGTGCCGCCGCATATATTTATGCGCCCTGCTGCATGAAATCGGCATTATAGGTTTAAGCGATGCGGCCCTGGCAAGCACGAATGTTACCGGGACACAGCTTGACGATGCCTTTATGGCACATCCTGTTATCGGCGCGGAGATAGTGGAAAAAATAAAGCGCCTGGCACCGTTAACCGAAAATATCCGCCATCAAAACGAGAACATCGACGGTAGCGGCCGCCCGGCTCACCTGTCCGGCAATGAAATTCCTGTCGGCGCACGCATTATCCGCATAGTCAAAGATTTTGATTTCCTGATCGCCGGTAAGCATAACAATAACAAACTGGCGGTGGCCAATGCCAAAAAACGTATGAATGAAAAAGCCGGCAGTGACTACGACAAAAGAATCCTGGAGCATTTTTTCACCCTGCTATCGCAAAGGCAGCAAGATGAAGAGTCGGAGATGCAATACAGCCTGGCCCTGGAAGAGTTAAAACCCGGCGATGTGTTATCAGAAGATCTGGTGCTGGAAAACGGCAACATTATGCTGACAACCGGGCAGGAAATTAACGAATCAATGATAGAAAAACTGCGCGAGTACGAACACAACTTTAATACCAAAATAACCCTTTTTACGGCATAGGAGAAAGACTGTGCAAGGTTCAATCTACACTGCCCTGGCCGATATGATAGTCGAGCAGATGGGAATAGAAAAATGGAATGACTTATTATCGCAGACCCGGCCCGCTTCGGGCGGGATTTATACCAGCGGCGAGCAATATGAAGACAGCGAGCTCGTGAATATCCTGGTATTGCTGGCTGAAGAAAAAAACATCCCGCTTGAAAAAGTGGTGGAAAATTTTGGCCGGTATTTATTTAAAAAGCTCTACGATACCAGCCCGGTTGATGTCTCCAAACTGGACAATTTAAAAGACTTCCTGCTGGCAATAGACCAGGTTATCCATGCCGAGGTAAAGCGACTTCATCCCAATGCCTACTTACCAAAATTTGAATACGAGCAAAACACGCCGAACACCCTGACCATGTATTACAGCTCCAAGCGCAAGCTCTGCCACGCCAGCGTCGGCTTGATATTAGGCGCGGCGAAACAATTTAATGAAGCCATTGAAATCACCCACCCCGAATGTATGCACCGGGGAGCATCGCGCTGTAAATTAATTATTCACTTTAAGGATTAAACAGTGAGCCAGACCAGCCCCTATAAAGAAGCGTATGAACGCGAGCGCCAGGCCAGATTGCTTGCCGAAAAACTGCTGGATGAAAAAACACGCCGTTTATATGAAAACTGCGCCACCCTGGAGCAAACCCTAAAGACCCTGGAAGATACCCAGGGGCAGCTTATCCAGGCAGAAAAACTGGTTTCGCTTGGCCAGCTCGCCGCCGGGGTCGCCCATGAAATCAATAATCCGGTGGGCTTTTCCCTGAGTAACCTGAGCACCTTAACAGACTATGTTCAATCCCTGCTCAGCCTGGATGCCCTGGTGCTGGACAACCTGCCCGCTTTGGCTGATCACCCGTTAAGCAAGCACTATCAGCAACTCAGGCAAGAGCAGGATATTGACTTTATCCGCGGCGATATCAGCCCGTTACTGGCAGAGACCACCGATGGGTTGCGCCGGGTAAGTGACATTGTTGCCAATCTCAGGCGGGTCAGTCATAGCGGCGAATTGGAAAAAGAACAGCAGGACATACACCAGCTTATTGAAGAGTCGATAAAAGTTGTCTGGAACGAATTAAAATACTGCCTGGAAGTGAAACGGGATTTTGCCCGGCTCCCTAAAGTGACCTGTCACGGCAGTGAAATTCACCAGGTATTGATCAATATGTTTTTAAATGCCGCCCACGCCTGCGAAGGCGGCGGTAGGCTGTTGATCAAAACCTCTTTAACGCAAATTAAGCACCGGGCCTATATCGCTATCGATATTTGCGATAACGGCAAGGGCATGTCAAAAGCCACCAGTAAAAAAATCTTCGACCCCTTTTTTACCACGAAAGCGGTCGGTAAAGGCACCGGACTCGGGCTGTCCATTGCTTTTGCCATTATTGAAAAACATCAGGGAAAAATCACCGTCAACAGCGATGAAGGCAAAGGGACCACCTTTACCATTTACTTACCGGTAGAGCCGCCAAACGCAAATACCCCGGGGACAGCCTCAACCCCTACAGCAACCAAGGGCTGAAGCTTGAGCGGTTACTCACCGATATCTTCATTCCATAACTGCGGGTTTTCTTTGATAAAATTCGCCATCATCTTGATAGTGTAATCATCTTGGACAATATCGAGTTTTACCCCGCGAGATTTCAGCAATTCCTCTTCCCCGGTGAAATTGACATTTTCAGCAATCACCACATGGGGAATACCGTAAAGTAAAATGGTGCCCGAGCACATGGCACAGGGTGAAAGCGTGGTATAGAGAGTAGAGTTTTGATAGACGGAGGCGCTTAATCGCCCGGCATTTTCCAGCGCATCCATTTCCCCGTGTAAAATCGTACTGCCTTTTTGTATTCTGCGGTTATGGCCGCGGCCGATGATTTTGCCATCATGCACCAATACCGAGCCGATAGGAATACCGCCTTCCTGCCAGCCATGCTCCGCTTCTTCAATTGCTGCTTTTAAAAATTCATCCATTGTTATTTCCCCTTAAAAGGTACATCTTTTATTCTTGTCGTAAAAGAAAGGCACTGACCCTGTAAAGTCAATGCCTTAATTATATCGCGCTTAAGAAAAATAGCTTAGCTCACGCCAAAGCTTGCTAGCGCGTTATTTGCTGCCGTTTTCATCCTGAAGCTCAATATTAAGCTCCAATACATTTAAATCACCGTCTTTTTTATCGACATTCACCGATAAGCTGTTTTCCGATACCGGGATATATTTGCGCAATACCGCCAGCAGGTCTTCCGTTAACTGGGGCAAATAGTCTGGCTGCTTGTTTCTTTGGTTGCGCTCGTGGGCCACAATGATCTGCAGCCTTTCTTTGGCTTTAGAGGCTGTGGAGACCTGTTTTTCCTTAGAGCGTAAAAAGTAATCCAGTAATGCCATATTAACCCCCGAATAAACGGCTGAAGATGCCTTTTTTCTGTTCGCTTAAAAACCTGAAGTCTACCGTTTCCCCCAGAATACGGTCCACCGCGTCCTGGTACGCCTGACCGGCATCACTTTCGGTATCGAAGATCACCGGCTCACCGGCATTGGACGCCTTAAGCACCGCCTGAGACTCGGGAATAACCCCCAACAGCGGAATAGCGAGAATCTCTTCAACATCTTCCACGCTCAGCATTTCCCCTTCACTGACACGTTTGGGAGAATAACGGGTTAATAACAAATGTTCTTTAATCGGCTCAAGCCCCTGCTCGGCACGGCGGGAGCGGCTGGATAACATGCCTAAAATGCGGTCTGAGTCACGCACGGAAGAAACTTCCGGGTTGGTGGTCACTATGGCTTCGTCGGCATAATAAAGCGCCATCATAGCACCGGCTTCGATACCCGCCGGGGAGTCACAGATAATATAATCAAAGCTTTCACCCAGCTCTTCCAGCACCTTACCGACGCTTTCTTTATTCAGAGCGTCTTTATCCCGGGTTTGCGAAGCGGGCAGGATAGATAAAGTATCAACGCGCTTATCCTTGATCAATGCCTGGTTCAGCGTTGCTTCACCATTGATGACATTGACAAAGTCATAAACCACGCGACGTTCACAGCCCATAATTAAGTCCAGATTACGCAGGCCGATGTCAAAGTCAATCACTACCACCTTATGACCCTTTAACGCCAACCCTACGCTGATGGCGGCACTGGAAGTTGTTTTACCAACCCCACCCTTTCCTGAAGTTACTACAATTACTCGTGCCATAAAACGCACTTCCTCTATCAAAAATTAAACGAGTTTTGACGACGCCAGTTCGGTGTCGGTCAAATATATATAGGCGGGATAACCCCAGTCCTGCTCCATTGATTCGCTCAGCCAATAGTTGCCGTTAATAGACACCAGCTCGGCTTCCAGGTTCTGGCAATAAATTTGCGCCTGGTGATGCCCTTTGGCACCGGCGATAGCCCGGCCGCGCAGGGCGCCATAAATATGAATATTACCGTCGGCGATCACTTCCGCCCCGGCAGACACCGAGCCGATGATCACCAGGTTCTGATCTTTTGCGTATAACTGCTGCCCCGAGCGTACCTGCCCGCGATGCACCTTGTCGCTGAACACACTGGTGTGGGGAACCTGTCCGGAACTCTCATCTGCTTTATCACTAAGCGCTGCATTACCGGCATCTGCCTTTTTTTCAACCTTGGCCGGGGCCGCTTTTCTCGGCGCCGTTTTTGCGGCATTGATAAAAGACAAACCAAGCTCGCGAATATGTTGTTTTTGCCCGGCAGCAACCACCCCGGTAAAACCGACAAAATTAAAGTTTAATAATTCCACCAGGTTTTTAATGGCCTGATAATCTATGTCGTTATCACTGTTAACCTGGTCGATATTAACCGCCAAAGGCACCAGATGAAAAAAGTCCGGCGCCTGGGCTATTTTGGCTTCGAGATCCCTGCAGATATCGCTAAGTTCAATGGTTTTCAGATGTAAAACAGAAAGGGTAAAACTTGTACCTTTAAATTCAACAGTGGCATCAGCCATAGAGGACAACTTCCTACATAAGTAAATTGGGATGTCTATATACATCTAAAAAAAATTTATCTTATAGCTTGTGCGGTGCAGAGGCAATGGCCCTGGGTGATATTTCATCGTAAATGACGATAAATTCAGCAAAGATTGCGATAAATCCTATTCTTGGGCTTTTGCCTGCCCGGGATTGCTTAGCGAAAATGAGTTCTTGGTTTACGCCTGATGCATATAAGTTGAAAGACACCCCCGTATAAATCCAGCTCTTTGGCTTCCTGCCTCCGCTGGATACATACTTCCTGTATTAACCCAGCTCTCTGGCTTGCTGCCTCCGCCGGATACATACCTCCTGTATTAAAAAGGGCTGATATGCTCAGCCCTTTTACACAGGTTAAAGTTTGCCCGGGGGAAAATAATGGCAGCATTACTTTACCCGGCCAGCCACAACACTAAAAATTATGAAACTCAGCGCCGGCTTCCCCCCGGCGAAACACATTAATTTTACCGCACTGGGCAAAGTGATTTCCGCTGGCATAGGGGGTGCCAGCCTGACTGACATCCGCTTCCCAGCCGGGGCCATTGCTGATATAAGTTTTCAGCTCAAACCAGCCGTTGACGGTTTTACTGCAATCCATTTGCACATCCAGCATCCAGTAATGGTCGCCGTAGTTGTTTAGCACCTCTTCACCGAAACCGTTTACCGCCACCGTCATTTTCGTGCCCCAGCTGTCCGGCCAGACATTGGTGGTCCAGTCGGCGGCGGTGCCTTCGGCGCCTGCGCCCTGCCCGTTTTCGATGCCGTACCAGTCAAGATAGTTGTCGTTGTTTTTCCAGGCCAGCGTAGTGGCATTGCGTAAATTATTATGGCTGATCGGCAGTGCACATAACTTGTTTGCTTCGGTACAGTTTAACCCCAGATTGGCCGCAGCATAACCATGGTCGATACCGCCACGGATAAACATATCCTGTCCCGACGCTGTTTCACCGTAAACAAACACCACGGTGCGCTCTTTTTCACTATTGTCCTCACCTAAGATCCACACCGCATAATCTGTGCCGCTGGCAGCCAATTGCCACTGACTGCCCGCAGGGCTCCAGTTATTGCCGCCTATCTTAACCGCCACCTTATCGTCTATGATCGCAGCGTATAAACCCGTTTCAGCCGCCTGAACCGACACGGTCGAAGTTGAAGTCAGTCCCTGCTGCTGCCTGATATCCGCCAGCACTTTAATGTCGTCATACAAATTCCAGTCAAAGGCATGGGCCCAGTAAATCGTCGGGATGCCCGGATGGGTAAGGATATAAGCATAACCCTGCATCACCTTGTCGCAGGGCACCGGCCAGTGCTCTTGCCCGCTGCCGCAACTTTCACTCGGGCCTGTGTCATGGTTATCAACAAAGGTCACCATTTTCTGTCCCCACCAGCCGATACCGCCGGCCGGAACGCCGTTGTTGGCCAAACGCCAGTATTCGTTACTGTCCAGGGCTTTGTTGAGCAAACCTTTAGTGGTGAAATCAAACACGCCGCATTCGCCGCTGGTGCCGTTAATATAATCCATCAACAGCTGGCGGTGGGCATCGACATTGTCATAATGCAGATCTGTCCACACTTCCCCGACGCAAAAATTAGAACCAAAGCCACGGGAATACATACCGGCATAATAGGGATCGTAACCTTTGGAATAATCGTAACGTATGCCCTCAAACCCCACGCCTTTTAAGCGGGTATTAAGCCAGGTCACAATATCCGCCTGCACGGTATTATTGACATGGTTGACATCCCGGGCGGCGGCATAACCGCCGCCGGTATCGCAATCGCCGGTGGCGCCGGGCCATTCATCATCACAGGTCACCGCCCAGCTGCCCCAGGTCGGGTTGGTAAAATCTGCCCAGTCTAACGTACCGACCCTGTGATTGATCACCACATCGGCTACCGCGCTGACACCTTTATTTTTTAAGGCGGAAATCGCCTGCGTTAACGCCTGCTCGCTGCCGTATTTTGAATCAAGCACATTAAGCTGGCGCGGCAAATAACCTTCATCCGAGGCCGCATCGGATGCCGGGGGAAACCAGACATGGCTTACCCCTAAACCGGCAACACTGTCCGCCTGGTTTTTTATGGTGTCATACCAGTTACTTTTATGGGAGTGCCAGTGAAAGCCCTGTAATAAAATTGCACTGCTTGCTTTGTCCTGCTCGGTTGCCGCCTGCGTCGCTGCACTGCTGGCGGCAGTCCCTACCGCTATGGCTAAAATCATTTTTCTTATCATGTTTTTATCGCCGTCCGTTGTCGTTAAATATAGTTGATTTTTATATTGATTCTTTGCCGCCAGAAGGCAGCTTAAATTAATATAGAGACAGGATAAAAAGATGAACACAAGCTGCATACGTATTCAGTTAAATTGTTTATTCATTCACCACAGGCGGGTTGTCCAAGCTGCTACTCAGACAATAAAATCAGTCATAACTGGCTGAAGAGGCTGGAAAAAGCCGGTTAACACCCGTGTCAATCGGCCTGGCTGCCATCGGGTAAGGTCGCACCGGCAAGGGATTTTGCCCGTGACAATTGTTCGGCCGTTACTTTGGCAGCGCGCAGATTGGCCTTACTCAAATCAGCCCCTTCAAGATTGGCGCCGCGTAAATCGGCATTGACCAATTTGGCCCCTTTTAAGCTGGCATGACTAAGATCAGCATCACGCAAGTCCGCGCCAACCAGATTGGTCTTATTCAGGAGTGAACCATGCAGATCCGCAGCAATCAGGTGCACCCGGGTTAAATAACCTTCGGATAAAAAGACCCGGCTAAGCACAGCACCGCTAAGATCCGCCCGGCTAAGCACAGTTTCATCAACCGACGCTTCCCCGAAGATGCCGCCCCCCAAAGTGATCACAGGAGCGGCGGCAGAGATCAGCCCGGCCTCATACAAAAAGCGCAGCAAATAGCCCTTGCGCCTGCCGTCAAGCTGACTGAGTACGGTTAAGGTACGGGCGCGGGCAAGACTGCGCACTTCATCCCGCCGGCCAGAAGTTTTTAAGCCGTGTGCCAACAACAGGTTCGACATTTTATCCAGGTACATTTGCAGGGCATTTTCCCGGGCCTGCTCCCTGGCGACATCAAGCTCAATTTCCGCCCGTTTGGCCGCCGCCTGGCGGCTACGCTCACTTTCGGCTAAATCAAACCAGAGCAAACCAAAGGTAAGTACGCCAGGGATAATCAGCAGCTCCAGCCAGTCCCACAGGGTTTTATCCCTCAAACCGGCAGAGGAGGTTTCTTTCACCCTAGTCATGGCAAGTCTCTCCTTTATTGGTCGTTAACTTGCGGGTAAGTAACAGCCGCTCATGTTACTGTCACTTACCTGATGCCGCTTAGCTGGTGCCAAGTGTTCAGACACTTACCCCACAGGATCAGGATAAGTCTTTGTTCGCAGCTTCAAATAACTTCACCAGGTATTCATTGTCGCTTTGAGGTAATACCGCATACATTTGCTTGTTAAAGACTAAGCATAATCCATTGATGTACATAAGCAGTAAATTCTTGCGAACATCCGTCATATCCTCCTCTGAACAGCAAGTGCGTATTTCCTCAGACAGTTTTCGCGCCTGCTCTCCCGAACTCACCACCAGAGAATAAGCCTTACATAACAACGAGCTGATGCCTAAAGTGGCAAAACCAATGGCTTTTTTAATGGCATCTTCTTCCACATGATGTTGCAGCTTGGCGGTATATTGCAGCATTTTGCTTATCAAGGCATCTTCCCCGGTTAGCTTCAATGAATTGAGCCAGTCCATCAGGTCGAGCAAGTTGATATTCTTACTGTTTAAACCGTCAAACACTTTTACCTGGGAAAAAGGCGTAATGTTGCTCGCCTTGATATGTCCGCCGCTCAGGGCTTTTAGCGGCACGACTTTATCCACCACGGTATTGATTTTATCAACATGCTCTATCATATAAGCGAAGATAGTGTCATCGAGGCCTTTGCTGGCCGAACTGTCCCCTTTAAACATGATATAACTCCACACCGCCTGCATGCTGGTGTTGTTTTGCGGCGGGCGAAGCGCCAGTATTTTAGCGGCGTTTATCTGTTCAACCAGTTCGAGTTGACGCTGGCATAATTCATCATTAAGGGAATCGATAAGGTTATAAATTTCATCTAAGTCAGCGTTCACTTTAAGCCACTCATTAAAGAGATCCTGAATATCATCTGAGCTCATTTCAACACTAAAAAGTGATGAAAAGCTCCTGGTAGGCTCCTTCACCAAAAACAAGCGTTCATAATTTCTTGAGTTTTGCCACTCTTCAACCTTTTCCTTCAACGCCAGATAGGTTTTATTGCTTTCCCCCAACTCCTGCCATTTACTCAACTCCAGCTTATAAAGCTCTTTCAGCCTTACGGCAACCGCTATCTCAGCTCCCTTTATCACCAGGTTGGCACTGCTATCCAGGTCAAGGGTCAACTTTCTGAAGGCTTCGGATTTAACGGTATCGGCATCATAGCCCCCCGGGGTGGCAATCAGCACATTTTCGAGAAATGTTTCCAGGTCGCCGATATATTTATCCCTCATTTTGTTAAAGAAATTTTTAAAGTCATCTTCATTTTGGATTTTGATATGAGACATGATTTTTCCTTTCGTCATGTTTAAGTTTCAGACACAGTGCCAACCAAAACTACGCTTGGGGATTAACATCCCTTCACACCACAAATGAAATGGATGGCATAACATTTACCCGGCAAGATTACTGTGAGAGAGAAGGGAAAACTCAGGTCAAACGCGGATTTTTCCTGACAATCTGGCTTATAGCATCAGCCAGGTAAAGCCGCGCCTGTAAACACATACGGTTAAGCAGATAACAAAATTTTCTTTATCAATTGAGCTTTGCAGCCAGTTGGCCGACTTCAGGGGATGGGCTGTTTTTATGCGTGACCTGCCGGGCAGTTACGCATAAAAACAGTTTTGGTTGGATAGCGGTCAATAATCACCGTAAAGTACGGCTTAACTTTTGAGCGGACAGCTGCTTAAACCGAAAATTTTATAAAGCGGGCAAAAACCCACGACACCGGTAACCAGCGGGATCAAACCGACATAACCCCAAAGGGTCTGCGGCCCGATAAAAACCATCGCCAATAAAAGCAGTCCAAGAATAATGCGCAGTGTACGGTCAATGAAACCTTCATTTTTGTTCATAATACTTAACCTGTTGTTTTGTTTAACTTCAGGGCTATTGTAAAAGCCTGAAAAATAAAACTCAGTGACATCGTCACATTAACAGCGAAAAAATGAATAATTGTCGCTTTTGCGCCGGGATAGCCTTAGCTGTTAGGGTTTGGCTCGCGGGGTTACCCTGGTGCTCACCACGCTTAAGCCATAACTAAAGAGGCTGGATTACCAAGCGCCAACAGCTGAAACAGCGTTGGCGCTAAAGTAAAAACAGCCTATTACAATACTTAGTGCTCCTGCCCTTTCGGATAACTAAAAGTCAACCCGGGTAATTTATCCAGATGTTTGTCAATGAAGTTCTGCTTGTCGGCTTCACTCAGGCTTTCATTGTTATTAATCAGGTCAATCACCTGCTCGGAAATATCAACTGGTTTAGCCGTATTGTCGAGACTACCCTTCACTTTCGCCTGCAATACCCCATTTACTGATGTCACATCTAAGACGTAATCTTGTGTTTCACCAAACGGGTAATAGCCACATGCCTGAACATCATCGACCGTTTCAACAACGCCGCTGTAATATAACGCATTAACCATACGCAGCCGCGTGGTGCCGATAGAGGCGAAGTCAGGCACGGGAATCGTCAAATTGTATAATTGATCACTGGCAACACTTGCCGCCGCCAGGACATACTCGGCCGGATCATCAAAATCTGTATCCTGATTCCAGTCAACATACACTTTAAACATGCGGCTGTAAGCCGTGGTACCGCAGGTGCCAAACTGTACCTGGATGGTATCGACATCAAGCCCCGGCGAGGTGATGGTAAAGAAATTGGTATTATCGGTATAGTTTGGACAGTTAGACGTGCCTACGTCATTGTAAATATTACTGTTATCTAACTTCACGTAAGCAATTTTACCGTAACCATTATTGCTGGCACCCGAGTCACAATATTCAGGCACAGCTGTCACAACAAATTGACTGGGAGAGCGTCCCGGATCGGTAGAACAAAGCTTATGGTAACCGTTAGCCTCTTTCACCTGGATATAGCCGGTACTGGCACCCGCTGGCACAAGGGCAATAATTTCATCCGGGCTCAGCACCGCCCGTGCAGCGGCAATACCGTCAATATAAACCGCTGTGGTACTGTTATCAAACAAGCTGCCGTTAATATGGACAATAGAGCCGGGGTGGCCGGAGGCAGGTGAAAAGCTGGTAATTTTCGGAGATCCCGCGATGACATCGTCAATATAACCATTAATATTGAAGCCGATATCATTAACATCATCGCCAACTTTAGCCAATATATAACCTCCGCTGTCGATAAAACAATCCAGCCCCTGGCTGGTTGTCGGTAAAGTCAATGTGGTTTGCACAACAGAGGAGCAATATGAACCGGGTTGAAAAACCGTAGCGCTATTACCGCCTAAATATTGACTGCTTCCCGTGACGGAAGGGGTCAGCGAATAATAGAAGCTGATCGGTATGGTTGATGTTGCATTGCGCAGCGCCCCCACTGAAGCACTAACAAGAAAAGACTCCCCCGGAGCAAGACTTGTTCCCATACCAAAAGAACAAACCCCCTCGTCCCAATAACTTGCCTGAGCAACAGCACTGCCGGTAGCCAGCACACCACCAAAGAGTATTTTTAACGCGAGCGAAAGTGTCGACTTTTTCATCGTTCATTTCCTTATGATAATTGTCAATGTTTGACAGATTAATGACTACAACCTTGTATGCCCGGGTAATCATAAAACAAAACCACAAGAATTGTACATATTTTGTACAGCAAAATATTAATGAACGGTATCGCACTCTCCCTCTTACTACATTTGCTTGTTATAAAAAACCTAAAGGTTCACAGGTAAGACCGTCGATAATAGCTCGCTTCAAAGCCGCCCTTTCAATAAAACTGTCGCCGGCAAGTTTCCTCGCGACCAGCTGACGGCTTAATACCGCGACCAGTTCATCATCTACCTGGGCCAGCTGCTCGCCATCAATGAGGCACATCTGCACAGATACCAGCCGGGCGGTGTCTAAGTGTTTTGAATACAGATGCCAATACCGCGCAACCGCAGCACTGACCACCAAAATTGCCGCCCACTTGTGCCAACGCTTCATTGCAGTTCCACCTTCAGTGCCTTTAATACCTGCTGCTTCTCGTCATTCGGCAAGGTATCTAACAGCTCAAGCAGACAATTCATGATCCTCAGCTCCTGTCTTTCATACTCAGCTTTTTTTGCCGGGCATCTCACCTTGGTTAATTGCAATACCGCACTGTCATGGGCGCCGTTTAATCCCATAATGGCGGTTACTGTTGGGCTGTACATCATGTATTTTTACTCTCAGGTTGATAATTCAAAAATTCAAAAAAAGCCGGATCGCCAATCCTGGTTCGCCTGGCTAATCGCTTTTTGACCGTTCTTTCCCATAACCACCGGGAAGACCACACATATTCCCTCTCCCCGTCAAGATCCAGCTCCCGGCAGCAGTATTTCAGCTCATGCAATATGCTTGCTACTTCCTGCTCGGGATCGCTGAAGCAATAACGTAATTCAGACCAGCGAAATACCGGGTAATCGGCGATAAAGTAGATCAGGGCTTCTCTCAATTCAGCGTTATAGCGGTCTATGCCAAATTCATAGAGCACAAGCGCCCGGGCTTCTAGCATGTGGTAAACGCTGATGCCGGATGCCCTGGATATGCCAAAGTTATTAAGCACCTTCTCAATAAAGTGGGCTGACAGCTCATCACCTTCGCTAAGGTTGTGCTTGACAATTCTGACCAGTGCAGCGGTTAATTTCTTTTCAATAAAAGCACTCCCTTGCATTACTTGCCTGCCGATGTTTCGGGTAGCGGTCCACCCGCTAGCGCCGGTTATGAGATGGCGCCAGTCTAGGCAGCTAAGTTCATAATTTCTTTATCATTAACATTAATGATAAAGCAATTGTGAACTTGATTATTTAAGATAAATTCACCGTCAGATAACAGGGAAGGCAGAGATAATTGAATAGTGATTTAGTCTTAAAAGTAGTCGGCATTGTTCGCCAGAAATTGAAAGAACAGGAGCTGCAACCTAAAGAAAACCAGCTCACTATTGAGCAGATTTTAAACCAGGCAGGCATTAGCGGCCTTGGCCCTCAACCAATGGCCGAATTCAGGGCCGAGATTTACCACAGCTTAGGATTAGGCTTATGCCAAGACGGAGAGCTCAGACAAGCCCTGCAAATGTTCACCTTTGACTATGACGTATTTCGCGTCAGCGAGCTCAGGTACTATTTTCCGGGTGATTTAGAGGCGGAAATATTCAGCAACCTGAATGAGCTGGGTTATGTACTTAAAACCCTGGTAGGAGAACAAGAACCGGTGTGGCGTCCCAAGTTTATGCAAAGGCAAACGGTGCAGAAAAAGCTGGCCGGGCGTAAGCGCATCGGCAGCGCAGAATATATCGCTTATCTGTCTTATAAACCAACGCCCCCCGTAAATAAGACAGTTAAGCATTAACGGCGGCTGTCCACCGCCAGCAGCAGGGAAGCATGCAGGGTTTAGGGTTTTGCACCTCCTTTTACTTAAACCCTGTAGGGCCAGTCATCAGGGACGATGGCTGAGGCTCTTTCGCCTAACTTCTTATTCTTCTTTTCAATTCATCATGAACACTTAATGACTTCCTACTCTGGCATGGTTTCATTTAGTCCATACGCTTAACCCTTAGGCTATCTTTTAGCATTTAAAAAGTGCTGTGGTGCCACATCTTTCATCTTGCGTATAGATGCGCAAGCTTTTAAATGTGCAAATTTGCTCGAACCTGATCTGCTGGAAAAGCTGAAATAACGTCAACTAGTTTTACACATTATTGCTGCCAGGATTTCGTCAGTTCCCTAAGTTTTTGATTAGAAACTGCTCCCTTACAGTGGCACGTCACTTGCCAAGGCTCCGCTGTTAATTTTAAAAGGAGAGTAGCATGTTACGCTTTTTTTTCATTTGCATTCTTTTTGTTCCTTCACTTGCTGGGGCTGAATTAATTACTAACGGAGACTTTTCTGCCGGTAATTCGGGATTTACGAGTTCATACACTTTTCTAGCATCGGGAGATATAACTGGAGCTGCAGAATATGCCATAGTTACAGACCCATCGTCTGCGCACCCGTTAGCATCATCTTACGGAGATAACACAGATGGCTTTGGCAATATGATGATGGTTAATGGTTCAACCACAACAGAGCTTGTTTGGGCCCAAACGGTCGGTGTAGACACAAACACGGCTTACGAGTTCTCCGCTTATGTATCCAGTTGGTTTCTAGACGTACCTCCAGCCCCGGCCAGCCTTGACTTCATTGTTAACGGTTCATCTGTCGGAACATTGGCTGCACCGGAGAGCCTTGGTCTCTGGCTTGAATTTTCGGTGTTAATCAATAGTGGAACTTCAACATCTTTTGATTTAGAGATCTATAACTTAAGCACCCTGTCTAGCGGCAATGATTTTGCACTTGATGATATTTCTTTAACTACATCTGTATCTGAACCATCTACCCTGTTGATGTTTCTGATGACTGTTTTTGCATTGAGGAGGAGGTAGGCGTTTAAGCTTAAGTTTAAAGCGGTCGCAGTTACTTTCTTAGATGGGATACTCCGACCGCCGGCATAACATAATCGACTGTTGGGGGGTTAACCTTTGAGCTCAAAAGTGCGTTCGAGACACCCAAAAACTAACGAGCATACAACCTCAGTTTTTTGCTATTGCCCGTTTTGGAATGTCTATTTCTGCGTTTGTGCTGACAAGCGCCCTGCTAGTGGCTCACTTCAGTAACGAAAAAATACCAAGTGCAAACACTTATTATGCGCTGCCCTGCTCAGATGATTAAACGAGCGGCAGGAACCCGCCATACACCATACGTTCAGCGTCAAAGATTGGCCTTGATGTATTCGTCAACGGACTGATCAAATCCGTCATCCTTGGATCGGCTGCCACTTTTTCATTTACCAGATCACGCGCCTCGCGAGATTCGAATGCCACCCAGCCAAAGATAACCACTTCATCCTCTTTTGCATTCGCAGCATCAGAGAAATACCGGGTGCCCGCTAGGTTTGCATCGTCACCAACGTATTCTGAGTAATCGAGTGCGCCATGTTCCTTCCAAATCTTTGCAACCTTTTCAGCAACTTCTCTATACGTCTGTAGCTGGTCGCGTGGCACCGGGAGAACGAAGCCGTCAATATAAGGTGTCACGTTATCCTCCAATCTTGTTAGTGAATTTCATGTTCAACTCTATGTATAACGCCGCTAATAGGCCCGGACATCCAGGTTGAACCTAGCCCAATGTTGAGCTACTGCCAGTTAAAGGCTGTCCGGCACAGCCAGTACTGGCTCGTTAAACCATTAGTTAAGCAGGAAAATGCTTTATCCAGTGCTTGGCAATATCTTCCCTGGTTGTCAGCCAAACCTTTTCATGGCTCAACACGTATTCAATAAAGCGCTGCAGTGCCGCCATACGAGCAGGCCGCCCAATCAGGCGACAGTGCAACCCTATTGATAACATTTTGGGCGCCACCTCGCCCTCGGCGTACAATACATCGAAAGCATCTTTGAGATACTGGTAAAATTGCTCACCGCTATTGAAACCTTGAGGCGTAGCAAAACGCATGTCGTTGGTATCTAACGTATAAGGCACTATTAAAAGTGGTTTGGAATAGAACCTGTCCCAATAAGGTAAATCATCGGCGTAAGAGTCTGCGCAATAGAGAATATCATCCCGCTCTGCAATCAGCTTTAAGGTATTGGGGCTTGTTCTGCCCGTGTACCAACCTGCCGGCTTGGCACCCGTTAACTCTTGATGCAGATTGATAGAGGTATTTATCAGTTCACGCTCCTGGTCTTCACTCATGTCTTGATAGTGAATCCAACGATGCGCATGACTGGCAATTTCCCAGTTTGACTCCAGCATGGCTGCCAGAGCATCGGGGTTGCGCTGCATTGCCATGGTGACGCCAAAAACCGTCACCGGAACCTGGTAACGCTCAAACAGGCGATGTAAGCGCCAGAATCCGGCACGACTGCCATATTCATACATAGACTCCATCGACATGTGACGATCATTATAAGGCTGAGCACCAATAATTTCTGACAGGAAAATCTCAGAATGATCATCACCATGAAGTACGCAATTTTCCCCTCCTTCTTCGTAATTTAAAACAAACTGAACGGCAACTTTGGCGCCTTCAGGCCATTGTGGGTTTGGAGGCGTTGCGCCATAGCCAATAAGATCTCTGGGGTAATTGTGTTGCATCTATATGAGCCTTGTATATTTAAATGAGGTTAAGTCTGAATAGAAATTCAAACGTCCAGCTGATGCCGCGCGTGAAGCACGCCTTGGACATCCAAACTTATCATTAAGCCATGAAAATAGTCTAGTTTTTTGCTATGCCAGTTGGTGGCGTGTCCTACTCTGCACATTCAATCCGATAATATTAACTTAGGTATACTACTTACCAAATAGAGGGGGAAACACCTGCCCCACATGTTTTACAGGCAAAAGAGACTCTGTAAAAAGATAATGGATTGATATACAAAGAAGCTTTGCCACACTTAATGCATTTAGCAGGAACAATTTTGTCAAATAACCACAGTGGAGAAAACCCCAAAGGCAAAAAGAAAATGAAAGCTCCCCAGCCTGTAACTTTAAGGCCATAGTTTACCGCTACCGGATGAAGCAGATAAAATACTAATAAAATTGAACCTAAAAATACAAAAACTCGAAATATTTCGAAGAATATTAGATTCATATACTCCTGCCTCTCCGTACTCCTAAAATCAGACTTAATAGCGAGCTTTTCTTATATTGTTTGCTCATTTACCAGACCTCTTAATTAAATGCACATAAGCATTCAATTGATTAAAACAAAAATAAAATTTGATGACGGCTATCATGCAAGGTGAATGTGCAATAAATGAGGATAAGAAAAAATGAGTGGCAAATTAATCACTCATCAGACCTGCCAGGCAATGGCTCCTGCTACAAAAGAATGACCGGCATTTTCTCTTCAGAAGAGACTCAACCAGGTTGGGTAGCCAAAAATTAATTTGTAGTGACGATAGTTATTGGCTAAATCAAACTTTTAAGAGTTCAAGTTTGTGAATGTTGTGGAAGCCAATCCAAACGTAAAGTTTTTCATCAAGTTAATATCAAGCTATATTATACCCACTTGAATTTTAAATAATTATCAAAAGAAATAAAGGGAATTAAAAATGATTTTCAAACGAGGTTATTTAGCGGTTTTGCTTAGCCTACTTACTATTACAGGATGTGGTGGTGGCAGTGGCAGCGAAAGTGACGATACTACGCAAGATCCACAAGCTGCGGTAATAAATGCTATTGATGTTACCGGAGCATGGGCCGAAGGAGAAACATTAACAGCCAGTGTAAACTGTACTGAATGCCTACCTTCAATGAATAAATATAAGTGGTCAATCGACGGTAACAACATATCTGATACCAACAGTTACCTGTTAACTTCCGCTGATTTAGATAAAAAAATACGTATTGATGCCTCTGCCAGTAATAGTGCCAATTTAATTGATAATGCCTATCAAACAATAGAGGCCGAATATAAAAGCCATGTCACCCACATTTACGCTAACGCCAGAGCTTTTGCTGCACTAAAAAGTGATGGTTCCGTTGTTACCTGGGGCGAAAGTTCTACAGGCGGTGATAGCGCGAATGTAGCACTTACAGATGTCAGTAAAATTTTTTCTAATGATGGCGGATTCGCTGCATTGAACAATGACGGCTCGGTAAGTAGCTGGGGGCTACTGCCGGCACCTGATAGCGTTAATCTCTTACTTACCGATGTTAAAGAAATTTATGCTACTGATTATGCTTTCGCAGCGCTTAAAGAGGATGGAACGGTAATAACCTGGGGCAGCGCTGACCATGGCGGTGACAGCAGCTCAGTGACTTTGGATGATGTAACGCGTATTTATGCTACTACTTCAGCTTTTGCTGCCTTAAAAGACAATGGTTCAGTTGTCACTTGGGGAGAAGATAACCGGGGAGGAAATAGCAGCGGAGTAAACCTGGAAAATGTTGAAGAAATTTACGCTACAAGTACCGCCTTTGCGGCACATAAAACCAATGGTTCGGTCATCACTTGGGGGGGAGATAATTTCGCTAATAGTGAGTCTGTAATTGTAGAAAATGTTAATGAAGTTTTCGTTAACTCATCTGCTTTTGCTTTCCTGAAAACCGATAACTCAGTAGAGACTTGGGGACATATTGACTATGGCGGTGTCAGTGACGATATTCCTTTAAATAATACCGCCAAAATTTTTTCTACCAATGCTGCATTCGCGGCGCTAAAAACAGATGGTTCGGTAGTAACATGGGGGAACGATAATAGCGGCGGTGACAGTAGTAATGTAACCCTGAATGATGTCACTACCATTTACGCTAACGCGTTTGCATTTGCAGCGCTGAAAGCAGACGGTACTGTTATCACCTGGGGGATAAGCACTCGTGGGGGCGATAGTTCCGCTGTAGATTTAACGAATATAGTAAAGGTATATTCAACATTAGATGCCTTTGCTGCGCTTAAAACAGACGCTTCAATTATAACCTGGGGGGAGACAAACTCAGGCAGTGACAGCAGTACAATTGACCCCAACAATATCGTAGATATTTATTCTACCAATAATGCTTTTGCTGCATTAAAGCAAGACGGGACTGTAGTTACCTGGGGGCATAGTGATTATGGTGGGAATAGCAGCATGGTAGCAGATAACCTGCTCCCGACTGTGGAAATTATTGTCAGTGACACTAACCTACCCTAGAACTTTAGGTATGCATATATTTGAATACATACATATCTCTCCTTGCGTTAGTTTACTTATCTTTATGTAAATTAATATTCATGGACTGCTGATCTTTCTTAGGAATGGTGCACCTCAATGTCAGATAGAATCTAACTATAGAAGGTATCCACTAATTGTGGGTAACTCCGAAGCCTAGCGCCCGCCTCAACTGCTGAGGCTACTATCACCTTTTGTGCGCTTTTTTTTGCATAAAAGGCGACAAGTGGCCGGAGGTCAGATTACAGGTACTTGTTAGGTATTTAGCTTTCTTTTATAACAACAAAGTCAATAAATTTACTAAGAAGATTCTCAGCATGAGGGGTTGGTATAATTTCATTGCTTTCATCTTTAATAAAACCATCTATTCCTTTTAAAAGCCTTAATATGGTATTTCTACGATAGAGGGCTCTAGAATAGTGAGGGGGGCTCCCATCATACTTATCCGGATACCTCTCTGGTCTTATCCAAGCAGGGGTAATACCTTTACGAGCAACTTTCTTTAGTTTTTCTTTGTCAGAAAGTGTTTCTTTCGCTTCAGCGATCGGAGCTAATCCTTCATCAATATAAGATTTAAACAAAAATTCATGTTTTTTTGTAATTTCCTCTTTAATGTATAACTTATATTGTTTAATAACTTTCCTACGTTTTCGTTTCGAGAAAAAATCTGAGGCAATAGAGATTGGAGCTAACACTAGAACTATTGAAAATAGGAAGCCAAAAAAGTAAATAGGTAAACGAGCTAGGTGCACAAAGGCCCCCCCAACAAATACATTACTCCAAAAAGAAGCCCCCTCTTCAGAATCTATATATTTTGATAGTCTAATCTCTCTTACCCCTGCTATCTTCCCAAAGATATTAAGCTCAACATCTGATCCAGCTGAATGTAAAGTTAATACCTTTATCGTATAACTCTCACCTTGTTCAAGAATAATCTGGGGAAGTAATATACTCTTTTCTTTATCAATACTAGGGAAAGCAGAGGACTTTAAATAATCATTGGTTGAGCTAATTTGTTCAGACTTTAGAAATTTTCCGTCTTTGATTGTTAAATTCAGAGGATATTTATCATCGTAATATCCATTTAGTATAGGAGCTCCACCATCATTCTTAACTCTCAAAAATAGAACTGATAAAGTTTGATTCAGGCTTTTTATATCTACGTCCCCATAAAATACCTTTAACTCATTTACATCTTCTTTAACATCAAGAACGTTAGTATCGTTTAAGACCTCAACAATAAGCTCAGGATTGTCGATACGGAAAAATTCCGTATAAATTGTCAGGCTACCAAAAATTGCAGCCAGCATGAATCCGAAAAACGACCATGCAAACCTCTTATCTAGGTTGTTGAAAGATGAAATAACGCTCATCTATGAATTACTCTCCTTTTTTATTTGCCTAACTCCTCACTCACCAGAATATAAGAGTGTAGCGAGTAAGGTTCTGTGTAGTGATTTGTTAGATAAATTTAGCTCTTTAGAACTTCTACTTCTTCAATTGAAATTAGCTTCAATTTTTCAAGCTGTACTGCAATAGCGAGCTTAGAACGTTCAAATTCTTTGGCAATTTCAGACATATTGCTATTTTCATTAAACATGTTTTCAATGGCACTCAATTCATCATCTGACCAAGGAAAATGCGATCTAGCGGGTTTACCTTCCTTGATATTTTTTTCTTTGAGTTCTACTTCTTGTTGTTTGGTCAAAACTCGTTTTTTTCGCTTTTTAGGTAGAGAGTTAAGAGCTATAAGCTCTGTAATCAAAGTAAAAAGAATTCTTTTCCCTTCCGCTGTATGTACTACGGAAAACGCAGGAAGTTCTTCTCCTGTGCTAGGGTTCACTCCCATTCCTAAAGCTTCTAATTCATCCGTTAACATTAATTTATGCCTATTTGCCTAATTTAGGGTAGCCGGAACACCATATAGGCTGTCCCTGCCGCGATAGCGACAATCGCAACGCCTTGTCAATCTTATGATTTTGCAATTAAAAAAACTAAAGCTGTTATAAGGATACCTACGATTATTCCAGCCCAAAATTTGTCAACTTTAATTTTATCTGCAATCTTCTCAATTGTTACATGAAGAACTTCAGGACTGTCTTTTAGACTAATGGCCTGGTGGTTACCTACCCATCCAGGGAGTTCTGCGGGAGTTATGTCAATAAGTATTGGTATGATAGTTTTTTTCTGGATTAATGAGGCTCCGATCTCTTGCTGGACAGCTTGAGATTCACAAGCGTTTTTGGAAGCCAAAAAAAGACCCAATCAGCCCTATTTAGTTTTTCAAATATGACATCGGTCCAATTGTTTCCTGGCTCAATAGATATACTAGCAAGAAATGTATCTATGCCAGCCATAGAAATTAAAGAATAAAGTTTTTGGGCTAAATCTTCATCCTTGGTTGAGTAACTTATAAATGCTGTGCTCAATTTGAACTCCTTGTTTCTTAGTCATGCTGCACCTCAATGTCAGATAGAATCTAACTATAGAAGGTTCCCACTATTGTGGGTAACTCTTCGCTATAACACCAAATAACAGGCTAAGTAGTAGTTGGCTAAAATGTGAAAAGTGGAACGCCGCCAACTTTTACGTGTCCTTGTTTATTTTCTTGTTAGCAATATCATTTATATTTAAATGATTGTTGCTACCTAAGTTGTATTTAATATTACTTATTGTACTGATTGGTATTTCTGTAACTGTTTTTTCATCCTTATCTAAACAAATTAAAGAGTTAGTTGTGCGTAGCAGTAAATAAAATGGCTTATCTATGTACTCATTCGATTGCTTATTGAACTCTATCGTTACTTCAGAACCTCCTCCATATCCAACGAGCCTAAGAAAATCAGAGTAATGATTTATACTAAATATGAAGTAAAATGAAAGTACATAAAAGCCTAATGCAGCACAAGCAGCAACCCACCAAATTGCAGCTTCCCTCCAAAGGGTTAAAAAGATGACAAAGATAAATACCCCACTAGTAATACCTACCATTAAAGGATTTGGTTCAACTCTCTTAGATATATAAAATTCGAGAAAATAAAACAGTAAACCAACAATAACGGACAATAGTAAACTTAGTTGCATAGCTTCCTTAGGTTTAAGGTTTCTAATCATATTGAGAATTTCAGTGGTTTGGGACTTGGGGATTCTTAGCTTAAAAAGAGCCACCATATCCAATGAAAGTAAATTAAACCCTTTGGAGGCATCCGAAAAGCCAGAGATAATTCTCGTAACTATTCTTGCAACCAACACCCTTGTAAGCATAAAAATAGCACTAGCTGACAAAGCCAAAAATAACCCTCCAGCAGTTACTGTGGCACTAAGGTACGGGATTCCTTCAAGAGGTGGTCTAATACCGATTTTTATTGCATACACATATGTCGCATACTCACTTACAAGACCTATGACACCTGGGCCTGCAACAACACCTATAACAACACCTATTATTAACTTTAAAGGTAAAGCTAAGCTCAAATATTTTTCAATTAAACTTTTAATATGGACCTCCATGTATTGCTAGCGCTTGGCACGCCAGAAAACTTGGCGCGCAACGACTAATTTTTCTAAGTGATGCCACTTGTTAGCTTTCTTTATATTCTTCTAGCCATTCAATGAGTTGATCCCTATCCGCTAGTGACAAATCTAAGTTTGTTGTTGCTTCATTCTCAACAAAATCACGAGCACCAGAAGTAAACGTTGACGTTGTAACTACAATACCAACATTCCCACCATTTCTTGAGTTTTTTACACCGTACAAAGATCTAATAACATCAACTCCAACTTTATTACCCTCTGCATAATGCTTACATTCAATTAGGTATTTAGTTTTTATACCAAGTTTATCTTTATGTAGCGCAATTACATCTTTACCGCCATCTCTCGTCCTTTTAGTAAGTTCAACTTCAAAGCCTTTAGACCTAAAAATTTCTGCTGTTACTTCTTCAAATTGACGAGGGTCTAACTCTGCTAGTAATTCCGGCTCAAATTTCAGTGCTGTTACCAGTTCAGGGATAGATTCATAAAGTTCAAATAAGTCTCTTGCAGAATAAATCTCACGAACATATTCTACATCAGGTTCATTTAAAGCTTTCGCACCACTGCATTTGTCGATAATGAAGTTTATAAAATTAACGGGGTATTCTGATACTTCAAATGTTAATTCAATATCATTTGAACATTCACAACACTCAAATGGATATGAAAGTTCAAATATATTTTCATTTCCCATGGAGCGTTCGCCACCACCAATACATTCACAGTTAAAGTCTTCTACGGGAATTGAATCCTTAAATGAACATTTAGAACATTCATACTCAATTTCACCAACAAATTGCCACATGACAAATCTCCTTGAGAAAGCTAACAGCTTATTACGTAGACACTTCAGTAATACACTAACCTTAAACGTTACTTAACTTATATACTTTCATTGTTTTAAAGCTGCTAACGAACTGGTTGATGTGTGTTACTGAGAAGGCTCAGTAACATGAAATACGTCAGGTGTCCCCACTATCCGGGACATAAGAGTATATCTAGGCCCAGAAGCCCGACAGGGTCAAGTCTTGTTTCTTGAGAAGCCCGACAGGGTCAAGTCTTGTTTCTTGCATAAAAAATTACTTGTGCAAAATTCAAGACCTGACACTAGAGTTCTATAGTTTCATTGACGACTAACCCTCCATGGGCTTACAACGCCTCACTAAGAGGCAATAAAGCTTGGCTTTGAACTGGAACACAATGACAAAAGCCAAGCTTTCCTTGTCCTGTCTGCATGACTTATCATGCAACAATACCCAGCAACTTCAATGACTTACCCAACACTTCTTTCGCTTTAAATGCGGTAGCCGTTGCTTTGTCTAGTTTTGTTAATGCAGTACCAAATTTTTCAACAATACCTTTATGATTAGTTGCTTGTAATTCATCTTTATTTGCAACTACACCTCCTAATGCAGTTTGAAAAGCATCGCGAATACCCTTAGCTCCATAAATTTCGTAATGAGCTACTGACCTGCGAATACCTTCAAGGGCTTCAAGTAAAAAAGTTTTAACTGCCACCTCAAAATTACTTGCTTTAACCTCATCATATAACTCTGTAATGAGTTGAGAGATATCTTTTAGCTCATTCTCACTCACTTCACCTTCATCGTAAAACTCAGATAACATATCAGAAGCAAAAGCAAGCCTAGTAATGGTATCATCAGAAATTAATGAGCATGTATTCTCAAATTGTCTATTCAATTCGTTAGGAAGAACAGTTAATTCAACATTTTCAAAATTTAACAGAAATAAATCTGGATTAGGAGAAAATGACGCTATTAGAACTCTAGATCTTCTTGCCAAATCAGATACATCTAACATAGCTCTTACTAACTCCATTTCAGAAGCCTCTTCCATATCTAATATTTTCCCCCAGGCCTCTCTCTTAGTAAGGCTTGAAGCAGTTGCATAATCATTTCTAAGTTCTTGCACTTGCTCAATAAGTTTCAATAGTCGACCGACAGGATTATTTTTATTTATCATAGACTCTCTCTGTGTTTTAAATTTATGCAACCTTGCCAATAGTTAGACATGAATCACTCTTAGCAAAATTAAGGCGCATACCAACGCCAGCCTTTGGGGATTTTAATTACCGTGTAGACACGAAGCGGCTGGCAATTAAAATTCCGATAACAAAGCCCGACAGGGTCAAGTCTTGTTTCTTGCATAAAAAATTACTTGTGCAAAATTCAAGACCTGACCCTAGAGTTTTTACTTGTTTAACGATATTAAAAACCTAAAGCCAAAACATATTAACTTATGATCATTTCTTCCTTTTTATATTCTTTCTGGCCTTCCCCAATAGTGATAGTCCAGAGGAACAAGAAAGTTAACCCCAGTAAGATACCTTTGAAGATCTCATATTGATAATACAGCCAGTTCCAGCCGCTAAACATCTTGGCAGTTTCAGCATTTACCCCAAATTCATCAAGATGCCTGATAAAATTTTCAAGCAGTGCCAGAAGATCCACAGCCATGAACAGCGCGAATACGCTGATTAAGGCAAATTCAGCCCTGTAAATGAATACGTGATCAGTTGGTTTGCCCTTTGCCTTCAATCTGTCTCGAGTGAAATGTACCCTATTTGAAACCAGCACGTATAAGACTAAATCAATTAAAAAGTGTGTACCAAATATGATGGTATTTACTGTCATTTTGCTCAAAGTTTCACTATTGGTTTTTATAACGAATGTGAACAGCAGAAACTGTAACAGATACACTGTTAACATGATGCCGCATAAGTGCCTCACGTTATCATTGTTTTTGTATTGCAGCATTATCAACAACAACGAACCGGCAATAAGTATATCGGTGTATAGTGGTACTGCAGTACTGGCGAAAAGAACTCCTGCAAGTATTAGAACTAGTTTGTATTTAACCATAGAGAATCACTTCCTTATATCTGACATGGTATTGGCTAGGGCTTTTCTATATCCTCTTCTTTAACAAAGCTGGAGGAAAACACTGCCTGGATATCTGCCACTGGCGCTGTAAAACTAATTGCCTTTGGGTCGTCACCTTTATGAGTACCAGAACCACCGGTTACATCCTTAAGCACACCCACTGCTAAAGCTTGGGCTTTGGGGTCGTCACCTTTGTGAATACCAGATCCGCCAGAAACCATTTTCAGGTCGGCAGGCCTTAATGTCTTGCCATTAGGCTTCATGCCTGTATCGATACCACTGCCACCCGTAACTTGTTTTAAATCTTTAGCTGCTAGTTTCTGGCTCATGCCCTGATTCCCCGTTAAGATGATTCTTCCTTGCTGACGCTCTAAGCTGATTAGGTTGCTTATCATCGACAAGCATTTTATACCTGTCGAATTCCTTTTTAAGTTCATCAAAGCGGCTAAAGATAGGTGAAAGGTTGATCTGGCAATAAGCTTGCAGAGCATAAGACTGGTTCATCCTTGGCTCACTTTTGCCCTTTTCCCAGCTCTCATAAGTAACCCGGCTAACACCGGCAACTTTGGCCATTTGTTCTGTGGTGCGGTTGGCAGAAAGCCTCATGCGCTTGAGGTCGGCCCCCGTGATTGGTCTAAACATAAAATATCCCTACTTATTCTTTTTATGTCCGTATCTATTCAGATGCGATAGGTAACCCGTACAGGGTTATGCAGAGGGGGATGATATAAGAAATGTGGATTTCAAGCAACATTACGTGATGAAGTAATATGCCGTCAGAGCCGTTAAAAATAGATGCGCTGCTATCGAAGGAGAAAACAGCTTCCAGGCTGATTGTCAGAGAACCGCATCTCCTATTTTAGTGGGCTTTAAACGCAACGATTCCACCATATTTAGATATGAGTGGCAAAACCAATAACGCCCTCGCCCACTTTTTAAAAATCTTAAGTTTGTAAATTGGTTAATCGATATCTGGAGCGTCGTCTGATACAAATAACATTCTAATCGGCCCCTCAGTGTTTTCGCCTAATTGTGAAGCTAACGATTCAATCGTCTCTATCGCCTCTTGACGGCCCATATAAACCATGTGACGCCCCTCACTTAATTTTTCTACTTCCGACATTTTTTATGCTTCCTTTGTTAATAAATGTGGTCGCATTATGCTACCTGCCTTAATCAACATTGTCAGGTAAAAAATTCAGAGGCTGTTCACTCTCTACTACGTGTTAAAAGCGGGGGAAGATCAGCGTCCGCTGGTTTTGCCTGTTAGGTATTTTTTATACAAAAAATTTCCGAAAAGTACACCTGCTATTAGTAAAACAGGCCACTCAATAAAAACTAAGATATCAAACATTTCCATTTCTGCATCATAGCCGCCTTCAAGATTTTTTAAATCCCATATCCACGCATTAAGAGGAATTAATAAAAAAGAACCGGCCATCACTACAATTACAGTCGTTATGATGATAGTGATTATTTTTTTCATAGGATCCTCCAAAACCATATTGATTTGGAATCTTCTAAATCAGACCAGCCAGGAACAAAAGAATGCAACCCCCAGCTTCCCATCCGTGCATGGATTCTTGCCCATGAACGCCAATCAGTTATTCTCCGGCCATTCCATAAATCTATATGGTCTCCACTTCTATTTCTAAAGCTCTCCTTTTTCCCATTAGTTGTCCTTTGCCAATAGTCTTTAAAGAAGATAATTCCCTTTTTACCATGCAATTCATCCGCAAATTCATCCGGGTTTACTTTTATAACCTTTTGGATTCCCGCAACAGGAAATTTATTAAGGCCATTGGCCAGTTCTTCAGCCCGAATCACATGACCTTGAGATTTATCATGGCCATGCCAACAGTGTGTCGCTCCTGGAATACTTGATGTTTTAACACCACATTTTGCCAGTGCTACTCCAACTCTAATCGCACACTGATTAGTGAAATTTTTTTCCCCATTAGTTGTACAAGGATTATCTTCATTGGTATTAGTTGGATGAGATTCCCATAGTTTTTCAAAACTGAACACAGCATATCCTCCATAATTTCTGCATTTATTGGCTAACTATAGGATATATCAACTAATTATGACTAGTAGAAAATTTTGAATGTCCTGTTTGGTTGAAAGAAAACAGTTCGTAAATTGATGACCAGAATCCCCGTGTATCACCGCCAAACAATTTCTCAGGCAACTTATTTGACACTGTACCTGTGGATTAGGTAATCCACGGGTACAGCTATTTTCTAAGCTGCTTAGACAGCGGTGAACAGTAAGCTAGCTTGCTCTAATAGTCTTTAATTATCCAAGCTCCATATCTATCCTTAAAACTAAACACTTTTCATTGCTTGAAGTAACTTTTTATCCCTTAAGGTGTAATAAGGAATGGTAAAGGTTGAATACTTTGAACGTCCATGAGCTCTTGAATAGTTAGTAATGGTAATGCCTGGTTCAAATTCCTTAAGACAGTTTGGGGTAAAGCGTACTTCAATATCTTCGCCATCAAAAACTTGGCCGTAATGTAATACATCGGCAGGCGCCCTTCCTTGACTAGGTTTTTTCCAAAACTTATTTTCGATAATATCCACCAACCAAGGAAGTGAAATCAATGGGATAATAAATTGTTTTAAGCTATAACCTGGTTCATCTTCGCTACCAAAGCCCATATCACGATATACACTTTTACGCAGAAATATGGCCTCATACTCATTTGTTACTAAGTAAACAATTGACCCTGGGTAAAATGCATCCAAAATTTCAATAATGACTTGGTGTCCTGCAGGTAAATTATTAGTATTTAAAAAAGACATAGTTTTCCTAAATTATTCCTTTGTCAGAAATACGAAAAATAGCGTCACGGGATGCTAATTTTCCAGAATTTCAGTAAATTATGGAAAAAGAAGTAGTAACAGTTTTGACGATATATAACTCACCGGGTTATTGTGAAAAATTCAATTAATACTGTTTTACCAATGCTGACGGCTAAGTCAAAAGTATGCCAAACAAACGGATACCCCTCATCGAGTGGTCTTTGATGATCCTGGTTCCATATTCATCCTTAAAATTAAATGCTTTTCATCGCTTGGAGTAACCTTTTATCTCTTAAAGTGTAATAAGGAATAGCAAGCTCTGAATACTTTGACCTCCCGTCCGGCCTAGATAAATTAAGAATGGTTATGCCCGGTTCAAACTCTTTTTGACAGTTAGGAGTAAAACGTATTTTTACCTCTTCAGCATCAAAAGTATTTTTGTAATGTAAAACTTCTGCTGGCACACCTCCCTGGCTAGACTTTCGCCAGAACTTATTTTCGATAATATCCACTAACCAAGGTATTGCACTGAGCGGCAGAGTAAATTGCTCTAAACTGTAACCCGGCTCATCCTCATCGAGGTAATCCCCAACCTTCCATGCTTCTTTTCTGAGAAAAATAGCTTCATGCTTATTAGTTATCAAAAAAAATAGCTCACCATTTTTAAAAGCATCAACTATCTCTACACTAGTTTGATATCCAACAGGGAGGCTTTGAGTATTTAAAAAAGACATAGTGTTTCCTATGTGATTGCTTTAGCAGGTACACGAATAATAGCGCCCTAATTTAGCTTCCTTTAAGCAGCATAGTATGACAGCCATATATAATGCGGATGGAGGGTTTTACTCTCACATCCTAAGATATAACTCTCATGATTTCGACGCTATTATTCATAATCTCACTAAGTTAGAAGGGGTTACCGCCGTTAATCATATAAATGGTGCTGCCGTAACGCCCACTACTACCATTAAAGTAATTTTCTAAAGTTGCAGTAATAGGTGCAGTATCAAAACAGCTGCTTGCGTCCCACTTTATCGTTCCAGTACCAAATGCGGCAACATTGGTCTGAATACCTATCAGGCCATAACTTTCAGCGGGCATCTGTGCACCAGAGCTTTTTAACGGATCGTTACTGGTTGAAAATATTCCAGCGAAAGCTCCGGGGTTTATATTAATTTTATCGCCGCTAGTTTCACTAAAGTATTTAGCCTGAAAGAAAAGGTTTACAGGTTGGTTTTGGTTGTTCACCACATAAATATGAGTGCCCCTGCTATTAGAGCTTGTCATTCTTATATGTGGGATGTTTGCAGAGCCAGAGTAGAAAACAGCAGTTTCTTCGGTAACAAAGGTATGAATTGCGGGGTCATACTTCACCAATTGCTGTTGCTCGTCATAAATATATTCCGTACCTGCACATTTGTCTGTATCGATCTGATATTTTCCTGTATCAACTTCAGATGCTAAAACACTTACGCCGGAAAGTGCTGCTACCATGCCTAATACAATATGTTTAACCTTCATCTTTCTTCCTTATTTTGATTAAGTTATTTAAAAATTCTCTGCAAAATGAACCAGCTTTTATTCAGCAAATACTCTCGGCAGCTAACCATACAAAGCTGAACATCCATAACAAGTATTATGCTGGTGGATTCAATTGCTAACCAGTTGTTTTTTCTCGGGTTGGCTTGTGATATCGAGTAAGCATTTCTGCTTATCCAGAAGGTATAGGGCCGAAGGCCAAGTCTTGCTCCCTCTATCGTCTATACAAGCACAAAAAACAAACAGGTAAACCGTTAATTATCCTGAACAGGCTAACAGCAAAAAATGACATTCCACACCATGCCCGGAGACCACTTTCAGTGGCAACAAAAATTGACAACGCTGTCTGTTATGTATACATATGTAGACAGCTAGCGGACTTTTTCCCGGAAAAACGCGGCTTTAAAAATGGAATCAATGAATACCCGGGTGATGCCAACCAAACGGTTCAAGCAAACCCGACAACTAAGGAAGGATAACAATGAAGCAATTAACTATTGCGGCAGGCATGGCGATATCGGCCTTATGGCCAAGCCTGTCGAGTGCAGATAACAACCCCTACGACTACTTTACCGGCAGTTATCAAAGTTTTAAGCAAACAAGCGGTAAAGTCATGGCGTCATATGTTGCCAACTGGGCAGATCCAAATGCTGTCGACAATATCAACGGCAATAACCTCACCCATATCTTATACGCTTTTCTTAACGGTTGCGGCCCGGGAGAAACCGACAGGGCCAAGGCGTTATGCACCCATAAGCAAGATTATGAATTGGCAGAAACCCCTACCAGCATAGATAAAACGTTTGCCGCAAAATTTTCAGCGCTGAAGTCAGCCTATCCTCATATCAAAATATTGCCTTCGGTCGGCGGCTGGGGCGGCTCGGGCACTTTTGCGCCTATGACAAAAACCAAAGCAAACCGTGCGGTATTTATTAACGACGTGGTTAACTACCTCAAGGCAAACCCTGTTTTTGACGGTATCGACATCGACTGGGAATGGCCGGGAACGCCGCAAGAAGGCGAACAGTATGCCGACCTGATGCATGAATTACGCAGTGCTTTTGAGGTACTGGGCAGTGAAACCGGCAGAGAGTACCAAATAACATCCGCTATCGGCTCGCACAAGAATAATGTTGCCAACATCAACTATGCCCGTGCCCAGGAGTTTATGGATTATATCTTTATCATGACCTATGACTTTTTCGGCGGTTGGTCGAAACAAAACATTGGCCATCATACAGCGCTGCAGGCTCATTCTGCCAATGGCAATAATGCCCATGGCGGCGCCGAGGGCGTAAAAAACCTGCTCGACGCCGGCGTACCCGCCAGTAAGCTGGTGCTGGGGGTTGCCATGTATGCCAGAGGCTGGGATGGCGTAAGCCCTAATTCAACCGGCTCTTTACTCGGAGGTACAGCCACAAGCGGCTTTCCTAAAAAAGTAAACACCTGGGATGAAGAAGGTGTCGCCACCTATAAAAGACTAGTTGCAGAAATAATAGGCAGTGAAGGCCAGGGAATTAACGGTTTTACCGTAACTTATAATGCCGAGTGCGACTGTCATTATGCCTACCGCGACAGTGACAGCGCTTTAGTCACCTTTGACCATCCCAAAGATGTTGCCAACAAAGCGCAATATGCCCTTGAACATGGCCTTGCCGGAGTTTTCTCCTGGGAATACAATCAGGACAACGGCGACATTTTAAGCGCCATGAACTTTGGTCTGGGCAATACCCTGCTTGTCCCCGATAACTCAGGCAATTGCGCCGGTGTGCCGCACTGGCGTGCCGATGTCATTTATAATCACGAGCAAGTGCAGCACAATAACGTGCTGTACCAGTCATACTGGTGGAACAAAGGGCGCAATCCCGCCGAAAACTCGGGCGAATGGCAAGCCTGGGCCAAAATAGCCGACTGCGACACTGACGGCCAGTAACCAGCTAAAACCAATAAAGTCGGCTGTTGACGGTCGACTTTTCCCAGCAACAACGAATGCCTGCCTGCACTTCATTCACACTGCTTACGGGCCTGTGTTAATTTTGTAAAACCTGGGCATTAACCACTTCAATTGCGCCCCGGTGTATTTTTATCGCATCCTGCTTCTCCAGCGCTTTAAGGTGGCGGCTGACCACTTCCCGGGCAGAGCCAATTTCGGTAGAGATTTCCTGATGGGTGACCCTAATGCGTTCTTGCCCCTTACTGTGTTTAAGCAGATATTGGTTCAAGCGATAACCGACGCTTTCCAGGGCAATAAACTCCAGTTGCGACATCAGATCCACCAGGCGGTGGCTGAAGTTTTCAAAGACAAAACGGCGAAAGTCAGGTGACCGGGCAACAAGTGTCTCAAAGTCACTGCGGGGGATCACCTTAGCCGTTACCTCGGTTTCGGTAATGGCTTCTGCCGGGTAATGGCTGTAGCCCATTAAACACGAGGTGGTCAGTACGCAAATCTCCCCCGGCTGTATCCGGTAAAGTACTAATTCTTTGCCTTCGTTTGAACGGGTATAGACTTTTACCATGCCGGAGGTCACAACGATATAGTTGCTGCATATCTGTCCCTGATCAAACACTTTATGGCGTGCGTTTAAGTGAACGGTGTCGTATTCATTCACTACGCAAGGTATCTTGTTCATAAAGAGTCCACGCTAACATTCATGAGATAAGTTGATAAATCTGGTGCTAAGCCATTAACTCGCCTGGCTTTAGCTATGGGTATGATAATTGAGAACAGGAATACAGTTATTATTTTTAATCAAAGTTAACGCCGCTATTCCCTGGTGGCACATCAGTAAAAGTGGGGGTACCCGTCCCTGGGTACATGCCTTAGTCATGTATAAGGCTTCATCCCTGTAATCAACAAGTCTGTAATGCCTTACATGCCTGAGCAGTTTTGGCCGTCACATAAGAATACGCCTTGTAAAGGTGTACCGCCGGTTTCCAGGGTGCGACTTACTTCCAGGGTATTTAAGTCAAGTTCAAAGAAAATACCGTTGTCGGTGGCAAAGGCATAAAAGTAGTTCATATCCGGTGAAACCAGGCTGGTATGAGACTGCAAAATAGTGCCGTTTTTCTGCGCGCCGCTTACGGTGACATTTTTGATCAGGCTGTGCGTGGTGGTATCAATCACAGAGACAAAAGTATCTTTGTGGTTGGTGATAATCGCCAGGTTTCTGTCCGGTGCAAAGGTGGTGTGCCCTGCCCCCAGGCCAACTTCAATGGTTTTCACTATGGTCATGGTTTCGGTATCAAGCACATATAAATTGCCTTCGGTGGAGCCGATATACATGTGCTGTCCGTCGGGGTGCATATTGGCGTGATGGCTGCCCATCACTTCTATCGAGTCTTGCGCCAGCGAGGTTTGGGCAAGTTCGGTTAATACGCCTTTTTGCATCTTGTATTTGATCACCAGCGGCGCATAGTTGTTTTGCGCCGAGCCTTCGGCCAGGGCATAAAAGATACGTTTTCTTTCCCCCTGCATCAGGTGATGTACCGCAGTAGGTGTTGCAATTGAGCTTAGCTCGGTCACCTTATATTCGCCGTTTCTTTTTAAACGCACCTTGTACACATGAATCGTACGGTTCGGGCGGTCAATCAGGGCAAACTTTCTCTTGGAGAACCAGAACGGATGTCCGGTCGCATTGCTGCCGCCATAATCGCCGTTGGCTTCATAAACAACATCTTCACCCACCGAGGCAATTACGGTGTCTGTGTCGATATCTATCAGGCTGGCCATAGGTTTGTCGGCGCCGGTGACCAGCTGCAAGCGCATATGGGCATTATAGGCTTCTGCCGAACGCGGGTAATGGGGCAACTCTACCAGGCCGATTTGTTCAAAGGTTTGCGAGTCGATGACATCCATAGAGTTGCTGCCGCGGGTTACCGCGTAAACCTTGTCCAAATCACCGGCTTTATCCACCGGGTAAGGATCCGCGCCGTAGGTGGCAGTGGCGCTTTTTAACGTCATGTTGTTCACATCAACCACCACCACGCGGTCTTCAAGCTTATCGCCATAATAGGCAACAATTTCAAAACCCTCTTCCTCCAACGGAACATCTGTTGCCGCAACACTTGATGTTACCGCAGCCGCGGATAAGCTTGCCGCCAATAACAACGAGTTAAAATATTTATGTTTACTTTTCATTAAGTTTTCCTTGTATGTGTACTGCTAAATAAAGATGGGGTGGTTAAAGGTGTTTAATAACCGCAGTTAAATATGCGCACCTAAAAAGAAATCGGCCTCATAGCCAGCGCCCTGCTCTGCCGCCTGGGGCTGATCCAGGTTTTGGTTCAGTTTGATAAAGTTATTGATAGCTTCTTCGAGCAAAAATGCCGTCGGGCTGTGTTTGGCCCTGGCCAGTTTTTCCAGTTGATGGTTAAGCTCAGGATTAAGTTGAATAGTCATGTTGCCAGACACAAGATTACCTCCGTATAAAAATTGTTGGTCAGCTCAGGGGCGGTTATAAACCGGACCGGATCATAAATGATAATAATAATCATTTTCAAGTTGTTTGATTACCATGAGAGTGTGCCGCTTCTGACACAAGACTTCTGTGACTAAGTCACATAAGGGAAAGCAATTAGTAAATGTAGGGTTATTATTTGATTGAGATCAAAAATAACAGACTGGCTGGAATTTTTCGCTCGGCTAAGCGACAAAAAGAGGATTCGACCGGTTATATGCTTCGCCGGTTTTCACATCCATATGATCACGTAAAACTGAATATTCCGAAAATAAAAAAACCCGCCGCAGCGGGTTTTCATCATCATTTATAGCAAGCGCTTAACTCATATGCACCAGCATATTGGTAGGCTCTTCCAGGAACGACTTCCACAAGTTATTGAAGCGGGCAATAGAGCCGCCGTCAATGATTCTGTGGTCGCCAGACCAGCTCACCTGCATAATGGCGCGGGCTTCTACTTCACCTTTATCATTAAAGCGTGGCAGGTTTTGTACTTTACCTAAGGCCACAATAGCCGCTTCCGGCTTATTGATAATAGGGGTAGCAACCGTACCGCCGATGGCGCCGATATTCGAGATGGTAATAGTACCGCCTTTTAAATCGTCGCTGGCAACGCGGCCGTCACGGGCATCTTGCGTTAACCGGCTGATGTCTTTGGCCAGGTCTAAAATAGACTTGGTTTGTACCTGCTTAACATTTGGTACCAGCAAGCCCACTTTAGAGTCAACCGCCATGCCGATGTTATGATCGCTGAAATAGCTGATCTCGGTGCAGTCGGCGTTAACTTGTGAGTTGATCACAGGGAACTGTTTTAATGCCAGCGACATCGCCTTCATAAAGAACGGCATCATAGTCAATTTGATGTCCTGCTTGGCGTATACTTCTTTCAGCTCGCCGCGCAGTTTGATCAAATTGGTCATATCGATTTCTTCACAATAGGTAAAGTGAGGAATGGTCGATACCGACTCAGTCATCGCCTTGGCCATCGCCGCCTTGATACCGCGGATAGGCTCAACTTTTACGCTACCTTCTACAGCCGCTGCCGGGCTGGTTACCGGTGCAGTTGTCGAAGCAGGAGCCGAAGCTGCACCGCCTTCTTTATAAGCAATAACATCGTCTTTATACACCCGGCCTTTTTTACCGCTGCCGGGAATTTCATGAATATTGACATTAAGCTCGCGGGCAATACGTCTAACCGCCGGGCTGGCAATCGCTTTACCGTTAACAATTTTCTTGGCTTCACCGTTACCACCAGCCGCCGCTTGCACTGGCGCAGGGGCTTGTGCAGCAACAGGTGCTGACGCTGTTGTTGCCGCAGGCGCAGCAGCAGGTTTTGCAGCGCCACCAGCCACTTCAATGGCAAACAAAGGAGAATGTACTTTTGCGATATCGCCTTTGTTATAGTAAAGCTTAACCACTTTACCGGCATGCATGGCGGGGATCTGTACCAGCGCCTTGTCTGTCATCACATCGGCAACCGCCTGATCTTCTTCAATGACATCGCCTTCGGCTACCAGCCATTCTACCAGCTCACATTCAACGATACCTTCACCGATATCCGGTAAGATAAAGTCTTCTACATTACTGGCACCATTTGCTGCTGCCTCAGGTGCAGGCGCCGGAGCGGCTTCCTGTACCGGCTCAGCTGCAACCGCAGGAGCCGCTTCGCCAGCGCCGCCTTCAGGCGTCATCGCAAATAAAGGTGCGTGTACCTTGGCAATGTCTCCTTTGCTGTAATACAGCTTGTCGACCTTGCCGGCATGCATCGCCGGAATTTGTACCAGGGCTTTATCTGTCATCACATCAGCGACCGGCTGATCTTCTTCGATAATATCCCCTTCATTTACCAGCCATTCAACCAGTTCACATTCAACGATACCTTCGCCGATATCGGGTAATATAAAATCAATGCTCATGCTGATAATCCTAGTAATTGATGCTGCGTTTGATCGCTTCGTATACTTTTAAGTGATCCGGAATATATTCCTTTTCCTGCGCCAGCGGATACGGGGTATCCAGGCCACAAACACGTTCAATAGGCGATTCTAAGTGTAAGAAACATTCCTGCTGAATGGTGGCGGCAATTTCACCGGCGAAACCACTGGTTACCGGGGCTTCGTGGCTGATCACTAAACGGCCGGTTTTAGTAACCGAGTTAGCAATGGTTTCTACGTCCCAAGGTAAAATAGAGCGAAGGTCAATCACTTCACAGGAAATGCCGTCGGCAGAAGCCATTTCTGCGGCTTTTTCCATGATTTCCATTTGTGCGCCCCAGGCAAGCAAGGTGATGTCGTCACCTGTGGTGACCACGTCTGCTTTACCTAATGGCAATTGATAATCTTCTTCCGGTACTTCACCGGTAGAAGCGCGGTATAAACGCTTAGGTTCAAAGAAAATCACCGGGTTGTCGTCGCGGATAGACGCCAGCAACAGACCTTTGGCCTGGTACGGGTTGCGGGGAACTACTACTTTCAGACCCGGGGTATGGGTGAAGTAGGCTTCCGGCGACTGGCTGTGGTATAAACCACCGGCAATACCGCCGCCGTAAGGGCTGCGGATTGTTAAGTTACCAACATCAAATTCGTTACCGCTGCGGTAACGGAACTTGGCGGATTCGTTGACGATTTGATCGAACGCCGGGAAAATATAATCGGCAAACTGGATTTCGGCAATCGGCACACTGCCCTGGGCCGCAAGACCGTTGGCAAAACCGATAATGCCCTGCTCGGTCAGCGGGGTATTGAAACACCGGTCTTTGCCGTACTTGTCCTGCAAACCGCTGGTAGCACGGAATACGCCGCCAAAATGACCAACGTCTTCACCAAAACAAAGGGCGCGATCATTATCCGCCATTGCAATATCAAGCGCATTATTAATTGCTTGTAATAAATTCATTTGCGCCATAATTATAATCTCCCTGAAGTGACAGGATAAGCATCAGGATATTTCTTGATGTGCTCAGCCAGCGCATCCAATTGATCTTGTAAATGCTTAGGTGGAACATCGTAAACGTCATTAACCATTTCTTGAAGTTCAGGCTTGTCAATTTTCTCAGCCACTTTTACCGCAGCCAATACTTCTTCACGTAAACCTTCAAACAAGGTTTCTTCCTGAGTTTCATCCCACCATTTTTGCGCCAGCATCCAGTTCTTCATACGTAGAATAGGATCATGGGCCTGCCATTTCGCTTCTTCTTCACGGGTACGGTAACCGGACGGGTCATCAGAGGTTGAATGCGCGCCCAGGCGGTAAGACATAGCTTCGATGATCACAGGTGCACTTTCTTTTAACGCATATTCACGCGCCAGCTGCACCGCTTTCATTACCGCCAGGATATCGTTACCGTCGATACGAATGGTTTTAATGCCGTAACCGACACCGCGCGAAGCGATACCGTTACCGACATATTGCTCGTCAGACGGAGTAGAAATGGCATAACCATTGTTGCGGCAGAAGAAAATAACCGGCGCTTTATGCACCGCCGCCATATTTAAACCGGCATGGAAGTCGCCCTCTGATGCGGCGCCTTCACCAAAATAACAAATAGTAACGGCATCTAACCCTTGTAATTTTTGACCATAGGCATAACCCGACGCTTGTGGAATTTGGGTGCCTAACGGAGAAGAAATGGTCATGTAATTAAGTTCGTTGCTGCCGTAGTGGATCGGCATCTGACGCCCTTTACCCAGATCTTTTTCATTGCTGAACATCTGGTTCATAAACTGCTCAGTGGAGAAACCACGGAACATTAAAGCGCCCTGCTCGCGGTACTGGGCCATGATCATGTCCTGATCTTTTAACGCCGCCGCACCGCCGACACTGGTGGCTTCTTCGCCCAGTGCCGCCATATAGAAGCTGACCCGTCCCTGACGCTGGGCCGCTACCATACGTTCATCCAATACCCGGTGAAAAGCCAAAGTTTTATATACCTTAGTGGCTAATTCCTGATCGATTTCGGGTAATTCTGCCCCCGGATACAGGGTGCCATCTTGTTGTAATACTTTGAGGATTGGAATTTCAACTGAATGACCGTCAATAAAAACAGGCTTGTGTACAACCGGCCCTTCGTTATATATCTCAGTGTTCATAACATTCTCTTTATTATAAGCCTTGCGGGGCAAGGTGAGTTATCCTTAAATCTAGCTGCTTGTAGTATAGTCCTTAGACAGCAGTCTTTAGCAGCACTCGAGTTATAGCTTGTTGTCATGTAATAATCGCCCAGCACTTTACCTTTACGTAAACTGATATTCAAGCATTAGCAAAGAAAAGCGCTAAGATTTACCGGCCAGTTTGAGCAGTTAAGTTTACAGTTTAAAGACACAGGTGATGACTTAGCTGATGAAAAACCTGATAAAAAGCAGAATAAACAACTGGATAAATTGCTAAAAAGTCACGAATGTCCCGGGCGAAGAAAATATCGGGCAAATGAATAAATATTAGCGAATAGCGATTAATTAACTTTCATAACCCCCCCGCCCTGTGGCTACCCTTTACTTCCCTGCATTGCCTTATTTTATTATCCAAGCTATATTCAAATTTGTTAAATATGAATAATTGAGGTAGATATGGCCACGACAAGTCTCAGCCTGGGCGAGCATTGGGAAGCCTTCATTAAAGATGAAATAGCCAGTGGCCGTTACGGCTCCGCCAGTGAAGTTGTTCGCGATGCATTGCGCACTATGGAAGAGCGTAAAACTAAGTTGGCCGCCCTAAGAGCACATTTGGCAACAGGGGCTCAACAAGCTGCCTCAGGGGACTTCGTTGATGACTTTTCTATGGATTCATTAATTGCCGATTTAGATAATAACGAGTAATGGCAAAATACCGGGTCACACCCCAAGCCCGTGATGCTCTAAAAAATATAGCTCGATATACGGAACAACAATGGGGGAAAAACCAACGAAACATTTACCTTAAAAACCTGGAAGCAGCCTTTAATACTCTTGCGGAAAACCCAAAGCTTGGCAAGCATAGAGCAGACATCCATGAAGGTTATTACAGCTTCGCACAAGGACAGCATGTTATCTTTTACCTTATCCATCACCAAGGCATAGATATCATAGGCATTCCCCATAAAAAAATGGACATTATCCATTATTTTCATTCCAGTAACTATTAACTGAAAATCAACCAGGCTCAGTATTACTATAGTTTTCTTACCTGACAGCATCGCTGATAAGCAGTTGAAATGCATTGTTTTATATGGATAATCATCCACCTTCAAGATTTAACTTTTTCCACCACTACAGGGACGTCCGCTTATGAAACCTCATGTTTTAACTTTTCTCGGCCTATTGGTTTTAACCGGCTGCAACACTACGCCAACCGGCCACACAGAGCTGCCACTAACAGAAGCCGAGCTGTTGACCGAGAAATGGCAGCAATTAAAACGGATTGAGCCTTTATATCCCCTTGAAAGCGCCAAGGCCGATAAAGATGGCTGTGTCACCTTAGCTTATGTGATCACCCCGGATAACCTGATTGAAGATATCCAGGTGTTAGAGGCAAGTAATCGCTATTTTGCCAGGGAGGCCAAAAAGGCCCTGAGTCGCTGGAACTGGTCACAGCTAAAAAAGGGCACCATAGCAAACCCGGTAAAAACCCGTACCCGTTTTGAATTTTGCATTGAGAAACAGGGTGAGAAACAATGTGATATCACAGCCTTAGTCAACAGCAAAAGCTGTAGCGGAACAGATGTCGTTCCCGTTGTTGGTAAAAAAACCGTAACAAGAACATATCCCGGTAAGTGACAAATAAATGTTATCATTTTAATCACCTACAATTAACAAAAGTTTTACACAGCAGGTGAAATATAGTAGCTTGGGGTTGGCATAATTAAGTGCCGCTATTTACAAGGAGAGATCTATGAAAATTAAATTAACTAAAAAGAAACTTAAAAATTTAACCAAAGATCAAAATGTATTGCCTGTAGCAGTGACGCAAAAAGTGGGCGGTGCAGGCTGGACCTGGACTTGGACTTGTGGTTGTCATCAATCAAATGGTCCATTTGCTTGTATTCCAGGCGATAACGACAATGCCGACGCATAAATAAGTCTTAACAGTAATGCTAAAGATACCGGCTAGTATGGTATCTTTAGCTCATCACATAAATGCCTGCCGGGTTCTGTCATAAAGCACCGGCGACATCACTTACCGCTATTGCCGCTACCTTTCTTAGTCTTAACAACAGCAAAAATTAATCCGCCAGCGTTAAACCACTGGGTAGCTTATCCGGCACCGAATCAAGCATGTTCAGTGACGACGGATCGGTAAGTGCCGATAAGAAAGCCATCAAATTGTCAATTTCATCATCATTTAACGGCTCACCCGTGACCGCCAGTCTGGGGGAGACTGTCGACCATAAGCTAAAGATTGTACTCAGATCATCCTGGAATGTTCCCACATGCTCAGGTTCAACCTGACTGTCGTCATAGCTGGCTAAAGAAGCCTTAGGATCAAGATGGTGGCGCACGGCATCTTCTAACTTGGCAAAGGCCCCGTTATGGAAATACGGCGCTTCCAATTCAATATTACGCAGCGAAGGAGTACGGAACTTAAAGTTATCCTCCGGGTTATTGGTAATGGCACCACGCCCTAAGTCTAATGGCGCCGCCTCTCCTCTGCCGGTGCCTACCTGGGGCGCAGCGATATTATGGAAGTCGAAATCGGTTTGCAAGCCGCCGCTGTGACAGCTGGCACAATTTGCCCGACCATAAAATAATAACGCACCCTTTTTAGCATTTACTGACAGGGCATTATTATCACCGGCTAAGTAGCGGTCAAAAGGCGAGTTTAAGGCGGTGAACTCATCGGTCATAAAGGCGCCCAAAGCTTCGGCGATATGGGTAATATCGATATCTTCGTCCTTAACGCCGGGAAAAGCAGCGGCGAGCAGGTCATTATAACCGTCATTATTAACAACCCGCGCGGTCACTAACGGCCAAATTTGGGCAAAATCGTCATTGGTGAGTCCGGCCATTTCATTCGGCTGGCCGAATACGTCTGGCTGACCGGGAAAGCCGCGCATCTCTTCATCAGGCGTTACCGGAATAATCGAAAATGCCGCCAGGGCATTACTGAAATTTTGCGGGGTATCGGCACCGGCGGGAGAGAAAAAGCCGGTGGCCGGGGTACCCCCTAAACGGCCATCCCAAAACATGGTATCCCAGCCAGCCACCCCGCGGTTCCATAAACTTAAGGTATTTCGCGGCAAGAACTGAAAGAATTCATCGCCATTTTTGCGCCTGCTCGGCCCTAAGCCTATCGCCCCCTGCCCCCGGGATTGGCTTTGGGCATCGGCAGAGCCAAGCACCGGGCTGTGGCAGGTAGAGCAGGACATATTGCGACGCCCGGAAATTTCTTTTTCAAAAAACAGGTTACGCCCTAACTCCACTAAAGCCGCCGGCTGGGTTGCCGGGGGAGTCACCGGAAAAACCTGGTGATGTTGCAGCTTTGCTCTTAAGTAATAATCAACATTGTAAACATTTGCCTGCGCTGCCCCCGAAACCGAAGCTCCCGTAAGCAGAGCAAACAATAGCGTCGATTTTTTTAATTTTGAAAACATCATATTCTTCTCCTGTAATGTCAATGGTGAGTGCCACCAATTCCTTGATGATCGATAGTTTTCAATCGAGAGACTTTTTAAACTCTGGTTATTTATAATTAGGTTCGAGAGAAAATCATCATATCCGGCCAAACAAAAGCGTTTGACTATAGATACTATCGGTGAGGCGGGCGGTTAAAAATAGACACCTTCAAGGCCAATAAGAGTCATTTTAGGTAATCAGGGGATTTTTTTGGCCAGTGCTGCAGATGCAACAGGACAGCAGGAGTTATCCCGGCCATTTACCTGAAGTCTTTAAAGGTTTTCCCGGTCCACATTTTAAATGCCCGGCGAAAATTCGATAAGTTGGTATAACCCATCTGCTCGCTGACTTGATAAATACGCAGCTTATCATTTTGTAATAAACTGATAGCTTTATCGGTTCGCACTTCATTGAGGATCTCTTTATAGGTGATATCCGATTCCTGCAGCTTACGGCGTAACGTCCGGGGCGAAAGCCCCATCAGCGCAGCAATATCGTTTTGACTCGCGCTCATATTTCCTTGCTGAATAATCGCTTTGCGTACCCGGCCGATAAAATCACAACCGGGTTTGGCAGAGAGTTTAAGGTCAAAGTATTCGGTGAGGTTTTGCAAACTGACGGGATCATTCGAAGCAATTGGATTATGCAGTGCTTGCTCATGGAAAACGATACCGTTGAACCTGGCAGCAAAACACACCCTGATATTGGGAAAAAGCGCCCTGCTCCAGCTTTTAGGACGGGGAAAACTAAAATGGATGGATTTTACCGCCGAGGTAAGATATCCGCCGGTGCCTTTTATCAGGGTAATATTGGCACTGATAAACATCAGGAACAAAAACGGGCCGACTTCACCAAACTCAGCCCCCTGCTCCACCTTTAAGATACATTCATTCTTTTTAAGACATTTGTTAAGCTCAAACAAACTATTTCTCAAAGAAAAATAGCGACTTAAAGTATCCAGTGCTTTATCTAATGTTGGCGAGCATTTAACGGCATAACCCATTAAACCAAAAGAGTGTTCGCCGATATAACGTCCCAGCTCATAACCCAGCATATCATTGCCGGTAAGCTCAATGGCATTGACCATAAATTGCTTTTGCACAGAGAAGGCCAGCTTACCGTCGGCATCATTGAGTATATCCCGCAGCTGAGGCAAGTTCCTCAATAACTCCTGCTCATGATAACCCTGCTGCAGCAGCCAGCGATACAAGATCGCAATATGTGTGGTAGGAAATTCAAGATCGTTAAAATAATGAAGTTGTCTGCCGGGCATATTCCATTATACCTAAAATAAGTTAAACCTGTTGTGAACTTATCTAGACATGGAAACAACAAAAATTATTTCAATAATTTTTTACCGATAGGTATAAAATATAAAAAAGAACAGCCTCTGTACTGCCAGACTTGTAATGCAGGAGAAAAAATACAGGGGGGAAAAGCAACTTGCCTGTTTAACATATAAGCATGCCAAACAGGCAATGAAGGCATTAGTCGATATCGGTGGGAATAACCGTTAATAGCGCCCGCTGACCAATGGCAACAGCAGCATTGGGGAAAATAATTGCCTCTCCGGCTTTTTTCACCCTGTGCTCGATATCACCGTCGGTTGCCAGCAGATAACCTTGTGGGAAGTCGGTAAAGTTCTCAACATCGTCGGCAAAATGCAGGGTAAAGTTTTCCTGCTCACGATTGATGGTCTGGTAAATTTCAAAAATACTGAAGTCTTCGCTGTTGTAGTCTTTTAACTGCAGATCTTCGCCGCTGATAAACCGGGTCAGGGTTTGCGTGACACCGGCAAAATTTGCCATATCGTTTTCACCAAAAGGTCTGACTTTTCCAAGTTCCACGGTAAAGGCATCGGCGCCAAATTCATTGGACGAGAAATAGCTGAAGGTGGTGGTCGGCGAATGGCTGAGTAAGATGGTATTAACACCGCAGGCAAGCATAAACTGCAGCTGCTCTTTTTTCCACGGCTGGCCGTGCCTGAACGGATAAACGGCAAACTTATCATTTTTTGAACCGCGAATAGCGGTATGCAAGTCATAGTGGTAACGCTGGCGCTCAGATGAGATGTCACTGCCTTGAGTGAAGAAATCCCGCACGGCATTTTCTAACGCCAGTGCCCGGTGACGCTCTTTGTTGATCAGCCCGGACGCATCCCCCTGGGGTAAAGAGTGGGCGCCGGAGAATAAACGGTTGAGGTTTTCTTCAACAAAACGTTTGCCGATATTAATCGCTGCCGGATTACCGAATAAAAACAAGACCCGCTCTTGCAGGTGTAGTTCACCTAAAATCAGCTGCTTGACTAAATCGGTACAAATCTCAATCGGCGCAGTTTCATTGCCGTGTACCGCACAGGATAAAACGATATCTTTACTGGAAACATGATCTAAAGGTTCAAAAACGATGATGCCGGTATCTAATACGCTGACCTTGCTTTTGGCCTGCGTTTTTTTGCAGCTCACTTCAAATGAAAAAGTACTGTCAATTGACCATTCATTTGCCCGGGTTAAGGCGAGAAAATCCCCGGTGGTTTGTAATTCTTGCTGTAACGATGACTTCATTCGGCATACTCTCCTGATCAAATAAGCGCATTAGTGTACCCGAAATTTTTGATAAAATCGTGTGTTATTCTTTTGTTGAAGGTTTGTTGAGGCCTTGAGCCGCCTGGGCTGTGAATAATTATTCCCTTTCATCGAATAGCTTTTCAAGATTCGCCAGACATGCCAGCCATCCCTGCTGATGAGCCGATCTCGATGCTTCATCGGGAAATAGGGTATGCCTGAGGATTAATTGTGCCCGGTTGGCAGAGAGCTCGCTAAAGCCCAGCTCCACCAGGCTGTCTTTGGCGATGGTTGAATTCCAGGACATCACAATCGCCGAATAGCGGGTAATTTCCTGGTAATGCCCCCAAATTGAGGCTTCAGAGCCGTCTTCAAAAAACATGGTGAGTGAATATTCACCGTTAACGGTAAAATTACTTCTCACCCTGGAGTCTTTATATTTTTGCGGAGCGGCGAAGAACCATTTTGACAACAGGCTCACCTGGGACCAGGCATCAAATAATTCCCTTTTAGAACAGTTAAAAACTTTTTTAATCACTAACTCACCGGCTTTCATGGTGATTTCCTTTTTTCATTGATAGTACTTTTTTTGCTAAGCACGAACGCTTCCAATTCATTTAAGCGGTTATGCCAGAAACTGGCCTGCATACTGATATAAGCGGACACTTCCTGCCAGATGTCAAAATTCATATGGCAATAAACGGTTCGCCCCTGCTTGGTTTTATAAATGATATCGGCATTTTCCAGCAGGGAAACATGCTTTGATATTGCCCCCAGCGTTAAGTCAAATAGCTCTGCCAGTTCACCGACAGACTTCTTACCCTCAGACAGCTGCTCCAGCATCGCCCGCCGCCGGCTGTCTGCCAGGGCAGAAAAAATCAGATCTAATCGTTTATTAGTTTCCATAATTGGAAAGTATAGCGAACAAAAAATGAAACAACAAAGAAATTTAACTTTAAAATTCAATATGATAATTAAATTTAAAAATAATCTGCATTCCGATACTAACCCGGTATATTTTCTCTACACTATGTACAGGTAAAGCTCATAAATACAGACATCAGGAGAAAGTTCATGAGTAATATCGCATTAAAAATAGGCGTCAAGGCCAGCCGGGAAAAAGCCATGGCAGCCCTCAATACTCTGGAAGGCTTGGCAGCATGGTGGACCTGGGATGTCAGCGGCGATCCCGGTGAAGGCGGCACTTTAGCTTTTCGTTTTCACGGCCAGGGCCCCGATATGAAAGTACTGTCAATGACAGATCATAGCGTACACTGGCAATGCATTGCCGGCCATGAGGAGTGGCTGGGTACAGAAATCAAATTCACCCTTGCTGATGAAGGGGAAACCGCCATTTATTTTCAGCACCTGAACTGGAAGGATGAATCCGGGTTTTATGCCCTGTGTTCGATGAAATGGGCGACGTTTATGTTAAGCCTGAGACAATATTTAGACCAGGGCAGCGGCCACCCCTTCCCTGACGATATTCAGATTAATACCCTTTAACAGCACAGCGGGTGTGGTAACCGCCCGCCTTAGTTGAGTTTATATTTCAGCCGCACCTGGTTGATATATCGCTCGCGAGAGCTGCGCTTCACTTCGTGGGGAGCAAAGGCACTGCTCGCCTGGTCGAGTAAATCGACCAGGCGAATTAATTGCCGCCTTTGCTCTGGCGTCAGCGCTGTAAGGTCAAGTTCAAGCGCTTCCCCTACGATGGCTTTTATCATAGTGATCGCCAGCTCCTTAGTGGCAATATCTTCCGGCAATCCCGAACGGGTACATAAGCCATAGGTGCCGCTAAGAAAGTGTTGCCACTCCGACAACAGCAGAGCATCGAGCCGGGCTTTGTTCGCCATCACTGGCAAGTGAAAACCTTGCGCCGCTAAGGCCGCCAGCCTTGATTGATACCTTGAGCAAAAATCAGCAAAAACAATTGCTGCTATATCCTGCTTTTCAGCTTTCTCAAGCTCCAGGGCAAGCAGGTATTGCAACCAGCCCACATATCCTTTGGCATAATATTGTCTTTCTTCTTCCTGATAATGCTCGCCAAAAAAAGAGTCCAGCACTAAAGTGGTTTTCATCCGGTACGAAGCTCCGGGCATGATCTTTTTAGCAAGCAAGCGCTCAAAACTGCTCTCGTCTAACTTAGCCCGGATTAATAGTTGTGAGCGGGTATAGAAATGGTCGTTTAAATATTCAGTCAAGCAAGCGGCCTGAAACTTCATGGTGATAACTCCTGTTTTTTTAACGCAGGATAACACCGTCCATTTTACTTGCTTCGATACAGCTCGAACTATGGCTGTTTAACAAGGAAGGTTGCAGCCCAGGCGACATAACAGCAAGATATTTTTTTATATTATATTGAAAGAATGTGTTTTCTGTTTGTCTGCCCTGAGCCACAAATTTCTTACCGCCTGGTTAGCGAATTTCAATCTGTTTGGCTTTTTGCTCCGATACCGGCGATTTGGGAATCGTCAATTCCAGCACCCCCTTATCATATTTAGCCGTAACATCCTGCTCAGAGATATTTTGGCCAAAGTTAAAGCTTCTGAAATAACTGCCAAAACGTCTTTCTTTCAGCACATTTCCGCCGCTTTGCTTTTCCTCGCTTTCATCGCTGTGCTCGGCTTTAATGCTCAACTGACCGTCATGGATAGCCACGCTGATGTCATCTTTATCAAACCCCGGCAACTCGGCGTGTAACAAGTAGCTGTTTTCGCTTTCATCAATATCTACCGCCGGCATATTATGTTTTTTGCCTGCAACATCTAAGCCTGATACCGGACGAAAGAACCCCTGAAACAAGCTGTCAAAATCATCGTTAAACACGGATGGAAATGCAGATTTACGTTTGATTAAGTTCATGATCATTCTCCTTTCTTTTCACAAGAAAATTACCACAAAACCTCATGATAAAAATAAACCAGGTAAGCCCGGAGTTTTCCCGGACAAACCTCCCCATAAGTATTCCTAAACAGCAATTAAATTATAGCCTTGCAGGAGAATTTGGCCGTGAAAAGACTTGATCTGGATCAAGGGAAACTAGGTTATTTCCCCTGTGTAAAGACAATAAAAAATGGCCCTGGCAAAAGAGAAATTATTTCCTGTGCCAGGACCATTTCAATGACCCGGGAGCATTAACTGCTCACAAAAAATGCCGGTTAAAACTTCACACTTGCACCCAGCTCAACAATGCTGCGCTGGTACTGATAAATATCCCTTGGCGCATCATAGTTATACCAGCTGCCTTTGACATAACCGTTGACCTTATAGTCTTTGTTTTTCCATAACAACCGCTGGTAATCGACAGAAAAGATCGTACCGTGGTTATCGACCGAATTGTTTTCATCCTCGTCCTGCTCGCTTTCATCCTGGGCGAGATCATTGGCGTTACGGTAATCGATATATCGCAACCGGGTGGTCAAGGTATTGTTTTTATCCCAGCGGTAGCGCCAGGTCAAAGAGGCATTGACGGTTTCACGGTCGTAATAACCGCTGTGACTATCTTCCAGATCTTCCCGGTATGCCCTTAGCACCAGGCGGTGCTGTTTATTGATGCTCCATATCCCGGAAAGCAACAAGCGGTAATAATCATAACTTAACTCGGAATTTTCTATAGCCTTGCCGTCATCATCCCGGGCTCTTTTATCGTCATATTCGCGATCCCGGTAGCGGAAGGAGGTCTCCAGGCGCCAGCTTTTCGCGGGTTTATAAAACCAGCGTATGCCGGTGCCCAACTGCCGGTAATCCAGGTTGGATAATGAATCTGAGCCATCGACCTCTTCATAATCCTTGTTGAGCAACTCGGCAAACAGGTTCAGACTGTGCTTCTCATTGAGATTAAAGGTGTAATCCGATTGCAAACGCCACCAGCGGTTATCATATCTGTCTTCGATTTCTTTTCCGCCTGATGTTCCGACCTGCCCGGTAGAGCGGCTGATATAGGTCTTGTCATAGTTACTGCCGGAAACGGCAAAGTTAAACTTGTTGGTATTGTCAAAGGTATGCCGGAAACCAAGTTTAACATCCTGTTTATCGTGGTCAGCATTTTCCATTTTCGACTCAAAAGTGGTCTTGGTCGCTTTAAGGTTGACATATAGACCATTATCGAATTTGTCCCGATAGGAGAAAGTCGTTTTATAAAAGCGTCCCGACTCCGGCGCGAATTTATCGGCAAGGCGGAAGGCATTGTTATCACTGCCGCCTCCCAGACTGATTTCAACACTGGAATAGGCAACGGGTATCACTAAACTTTGCGCAACTACCACTAGCGTACTGATTAAGTGAGTTTGTTTCATATCTTCCCTTTTAAATTAAATTGTTAACCAAGTTTTGGGCTTGTTCATTTGTCGGCACCAGTTTCAGCACCCTACCGGCTTCCTGGTGACATGTTGTTAAATCATCTTGCTGACAATGAATTTGTGCCAGCAATAACCGGGCATCTACGGCGCCGGAGTTTATCGACAGTAAAGTTGTTAAATGTTCGATGGCCTTGGACGACTCCCCTTTTTCCAGAAGAATTTGTGCCAGGCGATAATGGGCTGCTTCGTTATCCAGCTCTAAGGTTAATAATTGCCGGTAATATGTTAAGGCGTTCTCCCAGTCCCTTTGTTGCCAGGCTAGTTTAGCATACAAGGCTATAACTTCACTCTCCTCATCCCCTAAAAGCGTTAACTTATTTAGCCTTTTTTGCGCCGGTTTAAAATGTCCGCGGTCGATATCCAGTGTGATCTTATGCAGCAGCAGCGCACGGTCATTTGGCGTATATGCCAGTGCCTGTTCGGCATATTGGTTAGCCAGGGATAACTGCCCCAGGCCGTAGTGCAAACGGCTGAGCTTCTTCAATAGCGGGTAAGCATACAAATTGCTTTGTTGCAGCCGATCTAAAGTCGCCAGCGCCTGCTGAAGTTCCAGGTGCTTTTCCTGTTGCAGCGCCAAATGGTAGAGCTGACGGAAACGAAAACGGTCAATGTTCTCAGGCCCCTGCTGCTCTTCAAATCCTAAAAGCAGTTCCCGCTGTGGCATCTGTTGTCCGGGACCTGTTGTTATCAGCTGGGCTAAATACCAGGCATAAGCATACTGGGGCCGTAAGCTGGCCTTAAGTGACTTGGCCAGCATGGCTTGCTCAAGATCAGTCAGGACCACAGCACTGGCTTCATTGTCCCCAGAGAGCAGCACTAACATATGCCGGGCCAGTTTACGCCGGGCTTTGATTTTTTCATTCTTGGCCAGGTAGCGCCATAATTGTTGCGCTTTTTTCTCTTGTCCTGCTTCAAAAGTCGCCCATGCCAGCGACCGGGTGGCACTGAGGTTAAAGGGCGAAAGCTCCAGCGCCTTATTCAGTGAGCTGACAGCCCCGGCAAAGTCGAGATTTTCCAGCTGAAAGCGCCCTAACTCGGCCCAGGGCTTATAATGTTTGGCATTTAATTTTGCCGTTCTGGTAAAGGTGATAAACACTTGCTGATAGGGCAAATGCAATTTTTCCTGCGTTTTTGCCAGCCCCAGCCAGGTACCCGGGTGATCGGGGCGATATTCAATCGAGGTTTGGTAATGGCCTAAAGCCCTTTGGTAATGCGCTTGCTGATAAAGACATGCTGCCAGGATCGCATGGGCTTTTGCCAGTTTAGTGCCGCGGCTGATGTTAACCGCATGCTCCAGTACAGGAATAGCCTGTTCATAGTCCTGCTTTTCTTTAAACAGTAAAGCCAGGTTGATTGCCGCTCCCTGGTGGGAGGGATCATGTGCAAGCACACTTTGATACGTGGTGATCGCTTGCGCTTTATCGCCGGTACGGGCATAGGCCAGCGCCAGGTAGAAGCCGCCGTTAATGTTATGCAATGCTTTTGTCGGTAGCTCGGCCAGCATTTCAAGTGCCAGCACAGGGTTTTTATTGATTATCGCCTCTTTGGCCAGCATCAGCCGGGCCAGCTGCTGCTTTACTTGCGTCAAGGCTTGCCACTGCTTACTGCCATAAAGCTCGGCCGGCGAACTTATGCCTTTTAACCAGGAAAACTCCTGCTCTTTGGCCGCTGCGTCTTTATCAGCCTGAGATGCTTGCTCCTTCACTTCCTGATGCAACGCAGATAGCAGTTCATTGCTGCTGACCGACTCAAAATTTTCCTTTTCTATCGCCGCCACCGAAACAATTTGTGCTGCTTCACGGCTATGCTGTGATTGATATTCCAGGTAAAAGAGTCCGCTGGCGGCACTCAAAAAGATCACACTGGGTAAAATGGCATTTTTCATACGGGTTCCACCAAAGGATAAAAATGTTCACGGGTTAAGCTTTTTTGCTGCACATTCTGTATTTCTAATCCGGGTCGGCCGTTAACTTCCAGGACCTGTGGCCCTTGCTGCTGGTCAATACAGATATCCACCCCTAAATAACCGAGCGGCATGGCATGGGCACAGGCACGGCTCATCTCTAAAATCTCCGGCCAGTAAGGCACAGCAAAACCTGCCAGCACAACCCCGGTATCCGGATGATGAGTCAAACTTTTCCCCTGCAAACTGGCATGGGTTAATTTACCTGTTTCCAGGCAGACACTGGCGCCTATGGCTCCCTGGTGTAAATTAGCTTTGCCTTGGGATTTCGCCGTCGGCAGGCGTAACATGGCGGCAATAACCACTTTATTGGCGACTATCACGCGGATATCTGCCAGCCCCCCCGATGCCAGGGTTTGCAGTCGGCTGTCTTGCTTGATCAGGGGTTCGATATAAGCGATGTCCTGCTCGCCATGTTGGGAAAAACTGCCGCTGATAATATCGCTGACATGATCTTTGAGCATCTGCACGGTCCAGCATTTACCGCCGGCAGAAGTAAAAGTCTCCCCTTCCCGTGCGGTGATCACGACGATGCCGTTGCCCTGACTACCACAATTGGGCTTGATCACGAATTCATGGTGCTCGGCCAATATCGCATCGAGTTGGTCAACCTGGCTATGAGACGGGCAGGAAAACACGGTACCGGGAACGGCGATATTATGCTCCGCCAAAAGCTGCTTGGTTTTTAACTTATCTGCCGCCAACAGCAGGTCTTTGGCATTGTTTAACCGGTAAACAATTTCCCGGTTACGCTCGTTAATGCCGATCACCGCTTCATCCTTTTTCAGCAAGCGATTAAAACGGATCAACTCACTCAAGCGAATGCCGTTCCAGCGGCCAATACCGATTTGCAGCGCCAGGACAATCAGCAGGGCTTCTGGATAGAGGGTAAAAATGCTTTGCAGATAAATGGATTGCAAAAACGCATAACACACGGCAATCACTACCAAAGTGCCTGCCGAGCGGGACAATAATCCCTGCCAGTCGCGCTCACTGCTGAGCTGGGTCAGTTTTTCGGCGATAAAACTAATGATCACCACGGGAAAAAGGGCAAAAGCACCGGTATTAATGGCATGCCTGCCGGGCAGGAAATAAAACACCAATAAAACAAAGATGGTAATAATGGTCATGGTAGCCGCCAACCGGGGGATCACCAGCAACCGGGCTTTTTCCAACACGATCAGGGAAGCATATGCCACCAATACCACCAGCAAGACACCAATCAGGCCGCTCAGCAAACCGCTATAGGTACAAGTGATCGCCACCAGCATAGGCACAAAAACACCAAAGGTTTGCACCCCCACCAGGTTTCTAAAAAAAGTGGTGATCAGGGCACACAGCGGGAAGAGTAAAAAAATCGCTATGGTTTGCTCGCTTAAATGAAAAGGTTTAAATAGTTTCGCCAGGTTGATGGTCTCGCTGCCCTGCTCATAACTATTAAAATACAGGCCGGGGGCAACCCGGTTTTCAGCGCTTGAAAATTGGTAGTCAAACTGGATATTGGCGGTATGCTTAAACAGCGACTGATCACCCCGGTATAACTCCAGATAATGGCCGGGCAGCTCGGCAAAATAGCCATTGGTGGGATCAAAGGGGATCCAGTAGCCCTGGATAAACACTTCTACCCATTGATGGGAAGTACGCTTTTTCACTTCATTGAGTACGACACCTCCCACCAGTCGGGCTGGTATGCCTAAACCACGCACCAGGGAAACAAACAACCGGCTTTTGCCGTTACAACTGGCGGCGCCAAGCCTTAACGCGGTTAATGAGCTGGTAGTGCCTTTAAAAGGGAGCGTCTCCAGTTCCGATGTATAATCATAAATTGCCTGCAAGGATTGTTGCAGGTTATTGGCATTTTTCGGTTTGATCTCTTGCCACAGGGCGTCAATCTCGGGATGATTCACCGCAATTGCCGCCGTTTCCTGCAGATAGTCGCTGTAGTTTTCATCCTGATTACGTTCAACTTCACTATCGGGCAATAAGTTGTATTTAACCGAGGTGGTTTTTATTTTCGCCTGATAATGAATGCTGTCCGCCTGTGCTTCCCCTTGCCAGACCCCCAGTTGCCCGGCAATAGAATAAGTGCGGGAAAGATCCATTTGAGGAGCATCAACAGATTCACTGATAATTTGTTGTCGGGCGCTACTTTGCGGTAAATAGGTAGAGACCTTTACCCCTTGCGGAGTGGATTTAAAGGCCATGGAAAGATCATAATTATACAAAGTGGTAGGCGTTATCCAACCGGCACGCTTATCTCCCTGATAATACAAAATACCAAAACAGAAAATAGCACTCAAAATAAGGACTTTTTCTGCCGTTAAAACCTTGCCCGCCCGGGTCAGTGATCTCATGCTCATTTCAAAAGGTCTGCCAAGTAAAAAACACAGGCTTTATTATCGGTAAAATCCCCCCCTTACTCAGTGAGACTATTGTTATGGTTTTGTTTGCCTATGTAGGGACTTGTTGGCAAATACTGCACTTTTGCCGCTGAAGTAAGGAAAAATAAAGGAAATAAGCTCACCTTGCCCCTTGGCTTTTTGCAGAAAAAAGGCGATTAAGATACAGTAGTTCTGGTATCCTAGTAACAGCTATTCCATGGGCTTTGGGGCAGCTTGTTAATTTCGTTTTTTGAAGGTGATCCGGATTTATGTTTGTTCGTATTTATAGCGGTATTTTTCTTGCCATCCTGGTGTCTATTGCGGGGGTTTACGCCACCTACCAGCTGAATTTGCAAAGCCGTTTATCCTCTTATAGCCAATCGGTGCTGCAAGGCAGCCTGGTACTGATCTCAGAAGGTTATAACAGGCAACAGGACAAGAACAAAGAGCGCTGGTTGTCCCTGGTCGGGAAAATGACCGGACTTAATCCATCCATTTCCACCTTAAATAAAGTGGCGGGAGATCCCTGGCAGTTAACCATAGCCGGTGAAGGTAAACTCAATATTGCCATGACCCACCTGAACCAGGAAATTTCCATTGCCTTAGATCACATCGGCGAGCAGCAGTTGCGCGCCATTGCCCTGCTGATCCTCAACGAACTGGCCCGGGTAAAAGACGGTGAGCAAGAGCAGGCATTGCAAAAGTTGCAGGCACTGTTTTCTTTCCCTGTCACCTTTATCAATAAAAATGAGCTTGACCTGGATTCCCAGCAGCAAATACGCCTCAATAAAGGGGAAGTGGTCGTAAGTTCACTGAGCCAGGATGCCGGTTATTCGGTTTATGTAAAAACCAAACAAGACAAAATCCTCCATGTCGGCGTGATCAATAAGTTTGAGCCCCTGACCACACAATTACTGGTGATCCTGATCTCCATCTGTTTGCTGATCACATCTCTGGTGGTCTACTTCCTGGTATATCGTCTGGAATACCGCCTTAATGTTGTCAATCATATCGTAGGCGAATTTGGCCCGAAAAAAATCAAAAACCGGGTGCCGATCAAAGGCAATGATGTCATCACCCAGCTGGGTATTAAGGTCAATGAAATGGCCAGCCGAATAGAACAATTATTACAGCATCAAAAAGAAATTACCCAGGCTGTTTCTCACGAATTACGTACACCGATAGCCCGGATCCGCTTTAGATTGCAAATACTGTCCGATGCCTGTGACGAAGTAGAAGAAGCCCAAAACAGCGAAGAAATAAAATCGCAGCTGGATGAAAAAGTTATCGGCATCAGCCGGGATATCGACCAGCTCGAAGCCTTGATTGACGAGATGCTGTGTCTGTATAAGCTTGACATTGACCCGGCAGACTATAAACGCAGCCTGGTCAATATTGATGAACTGCTGACCTCAGTATTGGATTTGGCAAAACTGCCCTACTCCCACATCGACTTTAGCCTTAAAAAGCAAGCCAATATTACCGGTTATTGTCACGCCGATGATGTAGATCGGTTATTACAAAACCTGATCAGCAATGCCGGCAAACATGCCGATAGCCGTGTTGACATCACCCTGGAGCAAACCGAGCAGGGATTCTGCATCAGCGTAGGTGATGATGGCGCCGGTATCCCCCAGGCAGACAGGGAACGGATTTTTGAACCTTTTACCCGCCTCGACAGCAGCCGCAATAAAAAAATCAAAGGCTACGGCTTAGGCCTGGCGATAGTGTCACGCATTGCCCTGCTGAACCAGGCGAAAGTCTGGGTTGAGACCAGCCCCTTAGGAGGTGCGAATTTTAAATTCCATTGTTTATGTGCCGAGCATTTACCTGCTAATGAAACGGCACCTTCCTCTTTAAAAACGCTACCTGAGGACACCTTACCTGAAGATGATTTAACAGAAAGTGCTTTAGCTCAAGGCTCGATGGAGAAGCCGGAATGAGGACTTCGACAAAAGTCGAACATAAGTATAACAAAACAGCTATTGCCTGTTTGTTTACTGCTCTTTTTAGCTATAACGTCGCTATGGCTAATGAGCAGGATATGATCAGCGAGCTGGATCTGCTTAATGAACTCATTGCCATAGAGTCTGGTGGCTCTGATACGGGAGGGACTTACCCGATATATGATGAGTCAGATAATTTCGAAGAGCCTGATCAAGAGCCTGACGGTGAAGACGAAGCACTCAGTCTAGAAACAGATTACCTCAATGAAATTATCTTTCTCGAAAGCAGTTTGGCCGAAGATGATGTTGCTGACGAAGAATTAGAAGACGAACTCGAGGAAAATGAACTCGAAGAAGAGAAATTAGAGGAAGATGAACTTGAGGAAAATGAACTCGAAGAAGAGGAGTTAGAGGAAGACGAATTCGAAGAAGAAGAATTCGAGGAAGATGAACTCGAAGAAGAGGAATTCGAAGAAGAGGAGTTCGAAGAAGACGAATTCGAAGAGGACTTATCTAACGAAGAACTCGAAGAAGAAGAGTTCTACGAAGATGAGGATGACTTTGAAGAAGATGACATGGACGAAGACGGCTTAGACGAAGACGACATGGACGAAGGCGACATGGACGAAGACGGCATGGACGAAGGCGACATGGACGAAGACGGCATGGACGAAGACGACATGGACGAAGGCGACATGGACGAAGGCGACATGGACGAAGGCGACATGGACGAAGGCGACATGGACGAAGGCGACATGGACGAAGACGACATGGACGAAGGCGATTTCGAAGAAGACGACTTTGAAGAAGGTGATTTCGAAGAAGACGACTTTGAAGAAGGTGATTTCGAAGAAGGTGATTTCGAAGAAGGTGATTTCGAAGAAGGCGATTTCGAAGAAGAAGAGTTTGAAGAAGGTGACTTAGAAGAAGAGGAATTCGAAGAAGACGACTTTGAAGAAGGCGATTTCGAAGAAGAAGAGTTTGAAGAAGAAGAATTTGAAGAATGCGATTTCGAAGAAGAAGAGTTTGAAGAAGGTGACTTAGAAGAAGAGGAATTCGAAGAAGAGGAATTCGAGGAAGAGGAATTCGATGAAGAAGAATTCGAAGAAGAGGAATTCGAGGAAGAGGAATTCGAGGAAGAGGAATTCGAAGAAGAGGAATTCGAGGAAGAGGAATTCGAGGAAGAAGAATTCGAAGAAGAGGATTTCGAAGAAGAGGAATTCGATGAAGATGAATTCGATGAAGAGGAATTCGATGAAGAGGATTTCGATGAAGAGGATTTCGAAGAAGAGGAATTCGAAGAAGAGGAGTTCGAGGAAGAGGAGTTCGAAGAAGAAGAACCTGAGGAAGAAGAATTCGAAGAAGAAGAGTTCGAGGAAGAGGAGTTCGAAGAAGAAGAGCCTGAGGAAGAAGAATTCGAGGAAGAGGAGTTCGAAGAAGAAGAGCCTGAGGAAGAAGAATTCGAGGAAGAGGAGTTTGAAGAAGAAGAGCCTGAGGAAGAAGAATTCGAGGAAGAGGAATTCGAAGAAGAAGAGCCTGAGGAAGAAGAATTCGAGGAAGAGGAGTTCGAAGAAGAGGAGTTCGAGGAAGACTTCACAGATGAAGAATTCGAAGAAGACTTCAATGATGGAGAGTTCGGGGAGGATGAACCCTAGCAAGAAAAGTAATATCTGCTTGCTATATTCGCCTTTAAAGGTAAAAATTCAGGGAAATTAATGTTTTATTTATTGGGCATGATCAACGCCTCAAAATTAAAGCATCAATATTACCTTGGACACTTTATGAGCGAAAAAAAACAAATATTAGTGGTGGAAGACGATCAGGACCTGGCATTGCTGGTAAGTGAATACTTAAATGCTCAAGGATTTTCCACCAATATCATCGACAATGGCTTAGATGCCGTCGATGAAATTATCAATAAACAACCTGCCCTGGTAATTCTCGACCTTAACTTACCCGGAAGAGACGGCTTTAGCATATGCCGGGCGGTCAGAAGCCAATATCCCGGCCCCTTGCTGATGCTGACCGCATCCGATGAAGCCATAGATCAAGTAGTCGGCCTGGAGTTAGGCGCCGATGATTATGTCAAAAAACCGATAGAGCCAAGAATACTGCTGGCGCGCATTCGGGCCTTATTACGCCGTATTGAAGAAATTGAATTTAAAAGTGTTCAGCAAAAAAATACCGGCGCCGAAAGCCAAATAGCCGATACAAGCGGTGAAGCCGCTATTTCAGCCCAGGACATGCTCACCGCCGGTGACATCAGCATTCATGTTGCCAACCGAATCGTCTATTTCCATGAAACAGAGCTGAATTTAAGTACCCCGGAATATGAACTGTTATTGATCCTGGCCCAGCATGCCGGTGAAATCGTCTCAAGAAACTTTTTATTTGAGCAAATAAAGGGTTATGAATACGACGGGGTCAGCCGCTTCATTGATATCATTATTTCTCAGCTAAGACACAAATTATCGGATGAGGCTGCCGCTATCATCAAAACCATCCGCGGCAAGGGATATTTACTGATTAGATAACCGCAACGTTATCTCAAAATGAAATGAAAACCAAAGGCAAGCGTTACCGCTTGCCTTTGGCAAAAATCAGATAGCAAATTTTGCTGCTAAATCTTGCAAGTTATTGGCCAGTAATACCTGACTCGACGCTACGTCAGAGACCTCTTTTGCCCCTACGGTCACTTCCTGAGACTTGTTATCAATATCACTGATATTTTGATTGATTTCATCGGTTACATTCACCTGCTCTTCGGCAGCAACGGCAATTTGCTCCACCATGGCATTAATATCTGAGATAGAAGTTACAATCTCGGTTAATGACAATTCGATTTTGTTGGTACCTTGTACCGTGGCCTCTGCCCTGGCCTGCGAGCCTTCGATGACTGTATAGGCATTGCCGGCTTCCCGTTGAAGTTGCTGAATAATATTCTCAATTTCTACCGTTGACTCCTGGGTGCGTTGGGCCAGGGTTCTGACTTCATCGGCAACCACGGCAAAACCGCGCCCCTGCTCTCCTGCCCTGGCAGCTTCAATGGCAGCATTTAGCGCCAGTAAATTCGTTTGCTCAGCGACGCCTTTAATCACATCAATCACACCGGCAATGGTGCCGCTGGTGGTATGCAAACCAGAAATTAATCCGCCAATTTCACTGACTTCTCCCACCAGGGTGTTGATGGTATGTAATGATTCACTCACCACCTGCTGGCTATTTATCGCCTGTTCATTGGCCTGGCGTGCCGCAGTCATCGCCGTAGAAGTATTTCTCGCCACTTCCTGGACAGACACCGACATTTGCTCGATTGCCGTGGCCACCTGAGCCGTTTCATTTTGCTGGTGCTGAAGACTCAGGGCATTTTTCTCCACTGTCGTTGCCGACTGCTCGGCTGATGCGGATAGTTCCATGCTGCTGGAGCTGATTTGCTCAACGGCCCCGGAAAAGGTCACTAAGGTTTCGTTAAGGGCATGGGCCAGTTGTCCAAGTTCATCAGCACTGATCACCCTTACCCGGGCGGTTAAATCATGGCGATCCCTGACACTGGTGATCGTTTTTGTTAACAGCTTAAGCTGCTGCAGCAAGTTCTTTAAAATAACACCGGCAATAAACAAGGTCAGGGTGACCGAGCACAACAAAACCAATACCGTAAATATCATGGTATTGTTGGCGCTGCTGGACAGCTGTTGTATTTGGCCAATAAAGCTTGCCGAGATATTGTCTTCAACTTGCTTAAATAAATTAATCCGCTCAGTGGCAACCCGAAACCAGGATTTAGCATCAACAGTAAAAGGGCCCTGCGGACCTTTGTCGGTAATTTGCTTACGGTATTTAATAACTTGCAAAACGGACGGCTGCTGCATTTTCTGCAGGTAATCATTTTTTAATTCGTCCGGACTGTTAAGCAAAAACTGCTGCAAATAAGTATCTTGTCTCGCATTTAAGCGGATAAATTTTTGAAAACTCTCGCTGGTAAAAGCACCGGCAGAAAAACCGCCGCTTGCCACGGCCCGTTCAATACCTGCCCTTTCCTTGGCTTCAAGAAAATTATAATAGCTGATCGCCAGACGTACGGTTTCCTTTGGACTCATGCTGATAAAAAAGCCGGTCAGCTGCAAAATTTCATCGTTTAATTTGGTATAGAAAGCTATCGCCTCCTGTGTCGTGATGCTCAGGTTATTAATGCTGGTGCGAACCCGCTCTAATTGTGCCAGGTCATGGTTAATATCAGACAAGATCTTATTGATACCGGGGTGTTCACTTTGAAAATTCGTTAATCCCCGGGAAAGGTCAGCATGTACCTGATCAGTTCTTTGCCGCTGTTCTTTTAACTCATGGATAAATTTTGTCCCCCGGCTACCAAGAACAATTGCCGTCATGCCCCGCTCTTTTTGCAACTCATGCACCAGGGCATTGTTTTTCACGGTAACAGACAATAGCTGCTGTATTTCATTCGCGGTATCGAGTTTATGATTAACTTCCACTAAATGGCTGAGACTGAAATATAAAAAGCCAAGCAAAGGCACCAAAATCAGTAAAAAAAGTTTGTGCTTAAATTTCAATTGATGGAAGACATTCATAATTCAGATCCTGTTGTATTTCATGCAGTGCATGACAATTGTTATTAACGTTTACTCACTCAATAAAATCATACCGATAACGGCAACATCCAAAAAACCGAGGGCTTACAGGTATTTTCAATGTTCAGTGCCGTATTTCTAAAAGCCGGGGAAGCAGCGATTTGAACAACTAGACTGAGGATTGCCTACCAGAAGCAGAAAAAGACAAAAGATGTTGATAACCGACAAGCGAAAATTGATGTTGTAATGGGGGGCGCTTAATACCGCAAGATACAGCTGCAATGCCTGTATAGAACTTGATAAGAAGTTAATTTATCATGGTAGCTCCGCCGCCATAGGTTTCCCATTAGGCCGGTAGTTTTGCGTGAGCATCTTTTCAGACACCTTGCCTTTTTCGCGGCGGATAATATAGATTTTGTCAACCATGTCAACAAATTACCTGCCAAAATGCAGAACATTCAAACAAAACTTGTTCCAGATCAACAAAAGAAATCTTCCCGGCTCACTTTTTCACAACATCTGATAGCTTTTTGCTTCCCCGATAAATTTATATTGAAAAAACGCGATAGCCTGTTGCACTTGGAAAATTATTCAGTTAGAAATTATCCTTAACTATCTTTTGCTATTTCCTTGTTAACCTTAACCGGGAGCCAGAGTAACCCGATTTCATGAAGTTCCTAACCTTGCTATTGTTTTATTTTCCCTTCTTTATCGTGCAGGCAAATACGGATGATCGCATTAAAATTGCCATCATTGGCAAGACGAAAAATGATAGTTTTTATCAGCAATCCTACCAGGGGTGTCGGGCCTTTTCCCAAAAGCACCCTAAGGTGCAATGTATCTATGATGGCCCGCAAGATTACCAGGATCCCCGTAGCCAGGCCCTGGTGATAGAAGATCTGATCCGTCAAGACATCGACGGCTTGCTGATCTCGGTAACCGACTCAAACCATTTGGCACAAGCCGTACTCAAAAGAGCCTACTTAGCCAATATCCCGATCTTTACTTTTGACTCAGATCTGCTGCCACAGCATCAATTCTACCGCCTGGCCTATGTAGGTACCAATAATCAAGACTTTGGTATTGCCTTAGGTAATTATGCTAAGGAGCTGCTTGAATCAACATCTGGTGAGCAAGGACAACCACTACAGGTTTGTATTCACTCCGGCCATCAAACCACGCCTAACTTAAATGATCGCATCAGGGGAGTGCGTTTGGCATTATCGCAAGGCAAGTCCTCCGAACGCCTCGAGGATAATGATAATTGGGCTGAATTAGACCGCTGCCCGCTCTATTCCCTGGGCAAACGAGAGCTGGCGGTCAGGCAGTTAGAGTTTATGTTACAACAGAAACAAAGGGTGATTAATATCGCAGTGGCTGGTTTCGCCCAGTTCTCCCCCGATTACCTGAGCCGCATCAGCTCTTATAAGGAAAAGATATCAACAAAAGAAGCCATTATCATCTCGGCGGATACCGAACAGATACAGCTCAAAGCACTGGAAAACGGCCTGTCTACCATCAATATCGGCCAGCGTCCCTATGAAATGGGACGCCTTGGCACCGAGCTGCTCTATCAATACCTGGTATATGACAAAAAACCGGCTAAGAAACTGTACTATCTGGATTTCCATTATTGCACCGCTGAGAATTATGCCAGCTGTACCGAAAATAAGCCTGCCGGCTAGGAAATATTGCTCCCTGACTTGCTGTCACCGTAAAATTGCCAGCAGGGAATGCAGGTACTTAACTTACGCCTGGAACCGGTAAGTTGACCGTTCTTCCTGAACATATATGCTCCTTGACTTCCTGTCATCTCATTATACCGTTCTTCCTGAACATATATGCTCCTTGACTTCCTGTCATCGCATTATACCGTTCTTCCTGAACATAAAAAAACCGCAGGTAATAGCCTGCGGTTTTTCTAACAGAGAGGAAGTTACAACCCAGCCTGAGAAAAGGCCTGGCTGACAATCTGTTGTGCTTCTTTAATAATGGCCTGCAAATGCTGCTGATCAACAAAACTTTCCGCATAGATTTTATAAATCTCTTCGGTACCCGAAGGACGGGCCGCAAACCAGCCATTTTCAGTGACCACCTTTAACCCGCCAATGGCCGCCTGGTTACCCGGGGCATGGGTTAATACTTGCTGTATTTTTTCTCCGGCCAACATATCCGCGCGGATATCGTCGGCACTGAGAGAGGTCAGCACTTGCTTTTGTGCCATGTTCGCCACGGCTTCTACCCGGCCATAGCAAGGCTCACCCAGCTGCTGTGCCAGCTCCAGGTAATACTGGTAAGGATCTTTACCGGTCACCGCCAGTATTTCTGCTGCTAACAAGGTCATGATAAAACCGTCTTTATCTGTAGTCCAACAGCTGCCGTCACGGGCAATAAAGGCTGCACCTGCGCTTTCTTCGCCGCCAAAGGCATAACTGCTGTCATGTAAACCGTCAACAAACCATTTAAAGCCCACCGGCACTTCCGCCAAAGGACGCTGTATATGCGCCGCCAGACGGTCAATCAATGAGCTTGATACCAGGGTCTTACCTATCTTACAGTCTTTTGGCCATTGCCTGTGGGTCAACAGGTAATGAATCGCCACCGCCAGATAATGGTTGGGATTCATCAAACCGCCGGTTTTGGTCACGATACCGTGACGGTCAAAATCGGGATCGTTGCCAACGGCGACATCAAACTTATCTTTCATGTCGATAAGGCCCGCCATGGCATAAGGCGATGAACAATCCATACGGATTTTGCCGTCTTTATCTAACGGCATAAAGGCAAAACTGGCATCAACGACCTGATTTACGACTTCGATGTTAATACCATATTTTTTGGCGATCACCGGCCAGTAATGAATGCCGGAGCCGCCTAAGGGATCTACCCCTAAAGTAAGGCCGGATTTGGCAATCGCAGCCATATCGATAACTTGCTCAAGTTCACCAACATAAAAGTCGATAAAGTCTTGTTTACTCAACAAGGAAGACTGTAGGGCCTCGGCATAATCTAAAGTGCGTACATCCGCCAGCTGGTTGCTTAACAGCTCATTTGCCCGCTGCTGTATTTGTTTTGTTACCTCTCCTTCGGCAGGGCCGCCGTGAGGAGGATTGTATTTAATGCCGCCATCGCCTGGTGGATTATGAGACGGGGTGATAATCAAACCATCCGCCTGCGCCTGGTTTGTCCGGTTATGACTGATAATCAAACGGGAAATGACCGGTGTCGGGGTAAAACCTTCATCGGCCTGGATAACCACAGGCACCTGGTTGGCAATCAACACAGAAATGGCGCTGGCAAAAGCCGGCTCAGACAAAGCATGGGTGTCTTTGCCCAAAAATAACGGCCCCTGGTAACCTGCCTGCTGGCGATACTCAGCCACCGCCTGACAAATCGCCTGAATATGGGCTTCGTTAAAGCTTAATTTTGCGGCGCTGCCCCTGTGACCGGAAGTGCCAAAACTCACCTGTTGCTCCGGGATATTCACATCCGGGATTTTCAGGAAATAGTCACTGATCAAACGGGCAATGTTGATCCTGTCTTCAGGCCTGGCGGGTTTCCCGGCATGCTGGTGCACTGTCATTTAATGTCCTTAACCGGCAATTATAATAATTCGCGAATTTTTTCGGCGTCACTTTCCCCGTAACCTAAAGAAACGGCAACTTCCGTTAACATCATTTTCTTACGTGTGGTATTGGAGTTGGTGATCACCCAATAAGGGCTGTCCGGGATCTGTCTGGGTTTAGTGCTGCTGCCGCTGGCATTGAGATCTGACTCGTTATCGGAAAAATACAAACGATCCCGGCCGCGGATATCTCTCACCAAAGCAAACTGCTGCGGATGCACCCGGTATAACGCCGCTAAAATCAACAAAAACCGGCCAACCGCGCCACGCTGCATACCCAGTTCTTCTTTATTGATATAATTAAAAACGGTTTCATTGCCGTTAATGGCAACAGGCTGAGGTTTTTCCTCAACCGCTTTTTCAACGCCGGTATCGCTAACATTCACATCCGCTTTTTTCGTTTTGGTTTCGGCCTTAGCTTCAACTTTATTTTTTGCGCTGTCTGTTACTTGTTGCTGATTGCCGGCACTGGCTTCACTGCCTGCTGTAGCCGTTTGCTCACTGCTCTCTAAAGATAATAAACGCCGTAAAATCGATGAGGCACTTTCACCAATAAATTGTGTGTTGGTGGCAATATATTGATAAAGCTCTTCATCTATCTCTATGTTTTTCATTAACTACCCTGCAAAAGATTTAATCGCCCCGGGATTATACTTGCCTTAAAGGCAAGTCTCTATAGGGGAATCGGATTAGTTTACAATTTTCTTCACTAAATTTGACCTAATCTGCTTTACCCGGGGAATTGCAACCTTGGCAAAAAAAAAGCACAATTTGCAGCAATCAATCGAGGAAATTATGAAGTTAGTTAATTATCAACAAAATGGCACCGGTCCTGATGTGCTGCTTATCCATGGCCTGTTCGGTTCGATGGAAAATTTAAACATGGTTGCCAAGGGCCTGAGCCCACAATACCGGGTCACCAGCATGGATGTCCGCAACCACGGCGGTTCTTTTCATGAACAGGAAATGGAATACAGTGTCATGGCGCAAGATGTCATTGCGCTGCTCGACCACCTGGGCATCAGCGAAACCGCTATTTTGGGACATTCCATGGGGGGCAAAATTGCCATGGAAGTGGCATTGGCATCACCTGAGCGGGTATCAAAGCTTATGGTGGCAGACATAGCCCCGGTGGCTTATCCGGCGCATCACCAGCACATTATCCAGGGTTTACAGTCCATTGATTTGACGACCATCAGCAAACGTAAAGAAGCCGACGAACAATTGGCCCGTTATGTCGATAACCTTGGGGTACGTCAATTTTTACTCAGAAATTTGGCCATTTCAGACGGAAAATTACATTTTAAATGTAATCTCGATTATATTGCTGCCTGTTATCCCCAGATAATGAAGGGTTATCTGGGACAGGGACAATATCAGGGCAAGACCCTGTTTATTAAAGGAGGCAACTCTGATTATATCCGCGCCGAGCACAGGGAAATTATCCAGAAATTATACCCAAACAGCCAGGCGAAAATCATTCAGGGGGCGGGACATTGGTTACATGCTGAAAAAACCAGCATCTTTAATAAAATAGTCGGGGATTTTTTACAAAGTTAAGTCGATTGCCTTGTGTCAGTATGCTATAGTGCGGCCAGTTTTTTTTAGGGTAAAAGTATGCTAGCGGAATATTTCGAAGTAATTGAGGCGGTCGGCCTTAATTTATTCTTTGCTTTTATATTTATTTTCATCGGGTTATCTATCCATGATGTCATGAAAAAAAATAATGTGCCTAAGAATGGACGGTATGTCGTTTATTTTGTCTTATTTTTAGGTTGTGCAGGTTTTATCGCCAAAGGCGTTATCCAGTTTGTCTGGGAAAGTCAGGGCGTTGGCTAAATAAAGTAATATGGCAAAAGAAGCAACAGATTTAACCACTATTGATTTGTTCAGTGATGAAAAACGCCCGGGTCGTCCAAAAACGAACCCTCTCCCGCGTAATGTACAAATCAAGATCAACAAACGTAATCAAGTCAAACGTGACAGAAGTAATGGCTTAAAACGAGTTGAATTTAAAATTCATCACACTTTATTTGAACAATTAGATCAACGGGCCAAAGCCGAGCAAATGAGCCGGGGCGAGTTGATTGAAGCGCTATTGATAAAGTCATTAGCGTCATCACAGAATTAAATTTAATTGAGTAAAAGGTTAGAGTTTCATGGCAATCGTAGGTTTGTTCTTCGGTAGTGATACCGGTAATACCGAAGCAGTTAGCAAAATGATCCAGAAAAAACTGGGTAAAAAAATGGTAGAAGTGAAGGATATTGCTAAAAGCACCAAGGAAGAAATAGCAGAATTCGATTTACTTATTCTAGGTATTCCTACCTGGTACTATGGTGAAAACCAATGTGACTGGGATGACTTCCTGCCTGATTTAGAAGAAATTGACTTTACCGACAAATTAGTCGCCATCTTCGGCTTAGGTGATCAGGAAGATTACGCCGAATACTTCTGTGACGCCATGGGGCCGCTGCGTGATATCGTTGAAGCCAAAGGCGCCATCCTGGTAGGTCACTGGCCGACAGAAGGTTACGAATTTGAAGCTTCCAAAGGCTTGATTGACGACAATACCTTTATCGGCTTAACCATAGATGAAGATCGTCAGCCTGAATTAACCGAAGAGCGCGTTGATAAGTGGGTAAAACAAATCTACGACGAAATGTGTTTAGCCGAGCTTGCCGACTAAGGTTACTCCTCCCTGCGCCAGGCGCTTAAGGGAAAATAAGAAAATCCGCTCGCTTTGGCCAGCGGATTTTTTTATGCCCGCCCGAAAAACAACCGCTGGCTTCTTTCTCTTTCTAAAACAAAACCTTTCAATTCACTGATTTTACGAGCATCAAACCGAAACAAACCGGTTAAAAAACAGACGTTATCTCGTGTAATGTCAGGACATCGTACCAGAGTGATACCATCGGGGGATTCGACTTCTCATACTAATAATATAAAAAGGAAATGGATGTCAGTATCAGCACATAAACCTTTGCAACAGCAAAATGATATCTGCTATCAGATCAACAATACCTGGATTTACAACAGCGCTACCCAGGTGGTCACCCGGGAAGGACAGGAAACCAAACTCAGGGCTAAAACCGCAGAAGTCCTCAACCTGCTGATACTGAGTCAGGGCAATGTCGTCACCGCACAATACTTCTTTGACCATGTATGGTCCGGAAAGTATGTCGGCGAGAACGTACTGAAACAAAGCATCAAAGAACTGCGCAATTGCTTTGCCGATGACACTAAAACCTTGATCTATACCATCACCAAACAAGGTTATAAACTCTCGGCACACATTTGCCAATACCAGGAAGAAGCCAACTTCCCAAATCCGGCGCATAGTGAAAAGCAAGCAGCGGATGTACTTGCTGTCGATAAAAAAATAGCACCTGAGTCTGCTAAGCCACACAGCAACCAACGCCTGATCCCCTTTCCCCGGCAAAGCCCCTTTTCCGGGCAATTGCACATCTGCAAATCACGGAGAATCGCCTGGCTGCTGGTTGCCATCCTGATATATGCCTTGTTTTTGCTCTACTCTAAGTTCAGCCAGCTACAGTCACAACAGCAGCATCAATCGCTGCGCTTAAAGTCACTGTCGGCGGAAAAGCAATTTTTCCAGGATACTGTCTTTCGCTATTACAATACCCCGCAAAACAATAAAACCCTGCTTAAGTCTGTACTGGATAAATCCCGGATACAGATAGCCGAATTTTCAGGCCCGGCCACCACCAAACAAGGGATGCAACAGGCCCTGTACGAGCTCTATTATCTTGGCGGCTATTATAACGAAGCCAGGGTGATCATAGGGCGTATCGAGCAGCATACCGAGCAGGCTTATGGCAAACACTCTATCGAATATGTGGAAACAAAATTCACCACCATAGATACCTTGCTCAAACTGCACCGCCGACAGGAAGCCTACGATGTTGCCCGACACACCCTGGAGCTGACGCAAAACTACCATCCGGATAATAAGTTGCTGCTGGCCAAAGCCCATTTGTTTGCCGGGCGCGGCTACCTCTATTGCATGGAGCCGTTTTGCGTGCGCCGGGAGAGCATGAACGACGGCGAACAGCATACCCGATTGGCCCTGGCCCTTTATCGGGAAGAATTGTCCAGCGATGCCATTGAAATTGCCGATGCCCTTTACCTGCTCAACTGGTTTTTACTCGACGGCGAAGAAAAGATCACCCTGGTACAGGATGCCATCTATATCTATCAAGAAAAACTGGGCCGCCTGCATGAAAAAACTGCGGCAGCCATGGAAGAATTAGGCCGCATTCTGATTTTCTTCCACCAGGACTGGCAAAGGGGTGAGCAATATTTATTGGACAGCTATCAAATCCGTAGCAAGTTATTCCCTAAAAACCACCCGAAAATGGCGGCAACCCATGGCAACCTGGGGGAGCATTATTTAATGATAGGCCAGTATCCCAAAGCCATTGAACATTTACAGACCGCACTGGAAGTCTCTAAACTCATTAACGGCGAAGGCAATGACAGCCACCTGGAATATATGATGTTCCTGGCACGGGCCCGCTTGTATAACCAGGAAACCCAGGCGGCCAAAAACATAGTCGCCAAGGCCTTTGAGATTATCGAAACCCATAAGATCACCCCGGCATTACTGATAGCGCGCGCACTGGAAGTCACCCGGCTAAGGGTCGAGCAGGCGCTGGGGAATAATATCCTTTCCCGGGATGAATTAGAGAGCAATATCGCCTCGGCAACCGGCAGTTACCGCGCTTCTGCTTCGGTGTTAAAACATGAATATCAAACCCGTTTACTGGGGGCTTATCCGGACAGGGGAAATGATGATTACCTCATGGACTTAAGGCTGATGCTTGAAAACATCAATCCCAAAAGCCGTTACCTGTACCGCAGTGATATTCATTTTTTGAAAAAGCGGGCTTTAGCCCAATGCGACAGACTCGGCAGAGAACTTTGCCGTCAGATAGAAATGGAATTTCAGCTGGCAAGTATCACCATGCCACCGGGTTTATAGTTTTTCGAATAAAAAAGGCTGATATCTTGTCATATCAGCCAAATAAATTCCCTACCTAGATAGTACGTACGGCATTACCGTATAGGTTCATACAATCAAGTTTAAATGTCATATTACTGCTGGTAACCGTAACAGCTTTGCTGCCGCTCACCGGAACGCTCATAACATTGCCGCCGGCAATTAACCTGCACTCGTCTGCGCCATGCGAAAACCAGCGAAGTGTTACCTGCTCACCGACAACTAATGAGCCGCCGTTATAATAAAAACTACTGATACTAGGAGGATCGCCATCGTCTGGCATCTTCGCCCAACTAATTGACGTCCAACACATAAGCAAAATCATGATAATTTTATTTTTCATTACTTCATCCTTCTAAAATTAATTATTAATACTGCGCTTCTTTATTTTCCCAGGACAAAAGCCAAATAACTGATGCACCGAAAAGTAAAAAAGCAGCTAGAAACTTACCATAAGAACAAAGTACAAACCTGTGAAATTCAAAGACTTAAAGTTAATTTCACAAAAATTTCATTGGTAAAATAACTGATAAAATTCTTACTATTGCCGTTATCGCCTTCCAGCAAAAATCAGCCAGATAAACAGAGGAAGTAACCTGTTATTTATTCATAAGGCCTGCTTCAAGAATGATAACTTTCAGATAAAGCACTCGGACTAAATGCCGTTCATGTTCAGCATTTCCCATAGCGATCAGACATTAGTAATTAAATTGAAAGCTCCCGATGTTATAGTTGCAAGAGAGGAAAAAGCTAAATGCAGATTTAAGAAATTAAGGTGGCTTTATGATAGGGGAAAATAATGGCGCTCGTCATCAGAGCTGAGAATCAAGAAGAAAGCTACCGCTCCTATAAGTAAAAACGAAGACTTAAAATGAAAAACACAGCCAAGGCTGTGTTTTTTATTAACTTTCATAGGGCTGATAACAGAGATCCCACTCTACTTAATCAAAGGAAAAGGCATTGCAAACAGTGACATATCTACTATTGCCCTCGCCAATAATACTGACATTCGCTATAGTCTCCAGTCAAAGTAAATTATGTGCATATCATGCATCAGCCCTTTTGAGCGTTATTTACCGGCAAAACATGCATTAATTGCATTGTACCGTTGGGCAATTGATATCACCGCCCGTAGGACACATTCTGCAAGACTCTTTTTCAGTAAAAGCACCGCCGCCAACTTTGTGGGTGGCTTTATTGTCCAACTGAACGGCTTTTTCAGATAAATTAATCAGTTTCTTTTTATTCAGTTTTAATTTCATGTTTTCTTCCTTTTAATCAATACCCGGCTCAGCTTATCACCAACAGATCATTCTGCTTATTAAGTAATCTTTAGCCGTAGGGTCTGTCAATTCTCCCCCGCCTCCGGCAACCTTTTGAGTGGCTTTATTATCCAGGCGAGCCGCTTTTTCGGATAAGTTAACAAGTTTCTTTTTGTTTAGCTTTAATTTCATTTTTCTTCCTTTAATCTACAACAAATACGTCCAAACCGGACAATGACAGTCTATGGGACCGAGCCCGGAAAAACTTGAAATCTCCCTGTAAAAAACCTGAAATAACAGTAAATAAGAGCTGAAAAGCACAAAGTAGAGTAAATGTTCAACACAACAACAATTAATAACGACTGGCAGGCACTATATGCTGTCAGAGCTTTTACTCATCATCTTTATATTGAAAAAACCAGCTTTCAGACGAAACGATTGAGGGATATTCCGCTTTTATCAGCGATAAAACGCTTGTTCAGCAAATGAATAAAGGAGATTTCCTGCCATTTGCTCCCGAAATAGGAAAAGAAAAACGCAGCCAGGGCTGCGTTTATTCAATGAGCTTCAATGTCGGTTTAATGCCTGCTTCCCCCTAGGATCAACTAGCGCTAAAGAAAATTTCACTACGGTATACCAATCTAGTCATTGGCTATTGCCCTATCGAAAATATATGCTTTAGCTGAGCATGCCTTCGCCCGTCCGCTCATGTCTTGTCTGCAATTACAGGCATAGTACTGTTTTACAATTTCTATCCCCGCCCGTCAGGCAAGCGATTACTACCGATTCCTGGTTACCGCCGCCAACTTTTTGCGTCGCTTTATTATCCAGCTGATTAGCTTTCTCAGATAAGTTAATCAGTTTCTTTTTATTCAGTTTTAATTTCATTTTTTCTTCCTTCATTACAATAGATTACGCCACAATTGGACGATAAAAGTCTATTCGCTCGTACCGGTAAAAACTTGAATATCTCCTGTAAAATGCATTAAAAAAACAACAAACAGCAATGAAAAAATTAAAACCGTTTAAAATACGCTCAAAAAAGACATGAGCAGCGATCACTGAGGTTACCAAGAAAAGGAACAAGAGTAAGGCATGAACGGGGCTGTTACTACCAACCCCGTTTATAAAAACAAGGATTAATGACGGGCGGCGTAGTCTTCCACCTGCTGCCATACACGAATAAGGTTACCGGAAAGGATCTTGACAATATCCTGCTCGCTGTAACCGCGTTTTAATAAACCGGCAATTAAATTAGGATAAGTGGAAACATCTTTCAGCCCTACCGGCAAACTGTCACCGACACCGTCATAATCAGAGCCGATACCGACATGATCTATGCCTACCAGCTTCACCACATGGTCAAAGTGATCCAGCACATCATCTAAAGTAGCAAAGATAAAAGGCGTTTTCTTGCGGTATTCTTCCTGGAAAGCTTTAACTTCAGGGCTGTCCTGGGTCAGCTGATTAGCCGACATATAGGCTTCTCTGGCCTTTTTAAAGGCATTGTAGTTATCTATCGAGGGTTGGGAAATGAAAGTAGAGCCGAAATTAATCTGGATCACACCGCCATTTTTCGCCAGAGCCTTGATCATATCGTCATCCATATTGCGCTCAAACCCCGGGGTAAAGTGCCGTGCCGACGAGTGCGAGGCAATTACCGGCGCCTTGGAAATGGCCATCACCTGATAAAAGGCATCATCCGAAATATGAGAAACATCGACCATCACCCCAAGCTTATTCATTTCCGTTACCAGGGTTTTACCAAAATCGGTCAAGCCGCCGGCCGGACGTTCACTGTCATAAGAAGAGTCGGAAATATGGTTCGCTTTCGAATGTGTCAGGGTAATATAGCGAATGCCGCGATCATAAAAGTGCTTTAAGTTCGCTAAATCCCCTTCAATCGGGCTGCCGTTTTCCATACCCAACGGGAGTGACATCACGCCACGGGCAAAGTTTTGCTCCAACTCCCGGGTAGAGTATGCCAGGGCAAACTTGTTTGGGGCATCTTTTACCATGGCTTCAACCATATCAATCAACTTATCCGCCATCGCCTTACTGCCGCCGCTTGGCTCCAAAGCAGCCGGAATATAAATAGACATAAAAGGCGCATTAAGGCCGCCGTCAACGGCTCTTGGATAATCAAAATCACCGTGCGCGGTATGCTCGCTGACATCTTCAAAGGCTTCTTCAAGACGGTAAGGCACATCAATATGGGTATCGGTGATCAGGTACTTCTTGGCAATCGCGCGGGCCTGCTCCATATGCGCCAACTTTGCCGAAGCTTGCTGATTTTTTGCCTCTGTACTGTGCTGACTTTGACAGCCGCTGAGGGTGAATGCCATTACCGCAGAGGTCAACAGCACCTTACCGGCCAGGTGCTTACGTTTATTTTTAGATAAAGTTTTCATAGACAATAACTTAGATAATTTGAGTTGGCCTTACTTTGCCTTTATCCAACAGGAATGTCAAAAGCCCTGTTCCCCTGACGATAACAGGCTATGTTTGCGTTGACTGTTGCTGCCCGTAACAGCTCATCAATCTCTGTTTTTATTCATAAATTTCATAAAGTTGACATTTTCGTACTGCTATCAATACAGTGCAGGCAATTGACATCAACATTAAATGCCAACCCAGGGAGATTTTTCCGGTATTTTGTACTATCACTAACAGGTGAATTCCCCGTCAACGGAGGTGTTTAAAGAAGAGAACCAACAGATAAACCAAGCGCTGCCCCTAAGTGCGACCACACTCAGAGACAGCTAACCACAACAGATAAACAGAGGTATCTATCATGGCTAATCCTAATGATATGCCAGAGTTTCAATCGGTTAAAGCTTACCTAACAGAAAGTTTAACAGAAAATATACCAACCCCCACCGTCAGGCAGCCACCCGCAGCTTATGCCAGCAACTATACGCCGTTAACTAACAAGGGAGGAAGCTGTCATGTCTGAATCAAACCTACCACTCACGGAGGATGCAATCAAAAGGGAACAGCTGTCGAGCGATTTTGTCAACCTTGCTGACGACTTTAGCAAATTCAGCGAAGAATGCGCCTTCCTGTTCGATGCATTTGCAGCGGTTACCCGCGAGCCCGAATGCATCACGGAGCACACCAGTGAAGGTATCAGGCACCTGTGCTATTGGCTCAAATATCAGGTTATCGGCTATCGGGAGAAAATAGGCGAGATGCAAGCGTGCTGGAGAGTGCTTAACCGCAAGAAGTAATGTTAACTACGTAAGATTAAGTAAGGTTTAAACGGAGCAAAAGACGGGCGAGTCTACGGCGATAATAGTTTCAGCTATGTCAGTGACCCGCCCGATATTAAATGCAACCCTGATGTCCTGATAACCCCCGTATAGCTGAACTTTTCATACCCCAGTGAATAATTAACAGCAACACTAATTGCAAACAAAACCCGACAATAACATTTCCCTCCCGGCATAAACTTGCCCCTTGCCACAAAAGTCAGGCAAAAAAACGGCAAAATATAGCCACAATTTCAAAAGATTTCAAAGGGTAAGCCGTCAGAAAGCCTTAAATAGCCGGATAAACGCTTTGGCCTGATTGTTGCCTTTCCTTTATATAACGTAAGTAACGTAAGTAACGTAAGCAAATAATAGGAACAGCAACAACTCCATCAGGACAACGCTTATGAATATTAACGGATTAAATTTATATGCCCCGGCTACCCGCCTTAATACCGGCAATCAATATCAAAAGTTATCCGATGCAAACCAGGCGGATAACCATCAGGGCCAAAATACCAGTGTCACTATCTCCCCTGCCGCCATTGCCGCCGCCCAGGGACAAACTCATCAGCAGGATCCGGTGGACAGATATCAGGCCCTGGCCAGCAACCAGGCCGTCGAGCGCAGCAGACAAGCGATGTCACCGGCCAAGGTCAGCCGTGAAGACTTTATGGAAAAAGCCATTCAGGGCACCCTGGACCAGCGTACCGGGGTAGACAGGGAGAAACTGGAAGAACTCGAAGAGCAAATGCAGAAGGTTGCCGCAAATAAAAACTTAACCGACGAGCAAAAAGCCGAGCAACTGGCGGCCTTACAACAGCAAATAGATGAAATAACCGAAGAAGCCGCAAAACAGACCACCAGGCAAGAGCACAGCGCCCGGATAACAAAAGAACAGGAACAAGTCATTAATAAAGCTTAATAATACAGCCAAATAACTTTCTGGCAAAAATGCGAACACAACTTAAATAACAACAATAATCACGGAGTAGATATGAACAAGTTCAAATTAACCACCTTAACCTTAGTATTAGCAGGCCTTTGCAAAGCTGCCGGTGCAACCCCTATTTATCTGAACCATGAAAATATCTCGGTTTCACTGGGCAGCAGTATGGCAGCAGAGCCTTTTGCCAACCGCAGCACTGCAGATTCCCTGGCCAGTATCATAGATGCCCCGTCAGCCGACGCCATCGAAAACCATGATCCCCAAAACACCCATGTCTGGGTCAGCGGCGGCGTCCTAGAGCTCGATTTCGACTTTGGCATGGAATATAACCTGACCACTTTACATTTTTGGAATTACTTTGGCGAAGATTTTGACGTCGATAACATTGATTTTAATTTCTTTGATGCCGGTCACAACCTGGTCGGCAGCCTGCTAAACGTCATGCCGGCCCTGGGTAGCACAGCCCTGACCGCAGAAAACTATGCCCTGTCGTTCCCGTCCAATGTACAATATGTCAATGCAGTATTAAGTGGCGACAATGGCCAGGTCGATTTTAATAATATCGGCTTTACCGGTGAACTCTCTTCCTCGGTACCCGAGCCGGGCTCTTTAGCCTTATTTGGATTGGGGCTGGCAGGTTTTGCTTTATCCCGTAAAAAGAAAGACGCTTAATCACTTAAGCGGCCCGGCATCATTTCCGGGCCGTTTATATTATTTCCGGGCCGCTTATGCTGCATTTTACCGGCGCACCGAAGCGACTTCCTGCTCGGTCAGATAACGCCACTGACCCGGCTCAAGTTGCTCATCCAGGGTGATTTCGCCAATTTTTTCCCGGTGCAGGCCCACCACATGGTTGCCAACCGCGGCAAACATGCGTTTTACCTGGTGGTACTTTCCTTCCATTATCGTCAGCAATACTTCCCGTTCATTGATCACTTCCAATTGCGCCGGTTGAGTAAGCGTTGACTCACCTTTAAGCTGTACACCGCGAGCGAATGCTTCGGTAACAGACGGAGCAACAGGTTCATCCAGCCATACCCGATATCGTTTCTGACAGGCTTTACGGGGGGAAGTAATTTGGTGCGACCACTGGCCGTCATCGGTGATCAACACCAAACCTGTAGTATCAACATCCAGGCGACCGGCAATATGCAGGTCAAAAGCTTTGTCGACATCAAGAAAATGCAGCACCGACGGATGCACTTCATCAACATTAGAGCATATGGTATCAAGCGGCTTAAACATCATAATATAGCGGGCAGAGCGTTTGCTTAATAACTGGCCTTCAACGGCGACCTGGCAAGTGTCGCTCAGCTGCAAAGCGCCATTTTTAACCACCTCATCATTAACCGTCACCAAACCGGTTTTTAACAGCTTTTTCGCTTCATTTCTCGTAAGTTCGGTACTTTTACAAATATATTTATCCAGGCGCATATTCTTTAATGTTGTTCAGTGGTGACAAAAAGAGGCCATTATACAGAATCTGACGGTTAATTTTTAAATTTCCCCGGGCTGTTTTTTGCTAAAGCAGGATATTTTTCACTTTTTTTCAAATATTTTCACCGACAACCAATAACCTGATCCAGATCAAAGAAAATCAGTTCATAAGAAGGACTTAGCTAAACATCCAATTTTTTTAATGTAATAAAATTGTATATTTTGTGAACAAAAAGTGCGCAACACGTGAAAATAAAAATTTGACCTGTTAATTTTCTCGACTACCTTTTTTAGTTACTAAGTGATTTTCGAGCACCTGCTGAAAAATAAGCCTCCCCTTATTACTTCAACAGCCAGTACTTAGTGTCACCGTAACCGCCACAAAGGAGATAAAGGATTAAGGCGGTTATTGAGTTTTTAATCACTAACTATTGAGAAAAACATGAATAAAAATATTAAAGGACTAGCGAAAGGATTTACCCTTGGAGCAATCAGCGTTGCAGTTTTAGCATCAATCAACACCAGCGTAGCAGCAGAAGCCACCTTTAACGGCCCCGGCGATATCAAACCGGCGGTAGTCAATGAACGTTATGTGGTTACTTTCAAAAATACCGCCACTATTATGTCCGGCGGTAAAATGTCTGCAGCCGGGGCAAAAAGCTTAATGGAAAGCTATGGTGCAAAAACCGTACGTACCTTAGACAGGATCAATGGTGTCGCCATTGAAATGAATCAATCGGCTGTCGCTAATTTATTAAATAACGATCAAATTGAAATGGTGGAAGTGGATCAGCCCCGCTACATCCTCGATACCCCTCGTGTATTGGCCGAGTCCACCCCATACGGCATTACTATGGTACAGGCAGATCAGGTTAGCGATGCTGCCACGGGCAGTCAAAAAGTGTGTATCGTCGATACCGGTTATGATCTCGGCCATGAAGACTTAATCAGTTCGGGTGTCACCGGGGACGATAATGACGGTAACGGCAACGATACCGGCAACTGGCATAACGACGGTCATGGCCACGGCAGCCATGTTGCCGGTACCATTGCCGCATTAGGCGGCAATAATACCGGTGTGGTCGGTGTTAACCCTAGCGGTCAGCTGGGCCTGCATATTGTTAAAGTCTTTAATGACTCCGGCAACTGGGCTTATGGCTCTGATTTGATCGCTGCGATTTCACAATGTGAAGCCGCCGGCGCCAGTGTTATCAGCATGAGTTTAGGCGGCGGCGCCAGCATGAACTCTGAAGCCAATGCCTTTCAATCGGCACTGAATAACGGCGTTTTATCCATCGCCGCTGCCGGTAACGACGGTAACAGCACTATGTCATACCCGGCCTCTTATGACGCGGTCATGTCGGTCGCTGCCGTTGACAGCAGTGAAAACAAAGCTTCATTCTCACAATACAACAGCCAGGTAGAAATTGCCGCCCCGGGTGTGAGCGTCAACTCTACCCTGCCGGGCGACACTTATGCCAGCTGGAGCGGTACTTCCATGGCAACACCGCATGTTTCCGGTGTCGCGGCATTAGTATGGAGTCACCACCCTAGCTGTACCGCAGCACAAATTCGTAATGCCCTGAATATGACGGCGAAAGACAAAGGCGCTTCCGGACGCGATACCAGTTATGGTTACGGTATTGTCCAGGCCAAAGCCGCTGTCGATGCCATCAGTGCAGAAGGTTGTGATGTCGGTGGTCCTATCGTTGAGCCGCCAGACGGCGATGGCGAAACCCATGAGAACCTGTCTAGGAATACCGGCTGGAAGCGTTTCTCCTTTGATATGCCGGCAGGCGTAAGTTCATTAACGGTAACCATTTCAGGCGGTACTGGCGATGCTGATTTGTATGTCAACGAAGGCAGCAGACCTACCACTTCCCGCTGGGATTGTCGTCCGTATGAATACGGTAATGACGAGGTGTGTACTTTCTCCAACCCGGGAGCAGGTACCTGGCATATCGGTGTCAGAGCCTATTCAGCCTATAGCGGTGTAACCTTAAGCTGGAATTATCAATAACAGCTTACACGGTTTAACAACGCCAATAGTATACTGGCAATGATGAGGCAGCCCTGAGTGATCGGGGCTGCCTTTTTTACGGTTTATTTCAGGACTTGCTTACCTTTACCCCTGACTAAGTTCCTGACTGTTAGCCCCCTGCCTTAATAAAGGCAAAACACCCAAAAACCTTACCGCCTTACACAGATAAACAAGCCTGCACATTTACCAGTGAATACCAGCTGCAAACAATGCTTGTGGATAACAATTATTTACAGCTCAGAACCCGCAAGCGATAAAAACCAGACAAGTTATTGAAAGTTGGCTGAAATATAGCTTTGCTTTTTCTTAAAAAATCACTACTTTTTACCAACTGAAAATTATTTTTATGCTTTTTTATGAAAATAATTCTTATGCTTTCAAGCTGAATAAATCTGCGCCAAACAAAAGATATAAGCAATTAAAAACAATAACTTAATAACTTCTCTTACAGTACCACTATGTAACAAATTTGTTTAACTTGTGAACACCAAGTTCGAAAATAGTAAAAATAATTTGATCTTCTCATTTTCTCGACTACCTTTTTTAATTACTAAGTGATTTTAGAACAGCTATTACGCAATTAAGCGTGCGCCTGAGTGCAACAAGCCAGTACTTAGTTTATATCGGTGTGAGTAATGAAATAGGAGCCAGATCAACAGGCTCACACAATAATAACTTATTCAACCTGATATCGCTGTAGCCGCCCTTCATGGAGATAAAGGACTAAGGCAGCTACTCATTTACTAATTATTACGAGTTGAGAGAATGATGAACAAGCATATTAAAGGACTAGCAAAAGGATTTACCTTAGGAGCAGTAGCCATTGCCGTTTTAGGATCCATTAACGGCACTGTCGCAGCCGAGGCCACATTTAACGGCCCGGGCGACATTAAGCAAACGGTAATCAATAACCGTTATGTGGTCACCTTCAAAAATACCGCCAGCGTAATGTCTGACGGTAAGGTATCCCCAGCTGCAGTAATGAGTTTAATGCAAACTTATGGCGCAAAAACCATACGCACCTTAGACCGTATCAATGGTGTTGCCATTGAAATCAATCCTTCCGATGTCGCCAATTTATTAAATAACGACCAGGTTGAGATGGTAGAAGTGGATCAGCCACGTTATCTACTTGATGATGTCAACATCATGGCAGAGTCTACTCCGTACGGCATTACTATGGTACAGGCAGATCAGGTCAGCGATGCTGCCGCAGCCAACCAGAAAGTGTGTATCGTTGATACCGGCTATAACCGCAACCATGAAGATTTAAGAAGTTCAAACGTGACCGGTGACGACAACGACGGCAACGGTAACGATACCGGAAACTGGTATGACGACGGCCATGGTCACGGTAGCCACGTTGCCGGGACTATTGCCGCGTTAGGCGGCAACGGTGTTGGCGTAGTTGGCGTTAACCCAAGCGGTGATGTCGGCTTACATATTGTCAAGGTCTTTAACAATTCCGGCAACTGGGCTTACGGCTCTGACTTAATCGCTGCCATTTCACAATGTGAAGCCGCTGGTGCCAGCGTTATCAGCATGAGTTTAGGTGGCGGCGCCAGCATGACTTCTGAGTCGAATGCTTTTGCCTCGGCCCTTAATAACGGCGTATTATCTATCGCCGCCGCCGGTAACGACGGTAACAGCACTAAGTCTTACCCGGCTTCCTATGATTCTGTTATGTCAGTTGGCGCCGTCGACAGCAGTGAAAATATTGCTTCATTTTCACAATACAACAACCAGGTAGAAATCTCTGCACCGGGTGTGGCTGTCAACTCCACTATTACCGGCAACGGCTATGCCAGCTGGAGCGGTACTTCCATGGCAACACCGCACGTTTCAGGTGTCGCCGCCCTGGTATGGAGTAACCACCCTACCTGTACTGCATCTCAAATTCGTGATGCTTTAAATAACACCGCCAAAGACAAAGGTTCTTCCGGCCGCGATAACTATTACGGCTACGGTATTGTTCAAGCCAAAGCTGCACACGATGCACTGACCAACGACGGCTGTGGTACTACTCCTCCTCCACCACCACCTCCGGGTGATCTGGAAGGCAGTATCTCAGGTATTGGTGAGAGCAGAAATAACTGGTTCCGTCACAGCATCGACGTGCCGGCAGGCATCAGCTCTATGACCATCAAGATTTCCGGCGGCAGCGGTGATGCCGATCTTTATGTAAAAGAAGGCAGCGAGCCGACTTCCGGCTGGTTTGGTAGCTACGATTGTCGTCCTTACCTCAATGGTAATGATGAGGTTTGTACCTTCTCTAATCCGGGTGCAGGTACCTGGCATATCGGCATTAAGGCCTACTCGACCTTTAGCGGTGTAACTTTAGATTGGACAGGTAACTAAGCACTATCGCGTAACAGGCTAAACATTCAAGGAATGACAGTTAAGCCTGGATATAACAATAGACTGAAATTACAGCAGTCAAAGCCCTGACTTCCCTCAGGGCTTTTCTATATAAAAGAAAGAATTTAGCCACTTTTCCAACAAAAACAACACCGAGCCAGGGAAATCCCCCAAACACAATTGAACCTATCATGGCTTAAGAACTAAGCCAGGAGGCTTGGCACATAAAGCCTGTGATCTGTCACCGTTACACTTGGGCAAAATACCAGTAACCGGCATTAACCTGTTCGGTGAGAAAATCTATAAAAGCGCTGTTTTCACGCCAGGGAGCCAACTGCTGCGGTGATAAAGTCACCTGATCACAAAGCAGCTTAACCATCGGCGCTATGGTGACATCAAACAAAATTGGCTCGCCATTGATATAACATATGCCGCGGTTTAGGATATCGCTGAAATAAAAAGCCCTTAAGCCTCCTAATCTTTGCAAACTATAGCCCCCTTGCTGCACCGGATCAGCACCCGCAACTAAAATCTGGGCGACATCTCCCTGGGTATAACCGCCAAGTTCTTCTTCACAGCGATCCAGCTCATGTTTTGCCTGGCTAAGATGACCGCCGATAAAGTCGCGCATCAAAGCTTCATCCGCCAATACATGAGTAAACTGCTCTTTGATTAAATCTAAATCCGCATCATTGATCTCTCCCGGCGCTTCACAAAATGACCGCCCGGCATCTTCAATCAGCTCATTGGCGCTATCCTGATCGATTAAATGATCCGCCAGGGCACTAAATAAGCTTACCCGGGATTGGGTGCGAAAACCGACGGAAAAACTTAAAGAAGTCTCCAGCGTAATGCCTTCATGGGGAAAGCCCGGGGGAATATATAAAATATCTCCGGGGTTAAGCTCAACATCAATGATGGCCTCGAAGGGATCGACATGCAACAAGGCTTCATGGGCGGCAAACTCCCTGTGATTCCCCCTGTCCCCCACCCGCCAGTGGCGCTTACCTGAGCCCTGGCAAATAAAGACATCATAAAGATCGATATGAGGGCCAACACCGCCGCCCGGGGTGGCAAAGCTCACCATAAGATCGTCCAGGCGCCAGTTGGGAATAAAGCGGAACGGCTCAATCAGCGCTGCCGCCGGCTCGCAAAAATGATCCACCGCCTGTACCACCAGTGACCAGTTTTTCTCTCCTAAATGCTCAAATGACTGAAACGGACCAAATTCCGCCTGCCATTGCCCGTCAACCAGGGAGATCAGACGCGACTCAACCTGATCCATGGTGGCCAAGCCCGCCAGTTCATCCGCCGATAAAGGATCCTGGAAATCGCTAAACCCCCGGGTAATGACCACAGGTTTTTTTTGCCAGTAATCTCTCAGGAATTCTTTCTTGGTGAGATCTGATAATTGTAATTGATACATAATAACCCCTGTTAACGCTTTAACCTTTACCTGCTCCCGGGCTAACGCTTGATCTCATTCCAGTCGATAACCGCCTGAGGTATGCCGTTTCTTGCCTTGATATATAAATTCAATAAACTGATCTCGCGGCATTGATACTGCTCTTCCAGGCTGGCGGGCACTTCAATGAGTTTAATACCGCTATTTTCATCGGCGCAGGCGCTGAAATAATCCCTGAACTCGGCTACGGTAGTACAACGCTTGCCTTCTCCGCCATAGGCTTTGACCAGGCTGATAACATCAAAAGTTTTATCCGAACAGTGATAAATTTCAGCATCGCTGTTTTTGCCTAAATGAAAAATATCATTGCGCATATAAATGATAATGACGCTTAAATCATCCCGTAAAAAATGAATTAAATCATTTAATTGAAAGTTGAAACCTCCGTCGCCGGTGATCACCACAGCAACATCATTCTCGGGTGCAGCTTTTCCCTGCCCCAGCTGCTGCAACTGCTTACAGGCCGCCCGGGCATAAGGCAAACTGGTGCCCATGGCCGCATACCAGGGATTGGTTAACCAGCTGCGGCCAAGCGAAGACATCCGGGTTTTCAGGCTATAGGAGGCAAAATAAGAGTTACCGATTTCAGGAAAGTAAACATAGGCCCTTTGATCCAGGCTTTGCAGGCTGTTGAGCACCCGGGTTAAATTATGAAAATCGATTTTTTCGTCGGCAAATAACTCACCGCCGGTAGTCTTTGGCGGGGTAAAATTAAACACCGGGATATCAGCGGTTAATAACTGCTCAAAAATACCGATCAGATCTTTCTCCAGCTGCGAAGTGCCTTTTAAAATGGTTTTATTCTCAAAGTCATTCAGCAAATGGGTGCCGGTATCAAAAGCGGTATTGGTATCTAACTGATAGATACTGGTGGCCACTTCCAGGACATAATCCACTTCATTTTCAATATAGTTGCGGACCTGCTCATCGGTAAATACCCCGTTGTAAGCACCGAGGCTCAGGGGCTCAAACTCATCCAATACCCCTTTGGCAAACCAGGTGGTGGTATAGGGAATCTGATACTGATGGCAAAAGCGTTTGACCACGGCCAGCAACTCCTTATTGAGCTTGGCTTTTTCTCCCAAATACAATAGAGGCTTGTTTGCCGCCAGTAATTTCTCTACGACTTGCCGGGCCACCTGGGAGATGCCTTTGAGCAAAAACACTTCCTGCGGCAACTGACACAGGGAGGGAGGAAATTCTATTGCCTGGGTTTTATCCGCCACCAGGTCCCGGGGCACTTCGATAAAAACCGGCTCTTTATTTAAATAGGCATGGGCCACCAGACGGAAAAAGTGCTCGCCGGCAACATTTGGCTGCCCCGGATTTCGCTGGCCCTGCAAACGCTCCGAGCGAATACCCAGCGCCTTAAACGACTCTAATGCCGCATCATATTCAGAGCGCCAGGTGGAGCAGGAACTAACGGTGTGGTGCAGCGCCATATGGTTGATTTCACTTTCTCCCGGGGCGCCGGAAATAAAAATCACCGGTAGTTTTTCCGTTAATGCCAGCGCCGCCGCCGAGACACAGGGTAAACTGCCCACGGTATAGGTGGTCAGGCACACACCCAAACCTTCGACTTCTGCCTGGCCGCAAGCGGTAAAGCCGGCATGCATTTCATTACTTGACGGGCAAATGTCCAGCTCATCTTCAAAAGCGGTGATCAAGTTAGCGGCAAAATCTCCCCCGACACCATAGATACGCCGGCTACCGAAAAAACGCAGGGTTTGTGCCATCAGCTGGCCTAAAGACGGCAGGCTGGCGGTATATTCAGCGCCAAAGTTTTCGATATAGTGATTAATTTTTTCTTTCATAACATTTACCTAATGACTTAATCTGCTTTATTAACAACACGCCTGTGTATAAGCGCCTGAACGGCTGTTTTTTTTAATTGCTTCAGGCTATCGACATACCCGGAATTTGGTGCCAGTAGCCGTTACACTCCGTAGTAGAAACCAATGCTTTATGCTGCGGCGTCTGTAGTTGCGCCTTAAAGTTATTCAGTTGCATAAAGGCGGCATCGCTATCGGCGCTGATACGGGCAATATCTACCCCCATGGCTTTCATTTGCGGCACTTCATTAACCAAGTTGTATTGATAACCCGACATGGTCTGTATACCGTTAAGCACAAATACCCGCTCCCCTTCCCGGCTGTTCATTTTCCGTCCCTGGGGATAATTGATGCAGCAGTACTGGCAGTCGTCTTTAGGTCTGTCTTCAGAGCGGGCGGTAAAACAACGGGCAGAATAGGCCAACGGCAGATAGCCCCAGGAAAAAACTTCACATTCAAACTGATGGCGGATATTTTCCTGCTCCGCCTCCTGCAACAGTTGCCGCAGCCAGTCGCCGGAAAGCTCTACCGGCATCACCCAACGCACCAGGCCCTGCTTTAAAAATACTTTCAAGGTGGCCAGGTTGTAGCAGTTAATGGCGGGGCCGAGCACAAAAGGTAGTTTCAGCTCGTGCATCATCTGCACCGCGCTGAGATCATTGGCTTCCACCAATAAATCGCCGTTGTCGCACAAACGGCGCATTACCTGGATTTCCGCCGGAGACTCCAGCAAGGTCATGGTGGAAACCACAATCTGTTTATCGGTATTGCTGCTTAGCTGCCGCGCCAGCTCAAGCCAGTCTTTCGCCCGTAGTTCCCGGCGCTTGGAGCAGACGGTTTCACCTAAATAAATAATGTCGGCGCTGCTGTCACTCGCCCTTTGGTAATAATCATGTACTTCTTGCTTAGGCCAAAAAAACAAACTGGGGCCAAGGGAAAATTTCATTTGTTCGTTCTCTCTTTTTTCAAAGGGATAAATAAATAGCACTTAATAAAAGCTGGCATCTGCTGTCGTGGATAATATTACTGCCACTTCCTGTGGTAAGCCCCTAAGGTGGTTTGCGCCCCTTCGGATAAATTAGCCAGGGTCTGCATCCAGCTTTGCTCCAGGGTGAAATCCTGTGGTGTCTGCTGATATCTGTCCAAGGCCGCGCGCCAGGTTTTCGCCACCTGCTCGACATAAGCCGGGCTGCGCTGGCGCCCTTCAATTTTTACCGACACTATCCCCATCGCTGCCAGCTCAGGAATAAGCTCCAGGGTATTTAAGCTGGTGGGCTCTTCCAGGGCATGATAGACATTGTCTTCCACTTCAAAGCGCCCTTTACATAAGGTCGGGTATCCGGCGTGTTCATCGCGCTTGTAGCGGTCAATCAAAACATTGTTTAACCGGCTTTCCAGACCTTCCTCGGTTTCCTGCCAGCGCACATATTTCGCGGGAGAACAGGCGCCTACGGTATTGGGGGATTCACCTGTCATATAAGAAGAGAGGTAGCAGCGCCCTTCCGCCATAATACATAAGCTGCCAAAGGCAAAAACTTCCAATGCCACCGGCGAGCTTTTCGCCAATTGCCGTACCTGCTGCACCGATAAAACCCGCGGTAATACTACCCGGCTGACGCCAAAGTTATTATGGTAAAACTTGATGGCTTCAAGATTAGTGGTACTGGCCTGTACCGATACATGGCGCTCAACATCCGGATATTTCTCTGCCGCATAGGCCATGACCCCGATATCGGCAATGATCAGGGCATCTGTCCCCATGGCCACCGCCTTATCCACCGCCTTTCGCCAGCGCTGCTCACCATCAGGGTGAGCAAAGGTATTAATGGCGACATGTAATTTCTTGCCATGCTGGTGAACATAATCCGCGGCTTTATCCAGCTTGGTTTCGTTAAAATTTAAACCGGCAAAGTGTCGGGCATTGGTATCATCTTTTAAGCCGATATAGACCGCATCGGCGCCGTTATTAATGGCGGTTTTCAGCGCAGGTAGGTTACCTGCCGGGCACAAGAGTTCCATAACTATTTATTTAGATATCAGGATTCAAGATAAAATGTAGAGCTATAGTAGAAGCATCCCAAGGGTACTTTTTTGATTTAAAATAACTTCTGATGCTTTATTGAGAATATTTGATTTTGTCAACAAACCCGGCCAGCACTGTACATTGGCCTTTACGTGACAGCAAAGAATTTACTTGTTGGGGCAATGGCAAACATCAGCCAAATAATGTATCGGCTAATAAAGTTTCACCTTAGCTTAAGCCTGCTCTTGCCGTTAGAACAAAAAGTTGATCTGTGCCACAAAATCCGCTTTCACTTTATGTTACCGTGCCAGGCACGCAATTTTTAACGGCATTTTTCAACAACGGTATTATTTCATGTTACCCATTCCATCGGTTATAACCGGTAAGGCAAACGAATTTTCTTGCCATCTGACTTCAAGCTTAAACAAAAAGCTACCGCAGCAATTACTTAAATTTGCTCCCGGCCTGATTGCCAGAGCAAACCACTTACCCCTTAGCATCAGATCCGGTGTTATCAAGGCCATACCTAAAGTCATTACCCCGACCTTTGCCCTGTTGCCTTTTAGCGCGCAACAAAAACTGTTATTACCGGTATTAACCTCGGTATTTAAGGAAGCACTGGAAGATGGTGATTTTGAGTTTTTACAAGATAAATGGCTGCGGATCAGTATTACCGACCTCAACATCCACTGGTGGTTAAGCTACGATCAAGACAAACTTATCATGGCACCGGCTAAGACATTCTCAAAAAAAGCTACACCCGCTTTACAACAAAAGGAAGACGTCAGTTTCAGCGGCAGTGGCGATGATTTATTGCTGATTGCCGGACGCAAACAAGATCCCGATACCCTGTTCTTTCAGCGCCGGTTAAAAATTGAAGGGGATACCGAATTAGGGCTTGAGCTTAAAAACCTGATAGATGCCATAGATCTCGACCACCTCCCCGGCGAGGTGCATAACCTGGTGGCAGCCTCCGCCGAATTACTGCAACAGACAAAAGCCGAGTTGGCGGCTGACAACGCTTAAAATATCCTTTAAAAGTAACCCCTTAAAATAAATAACAGCCTGTTTTAGCGGACTGGATTCATCTTAACCCGGTCCTTTAAGGGGGTTGAATTACATAAAAAGTATATATTTTAATCCAAAGATAAATAAATGTTACCGGGAAGAGACAATTCACTCTCGTCTCTCTAGACCTCAATTGCAATAAAGTATATCCTCTATCTTTAAAGCTCAGTTTTTGCAATAAATTAATCAGGGAAGGCAAAATGGCTTTCATCTTAAATCACAATACACAGTCACTTTGTTATTTATACGGCCACCATAGCTTTGGCCGCCTGGCCTATTCAGTAAATACCCTGGTTTCCAATGCCGCGGTATCAAAAATTCATGCCATCATTGAATGGGAAAACGACGCCTGGTTTATACGTGATTTAAGCAGCAACGGGACCTGGTTAAATAACCGCAGGTTACCTGAAAATACCAAAGCGCAGCTGAAACTTAATGATGATATCTACTTTGCCGGGCTAAAGGATATTCGCTTTACCGTCAAAGACTTGTCTGGCCCATGTGATTTACTTATTCCCCTGAACCTGGAAAATGATCCCGAGTTGTTGAAAGCCAACTCACGGCAGTTAGGCGCTTTTAGCTTGTCCCATTATCATTTACTGCCTTCCGAGCAAAACCCTGAAATTGTCCTCTACCTGAATCGCTTTAGCGGCCTGTGGAGTGTCGAATACCTCAACCAGGAAAGTAATGAAACCAAGGCAGGCGAAGAAAATGCGCTGACCGACAGGGAGAAACTTTCCCTGGGACAGTCAGTACATAATCCCCAACGTCCGCATGTGGTGAATGAGCACGATATTATTTCATTTGCAGGACAAGAATGGCGACTGCACCTGAGCCACCTGGAAACCTCAACGGAATTACTCAGCAACAGCGAAGAAAAAATTAATCAGCTCAGTTTTACCTTTAACCTGACCCTGGATGAAGAAGAAACCCAGGTGAAAATGCATCATCAGGGAAAAACTACAGATTTTCAGGTACGTAGCCATCATTATTTAACCCTGAACCTTGCCCGGTACCGGGTGGCCGATGCCCAAAAAGGTTTAGAGCCGGCGTTGCAAGGCTGGGTTTATCCCGAGCAGTTAGCCAAAGATATCGGTTTAAGTATCAGTCATTTGAACATTCAAATACACAGGGCACGTAAACAATTTGTTGACGCCTTAACCAATATCAGTGATGCTGAGGACTTGATCCAGCGCCAGTCGGGAAAAATCCGTTTTGGCGGCTCAGTGTTTACTATTTATAAAGGTCAGCATTTAGAAGCAACATTAAGCCATGAGATGGCGGAACAAGCGGTAAAAAAAAACTAGCTGATACTCAAGCCCCGCTCCTGCGGGACGAAAATAACAACAATATGGTAGCGAATTTTGTCGAAAACTAATCCCTTATCCAGTGATAAGTTAACTACAAACAAGGAGGACCTAAAGCAAGGTAATGCGCTCTTGTCTAATGATGAGCCTAATGAAGAGTCTAACGAAAAGCCTGAGGGTGAGATGCAACAAGCACCTCAATCAGCGACTGTTCAAGAACCAACAATCATAACAAACTCAGAAAATTATCAGGTTAAACAAAAAATAGGTCAAGGTGGTATGGGCCAGGTTTATCTGGCATTAGATACCCGGTTACAGCGCACCGTAGCCATTAAAGTATTAACCCCGCTGGGACAGAACTTATCTTCTGATGAGACCTCTGTTGATAAAATTGACTGCCAAGAAAGCCATTTTCAGCAAGCGCTGGCAGAAGCCAGGTTGCTGGCAAAGTTAAATCATCCCAATATCGTACAGATTTATGATGTCATCGTCTCCAAAAAACAAAGAAGTGAAAGCGCCAATCCGGTAAATGATAATCAGCAGCAAATCGCTCTGGTGATGGAATATCTCAGCGGTAAAACTTTGCAGCAATTTCAACATCAGCATGTCACCACCTTAATCCAGAAGCTGCAGATAATCAGACAAATAGCTTTAGGGCTAGCCGCCGCTCATGATAACGGTATAGTCCATTGCGACTTAAAAGCATCGAACATTTTGATCGACATAGACAATAAACCCGGCAGTGGCAATCAAGGCTATCACCCACACGGGCAAATGGCGGATCAAATGTCGGCCCAGGTCAAAATTATCGATTTCGGTATTGCCCAGGCAAGTCACAATGGCAGTGAACAGCGAAACGAACAAGAAGTATCACCAAACAGCAAGACCTCCGACAGCAACAGTGCTTATGGCAGCTGGACTTCTATGTCGCCTGAGCAGTTATCTTCGAATAACAACGAACAAACAATAGATTTTCGCACCGACTTATTTTCCTTAGGCATTATCGCCTTTAATTTGATCGCCGGTCGCCACCCTTTTGCTACAAGTTACGGTACTGACTCGGCCCAACAGATTGCCCAGGCAATCCTTGATGATAAACCCGGCGATGCCAAAGACATTATTCCCCAGTTGCCGCTGCCTTTAGCCCATTTATTAAATCAGTTATTGGCCCATCAGCCGCAAAACAGACCGACAAGCAGCCATAAGGTGGCAGAGCGTTTACAACAGATCATTGTTGCCCTAACCCAGCAGGAAATACTGGCCGAGCAGACCTTGCCGGTAGGTGAAGATGGGGCGATATTACAGCCGGAAAAAGCCAAGATAGAAAGCGCTGCTATAAATGAAAAAAATGAACAGCAAGAAAAAAAGCCAAACAAGTTCACAGTAATGACCGCTGCTTGCATTATTTTACTGGTAACACTCACTAGCTTGTTTTATCAGGATATTTTTATTCCCAATACACCTAAGGTGCGGCATATTGCAGTTTTACCACCAACCCTAAGTACAGATAGTAAAATAGCTGATATCCAAAGAGACTTAGTGGTGGCTACCATAGACGATGCCATCCGCCAAAGTATTATTAATACCAAACACTTAAGATTAATTTCCCGTACTGAAATTTCTGCCGTTTCAGATGATAGTTCAGAGATAAACATCAATGCTATAGGTAACGCTACGGGTGCCACAGATATAATCACAACTGAACTTAGTTGTAATAATATTCGCTGTAACGTCATCTTATCACGTTTATCTTCAGTGGAAGAAGCAAGTAAACAAGAAAATAAAGATGGTAACAAGAAGTGGACTGTATTCGCTCAAAAAAACTGGCCCACTCAAGTAGACGGTTTTAACGAAATATTTAATACAAGCCAAGCCAATATCAGCGCACTTTATCCTGATTATGCCGAAACCTATATAAACTCATCACCAATTAATGAACAAGATTATCTTGAATACATTGAACTCTATGCAAAAGTAATAATTAACGGAGAAAACAATAATGAAAACCTCAACCAATTAAGAGCAGTATTGAGCCGCTCACCTTATTTATATGCTGGTTACAGTTTATTTCGTGAAGCAGCGCTGAATTTATTTAACGAGACTAAAGATCCCGATTATCCGCAGCAACTAGAACAGCTCATACAAAGTGCACCACCTGAATATAAATATAGTGTTTTTCAATCTATTGATGTTTTTTACCTCTCACTAGCATTAAATCAAATAGACAGCGCCCAAAAACAACTTAACATAGCAATACAACGTGGCGTTGACAGTTCAACATTAACCGAATTAAAAGCTGTTTTAACCCTTACCAACAATGAATTAACATTGGCGGTTAGCCACTATCAAACAGCGTTGGCATTACGTCCCAGTACCAAATTATTCTATAATTTGGCTCTAAGCTATTACTGGTTAGGAGATTTTGCTAACGCGAAGCAAAGCCTTCAGAAATTATTGAGCATTACACCAAAAATGTATTCCGCCAACCAGTTATTGGCAACCATCTATTTATTAGAGGGCAAACTCAATTTAGCCATCACCACCTATGAACAAGTGGTGAAAGTAAACCCACAAAGCAATGATTTAGATAATTTAGGTATAGCCTATTCTCTAGCTGGAAGGTACCAGGATGCACTGATTACAGCAAGATTGGCAGTAGAAAAAAGCCCTAATCATCCGACAAAAATTCTAAACCTCGCCGATGCGGAAATGATATTAGGATTAACCGAGCAGGCTCGGCTGCATTACCAACAAGTCATCGACTTGCATGCAAATGAAGATAACCTTGTAACCCAAATGGAACTTGCCCAGGCCTATGTCCATCTTGGTAATAATAGCGCCGCAATTAAATCACTTAATAGTGCAAAAAAACTCGCACCTAATAACGGTGAAGTCGCTTTTGCTGCCGCCCTGGTATATACCCAAGCGGGAGAAAGGTTATCAGCACTAAGTCAAGTAGAAGAAGCCCTAGCCACGGATATAGGTGTCGCCTGGTTTAATCTCCCCTGGTTTGATACTTTATGTAGCAGCAAGCAATTTAACCAGTTATTGGCTAAGGCCGGCAACCCGCAAAGGTGCCAACCTTAATAGCGTAAAAAATTACCCCATAGGACGACCAACGCTAACTTTAGGATCTTGAGAATAATAAACCGGTGCCGGTAGCTGACCCACACCAATTTCATAGCAGGTAGCAAGATAACGGAAAGCAATATCATTATCAAAAGCTTCATCTTTGACATGATCAATGGTCATAATCAACTGGTTACCGTTCTCTGTAACCACAGTTTCTACACGAAAATCATTATGATCATTTTCATGGCAATAAATCACCCCTTTCCCATGAAAACGCCAGTCTCCCTGGTTTTCAGCATCATCTTCATCCATTTCAGCAATCAGAATAATACGCTGCAGCGCCTGTAGTTGCAGTTCAATAGGGTCGGTGGTTTTATTTTGATGTGACAGAAATTCAACCCGAAAGCCACCGGGAGTATCAACATATTCATCACCTTTTAAAATCTTGGTGATCCAAGGCTTAGTTTTACTCGGCTTTACCTTGAAATAGCAGACAGCTGTGGAAATAGTAGCGTCATAGTCATGTCTTACCGGTGCAGGCACGGTAATAAGCACTTCATCTTTATTAACTTTAATGTTGGCTTGTTTTTCTTCAACACTCATTATGTTTTCCCTAGTTTATATATTTTATAATGGTTTTATATTAACGGCTTGTTTATTAAAAACTTTATCTTATAAGCCCGATTAACCCAAAAATTATAGCCCTTAATTGGAGCAAGGTTAACGTTAAATTCCGTTTTTTAACTCCAAAATCCATCTAAATCACAACTAAAACAAACTTTAATCAAAACCGGTTCAAATAAAAAACCAAATGCCCGCCATGCCTCTTAGTCACCTCCCGGAAATGCCAAAAAAACTCAACTTTTTCTACAGTTATTGTTTGAAAACAAACTTTTGTGGATCACAGTGGAACGTTAAAAAAATTAAGACTATGTTATAGCTTATGGATGGCGACTTTTAGGATAAACAAATTGACTGAAGTGACAATGAACGAGCTGATGAAGAGCTTACAACGAGAGCACAAGGGTCATAAGCAGCTGTTAACCCTGCTTGAGGGAAAGCTTGCGCGCTTAAAACAAAATATCCCGCTGGACTTTAATCTGCTCAGCGATGCTGTAGATTATATTGAAAATTATGCCGGTCGCTATCATCATCCTAAAGAAGACATCATTTACCACTATATGGTGGATAACCAACTCGACCCTCATAAAGACTTTGCCAAAATCATCGAGGAACATCACAAGTTAGAGCAAATTACCACTCAGCTGAAAACCTCCCTGCAGGGGATATTATTGGATGCAATCACCTCTACCAGCCGCTTTGTGATTGAGCTGGAAGAGTTTATTCAGATACATCAGCAACACCTGCACAAAGAAGATACCGTGATCTTTCCGCAAATAGAACACAAGCTAACAGAAGATGACTGGCAAAAAATATTGCCCAAAATCCCCAACCAAGAAGATGACCCACTATTCGGTACTAAAGTGCAGGCCGAATATCTGGAGTTATATCACAGACTCACCGAAGGCTAGTCTTACTTTCACGATTAAAAATATCATCCCACGCATCATTAATGCCCTGAAGCTGAGTTTCGGGGCCGGTTCTTTGTCTGTTTCTAAATCCATTTTTTTGCGCTATACCTAAAGTTATTGTCTGCCAGCTAATCAGGTCAAAAGGATATGACTTCTAGCCGAAAAACTCACCTCAACCATTTGATAATACTCTGCTTATTATTTAGCAAATCCGGACTTGCCCTAGAGCAGGAAATCCATGGCTTACTGGAGCTTAGATATACCATCACCGACGGTATCGACAGCTACTTAACCGGAGACTACGGCAAATTTCAGTTTCCCGACGGCAATCGCTTTTCCCTGTCACAAGCCACCATCAATTATCAATTGCACTGGCAAGATAAATTCAGCCTGCACCTGATCGCCAGCGGCTTTGCTAACGGCGTAAAAAACAACCTGGGATTTACTGAGTCTTACTTTCAATATAAACAACTGCCCTCGGACGCCGGCTACCGCTTTACCCTGCGCGGCGGCCTTATGTACCCTAAGGTCTCTATGACCAATAAACTCAGCGGCTGGGCATCTCCCTATACCCTGAGCTACTCCACCCTTAATGCCTGGCTCGGTGAAGAGTTGCGGCACAGGGGAGTGGATTTCACCCTAACGCGTCTGGGGCGCTTTTCCGACAGCGAACATGATTTTGAACTCACCGTGACAGGTTTTCAGGGAAATGACCCCGCAGGTGCTGTGCTCGCCTGGCATGGCTGGGCCATGAGCAGCCGGCAAACCCTACCTTACGAAACCCAGGCCTTGCCGAATTCCCATATCGGTTTTGTACCGGAAAATTCCGATATGTTTTTAGAGCTGGACCACCGTATTGGTTTTCAAATCAGCAGCCAATGGACCTGGCACAGACACGGCCGGATATTGCTGGGCTATTATGATAACCAGGCAGATCCCAAGGTGGTAAAAAACATCCAATGGGCCTGGCGCACCAAGTTTAGCCATTTAGGCATAAAATGGCAGCTGGCACAGGGAGTCGAACTTATCAGCCAATATTTAAGGGGAAATACCCTGATGCAGACCACCTCAGGCAGCGCAGATTTAGTCAACAATGACTATGACAGCGGTTTTGTCATGCTGTCGAAAAAAATGAACCGTCACAGGCTCAGCACCCGATTAGAAGCCTTTTCCGTTTCCGATAAAGACAGCCTTACCTTTGATGATAATAACGAGCATGGCAAAGCTTTTACCCTGAACTACAGCTACCGCCTGCATAAGCAGGTATTCCTGCAAACAGAATTTAACTGGCTCGACAGTCACAGGCCCTCAAGGGCCGGTAAGGGGCATAACGAAAATCTGATAGAGCGCCAGCTACAGTTTGCCGCACGCTACTTTTTTTAATTACCGGATCTTTTTAAGCATTTTATCAGGCGAGAGTATTAAACACCTTAGTAATAAAACACCTGCTTTGGCATCACCGGCTTTTACTTTCCCCGGGCTGAATCAATATGGCAATTTGTTTTTTCACCTTGCTCAAGCCCGGATCGATCGCTAAAGCACGCCGATAATATTCCAGTGCTTTGTCTTTATTTCCCAGCGTTTGCCATATCTCAGCCAGCCTGCGCCAGCTATGGGCAGACTCGGGAAAGTTCTCCGTCAACATTTCAAATGCCGGTATTGACGCTTTTACCCCGGCGCCATACCTGACGGCATAAGCCCGGTTGACGATAAAGTTTTCAATGGCAGAGCTATCGCCGGCAAACGCTTTGCTTATACGCTTAAATAAAGCTTGCCGATTGGCCTTTTCTCCATTTAAAACCTCTGTCATAAAGTGCTCGGTAAGCTCGGCCTGTCTAAATACTTCCGGGTCAATTATCGACATCAGGCTATCGGCTAAAATATCGGTCCAGACACTATAGGCGCTGCCATTGGTCATATACACTAAGGTATAGCTGTCGCCTGCCCCGGGCTCTTCTTTAAAATAATGGCGAAGTTTAACCCGGTTGCCGCCGTCGTGACCGACTTGCTGATAACCGTCCCTGAGCGCATATTCAAAACCAAAAGCATAACGGCCACTCTGCCCGTTAACCAAGGGCATCGGTTGCCACATTTGTTTCAGGCTTTCTTGGGAGACAAACTTTTGTGAAACCAGTGCGGTCATAAAAGTCGCCAACTCCCGGGGCGTGGAATAAAGGCCCGAGTGGGCATAACTGTATTCAGACCAGTCAATCTCCTTATTTTTGCGTATCTGCCCTGCCATGCCCTGATAATTAGTCACCATATTGTCAATAACGGCAAGCGCACTGGCATGCCCGGTGCTTTTCAGCTTTAACGGCTGAACAATCTTGCTATCCACCAGTTCCAGATAAGATTTTCCCGTTTTCGCCTCTAAAATTGCCGAGAGAATAAGAAAGTTGGTATTGTTATACTTATTCATCGTACCGATTTCAAAGTGCGCTTCGGCATCGGCTAATGATGAAAACACGGCTTTTTTATCGGCCCAAAAACGCCCCGTTTCCATTACGGTGTCGAAATAGCGGGGAATGCCCGAGGTATGATTTAGGGCATGCTCAACCGTGACTTGTTGCCAGTGCAGAGGAAGATAAGGCAGATAATGGCGTATCGATTTTTTCACATCGACACTGCCCTCTTCAACCAACTGCATCATCAGCACACTGGTAAAGAGCTTAGTTACCGAGTAGGCGGAGAAAATATGATGTTCAGCCACAGGCACGGCTAATGCCAGGTTTGCAACCCCTTGTTGCCCCTGATAGATAACCTGATTATTTTTAAGCAATAACACCGATTGCCCGGCGATGCCATAACGCTGACTGTTTTTAATCAGCTGCTGATCAAGTTGGCCATGTAGTGACGGGCTGATGTTCTCTTTTGCATTTAATGAAAACAGGCCGGTGAAATAAATAAGTAAAAATAAAGAAATTAAGCGCATTTATCTTCCAGAGATATGTTAATTATTCTTATGCTCAATTTCCGTTAGCTTATTGCTTTGAAATATTGAACTCAAATCAGCGTACACTTTAAGGCTTTGCTTTAAACCACAGAGCAATTAAAAGTGAATCCCGTGCATGGTACGGGATTTACCGACAAAAGTTCAATACTTTCCATTTTACTAAAGCGCAGCGCTTACCTGAATGTCCGCCGCTTCCCGCCACCAGGGCGAAGTCGTATATAACTCCTGCAGAGGCAATGCCTCACCTATCATAGGAGTCACCAGCGGCACCCACTGCGCTTGTGCCAGCTCGGCCAGACGTTCCAGTGGCTCATACCAGGCATGCAGCGCCAGGTCAAAGGTGCCATTATGCACTGGCATCAAAGCCTTGCCGCGCAAATCCAGGTGCGCCTGCAACGTCTGCTCCGGCGTCATATGTACCTCAGCCCAGTCTTTATCGTAGGCGCCGTTTTCCATTATTGTCAGGTCAAAAGGTCCGAAGCGCTCACCTATGGTTTTAAAGCCATCAAAATATCCGGTATCTCCGCTAAAAAACAGCTTATGCTGCTCGCTTTGGATAACCCAGGAGGCCCACAAGGTTTCATCTCTATCCGTGAGGCCGCGTCCGGAAAAATGCTGTGCCGGTGTCGCGGTCAGGGATAAGGCGCCAAGTTCGATGTTCTGCCACCAATCCAGTTGATGGATTTTTTCCTGCGCAATCCCCCATTCTTGCAAATACTTTCCCACCCCTAGCGGTGTAACAAAATGCTCTACCCTGTCGGCGATAGCTTCAATTGTTTCCCGATCCAGATGATCATAATGGTCATGTGAGATGATCACCCCTTGAATGTTAGGTAAGTTATCCAGCTCAAAAGGCAAAGGGTGAAAACGCTCCGGCCCTACCCAGCTAAAGGGGGATGCCCGTTTCGAAAAAACCGGGTCTAATAACCAGATTTTACCACTGAAGTTAAGTAACAGGCTTGAGTGTCCCAAACGGTATATTTCCGGTTGTCCTTGCTTGCCTGTTAAGCTGTCCATATCGATATTCACCAGCGGAATAGGCTTTTCAGGCATAGCGGCATTACTCTTATCAAACATATATCGCCAGATAATTTTTGGTAATTTGGCTAAACCTGCCGCGGAAACATTATCACCATTTTGAAACTTTCCCTGGCGAAACTGCGGTGACTGCTCATAACCGCTATCCAATGATTGTGTGCTACAACTACTCATAGTCGACATAACAAGTATCCCAATAACTAAACAAAACAACAGGCCGAAGGATTTCAGCATCATTAAATCCCCAAAAGCATCAAACAAGTAAACTACACTGTGCAGTGTACATTAATTCATTTTAAAAAGTAAACTAGTTAGTGTAAAATTGTGTTACGACTTTTTATAGAGACGGTTATGGAAAAGAAAATAACCCAAAGCGAACGTAAACATGCCGCAATTATTGCCGCGGCGATCGAGGAATTTAAAGACAAAGGGTTTCGGGCCACCAGCATGGACAGCCTCGCGGCCAGAGCACAAGTGTCCAAACGCACCGTATATAATCACTTTGCCAGCAAAGAAGTCTTGTTTCAGGCAATTGCCCAACAGATGTTTGATCACTCGGCGCAGGCGACCAGTGTCCGCTATCAGAGCAACTTGCCATTAGCACAGCAGTTGCTGGAGTTTTCCGATAAAGAACTGGATTTACTGGCCTCGGAGCATTTTAGGGCGCTTGCCAAAATCATGATTGGCGAGTGTATCCATTCCCCCGAGTTAGCTGCCAGTACGATGGCACAACTTAACGAGCAGGAATTGAGTTTAGAGCAGTGGATACGTGACGCGGTAGCAGATCAAAAATTAAAACCGGTCGACCCTGCCTATGCCGCCGGCCAGTTTATTGCCCTGATCAAGGCAAACGCTTTCTGGCCACAAATCACCATGGGGCAAGCCATTCCGGATACAAAGCAAAAACAACAAATAGCCCAAGATGCCGTGGGCATGTTTCTCGCCTATTACGCCCGCTAGCCCTCCCCTCTTTATGGGATAGCACTTATAAAATAACAAAGTCCACAAACAGAAATGCCGGTCAATTTGACCGGCATTTGTCATTTAAAAAGCTTTTTCACATTAAGCTTTAGCGGCAGTGGCTTTTGCCTTCGCTTTGGGCTTAGCCGCGCTTTTCTTTTTGGCGGCCGCTTTCTTCTTCGTCTGCTCTTCCACCCATTTGCCGTCGATATATTTCGCTACCCAACCGGTCGCCTTACCCTCGACTTCCGTCATCACGTATTGCTCTTTGGTTTTACGGCTGAAACGCACTACGGCTAAATTGCCTTCAGGATCTTTTTCCGGCGCATCCGCCAGGTAATAAAACTTGGAAGAAATACGATCCCTGAACCTTTGTAGCTCCGCCACTTTCGGTGCACGGGTTTCCCTCGAGCGCGGGAAAGTACTGGCAGCCATAAAGATACCAGCAGCGCCGTCGCGAAGCACAAAGTGGGCATCGGATTGCTCACAAGGCAATTCAGGCAATTGTACCGGATCTTCTTTCGGCGGCGCGGCTTCACCATTTTTCAATAACTTACGAGTATTTTTACATTCCTCGTTAGTACAGCCGAAATACTTGCCAAAACGTCCGGATTTCAATTCCATTTGCGAGCCGCAGCGATCACATTCCAGTACCGGGCCGTCATAACCCTTGATCTTAAAGGTACCCTGCTCAAGTTCATAACCGTCACATACCGGGTTATTACCACAAACATGTAATTTACGGGTTTCATCAATTAAATAGCTGTCCATCGCCGTCTGACATTTAGGACAACGGTGCATGGCGCGCAGCGCTTCGGTTTCCTGATCTTCCGCCAGCACACTCACCGCTTCTTCACCCGAAGTCAGGTTCATTGTGGTGGTACAGCGCTCTTTTGGCGGCAAGGCATAACCGGTACAGCCCAGGAACACCCCGGTAGAAGCAGTTCTTATACCCATTTTACGGCCACAGGTAGGACAATCAATATCCGTGGTGACCGGTTCATTACTGGGCATACCGCCTTCTTCTGCGGGTTTATCCGCCAGGCTTAATTTATCGGTAAAGTTCTTATAGAACTCATTTAGTACCGTTTTCCAGTCAATTTGCCCTTCGGCAATTTCATCCAGCTCCTGCTCCATATTAGCGGTAAAATCAAAGCTCATCAGTTTTTCAAAGCTTTTCGATAAACTGTCGGTGACAATTTCACCCATTTTTTCCGCATAAAAACGCTTTTTATCCAGACGCACATAACCGCGATCCTGGATGGTGGAGATAATAGAAGCATAAGTTGAAGGACGACCGATTGAACGTTTTTCCAGCTCTTTAACCAGGGATGCTTCACCAAAACGCGCCACAGGCTTAGTAAAGTGCTGGGACGGAGTCAGCTTGTCCAGGGTTAATACTTCGCCCACGGCAATATCCGGTAAATGGGTATCATCGCCTTTAGATAACTGCGGATGAACCCGGGTCCAGCCGTCAAACTTCATCACCCGGCCCTTGGCTTTTAAGTCAAACTTATCGGCACTGACGGTCAGGGTGCTGACATCATAACGGGCAGCTGTCATCTGACAGGCAACAAACTGGCGCCAAATCAGATCATAGAGTTTTTTGGCATCGGCTTCCATATCTGACATAAAGGCCGATTCCAGCTTGACATTCGACGGGCGGATCGCCTCATGCGCTTCCTGAGCCCCCGCTTTGCTGCCGTAGGTTTTTGCCTTTTCCGGCAAATAGTTTTCACCAAAACTTTCGCTGATATAGTTGCGGCACATCTCAACCGCATCTTTACTCAAATTGGTTGAATCGGTACGCATATAGGTAATATGACCGGCTTCATATAATCGCTGTGCCAACCCCATGGTACGCTTAACGCCAAAACCTAAACGGGTACTGGCGGCCTGCTGTAAAGTAGAGGTAATAAAAGGCGCTGAAGGCGTACTTTTCGAAGGCCTGTCTTCACGCTTACTGACGCTGAACAGGGCACTTTCCAGTATTGCCTGGGCTTGTTTTGCCTCGGTTTCGTTGGTCGGCTTAAAGGCCTTGCCGTTTTCGTGGGTAACGTCAAGGTTAAGCAGCTGTGCATCACTTGTACGGGTATCGGCATTGATTTCCCAAAACTCTTTCGGGATAAAAGCCTTGATTTCCCGCTCCCGCTCGACCACCAGCTTAACGGCAACCGACTGCACCCGGCCGGCAGATAAGCCGCGGGCTACTTTTTTCCACAACAGCGGACTGACCATAAAGCCGACAACCCGGTCAAGAAAACGTCTTGCCTGCTGGGCATTAACACCGGGCATACTGAGTTCACCCGGGGTAGAGAATGCCTGTTGAATGGCATTTTCAGTGATTTCGTTAAACACCACGCGCCTGAACTTTTCGTCACTGCCGCCGATGATTTCTTTTAAGTGCCAGGCTATCGCTTCTCCCTCGCGATCCAAATCGGTTGCGAGATAGACAGTATCTGCCGTGTCAGCGAGTTTTTTCAGTTCATTGACCACTTTTTCCTTGCCGGGAAGGATCTGGTAATTTGCCTGCCAGTCTTTTTCAGGGTCTATACCCATACGGTTAACTAAGGCCTGCTTGTCACGTTTTTGCCTGTATTTCGCTTTCGCTTCCGGTGACATTTTGCGCACTTCGGCGGGAGATTTTGCAGCAACTTTTTTACCGGTACTGCTGGTCGGCAAATCACGGACATGACCGACACTTGACTTCACAACAAAGTCTTTACCAAGGTATTTGTTAATTGTCTTTGCTTTGGCTGGTGACTCGACAATTACCAGAGATTTTGCCATATACTTTTTAATTCCTGATGAGCTGGCGACATTGCCGCCAAAATTCATGGTGTAGACCACTGAATGCTAAAAAATCTGTCTAACTTTTTTCAACCATGAGTGATAAATAAAATTTGCGAATACCCCTTAACTAACGAGAGCAAAATTTCTAATGTAAAATTATCTGAATCAAATTACCCGGTTAAAGTAACGATATGATTAAAAATCATATAAATAATGTAACTCGTTATCAGTAACTCTATTAGTACCTCATATAAGTAAGTACTAGATATATATCCGTAATTATGCAAAGTGACAAGTAATTATTTTTTAATATTCGCCTATTTTCTGCTTTTCGTTATAATGTTGCCAGTATTTCCGGCGCAATCATAATAGACTTTGCGGGAAAACTTAAGAGGCGAATCACAATAAAATCAATTCAACCTGCTTTTTCTGATAAAAAACAGGTGAAGTAACAACGCCAGCCCCCTAATCCACGTTTTAACAAGACGACTATCACTTGTGAATAATCGCAGTTAAATTAATTGAAAGAGAAATGATATGACAGCGTTATGGCCTGCATTACAACAGAAACTTCAACATTGCTTATGCCCCCCGGGAAATGGTGTTTTTACCGTAAATACAGCGAAAGAACGCAAGGAACAACTGCACCAGAAATTATTCGGACAAAGCGAGAATATTGACTCCTTATGGCAAACCTCGTTAACCGGACTGCCTGAAAGTTCAAAAGCCGTGATCATGGGCATCGCCTCAGATTGTGGCGGCGGCATCTTACGTGGCGCAAACTGGGGGCCTTTGTTCCTGCGCAATACTCTGTTAAGCAACTACCCGCAACTATCCGCCTTTGATATGGGGGATATCCGGGTCATTCCTCACCTGCTGCATGATAAATATTTAAACGAAGCAACAATCGCCAACTGCCGCAAAGCGTTATACCAGGATGAAAACAGCCCTTATGCGGTCAGTCCTTTATCCCTGACCGAAGATGTGTTGCATGACTTCTACCAGACTTTCCCGGAGAAAGGCATCTTTGGTATCGGCGGCGACCATTCCATCAGTTACCCGTTAACCAAAGCTTACCTGCAGGCGAAAAAAGCCCAGGGCAAACGTGCCGCCATCATTCATTTTGATGCCCATACCGATCTGCTGGTAGAGCGCCTGGGGATTGACTTATGCTTTGGCTCCTGGTGTACCCACATCCTGGACGACTTACATGCCAACAACCACTTGATTCAGGTGGGGATCCGCTCAAGCGGCAGACCTAAATCCCACTGGGAAGGTACGTTCGGCGTGAAACAGCACTGGGCCCATGAAGTACGTGAAAACGGTGTCGATAAGATCATCGCTGATATCCTTGCCCAGCTGGAAGGGGAAAATATCGATGAGTTATACGTCAGCTTTGATATCGATGCTTTGGATGACAGCGTCGCTTCTGCTACCGGCACGCCTGAGCCGGATGGTTTGTATCAGGAAGAAGCCATGAAAATCTTAAAAAGCCTGGCAGCGGTTTATCCTATTACCGGCGGCGATATGATGGAAATTGCTCCTTTTACCGACAGCTCTGGCTTAGGGGCGAGCAGCGCCGAGAAAACACTTGCGGCGGGCGCAGAAATATCCGCATTCTTACTGAACGAAATAGCAAAATAACAGACAAATTTCGGCAGGTTAAATAAAAGGCCAGTGCTTAATGATAAGCACTGGCCTTTTTAATAACTCAATAGCCAAAAATTAATCGGCATTAGTACAGTCTGACAGAGCGCCGAAAGGACTGTTCAGGCCAACGCCCGAAACAGGCGGGATAATGTCTTCGCTTAAGAGGTCAACACCAGACATAGGTAAAGTAAATATGGTCTGGGTAGAGCTTTCAGTGCCATTCACCTGAGTCGACAAAATAAGTCTGATATCAATCCAATTGCCAAAACTTTGCGGATAGATAATATCAATAACCGCCCCTCCCTGACTGTCCGTGGTTACCTCCCCCTGGGCAGCAACCACATTGCCCGGGGTTAACAGGCCGTTGCCGTTGGTGTCTTCACCGGGATCTAAAATACCATTTATATTGGTATCTTCATTGACGCAGGGAAAGCTATCTGAATAGGTATCTGGATCCGGCCCGTTGGTTTTCCAGGTAACGAATTCACCATTTTCAAAGAACTTAACCCAGATCCCCTTATAAAATCGCTCGGGAATCGCCGATACCGTCAGATCGACATTTTCCACCGGATTGGAGTCGATATCGGTAACAAACACTGAAAATTGCTTGTTATAGCTGGTACTGTCGATTTCAATGATTTCATTACCCGTGCCTATTGCGATAAACACCTCCCGGTCCGCCACGGTTAAGGTGACGGTATCCGTTTTAGCGGGGTTGTCCCGCACTGTGGCCTGCACTGAGACATCATTTTGTGCAGAGACATTATTTGAAGTATAAATCGTTGAGGCACTGCCGTTACTGTCAGTAATGGCACTGGCAGGAAAAATCGTACCGCCATTGGTATCGGTGAGCGTGAAGTCTATGTCTTTATTTTTCACCAGGTTGCCATTGGCATCTTTAACAATCACAGATATGGTTGAGGTTTGCCCGTTCGGTCCCACCGAGTTGGGTAGTGCCTGGGCAACTATGGTATCGACTGACTCGGCAATAAACTCAAACTCCAGCTGGTTATTCAAAACGATATCATCGTCCGTGCCGGTAAAAGTCACCAGGGCCTTACCGGCATTATCTGAAGTCAGGGATGCCGTTACCTGGCCATTGACGGTAGTCGCCGATGATGCCACCAAACTCCCCCGGGTAGAAGTAAAATTCACCTGGGTGCCATCCGGCACAGCAACCCCGGAGCGTAACCAGGTTAAGGTTAAAGAAGCGCTATCAGAAAGCAATACATCCGGAATGGTCACCGCCGGCACTGCAGAAGGATCAACACTAGTGCCGTTACCATCATCAAAAGTAGTAAAGAGGAAGGAATCTCCCTGCACAGCGACATTTTGACTCACGGTCGCCCCAAGGGATGTGGCGATAATGCTGTTAGTGCCGCCGGATATCCCGGTCACCTCTACCGAGGTTTGCCCGGTAAAATCTGTAGTGACGGAATCGGCGATGGCAAGCTGGGCCACCGCCCCTGCCGGCGTTTCGGTAGAAGTATTGGTCAGGGATAAGTTCACCTGGGTATTGGCAATGCCAATACCATCAGAGTCCAACACTTTGATAATATAGCTATTATCATCATCTATGGCTAATGAAGTTGAACCGGTTAAACTGACCGTTGTACCCACTACCTGGACACTGACGCTATCGGTAATAAAATTACTGCTGGCGGTGGTGGTAATAATCCGGTTCGTCGGTTCGTTTTCGGTTTTCAGGGTCGCCGTTGCCTGGCCATCCGCCCCGGTAATGGCATTGACAACCTCAATTTGCCCGGAATCGGCGGTAAAGGTGACATTAACGTTATCAAGCAGGTTATTATTGGTATCTTTGGCAATGGCGGTTAAGGTAATGCTTTGCGCGCCGCTGGAAGCGATTTGCTGGCTGCTGGCAAATAAACTGATATCGGCCAAGTCCGGCAAGCCGCCGGTATTGCCGTCCCCCTGGCTGGTAAAGCTGATATTGGCCGGATCCACCTCGGCTACTGTGGCGGTAACCTGACCGGCCCCGGCCGTTTCTCCGGCATTTAAAATAATGGTGGCTTCGCCGTTAGACTGAGTATTGGCGGTACCGATTTGTGGATTAAAAAAGGCTAAATCGGCATTATCCAGGGTAAAGGTCACCAGTTTTCCGGCTAAGGCGGTATTGCCCTGTTTGACCGTGGCGGTAATGGTTGCCGGATTTTGCTCAGAAACCATTTCACTGGAAATGGCCAGGGTTACCGTGATTTCGTCCGGGGTTTCCCCACCTCCCCCTCCGCCATCGTCACTTAAGCTGCCCCCACCGCAGCCCATTAAGATAATGAATAACGCAAAACAGCTAAAACCTTGATGCAGTTTCATAAAGTCCCTCATTAATTTTTATTGTAAACCCTCTTTAGCTTAGACCCATATAAGGCAAAACGGCAGAAGCAGACCAAAAAAAGCCTTAGTGGTAAGGTTTTTAAAAAACTCATTACCTGTTAATCTATGCCCACGATAAAAATAATACGCCTTAAATAAACAGGACAGCTGTGAAACATACAAATTTAACCACTCGTATCGTCATTGCTATGATTGCCGGTATTATCACCGGCGCCTTTTTGCAACTTATCATGCCCAACGGCTCCGACTTAGTTATTCCCCTCTATCTTTTTGACTTTTCCGTCAGGGGATTTTTCGTTGACGGCGTTTTTGAAGTCATCGGACAAATCTTCGTCGCCAGTTTACGCATGCTGGTGGTGCCCCTGGTTTTTGTCTCGCTGATCTGCGGCACCTGCTCGCTCAAAGATACCAGTAAACTGGGACGCATCGGCGGCAAGGCCATAGGCTTATACCTGATGACCACGGCTATCGCCATCAGCTTTGCCATGTCGCTGGCGTTATTTGTCAGCCCGGGTGAAGGGGTCAATATGGCCTCAGAAACCACCTTTGCCAGCAAAGAAGCCCCTTCATTGGCTCAGGTACTGATCAACATGTTCCCCAGCAACCCCTTTGCCTCTTTTGCCCAGGGGAATATGCTGCAAGTCATTATTTTTGCCTTACTCTTTGGTATTGCCATTGCCCTGTCCGGTCAGGCGGGCGAGCGGGTAGCGAAAATATTCACCGATATGAACGAAGTGATCATGCGCCTGGTGGCTATTTTAATGAATATCGCCCCTTACGGCGTATTCTGTCTGCTGGCAGGCTTATTCACCGATGTTTCCCTAAAAACCTTTGGCAACCTGCTGGTGTATTTCCTGGTGGTGTTTTTCGCCTTACTGGTACACGGCCTGGTTACCTACCCGGTGATCCTAAAAGTGCTAACCGGTCTGAACCCTTTGGTATTCCTGAAAAAAATGCGCAATACCATAGTCTTCGCCTTTTCCACCTCCAGCAGTAATGCCACCATACCGGTAACGTTAGAGACCGCGACCAAGAAAATGGGGGTGAAAAACTCCATTGCGTCCTTTACCGTACCTCTAGGCGCCACCATTAATATGGATGGCACCGCCATTATGCAGGGGGTTGCCACTGTCTTTATTGCCCAGGTCTTTAATGTCGACTTGAGCATCACTGACTTCCTGATGGTGATCCTCACCGCGACCCTGGCTTCAATCGGCACCGCAGGGGTTCCCGGCGTTGGTCTTATCATGCTGGCCATGGTACTGGAGCAGGTAGGCTTACCGGTGGAAGGCATTGGCCTGATCATCGGCGTTGACCGCCTGCTGGATATGACCCGTACCGCGGTCAATGTTACAGGCGATACCATGGTGACCTTAATAGTCGGTAAAACCGAAGGGGAATTTGAAAAGGATATTTACCTGGACGATAAAGCCGGCACCCAAATAGAAGAAATTGATTTCCACCATTTAAAAGAGCAGTAAACTTTATTGCCCGAACAGGCCGCAATCCTTAAAGGATTGCGGCTTTTTATATGCAGGATATATCTTATGGCCTTCTGGATATGAAAGAGTAACCGGCATTATTCTCAAACCTATCCCCTTTCAACTTATAATCTTAAACCTCTAACATAAACTGATTGGTCTTCAGCAGCTGTGGCGCATATTTTTCCCGCATAAACTTATTGTCTTTAAGCTTATCAATATCTGCAATTATAGTACTGGTTTGACTGGCTTCCTGACTGGTCTTTCGCGATTGATATTTCACTTCTTCGCCATAAAAGGTTTTCGACTCGGTTGTCGTGTCTTTATTATGACTGATATCCTGTGTCCAGATATCTTCAATTAAGCGTAAACTGCTGGTATCAATACTTTCTGTCACGGTTTCCTTACCGGTAGAAATACCACCACCGACATAAGCAGCTGTTTGCTCTTTGCTATCGAACTTTTGCTCTTGGTCCACGGCAACGACATTACCGCCTTTGGTTGCCGCTTTGATATTATATTGCTCAGAGGTATCCAGGATTTTACTGCCGGTCTCGGCGTAACCCCGTAAGGTAGTCACATCATAAGCTTTCGTTTGTTCTACCCCGGTATAATCCAGGCTTTGAGAGCTGCTGGTTTCTTGCTTCAGGGCAAGGTTGATATGACCCTTGTAATCTTCCTCACCGACAACAAAACTGCTGTTAAAGTCAGCCAGCAAAGAGAAACCTTCTTTAAAAACATGCGCTTTATCATCAGCCATGGCCTGATAGCGGGAATCCGTCTCGATCATGTCATTGGTTAACTCTGCGGCCAGCCGGCCTTTATCAGCCGATTCAAGCTCACTAAAGTCCATTTGCCGGGTATGCTGATCTGCCAGTGAGAAAAGACTGGATAAGGCGGTTTTATAACTTTCCAGGGCCGTTGGCGTTAAGGTATTATAGCGGGAAGACTGGCTCTTGCTGACCTCCTCATAACTGTTATCAATAACGTCCAGGTATTGAGCCAACTGGGCTTGATCCAAACGGCCTATGGTTGAACTGTCGATGTCAAAACTGACCTCATGGGCACCGGATGTTATCCAGTCAAGTTTAAGACTCTGCTGCTGATTTTTAGCATCAAAGGCATAGCTATAATCCAGGCGTTCGGTGCGTAAATCCCCCTCACCGCCTTCCCAGAGGCCAATCGATAGATCGACACCGGCTAATTGTTCGGTATCAAAATCCTTTAAAACATCCAGGGTAAAATCATGACCACTGACTCCGCCGCCAAAAATATTGTAACCGGAGGGCCGGTCACCGGGGAAATAGTCATCTGCCAGCTGACCGACCTGGGAAAAGACTCCCTGCAGTGCCTGATACTCCTGCTCCGACAGCTCTCCGTCAACCTCATAGCTGAGCTCAAAGCTGTCCAGGGTATGACCCGATGCTTGTTCATAGCCCTGACTTGAAGAAAACTGAATATCAATCACATCCCCTTCACGGGTTTTTACGCTCAGTTCAAATAACTGTTGATCAGACTCTCCCCGTTCATCCCGGTAAATAGCCTCGGAAAAACTGGTTAATGCCCGTTCTACCCGGTATTCACTTTTACTGATAAAAGATTTCTGCTCCGGCCCCAGCTGGCCCAGCGCCTCAAGAATACCACTGGTATTGCTATAAGCGCTGCGAACATTTTCTGATGCCTGATTAATAATTTCGGTTAATTCGTCGGCATTGCTGCCCCGTTTCAAGCCATGCTGAACATTGCGGGTAACAAAATGCACTGCCAGTTCTTCGGCTTTGGCATCATAGCCGGGAACAGCGGTTATCTGCTCCTGAGATATAGTGCTTGCGTTTGAAAATTCCTGCTGCAACTGCTGCTTTAACAGCTTATTGACCGCCTCATACTCCTCAATGGCGCTGATAAACTTTTCCCTGGTCTGTACAGATATTGCACCATTATTCTGGCTATTCACAGACAGCTCGCCAGTAGCAGCAAGTGATGAAATTTGACGCTGAGGATCACTTAAAGCAGGGTTAAATATTAACGTATCAAGCGAGGTGTTCATTGCCATCCCTGGTGAAACTAAAAATGATTCGGTTAGTTTCTATATCGGCAACAACATTGAAAACATTAGATATTTTTCATCACATTACCAAGATAATTCCATCAAAATCCGCCCTATGCTCTAAGAGGGCAATATACTTAAGTGCAAACAAGAAAGGGATAGCAAGGGTTGGGAGTGTTTTCCTAATACAAACAGATCTTTTTTAAGAAAACACTCAATACAGGCAGGAATTACAGCAAGTTATGCTCGCCAAGCTCCTGTTTAATTAAGCCTAGATTAAAACCGTTAATAATTTTATTGCCGATTACAATTTTAGGAACGCCGGGTTGGCCTATCGATTGATATAGAGAGTCAATCTTGTTATCACCAAGTTCAATATCCCGCTCCAGGAAGGCAATATTATTCTTGTTTAAAAACTCTTTCGTTTGTTTACAGAAGCCACACCACTGGGTGGTATAAACCACAACCTTATTGCTGACATTGGCAAAATGCTCCCGGGTATCTGTTTCTATATAGGCAGGGACCTGGTTATACCACTCCCAGGCACTTTTCCCCGCCAGGCCGAGACCTAAACCTAGCCCGATGATCAGTACGTAACTGGCCACCTCTTTCACTTTACCCAGAAAACTGCTTTTTTCGCTCATCAATATTGTCCTTATTGTTATTATTTCCAATGCAGCCAGATTAAAAGAAGAACACACAGAGATCAATAGCAAATAAACAACTGTTTTACTTTTAATTAACCTTTTTATTTACTTTAAATGAATAATAAAACGAACTCACTGAGCAATTTCAGCCAAATACCTGGCCAAAGACAATGAATAAGGAAGGATTATCTCAGTAAAAGGATAACGGCGATAAACGCGCTTGCTGTTAATCTTTCTGCGCCATCCCAAGCGTTTAATAACTGATCAGGTATAAGGTTTCTGCCAGGGAGCTGACATCAAAGGTACGTTGGGCAAAGCGTTTATCTTCATGAGGTAAGGTTGCCAGTTTCTCAATTTTAAGCTTTTTATTGACAGCAAACAAACGCCGTAAGTCTTGTTCAAAAACCGGGAAAGGAGGTCCCTGCATTTCTTCACAAGGATATTCTACCGACACCAGTAATATCCGGGTATCTTCCGTCATAAAGCTCAGCAGCTTATCAACATAAGCTTGCTGCATCGCTTCGGGCAGAGCAATAAGCGCTGCACGATCATAAATCCAGTCGACCCCGGACAACAGCTTTGGCGCAAGCTTAAAGAAATCTCCCTGCCACAGATTCAGGTTATCGTAGGAAAATAACTGAAAATCCCCTTCACGCCGGCTTTGATAGGGAATGTCTTTTTCCTGAAAAAAGTCCCTGCAGGCGATTTCACTGAGCTCGGCGCCACTAACTTGCATGCGTTCGGCAAGCCAGGCCATGTCCAGCGATTTACCGCATAACGGCACCAAAACATGCTTGTCTTCATCCCGTAACAGCTTTTCCAGGTAACGATTTAAAAATGGATGGATCTCCTGCTGATGGAAACCCAGGGTATTACGCTCCCAACAATTATGCCAAAAGATCTTATCCATCTTAGTTCACCTGCTGCTCAATAGACCTAAATTAACCGGGAAAGATACGGTTGTTTTGCCACAATTTACCGATAACATTTTCAATTGAAAGCGAAGCGGCTTTGGTAAGCTTTTCCGCAAAACCTTTGCGGGTTTCAAATTTTATTGCCACCACCTTACGCTCTTTACTGGCAGCCTGCAGGTAATCGTCGCTGGTTTGGATCTCATCCACTAACCCCAGCTCTTTTGCTTTCGTGCCAAACCAGTGCTCGCCTGTGGCCACCTTGGCAACATCCAAGCTTGGTCTGTGCTCGCTAACAAAGTCCTTGAATAACTCATGGGTTTCTTCCAGTTCTTCAACAAACTTTTCACGGCCTTTTTCAGTATTCTCACCAAACATGGTTAAGGTGCGTTTAAACTCACCTGCGGTCAGCTGTTCAAATTCAACATCATGCTTTTTCAGCAATTTATTAAAGTTAGGCACTTGGGCAATGACCCCGATAGAGCCTAAGATGGCAAAAGGAGCAGAAATAATTTTGTTGGCAACACAGGCCATCATATAACCGCCGCTGGCGGCTACCTTGTCCACGGAAACCGTCAGCGGGATATCGTTTTGACGAATGCGATCAAGCTGGGATGACGCCAGGCCGTAACCATGCACCATGCCGCCGCCACTTTCCAGGCGAACAAAAACTTCATCTTCTTTAGTGGCCACAGATAAAATGGCACTAATTTCTTCTCGCAGGCCTTTTACTTCGCGAGCATCCAAACTGCCGTTAAAGTCAACCACGAACAGCCTGGGCTCTTGCTTGGCATCTTCATCTTTAGCAGCATTTTTTTCTGCTTTGGCTTTTTCTTTCGCCTGTTTTTTATCGGCTTTTTCCTTTTTCTTCAATTCTTCCTTCGACAACAGCTGATGGGTAATATCCTGCTCAACATCTTCAAACTCAGCAGACAGATCCGTGATCTCCAGCTCTCCTTTTTTATGTTTTTGCTTAATGGCCGTAGCAGTAATCGCCACTAAAATGGCCACCACCGCCAACACTAAGGTCACGGTTTTGGCTAAAAACATGCCGTATTCGTACAAAAAATCCAAAATGACTCTCCCGGGAGTAAAAATAAACCAATCAAACCCGGCGAGGTTTGATTGCTCAGGTAGTAATTAACACTGATTTTACACGAAAAGCTAGCGCTGAAAACGCAAAAAACACAAATTTTAACAACTGATTTTGCCTTGTTTTGCCCCGCGCGTACAGCAGCTGAATTTCAGCTACAAAAAAGCCCTCAAAAGAGGGCTTTTTCAACAACATAATTATTTAAATGAATTATTGCTTAACAACATCAGCATCGTTAATGCTGACCGCTTGTCCTTTCGCGGCAAAGAAGCTGACCACTTGTGTCTGCATTTCTGTGGTTGCCCGGGCACTTAATTCAACCGAAGGTGAAGCTGTAGCATCAGCACTCGGGTTTAAAATAGAACCATGGTGGCCATTAAGGAAACGGACCGCGCCTGAACCTGCGGTGGTTTCACTTACCGCAGGTAGTTCAAGTAAACGAATACCTGCTTCTGTACCTGCTAACGGCGAGCTGGACACAGTATTCGGGATCACTTGATCCGACAGGTTATCACCGCCGTCACCGACAACCTCAATCACATGGGTTGGCGTCGCCGTAGCTTTCATGGTTGTGGCATAGTTCACCGGGTCACCTGAGTCTGTTACCGTCTGTGCAGCAAAAGCAAACGAAGCAAAACCGGCATCAAGCTCAGCACGCTGGGTATCATTTAACACATTGTTATAAAAAGCCAGGTAAGATTCGATTAAAAAGTCTTCCCATTCAGGTGAAGTACTGGTGTAACCATTGGCATTTACCGCTGCCACATAACCCTGGAAGTCCGTTGAGCTGGCATAGGTTAAACCGGATTTAATGGTATCTTTAAATGAACCGGACTCAAGCAGGAAGTTCGCGACACCCACACCCGGCATTGCCAGAGAGTTGGTACTAATGGCAAATGAAGGATCTATGGCTTCATTTAAAGGCGCATTGGCTAATGCAACTAAATTGATACCGGTAATTGCCCCCAGGGAATGCCCCAGGAAGTGCACTTCACTGGTGTTAATGTTAAGTTCAGGGGTAAAAGCTAAGGTATTCAAGCCTAAACGTAAACCCAACATATCAATAGAGCTTTGACGCAGGTTATCACGTGTGGTTAACAAGCTTCCCAGGTTCATGTAATGGGTAGCAGAGCCTCCCATTCCATCTGTGGCATTGATATCATCACTACCGTCTCCGTCAAGGTCAAAGCCACGGCTGCCGTGCAACGGATGATCGATAGCGACAGTGGCAAAACCGTTAGATGACAGCGCACCTGTGATCAATAACATATCTTCTTTTTTAGAGGTAATGCCATGTTGTAAGATCACTATAGGCCAGCCGCCTTCCGGCATCACATAGTCTGCGGACAGACCTTGCAATGCCCTAAGTTCATTGATCTTGTCAACATCCGGTGTTGTCAGCTGCACATCAAGTGCCATGGTGGCTTTAGGGGCCGGTACCGGGCTGTACTTGGTCAGGTTTCTTTCTGTATCCAGAGCCATTATTGAGCTCAAGTCACGCAAACCCGGAGCCGCCAGGCCGGCCGCATCAGAAACCGCCATACAAGCAGCATCATTGGCATCCAATGCCCCCTCAGGAATGGCATCCGGATTCGATGCCGCCAGACCCGCCAGCATAACACCTGAATCACATAAACTTGTCCACCACTCGTTTACCGGCGCCATAGGATTATCGGCACTAGGCACACCTGAGTAGTAAGGTAGGGAAATACTACCACTGTATAAGTTGGCGGTATCAAATAAAGGTTTTTGCGTGGCGCCGATAATGCCTGCACCAGATAAAAAATCCCCTACTGAAATGCCTTGATCCGTCACGGCAATCCCCGGTACAACACCTTCGGCTGCATTAGCGGCCAGCAATTGCTTGGCGGTAAATAATACATCTGTGGTTGACTGAGTCGTCATGGCCATAGTGTAGATCAGGGAATCACGATCGGCGCCTGCCGCCACGATGGCATTTTCATAACTGTTAACCGCTGCCTGTAAACTCTTCTGCGCATCTGTGGCTAACGGCTGGGTAGCAAGATCTTGCTGAACCAGCTCATAACTGCTGGAGCCAAGCACTGACTTACCGCTGTCATCCTGAATATTTTTAGTTAGGGCAACCACATAAGTGGTTTTTCCCTTCAGGGGATTTACCGGAATGATAGCAATACTGTTGCCCGATGCCTGGGCGATAAAGTCGGTGCCAAAGCTCAGTTCATTCACGACTTTACAGGCTAATCCAAGGGAAAGACTGGTACAGTCTGCATCGCTGGCATCGCCGCCCATCACCATCTCATAAACTTTTACCGAGTCAGGAGAAAAAACACTGTCACCGTCAAGGCCTCGCCCTTCCGGGAAATCAATGGCGATAGTAAAAGGGTTAATTGTCGACCAGCCATCAAGAGCACTCATGGCAACAAAAGGATCTGAGCCGTCGCTGGCATCTGTCACAGGTAAATTCAAGGTGCCGTCAGTCGTACCGGAAAAGAGTAAGTCGTTTGGTACGGAGACCACACCAGCAGTGGGATTGAAGGAAATTCGGCTATTGGCAGGAGCCACCGTGTTATTCTCTGCTGTTTCCTGTATAACATCAGAGTTGGATTCGCTGCCACAGCCACTTAAACCAAGTGCGCTGCAAATCGCGAGACTAAGTACTAGCTTTTTCATTATTTCTCCCCAAGGACTAGTCTTCTTTATTTTTATAAATTTGTACTTGTTAGTATCGTTTTAGTTTCTTTTTGCCTGATGTCAGTCAGAAACTAACAAGTTAGACCAGTCAAACTTAACCTAAGATTTGCCAATGTGCTAGCGGTTTTTTTGATTTATGTCTGATTTTGCTGATATTTGCTTACTTTTAACCGTCTTAGCACAATTTTAGCTCGTCAGCATCGCCTGCAAAGAGTAAAATCACGCCATTGTTTCGCAAAAACTCATTATTCATGTTCGATTATCAAATTAAAGAAAATAGCCTGACAGACAAAACCATACTGGTAACAGGTGCCGGCGACGGCATAGGACGACAGGCCGCCCTGACCTATGCCGAGCTTGGTGCCACCGTAATTTTATTGGGAAAAACCGTTAAAAAGCTTGAAGCGGTATATGATGAAATCGTCGCACTTGGCTATCCCGAACCTGCGATAATCCCGCTGGATATGAAAGGTGCTACCAGACAAAACTACATTGATATGGCCACCACCATTTCACAGCAATTCGGTAAACTCGACGGCGCCCTGCTCAATGCCTCTATGCTGGGTGAATTGACTCCTTTTACCCAAATTCACGAGCAAATCTGGAACGATGTTATGCAGGTCAATGCTACCGCCCAGTTTCTGATGAGCCAGGCCCTGATAGCTCCTATGCTACTAGCCCCTAATGCTTCCCTGGTCTTTACCAGCTCCAGTGTCGGCAGTAAAGGCCGCGCCTACTGGGGACCTTACAGCGTTTCGAAGTTTGCCACCGAGGGCCTGATGGAAGTCATTAGCGATGAGTATGAGACTTCCAGTCTGCGTTGTAATGCCATCAACCCGGGGGCTACCCGCACTAATATGCGCGCCAGTGCTTTTCCGGCCGAAGATAAGAGTCAGCTGCGTACAGCCAAAGAAATCATGCCGCTTTATGTTTATCTGATGTCAGACGACAGTAAAGATATTACCGGCCAGGTATTAAAGGCCCAATAACACGGCTGCAGACTCCTTTGCGGGCTAAATTCGCCTTTAGTCCGCATAAGCAAAATCAATGTTTCCTCAGCCCTTACTCGTCCTACCAGCACAATATTGACCTTTCATTTACACAAGTGATACATTCCTTGGCGCATACCAATCTCAGTATGTTTCAATAAGGAAGTTAAAATGAAAGTACTAAGCTATTTACCACTGGCTGTCAGCCTGTTTGCTGCCAATGCCAATGCCGGCGATACTACGGTTGTTTTTGGTGACCGTTATACCTTCACCGAAGCCGACTTCACCTTCACTGCCGGCCAGCCAAACCCTGCTTTCCCGGAGTGGGGACAAATGACAAGCGATGAATATGTTGCAGAATTTCCAGTCAGGGGAGACGATGGCCAAACCTTATTATTTGATCTGGATGCAGACGTATGGGGCTACGGTTATCAGGCAGATCAGGCCTTATGCCCTTATATCGTTGATGGTGTCATACATTACCGTGAAATGGCGCCACTAGGTGATATCTGCATTTGGGGAAGAAAAACCGTTCCGGGAAAAGACTTCAAGTACAGTGCAAGTGTCAATATTAGCTGCAGTGATATGCCGGTCGGTGTCGATATCGACAACAGGAATGAACGTCTCGAGGATTATGTCGCAATGACCAATACTTATCGTGGCGTACGTTTAAGGGTTGACCAGCAAGGGGTTTATAACGGTCAATGCAAAACAATGAAAATAGTCGTAAGGCCCGGATTGAATCAGAAAATTGATCAAATCGACATGGATTTATTCTTTGGCTCACCTTTTTAACCATGCAGATAAGCGGCACAGTGGGCTGCGCTCCCCTGAATATCCCCGTTTCTGAGCATAAAAAAGCCGGCATCTGCCGGCTTTTAAATATCTGCAAAGGTTTTTGTCGTTACGATTAACGTAACTCTCTTCTTAAAATCTTGCCGACATTGGTTTTCGGCAATTCGTCTCTAAACTCAACCAGTTTAGGCACCTTATAGTTGGTCAGGCGCTCACGGCAATGGCTGATGATTTCCGCCTCTTCCAATGCGCCGTTTTTACGCACCACGAAAATCTTGACGATTTCACCGTTAACTTCGTGCGGTACACCCACGGCAGCCGCTTCCACGATACCGTCATGCTCCATAACCACTTCTTCTACTTCATTAGGGAAGACGTTAAAGCCTGATACGATGATCATATCTTTTTTACGGTCAACAATAGTGAAATGACCGGTTTCATCCATAGAGGCAACATCCCCGGTGGCAAGCCAGCCGTCTTTTAAAATCTCAGCGGAGGCGTCGGGGCGGTTATAATAACCTTTCATCACCTGAGGACCTTTCACCCACATTTCACCAGCTTCACCGACAGGTGCTTCGCTACCGTCTTCCAGCATGATTTTAACATCGGTCGAGGCTGCCGGTACGCCAATAGTGCCGTCATAAGCCTCTTGGTTATAAGGACTCAGGCTCACCATAGGCGCACATTCCGTCAGGCCGTAACCTTCCAGTAAACGGGATTTGGTTACCTGCTGCCAACGTTCGGCCACCGGTCTTTGTACCGCCATGCCGCCGCCTAAAGACAGTTTCAATTTGCTGAAATCAAGATTACTGAAACCCGGAGTATTGAGTAAACCGTTAAACAGGGTATTTACCCCGGTCAGGGCGGTAAACGGATATTTTGCCAACTCTTTGACAAAGTTAGGCATATCCCTGGGGTTAGTGATCAATAAGTTAGTACCGCCTATGGTTAAAAACATCAGGCAGTTCGCCGTTAACGCGAAAATATGGTACAGGGGTAAGGCAGTAACGATCAGCTCCTGCCCCTCGTCCAGCAGTGGATTTAATGCTGCTTTGGCCTGTTCCAGGTTAGCGACCATATTGCGGTGGGTTAACATCGCTCCTTTGGAAACACCTGTGGTACCGCCGGTATATTGTAAAAACGCCAGGTCTTCACCGCTCAGCTCAACCGGGCTGAAAGTCAAGGTGGAACCTTTTATCAGGGCTTTATTAAAGCTGTGGGCATTTGGCAAATTAAACGCCGGTACCATTTTCTTAATGTATTTGACCACAAAATTAACCATACCACCTTTGACTTTGCCCAGGCGATCGCCAAGAGCAGTTAAGATGACATGTTCAACCGGGGTATTGTCGATCACCTGCTCCAGGGTATGGGCAAAGTTTTCAATGATCAACATGGCTTTTGTGCCTGAATCTTTTAGCTGGTGCTCCAGCTCACGTGCGGTATACAGCGGGTTCACGTTAACGACGGTTAAACCGGCAAGTAAAGCACCAAACAAGGCAATCGGATATTGCAAGCTGTTGGGCACCATAATGGCGAATTTATCGCCTTTCTTTAAGCCTAAATCTTGCTGCAGATATGCGGCAAAAGCTTTCACCTGACCTTCTAATTCACTGTACGTGATTTCAGCACCCATGTTAATAAACGCCGTGCGCTGTGCGTATTGCTTGACGTATTTATTAAACATCTCGACAAGTGATGCATACTTGTCCGGGTTTATTTCAAACGGAACTCCTGGGGGATAACTTTTCTCAAGCCATATTTTTCCCATGGTGCCTCTCCTCTTTCTGAAATTGGTATTTATGGCCGTTATTGTTTTGATAGTATCAATCTTAATTGATTCGGCCATAAAGGAAATTGAGTCAAATAAAAACCTGAGTTTTTACTCGAAAGTTCAGCATAATTTCATATTTTTTAACAAAAGCCCAGCATTTTGTCACGAAAATGAATAAAATTGCGAAAATAACTAATAAAAATGGTTATAAGATAACTCATGTTTGTTCCATTAAACATCAATGTCCTCCTGACATCTGGTTGACTTACTATAAAGAAGTTTCGGTAGATAAACACCCGGTAAATTTAGCCCAATGCCCTTACCTTAAGTGTATAAACGCTAATATTTTTTCTGCCGTTTGCTGCGGCTGCTCCATATGCACATGATGCCCGCCGGGCAGTGCATAAGAAGTAAAATCCTTAAACATGGGGCCGAAATGTTTGAGGCCCGAGGCGACAAAATCCATGCCCTGTTCACCGTAAATAAGCTGCACCGGCACAGTTATATCCGAAATCAACTGCTCCGCCTGCCCCAAAGTTAACCGATAAGGAGAAATCATGCGCAAGCGGCTGTCGGCACGCCAGGTATAACCGTCCCCGGTTTTTTTCAGCCCCCGTTTTACAATTAATGCGGCATCCTGGTAACGCAAGTCCGATACCGCGACCCGGGCCTGAATGGCAGACTCCTCATTGGTATGCAGGTTTTTCTGCTTTTTTTTGCCCTGCAAGCGGCTGAGCATGCCCTGACGCAGTTGCTTGGTGGTTTGTTCTTCATTGGCATTGATAAAACCGATAGCATCGATCAAGGTCAGGGATTTTACTTTTTCCGGAAAAGTCGCGGCAAAGGCAGAAGCTATCATGCCGCCCATAGAATGGGCGACGATATCGACAGCGCCCCAGCCATTGGCTTCAAACAGCTGCAACAGATCATAAACCCAGTCGATAAAATGGTAGTAGGCGTCAGCACTGCGGTGCGTGGACAAACCGTGCCCCGGCCAGTCGATGGCAATCACCCGCTTGCCGGGTAAATAAGGCATCAGCGGCAGGAAACTGGCGGCATTGTCGAGCCAGCCATGCAGACATAAAACGATATCGTCCTGAATATCACCACAGGTCAGACCATGCAATTCCAGCTGCCCGAGATCGTAACAGACCTGAGCCGGGTCTTTGATGTCTTGTGCCATTATTTTCCTGCGAGTTTATCCTGAAGTAATTGCTTATCTTGTCTTTTTTTGTGTCTTATTACCAGCGGAAGAGGATTTTTTTCCGTTAGACGACCGGCGGATCACCACAGGGTGATGACCATAAGGGTTATAATGATGCCAGTATGACGGCGTATGCCAGAACGGGTTTTGCACCAGCATCACATCCGCCTGCTGGATATCTTTCCATAAATGCACCGCATCAGCTTTAACGACAGGGTACTGATAAGGATGTTCACCGATAGTGCCTGACTCGGGCGCGGCAATATTGCCCACCACAGTGATGCTTTTGCCTTTTTTATAAATCATGGGATCAAGCAGGCCCGGATAATAAACCCGAAACCGGCCTAAGGTTTCATCTTTTTGTTTCGGGCGCGTGGAAGGACTCAGTTCAAAGTGCACCACTTCAATGCGGGTGCTGTCCTTAAGGTTGTCCACCTTGGCAATCACCCCGCCCCAGCGCGCCTGGGCAACAGCATCGCTATAGCTTACCGCCAGCGCGTCCTTATAATTAGTCAGCGGAGTATCGGGTGCCAGTTGCAATTTTTCCGGAATTGCCGAGCACGCCGTCAGTACCAGCGCGCTAAAACATACAAATAATTTTTTCATGCCTGAGATCCTAGTTATTATTCTGGCTGTCATGTCTTGCTTATGTAGACTTTCTTGCCAACAGCAGCGCCATAGCCAAAGCGGAAGCCGACCATATGCCGACCCAGAGTATTTCCGGCAGCAAGGTCAAATCAGCTAACGCCGCACCATCGCCGATATTGCGGCCGTCGATTAAATAAAACGGGCTAAATAAACTGTTTAATAACACGATGGCGCCAATAAGCTTCATTATCGCCTGCAAATATTTTAATTTCGGCAATTTAACCGTTAACACCAGCAGGACCAGCAATACGGTTAAAATAAAAAAGGTCAGCAGATCCCGCACCCAAAACACCATAGAGCCAAGCAGCAACAGCACAAGAAAAGCAGAAAATACCTGGGCAATACGTTGATGCTTATCTGCCAGGGAATAAATCAGGCCGCCCCAAAGGATAGCCCCTGCATAACCGAAGAAGCTGATCAAAAAAGCGCTGCCCCCCCGGGTAGTGCATAAACCGGCGCCGTTGGGATATAACTCGATTTGTACTATCATCCCGCCGGAAAGCAGTGCGGCTATGCCATGACTGATTTCGTGAAAATAGGTTTCCAGCCACTTAAAGGGAATGGAAACCAGCGGTAATTCCCGGATAAGGGCGGCTGCCAATAAAAATAACCAAAATTGATATTGCCGGAAGAAAGAGGATTTGGATGCTTTTTTTTCTAAAGAGGCCGAAGAAGATAAATCAGGCAAACAGGTCAACCCCGAATAACTGCTGAACATTATCCCGCTGGGCGATATTATTCACCGATTGATATGCTGCTACCGCACTCAGATTTTGGTTAGAGGGCCGGTCATATGTGGCCCCCTGGCTATTCTCAGAGGAATCTGAAAAGAGTTGCAGTTGAGCACCCTGTCCTGATGCTTGTCCTGCGTCTTGCCCTAAGAATTGCTCCGCGGCCTGCTGCCGGTCAAGTCCCTGACTGCCTTGTTGCTGCGCCTCCTGCTCAAGCAGTGCTATCGCCTGTTCGTTAACATCGAGACGACCGCCCTGCCCCGGACTTTTGCGTGTTTGTTCAAGCTGTTCACCCGTACGTTCAAGCTGTCCGGAACCCCGCACCTGCTCAGGCTGAGCTTGCGTTGTCCGGTTGACCCGGGTAAAGGTAGGGGTAATTGAGTTTGAATTTACTACTTGCATATTGGCTAACATATCAAAAAATCACCAAAGGACAAAGTTTTTCCTTTGATTTGCGGTATTTTTATTTGCCTTTTTCAATTTGCGCTTTTAGCAAAATGTGCTTATTCCCTGCCCGGCAGTTTTTTCCAGGAGACCGTATCCCTGACATAAACAGGTTGTGCCTGCTCGGCACTGACCTGTTCGCCACGGGCAAATGCCGCAGCACCGATCGCCAACATAGCCTCGGCAGCCGGGAACAAAACCTCCGGTGAGCCGGTATTGGTTTTTAAGCCCGTTAATTTTTCCTCATAGGCATCCCATCCGGTACCGACACCGTAGGCGCCCTCACTTAATCCTGCTAGATGTCCACCAACCTGCTCCGGGGGTAACACCGCATCATCAAGTTTTGCCTGCATAATGCCGTCGCTGCCGGCTTCATAATAACCCAGGTAAACTTCAGACATTCTCGCATCTATGGCGGCAATCACCTGCGTTTGCTGGTGATTGTTATAGGCAAGCTGTGCCATCGCCTGCAGGGTTGATACGCCAACCAAAGGCAAATTAGCAGAATAAGCCAGCCCCTGGGCAACCCCGATACCGATGCGTACCCCGGTAAAACTGCCCGGCCCCTGCCCAAAGATCAAACCGTCCAAATCTTTTAATTTACAACCTGCTTCGTTCAGCACCTGATCCACCATAGGTAATAACTCTAAACTGTGAGACTGGGGACAAAGCTGATAACGGCTCACTACTTTGTCGTTGTATTGCAGTGCGACCGAACAGGCTTCGGTGGAAGCATCAATTGCCAAAAAATTCACTTTCTATCTCTCTTAAAACTATGCTTTAAATTATGCTTTTTCACCGTTTTCAGCGGTGATGGTTTGTAAAAATTGCGCCGCCTGATCCAGGTTACGGCTGCGTTTCATATCCGGCAGGCTTTTCAAAAATACCTCGCCATAGGGCCGGTTTACCAGGCGGTCATCACAGATCACCATAATACCCTGATCGCTGACATCGCGGATCAAACGCCCGACCCCCTGTTTTAAGGCGATCACCGCCTGGGGCAACTGGATATGGTAAAAAGGATCTCCCCCCTGGCGTTTCACATCTTCGCTGCGCGCCTGCAATAAGGGATCATCGGGCGAGGCAAAGGGCAATTTGTCGATAATAACACAGGTGAGCTTGTCACCGCGAACATCTACCCCCTCCCAAAAACTGGCGGTAGCGAGCAAGACGGCATTGTCATTGTCGATAAATTCACTGAGCAGGGTTTGCTTAGCCATCTGCCCCTGCACCAGCAAAGGATTATCCACCTTGCCTTCAAGCAGCTCTGCCACCTGGTTCATCACCCGGTAGCTGGTAAACAACATAAAACAGGCGCCGCCACTGGCTTTGATCAACGGGATCGCCAGCTCTGCCAGGGCACTGGCGCGGTTTCTGTGGTTGGCTTCCGGCAAAAAGCGCGGCACCAGCAGCTGGGACTGCGCCTGGTAATCGAACGGGCTGTCGAGCAATAAATGACTGGCCTGATCTAATCCCAAAGGTTTGGCAAAGTGCTCAAAGGTACCGTCCACCGCCAAGGTAGCCGAGGTAAATATCCAGCCGGCACCTGATGCCTTGATATAAGCGCTGAACTTATCCGCCACAGACAAGGGGGTTTGATGCAATACCACATGGCGGCGCGTGGTTTCATACCAGAAACTCATGCCGCTGACCTCCAAATTGGCCATGATGTCATATTTGCTCAGTAAGGTTACCGCCCGTTCAAAGCAATTATCGATGGCGTCATTACGGGACACGCATAACTTGATCACCTGGTAAAGAAAATCAAGATCGGTTTTAATCACGGTAAAAGCCGAGGCAATTCTAGCTTGCCGGTGTCGCTCGCGCCAGTTGCCACGCTCGGGTTCATAAGGAAATAACAGCCTGAATTCCTGGGTGGTTTTCATCAGTTTTTCCGCCGCCCGACCCAGCTGTTTAACATCGGTAAGACTGGTACGGTACACCTGAAGCACATCCGAGCATAAATCCAGTAACTGGCGGGTCGAAAATGCCTCGCCAAAATATTCACTGGCAATATCGGAAATCTGGTGGGCCTCATCAAAAATCACCACATCCGCCTTGGGGATCAGTTCGCCAAAACCTGTATCTTTTAACGCCATATCGGCAAAAAACAAGTGATGATTCACCACCACCAGGTCGGCTTCAATGGCTTTTTCCCTGGCCTTAATTAAGTAACAGTCTTTAACATGGGGACAATCCCTTGCCAGGCAATTATCTACCGTGCTGGTGACATAAGGGAAAATCGCCGAGCCTTCCTGGACATTGACCAGCTCGCCAATATCGCCGGTTAGCGTGGTATTAGCCCAGGTTTTCACTTTCACCAAATCTGTTAACATCTGGGCATCAAGCTGGCCACCGCCGCTTTGATACTGCTCCAGCCGGTAAGTACATAAATAGTTCGCCCGCCCTTTTAACAAAGCGATCCGGGCATTGGTGGCCAACACCTTGCGAATCAGCGGCATATCTTTATGAAACAGCTGCTCCTGCAGGTTTTTGGTCCCGGTAGAGACAATGATTTTTTTATTACTTTGTTCCTGCTCCGCCGCTTCTTTATTGGCCAGTAAAGCCGGGATAAGATAAGCAAAGGTTTTTCCGGTACCCGTACCCGCTTCGACAATCAAAGAAGTCTTGTTTGCTATCGCCAGCGTCACTTCCATCGCCATATCGATTTGCGCCTGGCGCGGAGAAAAACCGCTGATGGCATTGGCCAGCAAGCCATTGTCGGAAAAAGCACGTTCTACGGATTTCATTCAGGGGTTATCGTTCTACACAGTTAAAGCTGTTTTTTGGCCATTATACCCAAAATCGACATAAATGCCGATTTATTCCCATAGTGAGAGTAAATACCGCCAATATTTAAGATCGGGAATTGTAGGTATAGATTGAGCCAAGGGCCATGAGGAGCAGACAAGCTTAGCACTGATTTTTCCTTATGCCCCTCCCCTGTTGGGGAGGGGCATAAGGAAAGTGCATCAGCTTTAATAAAACCTCACTTACATAACAAAAGTTTTTCATCAGCGGCCTAATTAGATCACCATAAATAAAGCTTGGGAAGATGAAACAACCGTAAGCGAGATTAACCGATTCAACAATAAGATAAGGAACTATCGACATGATGACAAAAAAGAAACTACTCACCTTGCTGGCCAGCTGTGCTTTAACTGTCGGCTTTAATGTCAGTGCAATAACTTGTGATGGAACAGCCCGTTGCATGGCTGTATATACCGATTGTATGAACCATGGCTATGACTCAAATTATTGCAGCAGTCTCTATTGGAGTTGTGCCAGAACTTGTGTGCAGCCATAAATCAGGCAGTCTGTGGTAATAGAATCAGCACTCACACCGTGACTGCTGATTCCGCTCACCATCCCCTGCTTTTTAAAAGACATCTGCCGGGAGCAAAAGCCACACCTGAAAGGCAACAATATCAAACAAAGATATCTAAATGCGGCGGCTCATCTTCAGGTTTCTCTACGTTTTTTTCAGTCTTAGCTTTCCCTGCTACACCCGTTTGCTGTTTTTTCTCAGCACTTTTGTTAGCCGTTTCCTCGTTTTCGTGATTGCCACCGGCAGTATGCTCATTATTGTGCTCGGGATGATAACCGGGAATAAAAAAACTGCCCGCATGTTCCAGGTGATCCATTTCCTGCTCAAGTTCACGGGTTCTGGCCTCTTTTACAAGCGCTTTAACCTTAAGTTCTTTCGGCTTTATCGGTACCGGCACCACCCGGGTGAGCGCTGTGGTGAAAATATCCATTTTGCCCTCTCAAGTTAATCAAAATAAACCGTAATTTTGCCGTTAATCTACCTACTATATCGGCCCGATTTAGGATCGCTGAATAAGTTAGACCATTTTTTTTTAAAAGAAGTTTATTTTATACTTGCGGCAATGTTATTTTCCAAGTAGTGTAAATAGCAATCAAGCAGATATTAATTAACCGAGTGTAATATTTACTTTACACCGCAACATTTAAAGAGTTAACAAGCACATGATTTTAAACCTGACTAATCTACATCATCATCACCACCATAACGATTAGCCCATTCAGGTTTATTCGCTGGAGGGCTATGGCTCTTTCAGCGGTGAATGCAAGCAGATAACCAGTTTCCAAAACCCCGAAAGAGTCCAACTCTCTCGGGGTTTTTACTTTTTACCGGCAAAAAATTGCCGCTAACAACATTAGGATACTGGCACATGACTACCGAAACACGTTTACGCATCGCAATGCAAAAATCCGGCAGATTAAGCGACGACACCCAAAGTTTACTCAAACGTTGTGGTTTAAAACTCAATGTTAGCGACCGCCGCCTGCTGGCCCATGTCTCCAATATGCCCATAGATATCATGCGGGTACGCAGCAGTGATATTCCCGGACTGGTGATGGACGGCGTGTGCGATTTAGGCATAGTCGGCGACAACACCCTGGAAGAAGCCGCCTTAGAGCGCCAGCTGATGGGCAGTAAGTCGGAATATATCAAGACCTCGCCACTCAATTTCGGTGGCTGTCGTTTATCCATTGCCATGCCGGAAGAGTTTAACTACCAAGGCGTAGACAGCCTCAACGGTTTACGTTTTGCAACTACTTACCCACAGCTACTGAAACGCTTTGCCTCGCAAAACGGCATTAATGTCGATTTTTGTATGCTTAACGGCTCGGTGGAAGTCGCCCCCCGGGTTGGCCTGGCGGACGGCATTTGCGATCTGGTCTCAACCGGCACCACCTTAGAAGCCAACGGCTTAAAAGAAGTAGAGATCATTTTCCGCTCCACCGCCTCGCTTATTCAAACGGTTGAACAACTTTCCCCGGAAAAGCAGTCCATACTCAACACCATATTGCCGCGTATCCAGGGGGTAATGAAAGCCAAGGAAAGTAAATACATTATGTTGCACGCGCCAAAAGATCGTATCAGCGAGGTCAGCGCCCTGATGCCGGGTAAAGAAACCCCGACCATCTTACCCCTTGCCGGTCGGGATGACCTGGTGGCGGTACATGTTGTAGCCACGGAAACCATTTTCTGGGAAACCATGGAAGCACTGAAGTCACTCGGCTGTAATTCCATCCTGGTGATGCCGATTGAAAAAATGATGGGTTAAGGGACAGGCTAAGGCATAAGGTATCAAGCACTATGATTATTTGGAAAAACTTAACCGACAAGCAGCAACAAGCTTTGCTGGAGCGACCGGCAATCGCGGAAAATGAACAGCTCTCAAGCCAGGTCGCCGGGATATTAACCCAGGTCAAAACCCAGGGAGATCAGGCATTATTTTCACTGACAGAAAAGTTTGACGGTATCGCGCTGGACAGCTTACAGGTGACACAAGCCCAGGTTGACCAGGCGAAAAAAGTCCTGAGCAGCGAGCGCCTGGCGGCCATTAACACTGCCTACGAGCAGATCAAAAGCTTTCACCAGGCACAACAGCCACAAGATGTTATCGTAGAAACCCGCCCCGGTGTGGTCTGTACCTTAACCTCACAGGCGATAGAAAGTGTTGGCTTGTATATTCCCGCTGGCTCAGCTCCCCTGCCCTCAACGGTCTTGATGCTGGGCGTGCCTGCCCAGCTGGCAAAGTGCGGGCGTAAAGTGCTGGTGTGCCCGCCGGATAGCGACGGCAAGTTAGCTGATGAAGTGCTGGTGGCGGCAGATCTTTGCAACATAGATGAAATCTATACCTTGGGTGGTGCACAAGCGATCGCCGCATTGGCCTATGGCACACAAAGCATAGAACCAGTTTGTAAAGTTTTTGGCCCGGGTAACCGTTTTGTTACCGAAGCGAAAAAACAGCTGTCCCAGCAGGTACCCGGCTTTGCCATCGACATGCCGGCAGGTCCGTCGGAAGTCTTAGTCATCGCCGATAAAAACAGTAACGCAACATTTGTCGCGGCTGATTTATTATCCCAGGCAGAACACGGCCCCGACAGCCAGGTGGTGCTGGTCTCTGATAGCGAGTCTTTGATTGCTCAGGTTGAGCAGGCCATGGCGCAACAGCTCTCGCAGCTGTCCCGCCGTGACATTGCCGCACAGGCTCTGACACAAAGCCGCTTGATCTTAACCGATAATTTAGCCACGGCAGTACAGGTATCCAACCAGTATGCCCCCGAGCACCTGATCATCCAGACCGAAACGCCCAAAACCCAGTTGGCAGGGATACGCAATGCCGGTTCGGTGTTTCTCGGCGCTTATACCCCGGAGTCTGCCGGTGATTATGCCAGCGGCACCAACCATGTCTTACCCACCTATGGTTACTCCAAGGTGTGCAGCAGTTTATCTTTAGCCGACTTTTACCGCCGCTTTACCATACAGGAGATCACCAAAGCCGGTCTTGCCAGTCTAGCCCCCTGCATCACGGAATTAACCGATGCCGAAGGCCTGGATGGTCATAAACGCGCGGTAACCATACGTCTAGAGCAAAATAGTGAACAAAATAAAGCACAAGGTGAAGGCCTATGAACAACTCCAATATAGCCGAGCAGCTGGCACGCAAAGAGCTCATCGAGATGGTGCCTTACCAGTCGGCCCGGCGTCTCCAGGCCGGCAGCGAAAATAATGCAAAAGTCTGGCTAAACGCCAACGAAGCGCCGGGCCCGGGTATCTACCAGATAAACGGCGACAGCATTAACCGCTATCCGGACTTCCAACCGGACAACCTGCTGAACGCTTATGCCGATTACTGCCGTTTGCCGGTAAATAATATCCTGGCCACCCGTGGAGCAGATGAAGGCATAGAACTCTTGATCCGTACTTTCTGTAAGGCGTACCGGGACAATATCCTGATCTGTCCGCCCACCTATGGCATGTACGCCATCAGCGCAGAAAACCACGGTGCCGGTATCATAGAGGTGCCTCTGGTGAACAACGAGTTAGATTTGGACGGTTTAGCACAGGAAGTCGACAACACTAAACTGGTCTTTTTGTGTTCGCCGGGGAATCCGACGGGAAATTTACTACCGCTTGAGCAAATTGAAGCAGCATTGGCACTGTTCGGGCAAAGCGCTGTCGTGGTGGTTGATGAAGCCTATATTGAGTTTTGTCCGCAAAGTTCTGTCAGCAATTTACTGCCCAAATACCCTAATCTGGTCATAGTGCGCACCCTGTCAAAAGCATTTGCCCTGGCGGGGTTACGCTGCGGTTTTACCCTGGCCAGCACAGAAATTATCACCCTGCTCAGTAAGGTCATTGCCCCTTATCCCGTACCGGGTCCGGTAGCCGATATTGCCGCCCGGGCACTGGAAAAACCCGCACTGGCGCAAATGTCGGTGCGGGTGAAGGAAAATAATATCTTAAGGACTGAATTAGCCAGCTGGCTGACGGAGCAAAGCTGGTGCCAGCGGGTATTTAACAGCGATGCCAATTTTGTCTTGTTTCAAACACAGGATAAAGACTTTATTTTCAATGCTTTGACTAGTGCCGGTATTTTAATCCGTGACCAGTCAAAACAGCGGCAACTAGGCAACTGCCTGCGCATCAGCATAGGCAGCGCGCGGGAACTTAGCCTGGTGAAACAGGTGATCAACCAGGCCTTTAGCCAAACCTTGTCTCAACAAGAACCTCAGCAAGAACCAAAACAACAAACACTTTCAGAGAACTAATATGAGCCAGCAAGATATTTTATTTATAGACAGAGACGGCACCTTAATTGAAGAGCCGGTAACAGATAAGCAGGTGGACAGCCTGGAAAAGCTGGTGTTCGAACCTAAGGTGATCCCGGTATTGCTGGCGCTGCAGGCAAAGGGTTTTACCCTGGTGATGGTATCAAACCAGGATGGGCTGGGCACACAAAGTTATCCGCAGCAGGACTTTGACCTGCCCCACAACAAAATGATGGATCTGTTTGACTCACAAGGCATCACCTTTGCCGATGTCCTGCTGTGCCCGCATTTTGAAGAGGACAATTGCAGCTGCCGCAAACCTAAGCTGGGTTTGGTCAGTGATTACCTGCAGCAAGGCAAGGTTAACTTTGCCAATTCTTATGTTATTGGTGATCGGGAGACAGATCTTAAGCTGGCTGAAAATATGGGCATCAAAGGACTCCAATATGACAGGAAAAACCTGAACTGGGACGCCATCGGCGAATTATTACTGAAAAAGCCAAGACAGAGCCAAGTGATCCGCACCACCAAAGAAACCGATATAAAAGTCTTGGTCAATCTCAATAAAAGCGGTGATATTGCCATTAATACCGGCTCAGGCTTTTTTGACCATATGCTGGAACAAATCGCCACCCACGGCGGCTTCAGCTTAAATTGCAAAGTCAATGGCGATTATCATATCGATGAACACCACAGCGTAGAAGATACCGCCCTGGCCTTGGGACAGGCATTAAAACAGGCGCTAGGTGATAAACGCGGTATCGGCCGCTTTGGCTTTGTCCTGCCCATGGATGAGTGCCGCGCCGAATGTGCGATAGATTTGTCCGGCCGTCCCTGGCTGGAGTTTGACGCCGAATTTACCGACAGCCGGGTCGGCAATATGTCCACCCAGATGGTATCGCACTTTTTCCGCTCGCTGGCGGATGCCATGGCCATTACCCTGCACCTGTCCACCAGCGAGGGAAATTGCCACCACCAGGTAGAAAGCCTGTTTAAAGTCTTTGGCCGGGCGTTGCGCCAGGCAATTAAAATTGAAGGTAATGAACTGCCCAGCTCCAAAGGGACCTTATAGTGAACAATATTATTATCGACACCGGCTGCGCCAATCTGTTCTCGGTTGAATCGGCGGTAAAACGGTTAGGTTACCCGGTTACCATTTCAGATGACCCCAAGGTCATCAGCCAGGCGGATAAAGTATTCTTACCCGGGGTGGGCAATGCCCGCCATGCCATGGAAAATATCCGCCAAAAGAATCTGGTGACCACAATTAAAGCATTGAAACAGCCGGTATTAGGCTTTTGTTTGGGCATGCAGCTGATGGCAGAGTCATCAACTGAAGGTGTAAAGCCTTCAACTGAAGGTGCTGCAAGTGAAGCCAACCAGGTTAACGGCTTAAATGTGATCCCAACCAGGATCTCACCATTGCAGGCAATGGGTAAGCGCCTACCCCACATGGGCTGGAATACCTTAACTTCGGTAACTGATCACCCGGTATTCACCGGTATTAACCCCGGGGATTATTTTTATTTTGTCCATAGCTTTGCTGCGCCGGTAAGCGAGTTTACCGTTGCCAGCTGTGAATACGGCAGCACTTTTTCTGCCGCCATCGCCAAAGACAATTTTATCGGCTGTCAGTTTCACCCCGAGCGCTCCGGTGCGCTGGGCAGAAAAATCATCCAAAATTTTCTGGAGTTATAATGCAAGCAATTAATAATAAAACATTTTTACAACGTAAAGCTTCAGGAGATAAGCCATTATGATGATCCCGGCAATAGATTTAATTAATGGCGAAGTAGTGCGACTGTATCAGGGGGATTATCAGCAGAAAACCCAATACCAATATTCCCCGCAGGAGCGCCAGCAAGCTTATGCAAACGCAGGTGCCAAGGTGATGCACTTTGTTGATTTAGACGGCGCCAAAGACAGCACCAAACGCCAGCTGGCCACGCTAAAAAAACTGGTCAAGCATCCCGGCATGGTGATCCAGGTCGGTGGCGGCATCCGTAATGAACAGGATGTGCAGCAACTGCTTGAACTGGGCGCAGATCGCGTAGTGATCGGCAGCCTGGCCATCAAACAACCGGCATTGGTACAAGAATGGCTGGCAAAATACGGCGGTGAAAAAATCGTGCTGGCGCTGGATATCCGCATTGATGAGCAGGGGCGTAAGCAGTTGCCTACCCATGGCTGGATCAAGAATAGCGGCATTACCTTAGAGCCCTTGCTCGATAGCTACCAAGATGCCGGCATCAAACACGTATTATGTACCGACATCAGCAAAGACGGTACCCTGAGCGGCTCAAACGTGAGCCTTTATACTGAGCTTTGCCAAAACTACCCCGAGATAAAATGGCAGGCCTCAGGCGGTATCGGCAGCCTGGCAGACATTAAAGCCCTGATCCCCACCGGGGTCAGCGGCGTGATCCTTGGTCGCTCTTTACTCGAAGGCAAGTTTACTTTAGAGGAGGCTATCGCATGCTGGCCAAACGGATAATTCCTTGCCTCGACGTCAGAGACGGCAAGGTCGTCAAGGGCGTGCAGTTTCGCAACCACGAAATCATCGGTGATATTGTGCCGCTGGCCCAGGCTTATGCCGATGCCGGGGCCGATGAACTGGTTTTTTACGATATTACCGCCAGCAGCGATGCCAGGGTGGTGGATAAAAGCTGGGTCAGACGCATTGCCGAAGTGATCGATATTCCTTTTTGTGTCGCCGGCGGCATCAAAAGCGAACAAGATGCCCAACAAATTTTAAAAATGGGTGCAGATAAGATCAGCATTAACTCCCCTGCCCTGCAAAACCCGGCGCTTATCACCAGGCTCGCCGATTATTTCGGCCAGCAGTGCGTGGTGGTGGGTATCGACAGCTTTTATGATAAAAGCACAGGCCAATACCAGGTATACCAGTTTACCGGTGATGAGAAGAAAACCTCGGCCACCAACTGGACCACCTTAGACTGGGTGAAAGAGGTGCAGGCCCTCGGCGCCGGTGAAATCGTGCTCAACTGTATGAACCAGGACGGGGTCCGTCAGGGTTATGACCTGGAGCAGTTAACCCTGGTACGCGACATTTGCAATATTCCGTTAATCGCCTCCGGCGGCGCCGGAAGGGAGGAGCATTTTAAAGACGTCTTTAAGCAAGCCGATGTCGACGGCGCCCTGGCCGCCAGTGTCTTTCACAAAAAAATGATTGAAATAAACGTGCTAAAGCAATATTTAGCCGAGCAACAAATAGAGATCCGATTATGCAAGTAACATTAGACAATATTGAACTGTTAGCCTGGGATAAAATGGCGGATATGTTGCCGGCCATTATCCAGCACCAGGATACCGGCGCTGTGCTGATGCAGGGGTATATGAACCGCGAAGCCCTGACCGCCAGTTTAAAAACCGGTAAAGCGACCTTTTTCAGCCGCTCGAAACAAAGGTTATGGGTTAAGGGGGAAGTTTCGGGTAACTACCTTAACCTGGATAATGTTATCTGTGACTGCGATCAAGACAGCCTGCTAATTTTCTGCCGCCCCCAGGGACCCACCTGTCACCTGGGTACGGACTCGTGTTTTCCCGAGCAGGATATTCACCAGAAGAACTTCCTCGGTTACCTTGAGCAGGTCATAGCCTCAAGAAAAGACGATGACCCAAGCAACAGTTACACCGCCAGCTTATTTGCCAGGGGCACCACTAAAATGGCACAAAAAGTGGGAGAAGAAGGGGTTGAAGTAGCTTTAGCGGCGGTAGCCGAATCCCGGGAAGCACTATTGGGGGAATGCGCCGATTTGTTTTACCACACCTTAGTATTACTGCAGGATAAAAATATCGATCTGAGCGAAGTGATGGAGGTCTTGGCCAAACGGCATAACAAATAAGGCGCAGGCACAAAATAACTGCGCCAGGACACGGGTGATCACCACAAGGATGTGGACTAAAATTAAAATATTCTCCCGGTTCAAGTGGTACACGACATCATTTACAGCAAGGTTTTAAGCAAAGTTTTCTCCGGTTATTTTGTCTAGCAGGCAGAAGATGATGCCTGCTGCCAAACACTTACTGCTCATACTCGCCCTTGTCGGCAACCTGGCGACTGCGCGGATTTCGTTTGCATTTCCGGAGGAAGTGCCTGGTAAATTAAGCCGACAAGAGGCAGACATAGCCAAAGCCCCCGACAGCGAAAAAATTCCGCTGATTCTCGCTTTTTTATTTGAAAACGTGCATTACATGCAGGATAAATCCCTGGCTTACAGCCACCAGGCACTCGCCATTTTAGCCCGCAACCCTAACCCGGATCAGGAAAGCCAGATCATGAGTTACCTGGCGACGGCCAATATGTACCTTGGCAAAACCGATCTGGCCAACAAGCAAGTCTCCCGGGCGCTGACAATCGCAAATGCCGACAATAATCAGGCAAACAAAGTACTTGCCTATAAGGTAGCGGGACGCATCCTGGCAAGTTTATCAGCCTCCCGCGAAGCGCTAAAACAGTATGAGCTTGCCTATAACATCGCACAGGATATTGATGATACCAGAAGCCTGGCGGGACTCTTTCGTTTGATGGCTTATGAGCACAGAGACCTATCCCAATACGGAAAGTCACTGGAATATAACCTGCGGGCTCAACAACTCTATCAGCAGCTGGGAGATAGCAAGCAGGTGGCCCACCAGGTAGCGAATATAGGGACGATTTACCGCCAGATAGGTGATCTGGAAACCGCACTTGATCACCTGTTGCAAGCGCTAGGCGTTATGCAAGATCTCGATGATCCCCGGGCGCTGGCTATTTTATATAACAATACCGCCCGGGTATATCAAAGTATCGGGGATTATCAGCAGGCACTGCACATGTATGATCAGTCACTAAAGCTTAAACAAACGCTAGGCTACCGCAGGGGGATCGTTTTTACCTTACTCAACCAGGGCGAAACCTACCGCCTGTCGGGAGAAATACCACAGGCCTTAAGCCACCTGAGACAGGCGCTTGAGTTAGCCAAAGAAATCAATCACCCGGTAAGGGAGGGGATCGCCGCATTACACCTGGGACAAATTTACCGGGAACAAGGGAACTTTGACCTGGCGGCGCAGCATTTCTCCACCGCGCTTGCGATTTTTCAAGAGGCAGACATTGAACGCCGCATTGCCGAGGTGGAGCTTGCCAGAGGAAAAATGAAAAAGATGCAGGGAAAAAATGCCGCTGCCATCCCCCATTTGCAACGCAGTATTGATATCTCCGTCAAAACCCGGGCGAATGACACCAGGTTAAACGCCTATCAGCAACTGTCGGGGGCTTATGAACTGCTGGGTAAATTTCAGCTTGCCCTGGAGGCAAACAAAAACTATCAAAGCCTGCAGAAAGAGATCTCAAGCCAGCAAAGCCTGCAGCATATTGATGTCCTTAGGGTAAGTTATCAGCTTGATCAAAAACAGCGCCAGATCGAATCCCTGACGCAGAAAAATAAAATTTCAGCACTGGAGATCAGCAGCCAGATCGCCAAGCGCAATACCTATCTGATCGCCTTATTTTTTGTCTTTAGCCTGCTGGTCTTTATTTATTACCGTATCAGCGCCAGAAAACAGCTTGCCATCGAACGTAAAGCCCTGGAGGAAATCAGGACCAGCAAAAAACGCTTGAAGCTTGCCCTGTGGGGCAGTGGTAATGAATTATGGGACTGGAACTTAAATAACCACCAGGTCACAAGAATTAACCACCTCAGCGACATTAACCTGCCCGGGGAGTACCCGGAAAATGATCTCTCCACCTTAAAAGATGTGGTTCATCCGGATGATTATGACTTGTTAGTCCTTTCGCTGGAGCAATACCTAACCAGCCATTTAGGCTTTTTTGAAGCCTGCTACCGCCTGAAGCATAAAAAAGGCGGCTGGATGTGGGTACTCGATCGCGGCAAAGCGGTTGAATTTGATAGCCAGGGCAATCCTACCCGGCTCACAGGTACCTTAAGGGATATTTCCGAGCTGAAATCCCACGAGCAGGCATTGATAAAACTCAATACTGAACTTGAACTCAGGGTGGATGAACGTACAACAGCCTTAAGGGATGCCAATCAGGCATTACAGGGAAAAATAAAAGAGTTGGAAGCTTTGCAGATCACCCTGGTGGAAGTCGAAAAAATTGCCTCCCTGGGACGTTTAGTCTCAGGCATAGCCCATGAAATCAACACCCCCTTGGGCATCACCATTACTGCGGTAAGCGTATTAAAAGAACTCACCGAAAATTTTAACACCCGCTTTAACAGCAAAACGTTAACCAGGTCCCAGATGCAACATTTTATCAGGGATTTGCAAAACAGCTGTCAATTAATAGAAAACAATGTTGCCCGCTCTTCAAGCCTGATACAGACATTTAAACAAGCCTCGGTAGATAAGGATGGCGAAACCGCTAAAACCTTTGATTTACAGACTTGCATAGAAAGTGCCTTTCCCCCGTTTAAAACAGAGCTGAAGCGTTCGCGGCACACTTATGTGATCACCTGCCCCCAAGACATTGAGATGTACAGCTATCCGGATTGTTTGGTTCAGGTAATAGAAATTTTGATCCATAACTCTATTTTTCACGGTTTTGAAGATACAACCGAAAGAAAGATAACTATCGACCTCAGTGAAAAAGCAGACACGGTTGTCATCGCCTACCAGGACAATGGCCACGGCATTCGCCAGGAAAACCTTAAACAGCTATTTGAACCTTTCTTTACTACCAAACGTTATCAAAACCATACCGGACTAGGACTACATATTGCCTATAATCAGGTAAGCCAACGGCTCGGAGGCAATATTCTTTACCACTCTCCCGCAGGACATACCGGAGCGGGTTTTACCATCAAGATCCCCGTCAATGTCGGCCGGTAAACTGATACAGGCCTGCTTACCAGCAAAAACAAAAGCTTAATCTTATGTAATGTGCCGTAATATTACTGATATGCAAATATGCCTATAATCTCCCTACTAAATATTCAGGGGCAATAATGGTGTTTATTCAACTTATCAGGCCAAAATTTTGATAAGTAAAGAATAATAATATTCCCAATTTCACTGCTTGAGTTAAGTCATTAGGGAAAAAGCTATGTTTAAATACTGGGCAATTAAAAAATACGGTACTAAATTATTACCTAAATTACGTAAACGTTACGGTGAACAACACTGTTATACGGCAAGCCAGTTAAGAGCCACCGTATATCAATGTGATTTTAACCCGCAATACCTGCCTTTAGGTTATATTCTGTTCCTCAATGAAAGCGAGCTCAAGCAAGTACTCGATGCAGAATTTCCTGAGATTTCTATTCCCTGCTATAAAAAAGAATTAACGGATTTTCTTAACGGCTATAAATATCAGGGTTACCTGCAGGTATTAAGTCATTAAACTTGAGGGAAAGGTAATAGCTCTCCTTTCCTTTATCAAAGCGGTATCGGCTACTCTCACCTTAAACTATTTATCACGTCCAAAAACAGAGCCAAAAACTATTTTGGCTCTTTTACTGTACTTAATCCCTTACTTGTCTTTGTTCATAAAAGAAACAAGCGGATATTCTCAACCGCTAACACCAGCATAACGATAAAGGTCGAGAGCATGCCAATTTGCCGCTCACGGCTGGTGCCGATACTTTTGTTCAGTCCCATGGCATGGAATACCCGGCCAATCACCAGCACCGCCCCCAACACATGTAACAACTGGACATTACCACCAGCGGTTTCATATCCGGCCATCAAGAGCAAAGATAAAGGCATATATTCAACAAAGTTGCCATGGATACGCACCGCTTTGATCAAGGGGCGTTGATCCTCAGCCCCTTCCCCAAGGCCTACTTTAAACTTTAGGCGCATACGGATCACATTCACGGAATGGACGATCAGCAACAGAGTTAATAAACCGGCATAAAAACCTGTGGTGGCAAAACTAACACTCATAATAATTCCTTTACTCAATTCAGCGGAAAATAAAAACTGCCCCTACTGTAAAGAAATATGATGAAATTAACAGAGCCTAAAAAGAAAAAAACGTGTTTATTCAGTCAAATATGATCAAAAAATATTATTGCGGGATCAAAAAAGCCCGCCAGGCGGGCTTTAAGTCTGAGATCTGAAAAGGGATCAGCCTAAGGTTTCAGCAATTAACGCACTGACCTGCTCTACCGGCTGTGTGCCGTCGATGGTCAGGTAACTGCACTGGCCGGCATCTGCTTCACCTTTATAATAACTAACCAGAGGTTTGGTTTGATCGTGATAAATGGCTAAACGTTTACGTACCGTGGCTTCTTCATCATCGGGGCGAATAGACAAGTCTTCGCCGGTTTCATCATCTTTACCTTCCACTTTTGGCGGATTATAGGTGGTATGATAAACGCGTCCTGAACTGGCATGTACGCGACGACCTGCCATGCGCTCAACGATCACTTCATCCGGCACGTCAAATTCAATCACGCTGTCAACCGAAACGCCGTTTTCTTTCATGGCGTCGGCCTGGGGAATAGTACGAGGGAAACCGTCCAGTAAAAACCCTTGTTTACAATCGTCTTCGCTGATGCGTTCTTTCACTAATCCTATGATAAGTTCATCGGAAACTAACTGTCCGGCATCCATGACCGCTTTAGCCTTAATACCTAATTCAGTACCTGCTTTAATAGCGGCACGAAGCATGTCGCCGGTTGAAATTTGTGGAATACCAAATTTAGCCATTAAAAACTGTGCCTGGGTACCTTTACCCGCGCCAGGGGCACCTAACAGAATAATGCGCATATAATATTGCCTTATATTATTTATGACGGTTTAAAAAAAAACACACTATACAAGCTCACCACTAGACAGACAAGCCCAAAGCGGCCTTAGAAGCAAAAAAGCAGCATAAATACGCCTTTTTTCAGTCGTAGATCAACAAGTAAATAATAAGCTGATCACCGCCAGGATTAATTTATTCAAAAAGCTGACAAAAGTGGCAAAATTTTACCTGGTTGCCAATCCTGCCAGCATGAGTTGTTCGGATAAAAGAATGGCGCCTGAAGGCGCCATTCTTTAAATATCAAGGAACAAATTACTTAGCTAAACTCAGCATCAATTTGTTCAAGCGGCTAACAAAACTGGCAGGATCCTGCAAGCTTCCCCGCTCTGCCAGCATGGCTTGATCAAATAATACATCTGTCCATTGTTTGAACTGTTCATCATCCTGTTCATCGGCAACATGACGCACCAGATCGTGCTCGGCATTGATTTCAAAAATAGGCTTGGAGTCAGGTACCGGCTGGCCCACAGATTCCATCAGCTTCATCATCTGGCTGCTCATGTCCTGCTCATCGGTCACGATACAGGCAGGAGAGTCCGTCAGACGCTGTGACAAGCGGACATCTTTAACCTTATCTTTTAATACTTCTTTGATACGGGTGACAACAGAGTCAAATTCCTGCTCCAGCTTTTCCTGGGCTTCTTTGGTTTCTTCATCATCCATATCACCTAAGTCGAGGCCGCCGCGGGCAACCGACTGCAGCTGCTTGCCGTCAAACTCGGTCAAGTGGCTGATCAACCATTCATCGATGCGATCAGACAATAACAGGACTTCGATACCTTTCTTACGGAAAACTTCTAAATGCGGGCTGTTTTTCGCCGCTTCAAAGTTATCGGCAACAACAAAGTAAATCTTCTCCTGCCCTTCTTGCATGCGCTCGATATACTCGGCCAGAGAAACATTTTGTGTCGCCGTGTTTTCTTTCGTTGAAGCAAAACGTAACAACTTGGCGATTTGCTCTTTGTGAGCCATGTCTTCCGCCGGGCCTTCTTTTAACACCTGGCCAAATTCATCCCAGAAAGTCTGGTATTTTTCTTTATCGTTTTTGCCTAAACGCTCAAGCATAGTCAGTACGCGCTTGGTACAGCCTTTGCGGATCGCCTGGGTGACTTTGTTGTCCTGTAAAATTTCACGGGAGACGTTTAACGGTAAATCGTTAGAATCAAGCAGACCTTTAACAAAACGCAGGTAGGTCGGCATAAACTGCTCGGCATCATCCATGATAAATACCCGCTGCACATATAATTTTAAGCCGTGCTGTTTTTCACGGTTATACATGTCAAACGGGGCTTTAGAAGGAATATAAAGCAAGCTGGTATATTCGGTTTTCCCTTCTACCTTGTTATGGGCCCATAACAGCGGATCGGAGAAATCATGGGAAACATGCTTATAAAACTCTTTGTATTCGTCGTCATTAAGCTCAGACTTTTCACGTGTCCATAAAGCAGTTGCTTTATTGGTGGCTTGCCATTCTGCCGGTTTAGCCGGTACTGCCGGAATTTTTTCACCGTCCGGGCCTTCACTTTCCGGTACTTCCGCCACTTCCGGCGTCAGCATTTCTACCGACACGGAAATATGATCTGAGTACTTAGTGACAATTGACTTTAAGCGCCAGTCATCAAGGAATTCTGCTTCATCTTCTTTAAGGTGAAGAATAATATCGGTACCGCGGTTGGTTTTTTCGATGCTTTCAACGGTAAAGTCCCCTTCACCGGCAGAAGTCCACTGGACACCTTCGCTGGCTGCGCCGCCGGCAACACGGGTGCGTACCGTCACTTTATCGGCAACAATAAAGGCAGAATAGAAACCGACACCGAACTGACCGATCAGCTGGGAGTCTGCCGCCTGGTCGCCGGATAACTTAGAGAAGAACTCTGCAGTACCGGATTTTGCGATAGTACCTAAGTGCTCGATAACATCGTCACGGGTCATACCGATACCATTATCGGAAATGGTGATGGTGTTATTTTCTTTGTCGGCGCTGACACGCACCCGCAACTCACCGTCACCTTCATATAAATCTGCATCGGATAAAGCTTTAAAACGAAGTTTATCTGCTGCATCGGCGGCATTGGAAACGAGTTCACGCAGGAAAATTTCTTTATTGGAATACAATGAATGTATCATTAACTGAAGTAATTGTTTTACTTCGGTTTGAAAGCCATGAACTTCTTTTTGACCAGTCTCAGACATCTGAAACATCTCCTTTTAAATAACGTTTTGTTGCTTAAAATAAATACTTCGTTAAATGCAGCCCCTGGGCATAAAACACATCTAACAAAAATAAATAATAACCGGACTGAAAACCGGTTTATTTGTTGATAATTTACATGTGGGGTTGGCGGGAGAAAATTCAAGGGAAAGTTTACGGGAAAATTATATTTGGCCTAAAGTTTCCCGTAAAAAGGATAAAAAAATACCACCGAAATCGTCAGATGCCGTAATTTTTTCTGCCGGACAGGGCATGGGATAAGGTATTGCCGTCAACATATTCCAGCTCGCCGCCAACAGGTACACCATGGGCAATCCGGGAAACCGTCACCTGGGATTCACGGGCAAGATCGGCAATATAATGGGCGGTTGCTTCCCCTTCTACCGTCGGGTTGGTCGCCAAAATCATTTCCTTGTATTGCCCGCTTGCCAATTGTTTTGCCAGGATATCCAGGCCTAAATCATCCGGACCTATGCCGTCAATCGGGGAAAGGTGCCCCATCAGCACAAAGTACTGACCGGTAAATTCACCGGTTTGTTCAATGGCAATCACGTCCGCCGGGCTTTCGACGATACAGATAATTTCCGCAAGCTGGCGCTTCGGGCTCTGGCAAATATCACATAAGTCCTGCTCGGTAAAATTGCGGCACTTCTGGCAATGGCCAATGCTGTCCATGGCCCGCCCCAGGGAATCCGATAACTGCATGCCCCCGTGACGGTTACGTTCGAGCAAATGAAAAGCCATGCGTTGTGCGGTTTTCGCGCCGACACCCGGCAGGCAGCGTAATGAGTCGATTAACTCTTGTACTAAAGGACTGAATTTCATCGTGTGCCCTGTTTAAAGGTTGATGTAAAGTAGGTAGTGATCTTAAAGCAAGTTACGGGGTAACCTCCCCCGAAGAAAGGCGCTAACAGCTCAAATCATCCCCCATAAACAAATCAAGCGGTAACCCGTTGGAATTACCGCTTGATATCATAAAGATTAATGCTTAGAAAGGCATTTTAAAGCCGGGAGGCATTTGCATACCGCCGGTAAGATCGCCCATTTTAGCTTTGTTCTGCTCTTCGACACGGCGCACGGCATCATTGAATGCCGCTGCAACCAGGTCTTCTACCATTTCTTTGTCGTCTTCAAAAAGTGAATCATCGATTTCAACACGACGTACGCTGTGGCTGCCGGTCATGGTCACTTTCACTAAACCGGCACCGGCTTCACCGGTTACTTCCATATTCGCCAGTTCTTCCTGGGCCTTTTGCATTTTCGCTTGCATTTGTTGGGCTTGCTTCATCAAGTTGCCCATGCCACCTTTCATCATAATTTTATCTCCAAGGGTATTTACCGCCAAACATAGGGGTTAACGGCTTTAATTTCAAGTCTGGGTGATTTTATTTCCACATTCACTTTGTAAAAACCTGTGCACATAACGATGGGTTATAAAGCCGCAATCGTTTGCTCATCCAAGATTGCCTGAAAATCGTTTTGCAAAGTCATCACGATATCATCGGCTAACAGCAAGGCTTTGGCATAGTCATAGCGTTTATCATTGATATCCGCCTGGATCTGGTAAGGATCTGCCACCGTTTGCTCAACCACTTCAATTTCAACGGTGATTTTACGCTGCTGATACTGGCTTAAAGCATGTTCCAGTTGCTGATGGGCGGCATCGGTTTTTAAGTGTTTAGTGGACTGATCCAGCTTCAGCACCAGTTGTTCTTCGGTAGAAGACTCGCAAATGGTTGCATGGATCGCCAGCTGCCGTAAACGCCCGCTCAGAGCCATGGTGTCGATCATATTCGCCCACTTGTCCACTTGGTTTGCCTTGCGGACGTTGGCGGGGTCAATCACATTAGGCGTGTAGGGGGCCTGGGGCAAGGTTTCCAGGGCAGGAATATCCGGAACCGCATCAGCATTCGCTTCTGCTTCCCCTGCTGGCTGGTTTTGTGGGGTTGCCGACTGACGCAAAGCTGCGTCATCAGACTTTTTTCCTTTACTCTCCTGTGCTTTTTTCCGGCTGCGCAGCATATTCCGCGTGGCCAGCACTGCATCTACTGGGGTTTGGCTTACCACTGGCTGTGCTGGAGCAGCATTTTCCGGCGGCACCGTCTGTGCCTGAACGGCTTGTCCCTGAGCGTTATCAGGATCTGGGGTTTGTTCCTGGCTAGCAATTAAAGGCTCCGGCATCGGCTCGGGATCATTTTCCGGTGTAAATTCCCCGCTCAGCTCCGAGCTTAAACTATCCTGTCCGATATTTTCCTGGGCCTCACTATGCCCGGGAATTTGTGTTACCAGCTCAGGCTCAGAGGAGGCAGGTACTTGCTGTACATTGACATTCTCTGTTGGCACCTGACCAAGTGATTGAGCAGACATTTCTATGCTCTTAAGCTCGGCAGCCAAACTTTCCTCACTTGGACCGAGGTCAGCAGGACTTTGCTGTTCACCCTGCCCGGGAGTTACTGCTAAGTTATCAATGTCCTCTTCAGGAGTACCAGTATCTTGCTCATGACTATTATCTATAACCTCAAGCGAATGGGGAGCGGGAGTTTCCGGCGCTAATGCCGCCGCCTCAACCGCAGTACCGCTACTTGCTATCCGGGTTTCGGGCAAGGCTGTTTCAGTAAAATCAACTGCCGCAGAGGTTTCGGCCTTAGCACTTGCCGTATCGGCTAGGACATCTGCCGTTGCTACCGGTTTAAAGGCAAGCAAACGCAGTAGCACCATATCAAAAGCGGCTTGTTCATCAAAAGCGTAAGGCAAGTCCTTACGGCCGTTTAAGGCAATTTGATAATATAACTGGACATCTTCCGGCGACATCAGGGTGGCAAATTTTTCCAGCAACACCCGGTGCTCGGGGGCAACATCAAAATGTTGCGACACCACCTGCAACATGGCAACCTGGTGAAACAGTTGGATCAATTCCGCCAATAAACGACTGTAATTTGGGGTATAGGAAGCAATTTCCAGCGATAGTGCCATCAAGCCCTGAGCATCTTGTTTAAGCAGGGCCATCAAAATTTTATAAACCCAGTTTTGATCTATGCCACCAAGCATTTGCTGCAAGTGGGCTAAGGTAATATTGCCCTGCCCTTTGGCAATCGCCTGGTCGGTCAAACTCAGGGAGTCGCGCATACTGCCGCGGGCGGCTTTTGCCAACAGGGTTAAGGTGCCGGGCTCATGCCTGACCGCTTCCTGTTCCAGTATTTGCGTTAATTTTTCTTCAATTTGCCTGACGGTTAATGCTTTAAGGTGAAATTGCAGGCATCGGGATAAAACCGTGACCGGCAGTTTTTGCGGATCTGTGGTCGCCAGGATAAATTTAACATGCTCGGGCGGCTCTTCTAGCGTTTTCAATAAGGCATTAAAACTGCTGCGCGAGAGCATATGGACTTCATCGATCAGGTAAACTTTATACCTGCCCCGACTCGGCGCATATTGCACATTATCAAGAATCTCGCGGGTATCATCAACCTTGGTCCGTGATGCGGCATCGATTTCAAGCAGATCGATAAAACGTCCCTGATCGATATCAACACAAACATCACACTGCCCGCAGGGCTCGGCACTGACGCCCTGCTCACAGTTAAGGCTTTTAGCAAAAATTCGCGCTATGGTTGTTTTACCGACACCCCGGGTGCCGGTAAACAGGTAAGCATGGTGCAGACGTTGCTGAGACAAGGCATTTTTCAGCACGGTAACCACATGCTCCTGCCCCATCAACTCTTGAAATAACTTAGGTCGCCATTTTCTTGCTAAAACCTGATAACTCATATTGGCTGCTATTCACCTTCATACTGAAGTAAAGACAGTACCGATAAATCCAGATCTTTTAATCTGGCTTCACCGCCCAAATCAGGCAGGGAAATAACAAATCCAGCTGCTGAGACTTCGGCTCCCAGGCGACGGATTAATTTAGTGGTGGCGTCTATGGTACCGCCGGTAGCAAGTAAGTCGTCGATAATTAAGACCTTATCATCAGGAGTTAAGGCATCCTGGTGTATCTCCAGGGTATCGTGACCATATTCCAGCTGATAATGCTCGGCAATGGTTTCGCGCGGCAGTTTACCCGGTTTACGCACCGGAACAAAACCTACGCCTAATGCCAATGCCAATGGCGCGCCAAATAAGAATCCCCGGGCTTCGGTACCTACAACCTTAGTAAAGCCTTTGTCTTTAAATGCATTGGTCATCAACTCTATGGTTAATGCAAATGCTTCGGCATTATCTAAAATCCCGGTAACATCACGAAACATGACGCCTTCACATGGATAATTGGCTATGGTGTGGACGGCATTTTCGAGAAGTGATAATTGTTGTTCAGTCATTTGTTCTTAAGATATAAAAGATAATTGCTAAGGATAAAGCAAATTGAGGCAATTTTATAGTGACTGACTTTGACTATTTTGAATTGAAAGTTGATTAATGACAAAAAACAGCTCTTGTTCATCGATCGGCTTGGCAATTGAAAAAGTAAACATGGGATATTCAGGTAAAGCTTTTAAACTTTCCACGCCCTGAGTACTCATAAACAAAATCGGTGCATGTTGCGTATCAAGATGCTGTCGTAAATTTTTCACCAATACCAGGCCATTCATGACCGGCATCAGATGGTCGATAACAAACAAATCAAATTGCTGGCTCTGGGCTTTTTCAAAGCCGTCTAAACCGTTACTGGCGGTCACCACGCAATGGCCGGCGTTTTCCAGTAAAGCCGTTAAGCTGTTTAATACCGTTTGTTTGTCATCGACAATTAATATTTTCATAGTTGAATTATTCAGGGGTACCTACTTATTGTAAAAAGGTATACCAGCCCATCAACATAGGTAATAAAGGCATACCAAACAGGACAACAAAAGCAATTAATAAGTGACGTACAGAAGCTGCGTCTTTGAAATTCTCATCGTGGGACATATTGATCTTACTACTCTATAAAATGAAAGGCGCGCATTTTAGCTCAAAATGAGTAATTTGCACAGATTTAATTGACCTGGATCAAATTACCCTTGAGTAATCCACGCTTTTCAGCGAGTTGGCACAAACAATAATATTTTCTGTATTAACCACTTACAGTTTTTATCACCACAAAAAATAAAACGGGCATAAAGCCCGTTATCGCGGCTGGCAAAAAGCCTGTTACCGCTTATTGCTATGCTTGAAGATTAACCGCCGCACTTGGAAGTTTTCTTACCTTCGCCGCATTTGCCTTCGCCACACTTGCCAGCGGCTTTTTTGGCTTTTCCTTCGCCACATTTGCCTTCACCACATTTGCCGGCGGCTTTATTCGCTTTTCCTTCGCCACATTTCCCTTCACCACATTTACCGGCGGCTTTTTTCGCTTTTCCTTCGCCACATTTACCTTCACCACACTTCCCTTCGGCTTTTTTACTTTTTCCTTCACCGCACTTGCCTTCACCGCATTTCCCTTGCTTTTCCTCGCCATGGCCAACCACAGTCATGATGTCCTGAGCAGCAAAAGGATTAGACTCAGCCTTTGCCGGGGCCATGCTCAGTGTAGAAAGTGCCATTAATCCAAGAAATGCACCGATTGCCGATTTTTTAATTAAGTTCATTTGAGTTTCCTACTATGTAAATTGACCAGAGGCCGTTAGTTTTATGTTTTTTAAGTAGACCTTTAAAGATAAATATAAATTTCATCCGTTATAAATTTATATTTTCTGCCAGCTAAGCATGAAATATTTTCGCCATTTTAGCAAATAGCCATTACAATCGTGGCCTTTTTTGAATTAGGGGCTTTCATCACAAATGACTATCCAGGCAGATCAACTTATTTTAGCGCCCATGGAAGGTGTTGTGGATGCATTGATGCGCGATCTTCTCACCTCGATTAATCAGTTTGATTTATGCATTACTGAATTTGTCCGGGTGGTTGACTCCCTGGTACCTAAACATGTCTTTTACAAAACCTGCCCTGAGCTACACCAAAACGGCTATACCCGCTCAGGCACCCCTATCCGGGTACAACTCTTAGGTCAAGAACCCGACTGGCTGGCAGAAAATGCCATACGGGCGATGGAATTGGGCTCCCACGGCATAGACTTAAATTTTGGCTGCCCTGCCAAAGCAGTGAATAAAAGCCGGGGCGGCGCGGTACTGCTGAAATCCCCAGAGCAAATACATCAGATTATTGCCACCGTCAAACAGGCCGTAGGCGAGCAAGTCCAGGTATCAGCAAAAATACGCCTGGGTTTTGAAGATACCAGTTTATTCAAAGAAATCGTCAGTGCCGTCACCAGCGCCCGGGCCGACTTGTTAACGGTCCATGCCAGGACTAAGTTGCAGGGTTATAAGCCACCGGCATACTGGCATTTTATCGGAGAAGCATGCGAGGCACATAACATAGATATCATCGCCAATGGCGAGATCTGGAGTCAGGCAGATGCCATCGAATGTATGAAGCAGGCTAAAACCAACAAGCTGATGCTAGGACGGGGATTATTGGCCAGGCCTAACCTGGCCAATGTTATTAAGCTCAATGAACAACCTATGACCTGGCCACAGTTATGCGATTTATTACACAGGTATAGCGACTTGGAATTACAGGGAGAAAAAAGTTTTTACTATTCCAGCCGCATGAAGCAGTGGCTCAGGTATTTAAAGCTTAATTACCCTCAGGCAAATGCTTTTTTTGAACAAATCAAAACCATGAAATGCAAAATAGCGATCACTGAGGTGCTTGACAAAATACGTGACTATTAATCGCCATAACCAGCCGGGCATACCGGCTAACCACTAAAACCAGCAAACACTCAATGTATCATCCCGGGAGTCTCTCAAACACCTTTGCCGGACTCCCCTGCTATTTTTCGACTATTCCTTTTTGTACTTTACGAAACTTCCCTTTGCATCAGGTTATTCAGGATAAGCGGACATAAAAAAACCAGCCTATTGGCTGGTTTTTAACAGACTTGAAAACTAACTAGATAGCAACGTTTTTACGTTGAGCGGTATCTTTGATAAAAGACTCCCAGCCCTTGGCCACTTTCTTGGTTTTCGGATCTTTTAATGCTTTCTTAATAGCTGCATAAGCCGGCTTATATTTCTCCAGGTAAAAATACCCTTCGGCAATAGCCATCTGGATGCGACCAACGTCTTTGGCTCCTAGGTCAAGGGCTTTGTTAAGCGCCTTGATAGAATTCGAAAATTGCTCGTCCTGCTTTAATAGCATACCTTGCTTACGATAATGCTTGGCATCATTGGTGAGCTTAGCCAGTTCACCGTAATACTTAGCCGCTTTATCAATATGCTGGGAGGCATGCCAGAAGTTAGCCAGGCTTGCCAGGTTTTTATCGTCACGGGTAATTAAACCTGTGCCGATATGCTTTTCAAGCAATGTTGCCGCTTTATAAGACGTTTGGTTTAAAGCAAATAAGCTAGCTAGTGTCTTGATCTCAGACTCTTTTTCAAGGAATCCTTGCTTATAGGCAAGATCAAGGGTCGCTAACGCTTTGTCATTGTCTTCAACCAACAGGTAGAACATACCAAGCTGCTGCCACCACTGCTTATTCTCCGGGAATAACTGTAATACAGTTTCCAGCACTTTAACCGCTTCAGGATACATCTTACGTTCATAATAAGACTGAACCTTTAGGATATAAGGGTTCTGATTATGCTTGTCACCAAACGCCGCAATTGCTTTGTCTGCCGGAACAATAATCTTATCCATCTGCTTTAAAGAATAATAAGCATTGGCAATTTTCAGCCAAACCTGAGCGTCATTCTCACCGGTGAAGTCCATCCATGCCCGGTAATTAACCAGGGCATTGTTGTAGTCCTGAACTTGCATTTGCAAGTCACCCAGTAACTTCAGCGCTTCGCCATGATCTTTCTCGTTCAGGATATCGGGACCAACCGCCTGTTCGAGGTATTCAATAGCTTTTTGCTCATTATCACCTTTGGTGGTGTACATCACCGCGATATAACGCGCAACAATTGCTTTGTCATAATCCTTTTTGGCTTCAATGTCCAAAAGGATAGCCAGAGCACCATCGATGTCATCGGCAGAATAAAGTTCAAAAGCTTTTTGTACTTTCTTACCTACCGAAGGACCCATCAATTGCGTCGGACGCTTTTTCTTTTCCTGTTTAGCGTCAGCCGCTAAAACATCTGCAGAAAAAGGTACCTGAGCACCGGCGACGGCAACGGCTAATACTAAAGAAGTAACTAATTTATTGGCCATTATCTTCCTCCCGCGCCTTCCATTGTGAAGTCAAGCTGTACTGTTAAGCCAGGTTGTCTCATCGGCTTACCATCAACAACTTTCGGTTTGTACTTCCACTTACGCAAAGCACGCTTTGCTTCTTTGTCGAAAATACGTTTCGGTTGAGCTTCGATAACTTTAACGTCTTCAACACCACCGATTTCGTTGATGGTAAAAGACAGTTTTACCCAGCCTTCTTTACCGTCACGAGCGGCCTGCATTGGATACTTAGGCTCGATTCGTACAATCGGTGTTGCATCACCATCGCGGCCAAAGCCGGCACCCGGGGCAGATAAACCACCGGTAGCGCTCGCCATTTGTACGCCAGGCATATTAAAAGTTAAGCCCGGTGCATTGTTGTTAGCTTCCGGCTCTGGAGCCTGAGGCTTAGGCGGAGTCTTGGGCGGCGGCGGAGGCGGCGGCGGAACCCGACGGCGCTGCTCAGCAGCTGATTTTGGCGGCGTAGTGTTAACTTCTACGACGATATTTTCCTGCTGTTCCTCTTTGCTTCTGTCTCCACTGGAAACCAGAAACGCCATGAACGCAAAAAGTCCAAAAGTTACCGCAGCACCTAGTAATATTGATACTAGAAAGCGAACCATAAACTACCCCTTCGCAGCAGCGATAGAAATCCGATCTATACCCGCTTCCTTAATAGCATCCATTACTTTAACCACGATACCGTGTTTTGCATCTTTATCCGCTTGGATAATAACAACTTCGGTTGGTTGCTCTGCTAATAATTTCTCAATGTTCGCAGCAACACGTTCGATATCAACACGACGTTTGTCTAACCAGATCTCACCGTTGTCTTTAACTGCAACGAAGATATTGGCAGACTTTTGTTTGCTTTGGTTAGCTGCTTTTGGTTTGTTTACTTCAATACCGGCTTCTTTAACAAAAGAAGTGGTTACGATAAAGAATATAAGCATGATGAAGACGATGTCGAGCATCGGCGTCATATCAATTGCTGCTTCTTCTTCTTCACGAATACGTTTACGTGCCATTCGAATTTCTCTCTAGTGATGAGGTAAACTGTCAACCAGTTTAGCCTTTGCTAGTTTAACTTTAGCGTCTAATCTTGAACTGAAGAATACGCCAGATAACGCTGCTACCATGCCCGCCATTGTCGGGATAGTGGCCATTGATATACCTGATGCCATCAGACGCGGATTACCTGTTCCCTGTTGTGCCATGACTTCGAATACACCTATCATGCCGGTAACAGTACCCAGTAATCCAATTAGCGGACACATGGCCACTAAGGTTTTAATTGTGAGCAGACGCTGCTCAAGTAGTTCTGTCGCTTCGGAGATCCAAGTATCTCTAATTCGATGTGCGTACCAAGACGTAGTGTCTTCTCTGGCATTCCAACGATTGACGATATCGTCTTTCATCTTTGGATATACAGAGGCAAGGAACCAATAGCGTTCAACCATCAATACCCACATCAGTAAGAGTGCGAAGGCAACAACGTACAGTACGTTACCACCTGTCGCAATAAAACTCCTGACAGATTCCCAAAGCTCTATCAGGAATAACATTATTTAGACTCCTTCTCGGCGATCGCAGCGATTAATCCAGCGCTTTGCTCGTCAAGTTTCTGCAGTAGTGATTTACTACGGCCGGCAACGATGCTGTGAATCAGGATTAACGGCAGAGCACAGATCAGACCTAAAGCGGTAGTTACAAGTGCCAGAGAGATGTTACCCGCCATAATTTTCGGGTCACCGGTACCGAACAAGGTAATGGTTTGGAACGTCATGATCATACCGATAACCGTACCTAACAGACCCATTAGCGGGGCGATGGCAGCGAACATCTTGATCAGGTTGATACCACGGTCAACTTTAGGTGTTTCACGCAAGATAGCTTCGTCGAGTTTCAACTCAAGCGTTTCGGCATCAACAGCTTTGTTGTCATGGTAAACTTTAAGTAAACGACCCAGTGGGTTGTTTTCATTTGGTTGGTCAAGGTTTTTCTCTTGAGATTTGATCTTCGCGCTCATAGCACCTAATACAATCATACGCTCAAGGGCAATCAAACAACCTAAGATTAACAATACAGTGATGGCGTAACCCACTTCTTTACCTTCGTGATAGAACTCTTCAAGCGTTTTCTTACGAGTTTCTAACGTTAAGATAGCACCACGGGAAGGATCCACGTAAAGCGGAGCGTAACCAGAAGTGTGATTGAAGAAGTCGGATGCAGTACCTGAAATATAACCGGCAGGCTGCTTAGCAAGTGGCTGAACCTGACCTAATTCATCGTTATAGTTCAAGAAACCGTCTTTAGAAATCAGGTTAAAAGTACCGATACGGGTAACCATTTCAGTAGACTTGCTACCATCAAGGTTAGTGATGTCAGTAGTGAACTGAGAAATCTTACCAGATTGAGTCATTTCAGTTTGCAGGGCAAACCATAATTCTTCTAAGTCAGGTAAAGATGGGATCTTCTTGGAATTAGCGATACGGTTAAGCGCTTCGCCACGGCCCGGGTATTCAGCACTTACAATTGAAGTAGAGATTGCACCGTAGGCATTGGCTGCAGCTGCACGGCTCACACCGAACATTTCACCTAAAGTACCGGTAGCATTATCCAGTTCTACTTCTTTTTGCGCTAAAGTAATTTCATTAGCCGCATATTCTTTAGTTAAACGCGCATTACGGGCATTTTGATTAGCCAATTCTTTCTTGGCTTTGGCTAATAAAGCTTGCTTATCGGCACGGGCAGATAAAAACTCAGCTTCACGCTTCTTATCTAATTTCGCTTCAGAAATACGATCGTTCTTAACTTGTTTTAACAAGTCATCCAGGCTGTTGGCGCTGGCAGTAGCTGAAATACCGGCTGACATTGATGCCGCAAGTAATACAAAATTAATAACTTTCTTCATTATTTTGCTCCTGCCGCAAATACTGGTAATTTAGTGAGATCCATTGGCAATTGTTTACGTGCCATACGAACAGTGTCGGTAACAGGCTTCAAGTATTCATCACCTAACTCATCCCAAGAACGAGAATCATTGTTCCAGACCCAGGCATGTTTCATATCAAGAGATTGTGCGATTAAAGCAACACGGCCCATGTGAACGAAGTCAGCCGTGATAGTACGATCGCCTAAATCAAGCTCGCCCTGGTAGGCATCGAAAATAGTACCGTAGTTAGCTTCAATTTCATAAGCTTCAAGTACTAAGCGGAATTGTTCTGAAGTAGTAACATCAGAGTTGCCCATGACGGTTTTTAATCCTTCGATGCGTTCTTTACGACGCTCAAGGTTCATAGGTACGTCAAGTTCAACAAATTTCTCTAAGGTATCAATCATTTTGTACATCAGAGGCACAACACCTTGCTTGATCTTATCGATACCGTCGATTTGATCCTGCAAAGAAGCAATGTTTGCTTTTTGGTCATCAACCATACGTTGTACGTGGTCGTTATAACCTCTCAGTACGTCCGCTTCATCAACAACGTTACGGTACTCAGCGATCAGCTCTTGAGTTTGCTCGTAAATGTTATCGATTTTGCTTTGTGATTTGGCTGATGCTTTAAAAATTTTAGCTTCAGCTTTTTGTAAATCTGTTAAGGCATCAGCTGCAGCGATATTGCTGCCTGTTAGTGCTAATGCGCCAATTATCGTCGAGGCGATAAGGCTTTTCTTACTTACTCTGGACATAGTTCCCAACCAATTGCTATTTAACTTTGATAACAAGTGCCAGTGACACTCGCTACCGCAAATTTATTAATCTGCCGTTTTAAATTTTTATTTTTCTAGACTAAAACTACGCAATATTCCCAGACGACAGGCAAACTGTCAACCAGGAACAAAGATAATAGTCGTGCTTATTAGAATTTCTTAAATAAAATATTTGTTTTATCAATCCCCCTGACACGGTAAACCCAACAAAAAGATTTATCGTCAACTACGGCGGTATTGACCTACTCCTAAGAAGTGTTCTCCTTAATTGTTAAACTCAATTATCTGATATATGTTTTACTAATTCGTTCGTAGTAAGTCAAATTTAATTAGCATTTTATGCTCATGGATATATGACTTGACATTTACATTATCATCATAACGAAGAAAAATCAAAAGACAAAAACCTTGGTTTTCAACTAGCTAACTTATCAACCAGTAAAATAAAAATTGATTTCCCAAAGAAGGAAGCTGACAAATTTTTTTTCATTTTTACTTTTTCTCCGCCTTAAAGGATGAGCAAAAAAACAACAAAACCTGGCGCTCTGATCCCCCGTGAAACGGCCAACTTTAACAGCCCTTGCCTGTGAAAAAACCTGTCAGCCGAGAATGAGATTGGCAGCAGCGATTCACAAAAATCACTGACTACACGGCAAAGAATTAGCTGACTATTTTTGTTATTTTTTTATGGTTTCAATAGCCACAGTTTTACTTTTTATCGCAGTGCCGACGGCATATAGCTCACCTTTTAACCAAAGCTAAAGATGTTTTATCGTTAGAGGGAGCCAAACAAATGATTATCATTTCAATAAAATGTTAACCTTGACTAAAATTTTTGTAAGATATCACCCATTTATTTTACAGATTAATGGAGATAATATCGCGGACAAGCTCCATCCCTGAGTTATAAAAGGGAATAGAAACGTTCAATATTCATTCACTATTACCTTAAAAATGGCTTGTTCTGCATGCTCAGGCAAGCTTAACTCAAACTGCAGCAACGGTAGTGCTCACCATGCTAACTAACCGCAGCCAGGTTATTTACAGTATTTGTGAGCTAAACAGCAAACGCTAACCGGTAGAGGGTAAAGCCATAGCCCTTTTAAATGATTTTTCGAAGGCAAAAAAAAGCTCCGACACAATATCGGAGCTTTAATAGTGAGGTCGCTAGAGCAACCCTATTTTCCTAATCGAGAAAGCGAATTAAGCAAAGATTCTCTCTTTAGAGTATGGAGGTAGGCTCAGCAACCGCTCTGCGGGTGATCTTGGCATCTACCTTTAATGAGTCGACATAACTCTTATAGGCCGACTGTGCCAGCTGAGAAGTCTGTTGCTGACGCTGACTCTCACTTTCTTCGGCATCACCCGGTTTAACCGCCTGTACTTCAATTAACGCCTGATCGCCGTTCGCTAATGCTGTTGTTGCAACCGACAAGGTATCAGCCGTTGGATGGGCCAAAACAAAGGCCTCACGACTAATGCTGCCGTCAATGCCGCCATTGTTACGAGTGATATCGGTTTTAACTTCAAAGGCACTGTTCACCTTAGCCAGGGCTTCAGTGATGTCTTTGCCGGATTTAAGCTCAGCGATTAACTCATCAGCAACCGTTTTTGCTTTTTCAGCCGCTTTTTTCGCCACCAATTCGGTTTTGATTTGCGCCTGAACTTCGCTCAACGGTTTAACATTGGCTTCCTTATATTCATTAAGGCGCAATACCATCACTAAGTCGTCACCGATTTCGATAACATCAGAGTTCACATTATCATTGAGTACCAGCTCAGAGAAAGCGGCGTTGATAACCTTAACATCGTTAAAAGGTGCAGCATTGCCCGCTCGCGTTAACCAGGCAGAGCTTTGTACTTGTGCATTTACCGCGCCGGCAGCATCGTCTAAGCTGTCAGGGAATTCAAAACTAACTGTCGCTAACTCCTGCTGTAGCTCAAAAAATTTATCCTGGGCTTTTTCACTGCTGATTTGTACGCGCAGATCATCACGCAACTCGTCTAACGGTGTTGTTTTCTCGGGCTTGATATCGGTTAATTTAATGATGTGGTAACCGAAGCTGGTTTTAACGATTTCACTGACGGTGCCAATTTCTGCCAGGGCAAACGCTGATTTGTCAAATTCTTCATCCATCACACCCGGTTCAATCCAATCCAGATCACCGCCATTTTCACCGCTGAAAGTATCATCCGACTCTGTTTTTGCCAACTCGGCAAAATCTTCACCCTGCTTGATACGCGCTAACACTGCTTCGGCTTTACTTTCTGCCGCCGCTTCATCATCAGCAAATTCTACCAGGATATGGGCAAGACGGCGCTGCTCGACGGTGCGGTAATTGTCGATATTGTCCTGGTAATAGCTGGCGATGTCTTCATCAGATACCTGAATATCTTTGGCTAATTCGTTAACATCCAAGGCAATGTAATCAACTTTCACCTGTTCCTGGTTTTCAAAGCGCACCTGGTTTTCCTGGTAGAAGCTATTAATTTCCTCATCAGTTACGCTCATGTCTGCCTTAAACTGCTCCGCGCCGATCACCGCATAACGGATATCACGCTTCTGGTTTTGCAACGAAGAGAGCATTTTTTCCTGGTAAGGCAGGTTGAACTCGCTGACCACAAGTGCCTGACTTAACTGGCGGCGGCTCATTTCAACTCTTAAATAGTCACGAAAGTCTGAAGACTGGAAAAAACCCGCCTGATTGATAATGGCAAGGTAACGGTTGTTATCAAATACGCCGTCGACCTGAAATTCAGGCATTTCGCGGATCGTTTTTTTCAAGCGCTGATCGGAAATACGGATAGCCAGATCATTCGTGCTTTGATCGATGAGTTTTTCATTGATCAGGTTATCCAGCACACCGTTGCGGAAATTCGCCATATAGTTGCTGTCGGCCGAAAGCGTATCAAACATCTGGCCAAATTGCTGTGCCATACGGTTACGCTGCGCCTGGTATGCCTTGTCAAAGGCAGATTGTGAAATTTTCTCACCGTTAACTTCTGCTACTGAGGTATCAACGGTATTGGTATAACTACCGATCCCGGCAACGGCGAAGGTCAAAATAATAAAACCAAGTATCACCTTGGCAATCGTTCCCTGAGAACTTTCTCTAATACTTTCTAACATCTTTGTCTCTTATACACTTGGGTGCTAACTTTGTGCGCGATTTTAGCAGATGCAAGGCTTCGCTTGAAGTCACAAAAGCAAAAATAATATCAATATCGTCCTGTTCCTAACCTTGCCGTTTCACACGGACAGAAGCCGGAATACGAGTATTTTACACGACGCTTAATTTAAATCGGCGAATTCAAGTTCAGCAGAACTCAATCCAGAAAACAAAAGACCACCCTTAGGTGGTCTTTTTAATCAATACAATCAATGCTTGATTAGTTACACGCGTCTTTTAATGCTTTACCAGCTTTAAAAGAAGGTATTTTAGCAGCAGCGATTTCAATCGTTGCACCCGTTTGAGGGTTACGACCAGTGCGGGCAGCGCGGTCACGTACAGAGAAAGTACCAAAACCAACTAGAGCCACTTGCTCACCACTTTTTAATTCTTCAGTTACTGCATCAATGAACGAATCTAGAGCACGTCCGGCGGCAGCTTTTGAAATGTCTGCACCAGCAGCAATTTTCTCGATTAGTTGAGACTTATTCACAGTGTCTTCCCCTTAAATTGTTATTATTCAGCACTATCTTTTTTTGTTAGTGTTCTTTAAGAGACCGTTTATAACAAGCTTCTTTTGGAACATCAAGCGCCGAGTTAAAGAAATTTATAAAAGATAATTTTCTTTATCTTTGACCGGACCCCTTGTTGTTATTGGTGTCCAGCGTTATAAGCGTCCCTAACTTACCATAGTTTCAGCGTTTGAAAAGCGATAATTCACGATTTGCAGCATTTTTTTGCATTTTTTCGGGAAATTATCGCTTTTGTGGTTATTTATGCTTCAATTTTCCACTGTTCAACCGGCTGTTCCAGAGCAATATCAAGCACTTCATCAATCCATTTCACCGGATGAATCGCCAAATCTGCCTTCACATTTTCAGGGATTTCTTTTAAGTCCCTTTCATTGTCTTTCGGAATAACCACAGTTTTGATGCCGCCACGGTGTGCCGCCAGCAGTTTTTCTTTCAAACCGCCGATGGCCAGCACTTCTCCGCGCAGGGTGATCTCGCCGGTCATGGCTACATCCGCTTTAACCGGATTGCCGGTCAAGCTCGAAACCAGGGCGGTACACATACCGATACCGGCACTTGGCCCATCTTTAGGGGTCGCCCCTTCCGGCACATGCACATGGATATCACGTTTTTCATGGAAATCACTGTTGATACGCAAGGTTTCCTGACGGCTTCGCACCACGGTCATCGCTGCCTGAATCGACTCCTGCATGACATCACCGAGGGAGCCGGTGTAGGTCAGCTTACCTTTACCCGGTACCGAAGCGGTTTCTATGGTCAAGAGTTCGCCGCCCACTTCCGTCCAGGCAAGCCCGGTAACCAGGCCAATGCGGTTTTCATCATCCGCTTTGCCGTAATCAAAACGTTGTACGCCAAGGAATTCCTGCAGGTTATCCTGGGTGATCACCACTTTTTTCAAGCTCTTATCTAAAAGAATGGCTTTTACCGCCTTACGGCATAATTTCGAAATTTCCCGCTCCAGGCTACGTACCCCGGCTTCGCGGGTATAATAGCGGATAATGCCGATAATGGCGCTTTCATCAATTTCGATTTCAGCCGGTTTTAAGCCGTTACGCTCAATTTGCTTGGTCAGCAGGTGACGGGTGGCAATGTTAAGCTTTTCATCTTCGGTGTAACCGGACAGGCGGATAACTTCCATACGGTCAAGCAAAGGACCCGGAATATTCATGCTGTTGGAGGTGGCCACAAACATGACATCGGATAAGTCATAGTCCACTTCCAGGTAGTGATCGTTGAAGCTGCTGTTTTGCTCCGGATCCAACACTTCAAGCAGTGCCGATGCCGGGTCGCCGCGCATATCCGAGGCCATCTTATCGATTTCATCGAGTAAGAACAGCGGGTTTTTCACACCAACTTTGGCAATTTTCTGGATCAGTTTACCCGGCAAGGAGCCGATATAGGTCCGGCGATGTCCGCGGATCTCCGCTTCATCCCTGACCCCGCCTAATGCCATACGGACATATTTACGGCCGGTTGACTTGGCAATAGACTGACCAAGGGAGGTTTTACCTACCCCAGGAGGGCCCACCAAACATAAAATAGGCCCTTTAAGCTGGTTAACGCGCTGCTGTACCGCCAAATATTCGATAATACGCTCTTTGACTTTTTCTAAACCGTAATGATCTTTTTCCAGCACTTCCTCGGCCAGTTTTAAATTACGTTTTAATTTGCTGCGCTTTTTCCACGGCACACTGATCATCCAGTCGATATAACTGCGTACCACGGTTGCTTCGGCAGACATAGGCGACATCATTTTCAGCTTTTGCAGCTCAGCCAGGGTTTTTTCCTTGGCTTCTTTCGGCATTTGCGCTTCATCGATGCGTTTAGTCATTTGCTCCGCTTCATCCGGAACATCATCCATTTCACCCAGTTCTTTCTGGATCGCCTTCATTTGTTCGTTGAGGTAATATTCCCGCTGGCTTTTTTCCATCTGCTTTTTCACGCGGGTACGAATTTTCTTCTCTACCTGCAGCAGATCGATTTCACCTTCCATCAGCGCCATCAGGTACTCCAGGCGCTCGGCAACATCGTTAATTTCCAATACTTTCTGCTTATCCAGCAGTTTTAACGGCATATGGGCCGCCATAGTATCGGCCAGTTGTTCGGGATCATCGATACCGGAAACCGAGGTTAATACTTCCGGCGGGATCTTTTTGTTCAGTTTGACATAACCTTCAAACTGGGAAATCGCCGAACGCACCAGGACTTCGCTTTCGCCTTCGGCAGACGCGATCGGTGTCAAAAATTCGATATCGGCGGTAAAATATTCTGTGGTCTGGACAAATTGCTTGATTTCGGCTCTTTGTACCCCTTCAACCAGCACTTTTACCGTGCCGTCGGGTAACTTCAGCATTTGTAATATGGTGGCGACGGTACCGGTCAGGTAAACGTCTTCTTCTGTCGGATCATCAACGGAGGCATCTTTTTGGGCCACCAGGAAAATTTGCTTATCATTGTCCATGGCAATATCCAGACAACGGATTGATTTTTCCCGGCCAACAAACAATGGAATAACCATTTGTGGATAAACGACGACATCTCGCAAGGCTAATACTGGGATATCACTTACACCAGATAACTCTTTGGTCATAGGTTACTCTCTTGGAAATTTATATAAGGTGAACGGTAATTGCTTGTACCTTTTTTTTCTAACATTTTATGTACAATCTTATAAAGCTTTAAAAGTATATGGGGATATTCAAGTATCTTTCAACACAGGAACAAAAAAAAAGAGCCGAAAGGCTCTTTTTTAAAGAAAGTGGTTAAAAATTAACTATCTGACGCCGCCTGATCCTGCTGGGCTTCGTACATGATAATAGGTTTAGACTCGCCTTTTATTACCGCTTCATCCACCACTACCTTGCTGGCATTTTCCATTGAAGGTAACTCGTACATGGTATCGAGTAACACACCTTCAACGATAGAGCGCAGACCACGGGCACCGGTTTTACGTACCATAGCTTTATGAGCAATAGCCAATAAGGCATCTTTGCGGAACTCTAATTCAACCTTTTCCATATCAAACAAGGCCATAAACTGCTTGGTTAGCGCATTTTTAGGCTCTTGTAGGATTTGTACCAGGGCTTCTTCGTCAAGTTCGGTTAAGGTGGCGACCACAGGCAAACGACCGATGAACTCAGGGATCAGACCATATTTGACCAAATCTTCCGGCTCTACGTCCAGGAATCGCTCGGTCAGTGTCTTATCTGAGTCTTTACTTTTCACTTCAGCGCCAAAGCCGATACCGGTTCCGGTATGACATCTTTGCTCAATTACCTTATCCAGGCCGGCAAAGGCACCGCCACAGATAAAGAGGATTTTTGAAGTATCAACCTGCAAAAACTCCTGCTGCGGATGCTTACGGCCACCTTGTGGAGGCACAGAAGCAATGGTTCCTTCAATAAGCTTCAGTAATGCCTGCTGAACCCCTTCACCGGAGACATCGCGGGTAATGGACGGGTTGTCAGACTTACGGGAAATTTTATCGATTTCATCGATATAAACGATGCCGCGCTGGGCCTTTTCTACGTCGTAGTCACATTTTTGCAGTAATTTCTGAATAATGTTCTCTACGTCTTCACCAACGTAACCGGCTTCGGTTAACGTGGTGGCATCCGCCATAGTAAATGGCACGTCAAGCAATCTTGCCAGGGTTTCCGCCAATAAGGTCTTACCGCTACCGGTAGGGCCGATAAGCAAAATATTACTCTTACCCAGCTCAATACCGTTATGGGAGTCACCGTTACGTAAGCGCTTATAGTGGTTGTATACGGCTACCGCTAACACTTTTTTCGCATGTTCCTGGCCGATCACGTAATCATCCAGGCTGGCACGAATGTCTATGGGTGAAGGTAAACTTTCCTTGTCTTGCTTAGGTGCAATTTCTTTGATTTCTTCGCGAATGATGTCGTTACACAGTTCGACACATTCGTCACAAATAAATACTGATGGTCCCGCAATTAACTTGCGTACCTCATGCTGGCTTTTACCGCAAAAAGAACAATACAGTAACTTGCCATTATCACCGTCACCTTTTTTCATATCGGTCATACGGTACCTCTAAATAAATTAATTTCTAAGATTAATACAATTAAGTATTTCATAAATCGCGCAGATAACAATAAGGATAAATTATTTATCGTTTCTATGTTCTAATATGGCATCAACTAAGCCATATTCAACCGCACTTTCTGCACTTAAGAAATTATCCCGGTCGGTATCCTGGCTCACCTTCTCAATCGGCTGCCCGGTATGCTCCGCCATCAAGTTGTTTAACTTGTCCTTGATGTATAAAATTTCTTTGGCGTGGATTTCAAAATCAGACGCCTGGCCCTGGAAACCGCCCAGCGGCTGGTGAATCATTACCCTGGCGTTCGGCAGGCAGTAACGTTTGCCTTTTTCACCGCCAGAAAGCAAGAATGCCCCCATACTGGCCGCCTGACCGATACATACCGTACTGATATTCGGCTTAATAAACTTCATGGTATCGTAAATGGCAAGACCTGCGGTCACAGAGCCACCCGGCGAGTTGATGTATAAATAAATGTCTTTCTCAGGGCTTTCAGACTCCAAAAACAGCAACTGAGCAATGATCAAATTCGCCATATGGTCTTCCACCTGACCACACAGGAATATTACCCGTTCTTTTAATAACCGAGAATAGATATCGTAGGAACGCTCCCCTTTAGCGGTTTGCTCAACCACCATAGGCACTAATGCGCTTTCTGTAATGCTTGTTAAATCGTGAGAGTTTTTGTGAGAAGTAAACAACAGATAGTCCTTAATATAAAAAAAATGGCTCATATGCACCCATATAAGCCATTTAAGCTATTGATTAGCCGAATGTCAATCGAAAGCTTACTTAGCTTGCGGATTCATAATATCCTTGAAGCTCGCTTCGACGTCTTTTACTGCTGCTTTTTCAAGTAACAGCTCAACCGCCTGCTCTTCCAGGGCAACATTCTGCATTTGCTGGTTAAGCTCTTTGTTGCTGCTGTAGTAGTCGATAACTTCTTGCGGATCTTCGTAAGCAGAAGCTGCAGACTCGATCAACTCTTTAACTTTCGCTTCGTCAACTTTTAATTCGTTAACCTTGATCACTTCACCCAGTAACAGACCTACTTTTACGCGGCGTTTGGCTTGCTCTTCAAACATATCGTCAGGTAACTGAGGTAAGTTTGCAGCATCCATTTGACCGGCGAAACGTTGCATTGCCTGCTGACGTAATACGTCAACTTCCTGAGCAACTAAGGCAGAAGGTAATTCAAGTTCGTTGGCTTCCAATAAACCTTCAATCACTTGCTCTTTTACCTTAGCTTTAACCGCTTGAGTAAGTTCGCGCTGCATGTTCTTACCAACTTCTTCGCGCAGGGCGTCAACACCACCTTCTTCTACACCGAACAACTTGGCAAATTCTTCATCAACTTCTGGTAATACCGGACCTTCAGTCTTGTGAACAACGATATCGAACTCGGCGTCTTTACCTTTGAGGTTCTCAGCATGGTAATCTTCAGGGAAAGTAACACTAATTGTCTTCTCTTCGCCTACTTTCATGCCAACGATTTCTTTCTCGAAACCAGGGATCATGCGACCTGAGCCCAGCTCAAGTTCAAAACCTTCGGCTTTGCCGCCTTCAAACTCTTCACCGTCTACACGACCGTTGAAGTCGATAGTCAGCTTGTCACCGTTTTTGGTTTTACGCTTGTTCTCTTTCCAGGTTTTGTGCTGGTTTTGCAAAGTAACGAACATCTCGTCTAAATCTTTGTCAGTCACTTCTACCTGAGGACGCTCAACGGCGATCTTCTCTAAATCTTTTAATTCAACTTCCGGGTAAACTTCAAAAGTTGCTTCAAACTCTAACGGCTTGCCGTCTTCGTTGCTTTTAGCAACGAACTGAGGACGACCGGCAGGGTTAATTTTTTCTGCTACGATGGCTTCAACGAAATTACGCTGCATCAATTCACCAGCAACTTCCTGGCGAACAGACTGGCCGTAACGCTTCTGGATCACAGAAACCGGTACTTTACCTGGACGGAAACCATTGATACGTTGTGTTTTACCAAGGTGACGAAGACGGTTTTTAACTTCAACATCTACTGTTTCGGCAGGAACAGAAATTGTCAGACGACGTTCCAAACCTTGTGTAGTCTCAACTGAAACTTGCATTTAATTACCTCAAAAATTAGCGCATCTTGCGCATTCAATAACGCATCTATCTAACAAGCAGATAAACCTTACGTTTATTGCTCACAGCCCCGATAACAGCGGCTAACCGGGCCCGGAAAATCCGAATAAAAGACGTTCAAATTAAAATAATGACGCAAAATTATAGCGGCGCTTGACTCAAGAGTCGAGCCTTGTAGGGAAAAATTTTAAATTAAGATAATAATCAAATAGTTAAAGTAAAAATCAAAACTGTCCTGACCAGTTTTATGGCGTTTATTTGCCCAGCAGGGAGATAAGTTGGGAAGGCACTGCAAACAAGGAGTTAACAGCCAAAATACTCCATTTTCTCAACGTAACACTTATTCTGGAATAATCAGCCTAAAAAGAAGTAGTAAATAAAGGAGAAATAATCTGAAAAGAAAGTGGTCGGTGATGCAAGATTCGAACTTGCGACCCCTTGGACCCAAACCAAGTGCGCTACCAAGCTGCGCTAATCACCGACGGATACACAATTAGTATACAGAAATATCAGAAGAAAAGTGGTCGGTGATGCAAGATTCGAACTTGCGACCCCTTGGACCCAAACCAAGTGCGCTACCAAGCTGCGCTAATCACCGACGGATACACAATTAGTATACAGAAATATCAGAAGAAAAGTGGTCGGTGATGCAAGATTCGAACTTGCGACCCCTTGGACCCAAACCAAGTGCGCTACCAAGCTGCGCTAATCACCGACGATATTCATAAAAATGGGGTGGCTAATGGGACTTGAACCCACGACAACCGGAATCACAATCCGGGGCTCTACCAACTGAGCTATAGCCACCACTGTATGGCACGCCCTGTAGGATTCGAACCTACGACCCACGCCTTAGAAGGGCGTTGCTCTATCCAGCTGAGCTAAGGGCGCACATTACCTACAGTAGACCTTAAATTTCTTTAAGATCACTTTTCATTCCTGATTCTCTCTACATAAGTAGAATAAACAGAGATAAAAATTGGTCGGTGATGCAAGATTCGAACTTGCGACCCCTTGGACCCAAACCAAGTGCGCTACCAAGCTGCGCTAATCACCGACT